>NZ_JBSSEA010000003.1:0-2357500 GCF_054061295.1 Streptomyces sp. TE5632 | reverse complement strand
CCCGCTGTGAAGCGACAGACATCGAACCAGGCGATGCTAAGTCCGTGAAGCCGCCCCGGATCCTTCGGGTGAAGGGGAGTGGTGGAGCCGACGGACCAGACCTGCAGTAGGTGAGTGATGGGGTGACGCAGGAAGGCAGTCCAGCCCGGGCGGTGGTTGTCCCGGGGTAAGGGTGTAGGACGTCAGGCAGGCAAATCCGCCTGACACGTAGTCTGAGACCCGATGCCGAGCCGATTGTGGTGAAGTGGACGATCCTATGCTGTCGAGAAAAGCCTCTAGCGAGTTTCATGGCGGCCCGTACCCCAAACCGACTCAGGTGGTCAGGTAGAGAATACCGAGGCGTTCGGGTGAACTATGGTTAAGGAACTCGGCAAAATGCCCCCGTAACTTCGGGAGAAGGGGGGCCATCACCGGTGATCCGATTTACTCGGTGAGCTGGGGGTGGCCGCAGAGACCAGCGAGAAGCGACTGTTTACTAAAAACACAGGTCCGTGCGAAGCCGTAAGGCGAGGTATACGGACTGACGCCTGCCCGGTGCTGGAACGTTAAGGGGACCGGTCAGTCACTCTTCGGGGTGGCGAAGCTGAGAACTTAAGCGCCAGTAAACGGCGGTGGTAACTATAACCATCCTAAGGTAGCGAAATTCCTTGTCGGGTAAGTTCCGACCTGCACGAATGGCGTAACGACTTCTCGACTGTCTCAACCATAGGCCCGGTGAAATTGCACTACGAGTAAAGATGCTCGTTTCGCGCAGCAGGACGGAAAGACCCCGGGACCTTTACTACAGTTTGATATTGGTGTTCGGTTCGGCTTGTGTAGGATAGCTGGGAGACCGTGAAGCCGCCACGCCAGTGGTGGTGGAGTCGTCGTTGAAATACCAGTCTGGTCGTGCTGGATGTCTAACCTGGGTCCGTGATCCGGATCAGGGACAGTGTCTGATGGGTAGTTTAACTGGGGCGGTTGCCTCCTAAAGGGTAACGGAGGCGCCCAAAGGTTCCCTCAGCCTGGTTGGCAATCAGGTGGTGAGTGTAAGTGCACAAGGGAGCTTGACTGTGAGACCGACGGGTCGAGCAGGGACGAAAGTCGGGACTAGTGATCCGGCGGTGGCTTGTGGAAGCGCCGTCGCTCAACGGATAAAAGGTACCCCGGGGATAACAGGCTGATCTTCCCCAAGAGTCCATATCGACGGGATGGTTTGGCACCTCGATGTCGGCTCGTCGCATCCTGGGGCTGGAGTCGGTCCCAAGGGTTGGGCTGTTCGCCCATTAAAGCGGTACGCGAGCTGGGTTTAGAACGTCGTGAGACAGTTCGGTCCCTATCCGCTGCGCGCGCAGGAGTCTTGAGAAGGGCTGTCCCTAGTACGAGAGGACCGGGACGGACGAACCTCTGGTGTGCCAGTTGTTCTGCCAAGGGCATGGCTGGTTGGCTACGTTCGGGAGGGATAACCGCTGAAAGCATCTAAGCGGGAAGCCTGCTTCGAGATGAGGGCTCCCACCCACTTGATGGGGTAAGGCTCCCAGTAGACGACTGGGTTGATAGGCCGGATATGGAAGCGCCGTAAGGTGTGGAGTTGACCGGTACTAATAGGCCGAGGGCTTGTCCTCAGTTGCTCGCGTCCACTGTGTTGGTTCTGAAACCACGAACGACCCCACGCCCGTGGTGTGGTGCGGTTGAGTGTTTCATAGTGTTTCGGTGGTCATAGCGTGGGGGAAACGCCCGGTTACATTCCGAACCCGGAAGCTAAGCCCCAGAGCGCCGATGGTACTGCAGGGGGGACCCTGTGGGAGAGTAGGACGCCGCCGAACAAATTGTGGGAGAGCCCCGCACCGATATGGTGCGGGGCTTTCTGCATTTAAGGGGTCGCCGACAGTAAATCGGGTGAGGGCGGTGGCGCCCCGGTACTACGGTGGCCGGCATGACTACTACGCGTCCAGGGGCGGGGATCGGCACCGCTTTCGAGGACCATGTGATCCGGCAGGTGCGGGCCGAGGAGTGGGCCGCGGTGAAGGGGCTGCGGCTCATCGCGTTGCGGGACCCGGTCGCGGACATCGCCTTCCTGGAGACGTACGAGACGGCGGTGACGCGGCCCGACACGTACTGGCAGGAGCGGACGGCGCGTGCGGCCGAGGGTGCGGACGGGATGCGGCAGTTCATCGCCGAAACGGCGGACGGCACCTGGGTGGGGTCGGTCGCCGTACTGGTCGAGGAGCCCGGTACGACGGACTTGGCCGGGTTCACCGTCGAGCGGCGGCAGGGGCATCTCCTCGGGGTGTTCGTACGGCCCGAGCACCGGGGGAACGGGCTCACCAAGGCGCTGTTCGAGGCCGCGCTGGAGTGGGCGTGGGGGGTGGGGTTGGAGCGGGTGCGGCTCATCGTGCACCCGGACAACGCGCGTGCCCTCGGCTTCTACCGCAAGGCGGGCTTCGTGGAGAGCGGGGTGACCCTGCCGTTGGCGGGGAAGCCGGACGAGCACGAGCTGGAGATGGTCGTCGAGCGCTGAACTGCGGTGCCTACACCGGCAGTTCGTCGTGAGGCCAGCGGGCGCGGGCCTGTTCGCGGGAGCGGAGGAGGGCCAGGGTGGGCATGCCCCGGTCCGCGCCGGTGGTCAGGAGCTCCGGGAGCTGGGGGAGGGGGGCCACGGCCGCCACGTCGTCCAGGACCAGCGTGAATGGTGGGTCGAGCCGACCGGAGGATGACCGTTCGGCCATGCGCCGGCCGTGCTCGACCACGCTTGCGGTGAGGGCCGTCAGCAACGGCATCGCACCCGGCTGGGTGCGGGGATCCTCGATGGATTCACCCACCACATAAAGCGTGCCCGTTTCGTGGACGAAGGAATCCAGGGCGAGGGCATCAGTTCGGTTCGGAGTGCATGCCTCGCGGATGTTGACCGTGAACAGGGCGGACAGCGCACGCGTCGTCAGTTGCTGGGCGATGTCCCGGCGTTCCGGATACGCGGTGAGGGTCGCCTCGAGTTCGCCCGCGGTGCCCGGAGCGGCCTTGGGGTTGGTCCGCAGCACGCGTACCGCGTCCTGGACCTGGCTGCCCTGCGCCCAGCGGTGGACGTGGCGGATGGTGCGGCCGTCGATGGCGGCGGCGTGCAGGTAACTCCGTAGAAGGGTCTGAGCGGTGTCGCTGACGGCCTCGTCGAGCCGGGAGGCGGGGCGGACCGGGGCCAGCAGGGCGGCGGCGCGTGCGACGGCCGTCTCCTTGTCCTCGCAGCCGGCCGTGGGGGACCAGTGGAGGCGGGCCGGGGTGTCACAGAGGTGGGTCGGGTCGTAGAGGTGGGTGGGGCCGAGCTTCGCCCGCGCGTCCTTGGTCTCCGCCCAGAGGGAGGGGTTGGAGGTGACGACGAGGGTGGGGCCCTCCGCGTCCCG
Organism: Streptomyces sp. TE5632; assembly: GCF_054061295.1. Classification (NCBI taxonomy): domain Bacteria; kingdom Bacillati; phylum Actinomycetota; class Actinomycetes; order Kitasatosporales; family Streptomycetaceae; genus Streptomyces; species Streptomyces sp. TE5632. The sequence goes on along the minus strand of NZ_JBSSEA010000003.1, from coordinate 2,354,126 downwards.
TACGGCCGAGGCGGCGGTGGTGTGCCGGGTGTCCGGGGAGCCGTAGAACACCGGGTGGGCGGAGGCCACCGAGGGCGGGAGGGCTTCGGTGAAGGTGGTCTCCTGGGGTGGTGCTGTGCTGGGGAGTGGTGCCGTTTCCCGCTCCCGTTCTCGTACGGGCTCGGGTGCTGCTCTCGGTGTCGGTACCTCGTGTTGGATCGGCTCCGGAACAGGCTCCGGCGCCGCGGTCGCGCCCGCCGCCCGCTCCGCCTTCCGCCGGGCCCGTACCGCCCGCCACCGGGCCACCGTGCCCAGGACGAAGAGGGTGAGGACCAGCAACAGCATCAGCTGGCCGATGAACAGGCCCCAGAACAGCCCGTACCCCGAGAGGGCGGAGGCGGGGATGTCCGGCCAGGCGCCCGGGATGTCGTGGGGTTCGGCGACGAGGTGCCGCATGGCGACCGGGGTGCGGGTGAAGGTGACGCCGGACGGCCAGGAGCCGCGGGCGACGAGGCCCGCGAGGCCGGTGGCCGTCCAGACCAGCAGGGTGATGCCGAGCAGGAACGCGAGCAGCCCGACCAGCAGTCCGTCCGGGACTCCGCCCTGGCCATGGCGTCCGCTGCTGTGGCCGTGACCGTCCGGTCTCACGTGCTGTTCCTCTTCCCTGTCACCCCGGCGCCCTCACGCCACCGTCGACCGGGAGTCGCCGACGTGCTGTTCCACGAAGGCCGCCGCCCGCTCCTCCGCCTCCAGTTCGGCGGCGAGCAGGGCGTCGTGGGGCAGGTCGGCGGAGGACTCGGTCATCGCGCGGTCGGTGAAGACCAGCGGGCGCTCGGTCTCGGTGATCAGGTGTTTGACGACCTGCACGTTGCCGTTGACGTCCCAGACCGCGATGCCCGGGGTGAGTGAGGGGATGATCTCCACCGCCCACCGGGGCAGGCCCAGTACTCTGCCCGTCGCCCGTGCCTCGTCGGCCTTCTGGGCGTAGATGGTCCGGGTCGACGCCATCTTCAGGATGGCAGCCGCCTCCTTGGCCGCCGCGCCGTCCACCACGTCGGACAGGTGGTGGACGACCGCGACGAAGGACAGGCCGAGCCGACGCCCGAACTTGAGCAGGCGCTGGAACAGCTGGGCGACGAACGGGCTGTTGATGATGTGCCAGGCCTCCTCGACCAGGAAGATGCGCTTCTTCCGGTCGGGTCGGATCCAGGTGTGCTCCAGCCAGACGCCGACGATCGCCATCAGGATCGGCATGGCGATGGAGTTGCGGTCGATGTGGGACAGGTCGAAGACGATCAGCGGCGCGTCCAGGTCGATGCCGACCGTCGTCGGGCCGTCGAACATGCCGCGCAGGTCGCCGTCGACGAGCCGGTCGAGGACCAGGGCGACGTCCAGGCCCCAGGCCCGTACGTCGTCTATGGCGACGTTCATCGCCTCCGCCGACTCCGGTTCGGGGTGGCGCAGCCGCTCGACGATGTCGGTGAGGACCGGCTGGCGTTCGACGATCGTCTCGGTGACGTAGGCGTGTGCGACCTTGAGGGCGAAGCCGGAGCGCTCGTCCAGGCCGTGCCCCATCGCGACCTCGATGATGGTGCGCAACAGCGCGAGCTGGCCCGTCGTGGTGATGGTCGGATCGAGCGGGTTGAGCCGGATGCCGTGGTTCAGGGCGGCCGTCGGGTCCAGCCGGATGGGGGTGATCCCCAGCTCCTGCGCGATGAGGTTCCATTCGCCGACCCCGTCCTCGCCCTGGGCGTCCAGGACGACGACCTGGCGGTCACGGAAGCGCAGCTGGCGCAGGACGTACGTCTTCTCCAGGGCCGACTTGCCGTTGCCGGACTCGCCGAGGACCAGCCAGTGCGGCGCGGGCAGCTGCTGGCCGTAGAGCTGGAACGGGTCGTAGATGTAGCCCTTGCCGGAGTAGACCTCGCGGCCGATGATGACGCCGGAGTCGCCGAGGCCGGGGGCGGCCGTCGGCAGGTAGACGGCCTGCGCCTGGCCGGTGGACGTGCGCACCGGCAGCCGTGTCGTCTCGACCTTCCCGAACAGGAAGGACGTGAAGGCGTCGGTGACGACGGACAGCGGATCCCGCATCGGACTCAGCCCCTACCTTCGAATGCCGGTGGCGAACGGGAGTGTGTTCACGAAGGCGCGGTGGTGCTCGCGGTCGCACCACTCCAGCTTCAGGTACGACTTTCCGGCCGAGGCCCGGATGGTCCGCTTGTCGCGGGCCAGCGCCTCGGGATTGCGGGAGGAGACGGTGATGTAGCCGACGAGGTTGACGCCGGCCGCGCCGCTGGCGAGGTCCTCGCCGCGCTGGTCGAGCCGGCCGTGCGCGGCGATGTCGCGCGGGTCGACCGTGCGGTTCATCTTCGCGGCGCGGGACGCCTCGGCCTCGTCGTTGGTCTTCTCCGTCAGCATGCGCTCGATGGCGACCTCGGTGGGTTCCAGGTCCATCGTGACGGCGACGGTACGGATCACGTCCGGCGTGTGGACGAGGAGGGGCGCGAGGAAGTTGACGCCCACCGGGGTCATCGGCCACTCCTTGATCCAGGCCGTGGCGTGGCACCAGGGGGCACGGGTGGACGACTCGCGGGTCTTGGCCTGGAGGTAGGTGGGCTCCATGGCGTCCAGTTCGGCGGGCCAGGCGTTGCGCTTGGTCATCGCCTGGATGTGGTCGATCGGGTGGTCCGGGTCGTACATGGAGTGGATCAGCGAGGACAGCCTGCTCTGGCCGAGCGGCTGCCGTACGCGGATGTCGGCCTCCTGGAGCCGGGAGCAGATGTCGGTCAGCTCACGGGCCATGACGACGGCCAGTCCGGCGTCCCGGTCCACCTTGCGGCGGCTCTGAGTGCGCACCGCGCGGGCCATCGCGTTGGCCTCGGCGGCCAGCTCCCGCGTGTAGTGCATGCAGGCGACGAGGTAGGCGCGGTGCTGTTCGCTGCTGGTCGACACCATCGACTGCAGCTGGTCGTACGACTGCTGGAGCCACGGCGGCGCCTTCTCGTCCCCGCGCAGGGAGACGTCCTTGGCGTGCGCGTCGGGGTCGGCGGGCAGGGTGCGGGCGAGCATCTGGATGCGGGTCACGAAGCCGTCGCCGTTCGCCACGTGCTTGAGCAGCGTGCCGAAGCGGTCGACGAGGGCCTCCTGGTCCTCGGAGTCGCGCAGGCCCACGCCGGGGCCCTCGATCTCGATGGCCGCGGTGACCGTCTTGCGGTCCGCGTGCAGTTGCACGGCGATCTCGTCGGGCCCGAAGGGGGCGGCGAGCCAGGTGATCCGCCCGATCCCGGGCGGCGGCCCGACCTCGACCTCCCGGCCGTCCAGCCGCGTACCCGCTTCCACGACACCCGAGCGGTACGTCGTGCCCTGGCGCACGGTCCGCCGGTAGCTCCGGTTGATCTCGAACCACTTGTAGAACGTGCGGCCCCGGTACGGCACGTACACGGCGGCCAGCGCGATCATCGGGAGGCCCGCGAGCAGCACGATCCGCAGGGACAGCACGGGGACGAGGAGACCGGCCATCATGCCGAAGAACGCGCCCAGGACGATCAGCGCGATCTCCCCGGTCTCCCGATTGCGGCCGACGATCGCGTTCGGCCGGGCCCGGCCGATCAGATACGTACGGCGGGGCGTGACCGGATGGGACAGGTGGGAATCGGTCGTCAACGCCCTTCACCTCCCGTGCTGTTGGTACTGCTGCTGTTGCTCCGGCCGGCGTGCGGCGTGGTCACCGGGCTGCCCGAGCGGGGTGCGGGTGCGGCGGAGGGGACAGATCCGCCGCCGTTCGAGGGGCGCGAGCTGTGCGCGGCGACTCCGCCGGAGGCGGGGTTGGAGGGGCGCGCGCCGCCGGACGACGAGGACTGGCCGCCTCCGTTGCTGTCGGCGCGGGTGCTGTGGGTCTTGATGCCCTGCGCGACCATGGTCGCCGGGGAGCTCATGACGGCGGCGGCCTTGCTCTCGGCGCCCTGCATGATGCGGTTGTTGCGGGAGTTCGCGATCTCGTCGCCGAAGCCCGGCACGAAGCGGTAGATCATCGCGCTGGCGAAGATGGCCAGCAGGATGATCGCCAGACCCGACACCACGGCGGAGAACGCGTTGGGCCCGTCGTCGGAGGACAGCGCGCCCGCCAGGCCCAGCACGATGACGATGACCGGTTTCACCAGGATCACCGCGATCATGATGCCCGCCCAGCGCCGGACGTGCCCCCACAGGTTCTTGTCGACCAGTCCCGCGTACACGACCGTGCCGAGCAGCGCGCCCACGTAGAGCAGGGCCGCACGGATGACCAGCTCAAGCCACAGGACGCCGGCCGCGAGGATCGACACCAGCGAGACGATGATCAGCATGATCGGGCCGCCGCCGATGCCCTCGCCCTTCTCCAGGGCGCCCGCGAACGTGCCGAAGAACGTGTCCGTCTGGTTGCCCGTCGCCGCCGCCAGGACGTCGGTCACGCTGTCCGTGGCCGACACGATGGTGTAGAGGATCAGCGGGGTGAACGCCGAGGCCAGGACCGTGAGCCAGAGGAAGCCGATGGCCTCCGAGAGGGCGGTCGTGAGGGGGACGCCTCGTACGGCCCGTTTGGCGACGGCCAGCAGCCACAGCAGCAGCGTCAGGATCGTCGACGCCGCGAAGACGACGGCGTACTGCTGACGGAACGTCGGGTTGGTGAAGTCCACGGCGGCCGTCTCGTCGACGGCGGCACTGAGCTTCTTTATCGTCCAGGCCGCGGCATCGGCGCAGCCCCTTGCCAGGGCGGCGAGGGGGTCGAGGGCGGTGGTGGGGTCGTTGAGGCGGTCGGCTCCGCCGGAGCCGCCGCTGCCGCCTCCGCCGCGGTCGCAGTAGTCCTTGGCGGGACCGTGGATCAGGTCGCAGGGGTCGTTGCTGCCCGCCGGTGTCGGCGTGGGTTCTGCGAAGGCACGCGTGGCGAAGAGGACGGCTGATGCCTGAACGACCGTGACGATGCCAGCCAGCTTGAGCAGGCGACGATTACCGGGCATACGTGAACCCTCCGTACTCCTCGACGGTCTTCGCCATCTCTTCGGCGCTGGAGGCCCGCTCGTCGCCGGGAACCGGCGCGGGGCCATCCTTCTGGGAGTGGGACACGATCTTCCAGTCGTCGTTGGTCCACTCAAGCTGAATGGTGATGGTGAACCAGCTGCTGGTGACCGGGTTGGTGGAGCTCTCGCCCGCGAGCCCCAGGAGGCCGCTGCACCAGACTTCGACCGTCGCGGCGTTGGCGGACGACTCGATGACCTTGGTACCGATCGGGCTTGTACGGGAGACGAACGTGGCGCCCTTGGGTGTGGTGCCGTCTTCGTTCAGGCCCACGTTCTTGTTGAACTCCGGCGTGTACGCCTTGTTCAGGCTGGCCTTGAAGTCCGCGACCCGTGCGGGGACGATCACCGTGCCCAATATGGCGTCGCGCCGGTTCTTGTTGAACATCTCGGCCGAGCCCAGTGCCACCGCGTAGTTCGCCGCCGCGCTTTCCGCTCCCTGGCGGTTGTGGGCGAAGCCTGAGGGGATGCCGGCGTTCGCCGACTGCACGGGCTTCTCCCCGGAGGGGGCCGTCGCCGCCGCCTTCGGGGAGTCGTTGTCCGCGCCCGGGGAGGAATCGTCTCCTCCACGGTTCGCGAAGGCGATCGCGGCGATCAGGAGCACCACCACGCCGACCACCGTGACCAGGCTGCGCGACGACGTACGGCCGCCGCCTCTGCGCCCACCGGCGTACGGGCTGACGTCGGCCTCCGGCAGGCGGGTGTGCGTCTGGCCCGTGCCGCCGTACCCACCGGAGTTCCCGTGCTCGTCTCCGAGACTCATACCGCGTACGCCCCCTCAGCGTTGTGCGGAAACACCTCGTACTCCACGTACTCCATGTACGACGGTAGCCGTGCTGGTCCCCGCGCGGGCGCGGTGTTATGAGTCGACATCAGGGAAACGCAACCTCAGCCGGTGGGCGCGACGGGCGGGTGGGGTGGAAGGGGAGGCCGGACGGGCCCGGTCGGAGGCATGGTGGGTCTCCTACACGGCCATCCCGTACACGATGGTGAACACCGTGCCCAGGGAGCCGATGATGAAGACCCCTGTCAGGCCCGCGATGATCAGGCCCTTGCCCTGCTCCGCGCTGAAGGTGTCGCGCAGCGCCGTCGCGCCGATGCGCTGCTTCGCCGCTCCCCAGATGGCGATGCCCAGGCAGATCAGGATGGCGAGCGCCATGACCACTTCGATCATGACCTTGGCCTCGTTGCCCAAGCTGCCGAAGGGGCCCCAGTCGGGAGCGATCCCGCCGATGATGGTGTTGATGTCTCCCTCGTCGGCCGCAAAGAACATGTAAGTCACCGCCCCTGTCGGGTCGTTCCGTGCCCCCTGCGGGCATGCAGAGGTCAGGCCTCATTGTTGCCGACGATGACGCCGTCGGATGTCGACTCGGCGTCATTAGTTGGCGGGTTTCGTATGAAGAAAGCTTCTCACCGGCGCGCGCCGGTCCCTGGGAGGGGAGCGAGCCGATGGGTGATGAGTCGTATCGTCACTCTGTGTATCACGGTTCGGCCACGAAATGGTCGAACTCACCCGCGCGCACGCCGAGGACGAAGGTGTCCCACCGGCGGCGGTCCGTGGTGACGGCGGTCCCGGGGGTCGCGCCGGCGTGGATGCGGACGGTGAGGTCGTCATCGACGGTCACGTCGATGGCGATGGGTCGGTTGGCTGCCAGCTCCCGTTCTCCCTTCAGCGTCTGAAGGAGGCTCAGGAAGTCGTCCGGCGTGATGGTGAGTATCGCTCCGCTGGGATCAGCGGACTCGGTTATGTGGATGGACCCGGGGGTGGCTGCCACATGTACGCACGAGTCCCCCGTGCCGCACAGAGACGACTTCTGCCACTTGAGGAGGGGCATCGCGGTTCCTCTCACGTGTCTCGGAGCAGGTGGTGGATCACGTCACGGGACGCTTCCGGATCGAGGGCCCGGGAGTCCAGCCGTTCAAGCAATACGCGGTACATGTCCAGTTGGGCCTCGGCGTCGAGGAAGACGGGGCCGTGCGACTGGTCGAGATGGACGGTGTCCAGTTGGGGGACGGGTCCGTGCGAGTAGAAGATCGACTGCCCCGATCCCGGGAAGCCTCCGGCGGCGAACGGCAGCACCTTCAGGGTGATGTGCTCCCGCTCGCTCATGTCCAGTAGGTGTCGCAGTTGTGCGGTGGCGATGGTGGGGCCGCCGAACTGCATCCGTAGGGCGGCCTCGTGAATGATGGCCTGATAAGGGGCAGGCGAGTCGCGGTACAGCACGGCCTGACGCTTGATGCGGAACGACACCCGGTGCTCGATGTCCGGGGGCGGGAACTCGGGCACCACGTGACGGAACAGCGCACGAGCGTGTTCGGTGGTCTGGAGCAGTCCCGGGATGTGCACGGTCACGGCACCGCGCAGACGGGTCGCGTGGTGCTCGACTTCGGCCAGATCCAGCAGTGCGGCGGGCAGGATCTCCCGGTACTCCTCCCACCACACGCGTCTGCGGTCGGCCGTCATGTCGCTGAGTGCCTGGATGAGAGCAGTGTCGCCGCACTTGTAGTGGTGGGCCAGGGTGCGCACGCGCTCGGGACTCACGCCGATGCGCCCGGCCTCGGTGTTGCTGATCTGGTTCTGCTTCACGCCGAGAAGTTGACCGGCCTCTGTCGCGGTGAGCCCTGCGCGCTCCCGCAGTTTTCGCAGCTCCACGCCCAATCGGAGCCGACGGCCGGTTGGACTGGTTCTCACGGTCCTGACGCCTCCCTGGCGCTACGGTCACCCACAAGGGCGGAAACTAATGCAGATTCAGATATTTAGCTAACACGTTAGTTGGGGCGGCGTTACTTCAGTGCTCGGCGCCCCGCCCTCAGAAGCGCACCGATCGACGGATCGGCATGCCACTGGGTCACCACCGTACGCAACCCGCCAACTTCCGTTAGTGATCGGAGACTTCCATGCCCACCGTAAACCCGCCCTGGTCGTACGTCCTTCAGCTCCCGCACGATCCCCGTGCTCCGCGCATCGCCCGGGTCACCCTGCGGACCGTGCTGGGGGCGCACGGTCTCGCCGAACTCGTGCCCACCGCCGAGCTGGTGGCCGCCGAGCTCCTCGCCAACGCCCATCTGCACACCGCCGGCCCCTACGCCCTGCGGCTGCGTTCGGCGGAGCCGGGGCGGCTGCGGGTCGGGGTGTGGGACACGGACCCGCGTGTTCCGCCCGGGTTCGGCGACGGGGCGCCGCTCGACGCACCGCCGGACGAGGCGGAGAACGGGCGGGGGCTGCCGTTGGTGCGGGCCTGCGCCTCCTCGTGGGGTGTGGGGGCGCTGACCGGGGGGAAGGTCCTGTGGGCGGAGTGCGGCTGACGCCGTGCGTCCTGCCCCACGCGGCACATGTGTTCCCGTCCCTCCCGTGATCACCCCGGAGGGGGGCGGGCGCCTCTATGCTGACGTGGGCAGCGGACTCCGGGACGGTGAGGGGCGGTTGACGGTGCGTAAGGCCTGGATCGCGGCAAGTGTCGCTGTGGGTTCCGCGCTCGCCTTCGTCATGGTGCTCGCCGTCGGCGTCTTCGTCATCGCCGGGAACCTCGCGGGCACGGTCGGCGGCGGTGCCGCCAAGACGCTGGCGAAGGGGACCGTGCCGGCCGCGTACCAGGCCCTCGTGCAGAAGTGGGGCAATCTCTGCCCGGCCATCAACCCGGCTCTGCTCGCCGCGCAGTTGTACCAGGAGAGCGGGTTCAACCCGAAGGCGCAGAGCCACGCGGCGGCGCAGGGCATCGCCCAGTTCATCCCCGGCACCTGGGCCACCCACGGTGTCGACGGGGACGGCGACGGCGACCGGGACGTGTGGGACCCGAACGACGCGATTCCCTCGGCGGCGACGTACGACTGCGCCCTCGCGGGCTATGTGAAGGACGTGCCGGGGAATCTGACCGAAAACATGCTGGCCTCGTACAACGCCGGGGCGTACGCGGTCATCAAGTACAGCGGTGTGCCGCCCTACAAGGAGACGCAGAACTACGTCAAGCGCATCCTCTCGCTGGAGAAGAGCTTCGCCGCGCCGGTCGGCCGGGTCGACCCCTCCAAGCAGGCCGCCGGAGCCATCGACTACGCGCAGAAGAAGCTCGGCACGCTCTACCTCTGGGGCGGTAACGGCACCGCTGACCAGGGAGGACGCTTCGACTGCTCGGGGCTGACCAAGGCCGCGTACGAGAGCGTGGGGATCACGCTCCCGCGGGTGGCGAACGATCAGTACAACGCGGGACCGCACCCCGCGCGGGACGAACTGCTCCCCGGCGATCTGGTCTTCTTCTCGGACGACCTCACCGATTCGCGAGCCATCCGGCATGTGGGCATTTACGTCGGCGGTGGGTACATGATCGACGCACCGCGTCCGGGTGCCGTGATCCGATTCGACCCGATCGACACACCTGACTACTTTGGTGCCACCCGCGTCACCGAAGATGGCGCGAAAGCGCTCCCCACGACGGTCTGAGCGATGCGTGGAGCAGCCCCCTGAGCTGCGACGACGCATCTCTCTTCGATAACGTCTGCGTGATCATTCGATGGAGTACGGAACGTATCGACGGGGGTCGTGCGTTCCTGTTGTCGTAGCCGAACAGGCCAGCGGATCTACACCACGGGGGTGGGGTAGCGGCGTACGCACGGTGCGCCGGAAGAGATGACGAAGGGGCCTCAGCACCATGGCTGGACTCGCAGATTCCGGGTCGAACCCCGACGTCGACCTGCTCTATGACATCAACGGCCTGGCGAAGGCCGCACCGCCGTGGTTCGACCACCTCATGGAGTTCGTGGGCGAGTTCGGCCTGCTGTTCGCCTTGTTGGGGTTGCTGCTGTGGTGCTGGTGGGGCGTCAGGAAGCGGGGCGGCGAGGACGCGGCCCCGACCGTGGCGGCCCTGGTGTGGGCCCCGCTCGCGGCGGGCGTCGCGGTCCTGGTGAACGTGCCGATACGTGAGTTCGTGGAGCGGCGCCGGCCCTTCCTCGACCATGAGGGGCTCGAGGTCCTGGTCGACGGCAAGACCGACTACTCGTTCGTCAGCGACCACGCGACGCTCTGCATGGCGTTGGCGGTGGGGCTGTTCCTGGCCAACCGGCGGCTCGGGCTCATCGGCCTGGTGCTCGGCGTGCTGGGCGGGTTCATCCGGGTCTACATGGGCGTGCACTACCCGACGGACGTCGTGGGCGGGCTCGCGCTCGGTACGTCCGTCGCGCTGCTGCTGTCGCCGCCCGCCATGGCGCTGCTGACCCCGCTGATGCGGACGATCGAGCAGTCACGGCGGGGCGCGTGGCTGATCAAAGGGAACGGGGCCGGGGCGCGGGTGACCCCGGGAGAGGCCCGGCAGTCCGGGCCGGGGGAGCGCGACCTGGCGGCGTGACCGTCGTCCCGTGTGATGGATGCCATGAGGTGGAGTGGCCCCGGGGTGGTTCCCCGGTCCGGGTCACTCCACCGAGTGTTTCTGGGCGTCCGTACGGGCCTGGCTTCTGGCTCTCCTCGCGGGGCCGCGCCAGCCGCAGACACAGCGGGCGACGCAGAAGCGCCCCTGCTCGGATGTGGTTGTCCTGTGTTCCTGGAGGCTTACTGCGGCTCCCTGCTGTTCCACCCGACAAAGGTACCGCTCCGGGTGTGTCTGCGTGACGGGGTCCCCTACCGGTCGTTAACCGGGAGAGAACAGGCGGCCCGTGTCGGACGTAGCGGGGGTAGGCGGAGCATGGCGGGACGAGAACTGCGGCGTGGGCGGACCGGTGGTGCGGTCGTTGCCCTCGGAGCTGTCGGCTGTCTGCTGCTCGGCGGCCTCGCGGGGTGCGGCGGCAGCAGCGGGGCCGCGACCGGCGGCTCGTCCGGCGGCTCGGCGGCGGTGGCGGTGGTGCGAAAGGCCGCGGACGCGCTGGTGGACGCGGGCAGCTCCAGGGCGCGCACCTCGATGGAGATGGCCACCGGCGGCACCCGGGTGACCATCCGCGGGGAGGGTGTGTACGACTACCGGAAGCGGCTGGGGCGGCTGAAGGTGCTGCTGCCGCAGGACCCGTCCGGTACGTCGGTGCGCCGGCCCATCACCGAGCTGCTCGCTCCGGGCGCGCTGTTCATGAAGAACCGGGGCGCCGGGGTGCCCGCCGACAAGTGGGTGCGGGTGGACACCCGGACGCTGTCCGACGGGAACCTCGTCACCGGCGGCGTCACCGACCCGTTCGCCGCGGCCGAGCTGCTGCGCGGGACGCGGTCCGCGACCTTCGTGGGCAGGACGGAGCTGGCCGGGGCCGAGGTGCGGCACTACCGGGGCACGGCGGATCTGCACGAGGCCGCGCGTGCCGCCTCCGAGGCGAACAAGGGGCCGCTGGGTGCGGCGGCGACCGGATTCGCCACCGCCGAGGTTCCCTTCGACGTCTACCTGGACGGCGAGGGGCGCATCCGGAAGGTCCGCCACCGGTTCAGCTTCATGAACGGCGAGCGGGAGGAGCCGGTCGCCGTCGCCTCCACCACCCTCCTCTACGACTTCGGCGCCCCCGCCGACGTCCGCCTCCCGGAGCCCGCCGACATCTACGCGGGCCGGATCGCCGAGGAATGACCGGCGTGAACTAGCCCTTACGTGCCATGCGCGGGGCGCGGGGTGCTGCCTACGCTAGGGGACCTCTGCCCGTATGACGGTATGGATGAGGTGACGTGTGTGGCCCCGCTCGGTGGTGGGTCGGTTCGGGACTATGTGGCCCTCGCCGAGATCGAGTTGTGCGGGGAGCTGATCATCGCCGCTTCGGCCGCGCCGGGCCGGCTCAGCCTGGAGAGCATAGACAAGGTGCTGAAGGTGGCCGAGGTGTGCACGGAGCCGGGGGTCGGTCCGGGCGGTTCGCTCAGGTCACGTCCGTAGCATGCGGGCGATCGCCTGGGTCGCTTCCTTCACCTTGGCGTCGATCTCGTCGCCGCCCTTGAGGGCCGCGTCGGCGACGCAGTGGCGCAGGTGCTCCTCCAGCAGTTGCAGTGCGAAGGACTGCAGCGCCTTGGTGGAGGCGGACACCTGGGTGAGTATGTCGATGCAGTAGACGTCCTCGTCGACCATGCGCTGCAGGCCCCGGATCTGGCCCTCGATGCGGCGCAGGCGTTTGCCGTGCTCCTGCTTCTGGTGGTGGTAGCCGTGGATGCCCCGGTCGTGGTCGGTCACGACGGCCGTGGGGCCGGTCGTCTCGGTCACGTCCGTGGTGTACGTCACGTCCGTGATGTCCGGGGTGTCCGGGGAGGAGGGCGCGCCGGCGCCGGTCTCGGTGGTCGTCATCGCGTCCTCCTGGTGCAGTGGCGGGCGACATATACCCCTGGCGGGTATATGGTAGCGAACTTTGCTGGGTATAGGCACTGTGGCTGATGTCCACGGGCAGCAGCCGCGTCACGGCCCTCGGACCGCCCCCGTGCCTGTTGCCCGATACCGAATGGGTGACACTGGTGGACGGCCCGACAGTCGTGGCTGGATGGTGCGCCCGGCACCAGCCTCACCGAAACCGATGCATCCCGAGGACCCCACGTGCGCTTTCGTCTGACCCCCAGGGAGACGAGCTTCTACGACATGTTCGCCGCGTCCGCGGACAACATCGTCACGGGCTCGAAACTCCTGATGGAACTGCTCGGGGCGGACGGCCCCGCCCGGGTCGAGATCGCAGAGCGCATGCGGGCCGCGGAACACGCGGGTGACGACGCCACGCACGCGATCTTCCACCAGCTGAACTCCTCGTTCATCACGCCCTTCGACCGCGAGGACATCTACTCCCTCGCCTCCTCCCTCGACGACATCATGGACTTCATGGAGGAGGCCGTCGACCTGGTCGTCCTCTACAACGTCGAGGAACTGCCCAAGGGCGTCGACCAGCAGATCGAGGTGCTGGCGCGGGCCGCCGAGCTCACGGCCGAGGCCATGCCGAACCTGCGCACCATGGACAACCTCACCGAGTACTGGATCGAGGTCAACCGCCTGGAGAACCAGGCCGACCAGATCCACCGGAAACTGCTGGCCCATCTCTTCAGCGGCAAGTACGACGCCATCGAGGTGCTCAAGCTGAAGCAGATCGTGGATGTCCTGGAGGAGGCGGCCGACGCCTTCGAGCACGTGGCGAACACAGTCGAGACCATTGCCGTCAAGGAGTCCTGAGCCCCTTCATGGACACCTTCGCTCTGGTCGTGACCATCGGGGTCGCGCTCTTCTTCACGTACACGAACGGCTTCCACGACTCGGCGAACGCCATCGCCACCTCGGTCTCGACCCGTGCGCTCACCCCGCGGGTGGCCCTCGCGATGGCCGCCGTCATGAACATGGCCGGTGCCTTCCTGGGGTCCGGGGTCGCCAAGACGGTCAGTGAGGGGCTGATCCAGACCCCCGAGGGCTCGACGGGCATGGGGATCCTGTTCGCCGCGCTCGTCGGCGCGATCACCTGGAACCTCATCACCTGGTACTTCGGACTGCCGTCCTCCTCCTCGCACGCCCTGTTCGGCGGCATGGTGGGGGCGGCGCTGGCCGGCGGGACGACCGTGTACTGGAACGGGGTGCTGGACAAGGTCGTCATCCCGATGTTCGTGTCGCCGGTCGTCGGTCTGATCGCCGGTTACCTGGTCATGACCGCGATCATGTGGATCTTCCGGCGGACCAACCCGCACAAGGCCAAGCGCGGTTTCCGCATCGCGCAGACGGTGTCCGCGGCGGCCATGGCGCTCGGGCACGGTCTCCAGGACGCGCAGAAGACGATGGGCATCGTGGTGATGGCCCTGGTCATCGCGGACGTCGAGGACTACGGCGATCCCATCCCGATCTGGGTGAAGATCGCCTGTGCGGTGATGCTGTCGGCCGGTACGTACGCGGGCGGCTGGCGGATCATGCGGACGCTGGGCCGGAAGATCATCGAGCTGGACCCGCCGCAGGGGTTCGCGGCCGAGGCGACCGGCGCGTCGATCATGTTCGCCACGGCGTACCTGTTCAAGGCGCCGGTCTCCACCACGCATGTGATCACGTCGGCGATCATGGGTGTCGGGGCGACGAAGCGCATCAACGCGGTGCGGTGGGGCGTCGCCAAGAACATCATCCTGGGGTGGTTCATCACCATGCCCGCGGCGGGGCTGGTGGCGGCGGCCTCGTACGGGCTGGTCTATCTGGTGATCCTCATGTAGCAGGATCCTCACGCAGTGCCGAAAAGCGCTCGGGCCCGCCCCCGCTACCGGGGGGCGGGCCCTTCGCGTCCTCACGGTGGCACCGCCATGCAGCACCGCGAGGGGTCAGTGATCAGCCGAAGCGGCCGGAGATGTAGTCCTCCGTGGCCTGGACCGACGGGTTGGAGAAGATGCGCTCCGTGTCGTCGATCTCGATCAGCTTGCCCGGCTGGCCGACGGCCGCCAGGTTGAAGAACGCCGTGCGGTCCGACACACGCGCGGCCTGCTGCATGTTGTGCGTCACGATGACGATCGTGAACTGCTCCTTGAGCTGGCCGATCAGGTCCTCGATGGCGAGGGTGGAGATCGGGTCCAGGGCGGAGCAGGGCTCGTCCATCAGCAGCACCTTCGGCTCGACCGCGATCGCGCGGGCGATGCACAGCCGCTGCTGCTGACCACCGGAGAGGCCCGAGCCGGGCTTGTTCAGGCGGTCCTTGACCTCGTTCCAGAGGTTGGCGCCCCTCAGGGACTTCTCGACGATGCCGTCCAGCTCGGACTTCTTGTACTTGCCGTTCAGGCGCAGACCGGCCGCCACGTTGTCGTAGACCGACATGGTGGGGAACGGGTTGGGGCGCTGGAAGACCATGCCGACCTCGCGCCGCACGGCGACCGGGTCGATGCCGGCGCCGTAGAGGTTCTCGTCGTCGAGCATGACCTTGCCCTCGACCCTGCCGCCGGGCGTGACCTCGTGCATGCGGTTGAGGGTGCGCAGGAAGGTCGACTTGCCGCAGCCGGACGGGCCGATGAAGGCCGTCACGGAACGGGGCTCGACGGTCATCGAGATGTCCTCGATGGCGAGGAAGGAACTGTAGTAGGCGTTGAGGCCGCTGATGTCGATGCGCTTGGCCATGTGGATCACTGCTTCTTTCGGGTCCGTGTCGCTGATGGCCGCGTCAGCGACCGGTCTTCGGGGCCTTCCAGCGGGCGATGCCGCGGGCCGCGAGGTTGAGGATCATGATGAACGCGATGAGCGTCAGGGCCGCCGCCCAGGCACGGTCGTAGGCCGGCTCGGAGCCGTTGCTGTACTGCAGATAGATGTACATCGGCAGTGACGCCTGAGGGCCGTCGAAGGGGTTGGCGTTGATGGTGGCCGTACCCCAGACCAGCAGCAGCACGGGAGCGGTCTCACCGGTGATGCGGGCGATGGCCAGCATGACGCCGTTGACGATGCCGCCGATGGACGTCGGCAGGACGACCTTCAGGATGGTGCGCCACTTCGGGATGCCGAGCGCGAGAGAGGCCTCGCGCAGCTCGTTCGGGACGAGCTTGAGCATCTCCTCCGTGGAGCGGACGACGATCGGGATCATCAGGATGCTCAGGGCGAGCGAGCCGGCGAAGCCGGAGTAGCCCATGTCCAGCATGATGATCCACAGGCTGAGGATGAACAGACCCGCGACGATGGACGGGATGCCCGTCATGACGTCGACGAAGAAGGTGACGGCCTGGGCGAGCCTGCCACGCCCGTACTCGACCAGGTAGATCGCGGTCAGAATGCCGAGCGGGACCGAGATGAGGGCCGCGATGCCGACCTGCTCCAGGGTGCCGAGGATGGCGTGGTAGATACCGCCGCCCGGCTCGGCGTCGGCGACGACGCCCATGGAATGGGTGAGGAAGAAGCCGTCGAGGACCTTCACACCCTGCTTGACCGTCTCCCAGATGAGGGAGGCCAGCGGGATGACGGCGATGATGAAGGAAACCCAGACCAGGCTGGTCGCGGTGCGGTCCTTGGCCTGGCGCTTGCCCTCGACCGCGGCCGACAGGGCGTAGGAGCCGACGACGAAGAGGAGCGCGGCGATCAGCGCCCACTGGATGCTGCTGTGCAGGCCGGCCACCGTGCTGATGCCGAGGCCCAGCGCGACGGAGCCGGCGGCGACGGCGGCGGCGTACCACTTGGGGAGCCGGGCACCACGCAAGGAGTTCGCGGACTTGGGGGTGATGGTTGCGTGGCTCATGCGTTGGCCCCCGAGTACTCCTTGCGACGGGCGATGATCAGACGGGCGCTGCCGTTGACCAGCAGGGTGATCACGAAGAGCACCAGACCGGACGCGATCAGCGCGTCCCGGCCCAGCGGGTTGGCCTCGTTGAACTTGCTGGCGATGTTCTGCGCGAACGTGCCGCCGCCCGGGTCGAGCAGGCTGGCGTTGATGTCGAAGACCGGCGAGAGCACCATGGCCACGGCCATCGTCTCGCCGAGCGCGCGGCCGAGGCCCAGCATCGAGGCGGAGATCACGCCGGAGCGGCCGAAGGGGAGCACCGACATGCGGATGACCTCCCAGCGGGTGGCACCCAGGGCGAGTGCGGCCTCCTGGTGCATCTGCGGCGCCTGCCGGAAGACCTCACGGCTGACGCTGGTGATGATCGGAAGGATCATCAGGGCGAGCAGGATGCCGACCGTGAACAGCGAGCGCGCGACGCCGCCGTCCCAGGCGAAGATGCCGGTCCAGCCGAGGTAGTCGTTCAGCCAGCCGTAGAGGCCGTTCAGGTGCGGCATCAGGACGAGGGCGCCCCACAGGCCGTAGACGATGGACGGCACGGCGGCGAGCAGGTCGATCACGTACCCGACGGCGCCGCTGAACCTGCGCGGGGCGTAGTGCGTGATGAACAGCGCGATGCCCACCGAGACCGGGACCGCGATGATCATGGCGATGACCGACGACACGATGGTGCCGTAGACCAGCACCGCGATGCCGAATTCCGGCGGGTTACCGGTGGGGCTCCAGTCGAACGAGGTGAAGAAGTTGGCCTCGTTCTCGCTGAGCGCGATCACCGTGCGGTAGGTGAGGAAGGCCGCGATCGCGGCCATGAGCACCAGCACGAAAATGCCGGACCCCCGGGAGAACCCGAGGAAGATCCGGTCGCCGGGGCGGGTGGCGCCGCGGGCGGCGCGCTTGTGTTCCGCCGAGGGCGGCGGGGGGACGGAGGGTGGAGCGGTCTGCTGTGTCGATATGTCCATCAGGGTTCTCCGGTCTGCGGGGCCTCTGGTCGGTCGAGGCCCCCTGGCGGCGGTGCACCGGACGGTGCGGTCCGGCCCCTGGTGGGGAGCCGGACCGCACTCGGGGTCAGCTCAGGCTCGAGATGGTGTCGCGAACCTTGGTGATGATCTCCTCGGGCATCGGGGCGTAGCCGGCGTCCGCCAGCAGGCCCTGACCGTCCTCGGAGGCCATGTAGTTCAGGAAGGACTTCGTGGCGGGCAGGGTGTCCGCCTTGTTGCCCTTGTCGCAGGCGATCTCGTAGGTCACCAGGACGAGCGGGTAGGCACCCTCGGCCTCGGGGGTGTAGTCCAGCTCCAGCGCGAGGTCCTTGCCGGTGCCGACGACCTTGGCGGCGCCGATGGCGGCCGTGGCGTTCTCGATCGTGGCCTTGACCGGCTCGGCGGCCTCGGTCTTCACGTCGACGGTCTTGATGCCTTCCTTGGCGTACGAGAGCTCGAAGTACGAGATCGCACCCTCGACCTGCTTCACCTGCTGCGCCACACCGGAGGAGCCCTGAGCGGACTGGCCGCCCTTGGCCTCCCACGACTTGCCCGGCTCGTAGGGCCAGGCCTTCGGCGCGGCGGCCTTCAGGTACTTGGTGAAGTTGTCCGTGGTGCCGGACTCGTCGGAGCGGTGGAACGCCTGGATCTTCAGGTCGGGGAGCTTCGCGTCGGGGTTGAGCTTCGCGATCTTCTCGTCGTTCCAGTTGGTGATCTTGCTGTCGAAGATCGCCGAGATGGTCGCGGCGTCCAGGACGAGCTCGTCGACACCCGGGACGTTGTAACCGATCGCGATCGGACCGCCGACCATCGGCAGGTCGATGGCCTGGCCGTCGGTGCAGATCTTCTTGGAGTCCTCGATCTCCTCCGGCTTGAGCGCCGAGTCGGAGCCGGCGAACGAGGTCTGGCCCTGGAGGAAGGCGGTGATGCCGGCGCCGGAACCGTCGGGACGGTAGTTGATCTGCACGTCCTTGCACGCGGCCGTGTAGTTCTTGACCCAGGCGTCGATCGCGTTCTTCTGCGCGGAGGAGCCGGAGGCCTGAAGCTGGCCCTTGGCGTCGTCGCACTGGATGTTGCCGGTCTGCGCGCTGGCGGAGGAGTCGCTGCTGCCGTCGCCGCCGCTGGTGTCGTCCGACCCGCACGCCGTGAGGGCCAGGGCGCCGGAGACGGCGAGAGCGCCGAGAGCGAGGGCCCGCCGGTTCTTGCGCTGAAGCTTCACTTGAGTTCCTTCCAGGTGCCGCCGTCCTGAATCCGGCGGCGTGCGAAGTCTGAAGTCAGAAGTCTGGGCGGTGCGGGCGCCCGATCGGCGGGCGGTTCGCATCGCGTAAGGCCGAAATTAGGCTGAAGAGGTGACGGCGCCGATGGGCGTAAATGAACGAGAGGTGAACCCCTGAGGACGGTGCGGTGAGGTCACGGAACGCTTACGCCAAGGACACGGGCGGATACCGGGCCGGAACGGGGCAGTCCCGTACGGCGGGGGGCTGCGGCCGGGTCGTCGTCCGGGCGTTGCCGGAGGGCTGCCCGCGCGTTGCCTGGAGGCGGTGCGGGTGGTGACAGAGGGACGGGCGGGCGCTAGCGACCCGGGCGGAAGGTGGCGAGCAGGGCGTCCACCAGGTCCGTGTCCCTCGGCTCGGTGAGCCGGCGGCGGGCCATGTGCGGGGGGAGCCAGAGGATGCGGTCCACCTCGTCGGTGGGGGTGAACGTGCCGGAGACGGCCTCGGCGGCCCAGTACCGGACCCGCTTCGGACGGCCGTTCGCCACGTAGTGCGCCGACGGGAGTTCCACGGCCGGCACCGCCCAGTGGCCCGTCTCCTCCGCGACCTCGCGCAGCGCCCCGGCGAGCGGATCCTCGCCCCGCTTCAGCTTGCCCTTGGGCCAGGACCAGTCGTCGTACTTGGGACGGTGCACGAGACACAGTTCGAGCGTCCCCCCAACCGGGGAGCGACGCCACAGGACACAGCCGGCCGCCTGGACGGTGAGTGTGACGGCGGCCGGGTGCGGGCCCGGGTGCGGGTCCGCGGGCCGGCGGGAGCTGTCGGACGGGCTCACCGGGCGCCTCCCTACAACGATCCGACGACGTCCGTCTGCCAGCAGTGCTGGAACGCGTACCGCGCCGCCTCCACGTCGTGCCGCTGGTCCGCGTGGAGCACGCCGAGCGCGTACGCCGTGGCCGGGGCGATCCGCGGGGTACGGGCGGCGTGCGCCGCGGCCGCCGACGCCTCGGAGGCGTCCCGGTGCCGGTCCAGGGCTTCGCCCGCGGCGACGAGGCCGACGTTCGGGGGTGGGACCGGGGCGGTGTCGCCGGTGCTTCCGGCGCGGTTTCCCGCGTGGCTTCCGGCGTGGCTTCCGGCACGGTCGGTGCGGTCCGCGGGACCTTCGGTGCCGGTGGGGGCCGGGACGGTGGTGTACAGGACCTCGCGGGCGTACCGGTGCAGGCGCAGCAGCAGGCGGACCTGGTGCCAGGGGACGTCCTGCGGATGCGGGGCCGGGTCCGGCGACAGCCCGTGCATCAGCGCCTCCGCGTTGTACGGGCTGCCCGCGGTGACCAGGGGCAGCGCGGCGACGGCGTCGACGAGCCGCTCCCGCGCGGCCGCGGCCAGCGGGCGCAGGTCGGCGGAGCCGGCGGCCGCGGTCAGCGGAACCTCGCTGGCCAGCACGGCGACCTTGTCGGCGACCGCGTGGAAACGGGAGGAGCCGAGGGCCTGCAGCGCCGCGGAGTGCGCCCGGGTCCGGGCCAGGGTGAGCTGCCGGTCCAGCAGGGCACCGGCCTTCGCGGCGCCCACGGTGAGCTTGCCGCGTTCGGACACCGCGGTGGCGGCCGTCGTCCCGGCGAGGCCGGAGGCGGTCGCCGTACGCGTGCCGGTACGCGCGCTCGCCCCGGCGGCGACGGCGGCGACGGCGGCCGAAGGGGACGACCGGGCCGTCCCGGTTCCGCTCCCGGCGTCCGCCTGGGCCGGGAACACCGTGCCCGACAGCCGGTGCAGGGCCAGGAGCAGCCGCTCCAGGCGTGCCGAGCAGGCGTGTTCCAGGGCCAGCGTGCCGGAGACCCAGGCCAGTTCCGGGCGCATCGCCTCGGACCAGTCGGGGTCCAGGACCGCCTGGAAGGTGTGCAGGCTGCCGCTGATCCGGCGGGCCGAGCGGCGCAGCGCGAGCGCCGCCTCGACGGAACCCTCCGAGGACGCCGCGCCCGCCCCCGCCTCCCGGTGGAGGCGCAGCGCCCGCAGGAACTCGGTGGCCTGGGCCCGCAGGTAACCGGCGAGGGCCCCCGCGGGCACCGGGCCGGTCACCGGGCTGATCAGGGGGTCGGGATCCGTCGGTTCAAGGTGTTGCTGTGCCACGCCGGCGCCTCCGGGCGTCAATGAGCATCTCCTGGACGTGCCGCAGGGGCCGGCCGTCCGCGTCCACCGCGTGTCGGGTCCATGTTCCGTCCGAGCCGAGGTGCCAGGACGAGGTGGCGTCGGACATGCCGGTCTCCAGCAGCCGGTTCAGCGCCGCCCGGTGGGCGGGGTCGGTGACCCTGACCAGGGCCTCGATACGGCGGTCCAGGTTGCGGTGCATCATGTCCGCGCTGCCGAACCACACCTCGGGCTCACCGCCGTTGCCGAAGCAGAAGACACGGGAGTGTTCGAGGAAGCGGCCGAGGACGGAACGGACCCGGATGTTCTCCGACAGGCCCTCGACGTCCGGCCGGATCGCGCAGATCCCGCGCACCCACACGTCCACCGGCACCCCCGCCTGCGACGCCCGGTAGAGGGCGTCGACGACCGCCTCGTCCACCATCGAGTTGACCTTGATGCGGACGTAGGCGGGGCGTCCGGCCCGGTGGTGCTGGGCCTCCTTGTCGATCCGTGAGATCAGGCCGTCGCGCAGGGACTTGGGTGCGACGAGCAGCCGCCGGTACGTCTCGCGGCGGGAGTAGCCGGAGAGGCGGTTGAACAGGTCGGAGAGGTCCGCGCCGACCTGCGGGTCGGCGGTGAGCAGGCCGAGGTCCTCGTAGAGCCGGGCCGTCTTGGGGTGGTAGTTGCCGGTGCCGACGTGGCAGTAACGCCGTAGCGTCTCGCCCTCCTGGCGGACCACGAGGGACAGCTTGCAGTGGGTCTTCAGACCGACCAGGCCGTAGACGACGTGGCAGCCGGCCTCCTCCAGCTTGCGCGCCCAGTTGATGTTGGCGTGCTCGTCGAAGCGGGCCTTGATCTCGACCAGGACGAGGACCTGCTTGCCGGCCTCGGCGGCCTCGATCAGCGCGTCGACGATCGGGGAGTCACCGGAGGTCCGGTACAGGGTCTGCTTGATGGCGAGGACGTCCGGGTCGGCGGCGGCCTGCTCCAGGAAGGCCTGCACGGACGTGGAGAACGAGTCGTACGGGTGGTGCAGGAGCACGTCCCGGCTGCGGAGCGCGGCGAAGATGTCCGGTGCCGAGGCCGACTCGACCTCGGCGAGGTCGCGGTGGGTGCCGGCGACGAACGCGCGGTACTTCAGCTCGGGCCGGTCCAGGCGGTGGATCCGGAAGAGGCCGGTGAGGTCGAGCGGCCCCGGCAGCGGGTACACCTCGGCCTCGCTGATCTTCAGCTCGCGCACGAGCAGGTCCAGGACGTCGCGGTCGATGGACTCCTCGACCTCGAGGCGCACCGGCGGCCCGAAGCGGCGCCGCATGAGCTCCTTCTCCAGGGCCTGGAGCAGGTTCTCCGCGTCGTCCTCCTCGACCTCCAGGTCCTCGTTGCGGGTGAGCCGGAAGGCGTGGTGCTGCAGCACCTCCATGCCCGGGAACAGCTCCTCCAGGTGGGCGGCGATGACGTCCTCGACGGGGACGTAGCGGCCCGGGGAGCTCTCCAGGAAGCGGGACAGCAGCGGTGGCACCTTGACCCGGGCGAAGTGCTTGTGGCCGGTGACCGGGTTGCGCACGACCACGGCCAGGTTCAGCGACAGGCCCGATATGTACGGGAACGGGTGCGCCGGGTCGACCGCGAGGGGTGTGAGGACCGGGAAGATCTGGTGCCGGAAGAGGGTGAACAGGCGGGCCTGCTCCTTCTCCGTCAGCTCGCTCCAGCGGACCAGGTGGATGCCCGCCTCCGTCAGCCCGGGGAGGACGTCCTCGTGGAAGCAGGCGGCGTGCCGCGCCATCAGCTCGCGCGAGCGGCCCCAGATCATCTCCAGCACCTCGCGCGGCTGGAGGCCGGAGGCGGAGCGGACGGCGACACCGGTGGCGATACGGCGCTTCAGGCCGGCCACCCGGACCATGAAGTACTCGTCCAGGTTGCTGGCGAAGATCGCGAGGAAGTTGGCCCGCTCGAGCAGCGGGGTGGCGGGGTCCTCGGCGAGTTCGAGAACCCGCTCGTTGAACGCGAGCCAGCTGCGCTCCCGGTCGAGGAAACGGCCCTGGGGCAGCGGTTCGCCGCCCGCCTGCGACTCCTCGTAGGCGTCGAGATCCGCGTCGATGTCGGGTGCCAGGTCGGAGACCGTACCGGCCACGGTGTGCGGCCGGTGTGCGGCGATGGAGCCCACGGAGGGCTGCGCGTGCTGTACCTGTGCCGTTGCGTCGGCGTTCGGCTGGCTCATGGACCCATTGTTCCGCGCCGGCAGCCTCACGGGCGCGTCGGAAAGCGCGGGTGGGATGGATGGTGCCCCTGGGACGTCCCAGTCGCCCCTCCGGGGCGGCGGTGGCTCTGAGGCGGCGGGATTCATTCGCTGAGCGTCGCAAGGCTGTCTGAATCAGTGGTTACGGAGACATGACGTGCGGGATATCGAGGGGCGGCTCGCGGGGAGCGCGTCCGGGGTGCGAACCGCACATTCCCGGCGGTATGTCCCCACGTCGATCATGTGCCCCGTGCCGGGGTGACGGTCTCGCCCGCCCCGGGCCGGCCCCACGGCCCTCCGCCGACCGTGTGCGCCCGCTCCGGGCGGGCTTGTGCCGGGGGCTGGATCCGGGCCCTCGGCATTCGGACCCTCGGCATTCGGACCCTCGGCGGAGACGGCGTGCCGGAGCCCGGCGTCTCGCCCGGCACGGCCTGCGCCCGGTCCTCGTCGCGTCGGTGGCGGCCCTGTGGTGGACGCGGTTGTACCGCTGCTGGTCCCGCCTGCCGTACGGCCCCCGGCCGGTGGTGCCCTGCTCGGCACGGCGCTGTCGGTGTCCGTGCTGCGGCCGGAGCGCTGGGCGCTGTTCGTGGCACCGGACGACGAGCGGGGGGCGGCCGCCCACGCCCGCTGGACGATCCTGCTGTGCGCGGCCGGGGGGGCCTGGACGGTGTGCGGGGCGGAGCCGGTACGCAGGTCGTGAGCCCGGTCTCTCCGGCCCCTCCCGTCCGTCAGGTCCGTCAGGTCTCCGTCCGGTACATCAGGTCCGTCTCGTGGGTGAGGAAGCCCAGCCGTTCGTAGACGGCCACGGCCGCCTTGTTGTCGGCGTCGACGTACAGCATCGCGGTGGGCAGCCCCTGCCCCGCCAGGTACCGCAGGCCGATCGTCGTCAGGGACTTGCCGAGGCCGCCGCCCTGGGCCTGCGGGCTCACGCCGAGGACGTACACCTCGCCGAGACCCTCCGCCCGGTGCACCTTGGTCCAGTGGAAGCCGACGAGCCCGCCGTCCCGCTCGGCGAGGAAGAAGCCCTCGGGGGCGAACCAGGGCTCGGCCTTGCGGTCGTCCAGGTCGCGCTGGGTGAGGGCGCCCTGCTCGGGGTGGTGGGCGAAGGCGGCGGCGTTCAGCGCGAGCCAGGCGGCGTCGTCCCGTCCGGGGACGAAGGCCCGCACCGTCACGCCCTCCGGCAGCACCGGGTCGGGCAGCTCCAGCCCGGCCAACGGCCGCCGCATCTGCCGTAGTTCGCGGAAGAGGGTGAGCCCGAGGACCTGGGCGAGGTGGCGGGCCGCGGAGTGACCGCCGTGCGCCCACACCCGCAGCCGCTTGCCGGAGGCGGCGAGCAGCGCGGACCCGAGCGCCCGCCCGTGCCCCTGCCCCCGGTGAGAGGGGTGCACGACCAGCTCGGCGGCCGGCGGCTCGACCGGGTCGGTGTCCTCCAGCTGGGCGTAACCGACGAGTTCGTCGTCCTTGCCCTCGCTTCCCTCACGGGTGAGGGAGAGCAACAGATGGGTCACGCCCGCCCGTTCCCCGCCGCGCAGCTGCAACCGCCCCTGCTCGGACACCGCCTGCTGTCCGTCGGTCCGGGCGGCCTCGTCGAGCAGGGCGAGAACCGCCTCGACCTGCTCGGGGGAGAGCGCGGTGTACGTCTGGAGCGAGCGGGTGCGGCCCGGCCGTGCGAAGTCGTCGCTGGTCATGCGTACGAGGGTAAGCGGCGGGCGCCGAAAACGGACGACGGCGGCGTCGGACGCGGCCCCGACCGCCCGGTACGACCGGATCCGGGCACGGCGCGACCGGTGCCGGGACGTGAAAGATAACCAGGATGTGACCACGAATCCCCTGTCGCGCTACGCGCGTTGACTCTAGGCTGCGCCGGGTGGTCGGCGCGCGCCTCACGCGGGCCCGGCCCGGTCCCGCGTAGACAGGCCCCGACCGACTCCGACCCACGCAGACCCGCAGACCCGCAGGGGGGCGCATGCCAGCCACACCCACGTCCACGTCCTTGACGTACCGTCCGCGCCGCAGACGCCGTACGAACCGTCTTCTCGCGTCTGCCGCCGGTGTGCTCACCGTCGGCGCGCTGGCCGCGGCCGCCCTGCCCGCGGAGGCGGCGAGCGCGGGTGAGAGCAGAGGCGGCACGTCGCACGGGCACGGCCACCACAAGGGCCACCCGGGCCGCTACCAGGACGTGCAACTGCTGTCCTTCAACGACCTGCACGGCAACCTGGAGCCCCCGACGGGTTCCTCGGGCCGGGTCACCGAACTGCACCCGGACGGTACGACGAGGACCGTCGACGCGGGCGGTGTGGAGTACCTCGCCACCCACCTGCGCGAGGCCCGTAAGGGCAACCGTTACTCCGTCACCGCGGCCGGTGGCGACATGGTGGGCGCGTCCCCCCTCATCTCCGGCCTCTTCCACGACGAGCCCACGATCGAGGCGCTGAACAAGCTCGACCTGGACGTCACCTCCGTCGGCAACCACGAGTTCGACGAGGGGGCCAAGGAGTTGGGCCGCCTGCAGAACGGCGGCTGCCACCCCGTCGAGGGCTGCTACACGGACAAGAAGTTCAAGGGCGCCGACTTCCCGTACCTGGCGGCCAACGTCCTGAACGAGAAGACGGGCAAGCCCGTCCTGAAGCCGTACTGGGTGTGGAAGCACAAGGGCGTCAAGGTCGGTTTCATCGGCGTGACGCTGGAGGCCACTCCCGACATCGTCTCGGCGGAGGGCGTGAAGGGCCTGTCCTTCAAGGACGAGGTCGAGACGATCGACAAGTACGCCAAGGAGCTCCAGCGCCAGGGTGTGAAGTCGATCGTGGCCCTGGTGCACGAGGGCGGCTTCCCCGCCTCGTCCTCCTACAACTACGACTGCGACTCCCCGGGCGCCGGCGACGGCGTCTCCGGCCCGATCGCCGACATCGCCAAGAACGTCTCGCCCCAGGTGGACGCGCTGGTCACCGGCCACACCCACGCGGCGTACGTGTGCACGATCCCGGACCCGGCGGGCAAGCCCCGCATGGTCACCTCGGCCGCGTCCTTCGGCCGCCTCTACACGGACACGACGCTGACGTACGACCGCGCGACGGGTGACATCGCCCGTACGGCCGTGAAGTCGGCGAACCACGTGGTGACGCGGGACGTCCCGAAGGCGCCGGACATGACCCGGCTGATCGACAAGTGGAACACCCTCGCCGCCCCCATCGGCAACCGCCCGATCGGCTACATCTCCGGTGACGTCGTCAAGGACGGCACCACCGAGTCCCCGCTCGGCGACCTGATCGCCGACGCCCAACTGGCGTACGGCCGGACGCTGGACCCGGAGACCGACCTGGCCCTGATGAACCCCGGCGGCATCCGCGCGCCCCTGACCTACGCGGCGAGCGCCGCCGAGGGCGACGGCGTGGTCACCTACGCCGAGGGCTTCACCGTCCAGCCGTTCGCCAACACGGTCAACCTCCAGGACTTCACCGGCGCGCAGCTGATCCAGGCTCTCAAGGAGCAGGTGAGCGGCGCGAACGAGGCGGCGCCGAAGATCCTCCAGATCTCCGCCGGTCTGACCTACACCCTGGACCTGACCAGGACCGGCGCGGACCGGGTGGTCACGGACTCCATCAGGCTGAACGGCTCCGCGATCGACCCGGGCGCCACCTACCGCGTCGCCACGAACAGCTTCCTCGCGGGCGGCGGCGACGGCTTCCCGACCCTCGGCGAGGGCACGGCCGACCTGGTCGGCGACGACGACCTGACGGCCCTGGAGCAGTACCTGACGGCCAGCTCCTCCCCCACGACCCCGCTCACCCCGCCTGCGGCGGACCGCATCACGGTCGTCCAGTAGTCGGCGGACGGCCCTCGAGAGGGGTCCGGCACACCCGGCAGGCCGTACGAGGCCCACGGGCGCCGGGCCCCTCCTTCCCGTTCCGGGTCAGGTCCGCTCGGGGCCGGCGATCGCCTCTCCGATCACGGTAGGCGCGGCGGTACGGCTGACCAGGGAAACGGCTCCGGCTACTCGATCGGATGAGGACGACGTCCGGCCGGGCCGACCGTGCGCACGCCCGGCGCGTGCCCGTCACGTCGAGGCGGTGTCTCCCGCTCCGGGCCACACGACCGCCTGCGCGACGATCACCCGGTCGCCGTCGAACGTGACCGACGGCCCTTCGTGGAGTCGGTAACCCATCGCCAGGGCCTCGCTCACACGACGGCAGAACGCCACGTCGTCAGGACCGGTCAGCACGCGGTAGACAGGCAGGCCGTTCGGGGGTGTCTTCATGATCCCAGCGTGTCACACGCGCCCTCGGTGTCAGAGGGCCACGAGGTCGATGACGTTGATGACGACGTGGCGGTTGGACACGACGTAGGTGACGAAACCGCCCTGGAAGCCCGCGGACCAGCTGTTGTCGCGGTTGCTGAGCGCCGGCGGACCGAACGGGTTGAGGGTGAGCAGCTTCTCGAGGTTCTCGAGCGAGGTCCGCTGGGAGTCCGGTAACGCGGCCTTCCGCACCGCCGCGCGGTCCACGTACCGGATGGAGTACGCGCTCACCGGCGCCCGCCCGCTTCGACGGGCCGGCCGTCCGCGTCATAGCCGTGGCCCTGCGCGTCGCGGAACACGAGGCCGTCGGCGTCGTCCTCCGTCATGCGCTTGACGGTCTGTTCGACGTCGTCGAGGTAGCCCGGTGTGGCGCAGGCGCAGGCGAAGGGGAACCACTTGTCGATCACGGCGTCGAGCGCCGACTGGTCGAAGTCGGCGGCGGCGCTCAGCCACTCCTGCTCGAAGGCCTGCAACCAGTCCCGGCGCCGTTGCAGGGCCGCTCGGATCGCTTCGGGCGTCCTTTCGCAGGAGTTCGGATCCACCTCGTGGGCCATGGTCGGCTCCTCATCTCCGGCCGGGGTGTGACGTGGGGGCCGGAGGTCCACGGTAGAACGCGGGAGATACCGGACGGGGGTGGTTGGGTGTGTCACCTGCCACCACCCGCCCCGATGCGTTCCCCCCGACTGACCGCGACCCGCAGGACGTCGTCCAGGGACTCCGTCGCCCTGGTGAGCGCGAAGCGCACCGCCCGCTCCCCGGCCTCCGGGTCGCCGAGCACGGCCCTGGCACCCGCGAGCACCTGCTCACCCGAGTCCAACTGTGCCGCCTCGATGTCGTCGGCGAGCAGGGAGAGCCGGCTGTCGTCCCTGTCGGTGCTCAGGTAGCAGGGTTTGCCGTCGGGGGTGGTCCAGGGGAGGAGGCGGAGTGGGGTGCGGTTCATGCGTTCTCTCATGTCGGTGCTCTTTCGAAGCGTCGGCCGGCGGTGATCACCGTTTGTGTCTCGATCGTCACTGATCGCACGTACGCTGCGGAAGAGGGGCGGCGTTGTCCGTCATTCCGGACAACAGGTAGAGGTGTCATGGCCGAAGAGACGGACACGCAAGCGGAGTCGGGGCGCGCGGTGCTGGGGCGGACGCTCCGGTTCCTGCGGGAGAAGGAGGGCAGGTCCCTGGGGCAACTGGCTGACGAGTCCGGGTACGACAAGAGCTACCTGTGCCGCCTGGAGTCGGGCGAGCGACTGTCCAAGGTGACGGTCATGGAGGATCTCGACGGGTACTACGGGTCGGGCGACCTGCTGGTCAGCCTCTGGAAGCTGGCGCGGATCGACGCCTTCAAGGACAAGTACAAGGAGTTCATGCGACTGGAGACGACGGCGCGGGTCATGCACAAGTACACGCCGAGTGTGCCCGGTCTGGTGCAGACCGAAGACTTCGCCAGGGAGGTGTTGTCCGGGCCCGGGCAACGGATCAGGAGCGCGAGGCCGTTGAGGAACAGGTGGCCGCCCGTCTGGGCCGACAACTTCTGCTGAGCAAGAGTCCGGCCCCGAGTGTCCGCTTCGTCATCGACGAACTCGCCTTCCGCCGTCCCGCAGGCGGCCCGGAGACGTGGGCGGGTCAGCTGAGGCACATCGAAACGATCGCGCAGTGGCCCACTGTCGTTGTCCAGGTGCTGCCGTTCTCGGCCGGGATCCACGACCTCATGGGGAGAGGTTCACTGACCCTGCTGTGGCAGAAGGACGGAAGCGCTGTGGCCTACACGGAAGGTGACAGCGGAGGCTTGCTGATGGACGATCCGGGGGACGTTCTGCGCCACCGTTTGTCCTACGATCGGCTGCGGGATCTGGCGCTGACCCCGTCGGACTCGCTGACGTTCATCCGGGACGTACTGGAGGAGCACCGATCATGAAGCAGACTCCCGACCTCAGCATCGCCGTCTGGCGCAAGTCGAGTCACAGCGACGGGGGAGATAACAACTGCGTCGAGGTCGCCCACGGCTGCCCCGGCCTCGTCCCGGTCCGTGACAGCAAGGCTCCGAACGGCCCGGTGCTCGTCTTCGGCTCGGCCTCGTGGACGCCCTTCCTGGCGGAGGTCAAGGCAGCCACCTGCTGAAAACCGTGAGCACTCGGCGGCCGAATGCCACTCAAGCGCTCAGATGAGTGACATGGGGACAGCAGAGGCCGATGTGCTCACGGTTTCCACGCGGTACTGGAGGAGCACCGGCCTCGTCCCGGCCCGCGGCAGCGAGGCGCGGACGGCACAGTGTTCGCCTTCGGCTCTGACGCATGGGCGACGTTCCTGACAGAGGCCCGAGCCTCACGCACGGGGAGAGGCCGGGGGCCTGCGGTGTCAGTGGCGGCTGCCAGGATGAAACGCATGACGATCAAGGATGTGGTTCGGCATGGCGTGAGTGAGCGGGGTGTCGAGCAGGCACTGGAAGACATCGAGTGGCGGACCAGACGCCGCTGGCACACGATGCAGTACGACTGCTACTCCGACACGGAGTTGCAGGCCATGCGCGACGACCTTCTCGATCACCTCGCCGCCCGCACGGTGGTGGACCCCCGACTCGGCAGCGCCTCGCTCAGCAGCGTCCTGCGCACTGCGGCGGAGTGCGCCCTGGGGTTCCTGGAGCTCGGCTGTTATCCCAACGGCGACCAGGAAATCCTCTTTCCCCTGATCGGCGAGAGCATCAGCAGTGAGGACACGGACTTCGAGGCCGCGGTGGAGCACGCCTCCACCGCGAGGGACTGGCTGGATGCCTTTGCGTTGTGCCTGATGAGCGGCATGGTGTGGGAACAGGACCGTGTCATCGGGCTCCTGCTGCGTGAGCACGCGTCCACGATCCAGGACGGGGTGCCGTACTCGAAGCTGGAATCGAAGTCGGATCCGGCGGAACTGGTGGAGATGGACACCCTCGCCTGCTATCTGGCCCGGGATCGCGGGCACCTGCCCCGGGACTGGCCGTCGGTGACGTTGCGCATGCCGGAGGTCGACGAACGCCTCGATGCGGCGCTACGGCTGAATGCCCTCGGCACCCTGACGCCGGATCAGCGACTGCTGCGCGTGCTCCTGGAGGACGACCAGTCAGCCTTCGAACAGGCTCTGGCGCATCGTCTGGCCCAGCACCGGGAGAGCGCACCGCCCGATGCGGCGCTCCGCAGCCTGCTTCCGCAGAAGACCATCGCCCTGGCCGCACTGGCAGTCCAGGTACACGGCTGGGACTTGCGCGTCCGATCCGCCTACCTGCCAACCGCCTTGCTCAATGCCCCGGAAGGCGCTCCGTCGGTCAGTAGGTGAATCAGCGTCCCGGCCCCCGTTCGGGCGGAGGTTCCGGGTGGGACTTCGACCGCCGGCCGGCTCGCTTGTCCCGCTTGCACGGCTGTCGTCCAGGGTGCGCGATACGGAGACCGACGCGTGGGGCCTGTCCCGCGAACTCTCGCGGTAGCTGGGCCCGGCGGAGCGGGAAGAGGGCCCCGCGAGGCCGTGACCGCCCGGCTCGCGGCCTTGTCCCGTCACGGCACCTCGGGTGGTGGGGTGGGGGCGCCGGGGAGGCGGATCGTGGCGGTCGTGCCGCCGCCGTCCGCGCGGGTCAGGGTGACCTCGCCGCCCGCCTGCTGGACCGTGCGGGCCACGATGGACAGGCCGAGGCCCGAGCCGGGGAGGGCGCGGGCGGTGGGGGAGCGCCAGAACCGGTCGAAGACGTGGGGGAGTTCGTCGGCGGCGATGCCGGGGCCGTGGTCGCGGACGGTGAGGACGCCGTCGGTGAGCCGTACGTCGATCGTGGTGCCCTCCGGGCTGAACTTCACCGCGTTGTCCAGGATGTTGACCATGGCCCGCTCCAGCGCGGAGGGCTCCGCGCGTACGTACCAGGGCCGGAGGTCAGCCGTGATGGTCAGCTCCGGGCCGCGCAGCCGGGCGCGGCGCAGCGCCGACTCCACGACGTCCTGCCAGGCGACGATCTGCGCGCGGCCCCCGTGCTGGCCGGTGTCCGGCCGGGACAGCTCCTGCAGGTCGCCGATGAGCTCCGCCAGTTCCGTCATCTGCGCCTTGACCGAGGTGAGCAGGGCCTTCCGGTCCTCGGCGGGCAGGGGGCGGCCCGTCTCCTCGCTGCGGGTGAGGAGTTCGATGTTGGTGCGGAGGGAGGTGAGCGGGGTGCGCAGCTCGTGGCCGGCGTCCGCGATGAGCTGCTGCTGCAGGTCGCGGGAGCTGGCCAGGGCGGACGTCATCGAGTTGAAGGAGCGGGAGAGGCGGGCGACCTCGTCCTCGGAGTCGTCCTCCACGGGGATGCGGACGCCCAGGTCCTCGGTGCGCGCCACGTGCTCCACGGCCTCGGTGAGCTTGTCGACGGGACGCAGACCGGCGCGGGCGACCGCGAGGCCGGCGGCGGCCGAGCCGAGCACTCCGACGCCGGAGACGAGGAGCAGGATCAGCGCGAGGTCGCCCAGCGTCGACTCGGTGCCCTTGAGGGGCACGGCGACGAGGACCGCGGCCTTCGAACTGGTCAGCGTGCTCGGGTTGTTGATCACCAGTGGCAGCGTCAGTACGCGCACCTCGGCACCGTCCTGGGCGGTGCCGTTGCGGTAGAGGCCCGTCGAGCTGCTCCCCGCGCTCGCGATGACGTCCCGGTCGGACGGGGTGACCTCGATCCTGCCCGCCGAGCTGGGGAACAGACACACGGTTCCGTCGTCCCTGACCACCTGGGAGAAGGTCTCCCCGAAGCCTCCGTCCATGCTGTCCCGGGGGGTGTCCGTGCAGTTGTTGAGGGCGCTGCGGATCTCGCCCCGCTGCTGCGGGGCCTGCAGCACCGTCGCCTTCTTCAGGTCGTTGTCGACCTGCTCGTACAGCTTCCCCTGCACGATGAACCAGCACGTCACCGAGACCGCCGCCACCGCGAACGCCACCGCCGCCGCCACCAGCAGCGACAGCCGCGCCCGGATGGGCAGCGCGCGGAACCGGCGGGCCAGAGCCGTCACTCGGCGCCGTCCTGCCGCAGGGCGTAGCCGACGCCCCGCACCGTGTGCACCAGGCGCGGTTCGCCGCCCGCCTCGGTCTTGCGGCGCAGGTACATGACGTACACGTCGAGGGAGTTCGACGAGGGCTCGAAGTCGAAGCCCCAGACCGCCTTCAGGATCTGTTCACGCGTGAGCACCTGGCGCGGGTGCGCCATGAACATCTCCAGCAGCGTGAACTCCGTACGGGTCAGCTCCACCCGTCGCGTGCCCCGCGTCACCTCGCGGGTCGCCAGGTCCATGCGCAGGTCGGCGAAGGCCAGGACGTCGTTCTCCTCCGCGGCGCCGGCCACGGCCGCCGCGTACGAGCTGCGGCGCAGCAGCGCGCGGATACGGGCGAACAGCTCGTCCAGCTCGAACGGCTTGACCAGGTAGTCGTCCGCCCCGGCGTCCAGCCCGGTCACCCG
This sequence comes from Streptomyces sp. TE5632, assembly GCF_054061295.1. NCBI lineage: Bacteria > Bacillati > Actinomycetota > Actinomycetes > Kitasatosporales > Streptomycetaceae > Streptomyces > Streptomyces sp. TE5632. The sequence continues at coordinate 2,321,706 of NZ_JBSSEA010000003.1, read as the reverse complement.
GTCGCCGACCGTGTCCCGGGCGGTCAGCATCAGGATGGGTGTGGTGTCGCCGGTGGCCCGGATGCGGCGGGCGGCGGTCAGGCCGTCCATCCGGGGCATCTGGATGTCGAGGACGACCAGGTCGGGCCGGTGGGCCGCGGCCTTCTCCAGGGCATCCGCGCCGTCGACGGCGACCTCGGTGCCGTATCCCTCGAAGGCCAGGCTGCGCTGGAGCGCTTCGCGTACCGCCGGCTCGTCGTCGACGATCAGGATGCGCTGGGGTTCGCGGTCACGGTCGCCGTCTGCGGGGCTCATGGGGTCGGGGATCCTCTGGTCTGCCGGGGTGTCGGGCCGGCGGTGTGTCGGGCTGCTGGTCTGCTGGACTGGAGGGGGAACGCGCGGCTGGGAACTCGAACTCTCAGGATCCCAGGCTCGCACGAGTGCCCGGGGCGCGTGCGCCGCGGATCAGCCGCGTGCGGTGCGGCGGTGTCCGTGCCCGTTGGCGGTCCTGCGGCGGGGCGTGGCCGGGGCGACCTCCGGGGCCCGCCGTGCCGGGGTGGGCAGCTCGGCCGCGACCTCCAGCGCGAGGGCGAGACCGGCCGGGTCGGCGCCGGGGACCTCGTGGGTGACCTGCTTGATCTGCCTGGCCTGTGTGATCATGTCGGACTCCTCGGGTGGGAACCGCGTCGGATCGGTGCGTACCGGGTGGGGCGGCGGTTCGCGGCGCCGTCAGTTCATGGCGCCGGACCGCAGGGCCGGGAGGTCGGCCTTGACCGTGTTGACCGGGATGGCGAAGCCCAGGCCCACGCTGCCGGCGTCGGACGAGGAGGAGTCGCTGCCGCTCGACGAGTACATCGCGGAGTTGACGCCGATGATGTCGCCGTTCATGTCGATCAGCGCGCCGCCGGAGTTCCCGGGGTTCAGGGACGCGTCGGTCTGGATCGCCTTGTACGTCGTCGTGGACCCGCCGGTGTCGCCGTTGAACTGCTGCCCGCCGAACCCGAAGGGCCGGCCGCCGCCCGGCTGTCCCTGCTGTTGCTGCCCCTGGCTCCCGTCCGTGGAGACGGTCACGTCACGGTTGAGCGCCGAGACGATGCCGCTGGTGACGGTGCCGGTCAGGCCCTCGGGGGAGCCGATCGCCACGACCTCGTCGCCGACCTGTACGCCGTCGGAGTCGCCGAGGGTGGCCGGTGACAGGCCCGAGGCGTCGTTCAGCTTGATCAGCGCGAGGTCCTTCGAGCTCTCCGTGCCGACGACGTCCGCGGTGTACGTCGTGCCGTCGCTGGTCCGCACCTTGACCGAGGAGGCACCGGCGACGACGTGGTTGTTGGTGATGATCTCGCCGTCCTTGGTGATGATCACACCGGAGCCGGTGGACGATCCGGCGTCGGAGGTGGCGTTGATCTCGACGATGCTCGGGCTGACCGCCTTGGCGACGCCGGACACCGTGCCCTGCTGACCGGTCGGCACCACAGGGGTGCTGCTCGCGCTCGACGAGGCGACGGTGCCGTTGCCGGTCAGCTCCTGGATGCCGTAGGCGGTGCCGCCGCCCACAGCCGCCGCCACGATCGCCACGGCGGCGAGCAGGGCGGCCGGGCCCCGGTTCCGCTTCCGGCGGGGCCCGCCGGGCCCGCCGGGGCCGGCGGTGTCGGCGGTGACCGGCTGCCCCGGCGCGAACGACGGCGGGGACGGCCACTCGGGGTTCACCGGGGAGGAGAGGTGCTGCGGGCCGCCCGCGTGGGGGCCCTCGTGCACGCCGCTGCGGCGAAAGGATTCGGTCATGTCGACGAGCCTCCCGTCCGACCATGAGAGCACCCTGAGTGCCCGCTGAGAAGCCCGACAGAACCTCGTATGCCCGATATAAGGACGCTCTCGGTGGCCCGGACGGTGGTCCAGTCGACGGCCTGACCGCTACGCGCAGCCGCAGGAGCGGCGGACCACCAGTCCGGACGGGAAGACCTTCAGCCGCTCGCGCTGCGCGCCGGCCACCCGCAGCCCGTCGTCGAGGACGAGGTCGACCGCCGCGCGGGCCATCGCCGAACGGTCGGAGGCGACCGTGGTCATCGGCGGATCGGTGAGCGCCGCCTCCTTGATGTCGTCGAACCCGACGACCGCGAGCTCGCCGGGCACGTCGATGCGCAGCTCGCGCGCCGCGCGCAGCACGCCGATCGCCTGGTCGTCGGTGGAGCAGAAGATCGCGGGCGGGCGGTTCGGCCCGGAGAGGATGTCGAGCCCGACGCGATAGGCGTCGTAGCGGTTGTACGGGGCCTCGAAGAGGCGGCCCTCGGTCGGGATGCCGGCCTCTTTCATCGCCCGCCGCCAGCCCTCGACGTGGTCGGAGACCGGGTCGCCGACGGCGGGGGTCTCCGCGGTGCCGCCGACACAGGCCACGTACGCGTTGCCGTGCTCCAGCAGGTGGCGGACGGCGAGCTGGGCGCCGCCGAGGTCGTCGGTGACGACGGCGACGTCGTCCATGGCCTCGGGACGCTCGTGCAGCAGGACGACCCTGGCGTCCCAGGCGTCGATCTCCGCGGCGGCCAGGTCGTTGAGCGCGTGGCTGACCAGGATCAGCCCGGAGACGCGCATCCCCAGGAACGCCCGCAGGTAGTGGACCTCGCGCTCGCCGATGTAGTCGGAGTTCCCGACGAGCACCATTTTCCCGCGCTCGGCCGCGGCCTGTTCGACCGCGTGCGCCATCTCCCCGAAGAAGGGCTGGCGCGCGTCCGGGACGATCAGGCCTATCAGGTCCGTGCGCCGCGACGCCATCGCCTGGGCGACCCGGTCGGGCCGGTACCCCAGCTCCTTGATCGCGGCGAGTACGCGTTCGCGCGTGGCCGGGGCGACCGGCCGGGGTCCGTTGTTGATGACATAGCTGACGACGGCGGTGGAGGTACCCGCCAGCCGTGCCACGTCATCCCTTGTCACCTTGGCCACGCGCGGAGTCTACGCGGATATAACCGGTCCCGGCAGAGTGAGAAGGAGCCTGTGAACAGCGAGAAACAGCGAGAAACAGTGGGAAACGGTGGGAAAAGGATGCGTGCCCGCGAACGCGCGCGAAATCTCACGCCTGCGTCCGTGCCTCCGTGGTCCCCCGGACGGCCTTCTCGTCCGTGTCCGCCGCCTTTTGCCGGTCGGTGGCCTTGCCCTTGCCCTCCTTGGCGGCCCGCTCGCCCTTCTCCGGCGTAACGAATCGGTAACCCACGTTCCGGACGGTGCCGATCAGCGACTCGTGCTCGGGTCCGAACTTGGCCCGCAGTCTCCGTACGTGGACGTCGACCGTGCGGGTGCCGCCGAAGTAGTCGTAGCCCCAGACCTCCTGCAGCAGCTGGGCGCGGGTGAACACCCGGCCGGGATGCTGGGCGAGGTACTTCAGCAGCTCGAACTCCTTGAAGGTGAGATCGAGGACGCGCCCTTTCAGCTTGGCGCTGTAGGTCGCCTCGTCGACGGACAGGTCGCCGCTGCGGATCTCCATGGGGGAGTCGTCGCCGGTGATCTGCAGCCGGCCCATGGCGAGCCGCAGCCGGGCCTCCACCTCCGCCGGTCCGGCGGTGTCGAGGAGGACGTCGTCGATGCCCCAGTCCGCGGTGACGGCGGCGAGGCCGCCCTCGGTCACCACGAGGACGAGGGGGCAGCCGGGGCCGGTTGAACGCAGCAGCTGGCAGAGGCTGCGGACCTGCGGGAGGTCGCGCCGGCCGTCGACGAGGATGACGTCGGCACCGGGGGTGTCGACCAGGGCGGGACCCTGCGCCGGGGCCACACGCACGTTGTGGAGCAGCAGGCCGAGGGCGGGGAGCACCTCCGCCGACGGCTGGAGGGCGTTGGTCAGCAGGAGCAGCGAACTCATCGCACCCCTCCCTCGAGATCTCGGCGCCGGGAGCCGAGCTCGCGGAGCCGGCTGCCGGGCTCCCGGTCCGGCGCGGGTGCTGCCCACTCCCGGGTGGTCAAACGGTCGTGCACGGTTCGCTCGCCCATAACGTCTGGTTCCTCCTCGGTCCCTGCGACGGGGTACCTCCCACGCCGCCGGGGCAGTGGGGGAGTCCGCGGCTTGCTTCGTGCGTTCGACGGCCCGTACACCGGCGGTTTCCCGCGTTGTATACAACGCTTCCGAAAGCACAAAAGGACCCGGGGGCTTCGCTGCCCGAGTCCTCTCCCCGCAGAATAGCCGACATGAGCACCGGTTCGGCAGGTCATGTGGCACGTTCCGCCATTCGTCCGAATTCCGAGACGCGTGACGCAGCACGCGGTGGTACGTCTTTGCGGACGTTTCTGCGTACCGCGGACGGCGTACGGATCGATTCCGTGTACGAATCGGCGGCCGTGCCGGCGGCGACCGGGAACAACGGCTTCCGACCGCCTTCCCATGATCCGGTGTTCGTGATCGCGCACGGGTTCACGGGGCACGCGGACCGGCCGCACGTACGCAGGGTGGCGCGGGCCTTCGCGCGGCACGGGGCGGTCGTGACGTTCTCCTTCCGCGGGCACGGCGCGTCGGGCGGGCGGTCCACGGTGGGGGACCGCGAGGTGCTGGATCTGGCGGCGGCGGTGTCGTGGGCGCGGGAACTGGGGCACGCGCGCGTGGCGACGGTCGGGTTCTCGATGGGCGGCTCGGTGGTGCTGCGGCACGCGGCGCTCGGCGCGGGAGGTGCCGGTGGTGCCGGTGATCCCGGTGGTGCGGGCGGTCCGGATGTCGTGGTGTCCGTCAGCGGGCCCGCCCGGTGGTTCTACCGGGGGACGGCTCCCATGCGGCGGCTGCACTGGCTGGTGACCCGGCCCTCGGGGCGGCTGGTGAGTCGGTACGGGCTGCGGACGCGGATCCACCGCTGGGACTGGGACCCCGTCCCGCTGTCCCCCGTCGAGGCGGTGCCGCGCATCGCGCCGACGCCGCTGCTGGTCGTGCACGGCGACCGTGACGGCTACTTCCCGCTCGACCATCCGCGCATGCTGGCGGCCGCGGCCGGCGAGCACGGGGAACTGTGGGTGGAGCCGGGCATGGGGCACGCGGAGAACGCGGTGTCCGACGGGCTGTTGCACCGGATCGGGGACTGGGCGGTGGCCCGGTCGGGCTAGCCTGACCGTGTTCACCGTCAACCCGATTGAGGAACCAGCAGATGGCAAAGGTCACGGTGCGGTACTGGGCCGCCGCCAAGGCCGCGGCCGGGGTGGCCGAGGAGACGTTCGAGGCGGCCACGCTCGCCGAGGCGCTCGACACGGCACGCGAGCGGCACCCCGGCGAACTCACGCGCGTCCTGCGGCGGTGCTCCTTCCTCGTCGACGGTGATCCCGTGGGCACCCGCGAACATGAGACGGTACGGCTGGCCGACGGCGGCACGGTCGAGGTGCTCCCGCCGTTCGCAGGAGGGTGAGGGATGACCAACCAGCCGTATCAGGGCTACGACGGGCACGAGGGACAGCGGGGCCACGACCCCTACGGGCGGCCCCAGCCCCAGCCCCAGCAGAACCAGCAGCCCCGGCCCCCCGAGTCGCAGGCGTGGCCCGGGGGGCAGCAGGGGTACGAGGATCCGCACGCCGCCATGCAGTACACGCAGCAGTGGCAGGGGCAGACGTGGGAGACGCAGATGCAGCCGCCGGTCCCGGCGGCGACCTCGGCGGAGGAGACGTCGTACCTGCCGCAGACCCCGCCGCCCCCGCAGGGGCACGGTGGGCCCGCGGTGCACGCCGGGTACGGCGCGGCCCCGACCCACGGGGCCCCGGCGGGCGCCGTTCCCACGGGTGGGGCCGTACCCACACCCCCGCCCGCACCCTCCGCACCCGAGGCCCCCGCTCCCGCTGACGGTCCCGAGTACGGGCCCGCCACCCTCGCCGGGAACACCAGGGTCACGGACGCGCAGCGCGCCCGCGCGGAGGGGCGCTCGCCGATCATCGAACCCGGCATGCAGCCGGCGGCGCTCACCGCGCTGCTGGGGCTCTTGCTCGCCGGCGGGGCGGCGCTGGGCACGTACGCCCTGCTCGTACCGCTGGTGGCCCTCCAGGGGCTCACCGCCGCGGGCTGGTTCCGGCTGAACGGGATGTGGCCCGCGCGGCAGGGCATCGCGCTGGGCTTCCTCGGGGCGCTGGTCGCCGACGTGGCGCTGCTGGCGTCCGACCGTTCACCGTCGGCCGTCCTCGGCACGCTGGGGGTGTGGGTGGTGCTGTCGCTGGTGCTGCAGCTGCGCTCGCACGCCGACCCCGACGAGCGGATGTACGGCCTGACGGCGACGGTCGCCGCGTCGGCGCTGGCGATCGTGGCGAGCGGATACCTGGCGGCCGACACCGACGCGGTGACGGTCGGCGGGGTCGCGCTGGCGGCGGCGGTCGTGGCGCGTGCGCTGCCGTTGCCGACGCCGGCGTCCCTCGTGGCCGCGCTGCTCGTGGCGGCGGGCACGGGCGCGGCGGTCGGCGGGATGACGGGGTTCGGCGCCTCGGGCGCGCTGATCGGTGCGGGCGCGGCGGTGTGCGCCCTGATCGGGCACCGCGTCGCGAGCTACGACTACCCGTCCCGGTTCGTCCACTTCACGGCCGGGGTGGCCCTGCCGCTGGCCGCGGCGGCACCGGCGGTGTACGTACTGGGGCGCGTCGCCGGCTGACGGCACAGGCGGCACGGACGGCACAGGCGGCACGGACAGTACTGACGGCACGGACGACCGGTGGACCTGCGGCCCCTGTCACAGGTGATCGACAATCTCGGGGTTTCCCCGGTCGTGCGGGTTACCCTCGCGCAGGACGGCTGCCCGGCCGTCCGTGGGGGACTGCCGTCGAAAGCACCTAGGTGGGGGAACCAACCGCATGCGCGCACTGCGAATACTGCTGGTCGTCGTCGTGATTCTGGGCGGCATCTTCGTGATCGTGGACCGGGTCGCGGTCAACTTCGCGGAGGGCGAGGTGGCCGACCGGCTCAAGTCGACGGAGAACCTCGCCGCCACTCCCGACGTGTCCATCAAGGGTTTCCCCTTCCTCACCCAGGTCGCCGGCGGCACCCTCGACGAGGTGCAGATCGGCATCGAGGGCTACGAGGCCGCCACCGGCGACGGCGCGAAGAACATCCGCATCGCCGACCTGCGCGCCGACATGGAGGGCGTCGAGTTCTCCAGCGACTTCAGCTCCGCCACCGCCGCCGCCGCGACCGGCAGCGCGACCGTCGCCTACGACGAGCTGCTCAAGACCGCCAAGTCCGAGCCGACGCAGGTGGCCCCCGGTGTCACCGCCGGCGTCGTCGGCCTCTCCGACGGCGGCAACGGGAAGATCAAGGTGACGGTGGAGGCCACCGTCCTCGGCACCAAGCTGCCCGAGCCGGTCTCCGTGCTCAGCTCCGTGACGGTCGTGGACGGCGACACCGTGCGGGTGCAGGCGGACGGGCTGCCGAAGTTCGGCGGCGTCGAGATCGCCGAGACGCGGGTGCGGGCGATCACCGACTTCGAGCAGAAGATCAACGGCCTGCCCGGCGGCATCAAGCTGGACAAGGTCGAGGCGGCGGAGGGCGGCGTCCACATCACCGTGAAGGGTTCCGACGTCCGCCTGGCCGGGTAGGTAGCGAGCGGCGGGCCCCGGGGGCCCGCCCCGGAGGACCCCCGACGAATCCCCGGCGGACCTCAGGCGTCCGACAGGCGAGACGAAGGCGTCCGTAGAGCAGATGCGGCGGCGCACGCGGCCCCGCCCGGGATGCGCGGGGGCGGACCCGGCAGTACAGTCGTCCCACATCACGGACAATCCTGTATCAACATGTGACACGTCGGTGACACGCCCGCCCTGCCCTCCCTACGATCGACGGCATGCAGTGTCAGACGAGCGTCCTCCGAGCGCGAGGACAAGCGGATCTCACGAAGCGGCGGGCAGTCGACCTGTGCCGCGTCGCCGCCATGCTCTGTCGACCCTTCTGAGCGGCCGCATCGCCGTCCGTGGTTTCCGGGTTCCCGGTTTCCAGCTTTCCCGCCTCGCCCCGCCGAGGGGCACCCATGCGCCGACCCCGTAGGGGCGCGCAGCCTCTCTACTCGCACGCCCCGCCGCAACTGCCCCGGAGGAGACAGAACATGAGCCGGAACGACGTACTGGTCGACGCCGACTGGGTCCAGGAGCACCTGGACGACCCGACGATCGCCATCGTCGAGGTGGACGAGGACACCACCGCCTACGAGAAGAACCACATCAAGAACGCCATCCGGATCGACTGGACCAAGGACCTCCAGGACCCGGTCCGCCGTGACTTCGTCGACCAGGCGGGCTTCGAGAAGCTCCTGTCGGAGAAGGGCATCTCCAACGACCACACGGTCGTCCTCTACGGCGGCAACAACAACTGGTTCGCCGCGTACGCCTACTGGTACTTCAAGCTGTACGGCCACGAGAACGTCAAGCTCCTCGACGGCGGCCGCAAGAAGTGGGAGCTGGACGCCCGCGAGCTGGTCGCCGGCGACGAGGTGCCGGAGCGGGCGAAGACCGAGTACCGGGCCAAGCCGCAGGACCTGTCCATCCGGGCCTTCCGTGACGAGGTCGTGGACGCCATCGGCACGCAGAACATCGTCGACGTGCGTTCGCCCGACGAGTTCAGCGGCAAGCTGCTCGCGCCGGCCCACCTGCCGCAGGAGCAGTCGCAGCGCCCCGGCCACGTGCCGAGCTCCCGCAACATCCCGTGGTCCAAGAACGCCAACGACGACGGCACCTTCAAGTCCGACGAGGAGCTCAAGAAGCTCTACGAGGACGAGCAGATCGACCTCTCGAAGGACACCATCGCCCTGTGCCGCATCGGTGAGCGCTCCGCGCTGTCCTGGTTCGTGCTGCACGAGCTGCTGGGCGTGGAGAACGTCAAGAACTACGACGGCTCCTGGACCGAGTACGGCTCCCTCGTCGGCGTGCCGATCGCGCTCGGCGACGGAAAGTAAGCCCGGTCGGCCGATCCTTCCAGACCACTAGACCACTTCAGGAGTACACCATGTGCGGTGCGAAGGCCGGTGGCCCGGACGCTTCGACGATCAAGCCCGGCGAGACCACCATCCAGGGTCAGGTGACCCGTGACGGCGAGCCGGTGACGGGCTACGTCCGTCTGCTGGACTCGACCGGCGAGTTCACGGCCGAGGTCCCGACCTCCGCCACCGGACAGTTCCGCTTCTACGCGGCCGAGGGCACCTGGACCGTCCGTGCCCTGGTGCCCGGCGGCAGCGCCGACCGCACGGTCGTCGCCCAGCAGGGCGGGCTGGCCGAGGTCGCCATCGCGGTGTGAGGGCTCGTCCCGCGGACTCGTCCGCGGGACGAGTGACGACCGAAGGGCCGCATCCTCGGGTTGGACGCCGGGATGCGGCCCTTCGTGCTGTTCGGTTCTAGGCTGGAGACATGTACGCGCGCAGGCGTCATGTCTACTTCGCCATGATGGGGACGTGCATCGTGTTGTTCGTCCTGGCCTGGGGCGTCGTGCGGCTGTGGTCGGTGCCGGTGGCCGTGGGCATGTGCGTGGTGGCCATGGTCATCCCGCCGGTCGCCGCGATGATCGCCAACCGGCGCGGCCCCGAGGACCGCTGGTGGGACGACCCCTCCGGCGACCCCCAGTCCGACGAATGGTGGGACGAACTGGACGGCAAGAAGGGACCGCGGCCGCCCCGGTGAGGGGCCGGCGGCGGATCCTCAGTACACGAGTGCCTGCGTGTCGTCCGCCAGCGCCTCCTGCACGAACACCTGCGCGCCCGCGATCCGTACGCCCTCGATGACGTCCTTCTCCGTGATGTCCCGGCGGGCCGCGCACTGCGTGCACAGGGTGAGACGTCCCCCCGCGACGATCGAGTCCAGCAGGTCGGGCAGCGGGGCCGCGTGCGGCAACTCGAACTCCGCGGCACGCCCCGGCAGCGCGAACCACGCGGACTCGCCGGTGAGCCACAGGGAGACGTCGACCCCGCTCGCCACGGCCACCGCCGCCACCGTGAACGCCTGCGAGCAGCGTTCGGGGGCGTCGGCCCCCGCGGTCACCTTGATCACAAGCTTTTTCGCCATGGCTGCATCGTAAGCAACCGGGTGCACGACGGGGCCGGGTCCCGGCCGCGTAAGCTGGGGGCCGGCCCTGTGTACACGAACCACACCGCACCCGCTCAAGGAGCACCCCGTGGAGTTCTTCTTCTCGTTCCTGTTGGCCCTGGTCGCCGTCGGCGTTCTCGCCTTCGCCGGACTGGCCGTGAAGAAGCTGTACCAGGGTCAGCGCTGACCGCCCACGTCCAGGAACTGCCACTGATGATCGAGATCCCGTCCGACCTCCACAAGGACCTCGTGCCGCTCGCCTTTCTGCTCGGCGACTGGGCGGGCGCCGGGGTGCACGACTTCCCCGGCGCCGAGCAGTGCAACTTCGGGCAGGAGGTCTCCTTCACCCACGACGGCCGGGACTTCCTGGAGTACAGCTCCCACACCTGGGTGCTCGACGGGGACGGCAACAAGGTCCGGCCCCTGGAGTCCGAGCACGGCTTCTGGCGGATCGACGCCGCCCGCAAGGTCGAGGTGACGATGACCCGCGACGACGGCGTCATCGAGATCTGGTACGGCGAGCTGGCCGACCAGAAGCCGCAGATCGACCTGGTGACGGACGCGGTGGCACGCACCGCCGCCGCCGATCCCTACAGCGGCGGCAAGCGGCTGTACGGCTACGTCAAGAGCGACCTGATGTGGGTCGGCGAGAAGCAGACCCCCGAGGTCGAGCTGCGCCCCTACATGTCGGCGCACCTGAAGAAGGTCGTCACCCCGGAGGACGTCGAGCGCTGGGCCAAGGCCCTCCCCGACGACATGCCGGACGACGGAATCGCCTTCTTCAAGTGAGCTCCCGGGCCGCACGACCCCGGGTTCCGGGCTCCACGTCCTAGACTCGTGGTGTGGTGAGCACCGACTGGAAGAGCGACCTCAGACAGCGCGGCTACCGGCTGACGCCGCAGCGCCAACTCGTGCTCGAAGCCGTCGACACGCTGGAGCACGCGACCCCCGACGACATCCTCGTGGAAGTGCGCAAGACGGCGTCGGGGGTCAACATCTCCACCGTCTACCGCACGCTGGAGCTCCTGGAGGAGCTGGGTCTGGTCAGCCACGCCCACCTCGGGCACGGCGCCCCGACCTACCACCTCGCCGACCGGCACCACCACATCCACCTCGTCTGCCGTGACTGCACCGGCGTCATCGAGGCGGACGTGGAGGTGGCCGCCGAGTTCACGGCGAAGCTGCGCGGCATGTTCGGTTTCGACACGGACATGAAGCACTTCGCGATCTTCGGCCGCTGCGAGGACTGTTCCCTGAAGCGTTCAACTACCGAGTCGTAGGCTAAGGGTATGAAGAGCCCCCTGTTGACCCTGTCCGGCGCCGTTCCCGCCGAGGGCGTGGACGAAGGCGTGGCCGCGCACTACGGCGACCTGTTCCGCGAGCAGCGCGCCCTCGCCGACGGCACCGGCTTCGTCGACCTGTCCCACCGCGGGATCGTCACCGTCTCCGGGGCGGAACGACTGAGCTGGCTGCACCTGCTGCTCACCCAGCACGTCAGCGACCTCCCGCCGCATCAGGCCACCGAGGCGCTGATCCTCTCCGCGAACGGCCACATCGAGCACGCGCTCTACCTGGTCGACGACGGTGAGACGGTCTGGGCCCATGTCGAGCCCGGCACCCAGGACGCGCTGATCGCCTACCTGGAGTCGATGAAGTTCTTCTACCGGGTCGAGGTCGCCGACCGCACCGCCGACTTCGCGGTGGTGCACCTGCCGGCCGGTTCCATAGCGGAGGTGCCCGAGGGCGTGGTCGTCCGGGAGACGCCGTACGGCCGTGACCTGTTCCTGCCCCGCGCCGACCTGGAGTCGTTCGCGGAGAAGGCGGGGCCGCCCGCGGGCATTCTCGCCCACGAGTCGCTGCGGGTCGAGCAGCACCGCCCGCGGCTCGGTTTCGAGACCGACCACCGCACCATCCCGCACGAGCTGGGCCTGATCGGCGGTGCGGTGCACCTGCAGAAGGGCTGCTACCGGGGCCAGGAGACGGTCGCCCGGGTCCAGAACCTGGGCAAGCCGCCGCGCAGGCTGGTCTTCCTGCACCTGGACGGCAGCGAGGTCCACCTGCCGCCGGCCGGGACCGACATCCGGCTCGCCGACGCAGGCCCGGACGGGCGCAAGATCGGCTTCGTCACCACGTCCGTACGCCACCATGAGCTGGGTCCGGTCGCCCTCGCGCTGATCAAGCGGAACGTCCCCGTCGACGCCCGCCTGATGGCCGGGGACACGGCGGCGGCGCAGGAGACCGTGGTCGAGCCCTGATCGTCGGGCCTTTGACCTGAGGGCTCGAGGGTCCGCGGGCCCGCGGACCCTCGAGTCAGACCTCCAGCAGGACGGTGAACGGGCCGTCGTTGGTCAGCGACACCCGCATCTGCGCGCCGAAGCGGCCCGTCGCCACCGTCGCGCCCAGGGACCGCAGCCGGGCCACCACCTCGTCGACGAGCGGTTCGGCGACGTCCCCGGGGGCCGCGGCGCTCCAGGTGGGGCGACGGCCCTTGCGGGCGTCGCCGTAAAGAGTGAACTGGCTGATGACCAGGAGCGGCGCGTCGATGTCGCTGCACGACTTCTCGTCCTGGAGGATCCGGACCGACCAGAGCTTGCGGGCCAGCTGGGCCGCCTTCTCCTTGGTGTCCTCATGGGTGACGCCGACGAGGACACACAGTCCCTCGCCCTCGATCGCCCCCACCGTCTCGCCGTCCACGACGACGCTCGCGCCGTCCACCCTCTGCACCACCGCACGCATACGTCCATCATGCCGGTCGGCGAACGGATGACTGACGGCGGCCCGTGCGGGGCCCCGGTCGGGCTATTTTTACTCCTTACCCCCCATCTGGGGTGGATCGGGGGCACTCGGTCACATAGCGGCCACCGGGGGTGGCACGATGCTGGCACACACCGGTCGAGGGGACGGTTGAGGCACATGAGCACACCAGGAACCGGGCAGCGGCCCGGCCCTGTCCTGTCGGCGTCGACCGGAGTGGGGGTCGAAGAACGCGTCGGGGAACACGATTTCCACCGTCCGCCCGCCCAGCGCACGGACAGTCCGACACTGGAACCCGATCCGGCACCGGAGCCCGAGCTGATCACGCGCAGCCTGCCCGACCTGCGCGCGCTGCGCCGTGACGCGCAGCGCGACGAGGCAGACCTCAGCTATGTGCGGCGGCTGCTCCAGGGGCGCATCGACATCCTGCGGGCGGAACTGGCCCGGCGTGCGCCGGTGGACGGGTCGACGGGTGCCGGTGCCGACGTGGGCGCGTCCGACGCGGGTACGTCCGGCGCGGGTACGTCCGGCGGAGGCGCGGTCCCGGTCGTCGCTCCGGTGGAGGCGTCCGTGGTGGAGCGGCTTCCGGAGATCCTGCGGGACACCCCGGCCCGCCACCGTTCCTCCGCCCGCCATGTGACCCTGGGCACTCCGCGCAGCGAGGAGTCCCGGCGGCTGGCGGCGGAGATGCTCGCCGAGGTGGAGCTCTCGGACCTGGGAGCGCGTACGGACGGGGAACTGCGCGCCGCGATGGGCCGGCTCGTGCGGTACGAGGAGCAGGTCTCCCGGCGGCGGCAGGGGTTGCAGCGCACCGCCGACGACTGCGGCGCGGAGATCGCGCGCCGGTACCGCGAGGGGGAGGCCCAGGTCGACGACCTGCTCGAGTGAGGCGGGGGCGCCGGAGCGGGCGGTCGGACGGGCGGAAAAGTGCGCGACACCCTGCCCGGGCGCGATCTACCGTGAACGCATGACCTCCAGCGCCGACACCTCCCGTGCCGACATCGACGTACGCCCGATCACCGAGACCGAGTTCGAGGACTGGAACCGGGCGCTGAACACCGGGTTCCTGCGCGAGCCCACCCCCGCTCCGGAGGAGCTCGACGCGCGGCGCCCGGAGTTCCAGCCGGGCCGGTCGCTGGGGGCCTTCGACGGCGGCCGGTGTGTCGCGACGTTCCGCTCCTTCGCGCAGGAGCTCACCGCCGTCGGCGGCGCCGCCGTGCCCGCCGACGCCATATCGAACGTCACCGTCAGCCCCACCCACCGCCGGCGCGGCCTGCTGACCCGCATGATGGCCCAGGACCTCGCCGCCGCGAAGGAGCGCGGGGACGTCGTCGCGACGCTCATCGCCGCCGAGTACCCGATCTACGGCCGGTACGGCTTCGGCCCCGCCACCTGGATGACCGAGTGGACCGTCGACGTCCCGCGCAGCGGCCTCGACCCGCGCTGGGCGGGCCCCGAGGACGGTGGACGCGTCGACCTCGTGGACGCCGAGGACGTGCGCAAGCTCGGCCCGGAGCTGCACGAGCGGCTGCGCGGGGCCCAGCCGGGAGCCGTCAGCCGCACGGAGCGGTGGTGGAAGTTCGCCACCGGCGCCCTGAGCCACCGCCCGACCTGGACCGAGCCCTACTTCGCCGTGTACCGCTCGGCGGACGGCGAGATCGAGGGTCTTGTCTCCTACAAGTCGGACGACAACTGGGGCGACACCATGCAGCCGTTGAACACGGCGAGTGTGAACTGGCTGCTCGCGGTGAGCCCGGCCGCGGAGCGCGCGCTGTGGCGCTACCTGTGCTCGATCGACTGGATCGTGAAGGTGAAGAGCGGCTGGCGGGCCCCCGACGACCTGCTTCCGTTCTTCCTGCCGGACCCGCGCGCGGCAGCCGTGACGACCCAGACGGACTGGCTCTGGGTGCGCGTTCTGGACGTCGTACGGGCGCTGGAGGCCCGGACGTACGGCGCGGCGGGGACGCTGGTGCTGGAGGTGGCGGACGGCGCGGGACTGGCCGGTGGCCGCTACCGGCTGGAGGCGTCGGCGGACGGGACCGGATCCTGCGCGGCGACCACGGAGGACGCCGATCTCACCCTGGATGTCGCCGAGTTGGCGTCGCTGTGGCTGGGCGACGAGTCGGCGGTGCGGCTGGCGGTGCTGGGCCGGGTGCGGGAAGAACGAGCGGGCGCCGCCCGTCAGGCCGACGCCCTGCTGCGTACGTCCAGGCGCCCGTGGTGCCCGGACCTCTTCTGAGCGCTTCCGCTGCTGCTCACCTTCCCTCCTCCTCCCCGGCCGGCCTGTCTGCCGACGGCGGGTGTCCGATCGTCATCCGTAGCTGCGTGCTGTTCAGGAGGGAGGCCCGGCCGGTTCCTTGAGAGGTGCCCCGACGGTCACCGTGGGGGCCGGCCTCTCAAGAGGTTCGACCAGGTAGCCCAAGTCGGCGACCCCCTCGACGACCTGGTGCGGCACACGCACCTGACGCCCACCCGGCCGGAGATCCGCGACCGGATGTTCCGCCGTTGGGAACGCGGGCTGCCTTCCGGGTACACCCGTGACTGGCGGAAGGACCGGCGGGTGTACCGCCTGCTGGAGACCGTGCGCTCCGCCTATGTCGACCTGAACCGCATCGTGACCGGCGCGAGCCTGGACGCTCCCAACGTCCAGCGCGCGGTGGGCTCCTGTGCGGTCACCCTGGCCGTCGCCACCGGCTCCCTGGGCCCGCCCGTCCGCACCACCGCCAACCCGCATCTGGCGCGTGCCCTGGTGCAGCCGGGTGCGGGGCGGGGGTGCTGCGTCCCCGGCCCGGGAGCCGAGGCCGATTGTCAGTGGTGGGTGAGACGGTAGGGGCACCGAGTCGGAAAGCCGGAAAGCCGGAAAGAGGGGGATCTGTCATGTCCGGAACCCAGAACTACATCAACCACGTCGCCCTTGTCCTGGATGCCAGTTCGTCCATGTCGCACCTGAGCGGCAAGGTCGTCGAAGTCGCCGACCAGCAGATCGCGTACCTTGCCCGCCGGTCGCGGGAACTGGACCAGGAGACCCGTGTCACGGTGTACGTCTTCGCCGACAAGGTGGAGTGCGTCATCTACGACAAGGACGTGCTGCGGATGCCGTCGCTGAAGCAGATGTACCGGGTCGGGGGGATGACGGCTCTGCTGGCGGCCGCACTGAAGTCCCAGCGGGAGCTGGCGCAGACGGCCCAACTGTACGGCGACCACAGCTTCCTGACGTTCGTCCTCACCGACGGGCAGGAGAACGCGAGCCATCGCTGCCCGGACGCCCCCGCCAGGGATCAGCGTGAACTGATAGGGGCCGTGGCCGAGATGTTCCAGACACAGGAGGACAACTGGACGCTGGCCGTCCTGGTGCCGGACCAGATGGGCAAGCGCGAGGCCATGCAGTGCGGTTTCCCGAAGGACAACATCGCCATCTGGGACGCCACGAGCACCCAGGGGCTGGAGGAGGCCGGGCAGGTCATCCAGCAGGCCACCGAGAAGTTCATGGTGGGCCGCACCCAGGGCATCCGGGGATCGCGGGCGGTGTTCTCCACGGGCGCGGACGCGGTCAACAAGGACACCATCAAGGCGGCCGGCCTCACCCCGGTGGACCCGTCGAAGTACCAGCTGATCCCGGTGGCCCGTGACGCGGGGATCCGGGAGTGGGTCCTCGAATGCGGGCACGCCTACCGCACCGGTGGTGCGTACTACCAGCTGAGCAAGTCGGAGAAGGTCCAGGCGCAGAAGCAGATCGCGGTGCTGGAGAAGAAGACGGACCGGGTGTACACGGGGCCCGAGGCCCGCGCCCTGCTCGGCCTGCCGGACGTGGAGGTCCGCGTCAAGCCGGACCACAACGACGACTTCACGATCTTCGTGCAGAGCACCAGCGTGAACCGGAAGCTCGTGGCGCACACGCGGCTGCTGCTCATGCTCTGAGGCTTGGGGAGGAAGAGGCCGCCGACGAAGGAAGGAAAAGGCAAGGAGGTTCGTCCACTCCTTGCCGCTCTCAACGTATAGCGCACCGGGGGGCTTGCGGCAAGGCCCGGGTTGTGGCGCAGAATCGTCGCCCGAGGCCGGAACCCGGGGAAATCAGGTGTTCGCGCAGTTCGTGCGCTGTTGTCGCTGTGCGGGGCTCGCGGCGCGACGCGGAGAGCCGGCCGGCAATCGACATCGTTCATGGGGGTTTCCGTGATGGACGTCAGCGACGTCATCGACGTGATCGTGGTCGGCGGCGGGCCGACCGGCTTGATGCTGGCGGGGGAGCTGCGGCTGCACGGCGTGCGGGTGGTCGTACTGGAGCGGCTGACCGAGCCGACCGAGCAGTCACGCGGCCGCGGCCTGCACACGCGCAGCGTCGAGATGATGGACCAGCGCGGCCTGCTGGACCGGTTCCTCGCGGTCAGTGAGAAGTTCCAGGTAGGCGGTTTCTTCGGCGGCATCATGAAGCCGTGGCCGGACCGGTTGGACACGGCTCACCCGTACGGCCTCTCCACCCTGCAACCGGTCACCGAGCGGCTGCTGGGCGAGCGTGCCCTCGAACTCGGTGCCGAGATCCGGCGCGGCTGCGAAGTGGTCGGTCTGAGCCAGGACGAGGACGGGGTGACCGTCAAGGTGGCCGGTGGGGGTACCCCCGGCAACGGGGGCGTAGCCGCCGGGGGAGGAGGCACGCAGCTCCGCGCCCGCTACCTCGTCGGCTGCGACGGCGGCCGCAGTGTGGTGCGCAAGCGGCTCGGCGTCGGTTTCCCCGGCGAGCCCGCCACGGTCGAGACGCTGCTGGGCGACATGGAGATGACCGAGGACCCGGAGACGGTCGCCGCCGTCGTCGCGGAGGTCCGCAAGACCCAGCTGCGGTTCGGCGTCATCCCCAACGACGACGGGAAGGAGGGCGTCTTCCGCGTCATCGTGCCCGCCGACGGTGTGGCCGAGGACGGTGCGACCGCGCCGACCCTCGAGGAGTTCAAGCAGCAGCTGCGGGCCTGCGCGGGCACCGACTTCGGCGTGCACTCCCCGCGCTGGCTGTCCCGGTTCGGCGACGCCACCCGGCAGGCCGAGCGCTACCGGGTCGGCCGGGTGCTGCTGGCCGGCGACGCGGCGCACATCCACCCGCCGACCGGTGGGCAGGGGCTCAACCTCGGCATCCAGGACGCCTTCAACCTCGGCTGGAAGCTGGCCGCCGCGGTGGCCGGCTGGGCACCGGAAGGACTGCTGGACAGCTACCACGCCGAACGGCACCCGGTCGGCGCGGCCGTGCTGGACAACACCCGCGCGCAGATCGCACTGCTGGGAACCGATCCGGGCGCGACCGCGCTGCGGGAACTGCTCTCGAAGCTGATGGACTTCGAGGAGGTGAACCGGTACGTCACCGAAATGATCACCGCGACCGGAGTCCGCTACGACTTCGGCGAGGGACACGAACTGCTCGGCCGGCGGATGCGGGACGTGCGGCTGAAGCAGGGCCGTCTCTACGAGCTGATGCACGGCGGCCGCGGACTGCTGCTCGACCGGACCGGCCGGCTCTCGGTGGCGGGCTGGGCCGACCGCGTCGACCACGTCGTCGACGCCGGCGAGGAACTGGACGTTCCCGCGGTGCTGCTGCGGCCGGACGGCCATGTGGCATGGGCCGGCGACGACCAGCAGGACCTCCTCGACCGTCTGCCCCGGTGGTTCGGCGCCCCCACCGTCTGAATCGCCGGGCCTTCCCGAGGCGTCGCGCGAGCCGGTACGCGTCGGCTTCACGGATGAGTTGCCGGGAGCGGATCCGGTGCAACTCGAGGTGCGTGCCGCTCACCGCTCACCGCTGGAGCGCCACGACGTCGGCGACCAGGCAACTGACGTTGTCGGGGCCGCCAAAGCCGTTGGCGAGGGCGATGAGTTCGCGGACCGCCTGCTCGGGCTCCCCGGTCCCGGAGAGCACCCGGTGGATCTCCTCGGCCGGCACGACGGCCGGCAGACCGTCGGAGCAGAGCAGGTACCGGTCTCCTCGCCGGGCGTCGTGCAGGTGCATGTCGGGGGTGGCATCGGCTCCTCGGCCCAGGGCTCGTATCAGCAACGACCGCTGGGGGTGGGAGGCGGCCTCTTCCGGGCTGAGGCGTCCTTCGTCGACCATCGACTGCACCACGGTGTGGTCGTGGGTGATCCGGGACAGCTCCCCGTCGCGCAGGAGGTACGCCCGGGAGTCGCCGATGTGGACGAGGGCCAGCTGGGAGCCGGTCCAGAGCATCGCGGTGAGTGTGGTTCCGGCCTCTTCGGGAGAGGGGCCGTTCCCGGCGACGCCGTGCACCGCGTGCTCGGCCCGGTCGATCGCGTCCTCGAGGACGTTGAGGAGAGGGCCCGCCGGGATGCCGTCGGTTTCGAGAGGCTTGAGCGCGTCGACGGCGGCCGCGCTGGCCACGGCTCCCCGACTGCCGTAGCCGTCGGCGACGGCGAGCAGGCGGGAACCGGCGTAGGCGGTGTCCTGGTTGCTCTCGCGGACCAGGCCCGTGTCGGACAGTGCGGCGTAAACGCCGACACCGGTTACACGTGCCGGTACTGGGCTGAGAACGCCGACGACGGCGAGGGTGGCTACCGGACCCTGCGGGTCATGATGAGCCCCCGGGGCCCCGGCTTCGAACCGGCCGAGTAGCGCACCGCCGTCGCATCGCACTGCGGCCGCACGCCCGCGGGGTGGGGGCTCTCCGGCCTGCACGAGCGGAGAGCCCCCACCCCGTCCGCACGTGATCGGCGCGCTGTCAGTGGAGGGTGTACTCGCACAGGTGCTTGCCGTCGACGCCACCCGGATCCTCGACGACCTTCTTCCCGTCGACGGTGATCGAGCAGGGAGCCGCGCCGAGCTGGCCGTTGGGCAGCTTCACCGGCCCCGGCACGACGGACACGATGGTCCCGACCTTGCGTTGGGTGCTGTTCAAGGTGAGTTTGTCCGACTTCTTCCACGGCAGCGTGACCTGCTCGAAGTGATTCGTGCCGAGGTTGTAGTAGATGCTGGACTTGCCCTCGCCGCCGACTTCCAAGGTGACCTCGTACGTCTTGTCCTGGCCCTCGGGGGCCGGCTTGGGTGACGAGGTGGCCGTGCCCTTGTCGGCGCGTTCCTCCTTGGCTTCGCCGCCGCTGCTGCCGCACGCGGCCATCAGCCCGGCTGCCGCGATGAGCGCCGTCATGGTCATTGCCCTGCGCATGTGTGTGCTCCCCCGTGGTGCGGATGTGACCCGGTGTGCGGAATGAGTCGTACGAAGCATCGTAGGGGTGTGGTCCCTGGCATCGGCGGGTGGGCCGGTGGCCGACCCGAAGCGCTAGGCCACGGGCGTGGCGCACTATTGCAAGCAGGTGCTTGCAATAGTTAGCGGGGTGGGGCAGGGTGGGGGTATGGCGTCACTCAATGTCGGCAATCTCGGTGAGTATCTCCGTGAGCAGCGGCGCAACGCGCAGTTGTCGCTGCGGCAGCTCGCCGATGCCGCCGGGGTGTCCAATCCGTATCTGAGCCAGATCGAGCGCGGGCTGCGCAAGCCGAGCGCGGAGGTGTTGCAGCAGGTCGCCAAGGCGCTGCGGATCTCCGCCGAGACGCTGTACGTGCGCGCCGGCATCCTCGACGCCGAGCGGGACCGGGAGGAAGTGGAGACGCGGGCCGTCATCCTCGCCGATCCCACGCTGAGCGAGCGTCAGAAGCAGGTACTGCTCCAGATCTACGAGTCCTTCCGCAAGGAGAACGGGTTTGGGGGCGCCGAGGACGGTGAGGCGACCGGGACCGTCGGTGCCGCTGATGCCGCTGATGCTGTCGAGGTGGCTCAAGGGGCGGAGACCTCGGAGGTTTCCGGAAGTGCCGACGGGAGCGGCGGCTCCGACGGTGGTTCCGCGATACGCCGGGGCGGCCGTAAGGCCGGTGGCGGTACGGACGCCGGGCGCCGGGGCCCCTCCGGCAACAACACCAACAGCAGCACCAGCACCAGCACCAGCACCAGCAGCAGTGACAACGATCCGCAGCAGACGGCCGGCTGAGCCGGACCAGGGCACCGGCCGCCGCCGCGGATCACACGAACCCTCAGCCGAAAACGAATCCGGGAGGACCATCACCATGGCCATCACCGACGACCTGCGCAAGACCTTCAGTGACCCGACCCCGCTCTACTTCGCCGCCGGCACCGCCGACCTCGCCCTGCAGCAGGCCAGGAAGGTTCCGGGCCTGGTCGAGCAGATCCGCGCCGAGGCGCCTTCGCGCATCGAGGCCGTCCGCAACACCGACCCCAAGGCCGTCCAGGAGAAGGCGACCATCCGGGTCAGGGAGACGCAGGAGACCGTCCAGACCAAGGTCAGCGAGTTCTTCGGCTCGCTCGACACCGACCTGAAGAAGTTCGGCGAGACCGCCCAGGACCTGGCCCTGCGCGGGGTCGGCGTCGCCGCCGAGTACGCGGTCAAGGCCCGCGAGACCTACGAGAAGGTCGCCGAGCACGGTGAGCAGGCCGTGAAGACCTGGCGCGGCGAGGCCGCCGAGGGCATCGAGGACGTCGCCGTCGCCGTCGAGGACGTGGCCGTCGCCGTCGAGCCGAAGCCCGAGCCCGGACCGAAGGCCGTGGCCACGCCGAAGCTCGAGTCGGTGGGGATTGAGGGCGACAGGGGGGACAGCCCCAACGGGGCGACGAAGCCCGGCGCCAAGAAGGCCCCGACGCGCAAGCCCACGACGGCCAAGAAGACGCCGCCCGCCAAGTAGGCACGTGGGAACGAGCGACAGCGGTGCCGTCGAGTGGTACGGGCCGGGCACTCTCGCGGTGTCCGGCCCGTTCCACGGGGTAGCCGGCCGGCGCTTGCGGGTACGGTGACCGCGTAAGGACGAACCGAGTCGGGTGGTGGACGTTGTGCTGATGCAGGGCTTCGCGGGGTTGATGTGGCTGCTGAGCATGGCCCTGATCGTTTTCAGCGGCTTCGCGTTGATCGACGCGGCCACTCGCCGCGAGGACGCCTACCGCGCGGCGGACAAGAAGACCAAGCCGTTCTGGCTGATCATCCTCGGGCTCGCCTTCGTGGTGAACCTGATCTTCGACATCCTGTCGTTCCTGCCGATCATCGGGCTGATCGCGACCATCGTGTACATGGTCGACGTCCGTCCCGCCCTGCGCGGCCTCTCCGGCGGCGGGCGCAGCCACCGGGGCTCCAGCAGCGACGGCCCCTACGGCCCGTACAACGGCGGACGGTAGGGAGGGCAGGGCCACCGCACCGTCACGGCCGCTGCGGTGGCACCCGGTCCAGGAGCAGTACCGCCACGTCGTCCGTCAGCTCCCCGCCGTTGAGGTCACGGACCTCGTTGACGGCCGCCCGCAGCAGTTCCTCGCCCCGCAGACCGTCCGTGAGCTGGCGGTGGACCATGCCGACCATGCCGTCCTGGCCGAGCCGTTCCCCGCTGTCGCCGACCCGGCCCTCGATCAGGCCGTCCGTGTAGAGCATCAGGCTCCACTCCGTGCCCAGTTCCACCTCCGTACGCGGCCAGCGGGCGCCGGGCAGCAGCCCGAGCGCCGGGCCGTTGTTGTCGTACGGCAGCAGCCGCGCCGGTCGGCCCGGCCGGGCGAGGAGCGGTGAGGGGTGGCCGGCCAGGCACAGGCCCGCCCGGCGGCCGTCGGGGGAGATGTCCACCGCGCAGAGGGTCGCGAAGATCTCGTCGTCCGCGCGCTCGTGCTCCAGCACCTGTTGCAGCGTGCCCAGCAGCTCGTCCCCGCACAGGCCCGCCAGGGTCAGCGCGCGCCAGGCGATGCGCAGCTCCACGCCGAGGGCGGCCTCGTCCGGGCCGTGGCCGCAGACGTCGCCGATCATGGCGTGCACCGTGCCGTCCGGGGTGCGGACGACGTCGTAGAAGTCACCGCCGAGCAGGGCGCGCGAACGGCCCGGACGGTAGCGGGCGGCGAAGTGGAGCGGGGAGCCGTCCAGGAGCGGGGTCGGCAGCAGGCCGCGTTCCAGGCGGGCGTTCTCCTGGGCGCGCAGCCTGCCCTCGGCGAGCCGCCGCTCGGCGGTGTCGGAACGCTTCCGTTCCACCGCGTACCGGATCGCCCTGCTCAGCAGCCGACCGTCCAGTTCGTTGCGGAAGAGGTAGTCCTGGGCGCCCACGCGCACCGCCTCCGCGCCGCGCTCGGCGTCGCCCGACGCGGTCAGCGCGAGGACGGCGTGCCGGGGCGCGAGCTCCAGCACGTGCTTGAGCACGGCGAGCTCGTCGTCGCCGGCACCGCCACCGCTGTTGCCGCCACCGCTGACCGCCCGGCTGCCGGGTGCGGGCAGCGCGAGGTCCAGCAGGATGCAGTGGACGTCGTCGGTCAGCAGCCGCTCGGCCTCGGTGAGGTTGCGGGCGGTGCGCACGCGGATCGGCTTGCCGGTCTGGTCGAGCAGGTCCGGCACGATCGGCAGGCCCGCCGGGTCGTCCTCGATCAGCAGCAGTGTGAGGTTGGTGGGGGCGGTCGAGGTCGTCTCGTTCCTGGTGTCGTCCTCGGTGTGCTCCGCCGTGCGCGGGGCCGTTGCTCCGGCCTCCGAGGCGTCCTCGGCGGGGCCACCGTTCGGTGATGCGGCGTGCGCCTGACCGCTTTCCGCGGCCGGGAGCGTTCTCTGCCGCGGTACGGGTGCGGGCATTCTTCCGGGTTCCTTCCCTCCCCCCGAGGGCGTGGTGGGGGGCGCGGGATCTCGGCCCGTGCACCCCGTGCTCTCCACTTCGGATGAGCGGGGGATGCCCCTTCCAGCGGGGACGATAGCGGGTGTCGGCGCCGCAGCGGAATGGTGTGGAGCACGCCGTTCGGCCACCAGGCGGTGTCATATGCCGCGTTATGGGCAGCAGTTGGACACGTCGATGATGCGGCCGGGATGACGAACGTCACGCCCGCAGGGGTGTGGCCGTGTCATCGGCGTGGACTGGGTCACATGGCGCAGGTCACGGGGCGCTCAGTCCGCGCCCGTGTGCTCACCGTTCTCGTCGTTCTTGCCCTGCTCGCCCCTCTTGCCCCTCTTGTCCTTCTTCTCTGAGCCATCGCCGGTTTCGTCGGCATTCGGGTCCGGGCGGACCACCCCGAGGATCGGCATCGAACCGGCTCCCGCGATCGTGATCGCCCGTCCCGGGCGCGGGGCGTGGACGATGGCTCCGTCTCCGACGTAGATACCGACGTGGCTGGCGTCGTCGAAGTAGATGACGAGGTCACCGGGCCGCATCTCCGCGACGGCGACGCGCGTCAGCTGCTTCCACTGTTCCTGCGAGGTGCGCGGGATGCCCTGCCCGCCCGCTCTCCACGCCTGCGAGGTCAGACCCGAGCAGTCGTACGTCTTCGGGCCCTCGGCGCCCCACTCGTACGGCTTGCCGATCTGCGCGGTGGCGTACGCGACGGCCTTCCTGCCCTGCTCGGTCGCCTCCGCCCCGATGCCGTCGAGGACGCCGGAGTTCAGCCAGGCGGACTGGGCCTTCTCGGCGGCCCGCCGCTCCAGCTCGGCCAGCCGTTCCTTCTCCTCCTGCTCCAGCTCGGACTCGACCTTCTCGGCCGCCGCGATCTGCTTCTCGATCTTCTTCTGCGCCTTGGCCTTGGCCTTGCGGCCGGCTTCCAGCTTCCGCCACTGGGCGTCGGCGTCCTGCGCGTACTGCTCCAAGTCCTCCTGGGTGCGCTTCATTTCACCGAGCAGGCCCTTGGTCGCGTGCTGGCCCTGACGGATCCGGACCGCACCGACGAGGAATTCCCGCGGGTCGTCGCTCAGCATCAGGTGGGCCTCGGGCGGGAGTCCGCCACCGCGGTACTGGGACGCGGCCGCGGCGCCCGCGCGGTCCTTCAACTCGTCCAGCTTCTCCCTGCCCTTGACGATCTTCTTGGCCAGCCGGGCGATCTCGGTGGACTGCTGCTTCGCCTTCTCCTCGGCGGCGTTGTACTCCTCGGTGGCCACCGCCGCGGCGCGGTAGAGCCCGTCGAGCTTCTTGCGTACGGCTTCGAGGTCCTTGGACGGCGCGACATCGGCGCTCGCGCTCGCGCTCGCACTCGGAGACGCGGCCGGGGGCGGCGGGGGAGCGGGGGTCGCGAACGCCGTGCCCGGTGCCGCCAGCACGGTGATCGCGCAGACCACGGCCACCGCCGCCGTGGTCAGCATGCGCCTGCCCGTCTCCATGACCCCGCCCCCAAACTGATTAACCGTCAGTAACATCCTGCGTCAGGGGGATGTTGCCATGTCGGCGCCCGAAGTGACAGAGGTGACGCTTCCCGGCTCCCCCTCCCCGTTATGGCGCTCGCCCCGTCGATGTGACGAACGACTCACGGAGATCGTTCCCGGAGTTCACCCCCGTGGCGCCAAGGCCTCCCACCGCACCGTGACTTCGCCCTGCCGCCACCGGGTCGGCCCGTCCGTCACCGGCCAGTCGGCGGTCAGGTCCCGCACCGTACGGATCCAGCGCTGGCGGGCACCGTACGAGGCGTAGGGTGCGGCGGCGGCCCAGGCGCGGTCGAAGTCGCGCAGGAAGGCGTGCACCGGTTCGCCGGGGACGTTGCGGTGGATGAGTGCCTTCGGCAGGCGTTCCGCCAGGTCCGAGGGGCGTTCCAGGGAGCCGAGCCGGGTCGCGAAGGTGACCGTGCGCGGCCCCTCCGGGCCGAGGGCGACCCATACGTGCCGCCGCCCGATCTCGTCGCAGGTCCCCTCGACCAGCAGCCCGCCGTGCGCGCCCTTCGCCGGTTCGGCCGGGGCGAGTCGTGCGCACAGCCGCTGCCAGGCGGCGGCGACCTCGGCCTCGTCGTACTGGCGCAGGACGTTCGCCGCGCGGATCAGCGTCGGCCGTCCGGGGAGCGGGACCTCGAAGCCGCCGTGCCGGAAGGCCAGCCCCTCGCGCTCGTACGGGCGGGCCGCCGCGACCCGGGCCGGTTCGATCTCGACGCCGACCACATGCGTGCGGGGGGCCACGGTGCGCAGGCGGTGCAGCAGTTCGACCGCCGTCCAGGGGGCGGCGCCGTAGCCGAGGTCGACGGCGACGGGGTGGTCGGCGCGGCGCAGCGCGGTGCCGTGCGTGGCCGCGATCCAGCGGTCCATGCGGCGCAGACGGTTGGGGTTGGTCGTCCCGCGCGTCACCGCGCCCACGACGGGGGACCTCCGGGAGTGGGGGAGGGCGGCGGCGCGGGCGGTCATGCGTACGAGGGTATGGGGGAGGCCGGGCCCGCCGGGAATCGACCGGGGAGGGCCGCCGGGCGACGGCCCCTGCGCCTACGCACCCGGCACTCGAACGGTTGAGCGACCATCGGTAATGATTCGGCAAAGACCCGATCCGGAGAGGTCACCCGGAAATGGGAGCGGGCCCCTCCGGTGTTGGGGAGCTGGAGGGCCCGCACGCCCCCGAAAGCCATGCCGGAAAGTCAGGCCCGCAACGAGGAGGAACGCCACGTGAGCCAGTACATCGCCAGGCTCGGTCGGCGCTCCCCCGCCACACCCCCGCGGCTGCGACTGCATCGCAGGCCCCGCCGCGTGGCGATGCTCTCCGTGCACACGTCCCCGCTGCACCAGCCGGGAACCGGCGACGCCGGCGGCATGAACGTCTACATCGTGGAACTCGCGCAGCGCCTCGCCGCGATCAACATCGAGGTCGAGATCTTCACGCGCGCGACCACCGCCGCCCTCCCGCCCTCCGTCGAACTCGCGCCCGGCGTCCTCGTCCGGCACGTCGACGCCGGCCCCTACGAGGGCCTGGCCAAGGAGGAGCTGCCCGCCCAGCTGTGTGCCTTCACGCACGGTGTGATGCACACGTGGGCCGGCCACCGGCCCGGGTACTACGACCTGGTCCACTCCCACTACTGGCTCTCCGGCCACGTCGGCTGGCTCGCCGCCCAGCGCTGGGGCGTCCCCCTGGTGCACGCCATGCACACCATGGCCAAGGTCAAGAACGCCAACCTCGCCGTCGGCGACACACCCGAGCCGGCCGCCCGGGTCATCGGCGAGACCCAGATAGTGGCCGCCGCGGACCGGCTGATCGCCAACACCGCCGGAGAGGCCGAGGAACTCGTACAGCACTACGCGGCCGACCCGGACAAGGTCGCCGTCGTCCATCCCGGCGTCAACCTGTCCCGCTTCCGCCCGTCCGACGGGCGGGCCGCCGCCCGCGCCCGCCTCGGGCTGCCCCAGGACGCCCTGATACCGCTCTTCGCGGGCCGCATCCAGCCGCTCAAAGCTCCCGACGTGCTGCTCCGCGCGGTCGCCGCGCTGCTCGACGAACGCCCCGAGCTGCGCTCCCGGCTCTGCGTCCCCGTGGTCGGCGGCCCCAGCGGCAGCGGCCTCGCCAAGCCCGAGGGACTGCAGAAACTCGCCGCCCGCCTGGGCATCGCCGACGTCGTGCGGTTCTGTCCGCCGGTCGGGCAGGAACAGCTCGCGGACTGGTTCCGGGCCGCGTCCGTCCTCGTCATGCCCTCCTACAGCGAGTCCTTCGGCCTGGTCGCCATAGAGGCGCAGGCCGCCGGGACCCCGGTGCTCGCCGCCTCGGTCGGCGGACTGCCGGTGGCCGTACGGGACGGACACACCGGCTTCCTCGTCCAGGGGCACGACCCCGAGGCCTACGCGCGCGTGCTGCTCGAGTTCGCCGACCGGCCCGACCTCGCCGACCGGATGGGCGAGGCCGCCGCCCGGCACGCCCGGTCCTTCGGCTGGGACAGGTCGGCCGCCGCCACGGCCGACGTCTACACGGCCGCGACGCAGGCCCACCGCCGTCACGTACGCTCCCAGCATGGCTGAAGCGGAACAGCGGCAGGCGGCGGCACAGGTCGTCGAGGGTGTCCTCAAGGACGCCGAACTCGACTGGGAGAGCCCCGCGGCCGGCACGTACGTCGTGAAGCTCCCCGGCACCCGCAAACTGTCCACGACGGTCTCCCTCATCGTCGGCCGGCACTCGCTCTCCCTCAACGCCTTCGTCATCCGGCACCCCGACGAGAACGAGGCCGCCGTCCACCGCTGGCTCCTGGAACGCAACCTCAAGCTGTACGGCGTGAGTTACGCCGTGGACCCGCTCGGCGACATCTACGTCACCGGACGCTTCCCGCTGCCCGCCGTGACCCCGGACGAGGTCGACCGGCTGCTCGGCCAGGTACTGGAGGCCGCCGACGGCAGCTTCAACACCCTGCTGGAACTGGGTTTCGCCACCGCGATCCGCAAGGAGCACGCCTGGCGGGTGTCGCGCGGGGAGTCGACGCGGAACCTGGACGCGTTCACCCGACTCATCGAGCGCCCCTCGGACGAGTAGGGACCGCGCAGGTCACCGCAGGGCTACCGGCTTCCCGCGCGGTAACGGCCCGGTGTGACACCGACCAGCTTCCGGAAGTGCCGGGTGAGATGGGCCTGGTCGTAGAAACCGGTGACCACCGCGACCTCGCTCGGCGGCCCCCCGTCGAGCAGCAGCCGACGGGCCCGGCCCACCCGGCGGGACGTCAGGTACTGGTGCGGCGCGATGCCGTAGGCGCCGCTGAACGCCCGTACGAGATGGGCGGGATGAGCGGACAGCAGCCCCGCGGCCTCCGCCAGGCCGAGACCCTCCACGACCCGTGCGTCGAGCAGTTCGCGCAGCCGCCGGGCGAGGAGGGGATCCCGCCGGGGCTCCCGCGCGGTGTCCTTTCGCGACCGCAGATGAGCCCGCAGCCGCTCCCCGACGAGCGTCAGCCTGCTCTCCGCCTCCAACTCGTCGCCGGGCCCCACGAGCGCCGTGTGCACCTGCCCGACGCGCCGTCGCAGCAGGGGGTCACGCAGGTCGGGCCGGTCGACGGCGGCCCCGATGAGGTCGTCCCCGAGGTGGGTGCCGTCGAGGTAGAGCACCCGCTTGCGGAAGCCGTCCGGGGTGGCGGCGGCGCCGTTGTGCGGGACGTGCGGCGGCAGCAGGGACACGGTGTCGTGCGGGGTGCCGTGCTCGTGCCGGTCCAGGTCGTACCGCACGGCGCCGTCGTCGACGAGGAGCAGCGTCCATGCGTCGTGGACGTGCATCGGGTAGGCGTACTCGGTGAAACGGGCGTGGAAGACCTCGACGACCCCCGGGACACCGGGCCGCCAGGCGGAGACGGTCCGCTCGGGACGCCCGGCGTGCTCTGCGGCCATGCAAACAACGTACAAGACGCCGCCATGCACTGATCGGCAGTCTCAAGGCATGAGCACACGCTTCGACACGAAGATCGCCGTCCTGCTGCGCGAGGACCTGGAGACCTGGCAGCGCCTCAACGTCACCGCGTTCCTGGTCAGCGGCCTGGGCACCCGGGTACCCGACCTGATCGGCGAGCCCTACGAGGACGCGGACGGCGTGCCCTACCTGCCGATGTTCCGCCAGCCGGTGCTGGTCTTCGAGGGCACCAAGGAAACCCTGAAGGCGGCGCACACCCGGGCGCTCTCCCGCGCCCTGCCGCGCGCGCTGTTCACCTCGGACCTCTTCTCCACGGGCCACGACGAGGCCAACCGCGCGGCGGTCCGCGCCGTGGGAACGCCGGACCTGGACCTGGTCGGCCTGGCCGTCCACGGCCCGAGGAACGCGGTCGACAAGGTCCTGAAGGGGGCACGGATGCACCCGTGAGCCGTGCGGGCGGGTCACACCCTCTCGGGGTCACACCTTCTTGACGACGACCGTGTCCGGGACCAGCCTCTCCACGACGTCCACGTCCGATGTGAAGACCGTGACCTGCCCCTTCTGTTGACGTGCGACCACCGCGAGTACCGCGTCGATCGCGTACTTGTGGCCGTGCAGCCGCGCGTCGGCCAGGAGCCGGCGGGCCTGTCGCGCCTCGTCCCTGCCGATCTCCACGACCTTGAGCCGCGAGAGCACCCAGTCCCAGCGCTGCTCGGTCGTTCTGCCGTCGTACGTCTCGGTCAGCGTCATCGGGGAGGTCACCACCTCCGCTTCACCTCGGGCCGCGAGGTCGAGCCGGGCGATCATCCCCCGATCGCCCCGTACGGCCAGGGACAGGGCCTCGCAGTCGAGCACGAAGACCCGGAGCGGCCGTCCGCGCCCACCGCTCCCCTTCCTCACGCGGCCTCTCCCGCATGAGAGCCGTTGGCCCCGCGGCGCCGCTCGTGCTCGGCGTCGAGGTCCTCCAGTTCCGCGAGCGCGGCCGCGTGCTCCTCGTCCGTGACCGGGCCGTGCTCCTCCTGGAGCCAGTCGGCCAGTTCCCGGAGCCGGTCACGGTCCCGCTTGAGGCGCAGCGCATCGGCGATGTACGCGGACAGTCCGCGCTCGGCGGCTTCCCCGCGGATCTCCTCCAGGAGGTCCTCGGGGATCGTCACGGTCACTTTCTTGGTCGCCGTACAGGCGACCATACTCGTGGTATCGGCGTGCCTACCAGATCGCGGCGGCCGGGCGCGGGTCGCCCTGGAAGACCTGCGCGAGGTGCCAGGCGCGGTGCGGCGCCGCGACGGGGGCGGTCCCCGGCTGCGGACCGATGAGGGGCCGCCCGGAGAGCTCGGTGACCTGCGCGCGGGCCGTGCCGCCGTGCCCGACGAAACGCTGCGAGACCAGGACGCGGTGGCTCTCGCCGACACCGAGGACACCCTTGTCGAAGAGCTTGTGGTGCAGCGAGCACAGGCACAGCCCGTTGTCGACGTCGTCCGGACCGTCGAACGCCCACCAGCGCACATGCGCCGCCTCCAGCCCCACGGGCACGCTCCCGATCCGGCCGTCGTAACCGCAGAAGGCACACCGGTGCTCGTACGCGGTCAGCACCAGCTCCCGCATCCGGCGGTCCCGCTGCCGCCGAACGGCCGTGAGACGGGTCGCCTCCGCGGGCTCCGGCGCCAGGCCGACGGCCTCGCACAGTTCGCCGTGCAGCGAGGGCGGGAAGTTGGCGTCGAGCAGCACCCGTGCCATCCGGCCGAGCAGCGACGGCTCCCGCCGCAACGCCACCCGCAACTCCGGCGCGAGCCGCCCGGCGGCGTTCGTCGCCCGCAACTCCCGCACCCCGGTACCCGGACTGCCGGACCCCCGGTCGCTCCGCACCTCCCACACCCCGTCACCGACCAGGTGATGGAACGGGTAGGCGGGCGTGGTCGGACGGGGCGGCCCGTACTCGGCCAGCAGCCGCTTCAGATCCTCCTCGACCGCGCTGTAGGCCAACTCCCCGTCGGCGTCCTCCCGGAACCGGCCGAGGGCGTACAGCAGGAGCAACGGCTTGTGCGGGGCCCGGACCCCGCTCCTGCTCCACTGCCTCAACTCCGCTGCACGCTCTGCCCAGTCCATGGGCCGCGATCGTAACGGCGGCCCGGCGGCCCGGCATACGGTCGGACCGTATGCCGAGCACGTCCGGCGCCCAGGTGCTCCGGCCGGCCACGCGGGCGAACGGAACGTCCTCGCCCGGTCAGGCTGTGTGGTTTCGGTCGCCGGCCCGTGTGCGGACGCGGCACGTCAGGGTGAAGACGACCAGGGCCGCCGTCGCGCCGAGTCCGGTCGCCAGTGCGTCGCCGACGTACCGGCCCCAGTCCGGTCGCAGGAGGTCGACGGCCCCGAACAGGACGACGAACCCGGTGAGGCCCGCCGCGACCGCGGCCGGCCAGACACGGTGGCGCGTCCAGAACCACTGGACCAGGAGCGGGACCAGGAAGGGCGCGATCGTGAGGCCCGGCTCGTCCAGGGCGGCGAACACGGCGTACCCCAGGCCGCTGACCACCCAGCAGACCAGGGCCACGAGCAGGGCCTCGCCCCAGGAGACGTGCCGGTTCACACCCGACGCCCCTCGTTCGCCACCCGGCCGGCGCGGCGCTCCCGCCACCGCCGGACCGCCCCGGCCACCAGGGGGAAGAGCACCAGCGGACTGGCGATCCAGCGGATCAGAATCAACGGCCAGGCCGGTTCCTCACCGGCTATCCGGCCCACCTCTTGCGCGGTAAGACTCACCCCCAGCACCAGGTAGCCGAGGCCCCAGGCGCGGACGAGCCACCTGGGCCCCTGCACGCTCACCGGAGCCTTCCGGGGCCGACGCAGGGACGTCCATCCCAGCCAGGTGCAACCCGCCGCCACGACCAGCATCAACACGCCCACGGCCGTGTCCGCCGGCTCTGCCATGGGTTCGATCATCTGCTCCACCGCTTCACGCGCACCCGGTCAGGGCCGTGACCGACGTGACCGACAGCCCGACCGGAACGATCATCCGTCATGATGACCGCTCGCTCGGACCCACGTACCTGCCCGGTACGGCAAAGAGACCATGCCGTGGCCTTCCGGCCCCCGACAGCGCCGACCACCCCTCACCTCCGGCGGATCGCCGCCTGCTCAAGGGCCGTCCCATATGCCCAGACGCCTGAGCCGACGTTGCCGGAGCCGCTCCAAGAAGGCCGTGAGCCCGAAGACAAGTGCGATGGGCAGCCCGCAGAGCACGGCGAACAGAAAAGGACCGGGCTCTCCCTCCTCCGCCATCAGCCAGAAGAGGAGCGTGAAGGGGACGGCCATGCAGAGACCGGCCCCGACCGGGTGACGGGCCACCCATTGCTGGAGCCGGGTCGGAGGCTGTTGCCCACCCAGGACCCGGTCCAGAGCCCAGAACGCTTCAGCCAGAGACCGCCGCTGCTTCGCCATGCCAGAAGAATAGGACAGCCGATCGCCGTTCCCTTGTTCGCCAACTCATTCCAGGGAAAAGGCTTTTCGGCTTTTCTTACGTGCCGTGAAGCCACCGGTGAATCGCCGGGCCTCCACCGGCGACTCCCCTGCCGTCTTCGGTGAGCGCATCGAAATGTGCACGGGTCTCGAACAGCGCCGGTGTCGAAAGAACGCGGGACGTGGTCGGCACGCCACGGCAGGGGCAGCCGGCCCGCCGGGCTCGGCAGGGAGGACCATAGGGTTCTGTCCCGTGCACCAGCTTGAGATTTCCGACCTGATCACGGCGGTGGATCCACACAGCGGCCACCGGCTCCCGGTCCGGCGCGCCGAGGTGATCCGGCAGCTCCGCGAGAGCGGAGACGAACACGCGGCCCGGATCGTCGCAGGGTTGCCCACGGACCAGGACGGCGTACTCGACCCGCACGCCGTGGACCGCCTGCTCGTCAGCGTGCACACCGAGCTCCAGCGCCTGAACGAGGAGCTGCGGACCGGCGAACGGCTGGTCCACCTGCTCGGCCCGCTCTTCACCGCGATTCGGTCGGCCACCGGGCAGCCCGGTCCGTACCGTCTGGTCGACGTCGGTTGCGGCCTGGGCTACCTGGTCCGCTGGCTGGCGGCGACCAACGCCCTCGGCGCGGATGTCGAGTTGGTCGGGGTGGACCTCGACGCCGCGCTGGTCGGCGAGGCGGACCGCCTCGCCCGGGCGGAGGGGCTCGACTGCCGTTTCGTCCGCGGAAACGCCTTCGGCCTGCCGGAGGCCGCGACCGTCTACGTCTCCACCGGCGTGCTGCACCATTTCCGTGGTCCCGCCCTGGCCGAGTTCTTCCAGGCCCAGGCCGCCTCACCGGCGCACGCCTTCTGCCACTTCGACATCGCCGCAACCCGTCTCGCGCCCCTCGGCGCCTGGATCTTCCACCGCGCCCGGATGCGCAACCCGCTCGGCCGCCACGACGGCGTCGTCTCCGCCCGGCGCGCGCACAGCGACGAGACACTGCTGCGCGCCGCCGCGGTACCCGGCATCCGCGCCTTGCTGTACGAGCCGCGCGGTGCGGTGAACCCGTTCTGCACCACCTTGCGCCCGGTCATCGGGGTGCGCCCGCACCTGGAGGCGCCGCTTCGCCGAGCCCTCGGGCGGGACGCACGCCGCATGGTCGGCCCGGAGCACCTCGCCGAGGCCACCCGATGACACCCGCCATACCGCTCATACTCCTCGGTCTGGTCGATGCGGCGTGCAGCGGCTTCCGCGCCTACGCCGGCAGCGACGCCCGCATCCGCAAACAACGGGCCACCGCCCGAGCAGCCCTGCGTGGACTGGCCGTCGGGGCCGTCCTGTTGCTGGCCCCCACCCTGACCGCCGCCCTCCTGCTGCTGACCACACGCGACCAGGCACGGACCTACGACACTCTGGCAGCAGGCGGCCTCGGCTACCTGCTCCCGCTCACCGTCTACGCCACCGTCGTACTGCTTTCGCTCGCCGCCTACTTCACCCTGCCGTTCCGCGCCGGCACCCTCGCGATGGTCATCGGCCTCGGCCCGCTGACCCTGCTGCGCCCGCTCGCCGTTGCCGCCGCCTGCCTCGGCGCGGTCCTCAACGGCGGCGGCGGTTCCGCCCTGCTGGTCGGCACGATCGCGGGCGCCGCCGTACTGTGCGTCGAACCCGCGGTGCACCGACGCTGGTACCACCACGTGCAGTAGAGAACCTGAGCGATGCCGTACGGGTGCCACCGAGCGTCACGGCGACGGCTGACGACCGGTGCTGCTAACCGAACATAAGTGCAGTCGACCGGTTCACGTGGTGGGCGATCACAATCCCCAGGGCCACTACGGTGAAGAGGGCTCCCGCCACCGCCGTGAACCACCCCACATATCCGAACACCGCGTAGCGCATGGCGTATTCGGTGTTCCACACACCCGAGTAAGCCTGGGCAGTGGCCTTCCGCCATCCTCGGTAGTCAGCGGCCAGGGCAGCGCCCATCAGGGACATCACGAGTGGGATCAGAACCACCATCACGGCCGCAGTCATGGGCGTCATTCTCCGTCACGGCCAGGTGCGTTCGATGCGGTCGCGTCGTACCGCGTAGGCCGCGGGGCCTCCCCTGTCCACAGCCCGGTGGATCGCCTCGCGGTGTGCGTCGAACCGTCCGACCATCTCGGCACTGGGCAACTGCTGGTTGTCGAGGTAGAAGAGCACCGCTCCCCGTTCGAGCACCGGCTGGATCTCCAGGTCCCGGCTCTTGATCCGGCCGTCCTTCGAGATCGGCACCCATGACTGGTCGAGGCCGTGAGTGATCCAGTCCTCGTCGGCGATGTCCTGTGCGTCGTCGGGGAAGACGTCCCCGATGCGGTGAACGGTCCAGCCGCACGCTCTCAGCCCTTCCGCGACGCGACGTCCGAGATTGCGGTCGAGGAAGAACTCAGGCGGCTCTACCTTCTTGATCGGGTTGATCGAGCCATTCGTAGGGTTGGGTCGCCCAGGGGTGCTGGGTGTGGCTATCAGGCGGCTGCCGTCTCGTGGCTTCCCTTGCTTCGCCGCCCGGCGCCCCACGACGACTCGGCCGCCGATTAGGAAGTGCGAACAAGTCGCTGTGTAGAGCAATGCCGGCGAAGTCGTCCGTGGCACGAGCAGTACGAACACGCACGTCAGGAGCACGATGAGCCGGATATGGGCGGGGATCGACAGCGGCAAGGGCCATCACCACGGCCTTGTTCTGGACGCCGAGGGCAAGACCCTGTTGTCGCGGCGGGTGGCCAACGACGAGCCCGAGCTGCTGAAGCTGATCGGTGACGTCCTGGACCTGGCCGACGGCCGTGAGGTCACCTGGGCCATCGACATGACCGGCGGAGAGCCGGCACTGCTGCTGGCCTTGCTGGTCAACCACGGCCAGGAGGTCCTCTACATGCCCGGCCGGCTGGTCAACCGGGCATCCGACGGCTACCGCGGCGAGGGCAAGACCGACGCCCGCGACGCCTACGTGATCGCCGACCAGGCCAGAATGCGCCGCGACCTGCGGCCCATCCGCCCCGGTGACGAGACGGCCGTGGAACTCAAGCTGCTGACCGGACGCCGGTCCGACCTGGTCGAGGACCGCACCCGCGCGGTGAACCGCCTGCGCGGCACCCTGCTGAGCATGTTCCCGGCCCTGGAACGGGCCCTGGACGTGACCAACACCGGCCCGCTCAAGCTCCTGACGGGCTACCAGACGCCGGCCGCGATCCGCCGGACCGGCATCACGCGGCTTGCGAAGTGGCTGGCCAACCGCAAGGTCCGCAACGCCAGAGCCCTGGCCGAGGCGGCGGTCGAGGCCGCCGAGCGCCAGCACACCGCCGTCCCCGGGGAGAAGACCATCGCCAGGCTGGTCCACACCCTGGCCGAGGAGGTGATGGCCCTCAACGAGCAGATCCGTGAGCTGGACAAGCTCATCGAGGGCCGGTTTCGCGAGCACGAGCTCGCCGACATCCTTCTGAGCGTCCCGGGCATCGGCACGGTTCTGGGAGCGGAGTTCCTCGCCGGCGTCCGCGGCGGCCTGGACGAGTTCGACTCCCCGGACGCCCTGGCGGCCTTCGCCGGCGTCGCCCCGGCACCGCGCGACTCGGGCAAGGTCAGCGGCAACCTCCACCGGCCGCTCGTCTATCACCGAAAACTTCAGCGCGTTTTTTACACCTCCGCGCTGGTCAGCGTCCGCTATGACCCGAACTCGCGGAAGTTCTACGACCGTAAACGCGCCGAGGGGAAGAAGCACGTCCAGGCCGTGCTCGCCCTTGCCCGCCGGCGCGTCAACGTCATCTGGGCCCTGATCCGCGACCGACGGTGCTACGAAGTGGCGCCACCGGTGACTACGGCAGCTTGACAACAGCATTAGGAAGCAGGGCGCACCACTGCCCGGCACAGCGCGTCGACCTGCTCGGGTGTCATGTCGAAGTCGTACGCGATGTCCTCGATGCTCTCCCCGGCCTCCCAGAGGTCGGTGATGGCCTTGACCGTGACGCGGTTGGCGGCCACGACGGGCCTGCCGTGTCCGAACCTCGGGTCGATCACGACGGGGACGGACTCCGGGTACTGCCTGAGCCGCAGGCTGGAGGGGAAGTCGTCGTCGGGCTCCCAGTTCAGGTGGCGGAGGTAGTCGGAGACCACCTCGTGGAGGGGGGCCTGGCCGTCCCGGGCCCGGCGGAGATCGCCGAGGCCGTGCTCGACGAAGATGTCCACGCCGTCCGTCGCGATTCGCTTCGACACGAGGCCGTAGGGGGTGGCGAAGGCGTCCCGGACGGCGGCGGCGGCTTCCCTGATCTCACTCATCCGCAGCCCCAGCGAGCGCAGCGAACGGAGCACGTGTGCCTCGGCCACCGCGATGAACGGCACCGAGGGCTGTCCCTTGCGCAGTGGTTCCACCTGGTGGACCAGTGGCGCACCGGCGGCCCTGCCCTTCAGCCAGGAGGCGAGCGTGGACTGCGGAATCTCCAGGTAGGAGGCTGTTTCCGTGGGAGTCAGAAGTCCGTCGCTGAACCGGTCGACCATGCCCCACCTCCTCCGTCTGCCGGGTTTCGCATCGTCGCACATCAAGTCTTCCGTCCGGCGACCGATCGCACACCCGCCCATGGGCTCAGCCGGCCGCACGCAGACGTTCCCGGGTGAGGTGGTCCCGGCAGTCCCGGCAGTGGCCGGGTTCCGGTGCGCGGAAGGCGCGTTCGCAGCCGTCGCAGGTCTGGAAGGGCAGGACGGCCGGGCGGTCGACGGTCGGTGGGAGCGGAGCCGGGGGCGGTGCGGGCAGGGGGGTTTCGCGCAGGCGGAAGGCGAGGATGCCCGCCGGGCGGGTCAGGAAGTGATCGGGGAGCCGTGCCGTGAGATGGGCGGTGATCTGGGAGGGGGCGACCCCGGCCGCCAGCCACGCGGTGACGGCCGGTGCCAGCCGCACGGCCTCCCGTTCGGACAGGACCAGACGCGGATCGACGCGGCGCAATGAGGTCAGGACGGCGACCGCCTGCGGGTCGGCGTCGGCGAGTGCGGGTGCCGGGCTCTCGGTCGCCTCACCGCTGGGGTCGGGCGCCCGCTCTTGCGGAGCCGGTGCCGGTGCCGGTGCCGGAGCGGGGGCCGTGGCCTGCGGGACGGCGGGCTGCTTGCGGGGCCGGGGCGGCTCGGGCGGGTCGTCCGGGTCCGGGGCACCGCCGGGCACGTCGTAGAAGTACGTGCGGGTGCGGATCTGCCCCGAGGGGAGACGCTCACGGCGGCGTTCCAGGTAGCCGGCGGTTTCCAGCTCGCGGAGGGCGCGCGAGATGAGGATCTCGCCCTCGGTGAAGTGCGCGCACAGGGCGGCGATGCTCACGGGGGTGCCGGTGGGCAGGGAGAGGATGTAGACCGGCGACGCCGACGGTGACGGCGCTGCCGCGCCGCTGGGCGAGGGCGTTGGAGATCACGGCGAAGTCGGCGGTGAGCCGGGTGCGTACGTGGATCACGCCGGAGGTCGGAGCTCCGGCCTCGGCGCGCAGGCGCGCATTAGACTGCGGGTCAGCCATCGGGAAGTCGTCTCTTCCTGATCGGTCAGGCCCTCGTTCCGGGACGGCAATCCCGGCCGGGGGCCGTCTCTGTTTGCGGTTGGTGTCGCGAACGTAACCGTCCGTGACCCGCCCCTGCAAGCCGGTCACCCGGACGGGTGACGCGGGCTTTTCGCCGGGGAGGGTGGGTGGGCGGGTAGTTCTTCCCCCCGGTTCTTTCAGGAGGTCAGTGGCCCACCGGACCCTCGCGGACGAGGAACCGGCGGGCCGGGGAGACGCAGCGTGTCCGGGACCCGGCCGACTCAGATCCGGTGCCGGCCGGCCTTCAACTCCCCTATGAACGCGGTCCAGGAGCCCGCTCCGAAGGACAGGGCGGGACCGTGCGGGACTTTGCTGTCACGGACGGGGACGGCGTCGGGGAATCCGTGGGCCACCTCCACGCAGTCGCCCCCCGCCTGATTGCTGTAGCTGCTCCTGCGCCAGACGGCGCCGTTCAGATCGGGACGGGACGTTCGCGCCACGGTAGCTGCCCTCCATCGCGGTCCGAATCATGCCGAGCGACATGAGCGGGGGCAGGGCCACTGCCCGTAGCCGATCGTAAATCACTTTGTAGCGGCTGACGTTGTCCGGTTCCTCGATGAGCCGCCCGTAGTCCGAGCCCTCTGTGTAGGCGACCTCCGAGCCGTCCGGAAGGGTGAGAATCGTCAGGGAACCGCCCATCGCCTCGTGCCCACCCTGGTCGAACGGCAACACCTGCACGGTGATGCGACGTTCCGTTGCCGTTTCGAGTGGACGCTCCAACTGCCTTCGCATCACGAAAGAGTTGCCGATCGGGCGCCTCAGTACCGCCTCGTCCAGGATCGCGCACAGTTCCGGCCGGTCAGGCAAGCCGAGTCTTTCCTGCCGTCCCATGCGCGCTGCGACACGCTCCTCCAGCTGCTCATCGTCGTCGAGCAGCGCATCCAGGCTCAGGACCGCTTGCGCATAGTCCTTCGTCTGCAGCAGACCGGGGACCACGTGGGCGGCGTACTGCCTGATCGACACCGCCCGCTCCGAGTACGCCATGAACTTCCGTGACCAGTCCGGGAACGCCTCCCGGTACACGTACGGCCACAGGTCGACCAGCAGGTTGTCCGCGCCGAGCACGGCGTCCAGCGCACGCGCCAGCTCCAGCGTCGGCTTCGCGCCCGAGGCCCGCTCGATCTGGGTGATGCGGGTGCCCACCACGTGGGTTCTCGCGCCGAGTTCGGCCTGGGTCAGTCCGGCCGCCGTGCGGAGCTTGCGCACCCGTGAGCCGAACAGGGCGGCCATGGAGGCGCTGGGGTCAATTCCGTTGGCCAAAGCGTCACTTCCGTCCCTTACCAACCGAAAGGTAATGCTGCGTCACCTTCCGAGCGTAGGGCGATTCCGCGACCCTTGAGCACGGAACGTGACGGCTCGTGCGCATCGCGAGACGTCTCAGGGCTCGACAGGCAAGGACGGGCACGCCGTGCTGACAGGAACGACCACCTCGGGTGACGGGTCCGGAAGGGACACCGGCTTCACTCAACCCCAGGAGAAAAAAGCCCAGTTCGCCTCCACACCCCGTGGCGCGCGGCTCGCCCGACGCCTCGCCGTGCGGTGCCTGGAGGAGTGGGGGCACCCGCCGGCCTCGGACGTGTCGTGCACGGTCGCCCTGGTCGTCGGCGAACTCGCCGCGAACGCCGTGCGGCACGGCCGTGTCCCGGGGCACGACTTCCGTCTCCGCATCGCCCTCGACGAGGTGGCGGGTCTGGTGCGGATCGAGGTCGCCGACGCCGCCGCCGCGAAACGGCCACCAGTGGTTCCGCCCTCTTCGTGTCCCGAGGGTGAGTCCGGTCGGGGCCTGCTCCTGGTGGACGTGCTGGCCGAGTGCTGGGGCTGGGAGCCCCGTGAACCCGTGGGCAAGACGGTCTGGGCGGAGGTGCCGGTCACCGGGGGCCGCTGACCGGTCGCGGCTCCGCCCGCGGTGAGAGGCGAGCGGAACCGGAGAAAGCTCCTCGGTCGTGCGGTCAGCCGGAGGTGGCCTCATCGGGACCGCCGGTCAGCCCTCCCGTGCGGCTCTCACCGTTCGGGGAGGGACGGCGGAGTCTGCCGATGACGGCTCCGGCCCCCAGCCGTGATCGGCTGGGGGCCTTTGGGGCGACGGGCGCGGACGGTTTCGAACCGCCGACGTCTGCCGCGTAGTTCACCAGTGGCCAAGATCAGATCAGGCACATGGAGCGAGCCGGAGTGAACGCGGTACGCACACTCCTGGAGCCACTCACGTCCCTGAGGCAATCACGTTCGTCTCAGCGCAGGTGGGATGCTGTCCGTTCACGGTTGCGGCGTGGCTCCGGGCGTTGGCGCGTCGCGCTCCACCCACGTGCCGCAGCCAGTGATCACCGAGCCCGTGCGATCGCAGGTGATGGTGTGCACGGTCCCGGACGTGGTGATCACGTCGATGACAATGTCACTGCCCTGACCGGTGGGGCCGACGTCAATGGATACCCCGCAGGCCCCGTTGGGTACGTCTCCTCCCTCATCGGAAAGGTCATCCCAGTCGATGGGTCCGAGAGGGCTGAGCTCGTCACCGACATAGGCGACTCCACCACTTGTCGCCGCGTAGAACGCTCCGCCGCCGGCTCCTTCCTGGCGGACGGTGTCGATTTCGAAGCAACCGTCACCGTCACCGGGGCCAGGCCTGTCCTTGTCCTTGCCCTGTTCTTTTTCCTTGCCGGGCTCAGGGCTCGTCGTGGGGCGGGGGTCCGACTCGGTGGACGCAGAGGTCGCGGCAGGTTCGTCGCTCAGGCCCTGAGCTGCTGTCGGTACGGCACCCAGCGTCCCCAACAGCGCCAATGCGGCCAGCGAGGTGCCCGCGAGTATTCCGCGCCGCGAACGGCGAAGAGGCGATATGGGTCTTTCTTGAGCATGCATGAAACGACTCCCTGGTCGATCGGGTCCGGATTTTCCGGGGTACCGTTCCATTCTTTGCGGCCGACTGATCCCTACCACTTCTATTGAGCTGGCCGAAGGACTTACGTTGAATTTCGCGTGGTCAAAGGCGGGAACAGTCAGGCCGTTCTCCGGATGGCACAGGGTGCTGACCTCGATCTTGGTGCGGTCTTCACGCGGTCACACGACCGGTTCGCCGATGCCCAGCAGGTTCCCCTCGCTGTCGCGGAACCAGACGGCGCGTTCGCCGCGGGCGCCCTTGCTCGGGTAGTTGCCCTCGATCTCGGCGATCCCGTCCTCCGCCGTCCGGAACCCCGGCAGGTCGACCACCTCGAACACCACGCCGCGCCGCCTCAGCTCCGCCACGACCGTTTCGATGTCGTCGACCTGCCACCCCATCTGCGTGAAGGCCCCGGACGAGGCCCCCGCCGACCGGAACACGGCGAACTCCGTGCCACCGCACCGGTACAGCAGCCCGCCCGGCCGCTCGTCCACGGGCTCCAGGCCGAGCTTCTCGGAGTAGAAACGCCGCGCCCGCTCCAGATCCCGGGCCGGCAGTCTGGTCGCCACGCGGCCCTGTGCCAGAAGATTCCTGCCGTCTGCCTCCATGCCCCCACTGTGCCGTGACCGGCGGCCGGTCGCACGGGGACAGGCGGGGCGGACGGGAGACCTACGCCTCGAAGGGGACCTGCGCCTTGAAGGCGTCCGCGTGCTCCACGGCCCACCGGGCGAAGGCGCGGGCCGGGCGGCCGGTGACCTTCTCGACGGTGTCGACGACCGTACGGCCCACCTCGGGGGTGTTGCCGTACATCTCGAGCAGGAAGCCGATCACCTCCTCGGGCCGGCCCGCCGCACGCCACTGCGTGACGGCCTGCTCCTCGGTCAGCTCCACCAGGGCGATGTCCCGGCCGCGGGCGGCGGCGATCGCCGCCACCTTGTCGCCGACGGTCAGCACCTCGGGACCGGTGATCACGTACTCCCGGCCGCCGTGGCCCTCCTCGGTGAGCGCGACCGCGGCGACGGCGCCGATGTCGCCCTCGTGGACCATGGCGCTCAGCCGGGATACGAACGGTTCGCGGACCTCGTCCGCCGCCGTGATCCCGTCCGCCCACTCCAGGGCGTCGGCCATGAACTCGACGGGCATCAGCACCGTCCAGTCCACCCCGTCGTCGGCCCGCACGGCGTCCTCCAGCGGGGTCGGCCCGCCGCCGTGCAGCACCGTGATCCGGCGTACGCCGGCCGCGCGGGCCCGGTCCAGGATGCGCGGGCCGGTCTCCAGAGGAGTGAAGAAGGCCCCGCCGAAGGTGATCAGATGAAGCCCGGTGACGCCCTCCATGGCCGGGGCCAGATGGTCGGGCTCGGTCAGGTCGCCCC
Organism: Streptomyces sp. TE5632; assembly: GCF_054061295.1. Taxonomy (NCBI): domain Bacteria; kingdom Bacillati; phylum Actinomycetota; class Actinomycetes; order Kitasatosporales; family Streptomycetaceae; genus Streptomyces; species Streptomyces sp. TE5632. The sequence continues at coordinate 2,279,669 of NZ_JBSSEA010000003.1, read as the reverse complement.
GGACGACCTCGACCTCCGCCGGGAGGGCGGCCCGCGCCGGGTCCCGGGTGAGGGCGCGTACCGCGTGACCACGGGCGAGCAGTTCGGCGACGACCTGACGGCCGACGGTGCCGGTGGCACCGGTGACGAGGATCTTCTGCGTCCGCTGTGTCTGTGTCATGGCACGACCGTAGAAAGCCTTGCGGTCAGGTTCTGTCCGCAGACGAGATCCTCACAGGAGTCCGCAGCCATCTGCGGGAGGGGTGCCCCGGGCTTGTTCGCCGGTCGCACTGATGTCCGGATACGCTCGCGAGATGATGGAGAACCTTCCCCCCTGTCCGAAATGTTCTTGTGAGTACACCTACGAGATGAATTCCCTCGTCGTGTGCCCGGAGTGCGCACACGAATGGGACCCCGAGAGCGGCGCGGAGAGCGAGGGTGCTGCTGCGGAGCGCGTCGTGAAGGACGCCGTCGGAAACGTGCTGCAGGACGGCGACACCGTGGTCGTCGTCAAGACGCTCAAGGTCAAGGGGAGCCCGTCGGGCATCAAGGCCGGCACCAAGGTGCGCAACATCCGGCTGATCGACGGCGTCGACGGCCATGACATCGACTGCAAGGTCGAGGGCTTCGGGGCGATGCAGCTCAAGTCCGGCGTCGTGAAGAAGGGCTGACCGGCGGCGACCGGCGGAGGGCGTCGATCACTGTTGGTTCCTCGCCCTCCGGCAGGTCCACCTGGGCATCGAGGAGGCTCGCCGTGTGTGGTGCCGGGACGGGCGATCAGTCCTCCCGTCGGATCCGATGGCGGCCGTCCGACGGGTCGGTGCAGCCGAGCCGGTGAGCAGGTGGCGGGGGCGATCCGGCGTGCCGTCGCGGAGGGCGAGTGCGGCCCGGGAGACCGCCTCCCGCCAGGCCTTCCTTCTCCATGGGCGGTGGATGCGGCCTCGGGTCGGCAGGAAAGAGGTCAGCGGAGGATCGGGGACACGGGAGGGGCGGTGCTGCGCAGGGCGTGTACGGCTGTCTGGGCTGCTCGCTCCACCGTGGAGATGCCGTGAGACATGCTCGGGCTGCCGTGCGAGAGGATGACGACGTAGAACGTGCTCCCGTGTGCTTCGACTCGCCCCATGCTGTTGATCACCCAGCGTTGCGAGTGGGAGCGCTGCAGCCAGCCGTTCTTGAGTTGCCAACGGCTGCCTTCCGCGGACACTCCCCAGTCCTGGTCGGCGTCGACCCGGCCCATGAAGGTCTGGATCAGGTGGCGTGAGGCTTTGCTGAGCGGTGAATGGTCGGCGAACACGGCGGTCAACAGGGTCAGTTGGTCTGCCGCGGTGGTGCGGGTGAGGCCCCAGTGGGCACCTGGACCTGCTTGGGTGGAGGTCAGCCCCAGGGCCTTGTTGGCGTCAGCGAGTCCTGGGCCGCCGCCGATACGTCGCCACAGGGCACCTGCGGAGTCGTTGTCGCTGCTCTGGATCATCGAGGCGGCGGTGGATGTCTCCCACGGGGTGAGCGACCGTCTTTCGTGCTGGGCACGCAGCAGCAGTGCCGCCAGGATGTCCACCTTCGCCAGGCTCGCGGTGACGTGTGTCTGTGAGCCGTACACCGTCCGTCGGCCGGTCCTGGGCTCCAGAACGGCGACCGACACCTGAGTGCCGCTCTGTGTCCGAATCGGTTCGAGCAGACGAGTGAGCGCGTTGCTCACATTCGTCGGGGCCGGCGTCCGCGTGTCGGGGAGGCCTGGCGGCGCTTGGGCCGGCTTGCTGTTCGCCGGCGTCGAAGGTGCCTGGTTCTGTGCCGGGGGGCGTCCGGCCCGGTCACCGGTTGTGGTGTGACCGGCGGCGAAGCAACCCGTGAGCAGCATGCCCGCCGCTGAGCATGCCAGTACCAGCCGTATCCGCTCCCGCCGCGCGCAGGCCTTGTCGTGTCCGCTCGGGCCGGGCGGGACGGGCTGGTGCCCCATTCCGTGGGGTGGACAGGCGGCATGATCCGGATTCATCGGGAACCTCAATCGCACAAGCGGGAGACAGCCGGAGGGAGAACCACGCCCACAGTCTTTTCCGGGGTGAGGCGCGCCGCATCCCCGGACGGTTTCCCCCTAAAGGCGTAACAGGCTCACGGCAGACGTCACCTGACGGATCCTTGGAAATGAAGCGAAGGCCCGTCTCCCGAGGCCCTGTGCACCTGCCACGTGCCGCCATGTCGTGCGACGCGCCACCCCTGGTCCCCGGGTGCGGTGGCCTGTCCACGCCACTCTTCCCGGTGAGCGCCTTGCAGCGTTTGGGGGAGTCGCGCGGCGTGGCTGTGGGTGTCGTCGAGGTTGGTCCGGGCGTGGGGTGCGTCGACTGTCTCAGTGAGGTTCCCCTGTTGCTCGGGAGGGGCTGACCAACTGGTCAGCCCCTCCCGAGCAACAGGGGAACCTCAGCCGCCGCCTGCCTGCGGCCAACCGCACTTTCCTTGCTTCCACTCGCCCACCGTCCACCCCGACAGTGCGCCCCGAGGTGGTGTCGTTCAGCGTGCGCGACCTTGGGGCGCAGAGGGCAGGGTGCATGAACGGCGACACCCGCGGTCAGTGGCCGGAGCCACCGTCATGCGTGGATCCAAGCCGCCTCGGGCCATGCCGCATGTGTGCCCGAGGCGGGCTGCTGTGCGTCCTCGAGCGGCCAGGTTTCGTCTTCCCCGAAGTCAGGGGCCTGGAAGGGATTGGTCGTCGGAGGCGGTGTTGCTGCCGTGGAGCGGCGGGGTTGCCCTTCCACGGCGGAGAACAGCGACGTCGTGTCGATGGGGAGGACTCTCTTTCGTTACAGGTCCCTGAAAGGGGCCTGGGCGTGCCGTGACCGGGCACAGCGGTCCTACAGCTTGGTCATCTTGGCGTACGGGCTCAAGATCCGCATGCGCGTCGAACCGAAATCCACGAGTGCCGCGATTCCGTCCTCGATGCCGATCACGCGGCCGAGGCCGTACACGTCGTGTGTGACCTGGTCGCCCATGGCGAAGTCCTCGGGAACCAACGTGACCGGGGCCTTGAAGGGGCTGGTAGGCAGATGACGCTTCGGCGCAGCAGGCTTTGTCATGACTCAGTATGCGCCCAGGTGCATCCCGTTCGCTGTGGCCGTCGGCACAGATCCGGACGGCAACGACCTCTTCGCGCCACTGACCTGGGGTTTCGATGCCCTTGTGAGGTGAAACCGGACCGTAGGTCTCCTTCACCGGCCGTGGTCGACCCCTGCATCGAGCACGGTGGTGGCACGAACTTCAGCGGCGCGGTCCGTCCGGCTGCCGGCAGTCGACCGTCGACCGTCGACCGTCGACAACAAGTGTGTCGTGCCCTGGACGCCCGAGCGGGTCTTCGCCGCCCGGGCCGCCATGCCCGAGCGCTTCCAAGCCGTGGTCGACCTGGGCGGCGGTCGCGGGCTCCGTCAGGGCGAGATCCTGGGCGTGGCCGTCGACGCGATCGACTTCGGGTCGGACACGTTCCACGTGGTGTAGCAGCGATCAAGGGGAAACCGCAGAGCGCGCCCCAAGTCGGCTCGTCCCGACGCCACCATCGCCTGACCGGCCGTCAGGTGGGGGCGATCGTCGCGACCGCCGTCATCGCGCCTGTCGGGCCAGGCGTCGGAGGGGGCCGCGTCGACGTCGGCATCGCAGCGTCTCGGACGGCAAGAAGCTGACGTGTCGTCAGGTCAGCCCGATGGGCGGTCACTCGCATCAGGCCCGCGAGCCGCGCTTTCGCGGTGATCGCTGCTACACCACTCCAACGGAATCGGAAGTTATCCAGTGACGGCCACCAACGACACCCGACGGCCGCCCTCCTCATTCGGCGGGTAGATCACCGTAGGGGTCGCGCCGGCCCCATTCGCACCCCGAGGGAAGCCGCCGTTTTTCCTGAAAGGGTGATCGTATTGCCAGGGATGCTCGGCCTCGCTGTCGTCCTCGCTGTCGTTATGGTGGGAGTGCTTATCTTTCGCGAGTTCTTCGAGGAGCTACGGGTGAGGCGGCAGTAGCCGCCCGTTGTGTCTTGCGACTCGGCTCGGATCGGCAGCTCGCTCCGGATTCACAGACGGATTCGAGAAGTGCCAAGCACTCGCTCTGTGGCGTCATTGCCCGCATGGGAGTCGTCCCGTAGAGAGGCGGCCCAGCCCTCCAGTAATCCCTCTGCCGACGGAGAAACTGTAGGCAGGGGCTCACTTCTTCTTGCCCTGGGTCTTTCCGGCGATCCCGGTGAGTTCGGTTTTCGCTGGTCAATTCGGTGGGTGCAGGGGGCGGAGCGATCGGCAGTGGTCATCATTGGCCATGGCCGAGCGGCTCGGGACGGCCCAGAAGCGGGGCCCGACGGGCTGGGCTACGGTGCAGCCTGCCTGTGGCAGGTTGAGCAGTACGGGAGCAGGGATGAAAGTCCCGCCGGACGGCGGCGCCGCGGCAGGCGACTGTCGGGGCAGGGCGCGAAGCGCCCGACCGGGGAGGGGGTCGTCATGGTTCGCTCGGTCGGGTCACCGGGATCCGGCCCGTCGCGAGGGGGGTGCAAGCGCAGCGCAGTGTTGAGCAGCAAGGTGCCCTCTGCCTGCTTTTTCCCATTCTGCAGGGTTTGCTCATCATTTCACTTGACGGCTGACTTGGTGGCCGAAAGCGCCGTTGGAGCGGGTGGGGCGACCTCTTGCATCTCGCATCATTTCTCTACGCTTGCCACGTTTCGCCGGTGGCGTGGGAGGATTCTTCCGCTGTTCCCCCAGGGGGGAATTGAACGGGAGTTGAGTGATCGTTTTCGTGGTAGAGTTTCAATGAATTGACAGGACGCCGCGAAAAAGGGGAATGGCGTGAATACCGAGAAGGTCACGGCTCGACGTCTTACGGCCGAAGAGGTTTCGGAGCTGAGCCTCCAGGACGAAATCTTCGTCTCGGCAGAGATGGATGGCCTTCCTCTCGACTGCTATGCCCCGGCTTTCCTCACGGAGCCGGGCAAGAATTTCGAGGGAGGGTCCTTCGCCGCGAGGACGATATTCGGTCAGGAAGTCAGCGTTCTCCCGGACAATGCCGAAGAGTCCGGGATCTGGGTTGCCGACAAGGCAGGGGAGGAAATCGAGGTTCTTCAGGGTGCCGGCGTCCTCCTGAATCTTGCCCTCTTCGTTCCCAACGGGAACAAGGAATCTCTGGAGTCGCTCTACTCCGCCGCCCGGGACGCCTTCGGCGCGGGGATTGTTCAGCGCTGGAGTGAGGAAGTCGTCACGGTACCGGATGTCAAGGTCGACTTGTTCGAGGAGCCGGCCCGGGGGCGGAAGAACGCGAGCAGCCAGAACCGTGACCGCCGCGCCTTGGACATCTACCCGACCCGAGTGCGATTCATGGAGCCCAGCGATGGCTGGAAGTTCATTGTCGAACTGCACAAAGAGGTCGTCGACGAGACGCCGACGATCTGACCTGACGGCAGGTTAGTCTCGGTCTTTCGCGGGAGCCCGTCAGCTTGCTGACGGGCTCTTTGAACCGTCCCGGGCCGGCCGGCACCTGCGCTACGACCCCGTGGACGTCCAAGCCCGGGTCGAGTCCCTGCGGGGAGGGGCTGCCGTCTGATGGCCGGGCGTATCCAGGACCGCCGGTACAGGACCGAGACCGACCCGGACGGGAAGGTGCGCAAGGTCAAGACCGAGCGCTACGGGTCCGGTCTTTGCCACCGCGCTCGCTGCGTCGGCCCGGACGGCACGGAGAAGTCCAAGAGCTTCCCGACCGTCAGGAGCGGCTCGCTGATCAGCTGATCAGTGGTCGGCGCACATCCGCGACCGGGTACGGCGGTTGCAGGGGAACGGCGTCCGTGGGTCGTACGCCCGGACGATCTGCTCCGACGTGCGGGCGGCGCTCAGTGCGGCAGTCGCGGACGCGAGGCCGCTCGCGAACACGGGGTGCACGCCCTACGGCACTTCTGCGTTTCCGTTCTCCTGGACGCCGGCGAGAGCATCAAGGCCGTCGGTGAGTACCTGGGGCACTCCGACCCCGGACTGACTCTGAAGGTGTAAGCGCATCTCATGCCCGGTAGCCGGGACCGCGCCCGGAAGGCTCTCGGCCGCGCACTCCGGCCGCACGATCCGGGGGACTGAGGACCCACAGTGGGCCCAGGCCGTGAAAACGCCCCCGACGCGCACCGTATGCGCAGGTCGGGGGCATGATCACAAGCCCTACTTCTTCTTGCCCTGGTTCTTGACTGCCTCGATGGCGGCTGCGGCCGCGTCCGGGTCGAGGTAGGTGCCGCCCGGGGTGACCGGCTTGAAGTCGGCGTCGAGTTCGTAGGAGAGGGGGATGCCCGTCGGGATGTTCAGGCCCGCGATGTCGGCGTCGGAGACGCCGTCGAGGTGCTTGACCAGGGCGCGCAGGCTGTTGCCGTGGGCGGCGACCAGGACCGTGCGGCCGGCCAGGAGGTCGGGGACGATCGAGTCGAACCAGTACGGCAGCATGCGGACGACGACGTCCTTCAAGCACTCCGTGCGCGGGCGCAGCTCCGGCGGGAGGGTCGCGTAGCGCGGGTCGTCGAACTGGGAGTACTCGGCGTCGGTGTCCAGCGGGGGCGGCGGGGTGTCGTAGGAGCGGCGCCACAGCATGAACTGCTCCTCGCCGAACTCCGCGAGGGTCTGCGCCTTGTCCTTGCCCTGGAGGGCGCCGTAGTGGCGCTCGTTCAGGCGCCAGCTGCGGCTGACCGGGATCCAGAGGCGGTCGGCGGACTCCAGCGCCAGCTGCGCGGTGCGGATGGCGCGCTTCTGGAGGGACGTGTGGACCACGTCGGGGAGCAGACCGGCGTCCTTGAGCAGCTCACCGCCGCGCGTCGCCTCCTTCTCGCCCTTCGGAGTGAGGTTGACGTCCACCCAGCCGGTGAACAGGTTCTTCGCGTTCCAGTCGCTCTCGCCGTGGCGGAGGAGGATCAGCTTGTACGGTGCGTCGGCCATGGGTCCGAGCGTAATCGAAGCCACGAGCGAGCCGTGCCCCCCGCTCGCTGGGCGGACGGTCGGCGGGAACCGTTAATCGAGTGGTGGACTACTCCGGTTCCTTTGTAAGGTGTGCTTGCCGTTTCAGGTGCTTACATCGGGGGGTTGCGTGGTGTCCGTCGTCCGTGTCCGGCGTGCGGTGCGGGAGACCGTGTCCGGGCTGCCCCCGGCGTTCTGGTGGCTGTGGACGAGCACCCTCGTCAACCGGCTCGGTGCCTTCGTCGCCACCTTCATGGCGCTCTACCTCACCCTCGACCGCGGTTACTCCGCCACCTACGCCGGTCTCGTCGCCGCCGTGCACGGGCTCGGCGGGGTGATCTCCTCGCTGGGCGCCGGGGTGATGACCGACCGGATCGGCCGGCGGCCCACGCTGCTCATCGCGCAGGCCTCCACCGCCGTGTCCGTGGCGGCCCTCGGCTTCGTGCGCGACCCCGTCTCCATCGCCGCCGTCGCCTTCCTCGTCGGCATGGCCAGCAACGCGTCCCGGCCCGCCGTCCAGGCGATGATGGCCGACATCGTCCGGCCCGAGGACCGTATCCGCGCCTTCTCCCTCAACTACTGGGCCATCAACCTCGGCTTCGCCGTCTCCGCCACGGCAGCCGGGTTCATCGCCGAGTACAGCTACCTCGCCGGGTTCCTCGTCGAGGCCGCGATGACCATGGTGTGCGCCGTCGTCGTCTTCGTGAAGCTCCCCGAATCGAAGCCCGTGCGGAGTGCCGAGGAGGCGCGGGAGGACTCCGTGGGGCTGGGGACCGTTCTGCGGGACAGGCGGTTCATGGGGGTCGTCGGGCTGTCCTTCCTCGTCGCGCTGATCTTCATGCAGGGGTCCGTCGGACTGCCCGTCGCGATGGGCGCGGCCGGGTTCACCCCGGCCGACTACGGCATGGCCATCGCGGTCAACGGCGTGCTGATCGTCGCGCTGCAGATTCCGGTGACCCGGTTCATCGAACACCGGGACCCCGGGCGGCTGCTGGTGATCTCCTCGCTCCTCGCCGGGTACGGCTTCGGCCTCACCGCCTTCGCCGGGTCGGTCGGCGTCTTCGCCCTCACCGTCTGCGTGTGGACGCTCGCCGAGATCGTCAACGCGCCCACCCAGACCGGGCTGGTCGTCCAGCTGTCGCCGGCCCACGGACGCGGGCGCTACCAGGGCATGTACACGATGTCCTGGGCCGTCGCCGCGCTCGTCGCCCCGCTGATGTCGGGGTTCGTCATCGACCGGTTCGGGGCGCGGTGGCTGTGGGGCCTGTGCGCCGTCATCGGCACCGTGGCCGGACTCGGGTACGGGCTGCTGATGCGCCGCCTGCCGCCCGAGGAGACCGCGACCGGCGCGGAGACCGCGACCGGCGCGGAGACCGCGACCGGCGCGGAGAAGGCCGCCGAGGGAAAGGCCGGTGGGGGCGGGGCCGGCGGGGTTCAGCAGACGCCGGAGGTCAGTGCTCCCTGAGGGGCGCCGCCTCCGGCGGGGTCCGGTGCGCCTACTGCACCGACAGCGGCACCGCGTGGATCTCGTCGGCCTTGTGGCCGGTGCGTTCGTGGATGCGCTGTACCGCTTCGGCGGAGGGTGCCTCCGAGAGGCAGTAGATCGTGCCGGACTCCGGGTCCGCCCAGGCATGCCGGAAGTAGACGCTCTCTTCCTCCTGTATCGCGAGGTCGGCCTCGTGCACCTGCCTCAGCTGGTCCGCCGTGATGCCCTGCATGCCGTGGTGGATGTCCATGAACTGGGTCATGGCCCCGCACCTCCTTCCCACTCCGGGCCGTACGTACCGAATCGGGGCGTCCGTACTTCCATGCTGCGCCCGCGCCGACCGCCCGGCATGCCGAAGGCCCCGGCGGTCGCCGGGGCCTTCGAATGAGCGTGCTCAGCACTGGCAGGGGCTGCCCGACTGGCAGCCACAACTGCAGCCGGAGCCGCAGCCGCACGCGGCGACCAGGGTCAGGCTCCTGATCTCGGCGGGCTGCTCCGTCTCCCGTTCCTGCGTGGGATCGGGCGTCGTGCCGGGGGAGCTGGGGGAATCGGCCATGGGTCCCTCCTCGAGACTGGCGCCGTGCCTGTGTCCATTGGATGCCCGTTCCAGCGGGCGCATCAACGGCGCATTGGGGCTCATGCGCGCCCTCGGCCGATTCCCGCGCCCCCCCACGGCGTCCGGTCAGGCCTCCTGCGCCCCCGGCACCGGCTGGATGTCGGGCTGGATGTCCGGCTGGATCTCGTCCGCGTGCTCGCCCGTGACCAGGTAGACCACCCGCTTGGCGACCGAGACCGCGTGGTCGGCGTAGCGTTCGTAGTAGCGGCCCAGCAGCGTCACGTCGACGGCCGTCTCGATGCCGTGCTTCCAGCGGTCGTCCATCAGGTGCTGGAAGAGGGTGCGGTGCAGCAGGTCCATCTCGTCGTCGTCCTGCTCCAGCTGGAGCGCCAGGTCGACGTCCTTGGTGATGATCACCTCGGCCGCCTTGGCCATCAGGCGCTGGGCCAGCTGGCCCATCTCCAGGATGGTCGCGTGCAGGTCCTGCGGAACCGCACGCTCCGGGAAACGCAGCCGGGCCAGCTTCGCCACGTGCTGTGCCAGGTCGCCGGACCGCTCCAGATCGGCCGACATGCGCAGCGAGGTCACGACGATCCGCAGATCGGTCGCCACCGGCTGCTGGCGCGCCAGCAGGGCTATGGCACGGGCCTCCAGGTCGTGCTGCAGTTCGTCGACCTTCTGGTCGCCCTCGATCACGTGCTCGGCGAGCTTCAGGTCGGTGTCGAGGATGGCGGTCGTGGCGCGCCCGATCGCCGACCCGACCAGCCGGGCCATCTCCACCAGACTGTCGCCGATCGAATCCAGTTCCTCGTGGTACGCGTCCCGCATCAGGGTTCCTCTCATGCGTCTACTCGGGGCTTCGGGAGCCGGGCTCCCGCGGGGTTCCGGGGCGGGCGCTCCGCCACGCAGTCGACGGCGCGAACCCCGCGCGACCGACGGTGCGAAACCCCACGCTCCCACGTTCCGATCCTTACGCGTCCGGTTCCGCCACCCCAAATGAACCATCCCTGGCTCCAAGGTGAACTCTGGGCGACGAGTCTTCGAGCTTGTCCTCTCGTGGCTGTGGCCACCGGTCGGCGCATGCCTAACCTGGACACATGGACGTGAACGCGGCGGTCGCCGCAGCGGCGGCGATCGCCGGATTGCTCACCGGCGCCATCGCCGTGCTGGCGTTCCGCTTCAGCGAGCGCGAACAACGGCGCCCCACGCGTTCCTCGCTGCACACGGACCCGGTGCTTCCGCCGGGCGTGGACACCGTGCTGTCCGTACTGCGCTCCTCCGCCGTCGTCCTGGACGAGGCGGACGGCGTGGTCAAGGCCAGCTCGGCCGCGTACGCCCTCGGGCTGGTCCGCGGCGGCAAGCTCGCCGTGGAACCCATGCTGCAGATGGCCCGCGACACCCGGCGGGACGGCGAGATACGGCAGGTCGAACTGGATCTGCCCCGCCGCGGCACCGGGCGCGGCGAGGCCCTCGCCGTCTCCGCGCGGGTGGCGCCCCTCGGCTCCCGGCTCGTACTGCTGCTCGTGGAGGACCTCACCGAGGCCCGCCGCATCGAGGCGGTACGGCGCGACTTCGTCGCCAACGTCAGCCATGAGCTCAAGACCCCGGTCGGCGCGCTCTCCCTGCTCTCCGAAGCCGTCATGGACGCCTCCGACGACCCCGAGGCCGTGGAGCGCTTCGCCGGCCGGATGCAGGGCGAGGCCACCCGCCTCACCAATCTGGTGCAGGAGCTCATCGACCTCTCCCGCGTCCAGAACGACGACCCGCTCGAGGACGCCGAACCCGTCCCCGTGTACGAACTGGTCGCCGAGGCCGTCGACCGCTGCCGCCACGCGGCGGGCACCAAGCAGATCACCATGGCCTCGAACGTGTGGGCGCCCGGCGGGCTCGAGGAGATCGAGGGGCGTGAAGGGCTCGCAGGGCCCGACCAGGAGGACGGTGGGCACCTGCCGAGCGCCGCCGACCTGCGCGTGTGGGGCAACCGCGGCCAGCTCGCCGCCGCCCTCGGCAACCTCGTCGAGAACGCCGTCAACTACTCGCCCGCCCGCACCCGCGTCGGCATAGCGGCCCGCAGGGTCGCCCAGTCGGGCGGGGACCTGATCGAGATCGCCGTGACCGACCAGGGCATAGGAATCTCCGACAAGGAGAAGGAGCGCGTCTTCGAGCGCTTCTACCGCGTCGACCCGGCCCGCTCCCGTGCCACGGGCGGTACGGGTCTGGGCCTCGCGATCGTCAAGCACGTGGCCGCCTCGCACGGCGGGGAGGTCACGGTGTGGAGCGCCGAAGGCCAGGGCTCCACGTTCACCCTGCGGCTTCCCGAGGCCGCCGCGGCCCCCACCCGCGACCGTGTCACCCCGTCGTCCCGCCAGGACGAACCCGAAGGTCTCGAAGGCGAGGCCGGACGGTCCACTCCCTCATCCCCCCACGCTTCCGATTCATCCGCGTACGAAACGCTTCCCTCCCCGGAGGTCCTTCCGTGACCCGAGTGCTCGTCGTCGAGGACGAGGAGTCCTTCTCCGACGCCCTGTCGTACATGCTCCGCAAGGAGGGCTTCGAGGTCGCCGTCGCGGCCACGGGGCCCGACGGCCTCGACGAGTTCGAGCGCAACGGCGCCGACCTCGTCCTCCTCGACCTGATGCTGCCCGGTCTGCCGGGCACCGAGGTGTGCCGCCAGCTGCGCGGCCGTTCCAACGTCCCCGTCATCATGGTGACCGCCAAGGACAGCGAGATCGACAAGGTGGTCGGCCTGGAGATAGGCGCCGACGACTACGTCACCAAGCCGTTCTCCTCGCGCGAACTGGTCGCCCGTATCCGCGCCGTGCTGCGCCGCAGGGGCGAGCCCGAGGAGGTCGCCCCCGCCGCCCTGGAGGCCGGCCCGGTCCGCATGGACGTCGACCGGCACGTGGTCACCGTGGGCGGCACCAAGGTCGACCTGCCGCTCAAGGAGTTCGACCTGCTGGAGATGCTGCTGCGCAACGCCGGGCGCGTGCTGACCCGGATGCAGCTCATCGACCGGGTCTGGGGCGCCGACTACGTGGGCGACACCAAGACCCTCGACGTCCACGTCAAGCGGCTGCGCGCCAAGATCGAGCCGGACCCGGGCGCGCCGCGCTACCTGGTGACGGTCCGGGGGCTGGGCTACAAGTTCGAGCCCTGAGGCCCCGGCCGGGGCGCGGGCGGCCGTCGCCCGGCACCCTTGGCCGGTACTCGTCGGTACGACGGTGGGCGGGACCCCTGCGCAGGGGTCCCGCCCACCGTCGTGTGCGGCTGTGCCGCCGGTGCTCAGCTGCCGGCCGACTGGCTGGCCGAGGCCGCGTCGGACGGGGTGCCCGCCGGGGCGCCCGAGGCGTCGGAGTCGCTCGGCGTGCCCGAGGCGTCGTCGGCGGGCGCGTCGGACGGCTCCGCCGACGGTTCCGCCGGGGCGCCGGGCGCGGCCGGGATCTCGCTCGGGCCCCACTCGCTGAAGAAGCTCTCGGCCGGGTGGACGAACGCGCGCAGGTTCACGTCACCGGTCTTGCTGAAGGTGAACGTGACCGGCTGCGCGTTGCCGTCCTGGACGGCCTCACGGCTGCTGGGCAGGACGGCGGAGGCGTTGCCCGGGCCGCCGATGATGAGCGAGCCGCCGGCCGGGACGGTCAGGCTGCCGCCCTCGGCGGGGGTGAGCTCGACGGTCTTGCCGGTGCCGGGGAGGGTGATCGACTCCAGCGTCTGGTCGGTGCGGCCCTCGTTGAACAGGGTCGCGGCGACGACGGCCGGGCCCGTGGACTCGCGGTCCGGCTGGGTGACGACGATGGCGTTCTGCACCTTGATGTCGCCCACGGTCGTCGCGGCGTTGTCCGGCTGGATCTGCAGGGACTGGGCGTTGTTGCCAGAAGTGCACGCGGAGAGCGAGGCGACTGAGAACGCGATGGCGGCGGCGGCGATGGCGCCGCGTCGAAGGCTGCTGCTCACGGCGGCGGCAACTCCTTGACTCGAGCGAGCGGCGGCGACCGGGTCGGCCGCCTTTAAGTGTCTGTCAGCGGCCTCAGGCTATCGAGCCGTTCCCGCGAGCCCGCACCCGACCCTCCCTGCGAGGGCCGCCGTTCCCCCGGAAGGTGCGCGCGGGCCGCGGCCGTCACCCGATCACCAGCCGTTTCCGCAGGCGTCTGCGGGGTCGTGAACGATTTGAGGACGGCCCCCGCAGACGACGCAGCAGACGACGCAGCAGAGGACACCGTGGATGACTCGTGTAAGTGACTCGTCGGCTACTTCGATCACGCACTCCTCCGACATTCACATAAGTGCGGTCGGGGGCGTCCCCGGCGCCTTCTCGGAGTGGCGCATATTTCGTGAAGGAATGCGGCGGCGGACCGGGAAATGCCGGAGCGGTCCGGAAATTGATCACCGGCCGCTCGTCCCGGAGGGCGTGTGATCAATTCCGGATTCGGCCGGAACCCTGTCGCGCACACCGAACGGAGTAGCGGAACTCGAGCGCTTGGGGGTGGACATATGGGGATGTTTCGCCTCCTGCCGGGGCCTCCGGATGCGTGTAGCGTACGCGTTTCGCTCGCCCCGAAGGGCCCCTCCGACCTGCGAATACATGCTTCCGCTCAGTGGTCGCAGCACGTTCCTGATGCTGTTGTCAAGCCCCGAGAATGGCCCTGACCTGCGAAAACGTCATTCAGAACACGCCGTATCCGTGTTACCCTGGATAGCCACGGAAGGGGTACCTGTCACATGACGTTCAAGGTTGGCGACACCGTGGTCTATCCCCATCACGGGGCCGCGCTGATCGAGGCTATCGAAACTCGCCAGATCAAAGGCGTGGACAAGACCTACTTGGTGCTGAAGGTCGCCCAGGGTGACCTGACGGTACGTGTGCCAGCGGACAATGCGGAGTTCGTCGGCGTACGTGATGTGGTCGGTCAGGACGGGTTGGACCGGGTCTTCGAGGTGCTGCGCGCACCGTACGCCGAGGAGCCCACGAACTGGTCCCGTCGCTACAAGGCAAACCTGGAGAAGCTCGCCTCGGGCGATGTCATCAAGGTCGCGGAAGTCGTGCGTGACCTGTGGCGTCGCGAGCGTGAGCGCGGACTCTCCGCCGGTGAGAAGCGCATGCTCGCCAAGGCGCGCCAGATTCTGGTCAGCGAGCTCGCCCTCGCGGAGAAGACCAACGAGGACAAGGCCGAGGCTCTCCTCGACGAGGTTCTCGCCTCGTAAGGCGGGACGGACGAAGCAGGCGGAGCTTCACGTCGCCAGTACGTACATCGAAGTGCGTCGAAATGCCGCGGTGCCCGATGACGGATGTGATGTCGCCGGGCGCTGCGGCATATCCGTACCCGGGCAGCGCCCGTACGCCGCACCCCTGTGCCGTGCACACCCGCTCCGTGTGTCCCGCACACCCCTGCGCCGCACCCCGCAGCGCTTCCCGGCACATGCGCCGCGCCGGGAAAGTGTCCCCACGCGTGTCCCCGCCCCTGGCGTGCGGGTCCGGGCGGCCGGCCCGACCAGAGTCACGGAAGGGGCTGGTCAAGGCGGTACGCCCGGCACTCCCCCCACTCCGGGAGCAGGGGCTACGCCCAGGCCATACCCACCCAGGCCCTGTCGTCAAACTCCCCGGGCCGAGCACACCAACCTGACAGGAACCGATGTCTGACGATCCCCTCCTGACACCGACGCCGAACCCCGTGCCCGGCCGTACGACCGCCCGCACGGCGGCCGTGATCCCGGCCGCCGGCCGAGGTGTGCGCCTCGGGCCGGGAGCCCCCAAGGCACTCCGCGCGCTGGGCGGAACGCCCATGCTCATCCACGCGATCCGCGCGATGGCCGCATCCCGCGCCGTCTCCCTGGTCGTCGTCGTGGCCCCGCCCGAGGGCGCCGCGGAGGTCAGGACGCTGCTCGACGCGTACGCGCTGCCCGACCGCACCGACTTCGTCGTCGTCCCCGGCGGGGAGACCCGCCAGGAGTCGGTGAAGCTCGGCCTCGACGCCCTGCCGCCCGGCTTCGACATCGTCCTGGTGCACGACGCGGCCCGCCCGCTCGTCCCCGTGGACACCGTGGACGCCGTGGTCGCGGCCGTCCGCGACGGCGCCCCCGCCGTGGTCCCGGCGCTGCCGCTCGCCGACACCGTCAAGCAGGTCGAACCGGCCGCCGCCCCCGGCGAGCCGGAGCCCGTGGTCGCCACTCCCGACCGGTCCCTGCTGCGCGCCGTGCAGACCCCGCAGGGCTTCGACCGGGCCACCCTGGTGCACGCGCACGAGACGGTGACCGACGACGTCACCGACGACGCGAGCATGGTCGAGCAGCTCGGCCGGACCGTCGTCACCGTCCCCGGCCACGAGGAGGCCTTCAAGGTCACCCGCCCCCTGGACCTCGTCCTCGCGGAGGCGGTCCTGGCCCGCAGGAGGCTCAACGATGGCTTCTGAGCCCCTGGCCTTCGAGCCGGATCCCGAGTCGGCTTCCGTGCCCCTGCCGGTGCTCCCGCGGGTCGGCATCGGCACCGACATCCACGCCTTCGAGGACGGCCGGGAACTGTGGTGCGCCGGCCTCAAGTGGGAGGGCCAGGGTCCCGGACTCGCCGGGCACTCCGACGCCGACGTCGTGGCGCACGCCGCCTGCAACGCCCTGTTCTCCGCCGCCGGCCTCGGTGACCTGGGGCAGCACTTCGGCACCGGGCGGCCCGAGTGGTCCGGTGCCTCCGGTGTGACCCTGCTGACCGAGGCGGCACGGATCGTACGGGCGGCCGGCTTCCGGATCGGCAACGTCGCGGTGCAGGTCGTGGGGGACCGGCCCAAGATCGGCAAGCGCCGGGACGAGGCCCAGAAGATCCTCACCGAGGCCGCCGGCGCACCGGTGTCGGTCTCCGGCGCCACCACCGACGGACTCGGGTTCCCCGGCCGCGGCGAAGGACTGATGGCCGTCGCCACCGCCCTCGTCGTCCACACCGGCTGACGTCCCGGACGGGGAAGACGACACGGGCCGGTAAAGGGGCGCGAGGCACCGCTCCGGGCCGACTACCCTGGAGGAGTGACTATTCGCCTGTACGACACCAGCGCCCGGCAGATCCGTGACTTCACCCCGCTCCAGCCGGGTTGCGTCTCGATCTACCTGTGCGGTGCCACCGTGCAGGCGGCACCGCACATCGGGCACATCCGCTCGGGGCTGAACTTCGACATCATGCGCCGCTGGTTCGAGTACCGCGGCCTGAAGGTGACGTTCGTCCGCAACGTCACGGACATCGACGACAAGATCATCGCGAAGTCCGCGGAGCAGAACCGCCCCTGGTGGTCCATCGGCTACGAGAACGAGCGCGCCTTCACCGACGGCTACCAGGTCCTCGGCTGCCTCCCCCCGACCTACGAGCCGCGCGCCACCGGCCACATCACCGAGATGGTCGAGATGATGCGCGGCCTCATCGAGCGCGGCCACGCCTACGAGGCCGACGGCAACGTCTACTTCGCCGTCACCTCGTTCCCCGAGTACCTGGAGCTGTCCAACCAGGAGCTCGACAACCTGCTCCAGCCGTCCGGCGAGGGCGAGACCGGCAAGCGCGACCCGCGCGACTTCGCCATGTGGAAGGCGGCCAAGCCCGGCGAGCCGAGCTGGGAGACGCCGTGGGGCCGCGGGCGTCCAGGCTGGCACCTGGAGTGCTCGGCGATGGCCCACAAGTACCTCGGGACCGCCTTCGACATCCACGGCGGCGGCCTCGACCTGATCTTCCCGCACCACGAGAACGAGATCGCCCAGGCCAAGGCCTACGGCGACGAGTTCGCCCGGTACTGGGTGCACAACGCCTGGGTCACCATGAGCGGCGAGAAGATGTCGAAGTCGCTCGGCAACAGCGTCCTGGTCTCCGAGATGGTCAAGCGCTGGCGGCCCATCGTGCTCCGCTACTACCTCGGCACCCCGCACTACCGCTCGATGATCGAGTACAGCGAGGACGCCCTGCGTGAGGCCGAGTCCGCGTTCGCGCGGATCGAGGGCTTCATCCAGCGGGTGGGCGAGCTGACCGGCACGCCCGGCGCCGTCGAGCCGGCCACCGAGGTGCCGCCCGCCTTCGCCGAGGCCATGGACGACGACCTCGGCGTACCGCAGGCCCTGGCGGTGGTGCACACCACCGTCCGGCAGGGCAACAGCGCGCTGGCCGCCGACGACAAGGAAGCGGCCGTCGCCCGCCTCGCCGAGGTGCGCGCCATGCTCGCGGTCCTCGGCCTGGATCCCCTCGACCCGCACTGGGCCGGCGACGCCGACCGCGGCGACGATCTGAACGGCGTCGTCGACAGCCTCGTCCGCATGGTCCTCGACCAGCGCGAGGCCGCCCGCGCCCGCAAGGACTGGTCCACCGCGGACGCCATCCGGGACCAGCTCGGCCAGTCCGGGCTGGTCATCGAGGACAGCCCGCAGGGACCGCGCTGGAGCCTCGGCCCGCGCTGAGGCAGGAGGGGGCACCTCCTGAAATCTCCCGGAACCTCCGGGTTCCCCAAGATCGGGTTGTGCCGTCCGGGCCTCCGGGCGGCACACTTCACAGACGTAGCACACACGCACGCGTGGGTACCTGCGGACGGACGTACATGAGCCCGTACGCAGGCACGCACGGACGACTTCACGGAGACGGGTACATCATGGCCGCGAACAACCGCCGCATGTCCGGCAAGAAGGGCGCGCAGGTCGGCAGCGGCGGCCAGCGGCGCCGGGGCCTGGAGGGCAAGGGGCCCACGCCCCCCGCCGAGATGCGCAAGGGGCACGCCAAGCAGCGCGCCGCCCAGGCGAAGGCACGCCGCGTCGCCGGACGCGCCCCGCAGCGGCGCGGCGGCGGCCGCTCGACCTCCGAACTCGTCGTCGGACGCAACCCCGTCGTCGAGGCGCTGCGCGAGGGGGTGCCCGCCTCCACGCTGTACGTCCAGCAGTTCATCGACAACGACGAGCGGGTGCGCGAGGCACTCCAGCTCGCGGCCGAGCGCGGCGGCATCAACCTCATGGAGGCCCCCCGCCCCGAACTCGACCGGATGACCAACGGGCTGAACCACCAGGGCCTGGTCCTCCAGGTCCCGCCGTACGAGTACGCGCACCCGGAGGACCTCGTCGCGGGCGCCCACGACGAGGGACAGGACCCGCTGATCGTCGCCCTCGACGGAGTCACCGACCCGCGCAACCTCGGCGCCGTCGTCCGCTCCGTCTCCGCCTTCGGCGGCCACGGCGTCGTCGTCCCCGAGCGGCGGGCCGCCGGGATGACCGCCGGCGCCTGGAAGACGTCCGCCGGCACGGCCGCCCGTACGCCCGTCGCCCGCGCCACCAACCTGACGCGCGCCCTGGAGGCGTACAAGAAGGCGGGGATCGTGGTCGTCGGGCTGGCCGCCGACGGGGAGTCCGAGATCGGCGAACTGGACGCGCTGGCGGGCCCGGTCGTGATCGTCGTCGGCAGCGAGGGCAAGGGACTGTCCCGACTGGTCGGCGAAACCTGTGACGTCCGGGTGCGGATCCCGATGCCGGGTGGCGCCGAATCGCTCAACGCCGGTGTGGCGGCGGGAGTCGTGCTGTACGAGGCGGCACGCCGCCGGGCCTGAACGGACGTTCGACGCCATCACCCACATGGGGTGTTCCGGTTGGTCCGGACGAGCTTGACGGGGTCCGGACACATCCGGCGTGTCAAGGCAGTGTCCTATGACCACGTCACTCGGTTAGATGAGTGTGGACACCAGAACACCCCGCACACCCACGGGGGACCGCTCGTCGGGACTCGACGACGCTCCCGCGCTGAGCATGGTGAAGGTGCCGAGCGATCCGGCGCAGGTCATCGTCAATCACGTCAGCTTCCGCGTGCAGCTGGGCGCCTCGACGCGACGCGCCCGATCCCCGCGGATCGCACGGCACTTCAGCGCCGCCCAGGGCGCGCCCCGCATCCCCGTCGTCACCACCATGGGTGCCCCGGGCGGGGCCGCGCCCCGGCGGCGCCCCGTCGTCTGGAGCGGTCGCTCCGCCCCCGACGACACCGGCGCGCACCGGCTTCTCCAGGCCGTGCGCCACGAAGGCGTCCGTCACACCGACGAACCGCTCGCCGACGCCGGAGCGACCCAGGTCATCCCCCGCGTCGGCGAGGGGTACGGCTACGCCGACGACCCGGCCGCCACCCAGCCCATCGAAGTGCCCGCCATCGGCCCCCAGCGCACCCACGGCGGCGCACCGCCCCTGCTGCCCCCCATGCGCCCCGTCGGCAGCGCCTACGACGAACCGGCCTACGGCGGCTACGGGGACTACGGCTACGACGAGCACGGTTACGACGAGCACGGTTACGACGACCGGCCCGATGCCGACCGGCCCTACGACGAACAGGGCCGCGGCACCGGCGAGTTCGAGGGTGCCGGTGGCCACCGGGCCGCCGACCGGAAATCCGGCGGCCGCCGGGCCAGGCGCCAAGGCGACGACCCGGCCCGGCACGCCTACTACCCCGGGCGCCGGATGAACCTCGGCGTCGTCCTGCTCCCGCTGCGCGTCTTCCTCGGCTTCATCTCCATCTACGCCGGCATGGGCAAACTCTGCGACCCCGTCTACTTCGACGGCGGCAAACGCGGCTCCATGGTGACGTGGCTGAACACCCTGCACCCCTGGGAAGTCGCCCAGCCGCTCCAGCAGTTCGCCCTCGAGCACCCCGTCGGCTCCGGACTCGTCATCGCCTTCCTCCAGGTCATCGTCGGCGTCCTCACCGTCCTCGGCTGCTGGCAGCGCGTCGCCGCCGCCGTCGGCGCCGTGCTCTCCGCCGCGCTGCTGGTCACCGTCAGCTGGAAGAGCGCCCCCGCCTACGAGGCGCCCGACATCATCTACCTCGCCGCCTGGTCCCCGCTGGTCATCGCCGGCGCCCCCGTCTACTCCGTCGACGGCCGCCTCGCCGCCCGCGCCTGGCGCCGCCTCGGCCCCCGTTCCGACCTGTGGGACCTGCGCCGCTACGTACTGCGCCGCGGCTCCCTGATCACCGTCGTCGTCTGCGGGCTCACCCTGCTCGTCGGCTCGCTGCTCGGCGGTGCCGTGCGTGACTCCGACCGCGTGGTCGTCCCCGGGCCCGGCGAGGCCCCGCGCAACGAACTACCGGGCTCCCCGCTCCCGGAGAAGCCCGACAAGAGCAGGCAGGGGACCCCGTCCGCCTCCACCTCGCCCAGCCGGAGCGCCTCCTCCGGAACGACCGACCCGTCCGCCGGCACCACCAGCCCCGGCGCGACCCGGGACACCGGCGGCGCCGTCACCGGCGCGCCCAGCCAGACCCAGGGCACCACCGGTGAGGCTCCGCCCCAGCAGTCCTCCCCGGTAGACCAGGCCCCGAGCACCAGCTCCGGCCCCACCTCCGGCGGCGGCACCACGGGCGGCGGCGACGACGGCATCCCGAGCGACAGCGGCGGGGACGAGGCCCCGTCCCCCGAGGAGCCCGGCCGGCTGGTGGGCGGCCTCCTGGGGTAGCCCGTCCGCCACCGGTACGACGACGGGGTCCCGCACGGTGATGTGCGGGACCCCGTCATCGTGTCCGGGTGGTGGTCGTGTCCGGGTGGTGGGTCAGCGGTTCTGGGACGCCAGTTCCTTCGCCGCCTCGGTCAGGTCCTTCGCGGTGTCGATCGCCCGCCAGTAGGAGCCCTGCGGGATCGGGAACCCGGCCAGCCGGCGCTCACGGGCCAGCCGCGGGAACGTCGTACGCTCGTGGTCGCCGCGCTCCGGCAACAGGTCGGCGAACCCGGGGGAGAAGACGTACACACCCGCGTTGATCTCGACCGTCGACGGCGGGGCCTCGATGAAGTCGGTGATGTGACCGAACCCGTCGGTCTGCACGGCACCCCACGGAAGACGCGGGCGGGCCAGGGCGAGGGTCGCGACGGCGTCCCGCTCGGTGTGGAAGTCGGCCATGTCGCGCAGCGAGAAACGGGTCCAGATGTCGCCGTTCGTGGCGTACCAGGGCCGGTCCGGGTGCGGGAGGCGGGCGGCGGCGTACTTCAGACCGCCGCCGCGGCCGAGCGGCTCCGTCTCGACGACGGTGGTGACGGAGAGGGGCAGATCAGCGGTCTCCAGCCACTTCTGCAGCACCTCGGCGAGATGGCCGCAGGAGACCACCACGTCCGTGACGCCCTCCTCGGCGAGCCAGGAGAGCTGATGGCCGATGATCGGGGTCCCCGTACCGGGAATCTCGACCATCGGCTTGGGCCGGTCGTCGGTGTACGGACGAAGCCGGGAACCTTGGCCGCCGGCCAGGACGACGGCTTGCACGGGCCGCGACGCGGCGCTCGGATCGGTCATGGGCGCACTGTACGTGGCGACCGAGGGGCCGGGCGGACCGGGCGGACCCGCAGGCGGGCCGTGGTGCCGGGTCCTGGGACGGGCTCAGCCGTGGGCGGTGAGCACCCCCGACGCGAAGGAGGTGTCGCAGACCGGACGGGCGAAGGACTGGGCCTTGGTGGGGCCGTACATCCGGACCGCCGCCTTGCCCAGCGCACGTGCGATCGACGTGCAGTGCCGCGCCAGCGACGGGCGGTCGTTCACCGCCTGCTGGAGGTGGGTGAGGGCGACGCCCGGATCCTCCTTCTGCAACTCGACCAGGAGCGTGTCCCGCAGCACCTCGTGCGGGGCGCGCGAGGAGGCGCCGGCCGAGGACGCGCCGGACACAGCCGTGTCGGCGGCGGCGAGCACCGGGCTCGAAGGGTTCCCCGACCAGTTGACCCGGGCGACCGCGAGGGTCCCGGAGAACACCAGGACGACGGGCAGGACGAAGGCGAGAGTGCGGCCGACCCGGCGGGCAGGGCCCCGGCCGCTTCGCGTCTGAGGCGTAGTGGAGTGCTTCACGCGTGTGAGGGTAGCGTCCAGTGATGGCATGGAGACATTCAGTCACTGGTTCGGGTGACATGGGCGGGACGTTTCCTGGGTAGCGCGTTGACGCACGCTGCTCGAAACGCACCGAATGTCAGGGTGTTCGTCGACAACGCAGTCGCACCGAAGAGGGCCCCGCAGCGGTCTGCGGGGCCCTCTTCATCAAGTCGGGTGAATCACCCGGGGTGGTGCGACGGTTCGGTCACGGCTCTCAGTCGGACAGGCGCGCGCCGGACGACGTCGAGAACACGTGGGTCTCACCGGACCGCGGCACGACGTGCAGCGTGCTGCCCTTCTCCGGCACGTTGCGGCCGCCGACGCGGACGACGAGGTCCTTGGACTCGCCGCCGACCTCGGTGGTGCCGTACACGAACGCGTCGGAGCCCAGCTCCTCGACCACGTTCACGGTGACCGCGAGACCCTGGTCGGACTCGGCACCGGCCACGTCGAAGTGCTCGGGGCGGACACCGACGGTGACGGTCTTGTCGGTGGCGGCGGCCAGCGCGTCACGGTCCACGGCCACCACCGAGTTGCCGAACTTCACGCCGCCGTCCGTGATGGGCACCTCGACGAGGTTCATCGCGGGGGAGCCGATGAAGCCGGCCACGAAGAGGTTGGCGGGCCTGTCGTACATGTTGCGCGGGGTGTCGACCTGCTGGAGCAGACCGTCCTTGAGGACCGCCACCCGGTCGCCCATGGTGAGGGCCTCGACCTGGTCGTGGGTCACGTACACCGTGGTGATGCCGAGACGGCGCTGCAGGCTCGCGATCTGCGTACGGGTGGAGACGCGGAGCTTGGCGTCCAGGTTGGACAGCGGCTCGTCCATGAGGAACACCTGCGGCTCACGCACGATGGCGCGGCCCATGGCGACACGCTGACGCTGACCACCGGAGAGCGCCTTCGGCTTGCGGTCCAGGTACTCCGTCAGGTCGAGGATCTTCGCGGCCTCCTCGACCTTCTGCCGGATCTCCGCCTTGTTGACGCCGGCGATCTTGAGCGCGAAGCCCATGTTGTCGGCGACCGTCATGTGCGGGTACAGGGCGTAGTTCTGGAACACCATGGCGATGTCCCGGTCCTTCGGCGGCAGGTGCGTGACGTCGCGGTCGCCGATGCGGATGGCACCGCCGTTCACGTCCTCGAGCCCCGCGAGCATGCGGAGCGAGGTGGACTTGCCGCAACCGGACGGGCCGACGAGTACGAGGAACTCCCCGTCCTCGATGTCGATCTCGAGCGCGTCCACGGCGGGCTTGGTCGAACCGGGGTAGATCCGGGTCGCCTTGTCGAACGTGACAGTGGCCATGGTGAATGGGCCCCCTTCTACCGGCAGGAACGTGCCGGACGATCCGAGTAGGAAGGTGGTGCCACGACGGGATGTTCCGTTGTGGTTCCGAGTGGTGCAGTCCACGGAAGCGAACTGGCACAGGACGGTACCGGCGTTCACCCGATCTGTCAGTACCCGAGGTCATATGAACTTCGCGGAAACTTTCGCCGGCCGGTGTCACCGCTCGGCCGCGTAACGTTCGGCGAGGACCGTCACGGCCCCCGCGACCGCCTCCCGCAGCCCCGGCGGACCGAGCACCTCCGCCTCGGTGCCGAGCCGGAGCAGATCGCCGACGGCGACCGCCTCCGACTCGACGGGCAGCTCCACCTCGACCCGTCCCGCGTCGTCCGGCGGCCCCGCGTCCCGCAGTGCCCGTGCGCCCGCCGCCCCGAACTGCATCGGCAGCAGCTTCTGTCCGCGGGGCGAGAGCCGCAGCCGCGCGGTGCCCTGCCGCAGCGCCCCCTCCAGCCGCCGGGAGGACTCCGCCCGGTACGCGGCACGACCGAACACGACAGAAGGAGCACCTCCATGCCCACCACCCGGACCGCCGGCCACTTCACCTTCGCCGACTGGAAGGAGGTTCCCGTGGGCCCGGAGGACACCCATCCCCGGCTCGCCCACGCCACCGTCACCAACGCCTTCACCGGCGGCATCGAGGCCGAGTCCACGACCTGCGACTACTCCATCTCCTACCTGACCGGCACGACCGGCTCCGACGAAGGTGCCGTACACCTTCGCGTACGGACCGGAGTGAGCGGGCCGGGCCCGTCCCCCGCAAGTGCGTGGCTCGGCGAAAGCCGCTCTGTGTACAGTGGACCCGCCCTCGCGCGTTCCGCGCGTGTGCGGTGCCTCCTTAGCTCAGATGGCCAGAGCAACGCACTTGTAATGCGTAGGTCGTCGGTTCGAATCCGACAGGGGGCTCTCTTCGAAGCCCAGGTCCGGGTGGTTCCGGCCTGGGCTTTCTCATGCCCGGGGGCGCAGGCGGTGGGCGATCTCGAGGTCGTGGGGGGACGGAGGGCGGCCGTCCTCGATGTGCCACAGGCAGTTCTGGAGCAGGCGGGCGTAGGTCCAGGCGCGGGCCCGGCCGCGGTCCAGGCCGAGGACGTCGGTCATCGCGTCGAAGCGGTTGGCCAGGGCGGGCCAGAGGTCGAAGCCGGGGTCGCCCGCGAGGGGCTTGGGGTCGATGGCGAGCCAGGGGGCGCGGTCGGCGGCCAGGACGTTGTCGTAGTGCAGGTCCCAGTGCAGGAGGCGGTCGCCCGGTTCGTCCGCCACCTCCCGCAGGGCCGCGGCGCAGTCGGCGACGGTGCGGCGGGGGGCCGGGTCCGGGATACGGTCCAGGGCTCCGGGTGTCCGCTCCAGCAGGACGTGCGCGATGTCGTCGAGGCGGCGCAGGCCCGCCGGGGCGGGGGTGCCGGTGAGGTGCGCCAGGAGGCGGGCGACGACCAGGACGGCCTCGCGGACGTCGGGCAGGCGGGCCAGTGTCCGGGCGGGGTCGAGGCGTTCCAGGAGCAGGGCGTGGGTGGTCTCGTCGTGGTCGAGGAGGCGGACGGCTCCGTCGCCGTTCCAGGTGCGCAGGGCGACGGGTTCGCCTTCGGTCTCCTGGTCCAGGATCTGGAGCTTCAGTACGGCCGGTGTGCCGTCCGCGCGGTCGACGGGGAGGACCAGGGCGCTCACGCCGTGCATCGGCGCGCCGGTGACCCGCAGGTCCCAGCGCTCCAGGAAGGCGGCGGCCAGCCCGGGCAGCCCGGAGACGAAGGCGCGGCCCGCCTCGCCGTTGAACTTCTCCTGTGCCGCCGCGAGTTCCTCGGGTACGTGGATCACGGTGGGCACGATAGTGCGGCGCTCACGGCTCCAGGACGACCTTTCCGGTCGTGCCCCGGTTCTCCAGGGCGCGGTGGGCGGCGGCGGCTTCGGCGAGGGGGAAGCGGTGGACGGCTGGGGTGAGCCGGCCTTCGGCGGCTTCGGTGAGGGCGCGCAGTTCGAGGGTGCGTACGGGGTTGGCGCCGCCGGCCCTGCGCATCATCTCGGGGCCGAGGACGTTGAGGGATACGCCGTCGACGAGGTGGGGATCGGTGCTGTCGAGGCCCTGGGCGGACCAGCCGAAGACGACGTGGCGGCCGCCGGGGGCGAGGAGGGAGACCGCCGCGCGGGCGGTGTCGCCGCCGACGCCGTCGTAGACGAGAGTGATTTTGCCCTGGTGGGCGGAGAGCCGCTCGGGCCAGGCCGGGTCGGTGTAGTCGACGGCGAGGTCGGCGCCGTTCGCGGCCACGCGGGCGGTCTTCCCGGGGCCGCCGGCGAGGCCGATGACGGTGGCGCCGGCGTTCTTGGCGTACTGGACGAGGAGGGTGCCGATGCCGCCGGCCGCGGCGGGGACGAGGACCACGTCGCCGGGGCCGGGCTCGGCGAACTGCACGATGCCCATGACCGTGCGGCCGGTGCCGATCATGGCGACGGCCTGGGCGAAGTCGAGGCGCTCGGGGATCTCGTGGAGGCGGTCGGCGTCGGTGACGGCGAGTTCCGCGTAGCCGCCGGGGGCGAAGCCGAGGTGGGCGACGACGCGCTTGCCGAGCCGGTCGGCCGGCGTGCCGTCGCCCAACGCATCGACCACCCCGGCTACTTCGCGGCCGGGGACGGTGGGCAGGGTCGTCGGGGCGGGCGCGGGCCCCTGGTGTCCCTGCCGTAGCGCGGTGTCCAGGAGGTGGACTCCGGCGGCCCGGACGGCGATACGGACCTGGCCGGGGCCGGGGCGTGGGTCCTCGACCTGTTCGTGGACGAGGTTCTCGGCGGGGCCGAAGGCGTGCAGACGGATGGCGTGCATGAGGCTCCCAGGGGTGCGATGCGGCTTCGACAGCGCACCCACTGTTCAACCTCAAGCTCGCTTGAGGTCAAGCTCGTGGTGGTCCAGGTCCAGGTCCAGGGCCAGGGAGACGGCTGTGAGGGCGCTGGTGAAGGAGACCTCGGAGAGCACACCGGGGGCGGCGACCTGGTCGCCGGCCAGGTAGACGCCGTCGCCGCGGTCGACGGCGGGCCGGTCGCGCCAGCTCGTGCCCGGCAGGTCGACGGCGCCGGTGCGTCCGGCCGCGACCGCCTCCCGCCGCCAGGTGACGCGCTCCCGCCAGCCGTCGAAGGCGAGGTCCAGGAGTTCTTCGGCGCGGGCGGTCCCGTCGGACTTGGACTCGTGCGGGGCGATGGGGATCTGGCCCTGGACGAGCTGTTCGCCGGCGGGGGCGAGGGTGCGGTCCTGGGCGGTGAACCGTTCCAGCCAGCCGGTCGCGTCCAGGTCGGACACGACGAACGCGTCGCCGCGCCGGGTGCGCAGGGCGAGGTCGACGAGGACGGTGCGGCCGCTCGGCCAGGTCAGGGTGGGGTCGCCGAGGAGCCGGCGGGCGGCGTCCAGGGAGGTGGCGACGACGACCGGGGTGTCGGTGGGGAGGGTGTCGACGCGGGACAGGGTCTCCACGCGGACGCCCAGGTTCCAGGCGCGGGCGGCCATCCGGTCGATGAGGCTGCCCCAGCCGCCGCGCGGGTAGTGGGCCTCCGGGGGCAGTGCGGTGGTGCGGCGCAGGCGTTCCTGCACGTGGGCGGCGGACAACGAGCCGGGGTCGTGGTGGAAGAGGGCGACGGCGGAGTAGTGGGCGGCGGCCCGTGCGCCCTCCTCGCCCGCGATGCCGGTGGCCCAGGTGTGGAAGTCGGTGTCGACGGGGGCGTGGGCGCCGCTGCGGCGCAGCAGCTTCAGCATGGCGAGGGGCGGGGTGCGGCGCAGGGCGCCCCGGTGGCGGAGGCGGAAACGGGTGGCTTCCAGGGGCGGGAGGGGAGCGAGAGGGCCGAGGAGGCCGCGTTGCCGGAGCCAGGACCAGTGCGGGCCGCCGCTGTAGAGGGCGTGGGGTCCTTCGTTGGTCCGGTAGGGGCCGTCCGCGGTGCGGGCTCGGCCGCCGAGGGTGTGGTGGGCCTCGTGGAGGGTGACTTCGGCGCCGGCCTCGGCGGCGGTGATGGCCGCGGTCAGTCCGGCGAAGCCGCCGCCGATGACGGTGATGCGGTGCATGGCTGGGGTCTCCCTTGGTCGGGGTCGCGCCTGCTGGATCGGGGGATCGGGGGATCGGGGTGGATCAGGTGGTTCGTGGCTACGACGGCCCAGGGCCCCAGGATGTGACATATGCGGGGTTATCGCAGGTCAGGTGGGTTGTCAGTGGTGGGGTGCAGGATGGGCGCATGGCGAGGAGAGCGGTGGGCGGTTCGGGAGCGAGGGGTGGGGCAGGGGTGAGGGCGGCGCGGCGGCCGGAGCTGCGGCTGCCGGTGCTGGCGAGGTACGAGGGGGGTGGGCTGGAGCCGGACGGGGACTACGACGGGCTGGAGTTCCGGGAGGTGGACCTCTCGGGGGAGGACGGCGCGGGGGCGCGGTTCATGGACTGCGCGGTGACGGGGTGCGCGCTGGACGAGACCCGGCTGTCCCGGGCCAGGGTGCTGGACTCCGTCCTCGCCGAGGTGCGCGGTGTGGGAACGGACCTCGCCGGGGCGACCCTGCGCGACGTCGAGCTGACGGACGCGCGTCTCGGGGGGACACAGCTGCACGGGGCGGGGCTGGAGCGGGTCCTGGTCCGGGGCGGGAAGATCGACTTCCTGAATCTGAGGTCCGCGCGGCTCAGGGACGTCGTCTTCGAGAGCTGTGTCCTGGTCGAGCCGGACTTCGGCGGGGCGAGGCTGGAGCGGGTGGAGTTCGTGGACTGCGCGCTGAAGGGAGCGGATCTCAGCGGGGCCACCCTGACGGACGTCGATCTGCGCGGTGCCGCTTCGCTGGAGATCGCCCGGGGTGTGGACAGGCTGGCGGGGGCGGTGATCAGTACGGGGCAGTTGCTGGATCTGGCGCCGGTGCTGGCGGGGGAGCTGGGGATTCGGGTGGAGGGCTGAGCCGACAGGGCCGACAGGGCCGACAGGGAAGGGCAGGAGGGGGCGCGGTGGGTCAATCCAGGCGGGGGTAGCGGGCCTGGAGGGTCCAGACGGCCGGGTTCTCGCCGAGGTCCTCGTGCAGGTCGATCAGGTCGGCGAGCAGGTCGTGCAGGAAGTCGCGGGCCTCGCGCCGGAGTTCGGTGTGGGAGAACGTCAGGGGCGGTTCCGACGCCGGCAGCCACTCGGCCTCGATGTCCACCCATCCGAAGCGGCGCTCGAAGAGCAGCCGGTCGGTGGATTCGGTGAAGTCCAGCTCCGCCCACTGGGGGCGGGAGGCGCGGGAGCCCGCCGGATCCCGGTCGATCCGTTCCACGATGTCGCACAGCGCCCATGCGAAGTCGAGCACCGGCACCCATCCCCAGGCTGTGGACAGTTCCCGGTCCGCCTCGGTGTCGGCGAGGTAGACGTCGCCGCAGAAGAGGTCGTGGCGCAGGGCGTGGACGTCCACGCGGCGGTAGTCGGTCTGCGGGGGGTCGGGGAAGCGGTTGGAGAGGGCGTAGCCGATGTCGAGCACGGAGGTGATGGTGTCACGACGGACGCGGTGCCCCACCCGACGGCCCCCGGGTGGGGGTGGCCCGTATGTCGGCGCCCTCGCTCAGGACGTGCCGGAGCCCCCGGCCGGTGTGCTTCGCGATACGTGGTGCGGTGCGCGAAGTGCCGGGCGGCCGGGGGCTCGGAGAGGGCTGCGGGGCGTCCGTCAGACGTTCACGCCGAAGTCCTGGGCGATGCCCACCAGGCCCGACGCGTAGCCCTGGCCGACGGCGCGGAACTTCCACTCGGCGCCGTTGCGGTAGAGCTCGCCGAAGACCATGGCGGTCTCGGTGGCCGCGTCCTCCGACAGGTCGTAGCGGGCGATCTCGGTGCCGCCGGCCTGGTTGACGATGCGGATGTAGGCGTTGCGCACCTGGCCGAAGTTCTGCGAGCGGTTCTCGGCGTCGTAGATCGAGACCGGGAAGACGATCTTGTCGATGTCGGCCGGCAGGGCGGCGAGGTTGACGTTGATGGCCTCGTCGTCGCCGGCGCCCTCACCGGTGCGGTTGTCGCCGGTGTGGACGATGGTGTTGTCCGGGGTCTGCTTGTTGTTGAAGAAGACGAAGTGACCGTCGGAGTAGACCTTGCCCTGCGGGTTGACCGCGATCGCGGAGGCGTCGAGGTCGAAGTCCGTGCCGGTGGTGGTGCGGACGTCCCAGCCGAGCCCCACGGTGACGGCGGACAGGCCCGGAGCCTCCTTGGTGAGCGAGACGTTGCCACCCTTGGACAGGCTTACAGCCATTGTTGGGAGTCCCTTCCCTCGTGTACGTACGGCTACGAAGCTACAGCTACCCCCTTGAACGCGAGAGGGGGACGCGAGGTTCCAGGTCGCTTTACTTTCTTTGCCAAGACGACCGGGGTGACTGGGATAACCGGGATAACCGGGTGACGTGGACCGGTCAGAGGCGGGAACATGTACGGCATGTCCGGTCCCTATGTCATCCGTGGCTCCGTCTCCCTGCCCGAGGCCGAGCTGATGTGGCGTTTCTCCAGGTCCTCGGGGCCGGGCGGGCAGCATGTGAACACCAGTGACTCGCAGGTGGAGCTCCGCTTCGACCTCGCCGCCACCGACGCGCTGCCCGAGGTGTGGAAGCAGCGGGCGCTGGAACGGCTGGCGGGGCGGCTGTCCGGCGGCGTCGTCACTGTCCGGGCCTCCGAGCACCGCTCCCAGTGGCGCAACCGCGAGACCGCCGCCGTACGCCTCGCCGCACTCCTCGCCGAGGCCACCGCGCCCCCGCCCAGACCCCGCAAGCCGACCCGCATCCCGCGCGGCATCAACGAACGCCGGCTGCGGGAGAAGAAGCAGCGCTCGGAGACGAAACGGGGGCGCTCCGCACGGGACTGGGGGTGATCCGCGGGACGGGGGCCGGGGCCGGGGCCGGGACCGTCGGCCGTCAGGCCAGGTCCAGTACCCCGACCGTCTCGCCCTCGACGACCTCCCCGTTCTCGCGGAAGCCCAGGCCGAGGTAGAAGCCCTCCGGGCCGTGCTCACCGGGATGCCAGGTGGCGTAGAGGTCCTTGCCGCCCCGGGCACGGATCTCCGCGGCCACCGACTCCACGGCGAAGCGGCCGTAGCCCTTGCCCTGTTCCTCGGCCGCGATGTTCAGCCGCCACAGGCCCGAGCGGATGACACTGCCGCCGTCCTCGTGCCAGTCGGCGTCGAAGAAGGCCATCAGGAAGCCGACCGCGCGGTCCCCGTCCATGATCAGGCGGGGCCAGGCGGAGCCGGAGTGGACGTACGCCTCGGCAAGGGACTTCACGACCGGGGCGACCGCGAACTCCTGGTCGGGGCGGACGCGTATGCCGAGGGCGGCGTCGAAATTCTTCGGGGTGATCTCTTCGAGGCGGGGATCTGTGGTCTTCGTCACCCGAGCAGGGTAGGTGCGCGGTTTCCTTTCGGTGAAAGGAGTTTCCGGTCCGGGAAGCGCCCGGGGCGCGTTCAGGCCAGGTGTCGGTAGCGGCCTCGGAAGTAGGTCAGTGGCTTGCTGTCCGCGCCGGGCAGGTTCGCCGCGAGGACGCGGCCGATCACCAGGGTGTGGTCGCCGGCCGGCACCCGCTGCTCGGTGCGGCACTCCAGGGTCGCGAGGGCGCCGTCCACCAGTGGGGCCCCGCTGTGCTCGCCCCGTATGTACGGGATGTCGGCGAAGAGGAGGCGGTCGCTGATCCGGCCCTTCATCGCGAAGCGGCCCGCGATGTGCCGCTGGTTCTCGGACAGCACGGAGACCGACCACAGCGGCTGCTCGTCGAGCAGGTCGTCCATGCGGGAGCCCTCGCGCAGGCTGACCAGCACCAGGGGCGGGTCCAGGGACACCGACAGGAACGCCGTCGCCGTCATGCCCACGTCCTCGCCGGCCGGTGCCCGCGGGTCGTCCGGGTCCAGCGACGGCTCCTGCGCGGTCACCAGGACCACACCGGCGGCCAGTCGGGACATGGCGGCACGGAACTCGTCGTTGCTCACCCCCTCAGCATGCAGGGCGGTGGGCGGAGCGGCGGGCGCGGGCAGGGGCGGCGGGGACGCGGGGGGTACGGAAGTGTTCGGCACACCGGAAACGCTAATCTCCGCTCCGTACGCACCGCATCGGACCCCGGTCCGAGCAGGGACCTAGGACCAGCGGCGGAGCGGAGCGCGGGTCACCCACGGAGCGAGCCGGGAAACCCTGTGAAAAGGGTGCGGAATTCGCACTCGGTACCTTCGGTGAATTCGCGGGGAAACCCCGGAAAGGCCTCCCAATTGTTCACGTTTGGTTGTGACTTGAGTCACAGGGGGAGATAATTGTTGACCCTGTGTACCGGGTGGGCAGCGCGCTGTGATTCAGTGGCGGGGATACTGCCAGGACGATACGTCGATGAGATCGCTTGATCCGCCGCGAGGTCCCGGGGGGAGGGTGAGCATGGAGACCGACTCGGAGCCCTACGTCCGTCTTGCCTCTCTGCGGCAACTGCACCAGGCCATGGCCGCCATGAACACGGCCCGCAGCCTGGCCGACACCCTGCAGACCGTCGCCGACGGTGTCGTCGACGCCCTCGGGTACGAACTGGCCTGCGTCAACCTCGTGCGCCCCGACAACAACCTGGTCGTGGCCGCCTTCTCGGGCAACGCCGCCGCCGAAGCCCTCATCACCGGCCGGGTCGGCTCACGCGAGTCCTGGGAGCGCCGCCTCTCCATGGGCGAGGCCTGGGGCGACCTGATCTTCATACCGCACACCGAGGGCTGGGTCCTCGACGACGACGACGTCCCGCAGTGGTACACCGACGGCCCCGCTCCCCGCTTCGAGGACGAGTGGCACCCCTCCGACCGGCTCTTCGCCCCGATGTACGCGCCCGGCCCGCAGGGCGGCGAGACCTGCGGCGAGCTGATCGGCGTGCTCTCCGTGGACCGCCCGCGCAACGGCCGGCTGCCCGGCGCCTGGGGCCGCGAAGCGCTCCAGATGTACGCCTTCCAGGCCGCCATCGCGATCAGCAACGCCCGGCTGCGCTCCAACATGCAGCGCGCCCTGGTCCGCCTGGAGCGCGAGCAGCAGGCCCTGCGCGCCAGTGAGGAAAGCTTCCGGCAGGCCTTCGAGTACGCCCCTTCCGGCATGGCCGTCGCGGAGCTGGGCGGCGACCAGCACGGCCGCATCCTGCGCACCAACGACGCGCTGTGCCGACTGCTCGGCCGTCCCGCCTCCGCGATGCGCCGCTACTCCTTCTCCGACCTCGTGCACCCCGAGGACATCGGCACGCTGCTGCGGACCTCCGCCGAGGGCGGCCGCGCCGAACTGCGGCTGGCCCGCAGGGACGGCACCTACCTCTGGGTGTCCCTGCGCAACTCCGTCGTCGCCGACGCCGCCGACGGGCCGCGCTTCCTGCTCACCCACGTCGAGGACATAGAGGAGCGCAAGCGCCGCGAGCTGCACCTCGCCCACCGCGCCTCCCACGACTCCCTCACCGGCCTGCCGAACTCCGCCGAGCTGCGTGCCCGGCTCTCCGCCCGCCTGTGCCGGCAGCGCCCGCAGGGCGTACTGCCCGCCGCCGTCGCCGACTCCCTGGCCGCTTTCGAGTCCTTCGAGCCCTTCGACTCCCAGGACGCCGCCCACGGCCCGCCCGCCTTCGACCGGGGCCACGACTTCGACTTCCCGCCCGAGGCCGGCACGTTCGAGGGCTACGACCATCATGTGCACGCCATCGCCCCCGACGAGGACCACGACGACGGTGCCAAGGGCCTCGCCGTGCTCTTCTGCGACCTCGACGGTTTCAAGTCGATCAACGACCGGTTCGGACACAACGCGGGTGACGCGGTCCTCATCGAGGTCGCCCGCCGGCTCAGCGACGGTGTCCGGGACGGCGACACCGTCGCCCGGCTCGGCGGCGACGAGTTCGTGATCCTCGCCAACGGGCTCGGCCGGGCCGACGCCCAGGACCTCGCCGTACGGCTGCGCAACGAGATCATCCAGCCCATCCGGGCCGAGGGGCGGGCCGTGCGGGTGGGGGCCAGTTTCGGCATCGGATGGGCACACTGCGGCATGACCGCGGACGAAGTGTTGAAATCCGCTGACGAGCGGATGTACGTCGAGAAACGATCTCGTCCCAAACAGCACCGGCGTGCGGGATGAACCGCAGCTCAGTGAGTTGATGCGGCCGGAGTCACCCGTTCGGGTCACCGGGTGGGGGTAGGCTCGCCTTTCTCACCACCAGTACCGCACCCGATCCGCAGCTAGGAGCACCAAGGGATGACGCCCGGCAACAACGGCGCGAGCACGCCCGAGGACGACGACCCGTTCGGCTACCTCTACGCCGACGGGCAGGCCAACGGAGCACAACCGCCGTCCGGGGGCTACGGCTACCCGAACTCGGTCAACCGGGTGCGGCCGGTCGGCACACGCCAGTACGGCCAGCAGGGACCCGCCGCGCAGGCGTCGCAGCAGCAGGGCACGTACGGCCAGCCGGCCGCGCACTACGCGGCACCGGAGACGCTGCCGGGCAGCTCCGGCGTCCAGCAGCCCCGCGGCGGGCACGGCGGCGGGGGCGGTCGGGGCCGCGGCCCGAACACCAAGGGCCTGCTCATCGGCGCCGTCGCGGTGGTCGCCGCGGTGGTCATCGGCATCAGCGTGGCCATGCTCAGCGGCGACGACAAGGACGACAAGGGCGGCAACCAGGCGGACGCATCCCCGACCCAGTCCCAGGAAAGCTCCGAGCCGAGCCCGTCGGCGAGCGAGGGCGGCGACGAGGAGAAGGCGGTCGAGCTGCCGACCATCGACGCGAAGGCACTCCGCCTGGACGGCGGCGCGGCCACCGCCTCGGACATCGAGGGCGCGCAGTCCGACGGCGGCATCTATGTGACCAATCTCAACCAGCCGGGTTCCACGGTCACCTGGACGGTCGACGGCGTCCCGAAGGACGGCGCCTACACCGTCTTCGTGCGCTACAGCACCACCGACGAGCCCCAGTCGATGACGCTCACCGTCAACGGCAAGGAGTTCGGCAACAAGCTGAACTTGGACAACTGGGCCCATGCTCAGGAGGGCGACTTCTCCAAGGGCTGGACCAAGACCTACGCCTGGCCCACCCTCAACAAGGGCACCAACACGATCTCGGTCTCCTGCAACGACGGCGACAAGTGCAACGTCCTGCTGGATCAGCTGTGGCTGAAGGAAGGCCGGGTCAAGAGCTAGGCTCCATTTGGTCTACCCGGTGTCGGTGCTCCTTGCCTTTCCCTGCACCGGTGGATACCAATCGCCCTCCAACCGTAAATGGCCGGCACCTTGACAAGGCCCCGGCCATGATGCACCTGTTTTGTTGGACTGTGTGAAAAAGCGTCCAACTGTCCGGTTAGATTCCGCACCAATCCCAATCGGTGCAAGAGCTCAGCATCTTGTCGCCTTCAAACCTAGTAGGGCTTTGTTAGGTACCCCAACCGCTGAGCACCGGGTGAGGTGTGGTCTTCTGCCAGGGTGACACCTGAGGAGATGGAGACGGTCCGCCCGCGTCTGGAGGTGTTCGCCGCCCAGATGCTGGATTCGCTGCCGCGCCGGGATCAGCGGGCCAAGGGCGAGTTGTACCTGCGCGGACTGATGCTGGACGGCAAGCGCAAGTCCATGCAGCCGATGGCCGAGCGCCTGGGGGTGGACCACCAGCAGCTCCAGCAGTTCGTGTCCTCCTCCACCTGGGACTGGACCACGGTCCGGGAGCGGCTGGCCCGTTGGGCCGCCGCCCACATCGGCCCGGAGGCGTACGCCATCGACGACGTGGGCTTCCCCAAGGACGGCTACGACTCCCCGGGGGTGGCGCGGATGTACTGCGGCGCCTTGGGCAAGCGTGGCAACTGCCAGATCGGCGTGAGTGTCAACCTGGTGTCCGACCGTGCCTCCTCGGCTGTCGACTGGCGCCTGTTCATGCCCGACAGCTGGGACGATGCCACGGTCGGCGACGACAAGCTGCTGGCCGAGGCGATCCGCCGCCGCAGGCAGCGAGCCGGCATTCCCGAGGCCGAGCGGCACCGGGAGAAGTGGCGCCTGGCCCTGGACATGCTCGACGAGGCCCGCCAGGACTGGGAACTGCCCGATCTGCCGGTGGTCGCCGACGCCGGCTACGGCGACGCCACCGGCTTTCGCGAGGGCCTGACCGAGCGCGGTCTGACCTATGCGGTCGCGGTCAAGGGCACCACCACCGCTTACCCGGGCGACGCGGTCCCCCAGCGCCCGCCCTACGCA
Source organism: Streptomyces sp. TE5632 (assembly GCF_054061295.1). NCBI lineage: Bacteria > Bacillati > Actinomycetota > Actinomycetes > Kitasatosporales > Streptomycetaceae > Streptomyces > Streptomyces sp. TE5632. The sequence continues at coordinate 2,244,412 of NZ_JBSSEA010000003.1, read as the reverse complement.
GGCCGAGGGCGCCCGCCCGTCCCGGCCTACCCGCAGCCGCACACCACTCTGCGTCAACTCGCCCTGGATGCAGGAAGGTCGGTGGCGCGGACGGTGACCTGGCGCCGGGGCAGCAAGGCCACCAGGGGCAACCCCCGCGCCGCGATGCGCTCGCGCTTCCTGGCGCTGCGGGTCCGCCCGGCCAACCGCACCATCCGCCGAGCCGCCGACGGCTCGCTGCCCGAGTGCTGGCTGCTGGCCGAGTGGCCGCCCGGTGCCGCGGAGCCCACCGACTACTGGCTCTCGACGCTGCCCGCCGACACCCCGCTGCGCGACCTGGTCCGCACCGCCAAGATCCGCTGGAGAGTCGAGCACGACTACCGCGAGCTCAAGGACGGCCTGGGCCTGGATCACTTCGAGGGCCGCAACTATCCCGGCTGGCACCGGCACGTCACCCTTGCCTCCCTCGCCCAGGCCTTCTGCACCCTGCTGCGGCTCGACCCAAAAGTCCCTGCGCCGGCCTGACCCTCTACGCGGTCCTCCGCGCACTCCAGGCCCTCCTGGCCACCTGGACCGGCGCCTGCTCGATATGCGGCCAACCCGCACCGACCCCGGAACCACACCACAGGACCTAACAAAGCCCTACTAGTGCCGCATCAGGCAACGTTCGCCCTGTTCACGATCTCGCGGAGCCGTTCGTCGGCGGCGTGCTTGTTCCGCCAGATGATGTAGCGGCGGATCATGCTGCCCTGCTCCTTGTGGCCGGCGTGGTCAGTGCCATCGAGCGTGAAGTAGCGCAGGGCGGTGAACTGGGCCTCGATGCGGTTCAGCCAGGAGCTGTTGGTCGGTGTGTAGGCGAACTCGACGTTGTTGGCCGCGGCCCAGTCGCCGACCCGGGTGTCCTTCTTCGTGGTCAGGTGCGGGGAGAAGTTGTCGAGCACGATCGCGATGCGGATCTTCGGCGGGTAGAGGCTGCGCAGGTAGCGGCAGAACTCCAGGAACCTCGTCCGGTTCTTCCTCGGCTTGATGTGTCCGTAGAGCTTGTCCTTGCCCAGGTCGTAGGCAGCGAACAGGTGCCTCACCCCGTGCGGGCGGGTGTAGGTCGCCCGCCTGCGAGGCCTCGGCTCGCGGTCGGGGTCCTTGTGCTTCCCGCCGCGCTCGACCCACTGTCTCCCGGGGTGGGCCTGGAGGTTGAGCGGCCCGAACTCGTCCAGGCAGAAGATGACGTCGGGCTCGCCGTCCTCGGGTATGACCTCGCCGTCGGCGATTGCATACAGGTGCTCCACGCGGGCCTTCTTGGCCGCGTAGTCGGGGTCGCGAGAGGTCTTCCAGGTCTTTATGTGTTGAAACGACACGCCCTCCTCGCGGAGCAGGATGCGCAGGCCCTCGTGGCTGATGTCGTCGACCACCCCCTCGGCGACCAGGAAGTCGGCCAGCTTGGCCAGGCTCCAGGTCGAGAACGGCAGGCCGTGCTCGGCCGGCCTGGATTTGGCGATCTTCTTGATCTCCCTGCGCTCGGGCAGCGTGAAGGTTCTCGGGCGTCCGCCCTTGTACTTGGGGTAGAGCGCCTCGAAGCCGTCGGCGTTGAAGTCGTGGATCACATCGCGGACCCGGTCGTCGCTGGTGAACGTCACCTCGGCAATCTTCGCCACGGGCATGCCCTGCGCGGACAGCAGCACCGTCTGCGCCCGCCGCCAGGTCACCACCGAGCCGGTGCCCCTGCGGATGATCCGCAGCAGCCGCTGCCCCTCATCGACATCGATCTCACGAACCCGCACCCGCCCGGCCACCGATCAGCAGCCCGGCTGCCCGGTCCGGCCGCCGGCACGACGCCGCAGCCACGCCGCCTCCGCAGGCGTAAGGTACGGGTCGGCCAGCTTGGCTTCGGTCACTTCCCGGACACGTCGCACGGGATCGGTCCGGCAGCCCTTGCGCACGCTGTTCGCCAGCAGGCTCCGCCCCAGGCGGGCGGCCAGTCCGGGGACCTCCGCGCAGCCGATGGTCACCAGGGTCATCGCCACATCCGCAGCGGGATCACCAGCGCCCGCGTTGCGCCAGTCGATCACCACCGGGCCCCGCCAGGTCAGCAGCACGTTGCCCGGATGCAGGTCCAGATGCAGCACCCGGTCGTCACCTGCCGTCGCGAACCGCCGGGGCAGCCACTCCGGCGCCGGCAGCGCATGCAACCGGTTGTGCAGGCCGCCCAACGTCCGGCCGAGGGATCCGACCCGCCACGGGCGCCGGGCCAGCACATCCAGCATCGTCGGCCCGGTCAGCCGCTCCAGGACCATGTCGGTATCGGTGATCTCGTACACCTTCGGCACGGGATGCCCACAGGCCGCCAGATGCGTCATCAACCGTGCTTCCAGCTCCGTCGGTCCCCCCTGCCGATAACGCCGCAGCACCCTGGACTCGTCCAGGGCATACACGTCAGCGTCCCGCCCCCGCCCGATCAACTCCATGCAGGGCAGTCTGTCCTGACGGGGTACCAGCCGCCAACAGGGCGAACGCTGCCTGATGTGGCACTAGTTACTGCCTGAAGCGCCCGGTAGAAGTCGAACCCGAGTAGTGCCGGTCTATCCCCGTGACCATCGATGGCACCGGCCGGTAAAGGCCCGATTACACGCCATGAGGAGAGCTTGACCGTGCGGGCCGCATCACAGAAGCGCTCGACCGGGACATCGGTCGAGCGCTTCTGTGATGGTTTGAGGCGCGGGGTCAGGGACCCTACCAGGAAAGACTCTTGCCCGCGAAGGGAAGGGAGCTGGAGTACTGCCCGGTCTTGATCACCACCGTGCTTCCGTAACAACCGGTGTCGCTGTAGACGGTGATGGACTTGCCGGACTGGTTCGACAGCGTGCGGATACTGCTGCTTTTCTCCTGCGGCGGGAAGCAGCCGTGTCCCGGGGTCGTGCGGTCCTCGCGAGCCCCCGAGAAGTCCGCCTTCACCCAAGTGCACACCTTGCCCTGGGGGCACACCGTCGCGGCGGAAGCGGGCTGCATGGAGGCGAAGGGGAGGGTGGCGGCCAGGGCCGCGCCGGCCAGCAGTAAGGAGCGCTTTCTCACGGGCGCATCCATTCTCAAAGTATCGAACACTAGTTTGCTGATTTCGTCATGTCCCCAACGGGGAAGCGAGTCTCCAAGTGAGCCGCCGAAGAGGCCTCGGGCGACAAGCAGCAGAGACCTCAAGGTCCGCGCCCGCGTCGAGCACACCTTCGCCCGCATGAAGAGCTGGAAGATTCTTCGCGACTGCTGCCTCAGAGGCGAAGGCGTCCACCACGCCATGCTCGGTATCACACGCCTGCACAACCTCACCCTCACCGAATGACAGGCAAACCAGCAGGTCAACCAGGATGTCCCTCGAAATTTACGGGACACCATCTACTTGCTGGGCAGAGGCACTTTTTTTCTTGCCTGGCCACCCGTCGGACAGCCCGCTTCATGGAAGCGCGAGGTTAAAGTGAATCTGTGTGATGAAATCTACGTGATGCGTGCATGTGGTTCGCCTGAATGTTCGATCGATGGCCGAAAGAGCGCTTCGTTTGACTGATAGTCCTACTTATTTAGGCTGCGTCGGCCACGACACGCCCACACAGCTCCCTGTAAGCCCTCTGGTCGAATTCGCCCGCGACCGGTGACAGGACAGTCGCCGCCGACAGCGCGACCGCTCGAGCGAGACGGTCCGGCCATGGAAGGTGTTCTACGAGGGTCGACAGCAGGCCCGCGACCGCCGAGTCGCCTGCGCCCGTCGGGTTGCCGTGCAAGGGAGCGGGCGGCGTGGCGCGCCAGCAGCCCTCCGGGGTCAGGGCCAGCAAACCCTCCGCGCCCAGGGACGCCACCACCGCGCTCGCGCCCCTGCGGCGGGCGTCCTGGGCGGCGGGCAACGGCTCGTAGAAACCGGTCAGTTCGGCCAGTTCCTCGGCGTTGGGCTTCAGGATGTCCGGGCGGCCCGCGACTCCGCGGCGCAACGCCGCTCCGCCGGTGTCGAGGAGAGCCGGGACGCCTGCCGCCCTCGCCGTGCGGATCAGACCCGCGTACGCACCGACCGGGACGCCCGGGGGCAGGCTGCCGCACAGGGCCACCGCCGAGGCACCGGCCAGCAGGTCCTCGTAGACCTCCTGGAAGGCGTTCCACTCGGCGGCGGAGACGGTGGGGCCGGGCTCGTTGAGCTGGGTGGTGGTGCCGGAGCGTTCGTCGACCACGGCGACGGTGCGCCGGGTCGTGCCGGACACCGGGACCAGTGCGTCCACCAGGCCCGGTACGGGGGTGAGCCGGTCCCGCAGGAGCCGTCCGGTGAGGCCGCCCGCGAAGCCGGTGACCGTCACCTCGTGGCCGAGGGCGGCGAGCACCCGGGCCACGTTGACGCCTTTGCCGCCGGGGCGTTCGGTCACCTCGGTGACCCGGTGGGAGGCGTGCGGGCGCAGGGCCGGTACGCGGTAGGTGATGTCGAGAGCGGTGTTCAGCGTGACCGTGAGGATCACCGGGCCGACCTCCCCCTTGGCTACGTCTGGCGTTCGCCGTCTGCTGTGCGTTCCGGGGGTTCCGGAACGCCGGGGTCCTGATCATGCCAAACGGAGGGCGGTCGGCCCACCCCTGAGACCGACCGCCGGTTCCCGGCCGGTGGACGGATCAGCCCAGTCGGGGATCGACCACCCATTCACCCCGGCGCATCACGCCCTTGAGGGTGAACTCCGCGTCGAGAACCACCAGGTCGGCGTCCTTGCCGGGTTCCAGGGAGCCGATCCTGTCGTCCATGCCCAGCAGCCGGGCCGGGTTGGCGGACAGGGCCGCCACCGCGTGCTCGACGGGCAGCCCGTCGACGGTCACCGCGCGCTTGAGCGCACGGTCCAGGGTGAGCGTCGAGCCCGCGATGGAGCCGCCCTCCACCAGACGGGCCACGCCGTCCTCGACCTCCACCTCCAGCGGGCCGAGCATGTAGCGGCCGTCGCCGAAACCGGCCGCGTCCATCGCGTCCGTGATGAACGCCACCCGCCCGGGGCCCGCGTGACGGAACGCCAGCCGGAGGGCGGCCGGGTGCAGATGAGTGCCGTCGTTGATCAGTTCGACCGTGACCCGCTCGTCCTCCAGGAGGGCGGCGACCGGGCCGGGGGCGCGGTGGCCGAGCGCCGGCATCGCGTTGAACAGGTGGGTGGCGACCGTGGCACCCGCGTCGACGGCCGCCACGGTCTGCTCGTACGTCGCGTCGGTGTGGCCGACGGCCGCGATCACGCCGTGCTCGGCCAGCAGGCGTACGGAGTCGAGGCCGCCGGGCAGTTCGGTGGCGAGGGTGACCATCTTCGCGTGGCCGTGCGCCGCGTCGATCAGCTTGCGGACCTCCGCCGGGTCGGGATCGCGCAGCAGTTCCTCGGAGTGCGCGCCCTTGCGGCACGGTGAGATGAACGGCCCCTCGAAGTGGACGCCGGCGATGTCGCCCTGCTCGGCCAGTTCCGCCAGCAGGCCCGCGCGGCGGGCGAGGAAGGCCAGGTCGCCGGTGACGGTCGAGGCGACCAGGGTGGTGGTGCCGTGCAGGCGGTGGGTGTGGATGCCCTGGAGGACGTCGTCGGCCGTTCCGGAGGTGAAGGACGCGCCGCCGCCACCGTGGTTGTGGAGGTCGACGAAGCCGGGGACCAGCCAGTGACCGGTCAGGTCGAGCGTCTCGGCGGGGGTCCCGGGCTCCTCGGAGGGGGCGTTCGCGGGGGCCGTGGCGGCGATGCGCGTGCCGGCGACGATCACGCGGCCGTCGTCCACGGTCCCGGTGGGCAGTACCACCCGGGCACCGGTGAGAACCTTCGTGGGGGCCATCAGGCGGTTACCTCCGAGGAGTCGTCCGAGGGGGCGGTGGCGGCGGTGACGGTGGCAGTGGTGGCGGCGCTGGTCTCGAGGAGGTCCCAGGCGAGAAGCCCCGCGCCCAGGCATCCGGCGGTGTCCCCGAGGGCGGCCGGGACCAGGGACGGCAGTTTCTGGAAGGTGACCCGCCGCCGGACCGCCTCCCGCAGTGGTGCGAACAAGGTTTCTCCCGCCTCGGCCAGCCCGCCACCGATGATCAGGGTGCGCGGGTCCAGCAGGGTGAGCGCGGTGACCAGCCCGTCGGCGAGGGCGTCGACGGCCTCCTGCCAGACCTCCCGGGCCCGTGCGTCGCCGGACTCCACGGCCTTGGCGCAGTCGGCCGCGTCGGCTCCCGGGTCGCCGCAGGCCGCCGCCCAGGCCTCGCTGACCGCCGCCGCGGACGCGAACCGCTCCAGGCAGCCGCGCTGACCGCACGGGCAGGGGGCGCCCCCGGGCCGTACGACGATGTGGCCGATCTCTCCGGCGAAGCCGTGTGCGCCCGCCTCCACCCGGCCGTCGATGCCGATGGCGCCCGCGATGCCGGTGCCCAGCGGGACGAACAGGAACCGGTCGGCGCCCCGGCCCGCCCCGACGCGGCCCTCGGCGAGCCCGCCGGTGCGGACGTCGTGGCCGAGGGCGACGGGGAGGCCGCCGAGCCGCTGGGTGAGCAGTGCGCGCAGCGGGACGTCGCGCCAGCCGAGGTTGGCGGAGTAGACGGCGACGCCCTCCGTCTCGTCGACGATGCCGGGGACGGCGAGGCCGGCGGCGGAGGCGGGCTCGCCGTAGTGCTCGACGCCATGGGCGCGGAGTTCGGCGGCGAAGCCGAGGACGTCGGCGACGACCGCGTCCGGGCCGCGGTCCCGGCCGGTGGCGCGGCGGGCCTGGTGCAGCAGCTCGCCGTCCGCTCCGACCAGGGCGGCCTTCATCCCGGTGCCGCCCACATCGAGGGCGATGACGTGTTTCACGTGGAACAGTGTGGCCCCGGGACCCGCAAGAGGTCTAGTCCACTTGCGTGGTGTAGACCTTATTCCGACTATCGGACTACCGGAAAACTTTCGAACGGATGGCGCGGGGCGCCGGGTTGGGGCAGGAAGCAGTGCAGCGGCGGGGCTTGGCAAGGACGATCGCGGTGGTGTCCGCACTGGGGCTGACGGGAGTCCTCAGCGGATGCGGTGTCGGCGAAGGCTCCTCCGACGTGACCCTGAAACTGGTCGCCGCCGACTACGGCACCGGCGAGGCCGACAGCTCCGAGAAGTACTGGGCCGCACTGACGAAGCAGTACGAGAGCGAACACCCGGGCGTGAAGATCGACGTCAGCGTCCACTCCTGGAACGACGTCGACCGCGAGGTCAAGAAGATGGTCGACGCGGGCGACCCGCCGGACATGGCCCAGATCGGCGCCTACGCCGACTACGCCGCCCAGGGCCTGCTCTACAAGGCCGACGACGTGCTCTCCATCCCCGTCCAGGCCGACTTCGTCTCGCAGTTGGCCAACGCGGGCCAGGTCAACGGCGTGCAGTACGGCATGCCGTTCGCCTCCTCCACGCGCGTGCTGTTCTACAACAAGACCCTGTTCGAGGAGGCCGGCCTCACCCCGCCGAAGACCTGGGACGACCTCGCGGCGAACGCCGAGGCGCTCAAGGCGGAGGGCGTGAAGTACCCCTACGCGCTGCCCCTCGGCCCGGAGGAGGCGCAGGCCGAGACCATGCAGTGGCTGCTCAGCGGCAAGGGCGGCTACATCGACTCCCTGGGCTCCTACAGCTTCGACTCCGCGGAGAACACCGCGACCGTCACCTGGCTGAAGGACGAGCTGGTCGGCAAGGGCCTGACCGGCCCGGTGGCGCCCGGAAAGCTCGACCGCGCCGAAGCGTTCGCCGCCTTCGCCGACGGCGACGTCGGCATGCTGAACGGCCACCCCTCGCTGATCGAGATGGCGGAGAAGAAGGGCGTGGAGTTCGGCACCGTTCCGACACCGGGGATCGACGGCGAGAGCCGGGCCACGCTCGGGGTCGCCGACTGGATGATGGCCTTCAACAAGAACGGCCACGGCGACGAGATCGGCGAGTTCCTCGACTTCGTCTACAGCGAGGAGAACGTGCTCGACTTCTCCCGCGACTACAGCCTGCTGCCGGTCACCAGCTCCGCGTCCCGGGCGATGGACGGATCCGAGCGGGACAAGGACCTCAAGCCCTTCCTCGACGAGCTGGCCACCTCGGAGCTCTACCCGGTCGGCAACACCTCCTGGGCCGCGGTCAACGTGGCCATCAAGCAGCAGATCGGCAAGGCGGTCGCCCCGGGCGGCAGCCCCAAGGGCGTGCTGGGCGGTCTCCAGGCGACCGCGACGCGCGCGGAGAGCTCGCGCTAGGACTCCCCGTGGCCCCTGCCGGTGACCCGATGTCAGCGGCAGGGGCTACCGTCGGGGCATGGATGAGGAACGGCTGGCCCGGCGCGAGCAGGACATCATCGCGCTGGAGCGCCGCGGCTTCCTCGGCCCCGGCGTGAAGGAACGGGCGATACGCGAGGAGCTGGGCCTGGCCCCGGTGCGCTACTACCAGCTCCTCAACGCCCTGCTCGACGACCCCCGCGCCCTGGCCCACGACCCGGTCACGGTGAACCGGCTCAGACGCGTCCGCGAGTCCCGCCGCGCGGAACGCTGAACGCGGCCGACCGGGGTGCCGGGGCCGCGCCCGGCGAGCGCGCCGGGGTGCCGTGCCCGGACGCGTCCGCGAGCCCGAGCAGCCGGCGGCGGACGCATTCGCGCGCCGGGGACACCGGAGCGGCACCGGGACGCCGAGGCCGTGCCCGGCGAGCGGGCCGGGGTGCCGGAGCCGTGCCCGGACGGGTCCGGGGCCAGGACGCCGGACCCGTGCCCAGGGCCGGATGCCGGGGACGTGCCCGTGGGGGCAGGTCGGGTCAGGCGGGGTGCAGGGACGATGCCAGTGCCCGGAGCAGGCGTACGACTCCGGCGGGGCCGTCGACCACCAGGTCCGCGCGCTCCCTCAGCTCCGGGACCTCGTCGCTGCCGCTGCACACCAGCAGGCCGGGGACGCCGTCGGAGCGGAGCTCCTCGACGGCGGCGTACGCGGGAAGGTCACCCAGGTCGTCCCCCGCGTAGAGGACGGACCCGGCGCCGATCTCGCGGGCGTGCTCCAGCAGGGCCACGCCCTTGTCCATCCCCGGCGGGCGCAGCTCCAGGACCATGCGGCCGGGCTCCACGACCAGGCCGTGCCGGGCCGCCAGATCGGTCAGCGGCCCGCGCAGCGCCTCGAACGCGCCCTGGGGGTCGGCGGCCCTGCGGGTGTGGACGGCCACCGCACGGCCCTTCTCCTCGATCCGCACGCCCTCGTCGGCACCGACCCGGTCGAGCAGCCCCGGCAGTTCCGCGCGGACGCCGGCGACACCGGGGTGCGGGGGAGGCGCGGTGATGTCGCCGGTGGCGGCGTCCCAGCGTTCGGCGCCGTAGTGGCCGAGGACGACGAGGTGCTCCAGACCGGGGGCGCCCGCGAAGCCGCCGTTGCGCACCGCGACCTCGGGCGGCCGGCCCGTGATCACCGCCACGGAGGCCACCTCCGGAGCGAGCGCGGTGAGCGCGGGCACGGCCTCCGGGTGGGCGCGGGCCTGCTCCGGGTCGGGCACGATCGGCGAGAGCGTGCCGTCGAAGTCGAGGCCGATCAGCGCCTTGGCCGGCCGCGCGAGCAACGCGTCGAGACCCTCCCGCCCGGCCCGCGTGGCGGGCGTCGGCAGGGGCTCCGCGGCGTCCGGGCCGGCGGTGTCCGCGTGCGTGGCGTGCGGGTCCGTGGAATCCGTAGGGCTGCCCATACCGCCAACCTATCCACGCCCACCCCGCCGCACGCCACCCCGACCGGCCGTACGGGGCCGGTTCCCCACCGGCCCCGCCGGGCCTACGGCTGCTCGCGGAGGGCGTTCAACTGCTCCAGGAACCACTGTTCCGGCGGCAGCGCGGTCGCCGCCGCGGTCAGGCGCTTGGCGCGTTCGGTCCGTTCCGCCGGACTCGTCATGAGGCCCTCGTGCAGGGCGCGCGCCGTGTCGACCACGTCGTACGGGTTGACGGTGATCGCGTCCTCGCCCAGCTCCTCGTGCGCCCCCGCCTCCCGGGACAGCACCAGCGCGCAGCCCCCCTCGGCGAGGATCGGGATCTCCTTGGCGACCAGGTTCATGCCGTCCCGGATGGGGTTGACCAGCGCCACGTCGGCCAGCCGGTACGCGGCCAGCGAACGCGCGAAGTCGTCCCTGACGTGCAGCACGACCGGACGCCAGCCGGGTGTCCCGTACCGCTCGTTGATCTCCTCGGCGACCCGCCGCACCTCGGCGGTGTAGTCGCGGTACACGGCGAGGTCCTGCCGGGACGGGTAGGCGAAGGCGAGGTGCACCACGCGTTCGCGCCACTCGGGGTGGTCCTCGAGGAGCTGCCGGTACGCCAGCAGACCGCGCACGATGTTCTTCGACAGCTCGGTCCGGTCGACCCGGACGACCGTCCGCCGCGCGGTGCCGTCGGGAGCCGTGCCGATCTCCTCGCGCAGCGCGACGAGCCGCTCCTCGACGTCCGCCTCCCGCGCGCGCCCGCGCAGGAAGTCCGCGTCGGCACCCAGCCCGTGCACCCCGATCCGGGTGTCGCCGAGCCCGCCCGCGAACCGCTCGCAGCACGCGGTGAACGCGTCCGCCCAGCGGTGGGTGAGGAAGCCGAGCCGGTCCGCGCCCAGCATCCCGCGCAGCACCTGCCCGGCGATGTCGTCGGGCAGCATCCCGAAGTACTCCGGCGGCGCCCACGGCGTGTGCGAGAAGTGGCCGATGTGCAGGTCGGGGCGGAGCTCCCGGAGCAGCCCCGGGACCAGCGTCAGGTGGTAGTCCTGCACCACCACCGCGGCCCCCTGTGCCGCCCCCTCGGCCAGCGCCTCGGCGAAGGCCCGGTTGTAGGCCTCGTAGGAGGCCCACTGCCGCCGGAACTCCGCGTCGAAGACGGGCTCCAGCGGGGTCTGGTACAGCATGTGGTGCACGAACCACAGCACCGAGTTGGCGATGCCGTTGTACGCGTCGGCGTGCACGTCCGCCGGGATGTCCAACATCCGCACGCCGTCCTCGCCGACCCCGCGCCGCACGGCCTCGCGGTCGCCGTCGGACAGCGCCGAGCACACCCACAGCGCCTCCGCGTCCGGCCCGATCGCCGACAGCCCGGACACCAGTCCGCCGCCTCCGCGTCTGGCTCGCAGCGAACCGTCCTCGTCCACCGCGTAGGAAACGGGGCCGCGATTCGACGCGACCAGCACCCGAGCACCCTGCATGGAAGCCATAAGCCTCAACCTAGCCCGCCTCCGAAACGCTCAAACGTAACGGATCAGCCGTATGCGGATCGGCTGTCACCCGGTGCGGCGTTCCGGCCGGGACGGATTCCGGTGAGGACGAGGCCTGGTCAGGACGGGTTGTGGCCGGGGCGCGCCCGCCGTGTCAGGCCACCCGGCGGGACCGGTACTCGGCCATCTCCGTCATCGGAGGGCGTTCCTCCGTGTCCACCGAGTAGGTGCGGGGCTCGAAGGTGTCACCGCTGCGTTCGAACTGGGTGAGCGCGGGGCGGATCAGGTGACCGCGGGCCAGGCGGAGCTGGGCGGTGCGGTAGATCGCGGCGGCCATGCGGCCGAGGGCCTGGCCGTCCTGGTGGCGGTGCCGGCGGACGCCGACGTCGACCTGGGCGAGGGCGTCCAGCCCCACCAGGTGCAGGGCGTCGACCAGCATGCCCAGCTCCACGCCGTAGCCGACGGGGAAGGGCAGCTGTTCCAGGAGCGAGCGCCGGGCCGCGTACTCGCCGCCGAGCGGCTGGACGAAGCCGGCCAGCTGCGGCCAGTGCATGTTGAGCAGCGGGCGCGCCATCAGCTCCGTGACCCTGCCGCCCTGACCGGCCGTGGCGGCGGTGCCGGGGGACGCTCCGTCGGACACGCTGAAGGGGCGGTCGTACATCGCCTTCACCAGGTGGACGTCCGGTTCGGTGAGCAGCGGGCCGACGATGCCGGAGACGAAGTCGGCGGAGAACTCCCTGAGGTCCGCGTCGACGAAGCAGACGATGTCCCCCCGGGTGACGAGCAGGGAGCGCCACAGCACCTCGCCCTTGCCGGGCACGGCGGGGAGGCGGGGCAGGATCGTGTCCCGGTGCACCACCGTCGCGCCCGCCGCCGCGGCCACCTCGGAGGTGCGGTCGGCCGAGCCGGAGTCCACGACCACGATCTCGTCGACCAGCGGGACCCGGTGCATCAGCTCGTGCCGGACGATCCTGACGATGTCACCGACCGTCGCCTCCTCGTTGAGCGCGGGCAGCACCACGCTCACCGTCTGGCCCGTGGCGCGCTTCGCGGCCAGGACGCGGTGCAGCGGGCGGTCGGCCACGGACCAGGAGCGGTCGGCCAGCCAGCGCTCGACTTCTTCCAGCACGGTCCGCGGCTCCTCACCTCTGTGCTCCATACACCTGACACCTGTTGATCCATCTCGCGGTTCGGACGCGCACTCTCCGTCGTCCTGGCCGTCGGTTACAGTCTTGAACAACGCGGACGCCCCTTGCACACCGGGGGTCACGACCTCCCTCGCGTCCGCCGCGCACGACCGCACCACCGCATGACACACAACCGAATACAGCTCATCCAGAGGGGCAGAGGGATACGGCCCGATGAAGCCCCGGCAACCCTCCAGCCGGTTCTCGTGGATCACCGTCGATCGACGATCACAGCGGAACACCGAACGCTGATCGCTGATCGTCCACGCGAGGCTCCCGGCTAGGGAAGGTGCCAAGTCCGTCTCACGACGAAACACGTCGTGGGGAAGATGAGGAGAAAGGGCCTCGCCTCACATGGCTGTGCAGACCGTCGTAAGCACCACCGAATCCGCCGCTGAATCCGCCGAGCCCTCTGTCGATCTCGGCCCCGCCGCCGCGCTGTCCTGCCGCGAATGCGGCCACCGCGTCCCCCTCGGCCCCGTCTTCGCGTGCGAGGAGTGTTTCGGCCCGCTGGAGATCGCCTACGACTTCTCGGCCTACGACACCGAGGAACTCCGCCGGCGCATCGAGGCGGGCCCCGCGAACATCTGGCGCTACGCGCCCCTGCTGCCCGTTCCCGCCGACGTGGCGACCAAGCCGAACATCAACCCCGGCTGGACCCAGCTCGTCCAGGCCGACCGCCTCGCCCGCGAACTCGGCGTCACCGGCGGCCTGTTCGTGAAGGACGACTCCGGCAACCCGACCCACTCCTTCAAGGACAGGGTCGTCGCCCAGGCCCTGGAGGCCGCCCGCGCCTTCGGCTTCACCACCCTGTCCTGCTCCTCCACGGGCAACCTCGCCGGTGCCGTCGGCGCCGCCGCCGCCCGCGCCGGCCTGCGCTCCTGCGTGTTCATCCCGCACGACCTGGAGCAGGGCAAGGTCGTCATGGCCGCCGTCTACGGCGGTGAACTCGTCGGCATCGAGGGCAACTACGACGACGTGAACCGCTTCTGCTCCGAGCTGATCGGCGACCCGGCAGGCGAGGGCTGGGGCTTCGTCAACGTCAACCTGCGGCCGTACTACGCCGAGGGCTCCAAGACCCTCGCGTACGAGATCTGCGAGCAGCTCGGCTGGCGGCTGCCCGACCAGCTCGTCGTCCCCATAGCCTCCGGCTCGCAGCTCACGAAGATCGACAAGGGGCTGCAGGAGCTGATCCGGCTCGGCCTCGTCGAGGACAAGCCGTACAAGATCTTCGGCGCGCAGGCCGAGGGCTGCTCGCCGGTGTCGACCGCGTACAAGGCGGGCCACGACGTCGTCCGGCCGCAGAAGCCGAAGACCATCGCCAAGTCGCTCGCCATCGGCAACCCGGCGGACGGCCCGTACGTCCTGGACATCGCGCGCCGCACCGGCGGCGCGGTGGAGGACGTGACGGACGAGCAGGTCGTGGAGGCCATCCGGCTGCTCGCCCGGACCGAGGGCATCTTCGCCGAGACCGCGGGCGGTGTGACCGTCGGCGTCACGAAGAAGCTGATCGAGAACGGCCTCCTGGACCCGTCCCTGACCACCGTCGTGCTCAACACCGGCGACGGCCTCAAGACGCTGGACGCGGTGGCCGGCACCGGCCTGACCGCCACCATCCGCCCCAGCCTCGAGTCGTTCCGAGAGGCCGGCCTCGCCTGACCGCCTCCTCGGGGTCCCGAGGAGGCCGACGGTCGCCCGCCGGGTGTCCTGCTGCACGGCCGATCGCCCCCGGGACGCACCCGAGCCGAGGTCCTGCACCGGCTCCACCGGCCGGCACCGCCGACCCGGCGACCAACACGCAGAGTATTCCCATCGTCACTGGAGGTCGAGACGCATGAGCGTGACCGTTCGCATCCCCACCATCCTGCGCACCTACACCGGCGGCAAGGCCGAGGTGAACGCCGAGGGGGCGACCCTCGGCGACGTCATCGCCGACCTGGAGAAGAACCACACCGGGATCTCCGCCCGGGTCCTGGACGACCAGGGCAGGCTGCGCCGTTTCGTCAACGTCTACGTCAACGACGACGACGTCCGCTTCGAGCAGGGCCTGGAGACGGTGACCCCGGACGGTGCCGGCGTGTCGATCATCCCGGCCGTCGCCGGCGGCTGACCATTACCCTCGGTAACTGATATGACCGAGTGTTTACCGTATTGCCCCCTCCGTGAGAGAAGCGGAGGGGGCAATTCCATGAGGTTGAGCGCGGTAGGGTTGGGGAACGCGGTCCCGACTCCCCGTTCTGGAACCGTTAATTCCTGCCGCACGCCCGACTGGATGCAGCCAAAATCTGGGCCACTTCTGCGGCATTTGCGGGCTTTGCCCGGCCTGACTTGACCTGAAATCAGGTGAATTCCCGTCACATTCCGGACCGGCGGCTTCCAGATTTCTCGTCCGATTGACCTGTTGCAGAGGGCAGTTGGACGGATACATTCGGCCGCGGTCGACGCGTTCCGGCGCACGCCCCCAATCGTTGGGGGGTGAGGTCTGACCCGGATCCGCGAAGTGTGGATCTGTGCAAGGGCCAGTAATAGGGGAGTTAGGCATGGCTCAGGGCACCGTCAAGTGGTTCAACGCGGAGAAGGGGTACGGCTTCATCGCGGTCGACGGTGGTGCGGATGTTTTCGTCCACTACAGCGCGATCCAGATGGACGGCTACCGCACCCTCGAAGAAGGCCAGCGGGTCGAGTTCGAGATCTCGCAGGGCCAGAAGGGCCCGCAGGCCGACATGGTTCGTCTCAGCGCCTGAACGCGCTACCAACCGCAAGAATTTCCTGCACGGCGAAGGGTCCGCACCCCAGGGGTGCGGACCCTTCGCCGTGCCGGGACCCGGGTGGTGACCGGCGCCCGGAGCTGTCCGCGCGCGGCCGGCTCCGGGCCGCCCACACTGTTCGCGCGCGGCTGACTCCCCCCGGCGATCCCCCGGAGGCGCTTGCACTCGCATGGGTCGAGTGCTAATCATTGGCGTTAGCACTCTGAAGGTGAGAGTGACAACGTAAGGACCGGGTCGGTGAGGCCCGCAGGCCGGTGGGGCAAGGAACCACCGGTTCTGTGAGCCGTCCGTCGCGGGCGCGGGCGCGGTCCGAAGTAATCACCCCCAGTCCTGGAGGGACCACTTCACATGGCCAAGATCATCGCGTTCGACGAGGAGGCGCGGCGCGGCCTCGAGCGCGGCATGAACCAGCTCGCGGACGCCGTCAAGGTGACGCTCGGCCCCAAGGGCCGCAACGTCGTCCTCGAGAAGAAGTGGGGCGCCCCCACGATCACCAACGATGGTGTGTCCATCGCCAAGGAGATCGAGCTCGAGGACCCGTACGAGAAGATCGGCGCCGAGCTGGTCAAGGAAGTCGCCAAGAAGACGGACGACGTCGCCGGTGACGGTACGACCACCGCGACCGTCCTCGCCCAGGCCCTGGTCAAGGAGGGCCTGCGCAACGTAGCCGCCGGCGCCAACCCGATGGCCCTCAAGCGCGGTATCGAGAAGGCCGTCGAGGCCGTCTCCGGTGCCCTGCTGGAGCAGGCGAAGGACGTCGAGACCAAGGAGCAGATCGCCTCCACGGCCTCCATCTCCGCCGCCGACACCCAGATCGGCGAGCTCATCGCCGAGGCCATGGACAAGGTCGGCAAGGAAGGCGTCATCACCGTCGAGGAGTCCCAGACCTTCGGTCTGGAGCTGGAGCTCACCGAGGGTATGCGCTTCGACAAGGGCTACATCTCGGCGTACTTCGCCACCGACATGGAGCGTATGGAGGCGTCGCTCGACGACCCGTACATCCTGATCGCCAACTCCAAGATCGGCAACGTCAAGGACCTGCTGCCGCTCCTGGAGAAGGTCATGCAGTCGGGCAAGCCGCTGCTGATCATCGCCGAGGACGTCGAGGGCGAGGCCCTGTCGACCCTGGTGGTCAACAAGATCCGCGGCACCTTCAAGTCCGTCGCCGTCAAGGCCCCGGGCTTCGGCGACCGCCGCAAGGCCATGCTCAACGACATCGCCATCCTCACGGGCGGCGAGGTCATCTCCGAAGAGGTCGGCCTCAAGCTGGAGAACACCAGCCTCGACCTGCTCGGCCGGGCCCGCAAGGTCGTCATCACCAAGGACGAGACCACCATCGTCGACGGTGCCGGCTCCTCGGACCAGGTCCAGGGCCGCGTGAACCAGATCCGCGCCGAGATCGAGAACAGCGACTCGGACTACGACCGCGAGAAGCTGCAGGAGCGCCTGGCGAAGCTCGCCGGCGGTGTCGCGGTCATCAAGGCCGGTGCCGCCACCGAGGTCGAGCTCAAGGAGCGCAAGCACCGCATCGAGGACGCCGTTCGCAACGCGAAGGCGGCCGTCGAGGAGGGCATCGTCGCCGGTGGTGGCGTGGCCCTGCTCCAGGCCTCCCAGGTGTTCGAGAAGCTGGAGCTCGAGGGTGACGAGGCGACCGGCGCCAACGCCGTGAAGCTCGCGCTCGAGGCCCCGCTGAAGCAGATCGCCGTCAACGCCGGCCTCGAGGGCGGCGTCGTGGTGGAGAAGGTGCGCAACCTGACCCCGGGCCACGGCCTGAACGCCGCGACCGGCGACTACGTCGACCTGGTCAAGGAAGGCATCATCGACCCGGCCAAGGTGACGCGCTCCGCGCTGCAGAACGCCGCGTCGATCGCCGCGCTGTTCCTCACCACCGAGGCCGTCATCGCCGACAAGCCGGAGAAGGCCGGCGCGGCTGCTCCGGGCGGCATGCCGGGCGGTGACATGGACTTCTGAGCCTGACTCACCTCAGGTTCGGACCCGGTCCGTCAGTACCGAGGGCGGCACCCCCTGTTTCCGACAGGGGGTGCCGCCCTCGGGCGTTTTCGTGTTCCCGCGTTTTTGCGAGCGGGGCCCAGTCGCGGGGATCGGCCCGGTGCTTGAGTCTCGGGATGGGTGTGTTCGGGGTCACAGGCGGGTGTGTCGGGTGGGTGGAATGCCTTTCGCCGCTTGGTGGTTGGCGCTGGAGTGTGATTGATGCACGCGCACATACTGACTGGTATATCCAATGAGGGGCCCCACATGACCGTCACCACCTCCACCACCGCCGCCCGAGTCTCGGGGCTTCTGTCCCGGCCGGTCTCGATCAACGGCCTCACCGTGCCGAACCGCATCGCGATGGCGCCGATGACCCGGATGTTCTCGCCGGGCGGTGTTCCCGGTGAGGACGTGGTGTCGTACTACGCCCGGCGGGCCGCCGCCGGTGTCGGACTGATCGTCACCGAGGGCACCTACGTGGGGCACGAGTCGGCCGGACAGAGCGACCGGGTGCCGCGGTTCCACGGCGAGGAGCAGCTGGCCGGCTGGACGAAGGTCGCCGACGCGGTGCACGCGGCGGGCGGCACGATCGTGCCGCAGCTGTGGCACATCGGGATGGTCCGCAAGCAGGGGCAGGCGCCGTACCCGGACGCCCCGGCGATCGGCCCGTCCGGCGTACGCACCGACGGCACCGAGGGCACCGGCAAGGCCATGACGCAGGCCGACATCGACGCGGTGGTCGAGGCGTTCGCGCAGGCCGCCGCGGACGCCGAGCGCATCGGCTTCGACGGCGTGGAACTGCACGGCGCCCACGGCTACCTGATCGACCAGTTCCTCTGGGCGGGCACCAACCGCCGCACCGACGCCTACGGCGGCGACCCGGTGGCGCGGGCGAAGTTCGCGACGGAGATCGTCGCGGCGGTCCGTGAGCGGGTCTCGCCCGGGTTCCCGGTCATCTTCCGGTACTCCCAGTGGAAGCAGGACGCCTACGACTCCCGTCTCGCCGAGACCCCCGAGGAGCTGGAGGCGATCCTCGCCCCGCTCGCGGCGGCCGGTGTCGACGCCTTCCACGCCTCCACCCGCCGTTACTGGCTCCCGGAGTTCGAGGGCTCGGACCTGAACCTGGCCGGCTGGACGAAGAAGCTGACCGGCAGGCCCGCCATCACGGTCGGTTCGGTCGGCCTGAACGGGGACTTCCGGGACGCGTTCCGGGGGAAGGGCGCCGAGCTGGGCAGCCTCGACAACCTGCTCGACCGGCTGGAGCGGGACGAGTTCGACCTCGTCGCCGTGGGACGTGCGGTGCTCCAGGACCCGGACTGGGCGGCGAAGGTCCTCGGCGGACGCTTCGACGAGCTCGAGCCGTACGACGCGGCGTCGCTGCAGACACTGAGCTGAGCCGGGCTGAGCCGGGCTGAGCTGCGCCGAGCCGCGGACCCCGTCGGCTAAAGGTCCCGCATCGGTTCGATGTCGTGCCGGACCGGCGTCCCCCACACGCGCAGCACCTCGTAGTCGGTGAACTCGTGCACGACCCGGTACGCCATGGCGGGCCGGGGCCCGCGCCGCTGCGCCGCGATGTACAGCTCGGCCTCGCGCCGGTCCCGGCGCGGGGTGCCGCACAGCTGCCACGCCTGACCGTTCCACAGCTCCGGCAGCCAGCGCTGCTGCGGCTGGGGACGGTCGCCGTGCATCCCGTACCGGGACGGGACGGGCTCGGCGGACGGCTGGTGGGGCGCCGGTCCGTTGAACTCGGCGCGGCGGGCGGTCCGGCGCCGGGTCTCGCACAGCAGGCACAGGTCGGGGGCGCTCTTGTCGACCGGCCCGGTCGGGTGCTCGGGGCAGCGGGTGCTGGGCGCGGCCGTCTCGACGCTCTCGTCCAGCCGGTCCAGCGCGCGTTTCAGGTCGGCCCGCACCTCGTGCAGCTTGGCGTCCGGCGTGTCGGCGGCCAGCGCCTCGCCGTGCTCGCCGAGGACGCGCAGGGCGCGTCCCAGGGCGGTGAGCTGCGCGTGGTTCATGTGCTTCGTCTCCGTGTGGGGGGTGGGGCCAGTATCCCAGCCGTCACGATCGGCCGGCCGCGGCCGCCAGCGCCGCGCGCAGGTGGCCGCCCGCCTCGGTCAGCAGGCGGGTGGCCGTCGGGCCGTCCACGTCGGCGAGCAGGACCAGGATGGCGTGCTTGACCTCGCCGTCCGTGGCGGCCAGGGCGCGCTCGATGTCGGCGTCCGCCGCGCCGGTCGCGAGGGCGACGATACGGCGGGAGCGGGCGCGCAGCTTCTCGTTGGAGGCGCGGACGTCGACCATCAGGTTCCCGTACGTCTTGCCCAGCCGGATCATCGTGATCGTCGAGATCATGTTGAGGACGAGTTTCTGGGCGGTGCCGGCCTTGAGGCGGGTGGAGCCGGTGAGGAGTTCCGGGCCGACGACCACCTCGACGCCGTGCTCGGCCGCCGCGGCGAGCGGGCTGCCCGGGTTGCAGGCGAGACCCACGGTCAGCGCGCCCCGCTCACGGGCGTAAGTGACGGCGCCCACGGCGTACGGGGTGCGCCCGGAGGCGGAGACGCCGACCACCGAGTCGTCGGGGGTCAGCCCCAGCGCGGCCAGGTCGGACGCGGCCAGCTCCGCCGAGTCCTCGGCGCCCTCGACCGAGGTCACCACGGCGCCGGGGCCGCCCGCGATCAGGCCGACGACCCTGGCGGGGTCGGTGTTGAAGGTCGGCGGGCACTCGGAGGCGTCCAGGACGCCGAGCCGGCCGGCGGTGCCCGCGCCCGCGTAGACCAGCCGGCCGCCCCGGGCCATCCGGTCGGCGACGGCGTCGATCACGGCGGCGATCCGCGGCAGCTGCTCGGCCACGGCACCGGCCACGGTGGCGTCCTCGCCGTTCATCAGCCGGACGATGTCGAGGGTGGGCAGCCGGTCGACGTCCGCCAGCTCCGGACGGAACGCCTCGGTGGTCAGAGTCTCCAACTCGGCCCGGAGACCACGGGGTTCGGACGTGTGGGTCATGGAACGGTTCTCTCCGGTGGTCTGTGTCCGGTGGTCTGTGTCCGGTGGTTTGTGTCCGGTGGTCTGTGGGCGGCGTCTGTGCCTGGTGTCTCCGGCCGGTGCCGGCACTGTGGTGGGGCGTTCTCGGCCCCGCTGTGTCCCCCGAGCCCCCGTCCGCTACCGCGAGCCGCTCCGGTGCCGGTGGGCCAGGGCCTCGTACGACGCGGACAGGGCGGGGGCCGCCGACTCGTAGGTGCGCTGGGCGATGCCGACGAACAGGCAGTCCACCACCAGGAGTTGACTGGTCCGGGAGGACATCGCGGCCGGGCGCAGCTCGCTCTCGCGGGCCGTGGACGTGGTCAGTACGTGGTCGGCGTACTGGGTGACGGGGCCGTTCGGGCGGCCGGTCACCGCGATCGTCGTCGCCCCGCGCTCGAAGGCCACCCGCAGCGGTTCGATGACGTCCCCCGTCGACCCGGAGTGCGTGATCGCGACGGCCACGTCACCGGCGCGCAGCTGCACCGCGTTGGTGACGGCGAGGTGCGGATCGCCGGGGGCGTGGGCTATCAGGCCTATGCGCAGCAGCTTCTGGGTGAGGTCCTGGGCGACCAGCCCGGAGGCGCCGATGCCGTACACGTCCGTCCGGCGGGCGCCGGCCAGCGCCGCGACGGCCGCGCCGAGCTGGACGGTGTCCAGTCCGGCCGCGGTGTCGGCGAGGGTCTGCTGCTCGTCGTAGGCGAGCTTGGCGACGACGTCGGCGATGGGGTCGTCCACCGCGATGTCGGTCGTGATGGAGGGCGCGCGGCCGGACTGCTGCTGGGCGGCGAGCCCGGCGAGGGCGAGCCGCAGGTCGCGGTAGCCGGGGTAGCCGAGCAGGCGGGCGGTGCGGACGACGGTGGCCTCGCTGGTGCCGGTGAGCTCGGCGAGGCCGGTGACCGTGAGGGCCGCGCAGCCGGCCGGGTCGCCCGCGACGGCCTCGGCGACCCGTTGCATGGAACGGGTCATCGAGGGGGCCAGCGTGCGCACCTTGGCCGCGAGGGCGGCGGGGGCGGGCGGAGCGAAAATTTCCTTCACGTTCCGGGTCACCTGTGAAAGATATTTTCGTTTCGGTGGTGCGGTCAAGAGTGCGCACAATGGAGGCATGGCCCCCCATGACGATCCCGGCGATCCCGAAGCCACCCCCGTCGGCCCCGTCAGCCCTCTGGAGCAAGCGTTGCACGCGGCCCGCGCGCTGGTGCTCGCGGACCTGGTCGCGCACGAGGTCGCCGAGGCGGACGTCGTCTCGCTCGTCGAGGAGTCCGTCGCGCACCGCCGCTGGTGGGTCGAGCAGTGGCCGGAGGGCGCCGGGTTCCTCGCCGGTCTGGTCGCCCAGGACGTGCAGGACGCCCTGCTGGAGCGGTACGGCCGCTGGCCGCTGTGCCCGGTGTGCGGCTCCGGCGACCCGCACGCGCTGGAGGTGGAGCCGGAACTCGGCCCCGATCCGCACTGGGTGTGCCACCTGGCGGGTGTGAAGGTGGCGCCGGTCGGCTCGCTGGGCGGGGCGGCCTCGACGTGACCCTGTACATCGACCCGCCCACCTGGCCGGGACACGGCCGCCTCTGGTCCCACCTGGTCAGCGACGTCTCCTACGACGAACTGCACACTTTCGCCGCCGCCCTCGGCGTCCCCCGCCGCGCCTTCGAACGCGACCACTACGACATCCCCGAGCAGCGCTACGCGGATGTCGTGCTCGCCGGGGCGTTGGAGGTCAGCAGCCGCGAGGTGGTGCGGCTGCTGTACGGGGCGGGGCTGCGGGTGCGCAAGAGCACGGTGCGCGACGGCGCGGTGCGCGACGGCGTGGTTCAGCGGCGAAGTTCGTAGACGTACTCGCCCGCGTTCTCCCCCGCGTTCTCGGCGACCCGGGTGAACCCGGCGCGGGTGACGACGTTCTGCGAGGGCAGGTTGGCACGGTCGATGACGGCGGTGACGGTCCGCACGCCGTCCTGCGCGAGCGCCCACGCCGACAGCGCGCGCAGCGCCTCGGTGGCGTACCCGTGGCCGCGGGCGCCCTCGACGAGGTCGTAGCCGATCTCCACGCGGCCGTCCCCGTCCGGAGCGCGGTGGAACCCCATGGCGCCCACCGCGAGATCGTCCTCCCGCCGGACCAGTACGTACATGGTCCACTCCGGGTGGAAGGTCCCTTCCTCGTACTGCTTGACCATCAACCCGGCCCCCACCCGGGTCCCGTCGGCGGGAGCGGCGCCGACCCACCGGTAACCGCCGTCACCGCTCGACGACAGGTCGGACGCGACCGCGGGAGTGATGCTCGCCAGGGTGAGACGGTCGGTGGGTACGCGGATCGCGCTCGCCCGCTCGTCAGGCCTTGTCATCCACGCCACCCGTGTCGTCCGGTACGACCGACACGATGGCACAGGTCGGGGGAGCCGGGTGGGGAAGGCGGACATACGTGACGGACAGGGCGGGGCAGTCCGCACGGGCTTCGACACGCGTCACCCAGACCTCCGCGCCCCGGTCGAGTACACGGACGCGACGGCCCAGCTGCCGCGTCCGCTCCAGCTCCGTACGTAACGCCTCGACGACCGCCTCAGCGGCGGGGCCCAGGAGGGCGAGGCGCTTGCGCGCGGTGTGCGTGACTTCCACGACGCCGTCGGCTCGGTCAACGGGGATTCTCCAGCTTCAGTGCACGAGCCAGTTCGATGCCCTCGGCGAGGGAGGCCTCGAAGTCGGGGTCGCAGCGTGTCAGGACATGTCCGCGATACGTCGCGATCAGCTCGGACACCTCACGCAGGTCCGTGAAATCGACACGGTTGAGGGTGGCCGCCAGTTCGGCTTCGAGGCGGGCCAGGTCGCCCGGGAAACCGAGCCCGGCGGCAAGGGCGGCCCGAACTTCGCCGAGGGTCCGCATGGGCGGCGGTTCGACGGGTGCTTCCGGATGGACGGACTGTTCACTCACGGAATGTGATCCTTCCAGCAGGGAGCTGGTCTATGACGCTACTCCGGTCGGCCTCATTGCGTCAGCAGTTCCAGCTCGGAGCCGATGTTGTACCGGGCGGTGGACTCCCAGTGCTCCTGCCCGTGAGGGGTGCGGAACAGGTGGGGCAGGGCGAGGAGTTGTCGCAGGACGGCGGCCCGGCCCTCGCGGAAGGCGTCGCCCGGCACGAAGTGGTACTCCGCGCGGACGGCGGCGGTGTAGGCGGCGTACGCCGACGGGGGCGAGGCGAGGATCGCCAGGTCGGCGTCGCACAGCACCTGACCGTCCCGGTCGTCGTCGGCCGGGTCGTGCGTGACGGTGAGCCGCACCAGCCGTGCCACCTCGGCGACCTTCGCCTCCGGAACCCCGGCCTCGGGCAGTGCCCGCTCGGCGAGGCGCGCGGACCGCTCCTCGTTCTCGGAGCGGTCGGGCAGATACACGGCGTCGTGGAACCAGGCCGCGAGCCGCACGACGTCCGGGTCGTCCGCGTACGCCTCCAGCTCGTCGACCCGATCGAGTACGGCGGTGAGATGGGCGACGGTGTGATATCGCCGCTGCTCCTCCCGCCAGCGCGCCAGCAGGTTATCGGCATACGGCACCGGGTCGGGCCCGCCCCCGGAACCCCGGGCCCCCTCCAGAGCACGCACGAAACGGTCACGCAGCACGTCGGTGTCGGCCATACCGCCCATTCTTCCTCCTGCGGTGCCCGGCCCGTGCCTCCGGAACCTCCTCACACGCGAGAGCCGCCTCCATGCCGTCCGCCCGGGGCACCCACTTTCTGGGGGAGGCGGGCGGGAAATATGGGGGTCGATCTCGCATGTGCGTGCAGGCCGGACGGCGTTGACTGCGGGCGTGCCGATCGGCCGGTACCTGCCCCAGATCCGTCAGCGCGTTCCAGCGCTTCAGACCACGAGGAGATGAATCCATGGCCGTTCTCAAGCTCCAGGCCCTGCAGCCGACCGCGGCGACCCACGGTGCCGCCATCGTCAGCCTGACGAGCAGCAGCAGCACCTGCTGCAGCACTCAGCCGAACTGATCCGACGGCGATCCGGGCGGGGACGCCGCGTCCCCGCCCGGATCGCCGCCCTGTCCCGACTGTCACCAGCCGCTGCCGGCGGCGGTTCCCGGACGAACAAGAGGCTGACATGCGCAACGAACGATGGGTCAACCGATTCCTCTTCGCCTGGAACGACACGTTGTTCTTCGACCCGCTCGACGTTCATTACGAGCCGCAGGCGGACCACTTCCTCGCGGCCCTCGACGAGCGGGTGCGGGCGCGCTTCGTCCGCAGTGGCATCTGGTGGAGCCATCGGCACAACCCGGACCTGCCGGCGCAGGGCTGGAAGATCCACGTGTCGGCGAGCCCGAGCACCGTGCGCGAGGTCGCCACCGCGGTGATCGGGTACCTGACCACGCGGGGCATCGACTTCAAGATCGCTCTCGATCTCAATGTCTTCGAGATGCTCAACTCGAAGGGCATGTCCCGCGGCAGCGGCGGCAAGTTCATCACCGTCTACCCGGGCGACGACGCCGAGTTCAGGTCGTGCCTGGCCGATCTGGCCCGCGTCCTGGAGGGCGTCGAAGGCGCCTACGTGCTGTCGGACCTGCGGTACCGGGACAGCAAGGCGCTCTATTTCCGGTACGGCCAGTTCCTCGACACCCATACCCTGGACGTCCTCGGCCGGCGGGTGCCGCACATCATCGGGCCGGACGGTCCGGTCCCCGACGAGCGGAGCATCGGGTACGCCCAACCGGGCTGGGTGCCCTGGCCGTTCACCGACTGGAGTCCCGCCACCGACGAGGGGGAGGAGAGCGACCTGCTGGGGGGCCGCTTCCGGGTGACCGGGGCCATCCAGTTCTCCAACAGCGGCGGGGTGTACAAGGCCGAGGACACGGCGAACGGCAACCGGCCGGTGGTGCTCAAGGAGGCCCGCCCCCACACCAACGTCAACCCCCGTCAGGGCTACGACGCCGTGGACGTCCTGGCCCGGGAGTGGACGTTCCTCAAGCGGCTGGCCGATGTCGGCTCGTACCCGGTTCCGATCACCACGTTCTCCCACTGGGAGCACCACTACATCGCCGAGGAGTTCGTCGACGGCTCCGACATCCGCTCGGTGCTGCTGGAACACAACCCGCTCGCGCGGCCGGGGGCCGGTGTCGAACAGTCGCGGGAATTCCTGAGGATCTTCCTCACCGTCTTCCGCGGACTGGCGCGTGCGATCCGGGCCGCTCACGAACGCAACGTGATCCTCGGGGACTTCACCGCCGCGAACCTGCTCGTCGACCCCGACACCTACGAGGTGACCATCGTCGACCTGGAGGCGTGCCGGCTGATCGTGGCCGAGGACCGGGAGGGGGCCCTGGAGAAGCCGGTCGAACTGTACACACCGGGGTTCAGCCTCTCCCGGGCCCGCTTCGAGGCGTCCGGGCCGGAAGGCGACCTGTTCGGTCTGGCGACCACCATGGCGTACTTCATCTTCCCGATCGCGGCGATGTCGTACCTGCGCGACGACGTCCTCGACCTGTACCGGGTCTTCGCCGACGACCTGGGCTGGCCGGAGCGGATCCACCAGGTGATCACCGACCTGGCCCGGGCGCGGATCACCCTCACCGACGTGCTCGAGATCCTGGAGCACGAGGCGGAACTGCTCGACCAGGTCGGGACGGCACCCGTGCGAGTCGCCGTCGAGGAGCGTCTCGGGCTGGCGGAGGCGGAGGCCGGGGTGGCCGCGTTCGTCGAGGCGGTCGTGGACCCCGACCGGGCAACGCTCTTCCCCGTGGACCCGTTCGCACATGTCACCAACCCGCTGAGCCTCGGCTCCGGGGCCGGCGGCGTGCTCTGGGCGCTGCACGCCTCCGGCGTCCCGATCCGACCCGAGTGGCGTGACTGGCTGAGCGACAAACTGGCGGCCATCGAACCGGCGGAGTACCCGGACGGTCTCATGAGCGGTCTGGCGGGCATCGCCTGGGCGGCCGACTCGCTCGGACTCCGGGACCAGGCCAGGGAGTTGCTGGCCCAGGCCAACCGGCGTGCGCCCGAGCGGGGCGACCACACCTTCTACTACGGCCTCGCCGGCCTGGGGATGACGAACCTGCGCTTCTTCCTCCGCGACCGGCGCCAGGACGATCTCGCCGCCGCCCGGATGTGCGCACGCGCGCTGTGCGACTCCGCGCAGGGCGACGGCCGGCACGCCTACTGGCTGAACGACCACGCGATCAAGGGCCCGTTGACCGGTCTGGGATTCGGTCAGGCGGGGGTCGCGATGTTCCTGCTGCGGATGCACCAGATCACGGGCGAGGACCACCTGCTGCGGCTCGGGCGGCAGGCTCTGGCCTGGGAAATGGCCCACGCCAAGCCCTTGGGTGAGGACGGCCTGGTCATGTTCGAGCACGAGGGGACCATGGAGCCGTACGTCGAGGTGGGGTCTGCGGGCGTGGCGCAGGTGCTGTTGCGCTACGGCGAACTGGACGCCGCACGGAACGTCCTGCGCGCGCTGGACGTGCGGCACTCGGTGCTGCCGGGGTACGGCTTCGGCATGAGCGGCATCGCCGACGCGCTACTGGACGCCGCCGAGATCACCGGCGACCGTTCGTACCGGGACACCGCGCTGCGCCAACTCGACTTCGTCCGGAAGGTGTTCCTGTTCGAGCCGGCCGAGCGCTTCGGGGTGCCCCGCCGCGGCGGGGCGGTGCCCCTGGGCGTCCCCGGAGAGGGACTGCTGCGCTGCGCGTGCGACTACCTGACCGGCTCGGCCGGCGTGCTGCGGGTACTCCACCGCGTGAACAACGGTGGCACGGCGGACTTCCTGCTGGACGAGGTGACGCGGTGAGGCAACTGTGGCACACGCTGCGGGGCCACCGAGGCCGGTTCGTCACGATCACCGTTGCCGAGACGACCACGGGCGGACTCGAGGCACTGCTGCACCCGCTCCTGCTCAAGGCCCTGTTCGACCGGGCGGTCCTGGCCGCGGACTTCCGCACCTTCCTCGTCCTCGGCACGTGCTACCTCGTGCTCGGTCTGACGCTCAACATCGCGGGCTACTGGATCTCCTGGTGGCGCAAGCGGTTCGAGAACTCGGTGCGACTGCGGCTCGAGATGGAACTGCTGGACCGCACCCTCGGCCTGGACGGCCGAAAGGTGTCGGGGGCGGACAACGCCTCCTACGTCAGCCGGATCCACCAGGACGTCCACGAGGGTGTCCTGCCGGCGGTCGACGTCGCGATCCGCATCGTCAAGCAGGCCGTGTCGTCGGTCGTCTTCCTCTGCGTGCTGCTGTACCTGTCCTGGCAGGCCAGCCTCATCCTGCTGGTCATCGTGCCGCCGCTGGTGCTCGTGAGCAACCGTCTGGCCAAGCGGATCGAGGACAACACCGACCCCGAACGCGAGGCGGAGGCACGGTACATCAACCGGCTGACCCGTACTCTCGAGTCCTTCCACGCCCTCCGCGGTCTGCCCTCGCTGCTGCCCGGGACCCGGGCGGTCAACCGGGAGGCGCTGCGCGGGTTCCTCGGCATCACCTTCGTCAACTACCGGCTGTCGCTGAAGCAGAGGACCCTCAGCGACCTGGTCATGAACCTCTCGGACACCGCCTCGATGATCATCGGAGCCTGGTTCGTCTTTGCCGGCAGGATGACGTTCGGCAGCTTCCTCGCGTTCGTGAACTCGTTGTGGCGGGCCGTCACCGGGATCTTCGACCTCATCAACATGATTCCGCAGGTCCGCCGGAGCACCGCCGTCCTCAGACGTATCGAGGCCCTGCGCGCCTCCCGGGAGGCGCCGTACCACCGAGCAGGCTCCCTGGTGCTGGTCAGCGGAGCCCGGGTCCGGTACGGCGACGGCGCCGGCGTCTCGATCGCCGACTTCGAGCTGCGAGCCGGCGAGCACATACTGCTCCGCGGCCCGAACGGCTGCGGCAAGACCACGCTCCTGCACATCGTCTCCGGGACGCTCGCCCCCGACGCCGGGACGGTCACCCTCCCGTCCCGGGTGGCGAGCCTGACGGCTCCGGTGAACCTGCCCCCGCTGCCGGTGCGCGACCTGGTCTCCGACGAGCGGCTGCGCACGTCAATGGGTCTGGACGGGCTGGCCGACCAGCTGCCCTCCGGGCTGTCGTCCGGTCAACGGCAGCGGGTCGGCGTCGCCGCACTCCTGTGTGAGGACGCGGACGTGTACCTCGCCGACGAGCCGTTCGCGAACCTCGACAGAGCCGGCAGGGACATGGTGCTCCGGATGCTGCAGGAGCGCACCGAGGGGCGCGCGCTCCTCGTCGTGCACCACGGGGACGACGATCTCGACAGCCGCTTCGACCGGGTGGTGACCTTGGCGGGGGCCACCGCGCTCTCCTGAGCGGGCCGCCCGCGTGTCCTACGTGACCAGGTCGCGGGAGGCGGAGGCGAACGCCGCCCGGTTGGGGTGGCCGGTCTTCTGGAGCAGGCTCGCCACATGCTTCTCGACGGTTCGCGGCGAGATGTGCAGTCGGTCGGCGATGTCCTTGTTGCCGATCCGTTCGGCGAGCAGCCGGGCCACCTCGAACTCGCGGACGGTGATGCCGCACCGGCGCAGATCCGGCGGCACCTGCTCGGTCCCCGTGCGCCGCTGCCGGACCGACGCGCCCATTCCACGGAGCAGGGCCCGGCAGGCATGGACGACCGCCCGCAGGCCGGCGCTGTGGAAGTACTCCTCCGCTTCGCGCAACCAGTCGACGGGCGAGCCCCAGCCGTTCTCGTACGCCGACCGCGCGACCAGGCGCACACAGAGGTGGCGAGCCGTGGGGTAGAGCTCGCCCGCCTCCAGCGCCGCGCTCGCGGCGGCCGAGGCCTCGCCGGACCGGCCCTCGCGTCCCAGCAGCACGGCGTGCGCCAGGCCGACGAACTGGTGGTTCCACCGGCCCTCGCGGGCGGCGACCTCCGCGGCGACGGCGCACTGCCGTCGGTCCGCGCGCCCGGCCAGCACGTCCCACAGCAGGGCGATGCCGTGCCAGCCGAACCCGTCGGTCGCCGGGTCCTCGGTGTCGTGTGCCAGTGCTTGTGCCAACTCCCGCTCAGCGTCGTCGTGTTGTTCCTCCAGCAGCGAACAGAACGCCCGCGCCAGCCCGTGCGACATCGATCGCACGCCCGGAGCGGCGTCGATGAGCGGTGCCAGTCGCTCCAGCGCCTCCTGCATCTCGGTGCGCCGGCCCTGGTGGGCGTACAGGACCGTCTCGGCCAGCCGCAGCATGGGCAGAACCCGGCCCAGCCCCGACCGGGTCGCGTCGGTCAGTCCCTCGCGTATCCGGTCACCGGCTGCCTCGAACCGGCAGCGCTGGACCATGTCCAGCGCGAGGACGTACCCGGTCTCGTGCGCCAGCGGCAGTGCGCCCATCCGCAGGGCCTCCTTCCAGGCCATCTCGATCCGGTCCGGCAGAGGGTCGCGCCGCGCCGCGACCCTGGCCAGGTACACCTCCGCCGACACCCGGAGGACGGGGAGCCGACGCGCGTGGGCGAGCGTGCGGACCCGCTTGAAGTGCGTCACCGCGGTCTGCTCGTCCCGTTGCCAGGCCAGCTGCCCGAGCACCAGGAGGGCCTTGCCGACCGTCTCCGGCAGGCCGGCGCGCTGGGCCGCGTCCGCCGCCCGTCGGGCCGACTCGGCGGCGGTACGCAGCCGGTCGGGCGCCGACCCGCTCAGCTCGACGTGCGCGGCGGCGAGATCCACGAGGGCGGTGTGCGCATCGGCCGGGCAGGGCCCGAGCAGCCAGCGGGCGGTGTCGAGGTGCCGCCGGGCTTCCTCGGGCCGACCCCTCAGGACGGCGATTTCGGCGAGACGCGCATGGAGCCCGGCCTGGCGCGGCGCGGGGAGGTCGTGGGCGCCGCACAGAGATTCCAGGCCGGCGGTCAGCCTGGGCACCTGGTCGAACCGGGCCGAGCGGACGACAGCGTCCAGCAGTTGTTCCAGCACCGAGGCGTGCGGCTCCAGGGCGGTTCCGGGATCGACGAGCCGGTGCGCCCGGATCAGCAACTCCACCGCCCGCTCCACCGCGCCGTCGCCCCTCGCCCGCTCCGCGGCCTCGCAGTACAGGGCGATGGCCTCCCCGGTGTCGCCGGCGTGCCCGTGCAGCTCGGCCGCTCGTGCGCACCACACCCCGGGCAGCCCCGGGTACAGCTCGGCCAGTGCGCGCGCCGCCCGCCCCGCGTATCCGGCACGCTCACTCGGCCCGAGACCGTTCAGCAGGGCCTGTGCCGCCAACGGGTACCGGAACGCGTACCACTGCGCGCGCGATCTGTCCGGCGCGATCAGGTGCGCCGCGACGGCGGCGCGCAGGATCGCGGACGACTCCCCGGGGGCGCAGCCGATCGTGTGCTGCGGCACCGTCGGTGGGAAGCACTGTCCGAACAGCGCCGCCATGCCGAGGAACTCCACTCCGCGAGGGCCGAGCCTCTCGGCCCGGCGCCTGACGCTGTCCGTGACGGCGGAGGGGACGGAGGGCGTCCGGTCGTCGTCGAGGGCATGGCCGGTGAGGCCGTGGACGAGCTCATGGACCACGAACGGGATCCCGGCGCTGTCGGCCGCCACCCGGTCGGCGAGCTCGAGGCTCACGCCGGCCGGAGCCGTGCCCAGCTCGGTCGCGATGAGGAGGTGCACATCGGCGTGGCCGAGGGGACGCAGGGTGAGCAGAGCCGCGGCTCCGCGCTGACGCGCCCGCGCGGCCAGCTCCGTCGCCGCGCAGGGTTCGCACACCGCGGTGAGCAGGAGCACCGTCGGCTGCTGTCCGATGTTGTCCAGCAGGTACTCGACGATCGCCACCGTCCCGGCGTCCGCGTCGTGCAGGTCGTCGAGGACCAGCAGGCAGCCCCGCTGCCGCCCGACAACGGTGAGCAGGCGCAGCACCGCCTCGGCGATCACGACGTACGACACGCCGCCGGCCCCGGTGCCCCTGGTGTCGGCCAGCAGATGGGCCAGGACCGGCTCGTAGCGGCTCAGCTCGTCGGGGTCCGGCAGCAGACCGGCGCGGACCAGCGAGAGCAGCGCTTCGACCAGTGGCCGGTAGGGAACGAGGGGGCCCACGGTGCTGGCCCGGCCCTGTGCCGTGGCCATGCCCGCCACCGTGGCCACGGCTATCGCCTCGGCGGCGAACCGGGTCCTGCCGATGCCGGGCTCGCCGGTGACGAACACCGCCCCGCCGCGCCCTGACCGGGCAGCCGTCAGCAGGGTCTCGATCTCCCCCGTCTCTGCCTCCCGTCCGATCAGTTTCCCTCGTCTCGTGCGAAGGCCGTCGAGGTCCGCGACGGTGCGGTCGTGCGACTCGGTCATCTGCCTCTCCTCGTGCGCGGGAAGGGGGAAGTCCGGCTTGCTCGGGTGGGGGCGCTGTCGCCGGCGGACGGCGGCGAGCGGCACCGGACGACTCGAGGCCCGGCGCCGGAGGGCCGGGCAGGGACACGGGGGCCAGGGCGGACGAGGGCCGGGGAGGGAAGGACGGGTGCGCCGGCGGGTCTGCCGTGATGCCGCCGGGGACGACGATACGAAGGGTGTGACCGCTTCCTGTAGCCGTCCGTTTGGGGGGCTTGCGCCGGGCCGTCAGCTCCTGTCAGCCCTGGTCGAGGCTGTCCTCGTGCACCCGGCGGGCCAGGTCGAGCTTCGTGTACGTGGGCCGCCCCGCCTGCTGGTACTTGGCTTTGACCCGGTCCAGGTAGTCCTTGGCCGTGTGGACCGTGATGCCTGCGCGCCGAGCTGCGGACTTGAGCGTCATCCCCGACGCGTAGTCGAGCAGGATCTGCCGCTCCCGCGGCGAGAGCCGGGGCCGGTCGGGACTGTTGTCGTGGGCGCAGGCGAAGGCGAGTTCGGTGGAATGGGCGCTGCGGCCCGCCGCGACGTCCTTGACGGCGGCGACGAGCGTCGGCAGGTCGTTGTCCTTGGTCAGGTAGCCGTCGGCACCGGCCCGGACCGATTCGACGATCCGGGAGCGGTCCGGGACGGTGCTGATCACCAGGACGCGGCTTCCTGCACGCAGCAGTCGCCGGATGTTGTCGGTGGGGGCGGAGCCGTCCCGCAGCATCAGGTCGAGGAGGACGACGTCGGGCGGGACGTACCCCGACTCGGTGGGCGCCGTCGGGCGTTCCGCGTCGGGCGCGCCGATGAGCGCCCCCACCGTGGCTTCCGTCGCCACCAGCCGCAGCTCCGGTACTCCTCCCAGCCAGGCTCGCATGCCGTCGAGGAGCATCCGGTCGTCGTCGACCACCGCGACCGTGATCACCCCGGCCACCGCATCTCCACCCGTACACCTTCACCCGGGGCGGTGTCCACGGTGGCCCGGCCGCCCACCTCCGCCATCCGACCGAGGACCGAACCACGCAGGCCAAGGCCGGGCACGTAGCGCTCGGGATCGAATCCGGGCCCCCGGTCGACCACCGTGACGACGACTCCCTCCTGTCCGTCGACAGCCCGGGTCGCGGTGAGGTACGCGTGTCCGGTGCCCGCGTGCCGCTGCACGTTGTTGAGCGCCTCGGTCACGGCGTCGGCGAACGCGGCGGCGACCTCGGGGGGCACCTCCAGCAGGTCGTGGTACTGCGCGGTGACCCGCAGCTGGAGCCGCTCCACGGAACAGACCGCCTCCTCCAGGGCCGCCCTGATCTCCCGGTGGTCGTCCTCGCCGGCGTTCTGCTGGACCAGTCGGCGCAGATACGCGGCTTCACGGGCACAACGTTCCCTCACCTCCGGGGCGTTGGCGTCTATCGCGCCGGTCGCGAGGACGGTCAGCGTGGCGAGGACCGTGTCGTGCAGGGCGCGGTGGTGCTCCAACCGCTCGGCGTAGCGCGCCTTGTGGGCCTCGGCTGCCAGCGCACGGGCATTGGTGTCGTCGAGCAGGCGTCCCTGACGACGCAGGTACCACCAGAAGACCCAGGCCAGCACAGCCGATGACAGCAGTGAGTTGAGGTGGCCGCCGATGACCGCCCGGCTGGCACCCACCCACTGGTAGCCGACGAGGTGGGTCACCACGAGGAGGGCGACCGCGACGAGCACGTGGCTCCGTTCGAGGGTGATGGCCGCGGCGGCGCTCGCCGATCCGCCGAGCAGCATCGCCCACCCGAGCGGAGCGGGCTCGCGCACACCGCCCCATGCGTAGAGGGCCAACGGAAGAAGGCAGCCGAGGACGAGGACGTCCGCCCAGATGTGCCGCCGGTCGAACCAGCCGCGCCGCAGGGCCGTGCCGTAACCCAGCACGCTCAGCCCCAGCGCGGCGAGCAGAGCCGCGTACTGCAGCGGATGGGCCTGCCGGCGCTGGGCGACCGCGAGAACGCCGACTGCCAGATGGCTCGCCCGGTAGAGGAGCGTGGCCAGGACCATGAAGGACTGGGCACGCTGGAGCCCCGACCCCACCCCGGTCGTCCCCCGCACTGCCCGCAAGCGCCGTATCGGCAAGAAGCACACCGATAAGACCACATTTCCCCCTGTTTGCGGCACTGGTGGCTCGCGCGTCACCCTGCGTGAAACGGCGATTGAGGAGCCTTCTACCCATAATCTTCACCGGGGCCACGTATTTTGCCCGAGCGGGTGCGTATTTTGTCCGGACGGGTGCGTACCGTGATCGGTGCCCCTGTCGCCGGGGCGGCGTCCGGGCTCTGGTCACGGCGAGGAGGCGAAGGCCCCGCCGCGAGGCGGCGGGAAGGAAGCCGCCCTCCAGCGGCCCGGAGGCAACCGCATCGAGGTCGCCGCCCCGCCTCCGTCCGCCTCCCCCGCGCCCGCGACTCCAGGGCCGCCGGCCGGGGCCGCTGAGCGGTCGGCCGTGACTTTCCGCCGGTTCGCCGGGTGGGGCGCACCGGCGGAAAGAGGGCTCGGGGCGCGCTCTCTGCGCAAGCGGAAGGGGTGGTTACGGGTAGTGCGGACGATCTTCCGCTGGGTAGTGTGAACCGCCGGAGCGCGAACACCTGTCCGCACGCCGTCCTCGCGGGCTCCTCGCTCGACCGCGACGCGCGTGCCGCCGACATGAAGGAGACCGGAAGAAATGAGCCGCCAGGTGCACCCGACGTTCGTACTGGTCCACGGAGCCTTCGCGAACTCCTTCTCCTTCGCCCCGCTCCAGGCCGAACTCGGCCTGCTCGGGCACCGTTCGGTCGCCGTCGACCTGCCCGGCCACGGCTTCGCGGCGACCTACACCCGTGCCTACCAGGCGCCGCAGGACCCCGAAGGCCTCGCCACCGCGCCCGGTGCGATCAAGGGCGTCACGCTCGCCGACAACGCCGCGCACCTGATCGGGGTCCTGGAGCGGGCCAAGCGGAACGGCCCGGTGATCCTCGTCGCCCACAGCCGCGGCGGCGTCACGGCCACGGCCGCGGCCAACGCGCGGCCCGACCTGATCGACCGCGTCGTCTACGTCGCGGCCTGGTGCCCGGTCGCGCTCGACGTCGGCGACTACTACGCCGAGCCGGAGATGGCCACGGTCGACGCCGCCTCCCTGGGGCTGGCGATGGCCGGGAACCCCGCCGAACTCGGCCTGCTCCGCGTCAACTTCCGCACTGCGGACCCGGCCGCCCTCGCGGCGCTCAAGGCGGCCTTCCTCGCCGACGGCACCGACGAGGAGTTCCTGACCTTCCTGAACACCTTCCAGCCCGACGAGAACCTGGACGTCGGCACCTCCGCCGACCGGGCGCAGGCGGCGACCTGGGGGCGCGTCCCGAAGACCTTCGTCCGCCTGGCCGACGACGCGAGCATGCCGCTCGCCCTGCAGGACCGGCTGATCCGCGAGGGCGACGAGCTGACGCCGGACAACCCGTACGACGTCCGCACGCTCGCGGGCAGTCACCTGAAGTGGTTGGTCGATCCGGCGCCGGCGGCCCGGGTCCTGGGCGAACTCGCCGCGCTCCCGGCCCCTTCCACGGGATGACTCCCGCGCCCGCCCCGGAACGCTTCGCCTCCTGAGGGCGGAGCCGCCACTAGCGTGGGCGGCATGACGACTCCTGCGGATGTGCAGAACGTACGAGACCCGGAGCTGCCCGGGCGGCTGCTGACCGTCGAGCGGGATGAGCTGATCCCGTTGCTGCGGGGGAGGGACGACGCGGACTTCGCGTTGCCGGTGGTGGCGTGTCCGGGGTGGACGGTGCGGGATGTGCTGGCGCACTGCTCGGCCGCGTTCACGCGGGTGCTGGAGCGCCGGTTCGAGGAGGGGGTGTTCTCGCCCGCGTCCAACGACCGGGACATCGCCGAGCGGGCCGAGTGGAGCAACCAGCGCGTCGTGGACGAGCTGGAGCGCGGCATGACCGAGGCCGGGCCGGTGATCGCCAAGGCGGACGGGGCGCTGGACGTCCTCGCGCTGGGCGAGTGGGTGCACGCGGGGGACGTGCGTGAGGCGTTCGGGGAGCCCGGCGCGTACGCGGGTGCGGGGCTGCCGTCCGCGTTCTCCCTGCTGGCCTACGTGACCGGTCGGAAGGGACACCTCCCGCTGCACGCCGACCTGGACGACGCCGATGAACCGCTGCGGCTGGGTGAGGTCTCGGGCAAGCGACCTCCGGCGCGGTACATCGGGGACGGACCGACGCTGGTGCGGCTCTACGCGGGACGGCCGGTGGACGGTGCCGCGTACGAGCTGGCCGGGGCACAGGCGGCGGAGCTGAACATCTTCGACGAGTGAGGCGCGGCGAGGGCTCCGGGGCGCGGATCCTCGGGTGGCGGGCGTAGGGTGGATTGGACTAGACCTCTAGTCGCCGCCGATCGATGCCGAGGAATGGGGTCCCATGAGCAAGCGTGCAGTCCTGGAGGTGATCGCCCTCGACGTCGAGGACGCCGTCGCCGCGCAGGCCGGGGGCGCGGACCGGCTCGAGCTGGTCACCGACATGGCCGCCGACGGGCTCACCCCGTCCGCCCGCACCGTCGCCGCCGTGCGCGCGGCCGTCGACATCCCGCCGCGGGTGATGCTGCGCCTGGCGGACGGGTTCGCCGCGGGTGACCTCGGCCGGCTGGTGGACACGGCACGGGAGATGCGGGAGGCGGGGGCACAGGAGTTCGTCCTCGGGTTCCTGGACGCGGACGGCGGTGTGGATCTGGGCGCGGTGGAGCGGGTCGTCGGCGCGCTGGACGGCTGCCGCTGGACCTTCCACCGCGCCATCGACCGCGCCGCCGACCGCGACGCCCTGCGCAAGCAACTCGACGGGCTGCCGGGCCTCGACGCCTACCTCACGGCCGGCGCGCCCGGCGGGGTGGCCGACGGGCTGCCGACGCTGCTCGCCGAGGCCCGGCGAGGGGGGCAGGGCGAGCCCGGGTACGAGCAGCAGCTGCTCGTGGGCGGCGGGCTGCGGCTGGAGCAGGTGCCCACGCTGCTCGGCGCCGGGATCCATGCCTTTCACATCGGCGGTGCGGCCCGGCCGGGCGGGTGGAACGGGCCCGTCTCGGCGGAGGCCGTGGCCGAGTGGCGCCGGGTGGTGGACGGGGGCTGACGCCGGCTGACACCGCCTCCGCGGATCGGCTCAGTTGACCAACTGCTCCGGCAGCGGGGCCGCGTGGGTCACGATCAGGCCCGAGACCGCTCGGGTCAGGGCGACGTACAGGCGGCGCAGGCCGGTGCGTTCGTCGGGCTCGGCGTCGACGACGGCGCGCGGCTCGTCCAGGACGACGTAGTCGTACTCCAGGCCCTTCGCCAGTGACGCCGGGACCAGGGTGAGCCGGGTGTCGTGCGTCGTCTCCTCGCCGGGCGCGACGTGTCCGAGGCCCGCCGCGGTGAGCTCCCGGGCCAGTTCCGGGATGCGGGCGTCCGCGGCGATCAGGCCGACCGAGCCCTCGTGGCCCAGCAACTCACGGCAGGCCGACACCACTTCGTCGCTGCCGGTGATCGGGCGGACCGCGAAGAAGCCCGGGTTGTCACGGATGGACGCCACCGGCGTCAGCCCCGGCGCGATGTGCGGGAGCAGCCGGGAGGCGTACGCGATCACGTCCGTCGGGACGCGGAAACCGGCGGTCAGCTCCTCGACCACCGCGTCCCGCTTGCCCAGGTGGCCCAGCGCCTCCTGCCAACTCCGGGTCGCCCACGGCGTGGTGCCCTGCGCGAGGTCGCCGAGGACGGTCGCCGAGCCGGTCGTGCAGCGCCGGCCCACCGCCCGGTACTGCATGGGGGAGAGGTCCTGCGCCTCGTCGAGCACCACGTGCCCGAGGGAGGGGATGCGCCGGATCAGGTCGGTGGCCTCGTCGATCAGGACCGCGTCGGCAGCCGACCACTTCGCGGACCGCACCGACCGGGCCGGCCTCGTCCACAGGATCGCCTTCTGCTCGTCCTCGTCCAGCAGTCCGGCCGCGTGCTCGGCCAGGAAGTCCGGGTCCGCCAGCAGGCGCAGGACGAGTTTGGCCGGGTCGACGGCCGGCCAGACCGCCTTCACCGCGGCCTTCACCGCGCTGGTGCGGGCCACCGTGTCCTGCACCCTGTCGTCCGGTGCCTCCCCGGCGCGCTCCATCCGCACCAGCACGGCGTGCGCGACGCGCTGCGGAAGGGCCTCGCGGGCGGCGCCGTAGCGGATGCCGCGGTCGAGCAACTGGCGGACGATCTCCTCCAGTTCGTACGCCGGTACCCGCCAGCGGCGTGAGCCGCGCACGACGACGACCGGCTCGGTGGGCATCGTCACGTGCGAGTGGAGGGCCCGGCGCAGGACCTCGGCCATCCTCGCGTCGCCCTTGACGAGCGCGGCCCGCGCGTCGTCCGTCCCGCGCACTTCGACATGGGCCACCAGGTCGTCCACCGTCGCCTGCCCGACCGCCAGTTCGCCCAGCGCGGGCAGCACCTGCTCGATGTAGTGCAGGAAGGACCGGTTCGGCCCGACGACCAGCGTGCCCGTGCGGGCCAGCCGCTCGCGGTGGGCGTACAGGAGGTACGCCACCCGGTGCAGGCCGACGGCGGTCTTCCCGGTGCCGGGGCCGCCCTGCACGCAGACGCTGCCCGACAGGCCGGACCGTACGATCTCGTCCTGCTCGGGCTGGATGGTGGCGACGATGTCCCGCATCGGGCCGACGCGCGGCCGCTCGATCTCCTGCTGGAGCAGTTTGCCGGTGACGGCGGCCTCCGCCGGGTCGGACAGGTGCTCGTCCTCGTACGCCGTGAGGTCGCCACCGGTGTAGCCGAAACGGCGGCGCAGCGCGATGTCCATCGGGTCCTTCTTGGACGCCCGGTAGAACGGCTGCGAGACCGGTGCCCGCCAGTCGATCACCATCGGGTCGCCGTCGACGTCGTGCACATGGCGGCGACCGACGTAGAAGCGCTCGCCCTCGGCTCCTTCCGCCCCCTCGGCGCCCGGGGCGTGCAGGTAGTCGAGCCGGCCGAAGAACAGCGGGGTGTCGCTGAGGTCGGCCAGTGCCTTGACGCGCTCCGCCATCTGCCGTTCCAGGATCTGCGCGTTGACCCAGTTCGCGGTGACGTCGCTCAGGTCGAGGGCCTCCACGTCCGCGCGCATGGCCCGCAGGGCGGTACGGGACGCGGCGAGGTGCGCACGCTCGCGGTCCAGCGGGTTGGTATCGGCAAGCGCGGGCGCGGGCGTGGGGGCGGGTTCGGGGACGTGCGCGGGCACGGGGCTGCCTCCGGCTGGTGCTGACGGTGATGCCGCGTGATCACGGCATGGCTGACCGGCCGGTTTCCGTCCGGGCGGTGGCACTCCGGCGAGGGAGGCGGGAATTCCCCCGGGCGACGCGGACAACGCGGACAGCGCGGACAGCGCGGACAGCGCGGACAGCGCGGACAGCGCGGCCGGGGCGAGCGGGAGATTCTAGTCGGCTCGCGGTGCCGGGGACGAACGGTTTTCCTCCCGGCCGTACCCCTCAGGGGTTCTCCGGGTGCCGGGTCCTCCTGGGAGGGGAGACCGGCTGCCTCAGGGGGGACCGGGAGGGACCCGAAGTTGGGCCCAAGGACTGATGCCCCGAACGGGTCATCGGGCGCACTCTGGACACATGAGCGCAGCGACCTTCATCCCAGTCGACCGGGCCGGTGGCCAGGGCCCTCCGCGCCGCGGTGCCACTGCCACCGGATCCGTCCACCACTCCCCGCACCGTGTCGGCAACGCCCTGCGGGCCGTCAGGATCTTCGCCGAGGCCTTCTTCTCGGTCGCCGTCCTCGGCGAGTACAACGAGGAGGCCGGCGTCCGCCGCCGCCGCTGATCACGTACGGGGCGGGAGCAGCCCCTCGACGACCTCCAGGGGCCAGGCGCCGTACGGCGACGGCAGTGGCCTGTCCGGGGTCGCGGTCCGCGGCAGGCCTCCGGCAGGCGTCCCGGCCTGCGCCCGCATCGGTTCCGACGCCGACGGCGCCTCGGCCGGCGGGGCGAACGGCGGGAGGTCCTGCGTGCACCGCGCGCCCTTCGGCGGCAGCGCGCCGGTGAGGAAGTACCGCACCACGTGCCGTCCCACGCACGCACTCGGGTTGTCCAGCGCGGTGTGCCCGTACCCGTCCAGGGTCAGCAGGCGCGCGTCGCCCAGTTCCTCCACCATGTTCTGGGCCGCCCGGTACGGGGTGGAGGGGTCGTGGGTCGTGTTCACCACCAGCACCGGGTGGGCGGTCGCCCGGTCCCACGGGCCGGTGTACGGATCGGCCGCCCGGGCCGGCCACGCGGCGCACGGCTCGTTGGCCCACACCCACCAGTGGGCCGGCGCCCCGGACTCCGCCACCGCCCGCCGCTCCAACTCGGGGTAGCGCAGCGGTGACCGCGGGTTGGGGCTCTCCGCGCACATCACCGCGAGCGACTGCTCGAAGCCCGGGTAGCGCGCCGGGCCGCCCGCCGGAACGCCCGGTTCCAGGAGGGGCCGGCCGGACCACAGCGACTCCAGCAGGTCCGCGACACCGGTCCAGCCGGGGTGCACGGTGTAGAGCCCGCCGCGCACCTCGCTCACGGCCCTCGCGTACGTCCAGTCACCGGCCGGCCGCTCGGCGAGGCGCCGCATCAGGGTGTCGTACTTGTCGCGGGTGGCCGCCGGGGTGCCCGCCGAGAAGACGCAACCGGTCACGGGTGCGCGCCCGCAGTGGTCGAGGAACTGCGCCAGCGTGTCGGCCGAACCGAGGTGGGAGCCGAGCCGCAGGAACGTGTTCGCCACCTCGGCCTCACCCGCCGCCCCGGCCTCACCCGCCGCCCCGCTCCCGCCTGCCGCGCGCTGCTTGCCCACCGTGCCGCCCTCGCCCAGCCAGGCGAGCGGGTCCACGTTCCCGTCCAGGACGAGCCGCCCGACCCGCTCGGGGAACAGGTTCGCGTAGATCGCGCCGAGCAGCGTGCCGTACGAGACGCCCCAGTACCGCAGCTGCTCCTCGCCCACCGCGGCGCGCAGCAGGTCCAGATCGCGGGCGGTGTCGGCGGTCGAGACATGGCGCAGCAGGTGCGGATCGCGCTGCCCGCACCGCTTCGCGAGGTCGGCGTACGCGGCGACGTACGCCCGCTGCTCGCGCTCGCCCACCGGGAACGGCGGGACCTTCGCATGCCAGGCGGTGGCCTCCTCGGCGGTGTCGAAGCAGCGTACGGCCGTGCTCTCACCGACCCCGCGCGGGTCCCAGCTGACGATGTCGTAGCGGTCCCGCAGTTCGTCCGGGAGCTTGTCGTACAGCTGCGGCAGTCCCACGGTGCCGGGGCTGCCCGGACCGCCGGGGTTGAAGAACAGTGTGCCGACCCGCTTCTCCGGCGCGGCGGCGCGGTGCCTGATCACCGCCAGCTCGATGGTGCGGCCCCCGGGGCGGGTGTGGTCCAGGGGGACGTTCGCCGTCGCGCACTCGAACCCGGTCTGCGCGACGTCCGGGCAGTCCTGCCACCGCAGCACCACCCTGCCGTCGCCGTCGCCGTCGCCGTCGCCGTCGCTGTCGCCGACGCCACCGCCGCCGCCCGGTCCGCCCGCGGACG
Source organism: Streptomyces sp. TE5632 (assembly GCF_054061295.1). Classification (NCBI taxonomy): domain Bacteria; kingdom Bacillati; phylum Actinomycetota; class Actinomycetes; order Kitasatosporales; family Streptomycetaceae; genus Streptomyces; species Streptomyces sp. TE5632. The sequence continues at coordinate 2,203,587 of NZ_JBSSEA010000003.1, read as the reverse complement.
CCGGGCCGACCGCCCCGAGCAGCAGTATCAGCGCCCCGGCCGCCGCGCCGGCGGCTCGGGTGAGGAGTGTCCGTGTGGCGGTGGCGGTCCGTGGCATGGGCAGGCCCTTCCCTCGCGGCGACCGGGAGTCGGGCCCGCGGCGGCGGACCCGCTGTCATACCATCGGCGGTCCGCCGACCGGGCAACCGACACGCGTCCGATCGGGTGCTGAAGTGAGTGACCCGTCCCCGTCCGTCCGAGTACGTACGCCGATGCGCGGGCACCGGTCACGCGGCTTGACCGGCTCCATGAGCCACGACCCCTTCGCCCCCTGACGCCCCCGGTGCCCCACCCGGCCGACCGGGACCGCTGGGCCTGGGTGGTGCCCACCGTCGCGACCTTGCTCCTGACGGTCCTGGTGCCGGTGGCGCTGCTGATGGGAGCGCTGTCCGCCGTGGCGACCTACAACTGCGGCCCCGCCGACTGCTCGCAGGAGCTGATGACCGCCCAGGACGTGGTCCACTGGACGATGCTCCTCGGCGGCGTCCTCACCTTCCGCGCCTGGCTCACGTCCTGGCTGCTGCCGTGGAAGCCCCACTGGTCGACCCCGCGTATCGCGGCGGCCTTCCTCTCCCTGGCGCCGCCGCTGTTCGTCATCCTGCTGGTGTTCGACCTCCCCCGGGGATGACGGCCCGGGGATGACGGCCCGGGGGGTGCCCCCCGGGTGCGCGCGCTCAGCTCTCCGCGAGGAGTTCGTCCGCGTCGACGATGCGGTAGGCGTAGCCCTGTTCCGCCAGGAAGCGCTGGCGGTGGGCCGCGAAGTCCTGGTCGATGGTGTCGCGGGCGACCACGGAGTAGAAGTGGGCCTGGTGGCCGTCCGCCTTGGGCCGCAGGACCCGGCCCAGCCGCTGGGCCTCCTCCTGCCGGGACCCGAAGGTGCCCGAGACCTGGATGGCGACCGTGGCCTCCGGCAGGTCGACCGAGAAGTTCGCGACCTTGGACACGACCAGCACGCCGATCTCGCCCTGCCGGAAAGCCTCGAACAGCTTCTCCCGCTGCGCGTTCGACGTCTCGCCCTTGATCACGGGGGCGTTCAGGTGTTCGCCCAGCTCGTCCAGCTGGTCGATGTACTGCCCGATGACGAGGATCTGCTGACCGGCGAAGCGCCGCACGATCGCCTCCGTCACCTTCCGCTTGGTGGCGGTCGTCGCGCAGAAGCGGTACTTCTCCTCGGTCTCCGCCGTCGCGTACGCGATCCGTTCGGAGTCGGTGAGGTTGACCCGGACCTCCACGCAGTCGGCGGGCGCGATGTAGCCCTGCGCCTCGATCTCCTTCCACGGCGCGTCGAACCGCTTCGGCCCGATCAGCGAGAACACGTCCGACTCACGGCCGTCCTCACGCACCAGGGTCGCCGTCAGGCCGAGCCGCCGCCGGGCCTGGAGATCGGCGGTGAACTTGAAGACGGGGGCGGGCAGCAGGTGCACCTCGTCGTAGAGGATCAGGCCCCAGTCCCGGGAGTCGAAGAGTTCCAGGTGGGGGTAGACGCCCTTCCGGCGGGTCGTCAGCACCTGGTAGGTGGCGATGGTGACGGGACGGATCTCCTTCTTCGTCCCGCTGTACTCGCCGATCTCGTCCTCGGTCAGCGAGGTCCGCTTCACCAGCTCGTGCTTCCACTGCCGGGCCGAGACGGTGTTGGTGACCAGGATCAGCGTGGTCGACTTCGCCTGCGCCATCGAACCGGCGCCGACCAGCGTCTTGCCCGCGCCGCAGGGGAGGACGACCACACCGGAGCCGCCGTGCCAGAAGTTCTCCACGGCCTGCTTCTGGTACGGGCGCAGCGCCCACCCCTCCTCGCGCAGCTCGATGGCGTGCGCCTCGCCGTCCACGTACCCGGCGAGGTCCTCGGCGGGCCAGCCCAGCTTCAGCAGCGTCTGCTTGATCTGCCCGCGCTCCGAGGGGTGCACGGCGACGGTGTCTGGGTCGATGCGGGCGCCGACCAGCGGGGCGATCCGCCTGGAGCGCAGCACCTCCTCCAGTACGGGCCGGTCGGTGCTGGTGAGGACGAGACCGTGCGCCGGGTGCTTGAGCAGGCTGAGCCGGCCGTAGCGGTCCATCGTCTCGGCGATGTCGACGAGCAGCGCGTGCGGCACCGGGTAGCGGCTGTACTGCACCAGCGCGTCCACCACCTGCTCGGCGTCATGGCCGGCGGCCCGGGCGTTCCACAGGCCGAGCGGGGTCACCCGGTAGGTGTGGATGTGTTCCGGGGCCCGTTCCAGTTCGGCGAAGGGCGCGATGGCGCGACGGCAGTCGTCCGCCTGCTCGTGGTCGACTTCCAGGAGAAGCGTCTTGTCGGACTGGACGATGAGCGGACCATTCACGCGCGGCTGCCTTTCTGCGACGGGCTCGGCACGGGCACTGCACGGGCACAGCTCGGCCAAACGTCCAGTTTGCCTGATGGCCCGGCCTCCGGGACCCGGAGTGACGCCCGCCACTTCGGGCCCGGAGGGCGGGAGCTCGTCAGCGGATCGCCGGTGTTCGTCAGCAGACCGGGCCCGGTTCGGCCGCCGTGGCCCGGAGCAGGTCGCGCACCAGGTCGAAGTCGATGGTCGCCGGGTCCTCCGGCTTTCGGAACCGCAGGCAGCCCTTGCCCATGTCCTGCCCGGCCAGCCGGTCCTCGAAGGCCGTCCGGACATCGCCGCGCAGGAGGTAGAAGGACAGGTACTGCTTCTGGGCGGCGAAGGCGATCTCGGCCGTGCCGTCCCGTTCGTAGGCGGGCATGCCGTACGCCATCACCTCGGTGAAGCCCGTGAGCTCCGCCCTGCACAACCGCCGCAGTTCGGTCAGCGCGGCCCTGCGTGGCTCCGGGACCTCCGCGAGGTAGCTCTCGACGTCCTGCACCGTGCTCCGCACCATGGGTGGAGCCTACGCCGCGCAGCGGAGCGGGCTCAGCTTTCGTCGTCCGCCAGCTCCGCGACGCCCGTGATCCGGTGCAGCGGATAGGTGCGGACCTCGTCGGCGGTGTGGTCGTACGCCGTGACGAAGCCGCCCTCGACGCGGACCGGGGCGATGACGCGCTGGCTGGCCGCGCCCTCGGCGTTGACGTAGCCGATCCACAGCGCCTCGCCGGTGAGGACGGCGGCCTGCACGGTGGCGAGGGTCTCGGCGGACCCGGTGCGCGGCAGCTCGCCGCCCCCGGCCGCGTCCTCCGCCCCCTCCCGGGGCTTGCGGGGGGCGGTGGAGGCGAGGTCACCCGCCCGTACGGCCCGGATCGCCGCCGTGAGCAGGGTGTCGTCGGGCACCGGCGGCCCCTCCGGAACCGGCTCGGGCGGCGTGCGCGGCGGGGTGCGGCGGGCATGGGCGCGGGTGATCAGGACATCGCCCTCGGCGGACTCGGCGGCCGGCGCGAACCCCATCCGGCGCAGCCCCTCCAGCAGGCCGGCCGGGTCGGCCCGCGCGGCCAGTACGGTCGGCGCGAGACGGCGCAGCCCCAGCCCCGCGGCCCGCTTGTCGGCGAGGATCTCGTTCAGTACCGCCTCGTCGTCGCAGCGTACGTACGCGGAGGCCGCGCCCACCCGCAGATGCCCGTGCCTGCGGGCCACGTCGTCGATCAGATACGTCAGCGGCTGCGGAACCGGCGTGCGGGAGTGCGCCGCGAGGAAGGCATGCAGGTCCGCGGCGGTCTGTCCGGCGTCCAGGGCACGGCGTACCGAGCCCGGCGTGAACCGGTAGACGGTCGCTCCGCCCTTCGACTCCACGTCCGCGAGCACGTCCAGCATGTCCGCGAGCGGCCGTCGCAGCGGGCCCGGCGCGACGGCCGTCAGGTCGGCCTGGAGCAGGACGTGGTCCAGCGGTTCGGGCAGCAGCGGGGCCAGCAGCCGGGCGGCGGCGGCGATGTTCCTCGGCTCGGCGGGGGAGAGGGGGGCCGGCTGCGGGGCCGGCCGGTGGTGGACCGGCAACCGGTCGCCCGGCCCCCGGGGCTCCGGTTCGGCCGGGTGGGCTGGATGGGCCGGTTTCGGCACGGGCAGGCCGAGCAGCGCCCGCCCGTGGGCCGACAGCGCCCCCCGGCCGGTGATCCCCAGCATCTCCGCCTCGGTGAGCGTCCACCGGGCGAGCCGGGAGCGCAGGTCCTCGCCGTCGCCCCCGCCGGTGCGCGGCGGGCGTTCCCACCGCAGCCGCGCCACCACCGACTCGGCGACCGGAGCCGTCCCCTCCGGCAGCCCCGCCAGCAGCGCCAGCACCCGGTGCCGCACCTCGGGCGCCGCCGACCGGTCGAGCCCCGGACCGAGCGCCGACAAGGTGTGGTCCTTCGCGTCCCGCCCGCCGACCAGCCCCGGGGTCCGGGTCGCCGCCAGCCACGCCGCGGCCAGCACCGTCCAGCGCTCGGCGGCGGGCCGCTCCAGCCAGGTGTCGTACGCCGGGGTCGCCGCATACCGCTCGTCCGCCTCCCCGTCGGAGGCCAACAGCCCTGCCGCATAAGCCAGTTCGACCCAGAACGCGGCGACCGGCTCGGGCACGTCCAGGGCGACGGCGGTCCGCTTCAGGTCCCGCACACTCAGCCCGCCGGACCGCAGCACCGCCGGACCGCCCTCGTCCCAGTCCTTCAGCAGCTCCTCGACGGCAGCCAGCGCCGTGTACGCCTGCCCGGCCGCCGCACCGTCCACAACCTGTGGACGGTGCGCGGGCGCGGTCGCGGGCGCCGGTTCGACGGGTGGCGGCACCGGCTCGTTCACCCGGTGCGCCCGCCCGCCCCGCAGATGCAGCGCCACCTCACGCGGCAGGACGACCGTCCCGGGCGCCGTCGGCAGCAGCAACCCCCGGTCCAGCAGCAGGCGCAGCCGGGGCGCCGGATCGGCGGTGACCTGGCCGTAGGGCGGCCCCCACACCAGCCGTTCCAGCACCTCCATCGACTCGGACGGCACCTCGGCGAGCAACGCCGACATCCGCGCCCGGTCCGTGAACAGCCCGGTCAGGGCGGTCACCGCGGAGACCGAGTCAGGGGTGGACGGCAGCCCGGTCGCCGTGACGATCTCCTGGATCCGCCCCGGGGACATCCCGGCCGTCGCCTCCCGCACGGTCGGGCCGAGACCGGTCGGCGAGGGGTGCTGCGCGGAGGGGGAGAGCAGCTCACGGGCCGTACGGACCAGCCGCATCCGGTCGTCGCCGCCCCACACCAGCGCCTGTTCGCGCAGCGTCCGCACGGCGTGCGGCAGCGCGGCGGACACGGCGGGGTCGCCCTCGTCGCCCGCCAGCAGCCCGAGCAGCTCGTCGTACGGCGCCGGATCGGCCGCCACGGCCAGCGCCTGCGCGGTCTGCAGTGCGAACCGGTCCAGCCGCTCCAGGGCCCGCACGACCGAGGCACGGGTCCCGGCCCGGGTGGCGAGCTGGGTGAGGTCGGTGGGCACGGGCGTGACGAGGTCGGGGCGGCTGCGCAGGAGCGCGGCGAGGGAGGTGTCGTCCCGTGTGCGGAGTGCTTCCGCAAGGGAACGGGGCGGTGTGGCCGGGTCGCTCATCCTGCCCACGGTAGCGGGTGGTACGGAGGGGCAGAGAGGCGCCGGACGCCCGGAGCGCCACCGAAACGGCGAAGGTGACCACGCTCGAAACGGCGAACGGAACGTTTCGCCCGCCGCGGCCTTCCTGAATTCCTCAATTCCTCACCCGAGCTTCCCCACCCGAGCTTCCCCACCCGGCAGAGCGACCGCCACATCCTGCGTGAGCACGGCCACGGCCTGTGCTCAAAGGCCCGCGGCTCCGGTGAGTGCCGCCGGTCCGACCCGCACCGCCCACGGCTGTGTCCCGCCTCGCCCCGCCCTGCGCTAACGTCGTCCCCCGGGGTATCCGACGCACCCACCCCGGAGGGGCTTCGTGGGCATCGAGAGTGACCAGGTCGTCTACGAGTACCTGAGCCGCGTCGGTGACGTGGCGCAGCAGCGGCAGCTGCCGTCGGCGACCCGGATGGGTCTGGTCGCCCGGCTGCGTGACGAGATCGACCGGCACCGGGCGAGGTCCGCGGTCGACTCCCCGGCCGCCGTGCGCCGCATCATCTCCCGCATGGGCACCCCGGACGAGGTCGTGGCGGCGGCCGCGGACCCCTCCGGGACGGCAGGGTCGGCCGGGGCGGCCGGGACCGGCGGCGCGGATTCCCGGCCGGACGGGGCCACCGGGCCCACCGTGAACAGACCCGCACCGCCGCCCGTCGCGGTTCCCACCCAGCGGAGCGGGGGCCGCGGCGGGCGTGCGAGGGACGTCCTGCGCCGCGCCGTCCCCCGCCCCCGTCCGGCCGGGAACCCGCACCCCGCGCCCGCCACCGGCGTACCGTCCCCGCCGCACCGGGCCGGTACGGACGAACTCGGGGACAGCGCCACCCAGCCCGACTGGTGGCGGGTGGACGACAGCCCCTTCGGCGTCGGCGACGAGGTCACCGGTTTCGTCGGCGGCGTGGAGATCCCCGAGCTGCTCAAGCCCCCGCCGTCGAAGGAACCGGACGGGGCGACGGGCCCCGACGGGAAGGCGCCCGCGCCGACCGTCGTCGAAGCCGGGCCCGGAACCGAGACCGGCACCGGAACCGCCGGGCGCCGGTTCCCACGCCTCCCGTCCGGCGGCTGGAGCAACCCCCTGCTCCTGGTCGCCGCGGGCCTGCTGGTCGTGGGCGCCGTCCTGGGCAACTGGTTCACCCTGTTCCTCGGCTGGGTCATCGCCTACGCCTCCCGCCGCCTCACCCAGGCCGAGATCAAGTGGGCGGTCGTCGTCCTGCCGGGCCTCGCGATCGCGGGCGGAATCGTCTGGCTCTGGGGCCGGACCGAGGAACGCTGGGGCACCCCCATCGCCGACGGCACCATGGACGACGCCGTCTCCGAAACCTGGCCCTGGGTGGTCCGGGCCGCGGCGGTGGCCTCGGCCCTGTTCCTCACCTGGCGCTCCCAGCGCCCCCGCTGACCTCGCACGAGTCGCAGGCACAATGGCGGGTATGACCTTTATGGCCCCGCCTCCGTCCGCCCCGCTCACCGTCGGCTTCGACCTCGACATGACGCTCATCGACTCCCGGCCGGGTATCCGCGCCTGCTACCTGGCGCTGGCCGAGCGGACCGGCACCCCCATAGACGCCGATCTCGTCGTCACCCGGCTGGGGCCGCCCCTGGAGGACGAACTGATCAACTGGTTCCCGGCCGAGCGGGTCGAGGAGGCGGCGGACCTGTACCGGGCGATGTACCCGACGTACGCCATAGCCCCCACGCCGGCGCTGCCCGGCGCCCGCGACGCCATGGCGGCCGTACGGGAGGCGGGCGGACGCGCGATCGTCGTCACCGCGAAGCACGAGCCCAACGCCAAGCTGCACCTCGCCCACCTCGGCATCGAACCGGACGCGGTGGTCGGCGATCTGTGGGCCGAGCAGAAGGCGTCGGCGCTGCGCGAGCACGACGCGGGCGTGTACGTCGGCGACCATGTGGGTGACGTGCGCGGCGCGCGGACCGCCGGAGCACTGGCGGTCGCGGTCGCCAGCGGCCCGTGCGACCCGGCGGAACTGCGCGCGGCGGGCGCGGACGTCGTCCTCGCCGACCTGACCGAGTTCCCCCGCTGGTTCGCGGACCACCGTGCGGCGCGCCCCTGACGGCTCACCGCCGGGCGTGTGACGGCCTACTGCCCGGCGCGTGCCCGACGGCGGCCCGCCGCGGCCGAGCGGAGTACTCCCGCGCCGGCCATCAGGAATCCGACCCCCATGAGCATGCTCAGTACGAACATGTACGTCGGAAAGGGCTCCGTGCCGAGAAACAACGGGGCCACCGTGACCAGAGTGGCCACGGCACCGATGATGAAGACGACGCCGCCGGCCCGGACCAGGCCGTCGCCGGGCGCCGCGGAATCCGCTTGGGTTTTGTCAGCCACCGCACCAGGGTAGTTCCTGGCCGGAGGGAACTACCGGGCGACGTCTTGTCACCTGCCCGAAGACCATTAGCCTTGGTTGCGGCGGGTCACCAGGACCCGCCCGAGCGTTATCAAGAGCCGTTTCAGAAGCGGTTTCCCGACGAGTACGAGGACGAGGACGGACGTGCCCACCGGCAAAGTCAAGTGGTTCAACAGTGAGAAGGGCTTCGGCTTTCTCTCCCGCGACGACGGCGGTGACGTCTTCGTCCATTCCTCGGTCCTCCCCGCCGGAGTCGAGACCCTGAAGCCGGGTCAGCGGGTGGAGTTCGGTGTGGTCGCCGGGCAGCGAGGTGACCAGGCCCTCTCCCTGACCGTCATCGACCCGACCCCGTCGGTCGCGGCGGCCCAGCGCAAGAAGCCCGACGAGCTGGCCTCCATCGTCCAGGACCTGACGACCCTGCTGGAGAACCTCACACCGAACCTGGAGAAGGGCCGCTACCCGGACCGCACCTCCGGGAAGCAGATCGCCGGTCTCCTGCGCGCCGTCGCCGACCAGCTGGACGTCTGATCCGGCCGGGCGTCCGGCACCGGTACCGACACCCACACCGGTACGGGTCAGGGGAACCGCAGTGCGTCCGGGCCGAGGGGCGGTACCAGTCCCTCGGCCGCCGCACGCGTCAGCAGGCCCCGTACGGCCGCGTAGCCGTCCTCGCCGAGGTCGGCGGTGAACTCGTTGACGTACAGCCCGATGTGCTGGTCGGCGACGGCCGGGTCCATCTCCTGGGCGTGCGCCATGACGTACGGCCGCGCCGCCTCGGAGTCGTCCCAGGCGGCCCGTACGGAGCTGCGGATCGAGTCGGCGAGCAGGGTCAGCGTCCGCGCTCCGAGGGACCGCCTGGCGATGATCGCGCCCAGCGGGATCGGCAGCCCGGTGGTCTGCTCCCAGTGCTCACCCATGTCCGCGAGCCGGTGCAACCCGTAGTCCCGGTAGGTGAAGCGCGCCTCGTGGATGACGAGTCCCGCGTCGACCTTCCCGTCCCGTACGGCGGGCATGATCTCGTGGAACGGCATCACCACGATCTCCCCGACCCCACCGGGCACCACGTCCGCCGCCCACAGCCGGAACAGCAGATACGCCGTCGACTTCTCGCTGGGCACGGCGACCGTGCGTCCGGTGAGTTCCCCGGGCTCCCGGGTCAGTACCAGCGGCCCGCAGCCCCGGCCCAGCGCGCCTCCGCAGGGCAGCAGCGCGTACTCGTCGAGGACGTAGGGGAGGGCCGCGTACGACACCTTCAGCACGTCCGACTCGCCTCGCTCGGCCATGCCGTTGGTGATGTCGATGTCGGCGAAGGTGACGTCGAGGGCGGGCGCGCCGGGGACGCGGCCGTGCGCGAGGGCGTCGAAGACGAAGGTGTCGTTCGGGCAGGGGGAGTACACGATCCCCAGTCGCCGCTGCTCAACTGTCATACCGGTTCCAACTCTCCAGGACGGGCGCGATCTTCCCGAAGCCCTCGGTGAGGGCGTTCAGGGCGTCACCGACGCGCCAGGCGGCGCGGTCGCGCGGGCCGACGGGGTTCGACACCGCCCGTATCTCCAGCACGGGTACGCCGTGCGCGGCGGCGGCCTCGGCGACGCCGAAGCCCTCCATGGCCTCGGCGAGCGCACCGGGGTGGCGCTCGCGGAGCAGGGCGGCGCGGGCCGCGGTGCCGGTCACCGTCGACACGGTGAGCACGGCACCGGTGAGCGCGCCGGACGCGGCGGCCACCTCCCGGACCAGGGCGGCGGGGGGACGGTGGGTGACGGTGCCGAAGCCGAGGTCGGTCACCGGCAGGAAGCCGTCGGCCGTCTCGGCGCCCAGGTCGGCGGCGGTGATCTCGTCGGCGACGACGAGCGAGGCGAGGGGCGCGTGCGGCGGGAAACCGCCGGCGATCCCGGCCGAGACGACCAGGCGGTAGGGGTGGCCGTCCAGAGCGGCGGCGGTGAGCGCGGCGGCCGTGGAGGCGGCGGCGAGGGCCGGGCCGACACCGGCGGCGATCAGATCGGGACCGTCGGCGATCCTGACGACACTCGCCCCGGGCAGGGCCCTCGCGCGCGCGGCACCCGGGAAGGCCCGAGCCACCGCGTCCCGTTCGGCGGGGACGGCGGTGGCCACGAGGACGCCTCCCCGCGCTCCCGGTCTCGTGGGAGTGGGGGGCGCCCCGACGGACGACGCGATCAGGCGTCCTTCTTCAGCCGGAAGGACCACAGGCCCGTGGCCTCGTTCTCGCCCTGCTTGACCGACACCAGGGTCGAGTCGCCCTGGGCGCCGTACTGGGCGTTGAAGAACACGCTGCCGGGGATGGTGCGGTAGGTCTTGGTGCTGGAGTCGGTCAGCGGCTGACCGTTCATCAGGATCGTCCAGCCCTTGTCGGCGAGGTCCGGGTCGACACCGAAGCGCACGGTCTCGTCCGGGTCGACCGAGATCTCCTTGATGTCCTTGTCCTTCAGGCACGACGTCAGGTCGGCGGCCTTCAGGGCCTCGCCCTCACCGCCGCAGGTGGCCTCGGAGGACACCGAGTCACTGCCCACGGTGATCGTGGACATCGCCGTCGGCTTGTCGCAGGCCGACAGGACGAGCAGTCCGGCGGATACGGCACCGGCGGCGACGACGGCACGGCGCCGTCGCACAGCGCGGTCACTTCGAGCGGCTGTGCCGCGGGGCAACGTGGTCATGTGCGAAGGTTATCGGGCACGTCCGGTCGACCTCCCACGTGGGGGTACGGCGTGGCCGGAGCGTTACGCCACTCGCGCGCGTCCGTGGCCCCCGTGCCGGGCGGAGCCGATCAGCGCGCGGACGGTGGTCAGCCAGCCCGTGGCGACGATCGCGGCGCCCACCGCGAGGCCCAGCGACCCGATCAGCGGCATCGCGATACCGATCGCCCCGCCCAGCACCCACGACATCTGCAGCAGCGTCTCGGAGCGTGCGAACGCCGACGTGCGGACCGTTTCGGGCACGTCCCGCTGGATCAGCGCGTCCAGGGACAGCTTGGCCAGCGCCTGCGCGAAGCCGGCGACCCCGGCGAGGCAGGCCACCACGACCGCGCTGAACAACGCCGCCGCCGTGATCGCCGCGGTCACCACGCAGGCCACCACCGTCACGATGATGATCTCCGGCGCGCGGGACCGGAGCGAGGCGCCGACGGCCGTGCCGAGCGCGTTGCCGACGCCCGCCGCCACCCCCACGATGCCCAGGGACACGGCGGCGCTCTGGCCGGTCATCGGATGCTCGCGCAGCAGGAACGCGAGGAAGAAGATCAGGAAGCCGGTCAGGCAGCGGATGGAGGCGTTGGCGGCCAGCGCGTGGGTGACGGCCGGGCCGACCGTGCGCAGACCGGGCCGCTTGACGGGCTTGAGGTGCGGGCCGTGCAGATGGGCCTCGTCCGCCGCGAGCAGTGCCGTGTCCTCGCCCTTGGCGGAGTCCACCTTCGCCGGCAGCCGGAAGGACAGGAACATGCCCGTGACGAAGAGTACGAACGCGCCGTACAGCGGCCAGCGCGGTCCGATCTGGTGCAGCCCCGCGCCGATCGGCGCCGCGACGCCGGTGGCCAGCAGCCCGCCGAGGGTGACCCGCGAGTTGGCTTTCACCAGGGAGAACGCGGGCGGCAGCAGCCGGGGCACGACGGCGCTTCTGACCACCCCGTACGCCTTCGAGGAGACCAGTACGCCGAGCGCGGCCGGATACAGCTCGATGCCGCCGGTGACCACCGCGCCGGACAGCACCAGGGCGAGCAGCGCGCGGGCGAGCATCGCGCCCGCCATCGCGGCCCGGCGGCCGTGCGGGACGCGGTCCAGGAGCGGGCCGATCACCGGGGCCAGGAGGGTGAACGGCGCCATCGTGATGGCGAGGTAGAGCGCGACCCGGCCGCGTGCCTCGTCCGTCGGCACGGAGAAGAAGACGGTGGACGCGAGCGCGACGGTGATCATGACGTCGCCGGCGCCGTTCACACCGTGCAGCTCGATCAGCTTGCCGAGCCCGGACTCCCCGGCGCCGTGCGCGTGGGTGGCCCGGCGGATTCCGCGTGCGGTTCTGGTCACCGGGAAGCGCAGGACGCGGCCGACCGCGCGCAGACGGCCGCCCGGCCCGCCCGCCGTGAGGCGTCGGGCCTTTCCCTTGACTCTGGCCCCGTTCGGCCCACCGGTCCCGGTGGCGCCCTGGGGTGTCCTCGAGGTGGCCACGACGTTCATAGTGCCCTGATACGGCGGTCCGTAGTGCCCCAACCGCCTCGACGGCCCCGCGGTGTGCGGCTTCCGGCGGAACGCGGCACCGGCGCGCGCTGCCCGGGAACGCGTGAGAACACTCGAGAACAACCGTCGGTGTAGGCCCAGCGCACGCGAGCAGGTAGCGTGCGTATCTCAGCCATCCCGCAGAATGGATGGAGGCGCGCCCGAGCACGATCAGGCGTGGACGTCGACGCGGTCCTCCGGTCCGCTCCGTCCGCCCTCGCGCTGGGAGTGGCGCACTCGTGAGACGGCGTAGGAGAGAAGCGATACCTGTGAAGGCAGCGACAACGCGAAGCCGCACCCCCGACCGGCTGTGCGCCGAGGCCGTCGACCTCGCCCGCGCAGCAGCCGAGGAGGCCGCCGCGCCCGGGGTCGTCGGCGAACACGAAGGAATGCTCTCCGAGGGCGACCGGGTCGTCACCCACTACTTCGCCTGCAGGGAGCTCGGCTACCGCGGCTGGCGCTGGGCCGTCACCGTCGCCCGCGCCTCCCGCGCCAAGATCGTCACGGTGGACGAGGCGGTCCTGCTGCCCGGCCCCGACGCGATCCTCGCGCCGGAGTGGGTGCCGTGGAGCGAGCGGCTGCGTCCCGGCGACATGGGCCCCGGCGATCTGCTGCCCACCGACGCCGAGGACCTGCGGCTGGAGCCCGGCTTCTCCGGTGAGGACGCGCCGCCGCCGAACTCGCCGGTCTCCGGAGAGTTCGCCGAACTGGCGGAGGCCGAGGACGCGGACGTCACCGAGGGCACCCCGGCGCACCAGGTGACCGCCCCGGCCCGCGGTTCGATCGCGGCGGTCGCCGAGGAACTCGGCATGCGGCGCGCCCGCGTCCTGTCCCGCTACGGCCTGCACACCGCCGCCGACCGCTGGGAGGAGGCCTTCGGCGCCAAGACCCCGATGGCGCAGGCGGCCCCCGCGTCCTGTGTGTCCTGCGGCTTCCTCACCCCGATCGGCGGATCGCTCGGCCAGGCCTTCGGCGTGTGCGCCAACGAGTTCTCCCCGGCCGACGGCCGTGTCGTCTCCCTGTCCTACGGCTGCGGCGGCCACTCGGAGGCCGCGGTCATGCCCAAGCCGCCCCAGCCCACCCCGCCCCGGATCGACGAAACCCGCGTCGACCCCTTCCCGCTGCGCCCGTCGCCGGACTCCGGCTCGGTCCCGGCGACGGAGGACGCGTCGTCGGCGGAACTGGGTCACTCGTAGAGCCACCCGGCGGCCCCGCCTCCGCAGCGACGGGGGCGACGACGGCGGAAAAGCCCAGAAGGGTGCAGAAGGGTGCAGAAGGGTGCGGAGGGGTGCGCGGGATGCGGAGAGTGTCGGGGGTCTGCGGACCGTTGACGCGGGAAGCGTGAGCACTTCGGGCGCTGTCGTCCCCATGGTGCTCATGTGAGCGCTCAAGTGACGTTCACCCGCTGACCGCTCACGCTTTTCAGCAAGGCACCCGCTCCCGCCGCGGACGTCGGTGAGGAGGTCCTGGGCGGCCCGGTTTCACCCCGGACCCGTGAGCGCGCTTCGCCCGTACGGCTCCGCGGGCCGACCGCCCCGTCCAGGGGGTCGGCACCGTGATCCACGCCACTGCGCGCACCCGGGGCCTCGCTGCGGGTCATGTGCGGTGCCCGCCGTCCTCGTCGGGGTCCCGCGGAGCGGTACCTTCGGTCTCACGCCGATGAGGGCCGATGAGGAGAGTCAACGTGAGCAAGTTCGTGCGGCCGGCCGCTGAGGGTGCCGACCCGTTCGGGACGGCACGGCTGCGGCGTGGGGTGCTGGACGCCTGGGCCACCAGTCCCGCCCGGTTCCGTGAGGACGCCAACGCCGAAGAGGATCTCGTCCTCGGCGGGTACCGGGACCGCCTCGTCGTCGAGCTGGCGCAGAACGCCGCCGACGCCGCCGCCCGCGCGGGGGTGCCGGGGCGGCTCCGGCTCACGTTGCGCGACGGGGTGCTCGTCGCCGCCAACACCGGTGCTCCCCTGGACGCGGCCGGGGTCGAGTCGCTGTCCACCCTGCGGGCGTCCGCGAAGCGGGACGAGCCCGCCGGGGCCGTGGGCCGGTTCGGCGTCGGGTTCGCCGCCGTCCTCGCCGTCACCGACGAGCCCGCCCTCGTCGGCCGGCAGGGCGGGGTGCGGTGGTCGCTGGCCGAGGCCCGGGAACTCGCCGGTGACAGCGCGGGGCACAGCGCCGGTCTCGGCGACGAGATCCGCCGCCGCGACGGGCACGTACCGCTGCTGCGCCTGCCCTTCGCCGCCGAGGGCACCGCCCCCGACCCGTACGACACCGCCGTCATCCTGCCGCTGCGCGACACGGCCGCCGTCGACCTCGCCGAGCGGCTGCTGCACGCCGTCGACGACGCCCTGCTGCTCGCCCTGCCCGGCCTGGAGGAGGTCGTCGTCGAGATCGGCGACGACGAGCCCCGTACCGTGCGCCGGAGTGAGGAGGGCGCCTTCACCCTCGTCGACGACTCGCGCGACGGCACCACCCGCTGGCGCACCTCCACCGCCCACGGACCGCTCACCCCGGACCTGCTCGCCGACCGTCCCGTCGAGGAGCGGCTGCGGCCCCACTGGTCGGTCACCTGGGCCGTCCCCGTCGACTCCGACGGCAGCCCCGTCCGGCCCCGCACCAGCCCCGTCGTGCACGCCCCCACCCCCAGCGACGAGCCGCTCGGCGTCCCCGCCCTGCTCATCGCCTCCTTCCCGCTGGACTCCACCCGCCGGCACGCCGCCCCCGGCCCGCTCACCGACTTCCTGGTGGAGCGCGCGGCCGACGCCTACGCCGGTCTCCTCGCGGAGTGGCATCCGGTGACCGCCGGGATCATCGACCTCGTGCCCGGCCCGCTCGGCAAGGGCGAACTGGACGGCGCCCTGCGCCAGGCGGTCCTCGGGCGGCTGCCCCGCACCTCCTTCCTGCCCCCCGCCGTCCCCCCGCGCGAGCAGGACGACGACTCCGGCCTGCCCGAGTCGCTGCGGCCCCGGGACGCCGAGATCGTCGAGGGGGCCGGGGCCGACACCGTGCGGGTGCTCGCCGAGGTGCTGCCCACCCTGCTGCCCGCCGGGCTCGAACGGCGGACGGAACTGCGCACCCTGGGCGTGGCCCGGGTCCCGCTGGCCGACGCGATCGACCGGCTCGCCGGGCTGGAGAAGGCGCCCGCCTGGTGGCGGCGGCTGTACGAGAGCCTCGCCGGGGTCGACCCGGACCGGCTCTCCGGGCTGCCCGTGCCGCTCGCCGGGGATACCTCCCAGGCTTTCGGCACCGGGGGAGGGCGTACCACCATCGGCCCCCGGCAGGTGCTGCTGCCCGGCGCGGAGGCCGCCCGGATCGACCCCGGGGTGCTGGCCCGGCTCGGCCTCAAGGTCGCCCACCCGGACGCCGCGCACCCCCTGCTGGAGAAGCTCGGCGCCCTCCCGGCCACCCCGCGCGCGGTGCTCACCACCCCGCAGGTGCGGGCCGCCGTCGCCGCCTCCCTCGACGACGAGGGCGCCATGAACTGGGAGGATGAGGCGCCCGACGCCGAGGAACTCGCCGACACCGTGCTCGGCCTGGTGCGCGACGCCGGTCTCGAACCCGGCGACGAGCCCTGGCTGGGCGCCCTCGCGCTGCCCGACGAGGACGGCGAACTCTCCCCGGCCTGCGAACTGGTCTTCCCCGGCGGCCCCTTCGCCCGCGTCATGCGCGAGGGTGAACTCGCCTCCGTGGACATCGAGTTGGCGCAGAAGTGGGGAGAGGCCCCGCTGGCCGCCTGCGGTGTGCTGGTCGACTTCGCCCTGGTCCGCGCCACCGACGTCGTCCTCGACCCGGACGAACTCGAGCCGCGGGAAGGGGACTTCACCGAACCCGACGACGCGGGCCTGCTCGACGCCGTGGACGTGTGGAGCGAGGACATCCTCGACCGCTTCCCCGACAGCCCGGTGCCGCCGGTCGCCACCGAGATCGTCGCCGTGCGCGACCTCGACCTCGTCGACGACGACCGGTGGCCCCAGGCCCTCGCCCTGCTCGCCCGCCCGCCGCTGCGCGACGCGCTCACCCAGCCGGTGCGCGTCCTGCTGCCCGACGGCACCCATGAGGTCGTCCGCCCGTACACCGCCTGGTGGCTGCGCGGGCACCCGGTGCTCGGCGGCCGCCGCCCGGCCGGTCTGCGCGCCGCGGGGAGCGACCCGCTGCTGCGCGGCCTGTACGACGAGGCCGACGCCACCGGCTTCGAGGACGAGCAGGTGCTGCGGGCACTCGGCGTGCGCACCTCCGTGTCCGCGCTGCTCGACGAACCGGGCGGCGCGGCCGAACTCCTCGACCGCCTCGCCGACCCCGACCGCGCGGTCACCGCCGCCCAGCTGCACGCCCTCTACGGGGCGCTGGCCGACCTGGAGCCGGACCAGGTGACCCTGCCGGACGAGCTGCGCGCGGTGGTCGACGGCCGGGTCGAGGTGGTGGACGCCGCCGACGCGGTGGTCGTCGACTCGCCCGACCTGCTGCCGTTCACCGCGGGCGTGGCCCTGCTGCCCGTCCGCCCCTCGCGGGCGGCCGAGCTGGCCGAACTGTTCCAGGTGCGGCGGCTGAGCGAGTCCGTCACCGGGGAGGTCGGTTCCCAGGGCACCGAGTACGACGTGCCGGAGTCCGTGCGGGTCCTGCTCGGGTCGCGCACCCCGGCGACGTACGTCGAGCACGAGGAACTCGTCGTGGACGGCGTGGAGATCGACTGGCGTCTGACCGGCGACGGCGTGCCGCACGCCGCCACCCTGGAGGGTGTCGCCGCCGGGCTGGCCTGGGCGGCCGGTGAGTGGCCGCGCCGCTTCGAGGTCGCGGCCCTGCTGGAGGACCCGTCCAGGACGGAGGAACTGGCGCGGGACCGCTGGTTCGACTGAACGCGTGGGGGGGTGGGCCGGGGTCGCCCCCGGCCCACCCCCCCCACGGGCGGACCTTTCGCCTGCTTCTGCTTCTACTTCTTCGTGGGCGCCTGGGCGCCGGACTCCTGCGCGTACGCCTCGAGCTCGCGGGCGAGCGTCGCCGCGTCGTACGGGCCGGTGTGCCGGCGGTTGCCGATGAAGAACGTCGGGACCCCGCGGGCGCCGCTGGCCTCGGCGCTGGCGGCGTCCACCCGTACCCGCTCGGCCGTCTTCTCGTCGTCGAGGTCGCGGAGGAACTTCTCGACGTCGAGTCCGAGGTCGGCGGCGTAGCCGGCGCTGTCCTGGTAATCGAGCTCGTCCTGGTGCCTGTAGAGCAGATCGTGCATCTCCCAGAAGCGGCCCTGCAGGCCGGCGGCCGTCGCCGCCCGTGCGGCGAGCTCGGCGTGCGGGTGCACGTCGGGCAGCGGCAGGTGCCGGAAGACGTAGCGGAACCGGTCGCCGAAACGTTGCCGCAGTTCCTGGGTGACGCCGGTGGCGCGGGCGCAGAAGGGGCACTCGAAGTCGCCGTACTCCACCAGGGTGAGGGGCGCTTCGGGGGGCCCGAGGATGTGGTCCGTCTCCGGGTCGACCGGACGGTCCAGGTAACGGGGCAGGTCCGCGTCGGTCTCCCCGCGCAGGGTCGCGGCCAGATGGAACACGAGCCAGCCCGCGAGGGTGGAGAACAGGGCGGCCAGCAGGACACCGACGGTCCCCTCGGCACGGACCACCGGGTCGTCGAAGGCGAGCCCGACGATCAGCAGGGACACGGTGAAGCCGATGCCGGACAGGACACCGCCGCCCAGGACATGGCCCTGCCCCACCCCGGTCGGGAGCTTCCCGAGGCCGGTCCGGGTGCCGAGGTAGGCGCCGCCCCAGATGCCGACCAGCTTTCCGACGACGAGACCCACGACCACGGCCCAGGTGACGGCGGAGGTCAGGGCGTTGGTCAGGACGCCGTCACGCAGGTCGACACCGGCGTTGGCCAGCGCGAACACCGGGACGATGACGTAGCTGGACCAGGGGTGGAGCACCGTCTGGAGCCGCTCGTTGACGGAGACTGCCTGCTGGAGCCCCCTGCGTGCCGTCTTGCCGACGTCCGCGAGGGGGGACTGACGGAAGGCGCGGAAGAGCCGAGCGGCCTGCTCCACTCCCTCGCGTGACGGGTTCCGGGCGGGGATCAGGAGGCCGCCGAGCATGCCGGCGATGGAGGCGTGGAGACCGGCCTGGAGGGTGGCGAGCCACATCACGAGGACGATCAGGACGTACGGGGCCGCCTGCCAGACGCCGAAGCGGGTCAGCGCGGACAGCACCATGCCCAGGAGGAGCGCGACGATCAGCTCCGGCACACTGATGCTGCCGGAGTAGACCACGCCGATGACGGTGACGGCCACGATGTCGTCGATGACGGTGATGGCCAGCAGGAAGACGCGCAGCTGCGTGACGAACCGCGGGCCCACGATGGCGAGCGCGCCCAGCATGAACGCCGTGTCGGTGCCGATGACCACGCCCCAGCCCATGGCGGCCTCGCCTCCGGGGGCGATCGCCAGGTACAGCAGGACGGGCACGAGCATGCCGCCGATTCCGGCGAGGAGCGGAATCATGAGCCGGCTGCGGTTGTTCAGCTCGCCGACGGAGACCTCGTAACGGACCTCCAGGCCGATGATGAAGAAGAACAGGGCCATCAGTCCGTCGTTGACCCAGTGCCCCAGGTCCATCGACAGCTCGGCGTTGCCCAGGGAGAGGGACAGGTCGGTGGCCCAGAGCGACGTGTACGAGTCCGACCAGGGCGAGTTCGCCCATATCAGGGCCACCGCGACCGCGAACAGGAGCAGGCCCGCACTGCCGGCCTCGGTCTCCATGAAGGAACGGACGGGGCGGGACAGCTGAGCGCCTATGGAGCGCCTTTTCGCCCGGGACTGGTTGTCCGGGGTCTTCGTCGCGCTCATCACTGAATCACAGTACCCGTCCGCATGGTGGACAAGGCCTGGGAATGATGCCGACAGGGGTTGTCGCGGGCGGGTGTGATCATGCGGGACCCTCCTTCGGGTTCTTCAGATGTTTCTGGCCTTTCGGGCTCTGCGTGCGGCACGCGGCGGCCGGGGCCGTGATCTTCAAGAATCGCACACAGGTTTTCGTTTTCCCGTACAACCATCCACCGGTGTCATGTATCTGATCAGCTGAGTCAACAGACTCCATGGTCACTCGGGCCCCGGAAGTGACGACGAGCCGTTGGGAACGACGACCATCGGGGCCCCTTCTCCACATGGGGAATGCATGCGTATTCGAGCCACCGTCATCGCCGCGGTTTCCGGCGCCCTGGCCCTGTCCGCCCTCGCCGTTCCGGCAGCACAGGCGTCCGACGGCGCCGTGAGCCGCGCGGACATCGCGAAGGTCCGTGAGGCCGCGCAGGCCGCCTCGTCCGACAAGGCCGCGTTCAGCGCCCGTGCCGCCGCCTACGACGAGCCGTACGCCCTGGACGTCACCTTCTCCAACTTCAAGATCGCCAAGGCGATCAAGGTCGGCACGACCAACCGGGTCACGACCAAGGTCACCTACACCCTGACCCACGGCGCGGACGTCGACATCACCGCGCTCGACTTCCTCACCGACCCGTTCCTCTACAAGGGCAGCTTCGCCGAGCCGCGGAACATACTGATCGGCGACGACTTCGCCTACTGCAAGGCGACCTCGGCGACCAAGGCCACCTGCTCCGGCACCATCGACATCCGCCCCAGGGAGTACGACCTGCTGAACGAGGACGCCGGCACCTGGAAGGCCGGCGCCCTGGCCATCGCCTTCAACGGCGAGGACCCGACCGTCGACGACCCCGACATCTCCAAGATCGGCTACGCGGAGAAGGGCGGCCTCGCCACCACCCTGGTCCAGCGCTACTCCAAGCTGACGGTCAACGCCTCGCCGGAGCCGGTGAAGAAGGGCAAGACCATCACGGTCACCGGCAAGCTGACCCGCGCCAACTGGGAGACCTACAAGTACGCCGGCTACACGAACCAGTCGGTGAAGCTGCAGTTCCGCAAGAAGAACTCCAGCACCTACACCACCGTCAAGACCATCAAGACCAACTCGACGGGCAACCTGAAGACCACGGTCAAGGCCTCCGTCGACGGCTACTACCGCTACTCCTTCGCGGGCACCACGACCACCCCGGCGGTCAACGCCGCCGGTGACTTCGTCGACGTGAAGTAAGCCCTGCCGGGGCTGGTCACGCGGTTCACCGAAACGCCCCCCGAGGGGGCGCGAGGCTGTATCGACATGCGGCTCCGCCGCGTGGGCGCGACCAGCCCCCACCGGCCCGCAGGGGAACAAGCGACCGGTGTTCCCTGCCGAGCCGAGCCCTAAGCGGGAAAGCGGCGGTCCACCCACCTCCACAGGAGTTCCAGGGTGGCCGCCGCCACCACCGCGATGCCGACCGCGACCCACGGCATCGTCATCCCCACCAGCCTCAGCGCGAAGAACCCCTGCAGCCACGGCACGACCAGCACCAGCAGGAACCCCGCGGCCATCGTCGCCACCAGCCCGATCCGCCACCAGGTGTAGGGCCGGGCGATGATCGCCAGCACCCACAGCGAGATCAGGAACAGCGTCAGCGTCGCCGCGCTCGTCTCCGCCTCCAACGCCCCCTCGCCGCTGTAGTGGTGGCGGGCGAGCAGATACGTGGCGAACGTCGCCAGCGCGGCCAGCACCCCGCCCGGGATCGCGTACCGCATGACCCGCCGTACGAAGTTCGGCCGGGCCCGCTCCCTGTTGGGGGCGAGGGCCAGGAAGAACGCCGGGACGCCGATGGTGAGCGTGGACAGCAGGGTCAGATGGCGCGGCAGGAACGGGTACTCCACCTGCCAACACACCACCAGCACCGCCAGCAGCACCGAGTAGACGGTCTTCACCAGGAACAGCGTCGCGACCCGGGTGATGTTGCCGATCACCCGCCGACCCTCGGCCACCACCGACGGCAGGGTGGCGAAGCTGTTGTTCAGCAGCACGATCTGGGCGACCGCGCGCGTGGCCTCCGAGCCGGAGCCCATCGCCACCCCGATGTCGGCGTCCTTCAGCGCCAGCACGTCGTTCACCCCGTCGCCGGTCATGGCGACCGTGTGCCCGCGCGACTGGAGCGCGCCCACCATGTCCCGCTTCTGCCGCGGGGCGACCCGTCCGAACACCGTGCCCCGGTCCAGCGCCTCGGCCATCTCGTCCCGCTCGGCGGGCAGCCGGCGCGCGTCGACCGTCGTACCGCTCAGTCCGAGCTTGGCCGCGACCGCACCGACCGACACGGCGTTGTCGCCGGAGACGACCTTGGCGCGGACGTTCTGCTCGGAGAAGTACCGCAGGGTGTCGGCCGCGTCCGGCCGCAGCCGCTGCTCCAGCACCACCAGCGCGGTCGGGCGGACACCCTTGGCCGCGTCCGGGTCGTCCACGGGCACGTCGCGCTCGGCGCGGGCGAGCAGCAGCACCCGCAGCCCCTGCTCGTTCAGCCGCGTGGTCCGGGCCAGGGCCGGGTCGTCGGCGTCCAGCAGCACGTCGGGCGCCCCGAGCAGCCAGGTGACGGGCGGTTGCCCGGTGCCCTCGGCGTCCTCGGCGCCCTCGTCGAAGGTGGCGCCGCTGTACTTGCGGGCCGAGGAGAACGGCAGGGTGTCGGTGCAGCGCCGGTCCCCGGTGTCCGGGTAGGCGTCGGCGATCGCCCGGAGGGACGCGTTCGGCCGCGGATCGGACGCGCCGAGGGCCCCCAGCACCTTCCGTACGTACGCCTCGTCGCCGCCGTCGAGCAGCCGCAGTCCGGTGACGTCCATGCCGCCCTCGGTGAGGGTGCCGGTCTTGTCCAGGCAGACCGTGTCGACGCGGGCCAGTCCCTCGATGGCGGGCAGTTCCTGCACCAGGCACTGCTTGCGCCCCAGCCGGACGACCCCGATGGCGAAGGCCACCGAGGTGAGCAGCACCAACCCCTCGGGCACCATCGGCACGATCCCGCCGACCGTGCGGGCGACGGAGTTCTTCAGCTCGTTGTGCTTCACGACCAGCTGGCTGATGATCAGCCCGGTCGCGGTCGGGATCATCATCCACGTCACGTACTTGAGGATCGTGGAGATGCCCGAGCGCAGCTCGGAGTGGACCAGCGTGAACCGGGACGCCTCCTCGGCGAGCTGCGCCGCGTACGCCTCGCGTCCCACCCTGGTCGCCTGGAAGGAACCGCCGCCCGCGACCACGAAGCTTCCGGACATGAGCCGGTCCCCGGGCTGCTTGACCACGGGATCGGCCTCGCCGGTGAGCAGCGACTCGTCGATCTCCAGCGCGTCCGCCTCGGCGCACACCCCGTCGACGACGACCTTGTCGCCCGGCCCGATCTCGATCAGGTCGTCCAGCACGATCTCGGACGTGCCGATCTCCGCCGCCGCCCCGTCCCGGCGCACCGTGGGCCGCACCTCGCCGATCAGCGCCAGTGAGTCCAGGGTCTTCTTCGCCCGCCACTCCTGGATGATGCCGATCCCGGTGTTGGCGAGGATCACGAAGCCGAACAGGCCGTCCTGGATGGGCGCGACGCTCAGCATGATCACCCAGAGGACGCCGATGATCGCGTTGAACCGGGTGAGGACGTTCGCGCGGACGATCTCGATCATGGACCGGCTGCTGCGCACCGGCACGTCGTTGACCTGCCCGAGAGCCACCCGCTCCGCCACCTCCGCGGCGGTCAGGCCGGTCACCGGCGAGGTGACGGTGCCGGGCTGCGCGGCACCGGCCTGCGGGTCCGCGTCGAGATGCGCCATGCAGTCGACGGTACGTGCGGCTTCACGGCTTCACCCACCGGATGCGCGGAAGATCCGACCGGGGGAGGAGGGCCGCGGGGCGGTCGTGGTGCCGTGGGCGTACGGGAGTGGTGAGGGGTCAGTCGGCCGACGACGGGGAGGGGCCGCCGGCCGGTTCCGTCTCCGCCGTCTCCACCGACTGCGCCGACTGCGCCGTCTCCGTGCCCCGAGCGGCCGCCGCGGCCTGGTCGCGCTTGATCGCGGCGTCGCGCCGGCGGACGTACCAGATGCCGATGAACCCGAGCCCGCCGCCGGCCAGGCAGGTCCACAGCCACCAGGTGTGGCCGCGGTCGTCGAACCAGCCGTAGAAGGGCAGCTGCACCAGGAAGAGGGCGAACCAGATGATCGTGCCGCCGACGATGGTGGCGACCACGGGGCCCTCCAGGGGCTCCGGCGCCTCGTGCTTGGGGGTTCCCGTGACCAAACGCGAGAGACCCGAGAAGAAAGCGGCCATGCGGACAGCTTACGAGGGCGGGCGGGGGTGAGGTTCGCCGCACCGGGCCGCATGTGTCTACGCGCGGAGATAGCGTGGATGTCGTTATATCTTCATACTGAATCTGTTTGTCTCTGGCCCATTCTGCTCGTAGGAAACGCCAAAGGGCTTTGATGGAAGTCCGACGGTGATGAGGTTCTGCATGTCCACGTCGGCCCCCAGCAAGGCCCCCCTGCCCGATCAGCCGGGGCCCGCGCCCGCGTACGGCGCACTCGACCGCTACTTCAAGATCTCCGAGCGGGGCAGCAGCCTGCCCCGCGAGATCCGTGGCGGATTCGCCACCTTCTTCGCGATGGCCTACATCATCGTGCTGAACCCGATCATCCTCGGCAGCGCGAAGGACGTGTACGGCAACCAGCTCGACAACGGCCAGCTGGTCACCGCGACCGCCCTGACGGCGGCGTTCACCACGCTGCTCATGGGCGTCATCGGCAACGTGCCGATCGCGCTGGCCGCCGGCCTCGGCGTGAACTCGGTGGTCGCCCTCCAGCTCGCCCCGCGCATGTCGTGGCCCGACGCGATGGGCATGGTGGTGCTGGCCGGCTTCATCGTCATGCTGCTGGTCGCCACCGGTCTGCGTGAGCGCGTGATGAACGCCGTCCCGTACGGTCTGCGCAAGGCCATCGCCATCGGTATCGGCCTGTTCATCATGCTGATCGGCCTGGTCGACTCCGGTTTCGTCTCCCGGATCCCGGACGCCGCCCAGACCACCGTCCCGCTCCAGCTCGGCACCGGCGGTCACCTCACCGGCTGGCCGGTCCTCGTCTTCATCCTCGGCGCGCTGCTCACGCTGGCGCTGATCGTGCGCAAGGTGCCCGGCGCGATCCTCATCTCGATCGTCGCGATGACGGTCCTCGCCGTGATCATCAACGCCGTGGCCGACATCCCCTCCTGGGGCCTGACGAACCCGACCTGGCCCGGCAACCCCGTCGCCACCCCCGACTTCGGCCTGATCGGCGAGGTCAGCCTGTTCGGCGGCTTCGCCAAGGTCGGTGTGCTGACCGGCGTCCTGTTCGTCTTCACCGTGCTGCTGTCGTGCTTCTTCGACGCGATGGGCACGATCATGGGCGTCTCCGACGAGGCCAAGCTGACCGACGCCGACGGCCAGATGCCCGGCATCAACAAGGTCCTGTTCATCGACGGTGTCGCGGTCGCCGCGGGTGGCGCCAGCTCCTCCTCCGCCACCACCGCCTTCGTGGAGTCCACGGCCGGCGTCGGTGAGGGCGCGCGCACCGGCTTCGCGAACGTCGTCACCGGCGCGCTGTTCGCCGTCGCGCTGTTCCTCACGCCCGTCGCCACGATGGTGCCGTCCCAGGCGGCCACCCCGGCGCTGTTCGCGGTCGGCTTCCTGATCCTGGCGGGCTCGATCAAGGAGATCGACTGGGCGGACTACACGATCGCCGTTCCGGCCTTCGTGACCATGGTGATGATGCCGTTCACCTACTCGATCACCAACGGCATCGGCATGGGCTTCATCACCTTCGTGCTGCTGCGCCTGGCGGCCGGGCGCGGCCGGGAGGTCCCGGTGGCGATGTACGCGGTGTCGGCTGTCTTCGCCTTCTACTACCTGATGCCGGCACTGGGTCTGACCTGACCCGGCCCGGCCTGACCCGCCCCGGCCCGACCGGCTCGGTGCGGGATCAGGTGACGCCGTAGAACTTCTCCGTCTCCTCGACGGCGGTCTGGAACCGCTGGTCGAAGTCATCGCGAATGAGCGTCTGGACGACATAGTCCTGGACGCTCATTCCGCGTTTGGCGGCATGGCTCCGGAGTCTTTCGAGCAGTTCCTGGTCCATGCGCAGGCTGAGTACGTCGGTCCCCATGGACATGAGCCTTGCCGCACTCTCCGGCCCGGTGTGCCATGTTTCCCGCAGGGATCACCCGTACGAGTGATCTATGGCGTGCTCTGTGGCGCGATTGCGGCGTGACTGGGGCGTGACGGCGGCGTGACGGCGGCATGGGTGGCCGACCTCACGGGCACGGGCGGGGTTCGATCGCGCCCCGACTGGTCCTTTAGCGAGAGTAATGAGTTATGCTAAAGAACATGCCGGACCTCAGCCATGACGACGACGCGGCCGCCGTCAACGCCCTTCGATCCGCCGTGATGCGACTGTCCCGTCGGCTCAAGCACCAACGCGTCGACGAGTCGCTCAGCCCCACCGAGATGTCGGTGCTGGGCACCCTCGCCCGCTGTGGTCGGGCCACCCCGGGCGAGCTCGCCCGCAGGGAACACGTCCAGCCGCCCTCGATGACCCGCATCGTGGCCCTGCTGGAGGGCAAGGGGCTGGTCCGGCTGGAGCCGCACCCCGACGACCGGCGCCAGAAGGTCGTGACGCAGACCGAACAGGCCGAGGCGATGCTCGCCGAGAGCCGCCGCAAGCGGAACGTCTTCCTGGCCACCCTCGCCGAGGAACTCGACGAGGACGAATGGGCGAAACTCCGTGCCGCCGCCCCTGTGCTGGAGAAGCTCGCGCACATCTAGGAAATCAGCAGCCGTCGCTAGGAGGCGAACCTTGAGTACGGGACCCGGAGCAGACTCCGCCCCCGCTCCTGACACCCACGACACCCCCGCCGGCGGTGACACGCCGCCCGACCCGGAAGCGCCGGGGCGGAGCATCCGCAAGTCCCGGATGTTCTCCTCGCTGCGGGTCAGGAACTACCGCCTGTTCTTCATCGGCCAGGTGGTCTCCAACATCGGCACCTGGATGCAGCGCATCGCCCAGGACTGGCTGGTGCTCACCCTCACCGCCTCCTCGGCCGCCGTCGGTATCACCACGGCCCTGCAGTTCCTGCCGATGCTGCTGTTCGGCCTGTACGGCGGCGTCCTCGTGGACCGCCTGCGCAAGCGCCCCACACTGCTCGTCACCCAGTCGGCGATGGCCCTCACCTCGCTGGCGCTCGCCGCCCTCACCCTCACCGGACAGGTCGAGGTCTGGCACGTCTACGTCGCCGCCTTCGTCACCGGTCTGGCGACGGTGGTCGACAACCCCGCCCGCCAGTCCTTCGTCGCCGAGCTGGTCGGCCCCGGTCAGCTGCAGAACGCGGTCAGCCTGAACTCCGCGAACTTCCAGTCCGCCCGCCTGGTCGGTCCCGCCGTCGCGGGCCTGCTGATCACCGGCGTCGGCACGGGCTGGGCGTTCCTCCTCAACGGCCTGTCCTTCATCGCGCCGCTGGCCGGCCTGATGATGATGCGGGCCCGCGAACTGCACGCCGTCACGCCGTCCCCGCGCGGCAAGGGGCAGCTGCGGGAGGGGCTGCGCTATGTCGCGGGCCGGCCCGACCTGGTCTGGCCGATCGTCCTGGTCGGCTTCATCGGCACGTTCGCCTTCAACTTCCCCGTCTACCTCTCGGCCTTCGCCGACGACGTCTTCCACGGGGGCGCGGGCGTCTACAGCCTGTTCAACACCCTGATGGCGGTCGGCTCCCTGGCCGGCGCCCTGCTCGCCGCCCGGCGCGGCACGGCCCGCCTGCGGCTGCTGATCCTGGCCGCGCTGGCCTTCGGCGGACTGGAGATCGTGGCGGCCGGGGCACCCACCCTGTGGCTGTTCGCCCTGCTCATGATCCCGATCGGCCTGTTCGCCATGACGGTCAACGTCACCACCAACACCAGCATCCAGATGTCCACCGACCCGGCCGTACGCGGCCGCGTCATGGCCCTGTACATGATGGTCTTCCTCGGCGGCGCGCCCGTCGGCGCCCCGATCGTCGGCTGGATCACCGACACCTACGGCGCCCGTCTCGGCTTCGCGATGGGCGGTGCCGTCGCGGTCCTCGCCGCCGCGGTGATCGGCCTGATCCTGGCCCGCGTCGGCAACCTGCGCCTGACGGTCGGCTGGAACCGCGGCCATCCCCAGGTGCGGTTCGTACCGAGGGAACGGCAACGGGAGCTGACGGCGGTGGCCTGACGGCCGGACCCGCCGCCCCGACGAGTTCCTCCGCGATCAGTCGCGGGGGAACTCGTCGGTCTTGAGTACCAGACCGACGACCGTCCCGGTCAGGTCGACCTCCTCGCCGAAGGGAAGTCGGACCGCCCCGCGGTACGTACCGTCCTTCGGCAGGGTGTGCAGGTGCCACTCGCCGGTGTACGGGTCCACGATCAGGTACACGGGGACGCCGGCGGCGGCGTAGGCGTCCTTCTTGGAGCCGTAGTCGTTGGCGCCGGTCTTCTTGGAGATCACCTCGGCGACGAATTCGACGTCCGCGCAGTTCCACAGCCCTTTGGCATTCTTGTCGGCGCCTTCGGCCATCAACGTGACATCGGAGGCGAAGCCGTTGAGGTACCCCGGGTAGTCGATGCGGACGTCGCACTTCACACGCTTGCGCGGGTACTCGGCGCGCAGCTGGTCGTAAATGTTCGCGATGATGTCCCAGTGGGTGTCCCGCTGAGGCGCCATGAAGATGTTCCCCCCGACGATTTCGACCTTGTAACCCTCGGGGACGGGCATCGTCTCCAACCACTCGAACATCATGTCGAGAGTGGGTTCGCCGTTGCTGTCGGCCATCTTGATCCTGTCGTCAAGGACGGTCATCGTGGCGCTCCTCCCCGGCTGCGCCCCGGACGGATGCAGCCGCGCAGTACAACGATACGCACGGTGACCAGGACACGCGTGGGCGTACACGCGTTCCCCGGTGAGACTGGAGGCATGAGACTCTTCGCCGCCGTGGTGCCGCCCGAGGACGTGATCCGTGAGCTCGCCGTCGAGGTCGAGGAACTGCGGCGGCTGCCCGGCGCGGACGCCCTGCGCTGGACCGGGGTTCCCGGCCGGCCCCGCGGCGGAGCCGCTGATTGGCACTTCACGCTGGCCTTCTACGGAGAGGTCGACGACGACCTCGTCCCCGAGCTGACCGCCCGCCTGGAGCGGGCCGCGTCCCGGAGCGAACCCTTCGAGCTGGCGCTGTGCGGCGGTGGCCGGTTCGGCCACGGGCGGACCCTGTGGACCGGGGCGGACGGTGACCTGCACCCCCTGAGCCTGCTCGCCGACCGTACGGAGGCGGCGGGGCGCAGGGCGGGCGTGGCGATGGGGGAGCACCGCCGCTACAAGGCCCACCTGACGCTGGCCCGCAGCCGGACCGGTGCCGACGTACGGCCGTACGTGGAGGCCCTGGGGCGGTTCCGGAGCCGCACCTGGACCGTGGGCGAGGTGGCGCTGGTGCGCAGCAACCTGCCGAGGTCGGGGGTGCCGGGCGAACAGCCCCGTTACGAGGTGGTCGCGCGCTGCCCACTCGGCGCGGCCGGTTAGGCTCGAGGGCGTGGACCCGAAAACCCGGAACCGGATCATGGCCGGTGCGCTTGTACTGATGTTTGCGGTAGTGGCTGTGGCGGCGGCGCTCGGAAACTAGCCCCGCCGCCACCAGGCACCCCCGGCGATCCCGGCGTGCCCGCCGGGAAGGCGGCGTCCTACCAGGCGAAGGCCTCCGGGGACGGCCCCGGGCCCGGGAAGATCTCGTCCAGCGAAGACAGCAGCTCCTCGCTCAGCTCCAGCTCGACCGCCCGCAGCGCCGACGCCAGCTGCTCGGTGGTGCGCGGGCCGACGATCGGCCCCGTCACCCCGGGCCGGGTGAGCAGCCAGGCCAGCGCGGCCTCGCCGGGCTCGACGCCGTGCTTGTCGAGCAGGTCCTCGTACGCCTGGATCTGGGCGCGGGCGGTGGGGTCGGCGAGCGTCTCGGCGGCCCGCCCGGACGCGCGGCGCCCCTGGGTGGCCTCCTTCTTGAGGACGCCGCCCAGCAGACCGCCGTGCAGCGGCGACCAGGGGATGACCCCGAGCCCGTAGTCCTGCGCGGCCGGGATGACCTCCATCTCGGCGCGGCGCTCGGCGAGGTTGTACAGGCACTGCTCGCTCACCAGGCCGATGGTCCCGCCGCGCCGGGCCGCGACCTCGTTGGCCTGGGCGATCTTGTACCCGGGGAAGTTGGACGACCCCACGTAAAGGATCTTCCCCTGCTGGATCAGGACGTCGATCGCCTGCCAGATCTCGTCGAACCGCGTGCTGCGGTCGATGTGGTGGAACTGGTAGAGGTCGATGTGGTCCGTCTGCAGCCGCTTCAGCGAGGCGTCCACGGCCCGCCGGATGTTCAGGGCGGACAGCTTGTCGTGGTTGGGCCACGCCTCGTCGTCGGCGCTCATGTTCGCGTACACCTTGGTGGCGAGCACGACCTTGTCGCGCCGCTCGCCGCCCTTGGCGAACCAGTTGCCGATGATCGATTCCGTACGGCCCTTGTTCTCTCCCCAGCCGTACACGTTGGCGGTGTCGAAGAGGTTGATCCCGGCGTCCAGCGCCGCGTCCATGATGGCGTGAGAGTCGGCCTCGTCGGTCTGCGGACCGAAGTTCATCGTCCCGAGGACGAGCCGACCGACCTTGAGTCCCGTGCGTCCGAGCTGCGTGTACTCCATGAGCACCAAGCCAACGTCCTGGAGCGCACTCTATGCAAGGGGATCAGTCGGCGGTGCCTGCGGGGACGCCCCAGGCCGTCGGCTGTCTCCTCCACGGGCCCCGTGAGGCCGGGCAGCCCGCCCTCGGCCGGCCAGGTCAGGAACGACGCCCGCTTCCGGCGTTTGACGGCGTCCTCGAGAGCCGCGTTCACGGTGGCGACCCTGGTACTCGTCCCGAAGATCTCGGCGGCCTCGGCCGGCTTGTCGTCGTCGATCTCGATGACCGTTCGTGCCATTCAGGAAGCCCCGGGTTGTCGACGGAGATCAGGAGCACGTCAGTGTGATGGGCGCGGACGGGACAGGAATCAGTCGCGGGGAAAGTCGCCGGTTCCGACCGTCAGGTCCGCCACTGTGCCCGTCAGATCGATGTCGTCGCCGAAGTCCACCCGCGTCCTGGTGACGTAGTCGCCGTTCTTGGGGTCGGTGTAGACGTAGCAGAGGCCCTGGTAGGGGTCGGCGATGACGTAGAGAGGGACCTCGGCGGTCGCGTAGGCGGCCTTCTTCGGGCCGTAGTCGTTGGCGGCCGTGCCCTCGGAGATGACCTCGAAGACGAACTCGACGTCCTCGTGGCGCCAGCGGCCTCCGTCGTCCTTCTCGGCGGAGGCGCGAAGCACGGCCACGTCCGGGCAGAGGCCGTTCTCGTGGCCGGGGAAGTCGATGCGGACGCCCGAGAACACTGGCACGTCCATCCCGAACCTGTCCTCGACGGCCCGTACGATTCGACGGATGATTGCCCAATGGGTGTCCCGCTGCGGTGTCATGTAGACGTTGCCCCCGACGATCTCGACCCTGAATCCTTCGGGGACGGGCATCCGCTCCAGCCGCTCGAACCACTCGTCCAAACGCTGCGTGTTGCTGTCGGCCATGGTGATCCTGTCGTCAAGGACGGTCATCGTGGCGCTCCTCCCCGGCCGCTCCACGGACGAGTACGGCCGCGCGGCACAACGCTACGCACGGTGAGTAGGACACGGGGTGGGGCGCATATGCCGCCGGGCGACGGCTAGGACGCGGAGTAGGGCCCGCCCAGCTCCCAGCCCTCGTACATCGCCTCCGCGAAGGCCTCCGCGATCTTGTGTTCGCCGCTCGCGTTGGGGTGGGTGCCGTCGTAGGTGTCGGTGTGGAAGTCGTACGACGGCGGGACGGCGGCCAGGAGGAGCGGGGAGCCCGGGGTGTCGAGGTCGGCGGCCGTCTTCGCGAGCAGCTCGTTGAAGCGGGTGACCTCGCCTGCGAAGGACGGGTCGGCCTCCGCGCGGATGTTGGGTATCACCGGGAGCAGGACCAGCCGGACGCGGCGGTTGGCCGCCCGCGCCCCGGCGACGAAGGCACGGACGTTGTCCGCGGTCTGCTCGGCGTTCGTGTAGAAGCCGAGGTCGATCAGGCCCAGGGAGACCAGGAGCACGTCGGCCCGCTGGGACCGGACGCTCTCGCCGATCAGCGGCGCCATGTGCTGCCAGCCCTCGCCCCAGCCGGCCAGGTGGGCCCGGGGGAAGTCGGGCTCGGCGTAGGCGTACGAGGTGGGGGCGTCCGCCACCTGGTCGTGCAGCGTCTCGCGCGGGCCGACGAAGGTGAAGGGGCCGCCGTACTCCGTGCACAGGTGCTGCCACAGGCGGTAGCGCCAGGTGTGTTCACCCGCGCTCCCGATGGTCATCGAGTCGCCGACGGGCATGAACCTGAGCACCCGATCATCATCGTCGATCAGTCCGGCCACCGCGATGTGAGACCGACCACCTGCCGTCAAGTCAGCGGTGTGATGGCAGTCTTGGGGCATGCGCCGATCCTTCGCCCTGCCCGCCGCGGCCCTTCTCCTCGGGGTGAGCGCCGCGCTCACCGCACCCGCCGCACCCGCCTCCGCAGCCGACGGCGACGAGGGGTTCACGATCAAGGACCCGCGCATCACCGAGTCCAGCGGTCTCGCCGCCTCCCGCCTCCACCCGGGCGTCTACTGGACCCACAACGACAGCGACGACGGCCCCTACCTCTACGCCGTCGACAGCGCCACCGGCGACACCGTCGCCCGGCTCACCCTCACCGGCATCGGCACGCCCCGGGACGTCGAGGCCATCTCCATCGGGCCGGACAACCGGATCTTCGTCGGCGACATCGGCGACAACCTCGGCGGCACCTGGCCGCACGTGTGGATCTACGAGCTGCCCGAGCCGAAGGAGCTGCGGGACCAGACCGTGCGGGCCACGCAGTACGTCGTGACCTACTCCGACGGCGCCCGCGACGCCGAGTCCCTCGTCGTGCACCCGAAGACCGGACGCGTCTACATCGTCGACAAGAAGGAGGAGGGCGGCCACCTGTACGAGGGGCCGGCCGAACTCTCCGCCTCGGGCGGCAACGTCTTCGAGCCCGTCGCACCCGTCGAGCTGTGGGCCACCGACGCCGCGTTCTCCCCGGACGGCCGGCAGCTCGCCGTGCGCGGGTACTTCGGCGGGATCCACTACGCGTGGGACGACGCCCGGGACGGGAAGATCGAGCGCAAGGAGCGGCTCAGCGTGCCGCTCCAGGGGCAGGGCGAGTCCGTCAGCTACTCCGCCGACGGCTCCCGGCTGATGTACGGGAGCGAGGGCGAGCAGAGCCCGGTAGAGGCCCGGGAGGCGCCCGGCGGGGGCGGCTCCGGACCGGCGTCCTCGTCGGGCGCCTCGGGTTCCTCGGGCGGGGGCTCACAGGCGGGGGACGAGGGTTCGGGGGGCGGTTCCGGTTCCGGGGACGGCCTCACGATCGGTGCCGTGGCCGCCGTGGCCGTCGTCTGCGCGGCCCTGTTCGGGCTGGGGCGCCGGCGCAGGCGGGGCTGAACCGGCGGGCGGTCACGCGCCGTCCGCGGGTGCCGGCCGCACCTCGTAGTGGAGCGTCCGCGTCCGCATCAGTCGGTGCGCGAGCGGGACCAGGGCGCCCTGCACGACCGGGTACTTGCGCCGCAGCAGCCGTGCCGCGTGCCGGTCCTCCCTGCTCCCCTGGTTCAGCAGCCGGACCCGGGCGCGCATCTCGGGTCCGACCGGCTTGCCGTCGGGGGTGGCGGGGGCCAGTTCCACCACCGGATCGAGGCGCAGGCGTTTGACCTTCTTGGCCTTGCCGGGGGTGCGGAAGTAGGCGTGGTCGCCCTCCACGGCGAGGTTCACGGCGGTGCCCACGCCCGTGCCGTTCCTGCGGTGGCTGGTGAGCAGCACCGCCCACTGTCCGGCGAAGTCCGCCAGCTCCGGGTGGGTGGTGCGTTCCGGGTGCGTGTGCGAGGTGGTCATACCTCCATCCAGACACCGATCCGCCGGTCTGGCATCCGCTGGCCCGTCTCCGGACCAGAACCTCCAGGAGGTGCGGCCCGGGCGGTGTCCGGAGAAATGGACCCCGCCCGTCTACTTGACGTGCTCATGGTGCATGGCTTGCGTGGAGGTGCGGAGTTATGGGAGCGCTCCCATGTATTCCGGGCCCATCCCTCCGAGAGGAAGCGGTGACATGTTCCGCAGCTTGCGAAGAGCGCTGTGCGTGGCCGTGGCGGCGTTCCTGCTGCCGTTGGCGGGTGCGCCGTCGGCCGGTGCGGTGGAGCGGGGCGAGAGCCCGGTGCGCACCGCGATGGCGGGCGAGGGCTACTGGCACACCGAGGGCCGTCGGATCCTGGACGCGACCGGGCGGTCCGTACGCGTCGCCGGCGTCAACTGGTTCGGCTTCGAGACCGACACCCGGGTGGCCCACGGCCTGTGGGCCCGCGACTACAAGAGCATGATCGACCAGATGAAGTCGCTGGGCTACAACACGATCCGTCTCCCCTACAGCGACGACGCCCTCAAGCCGAGCGCCATGCCCGACAGCATCAGCCACGACGGCATCAACACCGACCTGCGTGGCCTGACTTCGCTCCAGGTCATGGACAGGATCGTGGCGTACGCGGGGCAGTCGGGCCTGAAGGTCGTGCTCGACCGGCACCGCCCGGACGCGGCCGGGCAGTCCGCGCTCTGGTGCACCTCGACGGTCCCCGAGTCGACGTGGATCACCAACCTCAAGGCGCTCGCGGCCCGTTACAAGGGGGATCCGACCGTCATCGGCATCGACCTGCACAACGAGCCCCACGATCCGGCCTGTTGGGGCTGTGGCGACACGGCGCGGGACTGGCGGCTGGCCACCGAGCGGGCCGGCAACGCGGTGCTGTCCGTCAACCCCGAACTGCTGGTCTTCGTCGAGGGCGTGCAGTCGTACAACGGGGTCAACGGCTGGTGGGGCGGCAACCTGATGGGTGTCGCCGAGCACCCGGTCCGCCTGAACGTGCCGGACCGGCTCGTCTACCCCGCCCACGACTACGCCACCAGTGTGGGCCGGCAGCCCTGGTTCGAGGACCCGTCGTTCCCCGCCAACCTGCCCGGGATCTGGGACAAGTACTGGGGTTACGTCTTCAAGCAGGACATCGCCCCGGTCTGGCTCGGCGAGTTCGGTACGACGCTCCAGTCGGGCGTGGACCAGCGGTGGCTGTCCGCACTGGTGACGTACTTGCGGTCGACCTCGGAACACGGCGCCGACAGCTTCCACTGGACCTTCTGGTCCTGGAACCCCAACTCCGGTGACACCGGCGGCATCCTGAAGGACGACTGGAAGACCGTGGACACGGTCAAGGACGGCTACCTCGCGGACATCAAGGCGCCGGGGTTCCCGGCCGGCGATCCGGGGGACCCGGGCGGCCCGGGTGGTCCCTGGGGCGGCGGGCCCGCGTGCAGTGCCGCCTACACCGTCAGCAGCGACTGGGGCGGCGGCTTCAACGCCGAGGTGAAGGTCACCAACACCGGGACGGTACCGCTGAAGTCCTGGAAGGTGACGTGGACCTGGAGCGGCTCCCAGCGGGTCACCACCCTGTGGAACGCCTCGTACACCCAGTCCGGCCCAACCGTCACCGCGACCAACGCCCCCCACAACGGCGCGGTCCCGGTAGGCGGTTCGGCGAGCTTCGGCTTCGGCGGCGCCCCCGGCGGCGGAAGCACACCGAGCGCGACGTGCACGGCGACGTGAGCGGCGTGTGACCAGGGGCCCGGCGCAGTGACCCGCACACAGTGCCGGGCCCCGGGTGGCTTGCTGTCTGGCTCGAGGGGTGCGACATTTGCTGGGCAAGGTCCTATTGATCCGAAACGCTTTGGGTTCAAATTCGTTGACGGTGTGTGAGTGAGCTGGTGGGGGATGCACGGACCTGGCCGCCGGACGCGCAGGAGGCTGTGCGTCTGCTGGCCGTGTCCGCGCTGGTGGAGGGCCGGGACCGGGGAGAGGTTGCGGCCCTGTTCCAGGTGTCGGTCAGGACCGCGGACAACTGGTGGGCGAGGTGGCAGTCGGGTGGACGGGACGCGCTGCTGTCCCGCCCGCGGGGCCGCAGGGTGGGTGAACATCAGGTTCTGTCCGAGGCCGAGCAGGCTGCCGTCCGTCAGGCCGTCCTCGACCACACCCCATCCGACCTGCGGCTTTCCGGGCAGCTGTGGACGCGAGGGCTGATCGGCGAGCTGATCTTCAAGCTGTACCGGGTCCGCTTCACCGAGCCGGGGGTGGGCAAGTACCTCAAGCGGTGGGGGTTGACCTTCCAGCGGCCGGACAAGCGGGCGGTCGAGCAGGATGCGGAGGCAGTCCGGATCTGGCGCGAGGAGACGTGGCCGGCGATCCGGGCCAGAGCGAAGGCGGAGAACGGGGAGGTGCTGTTCGCCGACCAGGTCGGCATCCGATCGGACCAGGTCACCGGCCGCACCTGGGGAGCCAAAGGCACGACGCCGGTCGTGCGCCGTACCGGGAACCGGTTCTCCGTGAACGCGATGTCCGCGATCAGCACCAAGGGCCGGATACACTTCATGGTCTTCACCGGGTCGTTCGACGCGAAGGTCATGTGCCGGTTCCTCGCCCGGCTGTTCGGGCACTTCGACCGCAAGGTCCACCTGGCCGTCGACCGGCACTCGGCCCACCGCTCGAAGACGGTCCGGGTCTGGCTCGCCGACCACAAGGACCAGGTCGAACTGCACTTTCTGCCCTCGTACTCACCCGAGCTGAACCCCGACGAGCTGGTCAACGCCGACCTCAAACGCAGCCTGCCCCACACCCACCGGGCCAGGAGCCAAGCCGAACTCGCCGCCGAGACCCGGCGGTTCTTCCACCGCCGACAACGCCAACCGCGCATCGTGCGCGGATACTTCGGAGGCCGGCACGTCCGCTACGTCCTCGACGAGTGAATCCCATGAGTTTCTGATCAATATGTGTCCTCCGGAGGGCACCCAAAGGATTTTGCTCTCGTGGCCCCCGGCATGCCGGGGGTTTCTGCGTTTCCGGACGTCATCCGCGTCGAGCCGACGACGTCCTCGGTGTCGTGGTCAGGGAGTCGGTGCTGCGACAGCCGCTGACAGGACTGCGGCATGGCCCCAGCAGCAGGACCTGCACGATCACGGCATGGCCAACACAGTCGAAGCGGCTTGGCACAAGATCCTGACCACTGCCGGTGAACCCCGATGACCGGAAGGACCACCGCTTCTGGAACCGTTTGCCGAGCTGGTACGGGTGGCCTTCCGCGACTGCCCGGTGGGGCGGCGGACTCGACGTGGGCGATGCCGAGGCACGCGTTCACGCTCCGGGGAGGACACACCGTCCCACAACCGTGAGCACTGTGGCCACCACTGTCCTGATACTGCTCGTTTGAGCACTTACGTGACACATGCTCGCCGAGTGCTCACGGTTTTCGGCAAGGCACCCGTCTCCGGCCCCGCGGCGTCGGGCGAGCGCCTCACAGAGTTGACGGGATGCGAGCGCTCTCCGCCTCGCCGAGCGCGAACAGCGCCCACACGCACTTTGTGCAGGACCCCTGTCGGCAACCCCACGCCTTGGCCAGGGCCTCCACGAGTGCCGGTCCGCGCCCGCCCCCCCCGTCGAGGTCGGGTTCGTGGAGCCTCGGAAGTCTGTTCCTGCCCGGATCCGATACCTCCAGGATCAACTCCGCCCCTTACAGGGTGAGTGTTTCTACGACCGGGCCCTGGCCGAGGTGTCCTGGCCCGCATCGGCCGGCCCGCCCCGCCGCGGCTGGTTGCACCTGCTGCTCGTGCGCCGCTCGATCAGCGACCCGAGCGAGGTGGCCTACTTCATCGTGCACGCCCGTACCGGCACCACTCTGCCCACCCTCGTGAAGATCGCGGGCTTGCGGTGGGCAGTGGAGGACTGCTTCGAGACCGCGAAATCCGACTGCGGCTTGGGCCAGGACGAGGTCCGCAAGCGGGAACCGTTGCACCAGCACGACGCCCTGGCTTGCGCCGCCTTCGCGTTTTTGTCCGTCAGCACCACCCGCACCGCCCGCCTGGCCTCATCCGACACCGGCACCGCAGCCACAGACGGTACCGACGCACAACCCGCCATGTTCTGAACGCCGTTGACCACGTACCCGACCCCCGGCCACTGATCGCCCACGCCGCCGAGGAGATCCGCCGCCTGCTCCACCAGCCCCTGTGGCACGTCACCATCCCGCACACCATCGTCTCCGCCCAGCTGCTGTGGCGCCGAGCTCACCAGACCGTCGCCCGCCGCATCCACTACGAAGACAGCAGACGAAAAGCTTCCAAAACTCCCTGTAGTACGGGCCTGCTCCCTCACCTGCGCACTTCCATGAACAGCAGGAGCGGTCCGATCGCGAAAGTTTTAGGCCAGGTCACAGATTTCGAGACCTATTTTGCCTGATTTATCAGCTCTTTGCGCTACGCGGGGCCGGATAAAATTGCACATTGAGTTGCATTACTAGTTGATCAAGGTGACTGAAAAAGTGATTCCCCCCTAAGAGGGCAGTTGATACGTTCCTGCTGATAGCTGCACCAGGTATTTTCTGGGAGGGGAACGATTTACATGCGCATGAAGGCTGCAGTAATGACAGCGCTGATCGGGGCGAGTGTCATAGCGATGGCGGCTCCGGCTTCCGCTGCCGAGATCTACGCATCGCTCAGTGGGGCGGGGACGGCTCGGACCTGGTACAACCGGCAGGTCGTCGAGGTTTGCGACACCGACATGGACAACCACTCGGTTGCCGGCGAGTACTACCGCTCCGCGAACCCCAGCAACCTGCTGACCAAGTGGAACCATACGGGTTCTTCCACCTGTGCCTCCAGCGGAGAGGGTAGTAACGTGACAAAGCTGCGCGTCCGCGAGCAGCAGATCGCCGGCGAGGACCGCTACGGTTCCTGGGCCTACTGAGCCGCGCTGACACGCACCGATAATTGAAACGGCTGGGTCGTCCTCTTTCAGGGAGGCGACCCAGCCGTTGTCAACTTTGATCCTGAAGGAACCGAATGCCCCCCCTCCCGCCGCCCGCTGCCGATTCCGTGCTTACCGTGACCGGACTACGTTATGAAGTACCTGGTCGCACACTTCTGGGCGGAGCAGCACTGACAGTTGATTCTGGGCATTCCGTGGCGATCACGGGCCCATCCGGTAGCGGTAAATCAACTCTGCTGATGTGTCTTTTGGGTCTGATTAAACCGAAATCGGGGCGCATTGAGATTGCGGGCGAGGATATTACCCGAATGCGGCCCGGGCGGCTTACCAAACACCGCCGTGACTCCATCGGCATGGTGTTCCAGTTCGCGGAACTGCTACCCGAGCTGTCTCCGGTCGAGAACGTCGCTCTCGCCGCTCTGCTTGCCGGACGGAAGCGCGACGAGGCATTTTCACGTGCCGAAGAACTCCTGGAAGAACTCGCCGTCGCGGGAGCACGCGATACCGCGACAGTCGATTTGTCCGGTGGCGAGAGGCAGCGAGTCGCGGTCGCCCGGGCCCTCATCAATGAGCCTGTGTTGCTGCTTGCCGACGAGCCCACGGGCGCTCTCGATGAGGAGAACCGCGACAGCGTGGCCACATTGCTGTTCTCTCTGCCGAAACAGTGGAACTGCGGCCTGCTCGTTGTCACGCACGATGCCTCCATCGCTGACCGTGCCGACGAGCACATGGTGCTGCGCCAAGGAGCCTTCCATATGGCAGAGCGGGCGGGCAGCTGAGTATGAACACCAGTCACAAGAACCGTAACCGGGCTTCGTTGGGAACTGTGGCATCACTGCTACGCATCGGGCGAAGCGCGGCCCGGGGTGCCGAGAGCGGCAGGATTCGGTTGGTCGCCATGTGCGTGGCAACTCTCGCACTGGCATTGTCGTTCGCGGCCTGCGTCGTGGTGTCGGCCACCTACTCGGGTCGCGAGGCCGCACAAGCGGCACGCAGCCCGGTCACCGTTCCTGAACAGCAGGCAGGGCAGGCCATTGCTCGCTGGATGGAATCGGCTGACACCGTCGCGGGACGGCAGTACTCCGTGATCTACATTCAGCCGCTCCGCAAGGACTCGCCGCCGCCGCCCGGGCTTCGACGCTGGCCGGCACCGGGCCACTCTGCAGTGTCCTACGGCGCCGAACTGGCTGGCCAGCACGAGGGCATCACCTCCCGCTACGGAGAGATGGACGTCCGCCTGGAACCCGAAGGCCTGGCCAGTATCTCCGAGCCTCTCATTTATGTACGCCCGGCCAAGCCCATGAAAGAGGGGCTTTATGTCTCGGCGTGGGGTAACCCTGAGGGTACTGTCTTCGGAGAGCCGCTGAACATTCAGCCGGCCACCGGCTTCTACGTCCTCATCACCGCAACGTGTCTGGTCCCCGCCTTGGCGCTCACTGTCATTGCGTGCCGCACTGGTTCCGTGAAGCGAGACCGACGTCAGTCGATACTCCACGCGATGGGAGCTTCCCGGCGTCACCGACTTCTTGTCGACCTGGGTGAGACAGTGCCGCCGGTCCTGACCGGAGCCGCTCTGGCCATCTTGGTGATGTATTTCTGGCAAGGCTCCAACTGGAATTTGCCCAAGGTCAACTACATGATGACCGTTGACTACCTGAAGCCCCATCTGCTGCCGTTCTTCGCCAGCGCCGGATTGGCCGCACTCGTAGTACTCACAGCAGCGGTCACCGTCCAGCCGCGGACCACCAGCAGCATCAGGGTACGCCCAGATGGACACCAGGGCCGCGCACTGGTACGCACCGCGCGATGGCTGTGCCCCGTGGCGTTCGCCGTTGCCTTCTTCGGCCCTGGTCTGTTCACCGCACAGGACAACGAAATATTGTTCCTGCTGCCCTACGCTGCAGGTTCCCTGACCGCGCTTCTGCTGCTGCCCGCGGCTCTGTCAGCCCTCACCACACAGTTGGGTCGACTCATCGGCTGGTGGGGTCAGCGAGCGGGACGTCCAGTGGCTCTGCTCGCCGGTCGGTGGGTCGCAGCCAGCCCGGCTGCCGTGACCCGTGTCGTCACCAGCATTGTTCTGCTGATCGGCCTGTCGGCCCAGCTCTACACCTGGAACAACCGGACCACGGAGTCCGACGCGAAGGCCCTGGCAACCCAGCGGATGCTCGATTCCTCCGTCGTGGTGGTAGATGGTATCGACCGCAACTCACCCCAGCAGTTGCAGTCCTTCATTACCGCGTTGCCCGACGATCAGAAGGTACTGGCCGTCTACAGCAGTGACAGCCCTGAAATGCGAACGCATACTCGGGTTCTCGGTAGTGACGCAGCCCTGAGGCAAGCCGGCTTGCCCGTTCCGTCCAAGGATCGGCAAGTTCTGACGACTTCTGTCCAGAAGGTCGACTCCGACCGTGGACGGGCGCTGCTGCAAACCGCGGACGCCATGGCGGACGGCACAGCCGCTGTCGAGCGAGGCGTTGTGCGCGCCACAGAGAACCTGCGCACACTCCAGGTCATCGCGTCCAGAGGCCACAAGGTCGACGAAGCAGCAGTCAAGCACCTGGCCAACCGGACTCTCATGCCGGGATGGCACGTCACCGTCCCCGGCGGAGAGTGGACAGCAACCCTGGCCACCTATCGGGAACACAACTGGTGGCTGCCCATGTTCGCGATGGCTACGCTGGCCATCCTTGCCTTCGCCACCTGCCTGGCCAACATGGCCGAGTTCCTGCGCTTCTCCAAAACTCTGGCACCCACCATCGTCATGGCAGGAAACAGGCGTCTGTTCGCCTGGACGACACTGCTTGTCTTTCTGGGTGCCTTCTTCTGTGCGGCGCTTGTCGGCGTCTGCGCTGCTGTGGCTCTCACCCTGCCTATGCAGGGACCTCCCATCCGCGCCGAAGGGCTCCCTGTCACGATCATCGGCTGGAGCCTCACAGTAGTGATGACACTCGCGCTGGTCATGACCGCGTGGGCAGCGCGAGTAGCCCTCAAGGAGGCAGGACGCTGGCGACCGGTATCTGACTAGCCGCGTTCTTGCGTGAGGGTCCGCCAGCTTGCTGACGGACCCTTTCGGCTCGTTCGAGTTGGCTACCGCCGAGTGGGCTGATCGGTACAACCACCGAAGACTGCATAGTGAGTTGGACCACATGCCGCCCGTCGAATGCGAAGCTGACTACTACACCCAATTCGTGAACCCTCAGGTCATCAGCACAATCTGAGCCTGTATCCACCGAGCCGATTCCGTGAGCGTTTTCCCGGCTGATTCTGGTCGGGTTTCTACTGGTGGGCGGGGGAGAGCGCCGGGTGGCTGTCCCGGTGGCAGGGGCTCCGAGGTTTTTGGCTGTGGGTGGGCAGAGCGGCTGGCAGGTCAGGTTCGCAGGCGGTGGCAGACCGCCGTCCACAGCGCCTCGAGGGCGTTCTGCCAGGGCCGGCGTTTGGGCAGGTGGAAGGTCAGGGTGCGCGCGCTAGTGACCAACCAGGCTGACAAGTAGGGAAGTTGGCGGCAAATCGTGCCGGTGCGGGCCCTCGCGTGGAACGCTGAGGTCAGACAGCCGAGCACACGGGTGAGGTTGTGGTTGATCACGGCCAGAGTGAGCCGGGCTGCGTTCGCGGTGAACTTTCCCGGCGGCAGATGAGCCAGCACGAGTCTTCAAGATCGGCGAAGGTCGCCGCGGGGCTGTGGAAGGATTTCACTTACGAGGTGCCTTGCTGGTTGGGCCGGACGGAAGCGTGAGAACTCCCATATTCCCAGCTCAGTGGGTACCTCTCTGCGTCAGCCCCTCCGCCTCCCGATCACGATCGGTGGATCCAGGCTGAGGATGTACGGATGCACCACGTCGTCGGTATGGCAAGTAGCGTTCGAGGGGCAGGCTTTTTGGTGCCTCCCAGTACTCTTCGTCGGGAGGAAAAGGTAGATACCGGCCTGCGGCGCGGGAGCGCTTGTGCCAGCGCTGCCATCGGGCGTCGTACGGGTTCGGCAGCCGTACCACGTACGGGTCCGGCGTCCAGACCTCGCGGGCGAGGTCCCGGTCGCTCACCCGGGTGTTGCACGAGCGTCGGGCGAG
Organism: Streptomyces sp. TE5632; assembly: GCF_054061295.1. Classification (NCBI taxonomy): domain Bacteria; kingdom Bacillati; phylum Actinomycetota; class Actinomycetes; order Kitasatosporales; family Streptomycetaceae; genus Streptomyces; species Streptomyces sp. TE5632. Next base: position 2,161,619 of record NZ_JBSSEA010000003.1, on the reverse strand, counting down.
CGCCTCACAGAGTTGACGGGATGCGGGCGCTCTCCGTCTCGCCGAGCGTGAACAGGGCCCACACGCACTTCGTGTACGGACCCTGCCGACAGCCCCATGCGTCGGCCAGGGCCGCCACGAGGACCAGGCCGCGTCCGCCCTCCTCGTCCGGGGCGGAGTCGCGCAGCCGGGGGAGCCTGTCCCTGTCGAGGTCGGAGACCTCCAGCACCAAATGCGCCTCGTACAGGTTGAGTTTCACCTCGACCTGGGCGCAGGAGATCCGGCAGTGGGTCACGGCGTTGGTGACGAGCTCGTTGGCGAGGAGCGTCACGCTGCCGGCGAGTCGGTCGGTGACTCCCCAGTTCGCGAGGGCTTTGCGCACCTGCCGGCGGGCGGTGGGGACGTGCTGTCTGTGCTGGGGGATGCGGAAGGTTTCGGTTGCGGACATGGGGGTGCCGTACCTCCTGACGTGACGTCAAGATGTGGAAATGAAAACGTCGTTCACCCATGAGGCTAGAGCCGCAAGAAGGGGAGTGGCAATCAATTGAGGTGCATACATGCTGTTGGAGATATGTTCGACTGCGGCATGCTCTACAGTTTGGCTCTGTCAGAGAGGGGGCGGAGATGCCCGTAGGTGGACGACCGACCGTGCGCAGCAGGCGACTTGGCGCTGCGCTCAAGACGTACCGGCTGGCGGCGAAGATGGACCAGGCCCAGGCCGCCGAGGTGATCGCCGCCCACCAGACCAGGGTCAGCCGCATAGAGACTGGGCATGTGACCGCCCGCCCACTCGAAATCCGGGCGATGCTCGACGCGTACGGTGTGAGTGATCCCGAAGTCCGCCAGAAACTGGAGGGGTTGGCCCGTCAGTCGAAGCGCCGGGGCTGGTGGCTCGAGCACGCCGCACACCTACGGGCGGACTACCTCGACCACATCGCGTTGGAGGATGACGCGACCTATATCCGAGAGTGGCAGCCGGTGCTGGTTCCGGGGCTCCTGCAGACACCGTCGTACGCGGAAGCGATCTCCAAGGAGAGCCCTCACTACATCTCCCCGGACCGGATCGCCCAGCTGGGAAAGGTCCGCGAGAGTCGGCAGGCGAAGATCGAGGAGGGCAGGGCGACGTACTCCACCATCCTCGGGGAGTCGGTCATCGCGCACCCGTTGGTGGACGTCGAGATTCACCAGGAGCAGCTTGCGACAATCCTGGAGATCGGGAAGCGGAAGAACGTCACCGTGCAAGTGCTGCCGTTCAGCGCGGGTGTACTGGGAGCCGTGACGTCGGCTTTCTCCGCCTTCAGCTTCGATTCCGAGCCGACGGTCGAGGCAGTGACCCTGGAGAACCTGAGGGGCACGTCGGTCCTCGAAGGTCCTGAGGACCTCACCGCTTACGCCAATATGTACGACCTACTACGATCGTCAGCACTGGCACCCGAGGCGAGCGCCAAGCTCATCCGGGGCATACTGCGGAGCTTGAAGGAAGACGCATCGTGACCGAGGTCGTAAGCCCCTTCCGGAAGTCGTCGTACTCCCAGCCGGAGCAGAACTGCGTCGAGGTGGCCCACACAACCGACAACGGCCGGGCCGTCCGGGACAGCAAGCAGTGCGACGGGCCTCTGCTCACCGTCTCGGGTGAGAGCTGGCAGGCCTTTCTCGGTCAGTTCGCGTAGGCGTCGCGTGCCCGAAGGGCGCCCGGTGGTGATCTACCGGGCGCCCTTCGTCGTCGTGCGGGGTGCGGCTACAACTGCTCGATGACGTAGTCGACACACTTCGTCAGGGCCTCGACGTCCGCCGGGTCGATCGCCGGGAACATGGCGACGCGGAGCTGGTTGCGGCCGAGCTTGCGGTAGGGCTCGGTGTCGACGATGCCGTTGGCGCGCAGCACCTTGGCGATCGCGGCGGCGTCGACCTCGTCGGTGAAGTCGATGGTGCCGATGACCTGGGAGCGCTTGGCCGGGTCGGTGACGAACGGGTTCGCGAACTTCACGTCCTCCGCCCAGCCGTACAGCGTGCGGGCCGAGGTGGCGGTGCGGCGGACCGACCAGTCCAGGCCGCCCTGGCCGTTGATCCACTTCAGCTGCTCGTTGAGGAGGAAGAGGGTGGACAGGGCCGGGGTGTTGTACGTCTGGTTCTTGCGGGAGTTGTCGATCGCCGTGGGGAGGCTGAAGAACTCCGGGATGTGGCGGCCGGACGCGTGGATGCGCTCGGTGCGCTCGACGGCTGCCGGGGAGAAGACGCCGATCCACAGGCCGCCCTCGGAGGCGAAGGACTTCTGCGGGGCGAAGTAGTAGACGTCCGTCTCGGCGATGTCGACGGGCAGGCCGCCGGCGCCGGACGTGGCGTCCACCAGGACCAGGGAGCCCTCGTCGGCGCCGGGCACCCGCTTGATGGGCATGGCGACGCCGGTGGAGGTCTCGTTGTGGGTGAGGGCGTAGACGTCCACGCCCGCTTCGGCGACCGGCTCGGGGTGCGTGCCCGGGTCGGCGGCGACGACGGTCGGCTCGGCCAGCCAGGGGGCGAGCTTGGCCGCCTTGGCGAACTTGGAGCTGAACTCGCCGAAGGTGAGGTGCTGCGACTTGTTCTCGATCAGGCCGTGGGTGGCGATGTCCCAGAACGCGGTGGAGCCGCCGTTGCCGAGGACGACCTCGTAGCCCTCGGGGAGCTGGAACAGCTCACGGATGCCCTCGCGTACCTCGCCGACCAGGTTCTTCACCGGGGCCTGGCGGTGGGAGGTGCCCAGCAGGGAGGTGCCGGTCGCGGCCAGCGCGTCCAGCGCTTCCGTCCGCACCTTGGAGGGGCCCGCGCCGAAACGACCGTCGGCGGGCTTGATGTCAGCAGGAATCCGGATCTCAGCCACGGAAGGAGCCTAGCGGCTACGGGAAACCCGGGTGCAATCTCGTCCGTCGGCTGAGACACGAATCAGCCGGTGGGGGAAGGGCCGGGGCAGGGCGGCGGGGCGGCGGGACGGGGGGTCGAATCCCCGTTCCGCCGCCCCGGAGGTTGTCCCGAAGGCCAGCCCGAAAGCTGCCCCGAAGGCCCCCGAAGGCCGCTCGAAGGCCGCCCGAAAGCCGTTCCGAAAGCCGGTTCGGAAAGGTCAGCCGCCGAGGGTCACCGGCAGTTCGTACAGGTCGTTCTGGGTGACCACCGGCTTGTTGCGGAGTTCGGTCGCCGGGACCGCCAGGTCCAGCTTCGGGAAGCGCGCGTACAGGGCCGGCAGGGCGACGTCCGCCTCCAGCCGGGAGAGGGCCGCGCCGGGGCACACGTGCGGGCCGTGCCCGAAGGAGATGTGGCGGTTGGCGGTCTCGCGGGTGATGTCGAAGACGCCGGCGGTGGGGCCGTGGGCCTGCTCGTCCCGGCCGATCGCGGCGTACGACACGATCAGCGCCTCCCCGGCCGGGAGGACGGTGTCGCCGACCTGCACGTCCTCGGTGGCGAACCGGATCAGCACGTGGGAGGTGGGTGTGGAGTACCGCAGGGTCTCCTCGACCACCGCCGACCAGTCCGCCTTGCCGGACAGCACCAGCTCGCGCTGCTCGGGGTGGGTGGAGAGGTTGACCACCGCGTTGACGATGAGCGAGATCGTCGTCTCGTGGCCGGCCGCGATCATCAGCTGGAGCGTGGAGACGATCTCCTGGTCGGTGAGCCGGTTGCCGTCCTCGGATGCCTGGATCAGCGCGGAGGTCAGGTCGTCGCCGGGGTTCTCCCGCTTGCGCGCGACCGTCTCGGCCATGATCTGCGCCAGTTCGGTCAGCGTCGCGATGACCTCTTCCGGCGGGGTCTGCGTCGAGAAGAACTTCTCGAACAGCTCCTTCAGCCGCGGCAGCCGCTCCTCGGCGAGCCCCATCAGGTCGGCGACCACGTACATCGGCAGCGGGTAGGCGAACAGGGCCTTCAGGTCGACCGTTTCGCCCGGCTCCGCGGCCACCTTGTCCAGCAGGCCCTCGGTCAGCTCGGTGATCCGCTCCCGCATCTGCTCCACCCGGCGGGGCGTGAGCGCCTGCGCGACCAGGGTGCGCAGCCGGCGGTGGTCGGCGCCGTCCACGGTGAGCATGGAGCGGGGCGGGTTGGCGAGCCCGATCAGCGGCCAGTCGGGGGCGATCTCGCCGCGCTGCCAGGCGCCCCAGACGTTGATGTCCTTCACCAGCCGGGGGTCGGTGAGCAGCTTCTTCGCCTCGGCGTGGTGCGTGACCGCCCACACCGGTACGTCGCCGGGCAGGACCACGCGTGCGAGGGGCCCGGCGGCCCGCAGCGCCGCGCTCTCCGACTCCAGGTCGGAGACGAACGGGTCGAGGTGGATGGGGGTCTGGCCGGTGTCCGTCGTGGTGGTGGGAGAGTCCGTACCAGCAGCCGTCATCTGAGCTTGCCTCCAAGGGCGGGAGTGGGTGTGAACGTGACCGGAAGTTCGGACAGCCCGCGGAGCCACGGCGAGGGGCGGCGGGTCAGGGACGCGGCCGGTACCGCGAGGTCGATGTCCGGCAGCCGGTCCAGGACGACCTCGATGCCGGTCCGCGCGATCACCTCGGCGATCTCCTGCGCCGGGAACGGGCACCGGTGCTCCCCGTGGCCGAAGGAGAAGTGCGCGCCGTTCCCGCCGGTCAGGGCGGAGCCGTCGGTACGCACCTGGGGATCGGAGTTGGCGCCCTGGAGGCCGAGGAGCAGCATGTCACCGGCGCGGATGCGGCGGCCGCCCAGCTGGGTGTCGCGGGAGGCCCAGCGGCCGGCCACGTTCTGGGTGGGGGTGTCCTCCCACAGCACCTCGTTCATCGCCTCGGCGACGCTGTTGCGGCCGCCGAAGAGGGACGCGGCGAACCGGTTGTCCGTCAGCATCAGGTGCAGGGAGTTGCCGATCCAGTCGGCGGTCGGCTGGTGTCCGGCCGCCATCATCACCATCAGGTCCTGGACGATCTCCTCGTCGGTGAACCCGGAGGTGTCGGCGAGCATCCGCGACGCCACGTCCCGGGCGGGCTCGTCCCTGCGGGCGGCGACCAGTTCGGTCATCGACGTGAACAGGTGGGTCTGGCCCGCCAGCGCCCGCTCCCGCCCGTCGATCATGTCGTTGAGGGCGGTGACCAGGGCCGGTCCCTGCTCGTCGGAGAAGCCGTAGAGCCGGGCCAGTACGCGTACCGGCAGCAGCGTCGCGAACTCACCGACGATGTCGGCGGTGCCCCCGTGGCAGATGCCGTCGATCAGCTCGTCGGCGAACTTCTCGGCGTAGCCGCGCAGTTCGAACGGGTCCACCGCCTCCAGCGCGTGGACCATCATCCCGGCGCGCTCGCGGTGCCGCTCGCCGACGGTGTAGAGGATGGAGGGCTGCTTGCGGCCGATCATCGGCAGCAGCGGCCAGTCGTCGGGGATGTTCTCCCACTGGCTCCACAGGTCGGAGTCGCGGCTGAACAGCACCGGGTCGCCGGTGATCTGGTGCAGCTCGCGGTAGCCGAGCACCAGCCAGGCCGGTACGTCGCCGTCGAGCAGCACCGGTACCACGCTGCCGTGGTCGCGCCGCATCTCCCGGTACACCCTGGCCGGGTCGTCCTGGAGCAGGGGCCCGCTGAAGGCGACGGGGGCGGTGGCTGCGGACGCGGGGGTGGGGCTCACACCAGCTCCTGACGAGGGGCTCGGGCCGGGTCGGCGTAGCGGGCCTGGATGTGCTCCACCAGCGTGATCAGCACCAGCTTGCTGGACTCCCGGGACCGTGCGTCGCAGGTGACCAGCGGGACGTGCGGATCGAGGTCGAGGGCCTCGCGGATCTGCTCCGGGGCGAAGGCGGGGCCGCCGAAGTCGTTGCAGGCCACGATGAACGGCGTGCCGTGCTTCTCCAGCCGGTCGATGGCGTACCAGGATTCGTCGATGCGCCGGGTGTCGACCAGGACGACCGCGCCCAGGGTGCCGGAGAACAGCCGGTCCCACAGGAACCAGAAGCGTTCCTGGCCGGGTGCCCCGAACAGGTACAGCACATTGCGCCGGTCCAGGGTGATGCGGCCGAAGTCGAAGGCGACGGTGGTCGCGGTCTTGCCGCTCACCGCGCTGACGTCGTCGACGGCCTCCCCGGCCCGGGTCATCGTCTCCTCGGTGTTGAGGGGACGTATCTCGCTCACCGAGCGGACCATCGTCGTCTTGCCGACGCCGAAGCCGCCCACGACCACGATCTTGAGGCCGTTGTCGGCCGACGCGCCCAGCGGTGTACGCGTCTCAGAGGTTGCGGAGTCCAACGAGCACCTGCTCCAGGATGTCGGGGTCGGGTACGGCGGCCTGGCGGGGGTGGCGGGCGCTGACGCGTCCCGCCGCCTGGAGGTCGGCGAGCAGGATGCGGGTGATGCTCACCGGCAGCTTCAGCTCGGCCGCGATCTCCACGACCGCCGTGGGTCGTTCGGTCAGCCGCAGGATCGCGGCGTGCTCGGACTGCATGCCCGGCACCGGATCGCATTCGGCGACGACCAGGGTCACCAGGTCGAAGGGGTTGTCGGCCCCGGACCGGCTGCGTCCGCCGGTGACGGTGTAGAGGCGGTCGGGGGCGTCGTCCCTGCCCGGCCTGCTCATGAGGTGCGCGGCGGCGCGGTCAGGTGCTCCCCGAGCTGCTCCACCAGCTCGCTCATGTTGTGCCCGATGAGCCCGGCGTCGGCGTCCTCGTCGGTGACGACGGCCAGATGCGCGCCCTGGCCGGCCTCCACGATGAACAGCACGCCGCCGTAGAACTCGGTCATCGCCGACCTGACGCCTCCGCTGCCGTCGCCGAACTCCACGGACGCGCCGTGCGACAGGGACTGGATGCCCGCGGCGATCGCGGCGAGCTGGTCGGCCTGGTCGGCGGAGAGCTCGGGGGTGCGGCACAGTTTCAGGCCGTCCCTGGACAGCACGAGCGCGTGCCGCGCGCCCGGCGTGCGCTCCAACAGGCCCTCTATCAGCCAGGTGAGCTTCTCGTCGGCGGTCGTCGTGCCGGTCATGAGGTGGTGTCGCCTTCCGGTGTTACGGGGGTGGGGGTCGGGGTGGGGGTGTCGAGGGGGGCGGTGCTTGTGCCGCTGTCTGTGCTCGTGCCGGTGTCTGTGTCTGTGCCTGTGCCTGTGTCCGTTTCTGTGCAGGGTGCTGCTTCCGTGCAGGGCGCCGCGTCGTCCGGGGCGGTGGCGCGGACGGCCTGGCGGAAGCTGCTGAAGCGGGCCGTGCGGGCCCTCGTCTCCTCGGCGGTGGGTGCCGCGGGGCGCGGGGTGGTGGAGCGGGTCCCGGCGCCTCGGGTGCGCTCGGCCTCGGCGAGGGTGCGGCCGCGGCGGCGGCGCGGCAGGTCGAGCGGGGGCGCGTCCGGCGCGGATGCGTCCGTGCCGGTGCCGGTGCCGGCGCCTGTGTTCGGGCTCGGGTCCGTGTGCCGGTCCGGGGACTCGTGGGTGGGTACCGGGTCGGGGTCGAGGTCGGCTCCGGCGCGGTGTGCCGCGTACGAGTGGCCGGTCGCCGCCGCGGGCGTCGGCGTGGCCGTGGGGCCTTGGCCCGTTTCCCGCTTCCGCTCCGGGGCCGTGGCGTCGGCGGGGTGGGCGGCCGGTGCCTCGGCCGGGCGGGTGCTGTGGCGCTGGGGGAGGCCCGGCGTGGACGGCCCGGGTGCCGTGCTCGCCGGTGTCTCCGCCTCGGAGCGCGCGGGCCGCGCGGCTCGCGCGGGCCGCGCGGGCGCCTCGGTGCGGGTGCCCGTCGGGGCGGGGGCGCCGGTGGGCGGGGTGTGGGGCGCGTCCGGCGATACGAGGATGTCCTGCGGTACGAGCATCAGCACGCCCGTGCCACCGCGGGCCGAGGGCCGGTAGGAGACCCGGAGGCCGTAGCGCCGGGCCAGCCGGCCCACCACGGCGAGTCCGAGCCGGGTGCCGGTGAGGCCGCCGAGCCCGCTGGTCTCGCCGGAGACGGCACGCTCGGCGCGCCGCAGCTGGGCCTCGCCCATGACGAGCCCGCTGTCCTCGACGGAGACGATGACGCCGGCCGGCACCTCCTCCACGTAGACGTGGACCTCGGCGGTCGGCGGCGAGAAGTTGGCGGCGTTGTCCAGGAGTTCGGCGAGCGCGTGCATCACGCCCTCGGCGGCGTGCCCGGCGACGGCGGTGTCGGCGGCGGAGTGGACGCGGACGCGCCGGTAGCCGCTGATCCTGCCCATGGCGCCGCGCAGGATCGACTCCATGCGGATCGGCCGGGCCCAGCGGCGGCCCGAGCGGGCGCCGGTGAGGACGGCGACGGAGTCGGCGAGCCTGCCCGCCTGCGCGGTGCGGTGGTCGAGGTGGAGGAGGTCGGCGAGGACCTCCTCGTCGTGGTGCTTGTCCTCCATCGCGCGCAGGTCCGCGAGCATGCCGGTGGACAGGGCCTGCATCCGGCCGGCCGCGTTGGCCGTCGCGGACAGCGCGGCGGCGCGGGCGCCGTCGGCCTCGCGCAGCCGGACGGCCAGCCGCGCGTTCTCCCCGATGTGCCGGTCCCGGTCCTGTGACAGCCGCGCCCGCTCCTCGCCGAGCCGCTTGAGTTCCGCGTCGAGCCGGTCGCGCTCGTCGGTGTGCTGCTGGACCAGTCGGGCGGTGTGCGCCTCGTGTTCCTCGGCGCGCCGGCGCAGTTCCCCGGCGTGCTCCTCGGCGAGCCGGGAGAGCTCGGCGGCGTGGTCGTCCCTCAGCCGGGCGAGTTCGGTGGCGTGGGCGTCGGTCAGGCGGGCCCGCTCGGCGGTGTACTCCTGCGTCAACCGGGCCGTGGTGGTGGCGTGTTGCTCGCTGAGGCGCTCGCGCTCCGCCGCCACGGACTTCGCGAGGCGGGCCCGCTCCTGGTCCAGGTCGGCCGACAACCGGGCCCGCTCCCGGGTGAGTTCGCCGGTCAGCCGCTCGTGCTGGCGGCGGGCCTCCTCCGCCTGCCGGGCGCGCTCCTGGAGCAGCCGGCCGACGTCCTGGGTGACCTCCTCCAGCCGCCCGCGGAGCGCTCGCGCCGTCAGGACGGCGTGGGTGGCCCAGGTGACGGCCGCGCACAGCAGCAGGGCGGCGATCACTCCGGCCGCCGTGAGGACGCCGCGCGCGGAGGCCGGTCCCAGGAGCACCGCGACGACGACCCCGACCGCGGAGAGCGCCGCGGTGAGCAGGGACACGGGCAGCAGGCTGCGGGGGGTGGGGCGGTCGCCGGGGAGCAGGGGGGAGGTCATCAATCAGGGTCCTCGGTCGGGTCCTCGGTCGGGTCCGCGGGGCATACGCCGTCGTCTGCCCGTGTCGTCTGCACGTGTGGTCCGCGCGGTCCTCGAGTGGTCCATGGGGTCGCCGGACCCGGTTTCGGGGTCGCTTCTGGAGCGAGGGCCGACAACTGCGCGCAACTCGCGGTCACTATATGCAAGTTCGTGATCTGCTTGGGAAGATTCCGGTCTCGTTCTTGGGATTTGAGTCCCTCCTGAGGGAATCGGCCCCCCGGCGGCCCCGGCCTGTGCGCCGCGCGGGGTGTGCGCCGTCGCCGGTGGTTCCGCCCGTCCCGGGGGCATCCTGGGGGCATGACGGATCTCCGGGAACTGCGGGCCGGGCTGCGCGCGGACGTGCGCGGCGAGGTGGACTTCGGCGTCACCGCGCGGGCGCTGACCACCATGGACGCCTCCAACTACCGCCGGGTGCCGCTGGGCGTGGTGTCGCCGCGGGACGCCGACGACGTGGCGGCGACCCTCGCCGTCTGCGGGGAGCACGGCGTCCCCGTGGTGCCGCGCGGCGGCGGCACGTCGATCGCGGGCCAGGCGACCGGCACCGGCGTGGTGCTCGACCTCACCCGGCACATGAACCGGCTGCTGTCCCTCGACCCGGAGACCCGCACGGCCGTCGTCCAGCCCGGCCTCGTCCTGGACCGGCTCCAGGAGGCCGCCGCCCCGCACGGGCTGCGCTTCGGCCCGGACCCCTCCACGCACAGCCGCTGCACCCTCGGCGGCATGATCGGCAACAACTCCTGCGGCTCCCACTCGGTCGCCTGGGGGACGACGGCGGACAGCGTGCGGGAACTGTCGGTGATCACCCCGCGCGGTGAGCGGTTGCGGCCCGGACCGGGGTGGGCCGGGGCCCCGGCGGGACTGCGGGAGCTGGTGGACGGCGAACTCGCCCGCCTGCGCACCGGTTTCCCCGAGCTGCCCCGCCGTATCTCCGGATACGCCCTGGACGCCCTGCTGCCCGAGAAGGGCGCCGACGTCGCCCGCTCCTTCTGCGGCTCCGAGGGCACGCTGGGCGTGCTGACGGAGGCGGTCGTGGAGCTGGTGCGCGCCCCACGCGCGCGTGTGCTCGCCGTGCTGGCGTACGCCGACGAGAGCGGCGCCGCCGAGGCCGCGGCCGGGCTGCTGGCGTACCACCCGCTGACCGTGGAGGGCATGGCGGCGGACCTGGTGCCGTCCTCGGTGGACCTTCCGCGCGGTGGCGCCTGGCTGTTCGTCGAGACCGGCGGGGACACGGAGGACGAGGCACGCGCACGTGCGGACGCGATCGTCCGCGCGGCGGACGTCGTCGACTCCCTGGTGGTGACCGACCCGGTCCGGCAGCGCGCCCTGTGGCGGATCCGGGAGGACGCGAGCGGCACGGCGACCCGGATGCCGGACGGTACGGAGGCCTGGCCCGGGTGGGAGGACTGTGCGGTGCCGCCCGCCCGGCTCGGCGCGTACCTGCGGGACTTCCGGGGGCTGCTGGCCGCCCACGGGCTGCGCGGGGCGCCGTACGGGCACTTCGGGGACGGCTGCATCCACGTCCGTATCGACTTCGACCTGCTGACGGAACCGGGCATCGCCCGCTTCCGGACCTTCTCCGGGGAACTCGCCGACCTGGTCGTGGCCCACGGCGGCTCGCTGTCCGGCGAGCACGGCGACGGGCAGGCGCGCGCGGAGCTGCTGCCGCGCATGTACGGCCCGGAGACGGTGGCCCTCTTCGAGCGGGTCAAGGGCGTCTGGGACCCGGACGACCTGCTCAACCCGGGGATGCTGGTGCGCCCCGAGCCCCTGGACGCGAACCTCCGCTTCGCCGTCCTCCCGCGCGAACCGGTGGACGTCGCCTTCGGCTACCCCGCCGACGGCGGCGACTTCTCCGCGGCGGTCCGCCGTTGCGTGGGCGTCGCCAAGTGCCGTACGGAGTCGGTGTCGGGGCCGGCGGTGATGTGCCCGTCGTTCCGGGCGACGGGCCAGGAGGAGCACTCCACGCGCGGGCGCGCGCGCCTGCTGCACGAGATGCTCGCCGGCGAGCTGGTGACCGACGGCTGGCGGTCCACGGAGGTACGGGACGCGCTGGACCTGTGCCTGTCCTGCAAGGGCTGCCGTTCGGACTGCCCGGTCGAGGTCGACATGGCCACCTACAAGGCGGAGTTCCTCCACCACCACTACGCCGGTCGCCGCCGGCCCGCCGCCCACCACACGATGGGACGGCTGCCGCTGTGGCTGGGCTGGGTGGCGCGTACGAGGTCGGCGGCGCTGGTCAACGCGGGCGCTTCGGTGGGCCCGCTCGCGCGGGCGGCGAAACGGCTGGGCGGGATCGCGGGGGAGCGGGAGATCCCGCGCCTGGCCGGGGAGACGTTCACCCGCTGGTGGCGGGGACGGCGGACCGCCGATCCCTCCGCCCCGGGTGCTCTGGTGGTCCTCTGGCCGGACACCTTCACCGAGCACCTCTCGCCCTCCGTGGGCCGTGCGGCCGTACGGGTCCTGGAGGCGGCGGGCCTGCGGGTCGCGCTACCCCCGACGCTGCGCCTGGCCGGAGCCCGGGGCCCGGTGGGGGACGCGCGTTCCCGCTCGGCGCTGCGGCTGCTGACGGCCCGCCGCGGCCGGGTCTGCTGCGGCCTGACGTACATCTCCACGGGCCAGCTCGACCGCGCCCGCGCGGTGCTGCGCCGCACCCTCGACCTGATGGAACCGGTGCTCGCCACCGACGCCCCGGTGGTCGTCCTGGAGCCGAGCTGCGCGGCGACCCTGCGCACGGACGCACCGGAGCTGCTGCACGACGACCCCCGAGCGGCGCGGCTGGCCTCCCGCGTCCGCACGTTCGCGGAGACCCTGGAGCAGTACGCACCGGACTGGACCCCGCCGGCCCTGGACCGCCCCGTCACCGGCCAGACCCACTGCCACCAGCACGCGGTCCTCGGCGACACGGCCGACCGCCGGTTGCGCGCCGCCGCGGGCCTCACCGGCGACCTCAGCGGCGGCTGCTGCGGCCTCGCCGGCAACTTCGGCTTCGAGCAGGGCCACTACGAGGTGTCGGTGGCCTGCGCGGAGGACCAACTCCTCCCCGCGGTACGGCGGGCACCGCAGGACGCCCTGATCCTGGCCGACGGCTACTCCTGCCGCACCCAACTGGACCAACTGGCGGACGTCCGGGGACGCCACCTGGCGGAGGTGCTGGCGGAGGCCCTGCGGGAAGACTCGTGAGGGTTCAGTCGAGGCGGTTCGCGTTGCGGATGGCTCGGGTCAGTTCGCGGATGGCCTTGTCCTCGGTTCGGGAGGACAGGTCGGCGGCGCGTTCGGAGAGTTCGCCGAGGCCGGGGGCGCCGGGCAGGGCGCTGTGGCGGTGGTCGGAGGAGCGCAGGGCGTCGGCGAAGTAGGCGGCGGTCGCGGTGAGCGTGAGGCCGCGGTTCGCGGTCCAGACGGAGTCGTCGAGGGCGTCGGTCTCCAGGTCGCCGGTCTCCTCGTGCGGGGCGCGGGTGCCGGGGTCGAGCCAGCGGACCGTGGCCGTGGCGAGGTGGCCGTCGGCGCCGGACCTCGTACGGACCGCGTACAGGGCGGTGACGGTGTGGCCGGGGCCGACCTCGCCGCCGTCGACGCCGTCGTCGCGGAAGTCCTCGTCGGCGACGCGGCGGTTGTCGTAGCCGACGAGGCGGAACTCGGCGACGGTCCGCGGGTCGAAGGCGACCTGGGCCTTGGCGTCGCGGGCGGTCAGCTCGATGTTGCGGGGCAGCTGTTCGCAGAAGACCTCGCGGGCCTCCTCCTCGTCGGACACGTACACCGTGTGCCCGTCGCCCTTGTCGGCGAGGCGTTCCATCAGGGCGTCGCCGTAGTTGCTGCCGACGCCCACGCCGAAGAGGGTGATGCCGTGCTCGCGACGGGACTCCCCGATGCGTTCGAGGATCGCGTCGGCGTCGGTCTCGCCGGTGTTGGCGAGCGCGTCGGAGACGAGGACGACCCGGTTGGTGGCGTCCTCGCGCAGGCCCTCGACGGCGGTCTCGTAGCCGGTCTCGACGCCCGCGCCGAGGTTGGTGGACCGGGCGGGTTCCAGGCTGTCGACGGCGTCGTGGATCTCGCCCCGGTTGCCGTCGAGGCGGGTCATCGGCAGGACGGTCTCGGCCTCGTCGCTGAAGGTGACGATCGCCACGGAGTCCTCGTCGCGCAGCCGGTCCGTCATGGTGCCGAGGGACTGCCGGGCGAGGTCGAGGCGGCCCGGTTCGGCCATGGAGCCGGAGATGTCGACGACGAAGGTGAGGGCCGCGGGCGGGCGCTCGCCGTCCGGCTCGGCGGGGCGGGTGGCGAGGCCGACGCGGACCAGGGACCAGTCGTCCTCGTCGGTGCGGGCGCCGTCGACGGTGACCGTGAAGCCGTCGCCGTCGGGGCGCTCGTAGTCCTGGCGGAAGCTGTTGACGAACTCCTCGGGACGGACCGTCGACGGGTCGGGCAGCCGGCCGTCGGCGAGGGTGCGGCGGGCGTAGCCGTAGGAGGCGGTGTCGACGTCGAGGGCGAAGGTGGACAGGTAGTCCGGCGCGGGGGCGATGTCGCGGGAGTCCTGCTCACCCTCGCGCTGCCCGCCCTCGCGTCGCTCGCCCGAGCCTTGGGGGCCGTCGGGGGCGGGGAGCGGGGCCGAGCCGTTCCCCTTGCGGTCGTACTTGCTGTCGGCCGTCGCGTTCTCGTTGTCGCCCGCGTTGCATCCGGTGAGCAGCAGGCCGCTCGCCGCCGTGAACGCCAGCAGCGCGCCGCTCAGCCGTCGTGTCCCGTGCCGCTTCGTCGTTCCGCGCTGTTTCGTCGTCGCGTGCCACTTCATCGTCCGTTCCCCCTCGGTCCGTTGAACCCGACTCATGCGACTGTGACGCCGGGGCGCGGCGGAACGTGCGGCACGGGGCGTCACAGGTGAGTCTCGAAGCGGGCACGGCCGACAGCCGCCGAGACCGGTGGGTGACCTTCCGTTGACCTACGGCGACATGTCGTTGCCCGTCCGGTCGTCGTCCGTATGACGGACCGGATTGACCCGGGCGGGCCGCGGGCCTCATCGTCAGGTACGTGAAAGCTGCATGGTGCTGACCGAGTCCATTACTCTGGACCGGACAGTTCAGCTTCATGCACAATCCTCGAGGGGGTCACCCGCTCCCCGCACCGAACCCATGGAAGGCGCCGTGACCACCCCCAGCTCCGCCACCCCGTCCGTCCCGGCCCCGGCCGCCGTCCCCGCGGCGGCTCCCGGGCATATGCCCGGCGGAGCGGGTGCTCCGCGCGGACGGGGCTCGCTGGGGCCCGTCGGGCTGGTGCTCGCCGGGGGGATCTCCGTGCAGTTCGGCGGGGCGCTCGCGGTGACCCTGATGCCGCGGGCCGGCGCGCTCGGCGTCGTGACGCTGCGGCTGCTGGTGGCCGCGGTCGTGCTGCTCCTGGTGTGCCGGCCCCGGCTGCGCGGGCACTCGCGCGCCGACTGGACCACGGTGATCGTCTTCGGACTCGCGATGGCCGGGATGAACGGCCTCTTCTACCAGTCCGTCGCCCGCATCCCCCTCGGTACGGCGGTCACCCTGGAGGTGCTCGGCCCGCTCGCCCTGTCCGTGCTGGCCTCCCGGCGCGCGATCAACTTCGTCTGGGCCGGACTCGCCCTCGCCGGTGTCGCCCTGCTCGGCGGCGGGGGCTTCGACAGCCTCGATCCCGTGGGTGTCGCCTACGCCCTGGGGGCCGGTGTCATGTGGGCGGCCTACATAGTCTTCAGCGCGCGTACGGGCCGCCGCTTCCCGCAGGCCGACGGGCTCGCCCTCGCCATGGGCGTGGCGGCGCTGGTGTTCCTCCCGCTGGGCATCGCCGAGTCCGGCACCAAGCTCCTCGACCCGACGGTCCTCGGTCTGGGTGCGGCGATCGCGGTGCTCTCCTCCGTCCTCCCGTACACCCTGGAACTCCTCGCCCTGCGCCGTCTGCCCGCCTCCACCTTCGCCATCCTGATGAGCCTGGAACCGGCCATCGCCGCCGCCGCGGGCTTCCTCATCCTCAGCCAGGCCCTCACCCTCACCGAGGCCGCCGCCATCGCCCTGGTCATCGCGGCGAGCATGGGGGCGGTGCGGACCCAGGTGGGACGGGGGCGCCCGAAGGCGCCGGGGGCTGTTTCCTGACGCTTGTCGCGGCGGGGCGAGCGGCGACGGGGCTGGAGTCGCTCCCGTGCAACCCACTGAGACCGTCGGCGGTGGACCACTGATCCCTCGCCCGGAGCGCACACCGGGCGCCCTGCGTGCCGCCTGCACGGTTGTCGCCCCAGACCTTCTGCCGGCATACGACCGGGCGAAGGACCGGGCGCTCGCCGAAGCGGTGGAACACGGTTCGCTCAAGCCGGTCCACGCCTACCCCAGCCACTGGGCCGTGCTGATCGAAATCGAGCGTCACCCGGTCATGGCCAAGGCGTACCACCGTGCCGAGCATCTCGCCCGGGTCGCCGCCGCTGACGACGAGGTACGCGGACACCTGGCCACGGCGAGTTCCCTGTACCGTGAGGCCGCCGCATCCGTGTGGCGCGCGCCGTAACCGCAGGTGGGACGCGTGAGAGGGCCGGCGCCGGGCTGCGGTCCGGTGCGCTCTACAGCCGTGCCGAAAGGTTTCCCACGGTGGCCGTTATGGTCAGCTCGCCACCGATCGCGTGCAGGTACGCCGCCATCGTCGAGGTGTCCAGGCGAGCGGTGCCTCGCTCGATCTGGCTGACCCGGCCCTGCGTGACGCCCATCGCCTTGGCGACCTGGATCTGGGTGAAGCGTCTCTGATCAGCTGAGCGAACCTGTGCGAACCGTGGGGTCCGGTGGGGGTTCTGCCCACCTGGGCGGGGAAGCGTGAGCGTGCAGGTGGAAGCCCGCGCCCAGTGCTGCTCCGCGTGGCCGGGGGCCGGTGGTGGGTGTGCTGGTCCTCGTCACGTCCTGGTGCCGGTGGGCTGCGCGGGGCAGCCGGGTCCGGTCCGTGTGAGCGTGTCCCTCCGGACGCTTGCCCGCCGGGCCTTGCGGTCTGGTGGGGGAGGGTGTCCGGCGTCGCCTGGGCGTCGCCTGGGCGTCGGACGTGCCGTCTGAGGCCGGGTGGGTCCGGTCTTGGACCGGTCCCACCCGGTGCTGGTGGTCGGGGTGATGGCGGCTTCGGCTTCGAGGTTGTCGATCACGGAGCGGATGGCCATGGCGCCGCCGGTGCGGTCTGTGACGGTCTTGGCCTGGTGGGTCAGGCCGCGTGCGGCGATACGCTTCCACGCGCCCGTGTCGCGGTCGCCCCGGTATCCGCAGGACGGGCAGAGCGCCCATTTCCAGCCCGGTGTGGTGGGCCGGTCCGGTGCCTTGCGGTGCCGCAGCGGCACGAGGCATGGGGGCAGTGCCTGGAGGTGTTGCGGGCCGGGACGGTGATGACGGCGATACCTGCTTCGGCGGCCAGGTGCCGCATCCGGTCGACGATCCGCCCGCGCACCTGCTGGGAGAGCCGGGTGTTCATCGTGCGGCCCATGCCGCGGGCCTCCATGGAGCGGAGGTCTTCGACGTAGGCCACGCTCGCCGAAGCGGCGATGGCCTGGTCGACGGTCCAACGGGCGGCAGCCTGCGCGAGGGCGTTGTTGAGGTTCGACCGCCGGGCAGACACGCGCCGGATTTCGTCGGTGAGGGCCAGCGTCCTGGCCGCCAGCGGGTGGTCGGTGTCGTCGCCGATGAGCCGCTGGTAGTGGTCGGCCTTCGCCTGAAGGTGCTCGAACAGGCGGCGCAGCCGGTGCTGTTTCGCGAGCACGCCGGCCGCGCGGAACATGCCCCCGCTGCCGGGAGCGGTGATACGCCCGTCCTCGTGGAGGCGGGCGGTGCCGGCTGACAGCAGGGTGTTCAGGCCCCAGTCCACACCGAGCGCGACCGTGTGCCCGGTACGCCGGGTCTTCGGGACGGCGTGGGTGTAGGCGAGATCGGCCCGTACCGTGCCCTGGTGGATGCGCAGGGTGGGCAGGTGCAGCACCGCGCTTTTGGGGATCGTCGGCGGCAGCGCGACGGGGCAGGCGGTCCACGTCCAGTCCCGGTGGGAGCACGGGTCGGGCCGGGTGGGGAGCTGCAGGCGCAGCAGTGCCCGGCCCGGATCGCTCTCGTGCCGTTCGATGGCGGCCTGCTGTCCGTCGCAGGCGGACAGCAGCAGCATCCGGGCAGCCCGGGGCGCGGCCTCCAGCTGGAGCACATCGGCCGGCATCCGCCCGTGCTTCCTGGCGAACGCGGCGATCTGCCGGGTGCGGGACTTGATGACGCTGGACGGCAGATGCTGCCCGCCGGGTACCGCTTCGCGGACAGCGTCCCACTCCTGGGCGGTCCGCCTGGCCGGATCGGCGGGCCAGGTCCCAAGGACACCGCAGGTGAGGTCCGCGCGCCACTTCGCACAGCGGAGCGTGCGGCCGGCCTGTTCCTGGGCCATGCGCACGATCCGGTCGTTGACCTTCACACCCTTGGGAGCGGTCACGGTCCAGCCCAGGCGGCGCAGCGCCATCCAGGCGTTCGACGGAAGCTTCCGGCCCCCCGCGTCCTCACCGGAGGCGAGGATGTCCACGTCGGTGGTGTTCCAGCGTTCGGCCATCAGCTCGCTTGTCAGGCCGGACACCAGGTCCACGGCCCAGCCGACCCGCTCGGCCAGCAAGGAAGCGGACATGAGTTCACCGGTCTTCTCGTCGACCGCCGCGCGCAGCAGGCCACGAGTGCACGCTGTGCGGGAGGTCTCGCCCTCGCCGACCGGCACCTTCCGGCTCACCAGTCCTCCTTCACCCGTGATGCTGTCATCCGATCAACGACACATCCGCGCAAAGGTCACACATTCGAACCTCGCACGCGCCTGCCATACCGGCACCGGTACCGGACCCACGACACGACATCACCAGATGACACCATCACTACGGACACCAAAGGAAACGCGTGAGTCTTGAGCTTTGCGGAGCGTGGCCAACTCGTGTCCGCGCTCCGCATCGACCATCTCCGCCTTGATGGCATCAATACGCTCGCGCTTCTCGGGTGTGATGTCGGTCGTCAGGTCGTCCATGGAGCCGAGGTTCATTCGCCCTGCCCTTTCTTCCTCTCCTGTTCCAGCACGTCTTCGAAGAAGCGCAGCTCATAAGGGTCGGCCACGTCTGGAAATTAGCGCGAACCAATGTTCGTGGGCGAGTGGGTACCGTTGCCACCCGGCCTTGCCCGCTGCTGCTGTGATGGCGGAACAGAACCCAGCAAGCGTGCTTGATTGTTTTCTGAGGGCCTGTCATGCTCGCTCCATGGCCGACCCGACGCCCGTGATCGACGACCTGTGTGCGGAGAGCGACGAACTCGACCGGCTGGTGGCCGGGCTGAGCCCGCAGGAGTGGGCGCGACAGACGCCCGCCGCCGGCTGGACCGTCGCCCACCAGATCGCGCACCTCGCCTGGACCGACCGTTCCTCGCTGCTCGCCGTGACCGATCAGGGCGCCTTCGCCCGCGAGGTCGAGAAGGCGCTGACCGAGCCCGGGGACTTCGTGGACAACGCCGCGGAGGAGGGGGCGGGCCTGCCGCCCGCACGGCTGCTCGCGGACTGGCGCGCCGGACGCGAGGCCCTCGAGAACGCCCTGCGGGCAGCGCCCGAGGGGGCGCGGTTCCCCTGGTACGGCCCGCCCATGTCGACGGCCTCCATGGCCACCGCCCGGCTCATGGAGACCTGGGCCCACGGCTTGGACGTGGCCGACGCGCTGGGTGTGGTGCGGCCACCCACCGACCGGCTCCGGCATGTGGTGCGGCTCGGTATCCGCACCCGTGACTTCGCCTTCGGGGTGCACGGACTGCCCACGCCGTTCGAGCAGTTCCGCGTCGAACTCACCGCCCCCTCGGGCGGACTGTGGACGTACGGTCCCGAGGACGCCACGGACCGCGTCACCGGCCCCGCGCTCGACTTCTGCCTCCTGGTGACCCAGCGCGCCCACCGCGCCGATCTCGCCCTCACCGCCGACGGCTCCGACGCCGACCGCTGGCTGGACATCGCCCAGGCCTTCGCCGGGCCGCCCGGAGGTGGCCGGGAACCGAAGGGGGACACCGCGCGGTGACGGCGACGCCCCTGCGCATCGGCAACGCCTCCGGCTTCTACGGCGACCGCTTCGACGCCCTGCGCGAGATGCTCACCGGCGGTGCGCTCGACGTCCTCACCGGCGACTACCTCGCCGAGCTGACCATGCTCATCCTGGCCCGCGACCGGCTCAAGGACCCCTCTGCCGGGTACGCCCGCACCTTCCTGCGGCAACTGGAGGACTGCCTCGGCCTCGCCCACGAGCGCGGCGTCAGGATCGTCACCGACGCCGGCGGGCTCAACCCGGCCGGGCTCGCGGACGCCGTACGGGAGCTGGCCGGGCGGCTCGGCATCCCGGTACGCGTCGCGCACGTGGAGGGCGACGACCTCACCGCCGCCCACCCGGGCGCGCTGGCCGCGCACGCCTACCTGGGCGGCTTCGGCATCGCGGCCTGTCTGCGCGAGGGCGCCGACATCGTGGTCACCGGGCGGGTCACCGACGCGGCCCTGGTCACCGGGCCGGCCGCCGCCCACTTCGGCTGGGCGCCGACGGAGTACGACCGGCTGGCGGGCGCCGTCGTCGCCGGGCACGTGCTGGAGTGCGGGACCCAGGCCACCGGCGGCAACTACGCCTTCTTCGGCGAGCGGCCGCCCGGTGACTTGCTGCGGCCCGGCTTCCCCCTCGCCGAACTGCACGAGGACGGTTCCTGCGTCATCACCAAGCACCCCGGCACCGGCGGCTTCGTCGACGTCGGCACCGTCACCGCGCAGCTGCTCTACGAGACGGGCGGCGCCCGGTACGCCGGACCCGACGTCACCACCCGGCTGGACACCGTACGGCTCAGCCAGGACGGCCCCGACCGGGTACGCGTCGAAGGCGCCGAAGGGGAGGCGCCGCCGCCCACGCTCAAGGTCGGGCGGAGCCGGCTCGGCGGCTTCCGCAACGAGGTCGTGTTCGTCCTCACCGGGCTCGACATCGAGGCCAAGGCGGATCTCGTACGGGAGCAGATGACTGGCGCGCTCGCCAAGTCGCCGCCCGCCGAGGTGCGGTGGGAGCCGGTGCGCACCGACCGGCCCGACGCGGACACGGAGGAGACCGCGAGCGCCCTGCTGCGACTCGTCGTGCGGGACCCCGGGCAGGAGGCGGTCGGGCGTGCGTTGAGCGGGGCCGCAATCGAACTGGCGCTGGCTAGCTATCCCGGCTTCCATGTGCTCGCGCCACCGGGGAAGGGCGCTCCCTATGGGGTGTTCGAAGGCGTGTACGTCCCCCATGGTGACGTCGGCCATGTAGCCGTCCTCCATGACGGACGCCGGATCACTGTGGAGCCGCCCCACGACACCGCCGTACTCGCGGACGTGCCGGAGCCGGAGCTGCCGGAACCCCCGGCCCCCGGACCGACCTGCCGCGCCCCGCTCGGGCTCCTCGCCGGCGCCCGCAGCGGGGACAAGGGCGGGAACGCCAACGTCGGCGTCTGGGTTCGCTCCGACGACGCCTGGCGGTGGCTCGCGCACGAGCTGACCGTCGAGCGGTTCCGGGAGCTGATCCCCGAGGCCCGCGATCTGCCCGTCACCCGGCACGTACTGCCCCGCCTGCGCGCCCTGAACTTCCTCGTCGAGGGCATCCTCGGCGAGGGCGTCGCCGCGCAGGCCCGTTTCGATCCGCAGGCCAAGGCGCTCGGTGAATGGCTGCGCTCCCGGCACCTCGACATCCCGGAGGCCCTGCTGTGACGGTCCTCGAATCCGCCCTGGACACGGCCGACCCGGAGTACCGGGCCCACCGCGAGGCCATGCTCGCCAAGCTCGCCGAACTCGACGCCGAACACGCCAAGGCCCTCGCGGGCGGCGGCGAGAAGTACGTCGAGCGGCACCGGAAACGCGGCAAGCTGCTCGCCCGTGAGCGCATCGAGCTGCTCCTCGACCCCGACACGCCCTTCCTGGAGCTGTCCCCGCTGGCGGCCTGGGGGAGCGACCACACCGTCGGTGCCTCCCTGGTCACCGGGATCGGTGTCGTCGAGGGCGTGGAGTGCCTGATCACCGCCAACGACCCGACCGTGCGGGGCGGTGCCAGCAACCCCTGGTCGCTGAAGAAGGCCCTGCGCGCCAACGACATCGCGCTCGCCAACCGGCTGCCCTGCATCAGCCTGGTGGAGTCCGGCGGCGCCGACCTGCCCTCCCAGAAGGAGATCTTCATCCCCGGGGGCGCCGTCTTCCGGGACCTGACCCGGCTCTCGGCGGCCGGAGTCCCCACCGTCGCCGTCGTCTTCGGAAACTCCACCGCCGGCGGCGCGTACATCCCCGGCATGTCCGACCACGTGATCATGGTCAAGGAGCGGGCGAAGGTGTTCCTCGGCGGTCCGCCGCTGGTGAAGATGGCCACCGGGGAGGAGAGCGACGACGAGTCGTTGGGCGGCGCCGAGATGCACGCGCGCGTGTCGGGCCTCGCCGACCACTTCGCCGTCGACGAGCCGGACGCCCTGCGGCAGGCACGCCGGGTCGTGGCCCGCCTCAACCACCGCAAGGCGTACCCCGATCCGGGACCGGCCGCGCCGCCCGAGTACGACCAGGACGAACTCCTCGGCATCGTCCCCGGCGACCTGAAGATCCCCTTCGACCCGCGCGAGGTCGTCGCGCGGATCGTCGACGGCTCCGACTTCGACGAGTTCAAACCGCTCTACGGCACCAGCCTCACCACCGGCTGGGCCGCCCTGCACGGCTATCCCGTCGGCATCCTCGCCAACGCCCGGGGGGTGCTGTTCAGCGAGGAGTCGCAGAAGGCCGCCCAGTTCATCCAGCTCGCCAACCAGCGCGACATCCCTTTGCTCTTCCTGCACAACACCACCGGCTACATGGTCGGCAAGGAGTACGAGCAGGGCGGCATCATCAAGCACGGCGCCATGATGATCAACGCGGTCGGCAACTCCCGCGTCCCCCACCTGTCCGTCCTCATGGGCGCCTCCTACGGCGCCGGGCACTACGGCATGTGCGGGAGGGCGTACGACCCGCGCTTCCTGTTCGCCTGGCCCAGTGCCAAGTCCGCCGTCATGGGCCCGCAGCAGCTGGCCGGCGTGCTGTCCATCGTCGCCCGGCAGTCGGCGGCGGCGAAGGGCCGGCCCTACGACGACGAGGCGGACGCGGCGCTGCGCGCCATGGTGGAGCAGCAGATCGAGTCCGAGTCGCTGCCCATGTTCCTGTCCGGGCGGCTGTACGACGACGGAGTCATCGACCCGCGCGACACCCGTACCGTCCTCGGCCTGTGCCTGTCGGCCATCCACACCGCGCCCTACGAGGGCGTGCGCGGTGGCTTCGGCGTCTTCCGGATGTGAGGGACTGTGTTCACCTCGATCACCTCGATCAATTCCGTTCTGGTGGCGAACCGGGGCGAGATCGCCTGCCGTGTCGTCCGCACCTGCCGTGAGCTCGGGATCCGGACGGTCGCCGTGCACTCGGACGCCGACGAGAGCGCCCTCCACGCGCGCGTGGCGGACACGGCGGTACGGCTCCCGGGTGCGGCGCCCGCCGACACCTACCTCCGCGGCGACCTGATCGTGAAGGCGGCCCTCGCGGCCGGCGCGGACGCCGTGCACCCCGGCTACGGGTTCCTCTCCGAGAACGCCGGCTTCGCGCGGGCCGTCCAGGACGCCGGGCTGGTGTGGATCGGGCCGCCCCCGGAGGCGATCGAGGCGATGGCGTCCAAGACGCGCGCCAAGGAACTGATGGGGATCGAGCCCCTGCGTGAGGTCACCGAGGCCGACCTGCCGGTGCTGGTGAAGGCCGCGGCGGGCGGCGGCGGACGCGGGATGCGCGTCGTACGGCGCCTCGCGGACCTCGACGGCGAACTGGCCGCCGCCCGCGCGGAGGCGGCGAGCGCCTTCGGCGACGGCGAGGTGTTCGTCGAGCCGTACGTGCGGGACGGACGGCACGTCGAGGTGCAGATCCTCGCCGACACCCACGGCACGGTGTGGGCGCTGGGCACCCGGGACTGCTCCCTCCAGCGCCGCCACCAGAAGGTGGTCGAGGAGGCCCCGGCACCCGGGCTGTCCGCACGGCTCACCGGCGAACTGCACACCCTCGCCGTACGCGCCGCCCGCGCCGTCAGTTACGTCGGCGCCGGAACCGTCGAGTTCCTCGTCGCGGACGGCAGGGCGCACTTCCTGGAGATGAACACCCGTCTCCAGGTCGAACACCCGGTGACGGAGGCCGTGTTCGGAGTCGATCTCGTCGCCGAGCAGATCCGCGTCGCCGAGGGGCACCCGCTCGAGAAGGACCCGCCACGCGCGCGTGGGCACGCCGTCGAGGCCCGCCTCTACGCCGAGGACCCCGCCCACGACTGGGCCCCGCAGACCGGTCGTCTGCACCGCCTCGCCGTCCCCGAAGGCATCCGCCTGGACACCGGCTGCACCGACGGCGACGACATCGGCGTCCACTACGACCCCCTGCTCGCCAAGGTCGTCGCCCACGCCCCCACCCGCGCGGAGGCGATCCGCAAGCTGGCCTCCGCCCTGGACCGCGCGGTGATCCACGGCCCCGCCACCAACCGGGACCTGCTCGTCCGCTCCCTGCGGCACGAGGAGTTCGCCGGAGCCCGTATGGACACCGGCTTCTACGACCGCCACCTGACCGAGCTGACCACCCCGGCCCCCGACCCGTACGCCCCGCTCGCCGCCGCCCTCGCCGACGCCCACGGCCGCTCCCGCTTCGGCGGCTGGCGCAACCTGCCCTCGCAGCCGCAGGTCAAGCGGTACGCGATGGCGGGCGAGGAACACGAGGTCCGCTACCGGCACACACGCGACGGCCTGGCGGCCGACGGGGTGCCGGTCGTACACGCCGACGCGGGGCTCGTGATCCTGGACGTGGACGGCGTACGGCGCCGCTACGAGGTCAGCCGCTACGGCGACCGTGTGTACGTGGGCGCCACCGCCCTCACCGCCCTGCCCCGTTTCCCCGACCCCGCCGCCCGGCACGCCCCCGGCTCCCTCCTCGCCCCCATGCCGGGCACGGTCGTCCGCATCGCCGAGGGCCTGACCGAGGGGGCGCCGGTGAAGGCTGGCCAGCCCCTGCTGTGGCTGGAGGCGATGAAGATGCAACACCAGATCACCGCCCCGGTCACAGGAACATTGAGCACCCTCCACGCCACCCCGGGACAGCAGGTGGAGCCCGGCATGTTGCTGGCGGTAGTGCAACCCACCTAGGGGCGCGGGGAACTGCGCGCCCAGCCACCGATCACCCGCAGCCCGGAGGACCGAGTGACCACTCACATCGAACCGGAAGAGCACAAGGCGCTGCGCGCAGCCGTCGCTTCGTTCGCGAAGAACCACCCCCGCACCCCCGGCGCCGACAGCCGCCCGTTCTGGCAGAACGCCGCCAAGCTCGGCTACATCGGCGTCAACCTGCCGGAGGCGTACGGCGGTGGTGGCGGCGGCATCGCCGAACTCTCCCTCGTCCTGGAGGAGATGGGAGCCGCCGGCAACCCCCTGCTGATGATGATCGTCTCCCCGGCCATCTGCGGCACCGTCATCTCCCGCTTCGGCACCGAGGCTCAGAAACGGGAGTGGCTGCCCGCCCTGGCTGACGGCAGCCGCCTGATGGCCTTCGGCATCACCGAACCCGACGCCGGGTCCAACAGCCACCGCATCACCACGACGGCACGCAAGGACGGCACCGACTGGATCCTCACCGGCCGCAAGGTGTTCGTCTCCGGTGTCGACATCGCCGACGCCACCCTCATCGTCGGCCGCACCGAGGACGCCCGCACGGGAAAACTCAAGCCCTGCCTGTTCGTCGTCCCCCGCGACACCGAGGGCTTCCAGCGGCGCCCCATCGACATGGAACTCAACGCCGTCGAGAAGCAGTTCGAGCTGGTCCTCGACGACGTACGGCTGCCCGCCGACGCGCTTGTCGGCGATGAGGACGCCGGTCTGCTCCAGCTCTTCGCCGGGCTCAACCCCGAACGCGTCATGACCGCCGCCTTCGCGATCGGCATGGG
Source organism: Streptomyces sp. TE5632 (assembly GCF_054061295.1). Lineage (NCBI taxonomy): Bacteria > Bacillati > Actinomycetota > Actinomycetes > Kitasatosporales > Streptomycetaceae > Streptomyces > Streptomyces sp. TE5632. The sequence continues at coordinate 2,136,498 of NZ_JBSSEA010000003.1, read as the reverse complement.
CCGCCACGCGCTCTCCCGCGCCGTCGAGTACGCGCGTGAGCGCACCGTCTGGAACGCGCCCATCGGCGCCCACCAGGCCATCGCGCACCCTCTCGCGCAGGCGCACATCGACCTCGAACTGGCCCGCCTGATGATGCAGAAGGCCGCCCACCTCTACGACGCCGGTGACGACACGGGCGCGGGCGAGGCCGCCAACATGGCCAAGTACGCGGCCGCCGAGGCCTGTGTGAAGGCCGTCGACCAGGCCGTGCACACCCTCGGCGGGAACGGCCTCACACGCGAGTACGGGCTCGCCTCGCTGATAACCGCCGCGCGCGTGTCCCGTATCGCCCCGGTGAGCCGGGAGATGATCCTCAACTACGTCTCCCACCAGACCCTGGGCCTTCCCAAGTCGTACTAGGCCCGCTCGGCTTCTCGGCCGTCCTGGAGGAACCGTGTTCCGCAGCGAGTACGCAGACGTCTTCCTCGCCGCCGTCCCCCGCGCCACTTCCGGAAAGATCCTGCGCCGTGAACTCCGCGCGGCGCACAAGGAGCCCTCGTGACCCTGATCGGCCGCACGCGTGTGCGGGGCGTCGAAACGCTCTCCCTCGACGCCCCGGAGCGCCGCAACGCCCTGTCCGCCGCCCTCGTCGGGGAACTGGCCGAGGCACTGACCGACGCCGGCCAGGACACCGGCGTCCGCGCGGTGGTCCTCACCCACACCGGCAACACCTTCAGCGCGGGCGCCGACCTGCGCGACCCTTCCCCAAGCTCCCGGCTTCGCTCGAGCAGGGGAGACCCCAACCCTCCCGAGGCCCTGGTGGGCCTGCTGCGGCAGATCGTCGAGCTGCCCAAACCGGTCGTCGCGCGGGTCACCGGGCACGTCCGCGCGGGCGGCATCGGCCTGCTCGCCGCCTGTGACATCGCCGTCGCCTCCCACACGGCGACCTTCGCCTTCACCGAGGTCCGTGTCGGGGTCGCCCCCGCCGTCATCTCCCTGCCGCTGCTGCCCCGCACCGACCCGCGCGCGCTGGCCCGCTACTACCTCACCGGCGAACGCCTCGACACCGACGAAGCCGCCCGCATCGGACTGCTCACCGCCGCCGGTGACGACGTGGACGAGACGCTCGCGCCCATCCTCGACGGTCTGCGCAGATCCGCCCCCGAGGCCCTGGCCGAGACGAAACGGCTGCTCACGGCTAGGGTGCTGGAGACCTTCGACCGGGACGCCGCCCACCTGACGGCGCTCTCGGCCCGCCTTTTCGCCTCCGCCCACGCGCGCGAGGGGATGACGGCCTTCCTCGAACGACGGGATCCGGAATGGGTGGTGTGAGCGCGGCGGCCGACCGTGCCGAACGCGTCCCCAAGCAGGACCGCAGCCGGGCCACCCGGCAGCGCCTCCTGGAAGCCGCCGTGGCCTGTCTCGCCGAACACGGCTGGGCGGGCTCCACGGTCCTCGTCGTCGCCGAACGCGCCGGTGTCTCCCGGGGGGCGGCCCAGCACCACTTCCCGACCCGCGAGGACCTGTTCACGGCCGCCGTCGAGTACGTCGCAGAGGAACGCTCCACCGCGCTGCGTGCGCTCTTCCCCGAGGGAGCGGCCGCCGGTGACCGCCGCGCGGTGGTCACCGCCCTGGTCGACCTCTACACCGGGCCCCTGTTCCGTGCCGCCCTCCACCTGTGGGTCGCCGCTTCCGACGAGGAGCAGCTGCGCCCGCGCGTGACCGAACTGGAGGCGCGTGTCGGCCGGGAGTCCCACCGCATCGCCGTCGACCTCCTGGGCGCCGACGAGTCCCGTCCCGGCGTCCGCGAGACCGTCCAGGGCCTCCTCGACATGGCCCGCGGCCTGGGCCTGGCCAACCTCCTCACCGACGACGCGGCCCGCCGCGAACGGGTGGTGGGACAGTGGGCGGCCCTCCTGGAGGGGGCGCTGGACGGGGTGCTGGACTGAGGCGAGGGGCGGTCGGTGTTCCGGGGGCCGGCGAGCGCACCGTGCGCGGCGTGGCGTTCACGGGTGCGGCTTCGCACTCACGGGCTCAGCCGCTCCACCCTCCAGCCCCCGTCCGCCTGTGCCACGTACCGCAGGCGGTCGTGCAGGCGGTTCTCCCGGCCCTGCCAGAACTCCACCGCCTGCGGGGCCACCCGGAAACCGCCCCAGTGCGGCGGCACCGGCACCTGTTCGCCTTCCGGGTACCGGGCCGCGAGCTCCGCGTACGCCGTGTCCAGCTCCGTACGGCTCGCGAGCACCGAGGACTGGCCGCTCGCCCAGGCGCCCAGCTGTGAGCCGTGCGGCCGGGTGCGGAAGTAGGCGGCCGTCTCGTCCCGGCCGGTGCGCAGCGCGACTCCGGTGACGATGACCTGCCGGGCCATCGGATGCCACGGGAACAGCAGCGAGGCGTACGGGTTCCCGGTCAGCTCGCGCCCCTTGCGGGAGTCGTAGTTCGTGTAGAACACGAACCCCCGCTCGTCGAAGTGCTTCAGCAGCACCGTGCGGGAACTGGGCCGGCCCTGCGCGTCCGCCGTGGAGACGACCACGGCGTTCGGTTCGAACAGCCCGCCGTCCGTCGCGGCCTGCTTGAACCAGCGCGCGAACTGCTCGACGGGAGTGGCGGCCAGATCGGTCTCGGAAAGCCCCTCGGCCCGGTACTGCTTGCGCATCGAGGCGAGAGCGAGGGGGACGGAGTCACGGTCGGTCACGCCGTCATCCTGCCGTATTTACGGATCGCGTGGGGACCCGGTGTGCCACCGCCTAGTATGGCACTGAGTGTCGTGAACCCTCCCCAAAAATGGCACTCAGGGATATCGTGCTGGCATTGATCCGGTTGGGTGACCGCCCACCGGGCATCACAGGGGTGACCGGTGGCGTCCGGACCGCGAGTCCTCACAGGGGACCGCGGATCCGACGGGCGCGCACCCCGTTCCTGTCGACCGGCCCGCACGAGGTCGCCCCACCCCACGACAACACCCCCCAACGACACCCCTCAACGACACCACCCCCCACAACACCACCATCCGTCGCCCACACCACGAGGAGCCGCCAGATGTCCGACTTCGTACCCGGACTCGAAGGAGTCGTCGCGTTCGAGACGGAGATCGCCGAACCGGACAAGGAGGGCGGCGCCCTCCGGTACCGGGGCGTCGACATCGAGGATCTGGTCGGGCACGTCTCCTTCGGGAACGTCTGGGGCCTGCTCGTCGACGGCGCCTTCAACCCCGGCCTGCCGCCCGCCGAGCCGTTCCCGATCCCCGTCCACTCCGGTGACGTCCGCGTCGACGTCCAGTCCGCGCTCGCCATGCTGGCACCCGCGTGGGGCCTGAAACCGCTCCTCGACATCGACGCCGAGCAGGCCCGTGAGGACCTCGCCCGCGCCGCCGTCATGGCCCTCTCCTACGTCGCCCAGTCCGCGCGCGGCCAGGGCCGGCCCATGGTCCCGCAGCGTGAGATCGACAAGGCGCACTCCATCGTCGAACGCTTCATGATCCGCTGGCGCGGCGAACCCGACCCCAAGCACGTCGCCGCCGTCGACGCGTACTGGACCTCGGCCGCCGAGCACGGCATGAACGCCTCCACCTTCACGGCCCGCGTCATCGCCTCCACCGGCGCGGACGTGGCCGCGGCCCTCTCGGGCGCCGTCGGTGCCATGTCGGGACCGCTGCACGGCGGAGCCCCCTCACGGGTCCTCGGCATGATCGAGGAGATCGAGCGCACGGGCGACGCCGAGGCGTATGTGAAGCAGGCACTCGACAGGGGCGAACGCCTCATGGGCTTCGGCCACCGCGTCTACCGCGCCGAGGACCCGCGTGCCCGTGTCCTGCGCCGCACCGCGCGCGACCTGGGGGCCCCGCGCTTCGAGGTCGCCGAGGCCCTGGAGAAGGCCGCCCTGGCCGAGCTGCACGCCCGCCGCCCCGACCGCGTCCTGGCCACCAACGTCGAGTTCTGGGCCGCCATCGTCCTCGACTTCGCCGAGGTCCCGGCCCACCTGTTCACCTCGATGTTCACCTGCGCCCGCACCGCGGGCTGGTCGGCCCACATCCTGGAGCAGAAGCGCACCGGCCGCCTGGTCCGCCCCTCCGCCCACTACATCGGCCCCGGCAGCCGCGGCCTGCACGAGATCGAGGGCTACGCGGACCTCGCCCGCTGAGCGCGAGAGTCCTGAGAACCCGAAAACCCCGAAAACCCTGAAAACCCCGAAACCACTGAAAAAACAGACGACCCGCGAGCCTGGCCCTCCGAAGGAGGGGCCGGCCGGACGTACCGGCGACTCGCGGGTCGGGCGACTGCGTTGGGTTGGGCCGGTCGCGTGTATCTCGCACACGCCGGTCCGGCGCCGAACCGAGTACGGCGACGGGCTACTGGCCCGCAGCCACCTCTTCCGTCCGGTATTCATACATCTGCCGAACCACCTCCTCTCCGAAGTACCGCCAGCCTAAGAAGCGATTCCCTCCGGAGCAACCACTTTTTTTCGGTGATTCCGGAGCGGAGGTGGCGGGGCCGGTGCCGTCAGACGCCGAGCAGCTGCTTCAGCGGGTCGATGGCGAAGTAGACGAGGAAGAGCCCCGCGGTGCTCCACAGCAGCCAGTGCACCTCGCGGCCCTTGCCCAGGCAGGCCTTGATGACCACGTAGGAGATGAAGCCGGCGCCGATGCCGTTGCTGATGGAGTAGGTGAACGGCATGACCACGACGGTCAGGAAGGCGGGGACGGCGAGCTCGAAGCGGTCCCAGTCGATGTGCCTGACCTGCGTCATCATCAGGAAGCCCACCGCGATCAGGGCGGGGGCCGCGGCCTGCATCGGCACGATGGTGAGCAGGGGGGTGAAGAAGAGGGCGAGAGCGAACAGGCCGCCGGTGACGAGGTTGGCGAAGCCGGTCCGGGCGCCCTCGCCGACACCGGCGGCGGACTCGATGTAGGTGGTGGCGGACGAGGACGAGGAGGCACCGCCCGCGACGGCCGCCGCACTGTCGATGAACAGGACCCGGCCCAGACCGGGGACCTGCCCGCGCTCGTCGAGCAGCCCGGCCTCGGCGGTGACGCCGACGACGGTGCCCATCGTGTCGAAGAAGTCGGACAGGATGAGCGTGAAGATCAGCAGGACGATGGTGAGCACGCCGATCTGACCGAACGCGCCGAGCAGGTCGAACTGCCCCAGGAGCCCGAAGTCGGGCGCGGCGACGGGGTTGCCGGGCAGCTCGGGGGCGGTGAGGCCCCAGCTCTTGACGTCGGCGAACTCGTTGACGACGACGGCGAACACCGTCATCGCCAGGATGCTGATGAGGATGGCGCCCCGCACCTTGCGGGCCATGAGGACGAACGTCAGCAGCACACCGAGGCAGAACACGAGCATGGGCCAGCCGGTGAGGGTGCCGGTGCCGAGCTGGACGGGCACGGTGGTGTTCGCGGCGTCCGGGATGCGCGACACGAACCCGGAGTCCACGAAGCCGATGAAGGCGATGAACATGCCGATGCCGACGCTGATCGCCTGCTTGAGCGGCTGCGGGATGGCGTGCATGACGGCCTCGCGCAGACCGGTCAGCACCAGGACACAGATCAGCAGGCCCTCGAGCACGACCAGGCCCATCGCGTCTTCCCAGGCCATCAGGGGAGCGATCTGGAAGGCGACGACGGCGTTGAGACCCAGACCCGCGGCCAGGGCGAGCGGCAGGTTGCCGGCCACACCCATGATCACGGTCATCACGGCGGCCACCAGGGTGGTGGCGGTCGCCAGCTGGGTGGCGCTCAGGGTGTGGCCGAACTTGTCCTCGGTACTGCCCAGGATGATGGGGTTCAGCACCAGGATGTAGGCCATCGTGAAGAACGTGGCGAAGCCACCGCGTATCTCCCTGGCGTAGGTCGAGCCGCGTTCACTGATGCGGAAGAACCGGTCGAGCGGGCCGTGGGCTCTGGCGGGCGCCGGGTCGACCGGGTCGGTCGTGAGGGTTTGCATGAGCGGGTCTCCTGGGCGAGCAGGTGCGGGGAAGCATGACGGCAGCCGCCGGGCGCGTGCGGCGTCGAAATTTCGGAACCTCGCGAACGTCGAAACGCCGAAATATCGAAATGCCGAAATGCCGAAATTCGGACACGCCTGTGGCGGACCGCCAGCGGATTCTACGAACCTGAACCATTTCCTCAAGGCCTTTGAGGAAAAGAGGAGTTGATTCCCTAGTCGGCCTCCCGTCGGTTCCTACAGAATTCGCGGCGACCTTCCCGTCATAACGGGAGGCAGGCGACATGAGGGCATGGTTTTCACGGTGGGTCACTCCCTACTCTCGGTGCGTGAACTCACCGCTCCCCTTCAACGCGCGCGCCGCCCGGACCTTGCGCGGGAAGGTCGGGATGGCCCCCGGCCACGTCGCCTACGGCATGCGCGCCTCCTACGGCTTGACCCACATCACCCCCGACCACATCACCGCGTGGGAGCGCGGTGTCGCCCTGCCCACCGCCACCGAACTCACCGCTCTGGCCGGCGCACTGTGGTGTTCCCCGAGCGACCTCATGGGTGCTCCCCGCACCCTGCGGGAACACCGGATCGCCAGCGGATTCGCCGCCGAGGACGTCGCCCGCGTCACCAGCCTGAGACTTCACGACTACCTCCGCATGGAGGAAACCGGCCAATGGGCCGGCGACCGACGGCAGTCGGCCAAACTGGGCGCCCTCCTCAAGCTCCCCCCGAGGGACTTCGTCGCCATCACCGGCGGGGAGGCGGAACTCACCCGGCTGCTCACCGAGGCCGTGTCCACCCGCTGGCAGGCCCACATCCGCGACATCGCCCGCCTTCTCTCGATGGAGCGCCGCGAGCTGCAGGACCCGTTGCGCGCCATGCACACCGAGTACCAGTCCCTCATGGCGGCCACCCTCAGCAGAGGCGGCGGCGTCAACGCCTCCGGTGAGCAGGGGCGGCGTTACCTCGACGACATCGTGGAACACTTCTGGTCCCACTTCCCGGAGGGGTGACGCCCCCTGCCGCCCGCGTGTGCGGACGCCGAACCGGGCCGACCGTGCCGCAGCGCCGCGACGCTGCGGCACGGCCGGCCGCGGTGATGCCGGGGCAGTGCGACGATTCCTTCAACGATTCCTTCGATGTTGCGGGAATCCGGTGTGCGCTGGGTCACGTTCAAGTTGAATGATTGCAAGTGAGCCGACCGATGTGCCGTACGTGCGGACACAGCCTGCAGGGGGTCCAGGTGAGCGCTTCCCGGCGTAGTGGGGCCACCGACGAACTGGGGCCCGACGAGCCCGGGCGGGAGAGCCCGGGTGGGTCCGATCTGCTGGCCGCGTTGTTGGACGGCATGGATGCCGCCCTGTGCGCCCTCGACGCGGACGGGGTGGTGACGCACTGGAACCGGGAGGCGGAGCGCGTCCTCGGGTGGACCGCGGCCGAGGCGGTGGGCCGACAGGGGTTCGCCGGGTGGGCGGTCCGCGGCGCCGACGCCGCGGAGGTGGAGGCGCGGCTGATGTCGGCCATGGGCGCGCCGGGCCGGCAGGTGCACGAGTTCGCGCTGCTGACGAAGGACGGCGGCCGGGTGCTGGTGCGGACGCAGTCCGCGGCCGTGCGCGGGCCGGACGGGAAGCCGGCGGGCGTGTACTGCGCGTTCAGCGAGGTGCACGCGCAGATCGACCTGGAACGGTCGATCGCGCTGAGCGAGGCGCTGCTGGAGGACGCGAGCTGGGGCGTCGTGCTCGTCGACGCCGATCTGCGGCCCGCCGTGGTGAACCCGCACGCGGCCCGCGCGCTCGGCACGGGACGCGGCTCCGTGCTGGGACGGCCGCTCGGGGAGCTGCTGTCGCAGGGTGTGGAGGAGCTGGAGAGCGGGCTCGCCCACGTGCTGGCCGAGGGCACCCCGCCCGCGCCCGCCGACATCTGGGTGAGCGTGCGGGAACCGGAGGGCGAGCGGCGGCGGTGCTGGCGGTGCGGATTCGTGCGGCTGTCGTCGCCGCTGGCGGAGGAGCCGGTGCCGCTCGGTGTGGGCTGGCTGTTCCAGGACGTCACCGAGTCCCGGCAGAGCGAGCAGGAGGCGTCGCTGCTGCGGTTCCGCGCGCAGCAGCTGCACCGGGCGGCGCGGGCGGCGGCCGAGTGCGAGGACCCGGCGGAGGCGGTCACCGTCCACCTGGACTTCGCGCTGGCCGGATTCGCCGACCACGCGCTGATCGACCGGGTGGCCGACCGGGGGCCCGACGGGACGGCGGACGAGGGGGAGAGCGCCGGGCGGGTCCGGCTGGTGCGGATCGCGGCCACCCCCTCCGGGGCGCCGGGGCCGAGCAGACTGGCCGGGCGGGCGGGCCTGCCGGCGCGGTACCGCGAGGGGCATCCGGCGCTGCGGTGCGTGGAGCGGACCGGCTCGGTGCGGGCCGACGCGGGGGCGGTGCCGGCGGAGGAGGCGCGTGTGTGGGCGGTGTCCCGGCAGTGGCCGGCGGACGCGGCACACGCCCTGTGCACGGTGCTGCGCAGCCGCGGCCGGACGCTGGGCGCCGTGACGTTTCTGCGCGGCCCGGGCCGGAACGCGTTCGAACGCTTTGACGTGATGTACGCGGAGGACGTGGCCGCACGCATCGCCACGGCCCTGGACCTGGCGGGGGCCACCGGGCAGCGGGAATGACGGGGGCGGCGGGAGCGACCGGGCGCCCGGAGTGACGGGCGCCCGGAGTGGCGCCGGGTTCTCAGCGCCGGTAGAAGATCCGGTCGGCGTACCGGTCCATGACGCGGCCGTTCCAGTCGTGGCCGCCGTCGACGTTGCCGGAGCGCAGGAGCGGGGGCTCGATGCCCCGGTCGGCCAGGGTGGCGGCGGCGTCGGCCACGACCGCCTGGAGCAGGGCCGCGGTGACGACCGTGGAGGCGGGGGCGAAGGGGGCGGGGACGTTGTCCAGGGTGAGTTCCGCGTCGCCGACCGCGATCTTGGAATCCAGGACGAGGTCGCAGTGGTCCTTCAGATACGTCCCCGACACGTGCCGGGACGTCGTCTCCGCCGCGTACGCCACCGAGGTCACGCCGATGACCTTCATGCCCAGGGCGCGGGCGTTCATGGCCATCTCCACCGGGAGCGCGTTGCGCCCGGACAGGGAGACGATCACCAGGGCGTCGCCCTCGCGGGCCGGTGACGCGTCGAGCACGGCGCTCGCGAGGCCGTCGACGCGTTCGAGGGCGGAACCGAGGGTGGCCGGCATCACGTCGACGCCGACGGCACCCGGGACGGCGAGCAGGTTCATCAGGGCGAGTCCCCCCGCGCGGTAGACGATGTCCTGCGCGGCGAGCGAGGAGTGGCCGGCGCCGAAGGCGAAGAGGCGTCCGCCGTCCGCGACCGTGTCCGCGAGCAGGGTGCCCGCGGCCGCCACGGAGTCGGCCTCCTCGTCGCGGACCCGGTGCAGCAGGTCGATCGCGGCGTCGAGGAACCGGTCGGCCGCCGTGCGGTCGCTCATGGGGGACCATCCCTTCGGGGTGAGCTGCTGCGGATCACCGTGCGGTCCGGACCAGCGCCGTGTCAACATGGCGGCAGGGGCCGGGCAGACCTCCGTGGCAGCCTGTACCACCCGGTGAATGCCCGGCGTCTCCACGGCATGCCCCGGTTGTCGGTGCGATGGGTCAGAATTGAGTCCAGGGCCAGCGCATGCGCCGGTGAGCCGTCCAGCCTCCGGCAGAGCCAATCGCAGATCTCATCGAGGGGCACGTATGTCCGGACTGATCGACACCACGGAGATGTACCTCCGCACCATCCTCGAGCTGGAGGAGGAAGGCGTGGTCCCCATGCGCGCCCGGATCGCCGAGCGGCTCGACCAGAGCGGGCCGACGGTCAGCCAGACGGTGGCCCGGATGGAGCGTGACGGCCTGGTGTCCGTCGCCAGCGACCGGCATCTGGAGCTGACGGACGAGGGCCGTCGGCTGGCCACCCGGGTGATGCGCAAGCACCGCCTCGCCGAGTGTCTGCTCGTCGACGTGATCGGCCTGGAGTGGGAGCAGGTGCACGCGGAGGCCTGCCGCTGGGAACACGTGATGAGCGAGGCCGTCGAGCGTCGCGTGCTGGAGCTGCTGCGGCACCCGACCGAGTCGCCCTACGGCAACCCGATCCCGGGCCTGGAGGAGCTGGGCGAGAAGGACGGCGCCGTCCCGTTCCTGGACGAGGGCATGGTGTCCCTGGCCGATCTCGACCCGGGGGTCGAGGGCAAGACGGTCGTGGTGCGCCGGATCGGCGAGCCGATCCAGACGGACGCGCAGCTGATGTACACGCTGCGCCGCGCGGGCGTGCAGCCCGGCTCGGTGGTCAGTGTGACGGAGTCGGCGGGCGGTGTGCTGGTGGGCAGCGGAGGCGAGGCGGCCGAGCTGGAGAAGGATGTCGCCTCCCACGTGTTCGTCGCCAAGCCCTAGGGCCCGGGGCCTGCCGCCGAATCGCCGCATCGCTGGATCACCACATCGCAACATCGTCGGCTTGAACCCCAACTCGTCTGGCCCGGCAGGGAGTTGGGGTTCCGGTGTGATCGCGCCGAATCCGAGATCCAGTGTGCCGAAGTGCAGCGCTCGCCGGGTTCACGTGCGAGGCTGTCGCGTGAGGCATATGACGCGAGGGGCTCTTGGCCGGGCCCGGCATGATGTCGCCCGGCCGGGGAGGGGCGGAGGATGTGCCGTGAGTACGCGAGGGGCCCCGGCGCCGCACGGCGCCGGGGCCTGTCCTCCCCAGTGCTGACCCGGAGCCCCGAGCTCCCAGGGTCATTCCCCTCGAACCGGTCTCCCCGAGCGGTTCGCCTCCCGATGAAGATCTCCCCTCGGCCACGACGATCAATCCCCGAGGGGTGTCACTCGATCGAGGGGTGTTGGCGGCGGGAACGGGGTTCTCGAAAGCGCATTCGATAACCTGTGCGGGGCGGCAACAGCAGGCAGGGCAAGCAGCACGGCAGGCAGCGAGCTTGGGGGTGCCAACACGATGGCGCGACGTATCGACGTGACGGGGGCGGACGGCGTACGGCTCGCCGCCTGGGAGTTCGGCGATCCCCCCAAGACCGGCGGCGACCCGGCGGAGCACGCCGCCGGGAACACGAGCGTGCTGTTACTGCACGGGCTCATGGGACGGGCCTCGCACTGGGCGTCCACCGCCCGCTGGCTCTCCGAGCGGTACCGGGCCGTCGCCCTCGACCAGCGTGGCCACGGCCGCAGCGACAAGCCCGCGCAGGCCTCGTTCACCCGGGACGCCTATGTCGACGACACCGAGGCCGCCCTGGAGCAGCTGGGCCTCGGCCCGACCGTCCTCATCGGCCACGCGATGGGCGCGCTGACCGCCTGGCAGCTGGCCGCCAAGCGGCCGGACCTGGTGCGCGGGGTGATCATCTGCGACATGCGGGCCTCCGCGCTCGGGGCCGCCTCGCAGCGCGAGTGGGCCCAGTGGTTCAAGGCCTGGCCCCTCCCGTTCGCCACGCTCGCCGACGTGCGCAAGTGGTTCGGTGAGGACGACCCCTGGGTGGAGCGGCCGAACCCGGCCCGCGGTGAGTTCTACGCCGAGGTGATGGCCGAGTCCCCGGACGGGTGGCGGCCGGTCTTCGACCCGGACCAGATGCTCCGCTCCCGCGAGACCTGGGTCTACGACGCGCACTGGGAGGAGCTGGCCCAGGTGCGGTGCCCCACCCTGGTGGTCCGCGGCCTCGACGGCGAGCTGGGGCGCGCGGAGGCCCAGGAGATGGTCCGCGTCCTGCCCCGCGGCCGGTACGCGGAGGTGGCCGACGCCGGCCACCTGGTCCACTACGACCAGCCGGAGGCCTGGCGGACGGCGATCGAGCCGTTCCTGGCCACCCTCCGCACCGGCTGAGCCCGGCCGCCCGTGCCGTTTGTCCGGGGCGCTCAGCCCTTGCTGACCGCGGTGAGGATCTCCGGGAGGCGGCGGGCCGTGCGCGGGGCGGCGAGGCGGAGACCGAGCAGGCCGATGGCTGCGCCGTACACCGTGCCCACCGGGAACAGCAGCCACGTCAGGCCCTCGCCGTCCGCGCTCACGTTCAGCCAGATCGTGAGCGCGATGACCGGCGCGCACAGCACGGCCGCCGCCACCATGCCGCCGAAGATCGAGATCCAGGCGAGCCCGGTCTGCCCCGGCGCGACGTTCTTGTAGCCCTCCTGCGGAATGGAGTACGGGAAGCACGCCGACGTCCACGCGCCGGTCGCGAGCATCGCGCCCAGCAGGGCGAAGGACACTCCCAGGGCCTCCGGCAGCCGGGGCCAGTCCCCGAGCATCGCGGTGGTCAGGACGGTCACGAGCGTGGCGTAGGGCAGCGTGATCAGCAGCAGTGCCAGCGCACGGGCGCGGAGCTCGACGTAGGCGTCCCGGGCGTCGGAGATCGTCATCGCGACCATCCAGAACGCCGAGGTGTCCTGCCCGAACTGGTTGTACATCATGATGCCGAGCATCCCGGCGGCGAAGCAGGCGAAGTAGACCGAGCCGGTGCCCTGCCAGGCGTTGAACACCGGCACGATCAGCCCGATGGCCAGCGAGGTCACCCACGCCGCCTTGGTCTTGGGGTCGCGCCAGACGTAGCGGAGGCTGCGCTCCATGACCGTGCCGGTGCGTCCCGCGGGCAGCAGCCGGGCGAGCCCGGTCGAGGCGCGGTCGCGCACGGCCGCCTCGCCGCTCTGCAGGGTGGAACCGTCGGGCGAGGTCATCAACCGGGTCAGCGACCGCGACCACAGCGCGAGCAGCGCCACCAGCGCCCCGACGCTCAGGGCGAACTGGGCGACGGCGGTCCCGTACGAACCCTCGCCCACCGAGTGCACCGCGCCGATCGCGGACGCCGGAGGGATCCACCGCACCACGTCCGCCGCCGGCTCGAGCTGCTCAAGACCGGAGGAACCGAGCCGCTGCGCACCGAAGTTGACCAGTTGCGCCCCGATCGCGATCAGGAGTCCGCTGAGCACCGCGAGGTCGCGTCCCCTGCGGCTGGTCAGCAGCCGTACGTTGGCGGTGGCGACCGCGCGGGCCAGCGCCACGCACACCAGCAGCGCCAGCGGGACGGCGAGGACGGCGAATACGGCGGAAACACCGACGGCGAACGCCGCCCCGCCGTGCGCGACGGCGATCACCGAACCGACGAGCATGCACAGCGTGAACAGCGGACCGATGCCGACCAGCGAGGCGACGAGCAGGGCCCGCACCAGCGGCCGGGGGCGCAGCGGCAGCATCACCAGCCGGGTCGGGTCGAGCGTCTCGTCACCGCTGGGGAAGAACAGCGGCATCACCGCCCAGCCCAGTGCCAGTACCGCCACCAGCAGCACGACCAGCGACTCGGCGTGGTCGACGCGGCGCAGCACGACGAGGCCGATGAGCTGGAGCGCGGCGAACAGCAGGGCGACGACGGCCGAGGCGATGTACGCGGCCTTGCGTCCACCGGACTGCCGCAGTCCGTTGCGCAGCAGGGACAGTTTCAGCCGGACGACGACGGGGGTGAGCGCGGGGGCGGGGGCGCTCACCGGGATCCGCCGCCCAGCCAGTCGAGCTCGGAGCCGGTGTCGCGGCCGTGCGCACCGACGAGTTCCAGGAACGCCGTCTGGAGCGAGGGCGCGTCCCCGCGCACCTCGGCGAGCGGTCCGTGGGCACGGATCCGGCCCGCGGCCATCACCGCGACCCAGTCGCACAGCGACTCGACGAGTTCCATGACGTGGGAGGAGAACACGACCGTGGCGCCGGACGCGGTGTACCGCTCCAGGACGCCCCGGATGATCTGCGCGGAGACCGGGTCGACCCCCTCGAACGGCTCGTCCAGGAACAGTACTTCGGGGTTGTGCAGGAGCGCGGTGGCGAGGCCGATCTTCTTGCGCATACCGGTCGAGTAGTCGACGACCAGCTTGTGCTGGGCCCCGGCCAGGTCGAGGACGTCGAGCAGCTGGGTGGCGCGCTTGTCGACCTCGCCGCCGGGCAGGCCGCGCAACCGGCCGGAGTAGGCGAGCAGTTCACGCCCCGACAACCGCTCGAACAGCCGCAGACCCTCCGGCAGCACCCCGATCCGTGCCTTGACCTCGACCGGGTCGCGCCACACGTCGTGTCCCACGACCTCGACGGTGCCCTGATCGGGCCGCAGCAGCCCGGTCACCATCGACAGCGTGGTGGTCTTCCCCGCTCCGTTCGGCCCGACGAGCCCGATGAACTTGCCCGCGGGCAGCTCCAGATCGATCCCGGCCACCGCGATCTGCTGACCGAACCGCTTCCAGAGCCCCTGTACACGTACGGCGGATGAACCCACACCTGCTCCCTCCGTCATACGGGCACCCTACGGGGGAGGGTGATCCGCGCGGGGCCGGATCCCCCCCGGACACCTACCGCCCCGACCGACTGCGCACCAAGCCGACCGGGGCACCTCCACGGATACCCACGAGCCTCACCGGCCTCACCGGCCTCACCGGCCTCACCGGCCTCACCGGCCTCACCGGCCTCACCGGCCCTACCGGTCCTGCCGGTTCTGCCGGTTCTGCCGGTCCCGTCGGTCCTGCCGGTTCTGCCGGTTCTGCCGGTCCCGTCGGTCCCGTCGGTCCTGGTGGTCCTGGTGGTTCCGCCGGTCCTGTCGGTCCCGTCGGTCCCGGTGTTCCGTCGGTCCCGGCGGGCCGGGGCCCTGACGGTCCCGGCGGGCCGGGGCCCTGACGGTCCCGGCGGCCCTACCGGCGTCGGCGGTTCTACCTGCCCTGCCGGTGCCTGCGGTCCTGTTGGTCCTGCCGGTCACGGCGGTCCTGCCGGTCCTGGCGGTCGCGGCCGCAGGCGTAGGCGAGGGGGGAGATCAGTTCCGTCGCGTCCGGCAGCCAGCGGTTCGCCGGGGTCGGCCTGCTGGCCCACTGCACGGCCCCCCTGGACCCGAACCGCGTGGGCGGCGCCGCCACGTACGCCCCCTCGCCCCGCACGCTCAGATCGAGCGGGGACAGCGACCAGCCCAGGGAGCGGATCAGACCCGGCACCTTCGTCGAGGCGCCGGGGAGCACGAAGAACTCCATGCGTCCGGCCGGGCTCAGGGTCACCGGACCGAGCGTCAGTTCCATCCGCTCCATCCGGGCCAGCGCCAGGAACCCGGCCGTCTCGGGGACGGAGATCGTGTCGAAGGCGTGGCCGGTGGGCAGCAGGATCGAGGCCGTCGGCCACATCTGCCACATGCGGCGGACGGTGGTCGCACTGCCGGTGGCCTGGGCCGCCCAGTCCGAGCGCGCCGGGTGTGCGCCGGGTGCCGGGCACTCCGCGACGCCGCACGAGCAGCGGTGCACCCCGTTGACGGCCTCCAGCCAGGTGCCCGCGAACACGTCCCAGTGCCGCTCCTCGGTATAACGCACTGCGGTCTCCAGCAGGGTTTCTCCGCGCTGCTTCGGGATGTGTCCGGCGCCGGTGCCCGGGATCGTCTCTTCCACGATGAACACAACTACGTCCGTCACCAGGGGTTACGCCCGTGTCCATGCGCGGGGGAGGAGCACTTGCTCCGCGCCCGGGGCGCATGGGTGCATCCGCGGGGGCGCGCAAGAGGATCCACGTCCCCGGGTGGGTAGCCAGGAGTGGGTGACCGGTGGCGGCCGGCCGGCGGCCGCGACCGGGAGTGGACAGCCGGACGGGGCAGGCATCAACTGTTACCCCGGCAATCCGTACATGCCTCGCATCTTCGGCACCTCGGCGGGGCATTGATCTTCAGGGTCGGAACTTTTGCTCCCGGTCGAGAGGAGATGTCAGGAGATGCCGGGTCTCCGGCCGCGGAAGACACGTCAACTCGGTGCGTGGGCAGGCACCGCAGCCACAGGGGGTGTGCCATGGCCGCAAGGCCTCTCGTCGCGCGGCAGCCGAACGAACGACTGCAGGCGCTCATTCAGGAAGCCGGGTGCTCCAACGCCGGGCTGGCCCGCAGGGTCAACCTGTGCGGCGCCGAACACGGCCTCGACCTGCGCTACGACAAGACGTCGGTGGCCCGTTGGCTCCGCGGACAGCAGCCGCGGGGCCGGGCGCCGGCGATCATCGCGGAGGCGCTCGGACGCAAACTGGGCCGCACGGTCACGATCGACGAGATCGGCATGGCCGACGGCAAGAACCTCGCTTCGGGCGTCGGTCTCCAGTTCTCGCCGACGGTACTGGGGGCCATCGAGCAGGTCTGCGAGCTGTGGCGCAGTGATGTGGGCCGGCGGGACTTCCTGTCCGGCTCCTCCGTCGCCGCGTCCGCCCTGGTGGAGCCGAGCCGGGACTGGCTGATCTCCGCCCCCGACTCGCAGGTGGCGCGCTCGGTCGGGCCGCGGGTCGGGCGGTCCGACGTGGCGGCCGTGCGGTCGATGACGCAGGCCCTGGTGGACCTGGACCACCAGTACGGCAGCGGGCATGTGCGTCCGGTCGTCGTGCACTACCTCAACAGCGTCGTCTCGGGGCTGCTCGCGGGGTCGTACCGGGAGGCCGTGGGAAGGGAGTTGTTCGCGGCGGTCGCCCGGCTGACCGAACTCGCCGGATACATGGCGATCGACACCGGGCAACCGGGCCTCGCCCAGCGCTACTACATCCAGGCGCTGCGGCTGGCCCAGGCGGCCGGCGACCGCGGCTACGGCGGGTACGTACTCGCCGCCTCCATGAGCCATCTGGCCGCGCAGCTCGGAAACCCGCGGGAGATCGCGCAGTTGGCGCGTGCCGCGCAGGAAGGCGCGCGGGGCCGGGCGACACCCCGCGCGCAGGCCATGTTCCGCGCGGCGGAGGCGCGCGGGCACGCGCTGATGGGCGACGCGCACGCCGCGCAGATCGCGGCCGGGCACGCGATCAGTGCCATGGAGGCGGCCGATCCGGCGTCGGGGGACGATCCCGTGTGGATCGCACACTTCGACGAGGCCTATCTGGCCGACGAGTTGGCGCACTGCCACCGGGACCTGGGGCAGGCCGAGGCGGCCGCGAGGTGCGCGCTCGAGTCCCTGGCCGGGCATCCGGAGTCCCGGGCGCGGCGCCGGGCGATCGGCTATGTACTGCTGGCCACCGCGCAGGTGCAGCAGCGGGAGGTCGAGCAGGCCTGCAGTACGGGCCTGAAAGCGGTGGAACTGCTCGACGGACTCAGGTCGAACCGCGGTGCCGAGTACCTGGAGGACTTCCGGCAGCGGCTGGAGCCGTATCAGGAGGAGCCGGTGGTGAGGGAGTTCGGCGCACGCGTCGCCCTCCCGACCGCGGCATGAACATGAACGTGGGCAGGGGCACGAGTACCGGTACCAGTTGCGAGTACGAGTACGCACGGTGGCGGCGTCGGCGGATGAACGGAACGGGCGTCGGCGGTGAACGGGCGGCCGATGCGGAGTTGACGCGGGACCGGGGTGAAGGAGGGGCCATGAACAGCGTGTGGTGACCTGGTTCTGTTACCGCGGTCACAGGGCGGGAGCGCGGGATCCGTGCTGCGTGGCACCGGGCTCCGGGGACCCGGTAGCGTGAGTCGACGATTCACAAGGTCCCCCATGTGTAGGAGTCCCGGTGACGCAGAGTGGACAGGGCGAGGAGCCCTCGGCGCGCCCCGCGCGCGAAGGCATCGTGCTGCCCTCCGACGGTGGCGAGCCCCTGTTGCCGGGCGGGTCGGCCGGTCCGGTCGCTCCGGGCGGTACGGGCGGGCAGGCGCCCGCCTCGGCGCCGCCCGGCGGCCAGACCTGGGGGACGCCCTGGGGACCGGAGGAGCAGTTGCCTGCCCCGTCGCAGGGTCAGGGCTGGCAGTCCCCGCCCGCGCAGCAGTGGGGCCCGCAGGAGCCTGCCCCCTGGGGCGCGCAGGACCCGGCCGCGAGCGGGTACGGCCAGGGGCAGCACGGTCCGGGGCCGCTGCCGCCCGAGGGAGGGCAGGTCCCGGCGTACGGTGCCCACACCCCGTACGACCCGTCCGTCCCGATGCCGCCGCAGAACGGTTCCTCCTACGGCGTTCCCGCCGTCGACGCGTACGGCTCCGCCGCCGCGGGCGCGCTGCCCGACGGGTCGGAGGGGGCCACCCAGTTCCTGCCGCCGGTGCCCGCCGCCCCCGTGGACGAGGGGGCGACGCAGTACATACCCCCCGTGGACGAGGGCGCGACGCAGTACATACCCCCCGTGGGCCCGGGGGCGCTGCCCCCCGAGATGCCCGCCGCACACGGCTCCGAGGCGACCCGGTACCCGGGCCCGCCCGCGGGCAACCCCGACGCCGAGGCCACCCAGTTCATGGCCCCGGTGACCGACGGGCCCGGGGGAGCCCCGTACGGCGCCGCACCCGGCGCTCCGGCCGACGACGGGAACCGGCAGCCGCCCGCCGAGTTCGACAATCTCTTCCGCGGCGCGGGCGGCGACCCGGGCGCGGTCGGCTCCACCCAGCAGCTCCCCCGCTTCGAGCATCCGCAGCCCGCCCCCACCCCGCCCGGTCGGGGCGGCGGTGGCGGTGGCCGGCGTGCCGCCCGTGGGGGCGACGGCGGCGGCCGGAGCGGCCGTACGGGGTCACGGGTGCCGCTCATCGCGGCGGTCGGTGTAGGTCTCGTGGTCCTGGGCATCGGCGCGGGCGCGCTGCTCGGCAGCGGAGACGACAGCGGAGATGCCGACGGCAAGAAGCAGCCCGTCTCCGCCACCGCCCCCGCGAGCGAGGAACCCGAGGCCGAGGCCTCCCCCACCGTCGACCCGGTCCGCCAGCAGGCAGTGGAGCTGGACAAGCTGCTGGCCGTCAGCGGCGACAGCCGGACCGCCGTGATCAACGCGGTGGCCGACGTGAAGGCCTGCCGCAATCTCGACCAGGCGGCCAAGGACCTGCGGGACGCGGCCGACCAGCGCAACCAGCTGGTCACCGACCTCTCCGGTATCGAGGTGGACAAGCTGCCCGACCACCAGGCGCTGAGCGCCGCGCTCACCAAGGCGTGGCAGGCGTCGGCGTCGGCCGACGACCACTACGCGGCCTGGGCCGACCAGGTGGCGGGCAAGAAGGGCTGCAAGAAGGGCCAGGCCCGCACGACCGGTCAGACCCAGGCGGGCAACCGGGCCAGCGGCACCGCGACGGAGGAGAAGACCAGGGCGGCCGCGCTGTGGAACGCGATCGCCAAGCAGCACGGCCTGACCGAGCGGCAGCCGACCCAGCTGTGACCGGCTTCCGGCGGCGGGGGCGGCGGGGCGGCGGAGGAACAGCGGAGAGGGCCGAGCCGGCGGACGGCCTCCGTCCGCACCCTGCCCCTCCGCACCCCGCCCCGCCCTCGCCGCGCCCCGCGCGTCACACCACGTCGGCTTCGTGCAGGGTGTCCGTCACGTCAATGAAGCCCTCACTGCCGGCCACCAGCCGCCCGTCCTCGACCTTCTGCAGGGTCACGTTGGCGTTGACCAGTCGCGGGAAGCCGACGGCGGCCAGCTTGTCCTGGAAATGCCAGCGCAGGGTGGGGGTGAGGCCGCCCGTCTCGACCTTCAGCCCCTTGTTCAGCGTCCGGGTCACGCTGCCCGAGCTCACCTCCTCGTCGCCGAGCGACTCGAGGACCTGCTTCAGCACCGTGTAGGCGATCCAGGTGGTCTGCACCCCGGCGTCGGCGGGGTCGATCCGGTTGTCGCCGAACGCCTCCTTCTTGATCACGTCCTCCATCGGGTCCCAGAGCGCGTCGCTCGACGCCGGGTACCAGCCGGTCACGTACGACCCCTCGTACGGGCTCGACGCGCCGCCGGACGTGTTGATCGTCGTCTGGTCGACGCTGCCCATCACGGTCGCGGTGCGCACGTCGGGGTAGTCGGCGCGGGCCCGCCGGAAGGAGTCCATGAAGGTGCCGGTGCGGTCCCCGAGGGCGGGCACCACACAGCCCTGCGCCTCCGGGTCGGTGGTGCTGGTCTCCAGGGCCCGCTTCGACTGCCCCTCGTACTCGGTGGCCTCCTCCTCCGCCCGCTGGTCCGCGGTCGGCTCATGGCCGCCGGCGGACAGGCCCGAGTCGAGCAGCGGGGGCAGCTGGTCGCCCGCGATGGTGTCCGGCCGGATCAGGGTGACCGGCCCGCAGGAGTCGGCGAGGGCGCGGCCGAGACCGGCCAGCAGCGCCGGCTGGCCGCCGTTGACGGGGTAGGACAGCGGGCTGGTGAACTCGTCGGTGGTGATGCCGTAGCCGCCGATGTACGGGATGCCGGCACCCTCGAGGGTGGGCAGGAAGGCGTCGGCGTGCTGGCTGTACGAGCCGACGACCGCGACGGCGTTCTCCTTGACCGCGGTCCGGGCGCACCGCGCGGCGGCCACACTGTCGTTGCGCTCGTTGCACGTGAGGACGTTGAGCTTGCGGCCGTTGATGCCGCCCTCGGAGTTCACCCAGCGGGCGTAGGCGCGGGCGAAAGCGGGCATGCCGGGCTTGTTGGTGGCCTTGGTCTCCTCGGGCGCCCAGGTCATGACGGTGATCGGGTCGTCGTCGGCCCCCCAGGTGCCGGGGACGACTCCGCAGCCGGCGGCGAGCGTCATCGCGGCCAGCGCGCCCGTGGTCATGACGCCGGCTCTGAACGGCCGGGAGCGTCGGCGGGGAAGGGAACTGCTGCGAATGCGACTGCCGGTCATGTTCACACACGATTCCCTCACATCGCCAACCCCGGGGTGACCCACGGTCAACGAGTGGTGACATGGAAGTGAATTAAGGGGTCGGTGTGACCCCTGGGGAGTGGAAACGTACGATCGATGACCGTGCAAGGTTCGGAGAACTCTTCCCGCCGCGGCCGTCGCTCATCCACCATGGGCGGCATGCCACTCAACGACATGCCATGGTGGCGCTGGCGCAGCAATGTGCGCTCCGCGCTGCACATGCTCTCCGACCCCGGGTTCCAGCAGGGCGTCTGGCTGGCCGGGGTGGACGGCTACGGTGACGTCACCGACGCGGTCTACCGGCTGGTCGAGGACACCTGGCTGGACAACTGGTCCGCCGAGAAGTACGTCGGCACGATCTTCCGCGACTCCCAGGAGGCGGCGCTCGTCGACACCGCGGTGCTGCGCGTGCTGCGGATCATGCACCAGGTCGGTCCGGACGCACCGGTCACCGCCTACCTCGCGCACGAGGGATGGCCGGACGCGGTACGGGCCGCGCGGGACGCGCATGTGCGGCTGGCGGTGAGCGACGGGGAGGACCCCGACGCCGCGCCGCGGACCCTCGAGGTGCTGAACATCCTTACGCGGTCCGCGTAGCGGGACGGCTCCTCGTCCGCGACCCGCGTATGGGACCCTTTTCCGCATGAGTGAGCAGCCCGTTCGAACAGAGGCCCCGGCCGACCAGTACGTCCTGACCCTGTCCTGCCCCGACAAGCAGGGCATCGTGCACGCCGTGTCGAGCTATCTGTTCATGACCGGTTGCAACATCGAGGACAGCCAGCAGTTCGGCGACCACGACACCGACCTGTTCTTCATGCGGGTCCACTTCTCCGCCGAGGCGCCGGTGACCGTGGACAAGCTGCGGGCGAGTTTCGCGGCGATCGGTGACTCGTTCCGGATGGACTGGCAGATCAACCGGGCCGACGAGAGGATGCGCATCCTCCTGATGGTCAGTAAGTTCGGCCACTGCCTGAACGACCTGCTCTTCCGCGCCCGGATCGGCGCGCTGCCGGTGGAGATCGCCGGAGTGGTGTCCAATCACACCGACTTCGCGGAACTGGTGGCTTCGTACAACATTCCCTTCCACCACCTGCCGGTGACGAAGGACACCAAGGCGGAGGCCGAGGCGAAGCTGCTGGAGATCGTGCGCGAGGAGGACGTCGAACTCGTCGTGCTCGCCCGCTACATGCAGGTCCTCTCGGACGACCTGTGCAAGCAGCTCTCCGGGCGGATCATCAACATCCACCACTCCTTCCTGCCGAGCTTCAAGGGCGCGAAGCCGTATCACCAGGCGCACGCCCGGGGAGTGAAACTGATCGGCGCCACCGCGCACTACGTCACCGCCGACCTCGACGAGGGCCCGATCATCGAGCAGGAGGTCGAGCGGGTGAGGCACGACGTCACCCCGGACCAGCTCGTCGCCGTCGGCCGCGACGTGGAGTGCCAGGCGCTGGCGCGCGCGGTGAAGTGGCACGCGGAACGCCGCATCCTGCTGAACGGGCGGCGGACGGTGGTCTTCGCCTGAGGGCGGTGGTCTTCGCCCGAACCGCCGGCCTCCGGACCCGGGGCCTCGTGCTCCGTCCGGAAGGGCCGAAGGGCCCGGCTACATCCTGCTCAGTGAGGCCGCCGCCAGAAGGACCTCACTGATGGCCTCCTTGTCGCCGACCTGCCCCGCGGCCGCCTCCCGCGGGGGTACGTGGCCCGCGGCCAGGCGGCAGAACTCCGATCCGTCGAGGGCGATGTGGGCCACCTCGTGCTCGGCGGAGCCCTGGGCGGCGGGGGAGTCCAGCGGGATCAGCCACTCCCCGCCGCCGGACCCCTCGATCTCCAGCCGCAGGCTCCGCCCCGGCGCACCGGCCGCGACCAGCCGCCGCCCGCCGGGTGCGTCGGTCCCGGAGCGGCGGCGTGCCTCCAGGACGGACGGCAGCATCCGCGCGGCCAGGTCGACCATGCGGTGCAGATGCCGTCCGGTGGGCGGATCGTACGGGTAGTCCACCGCCTCGGCGATGTCCTCCGCGTGCACCCAGCACTCGAAGGCGCGGTCCAGCATCGCGTCGTGCAACGGCAGCTCGAAGTCGCCGTACGGCACCGCCATCCGCCCGGCCCGGCTGCCCGTGAAGGACACGGTCCGCACCAGGTCGTGGGTCTGCGCACGCCAGGGTGCCCGTACCGAGCGGGTGGGCGGGGAGTGGGCGGCACTCCAGTACGCCTCGGTGCGGGCCGACGGGGTGGACCGCTCGGCCGACAGGCCGCCGAGCGGGTCGTCCAGCCCGAGGGCGACCGCGACCAGGCCGTCGACGGTCAGCAGATGCGCGATGACCCCGGCGACCGTGGTGCGGCGGGTGGTCGCCTCGTCGGCCTCGTACCAGCGCAGCCGCACGGGTGCGTGCCACTCGGTGTCGCCGAAGTCCTGGAGCAGCGCGTCCAGCCGGGCCGTCTCGGCGTCGTAGGCGGCGGCCCAGTCGGGTACGGGTATGCGCGGCGGGCGCCGC
This sequence comes from Streptomyces sp. TE5632, assembly GCF_054061295.1. Lineage (NCBI taxonomy): Bacteria > Bacillati > Actinomycetota > Actinomycetes > Kitasatosporales > Streptomycetaceae > Streptomyces > Streptomyces sp. TE5632. The sequence continues at coordinate 2,113,562 of NZ_JBSSEA010000003.1, read as the reverse complement.
TCGAGGCAGGACTCCAGGACACGGGTGCGCAGCCCCGGGTCCAGATCGAGGCTCTCGGGGCGCTGCAGCAGCCCGACCGCGTCGCGCAGGCGCAGCGCCTCGTCGGCGCAGGCCCCGCAGTCGCCGAGATGCTCCTCGACGGCCGCCGTCTCCTCCGGCGCACAGGCGGCCAGCGCCCACGCGCCCAGCAGTGACCTCAGCACCCGGTGCTCCAGCACCAGCGGCTCGGCCGGCCGCGGCGCGACCCCGGAGGAGGGCTCGGGCACCGACGCCGGCAGGGGCGGCCCACCGTCCTCACGCGTACCGTCCGCCCCGTTTCCCGGGGCCGTGTGCGGGCCTCCGGCGGCGGTGTCGGCGGCGGTGTCGGCGGTGGTGTCGGCGGTGGTGTCGTCGGACGGCTCGAAACGGTCGTCGCTCACGCCGCACCCCCGATGCCGGGCGGGGTGTCCAGCCGTGCCGTCCCGGTGTCGTGAGCCGTGGCCAGCAGCTGCAGGCCCAGCCGGAGGCGGCGGCGGGCCTCGTCCTCGGTGACGCCGAGGTCGGCGGCGGTCTGGTGGTAGTCGCGGCGCTGGAAGTACGCCTGCTCCAGCGCGGCCCGCAGCGGTACCGGCATGGCGTGCACGATGTAGTCCGCGCGGGCGGCCACCGAGGCGTGGCGCACCTGGCGCTCCAGTTCCTCCGCGTCGCCGGGCGAGCTGTGGGCGCTGTGGGCGAGCGCCGCCGTCCTGGTCGCGCGCAGCCGCTCGACGGCCAGCCGGTGGGTCAGCTCGGCGACCCAGGTGCGCAGCGGGCCCTGCTTGGGGTCGTAGGCGTCCGGGTGCTCCCAGACATGGGCGAAGACGTCGCGCGTGATGCCGTCGGCGGCGCGCTCGTCGTCGAGGACGCGATGGGCGAGGCCGTGCACGAGGGAGGCGAACCGGTCGTAGAACTCACCGAGCGCCGCGGCCTCCCCGCGGGCGAGCCGCTGCTGCATCTCGCGGTCCCAGTGAGGCGGTACGTCCCTTTTCGTCATGCGGCCCCTTCACCCCCTGTTCTCCCCCGGCGCACCGGGCCGGTCGTGCCCGGGTCCAGCGTGTGCCCACCGACTCCATGAATGTAGTCGGCACGTCGGAGAACGCACGCCCCTTTGTGGCAATGTGCGCCCCCCGTCGAGCCGCAGGTGGTAGGGGGCCGCCCGCGGGCACGTCGGACACCGTCCGGGGCGTGCCTACCCAGCTGCTCGCCGATCGGAACTGACTGGATCGGATCTGAACAGATCCGAACAGACCGAATTGGATCGAAGCCGACTGAAACAAGCCTTTACTGTTCGGTAACGGTTTCCCGGGTCGCGTTTCAGGGCACGGCCGGTGGGCAGCCGCGCTGCAGGGAAGCGTAGGTGTTTCTTCCGTTTCGGCGAGCGAAGGGCGTGGTGGTGGCCTTCAAAGTGACCGACGGGCAGCAGGGCGAGTGGGCCGTGCTCCGGGTGTCGGGCGAGCTGGACCTGGTGACGTCGCCGGTGCTGCGTCAGCGGGTGCACGACGCGGTGGCCGACGGCAGACACAGCCTCGTCCTCGATCTCTCCGAGGTGTGGTTCTGCGACTCCAGCGGTGTCGGGGTGCTCATAGCCACCCGCCGGCTGCTGCGTTCCTGCCAGGGCAGTCTGCGATTGATCCTGCCCGCCCACGGGGCCGCCGACGGCAGTCACGTCAACCGGGTCCTCGGTGCGCTCGGCGTCCGCCGCCTCTTCGACGTGCACCCGGACGTCCCGTCCGCGGTGGACGGGAGCTCCCGCCCGCTGTCGGCCTGAGCCGGCCGCCGACCCCCGGGGTGTCGCGTGCATCACGGACACCGGGGCACACGCGCACCACAAGCACCACGCGCACCGCACATACCACGAAAGGTGCCGTGTGTCACATGATTGACCCTGAATTCTCCCATTCTTGGCGCAAGCGTCGTTTCCGAATTCATGAAGCCGCCTCGCACGACGTACCCTCCGAGCGAGACGACCCTCTGAGTAAGGCGGCCTGAAAGAAACATGGTCACCAGCGAGTACGAGCGCCGGATCGCGGCCCGGTTCGCCACCTTCGACCAGGACGGCAACGGTTACATCGACCGCGAGGACTTCAGCGGAGCGGCCAAGGTGCTGCTCGCCGAGTTCGGCACGCGGGCCCGCTCCGACAAGGGCCAGGCCCTGTACGGCGGCGCCGAGGCCTTCTGGCAGGGCATGGCGGCCATCGCGGACCACGACGGCGACCAGCGCATCACCCGCGAGGAATTCGTGACCGGCGCGGTGAAGCGGCTGCGGGACAACCCGGACCGGTTCGCCGAGATCGCCCGGCCCTTCCTGCGCGCGACCCTCGCCCTGACCGGCCCGGACGACGACGGCGCGGTCGGCGTGACGGACGTCGCCCGCGTCCTGAAGGCGCTCGGTGTTCCCGAGGGGCTCGCCGGCTCCGCCGCCGCCACGCTGGACACGGACGGTGACGGCAGGATCGGCGAGGAAGAGATCGTACGGGGCTTCGCCCGCTACTTCACCGTCCCCGTGTAGGGCCGGTTTCCACGTCACCGGGCGGCGCCGCTCCAGGAGCGGCGCCGCCCGGTGACGTGTTCGAGTGCCTTCAGCGCCCTCGGTGCCTTCCGCAGGGGCGGCGCCCACGCACACGTGCGGGCCGCGGCGCAACACGCCCGGAGCCGTGAACGGTTCGGCCGTGGCCGAACGGGCCCTTCCGGGCGGTGGCCCGACCGGTGCGCCGGGATGCCGGCCCGCGCGGGGAGCGCCCGCGCCGCCGTCCACGGGGCGGCCGTCACCGCCGACCCCGCAGACCCCGCGGTGGCCCGACTGCTCGCGAAAACGCCTGGGTGCGGACCCGGAGTGCGGGGATGGTCACAGAGGGTGAGGGGAGTCCGCTGTCGAACCGCCCGCCGGAGCGGCCCGTCCCGCGCCCCGCCTGCGACGTCCTGGAGTGCTCCCGCTCGGATGTCGCGGATTGTGGCAGAGCGAGGTCACGGAGCGTTGATGCCGTGTTGTGTCCTATGTGTGACTCGTCACGGCCCGGAGTCGGCTGCCCACTCCGGTACCTTGTGTGGGATGCGAGTGGTCGTGAGCACGCACAGCACGGGATTTGCCTTCGGGGCGGCCCCGGAAATGTCAGCGTCTGCCACTGTTCGCCGTGCGACCAGGCCTGCCGCCACCGCCTGTTCGGCCGGCCGGGGCGGGCGTCGCACAGTATGCCGCACGAGTACTCCTTCGCGCTGGAATATGCCCGAAGCGCTTGTTGGCGTGACTGTACGTCAACCATGCTGTCCCGTAAGGGACTCACGTTCCGTGACCCCTGTCCCGGCCGTTGTTCTGGCCATGCAGAGAATGGCTACGATCGTGGCCCTCGTGAGGCGCGAGTCCAAGTGTCCGCCGGTTCGGATGGTGTGAGCGGTGCAGGTGCTTCAAGTGCAACTGGAGATCCGGCCCGACCCCGCTGAGGTGGGGCGGGCCCGGCAGTGGACCCGCTCACGCCTGGCCGGGTCGGGTATAGAGGCCGACGGGCCGCTGTCCGAGACGCTGATCCTTCTTGTCTCGGAGCTTGTCACCAACGCCGTCGTGCACACCGGCTGTCCGGCCGTACTGAGACTGTCCCTGACGGATGCGGCGGCCGGGGAGGCCACCGTCCGCCTGGAGGTGGCCGACCGGAGCAGCAGGGCGCCGGTGCCGCGCTGTGCGGGCGGCGACGCGACCGGTGGGCGCGGACTCGCCCTCGTCGACGGCCTGGCGGACCGCTGGGGGTGGAGTTCCGACGGCACCGGCAAGCGCATCTGGTGCGAACTGGACCGCGGCGGGGCCGCGCAGGAGCCCGCCCCGGCCTGTGGCGGAGTCGCGTACGAGGCGGTGTAGGTCGCGGGTGGGGCCGGCGGGTGGACGCGCGGCCTGTCGGCGTACCGGTGCACGGATGCACGGGGGGACGGTCTCGCGGGCCGGAGTGTGAGCCGGTGCGCCGGGTGTGCTTCCGTGCGCGGCGACGAATAACCGGGCATATGGCGCGGAATCACCCGTAAGGCCATGAATCGGCATTGACGTGCCGTGACTGCTTGATCACTCTGTTCGTCATCGATTCGCTGCGAGGGGACGGCGAGGGCTTCGACGACGGGAGTCCTCGGCGAGTGTGGGTCGTGACTGCGGCGTCGGTTGCCTCTGCGGCCGAGGGAACCCGGGGAGGGAGCGCCGGAGTCGGAAGGCGGTGCGGTGCCGCCGAGCTCGGGACCGAGCGGCACCGCACCGCCGTCGACGTCAGAGGGGGGCGATCGCCGTCGCCGTTGGTGTGCCGCGGACGGATCAGGGTCCCGGAGTGGTGGGGATCTGGAGTCCCGTAGGGCGGCGGCCGTTTTCTCCACAGGCTGTGGACAACTTTTCCGACCGGTGCGCGCTCCCGTCCCCGTCCCGGAACGTCCTCCGGTACGCGGACGGCGTCACCCCCAGTGCCGCCTGGAAGTGCTGCCGCAGTGACTGGGCGGTACCGAAACCGGCGTCACCGGCCACCCGGTCCATGGACAGATCCGTGGACTCCAGCAGGTGCCGGGCCCGCTCCACCCGCTGCCGGGTGAGCCACTGCCCCGGACTGACACCGGTCTCCGCCCGGAAGCGACGGGTGAAGGTGCGTACCGACATCGACTCCTGGGCGGCCATGTCGCGCAGCAGGATCGGCTCGTGCAGCCGGCCCAGCGCCCAGGCGCGGGCGCCCGTCGTGGACGCCTGCTGCTGATCGGGCACCGGCCGCTCGATGTACTGTGCCTGCCCGCCGTCGCGGTGCGGCGGTACGACCGTGCGGCGGGCCACGTCGTTGGCCACGGCGACACCGTGGTCGCGCCGCACCATGTGCAGGCACAGGTCGATACCGGCCGCGACGCCGGCGGAGGTCAGGATGTCGCCGTCGTCGATGAACAGCACGTCCGGGTCGACGTCGACGCGGGGGAAGAGCCGCTGGAAGCGCTCGGCGTCCGCCCAGTGCGTGGTCGCGGGACGGCCGTCGAGGAGGCCGGCGGCGGCGAGGACGTAGACGCCGGTGCAGATGGAGGCGAGCCGGGTGCCGGGGCGGACGCGGGCGAGGGCGGCGGCCAGTTCGCCGGTCAGCGCGCCCCGCTCGTACACCGGGCCGAGCTCGTAGGAGGCCGGGACGATCACCGTGTCGGCGGTGGCGAGGGCCTCCGGGCCGTGGACGACGTGGATGGCGAAGTCGGCGTCGGTCTCGACCGGCCCGGGCGGCCGGACGGAGCAGGTGACCACCTCGTACAGCGGCCGCCCCGCGGCGTCCCGGGGGCGGCCGAAGACGCGGTGCGGGATGCCCAACTCGAAGGGGAGCAGCCCGTCCAGGGCGAGGACGACGACACGATGGGGCCTGAAGGTGTCGGCGCCGATGTCGGTGTCGGTGCCCGGGGCGCTGGAGGCGGAGCCGGCCGATCTCATGGCCCGATCCTAGCGAACGCTGTCCTTCAGGCCACTCGATACGACAGGCCGGTTTCCGGAAGCTCTATGGCGTGACCCAGACAAGCAGGACGGCCGACGCCGTGGAGCGTCCCGGCGACGGGCTGCGACAGCGCGGCCTTCGGTTCCGGGCTCCTCGCCCCCGCATCCACCGCGCGTGGTTCGTCGCCGCCGTCACCTTCGTGACGATCATCGGGGCCGCCGCCTTCCGTTCGGTGCCGGGACTTTTCATCGACCCGCTGAACGAGGAGTTCGGCTGGTCACGAGGGACCATCGGCGCCGCGGTCTCCGTCAACCTCGCGCTGTACGGGCTCACCGCCCCCTTCGCGGCGGCGCTGATGGACCGCTACGGCATCCGGCGGGTCGTCGCGGTGGCGCTGACCGTGATCGCGCTCGGCTCGGGGCTGACGGTGTGGATGACGGCGGCGTGGCAGCTCCTGCTGTGCTGGGGTCTGCTGGTGGGCCTGGGCTCCGGCTCCATGGCGCTGGCGTTCGCCGCGACCGTCACCAACCGATGGTTCACCGAACGCCGGGGCCTGGTCACCGGCATCCTCACCGCGGCGTCCGCGTCCGGACAGCTGATCTTCCTCCCCGTGCTGTCCTGGATCGTCGAGCGGCACGACTGGCGCCCGGCGGCCGTCACGGTGGCGCTCGCCGCGCTCGCGACCGTCCCCTTCGTCTGGCTGCTGCTGCACGACCACCCGGCCGACGTGGGCCAGAAGCCTTACGGTGCAACGGAGTTCGTACCCAAGCCCGCACCCGTCCCCGGCGCCGCCCGGCGCGCGCTCGAGGTGCTGGCCTCGGCGGTGCGCACGGGCCCGTTCTGGCTGCTCGCGGGCACCTTCGCGATCTGCGGCGCCTCCACGAACGGCCTGATCCAGACCCACTTCGTACCCGCCTCCCACGACCACGGCATGCCGATCACCGCCGCCGCCTCCCTGCTGGCCGTCATCGGGGTGTTCGACGTCGTCGGCACGGTGGCCTCCGGCTGGTTCACCGACCGCTTCGACGCGCGCCGCCTGCTCGCCGTCTACTACGCCCTGCGCGGCATCTCCCTGCTCTTCCTGCCCATCCTCCTGGCCCCCACGGTCCAGCCCCCGATGATCTTCTTCATCGTCTTCTACGGCCTCGACTGGGTCGCCACCGTCCCGCCCACCCTCGCGCTGTGTCGCGAGCACTACGGCGACGACAGCCCGATCGTCTTCGGCTGGGTCCTCGCCTCCCACCAGATCGGCGCCGCCCTCGTCGCCTTCCTCGGCGGTGTCGCACGGGACGTCTTCGGCTCCTACGACGTGGTCTGGTACGCCTCCGGCGCCCTGTGCGCGACAGCGGCCCTGATGGCCCTGGTCATCCGCCGCCGACCACCGGCCGGTGCCGCGACCGCACAGCCGGGCCACCGAACTGACGTGGCGTCAGAAGCGGCCGGGAAGGGCTGAGTCGACGGTCGAAAGTCATCGGGGGAGCCGGGAGACCCCCGGTGCCCCGTGGCGGGTCACCGCCTTGGCTATCTTCTCCGCGTCGATGGCCAGCTCGCGGAGGTTGCCGCTGATCGGGTTGGTGAAGCCGGTGAAGTACAGGCGTGGGGCGTGGGGCGGGGTGCCGGCGCCGCGGGCCACCGGTCTGCCCCGGTCGTCGAGGACGCCGAGGTGGCCGACGAGCCCCTCCAGTCCGCGGACGTACCCGGTGGCCGCGATCACCGCGTCGGGGCCGACGCGGGTGCCGTCGGCGAGGGTGACCTTGCCGTCCTCGAAACCCGCCACGGCGGCCACGATCTCCACCCTGCCCCGCCGTACGGCGTCGACCAGCCCGACGTCCTGCACGGGGATGGCGCCCTCCAGCACCCTGCTGTAGAGGCCCTTGTCGGGGCGCGGCAGGCCCTGGGCCGAGAGGTCGGGCAGCGCCACCTTGGCCTGCGCCCGGGACAGCCGGTCCACGAGCCCGACCGGCAGCCGGCGCACCAGGACGGCAGAGTGCTGGGCGGGCCAGCCCGCGGTCGAGCGGCGCACGACGTGCGGCACGGTACGGACCGAAAGCCGCACCCGGGAGGCGCCGCCCTCCACCAGGTCGACGGCGATCTCCGCGCCCGTGTTGCCGATCCCCGCGACGAGGACGTCCCGGCCGGCGAAGGGCTTCGCGTTGCGGTACTCGGACGCGTGCAGGAACTCGCCGGTGTAGGTCTCCCGGCCGGGCCATTCGGGCAGGCGGGGCGTGTGGTTGAAGCCGGTGGCGATCACGACCGCGGCGCCGGTCAGCTCGCGGCCCCCGGTGGCGCGCAGCAGCCAGCCCGTGTCGTCGGGGGTGCGCTCGACACGGGAGACCTCGACACCGGTGACGATCTCGAGGCGGTGGTGCTCGGCGTACTTCTCCAGGTACCGGACCATGTCGTCACGGGCCACCCACCGCCCGAACCGGCGCGGTATCGGCAGACCGGGCAGCGCGGACAGGCGCCGCGTGGTGTGCAGGCGGAGTCGGTCGTAGTGGCGCCGCCAGGACGATCCCACGTGCTCGGACCGTTCCAGGACGACGGCCCGCACGCCCCGGGCGCGCAGCGAGTACGCGACGGCGAGTCCGCCGGGACCACCGCCGACGACGTAGACGGGGCGGTCTTCCCGGGGCGGTGCGGCGGGGTTCGGGGGCGTGGTGGAGTCGGCCATGAGCGCGAGCGTAATCACGCATCAGGTTGATGGGTATCGGTCAAGACCGAAATTGGTTGCGGATTGATCACGTATGGAGGGGTGGGGGCGGAACCGGACACGAGGAAATCCGGTGTCCCGGCCGACCGCGCAGGTTTGAATGACCCGTATGGCTGATACGCATACGCACCCGCGCTCCTTGCGGTCCCTCCCCGAACTCCACGGCCACGGCCTGCACCTGCGCCCCTGGGACCCGGCGTCCCGGTCCGACGCCGAGGTGTGGCTGCGCGGCACCACGGATCCGGAGTTCAACCGCTGGAACACCCCGCTCCGGCCGGTCACGGACGTCGCGGGCGCCCGGGAGGCGCTGCGCAAGAGGGCGCAGTGGACCGAGGACGGCACGACCGTGTCCTTCCGGATCGCCGACGCGGACACCGGTACGCCACTGGGGCACATCGGTGTCAACGACGTCCGGCCGGTGCAGGGATTGGGCATGGTCGGCTACTGGGTGCTGCCCGAGGCCCGCCGCCGGGGCGTGGCCACCCGGGCGCTGCTGCTCGCCGCGCGGTGGGCGTTCACCGAACTCGGCCTGCACCGGCTCGAACTGGACCACGCGGTCGAACACGAGGTGTCCTGCCGGGTCGCCGAACGGTGCGGGTTCCTTCCCGAGGGGATCCTGCGAGAGGCGATGTTCGCGGAGGGCAGCCACGACGCCTTCCGTGACTCCCACCTGCACGCCCGCCTCGCCACGGACCCGGAGCCTGCCCCACCGAAGGGCTGCTGAAGACCCGTCGAAGGGTCACCCGGGACCCGTCGAAGGGTCACCCGGGACCCGTCGAAGGCCCCACCGCGCACCTCACGGCCAGAGCAGTTCCCGCGTCCAGCCTTCCCGGGACGAGCGGCGGTAGCGCAGCCGGGTGTGGCGGCGGAGGGCGTCGCCCTGGAAGAACTCCACCTCGTCCGGGCGCAGGCGGTACAGGGTCCAGGACGGTGCCGGGGTGTCCGGCTCCCGCCGGGCCCGCTCCCAGGCGGCCTCCGAGGCGCGGGCCAGTTCCCCGGGCGAGCCGAGGACCTCGCTCTGGCGGCCGGTGAGCGCGGCGGCCAGCGCCCCGGTCGAACGGGCGTGCAGATCGGCCTGCGCCTCCTCGGCCGGGGCGGTGTCGACGGGCCCGCGGACCCGGACCTGGCGGCCCAGCACCGACCAGTAGAAGGCCAGCGCGGCATACGGGCGGGCGGCGAGGTGACCGCCCTTGCGGCTGTGGGCGTGGGTCGCGAAGGACCAGCCGTCCGCGTCCGCGCCGTGCAGCATCACGATCCGCACGTCGGGCAGCCCCTCGGCGTCCGCCGTGGCCAGCGACACGGTGTGCGGCTCGGGCTGACCGGCCGCCACCGCCTCGGCGAACCACCGGGTGAACAGCGGCAGCGGCTCGGTGGGGGTGGCGGCCTGGTCCAGTTCCGGCAGGTCGGTGACCTCCGGGTCCCACACCCGCAGTGACTTCAGCAGCTCATGAAGATCGGTTCCCATGTTTCGATCCTGCCCGTCCGTCGGGTCCTCACCGGGTCGCTCTCACAGGGAGCCCAGGTCGGACGAGACCCAGCGCTCGGGACGCATGCGCAGGACGACCTGCTCGCCGTGGTCCTTCCACGCGGCGGAGACATAGCCCTCGACCTTCTCGGCCGGGAGGTAGCGGGCGGAGATCTCCCGGAGCTGTTCGAGGGTGGCGGGGGTGGTCTCGACGACCGGCCCCTCGACCGAGACGTACCGGACGGTGGGTTCGACACGGTCGACCATGAGGGAGAACCGGCCCGCCGTGCCGATCAGCCGGTTCTTGCGGGAGTCGAGTCCGGTCATGACCCATACGTCCCCGCCGGGGGCGTACTGGTACCAGATCGGCACGGTGAGCGGGGCGCGTCCGGCTCCCGCGTCGACCGCCAACGCGGCGACACGGGGCTCGGCCAGGAACTGTTCGCGTTCTTCGCGGGTCAGGGCCATGGGGGGTTCCTCCTGCGATGTCTGCGTCCGGGCGAGCGCACCCGGAGGTTGTGCGTATGACGCTACAGCGGATATGCGATTCCGCCCTGAGGAGACAGCTCCTCAGCCGGGTCGACGGCGGAACTGCCGAGGTGGCGTGACATGCGACAGGCGGTGGTTCACCGGAGTGAACCACCGCCTGTCTGACAGGACGCGGGTGCGGAACGAGGCACCGGGGAAGGGGGGAAGGGCCGTTGGTCGTCCACCTACTTCGTCGGCTTCTTGCCGGTGATGCCCAGGTGGACCAACAGGGCCAGGTTGGGTTTGAGTTCGGCCTGCTTCACGCCCCAGGAGGTGAAACCTTTCTGGTGCAGGGTGACCGCCGCGAGCATGGTGACCAGGGAACCGGCCACCGCGGCCGGGTTCACGTCCTTGTCGATCCGGCCCTTGGACTGCAACTCGGCGACGGCGTCCGTGAGGGAGCCGTTCACCGAGTTGAGGACCTTCATGCGGATCTTGTAAAAGCGCTTGTCGCCCTCGGCGGCGCCGAGGTCGACGACTCGCAGGATCGCGTCGTTCTTCCGCCAGAAGTCCAGAAAACCGTCGACAAGTTCCTGTGCCGTCTGCCAGCCCGCCTTGCCGACCCAGGAGCGGCCCTCCAGGAGCTCGCTCAACCCGGCACTGTCGGCGGCCACTTGGTCGGCGATCTCGAGGACGGCACCCTCGACGTCCGGGAAGTACTGGTAAAAGGTCGCGGGCGAAGTCCCCGCCCTGCGGGCCACATCGATGACTTTGACATCCCGGTAGGGGGAGGAGCTGAGCATCTCGCTGAGGCAGTCGAGCAGCTTCTGCCGGGTCGCCTGCCCACGCCGGCCGGCCACGCGGCCGTCGACGGTACGCACTTGTCCTGTCATGACGTCAGCTTACCGACGGGCGATCGGAGCGCGATTCGGCCGACTGCAAATGGGGTGCGCGGGTCCTTGACGCCTGGTGTGCCTGGTCTGCGCGGTGCGTGCGGCACGGCTAGTTTGGCTGTATGGCCGGAAACGCCGGAAACGCCGGAAACGCAGAAAACGGGGCATCGGAGTACGCGGAGGGCACCCCTTGCTGGGTCGACGCGCAGCTTCCCGACGTGGAGGCGGGCAAGCGGTTCTACGGCGAGCTCTTCGAGTGGACGTTCGAAGACCAGCCCGAGCAGCCCGAGTGGCCCGCCCCGGCCTCGCAGCCCGCACCGGCTGTGTCCTCGGGGCCGTCGGGGCCGTCGGGCCCGGCACAGGCTTCCCCGCCCCTGGGAACCGTACGGGCGCTGCTCGACGGTGAGCCGGTGGCGTCCCTCGCGCACAAGACGGACGGCCGGCTCCCCACCGTCTGGACGGTGTCCTTCGCGACCCCGGACGTCGGCGCGCTGTGCCGACGGATCGTCGCGGCCGGCGGGCAGCTCGTCTCGGCGCCGCGTCCGGTCGGCGGACTCGGCGTCACCGCACTCGTCACCGACCCCGAGGGTGCCGTGTTCGCCCTGTGGCAGCCCGGCGACCGCCCCGGCTTCGGGCGCCGGTACGAGCGGGGAAGCTTCGCCTGGGCCGAGCTCTACACCCGGGACACCGAGGCGGCCAACGCCTTCTACGGCAATCTCTTCCACGACGCCCTGTTCGGGGAGGGCGTCGAGCCCGACTTCGGCCGTGCCCCGGTCTCCGACGTCTTCCCGGTCGAGATGCCGCCCCACTTCCTCGTCCACTTCGCCGTCGAGGACCCCGCGGCCACCATGGCGGAGGTGACCCGGCTCGGCGGCCGCGTCCAGGTCCCGCCCTTCGACACCTCCTACGGCACGGTGGCCGTGGTCACCGACGACCAGGGCGCGTCCTTCGCCCTCCTGGCCCGCCGGCCCGCTGCCCCGACGGCCCGCTGACCCGGCGGCCCGTCGGCCGTCCCGGTGGGTTCTTGACTCCCCGTCCGTCCCATTATTTTGCATATAAGACTAGACACCCCCTATGTCGTCGGGTTCGCAACCGGCGCTCCGGACAGGAACAATCGGGGTGCGTGCCGCCACGGGGCTGCGGTGGTGAGACGCTGCACTTCGGTCGCGTACAGGTGGTGGCGCGACTCGTACGGGGAGGTGGCAGGCAAGTGGTGGATCAGCTGACGCAGCACGATCCGCGGCGTATCGGGCCGTTCGAGGTGCTGGGACGGCTGGGGGCCGGCGGGATGGGGCTGGTCTATCTCGCGCGCTCGGCGTCCGGGCGGCGCGTGGCGATCAAGACCGTCCGGACCGAGCTGGCGGAGGACCAGCTGTTCCGCGTCCGCTTCACCCGCGAGGTGGAGGCGGCCCGCGCGGTCTCCGGGTTCTACACCGCGGCCGTGGTGGACGCCGATCCGCGCGCCGCCGTGCCCTGGCTGGCCACCGCGTACGTCCCCGCGCCCTCCCTCGAGGAGATAGTGAACGAGTGCGGGCCGATGCCGGCCCAGGCGGTGCGCTGGCTGGCGGCCGGTGTGGCGGAGGCGCTGCACTCCATCCACGGTGCCGGACTCGTCCACCGCGACCTCAAGCCGTCCAACGTCCTCGTCGTCGAGGACGGCCCCCGGGTGATCGACTTCGGTATCGCCTCCGGCGTGTCGAACACCCGTCTGACGATGACGAACGTCGCCGTCGGCACCCCCGCCTACATGTCCCCCGAGCAGGCCAAGGACTCCCGCAGCGTCACCGGCGCCAGCGACGTGTTCTCGCTCGGTTCCACCCTGGTCTTCGCGGCCACCGGGCACGCCCCGTTCCACGGCGCGAACCCGGTCGAGACGGTCTTCATGCTGCTGCGCGAGGGCCCGGACCTGGACGGCCTCCCGGACGAGCTGCGTCCGCTGATCGAGTCCTGTATGCAGATGGAGGCCTCGGCCCGGCCCAGCCCCGCCGACCTGCAGTCCCAGCTCGCCCCGCACCTGTTCGGCTCCGGCTCCGACGACAGCGGTACGGCCTCCGCGTGGCTGCCCGAGCGGGCGGTGAGCCTGATCGAGGGGCGCCGGGGCGGCCGCACGCCCGCCCGCCCCGCCCCCGCGGGGGGCCGCAGCGTCGGCGCCGCCCGCCCTCCGGTCCCGCCCCCGCCCTCGCACGACCCCGTGATCCCGCCGCCGCACCCGCCCGTGCCGGTCGGCGCCCCCGACACCGGCCCGGTCCGGCTGGCCGGCGCCCCGGTGCCCATCGGCCCCGGCCCGCGCGTCGCCGACGTCCGCGCCGCCGCCGTCAAGGCGCCCCCGCCGGAGGCCGCCCTCGCCGCCTCCTGGTCCAAGCCCCGCCCCGGCGTCAACGGCGCCGACCCCGCCGTCCCCGCGGCCGTGGCGCCGCCCGTGCCGCCCCTGCCGCCGGAGCAGCCGAGCGGCTGGCGGCCGTGGCGTTTCCGGATGTCCAACGACGTCTGGGGCACCCCGTCCGTCGCCGACGACCTCGTCTACGTCACCTCCTTCGAGGTGCACGCCCTCGACGTGGCCACCGGCCGCCGCCGGTTCAAGACCCGGGACGTCGCCTGGTCGATGGCGGTCGCCGACGGCCGTATCCACGCATCCGACGGCCCCACCCTGTTCGCCCTGGACGCCCGTGAGGGCGGCGATCTGTGGCGGCTGTCCACGGACGCCTGGGTGTACTCCCTCCAGGCCGACCACGGCACCGTCGTCACCGGCACCCGGGGCGGCGGCGTCCAGGCGTGGGAGGCCTCCACCGGCCAGAGGCTGTGGGAGGTCACCGGCTGCCAGAGCGACTTCGAGACCCCGGAGGCCGGCCCCGCCGTCCACGACGGCACGGTCTACGTCTGGCAGGACGCCCGCCTGCGCGCCCTGGACGCCCGCACGGGTGACGAGCGCTGGTCGTACCCCATCGGCGACGCGGCCTCCTGCGGCGGCGTCCCGGTCCGCCTCACCCACGCCTCCGACGGGTACGTGTACGTCTCCGCGGGCACCCGCGTCCTCGCCCTGGACGTCGCCGGCGGGCACGTCCGCTGGCACTTCGAGGCGCCCGCGGTCTTCCTCTCGCAGCCCACCTTCGTCTCCGGTCCGGCGGTCACCGGCGGAGGCGTCTATCTCGCCGACTACCTCGGCACGGTCTACGCCCTCGACGCCGCCGACGGCCGCGACCGCTGGCGCATCGCCACCGAGGCCCGCGCCTCGATCGAACCGGTCCTGGTCGCCGCGGGCCACGTCCACGTCGGCAGCGGCAAGGGCCTCTACACACTGGACGCCGTCACCGGCACGCCCAAGTGGCGCTTCCAGGCCGGCGGCGACATCGTGGGCGCCCCCGCGGTCGCCGAGGGCCGCATCCACTTCGGCTCCACCGACCACCTGCTCTACACGCTGAAGGCCGACGACGGCCGCCTGAGATGGAAACTGGCGACCGGTGGTGAGATCACCGGCTCCCCGGTCGTCCGGGACGGCGTCGTCTACGCGTGCAGCAAGGACCGCTGCGTCTACGCCCTGGACGCGGAGAAGGGGACGGGGACGGCGCGTACGACGTGACGGTCGCCGGATAGTGACGTGCTCGTGACAGGGGCTGGATAGTCTTCCGGGCATGCAGTCACGGGGGAACACTCTCAAGCTCACGGCGGTGGCGGCGCTGGTCGTCCTCACCCTCACCGGTTTCTCGACCGGCCGCGGTCACGGCCGCGGCGGTGGCGGCGGGGACGGCGGTGGCGGGTGCAGCAGTTCGTCGCAGAACCACGACTCGTCGCCGAAGTCCGGCGGCGGAAGCCACCGCGACGACGATGACGACGACGATTACTACGACGGCTATTACGACAACAACTACGACAACAACTACGACAGCGGCACCGACACGGGCGGCGGCAGCACCGGCGGGAGCAGCGGGAGCTCCTCCTCGTCCCTCCGGGACGCGACCGTGGAACTGCTGAGCTGCGCCTCGAAGACGGTCCCGTACGCGACCGTTCGCGTCACCAACCCCAATGCCGTCGACGGCGTCTTCACCGTCACCGTCGACTTCGAGGACAGGGCCGGGCGCACGGTCGCCTCCCCGGTGCAGCGGGTCGCCGTGGCCGCCGACGATACGGCGACCGCGCGGGTGAAGGTCGGCGGCGACCGCAAACGCGCCGCCCGGGTTTCCGCCTGCGACCCCGACCCGTACGCCCCGGCCACCCGCTGACCCGCTCGGCCCCGCGCCCGTCCCGGGCGAGGCCGGCGGACGAGGCGTGCGCACACGGCTGGGCCGCGACGGCTCCCCCTCCGCGCCGTCGCGGCCCAGCTGTCTCCCCGTGCGGGTGCGGTCTACCGGGTCGGCTTGAACGGCTCCGACGTGGCGTGGATGTCCTTGGTCTCCAGGGGCTCGTCGGTGGCGTGGATGTCGCCCTGGGTGGTCGCGCCGCCATCCGTGGCCTTGGGGGCCTTGGGGTCCGCGCTCTTCGTGTCGAGCGGCTCCGAGGTGGCGTGGGTGTCCTGCGGCTTGACGACCTGCTCGTCACTCATGATTCTTCGGTCTCCCCTGTGTGGTGTTCGTCGTCATGAGGCCCGCCCGGGCATTCCCCCGAGGACGACCGGACGGGCCTTTCAGCCGCTCAACCCTGGTGGGCCGGTACAGCGGCCTCCGGTGACGACCCGTCTGCCCCCCGACACGACGGATCGACTGACTCCACGATGGCGCCCGGCGATAAACGAATGATGAACGCCGGCGTCAAGCAGCCATGTCCGAGCCCCGGAGCAGGAGCTGCGCCACGGCCGTGCCGGCCACCACGACCGCCGCCCGGAACGGCCACCGGCTCCGGTCCGCCGACGGTACCGCCGTACCCGCGACCGCGACGATCCCGCCCGCCGCCCCCAACGCCCACCCCGGCCTCCCCACCGCCCCGGGCGGCCCCGCGACGACCACCAGCACGGCCGCCGCCATCACGCACGGAGCCAGCCACCGGCAGACCGGGCGGCCCAGCCGTTGCGGCAGTCCGCGTACGCCGGTCGCCAGGTCGTCCTCGATGTCCGGAAGCACGTTCACCAGGTGTGCCCCCACACCCAGCAGCGCCCCCGCCGCCACCGCCCACCACGCGGGCCGGGACGGCGACGGCAGACCGAGAACGACGAAGGCCGGCAGTGAGCCGAAGCCCACGGCGTAGGGCAGCGGCGAGAGCACCGTGCGCTTCCACCGCAGGTTGTAGGCCCAGCCCGCGGCCACGCCCGTGAGGTGCGCCGCACCCGCCACGACGCCGCTCAGCAGCGACAGCGGTACGCACAACGCCAGGGCCGTTCCCGCCGCGGCGGCCGCCACCCGCGGCGGGAGCGTGCCGGCGGCGACCGGTTTGTCGCCCCGCCCGCAGTCCATGTCGCGCCGCGCGTCGACGGCGTCGTTGCACCAGCCCACCGAGAGCTGACCGGCCAGCACCGCCGCACCCACCGCCGCCGATCCCGCCGGTCCGCGGCCCGCCGCCACGGCCAGAGCGGTCACGAACACCGTCACGGCGACCGTCGGCTCCGGATGGCAGGAACGCAGCAACACCGGGACCCGGCGCGTCGAGCGTCGGAGGGCCCCGGACGGGTGGAGAGACACGTACGCAAGGTAATCAGGCAGCCGACGCGGGGGAGGTATGACCGACATGCGTGTCCCCCTGATCGCCGACCCTGCCTCCTCGACCGCCGTCCCGCGCCGGACGGCCGCGCCATCCGCGCCATCCGCGCCATCCGCGGCCTCTGCGATTGCCGCCGTCCACACCGCGCTGCCGCCGCACCGATACGCCCAGGCCGACCTGACCGAGCCGATCGGCGACCTGTGCCTGCCCCCGGGCGCGGACCGCGCCGTACTGCGCCGCCTGCACGCCTCCGCAGGCGTACACACCCGGCACCTCGCCCTGCCGATCGAGCGGTACGCCGGTCTGAGGGACTTCGGCTGCGCAACGACGCCTGGCTGGCGGTCGGCCTCGAACTGGGCGAGGAAGCCCTCACCGGCGCGCTGAGGAAGGCGGGGCTCGCACCGGCCGACGTCGACCTGCTGGTGTGCGCCTCCATCACCGGCGTCGCCGCCCCCTCGCTCGACGCCCGGCTGGCGGGGCGCGTGGGGCTGCGGCCCGACGTCAAGCGGCTTCCGGTCTTCGGCCTGGGCTGTGTGGCGGGCGCCGCCGGCCTCGCGAGGGTGCACGACCACCTGCGCGGTCACCCCGACGACACCGCGGTGCTGCTCACCGTCGAACTGTGCTCGTTGACGCTCCAGCACCGTGACGACCGCCGCGCCAACCTGGTCGCCGGCGCCCTGTTCGGCGACGGCGCGGCGGCACTCGTCGCACGCGGCGCCGGCGGCGCCGGCGGGAGGGGGAGCGGGGGCGGGGGGAACAGCGGTGGACCGGACGCGGCCGGCCCCGTCCCCTCGGTCGTCGCCACACGCAGCCACCTCTACCCGGACACCGGATCTCTCCTCGGGTGGGACATCGGAGCCGGCGGCTTCCGCGTCGTGATCGACGCCGGGGTGCCCGGCGTCGTCCGCGACCACCTCGGCCGGCACGTGCGCGCCTTCCTCGCGGAACACGGCCTCACCACCGGCGACATCGGAACCTGGGTGTGCCATCCGGGAGGCCCCAAGGTCCTCTCCGCCGTCACCGACGCCCTCGGCCTGCCCGGGGACGCCCTGGAGTCCGCGCGGTGCTCCCTCGCGACGGCGGGAAACATGTCCTCGGTCTCGGTCCTGCACATCCTGCAGAGCATCCTGGAGGCCCGCCGCCCCGAACCCGGCACCTGGGGCCTGCTCCTGGCGATGGGCCCGGGCTTCTGCTCCGAACTCGTCCTGCTGCACTGGTGAGCGCCCCCGTGCAGTGGTGGTACGTACTCCTGGTCCTCGCCGTCGCCGCCGAGCGCGTCGCCGAACTCGTCGTCGCCCGGCGCAACGCGGCCTGGACCCTCGCCCGCGCCGGTGTGGAGCACGGCCGCGGCCACTACCCCGTCATGGTCGCCCTGCACACGGGCCTGCTCGCGTGCTGTCTGCTCGAACCCGTACTCGTCGGCGGCCGGCCGTTCCTCCCCGCTCTCGGCCTGCCCATGCTGGCGCTCGCCGTACTGTCCCAGGCCCTGCGCTGGTGGTGCGTCAGCACTCTCGGCCCCTACTGGAACACCCGCGTCATCGTCGTCCCCGGAGCACGCCTGGTCGGGGCGGGCCCCTACCGTCTCCTGCGCCACCCCAACTACGTCGCGGTCGTCGTGGAGATCGTCGCGCTGCCCCTGGTGCACTCCGCATGGCTGACCGCGACGGTGTTCACCCTCGCCAACGCGATGCTGCTCACGGTCCGGATCCGCTGCGAGAACACGGCCCTGACCCAGGCGGTCCCCGCGTGAACGGCACCCACGACCTGCTGATCGTCGGAGGCGGACCCGCCGGCCTCGCCACCGCCCTGCACGCCGCGCGCGCCGGACTCGACGCCGTCGTCGCCGAGCCCCGCCGGGCCCCGGTCGACAAGGCGTGCGGCGAGGGCCTGATGCCCGGTGCCGTCCGCGCGCTCGCCGCCCTCGGCCTGGACGTCCCCGGCCACCCCATCACCGGCATCCGTTACGTCCAGGGCCCCCGCAGGGTCCAGGCCGCCTTCCGGTGCGGCCCCGGCCTCGGCGCCCGCCGCACCGGCCTGCACAGCGCCCTGCACCGGGCCGTCCTGGACGCGGGAGTGCCCGTGCTGCCCCTGAGGGTGGGGGAAGTACGGCAGGACACCACGGGCGTGACCGTCCCCGGCACCGGCCTGCGCGCCCGCTGGCTGATCGCCGCCGACGGCCTGCACTCACCCGTCCGCCGCTCCCTCGACCTGGACGTGCGCACCACGGGGACCCCCCGTTACGGCCTGCGCCGCCACTACGCGGTGCCCCCCTGGTCCCCCTACGTGGAAGTCCACTGGGGGCCCCACGCGGAGGCCTACGTCACCCCGCTCGGCCCCGCCCTCGTGGGTGTCGCCCTCCTGACCACCCGGCGGGCTCCCTTCGTCACCCATCTGAGGGCGTTCCCCGAACTCGCCGCCCGTCTCCCCGCGCAAGCGGCCGTCACCGCGGTGCGCGGCGCCGGCCCCCTGCGCCAACGAGCCCGCACCCGCGTCCACGGCCGGGTCCTCCTGGTCGGTGACGCCGCCGGCTACATCGACGCGCTGACCGGTGAGGGCATCACCCACGCCCTCACCGGCGCCGAGGCCCTGGTCGCCAACGTCCGCCGGGGCACCCCGGACCACTACGAGACCGACTGGAGACGAGCCACCCGCCGCCACCGCCTCCTGACCGACCTCCTGGTCAGGGCCCGCCAACACCCCGCCCTCGGCCATCGCATCACCCCCGCGGCCACCCGTCTGCCCCACCTCTTCGCCGCAGCGGTGAACGCCCTGGCGTGAGCCCGGCCGCCGGAGCGACCGGTGTCACACGATCCGCGGGTGTCACCCGCCACGGCTGCGGGAGCACTGCAGGGCGAACAGGATGGTGGCCGCCTCCGTCGGCCTGGTGGGGTGGAGGCCGGTCAGCTCGGTGAACCGGCTCAGCCGGTTGAGCACCGTGTTGCGGTGGCAGTACAGGTCGCGGGTGACCGCTGAGACCGTCCCGGATTCGCAGTAGGCGACCACGGTGTCCAGCAGGCGCCCGCGCTCGGGCGGGGACAGCCGGTCCAGACCGGACAGCACCGAGTCGGCCAGCATCCCCGCGATCGGGCCCAGCCGTGCCGCGGACACGGGCATCCATGCGTCGACCAGGGTCACCGGGCCGCCTCGCGCCGTGTCGCCGCCGTCCATCGTCATGGCGATCGCCTCGGCCACCCGCACCGTGTCGGGGACGCGGGCCAGTCCGCGCGCCACCGGGCCGACCGCGCACGCCACACCGTCCAGCCAGGCGGGCGGGGGCGCGTCCGCTCCCTGCGGCAGCCTGGCCACGAGCACCAGCATGCCGTTGTGCTGCTGCAGGTGGGGGGAGCGGCCTGTCAGCCGTGCCGTGACGGCCCGGCGCAGTTCCTCCTGCGACTCCGGCGGGGCCACCGCCACGACGAAGTCCGACTGCGCGTTCACCTGGAGGAGGGTGGCGGCCTGGGCGACGAGTTGCTGGTCGCGGCCGTCCGAGGACAGCAGTCTGCCCATGAACGCGGTCCGCTCACGCTCCTGCTCGCGGGCCAGCACCGCGACCTGGTCCAGGTAGGCGGCGTGCACGTGCACGGTGTGGAACTCCACTGCCTCCCACACCCGCACCGCCCCGCGCGTCAGCTGCGGCAGGTCCTCCGGGCGGGTGCGTTCCAGGAACGCGGTCCACAGCACGCGGAAGTCCATGCGCACCGCCTGCAGGAGCCGTTCCAGCGGCACGCCCTGGTGGGCGCGGCGGCGGCCCAGCCGCTCCGGGACCGCGCGCAGGTCCTCGGGCACCGGCAGGTCGCCGATCAGGCGCAGGAGCAGTTCGAAGGAGGACCGGGCGGTGTCGCGCAGGTCCTCGGGCGGGACCACGGCCTCGTAGTCGTCGAACGCGGAGACCTCCGGGACGTAGCGCCGGACCAGGTCGTCCAGGTCGTCCAGGCAGTCGCGCACCAGCGTGCGCAGCTCGGGGGAAACCGACGCGCCGCCGTCGCCGGCGGGCCGGTCGGCAGGGGTGGGGGCGGGACCGTCGATGTCCGGCGCATTGTGCATATGCCCATTATCACTGCTCCAGCACGGAGCGTTTCAGCATTGTTCACACCCTTCTCACAGGGCATTGTGCTGTGCGTGCCCCACCCGCGCGGCCAGCAGGCCGCGCATGATCTCGAGGGGAATGTCCATGCATCTGACTCCACGCGAGCAGGAACGGCTGACGCTGTTCTCGGCCGCCGAACTCGCCCGGCGGCGGCTGGCCCGTGGCGCCCGGCTCGGTGCGACGGAGGCCGTCGCCCTGGTGTGCGACGAGATCCTGGAGATGGCCTGGGACGGGGTGGCGCTGGAGACCGTGATCGAGCTCGCCCGCGAGGTCGTGCCGCACGAGCAGCTGCTGCCGGGAGTCGCCGGGGCCGTGCCCGGCATCCAGGTGGAGGCGCTCTTCCCGCACGGCTCCACACTGGTCCACGTCGCCGAGCCCTTCGGCCCGGCCGGGCCGACCGACCCCGGCGCCGTACTGGCCGCCGAGGGTGAGACGGATCTGGCCCCCGGCCGGCCGCGCAGGGAACTGGAGATCACCAACCGGGGCGCCCGCACGGTGTGGCTCTCCTCCCACTTCCCCCTGGAGGAGGCGAACACCGCACTGGAGTTCGACCGCGAGGCCGCCCGCGGCCACCGGCTGGACGTCCCGGCCGGCTCCTCCGAGCGGTTCGAGCCCGGTGCGACCCGCACCGTCACCGTCGTGGCACGAGGAGGAGACCGATGAGCCGGATGTCCCGGCGCGCGTACGCGTCCGTGTACGGTCCGACCACCGGAGACCGGATCCGGCTGGCCGACACCGACCTGTGGATACGGGTCGACGCCGACGACACCGAGCCCGGTGAGGAAATGCTCGGCGGCTGCGGCAAGACCACCCGCGACGGCCTGCTGGTGACCGGCCGCGCCCCGCGGGACAGCGCTCTGGACATGGTGATCCTCGGGGTGGTCGTCATGGACCCGCTGCTCGGCGTCCGCAAGACCAGCATCGGCATCAAGGACGGCCGGATCGTCGGCGTCGGACGGGCCGGCAACCCGGAGAACAACGACGGCGTCGAACTCGTCGTCGACTCCCACACCGCGATGATCAACGGCCAGGGACTCCTCGCCACGGCCGGGGTCGTGGACTCCCACGTCCACCTCTCCAGCCCCGAGGTGGTGCCCGCCGCGCTCTCCGCCGGCGTCACCACCATGGTCGGCATGGGGATCGGCGGCGTGTGGGACGTCGGCGCCAACCCCGCATACAACCTGCACAGCCTCATCGAGGGCTGGCGCGACGCCCCGGTCAACGTGGCGTTCCTCGCCCGCGGCTCCTCCTCCTCGCAGGAACTGCTGGAGCGCGCGGTGCTCGCCGGCTCCGGGGGCTTCAAGATCCACGAGGACTGGGGGGCCACGCCCCGCATCGTCGACACCTGCCTGGGCGTCGCGGAGCAGGCCGACCTGCCGGTCGCCCTGCACACCGACACCCTCAACGAGTCCGGCTACCTGGCCGACACCCTCTCGGCCACCCGCGGACGCACCGTGCACGCCTACCACGTCGAGGGCGGCGGCGGTCACCCCGACCTGCTGGAGATCGTCTCCCAGCCGCACGTGCTGACCTCCTCCACCACCCCGACGCTGCCGCTGACCCCGGCCACCGTCGCCGAACTGCTGCCCATGACGATGACCGTCCACGGCGGACACCACGGGGTGGAGAGCGACGTGTCCATCGCGGCGAGCCGGGTGCGCGAGCACGCCATCGCCGCCGAGAACGCCCTGCACGACCTCGGCGCGATCAGCATCGTCAACTCCGACTCCATGGGCATGGGCCGCATCGCCGAGACCGCGCGCCGCACCTGGCAGCTCGCCCACGTCCAGGCCCACCTGGCCGGGCAGAGCGGTCCGGACTTCGTCAACAACGAACGGGTGCTGCGCTACCTGGCCAAGATCACGCTGAACCCCGCGATCGCCCACGGCATGGCCTCGGACGTCGGTTCACTTCGGCCCGGCGGCATCGCCGACGTCGTGCTGTGGCGCCCCGCCACCTTCGGCGCGCAGCCGGAGCTGGTGCTCAAGTCCGGCTTCGTC
Organism: Streptomyces sp. TE5632; assembly: GCF_054061295.1. Lineage (NCBI taxonomy): Bacteria > Bacillati > Actinomycetota > Actinomycetes > Kitasatosporales > Streptomycetaceae > Streptomyces > Streptomyces sp. TE5632. Next base: position 2,090,882 of record NZ_JBSSEA010000003.1, on the reverse strand, counting down.
GCCTGGGGGCTGACGGGCTCGGGCTCCGGCTCGACCCGGCTCACCCAGCCGCGCGTGATGAAGCCGTACTTCGGCGGCCTGGGCGGAGCCCCGCGCCGGCTGTCCACGGTCTTCGTCTCCCAGGCCTGCCTGGACGACCGCGCCGCCGCCGACGCCCTCCCCACGGGGGTGCGCTACACCGCCCTGCGCGACAGCCGTGGCCTGACCCGCGGCGACATGGTCGGCAACACCGCCGTACCGACGGTGCGGGTACCCACCACACCTGACGCGGTCCTCGTCGACGGCCGCCCGATCGACATCCACCATGCCGCCGACCTGCCACTGACCCGCCTGCAGAACCTGGCCTGAACCGGCCCCGACCGGCCCTGCCCCGAGCCGGACACCCCCACACACCCCACCCGAAAGCCGCCCCATGCTCGATCTCAAACTGCGCAACGCCCGTATCCGCACGGTGGACGACCACCACCCCCGCGCCCACACCCTCGGTGTCCTGGCGGGGCGGATCGTCGGCCTCGACGAGACGGTCGAGGACCTGCCCGCGCGCACCGTGCTCGACTGCGGCGGCGCGGTCGTCGTCCCCGGATTCGGCGACGCCCACAACCACATGGCCTGGTTCGGCCAGTCCCTCGGTGAACTCGACCTGAGCACGGCCACCACGCTGCACCAGGTCTACGACGCCGTCGCCCGCCGCGCGGCCGCCCTGCCGGCCGACGCCTGGATCGTGGGCGCCGGGTACGACGACACGGTCATGGGCGGGCACCCGCACCGCACGGAGCTGGACCGGGCGGCCGGCGGGCGGCCGGTGTGGCTCAAGCACCGCTCCGGTCACATGTGCGTGGCCGGCAGCGAGGTGCTGCGGCGCGCAGGCGTCCTCGACGGCACCGCCGACGCCCCCGACGGCGGAGTCGTGGTGCGCGACGGCGACGGCGCCCCGACCGGCCTGCTCCAGGAGCGGGCCCAGGCCCTGGTCACCGACCTGGTCATGCCCTACCCGGTGGCCGAACTGGCCGACGCCCTCGGCCGTGCGAGCGAGGTCTACGCCGCCGAGGGCCTGACCCACGTGGTGGAGGCCGGGATCGGGCTCGGCCTCATCGGCCGCAGTCCCGTCGAGGCCGCCGCCTACCAGCTGGCCCGCGAACGCGGCACCCTGCGCACCCGGGTCGAGCTGATGGTCGCCGCCGACAACCTGCACGCCCTGCGCGCGCACGCCGACGACGGCATCACCACCGGCATCGACCTGGGCCTGCGCACCGGCTTCGGCGACGACCGGCTGCGCCTGGGCCCCATGAAGATCTGGCTGGACGGGTCGCTGATCGGCCGCACGGCCGCGGTCTCCGAGCCGTTCTGCGGGCACGACCACACGAGCGGCGTCTACCAGAACAGTCCGCAGGAGATGCACCGGCTCGTCGTCGACGCCCACCGGTCCGGCTGGCGGGTGGCCGCCCACGCCATCGGCGACAGCGCCGTCGACCTCGCCCTCGACGCCTTCGCCGAGGCGCAGCGCGTGCTGCCCCGCCCGGATGTGCGGCACCGCATCGAGCACTCCGCGGTGGTCCGCCCCGACCAGCTCGACCGCTACGTGGAGCTGGGTGTGGTCCCGGTGCCGCAGGCCCGCTTCCTGTATGACGTCGGCGACAGTATGGCCGAGGGACTCGGTCCGGACCGTACGCTGTGGATGTACCGGCACCGTTCCTTCCTCGAGCGAGGGATCCGGGTGCCGGGCAGCTCCGACCGGCCGGTCGCCCCGGGAGCGCCCCTCCTCGGGATGCAGTCCATGGTCGAGCGCCTCAGCAAGGCGGGCACCGTGCTCGCCCCGGACGAGCGCGTGAGCGCGGAGCAGGCCCTTCGGGCCTACACCATCGATGCGGCATGGGCCAGCCACGACGAGAGCCGTCGAGGCAGCATCACCCCCGGCAAATATGCCGATTTCGTCATGCTTTCCGATGACCCTGTCGTCGTCGACAGTCATCGGATGGGCGCCATCGACGTCCTCGCCACCTTCGTGGCCGGGGAGTGCGTCCACGGCGCCGACGCAGTCGGGGACCTCGCGGCAGTGAACGGTCCCCTCCCCGCGGCCGGAACCTCCCGGCCGGACGCAAGGAGTCACGCATGAGCACAGTCGGACAGGTCGCCCCAGGGGCTCCGCCGGGCACGTCGACCGATACGAAGGCCAGGGACGCCGGACGGGTCGCCTTCGCGTCCTTCGTCGGCACGGCACTGGAGTGGTACGACTACTTCCTCTTCGGTACCGCCTCCGCCATCGTCTTCAACCGGCTGTACTTCACCACCCTCGACCCCACAACGGCCACCCTGGCGGCCTTCGCCACCTTCGGTGTCGGCTTCGCCGCCCGGCCGATCGGCGCCCTGGTCTTCGGATGGCTGGGCGACCGCATGGGCCGCAAGCCGGCCCTGCTGATCACCGTGGTCATGATCGGCATCGCCACCGGTCTGATCGGTCTGCTGCCCGGCTACGCCACCATCGGCATCGCCGCACCGCTGCTGCTGGTGCTCCTGCGCCTGGTCCAGGGCATCGCCGTCGGCGGTGAGTGGGGCGGCGCCATCACCCTGGCCGTGGAACACGCGCCGCCGAACAAGCGCGGCTGGTACGCCGCACTCCCGCAGGTCGGCTCCCCCGTGGGCACCCTGCTCTCCTCCGGCGCCTTCGCCCTGGTGCTCCTCCTGCCGTCCGAGTCCTTCGACTCCTGGGGCTGGCGCCTGCCGTTCCTGATGGCCTTCCCGCTGATGGGCATCGCCGTCTACATCCGCCGCAAGGTGGAGGAGTCGCCGCTCTTCGACGAGATGCTGGAGCAGAACGAGCAGGCCAAGGTGCCGGCGCTCGACATCTTCCGCCAGGCCTGGGGCCGACTGCTGGTCGCGATGGCCTCGGCGACCCTGGGAGTCGGCGGGTTCTACATGCTGACCACGTTCATGATCAGCTATGGGGCCGACACCCTGGGAATGCCGCGGTCCCTCATGGTCAACGGGACGCTGGTGGCTGCGGTCGTCCAGATCGTGGTGATCCTCGTCGTGGGACGCATGGCGGACCGCCTCGGCCCCGGCCGGGTCACGCTGTGGGGCGGCCTGCTCAGCGCCGCCTTCGCCTTCCCGCTCTTCTGGCTGATCGAGACCGAGAACCCCGTCGTGGTCGTGCTGACCATGGCGGCCGGCATCGGCGTGCTCTCCGTCGCGTACGCGGTGTCCGGGGCGCTGCTCGCCGACCTGTTCCCGGCCCGGCTGCGCTACACCGGCGTGGCTCTCTCCTACAACCTGGCCGGCGCCCTCACCGGCTTCCTCCCCTTCCTGGCGACCGCCCTGCTGGCCACCGGAGGCGGGGCCTCCTGGCCGGCGGCCCTGCTGCTGACGGCCCTGTCCCTGATCACCGCCCTCGGCGGACTCCTGGGCAGCCGGATGCGCGTGAAGGACGACGCCCTCACCGGGTGAACCCGACCGGTCCGCGTCCGGCATCGCCCCGAACGGGGCCACCGACGCGAATCACCCCCTCCGTGCGGCCCGCTGCCCCCCGTGCAGCGGGCCGCACCGCCGGTCCGGCCCGGTCCGGCCCGTTCCGGCGGGCCCGTATCGGCAGGCACGTACAAGGAGCACTCGGCGCAGCCCCGCCGCACGGGGGCGGGCGGCAACCGCTCCGTCTCCGGTCGAACGCGGCGGCGCCTGCCGGGAGATCGTGCCGGCGCCGCGTGACGCCGCGCGCCGACGGCGGCGTCGACGGCGGTCCGCGCCACGCGGCGCCGCCGTCACCCGCGGCCGACGAACGCTCAGGCGGCCTCGACGGGAGTCAGCAGCGCGCGTACCGCCGTGGCCTCCGGTGCGTCCAGCGCCTCGTAGATGCGCACGGCCTCCTCCCAGCAGACGCGGGCGCGGCCCGTGTGGCCGACGCCGGTGAGGGCGTGCCCCAGCACCGTCAGGACGTTGCCGCGCCGCCACTGCCCGCCGATGCCGCGCAGCACCGTCAGCGCCATCTCCGCGTTCGCCGCGGCCTGGGCGTAGCGCTGCCCCGCGATGTCGACCTCCGCCAGACGGAACAGGGTCATGCCCTCCCACAGCCGTTGCCGGCTGTCCCGGAAGACCTCCAGCGCCTCGAGGAGCCGGTCGGCCGCGTCGACGAGCCGGTGGCTCTGGGTGAGGGCCATGCCCAGCGCGTACCGGCCGTTCGCACCGCGCATGGAGTTGCCCGTGGCGTCGTAGATCTCCATGCCCTGCTGCGCGAGTGCCACGGCGCTGTCCGTGCTGCCGGTGGCCAGCCGGATCCGCGAGAGGTTGCAGAGCGCGCTGGCCTCACCGGGGCGGTCGCCCAGCGTCCGGAAGTGCGTGAGGGCGTGGGAGAGGTGCTCCTCGCCGGCCGCGGTACGGCCCTGGTAGAGCGCGATCACGCCGCGGGCGTTGTGCGCCCAGCACACGGGCAGCAGGTCGTCGGCGCGCCGCGCCAGGTGGACGACCTGCTCGGCCTCCTCGTCGGCCAGGTCGAACCGGCCGCCGTCGAGGTGCGCGTGCGCCAGGGTCATCAGCGCCCGGGCCTCCACCTGCGCGACGCCGCCCTTCCGGGCCGCCTCCAGCAGGGTCCGCGCCGTGAACTCGTACTCCTTGGAGTTGGCCCCCGACTCCGACAGGTCGAGCGCCGCCCACAGCAGGTCGATGCTGCGGCGCAGGGTGTCCGGCCGGTCGGCGCACTGCCGGGCGAAGGACAGCAGGCAGTTCGCCTCCGTGTAGAGCCAGTCCCGCGCCGGCCCCCGGTCGGGGAAACGCAGCCCGGGATGGTGGGTGGCGGCCAGATGGTCCACCAGCCGGTCCCCGGGCCGCTCGATCGCGTACACGCCCGCCGCCGTCGCCAGATAGAAGTCCAGGAGACGGGACAGGGCGGCGGCGCGCTCGCCCGGGGGGTGCTCGTCGCGTTCGGCGCACGCACGCGCGTAGAGGCGGACCAGGTCGTGCAGCCGGTAGCGGCCGGGTGCCGCGGACTCCAGCAGGGAGGTGTCCACCAGGGACTCCAGGAGGTCCTCCGTGTCGTCCGCCGGCAGGTCGAGGACCGCCGCCGCTGCCGCCAGGGAGATGTCCGGGCCGTCGGCCAGGCCGAGGAGACGGAAGGCGCGGGCCTGGGCCGGCTCCAGCTGGCCGTAACCGAGTTCGAAGGTGGCCTTCACGGCGAGGTCGCCGGCCTGCAGCTCGTCCAGGCGGCGGCGTTCGTCGGCGAGCTTGGCCGCCAGCACCGAGACGGTCCAGGTGCGGCGCGCCGCCAGCCGGGAGGCCGCTATCCGGAGGGCCAGCGGGAGGAAACCGCAGGCCGCCACGACGTCCAACGCGGCCTCGCGCTCCGCCGCCACCCGCTCCTCGCCGACGATCTTCGTGAACAGGGCCAGCGCCTCGTCCGGGGACATCACGTCCAGGTCGACCAGGTGGGCGCCGGCCAGGTCCACCATCCGCACCCGGGACGTCACCAGGGCCGCGCAGCCCTCCGTGCCCGGCAGGAGGGGGCGTACCTGGGCGGCGTCCCGCGCGTTGTCCAGCAGCACCAGCACTCTGCGGCCGTCCAGGACGGACCGGTACAGCGCCGCCCGTTCCTCGAGCGAGTCGGGGATGGCGGAGTCGGCGGTGCCGAGGGCGCGCAGGAAGGCGCCGAGCACCGTCTCGGGCTCGGCCGCCCGCTGCCCCGCGCCCTGCAGATCGACGTACAGCTGGCCGTCGGGGAAGCCGGCCCGTGCCTGGTGGGCCACGTGCACCGCGAGGGTCGTCTTGCCGACGCCGCCTATCCCGGCCAGCGCGGACACCGCCATCACCCGGCCCTCGGCCGAGGAGAGGATCGCGCCGAGTTCGCGCACGAAGGACGCGCGGCCGGTGAAGTCCTGGACGGTGGCGGGCAGTTGCGCGGGACGGACCGGAGCGGCGGCGGGCTCGGGCGGCGCGGGGGAGGAGGGCTCCGCCAGGTGGGGGTCCGCCTGGAGGATGCGCTGCTGGAGTTCTCGCAGGCCGGGCCGCGGGTCCACGCCCAGCTCGTCGGCGAGCAGCCGGCGCGTGTCCGCGTACACCGCCAGCGCCTCGGCCTGGCGTCCGCTGCGGTACAGCGCCAGCATCAGCAGCTCGCGCAGGCGTTCGCGCAGCGGGTGGGCCGCCGTGAGCGCCGTCAGCTCCGAGACGGCCTCCGCGTGGCAGCCCTGCTCCAGGTCCATGTCCAGCCGGGTCTCGACGAGTTGCAGGCGCCACTCCTCCAGCCGCACCCGCTGGGCCTCCGCGTACGGGCCCGGTATGCCCGCCAGGGTCTCGCCGTCCCAGAGCGCGAGGGCGCGGTCCAGCAGCGTCCGGGCCGTGCACAGGTCCCCGGCGTGCTTCGCCCGCTCCGCCTCGGCGGCCAGCCGCTGCGCCACCTCGGCGTCCAGCGCGCCCTCGCCCGGCCCGCGCACCGCGTAGCCCCCGGACTCGCTGACCAGGATCCCGGGGTCCAGGACCTTCCGCAGCCGGGACGCGTACGTACGCAGCGCCGCCAGCGCCTGCGAGGGCGGCTCCTCGCCCCACAGGGCGTCGATCAGCTCGGCCGCCGTGGCCGTACGACCCCTGCGGAGCAACAGGGCGGCGAGCAGGGCGCGTTGTTGAGGGCTGCCGGTGCTGACGGGCTCGCCGCCGCGCCAGGCGCGCACCGGCCCGAGCACACTGAAGCGCAGCGCCGGCGGCTCGGCCGGTGCTGTCGGCGAACTGGGACGTCCCTGCTCCGGCACTCGCGGTGCACCCTCCATGGAGTCCCCCTACGGATCCTGAACAACCACGCCAGTCTGCCTTGTCCGTGACGAATGCGTCAGCCGTGCGAGACGGCGGTCACACGGCGGCGCGCACGGGTCCACAAGGCCCCCACATCTTCTGCGTACAGGTGTGCGTCGATGTCACCGGAACCGTTCCCGGCTCTCGCGGTTGACGCTTCGTCAGGTGGATGAGAGGCGGCGCCGTCCGCCTCAGCCGTCCAGGTCGACCCGTACCGTCAGCAGTCCCGCCCCCACCGCCCGTACCGCCGCGCTGTTCATGCGCGGCAGGGCGCGCAGCCGGGCGAGCGGGTCGTCCTCGGGCAGCGGGTGGGCGGTACCGGTGTGCCAGCGGCCCCGGATGCGGACCCGCACCCGGGGGTTCGCGCGGATGTTGCGCACGTACTGGGACCGCTCGCCGAACTCCGACACCAGCCAGAACGAGTCCCCGACCCGCCGCCCGCCCACCGGAGTGCGCCGGGGCAGGCCGGAGACGCGGCCCGTGGTCTCCAGGAGGGTCTGCAGCGGGGAGCGGCGCATGAGGGGGTTGGCGATCCGGCGCTGGACGGCGGTGACGGCCCGGTACTTGCGTTCGGCGTGACGGCTCATGGTGCGGCGAGCCTACCGGCGACCCAGGAAGATCGGGTTGGTCAACGCGGCCGGGACGCCCGGCAGCGGGCCGGCCGCCGTCTCGTGCCGCAGCTCGGCGCGGACGTAGGCGGCGTACGACGGGGTGGTCCGCCACTCGACGACACCCGAGCCGGACACCGGCAGCGGGGCGCCGGTGTGCAGGACGCCCTGGTCGGTGACGAGGCGGACCGTGCAGCGCGGGGCGCCGCGGGCCTCCAGGCGGACGGTGACCGGCGTGTCCCGGTCCACGCCCAACCGCTCCCCGATACCGGCGTGTTCGCCCCGCCCGCCGGACGCCGTGAAGGCGACGGAGACGCGTGCGGACTCGGCGACGTACGAGCGGCCCGCGCGGATGCCCTCCTGGACGGCCCGGCGGGACAGCTCGTCGGCGAGGACGACGGTCTGCGGGTGGCCGACGACGTCCGGGTCCCGGTGGGCGTCGCTGTTGCCCATCGCCGGAATCCAGCCCCGGCCGCCCCTTTCGCCCTGCCCGCCCCGCACCGAGGCGACGAGCATGCCGTCCCAGTCGGCCAGGGCCACCTCGTCGTCGGGTGTCCAGGGGCCGTTCCACACCTCCACGGCGTCCGCCTCGCCGAAGCCGAACTTCCAGTTGCAGCCGACGCAGGTGGCGTGCGGATGCGCCGGCACGACCAGGCCCCCGGCGCCGCGCACCCGGCGGGCGAACCGGGCGAACCGGTTGTCGCGGGCCCGGTAGCGCCAGTCGACGAAGGTGCCGGGGTCCGTGCCGAGCGCGACGACGTGCCCGTTGCGGGTGGTGACCTCCTCGCCCAGCAGCACCAGCAGGTCGTCCCCGGCGACGTCCGCCCAATGGGCGTGCCCGGAGTGGGTGTTGTGCTCCGAGCTGTTGATGAAGTCCAGCCCCGCCGCCCGTGCGAGCGCCGCGATCTCGGCCGGGGTGCGGCGGCCGTCGGAGTGCCAGGAGTGCAGATGGCAGTCGCCCCGGTACCAGGCCCGCCCGCGCCCCTTGGCCCGCTCGGGCGGGTACACCGGCCGGACCGTCTCGCCGGGCTCCCCGTAGGTCAGCGTGACGGTGATCTCGTACGACAGCCCCTGCGGGGCCACGGTGTACGGGCCCAGTGCGATGTGCCAGGTGCCCTCCCGCACCGGGCCGGGCAGGTAGCCGGGGGTGGCGTCGTCCGCGCGGAGGAAGAACTCCGTACGGGCCCCGCCCGACCAGCCCCGGAAGCCCGCGCCGCCCAGCTCGGTGCCGCGCTCGTCGAAGATCCCGACGTCGAGGGCGTTGCCCGCGGTCCCGGCCGGGACGGACGGTCTGTCGTAGGAGTAGGCGACTCTGATCTCCCTTACACCGTCAGGTACTTGGACGGGGACGTAGACGAAGTCGGGGGCGCCCGGCGGGAGGGTGCCGCGCACCGTCCTCGTCTCCTGTGCACCGCGGCCGGCCGCGGAAGCGAAGCTCACGCTCCCCAACGTAAGCGCGGCGGCGGCTCCCGTCAGGAAGACGGCACGCCGGCCGATCCCGCTCCGGTGCTCCTCGCACATGCTGCTGCTCCCAGGGGGTCGTGTGATGACGGGGCGGACGCCAGGGCACGCGGTGCAGGGTGTCGCGGTACCACACTGATATCGAGCGGTGAACTGCCGTGCAAGGGAAGGGAATCAGCGGATTCAGCGACGGCGACCGCTCATCGTCGGCCCCTCTGTCGGGGGTCCTTCCGCCCGCCGCGCCCACCTCGGTGTCCCGACCGGTCGGTATGGACAGGAGGTCCGGGCCCGGGTATTGATGAGTCCGTCGTCCGCGTACGAAAGGCCCGCTCATGCGCATCGCCGTCACGATCTTCCTCACCGACGAGACGATCACCCCGACCCGGATCGCCCGTGAGCTGGAGCAGCGCGGATTCGCCGGGCTGTATCTGCCCGAGCACACGCACATCCCCGTCGAGCGGACCAGCCCCTACCCGGCGGGCGGCGACCTGCCCCGGGAGTACGGCCGCACCCTGGACCCCTACGTCGCGCTCGCGCAGGCCGCGGCCGTCACCGAGCGGCTCGGCGTCGGCACCGGCATCACGCTCGCCGCGCAGCACGACCCGATCGACCTGGCCAAGCAGATCGCGACCCTCGACCACCTCTCCGGCGGCCGGTTCACCCTCGGGCTCGGCTTCGGCTGGAACGTCGAGGAAGCCGCCGACCACGGGGTGGAATGGGGTACGCGGCGGGAGCTGGTCCGGGACCGGATGGGTCTGATGCGGTCGCTGTGGTCGGAGGAACCGACCGCGTACAACGGGGAGTTCAACAGCGTCCGGGCGAGCTTCGCGCACCCCAAGCCGGTGCAGAAGCCGCGCGGTCCCGTCATCGGTCCGCGCACGCTGGTCGGCGGGATGGCCGGGCCGAAGCTGTTCACGCACATCTGCGAGTACGCCGACGGCTGGATGCCGATCGGCGGGCGCGGCCTGTCCGAGGCGGTGCCCCGGCTGCGCACCGCCTGGGCCGACGCCGGCCGCGACCCCGGCGCCCTCCAGGTCGTCCCGTACGCCGTCCAGCCCAGTCCGGGCAAGCTCGCCCGCTTCGCCGAGCTCGGGATCGAGGAGGTCGTGGTGCAGCTGCCGCCGGAGGGCGAGGCGGGCGTGCTGCGGGCCCTGGACGCCTACCAGCCGTTCGTCGACGGCGCGGGCGACGGCACGGGCGGCGGGACGGGCGACGGCACCGGTGAGGGAACCCGGTGACGGCACCGGTGGCGGTCCCCGGGACGGCCGGTGAGCACCGGGCCGGGAGGAGGGCCCCGGCCCCCCTTTGCCCTGATCACCCCGAACGTATGCTCAAGGAATGACGACATCCGCGACCTCCGGAACCGGCCCGACCGAGAGCTCCATGCGTCGCGCCCTCAAGCGGGCCCGTGACGGCGTCTCCCTCGACGTGTCCGAGGCGGCCGTCCTGCTCCAGGCGCGCGGCGAGCAGCTGGAGGACCTGTGCGCCTCGGCCGCCCGGGTCCGGGACGCGGGCCTTCGGGCGGCGGGCCGGCCCGGGGTCATCACGTACTCCAAGAGTGTCTTCGTCCCACTGACCCGGCTGTGCCGGGACAAGTGCCACTACTGCACCTTCGTCACCGTGCCCGGCAAGCTGCGCCGGGCCGGGCACGGGATGTTCATGTCGCCGGACGAGGTCCTGGACATCGCCCGCAAGGGCGCCGCCCTCGGCTGCAAGGAAGCCCTCATCACCCTCGGCGACAAGCCCGAGGACCGCTGGCCCGAGGCGCGCGAGTGGCTCGACGCGCACGGCTACGACGACACGATCGCCTACGTCCGGGCGATCTCCATCCGCGTCCTGGAGGAGACCGGCCTCCTCCCGCACCTCAACCCGGGCGTGCTGACCTGGACCGACTTCCAGCGGCTCAAGCCCGTCGCGCCCTCGATGGGCATGATGCTGGAGACCACCGCGACGCGGCTGTGGTCCGAGCCCGGCGGCCCGCACCACGGCTCCCCGGACAAGGAACCGGCCGTGCGGCTGCGCGTCCTGGAGGACGCCGGCCGCTCCTCCGTCCCCTTCACCTCGGGCATCCTCATCGGCATCGGCGAGACGTACGAGGAGCGCGCCGAGTCCCTGTTCGCCCTCAGGAAGGTCTCCCGCGCCCACCACGGCATCCAGGAACTGATCGTCCAGAACTTCCGCGCCAAGCCGGACACCGCGATGCGCGGCATGCCGGACGCGGAACTCGACGCGCTTCTCGCCACGGTCGCCGTCGCCCGGCACGTGCTGGGCCCGTCCGCCTGCCTGCAGGCCCCGCCCAACCTCGTCGACTCCGAGTACGGACGCCTGATCGCGGCCGGCATCGACGACTGGGGCGGCGTCTCCCCGCTCACCATCGACCACGTCAACCCCGAACGCCCCTGGCCGCGGATCGACGAACTGGCCGAGAAGTCCCGGGCGGCCGGTTTCGAGATGCGCGAACGCCTCTGCGTCTACCCGGAGTTCGTCACCCGGGGCGAACCCTGGCTGGACCCGCGGCTGCGCCCGCACGTGGCGGCGCTCGCCGACCCCGCCACCGGCCTCGCCCTCCCGGACGCCGTGGTCGAGGGCCGCCCCTGGCAGGAGCCCGACGAGGTGTTCACGGCCAGTGGCCGCACCGACCTGCACCGCACCATCGACACCGAGGGCCGCACCGCCGACCGCCGCGACGACTTCGACGAGGTCTACGGCGACTGGGGCGCCCTGCGCGAGGCCGCCGCCCCCGGCATGGCACCCGAGCGCATCGACACCGACGTACGCCAGGCCCTGGCGACCGCGGCCGACGACCCGACGAGGCTGACCGACGACGAGGCCCTCGCCCTGCTGCACGCGGACGGCCCGGCGCTGGACGCCCTGTGCCGGATCGCGGACGACGTCCGCAGAGCGGCGGTCGGCGACGACGTCACCTACATCGTCACCCGCAACATCAACTTCACCAACGTCTGTTACACCGGCTGCCGTTTCTGCGCCTTCGCCCAGCGCCGCACCGACGCCGACGCGTACACGCTCTCCCTGGAGCAGGTGGCCGACCGCGCCCAACAGGCATGGGAGGTGGGCGCGGTGGAGGTCTGCATGCAGGGCGGCATCCACCCCGACCTGCCGGGCACCGCGTACTTCGACATCGCGCGGGCGGTCAAGGAACGCGTCCCCGGCATGCACGTGCACGCCTTCTCCCCGATGGAGGTGGTCAACGGCGCCACCCGCACCGGCCTGTCCGTCCGCGAGTGGCTCACCGAGGCCAAGGAGGCGGGCCTGGACTCCATCCCCGGCACGGCCGCCGAGATCCTCGACGACGAGGTCCGCTGGATCCTGACCAAGGGCAAGCTGCCGGCGGCGACCTGGATCGAGGTCGTCGAGACGGCCCACGACCTGGGCATCCGCTCCTCCTCGACGATGATGTACGGCCATGTCGACCAGCCCCGCCACTGGCTCGGGCACCTGCGCACCCTGGCCGGCATCCAGCAACGCACCGGCGGCTTCACCGAGTTCGTCACGCTGCCCTTCATCCACACCAACGCCCCCGTCTACCTGGCCGGCATCGCCCGCCCCGGCCCCACCACCCGGGACAACCGCGCGGTCACCGCGATGGCCCGCCTCCTGCTGCACCCGCACATCCCCAACATCCAGACCAGCTGGGTCAAGCTGGGCGCGGAGGGCGCGGCGGACATGCTCCGCTCCGGCGCCAACGACCTCGGCGGCACCCTGATGGAGGAGACCATCTCCCGCATGGCGGGCTCCTCCTACGGCTCCTACAAGTCCGTCAAGGACCTGATCGCGGTCGCCGAGGCGGCGGGCCGCCCGGCGAAGCCGCGCACCACCCTGTACGGCGAGGTCCCCGAGGAACGGCAGCAGGCGGCCCAGGCCTCCGACGGCCACCTCCCGGCCCTCCTGCCGGTGCTGGACTGAGGCCGGGGCGGACCGGCACGGGGCCGGGGCGGACCGGGACGGGCGAGGGCGGCCCACCCGGCTGCCCCGTCCCGGTCGCAGTACGATGATCGGGCCCCGGAGCTGAGGGGGTTCTCGTAGCTGAGGAGATGCGTACCGGTGCCTGCCCGTCTTCCTTCGTGGGCCTGGGTGACCGGGCTGACCACGGGGGCGATAGCCGCGGTGGCGGTCCTGGCCGTCCAGGCGGACCAGGGGCCGAAGCCCACCGCGTCCACGAGCCGCCCGAGCGCGTCGGCGACGGCGGACGCGAAACCGTCCGCCGCACCGAAGGAGAAGGAGACCGGGGCGGAGTCGGAGTCGGAGGCGGTCCCGGCCGACTCGGGCACCGGCCGCCGGATCGTCTACTCCCTCGACGACCAGCAGGTGTGGCTGGTGGACGCCAGCGACGCCCCCCGCCGCTCCTTCGAGGTCTGGCCGGGCACGGTCGCCCCCGACCCCGGCACGTACACGATCGGCACCCGCACCGAGGCCACGACCGGCAGCGACGGCGTCGAGGTCGAACACGTCATCTACTTCGCCGCCAAGTCGGGCGTATCCATCGCCTTCTCCCACGCCGTCGACGGCTCCTCACCCCCACCGCCCGACGGCCGGACGACCGGCGGCATCCGCGTGGGCAAGGCGGACGGCGAGGCCCTGTGGACCTTCGGCACCCCGGGCACCACGGTCCGGGTCGTCGAGTGACCGGGTGAGCTCAGACCTTCTCCGCCACCACACGCGGATGCCCGGCGGTGAGGAGGCCGACGTCTTCCACGTCGGAGGTCAGGATCGTCACCCGACCGGGGTACTGGAGGGCGGTCGCGCAGAGCATGGCATCGATGGCGTACTTGTGGCCGTGAAGGCCGGCGGTACGCAGCAGAGCGGCAGCGGACTGGGCGAGCGCCTGGGCGACCGGTTCCACGCGTACACGTGAGAGCGTCCACCGCAGCGCCGCATCGTTGATCTTCGGATGGATCACCTCGACCAGCACCGTGGCGGAGGTGATCACGGGGAGGTCGGCGTCACGGGCGGCCGACAGCCACTCGTGAACCTCCCGGTCCCGCTGTACGGCCTTCGCCAGCCCTTCGCTGTCCAGGACCAGAGCACCGCTCACGCGGCGACCCCCGCCCCGGAGTCCTCTCCGGTGAGCCGGGCGCGCTTGGCCGCCACGGCCTCCGGGTCTGCGGGCCCGTGCACCTCCTCGAAGGCGGAGATCAGCTCGTCCAGCTGATCCCGCTCGATCTGCCGCTGAGCCGCCCTCTCCAGATACGCCGAGACACCCCGTCGGCCGACCCGCTCACGGATCGCCTGCAGGGTGCCGGCGGTGAGGGTGACGGAGACGCCGCTGCTGGGGCCGCCGCCGGGAGGGAATTCGGTGTCGTCGTCTGCCATGGACCCATTATGGCATCGCAAATGCCATAAGCGCCCTGGCTGCGCGGACGGCGCAGGGGCGGTCAGTGACGGTCGGGTGCAGGTGGCCAGTAATGGTCAGGCTCGGTCGTTTCGGGCATCGATCCCCTACCTCGCCGCGTACTGAACCGGTCACCTCCGTTCGTTACAGTGCTGGCGTCGCACGTATGCACGGTGGCCTGGGAGGTCTGGGTGGACGCGACGGCCGGGCCCGTGTGTGGGGGCGGCGCGAGCAGCAGGACTTCCGCAGCCGGGTGCGCGGAACGCTGCTCGGGGTCGCCCTCGGGGACGCCCTGGGCGCGCCCGTGGACGGGATGGGCGCCGACGCGATAAGGGAGGCGCACGGCGCCGCGGGGATCACCGGACCCGCCCCCGCCCACGACCGGCGCGGGGCCGTCACGCACCTCACCCAGATGACCCTGTTCTCCGTGGACGGGCTGATCCGCGCGCAGGTACGGCGCGACACCGGCGCCTGGCACCCGCCGACCGACCTGCACCGGGCGTATCTGCGCTGGGCGGCCACGCAACGGGACTGGGGGCCGGACGAGCGCCGGGCGGAGGACGGGTGGCTCGCGCGGGAGGAGTGGCTCTACGCCCGCCGGGACCCGGCCCGCGCGCTGCTGCTGGGGCTCGGGGACGGGACCATGGGGACGCCCGAGTCGCCCAAGAACCCCGGTGAGGCGGGGCCCGAGGCGGCGGCCCGTTCGGCGCCCTTCGGGCTGCTCGTCGGCTGGGAGCCGCAGCTCGTCGCCCAGCTCGCCGTGGAGTGCGCGGCACAGACCCACGGGCACCCGACCGCCTACCTCGCGGCCGGCGCGTACGCGGTGATCGTGCACGGGCTGGCCCGGGGCGAGAACCTGGACGCGGCGGTGCAGCGGGCGCTCGCGCTGCTGGCCGCCCGACCGGGGCACCAGCCGGTGTCGGACGCCCTGCAGCAGGCCCTGGGCGCCGTGCGGCAGGGGATGCCCGCCCCGGAGCGGGTCACCCGGCTCGCCGGGCCGGGCACGGCGGAAGGCCTCGTCGCCGCCGCCGTGTACTGCGCCCTGGTGGGGGAGGACGTGCGGCACGGGCTGTGCCTCGCCGTCAACCAGGACGGGCCGAGCGCGGTGGCCGGCGCGCTGACCGGCGGGCTGCTGGGCGCCCTGCACGGCGAGACGGCCCTCCCGCCGGCCTGGCTGGCCGAACTGGAGGGCCGTCCCACGATCCTGGAACTCGCCGACGACTTCGCCATGGAGATGACCCAGGGCCCCGCCCTGCACGGCCCCGCCGGCTCGTCCCCGGCCTGGCTGGCGAGATACCCCCGGGGAATCGCAGGCTCCCTGCCCGGCTGACCTCCGCGATTCCCTGCCCTCCGCGATTCCCGGCCTTCGGTGCCCTCGGCCTTCGGCTGCTAGTCCTTCGTCTGCGCACCGGCCGCGCGCGGTGTCTCCTCCACCGGGGCCGGGACCGCCGCCGCGGTGGAGTCGCCGTCGGTGTTGATGCGCTCGATGATCGCCGTCCGCTCCGGGGTCTCCTCCGGCTTCACGTAGCCGACCAGGACGTAGAGGACCAGCGAGACGGCGAGCGGGATCGAGACCTGGTACTCCAGCGGAACGCCCCCGTCGACGGCCCGGTTGATCGGGTAGTTCACCAGCCAGAAGGCCAGCAGGCCCAGGCCCCAGCTGGTGAGCGCGGCGGTCGGACCGGAGCGGCGGAACGGGCGCAGCAGACCGAGCATCATCGGGATGGCGATCGGTCCCATCAGCCCGGCCACCCACTTGATGACCACGGTGATGATGTCCTTGAACGTGGGCGAGTCGACCTGTGTCGCCACCGCCATGGACAGGCCGAGGAAGACCACGGTCGTCACCCGGGCCGCGACCAGCCCCGACCGCTCGCCCCACCGCCGCGCCCGCCGGGACAGCACCGGAGCGACGTCCCGGGTGAACACGGCCGCGATGGCGTTGGCGTCCGAGGAGCACATCGCCATCGTGTGGGAGAAGAAGCCGACGATGACCAGCCCCAACAGGCCGTGCGGCAGTAGCTGTTCGGTCATCAGCGCGTAGGAGTCGGAGCCGTCCGCCTTCTGGGACTCGACCAGCAGCGGCGACATCCACATCGGGAAGAACAGCACCAGCGGCCAGACCAGCCACAGCGCCGCCGAGAGCCGCGCCGAGCGCTCCGCCTCGCGGGGTGTGGCCGTGGCCATGTACCGCTGGGCCTGGTTGAGCATGCCGCCGTTGTACTCGAACAGCTTGATGAAGAGGAACGCCAGCAGGAAGACCGTGCCGTACGGTCCGACCAGCGGCTCCGCGTGCCCCTGGAGCTCCGGTTCGCCCCATACGCCGAAGAGGCCGCCGTGGTCGCCGAGTTCGGCCACCACCGCGACGAACATGGCGACACCGGCCAGGAACTGGATGACGAACTGGCCCAACTCCGTCAGCGCGTCCGCCCACAGCCCGCCGATGGTGCAGTAGATCGCCGTGACCGCACCGGTGATGAGGATGCCCTGGTTGAGCGAGACACCGGTGAACACCGACAGCAGGGTGGCGATCGCCGCCCACTTCGCGCCCACGTCCACGATCTTCAGCAGCATCCCGGACCAGGCCAGTGCCTGCTGGGTCTTCAGGTCGTAGCGGTTCTTGAGGTACTCCAGCGGGGAGGCCACATGGAGCCGGGAGCGCAGCCGGTTGATCCGCGGGGCGAACAGCTTCGACCCGATGGCGACACCGAGGGCGATGGGGAAGGACCAGGTGACGAAGGACGTGACACCGTACGTGTACGCGATGCCGGCGTAGCCGGTGAACATCACCGCGCTGTAGCCCGACATGTGGTGGGAGATGCCGGAGAGCCACCAGGGCATCCGGCCGCCGGCCGTGAAGAAGTCGCTGACATTGTCCACCCGCTTGTGGGACCAGATGCCGATGGCGATCATCACCGCGAAATAGCCTATGAGTACCGCCCAGTCGAGACTGTTCATATCTCCCCTTCCGGGGTCCGCCTTGTGAACTCCACTCATCTGGTTGGCACTTCGCCCGTACGGGATATGCCTGCGAGGCAGGGTGCGAAGTGCCCGCTCATCGTGAGCGCGTAGGCGTGGGCACGACAAGAAAGTGTCGAGTCAAGAGCGCGCAAAAATGTTCGTGCTGGCGACCGGTGTTCATGGTCATGAACAGTGGCGGGTGCTCGGAGGAGGGCGGGGCCGGGCGGGCCGATCAGCGTCAGTGCGACGCGTCAGCGCAGCTCGTCCGGGCAGGGTGTGCCGCGCGGCACGGTGTACGGGGCCGCCAGCCGGTACGTCCCCGGCTTCGGAGCGAGCAGCACCGTCCACTTGTCGCCGTTCGCGTCCTCCTCCGTCTCCATCAGGCAGCCGTTGACGTTGTCGTACGTCTTCGGCACGTCCTCCGCGTCCCCGGGGCCGTCCCCGTCGGAACGCTCCTTGGACTCCTCCGTCTCCTGCGGCGGCTGCAGCTTGTTGCCCTCCGCGTCGACGATGCTCAGCCACGGCGAGTACGGGATGCGCACGAGGACGCGGCCCGCCTCCTCGACCCGCATCGTCATCTCGCCCTGCTCGGCCCGCTCCACGACCGTGTTCGGCTCGGCCAGCGGGGTCGGCTCGCTCACCTCGAACAGCTGCCAGTTCGCGTCGCCCCAGACCTGCTTCAGATAGGGCAGCCCCCGCTGGACCAGCTCCCGCTCCCGCTGACCGCCGTCACCGTCCGGCTCGTCCTTCGGCAGCACCACGAAGTGCACCGCCCAGCGCTTCAGCCATTCGTGGTAGTTCGCCGAGTTGAGGGTGTCGTCGTAGAAGAGCGGATTGCGCTCCATGTCGGCCTGCCGGTTCCAGCCCCGGGCCAGATTGACGTACGGCGCGAGCGCCGAGGCCTCGCGGTGCGAACGCGCCGGCACGACCTCCACCCGGCCCCGCTCCGCACCGACCTCCTGGAGCTCGTTCACCAGCGGCGCCAGCTCACGCGCCCACGAGGCGGCCGGCGTGGTGTGCACGACGTCGTCGACCGACTTGAAGCCGATCCACCCGACGAACCCGACGAACGCCACGACGATCGCGTACCACTTGCGGCTCCGCGGCACCGCGAACGGCAGCGCCGCCACCAGCGCCACCCCGGCGAACAGCATCGCCAGCCGCGTCATGTTGGAACCGATCTGCGAACTGACCAGCCAGACCAGCACCACGCCCAGCCCGTACACCGCGGCCGTGATCCGAACGGTGATCCACTCCCGGGGCACCAGGACGGCCACCAGGACCGAGAACACCAGCGGCAGGACCACCGAGCCGAACCCCATCGGCTGCGTCCCCGAGAACGGGAACATCCAGGCCGACACCGCCACCACCGCGGTCGGGCCCAGCCCCAGCGCCCACGCCCCAGGCCGCCGCTTCTGCAGGAACAGGGCCACCGCCACCAGCCCCACGAACAGGCCCGCGACCGGCGAGGACATCGTGGCCAGCGCCGCCAGCGGCGCCGCGCACAGCGCCTTCGCCCAGCGCTTGTAACGCCAGCGGTACGGCCAGCAGAACACCACGGCGACCGCGGCCAGCCCGAACATCATGCCCAGCCCGAACGTCACCCGCCCCGAGGCCGCGTTGCCCAGCAGCCCGAACACGCCCGCGAGCGCCGCCCACAGGGGATTGCGCAGGCCGGGGAGGCTGCGGATCAGCAGCATCGTCAACAGCGCGGCCGACGCCGTCCCCGCGAGCATCATCGTCGTCCGCACACCGAGGAGCGACATCAGATACGGCGACACCACGCTGTACGACACCGGGTGCATGCCGCCGTACCAGGCCAGGTTGTACGCGGAGTCGGGGTGCCGGCCGACGAACTCGGCCCAGGCGTCCTGCGCCGCGAGATCGC
This sequence comes from Streptomyces sp. TE5632, assembly GCF_054061295.1. Lineage (NCBI taxonomy): Bacteria > Bacillati > Actinomycetota > Actinomycetes > Kitasatosporales > Streptomycetaceae > Streptomyces > Streptomyces sp. TE5632. The sequence goes on along the minus strand of NZ_JBSSEA010000003.1, from coordinate 2,071,852 downwards.
CGCCGCTGTTGGCGAACGTGAAGAACCAGACGACGTGCAGCACGCCGGCGAGAGCGGTGACGGACAGCACCGGATGCCGCAGCAGCCGGGCCCGCACCGCGAGGACGGCGGCCCTGGGACGGGAGACCCGCGTGGGGGCGGGGGCGACGGGGCCGGCGTCCGAGGCGGGTGCGGAGCCGCGCTCAGGGCCGGATGCGCCGCCCGGCGGCCGATGTGCTTCCGGCGCGGGTATTCGCGGGCCGGACCCCGGGCCCGGATCGGCGTCGTCGGCGCGTGTCGGCTCCGCAGTGGCCACCTGAAGGCACTCCCCGTGTCCCGTCTTCTGTTCGCGTTCCGTTCGAGGTCGCGGTCGCGGCCGTCCGCCGTGGTGCTGACATCCGCGCCCCGGTCACCGGCGACCTGCCCGTTTCGTGACGCTAGCACGCACTCCGCCGGTCGGCGCCCAGGGCGGGCACCGACCGGCGGGGTGCGATGCCCGCCGCTCGCCGGGGAGCAGGGTGGATCAGGCGATGCGCGTCAGCTTGTCCGAGAAGCCGGGCTCCACGAGGTCCTCCTGGAGAGCGACCGGGACCTTGACGGCGGCGCTGTCCTTGCCGTCACCGACGGTGAGCGTGCCCACCTTCGTGCCGGCCTTCTCGGTGTGCGGCAGGGCGTCGGCGGAGAGGTTCAGCTTCACCTTCAGGCCGGCCCAGCCGACCGCGGTGACGTCCTTGGTGACGACGACCGGGGTGTGACCGCCGAGCCGGTCGTCGACGTACCCGACGACGTCGCCCTTCTTCAGGATCTTCTCCGAGGTCGGCACGTCCTGCGCGGCGAGCAGCGCGGTCTTGCTGACCGCGTTGACCAGGTCGAGGGTCGACTGTGCCTTGCGCTGGCCGAGGATCGCGCCGACGACGGTCACCGTCTGGCCATCGACCTTCTTGCGGGTGGCGAAGAGCAGGTTGCCGCCGGCCGCGGTGGTGTTGCCGGTCTTGAGGCCGATCGCGCCGATGGTGTAGGGCAGCTGGTTGTGGTTGCTCCAGTACTTGCCGGTCGGGTCCGTCCAGCTGGCCACACTGGTGATGGCCACCATGGCCGGGATCCTCATGGCCGCGATGCCGAGCTTCACCTGGTCCCCGGCGGTGGAGACGGTGGTCTTGTCCAGACCGGACGGGTCGGTGTACGTCGTGTCGGTCATCCCGAGCTCCTTGGCGGTGGCGTTCATCTTCTCGACGAACGCCTCCTCGGAGCCCGCGTCCCAACGCGCCAGCAGGCGCGCGATGTTGTTCGCGGAGGGGATCATGACCGCGGACAGGGCCTGCTTCTGGGTGAGGAAGTCGCCGGCCTTGACGGTGTTGAGGGTGGACTCGCCCTGCTGGTCGTAGCCGCCCTCCTTCTCCGCCGTCGGGTCGATCTCGATCTTCGGGCCTTCCTCGCCCGGCTTCAGCGGGTGGTCGCGCAGGATGACGTACGCGGTCATGGTCTTGGCGACCGAGCCGATGGCGACCGGCTTCTGCTCGCCGAAGTGGTCCATCGCGCCGATGCCGTCGACGCTCATCCAGCCCTGGCCCTCGTCCGGCCAGGGCAGCTTCACCTGGTCGCCGTCGAAGGTGTGACTGTCCTCGGCGGTGAGTTCGAGCGTGGGTGCGGGAAGAGGCCGCATGTTCTGTACGACCGCGAAGACGATCACCAGCAGAACGGCCAGCGGCGTCCAGATCTTGACCCGCCGCACGGCCGTCCGCAGCGGGGTCTCCGGCGGCGGCGGGGTGTTGGTCAGCTCGGCCAGCAGATCCAGCGGAGGCTTGGGCGGCAGCGGCTGCTGCCTCGTCAGTTCCGGCCCGACCTGCGGGACCGAACGGGTGGCGTCGGCGGGGGGAGTGACGGGCGATGCGGGGGCGGGCGACGCGGAGGGAGGCACCCGGAGCGCGGTGGTGACGGAGTCCCCGACCTTCGGTGCCTTGCGCACCTCGGGGTCGTCCAGATCCTTCAGCGGCACGAACTTGCTGGTGCGCTCGGCCGCGGACTCGGGCTGGGGATCGGTGCCCGCAGCCTTGTCGGTGGCCTTGTCCGCGCCCTTGTCGGCCTTCTTGTCGGCCTTCTTGTCGGCCTTCTTGGCCGCGTCGCCCAGCTTCAGCATGGTGGTGGGCTGATCGACGGCGGGCGCGGAGGGACGCGGGGCCTTGAAGACGGCGGTGGGCTGATCGGTGCGGGGCGCGCCGGGAGCAGCCTCGTCGGTCTCGTCGGTGTCCTCGGCCTTCTCGGTGTCGGACTCGTCGGCCCCGGCGGTGGACTTGGCGTCGACGTCGTCGGTGCCGTTCGCCTTGTCCGCACCGGCCTCGGGGGCCGCGTCCGCGTCGGTGTCGTCGCCATCGGCGTCGTCACCGTCGGTGGGGGCGTCGTCCTCCGCGGCATCCGGGACGTCGGCGGTGCGGGCGACGGCGGCGCGGGCGACGGCGGGGGCCGCGCCGGCGTCGGCCTCCGGTGTCACCTCGGTCTCGGTCTCGGTCTCCGCGTCCGCGTCTGCGTCTGCGTCCGGCGCCTCGGTACCGTCGGCCCCGGAAGGCTCGCCTGAGCCCTCGTCAAGGCTCTCGCCGCCGTCCTGGGCGTCCTCCCGCTCGTCCTGGCCGTCCCGCTCGTCCGTGTCGTCCCTGTCGGCGTCCTCGGCCTTCTGGGCGCCCTCCGCGCCCTTCCCCGGCCCGTCCTGCTCCGTCTGCTCCGCCTCGTCCGCCGACCGCACCCACGAGGAGACGACGGCCTGCAGTCGCCCGTCGCCGTCCGTAGCGGAATCGTCACGCCCGTCGGATGCGGCTTCCTCTGCCCCGGAGCCCGACTCCGACCCGGAGCCCGACTCGGCGGAATCCGAGGCCTCCTCGTCCTCCCGGTCGTCCTCGTCCTCCTGCTCGTCGCTCTGCGCATCGCGCACCGACAGCACCCGGGTGGCCGTGTCGACGCCCCCCGCGGAGCCCTTGGCCGACGCGGACGACTCCGACGGCGTCGCGTCCCGGCTCACCGTCAGCCGGGGGTCCCGCTTCTCCGCGGAGCCCTCCGTCTCATTCCTGGCCTCGGGAACCGGACCCGCGCTCCCCGGCGTCGGTTCTGCCGACGACTCGCGCTGCTTCGACCTGTCGGGGGACTCGCCCGCCACCGATGCCTCCTCCGTGCGTCGCGCGTCCGCGCGTACGCCTACCGAACCGTGAATCCGCAATTCGCCCGCCCGGAACAGCGCTCAGCGGCGCTGTCCGAACCACGTACCAGTGTCCTGTGTACGGGCTTCCCCCACGTGGTAGACGAGAACGACATACCTGTCGGTTCCCTTACGAACCGGTCACGCGCCCTCGACAGACCGATGTGAGAGGGGTCACCCTGTCATTCATCCACGCGGGGAGGCATGGATGGGCAGGAGCCGCAGAACACTTCCGGAAGAGCTTCTGCTGCTGGCGTTGGACCCGGCCACGGGTACCACTGCACAGCCGCAGTCGCTCGACCTCGGTCTGGCCGGAGCGCAGCTAGTGGAGCTGGCGCTGGCCGGACGGATAGCCCCAGACGGGGATCGTATCGCCGTGGTGGTGCCACGGCCGACTGGAGATCCGACTTTGGACTGCGCGTTGGAGTTGCTGCGAAGGCGCGGCGCTCCGGTTCGGGCCGTCCACTGGATCGGCGGGCCGCGTCTCGGGCTCCGCCAGACCTACCTCTCGCATCTGGAGCGGTGCGGCATGGTGCATGCCGTGGCCGGCCAGATGTGCGGGGTGTTGCCGACGACTCGCTACCAGGCGACGGACACCGAGATCAGCCGGGAGATCAGGGCCCGGCTGGACTCCGCGATCCGCACCGGCGTGCCGCCGGACCCGCGGACCGCGGCGCTTGCCGCACTGGCGCACGCGGTGGGTCTCGGCAAGCACCTGTACCCGGGGAACGAGGGTCGCTCCTCGCGTTCCCGGTTGCGGGACCTGATCCGGCACGACCCGATGGGCGGCCTGGTGGCGCATGCCGTGATGGACGTGCAGAACGGTGTGGCGGCCCAGCCACGCCGTGGCGCGGCCCCGGCAGGCGGCCGTCAGGCCACCACCGGCGGCCGGGGCGGACCGGAACCCGCCCGAGGGGTACCGGCCCAACCGCACCGAGGGTCCATGGCGCGCGCCGCCGTCCACTAGGCCGACGACAGGGCTCACCGGGCCCCTGATTCGGCCACGGCACCGCAGACCCGGTCACGGGAGCCGCTGTTCGAGCGGGGCGGAGAGAGTTCACGGCTCTCTCCGCCCCGCTCGGCATGCCGCGAACCGGCGGCCGCCGCAACCGGCGGACCTCGCGACTGGTCGACGTCGCGACCGACCGACGCTACCCGCCCGCACCGGTCCGTGGCGTCACCACACCGTGAACTGCCGGACAGTGGTCGCATATCCACTGTTTCCCAGCGGTAGGAAGCACCTTGGTGGCAGTCTGCTCAACACCAGATACGCAAAGTGGCAAGTACGAGTAAGTACGAGGCACGCAGCCGGAGGTGCACGTCCCGTGGCGTCCAATGTCAATCCCACTGTCAGGCGACGCCGGCTGGGCCAGGAGCTCCGCAGGCTCCGTGAGCTCAAGGGCATGACGGCCGAGGAAGTGGCGGAACGACTGCTGGTGTCGCAGTCGAAGATCAGCCGGCTGGAGAACGGCCGGCGCAGCATCAGCCAGCGTGACGTCCGCGACCTCTGCGGAGTCTACGAGGTCGAGGACCAGCGGGTCGTCGAGTCGCTGATGCAGATGGCCAAGGACTCGCGCCAGCAGGGCTGGTGGCACGCCTTCGGCGACATCCCGTACAGCGTCTACATCGGCCTGGAGACGGACGCGGAGTCGCTCAGGGTCTACGAACCGCAGATCATCACCGGCCTGTTGCAGACCCGTGCGTACGCCGAGGCGATCGTCCAGGGCGGTTCGCCCGAGTCGTCCGACCAGGAGAACGACAAGCGGGTCGAGGTGCGCCTGCGCCGACAGGGCCGTATCACCGCCGACAAGGACCCGCTGCGGCTGTGGGTGGTCCTGGACGAGGCCTCGCTGCACCGGGTCGTCGGGAGCAGGCAGGTCATGCGTGAACAGTTGGAGCACGTCATGGAGTTGTCCCAACTGCCGCACATCACCGTGCAGGTGCTGCCGTTCGAGGTCGGCGCGCACTCCGGTATCAACGGGCAGTACTCGATCCTGGAGTTCGCGGACGCGGCCGACTCGAGTGTCGTCTACATCGAGGGCGTGACCAGCGACCTGTACCTGGAGAAGCCGCACGACGTGCAGAAGTACACCGTGATGTACGAGCACTTGAGGGCGCAGTCCCTGAACGTGGAACAGTCCCGCCGGCTCGTGGAACGCGTTGCGAAGGAGTACGCGCGCTGACCTCCTGGCAGGGAGGGCGGGATGCTACACCGCTGCCACGCCTGACTGGAAGTATCTCTTGGAATATGCCACCCGGTCGAGTGAATGGCTGCGCCGGAAGAGGATGCCGACCAGTAGCGTCGATCACGCCAACCGCGAACGAAGGTTGGCGCAATCCGTTCTGCGGGTACCTGCCGGAATGCGCAGCCCGGTGACAGCAACTCAGCAACTGGCTACGGAGCGAACATGGCAATTCGTCTGGGCACCACGGAAACGTGGACGACGTCCTCCCACACCAACAACAACGGCGCGTGCGTGATGGTCAGGTCGACCACCGAGGAAGCACTGGAACTCGGGGACACCAAGATCCCCGAGGGCCCGAAGCTGGCCTTCCCCACGGACGCGTGGACCGCTTTCGTGGCCTCGGTGAAGGTCTGAGAGGACCGGAACCGAACAGAGCTCCACGGAGCCCTCTCGACGAGATCGCCGTCCTTGCCGAGAGGGCTCGGCCCACCCCGCAACCCTCTCGGCACGGCGAACGAGTCCCCGCAGTTCACCTCACCGCATCACGTCGGCTCAGCACCTCACCGCACCGGAAAAGCGACGTCACACACCGGATCCTCCGCCCCGGCGGCATCCCAGTCCGCGAAGTACACCTCCCTGCACGGACCCGCGGCCGTCAGCCCCTCGGCCGCCATCCACTGCTCCACCGCCTCGAACGCGGCCAGGATCTGTGGATGAGCCACCTGAGCCTTGGTGATCCGGGTGTAGGCCAACCGCTGGGCCGGCTCCACCCGCACCGTCGTCTCCCACGCCCGGCCCCGCGCCTCGGCCCAGGCCCGCGCCGCCGCCTCGTCGGCGACCGGCACGCACGCCTCGGCAGGACCGTCGCTCTCCATCGACACCTCGGAGTGGTAGGCGACGAACGGCACCCCGGCCACGCCTCCGCACTCCGAGGCACCCCGCTCCAACCGGCCCAGCGCCGCCCCGATCCACGCGGGCAACTCGTCCGCCAGAGTGTGCCGCGTCTCGGTGATCAGCACCTGCTGCGGCACGTCCACCGTCTCGACCGCGAACTTCCCGTACATCTCGGAACTCCTCCCAGAGAGCCGTCCACGGAGGAATGCGGCGAGTGTCCGCTGCCCGGCGACCCGCGCCTCGACGTCCGCCCAGTAGGCGGCGAGCCGGTCGGCCGCGGCCGCACCGTCGTCCGCGTCGAGAACCTCGGCGATCCGGGCGAGCGGCATGTCCAGCTGCCGCAGCAGCGCCACCGTACGGGCACGCTCGACCTGACCCGCCCGGTAGAACCGGTAACCGGTGACCTCGTCGACCCGCGCCGGCGCCAGCAGCCCCAGCCGGTCGTACAGCCGCAACGCCTTGGCCGACAGCCGCGCCCGCGCCGCGAACGCGCCGATGCCGAGCAGTTCCCCGCTCTCCGGGGCCACCTCTGGGTCCACCGCGCCATCCTCCGTCGTCGGGCGGCCCGTCCGCCCGACGACACGAACGCTGGACCCTGCCCCAGGGGCAAGGTCAACGCGGCCACCGGAACCGGACGCCGGGGCGGCAGCCCTTAGGGCCTGTTCGGCGGATCATGCCGCAGACGCGGGGTCCGGCACGCCCATCTGCGGCGTTGTCGTCACTCGCCGACGCTCCGCGTCGACTCCCTCCTCCGCCTTGCAGCTGCACGCTCCCCCACGCTCGGCTGCGCTCGCGCGGGAGGGACCCCCCATCGCCCCCGCTCACCTGCGCTGACAAGGCACCGTCGATTTCCTGCGACCTGATCCGCCGGACAGCCCCTAACCGAGCGCGCTCTCGACCGCCGCCACGACCTCCGCCGCCTCCGGCTCGGTCTGCGGCGAGAACCGGGCGGCGACCTTGCCGTCCCGCCCGATCAGGAACTTCTCGAAGTTCCAGCGGATGTCCCCGCTGTGCCCCTCGGAGTCGGCGAAGTCGACCAGCCGCTCGTACAGCGGGTGCCGCCCCTCCCCGTTGACCTCGACCTTCTCGGTCATCGGGAAGGTCACGCCGTACGTCGCGGAGCAGAACTCGGCGATCTCCTCCGAGGTGCCCGGCTCCTGCCCCATGAACTGGTTGCAGGGCACCCCGAGCACGGTGAAGCCCCGCGCCGCGTACTTCTCGTGCAGCCGTTCCAGCCCGGCGTACTGCGGCGTCAGCCCGCACTTGGAGGCCACGTTCACCACCAGCACGACCTGCCCCGCATACCGCCCCAGCCCGGCGGACCCACCGCCCAGAGCACCGATCTCGACATCGAGAGGAGAAGAACCGTTGGTCTCTACAGTCGTCATACCCGGATGCTAACCCTGTCAGGAGCGCAGACGACGATCACACCTGATCGGTGTGCTTCTCCTTCTTCTCCACGCTCCTTGCCACCCACGCCCGACAAGCCCAGCGGGCAAGGGCACCCACGGCCAGGGAGACGAGGATGGCGCCCCAGTCGATGACATGCGGCAACCCGGGGAAGAACGCGAAGAAGGCGAGAGCCGCGACAAGCCCCGCAACGAACGACGCGATCCCGGCCCGGCGCCGACGCGCTTCATATCCCGGATCCGTGCCCGGCCCACGCTGCTCGGTCATGAATGACTCACTTCGTGATGTGGTGACACTGACTTACCCGCTGCACCCCGTTGACATAGAGCTGGGCGCACGCCTTGCCGTAATGCGGCAGGCGCTGTGGAGAGTTGTTGCGCATGGGGTCGATCTTGCATTCGCTGTGCGTTCTGCCGCGGGACGTCCGGTAGGTCTTGTTGTTCGTGTCGGTGTAGGTGAAGTCGATGCGCCAGTTGCAGAAGCCACTGCTGAGTGCCCCCACGAAGGCGCAGTCGACGCCGGCGTTCTGATAGGTGATCTCCTTGCCGCTCCCGCGGACGACGTGCGTGAACATGCACCCGGTCGGAATCTTCATCGTCACGCCACCGACGGTGTACTCGAAGGTGCGAATCGGTGTCGATCCGATCGCTCCGGCGGCTTGTGCGGTGGATGGCGTCATGGTGACGAGAGCGCTCGCCGCAGCGAGTGCGGCGGCCCGGGGTACGACATACGACCACATCAAGGCGATCCCCTCCTGATTGTTTCCTGACGAACGTCGGGAACAACTAGGAATTGCCCTTCCGGTTGTCTGTTGCCGGGCGGTTTCACCATGAAAGATGATCACGTGATTGCTGCGCTGACCTGCAGAAACGTTACCCAGGGTTGCCAGTGTCGACCATCATCCCTGGGGCAGGAAATGGGTGGGGGCCGACCCACGGGTCGGCCCCCACCCACCTTCCTGTCCCGGCTACGCCTTGCGCCCCACTCCGCAGAAGGCGTCCACGTCCTTCACGTAGTCCTCGTCCGGCGCGTCGGCATCCGGTCGCCACTCCGGGACCCGTACGACGCCCGGCTCCACCAGCTCCAGGCCGTCGAAGAATCCGGCGATCTCCTCGACCTCGCGCACGTAGTACGGTACGGCGCCGCTCGCGTTGTACGCGTTCGACGCCGCGATCATGCCCTCGCTCGTGGCCGTACTGTCGCTGATCACCAGGTAACTCCCCGAGGGGAGCCCCGCCATGAGCCGGCGCACCAGATCACGGGCCTGCTCGTAGTCGGCGACGTGGCCGAGCGTGTTGAGGATCATCAGCGCGACGGGCTGGGACATGTCCAGCGTCCCGGCGGCGGCCCGCAGGACGGACTCCGGGTCGTAGAGATCGGCGTCCAGATAGTCCGTCCGGCCCTCGGGAGTGCTGGTCAGCAGGGCGTGGGCGTGGGTCAGCACGATCGGATCGTTGTCGACGTACACGATCCGCGCGTCCGGAGCGACGCGCTGCGCCACCTGGTGCGTGTTGTCGGCGGTCGGCAGTCCCGTACCGATGTCCAAAAACTGCCGTATCCCCTGCTGCCCCGCCAGATGGCCGACGGCCCGCCCGAGGAACCGCCGACTGGTGTGGGCCACGTCGACCAGCCCGGGGAAGATGCCCTTGATCTGGTCCCCGATCTCCCGGTCGACCTTGTAGTTGTCCTTGCCCCCGACGAAGTAGTTCCAGAACCGCGCCGAGTGCGGCTTCGTCGTATCGATACGGGCACGTGTCTCGAAACCGGCACTGTCCGGGGTGGTGTCCTTCGACACGGCTGAGCCTCCTGTGATGAGCGCGATCAGTGCGCCCAACGTAGGCGAACATGACCGAATATCACCCTGGTTGGCGACAAACTCAGCGACCGAAGCACCTGTTCCAGCCACTTCACCGCGCAGAAGGGCGCCGGGTGCTACACGGGGCGCCCCGGCCGGTCCTTCAGGCAGCCGACGAAGGCGGCGAACACCGGAGCGGGGACGGAGAGAGCGGCACGGGCTGGGTCCTTCGAGTCGCGGATGGCCATGCGGGCGTCATCAGCCTCCGCGATCTCCACGCAGTCGTTGCCTTCACCGCCACCGGAGAAGGAAGACTTCCGCCAGGTGCTGCGAGTAATCACCAGGGGCCTCACGGCAGGTCGGTGCGTCCGAGCCAGGCCGGCTTGACCGGCACCCCGTCCGCGTACCGTTCGACCGGCTGCTCCGCGGGCTCGGCCTGCTGGTCCACAGGATCGGCCGCTGCGGCGACGGGCGCACCCGGCGCCTCCACCACAGGCTCCGGCACAGTTTCCACCACCGGCTCCGGGGCGGTGGGCGCGTCTGAGTCCTCGAGCAGTTCCGCCACCGTGAACCGGGTGACGAACGACTGCCATGCCCCGTCCACGACGAGCAGGAACCCGTCGTCCTGCCGCAGGAGCCGACGGCGCTTGGGGCTTCTGGGGTGCGCGGGTGAGTAGCTTCGTGCCCGTCGTTCCAGCTCCGCGAGTGCCTCCTCGCGCTCCCCGATGACGTGAGCGAGCACGTATGCCTCGGTGTGCTTGCGTTCTCCGACCCCCATGGTCGTCTCGATGACCAGGCCCCAGGTCGTCATGATCTTCGCCCCCTCGTCCACCTTGCCCTCGACACGATCACATGAAGGCCGGGATCGTCCACCGTGCTGTCGGCCTTCCTGCCTCCGGTGACGAAGCCTCAGTCGCCGTTCGCGCGAAGGTGGAAGGGCCCCGGCACGAGGGCGGTTTCCTCCGGTCGGACCCGGGTGGATCCGTGCAGGGTTCTCGCGGGAGGCACCGAAGCGGCTTCCGAGGTGCGGGCCGGCCGGGTCCGCGATGACGCTCTGCCTCCCGCGCTCGGGCGCGTCAACTCGGACCTGTGTCAGAGGTCTTGTGCCCCCATGTGGCGTGTGGCACAGTCCAGCGCCACCGAGTGTCAAAAAATGACATCCAGTGCCATACGCTCCGGGAGCCCCGTTGTGAACCAGCAGCGAACCGTGCAGGACGGCACCGACGCCCTGCACGCCACGGCGAGCCGCAAAGCGGCCTTCCGTCTCTTGCCGATCCTGTGCCTCACGTACTTCATGGCGTTCGTGGACCGCACCAACGTCGGCATGGCCAAGACGTCACTCGAAGCCGACGTGGGCATCAGCGCCGCGGCGTACGGCGTCGGCGCCGGCATCTTCTTCCTGAGCTACGCGCTCCTGGAGGTGCCCAGCAACCTGATCATGTACCGCGTCGGGCCGCGGCGCTGGATCACCCGGATCGCCGTGACCTGGGGACTGCTCTGCTCCTGCATGATGTTCGTGCAGGACGAACTGTCCTTCTACGTCGTCCGGTTCCTGCTCGGTGCGGCCGAGGCCGGCCTGTACCCGGCGCTCATGTACACCGTCACGATCTGGTTCTCGCAGAAGCAGCGGGTGACCGTGGTCGGGATCCTCTACCTCGCCGTGTGCGCCGGTTTCGCGCTCGGAGGTCCCCTCGGCGGCGCTCTCATGGAGCTCCACGGAGCGGGCGGGCTGTACGGCTGGCAGTGGATGTTCCTCGTCGAGGGCCTGCTCACCGTGGTCGTCGCCTACTTCGTGTGGCGCCTCGTCCCCGACCGGCCACAGGACGCGAAGTGGCTGACGGCGCGGGAGGCCGCGGTGCTGAACGACCGCGCGGTCGTGCGGGCCGCTCCGGGGCACGGCACCCTGAAGGGCAACGTCAGGATCGCCTTCGCCCGGCCGTTCATCCTCGCCCTGTCCCTGATCTACTTCGCGAACCAGGTCAGCAGCGTGGCGATCCAGTACAACTTCCCGTCCATCGTCGAAAGCCTCGACGTCGAAGGGTCCTTCCTGATCGGTGTCGTGAGCGGCAGCGCCGGCATCGCCGCGCTCGTCGGCGTGCTCGTGATCCCGTGGATCCAGCGCCGCGTGCGGAACGAGGTCCGGGTCCTGACGTACGTGACGGTCGCCACGGTCCCGGTGGCGATCGCGTACAGCGTCTCCGACGGTGCCGTGCTGCGCATTCTGCTGATCGACGCCGCGATGCTGCTGCTGGTCGGCATCCTCCCGCTCTACTGGTCGGTCGCGATGGCGAGGATGTCCGGGCTGATGGCCGCGGCCGGGCTCGCGTTCATCAACACGGTCGGGCTGCTCGGCGGGTTCGTCGGCCCCTACCTGTACGGACTCGCCGAGGGCCGGGGAAGCGAGTTCGCCGGGCACGCCGTCCTCGTGGGCGCCGCCGTCCTCGGCGTGCTGCTCCTGCCGGTGCTGCATCGAACGGTGCGCTCCGAGGACCGGCGATCCGGCCAGGATGCCGACGTGGGTTCTCCGGCCGGTGTGGAAGGGGTGAGGTGACCACGCGGAACCGTGCCGTCGCCGCCCGGGTCGGCCTGTCCGGCGGGTGGGCGGCGCCGACCGCACGCGGGGGAGACGGCCGGTCCGGCCTCCCCCCGCGACCGTGGCCATAGACTCCTCGACGACTTCGCACGACGACGTCGAGGAGTCGAGAAGTCGAGAAGTCGAGGAGGGGAGGGGCCGTGGCCGAACGGGGGCTGGAGACGAAGTACCGCATCGCGGAGACGGCGATGGCGCTGTTCCTGGAGCAGGGTTATGAGAGCGTCACCGTGGAGGCCGTCGCGGACGCGTCGCGGGTGTCACGGCGTACGGTGTTCCGGTACTTCGACGGCAAGGACGAGCTGGCGTTCCCCGATCACTCCGCGCGGCTGGAGCTGCTGGCGCGCCACCTGGTGAAGCCGACCGGGGGGCGGTCGCCGGTGGACGTCGTCGTCGCGGCCACCGAGGTGGTGATGCTCGACTTCCTGAGCAGGCCCGAACTGGTGCTCCAGCGCTACCGGCTGACCCGGGTCGTGCCCGAGTTGCGCAGGCGTGAGGTGCTCGAGAACGAGCGCTATGTCGCCCTGACGCGGGCGTATCTGCGTGACCGACTGCCCCCGGACGGTCCGGCGTTCCTGCCGATGGCGCTCTCCGCGCTGATCGACGCGATGCACCGGTCGGCGCTCGGCAACTTCGCCCGCAGCGGCGGGACGGCGGACGCGTACGCCGAGCTCAAGGACGGCATGGAGTGGATCCGCCGGACCCTGGCCGAGGAACCGGCCGCCGGCAGTCCCCTGCTGTTCGCCGTGCTGCCGGACACGGCGGCCGCGCGGCACGCGTTGTCGACGCTGCGCGACGAGGCCCGGGACCTGCTCTGAACCCGGTGCGTCAGCCGCGGCCGATGCCGAGTGTGCCGGGCGTGCCGGACCGTATGACGGGGGCGCCGCCGGCGCGGGCATCCCCCGGAAACCCCGGAGCGCTCAGTGGCCGGAGGCCGTGGTGAGGGGGAAGCCGCCGCTGCCGCCGCCCCGCATGTCCTCCATGTCGAACGGGTCCGCGTCGGCCCGGACGGCATGGACACCGAGCCGCCCGCTGCCCGCGGGGGCGTCCTCGGCGGCGCTGATCCGGTACTCCACGACGCGGGTGCCGTCGGCGGGCAGGTCCCGCGCACCGGACGCGCCGGTCAGGGGCTGGTAGTCGTTGACCACGGCCAGCTCGACGGGACGCCAGTCGCCGTCGGGAGCCTCACGCCGTTCCACCGTCAGCTCGGGCTCCCGCTCGCCCGCGTAGTTCCACTCGACCTGCGCGGAGAGCGCGATGTCGCGGAGTGCCTCGCCGGTGGTGTTGCAGAGCTTGACGAGGACGGTCTGCGGTTCGCCGCCGGGGTGGACGGTGACGCCTTCGTGTGGTCCGGCGACCGTGGTGATCAGGTGGCCGTTGGTCCTGTCGGCGTCGGTGAGCCGGGGGCAGGGCTTGGCCTGGAAGGCGGCGAAGCCGGGGTGGGGCGAGCTCTTCGCGGCCGCCGGAGCGCCGGGCGTCCGCGTCGCCTGCGCCGACGTACCGGGTGAGGGGCTCGAGGGGCTGCCCTTGTCGTCGTCCGCCGGGGCTGACGGCCCCCCGCAGGCGGTGGTGAAGAGCATCACCGCCCCTGCCGCGGCGACGGCGGATCCGGCCCAGCGCCTGTCCATGTGTACGGATGCCCCTTTTCGTGGATCACTGTTCGGTGATCACGACGCCCGAAGCGCGCTTACGGTTGCGCCGCGGCCGTGGTGGCGCGTCATCAGCAGTCGATCTCGGGAATGTCGTGCCACAGGACGGGATTGCCGCTGGTGCCGTGGACGCTCAGGTTCCCCCCGTCCTGCCCCCAGTCCAGCTCGTACGCACCGAAGCGGAAGGGGCGGTGGCCGTCGTCGACCGTCCATGAGCCGATGCGCCGGCCCAGACCACTGGATCCCACCTCGTAGACCTCGCCCGTGCCTATGACCAGGAAGGACGTCTCCCGCACCACGGCTCGGCAGCCACCGGGCCCCTCGGGCTCGAGGACGAAGTACTCGGCTCCGTTGATCAGGTCGCCGCCCGCGCCGAACGCGATGCCCAGTGCGGCGGCGGCAGTCGACGAGATGATCATCCAACGAGGCACGCGAGGGGGCTTGTTCACTCCCTCGGCCGTGTTGCGCACGCACACGAGCAGTACCAGCGCGACGCCGAGCAGTACGCAGCTCACTCCCCAGCCGGGAACCACCCGCCCCGCCACCACCATCAGCAGACCGCTCCAACTCGCCACGACGGCAAGCACCGCACAGCCGACGGCGACGGCCCTCCACCTGAACGGCCTTTCCACACTGCGCTGTTCCGTCTCCATCGGCCCACACTACGAGCTTCAGGAATCAAGCGTCGGCCTTGATCTTCTTCATGGTGAGGTGGGATTCGAGGCGGAGGACGGCGGGCAGTACGGTGAGTTTTCCGGTCAGGAAGGCTTCGTAGGCGGCGTGGTCGACGACGGCGACGCGGAGGAAGTAGTCGGGGCGGCCGTACATCCGCCGGAACTCGACGACCTCCTCGTAGGAGGCCACGGTGTTCTCGAACTCCTCGACGGTCTTGCGGTCGTTGGCGTAGATCTCGACGTCGATGAGGACCTCCAGCTCGCGTCCCATCGCTCCGGGACTGACGACGGCCCGGTAGCCGGTGATGACGCCGGCCTCCTCCAGGCGCTTGACCCGGCGCAGGCACGGGGGCGGGGTCAGGCCCACCCGCTTGGCCAGCTCGACGTTGGACAGCCGACCGTCCCGGCGCAGATGAAACAAAATTTCGCGGTCGGTCGCATCGAGGCTGCTTGCATTGCTCATACGGCGATCGTACGACCCGGATCGGTAACCATATGAGGTGGGATTCTCACTAAAATGTCGGTATGCGAACAAGTTCCACCGTCGCCGACCGGACCGGGCCCGTGTCCGTCCCCGGGCCCGTGTCGGCGTCCGTTCCCGCCTTTGTTCCTCCGTCGCGCAAGCGGTCCGAGGCGCGGGCCGCCTTCCAGGACTGCGCGTCCGTGGGCATGGGAATGTTCCCGCTCGGTCTCGCCTTCGGGGCGCTGGTCGTCCAGTCGGGACTCGACTGGTGGTGGGCGGGGCTGTCCGCCGCCCTGATCTACGGCGGCTCGTTCGAGTTCCTGCTCATCGGCATGGTCGCCGCCGCCGCGCCGCTGGCGTCCGTCGCCGTGGCCGCCTCCCTGGTCCAGGCACGGCACGTCTTCTACGCCCTGTCCTTCCCCCTGCACCGGGTGCGGGGCCGCCTCGCCAAGACGTACAGCACCTTCGCGCTCACCGACGAGGCGTACGCCCTGACCGCCACCGAGCAGGCCCGCACCTGGTCCGGCCGGCGCATCCTGTGGCTGCAGTTCTTCATGCACCTGTACTGGGCCGGCAGCGCGACGGCCGGAGCCCTGCTCGGCTCCCTCGTCCCGGACGGCGTCACCGGCCTGGACTTCGCACTGACCGCCCTGTTCGCCGTCCTCGCCCTCGACGCCATCCGCGACCTGCGCGGCGACCTGCCCACCCCGGTGCTCGCCCTCGTCTGCGCCCTGGCCGCCCGGCTCCTCTTCCCGGACCAGATGCTCCTGGCCGCCTTCGCCCTGTTCACCGCCGGCCTCCTGGCCCGCCACCTCGCCACCGGCAGGAAGCCCGCCCATGTCTGACGCCCTTCCCCAAGCTCTCGACTTCGCTCGGGCAGGGGAGACCCCGTTCGCCGTCGCGGCGATCCTGGTCGCCGCCGCCGTCACCTGGGCCCTGCGCGCTCTGCCCTTCGCCGTCCTCGCCCCGCTGCGGGCCAGCGCCACCGTGCAGTACCTCAGCACCCGCATGCCCGCCGGGATCATGGTGATCCTGGTCGTCTACTGCCTGCGCGACCTCCCGGTCACCGAGTCCCGCGCCCTGGCCCCCCTGGCCGCCCTGGCCGTCACCGTCGGCCTGCACCTGTGGCACCGCAACGCCCTGCTGAGTATCCTCGCCGGCACCGCCGTACACGTGGCCCTGGCCAGCACGGCCTTCGCACCAGGAGGCTGAGACGGCCGAGACGACGCCGGTCGGTACCACGGTGACCGAGGCGATGGCCCGGGTGATGGCCGAGCCGGCCGGACTCGAGGACCCGAGGCGGCACCGCATGGCCGGCACCCCGGCTGTAAGCGGTCATTCCTGACGCGCGTCAACCGTTTTCCCCGCCGTTCGTCCCGCCGGGCCGTCGAACAGCTCCCGGCGGATGGCGCGACGCTGCGCGGCGGTGGTCGCACCCCAGATGCCGACGTCCTCCCCCTGCTCGACGGCCCACCGGCGGCAGGCGAGCAGGACGCGGCAGCGATGGCAGACCGCACGGGCGCGAGCGACCTGGGGCTCGCTGTCCCGCTCGATCAGAGGGAAGAAAAGCTCGGGGTCCTCGCCCACGCACGCGGCATCGCGGATCCATCCGCGTGCGGCGGGGAACAGGTCGGCGCTGAAGCCGGAAGGCCGACAGTTGTCTGGCACGGCACACCTCCGCCAGATGCCGGCTGAGCCGGCAGGTGGCTGCGACACAGGTGTGCCGCAGGCCCGGCAGGGGTCGTGCCCACCACTGTAAAAGCGTGTCTGTGGACTTGTCAGCCCGACGGGGTCCACACATGCCCGGTGCGGTCCCCGTCGCCGAACGGATAGCATCGCGCTCGGCACGGCCCCCGGCAGAGGCGATGACCATAGATTCGGACGCGGTACCTCCCCCCACGGCGAGCATCAGCCTGCGCGAGTTGCTGATGGCACTGGGTGATTCGCTGCTGGAGGTGCAGGCCGCTCCCGCCGGACTGGACGTCGAGATCCGCGGCGTCGCCCTGCTCGACCCCGAGGACCCGCCGGCCACTCGGCCGGGCGAGCTGGTTCTCGTCATCGGTGCCCGTGGCCGAGCCGCCTATCCCGCGCTGCGGGCCGCCGGGCGCGACGGAGCCGCCGGCGTCGTGGTCAAACTGGACAGCCCCGGCCAGGCCGCGGCCCTCAGCGAGACCGCCGCCGAGGCCGGGGTCGCCCTGCTCTCGTTGCGCGGCGAAGCGCGCTGGGAACAGGTGAACACGCTGGCCCGCGCCGCCCTCGACGACGTGCCGCCGGGCCACCCGGGCGAAGGGGCCGAGGAGGGCGACCTGTTCTCGCTCGCCCAGACCACCGCCATCCTCACCGGCGGCATCGTCAGCATCGAGGACGCCGCCCACCGGGTGCTGGCGTACTCCCGTTCCACCGACTCCGACGAGATCGACGATCTGCGGCGGCGCTCCATCCTCGGCTGGCAGGGGCCGGAGCCCTATCTGGCGAAGCTGCGCGAGTGGGGCGTGTTCCAGGACCTGCACTCCAGCGACGAGGTGATCAGTGTCGACAGCCACCCCGAGCTGGGGATCCGCCGCCGGCTCGCGGTGGCCGTGCGGTCCGGGGGCCGGCAACTGGGGACCATCTGGGTGCAGGAGGGCTCGACGCCCCTGTCCGAACGCTCGGACCAGGCACTGCTGGGTGCGGCCCGGGTCGCCACGCTCCACCTGGTGCGCCGCCGCCGGGAGCTCTCGGAGGGACTGACGTTCACCCGGACCCTGCTGGCCGGACTGCTGGACGGGAACACCGGGCCCCAGCCGCTGGCCACCCATCTGGGATTCGACGCGACCCGTCCGGCCGCAGTCCTGGGCTTCTCGTACGAAACCGCGGATGTCGTCGCCGCCCCGGAGCTGACCCACGCCGAGGTCACCAACCTGGTCTCCGTGCACATGGCCGCCCGGCATCGCAGTGCGCTGGTCACGCAGGTCGACCCCCGCATCTATGCGCTCCTGCCCCAGTTGCCGCGCAGCATCGACGTGGACACGCTGCGCGGCTGGGGCCAGGAGATCACCGACGCCGCACGCCGCCACCTGGACCTGCCCCTGCGCGGCTCGGTCGGTTGCGTGGTGTCCGGGCTCGGGGACGTCCCGGAGTCACGCCGGGAGGCCGACCGCATCCTCGACGCCATGCTGGGGACCGACGTCCCCACCGCGGTCGCCGCGCTGCCGGACATCCAGGCGGAAGTACTGGTCAGTGAACTGCTGACACTGCTTTCCGCCCATCCCGAGATACGGGATCCACGGCTGACCGCCCTCCTCGAGCACGACAGCCGGAACCAGGGCCGCCTGGCGGAGACCGTCCTGACCTATCTGAACTCCTTCGGTGACGTACGGGCCGCCGCCGCCCAGCTGTATGTGCACCCCAACACGCTGCGCTACCGCATTCGCCGGGCCGAGGAGCTGACCGGTCTCGAACTGAGCCGCCCTGACCAGCGTCTGCTCGCCATGCTCCAGCTGCGGCTGCCGCCGCCCACCGCCTGATTCCGCTTCCTTCCGCATTGGCCGGCCGTACAGCCGATCGGAGGCGGATTCGTCGAGCCGCACAAACACATCGCCTCGTGACCCCTCATACGCTTGCGCGAATTCAACCCCGCAAGTGATGCGGACCGGCTCTCACACCGCCTCTCACGAGGAGACGGAGCACGGCGCCGACGTGCGATGACGACCCCATCATCGGCACAACACCCGAATATCGAACACCACCCCCCCACACAGTGAACGATTTCGAGAATTTCCAGGGTCATGGCTGACCCGTTGCCGAACCGGCCTGCTCGTTCCCGCCGATCACGGGGTATCCGGAGATCCGGATCGCCGGTGATCGGTGATCGGTGGCCCGGTGAACACGGCAGCCACTCCCCGCAGGACTCCCCAACCCCACTTTGGACGGATGTCGATATGACCACACACCCCCCTGACTCCCTGGCCACCGCCACCACTCCGCCGGTCGGCGGCCGGCCCCCGGAGCAGTCGGGTCTGAAGGCCGGTCTCAAGAACCGCCATCTGTCCATGATCGCCATCGGCGGTGTGATCGGCGCCGGCCTCTTCGTGGGCTCCGCCTCCGGCATCGCCGCCGCCGGGCCCGGCATCCTGCTGTCGTACGCGCTGGTCGGAGCCCTGGTCGTCCTGGTGATGCGGATGCTCGGAGAGATGGCCGCGGCCAACCCGAGCTCCGGTTCCTTCTCCGCCTACGCGGACCGGGCACTGGGCCGCTGGGCCGGGTTCTCGATCGGCTGGCTGTACTGGTTCTTCTGGGTCGTCGTGCTCGCCGTGGAGGCGACCGCGGCTGCCGTGATCCTGGAAGGGTGGGTGCCGGCCGTACCGCAGTGGGCCTGGGCGCTGATCGTGATGGTGGTCCTCACCGCCACGAACCTGCTCTCGGTCGGTTCCTTCGGCGAGTTCGAGTTCTGGTTCGCGGGCATCAAGGTCGTCGCCATCGCGGGCTTCATCGTCCTCGGCGGCCTGGCGATCTTCGGTGTGCTGCCCGGCTCCGACAACGCCGTGACGGGCTTCGCCAACCTCACCGAACACGGCGGCTTCCTGCCGAACGGGCCCGGAGCGATCCTCACCGGCATCCTGCTGGTCGTCTTCTCCTTCATGGGCAGCGAGATCGTCACCCTCGCCGCCGCCGAGTCCCCGGACGCGCAGCGGGCGGTCGCGAAGGCCACCAGGAGCGTGATCTGGCGGGTCGGCCTCTTCTACGTCGGCTCGATCCTCATCGTGGTCTCCCTGCTGCCGTGGAACGACCCCGCGATCCAGGAGAAGGGGTCGTACGTCGCGGCCCTGAACTCCATCGGGATCCCGCACGCCGGCGAGATCATGAACTTCATCGTGCTGACCGCCGTGCTGTCCTGCCTCAACTCCGGCCTCTACACCGCCTCCCGGATGGCCTTCTCCCTGGGCCAGCGCGGCGACGCCCCGCAGTCCTTCGTACGGACGAACGCGCGAGGTGTCCCGCAGGCCGCGATCCTGGCCTCCGTGGCCTTCGGCTTCGTGGCGGTCGCCTTCAACTACCTGTGGCCGGACACGGTGTTCCAGTTCCTGCTGAACTCCTCGGGCGCGGTCGCGCTCTTCGTGTGGCTGGTCATCTGCTTCTCGCAACTGCGGATGCGGGGCATCATCCTGCGCGAGAACCCGGAGAAGCTCGTCGTCCGGATGTGGCTGTTCCCGTATCTGACGTGGGTGACGATCGGGATGATCTCGTTCGTGCTCGTCTACATGCTCACCGACGGCAGGGAGGGCGGCGGACGGAGCCAGGTGGTGCTCTCCGTGCTCGTGGCTGCGCTGGTGATCGCGATCTCGTTGGTCCGGGAGCGGAGGCGCCCGAGGAGCACCGAGGACGCGGTCGCGCCCCGGTAGCCGCCGCGGACCTCCACCCGGCGGTCCACAGGCTCCCCGCCGTCCTCGGCGGGGAGCCGCCACTGTTCCGGCGGGGGCGGGGCCGCGCACGGGCGCCGGTGGGTGGCCCCGGAGAACCGCCGGACGAGACGGCGATCACCGCCGTCACCCCGGCCGAGTCGTAGTCGTCCGCCGGTCCGGGACCGGGCGGCCCAGCGCCAACCGTGCCACGTGCGGCCAGTCGGCCGCCGCGCCGCTGCCTCGCCGTGCGTGAGGGCGGTGGCGTGGCACGCGGACCCGGAGTGCACCGGGCGCGCTGCGGCACACCACGGGTGACGGCAGGACGACGTGTTCTCCGTCGATGCCGACCGGGAGGGTGTCCGTGCCGGCTTCGACGACGACTTCTTCGGCGGTCAGCCGGACGAGCCCCCCGGAGCGCGGACCGCGCACGATGCGCGCCGCCTCGGCGGTGCTGCCGACCCGCACGCACACCAGGCCGAGGAGCCCCGAGTCCAGCCGCTCCCTGCGCCCCGGACGGGCCGCGTCCACGGCACGTCCGTAGGGGTTGTTGCCGACGAGCAGGGCCTGGAGCCCGTCGATGCGCGTCCGGCCGGCCCGTGCCCGCAGCCTGAGCGCCTCCTCGCCGGTGAGGAGGCCGGGAAGGGTGCGCAGGGTCGTGCGGGTCTTGGCGTCCCGGTACGCGGGGTCGGTGACGACGGACGCGTACGTCCCGAACGAGGCGTTGTTGACGAAGACCCGGTCCGCGGCGTACCCGAGGTCGACGCGGAGTTCGACGCCGTCGGTCAGGGCCCGGAGGGCCGCGGCCGGATCGTCGCGGTCGAGGCCGAGGTCGAGGGCGAAGTGGTTGCGGGTGCCCGCGGGGACCACCACGAACGGCAGGTCGTGGCGCGCCGCGACCTCGGCCACCAGGGCCTGGGTGCCGTCGCCCCCCGCCACCGCCAGCAGATCGGCTCCCTCGGCGACGGCCTGCCGGGCCAGCTCGACGACGTCCTGGCCCGCGTCGAGCAGGACCACCCGGCAGCCCGCCGCCCGGGCCTTCTCCGCCAGCTGGAAACGGCCCACCTTGCCGCCGCCGGAGCGCGGATTCATCAGGATCCAGGGGGCGTGGGGCGCCTCGGTGACAGCCTGTTCGGAGGCGGGGTGATCCGGTGTCAGGGCCGTACGCGCCGCCGTGACGGCCAGCGCCCACAGGGCCAGGGACACCAGGGCCGGCCCCAGCAAGCCGAACGCGGCGTACAGGGCGAACACGGCGACCGGCGCGGCCACCGACAGGACCGCCCCGAGGGCACGGAGCACACCCGTGTGGGCCAGGACCCACCACACGCCGGCGGCGGCGAGCGCGAGCCCCGCGACGCCGACCAGTACCCACAGCACGCTCCGCAGACCGGCGGCGACGAGCGGCACCAGGATGCTTCCCAGGAGGGCGAGCAGGGCGAGGCGGGCCCGCCCGGCCCCGCCTTCGAGTGCGGCTGCGCCCCCCGCCCCGCCCGATCCCCTCGTGCCACCTCTGCGCCGTTCCACCTGTCGGCCCTTCTCCTCGCGTTCCCGGGCACGCGGCGCCGGCCCTGTCCTCTCCGGCCCTGTCCTCTCCGGCCTCTCACTGCGTCCGCGCCGTGCCGGGACTGCCTCACACGGTGCCGGCCGTGGGCGCGGACGGGGGTGTGCGTCGCGGTCGTCCTGCGCCTCGTTTCGTGGTGTGCGGGTGCTCAGCGACCGGGGTCGCGGGCGGTGGAGTCCGAGCGCTCCACCGGGCCGTGGCCGGTCAGGACCAGTTCCTTCGCCCTGCGGAACTCCTCGTCCGCGAGGGCGCCGCGGTCTCCCTCGTTCCCGGGCGCCCGCCGGCAGCGGTTTCGTGCCGTCTTCAGCGTGCCTGCGGCGAGCACCGGGCGACCTCACCCGGCGCGGGTGAGTGTGCGCACCGGGTGAGGTGCCGTCGGCGGACGGGTTCCCGCCCTCGGATCAGGCGCCGGACTCCCCGTGGGCAGGGGGAGCGGCGGCCCCGAGGATCGCCAGGACCACCAGAGCGGCCAGGACGACACCGAGAACGAGCACCACCGCCCCGACCGTGGGGTGGTTCCAGAGCACCAGCGCCAGCGACCCGGCCGCGAAGACGCCGCCGGTGGTCCACGCCCGGTGGTCCGCCAGCCAGCGTCCGGCGGACCCGGTGCGCACCCCGGCGCGGCGCAGCGCCCGGCCGGTGGCCGCCGCACCCCGTTGCGCCGTCGTGCGAACGGCACGTGCGGGACGTCCGGGACCGTACAGGTACGCCACCAGTGCCGTGATCACCGAGACGACCAGCAGGGTGCGCGTGCTGTCGCGCAGGAACAGGACGAACGCGTCGTAGATCGTCGCCGCCGCGCCGGGCGGCAGCGTCGCGGGCGGAACCGAGTCCAGGTAGACCCGTCGGGCCACGGCCAGCGCGACGAGCAGCACCACCATCATCACGCCGACACCCGTCGCGGTGACCATCAGCATCACGCGGTGTGCCGGGGCGGTCCACACGGCGAGCGCGGCGAACACCACGGTCAGGACGGGCAGCCAGACGCCGAGGACGTCCAGCAGCCGCATCATGTCCTGCGCCTTGCCCAGTTGCTCGGTCTGGAACAGTGTGATCGTCCGGTCGGTGTCCGGGATGGCGGCCGCCTTGTCGAAGCCCGCGTCGACGAGCCGCTCCCGCACCTGGTCGACGACCTTTCCCACATCCAGCTGGACGGTGTCGCCCTGGGCGCGCACGGCACCCGCGCTGTCACCGGTGAGCATGGTCACCACCGCGGCGTGCGCCCGCCGGTTGGCGCCCTCCCACACCTGCTGGAAGGTGTCGCCGGTGATCACCCGGCTGACAGTGCGGTGCACGACCGTCCTGACCTCGTTCTGCAGCGGACCCGTGAGGGACTCGGCCCCCGCCACGACACGGGGCGGCGCCCCGGCGTTCTGGAGGGCCTCGGCGAGTGAGTCCGTCACCGCCGAGACGTCCACGTTCTCCATCACGCGGTCCGTGAGCCGGTTGATCACGACCTTCTGCACGGCCGGATCGGACGCCAGCGGTGCGACCGTCTCCACGTACCTGTCGGTGTCGGAGACCGTGTCCTGGACCCAGGCCGCGACGACGGCCAGGGGAGCGAGCAGCAGGGCCAGCAGAAGGAGGATCGAGGAGCCCGCCACGCGTACCCGCCGGTGTCGCACCGCCGCGTGACGGCGCAGCCGCTCGTACTCCGCTCGTTCGTCGGCGGTGAAGGCGTGCTTCGGGTGCGCGGCTCCGTCGGAGTCGGGCGGGCCCGGGGTCGTGGCCGGGTTCATGGGTGCTCCTCCGCGGCGGTCGCGGTGTCAGGCCGCCGGGACGGGCGTGTGCGGCCCCGCGGAGCGCGTCTTGTGGAGCGCGGCCCGCCACGCGAAGGCGACCACCACCTCGGCCAGGCCGAGCAGGACGAGCCACAGGCCGAGCAACCGGGTCAGGGCGCGGGCCGATTCGGCCGGCAGGGCGAGGACCACGATCCCCGCGACGATGGCGAGTACGGCCGTGCCCAGGACGACGCCACGGTGCGGCAGGTCATGGGCGGCGAGGGCCGTGTAGAGGGTGAGCACGCCGGAGACGAGCCAGACCACTCCGACGATCAGGGAGAGCGCGGCGATCGTCTGCAGCGGGTTCCGCAGGCACAACACCCCGGTCAGGACGTACAGCACGGCCAGGAGCAGCCCCGGGAGCCGTTCGTGCCCCTCCCGCGCGAAGACGGCCACGAACCGGAACGCCCCGGTCACCAGGAGGTACAGGCCGATGAGGACGGCCAGGACGTGCAGGGTCGCCTCCGGCCAGACCAGCACCAGGACGCCCGGCACCAGCGTCGTGACGGCCGAGCCCAGGAGCCAGGTCCATGAACGGCCGAGCCGTGTGAGTGCGTGTGTGGGATCGCCCATCGGATCGAAGGGCATTCGGTCGGCACGGCGTTCCGACCCGGTCTGCGGTACCGGACCACGCGGCATGGACATGACCTCTCCTCGCATGATCGGTCGGTCGCCTCCGGATGCGCCGACGGGGCGGTGCGTGACGGACGGTCCGTGACGGACGGTGTGCGAGAACCTGACGATCCAGGGTCACGCCTGTCACCGGGTGCCGGGATCACCCACGGCGGGTGATCCCGGCACCCGGTGCAGGTGCCCCTCCGTCCGGCGGTCGGTACCCCGGGCCCGTGCGTTCTCAGTGCTTCAGGACGATCTTGAAGGAGACGATCAGCAGGCCGATCAGCAGATTGACCGACGCGGTGGCGGCCATCAGCCGCCGGGAAGCACCGGCACGGTGTGCCGCGGCCACGGACCAGCCCACCTGCCCGGCCACGGCGACGGAGAGGGCCAGCCAGAGGGCGCCCCGCACGTCCAGGCCCAGGAGCGGACTGACGGCCACCGCGGCGGCCGGCGGGAAAGCGGCCTTGACGATCGGCGACTCGTCACGGCACACGTGCAGCACCACCCGGCGGTCCGGAGTCCGCTGTGCCAGCCGTGCCCCGAACAACTGGGCGTGCACGTGCGCGATCCAGAACACCACACCGGTGAGCAACAGCAGCAGCACCAGCTCGGCGCGGGGGAACGAGCCCAGCGAGCCGGCGCCGAGCACCACGGAGGCCGCGAGCATGGATCCGTAGACGGCACCCGTGTAGTCCGCGTGGATTCGGCGCTCGGCGCGGCGCGCCCGCCGGTGCGCGGCCGGGCCGTCCCTGGCCCTGCTCCTGATCCTGATCCTGATCCTGGTCTTGGTTCTGGTTCTGGTTCTGGTTCTGGACACGCCTGGCTCCCTTGGCCTCAGCCTTGGTCTCAGCGCTTCGGGCCGGTCGCTTCGGCCGGGGCACCGGCGTCCGGCTGCCGCGGACGGCTGCCCGGGGAGGTCGGCAGATGCGGTGTGACCAGGAAACTGGCGAGAGCGACGCCGCCGGTGGCCAGGATCGCCGCCTTCAGGCCGGCCAGCTGTGCGGAGGCGTAGGAGTCCGTGACGGCGTCCACCTCGGACGGCGGCAACCCGGCACGTTCGGCCGCCGAGCGCACCTGACCGGTGGAGACGAAGGAGACCCCGGCCTCGAGAGAGACACCGACCTGCGTACGGGTCTCCTCGGACAGACGCGGGTCGTCCGCCACCTGTGTGGTGAAGGCGTGGGCCAGCGCACCGATGAGAATCGACCCGATGAGCGCGGTGCCCAGCGCCGAGCCCAGGTTCTGTGCCGTGAACTGGAGCCCGCCGGCCTCACTGCGTTCCTCCTCGCCGACACCGGACTGGACGACGTTGCCCAACTGAGAGGCGAGCAGGCCGACCCCCACGCCCAGCAGGGCCATGGCTCCGGCGAACTGGGCGTCGTCGATGACCGGGTCGACGGTGGCCAGCAGCCACACGATGGCCGCCGTCAGGGTGAGCAGGGCCACCCGGACCACCCGGCGCGGCCCCCACACCCGTCCCAGGGGGGACGCGGACAGGGAGGTCACCAGCATGGTGGCGGACACCGGGAGGAGACGCAGCCCGGTCTGGAAGGCGTCGAACCCCTGGACGACCTGCAGATACAGCGGGATGGTGAAGAACAGCCCCAGGAGGATGAGGTTCTGGCTCAGCAGCGTCAGCAGACCGGACCGCAGCACGGGCCTGTCCAGCAGGGACAGGTGCACCAGGGGGTCGGCGCCCCGGCTGTCGCGCCGCCGCTCCCAGTGCCGGAAGACGGCCAGGACGGCCACCCCGGCGCCGACGACGAACAGCGTCGGGGCGAAGCCGAACACGGTGAAGGGCGGGTTCCGCGGCTGCACCCATCCCCACGTGCTGCTCTGCAGCACGCCGAGCACACCCAGCCCCAGTCCGGCCGCGGAGAGCGCGGCACCGACGCCGTCCAGCCGGGGAGGCGGGCCGGTCCGGACGGGCGTCGCGATCACCCGACGGCACAGCAGGACGGCCACGACGACCACGACCTCACCGGCGAAGACCAGCCGCCAGGTCAGGTACGTCGTCATCCAGCCGCCCAGCAGCGGGCCGACCGCGATCCCGGCGCCGGCGAGCCCGCCGATGACCGCGTAGGCGACGGCCCGGTCCCGCCCGCGGTACGACTCCGCGACGAGGGCGACCATGGCCGGCAGCACCATGGCGGCTCCGAGCCCCTCGATGACGGACCAGCCCAGCGTGAGGACCCACAGCGTGGGGGCCACAGCGGTCAGGGCCGACCCCACGCCGTAGACGACCAGGCCCAGAAGGAACATGCGGCGACGCCCGAAAATGTCCCCGAACCGCCCACCGATGATCATGAACGCCGCCATGACCAGTGCGTACAACGTGATGACGGCCTGGATGGCGGTGACCTCCGTGTCGAAGTCGTCGACCAGCCGGCTGATGGACACGTTCATGACGGAGGTGTCCAGGACCATGAGGAACTGGGCCGTACCGAGAACGATCAGGGCCCGCCAGTGCTTCACGCCGTCCACCTCGCCGAGTCGGCCCGGTACGCCGGCGGGGCCGGCCGGGCAGCGGCCGGCACCCGCCGCTCCGTCCATCGCACCCGAGGCACGCTTCCCCTGCCTCACCCGCCACGGGGGAAGGGACGACGCTTTCCAGGGGCCTTTTGCGCGGGTGGGGCCCGGTTTTCCCTCCGGCCCGGGGGGCGTAAAACCGTCGTCGCCGCTCACCCGGGTGGGACCGGGGGCACGAGCGACGGAGGCGAGTCGGCCGTGCAGCACACCCCGCCCGAAGGCACTGCGGAAATCCTGTTCATCCCATGCTCACCCCCGAGCAGCAGAAGGAACTGATCGAGAAGGTCTTCCACGAGGGCCTCGACCTGGGCGGCCTCTCGGCCGCCGACCGCTACCTCACAGCGGACTTCCGCAACCACGGCAGCCATGACGACTCGATGCGCGGGCCGGAGGCGTTCAAGCACACCACCAAGATCCAGCAGTCCGCGTTCAGCGACATCAAGTACGAGACCCTCGACTTCATCTCGCAGGGCGACAAGGCCGCCAGCCGCACAACCGCAGCAGGTTCACCCCGGCCGCCACCATCAGCCCGCACAGCACCCACTGCGTCACCGGCGCGAGGCCCTGAGCCGAGTCGACCTCCGGGGTGAACCCGCCGAGGGACACGGCGGACGTCGCGTAGGAGAACGCGTTGAAGAGACCCATCCGCGGGTCCAGCCCGGCCCGTCCCAGGCAGGCCGGGACCGGGATGCCGATCACCGTCACCGCGAGGTAGACCTTCCAGAGCCGTCGGGCGGTCCCGCGAACGGTCGCGCCGAGCGACTCCATTTCGACCGGCCCCGGCAACTCGGAGCGCAGGAGCTCGCGTCCGCCGATCCGTCTGCGCGGGCGCCACCGTCGAGGACGCGGCGACGAGCGTGACGGAGTCACAGGTCGTGCTCGATCGCGGGGACGCGGTCGGGCTCGGTCGTGCTCGGTGAGGACGACGACGCGGTCCCCGGGCCGCAGTTCGTCCTCACCACCGGGGAAGAAGACGGTGCCGTCGCGAACGATCGCGCCCACGCCGGCTCCGGGAAGCGCGTCGACCGGACCGTGCGCGAACCGGCTGTCGGGCCGGACCCGGCCGCCGCGACGCCGGCGACGAGTCCCTCGAGAGCGACCACGAGCACACCGGACCGCGCCCGCCACGCCTGCCGACCGTGGTGCGGGGCACGGCAGCCCGCGGGCCGCGCTGATCTGCCGGCACGCGACCAGTGATCGTGACCGAGCCCTCGCCCACCAGCTCCGGGCCGTGATTCGGGGCGGCGGGGGGATGGCCACGGACTCCTCCGAAGAGGGCGCCGGCCGGACGGAGTGGCGCGCGCGTGGCACCACCCCGGACACGCCGAAGACCGGCCCGGGAGGGGGGACCTCTCCTGAGTCGGCCCTCGCCTGCTGTGCCCCCGGCAGGATTCGGACCCGCGACACCCGTTTGAGGAGTTCTCCCCGGTCAAGAGCCTGACCTGGGTAAACGGTGCCTTGGGCGCGTCCGGCCCGGGAAAATACGCTTCGGTGGTTCCCACGAGTCCGCGGGGGCTGCCGGTCTCATGTGCGCCGAATCCGTCCCGGTCGGCCCACGGGCCGAGACGGTGCCCCTCCGGGCGGTGCAAGGGATCTGAAGGTGGCGTCGCGGGTCGGGGGCGGTCGGCTGCTCGTGCGGGCGATGTTCCCCGGCCGCCCGGTGCGGCGGCGGCCTCGACGTGGCGATGCCGGGACACGCGCTCCTGCCCCGGGGAGGACACACCGTCCCAAAGTCGTGAGCACTTTGGCTGCAACTGTCCTGATGTCGCTCATTTGAGCGCTTGAGTGGCACATGCCCGCCGACTGCTCACGGTTTTCGACACCATGGGGTGACGTTGAGCCGCGACGGCTTCGAGGAGTTCCTGTGCTCCCGGCCGTTCGAGGCCTGGAGTCCGGCGCGCGATCCCGACGCGATCGGCGCAGGTTCTCCGACGACATCACGCATTCAAGGTCGGCAATAGGCCTGAAGTGTTCCGATTCTGCTGTCGGCGGACCGTTCCGCCATCCCTTGTGTTCATGAAGATGCCGAGTAATCGTCATTACATGATTACGGCACAGCAGCGAGAACAGCTGAGGGGCTGGTTCAGCGGCCGGCTCCCCGACGACCTCTTCGAGGAACTGGCCGAGGTCACGGTCGACCGCGAGGAGATCACGGTGATCGGACGCATTCCCGGACCCCGGCCGGTCGAGGACGCCTCTCCGGCCGAGCGGGAAGCGGCGATCGAGGGCCGGATCCAGGAGTTCCGGGAACGCACCCGGGACGCCCGGATCGCGGTCGCCCGGGACGCGGAGCACCGCTTCGGCCGGAAGGTCTCCTGGGGAGTGGAGTGCGACGGGCGGCGCGCCCTGTTCACCCATGTCGCCGCGCCCGTCATGACCCGGCTGCGCCAGCCGGAGCGCCTGGTCCTCGACACGTTGATCGCCGGCGGGGTGGCCCGCAGTCGCAGCGAGGCGCTGGCCTGGTGCGTGCGCCTGGTCCAGCGGCACACCGACGACTGGCTCGCCGAACTGCGTGAGTCCCTGGAGCACGTCCAGCGGGTGCGGGCCCAGGGACCGGACAGCGAACGGGAGGAGGACGAGCCCGCCGCCGACGGTGAGTGAACGGCGTTGTCGGTGGCGCGCGTTACCGCGCGGGGCGTGCCCCGTCTCGTAAGGGCCGCTTCACCACTGGTGCGGACACCCGGGGCCGAACCTAGACTGGCGGAGGCAGGAAGAGCCCCGATCAGGGAGATGCGCACCATGGCCAAGCGAGCCAACAAACGACGCGGTCGTAAGAAGAAGAAGGCCAACCACGGCAAGCGTCCCAACGCCTGAGCCGACCGAGCGCGCCGCCGAGGGCCACCACGCCAAAAGCGCCCCGGCAGGACCGGCCTGGATGTCGAAGGCCCCGGACCATGATCGGTCCGGGGCCTTCCGCCTGGTGCCCCCGGCGGGATTCGAACCCGCGACACCCGCTTGAGGAGTTCGATCCGATCCTGCTCCGGCTGCTGTCGGTGACTGGTGCGGCGGCCGGACGGGGGTGCTGATGTACGTCCCGGTCCGGCGTCATCGACGGCAGACGTGAATGTCGGCGACCTTCTGATCCGTGGCTCCGTAGAACTCGGTCAGTGCTGGTCGGACGGGTTGCTTCCTGGTTTCCGACGGGCGCTTCCGGATCGGCACGGTTGCTGGGGTCACTGCACTTCGCTGCTGTACGGCAACCCCGGCAGCTCGTGATGGCTGTGCCCGTCGCTCAGGCCCGCGCGTAGGTGAGGCAGTCGACTTGCTCGTGCTCGTAACCGACGGTGATGGACGGGGCATGGCACTCCAGCCCGGTGTTGTGCCGACAGTCGGCCATCTTGCACGCGCCGACCCGGCCGGTGACGGACGGCTCTCCACCCTCCATGTCTGCGCTCATGAACGTGTCACAGACGGGGGCGCTGGCGTCTCCTACGGTGATCGCCACGGCGTGGCAGGTGTGGTCGTGGTTGTAGGCGCAGCTCTCGGCCGCGCATTCGTTGATGACTGGCAGTTGCATGACGGGCGTGGCTGCCATGAGAGGGGCTACTTTCTTGAGGTGCCATACGGGTTGGTCGCTGGGGTGGTGGCCCTCCCCGGGCGACGTGGCACACCACCACCACGAGCAACGGTCACTGCTCCGGCTTGCTGGACCGACGCCTCAGCTCATCCACGTCCCGCCGAAGCCTGGCGATCTCGTTCTGGAGCTGTCGCAGGTGGTCCCTGATGTCTCCGCATCTGCGGCGCGGACGCGAGGCTCCGGCGGCGGTGCGTAAGGGCGGGGTACCGGACAGTGGCCATGGGGCGGCGGGTACGGATGGACGTAGTGGCGCCAGGGGCCGTGTCCACGCCAACAGCTCATGGAACGCTCCCTTCCTGGCTTCCACTTTCCGCGATGTTCGGTGGTGGCGCACTTTGGCCGGGGCAGAAGACCTGAGGCCGACAGGCCGACCGCTTCCCTCTTCCCCGGGGAACGGGGTGATCGTCCCTCTCGGCGTGGTCCGCGCAGCCGTGGACGCCGACGATGACCGGGGCGATCCGTAGCAGCCACCGGGCGCCGGGCCGGAGATCGACGACGAGTGCCACGCCGGCCACCCCGTCCCTGGGCTGCGCGTCTACGGTTCGCCCGGGCAAGAGGTTTCCGTACCGGTGAAGATCGTCGACCGACCTTCCCGCTCAAGGCCATGCAGAGGTGGGCGAAGGTTTTTCGCGCGACTCGTATCGCGTGTCCGTCGACGCCGTCGACGGTCCAGCGGCTCCGGCCGCGGGCCTGGCCCAGGGCTCGGGCCGTCCGCCGGGCCCGAGCCGGCCGGGGCGGCGAGCCGTTTCCGGTTGGGGCGTACGGCGCATAAGTGGCGCACTGTCGCACGGCATCTCATACTGGGCCAGGTGTCACGGGAAGCAGGCCGCTCAATGAAGAGCGCCTGCCTCGCCTCGCGGCCGCCGGGATCGAAGTGCTGGGTCCCGTTCAAGGACCCGCCCGGGTAGCCCGCCCTCACTTCCGACAGCACGGCTGACATCACCAGTGGCACCACTCCCGACAACACTCGTGACACCGACCGCGGCCGCGTGCGACAGCACGACGGTTGCCGGACGCCAGTGAGGAGTCGCTGGGCACCCGGCCGAAGAACCCGTCGCGCGATGCATCCGAGAAGCCGCTCATCCGGAAGCCGGGCCCCACGTGTGACCGGGGTCCCCCACGAAGGGAGTTCCGATGACGAACTCGCGCAGCAGGAAGATCGCCACCGTCACCGCCACCGCCGGTGCCTGCGTCCTGTCCCTCGCCGTGGCCGTCCCCGCCTCCGCGGACGGTACGGCGCAGGAGGACGGCAAGGCGTCCGTGTCCGTCTTCCACGGCGTTCCGGGCCTCACCGTCGACGTGTACGCCAACGGGAACGAACTGCTCCCCGACTTCAAGCCCGGCACCCTGACCGAACCCCAGTCCCTGGACCCGGGCACCTACGACATCGAGGTCTTCGCCGACGGCGAGGGCCCCGACGGCAAGCCCGCCATCCGGAAGAGCGTCGAGATCCCGGCCGGGGCGAACGCCACGCTCGCGGCCCACCTCGACGCGCAGGGCGCCCCCGTGCTCACCGCGTTCGTCAACGACACCTCCAAGGTCCCGGCCGGTCAGTCGCGGCTGACCGTCCGTCACGTGGCCGCGGCACCCGCCGTGGACGTCCGCGCGGGCGGCGAGCCGGTCATCGAGGGCCTGACCAACCCGAACGAGAAGTCGCTCGAGGTGCCCGCCGGCACGGTGAGCGCCGATGTCGTCCTGGCCGGGACCGGCACCGTGGTCATCGGCCCCGCCGACCTCGACCTCGCCGAGGGCGCCGGCACGGTCGTCTACGCCTGGGGCAGCGCCGAGGACGAGAACCTCGCGCTGAAGACGCAGACGATCAGCGGTATGGGCTCCGCACCGCGCGGTGTGGACGCCGGCGAGAGCGGCGCGATGGCCGCCGACAACGAGTCCGCCACCATCTGGCTCGCCTGGGGCGCCACGGGTGCCGTCGCGGTCGCCGGTCTGCTGGCCGCCCGCCGCCGGTACTCCCGGAGCGACTGACGGCCATGCGTTCCTCCCTCAGGGGCGGGCGACCCTCCGCGGCGGCCGTCGGGGCCGCCGCGGTGGTCGCCGTCGTCCTGGCGGCGCTGCTGTTCTGGTCGCTGTGGCCGTCCGGAACCTCGGTGCCGTCGGACTTCGGCACCCGGCCGCGGGCCCAGGAGCCTACGGCCGGGGCCTCGTTCGGGGGCCAGGACGGTGGACCGGGCGAGACGGAGAACGCGTCCGGTTCCGTACCCGAGCCGACGGCGCTGCGCATTCCACGGGTCTCTCTGGACGCCCGGCTCCAGGGCGTCGGCGTCAAGGACGACGGAACGGTGGAGATCCCCGACAGCGCGGGGCAGGCCGGCTGGTACCGCTACGGCCCCGCGCCGGGCGCCCCCGCCGGATCCGCCGTCCTCATCGGCCATGTGGACGACCGCACCGGCGCCCTGGGCGCTTTCGCCAAGCTGTACGAGGTCCGGAAGGGCGACGACGCCACCGTCGCCCGCGAGGACGCGCCCCCCGTGAGGTACAAGGTGACGGCCCTCGAGGTGGTCGACAAGGACAGGCTCCCCGACGAGGTGTTCCGGCGCCACGGACGGCCGGTCCTGACCCTGGTCACCTGCGCGCCCCCGTACGACCGCGAACACGGCGGCTACCAGCGGAACTTGCTGGTATACGCCGTTCCCGCCCAGGAGCGCGGCCAGGGGTGACCGGCGACGAGGCCTACGGCCAGGACCCCCGCCACCGAACTGGAGGCGGAGGCCTGACGAACCGTCGGCGCAAGCGGAACCCGACAGCGCCGGCACCATCACCATCGGCCCGGTGCCCCCGGCAGGACTCGAACCCGCGACACCCGCTTGAGGGTTCGATCCGAGTCCGCTCCGGCTGCCGTCATCGACTGGTGCGGCGACCAGGCAGAAGTGCTGGTGTGCGTCCCCGTCCGGCGCCGTTGATGGCAGACGTGGATGTGAGCCGGACAGGACTAGCCGCCCGCCGAGCGGCGACGGCCGAGGATCGGCTCGGCCAGCAGTCTCGCCGCCGGGCAGAGCGTCTGGCCGTGCCGGGTGAAGAGTTCGTCGCGAGAGTCGAAGCGACCGAGGTCCGTCAAGACGTACGCCGAGAGGTCGCACGCGGCGCCGTCGGCCGGACAGAGCGTCACACCGTCCCAGTCGATCGCTGTCCTGGACAGCGCGTCGAACAGCGTCTCCGGTCCGGCATTGGTGAAGCCGCCACCATGACTGTCACTCAACTCGTCAAAGCTGCCGAAGAGTTCAGAGACTCCCAACCAGGGTGCGGTGGGGTGGGGTGGACGCCCGCCGGCAGGCCCTCGAGGCGGAATTCCGGCCATGCCAGGAGAACCTGCTCCGGGACGATCCGATGCAACCGGGGGAAGCGCGGATACCAGAAACTCCCGTCCACCAGCAGGCCGCGCACCCGCGTGGCCACCCCGGATGCCCGTGCCACGGACTCCAGCACGGCCAGTCGCTGGCTGCACGAGCCGCGGCCGCGGCGAAGCACCTCGGACACGGGGCGCTCGTCCTGTACTGAGTACCTCGTCCTGTACTGAGTACACCGGCTGCACCGCTGCTGCGATCCACCGGTGGGCCCGGCGCAGGGCCGCTATCTGGCGGACGTGCCCCGGATCGGCCCCCGAGTTCGCTGTCGTGTCGATCTGTCGAAGCGACGAGACAACCTGCGGATGCTGCCAGTCGAGGATCCGCGTAGGGGCGGTACTCCCCGCCGCTCTCCCCCTGCCGGTCCCGCCGACCCGGGGCCGGACTCGCGGCATGAGAAGCGAACTCGTCATGGCCATGGCCCTCTCGTCCAGCGGCATCATGCCAGGGGAGTTGAACGCGTTCAACCATGGTGGAGTTGCCGCACCCGGCAAGCCTCGTGTGCGCTGAATCCGTTCTGGCGGGTCCTCCCCGAGAACGGCCGTCGGGCTTGTGCAGGGGCACGTCCGGCTTGACTTCAGGGCGACGGTGAAAGTGCGCTCGGCGGACCGACGTCGGGTGCCAAGTCCGGAGCCGTGCGCCTATCGCGTGGGGTGATCGGCGGATTCGCTCCAGGGTCATGGACGGGACGGTGACACTCGTCGGTCGTGACCGCGGTCGGCCCCGCCATGCCCGCACAGCGGCCGGCCGACCGTGCCGGCCGGCCGACCGTGCCGGCCGGCCGACCGTGCCGGCCGGCCGACCGTGCCGGCCGTACGACCGGCACGGCCTCGAGGGCCGGGAACAAGCTGGTGGCGTCGTTGCGGCGACCGTCCGTCGGGACGGTCGCCGCTCCCACGCGTCATGCCCCAGTCGAAGCCGAGCGGTTGCGGCACCTGGGTGCTGGTGTGGAACCTTTCACTCGCATGGGCTGAAATCTGTCGCGGCTGCTATAGACATGCATGCGCGCTGAGGTTAATGTGTCTGCTGTAGCCAGGAAGTCAGCGAGGTGTGGCAGACACGAACTGCCCGCACGGAAGCAAAGGTTCTGGCACGGCGGTGGAGTGGTGGGGCCGGAGTAGGCTTGGGGCCCCCTCGCTGACCGCCGGGCCTGGTGGCCGTATGAGGGCCGCCGGCAGTACGCAGGATCCGCAGTGTCAAAAGATTTGTCAGAAGGAAGAGAGAAGGAGGAGGACGCCATCAGGATCGCCCGGGCGAGAACGGTTTGCCCGGGTACCGCAGGCCCCGGAACGGAAGGTGGTCCCACGGTCACGTATCCGCGATCCCCGCACTCTCCGCCCCCTGTCGGGGGCCGGTGCGGAAACAGAAGGCCGGCATCGCAGTAAGCCGGTCGGTGGTGTTACAAATCCCTCGGGGCCTTGGTGCCGTACGGCACCAAGGCCCCTCGACGCGTTCCCCCTCAGAGGTGCAGATGACCACAGACACGCCGTTCAACCGAATCGACGACGACGACTACCCCGCTTACACCATGGGACGAGCAGCGGAGATGCTCGGTGCCACGCCCGCCTTCCTGCGGGCCCTCGGTGAAGCCCGGTTGATCACGCCGCTGCGCTCCGAGGGCGGCCACCGTCGCTACTCCCGCTATCAGTTGCGCATCGCCGCCCGCGCCCGGGAAATGGTCGACCAGGGCACCGCCATCGAGGCGGCCTGCCGCATCATCATCCTGGAAGACCAACTGGAAGAGGCCCGGCGCATCAACGACGCACTGCGACGCGGTGAGGCCGGGTCCAACCACAAGGCGGACGCCTGACCCGCACCCTCACAGCGGACGGTGGCCCACCAGGACCGTGGCCGGCAGCCGATCAGGCCCGGGCATCGCAATCCGGCCTGGGACCGCGGTCCACGGCGGTCCACGGCGGTCCGAGGAGACGAGTCACCGGCGCTGCCGTGGCGACGAGCAGGCCGGCCATCGAGTTCCACCGTCCGGTCCGCACGCAGTGTTCCGGTCGCGCAGGCCGCGGCTCACCAGGTGTCCTCCGTGGGAGCGCCCGGAGTCATGGTCGCCCTCGCGCCAACCTGCTCGAGCGGCTGACGAGGTCGGGGAAACAAGCCGGTTCGGGCCCTCAGCGCTGTCCTGGTACCGGCTCGCACCTCTCCCGTCGGTCAGATGGACATGGGCGCGCCAAGCACCGCGGAAGCCCGCTGGAGCGGGTCGGCGATCCTCGCCTCTGAGACCTCTGAGACCTCTGAGACCTTGGGGCCGGTGCGGCAGGTGAAGCCGAGCCGGGTCATGGCCCTGAGGACTTCGCCGCCGCTGAAATCGCGACGGTCCTGGCGGGTGATGACCTGGCCGACCTGCTTGACGGGGTAGTGGCGGCGCCCGATGACGACGGAGTCGCCGGTGACCGGCTCGGGCTTGACGCCCTTCATCGATTCCAGCACGCCTTCCTTGGTGAGCTCGAACGGAAAGCGGGCGATGACACAACGCATGACGCCTCACAAGGAGAAGGGGAAGGGGCCGACCGTGGTGAGGCGGTTCAGCGGGAGAGGGCGACGACGCCCGGGGCGTTGCCGTGTTCGTCGACCACGGGCAGGGCCTCGGGCCGCCGGTGCCGCATCGCGTGCTCGGCTTCGGCCACCGCGGTCAGCGGCGAGGCGAAGAGTCCGCCGTCGTCGCGTCGGAGATGTCGCGCAGGCGGACCCGGTCGGTGTATCCGGAACCGTCCCGCACGGCGGTGAGCCGGGCCCGGGTGACCAGGTCGGTGTACTGGCCGTCCTCGTCACAGACGACGAGGTGAGCCGTGCGGGCGGCGGCCATGACGGACAGCGCCACCTCGACGGTCATGTCGTCCCAGACCTGGGGCCCGGCCGGGTCCATGGCATCGGCAACCGTCCTGTGCACGGTGTCGGTGCTCGTTGAGCGGGAATGCATCTGGACCAGCGTCAAGAGGTGCCTCCTGCAGAGATGGGTCAGCTTCCTGATCAAGACGGTTCTAGGCCGCGTCGGAGACGGACCGTCGCGCGGGCGCGCGCCGGGTCGCCGAAGCGGAGCGGCGCCGGCCGCGCGAGGTGGCGCCGCGCTTGGGGCGTTCGACCACCGGTG
The DNA here is from genome assembly GCF_054061295.1 of Streptomyces sp. TE5632. Classification (NCBI taxonomy): domain Bacteria; kingdom Bacillati; phylum Actinomycetota; class Actinomycetes; order Kitasatosporales; family Streptomycetaceae; genus Streptomyces; species Streptomyces sp. TE5632. The sequence goes on along the minus strand of NZ_JBSSEA010000003.1, from coordinate 2,035,122 downwards.
CGGTGATGACGACCGGGATGCCGGAGGGGGCCTGGGCGCCGGTGATGCGGTGCAGGGCCTCCGCGCCCGCGCGGACCTGGGTGGTCTGCGGGACGATGCCGGCTGTTGCCATCAGGCGGGTCATGGCCCGGCGCTGGTTCGGGGTGACCAGGGTGACGACGCTGCCGGACTCGCCGGCGCGGGCCGTGCGGCCGCCGCGGTGGAGGTAGTCCTTGTGGTCGGTCGGAGGATCGACGTTGACGACGAGGTCGAGGCTGTCGACGTGAATGCCGCGCGCAGCGACGTTGGTCGCCACCAGCACGCTGACGTGTCCGTCCTTGAACTGCGTCAGCGTACGGGTGCGCTGCGGCTGCGACTTGCCCCCGTGGAGGGAGGCGGCCCGCACCCCGCTGTTCAGGAGGTGCTCGGTGAGGCGGTCGACGGCGTGCTTGGTGTCCAGGAACATGATCACGCGGCCGTCGCGTGCGGCGATCTCGGTGACGGCCGCGTGTTTGTCGGCGCCGTGGACGTGGAGCAGGTGGTGCTCCATCGTGGTGACCGCGCCGGCCGACGGATCGACGGAGTGCACGACGGGGTCGCTCAGGTAGCGGCGTACGAGCAGGTCGACGTTGCGGTCGAGAGTGGCGGAGAACAGCATGCGCTGACCCTGAGGACGGACCTGGTCGAGCAGGGCGGTGACCTGCGGCATGAAGCCCATGTCGGCCATCTGGTCCGCCTCGTCGAGGACGGTGACGGCCACCCGGTCCAGTCGGCAGTCGCCGCGTTCGATGAGGTCCTTGAGGCGTCCGGGGGTGGCGACGACGATCTCGACGCCGCGGCGCAGCGCGCCGGCCTGCCTGCCGATCGGCATCCCTCCCACTACCGTCGCCAGACGCAGCTTCACTGCGCGGGCGTACGGCATGAGCGCGTCGGTGACCTGCTGCGCCAGCTCACGCGTCGGCACGAGGATCAGCCCCAGCGGCTGCCGGGCCTCGGCGCGCTGCCCGGCCGTACGGGCCAGCAGCGCCAGCCCGAAGGCGAGGGTCTTGCCGGAACCGGTGCGTCCCCGGCCGAGGACGTCCCGGCCGGCGAGGGAGTTCGGCAGCGTCGCGGCCTGGATCGGGAACGGGACGGTCACGCCCTGTGAGCCGAGCGCGGTCAGCAGCTCCGCGGGCATGTCGAGATCGGCGAAGTCCGTCGCCGCGGGCAGCGCCGGGGTGATCGTCTCCGGGAGGGCGAACTCACCCTGGAACGCGGCGGGGCGGCGGCTGTGACCGTTGGAACGGACCGGTCCGCCGGAGCGGCTCGGGGACGATGAGCCGAACCGGTTGCCGTTCTTCCCGGGGGCGGTGCTGCCGTTCCGAGTGCGGGCGAAGCGGTCGTTCGTGCGTGTGCGGTTCATGCGGGACCTTCCTTGATGCGGCACATATCAAGGAATTTCCGCAGCAGTGAGCAGCGCGGAGAATTGCAAGAACGGGCCGAGTGGGGCGCGAAAATAAATCGTGCGCCAAAATGTGATCGAGGGGAGATTTTCTGGTGTCCCCGAAAGGGAATCCGTGTGCTTGAGTCCACGGATTCCTCGCAGTCGCCCCGCAGGTTGAACCACTACGGGAAGTGCGTACAGCTGGGGCCCGCACCCCGAAGGATGCGGGCCCCAGCTGCAGAATGCGTGCCGACGTCAGGCGGGAACGATGTTCTCGGCCGTCGGGCCCTTCTGGCCCTGCGCGATGTCGAAGCTCACCTTCTGGCCTTCGAGCAGCTCGCGGAAGCCCTGGGCGGCGATGTTCGAGTAGTGGGCGAACACGTCAGCGCCGCCACCGTCCTGCTCGATGAAGCCGAAGCCCTTTTCTGCGTTGAACCACTTCACGGTGCCAGTAGCCATGTCTTGTCTCCTTCGGGGCAGTGAGTCGGCATCCGCACTGTACGGACGCCGTGTCGCCGCGATGATCACCCCGCCCGGAAAAAGACCGGTGCCAAAAGGCGCTTCCAGTGGCGCAGAAGCCGACTGAGAAGAACTTGGAATTCGGGAACCACAACTGCAACTGAGAACGACAGTAGCACGTTGCGGCGGTCCGTGTGCGTTGAATAATTCTGCTCTGCCCGTTACTGCAAGGAAGCTGCCCGCACGGTTCCGTAAAACTCTCATCCCGCGGATGCAGATATAATGTTGTCCAGACCCTGCTGGTCCGTAAATCCCCGACTCCGGCCACGAGGACGACGATCCGGACCGGTGAAGGCGGACAGCGGTGCACCGGGGCCCATGCCGATGTGTCCCGGCCGCCGTGAGTGGCAAGTGGAGGGCGACGTCGGCGACCGGCGACCGGTCCGGGGCGGTACCGCTGCTGCGGGCACCGCCGGACCCCGCGTAGCGGTTCAGCCGCGGGGCAGGCCCCGGAGGCCGACCACGCGCAGCAGCTCCAGCCGGTCATGGGAATCGCTGCACGGGCGGGCGGTGTGGCCGGTCAGCCGCTGGTCGTGCTCCGGGCTCGGCAGTACCTCGCAGTCCGGCTCCAGCAGGCTGCCGACCGGGCACATGCTGAAGAGCCGCTGTCAAGGTCGTTGCATGTGCTGTGAGTACGAAGGCCCCTCCGCCCGTGGGGACGGAAGGGCCTCTGCGCTGGTGTTTCTCTGTGCCTCCGGCAGGATCCGAACCTGCGACACCCGCTTCAGGAGTGGGATCGAGTCCTTGATCGGGGGTGTTGGTTCATGCCGGGTGGTGCTCCGTCGTCCGCTCACGCATCGCTCACGCATCGCTCACGCGTGCGGGGTGTTCTTGCCTGCGGCGGAGCGGGCGCGGGTGGGGCAGTAGCCAGGCATGGGGGGCTCGTACTTGAGCCGGCTACCTCTTTGTCCCGTGGCTACGGGCACGAAGTTCGCTGAGGTCTCCTGGTCCGGTCACGAGGCTGCTGCGCTCAGCGACGGTCGCCATGGTCGCTGTGCTTCTGCGCTGCGCTGCACGGCGACGGCTCCGGAGACCTTGGCTCGTTCGCTGTCTGCCCAGGTCACAGCAATCGCCCCGGCGATGCCCGCCGCGGTGTGGCCTGCGCCGAGGGCGAGGCCGGAGAAATGGGACCGGATCAGGCCCGACGCGTCGAGCTGCCGTTCGACGCCGGGCTAGGCCTCGGTTTCCGTGATGAGGACGGCGGCGGTGACCGGGCCCGGGGCGTCCCCGGCGGCCGCATCGGCTACGGCGTCCCGGACGGCGCGGGCGACTTCCAGTGGATGGTGTCCGGGGGCGACCGCGAGTTGGACCTCGATGTGTCGGCCGGGTGGATCGTCATGGTCCTCCACCTTGACCGGGCGGCTTCCCAGCACGGCGGTGAGGCGGGCGACGCCCGGAACGCCCGTCGTGGCGTCCGCGAGTTTCCCGACGGGCCCCTGCATGGATCCTGTTCCGGTCGCCGGGGGTGAGCTTCGCGCGGCTGCAGTTTCCGGCGTCGGCCTCATGGCCCTCGCTGCGGTCGGCGACTTCACGCCTGTCTCCAGGGCCTCACGGAGATCCGTGACGCGCAGGTCGGCTGTCACGGTGGCCAGGCCGAGCCGTTCGGCGGCCGCGTTGAGCAGTGCGCTCCTCAACTGGTCGGCGGTGTGAGGCAGCGGCTGCCCGAGGGGTGCTGTGAAGGCGGCCTCGATCCTGAGCGGGCCAGGCGGTAGCGCGCTGGCCGGCGGGCGGACGGCCGGCTCGGACACGGGCTCGAGCGGTGCCGGTCCGATGCGCAGAGACTCCAGCCGGACACCGGGAATATCAGCGGCAGCGCGTCCGAGGACCCGGACGGCCGCTTGCTCGGTGATCCATGTCCCGTCGTCGGGCCCGCCGAGCGGGAGCAGCCGGCCCAGGTCGAGCTGGTGCCGTACTGCCTGCGTCCACGCCTCGGTTTTCACCGGCCTCTCACCCTCCTTCTTCCATGGCCGCGGTTCTCTTCCTGCCGCACTGCGCCCGAAGTGTCCGCGAGGGCTCCGGGTAGGGGCGCTCGGGCCACTCGTTGGACCACTCCGCCTCACGATCCGCAGCTCGGGCAAACTGCACTAAATTGAATATAATATTGCAAAGGGTTCCAGGAGTGCTCCTTAAGGAAGGAATGCCCTGATGACTGATGACGTCGGCGCAAAATACATCGGTGCGCCCGGTTCTCGCGGCCGGACGACCATCGCCGATGTGGTGGTGGAGAAGATCGCCGGAATGGCGGCACGGGACGTGCCCGGCGTCTATGCCCTGGGCGGCGGATTCGCCCGCTCGATGGGATCCGTGCGGGAGCGGATGCCTGGCGCCGGGAGCGGCAAGTCCGTCACGCGCGGGGTCAGTGTCGAGGTCGGCGAGCTGCAGGCGGCCATCGATCTGGAGATCGTCGTCGACTACGGCGTCTCGATCACGGACGTGGCCGGTGCGGTGCGGGAGAACGTGATCTCCGCGGTGGAGCGGATGGCGGGTCGGGAAGTCGTGGAGGTCAACATCACGGTCAGCGACGTGAAGCTGCCCGACGAGGAGGAGGGGGAAGAGCGGCAGCGGATCCAGTAGCCGGGGCGGAGCAGCCCGCGTGAGTGAAGGAGCGCGTGATGAGCAGGGCCGTGGTGGGCTTGATGGCCGGAATGGCGCTGGGTTTCGCCGCGTATTTCGGCGGCTTCTGGGCTTTCCTGCTGGTGCTGGTGCTGGGCGTCGTCGGTCTCGTGGCCGGGCGGTTGATGGAAGGTGATCTCGAACCGGGCGACTTCGTCCGCCGCCGAGACCGGCAGGAGCGGATCCGCGATGACCGGCGACGGGCTCGGTGAGAGGGGCGGCAGTGACCGGAGGAGCCGATCGGCGCCCGGCATCCCCCGCGGGGAGCGCGGTGCGATCACCGTCGCCGACCGGGCCGTTGCGACGGTCGCTTCCCAGGTGGCGCGCGAGGCGCTGAGCCGGTTCACCTGGTCGGCCGGCCACGTACCACCCGGCCGCCGGACGCCACGCGTGGCCACATCCGTGCGGCGGGCACCGGAGCGGAATACCGCAGGACGAGACGCCGAGCCTGCCGCCGGACAGCAGGCAGTGCTCGGCGAGGCACGGCTGCGCATCGCCGTCGAGCTCGGCCATCCGTCCGACAGCGCGGCGCAGTGCGCCGGGAGGTCACCGAACGGCTCAGGACATGGGCCGGCATGGAGGTGCCCGACCTCGCGGTGCCGGTCGAGAGGCTGCACTCGGTGCATGCCCGGCACGCGGACCAGGAAAGGGTGAGATGAGCACGAACACCTGGCGGCAGCCGCCCGGCGACAGCGACCTTCCCACCGATTCCGGACAGGCGGCTCCGTCCGCCGATGCCGCCCCGGGGCGGGCACGGGCGCGACGGCGGCGATCGACGCGTCAGACCGGTCGGCACGCCGTTTCTGGTCAGCGCGGCGGATTCCCGCGGCCTTGGTGGCCCTGCCGTCCGCCGCGGCCGTTGGATTGCTCCTGTACGACGTGGGCTCGGTGCGGGCAGGACGGTCTGCGATGCACTGGCGGCGGCTCGCCGAGGAACTGGCCACACGGCCCCTGGACGACATCTGGATGATCGTCGGGGCCGCACTGGCGATGGCCCTCGGCCTGTGGCTCTTCCTGCTGGCGGTGACGCCGGGACTGCGCAGGCATGCTGCCCATGCGGCAGCCCACCGGTATCCCCGGGGCAGGGGAGGTCCGCGCCGGGCTCGACCGCCGCGCGGCCGCCCTGGTTCTGCGCGACCGGACCGTGCAGGTGCCCGGTGTCCAGTCGGCACAGGTCGCTGTCGGGCGCCGGAAGGGCAAAGCCCGGGCACGGGCACATTTCCACGATCTCGAGGAGGTCCGTGCGGACCTGGACGCCACGCTGGGGGAAGCCGTGAGGGGCCTTGGGTCTCGCCCGGCAACCCGCGCTGACCGTGCACGTCCGGCGCCCGAAGAACGGCTGAGGTGCCCCCGATGCTCAAGACCGTGAACCGGGTGCTGCTGGGGCTTCTAGGCCTTGGACTGTTCGCCCTGGGCGGCGGCGTGCTGCTGGGCGGGCTGGAACCGCAGCGCCGCCGGGGTTTCGGGATGCCGGGCTGGTGGCCCTTCCGCGGGCCGGACGATGTGGTGCTGGGCACCGCCGAGCACCACCGCCACGATGAGCAGCAGAAGAAACAGCACCACGTCAGCCTCCCCGCATCAGCAGTGGCTCAGTCGCGGTTCGCCGTCCACGTAGACGGCGCGCTGCTTTCTCGGCCCTTCGGGTCAACGGCGTCGCAGTCGCGTCACCCGCGGAGACCGGCCGAGTGGATCACACCTTCTCCCTGTGGCAGTCGCCGGTGACGCAACGGCCCCGGCGTATACACGCCGGGGCCGCCCTTCCGGGTCGTTGCACGTGAGAGTGCGCCGGCCCACTCATCAGGGTATGCCCGTGACGCCATTTCGGTCATATGGGAGGGAAAGGCCGCCGTGTGACCGGCCGGGGCCTGAGGGCGGCCTGTGCCGTGTCAGTCACTGTCCTTCTCCTCGGCCTCCATGAACTGGATCCCCTTGTGCGTCAGTGTGACCATCGCGGGTGTGTTTCCTCGTGCCCAGTCGACCTGGATCAGTCCCTCGGCCGCCAAGTACGTGCAGGCGGCGGCCAGGTCCTCCTCGGGCATGGCGAAGTCCTCGCGCAGCTGCGCCCCGGTGAGGCCGAGGAGGCGATTGCCCTCGATGGCCTCGTACAGGGTCTTCATGATCGCTTCGCGGTAGTGCTGCCGCTCGTGCAGTGTCGCCATGGTCGCCTGCCTCTCGTGCCGGCACCGACGGAGACCCCTACGTCCGGGGCGGTGTCCTCCTTCCCCCGCCGAGGGCCATCTCCTCGGATTTCGTCCGGCTGTGCGTGATCGTCCCGGGAGGGCTGACTGGTCAACAGCCAGGAGCGCACCGGCTCCGCCATGCGCGTGGTGTCCACGGTGAGGTGGAGGCGTGTTCCGCCGTCAGCGCCTGCGGGGTAGCCGCGCGCTTCGGTGGCGGTGAAACAACGGCGGAGAGTCTCCGCGACATGGCGAGCCGCCTCCGGGTCCGCGGCGACGATACGAGCCTCCGCGTGCCCGGCCGACGGCGGTTCCGGTGACTTCATGGTGACCCCTTGCTCATACAGGACGACGTGTATCGGGGGCGACGTGTCGGTGGGTGTGACGGCCGTCGCCCCATACCCGTCCCGGCTGGAAGCAGGTCTGCGTCATCAGCGGCGCCCCTCTCGATGCTCACGGCGTGTGGCGTCGGCAGGAAAGCCATTCGGCGCGGTCGCACGTGGACTCCTACGGGTCCGCCGACCGATTCCCGGTAGGGCGTCGCTGTAGCGGAACGCCCCGATCCTTTCGTCATGCTGCGCGTTGAGCCGGTGGATCAGGAACGTCCCCGCGATGATCACAAAGATGATCACGGCGATGGTGACGGCTGTCTCCACGTCCTCACCCCCTCAGGGCGGAACTCAAGATCCCGATCGCGGCTCCGGCCGCCGAAGCGGCTCCGCCGTCGGTCTTCCGTTCCTCTTCCCGGCTCCGAGCCTCTGCCGCGTCGTGGCTCATGGCCTCGTCGGCCATCAGACCGCTGGCGGTGCGGATGCCTCCCGGAACGGTTGCTGCTGCCATCAGCCGGGCGGCGGCGGCCGGCTCCGTCTCCGGAGGGATCACCAGCAGGTCCAGGCGGCCCACCGTGTAGGAGAGGAGGATCACCTTGTTCGGGTCCTGCTCGTCGGCGAACCAGCCGACATGCACCGTGTGCCCCGTGACGGGGACCTTGCGCGGGATGACGGGCCAGTGGGCCGGGTTCACGGTGACGTGGGTGATCCGACCCCAGCACGCGTCCAGCGCGTCCGTCAGAGTGGGGATCTCCCGGAGGAGATCACGGGAGCGGGGCCACCAGGCACCGTCCAGGAGACCTGGAACCGAGCCGGTCGGGGCCAGGGACAGCCGGGCCGACGCCGAAGGCAGGCGTTCTTTGAAGATCGTGGGTTCGATGGTCGCGGTCATGACGCGGACCTGTCCCCGAGCCTCCTCTCGGAGGCTGGTGTTGTTGTTCGCCGGGAACGACACCGACATGGCGGCCAGTGTGCGGAGTACTCCCGATCCCTTTACTCTACGCCGCTTCGAGGCCCTGGGATGTGCGCGTGAACAGGCGTTTTACCGAGAGGCGACGCGTCCGGAACCGCCGGCGGGCGCAGCCGGTGCGGCGGTGCACGGGATGAACTTCCCACACGCCTGGTCAGCGACGACCAGGTCGTCCGTATCGACTCCTTCCCGGTCGGTGAGGGCACCGTCCTGATCACTCGGGACGACCAGGACCAACTTGTCCCTTCTCGTGGTCCCACCGCACGCGACACCCGATGCCGTCCGTGCCGCGATGGCCGATGCCGGCCGTGCCGACAACGTCATCCATGCCGCACAGATCCTCATCGACACCGGCACCCATCAGGCACACCCGATGCCCGCGGAGGACCCTCGGACCGGCGAGTTGCACCACTCGCTGGACACACCCCATCCAGGAGATGCCCGGCCACTCCTCGATCACCATCACGGCCGACACGTACACGAGCCTGCTGCCCGAGGCGGATCTGGCGATCGCTGAGGCCGCAGCCCGGCGCGTACCGCACGCCCGCGCCGCCTCCGAGAGCACCGCGCCCGAAGCGGAGCCTGAGCCCCCACATCACGGGGGAGTCCGGCCTGGAGTCCGTGCCGGGTGATGCTGATCCGTTGGGGGACATCCGGGAGATCAACTCTCCGTCCGCTCACGCACCGCTCACGCAAACGGCCCCGGACGAGGAGTCCGAGGCCGAACAGAGTGCCTCCCTGGGGGAGAAACCCCAGTTCAGAGCGGTAATACGTTGTGCCCCCGGCAGGATTCGAACCTGCGACACCCGCTTGAGGAGTTTTCCCTGGGCGGGGCTGTGACCTGCGAAGATGCGGGCCGCGGCGTGTCTGACCAGGGGAAACGCTCCTCTGCGGTTCTCGCGTGTTCGCGGGGTTTCCCGGCCTCATGTGTGCTGAATCCGTTCTGGGCCGCCTGCAGGGGGAGAGACCTCTTGCTGCGAAGCGTGGGCGCGCGGCGCGGCCAGGGGGAAGCGCAGGCCGGGGAGGCCGGTGGAGGCTTGCGTTGTGTGCTTGGAGGTATATGCCGTTGAATGCATGACGGAGCGGTGGGAGATCGAGATCGAACCCGAGGTGCGGGATTGGCTGGAGCTGCTTCCGTTCCGCCTCCACCGGCGGGTGGAGGACAAGACGGACCGCCTCCTGGACGAGCCCACGACCCTTGGTGAGCCGTACTCGCGTCACCTTCACCCCCCCACGCCGCCTGAAACCGAACCGCCAAAAGGCCCCGGACCATGAATCCGCCCATGGTGTGTTCGGTCGGTGATGTGCACGATGCGCACTTGCGCCTGGCGGGTGCCTTCGCTTGGCCGTCTCCTGCGGTCTGCGGTGACCGAAGCGCGAACAGCCCGGCGAAGAAGGCAGGCGTGGGCACGCGATCCTGCGTGGCTGACCACTCCGTGGGCGTCGGCCGGGACGACGAGCCTGAGGGCCAGGCGATGGTGTGTACGCAGAAAGTGTCTTCCTGCTGGAACGACAGAAGCCTTGGACAAGCCCGGCCGCCCCAGTTCAGGAGGTACATTCGCTGTCTTGTTCAAGACCGGACGCCGCTCAGGCGAAACGGCCGGGCTCTGATGCGCTCACCCGGGCGGTTCGGTCCCCGCCGCGTCGGATGGGGTCGGTACGACACCCGGGAGCGGGGCCATCACCCACCGCGCCTTCTCCCAGGTGATGGTCTCGGTGACGCGGACGGGTCGGCGCTTGGCACCTGCGGTGCCGGACACGTCCACTTTCCATACGTCCTTGAAGTCAGAGGTGCGCGTCCACCGGACGTCCCAGTCCTGTCCGCCGTACGCCTTGATCCGGACGCGGGCGTCCTTGGAGCCCTGGGGATGGGCGTCGAGCAGCCCGGCCAGCCCGTCCTCGTCCGAGCGGTTGAGGAACCGTACGTAGTCGTGCAGGAAACGGTCCTGGTCCGCCAGGTCGGGTTTCGCGGACGCAGAGCCGTCCCCGCCGCCGCACGCGGTGAGCGCTACCGCGCAGAGCACCGCCATGAGCAGCCCGGCGCGACGCCGCCACGAGCGGTGTCCGCTTCCGTCAGGTGCGGAAGGCGTAGTAGGTCGCGCGCGGGTACTGCGCCACAAGGCTCTTCACCGACTTCCGGTAGGTGTTGGTCGAGTGGTGGGTGGGGTAGGGCACTCCGCCGCTCTTGTACGTGGTGGTCATGGAGTGGTCCTTGGACCTGTTGCCGCCGAAGTCCATCTGGAGGATGTCCCCGATCCCCAGCTTGTACACGTTGTCCAGGTTGTAGGCCCGGTCGCTGTGCAGAGCGAAGGACGCCCAGTAGTTGACGTTGATCCAGGACGTCGTCCGGTTCGAGGAGTTGTACCACCGGTTCTTGTAGCTCCGAGCGATGCTCATGACTTGTGGATCGGCTCCCGGAGCGGCACGTGAAGGGCGTACCTTCCCGAGGGATCGACTGATGGTCATCGAGCAGGCCCGCGTTCGCAGCGCGGGTCGGGAAGGCACGCCCGTGCTCAGCGTAGTCAACGAAGACGGCTCCACCGCTACTGGCTCCCTGACCGACGAGATCGTCCGGGAGGGCGCGAGACGGATGCTCGCCGCCGCACTGGAAGCCGAAGTCGACCAGTACATAGCCGAATTGGCGGCCGAGCGGGACGAACGCGGCCGACGCCCGGTGGTGCGCAACGGCCACCACCGGCCCCGCACCGTGACGACAGTGGCCGGCCCGGTCGAGGTCCGCGCCCCGCGGGTCAACGACCGCCGCGTCGACGAGGCGAGTGGTGAACGGCAGCGATTCTCGTCGAAGATCTCCCCCCAGCCTTCGGCCGGGAGGTACCCCCAGCCGCCCTGGTGCCGCAGGTCCCCGAAGATCAGCAAGGTCCTCCCGCTGCTCTACCTGCACGGACTGTCCTCGGGCGACTTCGTGCCCGCGCTCGAGCAGTTCCTCGGCTCCGCGGCCGGCCTGTCGGCGGCGACGGTGAACCGGCTCACGAAACAGTGGCAGGACGAGCACGCCGCCTTCCAGCGCCGCGACCTGGCCGGCACTGACTACGTCTACGTGTGGGCCGACGGCGTCCACCCCAAGGTCCGTCTCGGGCAGGCCCGCTCCCGTGTCCTGGTCCTGGTGGGCGTCCGTCTGGACGGCAGCAAGGAGCTGATCGCCCTGGCGGAGGGGCTGCGGGAGTCGACCGAGTCCTGGGCCGACCTGCTGCGGGACTGCCGACGGCGCGGCATGCGCGATCCGGAGCTCGTCGTGAGCGACGGGGCCATGGGCCTGTGGCGGGCCCTGGCGGAGGTGTTTCCGCAGGCCAGGCACCAAAGGTGCCGGGTTCACAAGACCCGAAATGTGATCAACGCACTGCCGAAGTCCGTGCACGCGGGAGCGAAGAAGGCCCTGCAGGAGATCTGCAACGCCGAGGATCGGGCCCACGCCGAGCAGGCGGCGAAGCAGTTCGCGAAGGACTACGGGGCGAAGTGGCCCAAGGCCGCCGAGAAGATCACCAGTGACCTGGACGAGCTGCTGGCGTTCTACGACTTCCCGGCCGAGCACTGGATCCATCTGCGGACCACGAATCCGATCGAGTCCACGTTCTCCACGATCAGGCTGCGGACCAAGGTCACCCGGGGCGCCGGCAGCCCGGCCGCCGCTCTGGCGATGGTGTTCAAGCGCGCGGAAGCCGCGCAGGCCCGCTGGCGGGCGGTCACCGCCCCCCACCTCGTCGCCCTCGTCCGCTCCGGCGCCCGCTTCGAGAACGGCCACCTCGTCGAGCGTGCTGAGGAGGCGGCCGCATGAGCCGGCCCACACACGGCACGCTGCATCACGTCGAGTTGTGGGTGCCCAACCTCCACCGCGCACTCGCCTCGCTCGGTTGGCTGCTGGAGGCGCTGGGTTACGCCGTTTACCAAAGCTGGGACGGCGGCCGCAGTTGGCGGCTCGGGCCGACCTACCTGGTCATCGAGCAGTCCCCGGCCCTCACTGCCGAACGGCACGATCGCTGCCGCCCGGGACTGAACCACCTGGCCTTCCACGTCGAAGACGCCACCATGGTCGAGAAGCTGACTGCCGACGCCGCTCAGCATGGCTGGCAGTTGATGTTCCCCGAGCGGCATCCATACGCCGGCGGCGGACAGCACTACGCCGCCTACCTGGAGAACGACGACGGCTTCGAGGTCGAACTCGTCGCGATCAACCCACCCGAACGAAACTGAGATCAATCGGCCCACAGGTCTTGACGATTACTCCTCGCCCGGCGCAAAGGCACACTATCGACGCCGCCGCGAAGACCACGGGGACTGACACGCCGCCGCCCAGCGCCGCGGGCGCGCCCGCATTCGCAGTGGGAAAGGCATCCGCTGGGGCGGACGTGCCAGGTGCCTGGCAGCGTGAATGGACGACTCCCGGCACAGCCCAGTCGCACAGCACGAACCGCAAGGAGCTCCGCATGGACCATCAGGACGTCGACGCCGCCGTGGCAGAGATGCTGCGGGTGCTCAGCCCCCAAACCGCCGAGGACTGGACGGTGCCGGCGGGGCCGCTCGAATGGACCTGCCGGCAGACAGCAGCGCACATCGGCCATGACCTGCTGGCCTACGCAGGGCAGCTGGCAGCACAGCCCGCCGACGCCTACCTTCCCTTCGACCTGAACATCCGTTCCACCGCCTCACCGGCTGAGGTGCTCCAGGCCGTCACCGCCTGCGGCGGGCTGCTCAGCAGCGCGTTGGCCACGGCCAGCCCAACCTTGCGTGCTTGGCACTGGGGTCCGTGCGACCCCGACGGGTTCGCGGCGATGGGCGTCGCCGAAACCCTCCTGCACACCCACGACATCACGCAGGGATTGTCCGTGGGCTGGCTACCACCAGCACCGCTGAGCGCAGCCGTACTCAACCGACTCTTCCCCGCCGCCCCGCCCGGAGACCCCACCCAGGTACTTCTCTGGTGCACCGGCCGCGGTGACCTCGACGGCCTCCCTCGCCAAACCTCATGGAGGTGGGAAGCAGCACGATCGGACTGACCGAGCTGACCCGGCGACCCTTCCCGGTCACAGCACTAGCGACCTCACGGAGAGGGCCCGCAGTCAGCGGCCCATTCGGCGCTGCTCGTCGAACCGACGCAGCACCCGTACCAGACGCCACATTCCGGCCGTCGCTCCGAGCAGTGCGCCCCCCGCCAACACGCCCTTCTTCGCTGAACCAGAGATGCCAAAGGCTAGTGCGGGAGTCAGAGCGACGGCGAAGACCGCCGCAGCCAGCGCGACGGCAGTCACCAGGGCGAAAACGATCTCCACCGTCATTGCGTCCTTTTCCCACCGCGACTCACGCCCCATGTCCATGCCGCAAGTCTCACATCACGGTCAAGCCATGGTGCATGAGCCGGACAGTCTGACTCTCACGTGCGGAGGCGCACGTGCCAATTGAGATGACTTCTTGCGACGTTGTCGGCTATTGAAGATGGGTGTAGCTCCCTCTGGGAAGATCGCCATGTTCAGGCTCCGGGTCGAATATGTGATGCGCGCCATGTTGGCTGGCCCATAGGGTTGCGCGCATGCCGGTGTCTGCCTCGCCTTTGTCTGCATATCCCCCGTTGAACGTGCAGGTGCACACCCCCCGTCTGTCGTTGCTAGGGGCGACAGATGAGCTCCTGGAGCGCCTGGTCCCGACGGTTCGCAAGGGCGTGGTCACGCAGCCCCCGTGGCCCTTTGACGATCCGATGTCCCTCTATGAGGACAGCCCAGAGCGCGAGTGGGGCTGGCTGCAGGGGGTGTGGCGCGGCCGGGGCCGGGTGAGCGCGAGCCTTTGGCGTCTGTACTTCGTCGTGGTCATCGACGGTGAGCCGGTGGGCATGCAGGATCTGATCGGCACCGACTTCGCCGCGTTCGGTACGGTCACCACCTTTTCCTGGCTCAGCCCGGACGTGCGGGGCGGCGGCTTGGGCAAGGAGATGCGGCAGGCGGTGCTGCATCTGGCCTTCGATGGGTTGGGGGCCCGTGAGGCGAGCAGCGATGCCTTCTGCGACAACCATGCCTCGAACCGCATCTCCCAAGCTCTGGGCTACGTGCCGAACGGCGTCACCTGGGACACCCGGCGCGGCGAGCCGGCGGAGATCAAACAGTGGAGGCTGACCCGCGAGCAGTGGAACAAGCGGCGGCGCGACGACATCGAACTCGTCGCCGTTGAGGACTGCCTGCCAGTCCTAGGGATTGACCCGCCACCAGCTGACTGATCACCGAGCCACCCGGACGGGGCCTGACCGGCGATCTTCCCAAAACGCGAGCTACACCCATTGAAGATTGGGGCGGTGGCCGTGACGTGGAAAGGGCCGCACGGCGTCCGACCAGGGGAAGGACTCCTCCGCGGTTCTCACGTGTTCACGGTGCTTCCCGCCCTCGTGTGTGCTGAATACGTGCCGGTGAGTGTGCTGTCCGGCGAAGGCCACGGGGTGCTCGGGGCCCGGCGAGCGGCCGGAGTGAGGTGCGGGCGTCTTGTCAGACCTTTTCGACTCGCACGGAGTGGCCCGCGAGGAGTTGATCCATGTCGTCGGTGTCGGAGGTGAAGACGGTTGCCTGGGCTCCCTGTGCGGCTTCCCGCCCGGCCACAGCCGCCAGGAGGGCGTCGAGGGCGTACTTGTGCCCGTGCAGGCCGGCTGCCTTCAGCATGTCGCGCGCCATGGCGATCACCTGGTCGTCCGTGTGCACGATGCGGATCCGGGACAGCGTCCAGCTCCACAGTGCCTGCCTCGACGTTTCGCGCGGGTCCCATGCCTCCAGGGTGGTGAGCGCCGAGGTGACGATCGGGATGTCGAGCCGCGGAGCCGTCTTGATCAGCGCAGCCATCTCCCGATCACCCTGGACCGCCTTGGAGAGAGCCTCGGAGCCGAACACGAAGACACGCTGCCGCGGCCGGGGCAACTTCGCTCGGACAGCGCGGCTCACGCGGCCTCGCCCGAAGCCGACCGCTGTTCGTCGTGCCAGCCGTCGATGGCGGCGATGCGATCCAGCGCTGCCTGCTGCTCGTCGTCCGTCACGGCGCCGTGCTCTTCCTCGAGACGGTCGGCCAACTCGCGCAGTCGGTCCATGGCGTCCTGGTGGGCGGCGGCGGCCGCGATGTAGCCGGACACCCCGCGTGCGTCGACGCGCTCCTTGATCGATTCCACCAGCTCTTCCGGCACGGTGATGGTGATCTTCCGAGTTGCCATACTTCAAGTATGCCCCACTCTGTGTGGCGTGGCTTGACTCCTCGAAGAAGCCGGCTCCGAAGAACAGGGTGCGCGGGATGCCGCCTCCACCCGGGCGAGGACTCCGGCTCGGCCGGCCACGTTCCGATCGGGCGCAGATGCAGCACGACCCGCGACAGGTCGTGAGGCACGGCGTGAACATCCACAGCGGCCGCGTACTCGCCCACGTCCTGGCCGTCGACCGCGACGGTGCGGGAACGCCCGTCGGCACTCAGCCGATGACGGTTCGGTGTCGTCACCGGCGGAGTCTGCGCCCACGGTCGGACGACCGCCGGAGGGTGCCCCCTCCATCCCGGTGCCGGCCGGTCCCCCGCCGGAGGCGGACTACCTCGCTCGCCTCCGCGAGCTTGGGCAAGGAACCCCCGGCTTCTTGCCTCAGTAACAGAGGTGCGGCTACGGCCGCGCAAACCTTGGCAGCTCGCTGCGCTCGCGCGCGACGGCGTTCGGGAGCTCCCGCCCGCCGCGTGCTTCCGGGCCGACTCGGACCTGGCGTGCCCAATGGGTTGGCACAGTCCCTGCGACTCTCCCGGCTACGCTCGCGAGGGAGCGCCCCGCAGCGCGTGGCTGCGGGGCGCCGATCCACTTTCGCAACAGGCCCTAGTGGGGTTTAGTCGACCGTCTGCCCGTCGTACATACCGCCCCTGCAGGTCGGGAGCACGGGCGTCGACCGATCGATCGTTCCGCCGCCGTCCGTGCACTCACCCGGGGTGACGCTGCCGGGCGAGGTGGCGCTGCTGGCGGTGGCGGTGGCGGCGCCTGTGAGGCCGAGTCCGGCGAGGGCTGCCGTGGCGATGACTGCGGCGAGGATTCGTCGAATGCGCATTTTGTTCGCCTTTCACGGATTGCCTCGGTTGGGGCACTAATCAGCTTGATGTTCACCCATGTGGGTGGCACATCATGTTGGGCCATTCGGGTGACAGTGCTGTCGGGTGCGGGGTCGGTGACGTGACCCGTCGGACAGGCCCTGGAACGAAGAGACCACCCCGGCCGGATGGGTGGTCTCTTCGTTGTTCCGGAGGGGGCAGCGTCCGCAACCATCGTCTTGGCCGTGGGCCGCTCTATGCGGTGATCGACTCATGGCCACCGGCCCTATCCACCAGTGGGCGCGCGTCGGCGCAGCGCGGGCGGAGCGGGCCGGAGGCAGGAGCGTCGCCCGCAGCGGAGCCGGGAAGCGCGCCCGGCGGAGCGGAGCGCAGCCGGGGCTTGACCGGATCGAGGAGGCTGCCTGATGGCCGGCCAGCGCAAGCGCAATCCGAACGGTGCCGGCACCATCACCAGGCGCAAGGACGGCCGCTATCAGTGCGCGGTCTACGTCCTCCAGCCGGATGGCACCCGTGCCCGCAAGTTCGCCTACGGCAAGACCTGGGCCGAGTGCGACGCCAAGCGCCGGGAGCTGCTCGCCAAGGCCGACCAGGGCGTGCCCGTGCCCACCCGCTCGGCCAAGCTCTCCGAGTGGCTGCCGTACTGGCTGGACAACGTCATCAAGCCTCGGCGGAAGCTCAGCACGTACGACAAGTACGAGGCACACGTCCGGCTCTACCTGGTGCCCCTGCTCGGCGCCAAACGACTCGAATCCCTCGGCGTCGCCGACGTACGCCGCTTCCTCGTCCGCCTGGAGAAGGAGACGACCGCGGCGACCGCCAAGGAATCCCACCGCGTCCTGTGATCGGCGCTCTCCTCCGCCTGCCGCGAGGAACTGATCACGCGTAACGTCACCAAGCTCGTCGGACCGCCCGTACCGACAACCACGAACTGAAGCCCTGGACCCTCGACTTCTTGGCGGCCTCCCGTAAGGACCCGCTGTACGCGGCCTTCGTGCTCGCCATCGCCATGGGGCTCCGCCGGGGAGAGATCATCGGTCTCCGCTGGTCTGACCTCGACCTCGAAAGCCGCGTCCTCTACGTCCGCCAGCAGACCCAGCGGCGCCGTGGTGTCCTGTACGACGACGATCCCAAGAGCCGCCGTCGACGCGTCGTTCCGTTGCCCGCGCTCTGCATCGCCCCGCTGCGCCGGCACCGGATGCGCCAGTCCGCCGCTCGCGCCAAGGCGGGGGAGCAGTGGCACGAGTCGGGCTACGTCTTCACCACCCGCACCGGTCGTCAGGTCGAGCCGCGGAATGTCTACCGTTCCTTCACCCGTGTCGCTGAGTCCGCCGGCCTTCGCGTGATTCGGCTGCACGACGCCCGGCATGGCACCGCGACGCTCCTCACGGCGGCCGGGGTCGCGCCTCGCGTCGTGATGGAGATCCTCGGGCACAGTCAGATCAGCATCACCATGGACGTGTACACGCACGTCGTGCAGGACACTCAGCGCGAGGCCATCAGCCACATGGATCGGCTGCTCAAGCGGCGGCCGGTTGTGAGTGACCGCCCGCGTTGATGTCAGAAGTAGATGTCAAAGGCCCCGGACCATGATCGGTCCGGGGCCTTTCGGCTGGTGCCCCCGGCAGGATTCGAACCTGCGACACCCGCTTTAGGAGAGCGGTGCTCTATCCCCTGAGCTACGAAGGCGAGGGCATCCCCTGTGAGGAGGACAAACCCACTGGTCGGACATGGTGCGGGGTGCTCCGCGATTTTGCTCGGTTGCGGGGCGCGGCGTACCGATGACCGACCAGGGACAGCGTAGCGGATACGTGCCGGTGAGGGTTGTCGGTATAAGGGCAGGGGGTGGGGACGGGGTCCGGGAGGGCAGGGGTGCTCCGCCCGGCCCCCGTCCGCCCGTGTCAGGGGGTGACGAGGATCTTTCGGCCCTGGCCCGCTGCGAACTGCTCCATTGCCTCCGGGTAGCGGTCGAGCGGGATGCGGTCGCTGATGAAGACGTCCGGGTCCAGGACACCGGTGGCGAAGAGGTCGGCGGCGCGTTCGTAGCTGTGCAGGACGGCCATCGAGCCGGTGATGGTGATCTCCTGGTTGTAGATGCGGTACGGGTCGATGGTCACGCGGGTGGCGTAGTCGGCGACGCCGAACTGCAGGAAGGTGCCGGCCTTGGCGACGCGGTCCAGGCCGTCCTGGATGGCGGCGGCGTTACCGGTGGCGTCGATGACGAGGTCCCAGCCCTGGGGCCGGTCCAGTTCGTCCGCGTCGGCGGCGGTGGCGGAGACGCCGAGCTGGTGGGCGGTGGCGAGGCGGTCGGGGTTGAGGTCGACGACGTCCACGCGGGCCGCGCCGGTGCGTTTGGCCAGTTCCAGCATCATCAGGCCCATGGTGCCGGAGCCGTAGATCAGGACGTGGGCGCCGAGGCGGGACTGCAGGACGTCGTAGCCGCGGACCGCGCAGGAGAGGGGTTCGATCAGGGCGGCGTCCTGGGTGCGGACGTGTTCGGGCAGTTTGACGCAGTTGGCCACCGGGGCCACGGCGTACTGGGCGGCTCCGCCGGCGGTGGTGACGCCGATCGCGGCCCAGCGTTCGCACATGTTGTTGTGGCCGGTGCGGCAGTGGCGGCACTCGTAGCAGTACAGGGAGGGGTCCACGGCGACCCGGTCGCCGAGGGAGACCTCGGTGACCTGTGAGCCGAGGCCGACGACCTCGCCGGCGAACTCGTGGCCGGGGACGATGGGCAGCTTCGGTGCGAACTCGCCCTGGAGGATGTGCAGGTCCGTGCCGCACAGACCGCAGGCGGCCACGTCCACCACGACGTCACGCGGTCCCGGGGTGGGGTCGGGAACCGTGGTGACGGTGACCTTGCCGGGGGCTTCGATGAGGGCGGCTTTCACTTGACTGCTCCTAGGGACAGACCGCGGACCAGCTTGTCCTGGGCGGCCCAGCCGGCGATGAGGACGGGCAGGGACACCAGGGTGGCGGCGGCACACAGACGGGCGAGGAAGAGGCCCTCGTTGGTGATGAATCCGACGAGGAACACAGGGGCGGTGGAGGCGTTGGTGGCGGTGAGGTTGACGGCGAACAGGAACTCGTTCCAGCTGAAGATGAAGCAGATCAGCGCGGTGGCGGCGACGCCGGGCATGGCGACGGGGGCGACGATGCGCAGCAGCACGGTGGGGAGTCCGGCGCCGTCGACCTCGGCGGCCTCCAGGATCTCCTTGGGGACTTCGGCGAGGAAGGAGCGCATCATCCACACCGCGATCGGCAGGTTCATGGCGGTGTAGAGGACGATCAGCGTCCAGACGTTGTCCAGCATCCCGGCGTCCTTGACGATCAGGTACACCGGCAGCAGTGCCGCGATGACGGGCAGGAACTTCGTCGACAGGAAGAAGAACATCACGTCGGTCCACTTCTCGACCGGCTTGATGGACAGCGCGTAGGCCGCCGGAATCGACAGGGCGAGGACGAGGAGCGTCGAAATGACGCTCGCCATGGCCGAGTTGAGAAGGTACGGCGTGATGTCCCGGCCCAGCAACAGCTCGTACTGGTCCAGGGTGAAGGGTGCGAGCAGGCTGGGCGGGTTGGTGGCGGCGTCGGACTCCTGGTGGAAGCTGGTCAGCACCATCCAGGCCACCGGGGCGAAGAAGACCAGGGTGGCGAGCCAGGCGACGAAGGCCCACACCGGGCTCAGCCGCGGTGAGTCGCCCTGACCGCCCTGGTCGTCCTTGCGGCGGAGGAACTTCCTGGGCCCGGCCGCGGGAGCGGCGGCCGGCGCCGCTTGGGTGGTGGTCACCGGGAGACCTCCTCGCGGAACAGCGACGCGATGGTGCGCAGGGCGAACGTGGCGACGACGATGGAACCGATCACCACGACCACGCCGGCGGCGGCCGCCTCGCCGTACTCGTACTTGCGGAACATGGTCAGGTAGATCTCGTAGGGGAGGTTGGTGGTCTGCGAGCCGGGGCCGCCCTGGGTGATGGTGAAGACCGCGTCGAAGGTCTGCACGACGTAGATGGTGCCGAGCAGAACACCCAGTTCGATGTACTGCCGCAGGTGGGGCAGGGTGATGTGGCGGAAGGTCTGCCGGGCCGAGGCACCGTCGACCCGGGCGGCCTCCAGCACGTCGCCGGGCTGGGCCTGGAGCCCGGCCAGCAGGATGAGCATCATGAACGGGGTCCACTGCCACACCAGCGCGACGACGACGGCCGGCATCGCCGAGTGCGACACCCAGTCGATGGTGGGGCCGTTCTCGGCTCCGAAGAGGCGGTAGACGGCGTTGAGGGTGCCGTTGATGAGGCCGTAGTCGGGGTTGTAGATGGCGTGCTTCCACAGCAGCGCGGCGGCCACGGGCATGACCAGGAACGGTGTGATGAGCAGGGTGCGGGCCAGGCCCCGGCCGGGGAAGCGGCGGTCGAGGAGGAGCGCCAGCCCCAGTCCGAGGACCACACTGAGGATCACCACCGAAGCGGTGAGCACGATGGTGTTCAGTACCGCCGTGCGCAGCCTCTCGTCGGTGAAGACGAAGCCGTAGTTGGACAGGCCGGTGAAGTGCCGTTCGCCCGGCTTGAGGATGTTCCACTGGAAGGTCGAGATGACGAGCGTGGCCACGAACGGCAGCTGGGTCACGACGATCGTGAAGATCAGTGCCGGCAGCAGTGGGATGCGCCGTCGCCATTTGTGCGGCGTCTCACGTTTGCCTGGCCGGTGCGGGGGGTCTGTGCGCACCGCTCGGGGTGCGGGGGTGAGCGTGGTCATGAGGGGTCCTTGAGCCGGCCGGTCGCAGCCGATCGCGGCCGGGGTGGAGAAGAAGCGGTGCCCGGTCGGCGGACGCCGTGACGGGGTGGCGTCCGCCGGTGCGGAGGAGGGCGTACCGGGCACCGCGGCGGGGGCGCTGCCCGTCAGGGCGTCGGCGTCCGACGGGCAGCGGGATTCACCGGAGAGTCACCGGAGAGTGACCTGAGGAGTCACCGGAGGGCGACCGGGCGGGTCACCGGTAGTTCTTGGCGACTTCCTCCGCGAGCTTCTGGCCGTTGTCCAGGGCCTTGTCCACGCTGGTCTTGCCCGCGATGGCCGCGGAGATGTCCTGCGTCACCTTGGTGCCGAGGTCCTGGAACTCGGGGACGGCCACGAACTGGACGCCCACCGTGGGCCGCGGCTGCACACCGGGGTTCGTCGGGTTCGCCTGCTCGATGGACTTGACGGTGATGTCGCCGAAGGCCGCCGACGCCTCCTTGTACTGCGGGATCTCATAGGTGCTGGCCCGCTTCCCGGCGGGAACACGCGACCAGCCCAGCTTCTCGCCGACGAGCTTCTCGTACTCCTTGCCGGACGCCCAGAGCATGAACTTCGAGGCGGCGTCGGCCTTCTTGGTGGTCTTCGGCATCGCCCACGCCCAGGTCCACAGCCAGCCGGAGCTGTCCGTCTTGTCCACCGGCGCGTAGGCGTAGCCGACCTTGCCCGCGATCTTGCTGGAGCTGGGGTCCTCCAGCGGTCCCGCCGCACTGGTCGCGTCGTACCACATCGCGACCTTGCCCTGGCTCATCGCGTTGAGGCACTCGGTGAACCCGGACTGCGCGGCGCCCGACTGACCGTGCTTCCTGACCAGGTCGACGTAGAAGTTGGTCGCCTTCTTGAACTCGGCGCTGTTGACCTGGGCCTTCCAGTCCTCGGTGAACCAGGTGCCGCCGAAGGTGTTGACCACGGTCGACAGCGACGCGCCGAGTTCGCCCCAGCCGGCCAGGCCGCGCAGACAGATGCCCTTCATGCCGGGGCGTGCGCCGTCGGCCTTGGCGGCGATGTCGGCGATCTGCTGCCAGGTCGGCTTCTCGGGCACGGTGATGCCCTTCTCCTCCATGACCTCCTTGTTGTACATCAGGAAGGACGACTCGCCGTAGAACGGCAGCGCGTACAGCTTGTCGTCGTCGCCGGACAGGGACTGGACCATGGGCTTGAGCAGGTCGTCCTTGTCGAAGGCGGAGTCCTTCTCGGCGTAGGAGCTCAGCTCCTGCAGCCAGCCGTTCTCGTTCCAGATGGGCACCTCGTAGGCGCCGATGGTGGCGACGTCGTACTGGCCGGCCTGGGTGGCGATGTCCTGGGTGACCTTGTCGCGCAGTTCGTTCTCGGGAAGGATCGTGAAGTTCACCTTGATGCCGGTGTCCTTGGTGAAGGTGTCCTTCGTCAGCTTGGCTATGTCCTCCATCTGCGGGTTGCCGACCATGAGGACGTTGATGCTCTCGCCCCCGGCTTCCGAACCCGCCCCGCCGGCCCCGCTGCACGCGGCCAGCATCGAACCGGCGGAGACGGCGACGAGCACGGCGCGGGTGGTTCTCCGGACTCGGGTGGTCTTGGGGGTGGGCATGGTTGGCTCCAGAGGTGTTCGAGGGCGTGGAAGGCCCGCCCGGTCGGGCGAGTGGTGAGTGAGTGGTGCGTGGTGTCGAATGCGTGGTGTCGAGTGGTGAGTGCGTGTGGTGCGTGGGGTGTGCGGTAGGTGGTGCGTGGTGTGCGGTACGTGGTGGGGAGGCGGGGGTCAGACCCGGATGACCTGCGGTCCCAGGAGGACGTAGCGCCGGGCTTCGGAGGCGGGGAGCCCGGTGTCGGTGACGATCGCCTCCAGGTCCCCGATCCCGGCGAAACGGCAGAAGCTGGCCGCTCCGAACTTGCTGTGGACGCCTGAGAACACCCGGCGTCGGGAGACAGCCATGACCCGTGTCTTCACATCGCTCACCGCTGGGTTCGGAGTGGTGAGCCCCCAGTGGCGGGAGACGCCGTTCGCGCCGACGTAGGCCAGGTCGATGACGAGGTCGGACAGCGTGTGGGTCACCCAGTGGTCGACGGTCGCCAGCGTGGCGCCGCGGACGCGGCCACCGAGCAGCAGCACGGTGATGTTCTCGACGGAGGCCAGGGTGCCGGCCGCGGCGAGGGAGGAGGTGATCACGGTCAGTGGCCGGTCGCGAGGCAGGCCGGCGGCGATGAGCTGCGGGGTGTAGCCCTCGTCGATGTACACCGTCTTCGCGTCACCGAGCAGCTCCACGGCTGCGGCGGCGATCCGCGACTTCTCCCTGACCTGGCTGGTGGTGCGGTAGGAGAGCGTCGTCTCGAAGCCGGCGCTCTCGACGGGGTAGGCGCCGCCGTGGGTTCGCCGCACCAGCCCGTGAGCCGCCAGCAGGTTCAGGTCACGCCGTACGGTCTCCTTGGAGATGCCCAGGTCGGCGGCCGTCCTGGCGACGTCCACCGAGCCGGCCCGGCGCGTCACTTCCAGGATGGAGCGTCGACGTTCTTCGGCGTCCACGGTGACACCTCCCCTGCGCGCCTTGGGCCGACACCCGGTCAGGCCGTTTCCGGTGTGGCGCGATCGCGCCAGGCAGAGTCCGGTCCGTTCGGACTCTTGCGGACTATTTATGGCTACGCCCAGGGTTATGACCAGGCAAAACGTCATGCGTTCCGTGACCGGATGTGCCCGCTTCGCATGTCTTGTTCTCGCAGACAGGGGCCTTCTTCGGCCAAAAACGGAGCATGATCCGCACCCGGTTCGCTCGGAACGGTGCCCGTTTGCTGCCTGTGTCCTTCCCGCGCCGCCTGTTTTCCGACGGAGAAAGTGAGTCCCGCCCGCCCGGCCGGGCATCCGTGAGGGCCTCGGACGAGGGTTCAGCCTCGGGTGATCTGCACTCGGTACTCCGGCGTTTTCGAGTCCGAGCCGGAGCCGGAACCGGAGCCCGGGTCTGAGTTCGTGTCGGAGGCCGAGTCCGTGTTCGGGGTGGTCGGCTCCAGGACCTTGACGCGGATTCCCGCCTTGCGATCGATGAAGGTCTCACCGGGGGTGAAGGTGGCGTCGGAGAGTTCCGCGTGGACGTTGGGGCTACGGGTGCAGCCGCCGCTGTTCCGGCGGGAGTCGTAGACCGTGACGGGACCCATTCCGGTGTCGACGTCCGCGTCGACCTTGTAGATGAGGACGCCGGGGCGGCACACCGCCTCGTCGTTGCCGGCCCGGGTGCGGAACTCGACGGCGTAGCCGGAGCTGGTGTCCAGCGGGAGGAAGAGGAGTTTCGGGCCGCCCGACTCGGCCAGCGGCGTCAGGGCGTACTCGCTGGTGCCCGTGCCTGCCGCGCAGTGCACCTGGGGCGCGTCCAGCCAGCCCAGTTTCCACTTGTGCCAGCCGAGCAGGTCGTTGTTGGCGCCCCAGTCCTCGCTCATGATGTCCCAGTGGCCCACGGCGCCGCCGCCCTCGGCCGTGTAGAGGTCGGGCAGGCCGAAGACGTGGCCGTTCTCGTGGGGGAGGACGCGGTAACCCGTGCGGTCCAGGGAACCGGAGCCGTCGTCCTGGCGGGAGTAGACGAACGACGCGTTGGCGACGGGGACGCCGTCCGCCGTCGGGGCCTCCGCGTTGCCCGCGAAGGTCACCGACAGGACCGTGTCCAGGGCGGAGGGTCCCGCGTTCGGGGTCACCAGTATGTTCACCAGGTCGTACGCCCCGAAGTCCACCTTCGGATCCGCCTCCGCCACGAGGTCCCGGACCAGTTGGCGGTAGTCGGGGTCGAAGGGGGCGCCGCGCTCTATGCCGTAGTCCCGGAACGACTTGGGCATCCGCAGCCAGCCGGGTATCGGCAGCTCGGGGCGGTAGTCGAGGCGGCCGTAGGAACTGGTCCGGAACCACTCCTGCGTCTGCGGGAAGAACTCCCGGTAGCGGTCGAGGGCATCGCCCTCGCCGGGCGCGTCCGAGAAGTCGACCATGAGGGTGAGGGCGCGGACGGTGCCGGTGGAGCGGGTGTAGCCGGCACCCGTGGGGATGCCCTCCGACATCTGCACCTCGCGGGCACTGCTGATCATGCACGGGCCGTGTGAGGAGGTGGGGGCCGGGGCGCTGGGGCCGGCACCGGGGGCCGAGGTGTACGGGGAGAGGTGGCCGTTGCCGGCCGAGGGGATGGCGGCGAGGGTCAATGCGGTCACGGACGCCAGGGCGGCCAGTCGGCGCGGGGATATCCGGCTGCTGGTCGGCTGCGCCTGCATGCGGGGGACCTCCGCTCCACACGGCAGCCGCCGGTCTCCGGCTGCACCCTTTCGATCACCCTCTGTCGCAGGGTGCGCGGACGCGCGCTGGAGGGGCCGATCGTGCGGTTTACGGACGGGAGGGCGGGAGGGTGAGGGAGGTGGTGAGGGATGCCCACGCGAATGTGACTCAGGTCACGTCGGGAGTTTCCCGAGTGGGAAATAAGCGGGGATCACTTCCCCGTTTAGTCCTGTGTTCGCGTGAAGCGGGGAGTTCTTCCCCGGATCACGGGAGCGAGCAGGACATCAGTGGGCAGAACGCCGGTGAGCAGGGCATCGGCGAGCAGAACGACAGGAGTGCATCGTGCAGACCGCCCCTTCCGCATCGCGCAAGGTGTCCCGGCCCCGTGCCGACGCCCTGCGCAACCGGGAGCGGATCGTCACCGCCGCCCGGGAGATGTTCGTCGAGTTCGGCCCCGACGTGCCGTTCGACGACATCGCCCGCCGGGCCGGCGTGGGCAATGCCACGGTGTACCGCAACTTCCCCGACCGCGACGCGCTGGTGCGTGAGGTCGTGTGCGCCGTGATGGACCGTACGGCGGAGGCGGCCGAGCGTGCACTCGCCGAGACCGGGGATGCCTTCGAGGCGCTGGAGCGCTTCGCGCACACCGCCGCCGACGAGCGGATCAGCGCGTTGTGCCCGATGATCGCCGGCACCTTCGACCAGAACCACCCCGACCTGGGGGCCGCGCGTGTACGTGCCGAGAGGCTCGTCGCACAGATCATGGACCGTGCCAAGGCGGCGGGTCAGCTCCGTGCCGACGTGGACTTCGGTGATCTGCTGGTCGGTGTCGCCCAGCTCAGCCGGCCGCCGGCCGGTACGGGGTGCCTCGACGCCGACCGGTTCGTCCATCGCCATCTTCAGCTGTTCCTGGACGGGATGCGGGCCCCGGCCCGCGGTGTCCTGCCGGGCGCGGCGGTAACCGTGGAGGACCTGCGGGCGCGTTGAGCGCTCCCTGACCGAGTTCCAGACCGACTTTCAGGACGAGTTCCAGACCGAGTTCCAGACCGAGATCCGTGGAGCTGCCTCAACGGCCGTCCCCCGTGGGCGAGTCGTTCCCCGACGACATCGTTTTTTCATCTCAAGCTCTGAATTTTCCGTCACGAAGTTCCGAAGTGGGTATCCCCATGTCTGAAACAGCTTCAAAAGCCCCCGGCGTACCGGGAGCACGGAACGCGCCGGACGCACCTGACGCACGGAACGCACCGGACGCCAACCGCTGGAAAGCGCTCGTCTTCATCGCGCTCGCCCAGCTGATGGTCGTCCTGGACGCCACCATCGTGAACATCGCCCTGCCCTCCGCCCAGCAGGACCTGGGCATCTCCGACGGCAACCGGCAGTGGGTCGTCACGGCCTACGCCCTCGCCTTCGGCGGACTGCTCCTCTTCGGCGGGCGGATGGCCGACCTGTGGGGCCGCAAGCGGGCCTTCGTGCTCGGCCTGGGTGGCTTCGCCGCGGCCTCCGCGCTGGGCGGCGCGGCCACCGGCGGGGCCATGATGTTCGGCGCCCGCGCGCTGCAGGGCGTGTTCGGCGCGCTGCTCGCGCCGGCCGCGCTGTCCCTGCTCGCGGTGATGTTCACCGACGGCAGGGAGCGCGCCAAGGCGTTCGGCATCTACGGTGCGATCGCGGGTGGCGGTGGCGCCGTCGGCCTGATCCTCGGCGGTTTCCTCACCGAGTACCTGAACTGGCGCTGGACGTTCTTCGTGAACATCCCGTTCGCCGTCGTCGCCGCGGCCGGCGCGTACTTCGTCATCCGTGAGCCGAAGGGCGGCCGCAACCGCTCGCCGCTGGACATCCCCGGCGTGGTGCTGTCCACCCTGGGCCTGGTCGCGCTCGTCTACGGCTTCACCCGCGCCGAGTCCGAGGGCTGGAGCGACTCGCTGACCGTCGGCATGTTCGTCGCGTCGGCCGTCCTGCTCCTGACGTTCGTCCTGGTCGAGTCCCGGGTCAGGGCGCCGCTGCTGCCGCTGCGCGTGATCACCGAGCGCAACCGCGGCGGGGTCTACCTCTCACTCGGCCTGGCGATCATCGCGATGTTCGGCCTGTTCCTCTTCCTGACCTACTACCTGCAGGTCGTGAAGGGCTACTCGCCGGTCAGGACCGGCTTCGCCTTCCTGCCGATGGTCGCGGGCATGATCACGGGCTCCACCCAGATCGGCGCCCGCCTGATGACCCGGGTCGCGCCCCGGCTGCTGATGGGGCCCGGCTTCCTGGTCGCCGCCGTCGGCATGCTGCTGCTGACCCGGATGGAGATCGGCACCTCCTACGCCGCCGTACTCCTGCCCGGCATGCTGCTGCTCGGTCTCGGCATGGGTACGGCGTTCATGCCGGCCATGTCGCTGGCCACCCAGGGCGTCGAGCCCCGGGACGCAGGCGTCGCCTCCGCGATGGTCAACACCTCGCAGCAGGTGGGCGGCGCGATCGGTACGGCCCTGCTGAACACGATCGCGGCCTCGGCCACCACGTCCTACATCGCCGACCACATCGGCGGCGCCGCGAGCCGGTCCCAGCAGCAGGTGGTGCGGCTCGAGGGCATGGTGCAGGGCTACACCAGCGCGATCTGGTTCGCCGTCGGCATCCTCGTCCTGGCCGCGGTCATCGCCCTGACCCTCGTCGACGCAGGGCGCCCGGGAACCACGGTCACCGGGGCCTCCGACGGGGCCGACCGGGGCGCGGAGGGCGCCGAGGGCGCTCAGGAGGAAGCGGCGGTGCCGGTCGTCGCCCACTGACCGCCGCCCCTTCGGACCACCCGTACGGATTCGGACCACCCGTACGGATGAGGAGGGGACGCCTCGTCCGTACGGCTCCCAGGACCTGCCCCGGCTCCCGCGCTCAGCGGAGCCAGGGCAGGTCCGCACCCGCTTCGCTGGGCTGGAGTCCCTCGGCGACGATCTCCATGATCTCGCCGAGGGACTTCTGCTGTTCGGGGGTGAGCCGGTCGAGGAGCGCCTGCCGTACGGCGTTCACATGACCGGGTGCGTGCCGGCGCAGCACCTCGAAGCCCTCGTCCGTCAGTACGGCGAACTGGCCGCGCTTGTCGGAGGGGCAGTTCTCGCGGCGCACCCAGCCGCTCTTCTCCAGGCGGGCCACGGCGTGCGAGAGCCGGGAGCGGGTGATCTTCGCCAGCATCGCCAGCTCGGTCATCCGCAGCCGCCGCCGCGGTGCCTCGGCGAGTTTGACCAGCAGACTGTAGTAGAGGTGCGGCATGCCCGCGTCCCGCTGGAGCTGGCGGTCGAGGTGGTCCTCCAAGAGGGTGCTGGCCTCGATGTACGAGCGCCAGACGCGCTGTTCCTCGTCGTTGAGCCAGCGTGGTTCGTCGGTGCGTGCCGGGTCGGGGACCGGACCCGGGGCCGGTGCGGATGTGGGTGCCGTCGTCATGCACTCCACTGTACGACGCTTCTGCTTGAAGGTTAAACAAAATTACGGTAGGATCCGGAGAAGAGGTTGAGGTTTCAAGTAAAGACCGTGCCAGCCCATGACGGATCTGCACCGATCACCGGAAGGAGTCGCAGCCATGACCGCCGCCACTCAGGAACGCATGCCCGCGCTGTACCTCAGCCACGGCGCCCCGCCGCTGGCCGACGACCCCGTCTGGCCCGGTCAGCTGGCCGCCTGGTCCGCCGGACTGCCCCGCCCGAAGGCGATCCTCGTCGTCTCCGCCCACTGGGAGGAGGCCCCGCTCGCCCTCGGCGCCACCGAGACGGTCCCCCTCGTCTACGACTTCTGGGGCTTCCCCGAGCACTACTACCAGGTGAAGTACGGCGCCCCCGGCGCTCCCGCGCTCGCCGAATCCGTACGCAAGCTGCTGCGCGCCCCCGGCACTCCCGTGCAGGACGTTCCCGACCGCGGGCTGGACCACGGCGCCTACGTCCCGCTGGTCGAGATGTTCCCCGGGGCCGACATCCCGGTGCTCCAGGTCTCCATGCCGACGCTGGACCCGGTGAAGCTCATGGACATCGGGCGGAAGCTCGCGCCGCTGCGTGACGAGGGCGTGCTGATCATCGGTTCCGGTTTCTTCACCCACAACCTGGCCGCGCTGCGGCAGGGCGGTATCCCCAGGTGGTCGGTGGAGTTCGACGACTGGGGGAACCGGGCCCTGGGTGCCGGTGACGTGGACGGGCTGCTCGACTTCACCCGCAAGTCCCCGGCGGGCGCGCTCGCCCACCCGCGCACCGAGCACTTCGCACCGCTCTTCGTGACCATGGGCGCCGCGGACGCCGCCGGCGACCTGGACACGCAGAAGTCGGTGATCGACGGGTTCTGGCTGGGGCTGGCGAAGCGGTCGGTTCAGTTCGGCTGAGGGCTGAGGGCTGCGGTCGCAGTCGCGGCGACGGGGGCGGGGGCGGGTGACGGGTGGCGGTGGCGGGTGGCCGGAGCGCCCGCCACCGCCACCCGTCACCCGCCCGGGGCGACTCCGTGGCAACCATCGGACGGCACGGGCCGTCTACAGGGGGGAGAGCAGTCCGGGGCGGGGCGGTACTCCTTTGGAATGAGGGCCGCGGTGTCGAACGTGATTGTCGTCTCACGCGCGCACTGGTCCTACGGATCGGTGCGCGATGTCAGAAGACCCTCGGCTCCCGGTCTGACCTGGGTATTCGCGTAAAGCGACGGCGCCCGTGCCCCCTGCGGTCCGACAGGGTACTGCATGATCAGAAAAATCGGGGGGCGGGTTGGGAATTCTGTCCGGATTCCAGTCGTTGTTTCCAACAGATGCCGGGCACTCGAGCAGAGTCCGAATGAGATCGAGACGCAGACCTGACCGTACGTGCCGAGTGTCCGCAGGAACCACCCGCTGACTCACCATCGTAAGGGAGCAAGCATGGCAACCCGTGCCGTCGCCCGTCGTAAGTCCGCCTCCGGCGAGACGGCCGACTCGGCAAGCAGTGTTCGCGCCCATCACGGCGAGATAGCCGACCGTGACCTGGTCGGGATGTACCTCGACGAGATCGCGCGCACGCCGCTGCTCGACGCAGCCAAGGAAGTCGAGCTGTCCCAGATCATCGAAGCGGGTGTGTTCGCACGGCAGATCCTCGACGGCACCGAGGAGAACACGGTGGGGGCCACCACCGAGGAGCTCCAGGCGCTGCACGACGCGAGTGAGCGGGCCAAGGACGTCTTCATCCGTTCCAACCTGCGTCTGGTCGTCGCGGTCGCCCGTCGCTACCCCCGCAGCGGTCTGCCGCTGCTGGACCTGATCCAGGAGGGCAACGCCGGCCTGGTGCGCGCGGTCGAGAAGTTCGACTACCGCAAGGGCTTCAAGTTCTCCACCTACGCCACCTGGTGGATCCGTCAGGCCATCACGCGGTCGATCGCCGACCAGTCCCGCACCATCCGCCTGCCCGTCCACCTGGTGGAGGAGCTGGGCCGGATCCGGCGCGTGCAGCGCGAGTTCAACCGCGAGCACGGCCGGGACCCCGAGCCCACGGAGATCGCCGCCGAACTCGGCTCCACCCCGGAGCGGGTGACGGACGTGCTCGACTGGGCCCGCGACCCGGTCTCGCTGAACATGTCGGTGGACGACGAGGGGGAGACCCAGTTCGGCGACCTCCTGGAGGACACGTCGGCGGTGTCGCCGGAGCAGTCGGTGATGACGCTGCTGCGCAGCGAGGAACTGGACGACCTCATAGGCCGCCTCGACCAGCGCACGGCCTCCATCATCAAGATGCGGTACGGCATCGAGGACGGCCGGGAGCGCACGCTGACCGAGGTCGGCAAGCAGCACGGCCTGACCCGTGAGCGCATCCGCCAGATCGAGAAGCACGCGCTGCTGGAGCTGAAGAAGCTGGCCCGCGACACCGGGTTCGACGCGGTGGCGTAGTGCCGGCGCGGCGCCGGAGCAGGAGTGCTGTGCCGTCGCCGTGAGTGCTGGATGGTGAAAGACGGCGCAAACCTGACGCCGTGACACTGCTTCAACTCCCTGGGCTCAGGGAACAAGAAGGCAAGGCCCGGGAGTTCGGGTCTCGGGGTCTCGGCCTCCTGGGCCTTCTGGACCACGTCCCGTCGCACCACCCCCCCGGCGCCGGGACTTCCCGAGCCGGGCCCGGCGCCCTCCCCCCGGGCGCCGGGCCCGGCTTTCTCCATCTCCACCGGACGGACGGCCGAACGGACGGCCGGACGGACGAGGAAGCGGGCCACCCCGAACCTGAACCCCGGGGTGGCCCGCCAGATGGCAGATTGTGCCACATGGGCATAGCCTGCTGGGCGTGAACAGCACCACCCCCACGCCTTCGACGCCTTCGACGCCTTCGAGGCCTTCGACGGCTTCGGCGTCAGCAGCGTCCTCGGGGGTCTCGGCCTCGCAGGCCCCGTCGGCTCCGCGGGTCTCGCTGACCGAGCGGCGCAAAGCCGAGACCCGTATGGAGATCGCCCGCGCGGCGGCCGGTCTCTTCGTCCGTGAGGGCCTGCGGGCCACCCGTGCCGAGGACATCGCCCAGGCGGCGGGCATCGCCCCGCGCACCTTCTACCGGTACTTCGCCGCCAAGGAAGAGGCCATCGCCCCCCTCTACGAGGCCGGGGCCCGACGCTGGGTGGAGGCGGTGCGGACGGCGCCGCCCGGAACATCCGTGCCGCAGGCCCTGGAGGACGCCGTGCGGTACACCCTGACGCCGGGTGTCGGGGTGTCGGAGGCCTCCTGGGCGTGGGTGCGCACCCTGATCCGGCTGGCACGCGCCGACCCGTCCCTGCGCCGGGTGTGGGCGGAGGCGTGCCAGGCGTCGGAGCGTGCGCTGGCGGAGGCGCTGGCGTCGCGGCTGTCGGCCGGCGGGTCGGGGGAGAACCGGGTGACGGGCGGTCAACTCCCGTCCGACAACGTTGCCGTGGATACGCGGCTGCGCTTCGCCGCCGCCGTCGCCAGTGCCGCCGTACGCACGGCGACGGAGGGCTGGGCGGCGGGCGACGACCCGGCCGAGGGCCCGCAGGGGCCGGCGGAACTGGCCCTGGCCAACCTCGCGGTGCTGCGGGACTTCCCCTGGGACGATCTGACGGCGAGGTCCTGACGGCGAGGTCCTGACGGCGAGGTCCTGACGGTGGAAGTCCGCGTGTGCTTCCTTCAGTGCCCTACCGCCGCCCTCGTCATTCGTTCTCCCAACTTCCTTACGATCTGAACCAGTTCAGCGGGTTCCCGCACCGTGAAGTCGTAGCCGAGCATGGCCAGGCGTACTGCCGTCCAGTCCTTGGGGCCGCCCATCGTCGTGCGCAGCCGGCAGCTCCGCTCGTCCAGCGGCTCGGGCGTGCCCAGCCAGTCCGACAGCCGTGCCGCGACGGCCTCGGCCGGTGCGGCGAAGGTGACGTCGAGGTCGTACGACTCCTGAGCGCGGTGCATGGACTGCCGCAGGTACTCCGCCGCGCTCCCGGTCGGCAGCTCACGCGGCGTGAACCTCGCCCCGGTCGCGAACGGCTCGCTCACCCGGTCGACGCGGAACGTGCGCCAGTCGGCGCGGTCGAGGTCGTATGCCACGAGGTACCAGCGTCGCTCGGTCGACACCAGTCGGTACGGCTCCGTGACGCGCCGGGACTCGGTGCCGTCGGCTGCCCGGTAGGCGAACCGCAGCCGTTCCTGCCCGGCCACCGCGGCGGCCATGACGGTCAGCGTCTCGGGTGCGATGGTCGGACCGTCCCCGCTGGTCAGCGGGGTGGTGGCGGCCTGGAGCGTGGTGACCCGGTGGCGCAGCCTGCCGGGCAGCACCTGCTCCAGCTTGGCCAGCGCCCGCACGGAGGCCTCCTCCACGCCTTCGAGGGCGTGCCCGGCGCCGGCGCGCAGTCCGACCGCGATGGCCACCGCCTCCTCGTCGTCGAGCACCAGCGGTGGCATCGCCTTGCCCGCGACCAGCCGGTAGCCGCCGCCCGAGCCCAGCGTCGCCCGTACCGGGTAGCCGATGTCGCGCAGCCGGTCGATGTCCCGCCGGATCGTGCGGCGGGAGACCCCGAGACGGTCGGCGAGTTCGCCGCCGGGCCATTCGCGGGGCGTCTGGAGGAGGGAGAGGAGCTGGAGGAGCCGAGCGGGGGTGTCCGTCGTCATGGGCTCGAGGGTGCCGCAGAACCAGGACAGGATCTGACCTGTTTCGGGTACCCGTTCACCTGTTTCCGTGTCGCCATCAGAGGGCGTCATCAGAGAACAGACATAAACAGAAGTCCGTTCGTGCCCGCTTGGATCCGTTCCTGTTTACTTTTCGGGCATCTCGCCGTAGCCTTCGAAGAGAAACCACGCGTTCGGGCATTGTTCGGAGGTGAGTGAGCATGTACGCACCGGAGCGTCAGCAGGAGATCCTGCGGCTCGCCCGTGACGGCGGCCGGGTGGACGTGGTCTCGCTGGCCGAGCATTTCCAGGTGACGGCGGAGACGATCCGCCGGGACCTGAAGTCCCTCGATCGCGCGGGCCTGGTCCGCAGGGTGCACGGCGGGGCCATCCCCGCCGGGCGCCTCGACCTCGAGCCGGACCTCGCCGAGCGTGAGACGACCGCCGCCGACGAGAAGGAACGCATCGCCAAGGCCGCCCTCGCGGAACTCCCGAACGAGGGCACGATGATCGTCGACGCCGGTTCGACGGTGGCGTTGTTCGCCGGCTCACTGCCGGTGGAGCTCTCGCTCACCGTCGTCACCCACAGTCTTCCCGTCGCGGCCCGCCTCGCCGACCACCCCGGCATCCAACTGCACCTGATCGGCGGCCGGGTGAGGCACCGTACGCGTGCCGCCGTGGACGCCTGGGCGCTGCGCGCGTACGGCGAGATCCGCGCGGACGTGCTGTTCGTCGCGGCCAACGGTTACTCCGTCGAACACGGCCTGACCACCCCCGACCTCGCCGAGGCCGCGGTGAAGCGCGCGGCCATGGCGGCCGCCCGTCGCGTGGTGCTGCTCGCCGACTCCTCCAAGCACGGCCAGGAGCACTTCGCCCGCTTCGGCGGAATGAACGACGTGGACCTGCTGATCACCGACAGCGGGCTGAGCCCCGAAGACGCCCTCGCGATCGAGCGCGGCGGCACGGAAGTAGTGCGTGCATGATCCTCACCGTCACTCCCAATCCGTCCCTGGACCGTACGTACGAGGTCCCCGCGCTGGACCGCGGCGAGGTCATCCGGGCCACCGGCGAACGCGTGGACCCGGGCGGCAAGGGAGTCAACGTCTCCCGCGCCGTCGCCGCGGCCGGCCGGCGCACCGTGGCCGTACTGCCCCTGGGCGGCGCGCCGGGCGCTCTGGTCGCCGAACTGCTGGACGCGCAGGGCATCGAGGTCGCTCCGGTTCCGGTGGCCGGTGCCACCCGCTCCAACATCGCGCTCGCCGAGGCGGACGGCGTCCTGACGAAGATCAACGCACCCGGTCCGGAACTGACGGCGGACGAACAGGAGTTGCTCCTGGACACGGTCCACCTGAAGTCGCGGGGCGCCGACTGGATCGCCTGCTGCGGCAGCCTTCCGCGCGGCCTGGAGCCCTCCTGGTACGCCGAGTTGGTCGCACGGGCGCACGCCTCCGGAGTGCGCATCGCCCTGGACACGTCCGGGCCCGCGCTGGTCGCGGCGCTGCGCGAGCGGCCCGACGTGGTGAAGCCGAACGCCGAGGAACTCGCCGAGGCCGTCGGACGCCCCCTGGCCACCGTCGGCGACGCGGTGAAGGCGGCCGGGGAACTGCGCGAGATGGGCGCCCGCGCCGTGCTCGCCAGCCTGGGCGCCGACGGGCAGGTGCTCGTCGACGAGAACGGCACCTGGTTCGGCACCGCCCGGGTGGACGTCGTCCGCAGCAACGTGGGCGCGGGCGACTCCTCGCTCTCCGGCTTCCTCATCGCCGGCGGGCACGGGCCGGAGGCACTCGCCTCGGCGCTCGCCCACGGAGCGGCGGCCGTCCAGACACCCGGCAGCGTGATGCCCACGCCGGGCGACCTGGACCCGGCCGCGGTGACGGTCATGACGACGGTGCCGGTCGACCGTGTACTGAAGGAGCCGGTTTCGTGAACGCCCGTACCGCCCGTACCGCCCGTACCACCCGTGCCGCGCACGCCGCCTCCGCTGCCTCGGGCGCCGGCTCCCGCAGCCCCACCGTCCCCCACCGCATCACCGTCCCCGTTGTCCCTTTCGCCCACCCCACGCCACGGGCGATACGCGTGCGAAGGAGCCCGCGATGAGCGAGATGATCACCGCGGATCTGGTCGACCTCGACCTGTCCGCCGACACCAAGGAAGCGGCGGCGCGAGCCCTCGCCGAGCGGATGGTGACCCTCGGCCGGGTGACCGACCTGGAGGGTTTCCTCGCCGACGTGGCCGCCCGTGAGGCCCAGATGCCGACGGGCCTCGACGGCGGCATCGGCATCCCGCACTGCCGCAGCGAGCATGTCACCGAGCCGACGCTGGCCTTCGGGCGCAGCGCCGCCGGGATCGACTTCGGTGCCGCGGACGGGCCGGCCGACCTGATCTTCCTGATCGCCGCGCCGGCGGGTGCGGACGACGCTCACCTGACGATCCTTTCGTCGCTGGCCCGGAAACTGATGAACGCCGAGTTCACCGACGCGCTCCGGTCGGTCGGCGACGCGGAGAGCGCTGCGGCGCTCGTCCGCGGTGACGAGCGGCCGGCGGCGGACGAGTCGGCATCCACGGCATCCACGGCGGGTACGGCTGGGGCTGACAGCTCCGACAGCTCCGACAGCTCCGACAGCTCCGACAGCTCCGACAGCTCCGCCGGTGCCGCGGACGCCGCGGACGCCGCAGACTCCGTGGCGGCGCCGGTGGCGGCCTCCACCGGCGCCGCCACGGGTACCACCGACGCGGCGGGCACGTCCGGTGCGGACGAGGAGGCGCGTCCCTTCCGGATCGTCGCCGTCACCTCCTGCCCCACCGGTATCGCCCACACGTACATGGCGGCCGAGGCACTGGAGAACGCCGGCCGGGAGGCGGGCGTCGAGATCGCCGTCGAGCCCCAGGGCTCGGCGGGCTTCGAACGGCTCGACCCGGCCGTGATCGCGGCGGCGGACGGTGTGATCTTCGCCCACGACGTGCCCGTCCGGGAGAAGGAGCGCTTCGCGGGCAAGCCGACCGTCGACACCGGCGTCAAGGCGGGCATCAACCGCCCCGCCGAGCTGATCGCCGAGGTCCGCGGCAAGGCCGAGCGCGGTGAGGTCACCGCGGCCGCCACTTCCACCGGTACGCCCGTGGACCGCGCCGGTGAACCCGGCGAGGGCTACGGCACCAAGCTGCGCAAGTGGCTCATGTCCGGCGTCAGTTACATGGTCCCGTTCGTCGCGGCGGGCGGTCTCCTCATCGCCCTCGGCTTCGCGATCGGCGGCTATGAGATCAACGAGGCGCCGTCGGTGATGGAACACTTCGTGTGGACCCAGGCCGACAGCTGGGGCGCCCTGCTCTTCCAGATCGGCGGCGTCGCCTTCGGCTTCCTCGTCCCGGTCCTGGCCGGTTACATCGCCTACGGCATGGCCGACCGGCCCGGACTCGTGCCCGGCTTCGTCGGCGGTGCGATCTCCCTCACCATCAACGCCGGTTTCCTCGGCGGCCTCGCGTCCGGTCTGATCGCCGGTGCGGTCGTGCTGGCGATCCAGCGGGTGCGCATCCCGGCGGCGCTGCGCGGCATCATGCCGGTGGTGGTGATCCCGCTGATCTCCTCGGCGGTGGTCGGCTTCCTGATGTTCGTGGTGATCGGCAAGCCGATCGCCTCGGCGCAGAAGGGCATGACCGACTGGCTGAACGGCCTCACCGGAACCAACGCCATCCTGCTCGGCACCCTGCTCGGCCTGATGATGTGCTTCGACCTCGGCGGCCCCGTCAACAAGGTCGCGTACACCTTCGCCACGGCCGGCATCGCGGTCGCGAGCCCCAGTGACTCCGCGATGAAGATCATGGCCGCGGTGATGGCGGCCGGTATGGTTCCGCCGCTGGCGATGGCCCTGGCCACCACGGTCCGCGGCAAGCTCTTCAACCGGACCGAGCGGGAGAACGGGAAGGCCGCCTGGGTCCTGGGCGCCTCCTTCATCTCCGAGGGTGCGATCCCGTTCGCGGCGGCCGACCCGCTGCGCGTGATCCCCGCCTCGATGGTGGGCGGCGCGATCACCGGTGCCCTGTCGATGGCCTTCGGCGCCACCCTGCGCGCACCCCACGGCGGTATCTTCGTGGTCCCGCTGATCGGCAACCCGTTCCTCTACCTGGTCGCCATCGCGGCGGGTGTCTGCGTCACGGCGGCTCTGGTGATCGTCCTGAAGGGCCTGCGCAAGTCGGCTCCGGGAGTGGACGGCGCGAGCGCGGGCAAGGGCTCGGCGGCCTCGGCGGCCGAGGCGAAGCAGCCGGTGGCCGCGTGACGCGGCAGCCGGGAACGGGCGGCGGATTGCCCCTTTAGGTTCTTATAGGTGCCCCCTGGGCGCATATAGGCAACTCAAGATGATTCGCAGCCGTTTACGGCAGCTGCGATATAGATCACGTTCACCACGGTCCGGGACCAAAGTCCCGGACCGTGGTGTGTACTGGGGCGCATGCCTGAGCACGACTCGATCTTGAGGGTGGCGGGCGCCGCCGTCCTCACCGTGGTGGCCGTGGCCTGCACTGTGGGCCTGGCCGGTGTCCTGTGGCGCGAACGCGGGCGGGGCGGGGACATTCACCCCTGGCAGGGACCGGAGCCGGGACCGGCGCCGGGGTACGCGGCCCCGGCAGGGCAGGCGCTTCAGGGGCTGCGCGCGATTCCGCGTCAGCGGCGGACGGGGCCGTGGGCGGAGGAGGTGCGGCTCACGCCGGCGGAGCGCGAGGCGTTCGCCGTGCTGGTACGGCGCTTGGCCGACGGCACCACGGGCGACCGTTGAACCGGGTCGGGGCGAAGCCCGGGGTCGTCGGGGCCCGGGGTCAGGAAACCTGTGCCGCGCGGCGCTCCATCGCGTCCCGGGCGGCGTCCTCGGTGGTGTACACCTCGCACATGTGCCGCCCGTCGGGCGTGGCCGTGTGTTCCACTTCCCAGAGGGACATCTCCACGCCGTCACGCAGCAGGAACGCGTGCTCGTACAGGGAGAAGCTCAGTCCTGAACGCCCCGGGCGTCCCGCGCGGAACGGGCGGCCGAAGGCCTGGGTGATCTGGTGGGCGAACGCCGTGGTCAGCAGCGCGGCCGTCCCGGGGCCCGGACGGTCCGCGTTCTCCGCCCGGCGCAGTAAGCGGCGCGCGTGGTCCGCCGAACCGTCGGGGACGTAGACCGGCCGGGGCGTGGGGATCCGGGACAGCTGCACCACCACCGGCAGCTCGAAGTCCGGGGTCTCCGGCGGCAACGGCAACCGGGCGGTCGCGACCCGCAGTTCCTCCTCGTCCGCGTACACCTCGTGCTCGGGCTCGCTGCCCGGGGTGGCGTTGTGGACGAGTTCCCAGAGCGTGAGCGCCGAGCCGTCGGCGAGCAGCCAGGTGTGCCGGTATGTCTCCCGGTGCAGGCCGGCGCTGTGATGCGCGGAGTGCAGCGAACTGTCGTGTGCCAGCGCGCAGTCGAGCCGGTGCACCGCCTCGTCGGGCAGTTCGAAGGAGTTCAGGGCACGACCGAGCAGTCGCGCGAGGTGCTCCTCAGGAGACTCGGGCGAGTCGGCTGGTTCGTACGCTGCCGTCTCGTACGGAACGCTCAAGGTTTCTCCCGGCGTTGCTGCATGTCACCCAGTGGGTGCATACCGTAGCCCCTCGGGCGGACATCATGTCCGGGAACTGAGAAAAAGGTACGGCGGGGAAACGAACGAGAGGCGCGAGAAATTCCCACCCGCTCCGGCGGACCTCCCATACCTCCTGCTCAGTCGCCATCCCTGGTGCGAGCCGCCGACTCGTCGGCCGTCGAACCCGGACTCCGCTCAGCGGTCACCGCTCTCCGCCCACCGGTCGACGCCGGTTCGCCCGTCGACCTCCGCGTGTCTACACGTCCGTCTCGCCGTACAACTCCCGGTACGACGGCCAGACTCCACCCGGCCCGTCCACCGACTCGGCCGCGCGCACGGCCCGTACGATCGCGCGCGTCACCAAGTCGGCGCCGGCCGCGAGGATCTCGTTCAGGGCGAGGGGGTTCGCGGCGTCGAGCGGGCGGGTGCCCGTGGCGAGGGCGAACACCGTGTCCCCGTCGTTGAGCAGATGCACCGGCCGCACCGCCCGCGCGATGCCGTCGTGCGCGGTACCGGCCAGCTTCTGCGCCTGGGCCTTGGACAGGTCCGCGTCGGTGGCGACCACCGCGAGTGTGGTGTTGAGCGGGGGAGGGGCGTTCCGCTCGGAGAGGTCGGCGAGCCGCCGGAGCGCCGCCTCGTGCACCTCCGGGTCCGGATGGCGGACCCGGCCACCTCGGAGCAACTCCCCGTACAGCACCCCTGTTTCCGGATCCATCGCCGCCCCCGCCGCGTTGGCCACCACCAGCGCGGCCACCGTGATCCCCGAATCCAGCACCCGGCTCGCGGTGCCGATCCCGCCCTTCACCGCCCCGACCACGGCCCCCGTGCCGGCACCCACGCATCCCTCCGGCACCCGTGCCCCCGGTGCGGTCGCCGCTGCCGCCTCCACCGCGGCCCGCCCGGTGGCCGCGTCCGGACGGGCCCGGAAGTCGCCGCCCCGGCCCAGGTCGAAGACACAGGCGGCCGGCACCACCGGCACCACGTGCGCGGGTTCCGGTCCGACGCGGACCCCGCGGCCCCGTTCCTCCAGCCAGGCCATCACCCCGGAGGCCGCGTCGAGTCCGTAAGCACTGCCGCCGGTCAGGACGACCGCCTCGACCTTCTGCACGAGGTTGCGGGGATCGAGCGCGTCGGTCTCCTTCGTGCCGGGACCACCACCGCGTACATCCACGGCGGCCACGGCCCCGCCCTCGGGCGCGAGCACGACCGTGGTGCCGGTGAGCAGGCCGCCGCCGGAGCGGGTCGCGTGTCCCACGCGAACACCGGCCACATCTGTGAGCGCGTCAACTGTCATGGCGCCAGTCTCGTGCAGGGCCTCCCCCCACGCGGTCACCGGCGGAGGAAGGGAACGGCGAGGCCGTACTCTGGGGGTATGAGCACTGCCCCCGAACCCCGGCCGCGCGAGCCGAAGCCCGCGCTGGTCTTCGACGATCCGCTGGACCAGCAGTCCTCGGACGACACGGACCGGGGATGGGGCGAGCGCCCGTCCGGCGACAGCGCCTCGGACCTGAAGCGCTTCCTCGACGAGAAGCCGCCCCACCACATCTGACCGGGCGCGGCCCGGCGGTCCGACGACCGGATGCCGTGCCGGTGCCGGCTATCGCCCGCCGTTGTTCGAGCCGCGCTGTGCGACCAGCTCGTCGCGGATCTCCTTGAGCACCTCCAGCTCGGAGATCTCGAAGACCTCCTGCGCGCTTTCCCTCGCCTTCCTGCGGGCCTCCACCCGGGCCAGGTAGCGAGCCATCGGCAGCACCATCAGGAAGTAGACGACAGCGGCCGTGATCACGAACTGGAGTGTCGAGCCGAGGACCGAGCCCCACAGGATCCTGACTCCCGTCGCGGCGTCGCCGGTGCCCGTGCAGCGGCCCTTCAGGCACAAGCTGTAGCTGTCCAGGTTCTGGGTGCCGAAGGCGCCGACCAGCGGATTGATCACGCCCTTCACCACCGAGTTGACGATGTTGGTGAAGGCCGCGCCGATGACCACGGCCACCGCCAGGTCGACGACGTTCCCGCGCATCAGAAAGGCCTTGAAGCCCTGCCAGACGCTCGGTTCGTTCTTCTCGCTCACCTCGGAGCTCCATCTCGTATGCGTGACGCCGGTGATCGAACGCTCCGCAACCTACGACAGGGCATCGCCCATCTGCCCAGTGGGGCCCTTCGAACGAGGCACGTGACATGAAGGTGGTGCCAACGGTCGAAGAACCCCTCACCACAGCGTCACCGCCAGCCGGGCCGTGGCGCTCGCGCCCGCGAGCTCGGCAGCGGTGGCACGCGGAACCGACAGCACCACCAGGGCCCCGCCCGCGTCCGGGGCCTCCAGCGGCTCCGGCACCTCCGTGACCCGTGCTCCACGCGCGACCACGCGGGCTCCACCGCCGGCCGCACCGCCCGTGCCCCGCTCCTCGGCGGCGATGACGTCGACCCGGTCGCCCGGCCGCAGCAGTCGCACCGTGGCGGCGTCGGCGATCCGCACCGGTGCTGTGACGCGGGCTCCCGCACGCCGAGTCCGTACGGCACGGTCTCCCGTGGACCCGCCCGCCGAGGCGGCCGACGCCGAGGCGACGCGTGTGCCCGAAGTGCCGTCCGGATGCCCGCGGGACCGGTCCGTCTCCCGTGGGCCCGCCGCCACCAGCGCCACCGCCGTGACGGCGAGGCCGACCGCCGCAGCCCGCCGCCGGTGCCGGACGAGCCGACCGGACCGCAGCAGACCGCCACGCACCCGCACCGGTGCGAAGTGCGGCACCTCGCGCCGGGGCGGGACACCGGCACGGGGAGGGTGCGGGACACCGGCCGAGAGAGAGGAAGGCGAGGAAGGTGAAGAAGGGGAGGAAGGGGAGGGAGGCGAAGAAGGCGAGAAGAGGGAGGAAGAGAAGGTAGGGGAGTGGCGTGAGGGTTCACGGGACGGGGGGAACGACACGGGACACCACCTGGCGGCGAGGGAACGGTTTGCGCACCCCACGATGAGGCTTCCCGCCGTTCTCCGCCGGAGCCTGTGGACACACCGCGCCCTGTGGAAAACTCCCTCACCCGAACGTGCGGCCCTACGGCAGCGGGAACCCCGGATCCATCCCACCCAGTGCCGAGGCACACAGGCAGTCCCGCTCCTCCGTGGCGGGCAGCGCCGCCACCGCGTCGAAGAGCACGTTCCGCAGGCGGTCCACGTTCGCCGCGAACACCCGCAACACCTCGTCGTGCGAGACACCCTCGCCGGTCTCGGCGCCGGCGTCGAGGTCGGTGACCAGGGTCAGGGACGTGTAGCAGAGCTCCAGCTCACGGGCGAGCACCGCCTCGGGATGGCCGGTCATGCCCACCACCGACCAGCCCTGCGCCCGGTGCCACAACGATTCGGCGCGGGTGGAGAAGCGCGGACCCTCGACCACGGCCAGCGTGCCGCCGTCCACCGGCTCCCAGTCCCGCCCGCGCGCCGACTTCAGGGCGGCCGCCCGGCCGACGGGGCAGTAGGGGTCGGCCAGTGACACGTGCACGACGTTCGGCACCGTGCCGTCGGGCAGCGGCAGCCCGTCGAAGTACGTGCCGACCCGGGACTTCGTACGGTCCACGAGCTGGTCCGGGACCAGCAGCGTCCCCGGTCCGTACTCGGGCCGCAGCCCGCCCACCGCGCACGGCCCGAGCACCTGGCGGGCGCCGACCGACCTGAGCGCCCACAGGTTGGCCCGGTAGTTGATCCGGTGCGGCGGCAGATGGTGGCCGCGCCCGTGCCGGGGGAGGAAGGCGACCCGCCGGCCGGCCAGCTCGCCGAGGAAGAGGGAGTCGCTGGGCGCCCCGTACGGGGTGTCCACCCGGACCTCGGTCACATCGTCGAGGAAGGAGTAGAAACCGGAGCCGCCGATCACGCCGATCTCGGCGTTCGCCTTGTGCGCCATGTTCGCCATGCTCCGCACCCTAACCGCCCCGAAAACGCCCCGGGGCCGCCCCGGAAAACACCGAGGACCCCGTCGTCGGACGACGACAGGGGTCCGCGGGAAACCGGCCCTAAGCGGCGGTGGTGCTGCTGGAACCGGTCGACGAGCCCGACGACGTCGAGGAAGCAGACGACGTCGAGGAAGTCGAGGAAGCCGACGAGTCCGAGGACGAGCTCGTCGAGGAGTCGGACGACTTCGACGCCGCCGGGGTGCTGCTCGACGAGGAGCCGCGGCTGTCGTTGCGGTAGAAGCCGGATCCCTTGAAGACAATGCCGACCGCCGAGAACACCTTCTTCAGGCGGCCCTGGCAGTTCGGGCACTCGGTCAGAGCGTCATCGGTGAACTTCTGCACCGCCTCGAGGCCCTCGCCGCACTCGGTGCACTGGTACTGATAGGTGGGCACTGTCTTCCTCCTGGCACTCTCACTCGATGAGTGCTAAACGACGATTCATAGTGCCGTATTCCCCGTGTTCAGTCCACTGCGACGGGCGAGCGGTGACCCACGCCACGTGCGACGGTGCGTCCGTGCGGGGCCGGCACCAGCCGTGACCGCAGCGCCAGCAGGGTCACCAGGGCGAGCACCGTGCCGCCCATCGGCACCAGGAAACCGGCGCCGTCCCACAGGCGGTCCTCGAACTGGCCGGAGACCGTGACCGCGGCCGCCTGACCGAGTGCCACCGCGCCGGTCAGCCAGGTGAAGGCCTCGGTGCGGGCCCCCGCCGGGACCAGGTCGTCGACCATGGTGAAGCCGGTGATCAGGGCGGGCGCGATGCACATGCCGACCAGGAGCCCGAGCCCCGCGAGGAGCAGCGACGACTGGGCGGTCCACAGGGCGGACGCGGTCACCGCGAGCGCCGCGTACCCGACGACGAGGCGCCGCTGCGGGGCGACCTTCCAGGCGATGGCGCCGCAGGCGATGCCGGAGAGCATGTTGCCCGCGGCGAAGACGCCGTACAGGACGCCGTTCAGGCCGGGTTCGCCGATCGACTCGGTGTACGCGGCCAGCGACACCTGCATGCCGCCGAAGACGGACCCGATGCCCAGGAAGGTGACGATC
The DNA here is from genome assembly GCF_054061295.1 of Streptomyces sp. TE5632. NCBI lineage: Bacteria > Bacillati > Actinomycetota > Actinomycetes > Kitasatosporales > Streptomycetaceae > Streptomyces > Streptomyces sp. TE5632. The sequence continues at coordinate 1,991,443 of NZ_JBSSEA010000003.1, read as the reverse complement.
AGGACGCGCACCCCGGGGACGCGCAGGGCGGAAGCGTGCTCCATGCGCGCGTGCCCGCCGGCGGCGACCTCGGGCTGGGTGCCCTTCTGCGCGGCGAACAGCAGGCCGCCGACCAGGGTCAGCGCGGCCTCGGTCACCAGGCCGGCAGCCGGGTTCACGGCCGTGCACAGGGCGGTGGCCAGCAGCGGTCCGACGACGAAGGTCAGCTCGTCGGTGACGGACTCGAAGGCCGCCGCGGTGGTCATCAGCGGGGAGTCCTTGAGCTTCACGCCCCAGCGGGCGCGCACCATGGGCCCGATCTGGGGCACCGAGGCGCCGGTGGGCACGGCCGCGGCGAACAGTGCCCACAGCGGGGCGTCGGTCAGCGCCAGCGAGGTCAGGACCAGCGCGGCCAGGGTGTGCAGCAGAACGCCGGGGACGAGTACGGCGCGTTGCCCGTGGCGGTCGGCGAGCCGGCCGCTGAAGGGCGCGAACAGGGCCATGGACACACCGGTGGCCGCCGCGACGGCGCCGGCCGCGCCGTACGAACCGGTGGTGTGCTGCACCAGCAGCACGATGGAGATGGTGAGCATCGCGAACGGCTGGCGTGCCGCGAAACCGGGGAGCAGGAACGTCCAGGCGCCGCGGGTGCGCAGCAGTCGGCCGTACCCCGGACGGGAGGTGGCCGCAGAGCCCTTCGACGTGGTGACCGTGGATGCCACGGCCCGTGCCTTTCTGCCGCCTGGTGGCGCGCGGCCCTTCACGGTCGGGCTTCGGGCACGCCGAGAGCTGTCCTCTTGCGCTGACTGCGGTAGATGCCGGGTGCCACAGCTCGGGGCGTGCCGGCCGCCATACGGTCGCGCCAGCTCTGCGTCAGGCAGAGTTGGTTCGATCTGGGTACTCGTTGCATGTTACAGGCGTTGTCTTGGCGCGATCGGGTATCCACAGGCGGCAAGGGCTTGTGAGCCTGTGAAACCGAGCACTGCGGGACCGTGGCCCTGTGAATGACGGGCCAGTCAGCGCCCCGGATCTCCGCCGTCGGTCCCCAGCCAGCCGGCCAGTTTGCCGCCCTGGCCCACCGCGCGCAGGCGGCGTTCGGTGGCGTCCCGGACCGGGTCGGTGGCGACGACGAGGAGTTCGTCCCCGTGCCGCAGCATCGTCGTCGGCAGCGGGACGAACGAGGTGCCCCCGCGTACGACGAGTGTGACGGCCGCCCCTTTCGGCAGCCGGAGTTCGGCGACCTCCACACCGTGCATCTTCGACTCCTCCGGGATGTCGACCGACAGCAGATGCCCGCGCAGCCGCTCCAGGGGTGCCGACTCGATGCCCAGGTCGGCGGCCTCCGCGCCCGTGCCGAGACGCAGCTTGCCGGCCAGCCACGGCAGCGTCGGCCCCTGGACGAGGGTGTAGACGACGACCAGGACGAAGACGATGTTGAAGAGCCTCCGGCTGCCCTCGACGCCCTCCACCATCGGAATCGTCGCCAGGATGATGGGCACGGCGCCGCGCAGTCCCGCCCACGACATCAGCGTCTGCTCCTGCCAGGGCACCCGGAACGGCAGCAGGCACAGCACGACGCTCAGCGGGCGGGCCACCACGGTCAGCGCCAGCCCGATGACCAGCGCGGGCACGATGTCGTCGCCCAGTTCGTGCGGGGAGACCAGCAGGCCGAGCAGGACGAACATGCCGATCTGGGCGATCCAGCCGAGCCCTTCGGCGAATCCGCGGGTGGCGGGCCAGTGCGGCAGTCTGGCGTTGCCCAGCACCATCGAGGCGAGGTAGACGGCGAGGAAGCCGCTGCCGTGGGCCATGGCGCCCGCCGCGTAGGCGGTGACGGCGATGGCCATGACGGCGATCGGGTAGAGGCCGGAGGCGGGCAGCGCCACATGCCTGAGCCCCCAGGCACCCAGCCAGCCCACCGCGAGTCCGATGACGGCGCCGATGGCCAGCTCCAGGGTGATCTCGCCGAGCAGGGTGTACCAGTGCTCGATCGGGCCGGCCGTGGAGAAGGCGAGCACCAGGATGACCACGGGGGCGTCGTTGAAGCCGGACTCGGCCTCCAGCGAGCCCGTCACGCGCGGGGGGAGCGGAATGCGCCGCAGCACGGAGAAGACGGCCGCCGCGTCGGTCGAGGACACCACCGCGCCGATGATGAGCGCCTGCCGCCACTCCAGCCCGACCAGGAAGTGCGCGGCCGTCGCGGTGACCCCGACGCTCACCGCGACGCCGACGGTCGCGAGGGCGGCGGAGACGGGCAGGACGGGTCTGATCTCGGTCCACTTGGTGCCCAGACCGCCCTCGGCCAGGATCACCACCAGGGCCGCGTACCCGAAGACCTGCGTCAGCTCGGCGTTGTCGAACTGGATGTCGCCGATGCCGTCCTGGCCCATGGCGATGCCGATGCCGAGATAGACGAGCAGGCTGGGGAGCCCGCTGCGCGAGGAGATCCGGACCGCCGCGACGGCGACGAGCAGGACCAGCGAGCAGACGAGCAGGAGCTGGTTGAGGTGGTGGACAGTCAGCGGCCGTTCCCTTCCCTGGCTCACGCGCGGCGCGCCCGACCTCGACTGCGGGGCGCGTGGAGCCGACGCGTTCGCGGCAAACCGCTTCGTTACCTTACCTAACTCTTGACGCGTTCTTGACGCACTCGCCTGGCATGATCGAACGTCCGTCCGGGCTGGTTCCCGACTCCGCGTCAAGCGGCGCGGGGCCCTGCGCCTATCGTTGCTCCAGCGCTCAGTTAAAAGCACAGCCCGCCCTGCCGCTCGCGTAAGGACAGCAAGGACAGCGATGCCCACCGACACCACCGCCTCCACGGGTCAGCAACTCGGCAAGTCCGGCAGGAAAAAGGGGCGCAAAGCCCGTCTGCTCGTGTTCGTCCTGGTGCTGGCCCTGATCGGCGGTGTCGCCTACGGGGCGTACTGGTCGATCGGCACCGTGCGCGCCTCCTTCCCGCAGACCAAGGGATCGATCACGCTCAAGGGCCTGTCGGGCCCCGTCGACGTCAAACGTGACGGCCACGGCATCCCGCAGATCTACGCCTCCTCCGACGAGGACCTGTTCATGGCGCAGGGCTACGTCCAGGCGCAGGACCGGTTCTACGAGATGGACGTGCGCCGGCACATGACCTCCGGACGCCTGTCGGAGATGTTCGGCGAGAGCCAGATCGAGAACGACGAGTTCCTGCGCACCCTGGGCTGGGACCGGGTCGCGAAGCAGGAGTACGAGAAGAAGCTCTCCCCCGCCACGAAGAAGTACCTCGACGCCTACGCCAAGGGAGTCAACGCCTACCTGGAGGGCAAGGAGGGCGCGGACATCTCCCTGGAGTACGCGGCGCTGGGCTTCACCAACGACTACACGCCCGGGCCGTGGACCCCGGTGGACTCCGTGGCCTGGCTGAAGGCGATGGCCTGGGACCTGCGCGGCAACATGCAGGACGAGATCGACCGCGCCCTGATGACCAGCCGCCTCGACTCCGAGCAGATCGCCGACCTGTACCCGGCGTATCCGTCCCGCCGGAACAAGCCGGTGGTCCAGGAGGGCCAGTACAACGAGCTGACCGGCGCCTACGAGGCGGGCGGCGAGAGCGGCACCGGCGACGGGACCGGGACCGGCGACGGCACCGGAACCGGCGACGGCACCGGAACCGGAATCGGCGACGGCACCGTCCCGGGCACGGGCGTCGGCGGCGTGGAGGGCGAGTCCGGGACGGCCGGCACCGGGGGCGGTCTGGAGAGCCAGCTCTCGGGCCTCCAGGAGGTCCTGCAGAACCTGCCCACGGCCGTCGGCGTCAACGGCGACGGCATCGGCTCCAACTCCTGGGTGGTCTCCGGCAATCACACCGTCACCGGTGAGCCGCTGCTGGCCAACGACCCGCACCTGTCGGCCTCGCTGCCGTCCGTCTGGTACCAGATGGGCCTGCACTGCCGCAGCGTCTCCGCCACGTGCCAGTACGACGTCACCGGCTTCACCTTCGCGGGCATGCCCGGCGTGGTCATCGGACACAACGCGGACGTCGCCTGGGGCCTGACCAACTCCGGCGTCGACGTCACCGACCTCTACCTGGAGAAGATCACCGGCGAGGGCTACCAGCACGACGGCAAGGTGGTGCCCTTCAAGGCGCGCGAGGAGACCATCAAGGTCGCCGGCGGCGCGCCGCGGAAGATCGTCGTCAGGGAGACCGGCAACGGCCCGCTGCTCTCCGACCGGTCCCCCGACCTGGTGCGGACCGGGAAGAAGGCCACCGTCGACTCCGCCGCGCCCGACCGGGGCGACGGCTACGGCGTCTCGCTGCGCTGGACCGCGCTGGAGGCGGGCCGCACCATGGACGCCGTCTTCGCGATGAACCGCGCGAAGGACTGGGACGACTTCCGCAAGGCGGCCACCCTCTTCGAGGTGCCCTCGCAGAACCTCGTCTACGCGGACACCGAGGGCCACATCGGCTACACCCTGCCGGGCAGGATCCCCACCCGCGCGGAGAACCACGACGGTTCCGTCCCGGCGCCCGGCTGGAACTCGAAGTACCGCTGGACCGGCTGGGTCGACCAGGAGGCGCTGCCCTACGAGTTCGACCCCAAGCGCGGCTACATCGTCACCGCCAACCAGGCCGTGGTCGACCCCGACACGTACCCGTACACCCTGACCACCGACTGGGGCTACGGCGCCCGCAGCCAGCGGATCAACGATCTGATCCAGTCGAAGATCAAGGACGGCGGCAAGATCTCCACCGACGACATGCGGCAGATGCAGCTCGACAACAGCAGCGGTATCGCCAAGCTGCTGGTGCCCGAACTGCTCAAGATCGACGTCAAGGACGCGGAGGTCCGCAAGGCGCAGAAGCTGCTGGAGGGCTGGGACTACACCCAGGACGCCGACTCCGCGGCAGCCGCCTACTTCAACTCCGTCTGGCGCAACATCCTCAGGCTCGCCTTCAGCCACAAGCTGCCCAAGGAGCTGCGGGTCAAGGGCCAGTGCCTGTGGGTCGACGCGGTCAACCCCACCGGGCCCGCCGACGAGGGCGGCAAGGTGCGCGAGTGCGGCATGCGCGAGGCCGACCAGGCCCAGCCCGACGGCGGCGACCGCTGGTTCGAGGTGGTCCGCACGCTGATGGAGAAGGAGGACAACGACTGGTGGACGACTCCTAAGGCGGGCTCCCGCGACGGCGCGGAGAACCGCGACAAGCTGTTCAGGCGCGCCATGGTCGACGCCCGCTGGGAGCTCACCGCCAAGCTCGGCAAGGACATCGACACCTGGAGCTGGGGCCGGCTGCACCGCCTGTTCCTGAAGAACCAGACCCTGGGCACCTCCGGCCCCGACTTCCTGCAGTACGTCCTCAACCGCGGCCCCTGGAAGCTCGGCGGCGGCGAGGCCACGGTCAACGCGACCGGCTGGAACGCCGCGGGCGGCTACGGGGTGGTGTGGGTGCCGTCGATGCGGATGGTGGTCAACCTCGGCGACCTCGACAAGTCGCGGTGGATCAACCTCACCGGCGCCTCCGGCCACGCCTACAACTCCCACTACGTCGACCAGACGGACAAGTGGGCCGAGGGCGAACTGCTCGAGTGGGCGTACTCGGACAAGGCGGTCGAGGGCAGCACCAGCGACACGCTGCTGCTCAAGCCCTGAGAGGCCCGGCCCCCGACGCATGAGGCATGAGGAAAGCGGCCGCCACGCGCGCGTGGCGGCCGCTTTCCTCATGCCGGGACTGCCGGGGCTGCCGGACCGCCGAAACGGTGTCGTCGCTCAGCCGAACCGCCGCACCCCCGACGGGGTCGCCACCGCGTGCACCGGCCGGTCATGGGGCTCCTCGGGAACCCGCTCGACCACCTCGGTGTCGTACAGCAGCACCACCAGGGCCGGGTGCGCGCCCGCGCGCTCCAGCCGGGCCAGCACCCGGTCGTACGAGCCGCCGCCGCGCCCCAGTCGCATCCCGCGGGCGTCCACGGCCAGGCCCGGCAGCAGCACGGCGTCCGCTCCGGTCACGGCGTCCGGCCCGAGGCGCTCCCCGGCCGGCTCGAGCAGGGCCATCCGCCCGCCGTGGCGCACACGCGTGAGCGAGCCCTCGCCGGTGTACGCGCCCCAGTCCAGGTCGTTGTCGGGAAGCAGGGCCGGCAGCAGCACGCGTACACCCCGCGCGCGCAGCGCGTCGAGCAGCACGAGCGTGCCGGGCTCGCTTCCGACGGAGACGTACGCCGCCACCGTGCGCGCGTGGGTCAGTTCGGGCAGCCCGAGCGCGCGGTCGGCCAACGCGGTCGCGGCCTCCCGCACGTCATCCGCCGTCAACCTGTTCCTCGCCAGAAGGATTTCCCGTCGCAATACCCGCTTGTCAGGATCGTTCGCGCGGTCGTCGTGTCTCAACTCTGTCCTTGAACTGTCTCATTGTGCTCATATGAGCATTAAATATGCGGAGTCGCAGATTCCCCGCAAAGGCACCGGATATGGTTGCGGACATGATTCAGTCGCACCCTCGGATCAGCAAGGCTGTCATCCCCGCAGCAGGCCTCGGCACCCGGTTCCTGCCGGCCACCAAGGCCACTCCCAAGGAGATGCTGCCGGTCGTCGACAAGCCGGCGATCCAGTACGTGGTCGAAGAGGCCGCAGCCGCCGGTCTCGACGACGTCCTCATGGTGACGGGCCGCAACAAGCGCCCCCTGGAGGACCATTTCGACCGAAATTACGAACTGGAGTCGGCCCTCGACCGGAAGGGTGACGCCGCGCGCCTCGCCAAGGTCCAGGAATCCAGCGACCTCGCGACCATGCACTACGTCCGCCAGGGCGACCCCAAAGGGCTCGGCCACGCCGTCCTGTGCGCCGCCCCGCACGTCGGCGACGAAGCCTTCGCCGTCCTGCTCGGCGACGACCTGATCGACCCGCGCGACTGCCTGCTCCAGCGCATGATCGAGATCCAGGAGCAGCACGGCGGCAGCGTCGTCGCGCTCATGGAGGTCGCCCCGGAGCAGATCCACCTCTACGGCTCCGCCGCCGTCGAGCCCACCGCCGACTCCGACGTGGTCCGGGTCAGCGGCCTGGTCGAGAAGCCCGAACCGGCCGAAGCGCCCTCCCACTACGCCGTCATCGGCCGCTACGTCCTCGACCCGGCCGTCTTCGACGTACTGCGCAAGACCGAGCCGGGCCGCGGCGGCGAGATCCAGCTCACCGACGCCCTCCAGCAACTGGCCGCGGACGAGGAGATCGGCGGCCCGGTGCACGGCGTGGTCTTCAAGGGCCGCCGCTATGACACCGGCGACCGAGGCGACTACCTGCGTGCCATTGTCCGACTCGCGTGCGAACGTGAAGACCTGGGCCCGGACTTCCGGACCTGGCTCCGCCGTTACGTCACCGAGGAGATGCAGGAACGTTGAGCACCGCCGCGCCCCGCACCGCAGGCCCGGACCACCTCTGGTCGGTGGACGAGCACCTGGACGACATCCTCGCCACCGTCCGCCCCCTGGAACCCATCGAGCTGCACCTCCTCGACGCCCAGGGCTGCGTCCTGGTCGAGGACGTCACGGTGCCGGTGTCGCTGCCGCCGTTCGACAACAGCTCCATGGACGGGTACGCGGTACGGGTCGCGGATGTCGCGGGCGCGAGCGAGCGGTACCCGGCCGCCCTCGAGGTCGTCGGTGACGTCGCGGCCGGCCAGTCCGACCTGTTCCGGGTCGGACCCGGCCAGGCGGTACGCATCATGACCGGCGCCCCGCTCCCGCCCGGCGCCGAGGCCGTCGTCCCCGTCGAGTGGACCGACGGCGGGCTCGGCGAGGGCCCGGTCACCGGGATGCGGGCCCGCAGCCTGGCCCCCGAGGGCGCCACCGGGCAGGTGCTCGTCCACCGCCCGGCCCGGGCACGCGCGCATGTGCGCGCCGAGGGCAGCGACGTACGGGCCGGTGACCGCGCCCTGACGGCCGGGACCGTCCTCGGCCCGCTGCAGATCTCCCTGCTGGCCGCGATCGGCCGCGGCACGGTACGCGTGCACCCGCGCCCGCGCGTGGTGGTGATGTCCACCGGCAGCGAACTCGTCCAGCCCGACGAGGAGCTGAGCGCCGGTCAGATCTACGACTCCAACAGCTTCTCCCTCACCGCCTGCGCCCGGGACGCCGGCGCCATCGCCTACCGCGTGGGCGCCGTCGCGGACGACGCCGACACCCTCCGCGACACCATCGAGGACCAGCTGGTGCGCGCCGACCTGATGGTCACCACCGGCGGGGTGAGCGTCGGGGCGTACGACGTCGTCAAGGAGGCGCTGTCGTCCGTGGGCGACGAGGACGAGCCGGGCAGCGGCATCGACTTCCGCAAGCTCGCCATGCAGCCCGGCAAGCCCCAGGGCTTCGGCTCCATCGGCCCCGACCACATTCCGCTGCTGGCCCTCCCCGGCAACCCGGTCTCCTCGTACGTCTCCTTCGAGCTGTTCGTGCGCCCCGCCATCCGCACCCTGATGGGCCTCACGGACGTCCACCGGCCGAGAGCCCGCGCGACCCTGACCGCGGGCGGTCCGCTGACCTCGCCGAAGGGCCGGCGCCAGTTCCTGCGCGGCCGGTACGCCGACGGCGAGGTGACCCCGGTCGGCGGCGCCGGATCCCACCTGGTGGCCGCCCTCGCCCAGGCGAACGCGCTGATCGTCGTCCCCGAGGACGTCGAGTCCGTCGCGCCCGGCACCGAGGTCGAGGTGGTCCTGCTCGGCTGAGCCCGACCGGTTGGCGGTACCGTGTCGCGCACAGGAGGCCCGCGCGCCGCACCGCGGCGGGCCCGGACCGGGAGCGCCACACGATCATGACCGTGCCTTCCCGGGGGGAGACCCCCGGACACCCCGACCAGCGCCGTCTGACGCACATCGACGAGGCGGGCGCCGCCCGGATGGTCGACGTGTCCGGCAAGGACGTCACCGCGCGCACCGCCCGCGCCACCGGCCGCGTCCTGGTCTCGCCCCGTGTGATCGAACTGCTGCGCGGCGAGGGCGTCCCCAAGGGCGACGCCCTCGCCACCGCGCGGATCGCGGGCATCATGGGCGCCAAACGCACCCCCGACCTGATTCCGCTGTGTCACCCCTTGGCGGTGTCCGGTGTGAAACTGGACCTGTCGGTCGCGGACGACGCCGTGGAGATCACGGCCACGGTGAGGACGACGGACCGCACGGGCGTGGAGATGGAGGCGCTCACCGCGGTCTCCGTCGCCGCGCTCACCGTGATCGACATGGTCAAGGCGGTCGACAAGAAGGCGGTCATCACGGACGTGCGGGTGGAGGAGAAGACGGGCGGCAAGTCGGGCGACTGGAGCAGGGCATGAGCTATCGCGCACTGGTGGTCACCGCCTCCAACCGGGCCGCCGCCGGCGTCTACCAGGACACGGGCGGCCCCCTGATCGCCGAGGGCCTGCGGCGCTTCGGCTTCGCCGTCGACGGCCCGCAGGTGGTCCCGGACGGCGAGCCCGTGGAGGCCGCGCTGCGCGCGGGCGCCGAGGCCGGGTACGACGTCGTCGTGACCACCGGCGGCACCGGCGTCTCGCCCACCGACCGCACCCCCGAGGCGACCCGCGCGGTGCTCGATCACGAGGTGCCCGGCATCGCGGAGGCCATCCGGGCGTACGGCCGGGACAAGGTGCCCACGGCGGCCCTCTCCCGGGGCCTCGCGGGCGTCGCGGGCCGGACGCTGATCGTCAACCTGCCCGGGTCCAGCGGCGGGGTGAAGGACGGCCTGGCCGTCCTGGAACCGCTGCTGAGGCACGCGGTCGACCAGCTGCGCGGCGGTGACCACTCCGGAACCGGCACCAGTGGCGGGGGTGCGAGCTGAACGGTTCATCCTGGCCCGTGGAGCTGGTGGCCGGCGACGTCGTCCTCCGGCCGATAAAGCTGCGCGACCAGCGGGCCTGGCGCGAGGTCAACCGGCGCAACCGCGACTGGCTGCGCCCCTGGGAGGCGACGATCCCGCCGCCCACCCCGTCCGGTCCGATCGTGCACCGGCCGACCTACCGCCAGATGGTCCGTCACCTGAGGGCGGAGGCGCACGCGGGGCGGATGCTGCCGTTCGTCATCGAGTACCAGGAGCGCCTGGTCGGCCAGTTGACGGTCGCCGGGATCACCTGGGGCTCGATGTGCTCGGGGCACGTCGGCTACTGGGTCGACGAGGCGGTGGCCGGCCGCGGGGTGATGCCGACGGCCGTGGCGATGGCCGTGGACCACTGTTTCCGTACCGTCGGGCTGCACCGCGTCGAGGTGTGCATTCGCCCCGAGAACGGGCCCAGCCGCCGGGTCGTGGAGAAACTCGGATTCCGCGAGGAGGGGCTGCGCCCGCGGTATCTGCACATCGACGGCGACTGGCGCGACCATCTCGTCTTCGCGCTCACGGCGGAGGAAGTGCCCGAGGGTTTGCTCGGGCGCTGGCAACGGGCACGCTCCCGGAACGAGCGGCCGGGCGGGAACGGGCAGCCCGGTGAGGAGCGAGCCGGCGACGAGCGATCCGGTGGCGAGCGGCGTAATCCCGGAATCCCGCACCGCCCAAGTAATTGAATAAATGTTCGAATTTGATCGCGTGATGACCGTCTGAAGGTGGGAAAATTCCCGGCTTAAGTGGTCAGCTGATCGCACCGTTCGCAAAAAAAGTTCGAAATATCAGCCGGATCGGGCGACACACCGGCTCAATTGGCGGATGGCCTCACCTAAACCCCTCTACCGTGTGAGGCGTGAGCAGCAGCGGCCTCATCTACGCAGTCATTGTCGGGGCCTGGGCCGCCTACTTGGTGCCGATGTGGCTCCGTAGGCAGGACGAGCTGAACGAGGCCCGTCCGACGGAACGCTTCAGCACCGCCATCCGATTGTTGTCCGGACGGGCGGGAATGGAGCGCCGGTACGCCAAGGACCTGCGGGCGCGCTCCGCCGACGAGGGGGAGCAGGACGTCCACGACCCGGACGCGGTCACCGATTCGGTGGACGTCCGGGCCTTCGCCGTGTCCCAGACCCGTCCGCAGCAGGTGCAGGCGCCCGTACGGCCACACCCCGCGCAGCGGCCGGAACGGGCGGTATCCGAACCGGCCCCCGACGAGCCGACCGGACGCCCCCCGCGCGAGCGCGTCCCGTCCGCCCGGCGCGGAGCACCCCCGCGAAGGGCGCAGCCCGCGCTCCCGGCCCAGCAGGCCCCGCCGTCGCAGTCCGTCGCGTCCTCCCCGGCGTCCCAGCCGTCCCAGCCGTCTCCGTCCGCGCAGGCCGCCGCGGCGCGCGCCCGGCGCTCGAAGGTGCTCGCCCGGCGTCGGCGCACCACCACGATGCTCTTCCTTGCCTTCACGCTCGGCGCGATCGTCGCCGCGGTCCGTGGGCTCGCCTTCCTGTGGGCGCCCGGAGTGCCCGCGGTGCTGCTGAGCGTCTACATCGCCTACCTGCGCTCCCAGGAACGCCGCCGTTTCGCGTACCAGATGGACCGCCGTCAGGCCGAGGCCGCGGCACAGCGGTTGCGGGAGCGTCAGCCGCGCCGCCGCCCGTCCGTCGACGAGGTGGACCCCGACGAACCGGAGGGGCACGAGCCGGGCGTCGACCCCGGCCTCGAGCCGGGTCCGGAGACCGACCCCGGCCTCCTGGCGCTCGCCGCCGACCGGCGCGCGCTCGTCGAGCAGACCGACCACGCCGAGTGGGTCGACCAGCAGCGGGAGCGCCGGCGGCGGCCCGGCCAGGGCGGCGACAGCTGGGACCCGGTCCCGGTGCCGCTGCCCACGTACGTGACCGCCCCGGTCGCCCCGCGCGCCACCAGCGACGTGGACCTCGGCGCCGCGGACACCTGGAGCTCGGCGCGTTCGAGCGCCGTGGCCCCGAGCCCGGAGGAGACGGCCGGCTCCGCCGACGGCACGGCTCCGGAAGGGGACCGGGCCGGCACGGAGGAGCAGGCCGACGCCGACGGGCGCAATGACGCCCTCCGCGCGGCCTCCGCCCGCCGCGCCCGCGAGCGCGGCCGCACCCCGCTGTTCGACCAGTACGAGGACGGTGACCGCCCCCGGGCCGTCAACGAATGACCTTGGAAAACCCGCGGCCGACCCCCCACCGGCAACGGATTTCCGAGCACCCCGATCGGGGTGCTAAGGTTTCTCTCGTTGCAAGGGCCTGTGGCGCAGTCTGGTAGCGCACCTCGTTCGCATCGAGGGGGTCTGGGGTTCAAATCCCCACAGGTCCACCGCAGCTGAAAGCCCCCGCCGGGAAACCGGCGGGGGCTTCTTCGTGTCGACGCGAGCACCCCTCCTGGTCCTGCGGCGGGCGTCATGCTGCCCGCGCCATCACCCGAAAGAGGGGCGCACGGCTTGTCCGAGTGGACGATCCGACCCTGTCGGAAGCTTGCGGGGCTAATCGGCGGGAAGGGCTTCCCGCATCGCCTGTGCGACGCCGGTCGGTTCGTAGCCCTCGGGCACGCCTTCGACCAGGATGATGTCGCCCTCGATGTGCCGCGAGCGCAGCGGTGCGATCTCCCGGTATGCGGGTGACTCCCACCAGGCCCGCGCCTCGGCGATCCCGGGGAAGCCGATCATCACGACGTGACCGGGCCAGCGGCCCTCCTTCACCTCGTGCTGCGTGGCGTGCACGAGGAAGCGTCCGCCGTACGGCTCGAAGGTGGCGGGGATGCGCTCGATGTACTCGACGATCTCCGGGTGCGGAGCGGCCTCCTGCAGGTGGGCTATGACGTAGGCGGGCATGGTGTCCTTCCGGTCGGTCGAACTTCGTACACCGGGATCATGGCACGCAGAGCCACCGGGGCCGACGACCTGACAGGTAAGCGAACTTCGCCCGCAGCGCGGACCGGTGGCGCACGTGCCCCGGCTGCCCGGATCCGGTTACGTCCCGTCCGGACCGAGGGCGCATCAGGCAAGTTCAGCCGTCGGGCACCTGCTGCCCGGCGGCTGCGACTTCCCCGTCCACGGCGAGCCCGTCGTCGACGAAGTGGTGCAGCGCGTGCCGGGCATCCGTCCCGACGGCTCCGCGAAGCGGGTCGCGTACATGGGGACCTGGTCGCGCGGGTCACCGACACCGGAACCGGTGCCTTCCACGACGCGGACGCGAGCGGCACAGCCGTCGTCGACCAGCGCACCGACGGGGCCGAGCACCGGTCCGTGCCCGGCCCCGTGCCGGTCGGCGTCGGGGAGGACCGTGGCGACCTGCCGCGCGGCCTGTACATCGGTGTACGCCGGGGACGAGCCTTCACACACATCCGGTCCGCCGCAATGGGTATCCTGCCGCTGCCGCAGCCCCCGGGGCACGGCTGAGCACGTCCCCAGGACGTACATTCCCCGACCGGCTCGGCCTTCGTCGGGCCGCCGCCGACGCTCGCCACCGTGGGGTCCACGGAAAGGACTGACATGCGGCTTCGCTGTGCCGTGCTCGACGACTTCCAGGGCGTCGCCACCACCGTGGCCGACTGGGGCCCCGTCCAGGAACGTGTGGAGGTCGTCAGCTTCACCGAGCACATCGCCACCGAGAGCGAACTGGCCCTCGCGCTCAAGGACTTCGACATCGTGGTGACCCTTCGGGAGCGGGTGCCCTTCCCCGCCTCCCTGCTCGACCGGCTTCCCCGGCTCAAGCTGCTCATCGCCTCCGGCATGCGCAACTCGGTGATCGACTACGCGGCCGCCGAGCGCAACGGGGTGACCGTGTGCGGTACGGAAAGCACGTCGACCCCGCCGGTCGAGCTGACGTGGGCGCTGCTGCTCGGCCTCGCCCGCGGCATCGTCACCGAGAACGACGCGCTGCGCGCGAACGGCCCCTGGCAGTCCACGGTCGGCGCCGACCTGCACGGCCGCCGTCTCGGCCTGCTCGGTCTGGGGAAGATCGGCAGCCGGGTGGCCCAGGTGGGCCTCGCCTTCGGTATGGAGGTGGTCGCGTGGAGCCAGAACCTCACCGAGGAACGCACGGACGAGGTCGGCGTCCAACTGGCCGGCTCCAAGGAGGAACTCCTCGCCACCAGCGACTTCGTCTCGCTCCACCTCGTCCTGAGCGACCGGACCCGCGGGCTGCTCGGCGCGCCCGAACTGGCCCTGCTCAAGCCGACCGCCTACCTGGTGAACACCTCGCGGGCGGCCCTCGTCGAGCAGGACGCCCTGCTCGCCGCGCTGCGGGAGGGACGGATCGCCGGAGCCGGCGTGGACGTGTTCGACGTCGAGCCCCTGCCCGCCGACCACCCACTGCGCACCGCGCCCCGGCTCCTGGCCACCCCCCACCTCGGCTATGTCTCGCAGCACAACTACCGCACCTATTACGGCCAGGCCGTCGAGGACATCGAGGCGTTCCTGGCCGGCGAGCCCGTACGACGCCTCGGCTGAGCCATGCGGTGGTAAATCCGTGAGCACTTCGGCCGTCACTGTCCATATGTCGCTCGTTTGAGCGAAAAAGGAACACTTCCTCGCCAACTGCTCACGGTTTTCAGCAAGGCACCCGCCCCCGGCCTCTCGGTTCCGGGTTCGTGAGTTTCCGGTCGCTGCCTGCGCGCCCAGCGTCGTCACACGGTGCCCGGCAGTGCAGCACGGAGTCGGCTGAGCAGGGGTGGCAGGCGGACCGTCAGTCGGTGGGCCCGGGCTCGTTTGCCGGTGAACTGCTGGGGGACGGGTCGGGACGTACGAAGGTTCCCTTGATGGGGACAGTGATGACCAGGCCTTGATCGCGGAGGTCGCGGACGGCACGACGAATCGTGTTGACGGCTACGCCGTACTGCTCTGCGAGGTCCCGTTCGGCCGGGAGGCGTGCCCCCGCGGGAAGTCGTCCCGTCCGAATCTGATCGGCGATGTGGTGTACGACCTGCAGATACACATAGACGTGGCTTGCCGGATCGGGTTTCCAGTCACGCTCATCAGGCATGCGTGAACGCTAAAGCGCCGAGAAGTGACCCACCACGTACGGATGCAACCGTATGGTTCCTATTGCTACCTAACGCATCCTGATGCAAAGCGGGTACCGCAGAACAAACTGAAGACCCCGGCGAGGTGGCTAGACCTCCCGGGGCATGGCCAACGCTGAAAAGGAGCGTCGACATGCATGACCTTATCCGCCGGGTTGCCCGTTGGTTGGGCCTTCTCTTCGGGCCCGGCACCGGAGCCCATCGCGCGGGGGACCGGTGCCCCGCCGGACCCGCGTACTCCGTTCCCCCTACCGTCGACCCCGGTCGCCTTCCCCTTCACCGCTCCCCGTACTGCCTTGCACCTCCCCCTCGACGGCACCGACTCCCGTCTCGTCCGGCCCTACCTCATCGCTCATGAGCAGGGGCAGGCGCGTCGGCGGCACCGTCGCCGGGTCCTCGTGCTCGCCGCCGGCTTCGGTGCCGGCCTCGACCAGCACACCAGCGGCGCCCGGAGGGCGGCCGCATGACGAACTCGTTCACCGCGCTCCGGCTGCTGCCCTGGCTGTCGCCGGAAGGCGAGCCCTGCTTCCTCGTCCCCGGCGAGGAGGGCGGGATCGTGTCCCGGTTCGCCGACGCGACGGAGACCCGGCAACTCGCGGACGGGCTGGATGTCCTCCGCGCCGCCCGCCGGGTCTTGGACGACCCCCTGACCCCGAACGTCGAGGTCCGCTACACCGCGCTCCGGCTGACCGAGTGCCTCGCCGACGCACTGCGCGTCGCGGAATCCCGCGGCCGACGCCTGCCTTCGCCGGACGACACCGACGAGCCCTGTGGCGCAGGTGACAGCCACGGAACCGATGCCCACGCCCCGGGAGCACCGGCGTGATCCCTCGCGCCGCGTACCCGGCCCGGCGCCAGAACCCCGGCAATGAACGGCTCACCCACGTCATCGAGGCGGGCTATCGTCTGAGTCACGGTGCGCCGAAGGAGCACGAAGGAGTACATCCGGTCATGACCGCACACGCCGCAGAACCCACGCCGGTCGTTCCGCCCATGCCCGAGCGGAACCCGAAGGCGCTGCGTGCTGCCATCGCCCAGCACGCCCCGCAGCTCCTTCCCAACTTTGACGAGCACTGGAAGTGGGCCGTGGCGGACGCCTACGACATCAGTACCGTGCCAGCCTTCATGGCCCGCTGGTGGGGTGAGTTCGCGATCGCCCGAGATCCGAAACTCGACGCTCACATGGCGAATCTCCACCACCGCGCGGCAGAATCCACCGACATCGCCGAAGCCAAGGCGCTCATGGAGGAGGCCTCCCACATCCGGCACGAGGTGCAGCGGCTGGAGCCCGGTCAGTGACCGGCGACGGGTTCATGGGCCCGCCCTGGCAGATGGACTGGACACTCAAGGCTCAGGCTGTCCGCGATGCGCTGCCGGAGCATGTGCGAAAGACGATCGATGCCGTGCGCGCCGAACTGGTTACGGCGAAGGACCCCTATTTCCGGGGTGTCGACACAGATGTGGACCTTCCCGAAGGTATGAAGGTCCAGCCTGTGCGGTCCGACCTTCCCAAGGGCAGTCGTGTCTTCCTCTTCGACCACGGACACGGCTGGCTGCACTACACCTTTGTCCGGCGCACCGAAGACCCGCAGATCATCGTGGAAGAGGTTTTCTGGCAATGATCGGTGATGATCTGGGGTCAGTCGTTCTGGGGCCGTAGTCGATCTGCTACAGCGGCTTCGCGTAGCAGAGGCTGCTTTCGTGGAAGCGGTAGTAGCCGAACTTCTCGCAGGGCTCGTAGCCGCTGGAGGTGTAGAGGGCGACGGCCTCCGGCTGCTGGGTGCCGGTCTCCAGGACCATGCGGAGGCGGCCGGCCGCGCGGGCGTCGTCCTCCAGGGCGGCCAGAATGCGGCGGGCCAGGCCCCGGCCGCGCATCCCCTCGGTCACGTACATCCGCTTCAGCTCGGCGTCCCCGTCGCGGTTGCCCTCGCCGTTGGTGTTCTGGACGCGCCAGCCGCCGGAGGCGACGGGGGTGTCGTTCTCGTCGTAGGCGAGCAGGTAGACGCCGTTCGGCGGGCGGAAGTCCGCGGGGTCCATGGGGGTGGCGTCGCCGCCGTCGCCGTAGCGGACGTGGTACTCGGCCTGGACCTCGTCGTTCAGCTTGACGGCGTCGGGGTGGTCGTAGGAGACGCGGCGGATATTCATGCGCAGTAAGGTATATCAATCCGGGTGGGGTGAGGGTCCGTTTTCCGGGCCCGGAGCGGGACCCGTCCAGTGTGCCGGTATCGTGCCCTGATGTTCACTGTGACCTCCGTCAACGTCAACGGACTGCGTGCCGCCGCGAAGAAGGGCTTCGTGGAGTGGCTGGAGCAGACCTCCGCCGATGTGGTGTGTCTGCAGGAGGTGCGCGCGGAGCCGCAGCAGCTGCCCGAGCACGTCCGGGAGCCCGAGGGGTGGCATGTGGTGCACGCACCCGCGGCGGCGAAGGGGCGCGCGGGGGTCTCGCTGTACGCGCGGCGCGCGCCCGATCGCGTCCAGGTCGGCTTCGGGTCGGCCGAGTTCGACGGCAGCGGGCGGTACGTGGAGGTGGACCTGCCCGGCGTCACCGTCGCCTCGCTCTACCTGCCCTCCGGCGAGGTCGGCACCGAGCGGCAGGACGAGAAGATCCGCTTCATGGGGGAGTTCCTCGCCTATCTGAAGGGTCTGCGGGAGCGGGCCGCCGCCGACGGCCGGGAGGTCGTGGTGTGCGGGGACTGGAACATCGCGCACCAGCAGGCCGACCTGAAGAACTGGCGCGGCAACACCAAGAACTCCGGCTTCCTGCCGGAGGAACGGGAGTGGCTCTCCCGCGTTCTCGATCCGGCCGACGGCGGGTACGTGGATGTCGTACGGGCGCTGCACCCCGATGTCGACGGGCCGTACTCGTGGTGGTCGTACCGGGGGCGGGCCTTCGACAATGACACGGGCTGGCGGATCGACTACCACGTCGCGACCCCTGGGCTTGCTGAGCGAGCGGTCAAGGCGTACGTCGAGCGGGCCGCCGCTCACACCGAGCGGTGGTCGGACCATGCTCCGGTGACCGTGGTCTACGACCGTTAGCAGCCGTCAGTCCCGCTTGCGCAGGCGGCGGTCCATCGCCAGGGAGAGTTCGGCGTCGACCACGCTGCGGGCGAGGGGGCGCAGGCGGTGGACGGCGTCCTCGGGGGTGTGACGGAGGATCAGTTCGGCGAAGAGGTCGGCCATGGCCTCGGCGTGGGCGCGGACCTCCCGGCCCGCGCGCAGCACCTCGGCGAGCGGGATGCCCTCGCGGACCAGGGCGGAGGAGACGTCCAGCAGGCGGCGGCTGATGTGGACGATCTCCTCGCCGTCGGTGCCGAGGTAGCCGAGGTCCATCGCGGCGGCGAGGTTCTCCGGGGTGGCCTCGCCGGTGAAACGGTCGGCGAGTTCCTCGGGGGTGAGGCGGACCGGGGTCTCCTCGGTGGGGGTGTTCATGCCGAGGAGTTCGCCGACGTCGCGGCCGTGGTCGAAGGCCTCGGCGAGTTCCGCTATGCCGTTCAGGGTGTGGCCGCGCTCCAGGAGTGCCGTGATCGTGCGCAGCCGGGCCAGGTGATGGTCGTCGTACCAGGCGATGCGGCCCTCGCGGCGGGGTGGCGGGAGCAGTTTGCGTTCGCGGTAGAACCGCAGCGTGCGTACGGTGATGCCGGCCCGTCGGGCCAGCTCCTCCATGCGGTACTCGCGCCGCTCGCCGGGTCCTGCGTTCTCCTCTGCCACGGCAGCAGCCTAGGGCGTACCAGCGGTAACTTTCCTTGCGTGCCCCCTACCCATCAGTACGGCCCTGCCCTACTCTCCCCATTGCGCCAGTGTTCACTGGCGGGGTTTTCGGTGGTGCGCGAGGGCTGGAGGCTTCGGGATGGCCGAGCACGAGCATGTACGGGTCGCGGTGGTGGGGGCCGGGTTCGGCGGGCTGGGGGCCGCCGTGCGGCTGCGGCGCGAGGGGGTCACCGACTTCGTCGTCCTGGAGCGGGCCGGTACCGTCGGCGGCACCTGGCGGGACAACAGCTACCCCGGGTGCGCGTGCGACGTGCCGTCCCATCTGTACTCGTTCTCCTTCGCGCCCAACCCCGACTGGCCGCGCTCCTTCTCGGGGCAGGAGCACATCCGCGCCTACCTGGAGCACGTCACCGACACCTTCGGCCTGCGCCCGCACCTCCGCTTCGACTCGGAGGTGAAGCGGATGGTGTGGGACACGGAGCGGCTGTGGTGGGAGATCGAGACCGGCAGCGGCACCCTCACCGCCGATGTCGTGGTCTCCGCCACCGGGCCGCTGTCCGACCCCAGGGTCCCCGACATCCCCGGGCTCGACACCTTCCCCGGCAAGGTCTTCCACTCCGCCCGCTGGGACCACGACTACGACCTGCGCGGCAAGCGGGTCGCCATGGTCGGCACGGGGGCCTCGGCGATCCAGATCGTGCCGTCGATCCAGCCGCTCGTCTCCCGGCTCACCCTCTTCCAGCGCACCCCGCCCTGGGTCCTGCCCCGCCTGGACCGGGCCATCAGCGGCGCCGAACGGGCCCTGCACCGAACGCTGCCCTTCACCACCCGGCTGCGCCGCGGACTGCTGTGGGGGGTCAGGGAGTTGCAGGTGCAGGCGTTCACCAAGCACCCGGGCGAGCTCGGTCTCGTCGAGCAGTTGGCCAAGCGCAACATGGCCCGTGCCGTCAAGGACCCGGCCCTGCGCGCCAAACTGGTCCCCGACTACCGCATCGGATGCAAGCGGATCCTGCTCTCCAGTACGTACTATCCGGCGATCGCGCGGTCCAACGTCGATGTCGTCGCCAGTGGGTTGAGCGAGGTCCGCGGGTCGACCGTCGTCGCCGCCGACGGGACCGAGGCCGAGGTCGACGCGATCGTGTTCGGCACCGGGTTCCACGTGACCGACATGCCCATCGCCGAGCGGGTCGTCGGCGCGGAGGGCAGGACCCTCGCCGAGACGTGGACGGGCGGGATGGAGTCCCTGCGCGGCGCCTCGGCCGCCGGGTTTCCCAACTGGATGACGCTCATCGGCCCGAACACCGGCCTCGGGAACTCGTCGATGATCCTCATGATCGAGTCCCAGCTGAACTACCTCGCCGACTACCTCCGCCAACTCGACGTCCTGGGCGGCCGGGTGGCTCTCGACGCCCGCCGGAGTTCTGTCCGCGTCTGGAACCACCGGGTGCAGCAACGGATGAAGCGCACGGTGTGGAACACCGGTGGCTGCACCAGCTGGTACCTGGACGCCGACGGCCGCAACACCACCGTCTGGCCGGGCACGACCAGTGAGTTCCGGCGCGAGACCCGGCGCGTGGACCTGTCCGAGTACGCCGTCCTGCGCGCGCCCGCGAAGAAGACCGCCGCGCCCCACGAGAACGCCGAGGTGGCCGCATGAGCAGGGGCAGTCTCGAAGGAAAGGTCGCCGTCGTCACCGGAGCGGCCCGCGGGGTGGGGGAGTTGCTCGCGCGCAAGCTCTCCGCGCGCGGGGCGAAGGTGGCGCTGGTCGGGCTGGAGCCGGACGCGCTCAAGCAGGTCTCGGCGCGGCTGCACGGCGAGAGCGGCCACTGGCACGCGGACGTCACCGACCACGAGGCGATGGCCCGGGTCGCGGAGGAGGTCGAGGAACGGTTCGGGCGGGTCGACATCGTGGTCGCCAACGCCGGTGTGGCCAACGGCGGTCCGTTCGCCGACTCCGATCCGCAGATCTGGCGGCGGGTCGTCGAGGTCAACCTGATCGGATCGGCGGTCACCGCCCGCGCGTTCCTGCCCCCGCTGATCGCGAGCCGCGGCTATCTGCTCCAGATCGCCTCGCTCGCCGCGATCGCCCCGGCGCCGATGATGACCGCGTACTGCGCCTCCAAGTCCGGGGTGGAGGCGTACGCGCACTGTCTGCGGGCCGAGGTCGGACACCGGGGAGTGCGGGTCGGCGTCGGCTATCTCTCCTGGACCGACACGGACATGGTGCGCGGGGCCGACCAGGACGAGGTGATGCGGGAACTCAGGCAGCGGCTGCCGTGGCCGGCGAACAAGACGTATCCGCCGGGGCCCGCGGTGGACCGGATCGTGGCCGGGATCGAGCGGCGCTCGAGCCATGTGTACGGGCAGTGGTGGCTGCGTGGGATGCAGGGCGTGCGCGGATACCTGCCCGGCGTGATCGGGACCGTCGGGCAGCGGGAGATGCGGCGGTTCGCGGACCGCCTCACCGGCATGCGCACGGGCCTGGTCGGGGCCGGCGGCAACGCCGATGAACAGCAGAGAACTACGGTGCGTGACTGATCGACATGCGCGGGGTGACCGCCCGTGTGAATCTGGTCGGGCAAGATCCCCCACACCCCAACGGGAGTGAACTCACATGGGCATGAAGGACCAGTTTCAGGAGAAGTCCGAGCAGATGCAGCAGCAGGCCAAGCAGAAGGCCGGCCAGGCCAAGGAGCAGATCCAGAATCGCGGTCGTCGCCGCGAAGAGGACCCGAACAACCCGCAGCGCGGGCGGCAGGAGTCCGAGGAGCGTTCCGAGGAGCGTTACGACCGGGACTAGGACGCCTGACGTCGTGTGCTGAACGCCGCTGCTCGGCACGGCCGTTGATGGCCGTTCGCTGAAGCGGGAAGGGGCGCCCCCGCGGGGGGCGCCCCTTCTCACGTCTCCATGTCCCTCGCGTCTCCGGGCCTTTCACACCCTGCCCGTCCTCGGTGGCAGCTTCGGGCGGGAGCGGTCGGGGACGTCGCTGTAGGTCGGGGGAGTGGCCGGGGGCTCCGTCTCCAGGAGTTCCAGGGCCAGTCGGACCGCGTCGTCGAGCACCGCGTGCCGGCCCTCCGCCCAGTCCAACGGGGTGCGCAGGGCCTCTAGATCGGGGGCGACGCCCCTGTTCTCCACCGACCAGCCGTACGCGTCGAACCAGGCCGCGTTCATCGGCACCGTGATCACCGTGCCGTCCCCCAGCCGGTGCCGGCCGGTCATGCCGACCACCCCGCCCCAGGTGCGCTGCCCGACCACCGGCCCCAGCTTCAGCAGCTTGAACGCGGCCGTGATCATGTCGCCGTCGGAGCTCGTCGCCTCGTCCGCGAGGGCGACCACCGGCCCGCGCGGGGCGTTGGCCGCGTACGACACCGGCTGGGCGTCGCGGGTGAGGTCCCAGCCCAGGATGGTGCGGGTCAGCGTCTCGACGACGAGTTCGCTGATGTGACCGCCCGCGTTGCCGCGCACGTCGACGATCAGCGCCGGGCGGGACACCTCCATGCGCAGGTCTCGGTTGAACTGGGCCCAGCCCGAGCCGCCCATGTCGGGGATGTGCAGATAGCCGCACCGGCCGCCGCTCAACTCCCGTACCACCTCGCGGCGTTTGGCCACCCAGTCCTGGTAGCGCAGGGGGCGTTCGTCGATCAGCGGGACGACGGCGACCCTGCGGGGCAGGCCCGTGCCCTCGGCCGGGGCGAACGTCAGCTCCACCGTCGTGCCGCCCGCTCCCGCGAGCAGCGGGTAGGGCCCGGCGACCGGGTCCACCGGGCGGCCGTGGACATGGGTGAGGACCGCGCCCTCACGGATGCCGGTGCCGGCCAGCGGCGAACGCGCGCGGGAGTCGGAGGAGTCACCGGGCAGAATGCGTTTGACCGTCCAACCGTCCTCCCGAGGGACGAGGTTGGCGCCGAGGAAGCCCTGGCGGCGCTGGTAGTGCGGGGGACCCTCGTTGCGGCGGGCGGCGCTGACGTAGGCGTGCGAGGTGCCGAGTTCGCCGAGCAGTTCACGCAACAGGTCCGCGAACTCGTCGGGGGAGGCGACCCGTTCGATCAGCGGGCGGTACTGGTCGAGCGCCGCGCCCCAGTCGATGCCGCACATGCCGGGTTCCCAGAAGTAGGCCCGGATCAGCCGCCCGGCCTCCTCGTACGACTGCCGCCACTCGGCCGCCGGGTCGGCCTCGTGCACGATGCGGCGGACGTCGATCCAGACGGTGGAGTCGCTGTCGCCCGGCTCGGTCGCGGGCACCGCGCGCGGCTCGCCCCCGTCGGCCACGACCAGCCGCGTCCCGTCGCCGCTGACCGCGAAGAGGTCCAGGTGATCGACGAGTTCGGACTTCTTCGCCTTGCCGATGTTGAAGTGCTCGAGGGTCGGCCGGCCGCTGGTGTCGTCCGGGTTCGCGAACGTCTCGCCGAGTGCGCCCGAGATCGGCCAGCGCAGCCAGACCAGCCCGCCGCCCGCGACCGGGTGCAGCGCCGAGTACTTGGAGGCGGTGACCGGGAAGGGGGTGACCCTGTTCTCCAGGCCCTCGGTCTCGACGGTCACCGCGCCGCCACTGTCGCCGATGTCCTCCTCCTCGGCCTCCACCGGGTCCAGGCCCCCGGCGGCCGGCCGGCCCTCGGGGCTGAGGGCGAACGGGGAGAGGGTCGCCGAGGACAGCGGCACCAGGTACGGGCGGCAGCCCAGCGGGAAGGACAGGTCACCGGTGTGCACGTCGTAGACCGGGTCGAAGCCGCGCCAGGACAGGAAGGCGAGGTAGCGGCCGTCCCGGGTGAAGACCGGATTCTCGTCCTCGAAGCGGCCGTTGGTGACGTCGATGACGAACCGGTCCTTGATCCGGGCCAGTTTGATCTGACGTAGCGTCCGCCCGATACCGGGATGCGACCAGGTGAGCCACCCGCCGTCGGGCGAGAACGCGAGGTCGCGCACGGGCCCGTTGATGGAACGGATCAGCTCGGTGACCGGGTTTTCGGGGGCGGGGGCGGGGGCGGAGCCCTGGCCGTCGTAGGCCTCGCCGGTGCCGGTTTCGCCGGTGTCGGTCTCGCTGGTGTCGATGAGCAGCAGGCGGCCGTCGTGGGAGGCGACGGCCAGGCGTTCGCCGTCCGGGTCGGCCACCATCTCCAGCACCCGTCCCAGCCTCCCCGAGGCCAGCCGTCGGGTGGGGCGGCGGCCGCTCGCCCGGGGCAGGGAGACGATCTCGATCGCGTCCTCGCCCTCGGCGTCCGTCACATACGCCACCCGCCCGCTCGCGCCGAGCATCTCCGGCAGCCGCACCCGCACGCCGGGGGTGTCGGCGAGGGTGCGCGCGGGGCCGTCGCGGTGGGTGAGCCAGTACAGGCTGCCGCGTACGACGACGGCGCTGGCCCGGCCCGTCTCGTCGACCGAGACGCCGTCCAGGTGGTGCGCGGCGGGCACCTGGTAACGGCGCCGCCCGGCGCGCGGCCCGCTCAGCGTGATGTCCAGCCGGTGCGGCACGGAGTCCGGGGACAGGTCGTCGACGATCCACAGGTCGCCGGCGCACTGGTAGACGACCCGGGTGCCGTCGCTGGACGCGTGCCGGGCGTAGAACGCGTCGTGGTCGGTGTGGCGGCGCAGATCGGAGCCGTCGTACGCGCAGGAGTACAGGTTGCCGACGCCCTCGTGGTCGGAGAGGAAGGCGACCCGGCCGCCGACGAACATCGGGGAGTGCAGATGCCCGTCGACCTTGGCGAACCCGTCGAGCCCGTCATGCCCGTCGAGCAGGCGCTGTCCGTGCAGCCACAGCCTGCCCGTCGCCCCGCCCCGGTACCGCTTCCAGCCGGCCGGCTCGTGCGGCGGGGTGCCGGTGAGCAGCAGGGTTCTGCGTTCCCCGTCGATCTCGGCGACCTGGATGTCGCTCACCGGCCCCCAGGGCAGTTTGCGGCCCGGACCGCCGTCGGCGGAGAGCTTGTAGGACCAGGTGAAGTACGAGAACGGCTGGCCGTGCGAGGCGACGGCGAGGATCTCGGGACTCTCGTCGCCGTCAGGGTTCGGGGGCGTCCAGCCGCAGACCCGGGTGTCGGGGCTGCCCCAGTAGGTCAGTCGGTGGCCCGGTCCGCCGTCCACCGGCACCAGATGGACCTCGGGGTCGAGGCTGCGCCAGCTCGTGTACGCGATGTGGCGGCCGTCGGGGGAGAAGCGGGGGTGGCCGAGCTTGGTGCGGTCGACGGTGAGCCGCCAGGCCCGGCCCGGGGCGTCGAGCGGGGCGAGCCAGAGGTCGTCCTCGGCCACGAAGCACAGCAGGTCGCCGTTGAGGTGCGGCAGGCGCAGATAACTCACTCTTCCCATGCTTTTCCCGGTGACGGACCGCAGCAACTCGTGCGGAGCGGCGGCGGCTCTCCCGACGTGACCCAGCGCACGTACGAAACGGTTTCGTTCCCCTAAGGGCTGCGGTACATTCGTCGTGTACGAAACCGTGTCGTTCGGCGCGGTGAGATCCGGAGTGAGAAGAGGTGAGCGGGATGACCGAGGCCGCGACGGCGCGGCGCAGCCGGATCACCCCGGAGCGCGTGGCCGAGATATACGCGGCCGTGCTCGACCTGCTTCGCGAGGTCGGATACGACGCCCTCACCATGGACGCCGTGGCCGCCCGCACCCGGTCCAGCAAGGCCACCCTCTACCGCCAGTGGGGCGGCAAGGCCGAGCTGGTGGTGAGAGCCATGCGGCACCAGAAGCCGGGCAGCATCGGTGACATCGACACCGGTTCCCTGCGGGGCGACCTGCACGGTCTCATCGGCCGCGAGGACGACTGCGTCATGGAGCAGAACGCCGCCCTGATGCGGGCGCTCGCCATGGCGGTCCACACCAACGACGACCTGCGGCGCGCCTTCAGAGACCTGTTCGTGGAACCCGAGGTCGACGAGTTCCAGGGGATCGTCCGGCGCGCGGTCGAGCGCGGCGAGGTCCGCCCGGACAACCCGGCGCTGGCCTACATGGTGCACATGCTCGTCGGGGCGTTCGCCACACGGACGCTGATCGACGACCGGCCGCCCACGCGGGACTTCCTCACCTCGTACATCGACGCCGTGGTCCTCCCCGCCCTCGGCGTGCCCCCCTGCTGACCGCCCCGGTCGGCTCTCCCCCCCCATCACCACCCTCACCACCTGACGGACGCCACCGCTCACGTCGTCGGGCTGGACCCCCCTGCCCTGAGAATCCACGACCTGACCGGGAGTACTCCCTCGTGGCCACATTCCTCTATCGACTCGGACGCTTCGCCTTCAGGCGCCGACACTTCACCGCCCTGTTCTGGGTGGCGCTGCTGGCACTCGCCGGCGTCGGCGCGGCCGGCGCTCCCGCAGCCGGCAACACCTCGTTCTCCATCCCCGGCACCGAGGCCCAGAAGGCCTTCGACGTGCTGGAAGAACGCTTCCCCGGCACCAGTGCCGACGGAGCGACCGCACGCGTCGTCTTCAAGGCGCCCGCCGGCGAGAAGATGACCGACGCCGGCAACAAGGCGACCGTCCAGAAGACCGTCAAGGAGCTCTCCGGCGACTCCCAGGTCGCCCTCGTCACCGACCCGTACCAGGGCGGAGGCGTCAGCCAGGACGGCGCGGTCGCCTACGCGTCGGTGAGCTACAAGGTCTCCGGCATGGAACTGGAGGACTCCTCGCGCGACTCCCTGAAGGCCGCCGCCGGGGACGCCCGCGACGCCGGACTGACCGTGGAGATCGGCGGTGACGCGCTGCAGGCCGTCCCGGAGACCGGCGCCGCCGAGATCATCGGCATCGGTGTCGCCGCGGTCGTCCTGGTCATCACCTTCGGCTCGCTGATCGCGGCCGGCCTGCCGCTGCTCACCGCGATCATCGGCGTCGGCATCGGTGTCGCGAGCATCTCCGCACTGGCCGCCACCCTGGACCTCGGCTCCACCACCTCCATCCTGGCCACGATGATCGGCCTCGCCGTCGGCATCGACTACGCGCTGTTCATCGTCTCCCGCTACCGCGCCGAACTGGCCGAGGGCAGGGAGCGCGAGGACGCGGCGGGCCGCGCCGTCGGCACCGCGGGCTCCGCGGTCGTCTTCGCCGGACTCACGGTCGTCATCGCCCTCGTCGGTCTGTCGGTCGTCAACATCCCGATGCTGACCAAGATGGGCGTCGCCGCCGCGGGCACCGTCGCCATCGCCGTCCTCATCGCGCTCACCATGGTCCCGGCGCTGCTCGGCTACGCGGGCCGCAGGGTCCGCCCGGCCGGCGAGAAGAGCAGGCTGCTCGGCGGCGGCCGCGGCAAGGGTGCGGACAAGGCGCAGCGTCCGAACATGGGCACCCGCTGGGCGAGCTTCGTCGTACGCCGTCCCGTGGCCGTCCTCCTGCTCGGCGTCGTCGGCCTCGGCGCGGCGGCCGTCCCGGCGAGCTCCCTGGAACTGGGCCTGCCCGACGACGGTTCGCAGCCGACGTCCACCACCCAGCGCCGCGCCTACGACCTGCTGTCCGAGGGCTTCGGCCCCGGCTTCAACGGTCCGCTGGTCGTCGTGGTCGACGCCAAGAACAGCGACGACCCGCAGGCCGTCTTCCAGCAGACCGGCGATGCCGTCAAGAGCCTCGACGGCGTCGTCACGGTGGCCCCGCCGACACCCAACGAGGCGGGCGACACGGCCACGATCACCGTCATCCCGGACTCCAAGCCGTCGTCCGTGGCGACCGAGGACCTGGTGCACGACATCCGGGACGCCGGAGCGGACATCAAGGCCGACGCCGGCGGCAACGGCAACGGCAACGGCAACGTTGATGTTCTGGTCACCGGTGCCACGGCGATGAACATCGACGTGTCGCAGAAGCTCAACGACGCGCTGGTGCCGTATCTGACCCTGGTGGTCGGACTGGCGTTCCTGCTGCTGATCGTGGTCTTCCGGTCGATCCTGGTCCCGCTGAAGGCGGCCCTCGGCTTCCTGCTCTCCGTGCTGGCCGCCCTGGGCGCCGTGGTCGCGGTCTTCCAGTGGGGCTGGCTGTCCGGCCTGATGGGCGTGGAGGAGACCGGCCCGGTCATGTCGATGATGCCGATCTTCATGGTCGGCGTGGTCTTCGGACTGGCCATGGACTACGAGGTGTTCCTCGTGACCCGGATGCGGGAGGCCTTCGTCCACGGGGAGAACCCCAGCCAGGCCGTGGTGACCGGCTTCCGGTACAGCGCCCGGGTCGTGACCGCCGCGGCGGTGATCATGATGGCCGTCTTCGCCGGCTTCATCGGCTCCAGCGAGGCGATGGTCAAGATGATCGGCTTCGGCCTCGCCGTCGCCGTCCTCTTCGACGCGTTCGTCGTCCGTATGGCGATCGTCCCGGCGGTGCTGGCCCTGCTGGGCAAGAAGGCCTGGTGGCTCCCGAAGTGGCTGGACCGCGTCCTGCCCAACGTGGACGTCGAGGGCGAGGGCCTGCGCACGCAGGACGACAGGAAGGGCGAGGACCAGGAACTGGTCCGTGTCTGACGGCAGCGGATGACCGCACCGGACCGCAGGGCGTCGACTCCTGCGGTCCCCGGTACCAGCCGGTGAGGGCCCCGTGGGGACGGGGAGCCCTCACCGGCTTCCTCGTTCCGCGCCTGCCGCGCCTGCCGCGCCCACCACCGGGACGACCCGCTCGCCCGCCGCCCGCGCCGCCCGCTAGCGTGCCCCGCATAACGACAGCCGCCACTGACCACGAGGGATCCGCCGCCCACCCCCGATTCGCCGAGGCCCTGCGGGAGCTGGGGCTCCCGGAGGTGATCGGGCGGGTCCGGCGCTTCCCCGACGCCGCCCGGACCGCTCCCGAGGCCGCCGCCGCGATCGGCTGCGAGCTCAGCCAGATCTGCAAGTCGCTGATCTTCGCGGTCGATGACGTGCCCGTAGTCGCCAGGACCAAGGCCCGGGAGGCGGACCGGCGCAAGGACTGGTGCGAGAAGACCTCGACCATGCTCGCCCGCACCTATGGTCTGATCCGGTTCGAGAAGCTGAACATCACGACCATGACCCGCTCGGCGAAGGGGACCGTCGCACAGCCCGGCACCCGGGTGCGGCAGAAGGCCGGGCTGAACCGGGCGATCCTCGCCCGGGGCTGGGGCCTGCTGCGCCGCCGGACCGGGGAGAAGGCCCCGGGCCGGGTCGAGGACGTGCCCGCCCCCTACACCTCGCTGCGGTGCAGTGCCTGCGGATGGATCGAGAAGGACTCGCGCAAGAGCCAAGCCGAGTTCGTCTGCGTCTCCTGCGGGTTCAGCTGCAACGCGGATGAGAACGCGGCGGTCAACGTCGCGGCAGGACAGGGCGGGATCCCCCGCCCCCGGCGGGCAGCCGGTGCCGGAGGGGTGACAGCGGCCGCCGGCCGCTCGAGCGCCCGTGAACCTCGACCCACCCCGGGTCGGAATCCCCCTCTCTTAAGAGGCGGAGGATGTCAAATCGCCTACTACATGCTGCTGATGAAGTCCTTCGAACTGGGCGACTTCGGGCAGGCGTACCCTCTCGCCAGAGGCAGCGCGCCGCTGCTGGTCGCGGTCCTCGCGCCGTGTTCGCGCACGAGGTGCCCGACGGATGGGCCGCCGCCGGGATCGCCCTGTCCTGCGCGGGACTGACCGGCGTCGCCCTGTGGGGGCTGCGCGGGCACCGGCCCGACTGGGCGGCGACCGGGGCGGCACTGGCGACCGGGCTGACCATCGCCGCGTACACCGTCGTCGACGGCCTCGGCGTACGCGTCACCGGCTCCTCCCTCGGCTACATCGCCTGGCTCATGGCCGTCCAGAGCACGGTGATCCCGGCCTACGCGCTCTGGCGCCGACGGGGCGGCACCACCGCCCTGCTGCGCCCGTACGCGGCCCTCGGCCTGCTCGGCGCGGCCCTCTCCGTCACCGCGTACGCCCTCGTCCTGTGGGCCCAGACCCGCGCCCCCCTCGCCCCGGTCGCGGCCCTGCGGGAATCGTCGATCATCGTGGGAGCCGGTATCGGGGCGTGTTCTTCCGGGAACGCTTCGGTGCTCCGCGTGTCGCCGCGGCCGGGCTGCTGGTCGTCGGGATCGGGCTGATGCTGCGCGCCGGGTGAGCGCGGCGGCCGGGTGCGGTCGGGCGGGGGGAGGGGCACCCTGGAAGCAGGACTTCCGGAGGTGACCGTCATGACGAGCACGATGCGCACCACGGTCGGGTGGCACGTCGAGATGGAGTTCATGGAGGACGACCAGCACACGCGCGCGGTGGCGCTGGTCCGGCTGCCCGACGGGACCGAGGTACGGGCCCACGGGCACGCGAGCCGGCACCACGTGGACGCGAACCAGCCCAGGGTCGGGGAGGAGGTCGCCGGCGCACGCGCGTTGAACGAACTCGCGATGCAACTGCTGACCAAGGCGCACGACGAGATCGACGAAGTGTCCGGCCGGACCTCGCACCCGATCCACGTGTGAGCGACGAGGGGTGAGCTAGCCGGCGAGGGCCGAGCGCACCGCCCGTACCAGGGCCTGGGCACGGGGGTCGGAGGTCACCGTCGTGCGGAAACCGTTGGTGACGTAGCCGAAGGCGATGCCCGACTCCGGGTCGGCGAAGCCCAGGGAGCCGCCGCGGCCGGGGTGGCCGAAGGAGCCCGGGGCCAGGAACGGCGACGCGCTGCCGTGCAGCATGTAGCCGAGGCCGAAGCGGGTGCCGACGATCAGGACGCGGTCCGGGCCCGCCGACTCCTCGGCGCGGGCGCGTGCGACGGTGGCCGCCTCGAAGAGGCGTACGCCGTCGACCCGCCCGATCAGTGAGGCGTAGAAGCGGGCGAGTCCGTCCGCCGTCGCGATGCCGTTGGCGGCGGGCTGGGGCAGTGCGCGGAACGCCGGGTCGTTCTGGTCCGGGGACGGGCTGATCGCGGCGAAGGCCCGGCGGGTGACGGAGGCGGGGTCGCCGTAGGCCGCGGTGACCGAGCGCTTGGGGCGGGCGCGGAGCGCGCCGGACGGCTCGGGCCCCTCGACCGGGCCGACCCGCCCCACCCGGCCGGCCTCCGCGTCGGGCAGCCCCAGCCAGAAGTCGAGCCCCAGCGGAGCGGCGATCCGGTCCGCGATCCACTCGTCGGCTCCCCGGCCCGTCACGCGCCGGACCAGTCCGTCGAGCAGCCAGCCGTAGGTGAGGGCGTGGTAGCCGTGGTCGGTGCCCGGCTCCCACACGGGTGCCTGGGCGGCGACCGCCTCGGCGCCCCGCAGCGGGTCGAGCGCCTCCGCCGGGGTGAGCGGGCGGTCGAGGAGCGGGAGTCCGGCCCGGTGGTTCAGCACGTGCCGGACCAGTACCTGCTCCTTGCCGTGGGCCTTGAACTCCGGCCAGTAGTGGCCGACCGGTGCGTCCAGGTCCAGTTCGCCGTCCTGGTGCAGCAGCAGGGGTACGGCGGCGGCGACGCCCTTGGTCGCCGAGCGCACGACCTGGGCGGTGCCCCGCCGCCAGGGCTCGGTGCCGTCGACGTCCTTCGTACCGGCCCACAGGTCGACGACCCGGCGCCCGTCCCGGTAGACGGCGACGGCGGCGCCCCGGTCCCCGAGGTGCTCGAAGTTCCGTTCGAATGCTTCCCCGACCGGCTCGAAGCCCTCGGTCACTGTGCCGTGCACCTCGACGCCCACGTCCGTCGGTCCTCTCTGTTCACCTGTCGTCAGTCCCGTCGTTCACCTCTGACATGGGGCGTAACAGCGGCCGTCCGCCTGTGATTCCTGGGCTGTGTCGAGCAGAGGCCGACTTGTCAGTGACGAGCACCGCACGGAGGGTGGGATTCCGAAATGTGTGCGACATTGTAAGTACAAGTGGGTATACGGCTTTCGTACAGGTAGAGCACCGTGAGGGGCCACCCATGAACGCAGTCGAGCAGTACGCACGCGCGCAGATCGTCACGGATGCGGACGCCCCGCAGGCCGCGGACCGCGGGGCGGTGCCCGTGACGCTGTGTTACGACTCCGAGGACGACCCCCGCACCGTGACGGTGCGGATGCCCGGCCCCGGGAGCCACGAGTGGTCCGTCCCCCGTGCGCTGCTCGAAAAAGGGCTGCGCACCCCCGTGGGGAGCGGCGACGTGCAGGTGTGGCCGTGCGGCCGGGTGCAGACCGTCGTGGAGTTCCACTCCGCGCAGGGAGTGTCGGTGGTGCAGTTCGAGACGAAGGCCCTGACGCGGTTCCTGCGGCGTACGTACACGGCGGCGGCCGCCGCCGAACCGGTCCCGCGCTGACCGGGCTGACGGGCGGCGGTCGGTGAACCGCCGCCCGCGCCCGGGTCAGCCGTCGCCGAGCTTCAGCAGGCTCGCCACGATCGGGCCCGCCGTCTTGCCGCCGTGGCCTGCCGACTGCACGACCCCCGCCGCCGCCAGGTCCCCGCGGTACGCGGTGAACCAGCCGTTGGGCTTCTTCTGACCCTCGACCTCGGCCGACCCGGTCTTCGCGCCCTTGTCACCGCTCACCCCGGCCATCGCCGTCGCCGCCGTGCCGCTGGTCGCCGTGTACGACATCAACTCCCGCAGCTGCGACAGCGTTTCCGGCGACATGGTGCGCGAGGCCGTGGCCAGCCGGCGGTTGTCCACCTCCGGCGACACCAGGTACGGCTGGTGGAACACGCCCGCCTTGACGGTCGCCGACACCGACGCCATGTTCAGCGGGTTCATCCGCACCCCGCCCTGGCCGATCAGGGAAGCCGCCATGGGGGCGTCCTTCTGTACCGGCACCGCGCCGTCGAAGGACGACACCCCGACCTGCCAGTCGTCCTTCGCGAGCCCGAAGACCTGCTGCGCCTGCTTGGTCAGGTCGTCGTCCGTCAACTCGGGTGCCTGACTGATGAAGGCGGTGTTGCAGGAGGCGCCGAAGCTGTCCCGGAACGTTCCGCCCTTGATGTCGAACTTGTCGAGGTTCTGGAACTTCCAGCCGCCGTAGCTGAAGTACTTCGGGCACGGGTGCTTCTCGTCGATGGACGCGAGGCCCTTCTCGATCAGCATCGAGGCCGTGAGCACCTTGAACGTCGAGCCGGGGGCCAGCGACCCCTGGAAGGCGGTGTTGAAGCCGCGCGAGGCGTTCGCGGCGGCGAGGATCTCACCGGTCGACGCCCGCAGCACCACCACCGACGACCTGGCCTTCTTGGCCACCTGCTCCTCAGCCGCGGCCTGGAGCTTCGGGTCCAGCGTGGTCCGCACCGTGCCGGGGGTGCCCTTGCTCAGCTCCAGCACGGTCTTGTCGGAGGCCTCCGCCTTCTTGGACTCCTTGCCGCGGACCACGCGCAGTTCGATGCCGGCCTCACCGCCCGCCGTCTTGCCGTACTTCTCGCGCAGCCCGTCCAGGATCAGCCCGATGGACGGATAGGTGGCGGTGGTCAGTTCGCCGCCGTCCCGGTCCAGCGCCTTGACCGGCGGGGTGCCCGCCTCCCCGGTGACCAGCCTGTCGCCGTCCTTGAGGTCGGGGTGCACGACGGAGGGCGCCCACGCGACCTGCGGTTCGCCGTCCCCGTCCCGGCGTACGACGGTCAGCGCGCTGTCGTAGGCGAGCGGCTCGGAGAAGTCCCCGTACGCCACCGTGCCCTTGACGGAGAACGGGACCTTGTCGCCGGTGCGGGCGCCGGCGGTGAGGGTGACGTCCTCGACGCGGGCGTCCTTGGTGTAGCCGGTGAGCAGGGCGGTGGCCGCCTCCGGGTCGTCGGTGGCCTCGGCGGCCTCGCTCACCTCGCCCTGCTGCCAGGCGGTGAGGAAACGGTCCGCCGCGGCGGTGACCTCGGCGGCGGACAGCGGACCGGTCCTGGCCTCCTCGGCCTGCTGGGCGGAGGACGTCCGGGTGTCGTCCTCGCCTCCGCCCCCACCCCCGAACAGCGCGTAGGCGCCGAACCCGGCACCGCCGACGACGACGGCGATCACCCCGCCGAGCACGGCGGGCGGGGTCTTCCGTCGCTCGGCGACGCGCTTTCTGTTGCCCACTGCTTGTCCGATCCTCCGCAAAAAACTCCGCCGGGCTCCCCCGATGCCCGTACGCTGCCCTCGTGGCTCTCATCCGCCATGGCTCTCACCCGCCATGGCGCTCACATGCCAACGACGGCCACCAGCCTAGAGTCCCCCCTCCCGCGCGTCGCGCTCAGCCGCCCGCTCGTAGCACGGCTGCGACAATCGGACCGGCCGCGTCGCCGCCGTGGCCGCCCTGCTGGCTCATGGCCGCCGCCGCCACGTCGTTCCGGAAACCGGTGAACCAGCTGTCGGAGGCGGCGTTGCCGTCGACCTCGGCGGAACCGGTCTTCGCGCCGATGTCGCCGCCGAGCCCGGCCATGGCCTCCTGGGCGGTGCCCTGGGTGGCGGTGAGCCGCATCATCTGCTTCAACTGGGCGGCGGTGCCCGCCGGAAGGCCCTTCGCCTGCGCCAGCTGCCGGCCGTCGAGCTCCGGGGGGACCAGGTACGGCTGGCGGAAGGCGCCGGTGATCGCGGTCGCCGTCACCGACGCCATGTTCAGCGGGTTCATCTGCACCTGGCCCTGGCCTATGGCGCCGGCGGCACGGTCCGGACCCGCGACGGCGGGAACACTGCCGTCGAAGGAGACGATGCCGGTCTTCCAGTCGTCCCGGCCCAGCCCGAACCGCTCCTGGGCCTCCTGGGTGAGTGAGGCGTCCGTGAGCGGGTCCTCGTCGATGAGCTTGATGAAGGCCGTGTTGCAGGAACGCAGGAAGCTGTCGGCGAGGGTGGCGTTGTCGTTCGGCTCCATGCCGGTGAGGTTCTTGAACGTCTGGCTCTGCCAGGTGGCGGTGGGCGGGCAGGGCGCCGGGCCGTTCATCGCGGCCACGCCGTTGTCGATGAGCATGGCCGCGGTGACGATCTTCATGGTGGAACCGGGGGCGACCCGGCCCTGGAACGCCGCGTTGAACCCGTCCGCGCGGTGGTTGGCGACCGCCAGCACCTCGCCGCTGCTCGGCCGCACCGCCACCACCGACGACTCGGCGAACTCCTTCACCGCCTTCTCGGCCGCGGCCTGCACCCCCGCGCTGAGCGTCGTACGCAGTTGGCCGGGTCTGCCCTTGGCGAGGGTCAGCAGCGTCGTGTCGCCGGCGCCCTCGCCCGTGGTCCCGTCGGCGTGCCGGATCACCAGCTCGACGCCGGGGGTGCCGCCCGCCCTGTCG
The DNA here is from genome assembly GCF_054061295.1 of Streptomyces sp. TE5632. NCBI lineage: Bacteria > Bacillati > Actinomycetota > Actinomycetes > Kitasatosporales > Streptomycetaceae > Streptomyces > Streptomyces sp. TE5632. Next base: position 1,956,850 of record NZ_JBSSEA010000003.1, on the reverse strand, counting down.
CCGTACTTCTCGCGCAGGGTGTCCAGGATCGGGCCGAGGGAGGGGTACTTCTCCTCGGTGAGCACCGTGCCGTCCCGGCCCAGGGCCTCGATCGGCGGCTGCGCCGCCTCCCCGGTGACCAGGGTGTCGCCGTCCTTAAGGTCCGGATGGACCACGGACGGCTGCCAGTCGACCAGCGCGCGCCCGGTGGTCTTTCCCCGTACGACGGTCAACTCGCTCTTGTAGTTGAGGGGTTCGGACTTCCCGTCGTAGGAGACGGTCGCCTTCACCCGGAACGGCACGGTGGTGCCGGTGGCCGTGCCCGGCGTGATCTCGACATCGGCTATGCGGGCGTCCTCGCCGTAGGCCGCCAGTAACGGGGCCGCCTCCCCGGCGTTGTTCGTGTACGACGCGGCCTGCTCCGCCTGCGCCCTCTCCCAGGCCGCGAAGAACGCCCCGCTCGCCTTCGCGACCTCCTCCGCGTCCGGCGGCCCGGACTTCTTGGTCACGGCGGCGTCCGAACCGCCGCCTCCCCCGTCGCCGTTCACCGCCGACACGATGTTGTAGACCCCGTACCCGGCGCCCCCCACCATGACCGCGAACACGCCACCGATGACGGTGGCCTTGACCCCCTTGCCCATCGGGCTTTTCCCCTCCCCGCCGGACCCCCCACGCCTTCTGAACGTGTTCAGGACGCTCGGCGAGTGAGCACTCTACGCACAAGGAGTGACGACCGGGACGGCTGTTTCCGATTGTTGTCCGAACGGAGACGGGTGGTCCGGGGGGCCCGAAGGCCGTCGCCCGCCTTCTCCGGCTCGCCCGGCTCGATGTCCTCCGGCGGCCGGGGCGGCCCTTTTGTTCGGGTTCCTTGCGGTACGTTCGCGCTCATGGTGCGGAGACGATGGCTGTTGGTGGGGATCGCCGCGGTGCTGACCGCTTGCTCGGGTCCGGACCGCACCCCTGGCGACCGGAACGCGGCGATCGAGGGGACATGGCAGAGCACCGGGTACGGCTACGTCTTCGACATCGCCCGGGACGGTGCGGGGAAGACGCGGCTGACCTCCTACGACCGGACAACGGGGAGCTGCCTCGGCGGGGACTCGTCGGCACCGGTGGGCCGCGAGGGCGATGCGACGTCCTTCGGTGAGGACGGTGAGGCCGAGTTGGTCGTCCGCAGGCAGGGAGGCCGACTGGTCGTGCGGGAACCGGGGTCGGCCGGGCACATCCGCATGAACCGGCTCAAGAAGCTGCCCGACTGCCCGTCCGAGGTCTCGAGGAACGCGGCCGACCGCCGGTTGCAGACCTTCGACGTCTTCTGGCAGAACCTCACCGAGCACTACCCGCCCTATGCGCACCGGAAGCTCGACACGGCGGACAGAGAGCGCGACCGGGCGGCCCTGGCCGAGGACAACACCGACCGGATGCTCGGCAAGCTGCTGGGTGACACGGTCCGCGAACTCGGCGACATGCACACCGGTGTCGAGGGGGAGGACCTCAGCCTTTACGGCAAACGGCCGGGCACGCGCGAATCGGACGACATGGACACCGATGCCCTCCGACCCGCGATCGAAGCAAGGCTGGGCAAGCGGCTCACCCCCGTCATCGACGACAAGGTGGAGTACGCCGGCGGGCTGCCGGGCGATCTGGGATACCTGCGCATCACACAGTTCGACGACTTCGCGGACGATTCGTACGACGTCGACCGGAAGGAGTTCGAACAAGCCCTGGACACGGTGTTCGCCGCCGCGGAGCAGGACGGCTGGCGCGGCCTCGTGCTCGATCTGCGCCTCAACGACGGCGGTTTCGACGACCTCAGCCTCGCACTGGCCTCCCGGCTGACGGGCAAGCCCCATTTCGCGTTCCAGAAGCGGGCGCGCGACACACGGGCGGCCTCCGGGTTCACGCCGTACGAGAAGCTGCGGGTGTCGCCCAGCGCCCGCCCCGGCTTCCACGGGCCGATCGCGCTGCTGGTCAGCGACCTCACGGTGAGCGCGGGCGAGACGGCGGTCATGACGCTGCTGAACCGCTCGCCGAAGCCCACGTTGATCGGCCGCCCGACGCAGGGCGTCTTCTCGGACCAACTGTCGCGGACACTGCCCGGCGACTGGTCCCTCGACCTCAGCAACGAGGACTACCGGGACGCGGCCGGGCAGAGCTTCGAGGGCCGTGGCATCCCGGTGCCGCGGGAGTTCCGCACCCCTGTCTTCACGGCCGCGGAGATCGGACGCCGCTGCGACTCGGCCGTCGCCCGCGCCCTCGACCACCTCGCGGACAAGCCGCCGGGAACGACGAAGCCGTGCCCTCGCGGATCCACCTGACGACACCGGAAACGATCCTGGAGTCGATCGTGCCGAGGAGAGGAACCCCGCCGAGCGCCTGCCCAGCAAGCCGAAGACCCGGCGGAGCGCCGCCCCCCGACACGCGCCCTGACGAGCTCGTGCACGGTTGGCGTTGGCGCGTCGAGGGTGTGAACCGGCCCGGTGCTCACACGCGTTCATCGATCGCGGGGGCGATCTCTTGGCGGTGGTCATGCCGTCCCGGTGTCGTCCGCCTGCTCGCCCTCCGCCTGGGACGGCTCGGTCCTGGGGACGTCCGGGTGCACGGCCGCGCGTTCGGCGGGATCGTCACGCTCGCCTTCGGCCTGCGAGGGCGTGTGAGAGTACAGCCACGGGTCGTAGGCCGAGTCTCCGGTGTCTCCGGTGTCTCCGGTTTTCATGGCAGGCCTCCTCGGTCGCTTGCCTTCCATGCTCCTCCGCTCCCGCGCGGACCGCAGCAGAGCCAGGGCGGTGGTCGGCTCTGGACGAGACGTGCACGAGAAGGCGGCATCCTGAACGCCGGACGCACATCCCTGCTGGTCGGACAGGGTGCGAGCGAGTGATCTCAAGGGGACTGTGAATCTGTCGGGAGCCGGGGCCGGGCCGCCCTGGGGCCGTCCGAGGGGGGCGGCGAGGACCACCGACGACCACGAGGGCGCGGCAGACTGCCGCGCCCTCGTGCTGCATCCGCCCGGTCAGACCCAGGTGTCCAGCCACATTCGCGCCCGCCAGTCGTCGATGGGGATCGACGTGCCGGTGTAGATCGGCCAGAAGTAGATGAAGTTCCAGGCGATCAGGAGGACCAGGACTCCTGCCGCCGTCGCGCCCGCGACCCTGCGGGTGTCGCTGGAGCGGGGCGGGCCGACGAGCGCGCCCAGGAGCATCGCCACCGCCAGGCACAGGAACGGGAGGAAGACGATGGAGTAGAAGAAGAAGATCGTGCGCTCCTGGTACAGGAACCACGGCAGATAGCCGGCCGCGACGCCGCAGGCGATGGCGCCCGCCCGCCAGTCACGGCGGAAGAACCAGCGCCACAGGACGTAGAGGAGCGCGAAGCAGGCCACCCACCACAGCATGGGGGTGCCCAGGGCCAGTACCTCGCGGGCGCACTTCTCGCCCGCGTCGGCCGGGCAGCCGTCCGTGCCGGGCGCCGGGGACTCGTAGAAGTAGGAGACCGGGCGGCCGGTGACGATCCAGCTCCACGGGTTGGACTCGTAGGTGTGCGGCGAGGACAGGCCGACGTGGAAGTCGTACACCTGGTTCTCGTAGTGCCAGAAGCTGCGCCACCAGTCGGGGAACAGCCAGGACCAGCTGCTGTCCTTGCCGTCGGTCACCGCCCAGTCGCGGTAGTAGCCGCCGCTGCCGTCGTCCGCGGAGCGGAACCAGCCGAGCCACGAGGCGACGTACGTCGCGAGCGCGACCGGGACGGTGGAGAGGAACGCCCGGCCCAGGTCGCGCCGCAGCACCGCCCGGTAGGGGCGGCGGGCGCCGGCGGTCCGGCGCGCGCCGACGTCCCACAGCACCGCCATCACACAGAGCGCGGCCATGACGTACAGCCCGTTCCACTTCGTGGCGAACGCCAGGCCCAGCATCAGCCCCGCCGCCAGCCGCCAGGGCCGCAGGCCCAGCCGGGTGTTCTCGGCGATGTCCGGGTCCGGCGGGGTCCGGCCGTCGGGACCCACGGGCAGCGCGGCGGCGAGCCGCGCCCTGGCCCGGTCCCGGTCGACGAGCAGGCACCCGAAGGCCGCGAGCACGAAGAACATCAGCACCCCGTCGAGCAGCGCGGTGCGGCTCATCACGAAGTGCAGCCCGTCCACCGCCATCAGCGCGCCCGCGAGGCAGCCCAGGAACGTGGAACGGAACAGGCGCCGGCCGATGCGGCACAGCATCAGGACGGAGAGCGTCCCGAGCAGAGCCGTCATGAACCGCCAGCCGAACGGGTCGAACCCGAACATCAGCTCGCCCAGCCCGATGACGTACTTGCCGACCGGCGGATGCACGACGTACGCCGCTTCGATCGGGACGGGGACGTCCCCGCCCCTGGAGAGGATCAGGTCGTTGACGTTCTTGTCCCAGTCGACCTCGAAGCCGCGGTGGACGAGCGCCCACGCGTCCTTGGCGTAGTACGTCTCGTCGAATATCACCGCCTTGGGGCTGCCCAGGTTCCAGAACCGCAGCACCCCCGCGAACAGGGTGACCAGCAGCGGGCCGCCCCACGCCGACCAGCGGGTGATCCGGTCGGCGAGCACCGGCGGCACCCCGAGCGTGTTCCACAGCCTGCCGGACGGCTGGGTGTACGGCGGAACCAGGCGGTCACGGATGTCGGGAACCCCGGGGGCACCGCCCCCGGTCCCCGTCGCCGGGTGGCCGAAGCGGCGCAGCCGCTGCTGCCACGACGGTTGCCGCTCCTGCGGCGACTGGTCCTGCCGGGTGTCCGTGGAGGACGCGGTACTGGTCACCGCGCCATCGTAGGGAACGGCGCTGCGGGAGTCCCGCGCATGGGCGGTATGCCCGGCTCTCCCTCGGTTCCGCCCATGGCCGGAACCTCCGGCCGCCGGGGCCCTGGGAGGATGGGGGAGTGACCGGAACCCTCGTACTCGCAGGCACCCCCATCGGCGACGTCTCCGACGCCCCGCCCCGGCTCGCCGAGGAACTGGCCGGCGCCGACGTCGTCGCCGCCGAGGACACCCGGCGGCTGCGGCGGCTGACCCAGGCGCTCGGCGTCACCCCCAAGGGCCGGGTGGTGTCGTACTTCGAGGGCAACGAGTCCGCCCGTACGCCCGAACTGGTCGAGGAACTGGCCGGCGGCGCACGCGTGCTGCTGGTGACGGACGCCGGGATGCCCTCCGTGTCCGACCCCGGGTACCGGCTGGTCGCGGCCGCCGTCGAGCGGGACATCAAGGTCACCGCGGTGCCCGGACCGTCCGCCGTGCTCACCGCGCTCGCCCTGTCCGGGCTGCCCGTCGACCGGTTCTGCTTCGAGGGCTTCCCGCCCCGCAAGGCCGGGGAGCGGCTCGGGCGGCTGCGGGAGGTGGCCGCGGAACGGCGCACCCTCGTCTACTTCGAGTCACCGCACCGGCTCGACGACACGCTCGCCGCGATGGCCGAGGTGTTCGGCGCGGAGCGCCGGGCCGCCGTCTGCCGTGAGCTGACCAAGACGTACGAGGAGGTCAGGCGGGGCTCGCTCGCCGAGCTGGCCGCGTGGGCTGCCGAGGGGGTGCGCGGGGAGATCACCGTCGTGGTCGAGGGCGCGCCGGACCGGGGCCCCGAGGAGGTGGACGCCGCCGAGCTGGCGCGCAGGGTGCGCGTGCGCGAGGAGGCGGGGGAGCGGCGCAAGGAGGCGATCGCGGCGGTCGCGGTGGAGGCGGGAGTACCCAAGCGGGAGGTCTTCGACGCGGTGGTGGCGGCGAAACACCCCGCGGGGTGAGCGGGGGCCGGGGCGGCCCGGGACGTCTGCCGAGCGCTTGGGAGCCTTCGGCAACGAAACGCTCAAAACGGCTCCAATACTCTGCCGTCCCTACTGCTTTCGCGTCCTCGGAGGAGTCCACTGGAAGGAGGGACGGGCCGCACCGGCCCGTGCCCGCCGTGGACCGACAGGAGCCAGGATGACCGAGATCGCAGGAAGGGCCGGACACCGCGCCGACGGCGTCGTCAGGGAGTCGTACTCGTTCGCCTGCATGCGCTGCGGGTACGGCTGGGAGCAGTCGTACGAGATAGAGCACCACAAGGACACCGACGGCCACGACGTCGTGCGCTATGTGGCGAACGGCCGGGTCGTGCCCTCTCCGCTGAGCCGTCCGACGTGTCTCCACTGTGACGGCCACGTCGTGCGGATCATGCGGCCCGGCCGGGTCGCCTCCGCACTGGGCGCGACCCACAGGGAGCACCACGAGCACCGCGACCACCACTGGCACCTGTCCGACCTGCTGTCCTCCTTCCGCAGGGCGGGCTGACGGGCCGGTGCCCCGGTGGTGGGGAAGGCCCCTTCCGCACGATCCGTAGGATCGGGGCATGCCTTCGAACACCCCCGACAAGAACGCCGCCCCGCCGCTCCCGGAGCCCCTGCGGGTACCGGTCGCGGATTCGCACACCCATCTCGACATGCAGTCCGGCACGGTGGAGGAAGGGCTCGCCAAGGCCGCGTCGGTGGGGGTGACGACGGTGGTGCAGGTCGGCTGCGACATCGAGGGGTCCCGGTGGGCGGCGGAGACGGCGGCGGCGTACGACGCCGTCCACGCGACGGTCGCACTGCACCCGAACGAGGCCCCGCGCATCGTGCTCGGCGACCCTGACGGCTGGTCGCGGCAGGGGGCGCGGGAGCCGGGCGGTGAGGCCGCCCTGGACGAGGCGCTCGCCGAGATCGACCGGCTGGCCGCGCTGCCCCAGGTCAAGGGCGTCGGCGAGACCGGACTGGACTACTTCCGCACCGGGCCGGAGGGCAAGGAGGCGCAGGAGCGGTCCTTCCGCGCCCACATCGAGATCGCCAAACGGCACGGAAAGGCCCTGGTGATCCACGACCGCGACGCCCACGCCGACGTGCTGCGCGTCCTCAAGGAGGAGGGCGCACCGGAGCGCACCGTCTTCCACTGCTACTCGGGTGACGCCGAGATGGCGGAGATCTGCGCCCGCGCCGGGTACTTCATGTCGTTCGCCGGCAACATCACCTTCAAGAACGCCCAGAACCTGCGCGACGCGCTCGCCGTGGCCCCGCCGGAGCTGGTCCTGGTGGAGACCGACGCCCCCTTCCTGACGCCGGCGCCGTACCGCGGCCGGCCCAACGCCCCGTATCTGGTGCCGGTCACGGTGCGGGCCATGGCGGCCGTACGCGGTGTCGACGAGGACACCCTCGCCACCGCACTCGCGGCGAACACGGCCCGCGCCTTCGGTTATCCACAGGCGTGAACTGCGGGGTCCCCGCGCCCCGTACCCTTGTCCCGTGACCAGCCCCACCCCCGACGCCCTCCTGGGCCCCGCCGACGTCCGCGAACTCGCGACCGCCCTCGGTGTGCGGCCCACCAAGCAGCGCGGCCAGAACTTCGTGATCGACGCGAACACGGTCCGCCGGATCGTCCGCACCGCCGAGGTCCGCCCCGACGACGTGGTCGTCGAGGTCGGCCCGGGGCTCGGCTCGCTCACCCTGGCGTTGCTGGAGGCCGCCGACCGGGTCACCGCCGTCGAGATCGACGACGTGCTGGCCGCCGCGCTGCCCACGACCGTCGCGGCCCGCATGCCGGAGCGCGCCGAGCGGTTCACGCTGGTCCACTCCGACGCGATGCACGTCACCGAGCTGCCCGGCCCCGCCCCGACCGCGCTGGTCGCCAACCTGCCCTACAACGTGGCCGTCCCGGTGCTGCTGCACATGCTGGAGACCTTCCCGAGCATCGAGCGCACCCTCGTCATGGTCCAGTCGGAGGTCGCCGACCGGCTCGCCGCCCCGCCCGGTTCCAAGGTGTACGGCGTGCCCTCGGTCAAGGCCAACTGGTACGCGGAGGTCAAGCGGGCCGGCGCCATCGGACGGACCGTGTTCTGGCCGGCCCCCAACGTCGACAGCGGACTGGTCTCCCTCGTCCGCCGGAGCGAGCCGCTGAGGACCACCGCCTCCCGGCGCGAGGTCTTCGCGGTCGTCGACGCGGCCTTCGCCCAGCGCCGCAAGACCCTGCGGGCGGCCCTCGCCGGCTGGGCGGGCTCGGCGGCGGCGGCCGAGAGGGCCCTCGTCGCCGCCGGAGTGTCTCCGCAGGCGCGCGGCGAGTCCCTGACCGTCGAGGAGTTCGCGCGCATCGCCGAACACAAGCAGCCCGAGCAGTCCAAGGAGTCCGCCGCGTGAGCGTCACCGTCCGCGTGCCCGCCAAGGTCAACGTCCAGCTCGCGGTCGGCGCGGCCCGCCCCGACGGCTTCCACGACCTGGCCAACGTCTTCCTCGCGGTCGGCCTCCACGACGAGATCACCGTGACCCCGTCGCCGGACGGGCTGCGCGTCACCTGCGCGGGCCCGGACGCCGCCGAGGTGCCCCTGGACCGTACGAACCTCGCCGCCCGCGCGGCCCTCGCGCTCGCCGGGCGGTACGGCCGGGACGCCGACGTGCACATCCACATCGCCAAGGACATCCCCGTCGCCGGCGGCATGGCGGGCGGCAGCGCGGACGGCGCGGGCGCGCTGCTGGCCTGCGACGCGCTGTGGGGGACCGGCGCCTCGACCGCGGAACTGCTCGACATCTGCGCCGAGCTGGGCAGCGACGTGCCGTTCGCACTGGTCGGCGGGGCGGCGCTGGGCATCGGGCGGGGCGAGAGGCTGACCGGACTGGAGGTGGGCGGCACCTTCCACTGGGTGTTCGCGATGGCCGGGCGCGGGCTGTCGACCCCGGCGGTCTTCCGGGAGTTCGACCGGCTGGCGGAGGGCCGGGACGTCCCCGATCCGGTGGCCTCGCAGGACCTGCTGGACGCGCTTTCCAAGGGCGACCCGGACGCGCTCGCCGCCACGGTCTCCAACGACCTCCAGCCGGCGGCGCTGTCGCTGTTCCCCGAACTCGCCGACACCCTGGCCGCCGGGCGCGGCGCAGGCGCGCTCGCCGCCTTGGTCTCGGGCTCGGGCCCGACCACGGCGTTCCTCGCCGGGGACGCGGAGTCGGCGGAGGCGGTCGCGGACGCGCTGAGGGCCTCCGGCACCTGCCACACGGTGCGTACGGCGGCGGGGCCGGTACCGGGGGCGACGGTCGTCTGAGGGGCTCAGGACCGCGTTTCGACCGTGCCCAGGTCGATGGCGATGGCGGAAGGTTCGTCGACCTTGATCCGGTCGCGCTGCATACCCATGTGCACGTAGGACCGCGTCATGGGGTCGAGTTCGTAGACATGGACGAGGGGCCGACCGGTGGTTCCGTCCTGTTCGACACGCCAGTAGTTCGGGATTCCCGCGGTGGCGTACTTGTGCGGTTCGGTCGTACGGTCGCGGGATTCCGAGTCGGGGGAGACGACCTCCACGGCGAGCAGGACGTCCTCGGCCCGAAACGTGGTCTGGTCCAGCCCTGTGACCGCGTCGGCTCGGACCACGCTGACATCGGGTTCGGGGCCGTTGCGCTTGTCAAGGACGACGGTCGTCTCCCGCTCGACACTGAACTCCGGGCCGAGAGAGCTGCGTAGCCCGTTGGCCAACAGGTCGATCACAAGGAAATGGAAGCGTCGCTGCGGACTCACGAAAACCAGGCTCCCGTCGATCAGCTCAGTGTGCGGCGGGAGATCCGGCAGGGTGAACAGGTCGTCCACGGTGTAACCGTCCACGGGCGGCACCGGCCAGTGGGGGCGGTGCTCTACGGACTCGGCGGTCACGGTTCCTCCCATGGACGGGATCCTGCTGCCTGCCCTCCAAGGTAGCCGTCTGTTTCCGATCACGTCATCACAAAGGGTGACCGCCCCCTCGCGCCCCGACCGCCCCCGGGGACGCCCTACGCTGGAAAGCTGATCGAACCCCCAGGCAGGAGAGAAATGGCCGTCAATCTGGTCAATGTCGAGAACGTCAGCAAGGTGTACGGCACCCGTGCCCTCCTCGACGGCATCTCCCTCGGGGTCTCGGAGGGGGACCGCATCGGTGTCGTCGGGCGCAACGGCGACGGCAAGACCACCCTCATCCGGATGCTGGCCAAGCTGGAGGAGGCGGACACCGGGCGGGTGACGCACTCCGGCGGGCTCCGTCTCGGCGTGCTCACCCAGCACGACTCCCTCGACCCCGCCGCCACCGTCCGGCACGAGGTCATCGGCGACATGGCCGACCACGAGTGGGCGGGCAACGCCAAGGTCCGCGACGTGCTGACCGGGTTGTTCGGCGGGCTGGACCTGCCCGGGTTCCCCAAGGGCCTGGACACCGTCATCGGACCGCTCTCCGGTGGCGAGCGGCGCCGGATCGCGCTCGCCAAGCTGCTCATCGAGGAACAGGACCTGATCGTCCTCGACGAGCCCACCAACCACCTCGACGTCGAGGGCATCGCCTGGCTCGCCCGGCATCTGCGGGAGCGGCGCTCCGCACTCGTCTGCGTCACCCACGACCGCTGGTTCCTCGACCAGGTCTGCACCCGCATGTGGGACGTGCAGCGCGGTGCCGTGTACGAATACGAGGGCGGTTACTCCGACTACGTCTTCGCCCGCGCCGAACGCGAGCGCATCGCCGCCACCGAGGAGGTCAAGCGGCAGAACCTGGTCCGCAAGGAGCTGGCCTGGCTGCGCCGCGGAGCGCCCGCGCGGACGTCCAAGCCGCGCTTCCGGGTCGAGGCCGCCAACGAGCTGATCAAGGACGTCCCGCCGCCGCGCGACAGCAGCGAGCTGATGAAGTTCGCCTCGTCACGGCTCGGCAAGACGGTGTTCGACCTGGAGGACGTCACCATCCAGGCGGGGCCCAAGGTGCTGCTCAAGCACATCACCTGGCAGCTCGGCCCCGGCGACCGGATCGGCCTGGTCGGGGTCAACGGCGCGGGCAAGACGTCCCTGCTGCGGGCCCTGACCGAGGCGGCCCGCACCGAGGGCGAGGCACAGCCCGTGGCGGGCCGGATCGGCGTCGGCCGTACGGTCAGGCTCGCCTACCTCTCCCAGGAGGTCGCCGAACTCGACCCCACCTGGCGGGTGCTCCAGGCCGTACAGGCGGTGCGGGAGCGCGTCGACCTCGGCAAGGGGCGGGAGATGACCGCCGGGCAGCTGTGCGAGACGTTCGGCTTCAACAAGGACAAGCAGTGGACACCGGTCGGCGACCTGTCCGGCGGTGAGCGGCGGCGGCTCCAGCTGCTGCGGCTGCTCATGGACGAACCCAACGTCCTCTTCCTCGACGAGCCCACCAACGACCTCGACATCGAGACCCTCACCCAGCTCGAGGACGTCCTCGACGGCTGGCCCGGTTCGATGATCGTCATCTCCCACGACCGGTTCTTCGTCGAGCGCACCACCGACCGGGTGTTCGCCCTGCTCGGCGACGGCACCCTGCGGATGCTGCCCCGCGGCATCGACGAGTACCTGGAGCGGCGCAAGCGGATGGAGGAGGCCGCCGCGGCCGCCGCCGCCACCGGCCCCGCGGCGAAACCGGCCCCGGACGTCCCCGAGAAGAGCGCCGCCGACGTGCGCGCCGCCAAGAAGGAACTGCAGAAGATCGAGCGGCAGCTGGACAAGCTCTCCGAGAAGGAGTCCACGCTGCACACCGCCATCGCCGAGCACGCCACCGACTTCGCGAAGGTGGCCGAACTCGACGCGGAGCTGCGCGAGACGGCAGGTCAGCGCGAGGCGCTGGAAACGCGGTGGCTGGAACTCGCCGAGGACGCCTGACGCCCGCACCAGGGCCCGTACCGCCCCGCGCACAGGTCCGTGCGCGGGGCGCGCGTTGTGTGAAGGGCGTGTGGAGGCGTGTGGGGGCGTGTGGGGGCGCGTAACGAGGGCATCACAGGCCGGTCCTCCCTTGGGAACAGGGGTGGACGCGGCCCGGTGGCCCGTCGGTACCGGGTGATAGAAAGACCCCGTCTGAGAACTGTAAGAACCGGCTTTATACGACTCTGGGAGCACCACGTACCTCAGGGTGTGGCTAAAAATCAGTGAGCAAGGGGGGAACGCGCTGATGGCTCAGCCGCCCAACCAGCCGCCGCAGGGCGGCTTCGGAGCACCACAGGATCCGTCCGCGTCGGGTGGCGGATTCGGGGCTCCGACCCCGCCACCCCCGCAGGGCCCGCCCCAGACCCCGCCGTCCCCGCCGTCCCCGCAGGGCCCGCCGTCCGGTGTGCCGCCGCAGCCGGGGTACGGCTACCCGCAGCAGGCTCCGCCCCAGCAGCCGGGCCCGTACGGCCGGCAGCCGGGGCCGTACGCCTCCGGCCCGTACGCTTCCGGGCCCTACGGCCAGCCGCAGCAGCCCGGCCCGTACGGGCAGCCGGGCTACGGCTACCCGCAGCCGCAGTACCCGGGCGTGCCCGGTGCCCCGCAGCCGGGGCCCGGCTCCCGCAACCCCTTCAAGGGCAAGCCCGCCATGATCATCGGTGCCGCGGTGGTGACGGCGCTGCTGGTGGTCGGCGGCACCGTGTGGGCGGTCTCCGGCGACGACGGGAAGCAGGACAAGAAGCCCGTCGCCCAGCAGAGCGACGCCCCCGAGCCCGACGCCTCCGGCGCCCCGGTCGATCCGGGCGACGGCAGCGGCGACGGCGGCTCGGACCCGGAGGACCTCAACGAGGGCCGCAAGTCCGGCGAGTCCAAGGTGCTCTGGTACAAGGAGGCGCCCGACGCGCCCCGTTCCGGAGCCGACGCCCCCGGCATGTGGATCACCGACAAGGCGGCGGTGAAGGCGGCCTACAAGGAGCTCTCCGCCTACAACGTCGCCGACGGCAAGCCGACCTGGGAGCCCATCGCCTTCCCCGAGGAGATCTGTGCGGTCACCCCGGAGAAGACGTCCGACGACAAGGTCGTCATCGCGTACATGAGCGGCAGCAGCGACCGGGCCAAGTGCAACCAGCTCCAGCTCGTCGACCTCGACACCGGCGAGAAGGGCTGGACACAGAAGGTCGAGGACGGCGGGCTGTTCGACTCCGCGATCTCCATCGAGATGACCCTCAGCGGCAACACGCTGATGGTGGGACGCTCGCAGTCCGGCACGGCCTTCGACGTCACCTCCGGCGACAAGATGTACGACAAGAAGAAGTACGCCGACGCCTGCTTCCCCGCCGGTTTCGCGGGCGGCGAGCGGCTGGTCCAGGTCGCTTCCTGTGGCGCCGGCGGCGACAACGAGCACGACGAGGTCCAGGAGCTCGACCCGAAGACCGGCAAGGTGAAGTGGACCCGGAAGTTCGACAAGGGCTGGCGCGTCGAGCGCGCCTACTCCGTCGACCCGGTGGTCATCTACAGCACCAACAAGGACAAGAAGGCGTGGAACATCTCCACGCTCGGCGCCGGCGGCTCGTTCCGCTCCCAGGTCGTCGTCGACGAGGACTTCGCCGCCGAGTGCGGCTGGGCCATCCTCGCCCGTGACCTCCAGGGCTGCGAGGGCGTCGCCGCCGACGCGGACACCCTCTACCTGCCCACCAAGGCGACCACCGGGGCCAACGAGATCGTCGCGATCAGCCTCGCCACCGGCAAGGAGAAGTGGCGGGTGAAGTCCCCGGCGGCGGACTCGATGGTGCCCATGAAGGTCGAGGGCGACAAGCTCATCGCCTACGTGGAGCCGTCGTACGACGCGGGCGGCCGGGTCGTGTCCATCCCGACCACCGGCAGCAGCCACGAGCCGGTCACGCTGATGCAGAACCCGCAGGGCGTCGCGGAGATCGAGAACGGTTTCTTCAGCAAGGCGATCGACTGGGTCGACGGCCGTTTCTACATCTCGACGACCCGGCTGTCCGGCAATGACGAGTCGAAGGAGAAGCTGATGCTCGCCTACGGCAAGTGAGGCGCGCAGCAGTGGTGAGGCGCGTCGGCCGGGTACGGCCGGCGCCCTCGCTCCGTCCGGCCACTTCCCCGCCGTCCTTCCCCTCCTTCGAGTTCTTCGATCCTTTCGAGGTCTACACGTCATGACGCAGCCGCCCCAGCCGCCCAACCAGCCTCCGCAGCCGCCCGAGCGGCCGCAGCCCGAGCCGTCACAGCCCGAGCAGCCGGCCACGCCGGCCCCGCCGCCGGGTTTCGGTCCGCCGACCGATCCGTCGCAGCCGCCGGCCCAGCAGCCGCCGTCCGTCCCGGGCGGGCCGGACCTCAGCAAGGCCCCGGAGCCGGGATACGGCTACCCGCAGGCCCCGCAGGCCCCGCAGGCCCCGCAGGCCCCGCAGCAGTCGCCGCAGGCCGCCCCGCAGACCCCGCCCACGCCGACGGGCCCGACGCCGCCGCCCGGGTACGGCTACCCGCAGCAGCCCCCGGCCGGTTACGGCTACCCGGGTCAGCCGAGCCCGTACGGCCAGCCGCAGCAGCCGTACGGTCAGCCAGGTGTGTACGGCCAGCCAGGTGCGTACGGACACCCGCAGCAGCCGTACGGCCAGCCCGGTTACGGCTATCCGCACCCGACCGTGCCGATGCCGCCGCACCCCGGCGGGCCCGGCGGCGGGCGGAAGATCAACGCGCAGCTGGCCATCATCGTCTCGGCGGTCGTGGCCATCGCCCTGATCGTCGGCGCCGGCGTCTGGTACTCGTCCTCGTCCGGCGGCGACAAGGAGACCACCGCGGACTCGGGCGGCACCGACGGCGGCGAGAAGGACGCCAAGAACGGCGGCGACTCCACCGCCGGCAGCAAGGAGAAGGCCCCGGCCGACCCCTCCGCCAAGGTCCTCTTCCAGGTTCCGGCGCCGAAGGTCTCGAAGGACAGCTCGACCGTCTCCGTCTCCGGTTCCTGGCTGACCGACACGGTGTACGCCAAGAGCGGCGTCGCCGAGGTCGTCGGCTACGACGCCGTCAAGGGCAGCAAGGTGTGGACGCTCGACCTGCCCGGACCGGTGTGCGAGGCCAGCGACCACGTCACCGAGGACGGCAAGACGGCGATCGTCTACAAGCCGAGGATGCCGACCAAGAACGATCCGCAGCGGTGCACGCAGGTCGCGGCCTTCGACCTCGCCACGGGCGAGAAGCTGTGGTCCGAGACGGCCAAGTCCGGCACCCAGGAGATCAGCTTCAACAACGTCACCGTCAGCGGGAACACCGTCGCGGCGGCCAGCACCAGCGGCGGCGCCGCCTGGGAGCTCACCTCCGGCAAGCTCCTGTGGGCGCCCAAGACGTCCGACTCCTGCTACGACTCCGGGTACGGCGGCGGCCCGAAGCTGGTCGCGGTGCGCAAGTGCGGTTCGTACGAGCAGCGGCAGCTGCACATCCAGACCATCGACCCGAAGTCCGGCAAGGTGATCTCCGAGTACAAGATGACCGAGGGCATCGAGTACGCCGCGGTCGTGTCCACCGACCCGCTGGTCGTGGCCGCCGACGTCGGCGACTCCGCCGGTGACGGCAGCGGCATCTCGGACTTCTTCTCCATCGACAACAAGACCGGCAAGCTGCGTACCCGCATCTCCGCGCCCGGTGAGGAGTTCGCGGCCCGCTGCGACGGCATCACCAGGATCGAATACTGCAACGGGCTGGCGGTCGGCAACGACCGGCTGTACATCCCGACCGAGGAGCGCGAGGGCACGGGCGAGTTCACCAGGACCAACGAGATCGTCGCCTTCGACCTGGCCACCGGCAAGCAGACCGGCCAGCGCGCCGAGGCCGGCGACGGCTACACGATCACCCCGCTGCGCATGGACGGCGGCAACGTCCTGGCGTACAAGCGGCCGCCCTACGACAAGGGCGGGCAGGTCGTGAGCATCGACGGCGGCACCTTCAAGCAGACCAAGCTGTTGGAGAACCCGGCGACGGAGTCGGTGCGGGACGTGGAGACGGACATGTCGCCCAGGAGCGCCGAGGTGCTGTTCTCGCAGGGGCGCCTGTACATGTCGAAGGTGTACGCCAGCGAGTCCACCTTGGACAGGAAGGAGTACCTGGCGATCGCCTTCGGTACCGACTGATCGTTCCGTCGGCCCGTTCGTACGGCCCCGCCCCTGCTCAGGGGCGGGGCCGTACGCGTACCGCTCATCGGGTGCCCATCGCCACCGAATACGAGAATTTCGGTGATCCGGGGCGATTCTCGCCGGTAGGGGGAGCGCAACGTCGAACAAGCGTGTAGCTTCCGGGACCGGACGGGGAGGCGGCGCACGGGGGTGCGCTCGCGGTATGGGGGGTTGATACATGGGCGTGCGGTTGATGGTGGTCGACGACCACCGGCTGCTCGCCGAGGCGCTGGCCTCGGCGTTGAAGCTGCGGGGACACCGGGTGCTGGCCGCGGCGGCACCGGTGGCGGGGGCGGCGGATCTGGTGATCAGCAGGGCGCCGGAGGTGTGCCTGCTGGGGACGGCGGCGCCGGCGGAGCCCGGCATCTTCGATCCGGTGGTGAAGATCAAGCGGGAGCGGCCGCAGGTGGCGGTGCTGGTGCTGGGCCCGGTGCCCAGCCCTCGCGGGATCGCGGCGGCGTTCGCGGCGGGGGCGTCCGGCTATGTGCGGCACGACGAACGCATCGAGGGCGTGGAACGGGCGATCATGAAGGCGCGGGCGGGGGAGGCCGCGGTGGCGCCGCAGTTGCTGCAGGGGGCGTTCGGCGAGCTGCTGAATCCGGCGGTGCAACCGGACGACGAGGGGCAGCGGCTGCTGCGGATGCTGACCCCGCGCGAGGTGGAGGTCCTGGTCCGGGTGGCCGACGGCGAGGACACCCGGCTGATCGCGGAGGGCATGGGGATAGCGCCGTCCACGGCACGGACGCATGTGCAGCGCGTGCTGATGAAACTGGGTGTGGGCTCCAGGCTGGAGGCGGCGGCGCTGGCGGCCCGGACGGGACTGCTGGACCGGGTGGGGCCGGTGCGGGGGACGGCGCACTCCGGGCAGTAGGAGCAGGGAGCAGAGGTGGGGGTGTCCGCGGTGCCGGACACCCCCACCTCTGCTCCCTGCTCCTGTTTCTCCGGCGTGGTGCCCGCGATGGTGACATTGACGGCTGTGGTGTGTTGTGTTTTGGTGTGTTGGGTTCTGTTGGAAGAGTGTGAAGGCGGCGCTGTGCAGAAAACAGCGCTGTGCGGAAAACAGTGCGGTGAACGGCTCGAATGGAGCGTCCGGCGTGAAGAAGACCTCGACCCGGCTGGCCGACGGTCGCGAACTCATCTACTACGACCTGCGCGACGACACCGTGCGCGACGCGGCCGACCGCCGCCCACTGGCCGCCACCGTCACGACGTCCGAGATCCGCCGCGACCCGCTGCTCGGCGACCGTGTCGCCGTCGCCTCCCACCGGCAGGGCCGCACCTACCACCCCCCGGCCGACGAATGCCCCCTGTGCCCCTCCGAGGGCGACCGGCTCAGCGAGGTCCCGGACTCCTCGTACGACGTCGTGGTCTTCGAGAACCGCTTCCCCTCACTGGCCGGTGACTCCGGCCGCTGCGAGGTCGTCTGCTTCACCTCCGACCACCACGCCTCCTTCGCCGACCTGAGCGAGCGGCAGGCCCGGCTGGTCCTGGACGCCTGGACGGACAGGACGTCGGAGCTGTCCCATCTGCCCTCCGTCGAGCAGGTGTTCTGCTTCGAGAACCGGGGAGCCGAGATCGGCGTCACCCTCCAGCACCCGCACGGGCAGATCTACGCCTATCCGTTCACCACCCCCCGCACCGCCCTGATGCTGCGCCAGGTGGCCGCGCACAAGGAGGAAACCGGAGGGGGAAATCTGTTCGACGCCGTCCTGGCGGAGGAGCTCGCGGGCGAGCGGGTCGTCCTGGAGGGGGAACACTGGGCCGCCTTCGTGCCCTACGCGGCGCACTGGCCCTACGAGGTCCACCTGTACCCGAGGCGCCGGGTGCCCGACCTGCTCGGACTCGACGAGGCGGCACG
Organism: Streptomyces sp. TE5632; assembly: GCF_054061295.1. NCBI lineage: Bacteria > Bacillati > Actinomycetota > Actinomycetes > Kitasatosporales > Streptomycetaceae > Streptomyces > Streptomyces sp. TE5632. The sequence continues at coordinate 1,939,179 of NZ_JBSSEA010000003.1, read as the reverse complement.
CGCGGAGTTCCCCCGGATCTACCTGGAACTGTTGCGGCGGTTCGACCGGATCTTCGGCGGGGAGGGCGGGTCCCCGACGCCGTACATCGCGGCCTGGCACCAGGCCCCGTTCGGCATGCCGGCGGAGTTCGACGGGGTCACGCGCGACGACTTCGCGCTCCACCTCGAGCTTTTCACCATTCGCCGCGCCCCCGGCAAGCTGAAGTTCCTCGCGGGTTCCGAGTCCGGTATGAACGTGTTCATCAACGACGTGCCGCCGGAGCGCGCGGCCGAGCGACTGCGGGAGGTAGCGAGTTCATGAGCGGGAAGTATCTGGTCACCGGTGGCGCGGGCTATGTCGGAAGTGTCGTGGCCCAGCATCTGCTGGAAGCCGGCCACGAGGTCGTCGTCCTCGACAACCTCTCCACCGGACTGCGCGAGGCCGTCCCGGCCGGTGCGTCCTTCATCGAGGGCGACATCCGCTCCGCCGCCACCTGGCTGGACCCCTCCTTCGACGGCGTCCTGCACTTCGCCGCGTTCTCCCAGGTCGGGGAGTCGGTCGTGCGGCCCGAGAAGTACTGGGAGAACAACGTAGGCGGCACCATGGCGCTGCTGGACGCGATGCGTTCGGCGGGCGTGCGCCGGCTGGTCTTCTCCTCCACCGCGGCGACCTACGGCGAGCCCGAACAGGTCCCGATCCTCGAATCCGCCCCGACCCGGCCCACCAACCCCTACGGTGCCTCCAAGCTCGCCGTCGACCACATGATCACCGGCGAGGCGGCGGCGCACGGCCTGGGCGCGGTCTCGCTGCGCTACTTCAACGTGGCCGGCGCGTACGGCGACTTCGGCGAGCGGCACGACCCCGAGTCCCACCTGATCCCGCTCGTCCTCCAGGTCGCCCAGGGCCGGCGCGAGGCGATCAGCGTCTACGGCGACGACTACCCGACGCCGGACGGCACCTGCGTACGCGACTACATCCACGTCGCCGACCTGGCCGAGGCACACCTGCTGGCGCTGAAGGCGGCGGCCCTGGGTGAACACCTGATCTGCAACCTCGGCAACGGCAACGGCTTCTCCGTCCGCGAGGTCGTCGAGACGGTCCGTCAGGTCACCGGTCACCCGATCCCCGAGGTCGTGGCCCCCCGTCGGGGCGGCGACCCGGCGGTCCTGGTGGCGTCGGCCGCCACGGCCCGCGAGAAACTGGGCTGGAAGCCGTCCCGCGCCGACCTCCCGGGCATCGTCGCGGACGCGTGGGAGTTCGCGCAGCGGCACACCGGGCAAGGCGTTTAGCAGTACGTGACGAAGGGTCAGGGGCAGGGTATGCGCGAGTCCAACGCCGGCGAGACGGCCGAGGGAACGGTCGGCGAGCGATTCCGGGAACTGTACGGAGCCGCACCGCACGGCGTCTGGGCGGCGCCGGGCCGGGTCAACCTCATCGGCGAACACACCGACTACAACGACGGCTTCGTCATGCCGTTCGCCCTGCCGCACACCGCGGTCGCGGCGGTCTCCCGGCGCGACGACGGCGTCCTGCGCCTGCACTCCGCGGACGCGGACGCGCCCGTCGTGGAACTGACGGTGGACTCCCTCACCCCCGGCACGGACAAGAACTGGACCGCCTACCCGGCGGGCGTCGTCTGGGCCCTGCACGAGGCAGGCCACCCGGTGACCGGCGCGGACATCCACCTCGCCTCCACGGTCCCGGCCGGAGCCGGCCTGTCCTCCTCGGCGGCCCTGGAGGTCGCCGTCGCCCTGGCCCTGAACGACCTGTACGAACTGGGCCTGCGCGGCTGGCAGTTGGCCCGCCTGTGCCAGCGCGCGGAGAACGTCTACGTCGGCGCCCCCGTCGGCATCATGGACCAGACGGCGTCCGCCTGCTGCGAGAGCGGCCACGCGCTGTTCCTCGACACCCGCGACCTCTCCCAGCGGCAGATACCCTTCGACCTGGCCGCCGAGGGCATGCGCCTGCTGGTCGTCGACACCCGCGTCAAGCACAGCCACAGCGAGGGCGAGTACGGCAAGCGCCGGGCCGGCTGCGAGAAGGGCGCCGCCCTGCTGGGCGTCGACGCCCTGCGCGACGTGGCCCACGCGGACCTGGACGCGGCCCTGGCCCGGCTGGGCGACGAGGAGGAGGTCCGCCGCCTGGTCCGCCATGTCGTGACCGAGAACGAGCGGGTGGAACGGGTGATCGCCCTGCTGGAGTCGGGCGACACCCGCGCCATCGGCCCGGTCCTCGCCGCCGGCCACGCCTCCCTCCGGGACGACTTCCGCGTCTCCTGCCCCGAACTCGACCTGGTCGTCGACACGGCCCTGGCCTCCGGCGCCCTCGGCGCCCGCATGACCGGCGGCGGCTTCGGCGGCTCCGCCATCGTCCTGGCCGAGGCGACGGAGGTGGACACCATCACCGAGGCGATACGGAAAACCTTCACGACGGCCGGCTTCAAGACCCCCCGCATCTTCGAGGCGGTGCCTTCGGCCGGGGCACGACGGGTGCGCTGAGCGCCGGACGCACCGTCCCGCGCGACGGAAGAAGCGCTCGGGCGCCGAATGGCGTGATGTGGCGGCGGGGCGGTGTCACCTTCGGCGGGTTCGGCGGGTTCGGCGGGTTTCAGCGGCCGGCTCCAGGGGCTTGGTCAGGGTGTACTCCGTGATGCCCGGGGGGTAGTCGGGGATGGCGCAGACCACCTCGTAGCCGTGGCGTCGGTAGAACTCCGGGGCCTGGAAGTCCCAGGTCTCCACGCGGGAGGCGCGGCAGCCGCGCCGGTCGGCGGCGATGCGTTCCGCCGTGGAGAGGAGGAGGGCGCCGAGGCCCGCGCCGCGGTGGCGTTCGTCGACCCACAGGTACGTCACGTGCAGCCAGGTCGTCCAGGTGTGGCCGACCAGGCCGCCCGCCAGAACGCCGGCCGGGTCCGATGCCCACACGTGCAAAGGGGACTCGCGTTCGTCGGGGGTTCCGCGCAGGGCGCGCAGCACCGGTGAGGCAGCCGTATTGGTGTCCCGCAGCCGCCTGCGGAGCAGATCACGTCGGGCTCTGTCGACTTCTGCCTCAAGACGAAACATGCGGCTCACCATAAACGCGCAAGGCCGCCAGTTCTGCAAATAACCTTCCGCCGACCGCCCCCGCCCGTACTCTGATGAACAGCGCCGGTGGGGGCCGGCGCCGTTCAGGGGGGCGAGACACTCGGGTACGAGGCCCGGGGCGGGGCGGCGGGGGCGCACGGCGGCGGCCGGGCGGTGCCGAACGGTCCGTCCCGGGTCCGGTCGAGGCCGGTCCGGTGAGTCCGGGACCGGGCTTCGGGTTCGCACCCGCGCCGGGTGGGTGTCGTCCTCCGACCATGGGGTAGTCCCCAGCTCTGCAGAGAGCTCGGGGAAGGGGGTTTCGTGCAACGTGTCCGAGTCCTGGTCGTCGACGACCATCGCATCTTCGCCGAGTCGCTCGCCGCGGCCCTGGCCGCGGAGCCCGACGTCGAGGTGTCCGCGGCGGGCAGCGGCCCGGCCGCGCTGCGCTGCCTGGAGCGCGCCGTCGGCGAGGGGCGGCGGTTCGACGTGATCCTCGTCGACGCCGACCTGGGCGGCACGATGACGGGCGGCCGGTCCGTCTTACCGGTGCAGGCGGCCGACGAGGACGGCCTCGTCGACGGAATGTCCCTGGTCACCGGGGTGCGTTCGGTCCACCCGCAGGTAAGGATCGTGGTGCTCGCCGAGAAGGACGACCCGCGCCGCGCCGCGCTCGCCCTGCAGGCCGGCGCCGGCGGCTGGGTGGCCAAGGACTGCTCGCTGAGCCGGCTGCTCACCGTCATCCGGGGCGTGCTGCGCGACGAGACGCATCTGCCGCCCGCCCTGCTCACCGGCGTCCTGCGTGAACTGACCGCCGCGCGCAAGCACCGCACGGAGAGCGAACGGCTCGTGGAGTCCCTGACCCCGCGGGAACGGGAGGTGCTGCGGTGCATGGTGGCGGGCCTGGGGCGCAAGGCCGTCGCCGAGCGCCTGTACCTGTCCCCGCACACCGTCCGTACGCACATGCAGAACGTGCTCGGCAAGCTGGGCGTGCACTCCACGCTCGCCGCCGTCGCCCTCGCCCGGCGGGCGGGCGTGGGGCCCGTCGACCTCGGGCAGGCCTCAGCCCGGGACGTTGTCGAACGGGGCGGTCAGCCGGCGTAGCAGGCCCGCCAGTTCGCCGCGCTGGGTGTGGGAGAGCTCGGCGAGGATCGCCCGCTCCTGCGCCAGCAGCCCGGCCAGTGCCTGGTCGGCGCGGTCGCGGCCCTCGTCCGTGAGGCGGACCAGGACGCCGCGCCGGTCGTTGGGATCGGGCAGCCGGGCGACCAGGTCCTTCTTGGCCAGGCGGTCGATGCGGTTGGTCATCGTGCCCGAGGTCACCAGTGTCTGGGTGAGCAGCTGCCCCGGCGAGAGCTGGTAGGGGGTGCCCGCGCGGCGCAGCGCGGTCAGTACGTCGAACTCCCAGGGCTCCAGGCCGTGCTCGGAGAACGCGAGCCTGCGGGCCCGGTCCAGGTGCCGGGCGAGCCTGCTCACCCTGCTGAGGACCTCGAGCGGTTCCACGTCGAGGTCCGGGCGCTCCCGGCGCCATGCTGCGACCAGCCGATCGACCTCGTCCTCCATGGCGATCAGTGTAGTGGTTGTGTCGATGTGAAGTCTCTTGAGGTCAAGTTTCTTGACGGCGAGACAGTGTGTGCGGGACGCTGGGTACCCGTCGGCCGACTCCAGGAGGCTCCATGCCCGCGGTCACCGATCCCACCTGGGACCCCCTCCAGTACCTGCGTCACGCCGGTCCGCGCACCCGCCCCTTCCTCGACCTCCTCGCCCGCGTCCCCGAGCTCCCCGGTGACCCGCCCCGCATCGCCGACCTCGGCTGCGGCGCCGGAAACGTCACCGCCCTGCTCGCCGACCGCTGGCCGGCCGCCCGCATCACCGGCTACGACAACTCGCCCGAGATGCTCGACAAGGCCCACGTCGACCACCAGGGCCCGACCCCGGGCGGCGGCCGGCTGGACTTCGCCCGCGCCGACGTCCGCACCTGGACGCCCGGCCGGCCGTACGACCTGATCATCAGCAACGCCACCCTGCAGTGGATCCCCGGGCACACGGACCGGTTCGCCGACTGGATCGCCTCGCTCACCCCCGGCGGCGCCCTCGCCTTCCAGGTGCCCGGCAACTTCGACGCCCCCAGCCACACCCTCATGCGCGGACTCGCCGACTCCCCGCGCTGGCGGGCCCGCCTCTCCGGCACCCTGCGCCACGCCGGCGCCGTCCTCACCCCCGCCGCCTACCTGGACCACCTCACCGGCGCCGGCTGCACGGCCGACGTGTGGGAGACGACGTACATCCACCTGCTGCACGGGCCGGACCCCGTCCTGGACTGGGTCAGGGGCACCGGCCTGCGGCCCGTCCTCACCGCCCTCGCCGACGACCCCGGGGCACGGGACGCCTTCGTCGAGGAGTACCGCACCGCCCTGCGCGCCGCCTACCCGGCGGGCCCGCACGGCACCCCGTTCCCCTTCCGCCGCGTCTTCGCGGTCGCCGTCAAGGAGGCGTGACGGACGCTCACCGCCGTCGACCATGTGCAGCTCGCCGCACCGCCCGGCTCCGAGGGCCGCCTCCGCGCGTACTGCGCCGACATCCTCGGCATGACCGAGGCGCCGAAGCCGCCTGCTCCGGCCGTGCGCGGCGGCTGCTGGTTCCGGGCGGGAGGCGTACAGCTCCGTCTGGGCATCGAGGACGACTTCCGGCCCGCCGGGAAGGCTCACCCCGGCTTGAGGGTGGCCGGCATCGAGGCGTACGCCGCCCGCCTGGCGGGCCGCGGTGCCCCGGTCATCCGGGACGACGACCTCCCCGGCCACAGGCGCTTCCACTCCGAGGACCCGGTGGGCGACCGGCTGGAGTTCCTGGAGCCGGCCGGCTGGCGTTCCCGTCGGCTCACGGACGCGGGCCCAGCAGACGTCCGACCTCCGCGTGCGGGATGCCCTCTTCGAGGGTCCCCTCGGCCTTCCGGCGCCGGTGGTCGGCGACGGCCGGGGCGTCTTCCGGATCCTCGATCACCTGGGGAGCGACGAGGAGCGCGGTCACGCCGCCCTCGTCGGTGAGAGCGACGGGCTCGCGGCCGCCTCCCGGCCGGCGGACCGGATCCTCCGGCCGGGAGGCGGCCGCGCTGATCGTCATCTCGGTCATGGGCACACGACGCCACGTGTCCGGGCCGAGGATTCAGCTCTTGCGGTGTCCGATCAGCCGCGGCTTCGGCTCCAGGCCGTCCAGGCCGTGCCAGGCCAGGTTCACCAGGTGCGCGGCCACCTCCGCCTTCTTCGGCTTGCGGACGTCCAGCCACCACTGGCCGGTCAGCGCGACCATCCCCACCAGCGCCTGCGCGTACAGCGGAGCCAGCTTGGGATCGAAGCCGCGGCTCTTGAACTCGCGGCCGAGGATGTCCTCCACCTGGGTGGCGATGTCCGAGATGAGGGAGGCGAAGGACCCCGTCGACTGCGGGATCGGGGAGTCGCGGACCAGGATGCGGAAACCGTCCGTGTACTCCTCGATGTAGTCCAGCAGCGCGAACGCCGCCTGCTCGCACAGCTCCCGCGGATGGCCCGCGGTCAGCGAACCCGTCACCATGTCCAGCAGGCGCCGCATCTCGCGGTCCACCACCACCGCGTACAGGCCCTCCTTGCCGCCGAAGTGCTCGTACACCACCGGCTTGGAGACCCCGGCCTTCGCCGCGATCTCCTCCACCGACGTGGCCTCGAAACCCTTCGCGGCGAACAACGTGCGGCCGATCTCCAGCAGCTGCTGACGGCGCTCCGCACCGGTCATCCGGGTGCGGCGAGTCCGCCGCGGCTTGTCGTTGCTCGAGGTGTTGCTGGAGTCGGTCGCCACAGCGACCATCATGCCGCCTCAGCCGTCTCCCGCCCGCGCCGGGAGCCGCCCTCCCCGCTGTTACGGCTGTTACGGCGCGAATCGATACGCGAGCGTGACGGCCACCGCACGTCGTACGCCCAGCCCAACTGCTCGAACCAGCGGATCAGTCGGGCCGAGGAGTCCAGCTGCCCCCGCTCCACCCCGTGCCGCGCGGACGTGGGGTCGGCGTGGTGCAGGTTGTGCCAGGACTCACCGCAGGACAGGACCGCCAGCCACCACACGTTGCCCGAACGGTCCCGCGACTTGAAGGGCCGCTTGCCCACCGCGTGGCAGATCGAGTTGATCGACCACGTCACATGGTGCAACAAAGCCACCCGAACGAGTGACCCCCAGAAGAAGCCGGTGAACGCGCCCCACCACGACATCGTCACCAGACCACCGATCAGCGCCGGCAGCGCCAGCGACAACACCGTCCACAGAATGAACTGGCGGGAGATCGCACGCAGCGTCGGGTCCTTGATCAGATCCGGTGCGTACTTGTCCTGCGGGGTCTGCTCCTCGTCGAACATCCAGCCCAGATGAGCCCACCACAGGCCCTTCAGCAGCGCCGGCACCGACTCCCCGTACCGCCACGGCGAATGCGGGTCGCCCTCCGCGTCCGAGAACTTGTGGTGCTTGCGGTGGTCCGCCACCCAGCGCACCAGCGGCCCCTCCACCGCCATCGACCCCGCCACCGCCAGTGCGATCTTCAACGGCCGCTTCGCCTTGAACGAACCATGCGTGAAGTGACGGTGGAAACCGATGGTGATGCCGTGGCAGCCGAGGAAGTAGAAGAACACCAGCAGCCCGAGGTCCAGCCAGCTCACCCCCCAGCCCCACCCCAGCGGCACCGCCGCCAGCAGTGCCAGGAACGGCACGATGATGAAGAGCAGCAGAGTGATCTGCTCGATGGAACGCTTGCGCTCGCCACCCAGCGTGGCGGACGGGACGGCGGCGGTGTCGGAGTCGGGCGCGGGCCTCTTGGAGGCTTCGTCGATGACATCGGGGCCTGAGGTCATGCGTGTCCCCTGTGAGGTATGAGGGTTGAGGGCGACGCCGGGCAGCGGAACCGCGCGACACTCCCTACGGTCCCGTAACCTACGGCATCGTAAGTATGGCAGTGCGAGGCCCGGCGGCACGAGCCCACGAGCCTGCGCGTCCCGGCTGACACCTATCCTGGAAGCCGGTCGGACAGCGCGGTCCGCTCTGATTCCTTCCCGGACGCCCGGCCCGTATGCGGCACCAGCCGCCCGAGACGCCGTCCGGGTTCCCTCCAGACCAGCTTCAACACTGCAAGGAGCCGCACCTGTGAGCAGTGCCGACGACCAGACCGTGTCCACGGCGACCACGAGCAGCGAACTGCGGGCCGACATCCGCCGATTGGGTGATCTCCTCGGAGAGACCCTCGTGCGCCAGGACGGCCCCGAACTCCTCGACCTCGTCGAAAAGGTCCGCCGACTCACCCGCGAGGACGGCGAGGCCGCAGCCGAACTGCTGCGCGGCACCGAACTCGAAACCGCCGCCAAGCTGGTCCGCGCCTTCTCCACCTACTTCCACCTGGCCAACGTCACCGAGCAGGTCCACCGCGGCCGCGAACTGCGCGCCCGGCGCGCCACCGAGGGCGGACTGCTCGCCCGCACCGCCGACCGCCTCAAGGACGCCGACCCCGAGCACCTGCGGGAAACCGTGCGGCACCTCAACGTCCGCCCCGTCTTCACCGCCCACCCCACCGAGGCCGCACGCCGCTCCGTCCTCAACAAGCTGCGCCGCATCGCCGCCCTCCTCGACACCCCCGTCATCGCCTCCGACCGGCGCCGCCTCGACATCCGCCTCGCCGAGAACATCGACCTCGTCTGGCAGACCGACGAACTGCGCGTGGTCCGCCCCGAACCCGCCGACGAGGCCCGCAACGCCATCTACTACCTCGACGAACTCCACGCCGGCGCCGTCGGCGACGTCCTCGAGGACCTCACCGCGGAACTCGAACGCGTCGGCGTCAAGCTCCCCGACGACACCCGCCCCCTCACCTTCGGCACCTGGATCGGCGGCGACCGCGACGGCAACCCCAACGTCACCCCCCAGGTGACCTGGGACGTCCTCATCCTCCAGCACGAACACGGCATCAACGACGCCCTGGAGATGATCGACGAACTCCGCGGATTCCTCTCCAACTCCATCCGCTACGCCGGAGCCACCGAGGAACTGCTGACCTCACTGAAGGCCGACCTCGACGCCCTCCCCGAGATCAGCCCCCGCTACAAGCGCCTCAACGCCGAGGAGCCCTACCGGCTCAAGGCCACCTGCATCCGGCAGAAGCTCGAGAACACCAAGCAGCGCCTCGCCAAGGACACCCCGCACCAGCCCGGCCGCGACTACCTCGGCACCGGCGAACTCCTCGCCGACCTGCGGATCATCCAGGCCTCACTGCGCGAACACCGCGGCGGTCTCTTCGCCGACGGCCGGCTCGCCCGCACCATCCGCACCCTCGCCGCCTTCGGCCTCCAGCTCGCCACCATGGACGTACGCGAGCACGCCGACGCCCACCACCACGCCCTCGGCCAGCTGTTCGACCGGCTCGGCGAGGAATCCTGGCGCTACGCCGACATGCCCCGCGACTACCGCACCAAGCTCCTCGCCAAGGAACTGCGCTCACGCCGCCCCCTCGCCCCCATCCCCGCGCCCGTCGACGCGGCCGGCGAGAAGACCCTCGGCGTCTTCCAGACCGTCAAGCGGGCCCTGGAGATCTTCGGCCCCGAGGTCATCGAGTCCTACGTCATCTCCATGTGCCAGGGCGCCGACGACGTCTTCGCCGCCACCGTCCTCGCCCGCGAGGCCGGACTCATCGACCTGCACGCCGGCTGGGCGAAGATCGGCATCGTCCCGCTCCTCGAAACCACCGACGAGCTGAAGGCCGCCGACACCATCCTCGAGGACATGCTCGCCGACCCGTCCTACCGGCGCCTCGTCGCGCTCAGGGGCGACGTCCAGGAGGTCATGCTCGGCTACTCCGACTCCTCCAAGTTCGGCGGCATCACCACCAGCCAGTGGGAGATCCACCGCGCCCAGCGCCGACTGCGCGACGTCGCCCACCGCTACGGCGTCCGCCTGCGCCTCTTCCACGGCCGCGGCGGCACCGTCGGCCGCGGCGGCGGCCCCACCCACGACGCCATCCTCGCCCAGCCCTGGGGCACCCTCGAGGGCGAGATCAAGGTCACCGAGCAGGGCGAGGTCATCTCCGACAAGTACCTCATCCCCGCACTCGCCAGGGAAAACCTGGAACTGACCGTCGCCGCCACCCTCCAGGCGTCCGCCCTGCACACCGCTCCCCGCCAGTCCGACGACGCGCTCGCCCGCTGGGACGCCGCCATGGACGTCGTCAGCGACGCCGCCCACGCCGCCTACCGCCGGCTCGTCGAGGACCCCGACCTCCCGGCCTACTTCTTCGCCTCCACGCCGGTGGACCAGCTCGCCGACCTCCACCTCGGCTCCCGGCCCTCCCGCCGCCCCGACTCCGGCGCCGGCCTGGACGGACTGCGCGCCATCCCCTGGGTGTTCGGCTGGACCCAGTCCCGCCAGATCGTGCCCGGCTGGTTCGGCGTCGGCTCCGGCCTGAAGGCCCTGCGCGAAGCCGGCCTGGACACCGTGCTCGACGAGATGCACGAACAGTGGCACTTCTTCCGCAACTTCATCTCCAACGTCGAGATGACCCTCGCCAAGACCGACCTGCGCATCGCCCGGCACTACGTCGACACCCTCGTCCCCGACCACCTGGGGCACGTCTTCGACACCATCCGCGTCGAACACGAACTCACCGTCGCCGAGGTGCTCCGCGTCACCGGCGAGAGCGAACTCCTGGACGCCGAACCGGTGCTCAAGCAGACCTTCGCCATCCGCGACGCCTACCTCGACCCCATCTCCTACCTCCAGGTGGCCCTGCTCAAGCGCCAGCGCGACGCCGCCACCGCCGGCACGGAGCCCGACCCCCTGCTCGCCCGAGCCCTCCTGCTCACCGTCAACGGAGTCGCCGCCGGCCTGCGCAACACCGGCTGACCCCCGCGGCACACGACGGTGCCCCGAGCCGCGCACCGGCCCGGGGCACCGTCGTCCGTCGTACACCGGACCGCGTACGGGCCCGCCCTCACCTCACCAGGAACGCCGCCGTCACCAGCGCCACGCCCGACAACCCCATCACCCACGCCGGCCGTGTCCGCAGCAACCCGCCCGCCACCACCACCGACGCCAGCATCAGCGCCCCGCCCAGCGGAACCCACGCGTAGAGCACCCCCGCCGGACCCGAACGCACCACCTCGGTCCCGTCAGGCTTCACCACCACCGTGTACGTCCGTCCCTCCGCCACCGCCACCGTTTCCTCCAGCACGACCGCGGCCCGCGGCTGCGAGCCCGGCGACAACGGCGTGTACGCCCCCTCACAGGTCCCCGCACCGCACGACGACACGGCGACCGTGCCCCGCTCCCGACCCTTCGTCAGCATCACGTACTGCGCCGTACCCCACGACGCCCACACACCCGCGATCAGGATCAGCACGGTGACCGCGCCCATCGCCGCGAGCCGGCACAGCCGCAGCGCGGCGGAGGAACGCCGGGAGGAACCTCGGGAGGAGCCCCGGGAGGAGCCTCGGGAAGAGCCCCGGGAGGAGCCTCGGGAAGAGCCTCGGGAAGAGCCCCGGGAAGCGCTCCGGGAGGAGGAGACGGCAGAAGGCATGGCCGAGATCCTTGGCCATGCCTGTACGGTCGGTCAACCTCGGCCGGGTGTGGGGCACCGGATCCGGCTCACGAGTTGTAGGTGCCCTGCGCCCGCTCCAGCCCCTCGATCACCAGACACTCCACCGCGTCCGCCGCCCGGTCCACGAAGTAGTCCAGCTCCTTGCGCTCCGCCGACGAGAAGTCCCGCAGCACATAGTCCGCCACCTGCATCCGCCCCGGCGGACGCCCGATCCCGAACCGCGCCCGGTGATAGTCCCGCCCGAACGCCTTCGTCATCGACTTCAACCCGTTGTGACCGTTGTCCCCGCCACCCAGCTTCAGCCGCAGCGTCCCGTAGTCGATGTCCAGCTCGTCGTGGACCGCCACCACATGAGCCACCGGCACCTTGTAGAACTCCCGCAGCGCGTTCACCGGACCGCCCGACAGGTTCATGAACGACATCGGCTTCGCCACGATCACCCGCCGGCTCGCCGGACCCGGCGGCCCGATCCGCCCCTCCACCACCTGCGCCTGGGCCTTCCCGGCCCGCTTGAACCGGCCCCCGACCCGCTCCGCCAGCAGGTCCGCCACCATGAACCCCACGTTGTGCCGGTTCATCGCGTACTCCGGCCCCGGATTGCCCAACCCCGCGATCAGCCAGGGTGCCGCCGCGTCATCGGTCGTCACGTCCGTGTCTCCCTCATCCACGTATTCACGCATTCACGCATTCACACATCCGCGCATCCGCGCATCCGAGTCCTGAATGCGCGTCGGCCGCTGCCCCGCACGGGAACAGCGGCCGACGCGCATCGAAGAATGCGAAGCCTCCGCGGGCAACGAAGCCCACGAGGACGATCAGGCCTCGGCGGCCTCGTCCTCGTCCCCCGAGACCTCCTCGGCCTGCGCGGCCAGCACCTGCAGCACGACGGTGTCCTCCTCGACCGCCAGCTTCACGCCCTCCGGCAGCACCAGGTCCTTGGCGAGGACCGCGGCACCGGCCGCCAGGCCCTGCACCGAGACGGTCAGGCCGTCCGGAATGTTCGTGGCCTCCGCCTCGACCGGCAGCGCGGAAAGGACGTGCTCCAGCAGGTTGCCACCCGGGGCCAGCTCACCCTCGGCGTGCACGGGGATCTCGACGGTGACCCGCTCGCCCCGCTTCACCTTCAGCAGGTCCACGTGCACCAGGTCACCGCGCAGCGGGTCACGCTGCACCGCCTTCGGGATCGCCAGCTGGCTGCCCTCACCGTCGATGACCAGGTTGATCAGCACGTTCGGCGTACGCAGCGCCAGCAGCAGCTCGTGGCCCGGGAACGTCAGGTGCAGCGGCTCGAGACCGTGCTCGTACACCACACCCGGGACCTTGTTGTCACGACGGACACGACGCGCGGCACCCTTGCCGAACTCGGTACGGGTCTCGGCGTGCAGCTTCACATCGGCCATGCTCATCACTCCTCGAAGTCAGTTACGGACGTGGTCACCCGGCCACGAACGGCCTGCTACGAAGAGCACGTCGATTACGGACCGCCGTACCCCGCTCCTCACGAAGCGGTACGGCCTCCCTCGCCGAGCAACTGCAGCAGTCTACTCGGCGAGGGAGGCCGCACCCAAAACGATCACCCGGACCACCAGGGGGCCGGGCTGCAGAACCCTTACTGCTCGTCGAACAGGCTCGTCACCGAACCGTCCTCGAACACCTCGCGCACCGCGCGCGCGATCGTCGGCGCGATCGACAGCACCTTGATCTTGTCCAGATCACCGCTCAGCTCGTGCGGAGTCGGCAGCGTGTCCGTGAACACGAACTCACTCACCCGCGAGTTCTTCAGCCGGTCCGCCGCCGGACCCGACAGCACACCGTGCGTCGCCGTCACGATGACGTCCTCCGCACCGTGCGCGAACAACGCGTCCGCCGCCGCGCAGATCGTGCCACCCGTGTCGATCATGTCGTCCACCAGGACGCACACGCGGCCCTTCACCTTGCCGACCACCTCGTGGACCGTGACCTGGTTCGCCACGTCCTTGTCCCGCCGCTTGTGCACGATCGCCAGCGGCGCGCCCAGCCGGTCGCACCAGCGGTCCGCCACCCGCACCCGGCCGGCGTCCGGCGAGACCACGGTCAGCTTCTCCCGGTCCACCTTCGCGCCCACGTAGTCCGCGAGCAGCGGCAACGCGAAGAGGTGGTCGACGGGACCGTCGAAGAAGCCCTGGATCTGGTCGGTGTGCAGGTCCACCGTCAGCACCCGGGTCGCGCCCGCCGTCTTCATCATGTCCGCGATCAGACGCGCCGAGATCGGTTCACGGCCGCGGTGCTTCTTGTCCTGCCGCGCGTAACCGTAGAACGGCACGATGACCGTGATGGACCTGGCCGACGCACGCTTCAACGCGTCGATCATGATCAACTGCTCCATGATCCACTTGTTGATCGGTGCCGTGTGGCTCTGGATCAGGAAGCAGTCGGCACCACGGGCCGACTCCTCGTACCGCACATAGATCTCGCCATTGGCGAAGTCGAAGGCCTTCGTCGGGACGACCTCGACCCCCAGCTGGCGGGCGACGTCCTCGGCAAGCTCGGGGTGGGCGCGGCCGGAGAAGAACATCATCTTCTTCTGGCCGGTCGTCTTGATCCCGGTCACAGCACTTTCTCCTCAGAGGTTTCGCAGGTATCGCGGGGACTCGCGGGTGGCGAGGGGTTACGCGGCTCGGTCACGATCGGCCTCTCGGTCCGTACGCGAGGAGCCGTCTCAGCAGGTGGGATGCAGATGTGCATTTATCACGGTACGCCGAATCGGACGCGCCGCTTTCCGGTCAACCCTCCTCGGCCGACCCCCGCGAAGCCGCCTCCGCCGCCTTCGCGGAAGCACTCCCCGGACGCTTACGAGCCACCCAGCCCTCGATGTTCCGCTGCTGGCCACGGGCCACGGCCAGTGAACCGGGCGGCACGTCCTTCGTGATCACAGAGCCGGCAGCCGTGTAAGCCCCGTCCCCGACGGTGACAGGTGCCACGAACATGTTGTCCGACCCCGTCTTGCAGTGCGACCCGACCGTCGTGTGATGTTTGTCCTGTCCGTCGTAGTTCACGAACACACTCGCCGCACCGATGTTCGAGAACTCGCCGATCGTGGCATCCCCCACATACGACAGATGCGGAACCTTCGTCCCCTCACCGATCGACGCGTTCTTCGTCTCCACGTACGTACCGATCTTGCCCTTGCGCCCGAGCCGCGTCCCCGGACGCAGATACGCGTACGGCCCGACGGTCGCCTCCGGCCCGATCTCGGCACCCGCCGACACCGTGTTGTCCACCCGCGCGCCGGCCCCCACCCGCGTGTCCGCCAACCGCGTGTTCGGACCGACCTCGCAGCCCTCGGCGAGATGCGTCGCACCCTGCAACTGCGTCCCCGGATGCACGAGCACGTCCTGCTCGAACGTCACCGTCACATCCACCCACGTCGTCGCCGGATCGACCACCGTCACCCCGGCCAGCATGGCCTCCGTCAGCAACCGGTCGTTGAGGATCCGCCGCGCCTCGGCGAGCTGCACCCGGTTGTTGATCCCCGCGATCTCCCGGTGATCACCCGCCACCGACGCACCCACCCGGTGCCCGGCCTCACGCAGGATCCCCAGGACATCGGTCAGGTACTCCTCGCCCTGGCTGTTGTCCGTCCGCACCTTCCCCAGCGCGTCGGCCAGCAGCCGCCCGTCGAACGCGAACACCCCGGAGTTGATCTCCCGGATCGCCCGCTGCGCATCGGTGGCGTCCTTGTGCTCCACGATCGCCGTCACGGCGCCGGTGTCGTCCCGCACGATCCGGCCGTACCCGGTCGCGTCCGGCACCTCGGCCGTCAGCACGGTCACCGCGTTGCCGTCGGCGGAGTGCGTGGCCGACAGCTGCCGCAGCGTCTCACCCGTCAGCAGTGGGGTGTCGCCGCAGACGACCACCACGGTCCCCTCCACCGGACCGCCCAGCTCCTCCAGCCCCATCCGCACGGCGTGCCCGGTGCCGTTCTGCTCCGCCTGGACGGCGGTGCGGACGGCGGGGGCGACCTCGGCGAGGTGCGCGGTCACCTGCTCGCGGGCGTGGCCCACGACGACGACCAGGTTCTCCGGCTCCAGCTCACCGGCGGCGGCGAGCACGTGGCCCACCAGGGAACGGCCGCAGATGTCGTGCAGGACCTTCGGAGTGGCCGACTTCATACGGGTGCCCTCACCCGCTGCGAGTACGACGACGGCTGCCGGGCGGTTGGCGCTCACGGGATGCCCTTCGGCTGTATGGGGTGGGGGTGGACAACCGCAGGATACCGGGGGTGTTCGAGGGGGGTATGAGTGCGGGCCCTGACAGCGGTGTCAGGGCCCGGATGAACAGCTCCGCCGCTAGGACTCGAACCTAGACCGAAACACCTCCAAAGGGTGCCGTGCTGCCAATTACACTACGGCGGATTGCTGCATCAGACCTTACCGGAGCCTGGCAGGGTGCCAAGAACGATTCCGTTCCACCACCCCTCGATTCGATCCGCCGGTACAGGTCGGCGCTCTGGGTGACGCTGATGACGAGGCAGCCCCGATAGTGCTCCCCGACGTTCTTGCGGACTGTCTTCGGATTGTGCCTTTTCAGCGTGGTTTTGCTGAAGCGGGAGCTGTCCATGCCTACGAGGGCAGCCCAGTGGCGTTCCGCGCCCTCCACATCGGCGGACTCGTGGATCATCACGCGGAAGCGCAGGCGCTCACGGTCGACCTTGAGCAGGTCGAGCCATGCCATGAACACCGTGATCATGCCTGGGTCGCTGTTGACGAAGAGGACGAACTCGCGGCGGCTGTATGCCTTGTCCTTTGCACCCTCTGCCCAGTAGAGGCCAACGCCGAGAAGGAACAGCTCTCGCTCGGTGAGGGAGCCGATCTCCTGGCGTGCCGCCGCCTTGGTTTCTTTGCGCTCCGCGTCGCGGATCGCCAGCGTGTGCTCCCACCTCTTCCGAGCCGCCAGCTTCGCCTGTCCCGTCGGGTCGCGTCGCTCCGGTTTCGGCAGGTCCCTGACCCACAGCGAGATCGAGCCCTTGGAGCAGCCCAGCTCGACCTGGATCTGGTCGTACGTCCAGCCCTGGAGTCGGAGCTCCCTCGCCTTGTCCCGTAGGTCGTCCTTCGCGTTCGGGCGCTTCGTCCACTCCGGGGGCGGCTCGCCCTCCAGGAGGCGGTTGGGGATGTCGTCGTTGTCGACGTGGAGCCGGGGTCGCGGATCTGGCGTCGGCTCAGTCCCGTCCGCCGCAGCGCCACCGCCTGCTCCCGCAGCCCCTCGAAGTCGGCGTATTTGCCTGGT
This sequence comes from Streptomyces sp. TE5632, assembly GCF_054061295.1. Taxonomy (NCBI): domain Bacteria; kingdom Bacillati; phylum Actinomycetota; class Actinomycetes; order Kitasatosporales; family Streptomycetaceae; genus Streptomyces; species Streptomyces sp. TE5632. The sequence goes on along the minus strand of NZ_JBSSEA010000003.1, from coordinate 1,922,288 downwards.
GCGTGTGTCATACGCGTACCGTCCGGGCGGAATGCGGGCTTCCGGGATCGAACGGCGTGCGATTCAGTAGTTCGAGTGATTTCGGCCCGTATCGCATCCGGACGGTCACGGGTCGTGATGGGATTCAGTCGGGGAAACCGCCCGGAAAAGCGGCACCGCGCGCCCGTAGGCTGGAGGGCATGACCACGACGGGGGAAGACCATGTGGCGGCCGGCGGAGGGCCGTGGTGGTGGGGCAGGCGGCGGAGTGCCGCGCTGGATGTGAGCCTCGCGGCGGTGTCCGCGCTGGAGTGCGGGCTGGAGGGGATCCCGTTCGCGCGGGACGCGGGGATTCCGGTGGCCGCGGGGGTGGTCTTCGGTCTGCTGGCGGGTTCCGTGCTGGTGGTGCGGCGGCACTGGCCGATCGCCGTGGTGCTGGTGGTGATCGCCATCACGCCGGCCCAGATGGGCTTTCTGATGGGCCTGGTCGGCCTGTACACGCTGGCCGCGTCGGAGTTGCCGCGCCGGATCATCGGGTCGCTGGCGGGGATGTCGCTGGTGGGGACGCTCATCGTGACGTTCGTGCGGGTGCGGCAGGACATGGCGCGCGGGGAGCTGACCCTGGGGGACTGGTTCGTTCCGTTCGCGTCGATCACGACGTCGCTGGGGCTGACCGCGCCGCCGGTGCTGCTGGGGTTGTACGTGGGGGCGCGGCGGCGGTTGATGGAGAGTCTGCGGGAGCGGGCGGACAGTCTGGAGCGGGAGCTCCAGTTGTTGGCGGAGCGGGCCGAGGAGCGGGCCGAGTGGGCGCGTAACGAGGAGCGGACGCGGATCGCGCGGGAGATGCACGACGTGGTCGCGCACCGGGTGAGTCTGATGGTGGTGCATGCGGCGGCGTTGCAGGCGGTGGCGCGGAAGGATCCGGAGAAGGCGGTGAAGAACGCCGCGCTGGTGGGGGACATGGGCCGGCAGGCGTTGACGGAGTTGCGGGAGATGCTCGGGGTGCTGCGGTCCGGTGGGGACGGCGGGGGCCGGGGCGCGGGGGATGCGGTGCCGTTGGTGGCGGTGGGTGTGGCGGCGGCCGCGGCCGCGTCGCGGGCGGTGGACGAGGCGCGGGGCGCGGGGGGCGAGGGGCCGAGGCTGGCGGAGATCGGCGAGTTGGTGGAGCAGTCGGCGGCTGCGGGGGTGGTGGTGGATCTGTCGGTGGAGGGTGAGGGCCGGTCGTATGCGGGGGAGGTGGAGTCGACGGCGTATCGGGTGGTGCAGGAGGCGTTGACGAACGTCCACAAGCATGCGCCGGGGGCGAAGACGTATGTGCGGCTCGCGCATCGGGTGTCGGAGATCGCGATGCAGGTGGAGAACGAGCCGCCGCCGGAGGCGGGGGCGTCGGCGCGGTTGCCGTCGGGTGGGAACGGTCTGGTGGGGATGAAGGAGCGGGTGTCGGCGCTGGGTGGGGTGTTCGTGTCGGGGCCGACGGATGCGGGGGGTTTTCGGGTGTCGGCGGTGATTCCGGCGTCGTAGCTGAGGGCCGGGCTGGGGCCGGGAGCCGGGCCGGCAGGGCCCGGAGGGGTGGTCAGCCGGTGGTGAGGCGGGCGGGTCGGGTGCCGGTGACGAGGGCGGTGAGGGCCTGGTCGATGTGGTGGCCGAGGTACCAGTCGCCGGTGTGGTCGAGGGCGTAGACGCGGCCCTGGGTGTCGATGGCGATGAGGGTGTGGGTGTCGGTTTCGGCGCCGATGGGGCAGACGTCGGTGTCGAGGGCGCGGCCGAGGTCGCCGAGGGTGCGGGCCATGTGGAGGCCGTGCAGGGGGTCGAGGTGGAGGGTGGCGGGGGCGAGTTGGCGGCCGGTGCCGGTGGGGGTGATGTGGAGGCCGCCGAATTCGGCCCAGGCTTCGACGGCGGAGGGGAAGACGGCGTGGCGGTGTCCGGCGGGTGAGGTGTGGTCGCGCAGGGTGTCGGCCCAGATTTCGGCTTGTCTGATGTCCCAGCGGCCTGGTTTCCAGCCGGCGGTGCGCAGGGCGGCGTCGACGGGGTCGGGGAAGCGCGCTGGGGTTCCCCCCGGCTCGGGTGGGGCCGGGTGGTGGGGGGCGGGGGTGCGGTCGGTGTGCATCTGCCGTTCGTTCGTCGTCGTGGTGGTGGCCGGTCGGTGCCGGGGGGTAGGGGGGGCGGGGGTTATCCGGGGTCGACGACGCGGACGCCGAAGTGGGCGGTGAGGGCGGTGCAGGCGCGGCAGGGGGCGGCGAAGCCTCCGTGGAGGGGGTCGCCGTCCTCGCGGATGTGGCGGGCGGTGAGTTTGGCTTGTTTGAGTGCTTTGCGCGCTTCGCCGTTGGTCATGGGTTTGCGTGCGGCGCGTTTGCTGCGGGCGTTGTCGGCGGCGGTGATGTGCCGGGAGATGAGGATGGTTTCGGCGCAGCGGCCGGTGAAGCGGTCGCGTTGGCCGCTGGTGAGGGTGTCGAGGAAGTCCTGGACGAGGGGGTGCAGGTCGGGGGGTGTGTCGCCGCGGGCGGCGGTGCCGGTGAGGGTGGCGCCGCGGATGGAGAGGGCGGCGGCGATGGTGGGCAGGATGCCGTCGCGGCGGTGGTGGAGGAGGGGGGTGTGGGCGGCGTCGGTGGCGCTCCAGCCGACGCGGGGGTCGCCGGTGCGGGGGGCGCCGGGTCGACCCGTGTGGGTTCCCTGGTGGGTCCCTGTTTGCGTCATATTCATGATCGTCTTTTCCTCCCGCGCATCCCCCGGAAGGTCACAGAGTGCCAAATGGCGTGGCTGATGGGGAAGCTGGGGCGGGGTGACACGCCCAGGTTTGGGCTGACTGTCACGGGAGGGTGACGTTTGGTCACGGAGCCGAAGGGGCGAGCGGCCGGTGCCCGGTGACCGGTGTCGTCGTACCGCATAGGCTGTCGGCACCGCGATTCCTGCGGTGAGCCGTGCGGAGGGCGTGCGGGGCACCGGCGGGGGAGTGGCGGTAAGCAGTCGAAACAGACGTGACAGTCGAATACGTTCCGTAACGGCCCGAGGGTGGTCGGTGTGGGTCGTACAGAGTGCCGCAGGGGGCAACCGCCATGACGACAGGTCGGCTCGGGCAGAAAACCGTGCCGCCGAATGCGGCCTATGCCGGGCAGGTCGTGCACTTCCCGGATCCGGTGCGGGCGGCCCGTCACCCGAGAGGGGTGCGGGTGGACGAGCGTGGTTACCCCGATTTCTCGCCGTACGCGCGTGCGGCCGCGGAGATCGCGGAGCCGCCGGAGGGTTTCGGTGTCGACGAGCTGCGGCTGACGGACTACGTGTCGGCGAACGCGGCGCTGGCGGCGACCGGTCATGAGCTGTGGGACACGGTGCCGGCGGTGGCGACGCCGCACGGCTGGACGTGGCATCACGCGGTGGCGTCGCGGCGGCTGGAGCTGGTGCCGGTCGAGGTGAAGGCGTTGCTGCGGCACCACGGTGGTGTGGTGACGTCGGGCGTGGACCAGGACAAGCGGGGGACGCGGCCGTTGCAGGAGACGCGGCCGGCGCATTTCGGGCTGCCGAAGTCGGGGCTCGCGGTGACCGAGGCGCAGGTGCTGGAGGTCGAGGAGGACCTCGGGTACCGGCTGCCGGGCGCGTACCGGTCGTTCCTGAAGGTGGCGGGTGGTTGTGCCCCGGTGGGGACGGCGCTGGACGCGGAGTTGGGGCTGCTGGTCGACCAGCCGTTCTTCACGGTGCGGGACGAGGCCGCGGTCAATGACCTGGTGTATGTCAACAAGTGTCTGCGTGATCACCTCACCAAGGACTACCTGGGGGTCGCTTTCGTCCAGGGCGGTCTGCTGGCGGTGAAGGTGAAGGGCGACCGGGTGGGTTCGGTGTGGTTCTGCGCGTACGACGACGCGCGGGACGTGGATCCGTCGTGGACGCCGGCGGAGCGGGTGGAGCGGCTGCTGCTGCCGTGCGGGGACGACTTCGACGCGTTTCTGGCACGGTTGGCGGGGTCGCCGCCCGAGTTGGAGACGGTGGCGAATCTGATGGTGGACGGCGGCTTCGCGCAGGTCGTTCCGGTTTCCTCCGCGGGGGAGTGAGGTCTGGCGATGGTGACGTTCGCGCAGGCGCAGGAGCGTGCGGAAGAGTGGATCAACGGGGATGTGCCGTCGTATCAGCACCGTGAGGTGCGGGTGAGGGAGTTCGACCTCGGGTTCGTGGTGTGGGCGGAGGACCGTGCGGACGGGCCGCGTTCGGACGGCGGCGCGCAGCGGCTGGTGATCGCCCGGGACAGTGGTGAGGCGACGTTGTGGCCCGCGCTGGCGGTGGGTGAGGTGATCCGCCGGTACGAGGAGGAGTACGGCCGTGCGGAGGCGGTGCCGGAGCCGGCGCCCGCGGCGCGGGTGGATCTGAATCAGACGTCGTTCCTGTTGAGTCCGCCGGAGTGGTTGCAGGAGGCCGCGGACCGGCTGGGGATTCCGGATCGTCGGGGGGAGACGTCGAGCGGTGCGGCGGGGGCGGCCGGTACCGGCGATACCGCCGGTGGTGCCGCCGCGGCGGCGGGTCCGGGGGCCGGTTCCTCCGGTGCTGTCTGGCCCGCTGCCGGTGGGGGTGACTCCCAGGCGGGGGCCGCCGGGTCCGGTTCCGGTGCGTCGGGTGAGCCGGCCGAGGCGACGCCGTGGGCCGGTACGGATACGAACGCCGATGCCGGCGAGGACCGTTCCGTGCCGCTGCCGGAGACCGTGTTCGCTCCGCCGCTGAGCCAGTCCGACGACGACACGCCGCCGCCGTCGGCGCCGGATGCGCAGACGGCGCTGATGTCGGGAGGCAGCCGGCTGCCGCCGACGGCGGTGAGCCCGGCGCTCCAGGCTCCGGGCGCGCAGGTTCCGCCGGGTGCGCCGGCGCATCCGGCGGCGCCGGACGCCGGGGACATCGCCGATGCCGCGACCAGCAAGGCGCCGCCGCCGCGTCGTGGCTCGGGCCCGACGACGCCGCCTCCGCCGGGCGCCCCGGGCGTGCGGGCGGGGACCACGCCTCCGCCGCCGTCCGCGCCCCCGTCGGGCCCCGGCACGCCGGGTGGTCCGGCGGGCGGGTACGTACCGACGCAGATGGTGTCGTCGCTGGGGTCCAACGGCCTCAGCGGTTTCGAGGGCCCGGGAGGCGCCCCGAGCGGGCGGCCGCCGGCCGGCGGCCCGACGCCGCCGCCCGGTACTCCGCCTCCGCCCGGGGCGCCGCCCGCGCCCGGTGGTACGCCGCCCGGCGGGGTGCATCACGCCGCGACGATGTTCGCCGACCCCGGTCGGCCGGAGTCCGGCGGGGGCGCGCCGCAGCCTCCCGCCCCGCCCGGTGTCCCCGGCGCGCCGCAGCACCCGGGGCACCCGGGTGCTGCGGGTGCCCCGGGTGGCGTAGGAGGGCGTGGTCCCGTGCACCACGCCGAGACCGTGCTGGCCGGTCCTCCGGTCGGCGGCCCCGGCGTACCTCCGCCGCCGCCCGGTGTCCCCGGGATGCCGCCGCCTCCCGCACCCCCCGGCGTCCCCGGCGGTGTGCCCGGCGCGGTGCCTCCGGCGTACGGCTGTCCGCCGCAGCCCGTCGGACAGCCGACGGTCGGCCCCGGCTATCAGGCGGTTCTGCGCTACCGCGCGCAGGACGGTTCCGAGCAGCAGCTGATCCGGCGTTCGGCGCCGGGTACGCCGCACCCGGAGTGGCAGATCTTCCACGAGCTGCGTGCGATGAATGTGCCGCCGAACCAAGTGCTTGAGCTGCACACGGAGTTGGAGTCGTGTGAGCTGCCGGGTGCGTACTGTGCCCGGATGATCCGGGAGCAGTGGCCGCAGGCGCGGATCACGAACATCGCCCCGTACGGCACGGATCACGCGAGCCGGCAGCAGGGCATGCAGCAACTACTGGCGCATCAGGGCGAGTTGCATCAGGTGGCAGACGGTCCTGCCCGGCCGGCGCCGGTGCGTGCGCCGTTGACGCCGGTTCCGCCGGCGCCGCCGGTTCCTCCGGAGGTCATCGGACAGGAACTGGCGGGGGCGTTCGGGCCGGGTGTGTTCCGGTTCGAGCAGGCCGCGGTGTCCCGGCAGGGGGTGCCGCCGGTGGTGGCGCACACGCTGGTGGTGGCCGGACTGCCGCTGGACATGGGTCCGTTCTTCTGGGCGCAGGCCCAGCCGGGGCGTCCGGTGCCCACGCTGGCGGAGCTGGCCGTGGAGCGGGGTGTGCAGCCGGCCTCGGACGCGGGTTCGTACCTGGTGATGGGCAGCGACTTCGGCAAGGCGATCTGTGTGCAGTACGGCACGGCGAACATCGTCGCGGTGCCGGTGGAGCCGGGGCCGGGCGGTGCGCCCGTACCGCCGCAGTTCGTGAACACGGGTCTGCCGGAGTTCGCGCGCTGCCTGGCGTTGCTGGGGCGGATGTGGCGGCTGCGGTACGGGCTGAACCAGGAGCAGGCGGGCCGCTGGACCGTCGACTTCCAGATGCAACTGGCGGCGCTGGACCCGGCGGCTCTCGGTTCGCCGGACAGCTGGTGGTCGGTCCTGCTGGAGCAGATGTGGGACGGCCTGCTGTGACCCCTCGCCGCTGAGGGCGGCGAACAGGCGGGAGCCGGGCCCGGTCGGATGGGACGACCGGGCCCGGCTCGGCTGTGTGCGGGGGTGGGGGCGGGCGGGCTCTTCCCGCTGCCTTCGACAGCCATGTCCGGCGGTGCGGTCAGTGCTTCCGGCGTGCCGCTCCGGCGAGGATCAGCCCCTCCACCGCCTCGTACTGGTGCCGCTGTTGCTCCGACTCGGCCCGGCCGGAGGCCATCGTGCCGAGCCAGCCGCAGGCGAAGCCGACGGGGATGGACAGCAGGCCGGTCGTGGTGAAGGGGAACCAGTTGAAGTCGGCGTTCGGGAACGCGGACAGGGGGGAGCCGGAGACGAGGTTGGTGCCCGGCATCAGCAGCAGCACGGCGAGCGCGCCGCCGATGAGGGTGCTGAGCAGACCGGTCCGGGTGTAGCGGCGCCAGAAGAGGCTGTAGACGAGGGCGGGTGCGATGGCGGACGCGCCGAGGCAGAACGACAGGGTGACCAGGGGCTGCAGGCTGTGGTGCTGCACCAGGGTGGCGAGCAGGATCGCGGGGACGCCCACCGCGAGCGCGGAGAGGCGGGCGAGGGTCATCTCGCGGCGCGGTGACATCTCCTGGACACGGGCCGCGAAGACGTCGTGGGCGAGGGAGTTGGCGCAGGCGAGGATCATGCCGGCGACGGAGGCGAGGACGGTGAGGAAGATCGCCGTGGTGACGGTGGTGAACAGGAAGGTCTCCGCCGTGGTCACCTCGGCGCCGAACGCGGCCTGGGAGCCGAGCAGATAGGCGGTGTTGCCCCGCGGGTCGGCCTGTGCGACCGCCTCCCGTCCGATCAGCGCGGTCGCGCCGAAGCCGACGACGGTGATGACGAGGACGAAGAGGGCGACGCTCGACACCGCCCAGGACATGGAGCGGCGTATCTGGCGGGCGCTGGAGGCGGTGTACATGCGCATGGTGACGTGGGGGAGGCAGGCGCCGCCGAGGACGACCGTCAGATGCGAGGTGATCATGTCCAGGCCGGGGCCGGCGCCGCCGCTGAACTGGAGGCCGGAGGCGAGGAAGGCGGAGCCCGCACCGCTGTTGTCGGCGGCCGCGTCGAACAGGGCGCCCGGGTTCCAGTCGAACCGGTGCAGGATGAGGGCGGCGACGACGATGCCGGAGCCGAGCAGCATCACGATCTTCAGGATCTGGATGAGGGCGGTGCCCTTCATGCCGCCGATCGCCGCGTAGCTGATCATCAGGGCGCCCACTCCGATGATGCAGCCCGTCTGCAGCGACTCGCCGGAGAAGCCCAGGAGGAACGCCATCAGCTGCCCGGTGCCGGCGAGTTGCACCAGCATCATGGGCAGCAGCGCGGCGAGGGTGACGGCGCAGGCGGTGACGCGTACCGCGCGTCCCTGCGGCATCCGCCGGGTCAGGGCGTCGCCCATGGTGAACCGGCCCGCGTTGCGCAGCGGTTCGGCCAGCAGGAACATCAGCAGCATCAACGACAGGGCGGTGCTCAGCGCGAGGACGATGCCGTCGTACCCGAACAGGGCGATCACCCCGCCGGTGCCGAGGACGGTCGCCGCGGAGATGTAGTCACCGGCGATCGCCAGGCCGTTGCGCAGGGAGGACAGGGAACCGTAGCCGGTGTAGAACTCGTCGAGGTCGTCACGGTCGGGGCCGGTCATCACGCACAGCAGCAGCGTGACCGTGACGACGGCACAGAAGCCGACGAGCGCCATGGCCTGCGCGTTCCCGGTGAACTCCGGGCTCATGGCGGTCATCGCGCCTCCTCCCGCCTGGCGTCCAGCGCGGTCTGCCTGCGGATGAGATCCGCGAGGGGGTCGACACGGCGGCGTGCGGTGCCTTCGTACATAGCGATCGCCAGCCAGGTCACGGGCACCTGGAGCAGGGCGAGCAGCAGGCCGATGGGCACTCCGTCGGTGACGGTGCCGGTCATGAACGACGGCGCGTACGCGGACAGGATCAAGAAGACGGTGAAGTAGCCGAGCGCGGTGAGTGTCGCCACGCGTCGCTGCCAGCGGTAGGCACCGCGCAGGATGCGCAGGTCGCTGTGGTGCCCGAGCGGGGCCCGGGCCGCCGTCCGCCGCGGTGGGGTCGGGGGGTGGGGCGGGGGAGCGGGCTGCCACGGGTGGGTGGCGTGGGAGGGGGCGTACGCGTCGCGGTTCGGGGCGGGGGGATACGGGTTCTGGCGCGGGGGCGTCGGCGGGTCCCATGGGGTGGGCTCCCACGGGGAACGGTCCCGTGGTGATGGATACGGGTCGTAGGACATCCCGTGCTCCTTGCAGGCTCGGTCCGTGCGGGGACGGCAGGGAGTTGGGGGGTGGGGGAGCGAGCCACGCACGCTACTCGCGCGTAGGGTCCTGCGCCGCGTTTTGGCCAAACTGATCGGTCGGTATGTGACGTCCGGATCGTCTGGGGGCCGAATGGAGGGTGTTGCCGGCGTCAACCCGGGCTTTTGCCGTGCCCGTGCCCGCGCCCGTCTCCGGGTGGGAGGTGCCGGCGGACGTAGCCCACCCCGGGGCGGCCGTCGAGTGTGACGTCCCGCACGCGCGTGAAGCCGTTGCGGGTGAGGACGGTCATCGACGCGGGATTGTCCGACGTGGTGACCGCGGTCAACGTCGTGAGGCCGTACGGCCGCGCTGCCAGACGGCAGACCCGGGCCACCGCTGCCGTCGCCACGCCGCGGCCCGCCGCACGTTCCCCCACGCGGTAGCCGAGTTCGGCCGAGCCGTCCACGACGTCGATCAGGTTCACCCGGCCGACGACCCTCCCGTCCCCGTCCAGGACGACATGGAAGTGGCAGGTGCCCGCCTCCTGTTCGGCCAGGAGCGAGGCGTGGCGGGCGGCGAAGCCGGACGGCGTGAAGTACGCGTCCCCCCGGTCCGGTACCGAGCGGGCGAAGTAGGCGCGGTTGTCGTGCTCGAAGGCCAGCAGTGCGGGCGCGTGCTCCGCGCGGAGGCGTTCCAGGATCGGCATGCCGGAACGGTATGCGGGGACCGCTTCCGGAGCATCGGGGTTTTCACGGCTTGACCCTGACGTGGCGGGAGGGTGGAGGCTGAGTGGGGCGTCGGAAGGAGACAACCCTGAGAAGCACTACGCCTGTCGGGGGAGAGCCCTTAGGGGTACCTCCGTACTGCGGCTCGGGGAGGGTTCGTACCGGCGGATGACGAGACGGGGCGGGGGCGGTACTTAACCTGGCTTTACGCCGCTGGGGGGCGGCAAGGCACACCACCGGGGGTGGGGTTTTCCTCAGGAGAAGACTGCGCCGGGCACCAGGGCGCACGATCCTCCCCGCCGTCAGACTGAACCACGTCGAACGAACACGCACGGAGCGGCCGTCGGGCACGACGGCGGTCGCGCCGGGCACTACTGTCCCAATTACTGACCGACATAGGAGAATTACCGTGACATCGGCTGTGACCATTCCCAGGCACGGGGGTACTGGAGAGCGTACGGCCGTTGCCGCGCGGGCGCGGCAGGTCGTGAAGGCGTACGGGGCCGGTGAGACCCGCGTCGTCGCGCTCGACCGCGTCGACGTGGACATCGCCCGCGGCCAGTTCACCGCGATCATGGGCCCCTCGGGGTCCGGCAAGTCCACGCTGATGCACTGCCTCGCCGGGCTCGACACCGTGACCAGCGGGCAGATCCATCTGGACGAGACCGAGATCACCGGCCTGAAGGACAAGAAGCTCACGCAGCTGCGCCGGGACCGGATCGGGTTCATCTTCCAGGCGTTCAACCTGCTGCCGACGCTGAACGCGCTCGAGAACATCACGCTGCCCATGGACATCGCCGGACGCAAGCCCGACAAGGAGTGGCTGGACCGGGTCGTGGAGACCGTGGGGCTCGCCGGGCGGCTGAAGCACCGGCCCACCCAGCTCTCCGGCGGTCAGCAGCAGCGCGTCGCCGTGGCGCGGGCGCTGGCGGCCCGGCCCGAGATCATCTTCGGTGACGAGCCGACCGGGAACCTCGACTCGCGCGCCGGCGCCGAGGTCCTCGGCTTCCTGCGCCGCTCGGTCGACGACCTGGGCCAGACCATCGTGATGGTCACCCACGACCCGGTCGCCGCCTCCTACGCGGACCGTGTGCTGTACCTCGCCGACGGCCGCATCGTCGACGAGATGCACCAGCCGACGGCCGAACAGGTCCTGGACCGGATGAAGGACTTCGACGCCCGGGGGCGCACGTCATGACCGTGCTGAAGACCTCGATGCGCAACTTCCTCGCGCACAAGGGGCGGATGGCGCTGTCGGCGGTGGCGGTGCTGCTGTCCGTGGCGTTCGTGTGCGGGACCCTCGTGTTCACCGACACGATGTCCACGACGTTCGACAAGCTGTTCGCGGCCACGTCGTCGGACGTCACGGTCAGCGCCAAGGACGCCTCCGACGGCGGCGAGACGACCTCCGACAACGGCAAGCCGCCGGTCATCCCGGCCTCCGTGCTCGCCGAGGTGCGGAAGGTGGACGGCGTGCAGTCGGCCGAGGGCGCGGTGTTCTCCACCTCGGTGACCGTCGTCGACGGCGACAAGGAGAGCCTCTCGCCCACCAGCGGCGCCCCGACCATCGTCGGCAGCTGGAACGACAACGACGCCCGCACCATGAAGATCACCTCCGGTGCGGCGCCCGAGGGCTCCGACCAGGTGATGGTGGACGCCGACACCGCCGACAAGCACGGCCTGGAGCTCGGTGACGAGATCGGCGTGATCAGCGTGGTCGGCACGCACACCGCGAAGATCTCCGGCATCGCCGACTTCACCGTCACCAACCCCGGTGCCGCGATCTTCTACCTGGACACGAAGACCGCCCAGCAGGTCCTGGTCGGCGAGAGCGGCGTCTTCACCAACGTCAACGCCACGGCCGCCGACGGCGTCAGCGAGGCGCGGCTGAAGAAGGACGTCGTGGCCGCGCTGGGCGGCGACTACAAGGTGATGACCGCGAAGGAGAGCGCGGAGGCGGGCCAGAAGGACGTCGAGGGCTTCATGAGCGTCCTGAAGTACGCGATGCTCGGCTTCGCCGGGATCGCGTTCCTCGTCGGCATCTTCCTGATCATCAACACCTTCTCCATGCTGGTCGCCCAGCGGACCCGGGAGATCGGCCTGATGCGGGCCATCGGCTCCTCCCGCAAGCAGGTCAACCGCTCGGTGCTGATCGAGGCGCTGCTCCTCGGCGTCGTCGGTTCGGTGCTCGGTGCGGGCGCGGGCGTCGGCCTCGCCGTCGGGCTGATGAAGCTCATGGGCATGGCGGGCATGGAGCTGTCCACGGACGACCTCACCGTCGCCTGGACGACTCCGGCGATCGGACTGCTCCTCGGTGTCGTCGTGACCGTCCTGGCCGCCTATCTGCCGGCCCGGCGGGCCGGCAGGATCTCCCCGATGGCCGCACTGCGTGACGCGGGCGCCCCCGCGGACGCCAGGGCCGGCTGGATCCGGGGTGGCGTCGGCACGCTGCTGACCGCGGTCGGCGCGTTCGCCCTGTATCTCGCGGGGTCCGCGGAGAAGGCCGCGGAGGGCTCGATGTGGCTGGGCCTCGGTGTGGTGCTGTCGCTGATCGGCTTCGTCCTCATCGGTCCGCTGCTCGCCGGCGGTGTGGTGCGTGTCCTCGGCGTCGTCGTGCTGCGGGTCTTCGGCCCCGTGGGGCGGATGGCCGAGCGCAACGCCCTGCGCAACCCGCGCCGCACCGGTGCCACGGGCGCCGCGCTGATGATCGGGCTGGCCCTGGTGGCGTGCCTGTCGGTGGTCGGCGCCTCCATGGTGGCCTCGGCGACCGAGGAGCTGGACAAGAGCGTCGGCACGGACTTCATCATTCAGAACGACGCGGGTCAGCTGATCACCCCGCAGGCCGTGGCGGCCGTGAAGGACACCCCGCAGGTGGAGCGGGTCACCGAGTACAAGTGGACCGAGGCCGACTTCACCACGCCCGACGGCAAGACGCTCAAGAACACGGCGATCACCGCGGCCGACCCGACGTACGCCACCGACCTGCGGGTCGAGACGGTCGAGGGGCAGCTCGCGGACGCCTACCGGCCCGACTCGATGTCCGTCCACGAGAAGTTCGCCGAGGACCACGGCATCGGCCTCGGATCGAAGATCGACGTCGCGTTCAAGGACGGGTCGACCGCCGGCCTGACCGTCCGGGCGATCACCAGCAGCGACGCCGTGGTCGACGCGGGTGCGATGTACACGTCGATCGACACCATGGCCAAGTACGTTCCGGCCGACAAGATGCCGTTGGACATGCTGCTCTTCGTCTCGGCGAAGGACGGCCGGCAGGACGCCGCGTACACGGCGCTGAAGGACTCGCTGCACGAGTACCCGCAGTACACCGTGCGCGACCAGACCGACTACAAGGAAGCGCTCAAGGACCAGATCGGCCAGCTGCTGAACATGATCTACGGTCTGCTGGCCCTGGCGATCGTCGTCGCGATCCTGGGTGTGGTCAACACCCTGGCCCTGTCGGTGGTCGAGCGGACGAGGGAGATCGGCCTGATGCGGGCCATCGGCCTCTCGCGCCGTCAACTGCGCCGCATGATCCGCCTGGAGTCGGTCGTCATCGCCCTCTTCGGCGCCCTGCTGGGCCTGGGGCTGGGCATGGGCTGGGGCGCCACCGCCCAGCAGCTGCTCGCGCTGGAGGGGCTGAAGGTCCTGGAGATCCCGTGGCCGACGATCATCGGTGTGTTCATCGGCTCGGCGTTCGTGGGTCTGTTCGCGGCCCTGGTCCCGGCGTTCCGGGCGGGCCGGATGAACGTCCTGAACGCCATCGCCACCGAGTAGCCACCGCCCTGGCCACCGCACACGGGGCAGTGGGGGAGCGCCCGGCGCCGGGGAGTCCTGAGGGACTCCCCGGCGCCGGGCCCGTTGGTGCCCGGGCCTCCGGCCGGCCGGCTCGGGCGGTGGGCCGGCACCGGGCCACGGGCACCGGACGTTGTCCACAGGCTTCCGGCGTCCGCGGGCGTGGCGTCGTACTCTGGACACCCCCGGCCCGCGGCGCGTGTCGGGCCTGTCGTGTTGCACACCCCCGGATGGAAGCGCCTCGAATGAGCCTGCACGGTCTGCTGGACGCCGTCGTCAAGGACACCGCCCTCGCGGAAGCGATCTCGGCGGCCGCCGACGGCAACCGGATGCACGTCGACCTGGTCGGACCCCCGGCCGCCCGCCCCTTCGCGGTCGCGGCCCTGGCCCGGGACACCGGCCGTACCGTGCTGGCCGTGACGGCGACCGGCCGTGAGGCGGAGGACCTGGCGGCGGCCCTGCGTTCCGTCCTCCCGCCGGAGGGGGTCGTGGAGTACCCGTCCTGGGAGACGCTGCCGCACGAGCGGCTCAGCCCCCGCAGCGACACCGTCGGACGCCGCCTGGCGGTCCTGCGCCGGCTGGCCCACCCCCGGTCGGACGACCCCGAGACCGGTCCCGTCTCCGTCGTCGTCGCGCCCGTGCGTTCCGTGCTCCAGCCGCAGGTCAAAGGCCTGGGTGAGCTGGAGCCCGTCGCGCTGCGGACGGGACAGACCGCCGACCTGAACGAGGTCGTCGAGGCGCTCGCCGCCGCCGCGTACGCGCGCGTGGAACTGGTCGAGAAGCGCGGCGAGTTCGCGGTGCGCGGCGGCATCCTCGACGTGTTCCCGCCCACCGAGGAACATCCCCTGCGCGTCGAGTTCTGGGGCGACGACGTCGAGGAGATCCGCTACTTCAAGGTCGCCGACCAGCGCTCCCTGGAGATCGCCGACCACGGCCTGTGGGCCCCGCCCTGCCGGGAGCTGCTGCTCACCGACGACGTGCGGGAGCGCGCGCGTGCGCTCGCCGAACAGCACCCCGAGCTGGGCGAGCTGCTCGGCAAAATCGCGGAGGGGATCGCGGTCGAGGGCATGGAGTCCCTGGCCCCCGTCCTCGTCGACGACATGGAGCTGCTGCTGGACGTGCTGCCCGAGGGCGCCATGGCCGTCGTCTGCGACCCGGAGCGGGTGCGTACGCGGGCCGCCGACCTGGTGGCGACCTCGCAGGAGTTCCTGCAGGCGTCCTGGGCGGCCACCGCCGGAGGCGGGGAGGCCCCCATCGACGTCGGCGCGGCTTCCCTGTGGTCCATCGCGGACGTCCGTGAGCGGGCGCGCGAGCTGGACATGATGTGGTGGTCGGTGTCGCCGTTCGCCGCCGGCGAGGAGCTGGACGGAGACACCCTCAAGCTCGGCATGCACGCCCCCGAGACCTACCGCGGGGACACCGCGCGGGCGCTCGCCGACACCAAGGGCTGGCTCGCCGACGGCTGGCGCACGGTGTTCGTCACCGAGGGCCACGGCCCGGCCTCCCGCACGGTGGAGGTGCTGGGCGGCGAGGGCATCGCGGCCCGGCTGGAGGCGGACCTCGGCGCGATCGCCCCGTCCGTCGTGCACGTCGCCTGCGGCGGCATCGACCACGGCTTCGTCGACCCGGCGCTCAAGCTCGCCGTGCTCACCGAGACCGACCTGACCGGCCAGAAGGCTTCCGGCCGCGAGGGCGCCCGGATGCCGGCCCGGCGCCGCAAGACCATCGACCCGCTCTCCCTGGAGACGGACGACTACATCGTCCACGAGCAGCACGGCGTCGGCCGCTACATCGAGATGGTGCAGCGCACCGTGCAGGGCGCGACCCGCGAGTACCTGGTGGTGGAGTACGCCCCCGCCAAGCGCGGCCAGCCCGGCGACCGCCTCTACATCCCCACCGACCAGCTGGAGCAGATCACCAAGTACGTCGGCGGTGAGGCACCCACCCTGCACCGCCTCGGCGGCGCCGACTGGACCAAGACGAAGGCGCGGGCGAAGAAGGCCGTCAAGGAGATCGCCGCCGACCTGATCAAGCTGTACAGCGCCCGTATGGCCGCCCCCGGGCACCCCTTCGGCGCCGACACCCCCTGGCAGCGGGAGCTGGAGGACGCCTTCCCGTACGCGGAGACGCCCGACCAGCTCACCACCATCGCCGAGGTCAAGGAGGACATGGAGAAGACGGTTCCCATGGACCGCCTGATCTGCGGCGACGTCGGCTACGGCAAGACCGAGATCGCGGTCCGGGCAGCCTTCAAGGCCGTCCAGGACGGCAAGCAGGTCGCCGTGCTCGTCCCCACCACGCTGCTGGTGCAGCAGCACTTCGGGACGTTCGGCGAGCGGTACGCGCAGTTCCCGGTGGTCGTGAAGGCGCTGTCCCGCTTCCAGAGCGACACCGAGGCCAAGGCGGTCCTGGAGGGCCTGCGCGAGGGGTCGGTGGACGTGGTCATCGGCACCCACCGGCTGTTCTCCTCCGAGACCAAGTTCAAGGACCTGGGCCTGGTCATCGTCGACGAGGAGCAGCGCTTCGGCGTCGAGCACAAGGAGCAGCTGAAGAAGCTGCGCGCCAACGTCGACGTGCTGACCATGTCCGCCACCCCCATCCCGCGCACCCTGGAGATGGCGGTCACCGGCATCCGTGAGATGTCGACGATCACCACGCCGCCGGAGGAGCGCCACCCGGTGCTCACCTTCGTCGGCCCCTACGAGGAGAAGCAGATCGGCGCGGCCGTCCGCCGCGAACTGCTGCGGGAGGGGCAGGTCTTCTACATCCACAACCGGGTGGAGTCGATCGACCGCGCGGCGGCCCGGCTGCGGGACATCGTGCCCGAGGCGCGGATCGCGACCGCGCACGGGCAGATGTCGGAGTCGGCGCTGGAGCAGGTCGTCGTCGACTTCTGGGAGAAGAAGTACGACGTGCTGGTGTCGACGACGATCGTCGAGTCCGGCATCGACATCTCCAACGCCAACACCCTGATCGTGGAGCGCGGCGACAACTTCGGCCTCAGCCAGCTGCACCAGCTGCGCGGCCGGGTCGGCCGGGGCAGGGAGCGCGGATACGCGTACTTCCTGTACCCGCCGGAGAAGCCGCTGACGGAGACCGCGCACGAGCGGCTCGCGACGATCGCCCAGCACACCGAGATGGGCGCGGGCATGTACGTGGCGATGAAGGACCTGGAGATCCGCGGCGCCGGAAACCTGCTCGGCGGCGAGCAGTCCGGCCACATCGCGGGCGTCGGCTTCGACCTGTACGTCCGGATGGTCGGCGAGGCCGTCGCGGACTACCGGCGCCAGCTGGAGACCGGCGAGATCCAGGAGGAGCCGCCGCTCGAGGTCAAGATCGAGCTGCCCGTCGACGCGCACGTCCCGCACGACTACGCGCCCGGCGAGCGGCTGCGCCTCCAGGCGTACCGGGCGATCGCCTCCGCCAACTCGGAGGAGGACGTCAAGGCCGTACGCGAGGAACTCGTCGACCGCTACGGCAAGTTGCCGGAGCCGGTGGAGAACCTGCTGCTGGTGGCGGGCCTGCGCATGCTGGCGCGCGCGTGCGGTGTCGGGGAGATCGTCCTGCAGGGCAACAACATCCGGTTCGCCCCGGTGGAGCTGCGCGAGTCCCAGGAACTGCGCCTCAAGCGGCTCTACCCGGGCACGGTCCTCAAGCCGGCCGTCCACCAGGCGCTGGTGCCCCGGCCGAAGACGGCGAAGGTGGGCGGAAAGCCGCTGGTCGGCCGGGAGTTGCTGGCGTGGGTCGGGGAGTTCCTGACGTCGATCCTGGGGTCGTGACCGCAAAGCCCCGCCGGCCGGCCCGGATGTGCGAGGCGTGCGAGGTACGCCGGGCGTGCGGGACGCGAGAGGCACGCGAGGCGCGCGAGGCATGAGTGAAGCCGCCCACGGCAGGGGATTCCGTGGGCGGCTTCCGGTCCGGACGCACGCCTACGGCTGATCGGGGCGGTCGCGCTTCATGCCGAGCCGCTCCTCGGCCTGCCGCTGCCCGGCGTCGATCTGGTCCTCGTACTTCCCGCCGGTCCGCTCGTTGATCTTCTTCTCGACGGCGTCGGAGGCTTTCCTGCCCTTCTCCTGTGCCGACCTGTTGCTCTTGAACTTGTCGAAGATGCCCATCCGGAGCTCCTTCCGAGGTGACTCAGCATCGACCCTACGCGCGACATGAGAGGAATGCTCCTTTTGTGCCGATATGGTCTGGACCTCTCCCTGGCTACGGTGGACCGGGTGCGATACCGACCCTGCGCGGACGGGTAAGAAGAACGTGCAGAACAGCGGAGCAAGGGAGGGGTGCCGTGACGCGGTACTCGACGTGGGGCGGGACGGACCGTGCGGGGCGGGCCGGCGGGCGAATACGCCGCGGCGGCAAACCGGGGCTTCCGCGCCGTACGGGGACCGCGGTGTCGGCGCTGGCCGCCATGGCGCTCCTCGCCGGCTGCGAGGGTGTGGTGGACACCGGCTCCCCCGCCGGGGACAGCCCGGCGGCAGTGGACGGGCACGCCGTCAGCCCCCTGGGCAACCCGGACGGCACCGAGCCGGGCCTCGCGCCGCTGACCGGGGAGGCGGACCGGGCGGCGGCCGTCGACCTCATCGAGAAGGTGACCACCAAGGGCCGCGGACCGAGGACGGGTTACGACCGCGACGAGTTCGGCTACGCCTGGAAGGACACCGCCGACGGCGTCCCCCTCGCACGCAACGGCTGCGACACCCGGAACGACCTGCTGCAGCGCGACGGGCAGGAGGTGCGCTTCCGCTCCGGTTCCAACTGCGTGGTGGTGGCCATGACCCTGGCCGACCCGTACACCGGCAAGACCATCGAGTGGCGCAAGGAGAACGCGTCCGAGGTCCAGATAGATCACGTGGTTCCGCTCTCCTACAGCTGGCAGATGGGCTCCTCCCGCTGGTCGAAGGAGAAACGGGAGCAGTTGGCGAACGACACCCTCAACCTCATCCCGGTCGAGGGCCGCGCCAACTCCGCCAAGAGCGACTCCGGGCCCGCCTCCTGGCTCCCGCCGAACAAGCGCGTACGGTGCGCGTACGCGGTCCGCTTCGCGCAGGTCGCCGTCAAGTACGAGATGCCGGTGACCACGGCCGACAAGCGCATGATGCTGGAGCAGTGCGGCGGCTGAACTTCGGCCGCGTGCCGTAGTGGCACGCCTGCCGGACCGGCCGCCCCGCCACGCGGTCGGCGTGCGGCGTGGCGGGGCGGCGGTGACGAGCGGTGCCGGGGGTGCGGCGGTTCGACCGGCGCGCCCCCGGCACCGCCGATGCGGCCGGGCCGAGACGCCGGGAGACTCACGACGCCCGGTGCGAAGCGGGCACGGTGGGCTGTCGAGCCGGGCGGGTCGCCGTCCGCCCCGCGACGACGGCGAGCTCGTGGACCGGTACGCCCGTCGACGCCGGCACCCTGTCCCTTCGGCCCCGGGAAGGGGAGCGGTCGGAGCCGGAGACGTCACCGTCGCGAAGCCCGACGAAGGTCTCGAGGAGACGGTGGTGAAAGCGGTCAAACATGCCGTTCGGCATCTGACGCGTGACCAGCGTCCTTGTGAAACAGGGAGGTTGGTAAAGATCAACTAAAGTTGTTGATCCTGTGTAGATACTTTGTTTGATCTTTGGGGAAGCTCTCGAAAATTTGTAGGTTTCGAGAGTGAAGGCTGCCCATGCGTGTCCGCTGGGACCGTGGCCCTCGCCTGTTCCCGCCGGGCCGCACCGGCAGGCGCAGAGTGAGAGCCACGGCTCTTTCTGTCCTGGTTTCCTTCTCGTTCATGCTCACCACCGAGACGGCGGCGGCCGCCGGTGCCACGCTGCCGGCGCTGAGCATGCCCGAGTTGTCCCTGTCCGGTTTGTGGAAGTGGGTTGGCGAGTCTCCGCTGAAGACGCCCGACCAGCAAGGCGGCACCGCTCGAGGCAAGAGCCACCACGCCTCGGCCGCGGCCACCAGTGCCGAGGGTGGTGTCGGCCGCAAACCCGGTAAGGGCCGCGGCGAGTTGGACCCGTACGAGCGTCCGACGGCCCGGACCGAGACGGCCACGACCGCCAAGGCCCCCGGCACAGGGAAGAGCTTCGATCTCCGGACCAGCAAGCGTGACGCCAAGAAGTCCACGGCGACATCGGACCACTACGTCAATGCCGACGGTTCCACCACGATCCGGCACTACACCGACCGCACCAACTTCAAGACGGCGGACGGGTCCTGGAAGCCGATCGACATCAGCCTGGTCGAGAACGAGCAGGGCCGGTTCGAACAGAACGCCAACTCCTTCGACGTCGAGTTCGCCACGGACGCCGCCGACCAGCGGCTGGTCTCCCTCGACTTCGGGGGCGGCCGCAGCCTGGCGTACACACTGCGCGGCGCCCAGCAGGCCACGGCGTCCCAGGACGAGAACGGAACTCTCCTCTACGCCGATGTGCTTCCCGGCACGGACGTGCAGCTTGTCCCCATCGCCGACGGCGTCAAGGAGAACCTGGTCCTGCACTCCAGGGACGCGGCCAACTCCTGGGTGTTCCCGCTCGACCTGAAGGGCCTGACTCCGCACATCGCGGAGGACGGGAGCGTGAAGTTCACGGATGACGGCGGCAAGGTGACCGCCACCATCCCCCACGCCTTCATGGAGGATTCGGGGATCGACCCTCGCTCCGGTGAAGGCGCCCGTTCCCAGCAGGTCTCGTACGAGCTGACCACGGTGGACGGCGAGCCGGCGCTCGAGATGACCGCCGACCGGGACTGGCTGGACGACCCCGAGCGGGTCTATCCGGTCATCGTCGACCCGACGACGGTCCTTGCCGCCAGTCAGTCGACGTACGTGCAGAGCGACTACAGCGCCGACCGCTCGGCCGAGAACCAGATCAAGGTCGGGTCGTACGACGCGGGCACCACCAAGGCGAACTCGTTCCTGCAGTTCTCGTCACTGGGCTCGAAGGTCGCCGGCCAGAAGGTGTCCGCGGCGACCCTCAACGTCTGGGCGCTGTGGTCCTCGACCTGTACCGCCACGCCGTTCTCCGTGTATCCGGTGACCAAGTCGTGGTCCCCGTCGACGACCACGACGTACCCCGGCCCGGCGTACGGTTCCTCCATCGGCTCCGCCACGGTGAATCCGGGTTCCTCGTGCACCAACACCACCGGCAGCACCGGCGTCGGGGTGAAGATGCCGGTGACGCTGTCGACGTCGTGGTTCACCCAGGTCGCCACCGGTGGGGCCAACCACGGTCTCGCCCTCGCCGCGCCGACCGGCGACGGCCTGCACTGGAAGAGGTTCCACTCCGACAACTCGGCCACCACCGGTTGGCGCCCCTCACTGGACCTGACCTACACGCCGAACACCGAGCCGCAGGTCACCGCCCAGTACCCGCCGGAGAACTTCCAGGCCAACACCCTCCAGCCGGAGCTGCTCGTCTACGCGAGCGACGCCGACAAGTGGCCGAACTCCACGCTGACGTACACCTTCGAGGTGTACGACGCCGACGCCGGCAGCACCACCCCGGTCGCCACCTCCGGCTCCCTGTCCAAGGGCAGTTGGAAGATTCCCTCGGGCAAGCTCACATGGTCGAAGAACTATGTGTGGTACGTGGGGGTGAGCGACGGCTACGAGGAGGTGACGTACTCCAGCCACTTCACCACCGCCGTGCCGCAGCCGCCGGTCACCTCGGGCCTGGCCCAGAACACCGACGGCCATGAGTTCGACCCCTCGGACGGCAACTACACCACCGAGGAAACCGACGCGGACGTGGAGGTCATCGGCCCCTCGCTGCAGATCGACCGCTCGTACAACAGCCTCGACCCGCGTATCGACGGCGCTTTCGGTGCCGGCTGGTCGACGATCGCCGACATGCAGGCGGCCCAGGTCAAGAATCCGGCGGGCACGGTCACCAGCGTGATCGTCACCTACCCGGGTGGCGAGCAGGTCGCCTTCGGCCGCAACAGCGACGGCACCTTCCAGCCCCCGCTCGGCCGGTACGCCCGGCTCCAGTCGGTGACCGGCGGCTACACGCTGACGGACAAGGACTTCACGGAGTACGCCTTCAAGCAGGCGACCGCCAAGGCGGGCACGTATGCGATATCCAGCATCAAGGACTTCGCGGGCCGTACCGAGACGTTCACCTACAACACGTCCAAGCAGCTGACCAAAATCACCAACGAGACGTCCAAGCGATCACTCGGTCTGACCTGGTCGACGCCCTCCGGTGCCACCACCGCGCACGTCACCACCGTCATCACCGACCCGGCGGTCGCGGGCGACTCGTCCACGGCGCAGACCTGGACCTACGGCTACTCCGGTGACCAGCTCACCTCCGTCTGCCCGCCCGCGTCCCCGGCCAAGTGCACCACCTACACGTACGCCACCGGCAACCACTACCGCACCACGGTGCTGGACGCCGACCCGTACGCGTACTGGCGGCTCGGTGAGGCGGCCGGTGCGACCGTCGCCAAGGACACCGTCGACACCAACCAGGGCCGTTACAACGGTCTCTACCGCAACGTGACGCTGGGCAGCTCGTCCGTCCTCGCGGGCTCCACCCAGAAGACGGCCACCTTCAACGGCACCACGTCGTACGTGGAGATGCCGAGCGCCCCCGGCGCCACGCCCTCGTACATGACGGTGTCCCTGTGGTTCAGGACCACCAAGGCGGGCGGTGTCCTCTTCTACTACGGTGACAAGCCGCTGAGCGATGCCGACCCGGTGAAGAACACGACGAAGAACACCCCGGCGGTGTACGTCGGCATGGACGGCAAGCTGCGCGGCTGCCTGGCCATGTCCCCCGGCTGCATGAGCACCATCACCTCCGGTGCCACCGTCACCGACGGCCAATGGCACCAGGCGGTCCTCACCGGCCAGGCCAACAGCCAGACCCTCTACCTCGACGGCGTGGCCCAGGGCAGCCTGTCCGGCACCATCAACGACTGGGAGCAGCCCTACATCTCGCTCGGCGCCGGGGTGAACACCGACGGCTGGCCCAGCATGAACCCGAACGACAAGCTCGGGCACTACTCCGGCCAGCTGGCCGAGGTGGCGATCTACTCCGAGCCCCTCGACCCGTCGGTGATCACCGCGCAGTACCAGGCCGCCAAGCGGTCCGCCGGGCTGCTCAGCAAGATCACCACGCCCGAAGGGAAGACCCAGTCCCAGGTCGTCTACGGCACCAGCGACGACCTGGTGCAGCAGGTCACGGACGGCGACGGCGGCACCTGGAAGCTCAACCCGCCCACCGTCACCGGCTCCTCACAGGTCTACCGCTCAGCGGTGATGGGCTCCGCCCCGGCCGGCTACTGGCGTCTGGCCGACATCCTCGGCGCGCCGCAGGCCGCCAACGAGATACACACCGGACCCGGCACGTACAACACCGTCACCCAAGGTGGGGCGGGTCCGTTCGGCGCCGGTGACGTCACGGCCGCGTCCTTCAACGGCACCTCCTCGTACGCCGAGATCCCGTACGCCCCCTGGCACGGCTCCTCGGAGCGTGCCGTCGAGCTGTGGTTCAAGACCGGCAGCCCCGGTGTGATCCTGTCCGACCAGTCGCAGCCGCCGACCGGCGCCACCCCGACCGGCAGCTGGAACCCGCTGCTCTACGTGGGCGCCGACGGCAAGCTGCACGGGCACTGGTGGAGCGTCTCGGGCTCCGGCAGCACCGCCTTCGGATCGACGAAGACCGTCAACGACAACGTGTGGCACCACGCGGTCCTGTCCGCCTCGGGCACGACCCAGACCCTGTATCTCGACGGCGTCAAGCAGGCCGACTACACCGGTGAGGCGAAGGACCAGTCCAACACCCGCACCTTCGTCGGCGCCGGCTTCGGCAAGCACTGGTACAGCTCCCCCGGTGACGTGAGCTTCTTCAAGGGCTCCATCGCCGAGGTCTCCGTGTACGGCCACCCGCTGACCGAGGACCAGGTCGAGCAGCACTGGTCGGCCTACAAGGCGTCCTCCGGTATCGCCCCGGTCCGCACGGTCACGCTCACCGACCCGACCGACAAGACGCTGACCTACGTGTACGACGCGGAGATGGGCAACCGTCTGCTGGCCGCGATCGACACGAACGGCAAGCGGACGACCTACGGCTACGACACCGGTGGCTTCCTGCACACCGTGACCGACGCCAACGGCAACCGCAGCATCAACGGCCACGACGTCCGCGGCAACACGGTCTCCCAGACCGACTGCCAGGACACGGCCGCGAACAAGTGCGCCACCGAGTACTACACCTACTACCCGGACGCGACCACGGCCTTCCCGCCGATGGACCCCAGGAACGACCTGCTCCTGACCGAGCGGGACGCGCGTTCCACGTCCGCGACGGACAACACCTACCTGACCAGGTACACCTACGACGCCGGCGGCAACCTGCTGTCGGTGACCGGCCCGCCGGTGGCCGGTCACCCGAACGGCCGCACCGCCACCACGACCTACACCACGTCCTCGACTCCCGCGGCGGAGGGCGGAACGGCCGTGGCGCCGGCGGGGCTGATGGACACGGTCACCACACCGGGCGGCAAGAAGACGAAATACGTCTACTTCGCGAACGGCAACCTCGCGGAGGCCGTCGACGCCAACGGCGCGAAGGTGAAGTACACGTACGACAACCTGGGCCGGCGGACCGCGCAGACCGAGGTGTCCGACGCCCACCCGGACGGCCTGACCACCAGATGGACGTACGACAAGAACGACCAGGTGGTCACCGAGACCGGCCCCCCGGTCACCAACCGCGTCACCGGTGCGGTCCACCAGGCGAGGACCGCCACCGTCTTCGACGACGACGGCAACATCACCTCGCAGACCGTCGCCGACCTGACCGGCGGTGACGCCTCGCGTACCACGGCGATGACGTACGACGCCCACAACCGTCTCGCCTCGCGGACGGATCCGGGCGGCGGCACCACGTCGTTCGAGTACGACGGCTACGGCAACAAGGTGAAGGAGACCGACCCCGAGGGGAACGTCAACGCCTACACCTTCGACGCCGAGCGGCGGCCGCTGACCACCGTCCTGCTCAACCACACCGGGGACCCGAACAACCCCCAGGCGCCGACCACGCTGGTCCAGGAGTCGCGGGCGTACGACCCGGCCGGCCGACTCGCCTCCATCACCGACTCGATGGGCTGGGTGACGGCGTACACCTACACCGACGACGGCATGCCGGCCACGGTCGTGCGCAAGGACCCGGCGAACGGCAAGCAGTTCGTCGAACAGTCCAACACCTACGACATGGCCGGGAACCTGATCAAGCAGGTGTCCAACGACGGCCGGACCACGACCACCTTCACGGTGGACGCGGCCGACCGCGTCACGTCCTCGGTGCTCGACCCGACCGGAGCCAACCACAGCTCGAAGGTCTCCTACGACCCCGACGACAACGTCGCGACGGAGACGGAGACCGATCCGGCGACCGGTGACGTCAGCACGGTGGACACGCTGTACGACAACCTGGGCAACGTCACCGGCACAACGGTGCACGACGGGACCACCGCGCCCGTGGCCCGGTGGAAACTGTCGGAGACCAGCGGCCTCACGGCCCAGGACTCCTCCGGCGGCAACCGCAAGATGACCCTCGGCAGTGCCGTCACCCGCTCCACCGAGAAGGGCGGCGCCGCGGTCTTCAACGGCACCACGAACACCTACGGGCAGACGGACGGTCCGGCGGTGAACACCAACGGCAGCTTCACCGTTGCCGCCTGGGTGAAGTTGAGCGACACCACCGCACACCGCACCTTCGTGTCGCAGGACGGCGATGTCGACACAGCATTCAAGTTGTACTACTCGACCGCGAACGGCTGGTCCTTCAGCCGCATAACGTCCGACGACACCACCCGCACCATCGTGAACACGTCGTCGGGTAATCCGGCCGTCGCCACTGACACCTGGACCCATCTGCTCGGTGTCTACGACGCCGACGCGGGCCAGATCCGCCTGTACGTGAACGGCGCGCTCACCAACAGCAAGGCGTTCACTTCCTCGTGGGAGGCCACGGGACCGCTGCAGATCGGCCGCCGCAAGGCAGCCGGCGGCTACGGCGAGTACCACAAGGGCAGCCTCGCCGACGTCCAGGTCTACGGCGAGGCACTGACGGCGTCGCAGGTGTCCGCCGTGTACGGCGGCACGCTGCCCGCGGACGGCAGCTCGGTGCGTACCACCACCTGGAAGCTGGACCAGCGCGGTCTGCCGGTGTCGATGACCGACACAAGCGGCAACACCACCGACTACGGGTACGACGAGGCCGCCCAGCAGACCACGGTCACCGAACCGGTCGTCAACGCCGAGACGGGAGGCGGCACGTCCGTCGCCGTACGTCCGGTCTCGATGACGGGTTACAACACCTTCGGTGAGGTGACCGAGGCGTCCGACCCGCTGGGCAACGTCACGGTCACGGCCTACGACGCCGAGGGCCAGGAGACCTCGACGAGGCTGCCGGACTACACCCCGCCGGGGTCCACGACGCCGATCACGGCCACGGCCTGGAACGAGTACAACAAGCTCGGCCAGGTCACGGCCGAGGTCGACCCGCTGGGCAACCGCACGACCTACACGTACACGCAACTCGGCGACGTCGCCTCGGTCACCGAACCCGGCGGCGGCAAGTCCACCTTCACGTACGACACCAACGGCGACCTGCTGTCGGCGACCCGGCCGAACGGTGCGCGTCAGGAGTCCACGTGGGACTACCTGGGGCGTGAGCTGACCAGCACGGACATCGTGCGCCAGCCGGCGCAGCGGGCGTACACGGCGATCAACGAGTACGACGCGCCGGGCGGCGAGCTGTCCCGGTCGGTGAGCCCGGCGGGTGTGTCGGAGTCGTACAAGTACGACGCTCTCGGCGAGGTCACTGAGGTGACCGACGGCGCGGGCCAGGTGTCGAGGTTCACCTACAACATGGACGGCGAGGTCCTCACCGCGACGGATCCCGACGGCACGAGCACCAAGAACACCTACGACGGTTACGGCCAGCTGATCGCCACCAGCGACCTGGACAAGACCGGCGCTGTGCTGCGCACCAGCCGTGCCGACTACGACCGGGCGGGCAACCCGGTGTCGGTGACCGACTACCGAGGCCACACCACCACGTTCACCGTCGACGCGACGGGTCTGGTGACCAAGGCGGTCCAGCCGGTCTCGGCGACCGAGTCGATCACCACGACCTTCGGCTACGACGCGGCGGGCAACCGCACGCGCTTCACCGACGGCCGCGGCAACCCGTTCGTCACCACGTACAACACCTGGGGGCTGCCCGAGTCGCTGATCGAGCCGTCCACCCCGGCCCACCCGGACCCGGCGGACCGCACCTTCACCACGGTGTACGACGCGGGCGGTCGGCCCGAGGAGCTGCGCTCCCCGGGCGGCGTGGTCATCGCCAACGAGTACGACGCCAAGAGCCGGCTGACCCGGCAGGCCGGTAGGGGTGCGGAGGCCGAAACGGTCGACCACACCTACGCGTACGACTCCGACGACCGCGTCACGGCCGTCGCGGGGACGGACACGGATCTGAACACCTTCGCCTACGACGACCGGGGTCTGCTGCTGTCGACGTCCGGCCCGTCGGGAACCTCGTCGTTCACCTATGACGGCGACGGGGCGATGACGTCGCGGAAGGACGCGTCGGGCACGTCGACCTACGGGTACGACTCGGCGGGCCGGCTGAAGACGGTCGACGACGGGGCCACCGGCTCCAAGATGACCTACAGCTACGACGTCAACAGCAAGGTCACGCAGATCGACCACGGCACCGGCAAGGCCGGGCGGACGTTCTCCTACGACGCGTTGGAGCGGATGACCAGCGACAAGCTGACCTCGCCCACCGGCAAGGTGCTGTCCTCCTTCACGTACGGCTGGGACGACAACGACAACCTGACGTCGAAGGTGACGGCCGGGGTGGCGGGGGCGTCCGCGAACACGTACACGTACGACTGGGCGGACCGGCTGACGTCCTGGAACAACGGGATGACCACGGAGGCCTACGGCTACGACGCCTCCGGCAACCGCACGCGGGTGGCCGGCGACACGTACACGTACGACGCGCGCAACCGGCTCACCTCGGACGGGCACAACACGTACACCTACACCTCGCGCGGCACACTGCGCACGATCACGGACGAGGGCGGGACCCAGACACCGCTCAGGGCCGATGCCTTCAACCGTGTGATCAGCGAGGGCGAGCGGAGGTACGCCTACGACGGCTTGGACCGGGTCCTGAACGCCAGGGACGAGACCGGTGCCGAGGTCTTCGCGTTCGAGTACAGCGGCGCCGGGAACGATGTGGCCTTCGACGGTGTGGCGTCCTACAGCCGCAACGTGGACGGCTCGCTGGTGGGCGTGAGGAACGGCTCGTCGTCGGTGCTGGCGCTGACCGACATCCACGACGACGTGGTGGCCCAGTTCACCGAGAGCGGTGAGGCGCTGACGGGTTCGACGTCCTACACGCCGTTCGGCAAGGTCGCCCTCTCCGCCGGGATGCAGGGCAACCTGGGCTACCAGTCCGGCTGGACCGACCCGGCGACCGCGAAGGTCAACATGGCCGCGCGCTGGTACTCGCCGCAGACCGGCCAGTTCAACAGCCGCGACACCGTCGGCAACAACCCGCTGCCGGCGTCGGTGAACGCCAACCGGTACGCGTACGCCAACCAGAACCCGATGACGGGCGTGGACCCGACCGGCCACTGGTTCGAGTTCGCGAAGAAGGCCGTCAAGAAGGTCGCCAAGAAGGTCACCAAGAAGGTCAAGAAGGTCGCCAAGTCGGCCTGGAAGAAGACCAAGAGGACGGTCAAGAAGGCCGCCAAGAAGGTGAGCAAGGCGGTCAAGGCGGTCAAGAAGGCCGTCAAGAAGACCGTACGCAAGGCGCAGCGCACGGTCCGCAAGGCGGTGCGCTATGTGAGCGACAGCGTCAAGAAGGTCAAGAGATACGTCAAACACACCTATAAAAAGGTCAAACGCCAGGTCCACAAGGTCGTCCACCACGTCAAACAGACAGCGAAGAAGGCCGCCAAGGCCGTCAAACACGTAGCTGGGAAAGCGGTCAAGGCGGTCAAGAAGGCCGTCAAGAAGATCGGCAGAGGCGTCAAGAAGGCCGCCAAGGCCTCGGCCAACTTCGTCAAGCAGCACGCCGCGACCATCGTCTCGGTCGCGGTCGGCGTGGCGGTCTTCACCGGCTGCACCGCCGGCTCCTTCGGCGTCGGTGTGATCGGCTGCGCGGCACTGGCGGGCGCCGCGGCCAACGGGGTCGGCTACCTGATGAGCGACGGCCCCAAGACCCTCGGCGGCCTCGCCGGCGCGGTCGCCATCGGCGGCGTCACCGGCGCCGCGGGCGGTGTGGTCGGCGGCGCGGCCTCCGGCGCGGTGGGCCGCCTGCTCGCCAACGCCGGCGGCAAGGTCGCCCAGGGCGCGGCCATGGGCGCCGCCGGCGGAGCCGCGGAAGGCGCCGTCGGCTACGGCATCTCCTGCGCGGCCAGCGATGAGGGCTGCAGCGCTTCCGGCGCGGCCAAGGCCACCGCGGTCGGCGCCGTGGCCGGTGGCATCTTCGGCGCGGCGGCCAGCAAGTTCGGCCGCAAGGGCTGCACCCCGCACAGCTTCACCGGCTCCACCGGCGTCCTGATGGCCAACGCCCTCACCAAGCCGATCTCCCAGGTCAAGGCCGGCGACTACGTCCTGACCGCCGAACCCGGCAAGAAGAAGAAGGAGAAGCACCGCGTCAAGGCGGTGATCGTCACCACGACCGACCGCAACTACGTCGACGTCGTCGTCGACACCAAGGCCGGCCCCAAGACGATCCAGACCACCAAGCACCACCAGTTCTACGAGGCCGGCCGCGACACCTGGACCCAGGCCGGCGACCTCAAGGCCGGCCACACACTCCAGAACGCCGACGGCGCCCCGACCACGATCGTCAAGGTCAAGGCATACACGGCGACCCGTGTCACCTACGACCTGAGCATCGACGGCCTGCACACCTACCACGTGCTCGCAGGCGACACTCCGGTCCTCGTCCACAATACGAACGGAGGCGGCAAAGAAACCTGCCCGACTAACATCACGGTTGGCTGGGAGCCAGGGATGCCCAAGTCCCAGTTCAAGGTCAAGGCAGACGCACTCAAGCAACTCAGTGACGAGGGAAAACTTTTCAAAGCCCCCAATCCGCTTCCGCCGCGAGTCGGCATCGAGCGGGGCTACAAGCAGGAATTCTTCAGGAAGGTTTATGCTCAATACAATGACAAGAACCCGGAGTTCGTTGCGGCGGCCCGTCGAAGGATCTTCGGAAACATGAACCCGGATCACGTCTGGGAGCTTCAGTTGGGCGGTCCTGACAGCGTAGATAATCTCCATATGCTCGATGCCCACACCAATCAGGTAATAGGTAGACAGATTAGGCAACAGATCATGAAACTGCCAGACTATACACCCATATCTGTCACCATTCAGGGGCCCTAGTGATTACAGATGAGTTCAGGCGAACCCTTTCGAGGGTCCGTGAAGCCATTGATTCCAGCGCCGAGTTGAGTATCTTCAACTCTGTTCCGGCCGGCGTTTCTCGGCGGCCGGAGTTGGATGCTCCGGAGGAGTATCTGGAATTCTTGCTGGCTGCTGATGGGGCCATCATGGGGTCAGTGGTGATCCTCGATAGGAAGTTCGTGGTGAAGGCGCAGGCATTGATTTCGCCAGGCATGGTCGAGATTCCTGAGGATCCAGGTAGCTGGTTCGTCGTTGGAAAGATCAATGAGAACCCTGTGCTGATCAACCGGCAAGATGGCTCGATTTGGGCCTACCCTGACATGTTGACTTCCTGGTGGGAGAGTCACCGATTCGAGAGAGTGGCGGACAGTCTTGCCGAGTTTGTATTGCATTACGGACTCGGCTCTGGCTACCTGCGACTCGTAAACTCCTCAGAGTCTGATGAGTGGTGGCTTTTGTTGCGCCGGTTGGGGTATGCGTAGAGGATCCGCGGTCCCGAAGGTCACGGATCCTTCTTTCTCCTGGTCCTTGTCAAGGCGTGAGCCGGCCGTCAAGTGGCGGCCGGAAACTGAGTGATCCTGTTCCACCGGTGGCGCTCAACCACAAGGCGAAACCTCAGGTAAAGGTATCTGCGGCGTCGCTTCAGACAGTCCGTCACTCACGACCTTCCTCGACGCGGCTGCAAGGAGGTTCAGCAAACCTTCTTGATCTTATTCCTGGAACGGCCCGCCGTTTCATCGGCGGGCCTTACAGGTTATCGGGCCCCATTTTCGACAGTCCAGCTGTTCGGGATGATTAAGATTAACTAGACAGGAAGGAGGGTTTAAACGGCCCTCTCGAAATCTATCGAAAATCTCTGGCGAGAGGTGGATAAGCTGAATCGCCCGGTTGTCTCACTTCGGGTTCCAGGTATCACCACTGGCGAATTGGAGCACACCTTCGGCGCCTCTCTTCCCAGCGATGTCGCCACGTGGTTCGGCTGGTGCAACGGCGTCGAGTGGCATCCGGATCAGATTCAGGATGACGCCGCACTGATTCCGGGATACGAACCTCTTTCGGCAAGCGATGCTGCCGCCGTCAAGGCGTCTTACGGTATCGGGGATCCCCTTCTGGGGGAGAACTGGTTTCCACTGCTTGCCACTGGTGGTGGAGATTTCTACGCGGCCATCCATGAGCCTTCGTCAATTTCGTCACGCGTAGTCAGCGTCATGATCGGCGGAGAATCAAGAATGGCGTACGGAAGCCTGGAACAGATGACGAACACTTTCCGGGAACTTTACCAAACTGGTGTGTTCTTCGTGGCCGAGGATGGAACCCTCGACGCGGACGACGATCAGTGGATCGCGATCGAGACGAACTCCCGACCGGACGGCACATGAGTACAGTGACGAAGTGACACCAGAGCCCCAACCGAACTTTCCGGCTGGGGCTCTTCATTTTCAGAGGAGGCGAATAACCCGTACGCCGCCTCTCGCCCGGTTAGCCTCGCGCTTTCATGAAGCGGGCTGTCCGGCAGGCGGTCAGGAAAGCAGAAAGCGCCTCTGACCAGCAAGAATGAGGATCGTCGAGGTCCTTGCTCCCGCCGAAAGCAGAGGAACTTCCCAGGTGAAGCACTCTATCGGGTCCTCCCCCCCGGGTCCGCGTCCAGGACGACGGCCGCCAGGCCATATCCCAGGCTCTGGCGCCGTGGCGCACACCGCGGGCCGTTTACGACCCTGGCAAGGCCCTCCTGGACCTCGCCCTGGCGGTCGCACTGGGCGGGGACTGCCTCTCGGACGTCGCGATGCTGCGGTGTGAGCCGGCCGTCTTCGGCCCGGTCGCCTCCGACCCGGCCGTCTCCCGCCTGATCGACACCCTCGCGGCCTCCGGCGAGAAAGCCCTGCAGGCCATCCGGTCCGCGCGGTCCGAAGTCCGTCATCGTGCCTGGCCGTTGGCGGGCAAGCACGCCCCGGACGCCGACGGTCAGGTCGTATTCGATCTCGACGGCGTCCTCGTGATCGCGCACTCGGAGAAGGAGGACGCGGCCGCGACCGGGAAGAAGACCTATGGGCATCGCCCGCTGACGGCCTTCGTCGACCACGGACCGGGCGGAACCGGTGAGCCGGTCGCCGCCTTCCTCGGCCCGGGAAACGCGGGCTCGAACACGGCCGCCGATCACATCACCACCGCCCACCTGGCCCTGGCCCGACTGCCCAAGCACTACCGGCGAGGGTGCCGGACGCTGATCCGCTGCGACTCCGCGGGCGGCACTCACGACTTCGTGTGCTGGCTCGCGAAGCGGGGCCGGTGGCTGTCCTACCCGGTCGGCATGGTGATCACCGACACCGTCCACCGGCATGTGCTGAAGATCCCGGCCCCGGCCTGGGCGCCGGCCGTCGAGGCCGGCGGCACGGTCCGCGACGGGGCCTGGGGCGCCGAGCTCACCGGCAGCCTGCTGGACGGCCGGCCGAAGGGCATGCGGCTGATCGTCCGCAAGGAACGACCGCATCCCGGGGCCCAGTTGAGAATCACCGACGCGGACGGCATGCGGATCACGTGCTTCGCCACCAACACCCCTGACCGGCCGATCGCCGAGCTCGAGCTCCGTCACCGGCTGCGGGCCCGCGCCGAGGACCGGATCCGGGCCGCCCGGTCCACCTGCCTGCGCAACCTGCCCCTCCGCCACACCGCGCAGAACAAGATCTGGCTGGAGATCGTCCAGATCGCTCTCGACCTGTCGGCTGGGGGTACCCCCGGACGGAGTCTGTGGGAGGCTGCCCATGCTTGCCCTGACCGGCAAGGCCAGGCTCTGGGAGCCCCGCCGTCTGCGGTTCCGCCTGCTCTTCGCGGCCGCCCAGCTCGTCACCACCGGCCGGCGCCGGATCCTTCGCCTCACCCGCCACTGGCCCTGGACACGTGAGATCACAGGCGCCCTCGAACGACTCATGCTCCTGCCGAACCCCGGCTGACCAGCGGATTCGCCTGTCCCTACGAAAAGAAGACCCAGCCCGGAGCAGTAGAATCCGGCGTCCACCCGAGACGACGCTCGGGCCCACGGCCTGCCCACCAACAGCCAAGAAAGATCGAGGCTAAGGGGATCTGATGAATCTTTGGGATGCTGAGGTTGGGCGATTCGAGGATAAACTTTTGGAGTGTTCTGTCGATTCTCTGCGAAATCTCGGCCTGCGGGTCATCGAGGAGACGGTGAGGGTCTACGGACAGCCTCTGGAGGAGGTGTTTGACCAAGCGACAGTGACCCTTTTTCGGAATGCTCTCGAAGAGTTCCACCTCTTCGCGGGCTCCGTGGTGGGAGTTTCGGGAAGGTGGGACCAACTGTTCGCGGATGCCTATGACTGGCAGGACAGCAAGTCCCCTTTTACGGCGGCCTCGCTGTGTCAAGCGCTGGCGCAATACGCTGACTTCATCCTCGGAGGGGGTAATTCGGAGGAGGAAATCCTAGAAGTTCTCTCCTCGTGCTATGAGTCGGTGCTCTCCTTTGCTGCGCTCGGCCGAAAGGTCACTGTTGATGCCGAGCGGGAAAGTTCCCACTGTCGGCAGGCAGTCGATCTTCAGTTGACGGCGATCCAGGATGTTTGCGGAATCTCTTGAGGTCTGCAGCTTCGGTCCCGGAGCGCAGCTGCCTCGTGCGCCGGAATCTGGCCTTATCATGCTGAAGTGGCAGACGAACTTACTAGTATCACAGCAACTACTGTGGCTCTTTTGGAGTCCCTGAGAGGAAGGGATCCGGATGTCGCTGGTCGGCTCGCCGAGATTCTTCCACGGCTCAGGGCGGCGGCAGGGTCGGGCGAAATGGATGCCCAGAATGCACTCGGAGGGATTCTCCTCGAGTTTGAGGGGAATCCTTCCGATGCTGCTTTCTGGTTCAAGAAGGCTGCTGACCGAGGCAGTGCCACGGGAAAGCGAAGCCTGGGACATCTCTATGCGAACGGGCTGGGAGTCCCGCAGGATCTCGCGGAGGCTGAACGGTTGTTCAAAGAAGCTGCCGACCAGGGGGACGCCTACGCGCAGTTCAATCTGGCGCAGCTGTGGTGGGGGAAGCGCGACCCTCATATGATCGCCGAGCTGCTGCGGTCGGCGGGGGAGGGAGGCGTCGACGACGCCTATGTCGTCCTCGGTGATTTGCTCGCGGCCATGGACCAGGATGCCGAGGCGCTGCGCTGTTATCTGAAGGCCGCCGAGTCCGGCCATGACGGGGCGATGTACGTTGCTGCCTGCTGGTACCGGGACGGCACTGCCGGACGCCCGGACAAGGTCGAGGCCCTGAAGTGGTTTTTCAAGGTACTCAAAGCCGGAAACGCCGACGGGCTGCACGAGGCGATCACCGTAGCGCGCGGCATGAGCGACCAGGAGATCCGCAGTGCCGGGAACCTGGCGGGCTGCCCCGGGGAAGCCGAGGCGATGGTGGGGACGGTACAGAAGTACCGCTGACGCGCGACCGTCCCCCGGCGGCCGGGGCTGCTGAGCCTGGCCGGCCGATGCAGCCGTCCGCGGCATGTCCGACAGCTTCGACGCCGCGTGGGCGCGGCACCCCCGTACACCAGGAAGACTGAGGGTTTTCAGGGTGGCCCCCGGACGGGTGACGGCGGGACCGTAGGCAACGGACAGGGCTCCCGTGCCGTTGAGGGAGGTGTCTAGATCTCAACTCTCCAGCTCAGGAGCCCTGTTGATCCCGTATCCTGCCGCACTCGACCTGCCGCACGCACTCGTGGAGTGGGGGACGATGCTGATCGTCACCCGTGAGGGTGACCGACGCTGTACACTCCGGCCGTCCGAGCGTGCGGTGATCGCTCTGGCATACCTGCGCCGACACGACCCCCTGGCTCAACTCGCCGCGGGTTTCCGTATTTCCGTCGGCACCGCCCACGCCTACGTCACCACGGGCGTCGAGCACCCGGCCGCCAAAGCGCCGGGCCTGCTGAAGGTCCTACGCGAGTCAGACCCCGACCACGTTCTCCTGGACGGCACGCTCGCCGAGTGCGACCGGGTCGGCGACGGACGCGCGGACTGTTCGACGAGGCACCAGCGGCACGGTGTGAACGTGCGGGTCATCGCGGATCCGGCCGGTCGCATGCTGTGGCTCTCACCCGCCCTGCCCGGTCGGACGCACGACCTGACCGCCCCCAGCCCGCACCCACAAGATCATCAGAATCTGCGAGCGCCAGCGCGTCCCCGTCCTCGCCGACATGGCCTACCATCGGCGCGGGCGAGTAGGTCACCGCCCCCAAACGCCGGCCGCCCCAGGGCGAATTCACCCCGACCGAGCAGACGGTCAACCGGGCCTTGTCCGCCGTCCGCGTACCCTCGAACGAGGAATCGCCCGCCTGAAATCCTGGCGAATCTTCCGCAGAGCCCGATGCAGCCCCAACCGCATGACGTCAATCACCGAGGCCGTCCTCACCCTGGAGCGGCACTGCTGAAAACCCTCACTGACGACCGCGAAAGTGCCCGAGGGGACAAGGAGGGGTGAAGGTGAGATTCTCAACCGAGGCGGAGCAGTTGCTCCGCGACGTCGGATGGCGTCCTGAACGCAAGGTGGATATTTCCTCGTGGCGTACCCAGCTTGAAGCCGGCGGCTACCGCATGCACGAATCCGCAGAGGCCTTCCTCTCGGAATTCGGCGGCCTGGCGTTCGACATCAGTGGTCCTGGAATTTCCTGCGCGTGCGAGCCGTTCGAACTGGATCCGA
The DNA here is from genome assembly GCF_054061295.1 of Streptomyces sp. TE5632. Classification (NCBI taxonomy): domain Bacteria; kingdom Bacillati; phylum Actinomycetota; class Actinomycetes; order Kitasatosporales; family Streptomycetaceae; genus Streptomyces; species Streptomyces sp. TE5632. The sequence continues at coordinate 1,886,897 of NZ_JBSSEA010000003.1, read as the reverse complement.
CGCTGGCGGACGGCGAGCACGACAGGTTCACTGAGTGGGGTGAAGAGGTCGGGAGGTCACTCTTCCCGATCGGCGAAGGCGACCAAGGTCGCTACTTCCTGGCCATTGACGAGACCGGGGAGATTTACCTCGTGGCGGACTGGGTAGCGAGCCTCGGTACCCATGTCCAAGCTCTGGAAGGGCTGCTCCTCGGAATCGCCCCGACCGTTGTCGCGGAGGAGTAGTGGCTGAATAACCTAGCACTCCAGCTGTAGGTCGTGATCTCACGTGGTGTCGTGGGTGCTTCGGTTGGCGCGGGCTGGTGTCCAACCTCAGCTTGGTGGGGTTTGAGGCCGGCGCGCCGTCTGGCAGGCCCTACTCGTTCCTCTCGTGCTCGGGTGGCCAGCCGATGACGCCTTCCGTTTGAACATTGCGCAGGGTCGCTCCGTCGAACCGGGCCCCGGTGACGTCGGTCAGCCCGAGCGGGGACAGACCGGTGTTCACGCTTCCGAGTCTGGCGCCGGTCAGATCGGTGTCGCGCAGGTCAGCACCCCGTAGATCGCATCCGGCCAGGCTGACCTCGCGCAGTGAAGCCCCGCGCAGGTCTGCGCCACTGAGGTCGCAGAGCTTGAACCAGCACCCGTCCAGGGTGGCGTGGCGTAGATCTGTCCCGCTGAACGAGCAGCGGGTGAACCGCAGCCGTGACGTGCGAGTGGAAGCAAGGTTCTGGCCGGTGAAGTCCTCACGGTTCACGGCCGCATGGCTGTGCAGCGCGGCAAGTCGTTGTCTCGCGGTCGGTGACGTGGTCATGTGCGCCAGGGTGTCAGCCGGGTCGGTGGCCGTCGCCCGGATTTCCGACGGTTCGCCGCCCGCCAGTCGATCACACAGGTCCAGGCTGGTCCGGGAACGGGTACGGCCACCGTTGATCATCGTGAGTTGTGTGGACTGACGAAGAGACGGTGGCCGCGGGTCACAGCATAGATCCCGCGTGGTGACGGGAGGTGTTCGAGGGCCTGATGGGGCGGGTCGCGGGCCGGTTCAAGCAAGTTGAGCCCCGGCGCCGGGCCGGGCGGCTGGTGCTGGGGCTGCTGTCGGACCTGCCGCGGAAGAACTGCTGGACGATCGCGGAGTGGGCCCGGGAGGCCGGCCCGCACGGCATGCAGCATCTGCTGTGCCGGGCCGTCTGGGACGCCGACGCCTACGGCTGCTGTGGCCCGCACCGGGCCGCCATCGCAGACCAGATCACCCGTCCGCCGGCCTTGCTGCAGAGGCATCGACCGCATGTCCGGCTCGCGTGCCGGCCGCCCGGGTACTGCGCGGCGAGGAGATCGGGTTGGTCCGCCCATACCTGACCGCGCACGAGCGGCGGGAAGCACGGAAACAACAGGCTCGGCGTCGCACGCTCCGTCTGGCAGTGCGCGGTATCGACATCGGTCCCCGGCTGATCCACGAAATGGAGGTCACGGCATGACCAGCGGGACCGGACAACTGCGCCTGCTGCCGTGGGCCGGGCCCGAGAGCAAGTCCTGCTACCTCGCAGGCGATGGGGCCGGATACCTGTCCCGGCTCGCCGACACCATGGAGGCGACCCAGCTCGGCCTGGCCGGGGAACTCTTCCAGGAGGCCAAGCACGTCCTGGACAAGCGGCAGTGGACGCAGGGAGAACTGCATCTGCTCGCAGTCCGGTTGACCGAAGCGCTCGGCAATGTGCACCGCATCGCGGTCAGCCGCGGCGCACGCCTGCCCACACCCATGGACGACGATCTCGACACCGTGGACAACCCGGAGGACGAGGAAGACGGACAGGACAGCTCGTACCCAGCCGTCTGCCGCTGACCGCGTCTCGCGGCTCCCTGGTTCCGGCCGGGTGGAATGGGGTGCGGTGGCGACTCTCCTGAGGTGCTATCGGTACCGCTCACGTCTGCCGGTTCACCCCATAAGGGGCTTTCGCCAATGACGTAGGCCAACTCCTCCCGCTCTCGACCGGGTGCGTTCCCTCTCTCAAGCAACACAAGCAGCAGGACACGGAGCGTGAGACCGCAGGGCCAGCCTGGCAGGACAGCAGCCTGGCCTTCACCACGCCGACTGGACGGCCTCTCGACCCGGCGAATCTCACCCGCAGCTTCCTCAACCAAGCAGAGCTCCGACGCATCCGCTTCCACGACCTCCACCACTCGACCGCCACCCTGCTCCTGGAGCAGGGTGGCGAACTCGTTGTCATCAAGGAACTCCTCGGCCACGCCCACATCGGCGTCACCACGCCGTCTACGTCCCCGTCCCGCTCCGTCTTCAACGCCAAGCCATCGACGCTTGGACGACGCCCTCGGCCCCACCGACGACGACTCCGACGATCTACCCGCCACAGCCGCTGTCCGCTGACGTTGCCGTCAGCGCTGCCGTCAAATACGTCACGAGGCCCCACCGGAATCAAACCGGTGGAGCCTCCTGCTTTCAAGAGAAACAACGATCTAGCTAAACCATCTCTTGCCAGATCGCAAAATCGCGAGGCCTTTTCGCAGCAATACGATTCGAAATTTCAGCTCGATCCACGGAATCCAGCCAACTATCGAACGAGGTCCCACCACCGGGGAACCACCACTCCGAATGACTGCCTACAGAATCAAGGACGTCATCCAAGGGGTACCTAAATTCTAATTGCACCTGAACGTAAGACTCGTGCCCGCCGGCCGCGTCAACGACTTCAAGTTGTCGGACAATACCGAGAGCGAAGGTGGGCTCCGAAAACCAGTTCACTTTCCCGTACTGAAAGAGATATCCGTCCGCGTCGGGGAGTTCCGGCACTTCAAACTCGATCGCCGAAAATCGCCTCACCAACTGAGTCAGCCCCGAGAGCGACCGTTCGAAGCCATCCATCTCCTCGACGAGTCGGCGTGCGATGCCCTCCGCCGAATCGACCTGCTGTTTCCTAGACATGATCACCTTTCGAGTCCAGCGGTACGCACCCTGACCAGTGCCCGCCCGCCTACCCCTCGGCGGGCGGGCACTTTCGACCTACGGCCAGCGACCACCCTGCAGCTGCCGCCTGACGTGGTCTATGACGTCAAGCGCTTCACTCCTATTCCTGGCTCCACTCATCAAGTAATTCACGTAGGCATAGTAGTAATTCGTGTGAATCTTCGAGTGCACCGACAACCCGTGCGGATTGGGAGACGAACTGCTTCGCGGCAGCCAGACACCGTTCTCGGCATCGTTTACACCGATTCCGAATCTGTCCAGCTGAGCCCTTGCAGGAGCGGTCTTCGCTGAATTCCCTGCCATGATGTGGTGCGGCGAGTGGGGCGTTGCCGGTTCCAAGTTGCCAGCAGCGTTGAGGGCATTCCTGAGCTTGGTGGCACAACCCGGGTCAGCATTATGCGCCAAAATCGGAGTTGCCCCTGCCAGTACATGGTAGGTGTGCAGGCCGTCGATGCTGAGGTCGTAGGTGGTGCGCTGGGCGGTGTAGGAGGTGACGTCGACGATGGTGGCCGGCTCGCCGTCGCCGTCCTGGAGCTGCTGGCCGGGCTTAAGGTCGCCGGCCTGGGTCCAGGAGTTGCGGGTGATCTCGTAGAACTGGTGGTGCTTGGTGGTCTCGACCGCCTTCGGGCCCGCGTCCGTCTGCACGGTGACGTCGACGTAGTTGCGGTCGGTGGTGGTGACGATCACCTCCTTGACCTGGTGCTTCTCCTTCTCCTTCCTGCCCGGTTCGGCGGTCAGGACGTGATCGCCAACCTTCACCTCGGAGATCGGCTTGACGGTGCCGTTGGCCATCAGCACGCCGGTCAGGCCGGTGAAGCTGTGCGGAGTGCGGAGCTGCGAAGTCCGAGCCCCCTTCACCCGGCAGGCGGTCGGCCGCGGGGGTGTGGGCTGGGAGTTGGCCTGCGGCTGCGGGTCGGCCTTGGGGCCGTAGCGGCTGGCCGCGGCGCCGAACGCGCCGCCGGTGACGGCGCCGGCCGCGGTCGCGGTCGCCGCACCGCCCGCGGTGCAGTTGCGCTGGGCCGCGCAGGAGACGCCGTAGCCGACGGCGCCCTCGGCCGCGCCGCCCGCGGCGCCCGTGACGGCGCCGGTCGCCACGCGGCTACCGACGTTGGCCAGCAGGCGGCTGACCGCGCCGACCGCCGCGCCGCCGGCCATGCCGCCCAGGGCGCCGGTCAGCGCGCCCACGCCGACCGCCGCGGCGAAGCCGCCCAGCGACTTCGGGCCGTCACTCATCGCGTAGCCGACCGCGCCGGCCGCCGCACCCGCGAGCATCCCGCAGCCGACGACACCCGCACCGGCCGTAGCGGCGGTGCAGGCCGCACCGGCCCGTGGCGCACCGCCGAATCCGTGCCTGACCTCGGAGGAAGTCCGGCAGGGGCAGGCGATACCGTACGAGCGTTCTCATCGACCTCGTCGTCCGCCCGGGAGGAGCCAGCCGTGAAGCCTTTCGCGGACACCGCCCCGGACTCCGCTCCCGTCACGAGCCCGCCCGACCCGGCGAGCCTGTCCGGCCCGGTGAATCAGCCGTCCCCGCTGAGCCCGCCGGACCTGCCGAGCCCGTCGCAGCCGCAGGAGTCCGCGCCGTCCCGGCCGGGACCGCCGCCCGGCCGTGCGGTCCGGCTTTTCCGTCGGCTACGGGACGTGGCACCCCGGACCCTGCTGGCCGCCGTACCGGTGGCCACCTTCGGCGTGCTGGGCCCGCTGCCGTCCCTGGTGATCGCGATACGGCGTCGCGGCCGGACCCACTGGCTGTTGTGCGGCCTGTTCACCGCTGTCACCGTGGCCTGGCTGCTGGACATCGCGTTCACCCCGGAGGAGACACACGGCCTGTCCTTCGGCGTGGATCTCCTGCTGTTGCTCCTCACCACCGCCGGGGCGGCGGTGCACTGCCTGTTCGCCTGGCCCGCACGGGCCGTTCCGTTCGAGAGAGACCACCAGTGAAGACCTCGCACACCCCCGGCACCCAGCGCACCTCGAAGCCTCCGCGTACGCGACGCACATGGAGGAACAACTCGGCGAAGAGCGAGCCGGGCGCGGCCCACAAGGTGTCCTTGTGGGTGCGCCCCGCAGCAGCCGCCGCCTGGCGTGCGGTGCGCTCGCGCCGGGGCCGCTGGGTGGCGGGCGGCACGGTGGTGGCGCTGGCCGCCGTCGCAGGCGCCGTGGTGCTCCTGGGGGAGGAGCCGGGCCCGCCGGACCCGCGTGCCCGCCAGTACCGGGACGTCAACTCCTGCCTGCTGACCGGGGAGCAGGGCATCACGGCCGGTACGCCCGGAGCGCCGGTGTGGGCGGGGATGCAGAAAGCGTCGCTGGAGACCCGGACCCGCGTGAACTACGTACCCGTCATGGGCGAGCAGTCGTCGAAGAGTGCACTGCCCCACCTGAATTCGCTGCTTCAGCGCCAGTGCGACGTGGTGCTGGCGGTGGGTGAGAGCCAGGTGGAGGTGGCGCGCGCGGAGGCGGGACGTCACCCGGCGATCCACTTCGTCGTGGTGACGGACCCCGAGCCCGCCAAGTCCGATGGGCATGCGGCGGGGGACGCGCCGGAAAACGTGACGGTCGTCGCGGAGGACGGGGACGGGCTGGAGGAAAGGATCGCCCAGATCATCCAGAAAGCCGTCCCCGCGCAGAACTAGCCGAAATGTGACATACCGCCAGAAAGTGATTTAAGTCACAAAAGCGATGCCCTGAGTGATGATCTTTTTGTTCGGATCTCGTGCACCCTTATGAAGATCTTGTAAGCGGAGCATAAGTAAAGGGCAGCGCTGATGCGTTCTCGTTGGGCCAGAACGGCCCGAATATTTCCGTCCGGCCCCCGGGGGCGCACACGACTGAGACGGACAGCCCTGTCCGTTCTCGTCGCCTTCTCCTTCATGCTCACGACGGAGACGGCCGCCGCGACGGGTGCCACGCTGCCCCGGCTCTCCATGCCCGAGGTGTCCCTGGCCGGGCTCTGGGAGTGGGTGAACACCTCCCCGCTGGACACCCCCGACCAGCAGGGCGGAACCGCCCGCGGGAAGAGCCACACCGCCTCCGCGGACGACACCTCCGCCGAGGGTGGCGCCGGGCGCAAGCCCGGCAAGGGCCACGGTGAACTCGACGCGTACGAGCGGCCGGTGCCCGACGCCGCCAGGGCCACGACCGCACCGGGCGCCGGCACCACCGACAGCTTCGACGAGAAGACCAGCGAGCGGGACCCGAAGAAGTCCACCGCGACCTCGGACCACTACGTCAACGCCGACGGCTCCACCACCGTCCGGCACTTCCCGGGCCGCACGAACTTCCAGGCCGCGGACGACACCTGGCAGCCCATCGACACGACCCTCACCGAGGCCGAGGACGGCCGGCTGGAGCAGACCGCCAACTCCCTGGAGGTCGAATTCGCCCCGGACGCCGCCGACCAGGCGCTCGCCTCGGTCGACTTCGGCTCCGGTCGCTCCCTCGCCTACGCGCTGCAGGACGCCCGCGCGGCGTCCCCGGTCAGGAACGACGACGGCACGGTCACCTACCCGAATGTCCTGCCCGGCACCGACCTGCTGCTCGCCCCGCTCACCGAGGGCTTCAAGGAGCACCTCGTCCTGCACTCGAAGGACGCCGCGAACTCCTGGGTGTTCCCCCTCGACCTCAAGGGCCTGACCCCGCGCATCACCGACGACGGCGACGTGGAGTTCACCGACGCCGACGGCGAGGTCACCGCGACCATCCCGCACGCCTTCATGACCGACTCCAAGATCGACGAGCGGTCCGGCGACCCGACCCTCTCGCAGGCCGTCGACTACGAACTGACCACCGTCGACGACAAGCCCGCTCTGCGGATGACCGCCGACCGCGCCTGGCTGGACGACCCCGCCCGCGTCTACCCCGTCACCGTCGACCCGACCATCGCCGCCAGCAACTCCACCTACGCCCAGAACACGATTCCCGGCAATCACTCGACCGAGGACCAGATCAAGGTCGGCTCGTACGACGCGGGCGTCAACCGAGCCATCTCCTTCCTCCAGTTCTCCTCCCTGGGCACCACCCTCAAGGGCAAGCGGGTCACCGCGGCCACCCTCAATCTGCATGCCCTGTGGTCCTCGACCTGCACCGCCAAGCCGTTCTCCGTCCACCCGATAGCCAAGTCCTGGACGCCTGCCGGAGTCACCGAATACCCCGGCCCGGCCATCGCCCCGGCCATCGGTGGTGCCACCGTCGCTCCGGGGGCCTCCTGCTCCAACACCAGCGGCAGCACCGGCGTCGGCGTGAAGATGCCGGCCACTCTCTCCACCGACTGGTTCGACGCCGTCGCGACCGGCAGCGCCAACTACGGCCTCGCGGTCACCGCGCCCGTCAACGACGGGCTGCACTGGAAGAAGTTCCACTCCGACAACGCCACCAAGGCCGACTTCCGCCCGGCGCTGGACCTGACCTACACGTCCAACGCGAAGCCGCAGGTCAACGCCCAGTACCCGCCGGAGAACTACCAGGCGCCCACTCTGCGCCCGGAGCTGTTCGTCTACGCCAGCGACGCCGACAAGTGGCCGATGCCCAAGCTCAGCTACGCCTTCGAGGTGTACGACGCCGACAGCACCAGCACCACCCCCGTCGCCACCTCCGGCGTGATCACCAAGGGCAGCTGGAAGGTCCCCGCCGGCAAGCTCAAGTGGAGCAAGAACTACGAGTGGTTCGTCAGCGTCTCCGACGGCTACGACTCGGTGATGTACTCGGCCAGCAGCTTCTCCACCACCGTCCCCCAGCCGCCGGTCACCTCGGGCCTCGCGCAGAACACCGACGGCCACGAATTCGACCCCAGCGACGGCAACTACACCACCACCGACACGGACGCCGAGATCGAGGTCGTCGGCCCCTCGCTGTCCGTCGAGCGCTCGTACAACAGCCGCGACCCCCGGCGTGACGGCGCCTTCGGCGCCGGCTGGTCCACCGCCCTCGACATGAAGGCCACCGAGGTCAAGGACGGCGCCGGCGCGCTCTCCAGCGTCATCATCACCTACCCCGGTGGCGAGCAGGTCGCCTTCGGCCGCAACAGCGACGGCACCTTCGTCCCCCCGATGGGCCGCTACGCCCGGCTCGCCCCGGCCACCAGCGGCGGCGGCTACACGCTGACCGACAAGGACTTCACCACCTACAGCTTCCAGCAGGCCACCGGGCAGGCGGGCTCCTTCGCGATATCCGGCATCAAGGACTACGCGGGCCGCACGGAGACCTTCACCTACACCTCCGGCAGACTGTCCAAGATCACCAATGTGACGTCCGGCCGGTCCCTGGCACTGGCCTGGAACACGCCCTCCGGGGCCACCGCCCCTCACGTCTCCACCGTGACCACCGACCCGGCCACCCCCGGCGACGCGAGCACGGCCCAGACCTGGTCCTACGGCTACGACGGCGACCAGCTCACCACGGTCTGCCCGCCCGCGGACGCCACCAAGTGCACCACCTACGGCTACACGACGGGCAACCACTACCGCACCACCGTCCTCGACGCCTCCCCGTACGCCTACTGGCGGCTCGGCGAAGCCGCGGGTGAGACCCTCGCCAAGGACTCCGTCGACCTCAACCAGGGCAAGTACGACGGCCAGTTCCGCAATGTGACCCTGGGGGCCGCCGGCCCGCTGGCGGGCTCCACCCAGAAGGCCGCCACCTTCAACGGCACGACCTCCTACGTGGAGATGCCCAGCGCCCCCGGCGCCACCCCCTCGTACGCCACCGTCTCCCTGTGGTTCAAGACCACCAAGCCGGGAGGTGTCCTCTTCTACTACGGTGACAAGCCGCTGAGCGATGCCGACCCGGTGAAGAACACGACGAAGAACACCCCCGCGGTGTACGTCGGCATGGACGGCAAGCTGCGCGGCTGCCTGGCCATGTCCCCCGGCTGCATGAGCACCATCACCTCCAGCGCCACCGTCACCGACGGAAAGTGGCACCAGGCGGTCCTCACCGGCGCGGCCAACACCCAGACCCTGTACCTCGACGGCGTCAGCCAGGGCAGCCTGTCCGGCACCATCAACGACTGGGAGCAGCCCTACATCTCGCTCGGCGCCGGAGTGAACACCGACGGCTGGCCCAGCATGAACCCGAACGACAAGCTCGGGCACTACTCCGGCCAGCTGGCCGAGGTCGCCATCTACTCCGACGCCCTCCAGCCCTCGGTCATCACCGCTCAGCACCAGGCCGCCACCCGGTCCACCGGACTTCTCAACAAGATCACCTCTCCGGGCGGCAGGACCCAGTCCTCGGTCACCTACAGCACCACCGACGACCTGGTCCTCCAGGCCACCGACAGCGACGGCGGCACCTGGAAGCTCAACCCCGCCACCGTCACCGGCTCCTCCCAGGTCTACCGCTCCGCCGTGATGGGCTCCGCGCCCACCGGTTACTGGCGTCTGAACGACACCCAGGGCGCTCCGCAGGCCGCGAACGAGGTCAACACCGGGTTCGGCACCTACAACAGCGTCACCCAGGGCACCACCGGACCCTTCGGTGCCGGTGACTCCACCGCGGTCACCTTCAACGGCACCTCCTCCTTCGCGGAGATCCCGTACGGACCCTGGCACGGCAAGCAGGACCGCGCGGTCGAGCTCTGGTTCAAGACCGCCAAGCCCGGTGTCCTGATGGCGGACCAGAACCGCGCCCCCAACGATCCGGCCGGCGTCGGCGGCACCTGGACCCCGACCCTCTACGTCGGCAGCGACGGCAAGCTGCGCGGCCACTGGTGGAGCGTCTCCGGTTCCGGCAGCGTCGACTTCGGCTCCAAGGCCACGGTCACCGACAACAAGTGGCACCACGTGGTGCTCTCCGCGAGCGGCACCAAGCAGACCCTCTACGTCGACGGCGTCCAGCAGGCCGACTTCACCGGCGCCGCCAAGGACCAGTCCAACACCCGGACCTTCCTCGGCGCGGGCTTCGCCAAGTCCTGGTTCAACTCGCCCGGCGAGATCAGCTACTTCACCGGCGCGATGGCCGACGTCTCGGTCTACTCCGCACCGCTGAGCGCCGACGACGTCGAGCGCCACTGGTCCGCGTACAAGGCGTCCTCCGGCATCGCCCCGGTCCGCACGGTCAAGCTGACCGATCCGACCGACAAGACGCTGACCTACGTGTACGACGCGGAGATGGGCAACCGCCTGCTGGCCGCGATCGACACGAACGGCAAGCGGACGACCTACGGCTACGACACCGGCGGCTTCCTGCACACGGTCACCGACGCCAACGGCAACCGCAGCATCACCGGCCACGACGTCCGCGGCAACACGGTCTCCACGACCACCTGCCAGGACACGGCCGCCGACAAGTGCTCCACCGAGTACTACACCTACTACCCGGACGCGACCACGGCCTTCCCGCCGATGGACCCGCGCAACGACCTGCCGCTCACCGAGCGCGACGGCCGTTCCTCCGGCCCCACCGACAACACGTACCTGACCAGCTACGCCTACGACGCCGGGGGCAATCTCACCTCGGTGACCTCCCCGCCGGTGCCGGGCTTCCCGCAGGGCCGCACCGCCACCACCACGTACACCACCGCCTCGACCCCGGCGGCGGGCGGCGGCAACGCCCCGGCCGGACTGGTCGCCGACGTGGTGACCCCGGGTGACAAGCGGACCACGTACACCTACAACAAGAACGGCGACCTCGCCGAGATCACGGACGCCAACGGCGCCAAGCTGAAGATGGGGTACGACGCCCTCGGCCGTCAGACGACGAGCACCGAGGTGTCCGACGCCCACCCCGACGGACTCACCACCCGCTACACCTACGACAAGAACGACCAGGTCGCCACCGAGACCAGCCCCGCCGTCACCAACCGGGTCACCGGCGCGGTCCACACCGCGCGGTCCACCACGGTCTACGACGCCGACGGCAACGTCCTGGAACAGACCGTCGCCGACCTCACCGGCGGTGACGCCCCGCGCACCACCGAGGTGACCTACGACGAGTACAACCGGATGGTGAGCCGCACCGACCCGGGCGGCGCGACCACCACCTTCGCCTACGACGTCTACGGCAACAAGATCCGTGAGACCGACGCCGAGGGCAACGTCAACACCTACACCTTCGACGCCGAGGGCCGTCCCCTCACCACCAATCTGCTCGACTACACGGGCGACCCGTCCGACCCGACCGAGCCCACCACCCTCGTCCAGGAGTCCCGCGCCTACGACCCGGCGGGACGGCTGGCCTCGCTCACCGACTCGATGGGCTGGGTGACCGCGTACACCTACACCGACGACGGGCTCTCGGCCACCGTGGTCCGCAAGGACCCGCAGACCGGTGCCTCGTTCACGGAGCAGGCCAACACCTACGACGCGGCCGGCAACCTGATCAAGCAGGTCACCAACGACGGCCGGACCACCAACACCTTCACGGTGGACGCGGCCGACCGGGTCACCTCCAGCGTGCTGGACCCCGGGGGCCTGCCCCGCTCCACGACCGTCTCCTACGACCCCGACGACAATGTCGTCAGCGAGAGCGACTTCGACCCGGCGACCGGCCGGACCAGCACCGCCGACACCACCTACGACAACCTGGGCAACGTCACCGGCACAACGGTGCACGACGGGACCACCGCCCCGGTCGGCCGCTGGAAGCTGAACGAGACCTCGGGCACCGACGCCGAGGACTCCTCCGGCGGCACGCGTGACGTGGTCCTCGGCAGCGCGGTCACCCGCTCCACCGAGCGCGGCGGCTCGGCCCTCTTCAACGGCTCGGCCGACTCCTACGGCGCGACCGACGCACCGGTGGTCAACACCACCGACAGCTTCACCGTCTCCACCTGGGTCAAGCTGGACTCCACCGCCGCCAACAGCACCTTCGTTGCCCAGAGCGGCAAGAACGCCAGCGGCTTCCAGCTGTACTACTCCACGGCCCACGGCTGGACCTTCAACCGGCACGTCACGGACACCGCGAGCCCGGCGATCGTCCGCGCCGCCTCCGGCGCCGCCGCCGTCACCACCGGCACCTGGACCCACCTCGCGGGTGTCTACGACAAGGACGCCGGGCAGGTGCGGCTGTACGTCAACGGCACCGCCGTCGGCACTCCGGCCGCCTTCAGCGCACCCTGGGACGCCAACGGCCCCCTCCAGATCGGCCGCCTCTGGCACAACGCCACCCACAAGGAGAACCACAGGGGCGGACTCTCCGACGTCCAGATCTACAGCGAGGCCCTGACCGCCTCCCAGATCTCCGCACTGCGCGGCGGCACCCTGCCCGCCGAGGGCAGCGAGGTGCGCACGGTCACCTGGAAGCTGGACCAGCGCGGAATGCCGGTGTCCTTCACCGACCCGAACGGTGACACCACCGACTACGGCTACGACGAGAACGGCCAGCAGACCACGGTCACCGAGCCGGCCGTCCGGTCCGAGCAGAACGGCGGCACCCCGGTCACCATCCGGCCCGTCTCGATGACCGGCTACAACACCTACGGCGAGCCGACGGAGCACTCCGACCCGCTGGGCAACGTCATGGTGACCGCGTACGACGCCGAGGGCCAGGAGTCCTCGACGACGCTGCCGAACTACACCCCGCCCGGCGCCGGCACACCCATCACCGCGACCGCGTGGAACGAGTACAACAGGCTCGGCCAGGTCACCGCGGAAGTGGACCCGCTGGGCAACCGCACCACCTACACCTACACCCAGCTCGGCGACCTCGCCTCGGTCACCGACCCGGGCGGCGACACCACGCGCTTCGCCTACACCCCGAACGGTGAGCAGCTGTCGGCGACGCGGCCCGACGGCGCCCGCGAGGAGACCACCTGGGACTACCTCGGACGTCCGCTGACCAGCACCGACATCGTGCGTCAGCCCACCCAGCGGGCGTACACCGCGATCAACGAGTACGACGCTCCGGGCGGTGAACTGTCCCGGACCGTCAGCCCCAGCGGGGCCAGCGAGTCGTACACGTACGACGCACTGGGCGAGACCACCTCGGTCACGGACAGCGCCGGCAACGTCTCCCGCTTCACCTACGACATGGACGGTCAGCTGCTGACCTCCACCGGGCCCGACGGCACCAGCACCCGCAACACCTACGACGGCTTCGGCCAGCTGACCGCCACCAGCGACCTGGACGCGGACGGCAAGGTGCTCCGCACCAGCCGGGCGAGCTACGACCGGGCGGGCAACCCCCGTACGGTCACCGACTACCGCGGCAACACCGTCACCCTCACCACCGACGCGACCGGCCAGATCACCAAGGCCGTCCAGCCGGTCTCCGAGAGCGAGTCGATCACCACGACCTTCGGCTACGACGCGGCGGGCAACCGCACGCGCTTCACCGACGGCCGCGGCAACCCTTTCCTGACCACGTACAACAACTGGGGCCTGCCCGAATCGGAGATCGAGCCCGCCACCCCGGCCCACCCGGACCCGGAGGACCGCACCTTCACGATGATCTACGACGGCAACGGACGGCCCAGCCAGTCCCGTTCGCCCGGCAACGTGGTCATCGACAACACCTACGACAACAAGGGACGGCTCACCAAGCAGACCGGCAAGGGCGCGGAGGCGGAGACCGTCGACCACAGCTACACCTACGACTCCGACGACCGGATCACCTCCATCACCGGCTACGAAGAGGACCGCAACACCTTCTCGTACGACGACCGCGGTCTGCTGCTGAGCGCCAGGGGACCGTCCGGTGACTCCTCCTTCAGCTACAACGCCGACGGAGCGATCACCTCGCGCACCGACGCGTCCGGCACCTCCACCTACGGCTACGACACGGCCGGCCGGCTGAAGACGGCCAAGGACGCCTCGACCGGCACGTCCATGACCTACGGCTACGACGTCAACAGCAACGTGACGTCGGTGGACTACGGGCAGGACAAGTCCCGGCGGGTCTTCTCCTACGACGCCCTGGAACGCCTCACCTCCGACCGGCTGACCTCACCGAGCGGAAAGCTGCTGGCGTCGACGACCTACGGCTACGACGCCAACGGCAACGAGACGTCCAAGACCACCACCGGGGTCGTGGGAGCCTCCACCAACACCTACACCTACGACCGGGCCAACCGGATCACGTCCTGGAACAACGGCACCACCACCGAGCAGTACGGGTACGACGCCTCCGGCAACCGCACCCGGGTCGCCGGTGACACGTACACCTACGACGCCCGCAACCGGCTCACCTCGGACGGCCACAACACCTACAAGTACACGGCCCGCGGCACGCTGAGCGTGCTCACCGACGAGTCCGGGCAGCAGACCTCGATCAATGCGGACGCCTTCAACCGGATCATCGAGGAAGGCGACCGGAGGTACACGTACGACGGCTTCGACCGGGTGCTCAAGGCCGAGAACCAGGGCGGCGGTGCGACCGACTTCGCCTACAGCGGTGCGGGCAACGACGTCGCCTCGGACGGATACACCACCTACAGCCGCAACGCGGACGGTTCGGTGCTGGGCACGAAGTCGACGGCGTCGGCGGTGCTGGTGCTGACCGATCTGCACGACGACGTGGTGGGGCAGTTCACGGAGTCCGGTGAGGCGCTGACCGGTTCGACGACCTACTCGCCGTTCGGCAAGGTCATGGACTCGTACGGCATGCTCGGTCAGCTCGGCTACCAGTCGGGCTGGACGGACCCGGAGACCGCCAAGGTCAACATGGCCGCGCGCTGGTACTCGCCGGAGACGGGCCAGTTCAACAGCCGGGACACGGTCTCGCTGAACCCGCTGCCGAACTCGGTCAGCGCCAACCGGTACGCGTACGCGGACCAGAACCCGCTGACCGCCACGGACCCGACCGGCCACTGGCCGAGCTTCGTCGACAAGGCCGTCAAGAAGATCAAGAAGACCGTCAAGAAGACCGTCAAGACGGCCTGGAAGAAGACCAAGAAGGCGGTCAAGAAGGTCGCGAAGGTCGTCAAGAAGGCCGCGAAGGTCGTCAAGAAGACCGTCAAGAAGGTGGTCCAGAAGGCGAAGAGGGTGGTCCGCAAGGCCGTCCACTACGTCGCTGACAGCGTGAAGAAGGTCAAGAGGTACGTCAAACGCACGTACAAGACCGTCAAGAAGGTCGCGCACAAGGTCACGCAGACCGTCAAGCGGAAGGTGAAGGCGGCGGCCAAGGTCGTCAAGAGCGCGGCGAAGAAGGTCGTGAAACAGGCGAAGAAGGTCGGCGCGGCCGTGAAGAAGGCGGCCAAGGCGACCGCGAACTTCGTCAAGCAGCACGCGGGCACGATCGCGTCGGTCGTCGTGGGGGTCGCGGTCTTCGCCGGCTGCACCGCCGCTACGGCCGGTGCGGGTGTCGTCGGCTGCGGGATGCTCGCGGGTGCGGCGGCCGGCGCGGTCGGCTACGCGATGAGTGACGGCCCGAAGTCGCTGGGCGGCTTCGCCGCGGCGGTCGGCGTGGGCGCGCTGACCGGCGCCCTGGGCGGCATGGCCGGTGGCGCGGCGGTCGGCGCGGTCAGCCGTCTGCTGGCCAACGTCGGTAGCCGCGTGGCGACCGGCGCCGTCACGGGCGCCGCGGGCGGCGCGGCCGAGGGCGCCGTCGGCTACGGCGTCTCCTGCGCGGCCCAGCGCAACTGCACCGCGGGCGGTGCGGCGGCCGCGACCGCGGCCGGCGCCGTCACCGGCGGCGCGTTCGGCGCCGCGGCCAGCCGCTACGGCCCCAAGGCCGACCCGCAGCCGCAGGCCAACTCCCAGCCCACACCGCCGCGGCCGCAGGCCAACTCCCAGCCCGCACCCCCGCGGCCGACCAGCTGCCCTGTGAAGGGGACTCCGCACAGCTTCACCGGCCTGACCGGCGTGCTGATGGCGAACGGCACGGTGAAGCCGATCTCCGAGGTGAAGGCTGGCGACTACGTCCTGACCGCCGAACCGGGCAAGAAGGAGAAGGAGAAGCGCAAGGTCAAGGAGGTGATCGTCACCAAGACCGACCGCAACTACGTCGACGTCGTCGTGTACACGGACGCGGGCCCGAAGACGATCGAGACCACCAAGTACCACCAGTTCTACGAGATCACCCGCAACTCCTGGACCCAGGCCGGCGACCTCCAGCCCGGCCAGCAGCTCCAGGACGGCGACGGCGCTCCGGCCACCATCGTCGACACCGCCGCCTACACCGCCCAGCGCACCACCTATGACCTCAGCATCGACGGCCTGCACACCTACCATGTACTGGCGGGCGAGACACCCGTCCTCGTCCACAATTCTCGCGCTGGAAATCTGTGTCCGCACCCAGACGCGGAAGGGCCCCATACGACATTCCGTCGGGACGGAACGACTGGCGAGATCGACCACTATGAGTCCTATGACCGACCGTCAAACCCCCGGGATCCGAGGCCATGGATTCCGACGAAGCGAGTCGACGTGAAGGGTAAGCCTCACTACGACAAGAAGACTCAGACCAGAGTTCCGACGCCGCACGTAAACCTTCCGGACGGATCGGCGATTCCTGCGGAACCCTGGGAAATCCCTAGGAGGAACCCATGAATTCGACCTTGAAGATTCTCCAGAAGTGGTACGCGTCCGTCTGTGACGGAGACTGGGAGCATTCATACGGCATTCGAATCGAAACAGCCGATAACCCTGGCTGGATCTTCATTGTCGACCTGGTCCGAACTCCGCTGCAGGGTCGCATCTGCGAGAGGGAAGAGCAATCCGTTGACGGGTCTTGGATTTCGGCAAAGAGTGACGGAACCGAGTTTGTGGCGGCATGTGACCCAGGCTCACTGGAGAGGGTGATCGATTATTTCATCGAATTCTCTGCTCCTGAGCTTGCGTGATGGCCGGCCGCTTGACCGCAATCCAGTGGATGAAAACTCCGCTGCCGGATAGGCCTTGGGGAGCCTTTGACGGCAGTAGTTGACGGCAACCTCAGAGGGCGGGTGCTGCATGGCGCGGCACCTGCCCTGCTGTCGGAGCTGCAGCGAAAGAAGTTGCTCTTTGGCCCGTTGGAGACGACCGGGAGGGCGGCATCCAACCTTCGGGGGCGCAATTCGACCTGATCGGGGAATCTTCCCTGGGTTTGCCGCTAAGAGTGCCGTGAACGTTGGCGCTCCCGTGAAGCAAGTCAAGCAGTAGTAAAATCGAAGTCCCGTCAGGTTCGTCCTGGCGGGGCTTCTGCGTGGGATGACGGCAGTAGTTGACGGCAACGTCAGCGGACGAAGGCGGTGCAGGGTGGCGGTTCATTGCCGTTGCCGTTGGTCGTCTTGGTGATTTCCGGGTTGTCGAGGGCGGTGCTGAGGGTGTCGATGGCGTCGCGCTGGAGGCGGAGCCGGACGTGGGCGTAGACGTCGGCGGTGACGCCGATGTGGGCGTGGCCGAGGAGTTCCTTGATGACGACGAGTTCGCCCCCCCCTGTTCCAGCAGCAGGGTCGCGGTCGAGCGCCGGAGGCCGTGGAAACGGATGCGCCGGAGCCCGGCCTGGTTGAGGAAGCTGCGGAAACGGCGAGTGAGGTTGGCTGGGTCGAGAGGTCGTCCAGTCGGCGTGGTGAAGGCCAGGCTGCTGTCCTGCCAGGCTGGCCCTGCGGTCTCGCGCTCCGTGTCCTGCTGCTTGTGTTGATTGAGGGAGGGAACGCATTCGGTCGAGAGCGGGAGGAGTTGGCCTACGTCATTGGCGAAAGCCTCTTATGGGGTGAACCGGCAGACGTGAGCGGTACCGATAGCAACTCAGGAGAGTAGCCGCCGCACCCCACTCCACCCGGCCGGGACCAGGGGGCCGCGAGGCGTGGTCAGCGGCAGACGGCTGGGTACGAGCTGTCCTGTCCGTCTTCCTCGTCCTCCAGGTTGTCCACGGTGTCGAGATCGTCGTCGACGGGTGTGGGAAGGCGTGTGCCGCGGCTGACCGCGATGCGGTGCACATTGCCGAGTGCTTCGGTCAACCGGACTGCGAGCAGGTGCAGTTCCCCCTGCGTCCACTGCCGCTTGTCCAGGACGTGCCTGGCCTCCTGGAAGAGTTCCCCGGCCAGGCCGAGCTGGGTCGCTTCCATGTTGTCGGCGAGCCGGGACAGGTATCCGGCCCCGTCGCCTGCGAGGTAACACGGCTTGCCCTCGGGCCCGGCCCACGGCAGCAGGCGCAATTGTCCGGTCCTGCTGGTCATGCTGTGACCTCCATTCCGTGGATCAGCCGGGGACAGATGTCGATACCGCGCGCTGCCAGCCGGAGCGTGCGACGCCGAGCCTGCTGTTTCCGTGCTTCCCGCCGCTCGTGCGCGGTCAGGTACGGGCGGACCAGCCCGCTCTCCTCGCCGCGCAGTACCCGGGCGGCCGGGACGCGAGCCGGACATGCGGGCGATGCCTCTGCAGCAAGGCCGGCGGACGGGTGATCTGGTCTGCGATGGCGGCCCGGTGCGGGCCACAGCAGCCATAGCGACAGTGCGAAGATGCGGGCGATACGGTGCGGCATGTCGACGCTCCTTGTCAGCGTTGGCCATGCCCCGGACCGTTTGCCCGGTCGCGGAGGTCCTGACGGGACGTCAGCCTGCCGACCGGTGATGCACGGCAGTTGCACCGAAGGGTGCAACTCCTCCTGCCAGGAATCCGCTATATCCCGACCCACTCCGCGTACTGCGCCAACGAACCGTTGCGCGCCCGCTCCTGCCGCTTGAGGGCCAGCACGGTCTCCCGCACGGTCGGGTGATAGCGGGTCTGCTGCGGAGCGATGCGCCGAGCCTGATGCAGACAGTCCAATGCCTGCTCCGGGCGGCCTGACCAGGCGTGAGCCCGGCCGAGGTCCATCCAGTGGTGCCCGGCCCGGGAGCGGGTCCAGCCGCGTGGGATGCGTACGTTCTCGGCGAGTTCGATCGCACGCCCGAAGTCGTCGGCCTCCGAGGCGATGGCCACGGCATGCACACCGACGTTCACCGGCCCCCAGGTGACGCCGAAGTCGGGCAACTCGCTGTGGCCCGGGAAAGGGCACGGGCCTCGGCCAGGCGGGCGTCGGCGTGGTCCCGGTCCTTCATGCGACCCGCGATGGTCGCGGCGCGCAGGTGCAGCATGCCCCGCATCGCCTCAATACCCGCTGGGCGGCGTGACTCCTGGCCGTCGAGGTCACGCAGACCCTTGTCGACCACCCGCAGCCCCACGTCGTACCGACCCGACGACATCGTGGTCTGCGCACGCAGGAAGGCATGCATGGCGGCCAGTCCCGGCTCGTCGGCGCGCGGTGCGGTCCAGGCCAGCCGGTCCAGCGCGACGGTCGCCAGATCGTGGAAGCCGAGCTTCCACGCCACGGTGAACACACAGCGGAACGTCTCCGCCAGACACTCGTAAGCCAGCCGCTGCTCTTCCCCGGTACTGGTGTGCACCGCCTGCACCGACTCGTCGATCAGCACGGGCAGGTCGCGCACCATGTCCGTGTACTGCGCCTGACGGCGCTGCTCCAGAGCCCGCTGGACATCCGACCAGATCAACGCGGCCGGGCGCGGAGCCGCCTCCCAGTCCAGAGCGATGTCCCAGTTCTCCAGCCCCTCACGGATCGGCTGGATCAGCGCATCCATCCGGTCCCGGCGCAATTCGTCGGCGTACGGCTGCCCCAACAGCTCGGACGTGGAGACGCCCAGCGCGCGGGCACAGGCCGCGACGAGAGCCGGAGAGGCGGGCTTCTGTCCGCACTCGGCCTTCGACAACAGCGACTTCGACACGTGAGCCCGCATCGCCAGCCCCTGTTGAGTCAGGCCACGCTGCTTCCGGATACGGGCGATCCGAGCGCCGGTGTGCTCCTCGATGCTCTGCGGCACGGCGAACTCCGTTCTGCGGCAACACTCAGACGGTACCCCTGCCGCACAGTCACGGACCGGCCGAACAAAGATCATCCCGGCTACCCGCAGGACCCCACCACGCCGGCCCGACGCTTCGGACCACGCCCCCAGCCGAACGACCAGCTGATGCCTGCGGCGTACCACCGAAGCGGGATGCGTCCGAACTTTCTCCGCGTCTTCAGGGCGACCCGCTGGCGCGTGGCGCGGCCGCCCCACCCGGCCGCTCTCGGCTCCGACACCGCGGGCCGGCCGGCGACCAGGCCGCGCAGAGACAGCACAGCGGACGACCAGACAGAAGCAAGCGAAGAGGGGACGCGCCCGCCCGGTGAGCGCCACGCTCAAGGTGAGGCGACGGCGGGTAGTTGGCCGGGGCGCAAGCCCGGTGGTGGGGACGGTCTGCTCCGTGGGCTTTACCCACCGCCCCGGGTCGGGGCCCGCGCCGGGCAAGGCCAGGGGGCCACTCGTGCATATTGCGGGCAGGGTGCGGAGGCCTTCGAGCAGTTCCAGGCGGTCGGCTGCTGCATCGGCAGCGTTCCGTGAAGCTACTCTGCTGACCCCGTCAAGAGCTCTGGAGCGCCCCCGGGCTCATTGCCAGAAGCACTCGTCGATCACGATCTGGGGGTCGGTGGCGCGGGGTGTGAAGTGGTAGCGCAGCCACCCGCGGCCATGGTCGAAGTAGAGGACGTGCTCACCACCGGGGCGGGTGGACTGGACGGGCTCCACGCTCATTCCGGCCGGCAGGTCGCGGTCGCTGTCGATGCCACGGAAGTACGGATCCTTCGCGGTGACGAGCTCGGCACGGGCGGCGTCGACCAGCGCGCAGGCATGAGCGGGAAGAGTGTTTCTGTTGCCCTCTGCTTCCTTCGTCCAGTCTGCTTGCCAGGGTGGCCCCATGAATTCGCCGGTCATCGGCCGGGCTCCGCCCTCGCGGCCGAGCGGCGGATGTGGCCGGCTTCCTCGATGAGGGCCTTGGCGCGGACGTAGTCGGGCTCCTGGGCGGCCTCGTCCTCCAGGCGGTGAACCTTGGCTTCGAGCCGGGGGTCACGAGCGAGGGCGTACTCGCTCCACCAACGGGCCATGAAGGCGGGGACGGGGGCGAGGTCGTAGGCGTCGGCGATGTCCCGCCGCCAGTGGCGGTCGAAGTCGACGAGCAGCTGCGGTGCGTGCTGGGCGATGGCGGCGCGGAGTGCCTTCGGGGTTCTCTCGGGCATGGGAGGGACGGGTGTCCCCTCCCCGAGAGGCGCGGTGGTCATGGCCGGCGGGTTCCTTTCTGAAGCAGTGCAGCAGTCAGGCGGTGGCGGGAAGCGAGGGGGACGCGTGGCCGTCGGTTTCGACGTACCGCTCCGCTTCCCCGCTCCGGCTCTTGCGCACGGCATTGCGGATCTTGGCGACGCGGTCGCGCTTGACACCGAGCAACCGCGCGACGTGTTCCACGCGACCGTACGGGATGGGGTTGCCCGGAGTCCTGGTCGTAGCGGTGCAGACCAGTTCGGCGAGCCTTTCCCGCTCCTTCTGTATTTCCTCTTCTGCCCGGCGGACGACCTCCCGCTGGCGTGCGATGGCGATCAGATCCGGACTTTTCAGATCCGCTTGATACCGGGTGTCCTCCGCATTCACACGCCCAGCATGCCATGCAGCCCTGCGTGCAACAATCAATTCTGCTGATATGCACTCGGCTGCACCGTGGCGCTCCCGGCTCCTGTCCAGTCGTGCCGGACTGATCAGTCGTGGAATCCGGCGAGTTTGGTCCCCGTCGAGTGGTCCTCGCCCTTGAGAGCTTGGACGAAGCCGCTGAAGACGTCGGCCGGGAAGGTGAGGATGGCCCTGGACGGAGCCTTTGAGTCGCGGATGGCTATGCGGGTGGGGGAGTTTGCGATCTCGACGCACTCGTTGCCGTCGCCCGGGCCCGAGTAGGACGACTTCCGCCAGGTGTCCATGGGGTTCCTCACAACTCCTTCGCCAGCCTGTGGACGAATTCACGCGCCTGTTCGGGTTCGAGTGACGCGGCCTCCACCTTACGGAAACTCGTTCGGTAGGTGTTGAGCTGAGCCTCGGAGTCGATGAAGGCCGAGCCGTGCAGCGCGTCGCGGACCACGGTGTCAAGCTTGGGCAGGGGGCCGCCAACGTACGTCATCGTGCCTGAGGCGCTGGCGAAGTCGTCCAGGTCGAAGGGGATGACGCGCACGGTGATGTGGTCCGCTTCGGAGAGTTCGAGGAGCCGGGTGAGCTGGGCCCTTGAGGTGGCACGGTCGCTGACTCTGATCCGGAGAGCCGCCTCATGGATCACCGCTTCGTACGGGATGGTGAACTCCTGGCGCGCCCTTCGGTGCTGGATGCGCAACTCGATTTCCTCAGCAGTCAGTTCCGGCAGCCTGGATGAGAAGACGGCACGCGCGTAGTCCTCCGTCTGCAGCAGGCCTGGCACGTACAGAACCGCCACGTGACGCAGGAACCGGGCGTGGTGCTCCAACTCGGACAAGTCCAGGAAAGACGTGGGGAGGAGGCCTCGGTACTTCTCCCACCAGCCGCGCGTCCGATCGGTGGCCATCGTCACCAGGGCGTCGATGAACTCCTTGTCGGTGCAGGCGTAGTGGGAGGCGAGGCGGCGAAGTCGCTGCTCGCTCACGCCCGCGAGTGCGGACTCGATATGGGTGATCTGGGCGGGGCTCACGCCGAGCAGCCCGGCTGCCTGGCGGGAGTTGAGGCCCGCGGTTTCGCGGAGTCTGCGCAGTTCAGTTGCCAGCCGCACCTGGCGTGCCGTTGGTTCGCGCCTCTTCACCATTGTCCGGCTCCCTGACGTGCTTGTAGACGCGACTCGTTCGGCGTCAGATTACGCGACCGGCTTGCCGCGTCCCTAGATTTAGATCTACCGTCGGTGACGCGACGCACACGCTGCGGCACGCCGGGGCCCCGGAAGCGCACCGCTCCGTCCTGCCACGACGGCTGCGGCAATGCCACCGCCCGCACACCGCCGTAGGGCCCAACCCCTCACTCGACGATCGGAGCTGACCCATGCCTGAAACCAGCACCACGACCGACCCCTGGGAGTACTGCCTCTACATCCCCGACGACCCCCGCGCCGTCACGATCAGCCGCCGCACCCTCCGCCTGATCCTCACCATGCACGGCCTGATCCGTCTCGTCGATACCGCCAAGCTGCTCGCCGCCGAGCTGGTCTCCAACGCCGTGCGGCACACCAAGGGACCCGCCGCGCTGCGGGTGCGGTGGGCGGCGGGGGTGTTGCGGATCGGAGCGTGGGACGCGGACCCCGCGCCGCCGGAGCCGCCGGTGCCGTTGGAACGGGTCATGGACATGGAGGAGGGGCGCGGGCTGGCGTTGGTCAAGGCCTACGCCGATCTGTGGGGGTGGCAGCCGCTGGCGAGGGAGGGCGACCGGGGCAAGGTCGTCTGGTGCGAGCTGGCCGCCGCCTGACCGAAGGGTTCGCCCTGTGGCCCGGGGACGGGCTCCCCGTCCGCGGTCAACGGCAGTGCCGCCGCGAACCGTGGCCTGTCTCCCCGGTACTGGACCGGGAACACGGCCCTCAGGCCCAGCCGTGTCCTTGTGTCGCCTGACCTGCGGGCTTCCCGGTGGCGGCACTGTCACAGGCCTCGCTTAGGATCCGCCACATGTCGTTCGCCTTCTCCGCGTCCTCCCTGCCGCCGCCCGACTTTGAGGTCGCCTCCGCCTTTCCCGAGGTCGTCCGGCTGCGGCAGGTCGCCGCCGCGGGGGACTGGGCCTCGGTGCGTCAGTACGTCGACTCCCTGCCGCAGGGAACGGACCGGGCCTTCGCGGTGGGCGTGCTGACCGAGGTGCCTGGCATCGAACAGTTGCTGCGGGAACTGATCGCCAAGGCTCCGGACGACGTGTTCGCCCTGACCGTGCTCGGTTCCCATGAGGTCGGGGCCGCCTGGGATATCCGCACCGAGGCGCGCGCCGAGGACGTCAGCCGCGAGCAGTTCGCCGCCTTCCACGCGCGCTTGGGGGAAGCCGAGAAGCTGCTCATCCGGGCCACCGCCCTCGACCCGTCCCACGACGCGGCCTGGGCCGAGCGGCTCAACACCGCTCGCGGACTGAATCTCGGGCAGAACGAGGCCCGGCGCCGGTACGACCGGCTGGCCGCTCATCATCCGCACCACTTCACCGGCCAGGCCCGCCTGCTCCAGCAGCTCCTTCCCAAATGGGGCGGGAGCTGGCAGGCCACCCACGGCTTCGCCCAGGAGTGCCTGCGGGGTGCTCCGGACGGGGCCCTGAACGGCGGCCTGGTCGCGGAGATGCACATGGAGCACTGGCTGGAGCTGCCGACCGACCGGGAACGCGCCGAGTACCTGCGGCAGCCCCACCTCCACGCCGAACTCGTGGAGGCCGCCGAGCACTCCGTGTCCCACCCGCACTTCCGGCCCACCTACGGATGGGTCACCGTCCAGGGGTGCTTCGCCGCCCTCTTCTCGCTGATCGGGGACCGCGCACGGGCCGCCGCGCACTTCCGCGCGCTGGGCAACCTGGCCTCGGAGTACCCGTGGAGCTACCTGGGTGAGCCGGCCGACGCCTACGTCAAGCACCGCGACGCCGCCTTCGCCTCGGGCTGACGGCCCACGACCCCGAGCGCGCGTCGGACCGGACCGAACCCGCCCGAACCCGCCTGAATCCCATGAACCTGACGAACGCGCCGAACAGAGGCCGAAGATGAACCCGCAGGACGCCGTCCACCTCACCGAGACCGACGGCATACCCACCCTCTTCGCACAGGCCGCCGGACCGATGCGCGCCGGACTCGTCTTCCGCGTCGGCGTCGCCGACGAGACGCTGGCCCAGGTCGGCGTCACCCACCTGGTGGAGCACCTGGCCCTGCACCGTCAGGGCCTGGCCGACTACCACTTCAACGGCGCCACCAAGGCAGCCTTCACCCACTTCCACGTGGAGGGCGCCGAACACGAGGTGGTCGCCTCCCTGCAGGGCGTCTGCGACTCCCTCGCCGCCCTGCCCATGGAGCGCCTGGAGACCGAGAAGGAGATCCTGCGCACCGAGGAGTCACGGCGCGAGGCCCCCCGACTGCCGCTGTGGCGCTACGGCGCCCAGGGATACGGTCTGGTCAGCTACCCGGAGTGGGGTGCGCGGAACCTGGGTCCGCAGGACGTGGAAGCCTGGGTACGGAACTGGTTCACCCAGGGCAACGCCGTGCTGTGGGTCGCCGGTGAGCGCCTGCCGGCCGGACTCACGCTCAAGCTGCCCGCCGGGCCGCGCCGTTCCCTGCCCGCCGTCACCTCCGCCCTTCCCGCCACCCCCGCCTACTTCTCCGACGGCACGGGCGGCGTGCTGCTGGACGCCGTCGTCGCCGACAGCACCGCCGCCCGGCTGTACGCGGGTGTTCTCGAGCGGGAGCTGTCCCGCGCCCTGCGCCAGGAGGGCGGCTTCTCGTACACGGCGGCAGCCGACTACACCGCGCGCCGTGACGGTTTCGCCGTGGTGACGGCCTTCGCGGACGCCCTGCCGGCCAAGCAGGACGCGGTGCTCGGCGGCTTCGTCGACGTCCTCGCCGCGCTCCGGGCGGGCCGGATCGGCCAGGGCGACCTGGACGCGGTCCGCACCCGGGCCGACAGCGCGCTGACCGCGCCCGACGCGGCCGCACTGAGGCTGCCCGGAGCGGCGGAGGACCTGCTCGCCGGACGGCCCTCGCGCACCCCGGACGAACTGCGCGCCGAGTTGCGGGCGGTGACGCCCGAGCACCTGCACAGGGTGGCCGTGGAGGCGGAGGGAACGGCTCTGATGCAGGTGCCCAGTGGGCACAGGGCGGACTGGGCCGGGTACACGGAGGCCCCGACGAGCTCGTCGTACGCCGTGACCGGGCGGCGGTTCGCCTCGAAGAGCCGTGACGGTTCGACGCTGACGGTGGGAGCGGAGGGGGTCAGTCTGACGGCGGGCGCGCAGGACGGCACGGAGTGCGCGGTGACCGTGCCCTACCGCGCCTGCGCGGCCATGCTGAGCTGGCCGGACGGCGGCCGTCGGCTCATCGGCACCGACGGTCTGGTCGTCGACGTGGAACCCGGTCTGTACGGCGTCGACGCACACACCGTGGCCACCGTGGACGCCGCCGTGCCGCCGACCGCTGTGGTGCGGCTGCCGCCCCGGGAGCGGACGCCCGCGCCGGAACCGGCCCCTGGCGGGAGCGGCGCGACCCGCGCCGGTTCGTCGGAGCGGGCCACGGCCACCCGGCGGACCGGCCTCCAGACGGCGGCCCTGGTCGTCTCCGCACTGTTCGGCGTCCTGCTCGGCTTCCTGGCTCTCTCGGTCACGGTCTTCGGGGCCGACGAGCCGGACACCAGTACCGGTGATTGGGTCGCCACCGCGGGCTTCATGTGGGGACTCACCGGACTGGTGACCTGGCCGGCTGTCCGCATCCTGCGCCGCACCCGGCGGGTGTGACCGGTACCGGGGCCTGCCGCTATCGGCCGTACGGGTATCCGTACGGCTGTCCCTGAGCAGGTGCTGTCGGTGTGTTGTACGCCGACGGCACCACCTGCGTCGGCTGCCGTCCGTCGAAGACGGCGAACAGCAGCATCACCGTCGCCGTCAGCAGGCACAGCAAGGCGACGGCGCCCAGGATCGGGTCTCCGTCGCGGGACGTGAGGGAGGACCACGACAGCGTCACGCACTCGTAGAGGACGAAGGCGGCGAACGCCCCCCAGTCCGAGCCCCGACCGCGGCGGATCGCCACGTACAGGAACGGAACCCACACCAGCAGGCCCAGCGAGCCCCACACCAGGACCGACCAGGCGATCCGCTGGAACCAGCCGGCTTCCAGACGCTTTTCCATCTCTACCCCCCGAGGCAGTGCAGGGGGCAAGATTAAGCCACCGGGCGGCGCGGGCGGGCCCGGTCAGGAAGTCTGCTTCACGCCCTTCGGGGCGTCCGCCGCCGTTGTGCTCCGGTAAGCGGTGATCTCCTGGCCGATGTTTTCGGAGGCGTTCTTGTCGACGTAGTCGTTCTGCGCGAAGGGTGCCCCGGTGATCCCGGTGATCTCTCTCCAGGCGGCGCCGCCCGGCTTGGTGCGGTCGGACTTGGCGGCAAGGGCCGTCGACGCAGGTGTGCAGGTGTCGCCGTCGCCCCGGCCTCGCCCGGGGCGACGGCGAAGCCGGGGCGCCGATGTCGGCGGCGGTGCCGGAAGTCGCGGTGAATCGTTGGTCGAATGGGTTGGCCAGAGCCCGGCCGCTGCCTACTATCGATCACCGCAGGACTTTGTGCACCGCCGCACAAGCTCTCCTCAGGAGGTTTCCTTGCACCGCCGTCGTCGCACCGCGCTCCTCCTCACCGCCGCCCTCACGGCAGCGGCCCCCCTGCTCACCGCCTGCGGGAACGACGCGCATCCCGGCGCGGCGGCCGTCGTGGGCGGCCAGCGGATCACGGTGTCGCAGCTGGAGAACCGGGTCGGCGAGATCCGCGCGGCCCAGCGGGAGGCGGTGCCGGAGGCCCAGTACGAGCAGGCCATCGCCCGCACCGGCAGCCTCACCCGCGACACCCTGCACGGCATGGTCCTCGACCGTGTGCTGGAGCGCGCCGCGCGTGACGCCGGGGTGACCGTCACCCCCAAGGAGGTCCAGGGGATGCGGGCCGGCCTGGAGCAGCAGGCCGGCGGAGCCGAGGCGCTGGAGACGGCCTGGCTGCAGCAGTACGGCATCCCGCCGCGGCGCCTCGACGACAACCTCCGCCTCCAGGTCCAGGCGCAGAAGCTCGCGCAGCGGCTCGGCACCGACACCAGCCGGCCGGAGTTCTGGCAGGCCCTGTCCGAGGCGAGCAGGAAGCTCGACGTCGACCTCAATCCGCGCTACGGCACCTGGGACGACGAGAAGAGCAGCCGCGTCGACGCCAGGACCCCGTGGGTCCGGGACGTCACGGTGGACGGGACCCAGCCGATCGCCTGACGCGCCGGGCATACCGTCACACCATGCCGGCCCCCTGTGGACAACTTTCGGGGGCCGGTGGCGCCGTGGGTTAGTTTCGGATCGTGAACGCAACCAGCCCCGCGGCCCCCTCCGCCGCACCGCCCGGCCGCATCGTCCTGCTCACCACCAGCCACCGCGTCGCGCCCGGCCTGCTGTCCTGGCCCGCCTGGCAGGCCCTGCACGCCGCCGACCGGGTGCTGTGCGCGGACGGCGCCCACCCGCAGCTGCCGTATCTGCGGGAGGCGGAGATAGCGGTCGACGAGGCGTCCCCGACCGCCCAGGACCTGGTCGAGGCCTGCGCCGGCGGGCGGACCGTGGTCGTCGTGGCGACGGGAGAGGGCGAACCCGCCCTGACCGACGGCCTGGCCCGTCTCGCGGGCACCGGCCGCGTCCGGATGCCGGAGCTGGAACTGCTCCCCGCCTCCTACGACCTGCCGGGCGCCCGCCTGCTCGACCTCGTCCAGGTCATGGACCGCATCCGGGCCGAATGCCCCTGGTCCTCACTGCAGACCCACAAGGGCCTGGCCAAGTACGGCATCGAGGAGGCGTACGAACTCGTCGAGGCGATCGAGGAGGGCGACCGGGACGAACTGCGCGAGGAACTGGGCGACGTCCTCCTCCAGGTCGTCTTCCACGCCCGGATAGCCGAGGAGCACCCGGAGGAGCCCTTCTCCGTCGACGACGTGGCCGGCGGCATCGTCGCCAAGCTCATCCACCGCCACCCCCATGTCTTCGGCGACGAGACGGCGACCACCCCCGAGGAGGTCAAGGCGCACTGGCTGCGCACCAAGGCCGTCGAGAAGCAGCGCACCTCGGTCACCGAGGGCGTCCCGCTCGGCCAGCCCGGCCTGGCCCTCGCCGCCAAGCTGGCCTCCCGCGTCCGCACCGCGGGCCTGGACGTCCCTCTGCCCCGGGCCGAGGGCATCGGCTACGACCTGCTCGCCCTGGCAGTGCGGGCCGAGGCGGAGGGCGTCGACCCGGAGGCGGCCCTGCGCGCGGCGGCCCGCGCGTACCGGGACGCGATACGAGCCAGCGAGGAGACGGGTGGGAAATAACGGGAGGGCCTTCGAGGAGAAGAGGACAGATACGGTCGGGGCGTGACCGACCAGCACCAGCCTCAGCCCGAGAACACCGCGCCCGAACTCTTCACCTGGGAGTTCGCGAGCAACCCGTACCCCGCCTACGCCTGGCTGCGTGAGTACGCGCCCGTGCACCGGACGCGGCTGCCCAGCGGGGTGGAGGCCTGGCTGGTCACCCGGTACGCCGACGCCCGGCAGACCCTCGCCGACCCCCGCCTCTCCAAGAACCCGGCGCACCACGACGAGCCCGCCCACGCCAAGGGGAAGACCGGCATCCCCGGTGAGCGCAAGGCCGAGCTGATGACGCACCTGCTCAACATCGACCCGCCGGACCACACCCGGCTGCGCAGACTGGTCAGCAAGGCGTTCACACCGCGCCGCGTCGCCGAGTTCGAGTCCCGGGTGCAGGAGCTCACCGACGGGCTCATCGACCGGTTCGCGGAGCGCGGCTCCGCCGACCTCATCCACGAGTTCGCGTTCCCGCTCCCCATCTACGCCATCTGCGACCTGCTCGGCGTCCCCCGGGAGGACCAGGACGACTTCCGGGACTGGGCGGGCATGATGATCCGGCATCAGGGTGGGCCCCGGGGCGGGGTCGCCCGGTCGGTGAAGAAGATGCGCGGCTATCTCGCCGACCTCATCCACCGCAAACGGGAGGCACTGCCCGCCGAACCCGCCCCCGGCGAGGACCTCATCTCCGGCCTGATCCGCGCCTCCGACCACGGCGAGCACCTCACCGAGAACGAGGCCGCCGCCATGGCGTTCATCCTGCTGTTCGCCGGTTTCGAGACCACCGTCAACCTGATCGGCAACGGCACCTACGCGCTGCTCACCCACCCCGAGCAGCGCGAGCGCCTGCAAGCCTCACTCGCCGCAGGGGAGCACGGGCTGCTGGAGACCGGTGTGGAGGAACTCCTGCGCTACGACGGGCCCGTGGAGCTGGCCACCTGGCGGTTCGCCACCGAGGCGCTCACCCTCGGCGGGCAGCACATCGCGGCCGGCGACCCGGTCCTCGTCGTCCTGGCCGCCGCGGACCGCGACCCGGAGCGGTTCGCCGACCCCGACGTGCTCGACCTCGCACGGCGGGACAACCAGCACCTGGGGTACGGCCACGGCATCCACTACTGCCTGGGCGCCCCGCTGGCCCGGCTGGAGGGCCAGACCGCGCTCGCCACGCTGCTGACCCGGCTGCCGGACCTCAGGCTCGCGTCGGATCCGGCCGAACTGCGCTGGCGCGGCGGACTCATCATGCGCGGACTGCGCACCCTGCCGGTGGAATTCAGCCCATGGCCGAAGTGATTTCCTGAACGGTCACCGGACGTCTGACGTAGCGATCCGCCGGACGGGCCCGTGACGGCCGCCGGGTTGCCGCCGAAGTGGCTTTTGTGCAGCCTCCGCATGCCTCCGGCGTGACCGTCGGGACCCCTCCGGACACGGTCCGTCGCCTCGTCGCCGAAGTGGCACAAACGTGACACCCACTCAACTCTGTGATCTCCGTGTGATCTGCGCGGCATGAACTTGTGACAAGTGATTGTCTGCGGCTACGTTCACCCATCAAGCACGGTGCCTCGGTTGCACAGCTGCGCAGTTCGACTCGCCGTGCGGGTAACTGTTGTCCTGCGAAAGGTCTCCGCATGCTCTCCGGGAACGGTCGTCACCGTCGCCCCCGCCAGGCTCCGGCTCTTGTCGTCGCTGCCGGAGTGACCGGCTCAGCCATCGCGATTCCGCTTCTCGGGGCCAGCGGCGCCAGCGCGGCCGAGGGCGCGACCTGGGACCGGGTCGCGGAGTGCGAGTCCGGTGGCTCATGGAGCCAGAACTCCGGCAACGGCTACTACGGCGGCCTGCAGTTGACCCAGACGGACTGGGAGAAGTACGGCGGCCTCGACTACGCGTCCAGCGCCGACCAGGCCAGCCGCGGCCAGCAGATAGCCGTGGCCGAGAAGGTCCTCGCCGACCAGGGGGTCGGCGCGTGGCGGGCCTGCGGCCTGCTGGCGGGCCTGAACACCGACTCGGGCAAGGCCGGTGTGGACACCGGTGCGGACGGCGGCTCGTCGTACGACTCCTCCGGTACCGGAAGCTCCGCCACTCCGTCGCCCTCGCAGTCCTCCGAAGCCTCGTCGGACAACAAGGGCAACAAGGGCAATAAGGGCGCCGATAGCGGTAAGGGGAAGAAGACGGACGAAGCCTCCAAGTCCGGCGGTTCGGACGCCGAGCCCGGCGCCTCTCCCTCCGCTTCCGCTTCCCCCTCCGCCTCGGCCTCCGCCAAGGGTGGGGACTCGGGCAAGTCGGGGCAGGAGGCGGGTTCTTCGGACGCGTCCGCGAGCGAGGCCCCCACCGGCCGCCACCGCGGCGCCAGCGCCGAGGAGGAGGTGCGCGAGGACCGCGAGTCCGGAGCTTCCGGCCGGCACGCCTCACGCGGCGGTCTCGGTTTCTCGCGAGGCCTCGACGTCTCGTCCCCGGCCGACAGGGCCCCCGCGGGCACCGGAATCGACTCCTCGGCTGCCGCCGACTCCCTCGCGCTCGGCGGCGGATGGCTCGCCCAGTACGGCGGGGGCGGCGAGGGTGCGGGTGCGGCGGCTTCCCATCTCATCCTTTTCGGATCGAGTGAAGGCTGACCTTCGAAAAGGTGCGTCGATGGCGGCAGTTGAGGTCACGGTTCGCGCTGAATGTCCGTTATAAAGACGATGAGAGATAGGTCTCAGAAGCCCTGATCGTCTTTGATTATCCGCCGGGCGCGTGTCTACCGTCAGGACCGCTCGCCACCGCGGGCCCCGGCTGCCGCCACGCCGAATCCTGCCAGTGGCAGCACGGGAACAGCCGTCGCGTCATGCGCCGTAGGCAGGAGCGGGGGAACCAAGGTAGGCGCCGGAGCCGGTGATTGACGCCGGATTCGGCTAGGGGTGGAGCCGCGTCCCGTGAGGGACGCGGCCGGGCAACTCAACCGGCCCGAACCCGACAGCTCACCTCGTAGGCGTCGGTGAGGGGATCCTTCCATGCTGTTTTCCGGCAAGGGCAAGCACCGTCGTCCGTCCAAGGCCACCCGGGTCATCGCCGTAGCCGGCGTCACCGGTGCCGCCGTCGCCGCCCCGCTGCTGGCGGTCGGCAACGCTTCCGCCGCCACCGCCTCCGAGTGGGACACCGTCGCCCAGTGCGAGTCCGGCGGCAACTGGTCCATCAACACCGGCAACGGCTACTACGGCGGTCTGCAGTTCTCCGCCTCCACCTGGGCCGGCTACGGCGGCACGCAGTACGCCGCCACCGCCGACCAGGCCAGCAAGGCCCAGCAGATCGAGATAGCCGAGAAGGTCCTCGCGGGTCAGGGCAAGGGTGCCTGGCCCGTCTGCGGCAAGGGCCTGTCCAACGCCGCCCACACCGGGGGCGGCTCGACCGAGGGCACCGGCAACCAGAGCGCCGGGAACCAGAACAGCGGTTCCTCGCAGGGCACCCAGAAGCAGAACGCCCAGAAGCAGAACACCCAGGAGCAGAACACCGGCTCCGCCCCCGAGCGCTCCACCGAGCAGAAGGCCTCCCGCTCCGACGAGCGTCCGGCCGCCGAGAAGAAGACCGTCACCACCCCGACCGGCGAGAAGGTCGAGAAGGGCGACGGCGAGTACAAGGTCGTCAAGGGCGACACCCTCAGCTCGATCGCCGAGGAGCACGACGTCAAGGGCGGCTGGAACAAGCTGTTCGAGCTGAACGACGACATCGTCGAGGACGCCGACCTCATCTACCCGGGCCAGCAGCTGCACCTGAAGTAAGGCGGCGGCCGCAGGCTCAGGGCTCCGTCCCCGCGGAGCCCCCGCCCCGTCCCCACGGGGCCTCCCCCGTCCCCACGGGGGCTCCCCGCCCCGGTGCGTGTTCCCCGTACGCACCGGGGCGGGGCTTTTCCGTATATAACGGATCTTTTCGGTGCTCGCTGCTCGGTGCCGGCCGGCGGGCGCGAGGGTGGTCCCGGTTTCCGGGCCCGTCTTTGTTCCGTTCGGAAACAATTTACTCTCGGTTCCGTCCGAGGGGCGGCCGACCGGATGGCCGATCGCCCGGAGCCGGATAGGCTCGGTCCCGCAGGGCCCCGGTGGCCCGGCTGATCCACGTCACATCCATGAAGGAGATGCTCGTGCCGTCCATCGACGTCGTCGTAGCCCGGGAAATCCTGGACTCCCGAGGCAACCCCACCGTCGAGGTCGAGGTCGGCCTCGACGACGGCAGCACGGGTCGTGCCGCCGTCCCGTCCGGCGCCTCCACCGGCGCCTTCGAGGCCATCGAACTCCGTGACGGCGACCCCGACCGTTACCAGGGCAAGGGAGTGGAGAAGGCCGTCCTGGCCGTCATCGAGCAGATCGGCCCGGAGCTGGTCGGCTACGACGCCACCGAGCAGCGCCTGATCGACCAGGCGATGTTCGACCTGGACGCCACCGACAACAAGGGCTCCCTCGGCGCCAACGCCATCCTCGGTGTCTCCCTGGCCGTCGCCCACGCCGCCTCCGAGGCCAGCGACCTGCCCCTCTTCCGCTACCTGGGCGGACCCAACGCGCACCTGCTGCCGGTGCCGATGATGAACATCCTCAACGGCGGCTCGCACGCGGACTCCAATGTGGACATCCAGGAGTTCATGATCGCCCCGATCGGTGCGGAGTCCTTCTCCGAGGCCCTGCGCTGGGGCACCGAGGTCTACCACACCCTGAAGAAGGTGCTGAAGAGCCGCGGCCTGTCCACCGGCCTCGGCGACGAGGGCGGCTTCGCCCCGAACCTCGGCTCCAACCGCGAGGCCCTCGACCTCATCCTCGAGGCCATCAAGGAAGCCGGTTACGCCCCGGGCGAGCAGATCGCCCTCGCGCTCGACGTCGCCGCCTCCGAGTTCTACAAGGACGGCTCGTACCTCTTCGAGGG
The DNA here is from genome assembly GCF_054061295.1 of Streptomyces sp. TE5632. NCBI lineage: Bacteria > Bacillati > Actinomycetota > Actinomycetes > Kitasatosporales > Streptomycetaceae > Streptomyces > Streptomyces sp. TE5632. The sequence goes on along the minus strand of NZ_JBSSEA010000003.1, from coordinate 1,853,346 downwards.
CAAGGAGCGCTCCGCCGCCGAGATGACGGAGTACTACGAGGGGCTCGTCGCGGACTACCCGCTCGTCTCCATCGAGGACCCGCTGTTCGAGGACGACTGGGACGGCTGGAAGGCCCTCACCGGCAAGCTCGGCGACAAGGTCCAGATCGTCGGCGACGACCTGTTCGTCACCAACCCGGAGCGCCTGGCCCGCGGCATCGAGGAGGACGCGGCCAACGCCCTGCTGGTCAAGGTGAACCAGATCGGTTCGCTCACCGAGACCCTGGACGCCGTCGAGCTGGCCCAGCGCAACGGCTTCAAGTGCATGATGTCGCACCGCTCCGGCGAGACCGAGGACGTCACCATCGCCGACCTGGCCGTCGCCACCAACTGCGGCCAGATCAAGACCGGCGCCCCGGCCCGCTCCGAGCGCGTGGCCAAGTACAACCAGCTGCTGCGCATCGAGGAGATCCTCGACGACGCCGCGGTGTACGCGGGCCGCAGCGCCTTCCCGCGGTTCCGCAACGCCTGACGACGCGGCTCAGCTCTGCCGGTCGTCCGTACGTCCCCGGACACGGTCCCGTACCGTGTCCGGGGACGTACGCGCGTATGACATGGGAACGGGAGACGGGGACATGGCCGTGAAGGACCGGGACCGTTTCTCCACCGCGACCAGGATCCGGCTGATCGGTGAGCAGACCGCGGCCCGGGTCTACCGCTCGCAGACCAAACGCCAGGCCCGCCGCTCCCGGCTGACCGGCCGGGCGGCGCTGCTCGCCCTGGTGGTCTGCTCGCTGATCGTGGCGCTGGCCTACCCCATGCGGCAGTACGTGTCCCAGCGCGCCGAGATCGCCGACCTCCAGCAGGAGCAGGACGAGGCCCGCCGGCGGGTCGAGCAGCTGCGCGACCTCAAGGCGCGCTGGCAGGACGACGCCTACGCCGAGCAGCGGGCCCGTGAGCGGCTGCACTACGTCATGCCCGGCGAGACCGGCTACATCGTGATCGACCCGGGCACGGCCGAGAAGTCGCGCACCGACCTCGGAGCGGCGGACCGCCCCTGGTACGCGAACGTCTGGGACGGGGTCGACAAGTCCGACGCCGCCGCGCGGTGAGCCCCCGGGTTTAGCCTTATTACCCTCAGCCGTCGTTCCGGGCCACCAACCTTCCGGAGCCCCTTCCGGAGCCCTCTGGGCCTTCTGAAGCCCTCAGGAGTCCTCCAGGAGTCCTCAGGAGTCCTCAGGAGTTCTCCAAGAGTCCTCCAGGAGTCCGGAAAAGCCCGCACGCCCCGTACAGAGACCCGCAGAAAGACACGTATGGACACCCTCCCGCCCACGACCCCGCGCACCGAGCCGACCGACGCGGACGTCGAGGCCTTCAAGCAGCAGCTCGGACGGCCCCCGCGCGGGCTGCGCGCCATCGCGCACCGCTGCCCCTGCGGACAGCCCGACGTCGTCGAGACCGCACCCAGGCTGCCCGACGGCACCCCCTTCCCGACGCTGTACTACCTGACGTGCCCGAAGGCGAACTCCGCGATCGGCACGCTGGAGGCGAACGGCGTGATGAAGGAGATGACGGAGCGGCTGGCGACGGACCCGGAGCTGGCGGCCGCCTACCGCGCGGCGCACGAGGACTACATCCGGCGCCGTGACGAGATCGAGGAACTGAAGAACTTCCCGAGCGCCGGCGGGATGCCGGACCGGGTGAAGTGCCTGCACGTCCTGGTCGCCCACTCGCTGGCCGCCGGCCCCGGCGTCAACCCGCTGGGCGACGAGGCGCTCGCGATGCTGCCGGAGTGGTGGCGCAAGGGCCCGTGCGTGACCCTGCCCGGCGACACGCCGACCGCCCCGAAGGAGGACGCGCAGTGAGCGCGGGGTCCCGGGTGGCCGCCGTCGACTGCGGCACCAACTCGATCCGGCTCCTGGTGGCCGACGCCGACCCGCGGACGGGTGAACTCGTCGACCTGGACCGGCGCATGACGGTCGTCCGGCTCGGTCAGGACGTCGACCGCACGGGTCGGCTCGCCCCCGAGGCGCTGGAGCGGACGTTCACCGCCTGCCGCGAGTACGCGGAGATCATCAAGAAGCACGGTGCGAAGCGCCTGCGCTTCGTGGCCACCTCCGCCTCCCGCGACGCCGAGAACCGGGACGCGTTCGTACGCGGGGTGCTGGACATCCTCGGTGTGGAGCCCGAGGTCATCTCCGGCGACCAGGAGGCCGAGTTCTCCTTCACCGGTGCCACCAAGGAACTGACGGGACGTGCGGACCTGCGCCGCCCGTTCCTGGTCGTGGACATCGGCGGTGGCTCCACCGAGTTCGTCGTCGGCGACGACCGCGTGCGCGGGGCCCGGTCCGTCGACGTGGGCTGTGTGCGGATGACCGAGCGGCACCTGGTGCGGGACGGGGCGGTGGCGGACCCGCCGACCGAGCGGCAGATCGCGGCGATGCGCGCCGACATCGAGGCCGCCCTCGACCGGGCCGAGGAGACGGTCCCGCTGCGCGAGGCGCGCACCCTGGTCGGCCTGGCCGGATCGGTCACGACGGTCTCGGCGATCGCCCAGGGGCTTCCCGCGTACGACTCGGCGGCCATCCATCACTCCCGGGTCTCCCAGGAACGCGTCCGCGAGATCACCGAGTGGCTCCTGCGTGCCACCCACGCCGAGCGCGCGGCGATCCCGTCCATGCACCCGGGCCGCGTCGACGTGATCGGCGCGGGCGCTCTCGTCCTCCTCTCGATCATGGAACGGATCGACGCGAAGGAGGTCGTGGTCAGCGAGCACGACATCCTGGACGGTATCGGCTGGTCTTTGGCGATCGACGAGGGATGAGACGAGGAGAGACGGGACGTTACAGGTTTCGGTAGACGTCCCGTCGGTTGCCCACCTTGACGACGAGGACGACGAGTTCACCGTCGTTGATCTGGTAGGCGATCCGGTAGCTGCCGACCCGAAGCCGGTAGAGCCCTGAGGGGCCGGTGAGCTTCTTGACGTCGGCGTCCTCGCGGTACGGATCGTCACCGAGCGCGGTCAGCGCGGTCAGGATGCGCATGGCATCAAGTCGGCTGATGGACCGGAGCTGCCGCTGTGCTGCCGTGGTGAACCTGAACGCGTACTTCACGCCGCGCCTTCACCGCGCTCGTCGAACAGATCCGCCAGCAGCTCGGCCATCGAAACGGTGGGCCCGCCGTCGGCCAGGACTGCTTCCGCCTCGCGAGCCAGCATCACGTCGGCGGCCTCCTCCAGTGCCTCGAAGTCGGTGATCGGAACGACCGCGGCCACTGGGGCGCCGTTGCGTGTGATGACGGTCGGAGTGCCTTCCTCGGCCCGGTTGATGTGTTCCGCCAGGTGTGCGCGCGCTTCCCTGACGGTCACGGTGTTGTCGGTCATGGATCAAGTGTACGCACTTTCGTGTACACGTCGCCAGGCGTGGGAGTCGCGTTCGCGGGACATCCTCGACGGCGTCGCGTGGTCCGTCGCCGCCGGCGCGTAGCACTCTGCTGAGCAGCGTGGACAGCGTTCGAGCGGTGAGGGGAAGGGGTCGATCGGCCCCTTCCCGAGGGTGTCGGCGGGAAAGTTCGTGAAGTTCTTCACAAGGAATCGGGCCCGGCGAGTCGAAGAAGAGGGCCCGGTTGACCCTTTCGGGCTGCCAAACACCCTTTGAACACGTTCAGAAGGTGTGGGCGAGTGTCCCCGGATCGGTCACCGCAGGGGTCTGGTTTACGGCCTCGTGGTGCCCCGAAATTCGAAGAGGGGCAGCTCGCGAGGTATTGACAACGGGCCGCGCGGAGCACTCGTTCCCGTTTCCCGGCATGGGCTTGATCACAAAAGCCGGGAAGTGTAACACAGGCGCTGAACAAGCTTGTGAAGGGGCGCACGAGCCCGCCCCCGAGGGGCGGGGGATACTCGATGGCATGAGCACCACGGAGCGTCCCAGGATCCTCGTAGTAGGCGGTGGGTACGTAGGCCTGTACGCAGCTCGGCGCATCCAGAAGAAGATGCGTTACGGCGAGGCGACCGTCACCGTCGTCGACCCGCGGTCGTACATGACCTACCAGCCCTTCCTGCCCGAAGCCGCCGCCGGCAACATCTCCCCGCGGCACGTCGTCGTTCCCCTGCGACGCGTGCTCCCCAAGGCGGAGGTCCTCACCGGCCGGGTCACCACCATCGACCAGGACCGCAAGGTCGCCACGGTCGCGCCGCTGGTCGGCGAGGCCTACGAGCTGCCCTTCGACTACCTGGTGATCGCGCTCGGCGCGGTCTCCCGCACCTTCCCGATCCCCGGCCTCGCCGAGCAGGGCATCGGCATGAAGGGCATCGAGGAGGCCATCGGCCTGCGCAACCACGTCCTCGAGCAGCTCGACAAGGCCGACTCCACCACGGACGAGGAGATCCGCCGCAAGGCGCTCACCTTCGTCTTCGTCGGCGGTGGCTTCGCGGGCGCGGAGACCATCGGTGAGGTCGAGGACCTGGCCCGGGACGCGGCCAAGTACTACAAGAACGTGTCCCGTGAGGACATGCGCTTCATCCTCGTCGACGCCGCCGACAAGATCCTCCCCGAGGTGGGTCCGAAGCTCGGCCAGTACGGCAAGGAGCACCTCGAGAGCCGCGGCGTCGAGGTCTACCTCTCCACCTCCATGGACTCCTGCGTCGACGGCCACGTCGTGCTGAAGAACGGCCTCGAGGTCGACTCCAACACCATCGTGTGGACGGCGGGCGTCAAGCCGAACCCGGCCCTGGCCCGCTTCGGCCTCCCGCTGGGCCCGCGCGGCCACGTCGACACCCAGCCGACCCTCCAGGTCACCGGCAGCGACTACATCTGGGCCGCGGGCGACAACGCCCAGGTGCCGGACCTCGTGGGCCGCAAGGCCGGCAACGAGAACGCCTGGTGCCCGCCGAACGCCCAGCACGCGCTGCGCCAGGCCAAGGTGCTCGGCGACAACGTGGTCTCCGCCATGCGGGGCTTCCCGCAGAAGGAGTACAGCCACGCCAACAAGGGCGCGGTGGCGGGCCTGGGCCTGCACAAGGGCGTCGCGATGATCGTCGTCGGCAAGATGAAGATCAAGCTCAAGGGCCGTCTCGCCTGGTACATGCACCGGAGCTACCACGGCATGGCGATGCCGACGTGGAACCGCAAGATCCGGGTCTTCGCCGACTGGACGCTCGCCATGTTCCTCAGGCGCGAGGTCGTCTCGCTGGGTGCGATCCAGTCCCCGCGCGAGGAGTTCTACGAGGCCGCGAAGCCGGCCCCGGTGCCCGCGGCCGCCGAGCCGGTGAAGACCGAGAAGGCCGAGGCCAAGGCTTCCTGACCCGCCGGTCTTCGGGCCCGGACCCGTCCGGCCCCAGGACCATCGGTCACCCGAAGGGGTCGCCCGCCATCCGTGGTGCGGGCGGCCCCTTCGGTGCTTTTGCCCGTTCCTGACGCGCGCCGGGTACCGTCCGGCGGCCCGCAGGTGTTTACGTGGTGAGGACATTCCGGGACTGCCTTCCCCGAGCTCTCGACCTCGCTCGAGCAGGGGACGCACCTAGCGGAGGTGTACACCATGAGAGACGCCGCTCCGCGGCTGAAGGGCCTCGTCGAACAGTTGCTGGGCACACCCGTCCCGCTGCGCATCCGCGCCTGGGACGGATCACAAGCCGGCCCCCCGGGCGCACCGACCCTCGTCGTACGCAACCGCCGGGCCGTGCGCCATCTGCTGTGGAAGCCGGGCGAACTCGGCCTCGCCCGCGCCTGGGTGACCGGCGACCTCGGCATCGACGGCGACCTCTACACCACCCTCGACCTGATCTCCGGCCTCGTCTGGGAGCGCGATGAGGACGCCCCCACCCCGGCCCGGTCGCTGCGCGACCCCGAGGTCCGCTCCGCCGTCCGCGGCCTCCTCGTGCTGGCCGGCCCGCCGCTGCCGCCCGGCCCGCCTCCGGAGGAGGCCCGCAGGCCCCGCCGCGGCCTGCACACCAAGCGCAGCGACCGACGTGCCATCAGCCACCACTACGACGTCGGCAACGACTTCTACGAGGTCGTCCTCGGCCCGTCCATGGTGTACTCCTGCGCCTACTGGCCGGCCCCGCCCCCGCAGGGCACCCTCGAGGAGGCCCAGCGCGACAAGCTGGAACTCGTCTGCCGCAAGCTCGCCCTGACGCCGGGCCGGCGCCTGCTGGACGTCGGCTGCGGCTGGGGCTCCATGGCGATCCACGCGGCCCGCGAGCACGAGGTGAACGTCGTCGGCATCACCCTCTCCGAGGAGCAGGCCGCCTACGCCCGTAAGCGCGTCGCCGACGAAGGGCTCACCGACCGCGTCGAGATCCGGGTCCAGGACTACCGGGACGTCCCGGACGGCCCCTACGACGCGATCTCCTCGATCGGCATGGCCGAACACGTCGGCTCCCAGCGGTACCTGGAGTACGCCACGGCCCTGCACCGCCTCCTGGAGCCCGGCGGACGGCTGCTGAACCACCAGATCGCGCGCCGCCCGCAGGGAAACGAATCGGCGTACCGCCTGAACTCGTTCATGGACGCCTACGTCTTCCCCGACGGTGAACTCGCCCCCGTGGGCACCACGGTGTCCCTGCTGGAGCGGGTCGGCTTCGAGGCGCGCGACGTCGAGTCGATCCGCGAGCACTACGCCCTCACCCTGCGCCGCTGGGTGACGAACCTGGAGGCGGGCTGGGAGCGGGCCGTCGCGCTCGTCGGCCCGGGACGCGCCCGCGTCTGGCTGCTGTACATGGCCGCCTCCGCACTCGCCTTCGAGCACGGCCGCATCGGCGTCAACCAGGTGCTGGCCGTGAAGACCCCCGACTCCGGCACCTCCGGCCTCCCCCTGCGCGCCCGCACCTGGAACTGACCGGCTCACCCCGGGTCCTGACGCGAAGAGGCGGGCCCCGTTGCGGTGACCGGTCGTCGGTCACCGCAACGGGGCCCGCCCGCGCGTGCTGTTCGGTTACTCGGCTACTCGGTCTTGATCGCCTGCAGCATGTTCAACCGTGCCGCCCGCCGGGCCGGCCACAGCGCCGCCAGGACGCCCACGACACCGGCCAGCAGCAGGAAGAGCGCCAACCGGTCCCAGGGCAGGACCAGTTCGTACGTCGACATTTTGGTACCCAGGAGCCGGCCGGCCGCCCAGCCGAAGAACACGCCCAGCCCGATGCCGAGCACCCCGCCGAACAGGGAGATCACCAGGGACTCCAGGCGGACCATCCGCTTGACGCCCCTGCGGTCCAGGCCGACCGCGCGGAGCATGCCGATCTCCTGGGACCGCTCGAACACCGACATGGCCAGGGTGTTGATGACCCCGATCACCGCGACGAGCACGGCCATGGCCAGCAGCCCGTAGACCATGTTCAGTACCAGCGTGAACATCTGCGCCAACTCGTCGGAGAGGTCCTGCTTGTCCTGGATCTTGATCGCGGGGTTGGTGCCGAGGGCCTTCGCCAGGTTGTCCTTCGCCGTGTCGGAGGCGCCGCCGGAGGTCTTCACCAGGACCAGCATGTCGCCCGGGTCCGACTGGTGCGGGGCGAGCGTCGCGGTGTCGAGCATGATGCCGCGGAACATCTCGTTGCCCTCGTAGACCCCGGCGACCGTCAACTTCTGCTTCTTGCCGTCCTCGTAGGCGACGGTGAGACCGGAGCCGGCCTTCCAGCCGCGGCGCTCGGCCGTTTCGTGGTCGACGACGATCCGCGTGCCGCCCACCTCGAAGGCGCCCTCCCGGACCGGGAACTCGGTCAGCTCGCCGATCGCGGCGCCGTCGACGCCGGTCAGGAAGACGGTCTCCCCGCCGATGCGGGCCGCCGCGTTGCGCATGGGGCTGGTGGCGGCGACGCCGTCGGCCTCCCGCAGCGTGCGCCCCACGTCCGGCGTCAGCCCGTGACCGTTCGCCATGGACACCACGTAGTCGGCCTTGATCGAGGAGGCCGCCATCTTGTCGATGGACTTCTGCAGGCTGCCCGCCACCACCGTCATACCGGTGATCAGGGTGAGTCCGATCATCAGCGCGGACGCGGTCGCGGCGGTGCGGCGCGGATTGCGCACCGAGTTCTGCCGGGCCAGCTTCCCGGACACCCCGAAGACGCGGAGCACCGGAGCCGCGGCGGCGATCAGCGGACGGGACAGCAGGGGTGTCAGGACGAACACACCGATGATCAGCAGCACCGCGCCGAGCCCCATGGGGGCCTGGCCGTCCGAGGCGTCCATCGTCGTGGCCACGAGGACCACCGCGACACCGGCCCCCGCGAAGAGCGCGCCGAGCGTGTTGCGCAGCACCAGCGACTTGGTCGTCGCCTGGGCGTGCACCGAGCTCATCGCCGCCACCGGCGGGATCTTCGCGGCCCGGCGCCCGGGCAGCCAGGCGGCGAGCATGGTGATCAGGACGCCGACCGCGAACGCGGTGCCGACGGTGCCCGGCGTGACCACCAAGGGGCCGTCGGGCATGGTCGCACCCAGCGAACCCACCAGGGAACGCAGCCCGGCGCCGATGCCGACACCGGTGAGCAGCCCGACCACGGCGGCGACCGCCCCCACCAGGAACGCCTCGATCAGCACCGACCGCGTGACCTGCCGGCGGGAGGCGCCGACCGCGCGCATCAGCGCCAGTTCCCTGGTGCGCTGGGCGACCAGCATGGTGAAGGTGTTGGCGATGATGAACGTACCGACGAACAGTGCGATACCGGCGAACACCAGCAGGCCCTGCTTCAGACCGCTCATCGACGAGGCGATCATCTCCGCCTGTTCGTCGGCGAGTTCGCCGCCGGTCCTGGTGCTGACGGCGCCGGCGGGCAGCGCCTTCTCCAGCTGCGACCGCAGCGTGGCCTCGGAGACGCCGTCCTTCGCCTTGACGGCGATCTCGTCGAACGTGCCCGCCTTGCCGAACAGCTTCTGCGCGGTCGCGGTGTCGAACAGGGTGAGGCTTCCACCGGCCGCGACATTGCCGTCGTCCGTGGTGAAGACACCGGTGACGACCGGCTCCAGCACGGGACCGTCGACCGACATCCGTACGGTGTCACCGACCCGGTAGCCGGTGCGCTTGGCGGTCTCGGAGTCGATGAGGATCTCACCGGCGCCCTTGGGTGCGCGTCCGTCGGTCAGCGGGTAGCGGGGGTCGTCGTCGCCCCAGTAGTTGCCGCCCTGCGACTGGAAGCCGTCGCCGACCAGCTTGCCGTCCTTGCCGGCGAGGGCGGTGAACCCCTGGACGACCCCGATGGCCCGCGCGGCGCCGGGCACCCCGGCGCTGTCGTCGACCATGGCCGGCGTCAGCTCGTGGTACTCGCCGACCTTGTCGCCCTCGGGCTCCTTCCACTCGGCGGTGACGGCGACGTCGATGTGGTCGAAGCCCTTGGCGGACTGCTTCTGGAGGGCGTTGGAGATGGTGTTGGTGAAGACCAGGGTCCCCGACACGAAGGCCACGCCGAGCATCACGGCGAGCACGGTCATCAGGAGCCGGGCCTTGTGCGCGAGCACATTGCGCAAGGCGGTACGGAACATTGGGTGTCTTCTCGAGTCCAGAGGTACGAGGGCGGGGGTGCGGGACGTGCAGCGGGGCGTCGGGACGCCTACCGGTGACTGGGCCTCAATCAGCTTCGTAAACAGAGCTGATGACGCTTACTCAGCTGGTGCGGCCCTTGGCGTCGAACTTCTTCATGCGGTCGAGCACCGAGTCGGCCGTCGGCCCGTGCATCTCGTCCACGATCCTGCCGTCCGCGAGGAACACCACCCGGTCCGCGTAGGCCGCGGCGACCGGGTCGTGGGTCACCATGACCACCGTCTGCCCCAGCTCACGCACGGAGTTGCGCAGGAAGCCGAGCACCTCGGCGCCGGAACGGGAGTCGAGGTTGCCGGTGGGCTCGTCGCCGAAGATGATGTCGGGCCGGGAGGCCAACGCCCGTGCCACGGCGACCCGTTGCTGCTGGCCGCCGGACAGCTGCGCGGGCCGGTGGCTCAGCCGGTCGGACAGGCCGACCATCCGGATCACCGTGTCCAGCCACTCCTTGTCCGGCTTGCGCCCCGCGATGTCCATCGGAAGGGTGATGTTCTCCAGGGCCGTGAGGGTCGGCAGCAGGTTGAACGCCTGGAAGATGAAGCCGATCTTGTCCCGGCGCAGCTTGGTCAGCTGCTTGTCCTTCAGGGAGCCCAGCTCGGTGTCACCGATGCGCACGGAACCGGACGAGAACGTGTCGAGACCGGCGACGCAGTGCATCAGCGTGGACTTGCCGGACCCCGACGGGCCCATGATCGCGGTGAACTCTGCCTGCTGGAAGCCGACGGAGACCTGGTCGAGGGCGACCACCTGGGTCTCGCCCTGGCCGTAGATCTTCGACAGGTCCGTGGCGCGCGCGGCCACGGCGATGGTCCGGTCGGCAATGGGTGCGGTGGTCACGGGATGGGCACTCCTGTCGGGACGACTGTTTCGCGACGACGTCTTTCGCGACGGCCTGTGGTGCGACGACGCGTTGCGTGGGAACGGGGACGTGGTCCATCGTTTCGCGCGCTCACCGCCGTTTAGTCACCCGCTGCTCCGGTTGTGGGGGGCGACTCGGGGCTGACCACCGGGGCCGCCGTCATACCTGGGGATGACGGCCGACCCTGACCCCGGGGGGAGACAACCCGAGCGGCGGACATCGTCAGAACAGGTGGAGTGCCCTTGTTCATACGGTGAAATTCCGTCATTCCGCATGCGCGGCCGGCCCCCGCCCGCAAGGCTGGTGGCAAGTGCTGATGGCGTTTTCCGTGGCCTGATGCACCCTCAGGCGCCAATAAAATAAGACAACATGGGGTCACCACCCCGCTGCGGGGGAGAGGGGTCCCGATAGGCTCGGCGTGTGCCCGACGCGGAGCCCATGGCCTGCCCGGATGGTGGAATGCAGACACGGCGAGCTTAAACCTCGCTGCCCCGGCGAGGGGCGTGCCGGTTCAAGTCCGGCTCCGGGCACCATCCACGCTCAGGGGGCCTTCCAGGGGCGTCAGTGAGGCGGCCCGGCCCGTGTGGGATCGGCACGCTCGGGGCGTCGTTGACGAGTCCGCCCGTCCGCACCCGCTGAGCGGTTCGCATTGAGCGGCCGGGGCACGTGCTCGCGTACGACTGCGCACTCGCATATGAGTACGGCGACTCATCGGAAACGGGTCATGGGGATGTGATGATCCGGGTGTCCGGGGCGGTCCGTGCTTCGGGGGTCTCTCGACGGGGGTGGGGACTGTGGTCGTTTCGGCGTGGCTGCGGGTGCTGGTCGCGGGGGTGGCCGTGCTGGGTCTTGCCGGGTGCAGCAAGGCGGACCGGGCGGTGATCGGGGCGCCGGGCTGTCCGGACGGGGGGTCCGGGCGTCCGGAGCCGGCGCGTCCGGAGCCCGGTGCGGTGTGGGCCTACGGGCCGCACTTCGGTCCGCCCGCCGGTGCGCGGGCCGGGGGCGCGGTGCCGGGGTGGTCGGACGTCGTCTCGGTCGCCGACAGCGGCCACACCACCGTGGCGGTGAAGGCCGACGGCACCGTCTGGGCGTACGGCCACAACATCAAGGGTTCCCTGGGGCACGGCGCACACGAACGCGTCTACGAGGGTGAGCCGCGCCGGGTGGCCGGGATCAGTGACGCGCGCTCCGTCCACGTCGGCGGTTCGACGTTCTTCGTCGTACGGCGGGACGGCGCGGTGACGGCCTGGGGGGCGGAGAACATCCTGGTCAACGCGGGAAAGCGGCAGGGGCACGACGGTGTGACCACGCCCCGGGCCGTCCCCGGCGCCGACCACGTCGTCTCCATGGGGCCGGGCTCCCTCACCATGTTCGCCCTGCGGTCCGACGGACGGGTGCTCGGGTGGGGCGTCAACCTCACCGACGTCCTGGGGGACGAGGACGGCACCGGCCTGACGGAGATCGACGGCGTCGAAGGCGTCGTCGACGTGGCCTCGGCGGGCGGCGCGGTGGTCGCGCTGAAGGGCGACGGCCGGGTCTGCGCCTGGGGGAACAACGCTCACGGGTTGCTCGGCGTGGAGCCGCGCGGTGGTCAGACCGGGCGTCCGGTGCTGGTACCGGGGCTGGAGGACATCGTGCGGGTGGCGGGCGGCAACGACCTCGCGCTCGCCCTCGACGAGGACGGCGCCGTCTGGGCCTGGGGGCGCGGGGCGAGCGGTGCCCTCGGTGACGGCGACACCTCGGAGCACTCCTCGGCGAAGCCGGTCCGGGTGCGGGGCCTTCCCGCCATTCGGAGTATCGGGGCCTTCCAGAACACCGGCCTCGCCATCGACACCGACGGCGGGCTCTGGGGCTGGGGCTCCGGACTGGTGCTGGGCGACCACGGCAAGGGCCGGGCCGGTGGGGCGCCCGTGCGCATCCCCGCTCCCGGGCCGGTCCTCGACGTCTCCGGTCGGCATGTGATCGTCGAGGCGGCCTCCGAGGAAACCGAGGGCGCCGTGGGAGCGACCGGCTGGGGGTGATCTCCGGCCGGTTCCGGACAGGTTCCAGGTCCGTCATGGTTCGGGCCCCTGTGGTGAGGGGAATCACGCGGCCGCGTAGCGTGTTGCGCAGCATGACAGGGGAAAGATCCTCCCGAGGTAGGGGGGTCATTCCTTTGCCTACCCATTACTCTTGAGCCCAAGGCCATGCTGTGTGGCCATGGAGGAGTGCAATGAGGAGCAGAAACCCGGTCTTCTCGCGACGGGGGTTCAGCCGCGACAACGGCTACGCGGGCTTCAACACCGCGCCGCAGGCCGGGGGTCCCGCTGTCGCCACGCAGGGTAACCCGTACGCGCAGCCCACCGGCAACCCGTACGCGCAGAACCCCTACGCGCAGAACCCGTACGGACAGCAGGATCTGCAGCACGGTGCGCCGCCGCAGGCGCCGGCCGCGACCGGCCGGATGACCATCGACGACGTCATCATGCGCACGGCGAGCACGCTCGGCCTGCTCATCGTCACCGCGGCCCTCGCCTGGGCCCTGCTGCCCGTCGACGAGGCCAACATCAGCCGGTCCTACGGCATCGGCATCGGCGCCGCGCTGCTCGGCATGGTCCTGGCGCTCGTGCAGTCGTTCAAGCGCAAGGCCTCGCCCGCGCTGATCCTGACGTATGCCGCCGTCGAGGGTGTCTTCCTCGGTGTCATCTCCAACATCGTCGACAGCCACGTCGCCAACGGTGCGGCCATGCAGGCCGTGCTCGGCACCATGGCGGTCTTCGCCGCCGTGCTGGTGGCGTACAAGGCGGGCTGGATCCGCGTCAACCGCCGTTTCTACGGCTTCGTGATGGCGGCCGCGCTCGGCTTCATCCTGCTGATGGGCGTGAACCTGCTGTTCGCGGTGTTCGGCGGCGGTGACGGCCTCGGCTTCCGCAGCGGCCCGCTCGGCATCGTCTTCGGCGTCGTCGGCATCATCCTCGGTGCCTGCTTCCTCGCCCTGGACTTCAAGCAGGTCGAGGACGGCCTCGCCTACGGTGCCCCGCGCGAGGAGGCCTGGCTCGCGGCCTTCGGTCTCACGCTGACGCTGGTGTGGATCTACCTGGAGTTCCTGAGGCTCATCTCGATCCTCAACAGCAGCGACTGACACCACGCCACGGCAGTGGCACGTGCAGGCGAAGGGCCCCGGGTCTCCCCGGGGCCCTTCGCCGTGGTGCGGACGGGTGAACGGCGGACGGTGAACGGTGGAGCGGGAAGCGAGCGGAGCGGGAAGTGCCGACCCGGGGGTGGCGCGCGTGCCTAGAGCAGCTTGCGCGCGGCCCTTCTCAGGTCGTACTCGTGGACGATCGCCTTGGCGTGGCCGTATGCCAGGTCGTATTCGTGGCGGAGCCAGCTGACCTTCTCCTCGAAACGGAAGAGAGACGGGCCTTCTTCGACGGCGCGCAGCCAGTCGGAGATCTCACGACCGGTGCAGTGCGGGATACGGGCGAGCAGGTTGCGATGGGTCTCCTCGGAGAAGACTTGGGACATCGGCGCCTCCAGCGCAGGGGTGTGAGCCGGTCCTTCAGGTCACCGTGCCTGAGTGTTCGTCCGTTGGCAACAGCCCTGCCACGCCGCGTACGCTCACCGCGTGCTTGATACGACGCCCCTCACCCGTGCCGTGGACCATTTCGCCGACCGCCTGCGGGCCGCGCCGCAGAGCCGGCTGCAGCGGGGAGCCGCTGCCGAGGCACTCGCTCTGGCCAGGGAGTTGGCGCGGTGGACCCAGCGCGTCGAGGAGCCGGGCACCGAGCCCCGAGAGATGCCCGACGCGGGCATGTTCGCCGCCGCCGACCAGATCTCCGTCGCCGGCCACGACCTGGCCCTCGTACTGAAGAACGAGAGGGAGGTCGAGGAGGCGGTGCGGCTCGTGGAGGAGGCGCAGAAACGCGCCGGGGTGTAGGCGCCCGCGGGGAGGCGCCCCGGGTCAGAGGGACGCGATGACGCGGTCCGCCAGGATGTAGACGTTCTCCTCGCCGCAGGCGAAGGTCAGCGTGTACGCGCCCGAGATGCCGGAGCCGCCGAGCAGGAACGGGGTCTCGCCCTTGCGCAGGGCCGCGGCCAGGCGCTCCGCGGTCTCGCGGTGCCCCGGTGTCATGCACAGCGTCGTGCCGTCGGCGAAGACGTAGACGTCCAGCGTGCCCAGCGGGCCGGGGCGGACCTCGGTCAGCTCCACTTCGGCGGCGGCCAGCTCCTCCAGTGTGGACACGGTGCGCTCGTCGTCGGCGACGGCCGGGGCCGGGTTGGGCACGAAGTCCGGGTGTGAGGGGTGCCGACGGCGGGCCGCGGCCAGCTCGGGGGAGTCCGCGGGGGTGCCGCCCTGGACGAAGTCCTTGGGGTCCCTGGAGTCCCTGGAGTCCCTGGAGTCCTTGGCTTCCTTGGGGGCGTACGTGTCGGCGTCGGCGCCCGGCTCGGTCACCGGCTCCAGACCGACGAAATCGGCCTGCCGGGGAAGGAACAGCTCACTGTCGGCCAGGCCCAGCAGGGTCGGCGCGTCGGAGCTGTCCCGGGCCTCCTGGGCGGCCCAGAACGCCCGCGCCTCGGCGAGTTCCCGTTCCCGTTCCTCCGCGAGTGCCTCGGCCACGGCCGCGCGTATCTCGTCGGCGTGGGCCGAGCGGGCGGTGGGCAGCAGCGCGCGCAGGGCGGCGGCGTTGTTCCTGGCCAGCTCGGTGTGCAGAGCCGCGACCTGTCGGCGCAGCACCAAGATGCTGCGCAGGACAGCGACGCCCACGGCGCCGGTGGCGGCCGTGGTGACCAGCAGGGCGATCGGCATGGCGCTCACTGACGTACTCCCGGTTCAAAGTCGACCCCCGACTTCCTACATCAGCTTGAAGGGCGGACTAACCATCTGTCAGTGCGTAACGTCACGAAACGGACAGAGTGTGGTTTCCGGACTGGGTGGGGGCAGGGCTCTGACCTGCGTGAATCTCCTCGACGAGGGAGATAGGTCACATCCTGGGGGCGATTGGATCACGGAACGGCCCGGAACCCCGGTGGTTCAGGGGTTCCGGGCCGTTGTCTCACCGACCGTGCCGCTCCGGCTACTGTGCGGCTCGCTGCGGCGGTCGGCCGAGGAGGCGGTCGGTCGAGGCGGTCGGTCGAGTCGAGCCGATCAGCTGAGGCGCTCGATGACCATGGCCATGCCCTGGCCGCCGCCGACGCACATCGTCTCCAGGCCGAACTGCTTGTCGTGGAACTGCAGGGAGTTGATGAGCGTGGCGGTGATGCGGGCGCCGGTCATGCCGAAGGGGTGGCCGACGGCGATGGCGCCGCCGTTGACGTTCAGCTTCTCCAACGGGATGCCGAGTTCGCGGTAGGAGGGGATCACCTGGGCGGCGAACGCCTCGTTGATCTCGACCAGGTCGATGTCGTCGATGGTGAGACCGGCACGGGACAGCGCCTGCTTGCTCGCCTCGACCGGGCCGAGGCCCATGATCTCGGGGGAGAGGCCGGAGACGCCGGTGGAGACGATCCGGGCGAGCGGGGTCAGGCCGAGCTCGCGGGCCTTGGTGTCGCTCATGACGACCAGCGCGGCGGCACCGTCGTTGAGCGGGCAGCAGTTGCCGGCGGTGACCAGGCCGTCGGGGCGGAAGACGGGCTTGAGGCCGGAGACGCCCTCCATGGTGACTCCGGCGCGCGGGCCGTCGTCCTTGGTGACGACCGTGCCGTCGGGCAGCGTCACCGGAGTGATCTCGCGCTCCCAGAAGCCGTTCTTGATGGCTTCCTCGGCGAGGTTCTGCGAGCGGACGCCGAACTCGTCCATGTCCTGGCGGGTGACGCCCTTGGCGCGCGCCAGGTTCTCGGCGGTCTGGCCCATCGCGATGTAGGCGTCCGGGACGAGACCGTCCTCGCGCGGGTCGTGCCAGGTGGTCCCCTCCTGCTCCGCGACGGCGGCGGTACGGGCCTCGGCCTCGGCGAAGAACGGGTTGCGGGTGTCGGGAAGGCTGTCGGAGTTGCCCTTCGTGAACCGGGAGACCGTCTCGACGCCGGCCGAGATGAAGACGTCGCCCTCCCCGGCCTTGATGGCGTGCAGTGCCATGCGGGAGGTCTGCAGGGACGACGAGCAGTAGCGGGTGACGGTGCAGCCGGGGAGGTGGTCCATCCCCATCTGCACGGCGACGATGCGGCCGAGGTTGTTGCCCTGCTCGCCGCCGGGCAGGCCGCAGCCGAGCATCAGGTCGTCGATGTCCTTCGGGTCCAGCTCGGGGACCTTGGCGAGGGCGGCCTGGATGATCGAGGCGGTCAGGTCGTCCGGGCGCACGTCCTTCAGGGAGCCCTTGAAGGCGCGGCCGATGGGGGAGCGGGCGGCTGAGACGATCACGGCTTCGGGCATGACGGCTCCTGAGGGTGGTGGTCGGGCGACGGAACGGAAATGGAAGGGGCGGCGCGTGGCGCCTCGTTGAGGGGTGGTGGTCGGGCGACGGGAGGGCTGCTTGGGAAATTACCCGGCCGTAGTGGCGGGGTCACGAGGGGCGCGGTGTGACTCTGGCCGCAGTTTACTAAGCGCTTGCTTTGGCCTGGGATTCCCCGGAATCCGCCGCCGGAGCGGATTCCGGCTCGAGCTCCGGTTCCGGCACCCGGCGGCGCCTGCGGCGCTTGAGGAGGGCCCAGGGCCCCCGGAGGCCCGTCGGCGCGGCCGCGGTGACCTCGGTGCCCGCCTCCGAAGCGGCCTCGGCCGCCGCCCGGGCGACAGGGAGGAAGCCCTCGCGGCGGGCCGCGTCGGGACGCTCCTCCAGCGCGGGCCACAGTCCGAGCACGGCGCAGACGGTCGGCAGGACGGCCATGGCGGCCGTGGCGTACCCCTCGGCGGAGGGGTGGTAGTTGTCGGGGCCGAAGAGCTCACGGGGGTTCGCCGCGAACTCGGGGCCCAGCAGATCGCCCAGTGACACCGTGCGCCCGCCCTGTTCGACCGTGCCGATCGTCTGGGCCGCCGCCAGCTGCCGGGAGGCCCGCCGGGCCAGCCAGCGCAGGGGCTGCCAAACCGGCTCGATCGTGCCCAGGTCCGGACAGGTGCCGACGACGACCTCCGCTCCGGCCGTCCGCAGCCGGCGTACCGCCGAGGCCAGGTGACGGACGGAGAGGGCGGGCGACAGGCGGTGCGTGACGTCGTTCGCCCCGACCATGATCACGCAGATGTCGGGCACCCGGGCCGGATCGGCCAGGGCCCGGCTCACCTGCCGGTCCAGGTCGTCGGAGCGGGCTCCGGGCACCGCCACCGTGCTCAGCCCCACGGGCCGTTCCGCGATCGCCGCGACGCCCGACGCCAGCAGCGCGCCCGGGGTCTGCCCGGCCCGGTGCACCCCCTGACCGGCGGCCGTGGAGTCGCCCAGCATCGTCAGTCGCAGCGCCGGTTCACCGGGCACCGTGTAGGCGGCGCCGTACAGGCCGTCCGGGTTCGGTACGTGAGGAGTCGCGCCGTTGCCCACCCGCCGCCGCGCCAGCCGGGCCTCGGCCAGCAGCAGCCCGACGGCGGCCGCGCCGGCCAGCCCGATGCCTCCGCCGCCGTACGCCGCGCCCGCCGCGATCCGCCGGGCCGCTCTCGCCCTCGACATGCGTGTCATGCCTCGCCGCCACCTCCTCGAAGCCGTACACCCAGTGCTTGCCCCGTACGGACCGTGGTCCAATCTCGACGGTGGGTGAACGGACCGGCCGGGCCGTGGCGGACAGTGACTCAGGAGCAGGCTCTAGGCTGGCAGCACCACGACAACCACACCTTTTGCAGCATCCGGAGACAACGGTGCAATTCCACGACTCGATGATCAGCCTCGTCGGCGACACCCCGCTCGTGAGGCTCAACAACGTCACCAAGGGCATCGGGGCGACTGTCCTGGCCAAGGTGGAGTACTTCAACCCCGGCGGATCGGTGAAGGACCGCATCGCCCTGCGCATGATCGAGGCGGCGGAGAAGAGCGGAGAGCTGCAGCCGGGCGGCACCATCGTCGAGCCGACCAGTGGCAACACCGGGGTCGGTCTTGCCATCGTGGCCCAGCAGAAGGGCTACAAGTGCATCTTCGTCTGCCCCGACAAGGTCTCCCTGGACAAGATCAACGTGCTGCGGGCGTACGGGGCGGAAGTGGTCGTCTGCCCGACCGCCGTCGACCCCGAGCACCCCGACTCCTACTACAACGTCTCCGACCGGCTGGTCCGTGAGACGCCGGGGGCCTGGAAGCCGGACCAGTACTCCAACCCCAACAACCCGCTCAGCCACTACGAGTCCACCGGCCCGGAGCTGTGGGAGCAGACCGAGGGGAAGATCACCCACTTCGTGGCCGGAGTCGGCACCGGCGGCACCATCTCCGGGACCGGGCGCTACCTGAAGGAGGCCAGCGACGGCCGCGTCAAGGTCATCGGCGCCGACCCCGAGGGCTCCGTCTACTCGGGCGGCTCCGGGCGGCCGTACCTGGTGGAGGGCGTGGGCGAGGACTTCTGGCCCACCGCCTACGACCGGACCGTCGCGGACGAGATCGTCCCCGTGTCCGACAAGGACTCCTTCCAGATGACCCGGCGCCTCGCCAAGGAGGAGGGCCTGCTCGTCGGCGGATCGTGCGGCATGGCCGTCGTGGCGGCCCTGCGGGTGGCCGAGCGGCTCAGTGAGGACGACGTCGTGGTGGTGCTGCTCCCGGACAGCGGGCGCGGCTACCTCAGCAAGATCTTCAACGACGAGTGGATGGCCGACTACGGCTTCCTCGAGGACGCCGGCCCGAGCGCCCGCGTCGGTGCCGTCCTCGACCACAAGGAGCACGGCCATATCCCGTCCCTCGTGCACATGCACCCCGACGAGACGGTCGGGCAGGCCATCGAGGTGCTGCGCGAGTACGGCGTCTCGCAGATGCCGGTCGTCAAGCCGGGCGCCGGCCACCCGGACGTGATGGCCGCCGAGGTCGTCGGCTCGGTGGTGGAACGGGAACTGCTGGACGCGCTGTTCAGCAAGCACGCCTCGCTCGAGGACCCGCTGGAGAAGCACATGTCGGCCCCGCTGCCGCAGGTCGGCTCCGGTGAGCCCGTCGCGGACCTGATGGCCGTGCTGGGCAAGGCGGACGCGGCGATCGTCCTGGTCGAGGGCAAGCCGACCGGTGTGGTCAGCCGCCAGGACCTGCTGTCCTTCCTCGCCAAGGACGGGAACTGACGGACGGGAACCGACGGACGGCCCGTGACGGCCTTCGGCGAAGTGCCGGTGAACCGGCCGTGAACACCGCGGGGCAGCACCGTACGCGACCTTCGTGCGCGATCTTCGTGGACTTCGCGGAAGTGGCACACGGGTGTCATGTGCGCGCAGCACGCGCTTAACACCGGTCCGGCAGAGTGAGGGGTGTCGGCGGGAAGGCGGGGGCACCTCCCCAGGCGTTCAGCGCTGAGGGGGGAATTCCCTTCCCCGGCCGACAGGGAACGGCGTCACAGGGCCTCCGGAGCGGCTCCCGGACCTCCACGGACGCCAGGACGCGCGGCCCGGCCGGCCCGCGTCCCCGCGCGGGGACCGCCGTCGTCCCGCCCCCCGGTGACGGGGGTGCGGTGGTCCCCGCGTACAGCCCTTCCGCGGGTCCTCGACGGCTGCCCGGTCTGCTCAGTCCTCCCAGGCGTCGTCCGGCTCCTGTCGCCGGCGGCGGCCGCCGAACAGGCCCGGGTTGACGCGTGCGGCCTGGACGACGTTCACGCCGACGATGCCCAGCCAGGCGACCACCAGACCGGGCAGGTGGCCCACACCCCCGCCGATCGCGGACAGCGGCACCGCCAGGACCAGGGAGACGATCCCGAAGCCGAAGCGCTCGCCCCAGCTGTCCGTGGCCTTCGGCACCCGGGAGCCCCGGGCCACCGTCGTCTGCTGCTCGGCGAGTTGCCGGCGCACCCGGCGCTCCACCGCGCCGTCGATGCGCTGGTCGACCTTCTCCAGGAACGAGTCGATCAGCGCGGACTCGTACTCGTCGCCCAGTTCCCTGCGGGCCTGCAAGGTGGCGTTGAGTTCCTTCTTCAGCTCGGCGTCCCGCGCGTCCATTCCGCTCATGCCGACCACGGTAGGCAGGCCGGCGGCCCATGACACTGGGGGTAGCCCCCGTTGTCGGCCGGGGGCCCGCAGGGGCCCGGCGCCCGCTTCGGGGCCCGTTCCCGGTCGTGTTCGCCCTCCGTTCGCCTGTATAACGGCATACAGGAATCGCGGTATGTGAATAGGCAGAGGAACAGGCCGAGTAACAGACCGAGGAACAGGTCGAGGGGGAGCCACGTCATGAGCGTCACCGAGGGCCCGGGCGCGCGTCTGCAGTCGCTCTTCGAGGGGCACCGGCTGACGCCCACGCAGCGGCGCATCGCGCACAGCATGGTGCGGCGCGCCGCCGACGTCCCGTTCCTGTCCAGCGTGGAACTGGCCGAGCTGGCCGGGGTCAGCCAGCCCTCCGTGACCCGGTTCGCCGTCGCCCTGGGCTTCGACGGCTACCCCGCGCTGCGGCGGCATCTGCGCGAGGTCGCGCCCACCGGGCCCACGCCGGAGACCGGCCCGTACAACGAGTACCAGCAGGCCGTCGAGGCCGAGATCGAGAACCTGCGGCACCTCGCGGAGGTGCTGGCCGATCCGGAGCCAGTACGGCGGGCGGGACGGATCCTCGCGGACAGCAGGCCGCTGCCCGTGCTCGGGCTGCGCGCGGCGGCGGCGCAGGCCCACGGCTTCGCCTACTTCGCCGCCAAGGTCCACCCCGACGTGCGGCTGCTCAACGAGGGCGGCACCATGCTGCACGACCGCATCGACGCCGCTGCCGGGGCCGGTGCCGGGGCCCTGCTGTGCTTCGCGCTGCCCCGGCATCCCCGCGAGGTCGTCGACGCCCTCACGCACGCCAGGGAGACGGGGCTGACCGTCGTCACCGTCGCCGACTCCGCCTTCGCGCCGGTCGCCAAGGTCTCCGACCTGCTGCTGCCCGCCGCCGTCGGCACCGGGCTCGCCTTCGACACGGCGTGCGCGCCGATGCTGCTGGGCCGGGTGCTGCTGGAGGCGATGTGCGACGACCTGCCCGACGCGCAGGCCCGGCTGGAGGAGTTCGACACGAAGGCGGCGGCCCGCGGTCTGTTCGTGGACTGACGGCGGGGCGGGGGCGGGCAGGGGTGGTGTCTCAGACTTCTCTCACGTCGGTTCACTACCCTGCGCCCCGGGAGCATAAGGACGCTCCACTGACGTGGGACGGGAGGCTGGACGTGATGCGCGGAGGACAGGGGCTGGCTCGGGTGGCCGTCGTCGTACGGGCCGGGGCCGCCCCGCTGTGGTGGCTGGGCGTGTTCGCGGCGGGCATCGGGGCGCTGGTGCCGGGGCTGACCGGCCGCCGGATCGGTGTGCTGGCGGGGACGGCGCTGTTCCTCGTGACCATGGCCGTGGTGGCGTACACGCGGCGGGGGCGGTACCGCGCGCTGGCCCGGCCGGCGGTCCGGGCGGGCAAGCACGATGCGCTCCAGGACCGTGCGGTCAGCGTGCGCAACTGGCGCCGCGGCCACCGCTGGTGGCTGCTGCTCGCCTTCCTCGCCGCCCTGGGCGGCTCGTTCGCGCTGCCCGCGGCGGGCGGCCTGCTGCTCGCTGGGTGCGGGGCCGGCCTGTGGTGGAAGGCGTCCTGGATCGGCCGCTTGGAGGAGGCCGACCAGAGCCTGCTGTGGGTCCGCGTCGACTGGCTGCGCGCGGGCGCGGGCAGCCCGGCCGGCAAGGCGGTCAAGGCGTACCGCACCACCGGCATCGCGGCGGGCGACGCGACCCCGGGCGGGGCCCGCCGCCGCGCCTCCGCCCTGGCCTGACCCGGGTCAGGGGCCGGACGGCCGGGTGGTCGGACGGTCAGGAGGTCAGGGCGTCCGCGTGGGCGCCGCCCGATTCGGCCACGATCTCCTCGACGCTCTGGGCCGGGCGCACGAGTGCGAACACGACCCGGCCGGGGCCGTCGGCGGTGAAGCCGTGGACGGCCGGGCGGGGGAGCGAGTTGTACGCGTAGTGGTGGGCGAAGTAGTACGCGCCCGTGTCCAGCGCCGCCGCGTAGTCGCCCTGCTCCAGCAGGGGCAGCGCCTGCCCCTGGGCGAGCAGGTCGCCCGCGAAGCAGGCCGGCCCCGCCACGTCCTGCACCACCGCGGGGCCCTCCTTCGGCAACCCCTTGGCGTCGTACGCGGCGATCCTGAGCGGCCACGAGGCCGGCGCGTACACCGTCCGGGTCGCCACCTGCACGCCCGCGTGCGTCACCGCGACCGGACGCCCGCCGGCGCTCTTGGTGTACTCCACCCGGGCGACGACCGTGCCGTGCTTGGCCAGCAGTGACCGTCCGAACTCGGTGACCAGCCCGTACCGCCCGTCGAACAGTCCGGGCACGGTCTCCTTCAGCAGCCGCGCGTACCGCGCGTACGTCGGGCTGGTCGCGTCGGAGGCGAAGTTCACCGGCAGGCCGCCGCCGATGTCGACGGTGTCGACCTGTTGCCGCCCCGCGCGCCGGTTGATCTCCTCCGCCAGCGCGTACGTCTCCGCCACCCCCCTCGCCATCAGGGGCAGCGCGATGCCCTGGGAGCCGGTGTGCGCGTGCAGCCGGGTCAGCCACGGCCGGTCCAGGTAGGCCCGCACGACCCACTCCCGTGCTCCCTCGTCGCGCAGCGCCACCCCGAACTTCGAGGTCGCCGTGGCGGTGGACAGCGCCTCGATGGCGCCACCGCCGACCTGTGGGTTCACCCGAATGCCAAAGGAGGAGCGGGGGGAGCGGGGGGAGCGGGGACCGGCCGGCCGCGCCGGGGCGTCGGCCAGCAGGGCGTCGACACGCGCCAGCTCCTGCGGGTTGTCCGCGTTGACGGCGATGCCCAGTGCCAGCGCCTCCCGCAGCTCGGCCGGTGTCTTGGCGGGCGAGTCCAGTACCGTCCGCTCCGGGGGAACTCCCGCCGCCCGCGCCAGCGCCAGCTCACCGGGGCTCGCCACCTCCGCCCCGATGCCCTCCGTGTGCAGCAGCCGCAGCACCGGCACCAGCGGGGTGGCCTTCACGGCGAAGGCGTGCAGCACGGGTGTGCCGGGCGGTGTCACCGCCGCGAAGGCCGCCCGCAGTTCGGCCGCCGACTCCCGGATGCCGGTGACGTCGAGCAGGGCCACCAAGGGGCGGCCGGGACCGAGCAGCCCCTGTTCCACCGCCGCCCGCACCGCCTCGTCCCGCCGGGCCGCCCGCCCGGCTCCCGGCTCGGTCCCGCCGTCCGGGCCACCCTCGTCGCCCGGCCCGCCCTCGTCATGAGCCACCGCCTCCCTCGCCTCCTCGGTGTTCTCAGCGTGCTCGGCCTTCCCGGCCTTCTCCATGCCAGTGCCCATACATCCAGCCAAACACCGCCCGGCGGCCCGCGCCGACACACCGGCCGTATTGACTAGTTCTATTCAGGATGCGAATGTGTGAATATCTGCAGTAAGGGCGGGAGCACGTCACCAGGAGGCGGACCATGTCAGGACCCAGAGTCGTCCGAGCACCGCGCGGTACCGAACTGAGCACCCTGGGCTGGCCCCAGGAAGCCGCTCTGCGCATGCTGCAGAACAACCTCGACCCGGAGGTCGCCGAACACCCCGACCGGCTCGTCGTCTACGGCGGCACCGGGAAGGCGGCCCGTGACTGGCGCTCCTTCGACGCCATGGTCCGCACCCTCAGGACCCTGAAGCAGGACGAGACGATGCTCGTCCAGTCCGGCCGTCCCGTCGGCGTCATGCAGACCCACGAATGGGCCCCGCGCGTCCTCATCGCCAACTCCAACCTCGTCGGCGACTGGGCCAACTGGGAGGAGTTCCGCCGCCTGGAGGCCCTCGGCCTGACCATGTACGGGCAGATGACCGCCGGCTCCTGGATCTACATCGGCACCCAGGGCATCCTCCAGGGCACCTACGAGACGTTCGCCGCCGTCGCCGCCAAGAAGTTCGGCGGCACCCTCGCCGGGACCGTCACCCTGACCGCCGGCCTCGGCGGCATGGGCGGCGCCCAGCCGCTCGCCGTCACCATGAACGACGGCGTCGCGATCTGCGTCGACTGCGACCCCCGGGCCATCGACCGCCGCATCGAGCACCGGTACCTGGACGTGCGGGCCGACTCCCTCGACCACGCCCTGCGGCTGGCCACCGAGGCCCGCGACGCCCGCCGGCCGCTGTCGATCGGCGTCCTCGGCAACGCCGCCGAGGTGCTCCCGCAGCTCCTCGCCCTGGGTGCCCCCGTCGACATCGTCACCGACCAGACCTCCGCCCACGACCCGCTGGCCTACCTGCCCGCCGGGGTCGCCTTCGAGGACATGGCCGACGCCGCCGCCAAGGACCCGGCCGGCTTCACCGCCCGGGCCCGCGAGTCCATGGCCCGGCACGTCGAGGCGATGGTCGGCTTCATGGACGCCGGGGCCGAGGTCTTCGACTACGGCAACTCCATCCGGGGCGAGGCCGAACTCGCCGGATACGACCGGGCCTTCGCCTTCCCCGGCTTCGTCCCCGCCTACATCCGCCCGCTGTTCTGCGAGGGCAGGGGCCCCTTCCGCTGGGCCGCCCTGTCCGGCGACCCCGCCGACATCGCGAAGACCGACCGGGCCGTCCTCGAGCTGTTCCCGGAGAACGAGTCCCTGGCCCGCTGGATGCGCATGGCCGGTGAACGCGTCCACTTCCAGGGCCTGCCCGCGCGCATCTGCTGGCTCGGATACGGCGAGCGGGACAAGGCCGGTGAGCGGTTCAACGACATGGTCGCGAGCGGCGAGCTGTCCGCCCCCGTGGTCATCGGCCGCGACCATCTCGACTGCGGCTCCGTCGCCTCTCCGTACCGCGAGACCGAGGCCATGCTCGACGGGTCCGACGCGATCGCCGACTGGCCCCTGCTCAACGCGATGGTGAACGTGGCGTCCGGGGCCTCCTGGGTGTCCATCCACCACGGCGGCGGCGTCGGCATGGGCCGCTCCCTGCACGCCGGCCAGGTGACGGTCGCCGACGGCACCCGCCTGGCCGGCGAGAAGATCCGGCGCGTGCTGACCAACGACCCCGGAATGGGCGTCATCCGGCACGTGGACGCGGGGTACGACATCGCGGACTCGGTGGCGTCGGAGCGAGGGGTGCGCGTGCCGATGCACGAAGGCCATGAAGGCCATGAAGGCCATGAGGGCCATGAGGGCCATGAGGGCCATGAGGGCCATGAGGGCCACGAAGGCCACGAAGGCCGCGAGGGTGGGGACGAGAGCGCGTGACCCACGACGAGAGCGGGACCCACGGCACCGCACCGGCCCCACCGGCCACAGCGACGAGCCCACCGAGCCCACCGACCCCGCAGGCCGCACCCCCCACCTTCCAGGCGATGTGGCGCGAACTGCTCCCCCTCGGCCGCCACCCCGGCACCGGCGGCTACCGGCGATACGCCTGGACCGGCGCCGACGCCGAATGCCGGGCCTGGTTCGCCACCCAGGCCGAACTGCGGGGGCTGCGCCACGAAGTGGACCGGAACGGGAACCAGTGGGCCTGGCTGGGCGACCCCGCAGACGGGGACGCCGTCGTCACCGGGTCCCACCTGGACTCCGTGCCGGACGGCGGAGCCTTCGACGGGCCCCTCGGAGTCGTCTCCGCCTTCGCCGCCCTCGACGAACTGCGCCGGAGAGGAACGTCGTTCAGCCGTCCCCTCGGCATCGTCAACTTCGGCGACGAGGAGGGCGCCCGCTTCGGGCTCGCCTGCGTCGGCTCGCGGCTCACCGCCGGCCGGCTCACCCGCGCGCAGGCGCACCGCCTCACCGACGGCGACGGGACCACTCTGCCCCGGGCGATGGAGGCCGCCGGACACGACCCCGACGCCATCGGCCCTGACCCCGAACGGCTCGCCCGCATCGGCGCCTTCGTCGAACTGCATGTCGAACAGGGCCGGGCCCTCGACCTGTCCGGCGACCGGGTCGGCATCGCCAGTGCCATCTGGCCGCACGGCCGCTGGCGGTTCGACTTCCGCGGCGAGGCCAACCACGCCGGCACCACCCGCCTCGCCGACCGCCGCGACCCCATGCTGCCGTACGCCGAGGCCGTCCTCGCCGCCCGCCGCGAGGCCGAACTCGCCGGTGCCGTCGCCACCTTCGGCAAGATCGCCGTGGAACCGAACGGCGTCAACGCCATCCCCTCCCTGGTGCGCGGCTGGCTCGACTCCCGCGCCGTCGACCAGCCGAACCTGGACGCCGTGGTCGCCGCGGTGGAGAAGGCGGCCCGCGAGCACGCCGCCGCCCACGGCGTGGAACTGGACGTGGTCCGCGAGTCCCGCACGCCCGTCGTCGAGTTCGACCACGTCCTGCGTGACGAACTCGCCCGCATCCTGGGCCGCGACCGCGCGGTGCCCGTCCCCGTCCTCGGCACCGGTGCCGGCCACGACGCCGGAATCCTCTCCGGAAGCATCCCGACCGCCATGATGTTCGTGCGCAACCCCACAGGCGTCTCGCACTCCCCGGCCGAGCACGCCGACGAGGACGACTGCGTGGCCGGGGTGCTCGCCCTCGCCGACGTACTGGAAGGACTGGCCCGCACGTGATCACCCCACGGACGTACTGGCTGGAGCACGCCTGGCTCGGCACCCTCCCCCAAGCTCTCGGCTCCGCTCGAGCAGGGGGGACCCCCATCGAGCCGGGTGTCGCCGTCGAGGTCGCGGACGGGCGCATCACCGCCGTCCGCCCGGGGACACCCGCCCCGCCGCACGGCGCCGAGGCGCTGCGCGGCCTGACGATCCCCGGCCTGGCCAACACCCACAGCCATGCCTTTCATCGCGCGCTGCGCGGCACCGTCCAGGTGGGCTCCGGAACTTTCTGGACCTGGCGCGAGGTCATGTACTCGGTCGCCGACCGGCTCACCCCCGAGAACTACCACCGGCTCGCCCGTGCCGTGTACGCGGAGATGGCCCTCGCCGGCATCACCGCCGTCGGCGAGTTCCACTACGTCCACCACGCGCCCGGCGGCACCCGCTACGCCGACCCCAACGTCATGGGCGAGGCCCTCATCGCGGCCGCCGCCGAGGCCGGCATCCGCATCACCCTCCTCGACGCCGCCTACCTGTCCGCCGGCTTCGGCGAGCCGCCGGGCGCCCACCAGCTCCGCTTCTCCGACGGCACCGCCGAGGCCTGGGCGGAACGCTGTTCGGTTCTCAAGGAACGGGATCACGCGAGGATCGGTGCCGCCGTCCACTCCGTACGGGCCGTGCCCGCCCGTCAGTTGGCGACCGTGGCACGCTGGGCCGAGGAGCGGCGGGCTCCGCTGCATGTGCACCTGTCGGAGCAGACCGCCGAGAACGAGGCCTGCCAGGAGGCGCACGGCCGCACCCCGGCCCGCCTCCTCGCCGACCACGGCGTGCTCGGACCGCGCACCACCGGTATCCACAACACGCACCTCACCGACCAGGACATGACGCTGATCGGCGGCAGCGGCACCGGCACCTGCATGTGCCCCACCACCGAACGCGACCTCGCCGACGGCATCGGCCCCGCCGCCTCCCTCCAGCGCCGCGGTTCCCCGCTCTCCCTCGGCTCGGACAGCCACGCCGTCATCGACCTGCTGGAGGAGGCGCGCGCCCTGGAGCTCAACGAGCGCCTGCGCACCCGCACCCGCGGCCACTGGACGGCGAACGCCCTGCTGCGGGCGGCCACCGTCGACGGCCACGCCGCACTCGGCTGGGAGCGGGCGGGCACCATCGAGCCCGGAGCGCTCGCCGACCTGACCACCCTCACGCTGGAGTCGGTCAGGACTGCGGGGCCACCGCCCCGACTCGGCGCCGAGACGGCCGTATTCGCCGCGACGGCGGCCGACGTACGGCACACGATCGTGGCCGGCCGGCACGTCGTACGCGACGGGGCGCACACCCTCGTCCCCGATGTGCCGCACGCCCTCGCGCAGGCGATCGAGGCACTGAGCGACTGAACATCGAGCGCCTGAACATCGAGCGCCTGAACAACCAGCGCCTGAACATCGAGCGACCGAGTACGCCCCCCGGCCCCGCAACCGCCGCCACCCACGAGGACGCCATGAGCAGCACCGCCATCGTCAACATCGCCACGCTGGTCACCAACGACCCCTCCCTCGGCGACTCTCACCTCGGTCTGGTCCGGGACGCGGCCGTCGTCATGGACGGTGACCGCATCGTGTGGACCGGTGAAACAAGCAAAGCACCCGCCACTGACAATCGGGTCGACGCCGAGGGCCGGGCGGTGATCCCGGGCTTCGTCGACTCGCACTCCCACCTGGTCTTCGCGGGCGACCGCACCGACGAGTTCAACGCCCGGATGTCCGGCCGCCCCTACAGCGCGGGCGGTATCCGCACCACCGTCGCCGCCACCCGGGCCGCGAGCGACGCGGAACTGGAGGCGAACCTGACCCGCCTGCTCACCGAGGCGCTCCGCCAGGGCACCACCACCCTCGAGACCAAGTCGGGCTACGGCCTCACCGTCGAGGACGAGGCCCGCGCCCTGCGGCTGGCCGTCCGCCACACCGACGAGGTCACCTACCTCGGCGCCCATATCGTCGCCCCCGAGTACGCCGACGATCCGGCCGGCTACGTCGCCCTGGTCACCGGCGCGATGCTGGACGCCTGCGCGCCGCACGCCCGCTGGATCGACGTCTTCTGCGAGAAGGGCGCCTTCGACGGCGACCAGGCGCGCGCCGTCCTCACCGCGGGCAGGGCGAAGGGCCTGCACCCGCGCGTCCACGCCAACCAGCTCTCCCACGGTCCCGGCGTCCAACTCGCCGTCGAACTCGACGCGGCCAGCGCCGACCACTGCACCCACCTCACCGACCCGGACGTCGACGCCCTGGCCAACAGCCGCACGGTCGCGACCCTGCTGCCGGGCGCCGAGTTCTCCACCCGGGCCGAGTGGCCGAACGCCCGCCGGCTGATCGACGCGGGCGTCACCGTCGCGCTCTCCACGGACTGCAACCCGGGGTCGTCCTTCACCTCCTCGGTGCCGTTCTGCGTCGCGCTCGCCGTGCGGGACATGGGGATGACGCCCGACGAGGCCCTCTGGTCGGCCACCGCGGGCGGCGCCGCGGCCATGCGGCGCACCGACATCGGCCGTCTCACCCCCGGCGCCCGCGCCGACCTCGTCCTCCTCGACGCCCCGAGCCATGTCCACCTGGCCTACCGCCCCGGCGTCCCGCTGGTCCGCGGAGTGTGGCGGCGCGGCGTCCGCGCGTTCTGAGCAGCGGGCTCAGGACCCGGCCCGCCACCGCTGATCCGCCCGCCCCGCCTCCTCGGCCAGGGACACCGAGTCGCCCCCGGTCGGTGTCACCGCGTGGTCCGGCGCGATGGCCGGGCGGATCACTCCACGGGCGTCGACGGCGAAGCGCAGGTTCTGTCCGTTGCGCCCGTCCACCGAGTCGCACTCCCAGATGCCGGTCCCCCGGCCCACCGCGCCACGGCTGTCCAGGCAGTAGTCGGAGTCGGCGTAGGACTGCAGCACACCGCGCTCCGCGTCGACCCGCCACCGCTGGGACCGGGAGGAGTCGCAGGGTGCGGTGACCACGTCCGTGCGGTTCTCCAGGTCGCCGTCGATGTCCAGGCACAGGCCCGACGCCAGATTCACCACCTGCGCGTACGCGCCGCCCGGCGGCGGGTACGCGGGTGTGGCGGACGGTGTGGGAGGCGGTGTCGGGGACGGCGTGGGGTGTGGGGTGTCCGACGGGCTGGGCCTCCCGGTCTTCGAGGGGGACGGTGCGGGGGAGCGCGTCGCGGACGCGGTGGGGGGCGGTGAGGGGGTGGCCGTCACGGTCACCGGCGGTGGGACCGCCAGGGTGGGGCCCGGTTCCGAAGCGTGTTCGGCCGGCGTGCCGGCCGGTGACAACAGCAGGAGCAGCAGCGGCACCACGGCCACGCCGAGTGCCGTCGAGGCCAGCACCAGGCGCCGGGACAGCGGCCACGTCCCGACCGCGGTACCGGGGCCGGGCGACGGCTCGGCGGGCCCCGGCAGGGGGGCGGTGTACGACGTGCCCGCCCACGGCAGCAGCCCCTCGGCCAGGGTGGTGCGCGGCGCCTCCCGCAGGGCGCGCTGTTCCTCGTACGCCGCGGCGCAGTGCCCGCAGCGGGCCATGTGGGTGTTCAGGTCGGCGCTGTCGCGGGGGCCGTCGGGCCGTACCGCCTCCTCGATGAGCCGGCGGAAGTCGACGCACCGGGGGTCGTCCGAGGCGGCCAGCCGGGACCGCAGACAGGCCCGGCCCAGTGACTGCAGCGCGGGCTGGGTGCCGTAGGCCACGTCCTGAGGGGCGAGGCCGAGAAGCGTCGCCGTACGGTCCGCGGGTTCCTGTTCCACGATGCCGTACCAGATGAGGCCCTGCGCCCGGTACGGCAGTGTCCGGAAGGCGGCGAGCATGGACGGGACCGGGCCGTCGGGACCGGACGAACTCAGTACGAGGTGCAGTCCGGGGTCGAGCCCGCCGGCCCGTCCGTCGGTGGCCCAGGTCGCTGCCGCCCGGGCGGTCAGCAGCAGGAGCCGGTGGCGCAGGGGGCCGCCGGGATCGGTACCGCGGGCGGTCTCGCGGGCGGCGTCCGTGAAGGCCTGCGCGGCGAGTTGACGCGCGCCGGAGTCACCCGTGGTGCACTGGCGGGCGTAGGCGAGCACGGACGGGCCGTGCCGGGCGCGGAGTTCCTGAAGCGCCGAGTACGCGGCCGAGGTGTCGGCGCGCAGCGATTCGGTCAGCCGGATGTCGGACGCGCCCGCGTGCGTACCCGGGTGTCCCCCGCCGACCCCGTCGCCGTGGACGGCTCCGTCGCCCCGCTCCATGCACCGCCTCCTCAGGCCTGCCCGGCGGATCAGGTGGTCCTGACATACCAGCTGGTTTGGGCGTGCCCATAGTGGAGGAAGAAGGCCCGCGGGGAAAGGGGTGACCGCGGGTAACGCGTCGCGCCCCGTGCCCTGTCGGCGCCCGGTACCCGCGAGGGGCGTCCGGCGCCGACAGGGCACGGGGCGCGGCCCCGTCGGTCCTCGACCGTCATTCCTCCACGGTCAGCCCCTTGCGCAGCCGCACCAGTGTGCGCGACAGCAGGCGGGAGACGTGCATCTGTGAAATACCCAGCTCCTCGCCGATCTCCGACTGGGTCATTCCGGCGACGAAGCGCAGCGAGAGGATGGTGCGGTCGCGCGGCGGCAGTTCGGCGATCAGCGGCTTCAACGACTCGACGTACTCGATGCCTTCGAGTCCGTGGTCCTCGTAACCGATCCGGTCCGCCAAGGTGCCCTCGACGTCGTTCTCCTCCGGCTGCGCGTCCAGGGAGGAGGCGGTGTAGGCGTTCGACGCCGCCATGCCCTCGACGACCTCGTCCTTGGAGATGCCCAGGCGCTCGGCCAGTTCGGCCACGGTCGGGGACCGGTCGAGCTGCTGGGCCAGCTCGTCGCCGGCCTTGGCCAGGTCGAGCCGGAGTTCCTGCAGCCGGCGCGGTACGCGCACGGACCACGAGGTGTCACGGAAGAAGCGCTTGATCTCGCCGATGATGGTCGGCATCGCGAAGGTGGGGAACTCCACACCGCGCGAAAGCTCGAAGCGGTCGATCGCCTTGATCAGACCGATGGTGCCGACCTGGACGATGTCCTCCATCGGCTCACTGCGCGAGCGGAACCGGGAGGCGGCGAACTTGACCAGGGCCAGGTTCAGTTCGACGAGCGTGTTGCGTACGTACGAATATTCGTGGGTGCCTTCCTCCAGCGACTCCAGTCGCTCGAAGAGGCTCTTGGACAACGCCCGCGCGTCGACCGGGCCCACCTCGTCATAGGGAGGGATCTCCGGGAGACCGGCGAGGAGGTCGCCGTCCGGGACGACACCCGTGTCGTCCTGCTCGATGGGAGCCAGATGTTCCGGAGGGAGTGTCGACGTCGCTTTCTGGGTACGCGATTCGTCGAGCCGGGGTGACATGATGTCCTCCATCGTTCTCGGCATATGGCTGCCGATGCCGTTACGTGCACTGCGGTGTGCGGCGCCTCCAAAGCCGGCCGTGTCGGGTACGTGTCCTTACTAGCCCTACCCGTTTCCATGAACTCATCGCAAGTGAGTTCTGTTGCCATATGTCCGTTTGCTGCTGATTGTTCGGCTGTCGAAGTGCGGCGGTAGGGCGTAATGTTCGACAACGTCAGTAGCAGTCACGACCGGTGGGAGAGAGAGTCGGCATGGACCGCGGGACGGTCGGCAGCGCACAGTCGGGCCGGCTTCTGGTGGAGGTGCGGGAAGAGGGTTCCAGTGCCGTCGTGACCCCGGCGGGTGAGCTGGATCACCACACCGCCGATCTGTTGCGTGAGCCGCTGGAGGAATGCCTCGCCAGGGGATTCAGCCGGCTTGTCATCGACTGCTCCGGACTGGAGTTCTGTGACTCCACCGGGCTCAACGTGCTGCTCGGTGCCCGGCTGAAGGCGGACGCCGCGGGGGGCGGGGTGCACCTCGCGGGGATGCAGCCTGTTGTCGCACGCGTGTTCGAAATCACCGGGGCGGAAGCGGTGTTCACCCTTCATGACAGCCTCGAGGCGGCCCTCGCCGACGATTCCGGATGACCGCGCGGGGCAGGCCGGCGCCACCCCGGGGCGGGTCCCGGGGCCGGCGTTCTCCTTCCGGAGCGTTTTTCTTCGCGCCCCGGGGCGCGCCTCGCGACGCGTCCCTCCCTGAGTCCCCTTCGTGTCACCTGCCTGCCGTCGCGCCCTCCTCGTGCGAACACGGAAGTGTTCCCCGGGGCGCCCCGGGCAGGAGACAAGCTGAACGTGTCCGCTGCCATGGCCGCGGGGATGCCGAGAACCGGACGATCCCGCACCGTGTGACTGACTGAATACGGATTATTTGAAATCATGAACTGGTGAATCGGTGAGGTGAAGCGCTGATGAGCACCACCCGGCCCTATCCGCCGGGCGACCGCGGTCCGGAGCCCGGCGGCGCTCCCGGGGGCGGCGCGCCGACGGCGAGCGCGTCCGGAGAGGTGGCCGTGCCGTCCGGGCCGGCGGGGGCGTCGTCCGGGTCACCGGGTTCGCCGGGAGGGCGTCAGGTCCGTCGGCTGAGCTTCGACGACCAGAGCGGCGTCGTGCCCCTCGCCCGTGACTTCACCCGCCAGGCGCTGCACGCGTGGGGCTGGCTGCCCGCCGCCACCGCCGACCGGCGGGCCGCCGCAGAGGACGTCCTGCTGGTCGTGTCCGAACTGGTCACCAACGCCTGCCTGCACGCCGAGGGGCCCGACCAGTTGGGCATCGTCTGCGACAACAAGATGATCCGGCTCGAGGTCACCGACCGGGGCACCGGACAGCCGGCCCCGCGCACCCCGCACCGGTCGGGCCGGCCCGGTGGCCACGGCATGTTCATCGTCCAGCGGCTCTGCCTCGACTGGGGGGTCGTCCGCACCCCGGGCATCGCGGGCAAGACCGTGTGGGCGGAACTCGGGGCACCCGCCTGACCGACGGCGGCGTCCCCGACCGGCCCCGTCCCGGCCGTCACGGGCATCACCGCTCCGCCCGCCGCGCAAACGACTGAAGGGCCCCGCATCCACAAGTACGTGGACGCGGGGCCCTCCGTCGCGAGACGGTGGCCGGCCAGCCGGCCGGGCTCAGCGGGTCAGCGGACGTCGCCCATGAGGGCCTTGACCTTGCTGCGGTACATCCACACCGCGACACCGGCGACCACGGCGAGGGTGGCCTCCATCGCGACGACACCCGGCTTGTTCAGGTCGACGGCGGTGGACAGCAGGCCGGTCGTGGCGGTACCGGCGGTGACGGCCAGGAACCAGACGCCCATCATCTGCGAGGCGTACTTCACGGGCGCCATCTTCGTGGTCACCGACAGGCCGACCGGGGAGAGCAGCAGCTCGGCGACGGTCTGGGTGAAGTAGATCGCCACCAGCCACATCGCCGCCGCCTTCTGACCGCCCCCGGCGATGGACAGCGGGGCGAGGAACAGGAAGAAGGACGCGCCGACCAGGACCAGACCGGAGCCGAACTTCACGATCGTGCTGGGCTCCTTGCCGCGCCGGTTCAGCGCCAGCCAGAACCAGGCGAAGACCGGGGCCAGCGCCATGATCAGGACCGGGTTGACCGACTGGTACCAGGAGACCGGGAACTCCCAGCCGAGGACGCTGTTCTCGGCCGACGAGTCGGCGAAGAGCGCCAGGGTCGAGCCGCCCTGGTCGTAGATCATCCAGAAGACGGCCGCGGCCACGAAGAACCAGATGTACGCGGACATCTTCGACTGCTCGGCCTGGTCCAGGTCCCGGTCGCGCTTGATCCGGACCAGCACCAGCACCGGGATGATCAGGCCGAGCAGCGTCAGCGGGACCAGGACCCAGTTCAGGGTGTAGTGGCCGGAGAAGCCGAGGACGGTGTAGGCGACGACGGCGATGCCGGCCCAGAGGGCGGCCTTGCGCAGCGTGGAGGACTTCTCCGCGGCGGACAGCGGCTTGGGCACGACGCTGGAGTGCGCGGCGAGGTGACGGCTGCCCAGCATGAACTGGAGCAGGCCGAGACTCATGCCGACCGCGGCGAGCCCGAAGCCCAGGTGCCAGCTGACGCCCTCACCGACGGTGCCGATGATCAGCGGAGAGAAGAAGGCACCGAGGTTGATGCCCATGTAGAAGATGGTGAAGCCGCCGTCGCGGCGCGGGTCGTCCGGACCGTCGTAGAGCTGGCCGACCATCGTGGAGATGTTGGCCTTCAGCAGGCCGGAACCGATGGCGACCAGGCCGAGGCCGGCGTAGAAGGTGCCGGCGGACGGCAGGGCCAGCGTCAGGTGGCCGAGCACGACGATCGCACCGGCGACGGCGACGGTCTTGCGCGGGCCCAGGACCCGGTCGCCGAACCAGCCGCCCGGCATCGTGAGCAGGTACACCAGCGACAGGTACACCGAGTAGATGGCCGTCGCCGTGCCGGCGTTCAGGCCCATGCCGCCCGGGGCGACGAGGTACAGCGGGAGCAGAGCTCGCATGCCGTAGTAGGAGAACCGCTCCCACATCTCGGTCATGAAGAGAGTGGCCAGTCCGCGGGGGTGGCCGAAGAAGGTCTTCTCGGAGCCGGGGGTGCCGGGTGAGACCGAGTCCTTCGTCAGGCTGGACGCCATGGTCGTTCCTTGCTGGTCGGGACGCGTCGCGCAAGCGGGTACGCGCCCGGTGGGGGGGGCGGCCGGCACCGGCGGGCCGTGCCGTCCACCCCACGCCCTTGGGGAGTCCGCTCCGGATCACGGAGCGGGGGACGGCGACCACCGGGATCCACGCCTCTACGCGCGTCGATGTGCGTAGAGGCCCGGCCACAGGTCATTTCTTACGAGGTCGGCGGGAAGCCGACCGGCACGCAAAAGAGACCTTCAGCGGCAACTGCGCCAAAGGTCCCCGCCGTGCAACAGGCGTTGGTTCACCATACGGCAGGACAGTGCCCGATATGGAAGGACTTGAGACAGGGATCACAGGTTCCGGGGGAACCGTGATCACTCATTCGAAGGTTCTTTTCAGGATCGCACCCCACAGTTCCAGGCTCCTTTCGCGGGTCCCCGAGGTGAGGAACAGGTGTGCGCGCGGTGAGAACCGGCCG
The DNA here is from genome assembly GCF_054061295.1 of Streptomyces sp. TE5632. NCBI lineage: Bacteria > Bacillati > Actinomycetota > Actinomycetes > Kitasatosporales > Streptomycetaceae > Streptomyces > Streptomyces sp. TE5632. The sequence continues at coordinate 1,817,504 of NZ_JBSSEA010000003.1, read as the reverse complement.
CCGTGATCACACCCCGGACCGCGCCGCGGCGGGACTACCATCAGTGCATGACCCGTGTACTGCTCGCCGAGGACGACGCGTCCATCTCGGAGCCACTGGCCCGCGCCCTGCGCCGGGAGGGCTACGAGGTGGAGGTGCGTGAGGACGGACCCAGCGCGCTCGACGCAGGCCTGCAGGGCGGCATCGACCTGGTGGTGCTGGACCTCGGGCTGCCCGGCATGGACGGTCTGGAGGTCGCCCGCCGACTGCGTTCCGACGGCCACACGGTTCCCGTCCTGATCCTGACCGCGCGCGCCGACGAGGTGGACACCGTCGTCGGTCTGGACGCCGGCGCCGACGACTACGTCACCAAGCCGTTCCGGCTCGCCGAACTGCTCGCCCGGGTACGGGCCCTGCTGCGGCGCGGTGCCACCGAGCCGCAGCAACCGCCCGCGACCCACGGCGTGCGCATCGACGTCGAGTCGCACCGGGCGTGGATGGGCGAGGAGGAACTCCAGCTCACCGCCAAGGAGTTCGACCTGCTACGGGTCCTGGTCCGGGACGCGGGCCGGGTCGTCACCCGCGACCAGCTGATGCGCGAGGTCTGGGACACCACGTGGTGGTCGTCCACCAAGACCCTCGACATGCACATCTCCTGGCTGCGCAAGAAGCTCGGTGACGACGCGGCCAACCCCCGCTACATCGCGACCGTCCGGGGCGTGGGTTTCCGCTTCGAGAAGAGCTGAACCCCGCCACCGCAGGGGGTTCTTTCAGGTAAGAGGTCATGCGCCGCCGACTGATCCAGTCCACGCTCGCCGTGGTGCTCGTCGTGATCGCCGTCTTCGGCGTGTCCCTGGTGATCGTGGAGACCCGCACCATCAGCGACACCGCCAGGGAACGGGTCGAGTCCGAGGCCGTACGGCTGGCCAGCATCGTCGACAGCCGACTGCTCGTCGAGGAGAAGGTCACCGCCGAGGTCCTGAGCGACCAGATCACCGAGGACCGCTACGCCGTCATCCGCATCCCCGGCAGGGCGCCCATCGAGGTGGGCGACAAGCCGGACGGCGACGTCATCAGCGCCACGGCCCCGGGTGAGGAGGGCGAGACGGTCACCGTCCAGGAGCCGCGCTCCTCGGTGACCCGGGAGGTCGGCCGTACGCTGCTGATCATCGGGCTGGTGGCGCTGCTGGCGGTGATCGCCGCGGTGCTGCTGGCGGTCCGCCAGGCCAACCGGCTCGCCTCCCCGCTGACCGACCTCGCGGAGACCGCCGAGCGCCTCGGCTCGGGCGACCCGCGCCCCCGCCACCGGCGGTACGGCGTCCCCGAGCTGGACCGGGTCGCGGACGTGCTGGACTCCTCCGCCGAGCGCATCGCCCGCATGCTGACCGCGGAACGACGACTGGCCGCCGACGCCTCCCACCAGCTGCGCACCCCCCTCACCGCCCTGTCCATGCGCCTGGAGGAGATCACCCTCACCGACGACCCGGACACGGTGAAGGAGGAGGCGACCATCGCGCTGACGCAGGTGGAACGCCTCACGGACGTGGTGGAACGGCTGCTGACCAACGCCCGCGACCCGCGCAACGGCTCCGCGGTCACCTTCGAACTCGACGAGGTGATCCAGCAGCAGCTCGCCGAGTGGCGTCCCGCCTACCGCGGTGTCGGCCGCGCCGTCGTCAGCTCCGGCAAGCGGAACCTGCGGGCGGTGGGCACACCGGGCGCGGTCGCCCAGGTGCTGGCCGCCCTGATCGAGAACTCGCTCATGCACGGCGGCGGCACGGTCGCCCTGCGCACCCGGGTCACCGGCAACCAGGTCGTCGTGGAGGTCACGGACGAGGGCCCCGGGGTGCCCACCGAACTGGGCGCCCGCATCTTCGAACGGGCGATCAGCGGCCACAACTCCACCGGCATCGGCCTCGCGGTCGCCCGGGACCTCGCGGAGGCGGACGGCGGCCGGCTGGAGATGCTCCAGGCCAAGCCCCCGGTCTTCGGCCTGTTCCTGTCCCGTACCCCGCCGCGGAAGTCCCGGGACGAGGACCGCCGCACGGTCAGGTAGCGGACGGTCCGAGGAGGACGGATGACAGGCGGGGCGGGGCCGTCGGCGCCTACGGCACGCGCTGCCGGGCAGGCGGCTTCGCCCCGCCCTTGGCGAGGGGACCCGCGCTCGCTCCCGCCGTCGCGCTCCCGGTGCCCGGTTCCCGGGCCGGCAGCGCGCGGAACACCCACGTGCGGTAGGACCAGAAGCGGAACAGGGTGGCGACACCGATGCCGAGGAACTTGAAGATGTTGCTCTGCAGCGGGCTGTCCCAGCCGAACCCGTACGTCGCCGTGTACAGCAGGCCGTTCTCGATCACCAGACCGACCACGCTGAACAGCAGGAACAGCGACATCTCCTTGGTGCGTCCGGACCTGTCGCGGTCCCGGTAGGTGAAGTAGCGGAAGCCCAGGTAGTTGAAGACGATCGCGACGATGGTCGCGATGACGCTCGCCCGCACCACCGGGAGGTCGGTCACCTGCCGGACCAGGTTGAACACGAGGAGATTGACCAACAGCCCGGCTCCGCCGACCGCGCCGAACTTCACGACCTCACGGACGAGCCGATCGAGGCGCTGCCGCACGGTGCCGCGCGGGGCCGGGGCCGTCGAAGGCCCCGAGGAACCGCGTCCCATGGTCGTGCCGGCCCCCGTCCGTAGAGTGGCGTCAAAGTGGCGTCAACCACACCATGCTAACCACCCCTTCTCGTGATCTTCCTGCGGACGCCCCTCCCGGCCGCAGACCGTCCGGGAATGACCGGCGAAAGGCCGGAGAGCGCGGGCTGATCACCGAAGGGGCCGGGAAACCGCCGCGGAACCGGCCACCGTGGCTCGACCGATACCCTGGGGGTGTGACGTTCCCGGTAGTCGGCATGGTCGGCGGGGGGCAGCTCGCTCGTATGACACACGAGGCGGGCATCCCGCTCGGCATCAGGTTCAAGCTCCTCAGTGACACTCCGCAGGATTCCGCGGCGCAGGTCGTCAGCGATGTCGTCGTCGGCGACTACCGCGACCTGGACACGCTGCGTGCCTTCGCGCGCGGCTGCGACGTGATCACCTTCGACCACGAGCACGTGCCCACTGAGCACCTCAGGGCCCTGGAGGCCGACGGCATCCCCGTCCGCCCCGGCCCCGACGCGCTGGTGCACGCCCAGGACAAGGGCGTGATGCGCGCGAAGCTCGACGCGATGGGCGTGCCCTGCCCGCGGCACCGCATCGTCACCGATCCCCAGGACGTGGCCGCGTTCGCGGCGGAGGGCGCGGGCTTCCCGGTGGTCCTCAAGACCGTCCGCGGCGGCTACGACGGCAAGGGCGTGTGGGTCGTCGACTCCGCCGAGGAGGCCGCCGAGCCCTTCAAGGCCGGCGTCCCGGTGCTGGCCGAGGAGAAGGTCGACTTCGTGCGCGAGCTGGCCGCCAACGTGGTCCGCTCCCCGCACGGCCAGGCCGTCGCCTACCCGGTCGTCGAGTCCCAGCAGGTCGACGGCGTCTGCGACACGGTGATCGCCCCCGCCCCCGACCTCGACGAGGCCCTCGCGCTGCGCGCCGAGGAGATGGCGCTGAACATAGCCAAGGAACTCGGCGTCGTCGGCCATCTCGCCGTGGAGCTGTTCCAGACCCGCGACGGGCGCGTCCTCGTCAACGAACTCGCGATGCGCCCGCACAACTCCGGCCACTGGTCCATGGACGGCGCGATCACCTCCCAGTTCGCCAACCACGTCCGCGCCGTCCTCGACCTCCCGCTCGGCGACCCGCGCCCGCGCGCCAAGTGGACGGTCATGGCCAACGTCCTCGGCGGCGACTACCCCGACATGTACTCCGCCTACCTGCACTGCATGGCCCGCGACCCCCAGCTGAAGATCCACATGTACGGCAAGGACGTGAAGCCCGGCCGCAAGGTCGGCCACGTCAACACCTACGGCGACGACCTGGACGACGTGCTGGAACGCGCCCGTCACGCAGCCGGCTACCTGAGAGGCACGATCACCGAATGAGCCCCAGCCCCGTAGTCGGCATCGTCATGGGATCGGACTCCGACTGGCCCGTCATGGAGGCCGCGGCCAAGGCCCTCGACGAGTTCGAGATCGACCACGAGGTCGACGTCGTCTCCGCGCACCGCATGCCCCGCGAGATGATCGCCTACGGCGAGCAGGCCGCGGACCGGGGGCTGAAGGTGATCATCGCGGGTGCGGGCGGCGCGGCCCATCTGCCCGGCATGCTCGCCTCGGTCACCCCGCTGCCCGTCATCGGCGTCCCGGTGCCGCTGAAGCACCTCGACGGCATGGACAGCCTGCTCTCCATCGTGCAGATGCCGGCCGGTGTCCCGGTCGCCACCGTCTCGGTGGCCGGCGCCCGCAACGCGGGCCTGCTGGCGGTCCGTATGCTCGCCGCCCACGACGAGGAACTCCTCGGCCGGATGCGGGAGTTCCAGCAGGACCTCAACGACCAGGCCACGGAGAAGGGCAAGCGCCTGCGCGCCAGGGCCGAAGGCTCCGGCAACGGCTTCGGTTTCGGGAAGTGAGTCCCGTGACCGCTCCCGACGGTGCCTCACTCGACGCCGCCCGCGCCCTCCTCGCCGACTTCCCCGTCGTGGACGGGCACAACGACCTGCCCTGGGCACTGCGCGAACAGGTCCGCTACGACCTCGACGCCCGGAACATCGCCGACGACCAGACCGCGCACCTGCACACCGACATCCCCCGGCTGCGCGCGGGCGGCGTGGGTGCCCAGTTCTGGTCGGTGTACGTCCGCGCGGACCTGCCCGACGCGGTGCCGGCCACTCTGGAACAGATCGACTGCGTGCGGCAGTTGCTGGCCCGACACCCGAAGGACCTGGCGCCCGCGCTGACCGCCGCCGACATGGAGGCCGCCCGCGGACAGGGCCGCATCGCCTCGCTCATGGGGGCGGAGGGCGGCCATTCCATCGCCAACTCCCTCGGTACCCTGCGCGGGTTGTACGACCTCGGCGTGCGCTATCTGACCCTCACCCACAACTACAACGTGGACTGGGCGGACTCGGCGACGGACGAGCCCGGCGTGGGCGGCCTGTCGGCGTTCGGCCGCGAGGTGGTCCGCGAGATGAACCGGCTCGGCATGCTGGTCGACCTCTCGCACGTCGCCGCCACGACCATGCGGGACGCTCTGGACGCCACGTCCGCGCCGGTGATCTTCTCCCACTCCTCCGCCCGCGCGGTCTGCGACCACCCGCGCAACATCCCGGACGACGTACTGGAGCGGCTGCCCGCCAACGGCGGTGTCGCGATGGTGACGTTCGTACCGAAGTTCGTGCTCCAGGCGGCGGTCGACTGGACGGCCGAGGCCGACGAGAACATGCGCGCCCACGGTTTCCACCACCTGGAGACCACCGCGGAGGCGATGAAGGTGCACGCCGCCTTCGAGGAGCGCCGCCCGCGCCCGGTCGCCACGGTCGCCACGGTGGCCGACCATCTGGACCACATGCGTGAGGTGGCCGGCGTCGACCACCTCGGCATCGGCGGCGACTACGACGGCACCGCCTTCACCCCGGACGGCCTGAACGACGTCTCCGGCTACCCGAACCTGATCGCCGAGCTGCACGACCGCGGCTGGTCCAGGTCCGACCTGGCCAAGCTGACCTGGCAGAACGCGGTACGGGTACTGGGCGCCGCCGAGGACACGGCCCGGGAGCTCCGGGCGATCCGCGGACCGTCCCACGCGACCATCGAGTCGCTCGACGGCTGAGCGCACCGGCGCACCCGAACGGGGGCGGAGGGCGGGTACGTACCCGCCCTCCGCCCCCGTTTCCCGTACCCGCCCGGTCGGTGCTGCTCGATCAGGGCTGTTCGATCCGGCACAGGCGGAACGGATGCCCCGCCGGATCGGCGTACACCCGGAAGCCTTGCTCGGGATTCTCCCGGTCCAGTACCCGCACCCCCGGCGCCGGCACCTTCTGCTGGGCCTCGTCGACCTCCTCCCAGGTGCCGCCCGTGTCGAGGACGAGGTGGAACCACTGGGCGTTGTGGTCGGCCCGCGGCCGGTCCGGCGGGGCGTACCCGGGTGCCCGCTGGAAGGCCGGCCGCGGTCCCGCGGGGATCTGGAGCACCACCCGGTCCGGGTCCTGCTCCTCGGGCGTGCCGCCCGCGACGGCCGCGTAGAAGCGGCCCGGTTCGCGTGGCTCGGGGCAGTCGACGACGGATCGCGGACGGGCCACCGCGGTCATGGGTCCTCCCGGTTCAGCAGGCGCACAGGCAGAACGGGTGCCCCGCCGGGTCCGCGTAGACCCGGAAGGTCCGCGAGCGGTCCTCCGTCTCCAGCGGCTTCGCACCGAGCGCCAGCACCTCCTTCTCCGCGGCGTCCAGGTCCTCGACGGTCAGGTCCAGGTGGAACTGCTGCGAGTGGTCGGGCGCCGGCCACCGGGGCGGTACGTGTCCGGGGGCCGCCTGGAACGCGAGCGTGGGCCCGCCGGGCACCCGGAGGTCCACCCAGTCACCCTCGTCCACGATCGTGCCGCCCACCACCTCGGCGTAGAAACCGGCCAGCGCACGCGGATCGGGGCAGTCCAGGACGACGGCGCCCACCTTGGCAACGGACATGACTTCCTCCTCGAATCCCTCGGTTACCCGTAAAGGCGGGTAGCCAGTAACCGTTACTGCATGCTGCCGTACAGGAGGTAACGTCGCAAGGGGAAACGCACGGGGACGCGAGAGGTACCGTCCGGACATGAGTGAGAGATCGGCTGCGCCCGGTGGGCTGGCCCTGGTCGAGGGCCTCGTCAACACGCTCGACCTGGAGACGGGCGCCGACGCGTTGGACACGGCGGACGGCCGCGCCCGCTTCGGACTCCCGGAGGACGACGCGGCAGGTGTCGAGGCGGCACGCGAGCTGCGCGAGGCGCTGCGCGCGGCCCTGCTCGCCCACGCCGGCCATCCGCCGCACCGCGAGGTCGTCCCGCTCGGCGTGCTGCTCGCGCGTGCCCCGCTGGTGGTCACCGTCGACCCGGCGGACGGCTCCGCCGCCCTCGCCCCCGTCGACGAGGGGCCCCTGCTCTCGCGGATCGCGGCGGCCGTGGCGGAAGCGGTCACGGCGGGCACCTGGAACAGACTGAAGGCCTGCGAGGCCGCCGAATGCCACTGGGCGTACTACGACCGCAGTCCCGCCGGGCGCGGCCGCTGGTGTTCCATGCAGGTGTGCGGGGCCCGCGCCAAGATGCGCCGCTACCGCGCGAAGGGGGCTTGAAGGGGAAGAGGAGCAGAGGGGCGGAGGGGCCCCGAGGGAGCCCTGCGGCGGCCGATGGGCCCCGGGAGCCCCGCCCGGCCCACCCCGTGGTGCAGAATGCAGTCGGACGCCGGTTCGGCCGACTGAGCCTCGGCCGAACCGGCGTCACCCGCTCCGTCAGGCGGTGGGGCGGCCCATCGCGCGGTGGCGCCAGCCGGCCCGGCGCCACGCCTCGGCGTCCAGGGCGTTGCGTCCGTCGAGGACCAGCCGCTGGGCCGCGACCTCGCCCAGCGCCGCCGGGTCCAGCTCGCGGAACTCCCGCCACTCCGTCAGGTGCAGCACGACGTCGGCACCGCGCACCGCCTCGAGCGCCGAGTCCGCGTATCCCAGGGTGGGGAAGAGGCGCCGGGCGTTGTCCATGCCCTTCGGGTCGTACACGGTGACCTGGCCGCCCTGGAGGTGTATCTGGCCGGCGACGTTCAGCGCCGGCGAGTCCCGTACGTCGTCCGAGTCCGGCTTGAAGGTGGCGCCCAGCACCGCGACCCGCTTGCCCAGGAACGCCCCGCCGCCCAGCTCCTGCCGGGTCAGCTCCACCATTCGGCCGCGCTGGCGCATGTTGATCGAGTCGATCTCCCGCAGGAAGGTCAGCGCCTGGTCCGCGCCCAGCTCACCGGCGCGTGCCATGAACGCCCGGATGTCCTTCGGCAGGCACCCGCCGCCGAAACCGATCCCGGCCCGCAGGAACTTCGGGCCGATCCGGTCGTCGTACCCGATGGCCTCCGCCAGCCTGGCCACGTCACCGCCCGTGGCCTCGCACAGCTCGGCCATGGCGTTGATGAACGAGATCTTGGTGGCCAGGAAGGAGTTCGCGGAGGTCTTCACCAGCTCCGCGGTCGGGAAGTCGGTCGCCACGAACGGGGTGCCCTCGCCGACCGGTGTGGCGTACACCTCCCGCAGCAGCTTCTCCGCCCGCTCGCTGCGCACACCCGCCACGATCCGGTCCGGGTGCAGTGTGTCCTGGACGGCGAAGCCTTCGCGCAGGAACTCCGGGTTCCAGGCCAGCTCGGCGTCCGCGCCGGCCGGGGCGTGCTCGGCCAGGTAGGCGGCCAGCCGGTCGGCGGAGCCCACCGGCACGGTCGACTTGCCGACGACCAGCGCGGGGCCGGTCAGGTGCGGGGCCAGCGAGGCGAACGCGGAGTCGACGTACGACATGTCGCAGGCGTACTCGCCGTGCCGCTGCGGAGTGTTCACGCAGACGAAGTGGATGTCGCCGAACGCCCCGACCTCGGCCCAGTCCATGGTGAACCGCAGCCTGCCGGTGGACCCCTCGATCCCCGCCACATGCCGGCGCAGCAGCTCATCGAGACCCGGCTCGTACATCGGGACCTCGCCCCGCCGGAGCATGTCGATCTTCTCCGGCACGACATCGAGGCCCAGCACCTCGAACCCGAGCTCCGCCATGGCCGCGGCGTGTGTCGCACCGAGATAACCGGTGCCGATCACGGTGATCCTGAGGGCCATGCGTGCTCCAAGGGGTATACGGCAGGTAGTGCGGGCCCGAGCATAACCGGGGGCGGCGGGCGCGCCGCAGCGGGCGACCCGGCAGTTGTCGGCAAACTCACGTACTCCCGCACGGGCGGGAGTTCTACTATGGGAGTTACTTAACGGTAGTTAGCATCATCAGAGCGTCGCCCTCGTCGCCCTCGTCGTCTTTGGAGTGAGAGACCTTGGCCGGATCGGCTGACTTCGACCTGTACCGCCCGTCCGAGGAGCACGACATGCTCCGCGACGCCGTCCGCTCGCTGGCCGAGGCGAAGATCGCGCCGTACGCCGCCGCGGTGGACGAGGACGCCCGCTTCCCGCAGGAGGCGCTCGACGCGCTGGTCGCGAACGACCTGCACGCCGTGCACGTGCCCGAACAGTACGGCGGCGCGGGCGCCGACGCGCTCGCCACGGTCATCGTGATCGAGGAGGTGGCCCGGGTCTGCGCCTCCTCCTCGCTCATCCCCGCCGTGAACAAGCTCGGCTCGCTGCCGGTGCTCCTCTCCGGTTCCGAGGCGCTGAAGAAGCAGTACCTGACCCCGCTCGCCCAGGGCGACGGCATGTTCTCCTACTGCCTCTCCGAGCCGGAGGCCGGCTCGGACGCGGCCGGCATGAAGACCCGGGCGGTCCGCGACGGCGACACCTACGTCCTCAACGGCGTCAAGCGCTGGATCACCAACGCCGGCGAGTCGGAGTACTACACGGTGATGGCGGTCACCGACCCCACCAAGCGCTCCAGGGGCATCTCCGCCTTCGTCGTGGAGAGGTCCGACGCGGGCGTCTCCTTCGGCGCCCCGGAGAGGAAGCTCGGCATCAAGGGCTCGCCCACCCGCGAGGTCTACCTCGACGACGTCCGCATCCCCGCCGACCGGATGATCGGCGAGGAGGGCACCGGCTTCGCCACCGCGATGCGGACCCTGGACCACACCCGCATCACCATCGCCGCCCAGGCCCTGGGCATCGCCCAGGGCGCCCTGGACTACGCCAAGGGCTACGTCAAGGAGCGCAAGCAGTTCGGCAAGCCGATCGCCGACTTCCAGGGCGTGCAGTTCATGCTCGCCGACATGGCCATGAAGATCGAGGCCGCCCGCCAGCTGACCTACGCGGCCGCGGCCAGGTCCGAGCGCGGTGATGCGGACCTCACCTTCCAGGGCGCCGCCGCCAAGTGCTTCGCCTCCGACGTCGCCATGGAGGTCACCACGGACGCCGTCCAGCTCCTCGGCGGCTACGGCTACACCCGCGACTACCCGGTGGAGCGGATGATGCGCGACGCGAAGATCACGCAGATCTACGAGGGCACCAACCAGGTCCAGCGGATCGTCATGGCCCGCAACCTGCCGTAGCAGTCGGCAGACCGACGACCGAAGGGTGCCCGGCGACGGGCACCCTTCACTTTTTGCCGGGCGCCTCGGGGCGCTCCCACACCTTTTCCGCCGTCGGTGCTTTCCCGCAGGCGCCGGGCGCGTCGTGTCCCGTGCCGGAGCCGGGGGCCGGGGGCTCCTGTGGTGGTCATGGAGGGGGAGGCGTAGGACGGAGAAGCGGGGGTCGAACCCCCGGCCCTCGCGGTCCCCGGGAGGAACCATGACCCAGCAGTCAGCCGCCGCGACCCCGATGAGCAAGGAGATGCAGGACTGCATCCAGGCGTGCATGTCCTGCCACGGTGTGTGCGAGGAGACCATGAGCTCGTGTCTGCAGATGGGCGGCCAGGCCCAGATGCCGATCATGCGGGCGCTCATGGACTGCTCGGAGATGACCCGTATGTGCGCCGACATGATGATGCGCCGTTCGCCGCTCGCGGGCGAGATGTGCGCGATGTGTGCGCGGGCCTGCGACCTGTGCGCCGAGGCGTGTATGTCCATGCCGGACGACGAGCAGATGATGCGCTGCGCCGAGGCGTGTCGCCGCTGTGCCGAGTCCTGCCGTGCCATGGCGGGCGCCACGATGTGACACCGCCGTCCGACACGGCCGAGGGCGCCGTTCGCCGGTGCCCTCGGCCCGTTGCGGGGTCAGTTGCCCTTGACGGTGACCTTCTCGTCGTTGTTCAGCTGGGTCACCAGCTGCTTGACCTTCGCCTTGTCCCAGAGCAGGTTGCCGCCGGAGGAACCCGCGATGGGCATGTTCATGGAGGTGCCGTCGCCGCCGCTGACGCCCTTCATCGCCCAGAACATGCCGGCCAGGTCGAACAGGCCCATCTCCTTGTCGACGATCAGGGAGTCCAGGCCCGCGCCCATGGTCGGGTACAGCCTGAACGGGTTCAGGACCGTGCTCGGCGTCGCCACCTGGCTCGAGAGGGCGGAGAGGAACTTCTGCTGGTTCTTCGTACGGTCCAGGTCGGAGCCGGCCAGCGCGTACCGGGTGCGGACGAAGGCGAGGGCCTCCTCGCCGTTCAGGGTCTGCTTGCCCTTCTTGAAGTCGGCGCCGGACTTGGTGTCCTTGATGTCCTGCGGTATGTCCATCTCCACGCCGCCGACCGCGTCCACGATGTTCGCGAAGCCGGCGAAGCCGATCTCCACGTAGTGGTCGATGTGCAGGCCCGTGTTGAACTCGACCGTGCGGACCAGGAGTTCGGGACCGTCCTCCGCGTACGCGGCGTTCAGCTTCACCTGTCGGCCCGTGCCCTGGAACGTCTTGCCGGACTCGGAGCCCTTGAAGGTGGGTATCTCCACGTTCGAGTCGCGGGGCAGCGAGATCAGGGTGGGGCCGTTGCTGCCGGTGTGCAGGATCATCATCGAGTCCGTGCGTTTGCCCTCGGCGGACCCGGGTGCGCAGCTTCTTCTTCTGCTCGTCGGTCAGCCCGGCCCGGCTGTCGGAGCCGACGATCAGGTAGTTCGTGCCCTCGCCCGCCTCCGGCCGGTCGAGGACGATGGACAGGTCGACCTCGCGGTTGAGCTTGGAGTCGGCCCAGAAGTAGGTGCCGACGGTCGTCACGACCAGCAGCGTCGCGACCGTGATCGCCGTCAGCTTGATGCGACGGCGCCAGTCCGGCGCGGGACCGTGCGCGTAACGGCCGTCGCCGCCCGGTCCGCCGTGGCCGCCCCCGGCGGGGGACCCGTAGACCTGGCCGGTGTTGTAATCGCCTTCATGGTTGCCGTAGTCGCCGTGGCCGCCGTGCCCGCGGCCGTCCACGTACGACGCCTGCTGCGGCACTCCGCCGCCGTACGCCCCCTGGCCGGGCGGGACCGCCGGGCCGCGGCGGACCTGCCGCATGACGCGGGCGCTCTCGGGCTGTGCGCTCCCGCTCCCGCGTCCGTAGCGGGCGCCGCGGTCGTCCTGGGGCCATGCCTCGGGCCAGTTAGTCATGCGCAACAGTGTGCAGGTCCGGGCCGCGTGCCGTACCAGTCACCGGAAAATAACAGCGGCGCTGTTGCCAAGCTGACACAAATTCCCCGGATGCGGCCTCGGCATAAGGTGGAGGCCATGACAGATCAGGCTCCAGCCGCACCCACGGAGATTCCCGACATCCCGGGCAAGCCCACCTCGGCGTCGCGGACGACCCTCAGCCACATCATGACCCACAACGACACCAACCTGCTGGGTACGGTGCACGGCGGCGTGATCATGAAACTGGTCGACGACGCGGCGGGCGCGGTCGCCGGCCGCCACTCCGGAGGACCCGCCGTCACCGCCTCCATGGACGAGATGGCCTTCCTGGAGCCGGTCCGCGTCGGCGACCTGGTCCATGTGAAGGCCCAGGTCAACTGGACCGGCCGGACGTCCATGGAGGTCGGCGTGCGGGTCCTGGCCGAGCGCTGGAACGAGTCCGCCCCGCCCACTCAGGTCGGCTCCGCCTACCTCGTCTTCGCGGCCGTCGACGCCGACGGCAAGCCGCGCCGGGTGCCGCCGGTGATACCGGAGACCGAGCGGGACCGGCGCCGTAGCCAGGAGGCCCAGATCCGCCGCACCCACCGCCTGGCCCGCCGCCGCGCCATCATGGAGCTGCGCGAGAAGCGGGCGGCGGAGGGGATCTCCGACTGACCCGGCCGACCCGACTGACCCGGCCGACCCGACTGACCCGGCCGACCCGACTGACCCGGCCGACCCGGCCGACCCGCGCGCCCGCTTCCCGCGGCCCCGCGCACCTCCGTCGCGGGCCTACGAGCACCCCACCTCGTCGCCCCGCACCACTCCGAACTCGTCCTTCCCGGGGTCCTCGGCCCGGACCTTGCGGACCTTCTCGAAGTCGCTGCCGGCGATCACCTTCAGGGTCGCGCCCTGCCCCTTCACCACACGCAGCTCACTGCCCGGCAGGGCGGCGGCGAGGGACTTCGCGGAGCGGTCCCAGCGGGGGTCGTGGGCGACGACGGTCCGCCGTACGGAGCGGTCCGCCGCGTTGACGGGGGCGCGGGTGGTGTTGAAGCCGGTCGCCGCGAGGGCCGCGTCCACGCGGCGGCCGAGCCCCTGGATCCCGGTGCCGTTCTCGACCTGGACGCGGATCTGCCGGGGGTCCACCGGGACGCGCAGCGCCGCGTCGGGCGAGGAGTGCGCGGAGAGCGGCTTGTCCTCGCGCAGCGCCTCGAAGATGTGCTTCGACTTCTCGGGATGCCACTTCAGGGTCGAGCCGAGGCCCTTGACCGCGACTCCCCGCTTCGCGAGCGGCACGGTGGTGAACTCGGAGGAGGAGGGCGAGAAGTTCCGCATCGCCCGCCCCAGGTCCAGCAGTTCGTCGGTGCCGAAGCCCTTGTCGGCGCGGACCGAACCGAGCACCGCGCGGGTCACGTCCCGGAACTTCATCGGATTCAGCAGGATCCCGGAGGACGTGGCCCGGTCCACCAGCGCCGCCATGAAGCGCTGTTGGCGTTTCATCCGGCCGAGGTCGGAGGCGCCGTCGACGTACCGGGCGCGTACGTACTGCAGGGCCTCGCCGCCCCGCAGGGTGTGCCGGCCGGCGGGCAGGTCGAGGCCGGTGTGGCTGTCCTTCAGCGGTTCGGTGGTGCACAGCTCGACACCGCCGACCACGTCGACGGTCTTCATGAAGCTGGTGAAGTCGAGCTCCAGGTAGTGGTCGATCTTCACCCGGGTCATCTTCTCCACCGTGCGCACGGTCAGCTGCGGCCCGCCCTCCGCGTACGCCGCGTTCAGTTTGACGGGGTGCCCCTCGTGCTCCTCGCCGCTCACCCGGTCGGTGTGCGGGGGCGTCATGGCGTACGAGTCGCGCGGCAGGCTGACGACGCTGGCCCGCTCCCGGTCCTCCGAGATGTGCACGATCATGATGGTGTCGGTGCAGTTGCAGGGTGTCCCGCCGAGCCGGTACTTCCGCCGCTGCTCCTTGTCGAGCTTCTCGCGGCCGTCCGTGCCGACGAGCAGGACGTTCATGCCGTGGCCGGCCTCGGGACGGTTCTTCATGTCCCGGAACGGGTCGACCCGGTCGATCCCCGAGTCGAGGCTGGTGACCACCGCGTGCCCGATCCCGGCGGAGGCGAGCACCACGACCGACAGCGTGGTCACCGCCCGCATGCCCCAGCGAGGCTTCCGGCGCCCCGCCGGTTTCGGACCGCCCCGGCCGGGCGGTCGCGGGCGGCGCTGCGGCCCGGAGCGGGGGCGGGGACGAGGGCGGGGGGACGGTGGCTGCGGGGGCAAAAGGAGGACACCTCCGAACGAGGGCCGTACGAGGGCCGCGGGACCGTACGGGGCCGTACGGAGCCGTGCCCGGGATCCCGAGCACCGTAGGCCGATACGATCTGCGGCCCGGCGCAGCCGCACCCGGCGCGCGCACCGCTGTCCCCCGTTCGCGGTAACGTGAGGCCCCTATGAACGCCAATCCCGACGTGCGGCACCCCGCCGTTTCCGTGATCATGCCCGTCCTCAACGAGGAAAGGTATCTGCGTGGCGCCGTCCACGCGATCCTCGCCCAGGAGTACGCCGGCGAGATGGAGGTCGTGATCGCCCTCGGTCCGTCCACGGACCGCACGGACGAGATCGCCGCCGAACTCGTGGCCGAGGACCCGCGGGTGCGTACCGTGCCCAACCCGACCGGCCGCACCCCGGCCGCCCTCAACGCGGCGATCAAGGCCTCGCGCCATCCGATCGTGGTCCGCGTCGACGGGCACGGGATGCTCTCGCCGGGCTACATCACCACCGCGGTACGGCTCCTCGAGGAGACCGGCGCGCAGAACGTCGGCGGCATCATGCACGCCGAGGGGGAGAACGACTGGGAGCACGCGGTCGCCGCCGCGATGACCTCGCGGATAGGCGTCGGCAACGCGGCCTTCCACACCGGTGGCGCGGCGGGCCCCGCCGAGACCGTCTACCTCGGGGTGTTCCGGCGCGAGGCGCTGGAGCGGCAGGGCGGCTACAACGTCGAGTTCATCCGCGCCCAGGACTGGGAGTTGAACTTCCGTATCCGCGAGGCCGGCGGGCTGGTCTGGTTCTCGCCGGAGCTGAAGGTGTCGTACCGGCCCCGGCCGAGCGTGCGGGCACTGGCCAAGCAGTACAAGGAATACGGCCGTTGGCGGCACGTCGTCGCCCGTTACCACTCCGGTTCCATCAACCTGCGGTATCTGGCCCCGCCGGCCGCGGTGTGCGCGATCGCGGCCGGAACCGTGGTGGGCGCGGCGCTCACGCCGTGGGGCTTCGTGGTGCCCGGCGGGTATCTCGCGGCGATCGTGCTGGGCTCCATACCCGCCGGCAAGGGGCTGCCGCTGAAGGCGCGGCTGCGGATACCGGTGGCGCTGGGCACCATGCACATGTCGTGGGGCTGGGGCTTTCTGACGAGCCCGCGCTCGCTCGCGAAGAAGGTCATCGCCTCCCGGCGGCCCGCGGTCCACGCGGACGCCCCGGCCACCTGACCCGCCTTCACCGCGGACACCACAGGGCCCCCTTCCCCGAGTTCGGGAGGGGGCCCTGCCGCGTCAGGACCAGGTGAAGGCCGGGTTGACCTTCATGCAGGCCGTGTCGTCCGCGCCGTTGAGGGCCTCGGCCGACTCGGGGGTGGTGTCGTCCTGTTCGGGGGCCTCGTACGTCGTCCCCTCACGCCAGTCGGCGCCCACGACGAGCGTGACGCCGGAGACGTCGGTGGACCGCCGCACCGAACTCTCCGGAATCCCCAGGGACTCGGCGACGCGATGCGCGTCGCCCTCCAGGTCGGCGCTCGGGTACCGCACCACCGTCCGCTCCCTGCTGAGGGAACCGGCGGTGTCGGCGAACGCACCGGTGAAGCCCTTCTCCCGCAGGATTCCGGTCACGGTGCTCGCGCGGGCGGGCGCCGCGGCCAGGGTGTCGGTGCGGGTGCCGTTGACGACCTGGACCGCGATCTCGGCGTCGGGGGCGGCCGGTTCGGTGGACGTGGCCTTCTCCTCGGCCTCCGTCGACTTCTCGTCCTTGCCGTCCAGCGCGATGTCCTCACGGACCAGCCGGAAGAGCTGCTCGGCGTCCTCGGTCGGCTCCACACGGGCGCCCACGTACCGGTTCGGCATCGTGGTCATGGTGACGCGCTCCGGCTCCACCTTGCGCAGCTCGTTGCTGAGGTCGTACAGCTTCTTGACGGTGTCGAGGCCGGGGTCGACGGTGAGCGCCCGGGTGGCCTCCTCGGCCAGCCTGCGCAGCTTGTTGGGGCTGCTCAGGGTGGCGTTCTCGCGCAGCTCGCGGACCAGCGAGTTCATGTACATGTGCTGGGCCTTGGCGCGGGCGAGGTCGCTGCCGTCCTCGAAGCCGTAGCGCGTGCGCAGCCACTGCAGGGCCTGTTCGCCCTTGACCGGGTGGGTGCCCTCGGGCAGCTTCAGTCCGGAGCCGTGGCCCTTGCTGTCGCGGGAGAGGATGTTGGCGTCCACGCACACCGGGACGCCGCCGACGGCGTCCGCCATGGCGACCACGCCGGCGAAGTCGACCATGACGAAGTGGTCGATGTGGATGCCGGTGAGCTCCTGCCAGGTGGCCACGGTGCAGCCCGGACCGCCGTGCCCGAGGCTCTGGTTGGTCATGGTCCGCCCGTTGCTCGCCTCGTACACGGTCCCGTCGTCGGGGTCGGTGCACTTGGGGATCTGGACGAGGGTGTCGCGGGGCATGCTGATCACGGACATGTTGGTCCGGTCGGCGGACAGGTGCAGCAGCATCTGCACATCGGCCAGCGGGGTCGAGCCGAACGTCTCGCGGGCGCCGCCGAGTTGCTGGTTCTCCTCGCTGTCCCGGGCGTCGGAGCCGATCAGCAGGATGTTCAGCGGGGTCTGTCCGGCGGCGTTCGGGGTCGGCTCGGCGACCTTGTTGTCGCCCAGGTTCAGCGGGTTCTGCTTGATGTTGTCGTTCAGGTGCCGGTAGTAGACGTAGCCGGCCCCGGCCGAGCCGACGAGGAGCAACGCGAGGACCGCCGCGAACCACTTGAGCATCCGGCGCCGCGGGCGGTGGCCGCCGTCCGCACCGGACGCCGGTATGTCGCCGCCGTCGCCGTCGGACGCTTTGTCGGCCGGGCCGTCGGTCGAACCGTCGTCCGGTTCACGCCGGTCGTCGCGGAGTGTCCTCCGCGCGGCGCTCTGCGTCACTACCGCCGTCCTCCCCACCCCTGATACTCCTCGCGTCATGGAACAAGGCCCGTCCTGCGTTGTGTTAGACGCACGACGGGCCCGTCAGTTGCACGCGGGACGCAACCGATTCAACAACTTTTGGCGAGGGTTCCGCACTCGCTCGGCTGAGCGTCAGCTCGCGCACTCCACCTTGTCGGCCGTGGACTTCTCCACGTCCAAAGCCCCTGCCGCGGAGCCGTCGAGCTGTGCCCCGGCGTCCGTGAAGTCCTCGCCGAGGGTCAGTGTCATCGCGGGCAGGCCCTGGGAGTTGGTGGTGCTCTCGCCGGGCTTCATCCCCGATCCGGACAGGCCGAGGATGTCGGCGAGGCGGCGGGCCTGGTCGGCCTGGTCGGGGGCGTACTCGAGGGTGGTCTTCTTCAGTTTCTTCGGGGCGTTGCCGGCGTTCTCCGACTTGCTGACGCCCTCCTTGAGCTGGAGCCGGTTGAGCATCTGCTGGGCGCTGCCCGGCGGGGCGCCGCCGTTGAAGACCCGCACCCGGACCTCGGAGGCCTCTGCCTTGGGGCCCTTGAGGCGGGCGGCGACGGCGGTCTTCTTCTCCTTCTTCCGCTGCTCGACCTCGGTCAGCGACACGTCGTTCGCGATCGCCGCGAAGAGCTGGGGCGCCTTGGCCTCGTCGAGGACGACGGTCGCCTTCACCGTCTCCGCGGGGTTGTCCTTCACCGGCACCGTGGTGAAGGAGATGTTCTTCGGCGGTACCTTCTTCAGCTCCAGGGCCACGTCCTTGAGCGTGCTCACCTTGCCGATACCGGTGTCCACGGTCAGCGCCTTGGTGGCGGCATCGGCCAGCTTCACCAGCCGGGTGGGGCTGGTGAGGGTGTCGCCGGAGGAGATCTTGCGCATCAGCGAGGCCAGGAAGTGCTGCTGCACCTTGATCCGGTCGAGGTCGCCCTCGTTGCCGAAGCTGTGCCGGGTACGGACGAAGGCGAGGGCGTCCTCGCCCGCCACCGTCGACTCGCCCGCCGGCAGCTTCAGCTTCGACTGCTTGTCGTCGACCGCGTGCTCCAGGCACACCTTGACGCCGTCGACCGCCGTGGTGAGGGTCTTGACCGCGTTGAAGTCGGCCATCATGAAGTGGTTGACCGGGATGCCGGTGGCCTCCTCCACGGTGCGCATCGTGCAGCCCGGATCCCGGCCGCCCTCGCCGAGGCTGCGGTTGAACCGGGCGCCCTGCAGTCCCGGGATCACCTCCTGGGTCCCGTCCTCCAGTGTGGTGGGGCAATCGGGGATGTCGACGATGAGGTCGCGCGGGATGCTGAGCGCGGTGGCGTTGGTGCGGTCCTCGGAGACGTGCAGCAGGATCGTGGTGTCGGCGTGCCCGACGCTGTTCCTGTCGCCGTAGCCCTCGTTGCCGGCGCCGGTGCGCTTGTCGGTGCCGAGGACCAGGATGTTGAAGGCCTCGTCCTTGCTGAAGTTCCCCGAGCCCGCGTCGCCGACGTCGGTCGTGTGGACGTTGCCCTCGAGGTGCTTCAGATAGAGGTAGCCGGCCGTGCCGGTGGCGAGCACCACGAACGCCATCGCCCCGCCCGCCCACAGCAGGGCCTTCCTCGCCCTCGGCCTGCGCTGGGCCGGCCGGTTGCCGCGCCGTCCGGGCAGCACCTCGGGGGCACCGCGCCGCCGCGGCGGCGGGACCTCACGGCCGGGCGCCCGGGTACGGCCGGGCATGGCGTCGGCGGGGTAGTGACCGCTGCGGCGGGGGCCCGGGACGGGTGACTGGGGTGCGGAGGGGCCCAGCCGCAGTTCGTACTCACCGGTGGCCGGGTTGAGTATCCATTGGTCTGCGGGGTCGACATTGTCCGCCCGCCCACGGCTCTGCGCGTCCACGCTCGTCCGAATCCTCCGTCCGGGCCACGCGGCGCCCTCCCCCTCCAGAGGGTGTCCGCGCGTACTGGTCACCACCGTGCGCGACGCCAGGACGGTCCTCGCGGCCGGGGCACTGGAGCGTTCACATTAGCCGCCCGGCTGAGCGGGAAGTGGCTTCAGTGACGAATTCCTCGCCCCCGGAACGGGGCAAACCGCCCTATTGGGTGGGGAAACGGCACCGTCGGCGCCTGCCTGCCGGGCAAGGCTTCTGGCGCCCCGCCCGGCAGGTCACTTGGCGCACTCGACCTTGTCCGCCGTGGACGCGTCCTTGACAACGTCGTCCGGTGCCTTGGACGGAGCCGTCAGGGATATGCCCGCGCCCTTGAAGTCCTCGCCGAGGGTCAGCGTCATCGTGGGCAGGCCCTGGGCGTTGGTGGCGCTCTCGCCGGGTTTCATCCCGGATCCGGACAGGCCGAGGATGTCGGCGAGGCGGCGGGCCTGGTCGGCCTGGTCGGGCGCGTACTCGAGGGTGGTCTTCTTCAGCGTCCTGGGGGCGTTGCCGGCGTTCTCCGACTTGCTGACGCCCTCCTCGAGCTGGAGCCATCTGAGAGTGTCCTGGGCGCTGCCCGACGGGGCGCCGCCGTTGAAGACCCGCACCCGGACCTCGGAGGCCTCTGCCTTGGGGCCCTTGAGACGGGCGGCGACGGCGGCCTTCTCCTCCTTCTTCTCCTTCTTCTCCTTCTTCTCGACCTCGGTGAACGACACGTCGTTCTTGATCAGGTCGAGTATCTGCGGCGCCCTGGACTCGTCCACGACGACGGTGGCCTTCACCGTCTCCGCGGGGTTGTCCTTCACCGGCAGGGTGGTGAACGTCAGGTTCTTGACGTTGAGCTTGCCCAGCTCCAGACCGAGGTCCTTCAGCTTGTTGATGCTGTCCAGCTGGGCGTCGACGGTGAGTGCCTCGGTGCTCGCCTCCGCGAGCTTGACCATCTTCGTCGGGCTGGTGAGGGTGTCGCTGGACTTCAGCTGCCGCATCAGCGCGCCGAGGAACTGCTGCTGCACCTTGATGCGGTCGAGGTCGCCTTTGTTGCCCCACGCTTTCCGGGTGCGGACGAACGCCAGCGCCTGCTCGCCCTCGATGGTGTGGGGGCCGGCGGTCAGCTGGAGCTTGGAGTCCCGGTCGTCGACGTCCTTGTCGAGACAGACGTCGACCCCGCCGACCGCTGTGGTCAGCGTCTTGACCGCGTTGAAGTCCGCCACCATGAAGTTGTCCGGTGTGATCCCGGTCAGCTCGGTGACGGTGCGCATGGTGCAGCTCGGCGTACGTTCCTGCTGGCCGAGGCTGGTGTTGAAGCGGTCCCGGGAGCCCGGGATCACCTTCTGGGTCCCGTCCTCCAGTGTGGTGGGGCAGTCGGGGATGTCGACGATGAGGTCGCGCGGGATGCTGAGCGCGGTGGCGTTGGTGCGGTCCTGGGAGACGTGCAGCAGCAGCGTGGTGTCGGCGTGCCCGACGCTGTTCTTGTCGCCGTAGTCCTCGTTGCCCGCACCGGTGCGCTTGTCGGTGCCGATCAGCAGGATGTTGATGGCCTTGTCCTTCTGGAAGCCACCGGTGCTCGCGCCGTCGTCGGGGATGGCGTCGATGTTGTCGTTGAGGTGCTCCAGGTACAGGTAGCCGCCCACGCCGGTGGCGAGCACCACGAACGCCATCACCCCGCCCGTCCAGAGCAGGACCTTCTTCGCCTTCGACTTCTTCTTCGCCGGGCGGCGTCCGCGCCGGCCCGGCGGCGGCTCCTCCGGCGCACCCCGGCGCCTGCGCGGCGGCGGTGCCTCACTTCCAGCCGCCTCGGGTTCGGTCGCCCCGCGTTCGGCCGCCCTGCGGCCGGGAGGCCGTTCCGGCGCGCGTCCGGAAGCGGCCGCGCGCCCGGGAGCGTCGCCGCGACCACGCGGTGCGCCCGCGCCCCTGCCCGCACCCACGCCGGCGGGGCGCGGTCTACGGGGAGAAGGGATCGATGACTGCGGTGCGGAATCGTTCAGCCGCAGTTCGTAATCGCCGGTGTCCGGGTTGAGCACCCACTGGTCTGCGGGGTCCATGTCGTTGCCCCGCTCACGGCCTTGCGCGTCCACGGTCGTTTGAGTCCTCCGTCGGTGCCACGCGGCGCCCTTCCCCTCCTGGGCGCTCGGTCGGTCACGCAGTGCGCGACTGCAGGACGAACCTCGGGTGCGCGCGCACCGGAGCGCTCACACTAACGGCACCGAATGACTTCCGGCGACGCCGGTGGCACATTCCATGTCCCTACAACTGGGCAATTCGCGCATATCCCTTGACGTGACTTCACGATCTTGGGGTCGACTGTGCGTCGGCTTTACGCGCAGCCGTCCTCGGCCGCCGTGTTCCCGGAGAATGTGGGCGTGGGGGAAGGGGGCCCGGACGGCTCCGCGGATTCCCCCCGAGTGACCTTTCCGTCACTGTCCGTGCCGCCGTCGTCCGAATTCCCGGACGGTGTGACGGAGTCGGTTCCGGCGCCGGGGCCCTGCGTCGCCTCCTGTGCGACCGTCACCGAAGCGTCCCTGCGCAACCGCTCGAACAGGGCCTCCGCCTCGGGCTGGGAGAGTTGGTCCCGATTGGCGTCGGCGGCATACGGCTCCCGTGGGACGGTGAGGAATTGCACACGTTCCGTCGGAATCTCGCGCAGCCCGCGGACGAGTTCGTACAAACCGCGCAGACTCGCCAGTTCCGGGTCGGTCGTCAACGCCGAAGTGGCCGCGTCCAGAACGGGATACAACTTCACCGGATTCAGCAGAACGTCATTGCCGCGCACCTTGTTGACGAGCGCTCCGAGGAACCGCTGCTGACGTTCCATACGGTGTGTGTCGCTGCCGTCACCGAGCGATTTGCGGGCGCGGACGTAACCGAGGGCCTGTTCCCCGTTCAGCGTCACCCGGCCCGCGGGCAGTCTCAGTTTCGCCGCCTTGTCGTCGATGGGTTCGCGCAGGCACACCTCGACGCCGTCGACGGCCTCGACCATCTCCTTGAAACCGTGGAAGTCCACGACGATGTGATGGTCCACGCGAATGCCGGTGAGTTTCTCGACGGTGCGGACGGTGCAGGCCGAACCACCCCGCTGGAAGGCCTGGTTGAACATCGTGAACACGGGCTCGGCGCGGGTGCCGTCCCCGCGCAGACAGCCCGGCACGGCCACCATCAGGTCACGGGGCAGGGACACGGCGGTGGCGCTGCGCCGGCCCGCCGACAGATGCAGCAGGATCGCGGTGTCGGACCGCTCCGTCCCCGAGTCCCGGCCGTAGTGGCGGTTGTCGTCCCCGGAGCGCGAGTCCGAGCCGATCAGCAGGATGTTCCGGGCCTCCTTGACCAGCGCGGTGGGCCGTTCCCTCTCGAACCGAGCGAGTTCGGCCGCGGCCGCCTCGTCCGGCGTGATGTTCCCGTCGAGCTTCACGTACACCGCCCACCCGGCCCCGGCGGCCAGGACGAGCAGCGTGGCGAGACCGAGCCCGGTGCCCCGCACCCACCGTCGCCGCCTGCGCCGTGTCAGCCCCGTCCCGCTCGCCGAGGCTCCCGTCCCCGGCCCGAGGGCACGCACGCCCTCCGCGCCCGCGGGGGACGTGCCTGCGGTGTCGCTCATGACCGGTCCACCCCTCACTGCGTACGGCGTGCGGTGGAGGCCGTACGTGCCGTGCGTGCCGCTGATACGACGATGCCCCGGATGCGGGGCGGAGGCGGGCACTGCTGAGCCGTACGGGGGAGGGGGTGCGGCGAACGGGGTACGGCCCGGCGGGTTCGGTTTGGACGAGTCCGTCCGCGCCGAACGGGTCCGGGCCGCGGCGAAGCCTCCCGCTAGCGGGAGATGACCGTGACCCGTTCGCTCTCGACGCGCTTGTCCAGGGCCTCGTCCCCGAGCCGGTCCAGGTTGCGGCACAGGACCACCGAACCGCCGGTCGCCAGCGGCCCGTACAGGCCCGCGTGCAGGCCCTCCCACGTGTCGTACGACAGGCCCGACAGGATGCGCGAGCCCGGTCCGGTCAGCCCGAGGTCCGTCGCCTCCGCGCGGGCCCGTTCCACCACCTCGGCCCCGGTGAACTCCCGCCCCGCCGCGATCAGCGCCGGAGCCTCGGGGTCGACCGGCGCGTACGGCGCGAACCGGTCGCCCTGCCCCGGCACCTCCACGGCGTAGTCGGCGAAGCCCTCCGGAGGCTGCGGGAATCGTCCCCCGAGCGGCCTGAGCGCCAGCGCGATCCGCGCGCCCGAGCACGCCCGCGCGGCCTCCAGCGAGTCCGGCCCGCTCACCACGATGTCGGCGGCCGCCGGGTCGCCGGACACGTCCGCGACCGCGCCCATCGACGCGCACGCCAGCAGCCACACGGCCGTCTGCCAGTGCGCGGGCAGCAGGAGCGACACGCGGTCGCCCGGCTCGGCGGACAGTTCGTCCTGGAGCAGGTTCGCGGTCTTGGCCACCCAGTTGGCGAAGGTGGCCACGGACAATTCGACGCGTTCGCCCGTGGCGTCGTCGTAGAAGGTCACCAGGGGGCGGCCCGGGTCCGCGGCGAGCGCGGAACCCAGCAGGTCGGCGGGGGTGCGGTCGGTGGCGTTCACCCGCGCAAGGGTACGCGGACGCGGCTGTGCGCACCGAGTGGCGGGGGTGCCGGTTCGGTGGAACGGCCCCGACAACCCGTCAACTCCCCGATGGACATATTTGTATGAATATGTCCAAGATCAGGGGCATGCGTAGAATTCCTGCTTCCGCCATCGGTGTCACCTGCGCGACCGCTCTCGCGCTCCCCCTTGCGCCGTCCGCCGTCGCGGCGACCACGGGGCCGGGGCAGCCGGCCCGGGCGGCCCCGCGTGCGGCGGTGACGGCCGGGTCCGGTACCACGGGCGGCACCGAGTCGCTGCCTCTGCAACCCCTCGACCCCGACCGTGCCTCCGGCGCCGCCACGTTCGGCCTGACCCCCCGGGCCGTACGGAACTTCTCCCTCCTCGGCGTCGTCTGGGACGACCCCACAGCCGAACTCCACGGCCAGGTCCAGGTCCGCACCCGCGCGGCCCGCACCGGCTCCTGGTCCGACTGGCGGGACGTCGAGGCCCGCAACGCCGACCACGCGGCCGACCCCGGCACCCCCGGCGACGGGGAACGTGCCTCGGGCCGGGTCCGCGGCGCCACCGCACCGCTGTGGGTGGGCGACTCGGACGGCGTGGAGATCAGGGTCCTGGCGGAGTCCGGAGGTTCGGGGCGCACCGGTACGGCTGCCGAGCACGCCGAGCACGCCGAGCACGCCGAGAACGCCGAGCACGCCGAGCACGCCGAGCACGCCGAGAACGCCGAGCACGCCGAGCACGCCGAGAACGCCGAGCACGCCGAGCACGCCGAGAACGCCGAGCACGCCGAGCACGCCGAGAACGCCGAGCACGCCGAGCACGCCGAGAACGCCGAGCACGCCGAGCACGCCGAGAACGCCGAGCACGCCGAGCACGCCGAGCACGCCGAGCACGCCGAGCACGCCGAGCACGCCGAGCACGCCGAGCACGCCGAGCACGCCGAGCACGCCGAGAACGCCGAGCACGCCGAGCACGCCGAGCACGCCGAGCACGCCGAGCACGCCGAGCACGCCGAGCACGCAGTGCTGCCGCTGCCGTCCGGGATGCGCCTCGAACTCATCGACCCCGGTGAGGGCACCGCGTCGGCGAACGGCACGGCAGACGGCGCCGCGGACGGCGCGGGCGCACAGCGGAAGGGCGCAGTCGCGCGACAGCGGGCGAATCCGTACGTCGGCCCGCGCCCCGACATCGTCACACGGGCCGACTGGGGGGCGGACGAGAGCCTGCGGGCGAAGGAGTTCGTCTACACGGACGAGGTCGGTGCGGCCTTCGTGCACCACACCGCCTCCGGCAACGACTACACGTGCGAGGAGGCGCCTTCGCTCATCCGCGGTATCTACCGCTACCACACGGAGAGCATGGGCTGGCGGGACATCGGCTACAACTTCCTCGTCGACAAGTGCGGAAAGGTCTACGAGGGCCGTGCCGGGGGAGTGGCGGAGCCGGTCCTGGGCGCCCACACTCTGGGGTTCAACTCCAACAGCATGGGGGTGGCGGTTCTCGGCACGTACGACTCCACGGAACCGTCGGACTCGGCGGTGAAGGGCGTCGCCCGGCTCGCCGCGTGGAAGCTCGGGCTGTACGGCGTGGATCCGAACGCGGAGACATATCTGACGTCCGGCGGTGGCAATCTCTACGCAAAAGGCACGAAGGTACGACTGAACGTGATCTCCGGCCACCGGGACGGGTTCAACACCCTGTGCCCAGGGGGGAAGCTCTACGACCAGCTCGGCATCACCCGCTCCACGGCGGCCGGTTACCAGGGCCGCTGATCTGCGCGGAGCCGCCGGGCCGGGTCCCTTCCTGCCGGAGACACACCGTCGAAAGCGCTGTGGAACGGTCTGCATAAACTGGCCGGCCGAAAGACAGTTCGGCCGGTCCCGGCAGGAAGCAGAGACGACAGGTGACAGAAGCGATCCTCCTGGTCGGCGGCAAGGGCACGCGGTTGCGCCCGCTCACGGTGCACACACCGAAGCCCATGGTCCGGGCTGCCGGGGTGCCCTTCCTCACGCACCAGCTGGCGAGAGCGAGAGCGGCGGGCGTCGAGCACATCGTCCTGGCCACGTCCTATCTGGCCGAGGTCTTCGAACCGTACTTCGGCGACGGGTCGTCGCTGGGGCTCCACATCGAGTACGTGACGGAGGTGGAGCCGCTCGGCACGGGCGGCGCGATCCGCAACGTCGCGTCCCGGCTGCACTCCGGCCCGGACGAACCCGTGCTGATCTTCAACGGCGACATCCTCACGGGCCTGGACATCCGGGCGTTGGTGCGCACCCACGAGACGACGGGCGCGGACGTCTCGCTGCATCTGACGAAGGTGACCGACCCACGGGCGTACGGACTGGTCCCCACGGACGACACGGGCAGGGTCCTGGCGTTCCTGGAGAAGCCGCAGACGCCCGAGGAGATCGTCACCGACCAGATCAACGCGGGGGCGTACGTGTTCCGCCGCTCGGTCATCGACACGATCCCGACGGGCCGGCCGGTGTCGGTGGAGCGGGAGACGTTCCCGGACCTGCTGTCGGCGGGGGCCCACCTCCAGGGTCTGGTCGACTCCACGTACTGGCTGGACCTCGGCACCCCGGCCGCCTTCGTCCGCGGCTCCGCGGACCTGGTGCTGGGCCGCGCCCCGTCCCCGGCGGTCCCCGGCCGTTGCGGCGACCGGCTGGTCATGCCGACGGCGAGGGTGGCACCGGACGCCAAGCTGGCGGGCGGGACGGTGGTGGGCGAGGGCGCGTTCGTGGCGGAGGGCGCACGCGTCTTCGGCAGCACGATCCTGCCGGGTGCGGTCATCGAACCGGGCGCGGTGGTCACCGACTCGCTGATCGGCACACGCGCGCGGGTGGGGGAGCGGTCGGTCCTCACCGGGACGGTCATAGGCGACGGCGCGGTCATCGGCGCCCGCAACGAACTCCGGGACGGGGTGCGGGTGTGGTGCGACGCGCGGATACCGGCGGGGGCGGTGCGGTTCTCCTCGGACGAGTAGCCGGGCGGAAACCGGCCGTGTACCGGCCCGGTGCGGGACCGGGACGGCTGAAGGCTCGGGCGGTTGAAGGCTCGGGCGGCTGGGGCTCGGGCGGTTGAAGGCTCGGGCGGCTGGGGCTCGGGCGGCTGGGGGCTCGGGCCTCACAGCCGTCCGATGTCCCAGCGCGGCCTCTTCGGAGCCCGCCGAGCCGGCGTTCTTCCGCTCAGCAGGATCAGCCGGGCCGCCCGGTGCCGCTGCCCGGCGTACGGCTCCAGCAGTTCGAGCATCACCGCGTCGTCCGCGTCCCGGTCCCCGGCGAGGGCCCATCCCACGATGCCCGGCAGGTGCAGGTCCCCCACGGTCACCTCGTCCGCCGCGCCGTGACTGCGCTGCACCGTCTCCGCAGACGTCCACGGGCCGATGCCCGGCACCAGCTCCAGCCGTGCCCGCGCCGCCGTCGGAGCCATCCCGGCCGCCTCCTCCAGCCGCGCGGCGACGCGCACCGCCCGCAGGACCGTGGACGCCCGCTTGTCGTCGACGCCGGCCCGGTGCCACTCCCAGGAGGGGATCAGCGCCCAGGTCCGGGGTGACGGCATCACCGACATCCGTTCGGGCGCGGGCCCGGGTGCCGGCTCCCCGTACTTCCGTACCAGCAGCCGCCATGCCCGGTACGCCTCGTCCGTGGTGACCTTCTGCTCCAGGACCGACGGGATCAACGACTCCAGTACCAGCCCGGTCCGCAGCAGCCGCAGTCCCGGACGCCGGTGCCGGGTGAGCGCCAGCACCTTGTGCCGGGGGACGAAGGCCGCCGGGTCGTCCGCGGCCCCGAGCAGGTCCGGCAGCCGCTCCAGGAGCCAGCCGGCGCCGGGGCCCCAGGCCTCGCCCCGCACCTCGCCACCGTGCCGCGTCACCCGCAGCGTCCCCGGCCCGGTGGGCGTCAGGCTCGCCCGCCAGACGGAGCCGTCCGGCAGCGCGCGGAACGTCGGGTCCCCGGGTCCGCGCCGCAGCGGCGCGAGGACCAGACCGAGGTCCAGCGGCCCGTCCGGCACCCAGGTCCGCACCAGGGCCGGGACCGGTGCCTGGCGCGGCACTCCCATGGGTACGGCGGCCCGTCCGCCTCGCACGGTCGTGCGAGCGGGCCGGGGAGCGAAACGTCCTGCCACAGAGAGTTCCGGGGAGTGGGGAAACGGGAGATGCGGGAAAAGAGAGAGGAGAGCGCGGGAAGCCCTACCGGAGCGGGGCTCCGCCCGGCCGGTGGGCGGGGGCTCCTACGAGGGTAGGCGTCCCGCGCGCCCGGCTCACCGCACCTCGATGAACGCGCTCGCGTCCCGCTCCGGTCGTGGCCGGGGGTCCTCGGCGGGATGGCCGACCGCCACCGCGCCCATCGGGTCCCAGTCCGCGGGCAGGTCCAGGACCTCGCGGACCACGTCCCGGCAGAACATCGTCGACGACACCCAGGCCGAGCCCAGCCGCTCACCGGCCAGGGCGACCAGGAAGTTCTGCACGCCGGCGCCCGTCGCGACCACGAACATCTCCCGCTCGGCGGCGTCCCGCCGCGCGTCCCCGTAGGTGTGCGAGCCGTCCATGACCAGGCAGGGCACGACCAGACAGGGTGCGTTGCGCAGGACGTCGCCGCGGCGGACGCGCTTGGCGATGGACTCCTCCGTCTTCCCGTCCCGGCGCAGGTCCGCGATCCAGGCGTCCCGCATGGCGTCCAGCAGACGGACACGGGACTCCGGGGACTCCAGCAGGACGAAACGCCACGGTGTGGTGTGGTGCGGTGCCGGAGCCGTCACGGCCGCGGCCACCGCGCGGCGCACCGACCCCGGGTCGACGGGTTCGTCGGTGAAGGCCCGTACCGTGCGGCGCCGGGTCACCGCCTGCCGTATCGCCTCCGACGTGCCGAGCCGGAACATGTCGTCGCGGGAGTCTCGGACCAGGGCCCGTGCGCCGTCGCCGTGGTCGTCGTCGGCCGTGACCAGGCCGGGCAGCCCGCGGACGACGGCCACCGGCAGGCCGGCGGCCTTGCCCTTGACCAGGTCGCCCGCCGCGGCGAGTTCGTCGGCGGTGGCGACGACGGTGGCGCCGAGCTGATTGCCGTGCGCGTCCGTGCCGCCGCGCAGGTCGTCCAGTACGTGAACGCCCGCGGCGCCGATCGCGACGTCCGTCAGCCCTGCGCGCCAGGGGCGCCCGAAGGTGTCGGTGACCAGCACGCCGACCGTGACCCCCAGGGCGTCGCGCAGGCCCTCGCGGATCGCCCGCGCGGACCCGTCCGGGTCCTCGGGCAGCAACAGCACCGTGCCGGCCGGGGTGTTGGACGCGTCGACCCCGGCCGCGGCCATGACGAGGCCCTGCCGGTTCTCCACGATGCGCAGGGCCCCGCGCCGGGCCACCACCCGTACCGTCTCCGCGTCGATCGCGGCCTCCCGGTCGGACGCCTCCAGCATCCGGCCCTCCGCCTTGGAGACGATCTTGGAGGTGACGAGCAGCACATCACCGTCGGCCAGCCCCGGCTCCGCGGCCGCGATCAGCTTGGCCAGGTCGTCCCCCTGCCGGACCTCGGGCAGGCCCGCGACGGCCCACACCCGGTATCCCGCGGACGCCGCGCCGCCCGCGTGCGGGTCGTCGTGCACGCGTGCGTCGTTCACGTCGTTCAAACCGACCGCACCTCCTCCGCCAGCGCCAGCGCCTCCCGCGCCATCCGCGTGGTCGCGTCGGCGTCGGTCATCATCAGCGGCACCGCCCGGCAGCGGATCCCGGCCTCCTCGACACGCTCCACACAGGCCGCGTCGACCGTGTCGACCAGCCAGCCGTCCAGCAGGCCCGAGCCGTAGTGCTCGGCCACCGCCGGTGCGGTGGACTCGACGCCGACCGCCGCGAGCACCTTGTCGGCCATGCCGCGCACGGGCGCGTCCCCGACGATCGGCGACAGGCCGACCACCGGCACGCCCGCGTCGGCGATCGCCTCACGGATGCCGGGGACGGCGAGGATCGTGCCGATGGAGACGACCGGGTTGGACGGCGGGAAGAGGATCACGTCCGCCCCGGTGATCGCCTCCAGTACGCCCGGCGCCGGTTTGGCCTGCTCCGCGCCGACCGGCACGACCGCTTCGGCCGGGACCGACGCCCGCAGCCGTACCCAGTACTCCTGGAAGTGGATCGCCCTGCGCTCGCCGGGTCCCGCGGCTCCCGCCTCGGACCCCGCCGCCGGCCCCGTCGTCGAGGCGGTCGAGCCCGCACCGGTCTCCGCCGTGGTCCCCGCCGAGTCGTCGGCGGGGAGGGTGACGGCGACATGGGTCTCGACGCGGTCGTCGGTCATCGGGATCAGCCGGACGCCCGGCTGCCAGCGGTCGCAGAGCGCCTCGGTCACCGCGCTCAGCGGATATCCGGCGGCGAGCATCTGCGTCCGCACGATGTGGGTGGCGAAGTCCCGGTCACCGAGCCCGAACCACCCCGGGCCGACGCCGTACGCCGCGAGCTCCTCCTTGAGGCGGAAGCTCTCGTCGGTCCGCCCCCAGCCCCGCTCCTCGTCGATGCCGCCGCCGAGCGTGTACATCACCGTGTCGAGGTCCGGGCAGACCTTCAGCCCGAAGAGGTGGATGTCGTCCCCGGTGTTGCCGATGACCGTGATGTCCGCGTCCGGCGCGGCCCGCTTCAGACCGCGCAGGAAACGGGCACCGCCGATGCCGCCTGCCAGAACCACAATGCGCATGGGAAACAGTGTCTCAGCCGCCGGGCCGGCCGTGGCACCGTCTCAGACGGTCAGGGTCCCGGGCACCGGCCGTGCCTCGCAGTGCGGGGCGAGCGGGCGCATCGGCATCTCGGTCAGGCCCGGGTAGTACACGTGCAGGCTGACCGCCGACTCCAGTGTGTCGTTGACGACCTCGTGCACATAGCCGGGCGGGAACACCCGCTCCGTACCCGTCGTCAACGCGCGTGTGCCGCGCCCGGTGCGCTCGGTGAGGGTGCCGTCCAGGACGGTCATGACTCCGGAGGAGGGGCCGTGGCCGTGCGGTCCGCTGCCCTGGCCGGGAATCCAGGACAGCAGCCACACCTCGTAGCCGATCGGGGTCTCCTCGGCTCGAGCGGAGCCGAGGCCTCGGGGGACGGTGCGCAGCCGGTGGTACCAGCGGCTGGTCGCGTCGTACCGCACCAGGTGCTCCCACGATGAGCGGTCGGCGGCGAGGGAACGGGCCAGCCCGACGAACTCGGCGACGGTCGCCGGGTGCTCGCGCGGGGTCTGCAGCAGGTGCGGGACTTCGAGGATGTCGCCGGCGATCTGGAGGTCGCTGTCGCTGTTCATGGGATGCGGTGTTCCTCGGCGGAGAAGCGGTCGGGAAGCAGTGAGCGGAATAGGGAGGGAGGGGAAGGAGGGGAGGGAGGGGAGGGAGGGGAGGGAGGGGAGGAAGGGGAGAGACGCGAGGGGGACTACAGCGTGTGCTGTCGCGTGCGTCCGGGTCGCGGACGGCGGCGAGGAGTGCCCCGGTGGGAGCGGAGGGAACCGGGCTGAAGAAAACTGGCCTCGAGTCGAGAGTGACTCGAAGGGTCGGAGCGCGTTGGGCTCAACAACCGGAACAGTGACAGCTACAGCGAGCGCGGGCAGCACCGAGGGACCCGGCGGAGCGGGTCGAGGCGAGTGCCAAGTTCGCGAGCATGCCCACAAGGACAGCGGTTCACACCTTCAGTGTCAACTCGACGCCCGGATCGTGGGACACGGTTCACTCCATCCGGTTCACCTGCGGGGCGAAAGGTTTGTTCGTGTGATTCCGGGGACACAAGGTGCGCACAGCCGGGCACGCAAGTGCTGTTGCGGTCCTGTGATCCGAATGTGATCCGGCGCGCCGTGGTGCCGGTGCGACAACGGGGTCGATCGACCGGGCGTCCTCCCTGGTGGAGGGTTCGCGCGGGGTGGGAGGCTCTGCCAGGGCCGTCGGTGTGTCAAGGTTTATGGCGATTTGAACACTTTCGGCTTGGGCTTGGTTCCGCAGAGTGAATAAGGGCGCCAATAGCAGATCTCAGCTTGACTCGCCCGAAGCAGCACACTTGTAATTTCACTCGTGTCGTTTGGCCGGGACAGGTAACGGCAGCGTCACGGGGACACGAAAGACAGACGAGGGGCGCACATGACGGAGCTGGTGCAGCAACTGCTGGTCGATGACGCGGACGAGGAACTCGGCTGGCAGGAGCGCGCGCTGTGCGCCCAGACCGACCCCGAGTCGTTCTTTCCCGAGAAGGGCGGTTCCACCCGGGAGGCCAAGAAGGTCTGTCTCGCCTGTGAGGTTCGCTCCGAGTGCCTTGAATACGCCCTCGCCAACGATGAGCGCTTCGGCATCTGGGGCGGCCTGTCCGAGCGGGAGCGGCGCAGGCTGAAGAAGGCGGTGGTCTGAGGGTGCCGCCGGTGAACGGTGCGTCACATCCGATGCGCCGCATCCGTATGCGCGCCATGTCAGCGTATGTGTCAGATGTTCTGCATGTGTGCATATCGTGCATGTGTCGAGTGCGGCCCGTCGCGGGTGGGTTGTCCACAGGCGGCGGGCCGCCTTGCCGCCCAGCCGATAGTGTGGGCGCTCGTCCGAGACGTCACGCCGCCCCCACCGGGCACGGGCGTCCCCCACAGTCCACCGAACCGGGGCCCGTACCTCGATGTCCGTGCACAGTCACCCGGCAGCCCGTCAAGACGTAGCTGCCGCTCCAGAGTTCCCGCGTCATGTGGTGACCGCGGTCCTCGTCTCCCACGACGGAGCCCGCTGGCTGCCCGACGCGCTCGCCGGGCTACTCGGCCAGGAACGTCCCGTCCAGTTCGCCATGGGTGCCGACACCGGCAGCGGTGACGACTCCGCCCGACTGGTCACCGAAGCCCTCGGCGACGACCACGTCCTGCACCTCGCCCGGCGCACCGGCTTCGGCCAGGCCGTCGAGGAGTGCAACCACGCCGCGCCGCACCTCACCCCGGACGACCTGCCCTACCTGAAGCGGCCGAGCGGCTGGGACCCGGTCACGCGCAGCTGGCACGACGACGCCTACGACCTGCCCGACCTCCCGCACGGCGAGCCGGTGCAGTGGCTGTGGCTGCTGCACGACGACTGCGCCCCCGAACCCGACGCGCTGGCCCGGCTGCTGAGCGTCGTGGACAACGAGTACGAGCTCGGCCGTGACGACGTCGCCGTCGTCGGCCCCAAGCTGCGCGGCTGGTACGACCGCCGGCAACTGCTGGAGGTCGGCGTCTCCATCGCCAACTCCGGCCGCCGCTGGACCGGCCTGGACCGCCGCGAACAGGACCAGGGCCAGCACGACCAGGTCCGGTCCGTGCTGTCGGTGTCCACCGCCGGCATGCTGGTCCGCCGCGACGTCTTCGAACAACTCGGCGGCTTCGACCGGCACCTGCCCCTGATGCGTGACGACGTCGACCTGTGCTGGCGCGCGCACACGGCGGGGTACCGGGTGCTCATAGCCCCCGACGCGGTCGTGCGGCACGCCGAGGCTGCCTCCCGCGAGCGCCGCGCCGTCGACTGCGTGGGCCGCACCGCCGCCTCCCCGCACAAGGTGGACAAGGCGGGCGCCGTCCACACCCTGCTCGTCAACACCCGTACCGCGGCCCTGCCCTGGGTGCTGCTGCGGGTCGTCCTCGGCACCCTGCTGCGGACCCTCGCCTACCTCGTCGGCAAGGTCCCCGGGCAGGCCGTCGACGAGATCCGCGGTCTCATGGGCACCCTGCTGCGGCCCGAGCGCATCCTCGCCGGACGGCGCCGCCGCGGCAGCCCGCAGGTCGACAAGGGCGAACTGCGGCCGCTGTTCCCGCCCCCCGGCGCGACCATCCGCGTGACCGTCGAGCAGGCCGCGAGCAGCCTCGTCGGCCGCTCCGACCCCGAAACCACCTCCGGTGCCGGACGGCACGGCGGCGCCGTCGAGTCCGGACCCGGCGGGGACGACGCCGACTTCCTGCAGGTCGAGCAGTTCGCCCGGCTCAAGCGGATCGCCCGCAAGCCCGGCCCGGTGCTCTTCCTGGCCCTGCTGTTCATCTCCCTCGCGGCCTGCCGCGAGCTCCTCGGCGGCGGCGCGCTCGCGGGCGGCGCACTGCTCCCCGTCCCCGCCGACTCCGCCGACCTCTGGGCGCGGTACACCGACACCTGGCACGCGGTGGGCGCCGGCGGCACCGGGTCCGCGCCGCCCTACCTCGCCGTGGTGGCGGCCCTGGGCACCCTGCTGCTCGGCTCCCCCGGGGTTGCCGTAACGGTCCTGCTCGTCGGCTCGGTGCCACTGGCCGGCTTCAGCGCGTACTTCGCCTCCCGCCCGCTCGTCGAGTCCCGGCTGCTGCGCGCGTGGGCCGCCGTCGCCTACGCCTTCCTGCCCGCCGTCGCCGGCGCCCTGGCAGGCGGCCGGATCGGCACCGCCGTCCTCGCCGTGCTGCTGCCGCTGATCGCCCGGGCGGGCATCGCCGCGAGCGGACTCACGAACCCCCCGGACGTCCGCGGCAGTTGGCGCGCGACCTGGGCGTACGCGCTGCTGCTCACCGTCACCACCGCGTTCACCCCGATCGTGTGGCCCATCGCCCTGGTCCTCGGCATCGGCGTCCTCGCCCTGCGCAGGTCCGACCTCCCGGCGTACGGGCTCCGCTTCCTCGCCCAGCTCGGCACTCCGCTGCTGGTGCTGGCCCCCTGGTCGCTGTCGCTGCTCCCGTTCGGCTTCTTCCAGGAGGCGGGCCTGGAGTACGGCCCCTCCGCCGCCTCCGCCCTCGACCTGCTCGGCGCGAGCCCCGGCGGGCCCGGCGCGGTCGGCGGGGCGGTGCTCATCGGCATCGTGCTCGCGGCCCTCGCCGCCCTGCTCCGCTCCGAGCGGAATCTCGCCATCCGCGCCGCCTGGACGGCCGCCCTGGTGGGACTCGTCTTCGCGGTCCTGTCCAACGGCTCCACCTGGGCAGGTCCCGCGACGCTCGTCTACGGCATCGCCCTGCTGGCCGCCGCCACCCTCGGCGCCGACGGGGCACGCGCGCGTGTCGCCGAGCAGAGCTTCGGCTGGCGTCAGCCGGTCGCCGTCCTGATCGCCCTCGCCTGCGCGGTCGGCCCGCTGCTGGCCGCCGCCGGCTGGGTGATCCGCGGCGCCGACGGACCGTTGCAGCGGCGCGACCCCGTGCAGGTGCCCGCGTTCGTCGCCGAGGAGAGCGGCACCCGCGACCAGGCCCGCACCCTCGTCCTCGACAGCGACTCCGCCGCCCGCGTCGACTACGTGCTGGTCCGCGGCTCCGGCGCCCGGATGGGCGACGCCGAGATCGCCGCCTCGGACAGCGGGAACAGCGGGCTCGACAAGGTCGTCGCCAACCTCGTCGCCGGTTCGGGCGCCGACCAGGCCGACCAGCTCGACGGATTCGCGGTGCGCTACGTCCTCGTCCACCCGGGCGCGCCCCGCGACGTGACCCGCGTCCTGGACGCCACTCCCGGCCTGACCCGGCTCAGCCAGCAGGCAGGCGGCGCGCTGTGGCGCGTCGACCAGGACGTGGCCCGCGCGAGCATCGTCCCCGGCAAGGGGAGCGAGGGCGAGTCGCAGCCCGTGGCCGCGGGACCCGTCGAGATCCACACGAAGATCCCGAACGGTTCCGAGGGGCGCGTCCTGCGCCTGGCCGACTCCGCGGCCGAGGGCTGGACCGCCACCCTCGACGGCAAGCCGCTGACCCCCACCACGGTCGACGGCTGGGCCCAGGGCTTCGAACTGCCCGCCACCGGCGGACAACTGGACGTCACCTACGACGACCCGATCACCCACACCGCGTGGCTGTGGGCGCAGGGCCTGCTCGCCGTCGTCCTCGTCGTCCTCGCCCTGCCCGGCCGGCGCCGCGACATCGACGACGACCTGCCCGAGGAACCGGCCGTCGCCGCCGAGGCGCTCGCCGGTGACGGCCGCCGCGCCCGCCGTCTGCGCGCCCAGGCCGAGGCGGAGGCGGAGGCCGCCGCCGAGGCGGCGGGCACGCACGGGGAAGCGGGTGAGGACACGGGCACGGAGGACGACGACGGGTTCGACACCCAGCCGGAGCCGGCTTCCGGGGCCGTTCCGCAACAGCGGTCCTACGACGAGTGGGACGCGTCGAGCTATCCGGCCCCCGAGCCCGAGTACGACGGCGCCTACCCCGCCGAGCAGTACCAGCAGCAACAGCAGTACGTGACGGACGGCTACGGCGGGACGTACCCCGCGGATCAGTACCAGGGCGGCCAGTACGACCCGTACGCCTACGACGGCACGCCCCAGCAGCAGCCGCCGTACGACCCCGCGACGTACGGACAGGGCTACGAGGGCTACGACCAGACCTACGCGCAGGGCTACGACACGTCGTACGACCCCGAGCAGCCGCACCGTCCTCAGCCGGGCAGTGAGCGTTCCGACGGGAGCCAGCAGTGAACCGCACCACCCTGTCCCTGATCGCGGGAGCCACCGCACTCGCCGCCGTCACCGGCTTCGCGGTACTGTCCGCGCCGGACCCCACGGCCGCGGAGGACGGCGTCGAGGCCGCTGCGGCGCACCTGCCCGTGGAACGCACCAGCCTGCTGTGCCCGACGCCCAGCACCTCCGACCTCGCCGAGACGACGTACACGTCCTTCACGCCCGTCACCAAGGGCGCGGAGGGCGAGGGCAGGGCCGAACTCCGGTCGGCTGCCGAGGGCCGGTCCGCGGCGGAGGACGCGAAGGACGGCGACGGCGAGAAGGCCGCCGACGGCGAAGAGCCTGCCGACGGCGAAGAGCCTGCCGACGGAGAAGAGCCTGCCGAGGACGGCGGAGAAGCCGCCGATGGCGAGAAGACCGCGGACGCCAAGAAGGCCGAGAAGCCGGTTCTCGAGCCCAAGGAACCCGGCAAGCCGGTCGTCGCGGACGTCTCCGGAGGCGAGGAGCCGGCGCTCGTCGGCACCGCCGAGGGCCGCCTCGCCCCGGGGTGGACCGTGCAGCAGACGACCGAGGTCGCCGCGGGCATCGGCCGGGGCCTGCAGGGCGTCAACTGCGCCGCCCCCGACACGGAGTTCTGGTTCCCCGGCGCGAGCACCGCGACCGAGCGCACCGACTACGTCCACCTCACCAACCCCGACGACTCCGCGGCCGTCGTGGACATCGAGATCTACGGCAAGGACGGCGCCCTCGAGACGGAGGCGGGAGAGGGCATCACGGTCCAGCCGCACTCCGCCGAGCCGGTGCTGCTGTCCACGCTCACCGACGAGGAGCAGACGGATGTGACCGTGCACGTCGTCGTCCGCAGCGGGCGGATCGGCGCGGCCGTGCAGGCCCTGGACGACACGCTCGGCGGTGACTGGCTCACCGCGTCGGCCGACCCCGCGGGCAGCCTGGTCCTGCCCGGCATCCCCAAGGACGCCACCGCCGTGCGCCTGGTCGCCTTCACCCCCGGTGGTGTGGACGCCGACCTGAAGGTGCGGCTCGCCTCGCCCTCCGGGCTGATCACACCGGCCGGCAACGAGACGGTGCATGTGAAGGGCGGCATGACGACCGCCGTCGACCTCGGCGACGTCACGCGCGGCGAGGCGGGCTCCCTGGTCCTCACGCCGACGGGCCGCTCGGTGCCGGTCGTGGCGGCGGTCCGGGTGCTGCGCGGCAAGGACGGCAACCAGGAGTCGGCCTTCGTGCCGGCAGCCCGCCCGGTCGGCCTGCGCGCCACGGCCGTCGGCAACACGGCCAAGGGCAGCACCCTCGCCGTGACCGCGCCCGAGGGCGCCGCCAAGGTCAAGGTCACCGCGTCCGCGGGCAGTGAGGGCGGTGACCCGGTGTCCGAGACGTACACGATCAAGGCCGGCACCACCCAGCACATCGAGCTCCCGGCCCCGGACGGCGTCAAGGGCACGTACGCCCTGACGATCGAACCCGAGTCGGACGGCACCCCCGTGTACGCGTCGCGGACCCTCTCCGTCACCGACGACAGCCTCCCGGCCTTCACCGTCCAGACCCTTCCCGACGATCGGGGCCTGGTGGCGGTGCCGAAGGCGGAGGAGAACCTGTCGGTCCTGCAGAGGTAGGGGCCCTTCGGCAAAGCGGGCGCCGGAGCCGCCGCTCAGTCCTCCCCGTACCGGGGATCGACGGTCTCCGGCGTCAGCCCCAGCAGCTCGGCGACCTGCTCCACGACGACCTCGTGGACCAGCGCCGCCCGCTCGTCGCGTCCCTTGGTGCGGATCTCCACCGGCCGGCGATAGATCACGACCCGCGCGGGGTGCCCCTCCCGGCCCGGCACGGTGCCGCCCAGCGGCACCGCCTCGTCGCTCCACTGAAGTCCGGGCCCGTCCAGCCGCGGCACCTCCAGGACGAGGAAATCGATGTCGGTCAGTTGCGGCCAGCGCCGCTCCAGCCGCTCCACGGAGTCCTGCACGAGATCGGCGAAGGTCTCCGCGCGGCTGGCGGCGAGCGGCACCTGGGGCGGTGCGATCGGCCCACGCATGCCCCGGCCGTGGCGATCACGGCGGCGGGGCCCGCGGTCGGCGGCACGGGGAGTCACAGGGGTGTCCATCAGGGTGAAGGGTAGTCTCCGGCGGTCCGGCGCGCCCGGCCCCCACACGGCCTCGGGACCGCGACACCCGCATGGCGTCGGGGCGCGGTGCCGGTCTGCCCGGAACGGCATGTCGTCACATGACCATTCCGGCCAAGGTTCGGTTCGATTCGATATCTTTCGCGGGCCGGTGATCTCAAGGTATTTGACGGTGTTTGTACCAACTGATGACCGGAACAGGGGGCGCGAGTACCTCGAACGCGGGCGTCGAGGCAGGTCAACGGCGTGTGCCCGCGGGGGCGGGTGAGGTGTTTCAGGCCACGACACGAGGGAATGCCGGGGTGGGGAGTCTTCGCGACCCGCTCAAGAGTGCGGTACCGTCCAACATCGTGAGCCCTGTACGTCGCTGTTCGCGCACCGCTTGCGGCCGTCCCGCCGTCGCGACGCTGACGTACGTCTACGCCGACTCGACCGCGGTCCTCGGCCCGCTCGCCACCTACGCCGAACCCCACTGCTACGACCTGTGCGCCGAGCACTCCGAGCGCCTCACCGCGCCGCGCGGCTGGGAGGTCGTCCGCCTGCTCGACGGTTCGGCTCCCGCGCAGCCCAGCGGGGACGATCTGGAAGCGCTCGCGGACGCGGTGCGCGAAGCCGCCCGCCCCCAGGAGCGAGCGGTCGGTGGTGCGGGGCGCGGAGCGGACCCGATGGAGGTCGCACGCCGCGGCCATCTGCGCGTGCTCCGCTCTCCCGACAACTGACCACGGCCGCGTTTCGCCGCTTCCTGTTCTCGCCGTTCTTCCCGCTTCTCCCGGCTTTCTCCGCTCTCCCCTTCTCGTCCCTCCCGTCCCTCCCGTCCCACCTGTCCCGTCAGTAAGGTGCCGCACGCCCATTGACGCGCGCTTGTCGGGGACACGACCATTCCGGGCACGTAGCGAGAAACCTCTTTCGCATTGCGGAATTCGGGAGGCGCGTCCGTGTACGTCCAGGAACTGGAACCAGTCGCCGGCTCACTCGCTCTCTCCGCCCTCGTGGCGGCATTACCCCTCGTGATCGTCCTCGTCCTGCTCGGCGGCTTCCGTATGAAGGCGCACCTGGCGGGCCTGATCGGGCTGTTGGGCGCCGTACTGGTGGCCTGCCTGGCGTACGGCATGCCGTGGGGCCAGGCGGCTTCCAGCGCCGTCCAGGGAGCCGTCTTCGGTCTCTTCCCCATCATGTGGATCGTCGTCAACGCGCTGTGGGTGTACCGGATGACGGTCCGCACCCGGCACTTCGACATCCTGCGCCGCTCCTTCGGCCGGCTCTCCGACGACCCGCGGATCCAGGCCCTGGTCGTCGCCTTCTGCTTCGGGGCGCTGCTGGAGGCGCTCGCCGGTTTCGGCGCTCCCGTCGCGATCTCCGCCGTGATGCTCGTGGCGCTCGGCTTCGATCCGGTGCGCGCCGCGATCGTCGCGCTGGTCGCCAACACCGCGCCGGTGGCGTTCGGCGCCATGGGAACACCGGTGGTCACGCTCGCCCAGGTCACCGGGCTGCCGCTGGACTCGGTGGCGTCCGTGGTCGGACGCCAGACCCCGCTGCTGGCCCTCGTGGTGCCGCTGGTGCTGGTCTGGCTGGTGGACGGGCGGCGCGGGCTGCGGGACACCTGGGTGCCCGCGGTGGTGTGCGGGGTCGCCTTCGCCATCGCCCAGTTCGTCGCGTCCAACTACGTCTCCGCGCAACTCGCCGACATCGCCGCGGCCATGGCGGGCGCGGGCGCCCTGGTCGCCGTACCGCATTCGCGCGTGCCGGCCTCCGAGGCCGTACGCACCTCCGTACTGACCGGCGTACGCAGCGAGGAGCTGGACGAGGAGGACCCGCGCGGCGAGGTCCTGCGGGCGTACGCCCCGTACGCGCTGATCGTGGTGGTCTTCTCCGTCGCGCAGATCCCGGTGATCAAGGACTGGCTGGCCGGGGCGACCCGGAGGACCGACTGGCCCTTCCTCGACGTCGCCGCGCCGAACGGGGAGCCGGTCGGCGCCAACGTGTTCACCTGGCCGATCGTCTCGACCGGCGGCACCCTCGTCCTGTTCGCCGGGGTGGCCACCGCGGTCGTGCTCGGTGTGCACGCGCGCGTGGCGGTCAGGGAATGGGCGGCGACCGTGTACGAACTGCGCTTCGCCATCCTCACGGTGACCTCCGTGCTGGCGCTCGCCTACGTCATGAACCTCTCCGGCCAGGCGGCGACGATCGGCTACTTCGTGGCCGCCGCCGGTGCCGGACTGGCCTTCCTGTCGCCCGTGCTGGGCTGGTTCGGCGTCGCCGTCACCGGGTCGGACACCTCGGCCAACGCCCTCTTCGGCGCCCTCCAGGTGACCGCCGCCCGGGAGTCCGGGCTGTCGCCCGACCTGCTGGCGGCCGCGAACAGTTCGGGCGGTGTCCTCGGCAAGATGATCTCGCCGCAGAACCTCACCATCGCCTGCGCCGCCGTCGGGCTGGCGGGCAAGGAGGGAGACCTGCTGCGCAAGGTGCTGCCCTGGAGCCTCGTCCTGCTGTTCGTGATGTGCCTGGTCGTGGTGGGCCAGAGCACCGCGGTGCTGGGGTGGATGCTGCCCTGACCCGAGACCCACCTGGAACGACACCTGGAACGACACCTGGAACGACACCTGGGAGGACACCCGAGACGACACCGGAGAGGGCACCCGGGACGACGTCCCGTGAGCCCGGTCGGGCCACACCGAACCGCCCGCAGCGGAGTGTCATCCGCTGCGGGTAGTTTGTGGTGACCACAGGACTTTCGGAAGGGTTGGCCGTGGCTGCTGATCTGTCACAGATCGTGAAGGCGTACGACGTACGTGGGATCGTCCCCGACCAGTGGGACGAGCCCCTGGCCGAACTCTTCGGCGCGGCCTTCGCCCGGGTGACCGACGCGAGCGCCATCGTCACCGGCCATGACATGCGGCCCTCCTCGCCCGGCCTGTCGGGCGCCTTCGCCCGCGGGGCCGCGGCCCACGGCGTCGACGTGACCGAGATCGGCCTCTGCTCCACGGACCAGCTCTACTACGCCTCGGGCGCGCTGAACCTGCCCGGCGCGATGTTCACCGCCTCGCACAACCCGGCCCAGTACAACGGCATCAAGCTGTGCCGCGCGGGCGCCGCCCCGGTCGGTCAGAACACCGGGCTGGTGGAGATCCGCGAACTCGTCGAGAAATGGAGCGAGTCGGGTGCCCCCGAGCCGGTCGGCCCGATGGGAACGATCACCCGGCGGGACACGCTGGGCGACTACGCGGCGCATCTGCGCTCCCTCGTGGACCTGACCGCCGGCCGCCCCCTGAAGGTCGTCGTCGACGCGGGCAACGGCATGGGCGGGCACACCGTTCCCACGGTGCTGGCGGACCTGCCGCTCACCGTCGTCCCGATGTACTTCGAACTCGACGGCACCTTCCCCAACCACGAGGCCAACCCGCTCGACCCGGCCAACCTCGTCGATCTGCGGCAGCGGGTCCGTGAGGAGGGCGCCGACCTCGGCCTCGCCTTCGACGGCGACGCCGACCGCTGCTTCGTCGTCGACGAGCGGGGCGAACCGGTCTCCCCGTCCG
Source organism: Streptomyces sp. TE5632 (assembly GCF_054061295.1). Taxonomy (NCBI): domain Bacteria; kingdom Bacillati; phylum Actinomycetota; class Actinomycetes; order Kitasatosporales; family Streptomycetaceae; genus Streptomyces; species Streptomyces sp. TE5632. Next base: position 1,775,831 of record NZ_JBSSEA010000003.1, on the reverse strand, counting down.
CGATCACCGCCCTGGTCGCTGCCCGCGAACTGGCCCGCAACGGTGGCAAGGGCACGATCATCCACAACCTGATCACCTCCTGGTCGGTGCCGGAGGTCGTCGAGGAGAACGGCGGCACACCGGTACGCACGCGCGTGGGCCACTCCTTCATCAAGGCCGAGATGGCCACGCACGGCGCGATCTTCGGCGGGGAGCACTCGGCGCACTACTACTTCCGCGACTTCTGGAACGCCGACACCGGCATGCTGGCCGCCCTGCACGTCCTCGCCGCCCTCGGCGGCCAGCAGGGCACCCTGTCCGACCTGGTCGCCCAGTACGACCGCTACGCCGGCTCGGGCGAGATCAACTCCACGGTCGACGACCAGGCGGCCCGCCTCGCCGCGATCAGGGCCGCGTACGAGGGCCGCGAGGGCATCACCCTGGACGAACTGGACGGCCTCACCGTCACCGCGGCCGACTGGTGGTTCAACGTCCGCCCCTCCAACACGGAGCCCCTCCTGCGCCTGAACGCCGAGGCCCGCGACGAGGCCACCATGACCAGGGTCCGCGACGAGGCCCTGGACATCATCCGAGGCTGAAGCCCCACGACGCCCGCCCCGCGCGGGTGGCCGCCCGGCGTCCTCGTGGCGTCCGGGCGGGCCGGGCGTCGGCCCGACAGCCGCTGCCCGCCCGCACCGGCTCCACCGGCGGTACCCTGACCAGGCACATCCGCATACGCCCGCCCGAAGGGAACCCCCATGCCGCTGGAAACCGGCCTCCTGGAGATCCTCGCCTGCCCGGCCTGCCACTCCCCCCTCAAGGAGCAGGACAGTGAGCTGATCTGCACCGGCCAGGAATGCGGCCTGGCGTATCCGATCCGGGACGGCATCCCCGTCCTCCTCGTCGACGAGGCCCGCCGCCCCGTGTAACCGACGACCCGGCGACCCTGCGCATCAGCGACCCGCCGCCCCGCGTACCGACGCCCCGCCGTTCGAAGGCTGCCGCCCATGATCGACGAATCGCTGCTCGACTCACCGGAGGGCCTCGCCGAGGCCGACCACCGCGGGCTGCTCCGCGGCGCCGCCGAAGCAGGCGCCCGAGTCCGCACCGCCGCCCGGTACGCCGCCGAGGCCGGAGTCCACGACCTCAAGCCCGACGGCCGTCCCCGCGCCGTCCTGATCGCGGGCCCCGGCGCCGCCGCCACCCAGACCGCCGACCTCCTCGGCACCCTCGCCGGCGCCGGCAGCCCCGTCACCCGGATCGCGCCCACCGGCGTGGCCCCCGCCGCGGGCGCGCTGCGCTGGGAGCTGCCCGGCTGGGCCGGCTCCGTGGACCTGCTCCTGATCACCACCCCGGACGGCACCGAACCGGGCCTGTCCCTGCTCTCCGAACAGGCCTACCGGCGCGGCTGCACCGTCGTCGCCGTGGCCCCCGCCCGCACCCCGCTCGCCGAAGCGGTCAACGGCTCCCACGGCCTGTTCGTCCCCATGGCGACCGCACCCTACGAGCAGGACGAGCAGGAGGAACCGCTCGCCTCCTCAGCCCCCGGAGTCCTGTGGGCGCTGCTCACCCCGCTGCTCGCGCTGCTGGACCGCACCGGCCTGCTCACCGCCCCGCCGGACGCCCTGGAGAAGGTCGCCGACCGCCTCGACCGCGTCGCCGAACGCTGCGGCCCGGCCATCGCCATCTACAACAACCCCGCCAAGACCCTGGCCGCCGAACTGGCCGACGCGCTCCCCGTCGTATGGACCGAGGGCACCTCGGCCGGCCCGGCGGGCCGCCGCTTCGCCGCCGCGCTCGCGGAACTGTCCGGCAACCCCGCCGTCGTCGCCGAACTCCCCGAGGCGCTCGGCGTGCACAGCGCCCTGCTGGCAGGCCCGCTCGCCGCCCGCGCCAACCCGGACGACTTCTTCCGCGACCGCGTGGAGGAGCCGCCCGCCCTGCACGCGCGCGTGGTGCTGCTCCGCGACCGCCCGATCGGTGGCCTCACCGCCGCCCCGGCCGCCCGTGAACTGGCCCTCAGCCACGACACGCCGATCAGCGAACTGGAACCGGAGGAGGGCGGCGAACTGGAGACCCTCGCCGAACTGATCGCCGTCACGGATTTCGCCGCCGTTTACCTGGCGCTCACCTCGGGAGCCTGATCATGCCCGGGACGGCCTGACCCGGGCGACCCGCCCGGACGTCCAGACACGGACGTCCGCACGTGGACGTCCACACGCGGACGTCCAGACGCGCAAGCCCCGACGCGGACGGGCCCGTGTCGGGCGGCCCGGCACGGGCGCCCCGCCCCTCCGTACGAGAACCTGCCGAAGGACCCAGAGAGAACCCGATGGATCGCCTCGACAACACCATCCGCCCCTACGCCTGGGGTTCCACCACCGCCATCGCCGAACTGCTCGGCGTCGAACCGACCGGCGAGCCGCAGGCGGAGATGTGGCTGGGCGCCCACCCCGGCGCGCCCTCGCGCACCGACCGGGGCACGCTCGCCGAGGTCATCGACACCGACCCGGAACGGGAACTCGGCGCGGCCTCGGTCGCGAAGTTCGGCCCGCGCCTGCCCTTCCTCCTCAAACTCCTCGCCGCCGGAGCGCCCCTCTCCCTCCAGGTCCACCCCGACCTGGACCAGGCGAAGGCGGGCTACGCGGACGAGGAGCGACGCGGTGTCCCCGTCACCGCCCCGCACCGCAACTACAAGGACGCCAACCACAAGCCCGAACTGGTCTGCGCACTGACCGACTTCGACGGCCTGTGCGGCTTCCGCGACCCGCGGCACGCCGCCGAACTGCTCGACGCCCTCGGCGTGGACTCCCTCAAGCCGTACGTCGACCTGCTGCGCGCCCGCCCCGAGGACGCGGCCCTGCGCGAGGTCCTCACCGCGATCCTCACCGCAGACCGCGACGAAATGGCCCACACCGTCACGGAAGCGGCCGCCGCCTGCGAACGCCTCGGCGGCGACCACGCCCCGTACGCCGAGATCGCCCACCACTACCCGGGCGACCCCGGCGTCATCGCCGCCATGCTCCTCAACCACGTCCGGCTCCAGCCCGGCGAAGCCCTCTACCTCGGTGCCGGCGTCCCGCACGCCTACCTGAACGGCCTCGGCGTCGAGATCATGGCCAACTCCGACAACGTCCTGCGCTGCGGGCTGACCCCCAAGCACGTCGACGTCCCCGAACTCCTGCGCATCGTCCGCTTCGAGCCCCGCGACCCCGGCGTGCTGCGCCCGGAAGCCGCACCGGACGGCGAAGAACTCTACGAAACCCCCACCGACGAGTTCCGGCTCTCCCGCTACGTCCTCCCGGCGGGCGGCACCACCCACGACCTCACGCTGGCCACCCCGCAGATCCTGCTCTGCACGGCAGGTTCGGTACGGGCCGGTGAGCACGAGCTGTCCCCGGGCACCTCGGTGTTCGTACCGGCGGGCGAAAAGGCGGAAGTCTCCGGTACCGGAATCCTGTTCAGGGCAACTGTCGTCGTCTGACCGCCCGATGGCGACGTTCTGGCCCACCGTCGCCCCATCGAGCTGCAACAATGTCCCCCCGTCAAAGGACAGTCGGAGCCCCGGGCGGCGTACGAAGACGTCCGCCCGGGCCCGTGAACGGCGTACGAAGGGACAACGCGAACACATGAGCGCGTCAGGCGGCACCAAGGCGATCGTCGCGGCACTCGCCGCCAACGCCGCGATCGCGGTAGCGAAGTTCGTGGCGTTCCTCTTCAGCGGCTCCTCGTCGATGCTCGCCGAATCGGTGCACTCCGTGGCCGACTCCGGCAACCAGGCCCTGCTGCTGGTCGGCGGCAAGCGGGCGCAGCGGCAGGCCACCCCGCAACACCCCTTCGGCTACGGTCGCGAGCGCTACATCTACGCCTTCCTCGTCTCCATCGTGCTGTTCTCGCTCGGTGGCATGTTCGCCCTCTACGAGGGCTACGAGAAGATCAAGCACCCGCACGAGCTCACGCACTGGTACTGGCCGGTCGGAGTCCTCGTCTTCGCGATCATCGCCGAGGCCTTCTCCTTCCGCACCGCCATCAAGGAGTCCAACGCCCTGCGCGGCAAGCGCTCCTGGAAGGAGTTCGTCCGCCACGCCAAGGCCCCGGAACTGCCGGTAGTCCTCCTGGAGGACCTCGGTGCCCTCGTCGGCCTCGTCCTCGCCCTCGGCGGTGTCGGGCTCGCCCTGCTGACCGGCGACAGCGTCTGGGACGGCATCGGCACCCTCTGCATCGGCGTCCTGCTCGTCCTGATCGCCCTGGTCCTCGCCGTCGAGACGAAGTCGCTGCTGCTCGGCGAGGCCGCGGGCGCCGAGGAGACCCAAAAGATCGAGGCAGCCGTCGTCGACGGCGGCACCGTCACCCGCGTCATCCACATGCGCACCCTCCACATCGGCCCCGAGGAACTCCTGGTCGCCGCGAAGATCGCCGTACGGCACGACGACACGGCCGCGGAGGTCGCCGCCGCCATCGACGCCGCCGAGTCCCGCATTCGCGAAGCCGTCCCGATCGCCCGCGTGATCTACCTGGAGCCCGACATCTACAGCGAGGCCGAATCCGCCAAGGGCGCCGACGCCGAGGCCACCCCCGGCGGCCCGGCCCGGACGGAACACTGACCCAGGCCCGGGCCGTCAGTGTTCGGCGGCCGGCGGTCGGCGGTCAGTGTTCGGCGGTCGGCGGTCGGCGTGATGTGTTCGGTGACTCACTGGGGATGACCGGGCCCGTCGGTGTAGCTTGGGACGAAGCCAGACGTCGCTGCTGATGGCGGTCGGGCGGTCCCTGCGGACCGGCCGAGGGAGAGAGGGCCTCCGACGGACTGCGCTGCGCCGCACGCGGGCATGCCTGTGTCCTCCTCGGGCACTCCTGTGTCCGCCGCCGCGCAGACCAGCCGTACCCACCTCGACCCACACCCCGAGGAGCAGCTCTTCATGACGACTGTCGACAACCGACAGGACTTCAAGGTCGCCGACCTCTCCCTGGCCGCCTTCGGCCGCAAGGAGATCACCCTCGCCGAGCACGAGATGCCCGGCCTGATGGCGATCCGCAAGGAGTACGCCGAGGCACAGCCCCTGGCCGGCGCCCGTGTCACCGGTTCCCTGCACATGACGGTGCAGACCGCCGTCCTCATCGAGACCCTGACCGCCCTCGGCGCCCAGGTCCGCTGGGCGTCCTGCAACATCTTCTCCACCCAGGACCACGCCGCGGCCGCCATCGCCGTCGGCCCGAACGGCACGCCCGAGGACCCGCAGGGCGTCCCGGTCTTCGCCTGGAAGGGCGAGACGCTGGAGGAGTACTGGTGGTGCACGGAGCAGGCGCTGTCCTGGCCGGACACCCCCACCGGCGGCCCGAACATGATCCTGGACGACGGTGGTGACGCCACCCTCCTGGTCCACAAGGGCGTCGAGTACGAGAAGGACGGCAAGGTCCCCTCGCCCGACACCGCCGAGTCCGACGAGCACCGCGTCATCCTCGAACTCCTCACCCGCACGGTGGCCGAGTCGCCGCAGAAGTGGACCCAGCTGGCGTCCGAGATCCGCGGCGTGACCGAGGAGACCACCACCGGCGTCCACCGCCTGTACGAGATGCACCGCGACGGCACCCTGCTGTTCCCGGCGATCAATGTGAACGACGCCGTCACCAAGTCGAAGTTCGACAACAAGTACGGCTGCCGCCACTCCCTGATCGACGGCATCAACCGCGCCACCGACACCCTGATCGGCGGCAAGACCGCCGTCGTCTGCGGCTACGGCGACGTCGGCAAGGGCTGCGCGGAGTCCCTCCGGGGCCAGGGCGCCCGTGTGATCATCACCGAGATCGACCCGATCTGCGCCCTGCAGGCGGCGATGGACGGCTACCAGGTCACGACGCTGGACGAGGTCGTCGACAAGGCCGACATCTTCGTCACCACGACCGGCAACAAGGACATCATCATGGCCGCCGACATGGCCAAGATGAAGCACCAGGCCATCGTCGGCAACATCGGCCACTTCGACAACGAGATCGACATGGCCGGCCTCGCCCAGATCCCCGGCATCGTCAAGGACGAGGTCAAGCCGCAGGTCCACACCTGGACCTTCCCCGACGGCAAGGTGCTCATCCTCCTCTCCGAGGGCCGCCTGCTGAACCTGGGCAACGCCACCGGTCACCCGTCGTTCGTGATGTCCAACTCCTTCGCGGACCAGACCCTGGCCCAGATCGAGCTGTTCACCAAGCCCGAGGCGTACCCGACCGGCGTCTACGTGCTGCCCAAGCACCTGGACGAGAAGGTCGCCCGTCTGCACCTCGACGCGCTCGGCGTGAAGCTGACCACGCTCCGCCCCGAGCAGGCCGAGTACATCGGTGTGACGGTCGAGGGCCCGTACAAGTCGGACCACTACCGCTACTGAGCCCACGCACCCGCCGTGGAGAGCGCACCGGTCCACCGGCGCGCTCCCCGGCAGCGGCCCCATCCGAGGCAGGCCCCCGCACCCCCGTGTCGGGGGCCTGCCCCATGGGTCGGCAGGCGACCGGCCCAGCCCGTCAAGATCCAGGACCCCCATGCCCCGCGGCCGTTATTCGCTCCACGATCCGCACGATCACACCCCCCTCGCCGAAGAGCACTTCCAGTGCGCCCCCGGCCCCTCCGGCTGGCGCTACGTCTCCCAGCTCACCGCCCCCTCCGGCGATCACCTGGGCTCGGTCGACCTCGCCCTCGACGAGCTCGGCCGTCCCATCCGCCTCGAACTGCACGCCGCGAGCTGGCAGGTCCGCGGCGCCGCTCTCGACGGCGTCACCTGGGTCCGTACCGACCCGACCGGAACCCACGCCACCGAAGGCAATGTGCGCGCCCACGCCTTCACCGGCTCGTCCCCGGCGTTCCTCGTCGCCACCGCCCGTCTGCTGCGCCTCACCCCCTCCGCGTCAGCCACCCGCGTACGCCTCGTCGCCCTCACCGATCCGGTGCTCGCCCCGCGCACCGTGGACCAGTCCTGGGCCTTGGTGAGAAGAGAAGCACACGCCACTGACAACGGACCCCTGACCGTGGACGAATACCAGGTCACGGCCCTGGACACGGGCGAGCAGCACACCGTGCACCTCGCCGGGGACGTGGTCCTCGCGGCCCCCGGCATCGAACTCGAGGACCTCGAATCACCGCCCTCGGTCTTCGACTGACCGAAGACGCGAGCGACCGACCCGCAACCGGCCTACACCGGTGGCACGAACCCGGTCGAGGGGCCCTCGGTCGGCGGCGAGGCGGGCGAGGCAGGTGTGAGGGGCACGGCGGGAGCGGACGGAGACGGGGACGGCGGAGCCGCATGGTGCGCGGGCGATCCGTACGCACCCACCGGGCCGACGGCACCGACCGTCCCGCTCCCCGCGGCCGAGGCCTGTCCGAAGGCACGCCGTGCCTCCCGGGCCTGCCGCTCCTGCACCACCGCCGCCAGATACGCCGCCGCCGGAACGCCCTGCGGCACCGGCGCCCCGGTCCGGTCCGCCAGGTCCGCGGCCAACCGCTCCGCCATCGTCCGGCCCACCTGCGGGTCCAGCTGCCGCATCCGCGTCAGGTACTGGCGGACGGCGAGCCACAGACCGTCGGGCACCGCGGACAGATCGAGCCCGGAGAAACGACCGGCCAGCCAGGGCGGAGGCGGCGGTACGAACCCCATCGGCCCGACCGGCAACCTTTCCCGCACGACCAGGGTCCCCGCGAAGACATCCCCGAGCCGCCGCCCCCGAGACGACGCCAGCGAGGCGATGCACGCAATGACGCCCATCGTCATGAGGATCTCGATCACACCGATCAAGCCCCGTACCAGCGCGTGCCGGAAGCGGATCGGTCCGCCGTCGTCCCGTACGACCCGCAGCCCGCACGCCATCTTCCCGAGCGACCGCCCGTGACTGAGCGTCTCGACCGCGATCGGCCCGCCCACCAGCAACAACACGAACACCGCGATGAAGATCGCGGCCTGCGCCGCCTCGTCCAGGGAGGCCGTGGCGGCCACCAGCGCGATCGTCGCCACGACGTACACCGTCAAGGCCGCGGCCAGGTCGAGCAGCACGGCCAGCGCCCTGCTGGGCACCTTCGCGGGGCGCAACTCCAGCGCCACCGCCTCGCCCGTCACCAGCTCACTCATGTCCGCACGTCCTTCCCCTGGCCTGCCCCGAACACCGCCAGTCTGCCAAGCTGATGACACATCGCACCGCGGTACGACCAGCTGATCATGTCGTACGACTCATGCCGTACGACCGATGAGGCCGGCCCGCACGATCGACGACGAGCCTTCGGCCCAGAGCCGACGAACAGCCGAGGAGCAGGCACACCGATGGACCTCGACGTCTTCGTCTCCGCCCACCGCGCGGAGTGGGACCGCCTCGACACCCTGCTCCGGCGCCAGCGCCGCCTGACCGGTGCCGAGGCCGACGAACTCGTCGTGCTCTACCAGCGCACGGCCACCCACCTGTCGCTGATCCAGTCCGCGGCTCCCGACCCGCAGCTCACCGGCAGGCTCAGCCAGCTGGTGGCACGCGCGCGCGGCGCCGTGACAGGAGCCCGCCGTGCATCCTGGCGGGACGTCACACACTTCCTCTCCCACAGCTTCCCGGCCGCCGTCTACCGAGCGCGCCACTGGTGGGTGCCCACCGCACTCCTCTCCACCGCCGTCGCGGCCCTCCTCGGCTGGTGGATAGGTACCCACCCCGAGGTCCAGGCGTCCATCGCCGCCCCCAGCGAACTGCGCGAGCTCACCCGCCCCGGCGGCCAGTACGAGACGTACTACTCCAGCAACCCCGCGGCCTCCTTCGCCGCCCAGGTCTGGACGAACAACGCGTGGGCCGCCGCCCTCTGCCTGATCCTGGGCGTCTTCCTGGGCCTGCCGGTGATCTGGATCCTCTTCCAGAACATGCTCAACCTGGGTATCGGCTTCGGTCTGATGGCCTCCGCCGGCCGACTCGACACCTTCCTCGGTCTCGTGCTGCCCCACGGCCTCCTGGAACTGACCGCGGTCTTCGTCGCCGCCGGCACCGGTCTACGCCTCGGCTGGACCCTCATCGACCCCGGTCCGCGGCCCCGGCGCAGGGCCCTCGCGGAGGAGGGCCGAGCAGCACTGGCCATGGCGATAGGCCTCGCGCTGGTCCTCTTCGTCTCCGGCGCGATCGAAGGCTTCGTCACCCCCTCGGGCCTTCCCACCTGGGCCCGCATCAGCATCGGCGTCGTCGCGGAGCTGCTCTTCCTCGTCTACGTCTACGTAGTGGGCGGACGTGCGGCACGGGCCGGAGAGACCGGTGACCTGGAGGCCGCCGAGCGCAGCGCGGTCGTACCCACAGCCGCCTGATGTGCGGACCGGTCGGTTGAGCTGCTAGTCTCCTCTTCGCCCCGCAGGAGCCGTTGACACAAGCGGTGTGGGGAGGTAGATTTGAACAGTTGCCTGGAGCAGGGTCCCTGGATCCGCAGCGGCAACGGTGAGCATCTGACTGCTTCTCGATACTTCAAACTTTCGACGAAGCCCCTCCCGATGAATCGGAAAGCTACTGCCGGTCAATCCGGCGCGAAACTTCTGATAAAGTCGGACCCGCCGGAAAGGGAAACGCGAAAAGCGTACACCTGGAAAGCAAAACCCCGAGGAAACCGGATCGGAAAGATCTGATAGAGTCGGAAACGCAGGACCGAAGGGAAGCGCCCGGAGGAAAACCCGCGAGGGTGAGTACAAAGGAAGCGACCGTTCCTTGAGAACTCAACAGCGTGCCAAAAATCAACGCCAGATATGTTGATACCCCGTCTCCGGCCCCCAGGGCCGGGACGAGGTTCCTTTGAAAAAACACAGCGAGGACGCTGTGAACCGCCGGATCATTCCTCCGGCGGTTCCGCTCCCGTGTGTGTCACCGGGACACCCCGGAAGCATTCACGGAGAGTTTGATCCTGGCTCAGGACGAACGCTGGCGGCGTGCTTAACACATGCAAGTCGAACGATGAACCACCTCGGTGGGGATTAGTGGCGAACGGGTGAGTAACACGTGGGCAATCTGCCCCTCACTTCGGGACAAGCCCTGGAAACGGGGTCTAATACCGGATGACACCCCCGCCCGCATGGGCGGGGGTTGAAAGCTCCGGCGGTGAGGGATGAGCCCGCGGCCTATCAGCTGGTTGGTGAGGTAACGGCTCACCAAGGCGACGACGGGTAGCCGGCCTGAGAGGGCGACCGGCCACACTGGGACTGAGACACGGCCCAGACTCCTACGGGAGGCAGCAGTGGGGAATATTGCACAATGGGCGCAAGCCTGATGCAGCGACGCCGCGTGAGGGACGACGGCCTTCGGGTTGTAAACCTCTTTCAGCAGGGAAGAAGCGCAAGTGACGGTACCTGCAGAAGAAGCGCCGGCTAACTACGTGCCAGCAGCCGCGGTAATACGTAGGGCGCGAGCGTTGTCCGGAATTATTGGGCGTAAAGAGCTCGTAGGCGGCCTGTCGCGTCAATTGTGAAAGCCCGGGGCTCAACCCCGGGTCTGCAGTCGATACGGGCAGGCTAGAGTTCGGTAGGGGAGATCGGAATTCCTGGTGTAGCGGTGAAATGCGCAGATATCAGGAGGAACACCGGTGGCGAAGGCGGATCTCTGGGCCGACACTGACGCTGAGGAGCGAAAGCGTGGGGAGCGAACAGGATTAGATACCCTGGTAGTCCACGCCGTAAACGGTGGGAACTAGGTGTTGGCGACATTCCACGTCGTCGGTGCCGCAGCTAACGCATTAAGTTCCCCGCCTGGGGAGTACGGCCGCAAGGCTAAAACTCAAAGGAATTGACGGGGGCCCGCACAAGCGGCGGAGCATGTGGCTTAATTCGACGCAACGCGAAGAACCTTACCAAGGCTTGACATACACCGGAAACGCCCGGAGACGGGCGCCCCCTTGTGGTCGGTGTACAGGTGGTGCATGGCTGTCGTCAGCTCGTGTCGTGAGATGTTGGGTTAAGTCCCGCAACGAGCGCAACCCTTGTCCTGTGTTGCCAGCAGGCCCCTCGGGGTGCTGGGGACTCACGGGAGACCGCCGGGGTCAACTCGGAGGAAGGTGGGGACGACGTCAAGTCATCATGCCCCTTATGTCTTGGGCTGCACACGTGCTACAATGGCCGGTACAATGAGCTGCGATACCGCAAGGTGGAGCGAATCTCAAAAAGCCGGTCTCAGTTCGGATTGGGGTCTGCAACTCGACCCCATGAAGTCGGAGTCGCTAGTAATCGCAGATCAGCATCGCTGCGGTGAATACGTTCCCGGGCCTTGTACACACCGCCCGTCACGTCACGAAAGTCGGTAACACCCGAAGCCGGTGGCCCAACCCCTCGTGGGAGGGAGCCGTCGAAGGTGGGACTGGCGATTGGGACGAAGTCGTAACAAGGTAGCCGTACCGGAAGGTGCGGCTGGATCACCTCCTTTCTAAGGAGCATCTAGCTGCCGCAGGCAGCCAGAGCCACTGCGCCGGCATCCGTCCGGCGGTGGTCAGCTCATGGGTGGAACGTTGATTATTCGGCACGGTCCAGGACGGACCAGGCGCTAGTACTGCCCCTCGGGGCGTGGAACGCTGATCTGGTCGGCCGGCCGTGTCGGGCACGCTGTTGGGTGTCTGAGGGCACGGCCGCACGGCCTGTCTCTCGGTGCCGGCCCCGGTACAGCACCGCGCACGCGGTGCGTGACGGGTGGTCGGTCGTTGTTTGAGAACTGCACAGTGGACGCGAGCATCTGTGGCCAAGTTTTTAAGGGCGCACGGTGGATGCCTTGGCACCAGGAACCGATGAAGGACGTGGGAGGCCACGATAGGCCCCGGGGAGCCGTCAACCAGGCTGTGATCCGGGGGTGTCCGAATGGGGAAACCCGGCAGTCGTCATGGGCTGTCACCCACTGCTGAACACATAGGCAGTGCGGAGGGAACGCGGGGAAGTGAAACATCTCAGTACCCGCAGGAAGAGAAAACAACCGTGATTCCGGGAGTAGTGGCGAGCGAAACCGGATGAGGCCAAACCGCATGCGTGCAAGACCCGGCAGGGGTTGCGCATGCGGGGTTGTGGGATCTCTCGGTCATGGTCTGCCGGCCATGAGACGAGTCAGAAACCGCTGGCGTAGACGAAGGACATGCGAAAGGTCCGGCGCAGAGGGTAAGACCCCCGTAGTCGAAACGTCAGCGGCTCGTTGGAGAGACACCCAAGTAGCACGGGGCCCGAGAAATCCCGTGTGAATCCGGCGGGACCACCCGCCAAGCCTAAATATTCCCTGGTGACCGATAGCGGACAGTACCGTGAGGGAATGGTGAAAAGTACCGCGGGAGCGGAGTGAAATAGTACCTGAAACCGTGTGCCTACAAGCCGTGGGAGCGTCGCGCGGGGATTCGTCCCCGCGTCGTGACTGCGTGCCTTTTGAAGAATGAGCCTGCGAGTTTGCGGTGTGTTGCGAGGTTAACCCGGGTGGGGAAGCCGTAGCGAAAGCGAGTCCGAACAGGGCGCCCCAGTAGCACGCTCAAGACCCGAAGCGGAGTGATCTAGCCATGGGCAGGTTGAAGCGGAGGTAAGACTTCGTGGAGGACCGAACCCACCAGGGTTGAAAACCTGGGGGATGACCTGTGGTTAGGGGTGAAAGGCCAATCAAACTCCGTGATAGCTGGTTCTCCCCGAAATGCATTTAGGTGCAGCGTCGCGTGTTTCTTGCCGGAGGTAGAGCACTGGATAGGCGATGGGCCCTACCGGGTTACTGACCTTAGCCAAACTCCGAATGCCGGTAAGTGAGAGCGCGGCAGTGAGACCGTGGGGGATAAGCTCCATGGTCGAGAGGGAAACAGCCCAGAGCATCGACTAAGGCCCCCAAGCGTACGCTAAGTGGGAAAGGATGTGGAGTCGCACAGACAACCAGGAGGTTGGCTTAGAAGCAGCCATCCTTGAAAGAGTGCGTAATAGCTCACTGGTCTAGTGATTCCGCGCCGACAATGTAGCGGGGCTCAAGCGTACCGCCGAAGTCGTGTCATTGCGATATGTGCCCCCAACGGGGATCGTGATGGGTAGGGGAGCGTCGTGTGCCGGGTGAAGCAGCCGCGGAAGCGAGTTGTGGACGGTTCACGAGTGAGAATGCAGGCATGAGTAGCGATACACACGTGAGAAACGTGTGCGCCGATTGACCAAGGGTTCCTGGGTCAAGCTGATCTGCCCAGGGTAAGTCGGGACCTAAGGCGAGGCCGACAGGCGTAGTCGATGGACAACCGGTTGATATTCCGGTACCCGCTGTGAAGCGACAGACATCGAACCAGGCGATGCTAAGTCCGTGAAGCCGCCCCGGATCCTTCGGGTGAAGGGGAGTGGTGGAGCCGACGGACCAGACCTGCAGTAGGTGAGTGATGGGGTGACGCAGGAAGGCAGTCCAGCCCGGGCGGTGGTTGTCCCGGGGTAAGGGTGTAGGACGTCAGGCAGGCAAATCCGTCTGACACGTAGTCTGAGACCCGATGCCGAGCCGATTGTGGTGAAGTGGACGATCCTATGCTGTCGAGAAAAGCCTCTAGCGAGTTTCATGGCGGCCCGTACCCCAAACCGACTCAGGTGGTCAGGTAGAGAATACCGAGGCGTTCGGGTGAACTATGGTTAAGGAACTCGGCAAAATGCCCCCGTAACTTCGGGAGAAGGGGGGCCATCACCGGTGATCCGATTTACTCGGTGAGCTGGGGGTGGCCGCAGAGACCAGCGAGAAGCGACTGTTTACTAAAAACACAGGTCCGTGCGAAGCCGTAAGGCGAGGTATACGGACTGACGCCTGCCCGGTGCTGGAACGTTAAGGGGACCGGTCAGTCACTCTTCGGGGTGGCGAAGCTGAGAACTTAAGCGCCAGTAAACGGCGGTGGTAACTATAACCATCCTAAGGTAGCGAAATTCCTTGTCGGGTAAGTTCCGACCTGCACGAATGGCGTAACGACTTCTCGACTGTCTCAACCATAGGCCCGGTGAAATTGCACTACGAGTAAAGATGCTCGTTTCGCGCAGCAGGACGGAAAGACCCCGGGACCTTTACTACAGTTTGATATTGGTGTTCGGTTCGGCTTGTGTAGGATAGCTGGGAGACCGTGAAGCCGCCACGCCAGTGGTGGTGGAGTCGTCGTTGAAATACCAGTCTGGTCGTGCTGGATGTCTAACCTGGGTCCGTGATCCGGATCAGGGACAGTGTCTGATGGGTAGTTTAACTGGGGCGGTTGCCTCCTAAAGGGTAACGGAGGCGCCCAAAGGTTCCCTCAGCCTGGTTGGCAATCAGGTGGTGAGTGTAAGTGCACAAGGGAGCTTGACTGTGAGACCGACGGGTCGAGCAGGGACGAAAGTCGGGACTAGTGATCCGGCGGTGGCTTGTGGAAGCGCCGTCGCTCAACGGATAAAAGGTACCCCGGGGATAACAGGCTGATCTTCCCCAAGAGTCCATATCGACGGGATGGTTTGGCACCTCGATGTCGGCTCGTCGCATCCTGGGGCTGGAGTCGGTCCCAAGGGTTGGGCTGTTCGCCCATTAAAGCGGTACGCGAGCTGGGTTTAGAACGTCGTGAGACAGTTCGGTCCCTATCCGCTGCGCGCGCAGGAGTCTTGAGAAGGGCTGTCCCTAGTACGAGAGGACCGGGACGGACGAACCTCTGGTGTGCCAGTTGTTCTGCCAAGGGCATGGCTGGTTGGCTACGTTCGGGAGGGATAACCGCTGAAAGCATCTAAGCGGGAAGCCTGCTTCGAGATGAGGGCTCCCACCCACTTGATGGGGTAAGGCTCCCAGTAGACGACTGGGTTGATAGGCCGGATATGGAAGCGCCGTAAGGTGTGGAGTTGACCGGTACTAATAGGCCGAGGGCTTGTCCTCAGTTGCTCGCGTCCACTGTGTTGGTTCTGAAACCACGAACGACCCCACGCCCGTGCCCGTGGTGTGGTGCGGTTGCGTGTTTCATAGTGTTTCGGTGGTCATAGCGTGGGGGAAACGCCCGGTTACATTCCGAACCCGGAAGCTAAGCCCCAGAGCGCCGATGGTACTGCAGGGGGGACCCTGTGGGAGAGTAGGACGCCGCCGAACAAATTGTGGGAGAGCCCCGCACCGATATGGTGCGGGGCTTTCTGCATTTCAGGGGCGGGCCTTCCACCTGCCTTTTCTGGTCATTGGGTTCTTTGTCAGAGGCGGCCCGCTGCTTTCAGCGCCAGATAGGCGTCGGCCAGGGCCGGCGCCAGGCTGTCCGGGGTCGCGTCGACGACGGTGACGCCGTGGCGGCGGAGCTGCTCCGCTGTCCGGTCACGTTCGGTCTGGGCCTGGGCGGCCGCCGCTGCCTCGTACACCGCATCGGCGTTTCCGCGGGCCTTCGACATCTGGGCCAGATGTGGGTCCGCGACCGATGCGAGCAGGACTGTGTGCCGCTGGGTGAGTTGGGCCAGTACGGGAAGCAGGCCCTCTTCGATGGGGGCCGCGTCGAGCGTGGTGAACAGGACGATCAGAGAACGGCGGGGGGCCGTCCGCAGGGCCGTGGCGGTGAGGCTCCGGGCGTCGGTTTCGACGAGTTCCGGTTCGAGCGTGGCCATGGCGTTGACCAGGGACGGGAGAACATCGCCTGCAGACCGGCCCTGTACGAGGGCGCGGAGGCGGCGGTCGTGGGCGAGGAGGTCCACGCGGTCGCCGGCCCTGGAGGCGAGTGCCGCGAGGAGCAGGGCCGCGTCCATGGAGGCGTCGAGGCGGGGGATGTCGCCGACACGGCCCGCGGAGGTGCGGCCGGTGTCGAGGACGAGCAGGATGTGGCGGTCTCGCTCGGGGCGCCAGGTGCGTACCGCCACGGCGGACTGGCGGGCCGTGGCACGCCAGTCGATGGAGCGGGTGTCGTCGCCGGGAACGTACTCGCGCAGGCTGTCGAACTCCGTGCCCTCACCGCGGGTCAGGACGCTGGTGCGGCCGTCCAGTTCGCGCAGGCGGGCCAGTTTGGACGGCAGGTGCTTGCGGCTGGTGAACGGCGGCAGCACCCGTACCGTCCAGGGAACCTGGTGCGTGCCCTGGCGGGCGAAGAGACCGAGTGGGCCGTAGGAGCGGATGGTGACGCGGTCGGCCTGGCGGTCGCCCCGGCGGGTGGGACGCAGCCGGGTGGTGATGCGCCGGCGTTCACCGGCGGGGACCGACAGGCGGTGGCGGGAGGCCGCCACCTCGGTGCCGGGCTGCCAGCTGCTGGGAGGCCAGGCGTCACGGATGCGGGCACGGAGCGGACGGCGGGACGTGTTGGTGAGCGTCAGGGTGACGTCCGCGCTGTCGCCCAGGCGCACCGAGGTGTCGCCGGAGCGGCTCAGACCGAGCCTGCGTACGGGGGCGGCCAGGGCGAAGTCGCAGGCACAGGCCACCGCCAGGGGGGCGTTGACGGCGAGGATGCCCGTCCAGCCGGGGTCCCAGATGCCGACGGGGAGAGAGCCGAGTGCCGCGAGGAGGGCGGCGCGTCCGGTGAGGGCCATCAGCGGGGAACGGGGACGTGGGCGAGGATGGCGTTGATGACCGAGTCGGTCGTGACGCCTTCCATCTCGGCCTCCGGCCGGAGCTGTACGCGGTGGCGGAGGGTGGGGAGGGCGAGGGCCTTGACGTCGTCGGGGGTGACGTAGTCGCGTCCCGTCAGCCAGGCCCAGGCGCGGGCGGTGGACAGGAGGGCGGTGGCTCCTCGGGGGGAGACGCCCAGGGCGAGGGACGGCGATTCGCGCGTGGCGCGGACGATGTCGACGACGTAGGCGGTGATCTCGGGGGAGACCGTCGTCCTGGCGACCGCGGCGCGGGCCGCTTCCAGGTCGGCGGCGCTCGCGACGGGGCGTACGCCGGCGGCGCGCAGGTCGCGGGGGTCGAAGCCCTCGGTGTGGCGGGTGAGGACGTCGATCTCGTCCTGACGGGACGGGAGAGGGATGGTGAGCTTGAGGAGGAAGCGGTCGAGCTGTGCTTCGGGGAGGGGATAGGTGCCCTCGTACTCCACGGGGTTCTGGGTGGCGGCGACCAGGAAGGGCTCCGGGAGGGGGCGGGGGGTGCCGTCGACGGTGACCTGCCGTTCCTCCATGGCCTCCAGGAGCGACGCCTGGGTCTTCGGAGGCGTGCGGTTGATCTCGTCGGCGAGGAAGAGGTTGGTGAAGACGGGGCCGGGCTGGAAGGAGAACTCCGCGGTGCGGGCGTCGTAGACCAGGGAGCCGGTGACGTCGCTAGGCATCAGGTCGGGGGTGAACTGGACGCGCTTGGTGTCGAGTTCCAGAGCAGCGGCGAGGGTGCGGACGAGCAGTGTCTTGGCGACGCCGGGAACGCCTTCGAGGAGCACGTGGCCGCGGCACAGCAGGGCGACGGCGAGGCCGGTGACAGCGGGGTCCTGGCCGACCACGGCTTTGGCGATCTCGGCGCGCAGTGCCTCCAGGGAGGCCCTGGCGGCGGCCGGATTCCCGGTGTGCGCGGCGTTGTCAGTGGTCGGGTCCATCATGGACGGCGTACCTCTCTTTCGAGGGCGTCGAGTCGGTCGGCGAGGGAGGTCAGGGCTGCGTCGTCGCCGGGCGGCGGGCCGAACAGGAGATCGTGCGGGGACGGCTGTCCGTCGCCGTGAAGGCGGGCGGACAGGGCGGGCAGCAGGGCCTCGGGCGCGTGTGCCTGGGAGGCGGGGACGCCTACGAGGGGGGCGAGGCGGGTGCGTGTGGTGGAGCGAAGAGCGGCGGCCGCGCGGTCCCGGGCGTTCGCCTTGCGGTAGAGGCGGGCGCGGCCTTCGACGGTTTCGGAGGCGCGGATCGCGACGGGAAGTCTTTCGGGCACGAGGGGGCCGAGCCGGCGTGCCCGCCACAGGGCGGCCAGGGCTGCGGCGATGAAGAGCTGCAGGGTGCCCCAGAGCCAGCCGGAGGGGAGCAGGTCGAAGAAGCCGCTCTCGCCGTCCTCGGAGGCGTCGGCGAGTGAGGGGAGGTACCAGACCAGATGAGGGCGGGAGCCGAGGAGTTGGAGGGCGAGCGAGGCGTTGCCGTGCTCGTCGAGGCGGTCGTTGAGGAGGATGTCGGGGGCACCGATGAGGATGGTGTCCCCGCCGCCGGTGGCCGCGGGGACACGCAGCAGGGTGGCCAGGCGCTCGCTGGGGTAGCACTCGTCGGCGTCGAGATGGGTGGTGGTGTAGCGGATGCCGCCCGTGTCGGCGGTGCCCGCGCTGCGGGCGGCGGGCAGGGAGCAGCGGGGGGAGAGGGTGGAGCCGAAGCTGGTGACCGGGTCGGCGACGACACCCGGGGCGAGCCGGTCGACGGACGCGCTGCCGGAGGAGACCAGGACGGTGCGGCCGCCGGAGTCGGCGACCGCGGCGTGCAGTCTCGACTGCTGGCGGTGGGTCAGGCGGTCGGGGACGGCGACCAGGAGGGTCGTGTCGGGATTCGCGGCGGCGGATGCCTCGTGCAGGGTGGTGACCACGCGCGTGTCCACACTGCGTTCGGCGAGGAGTTCGGCGACGGCGCGGCTGCCGTAGGGGTCGGCGGAGCGCGGGTCGAGTTCGCCGTGTCGGGCGTCGGAGCGGACCACGGCGATGACGACGGCCGCCACGAGCAGCAGGACGAGCGCGAGGACGACACCTCGCGCGCGGGTCCACACCTGGCGGGCGGTGGGCGAGGCCGAGGTGGGGGGGAGCGTGACCTCGGTCGTCATCCGGCGGCTCCCTGGCGGGCGCTGCCGCCCGTGT
Organism: Streptomyces sp. TE5632; assembly: GCF_054061295.1. Lineage (NCBI taxonomy): Bacteria > Bacillati > Actinomycetota > Actinomycetes > Kitasatosporales > Streptomycetaceae > Streptomyces > Streptomyces sp. TE5632. Next base: position 1,757,206 of record NZ_JBSSEA010000003.1, on the reverse strand, counting down.
TGTCGCTGCGGTCGCTGGTGTTCGTGCCGTTGCCGTTGCCGGCAGCGGTGCCCGCGAGCTGGGGTTTGCTGCGTTCCAGGTCGCGGTCGAGTTCGGTGAGGTGCCGGTACGACTGTTCCGTCGCGGTCCGGCCGCCGTATGTGACGTCGTCGAAACTCCGCGCGGCGGTGTGCAGCCGGTCGGCGTGGGCGGGCAGGGCGCGGCCCGCCTCGGCTGTCGCCTCGTCAGCGGTGCGGCCCGGGCGGATGTCGAGCAGGGCGCGTTCCTCCAGGGCGCGGACGACGGCGCGCATGCGTTCCTGCACGGCCTGGTTCCAGTGGCCCTGGGCGGCGTGCGCCTCGGCGGCCGCACGGTGTTCGGCGGCGCTGCGGGGCCGGTCGTCGAACAGCGCGGGCGCGGAGGTCGGCAGGCGCCCTGGGGTGCCCAGCCGCCACCACAGGGCGCCCAGGACGGCGACCACGGCGGCGATGACGACGATCAGTCCGAGCGCACCGCCGGGTGTCGCGGTGGCGGCGGTGTCGAACAGCTTGCCGACCCACTCCCAGAAGGCGTCCAGAGCCCGCTGGAACCAGCTGGGATCGTTCTCGTGGTACATCTGCTTGGACAGCTCGCGCCGGGCCGCCTCCCGTGCGGGATCGCGCGGGATGGTGAGGGGTGGCTCGCCGTCGCCGCGCAGCAGTGTGTGCACGGCGCCGCCGGCGGCTTCGGGCAGCGCCCGTGCCGAAGTGAGAACTCCCCCCGCGGTGTGCACCCCCTCAGCTCCCCGGGGTGGTGCCGGGACCGTAGCCCTGGACGCCGGCGGCGCGGCCCAGTTCGAGGTCGAGGGCCTCGCGGCGGATGCGCTGGTCGACGTAGAGGAGCACGGCGACGCCGGCTGTGATCGGGAACGTGATGGTGGAGCCGATGACCGAGCCGATCCCGCTGATGATGAGGAACGCCCAGCCTATGTCGCCGCCCGCGCTGTAGAGGAAACCGGAGGCGCCGTCACTGCTGAACACCGTGGCGAGGACGGCGAAGGGGATGACGATGAGCGACGCGACCAGGCCCGCGATGAGCGACGCGAGCAGCTGGATGCCGAAGATCCGCCACCAGGAGCCGCGCACCAGCTTCGCGGACCGGCTCAGCGCCTTCATGACGCCCTGCTTCTCCAGCATCAACGTGGGCGCGGACAGCGAGAAGCGGACCCACAGCCACACGGCGACGATGCCGGCACCGATGATGCCCAGCACGGTGAGCGCTACGCCGGGCGGACCGCCCACCGTGACGGCCACGAGGATGCCGGGCAGCGCGCCCATGGCGATGACGCCGACAGTGATGAGCAGCAGCAGGCAGATCAGGCCGAACAGCTTCAGGACCTGGGGGCGGGCGTCGCGCCAGGCCTCGGCGGCGGTGACCGACGTGCCGAGTACGGCGCGACTGGTGACCGTCGTGAGCAGGGCGGTGGCGATGGTGGTGCCGATCAGAGTGATCACGGAGACCACCCCGTTACTGAGCATGGCGTCGCCCATGGCGCTGGTCAGCTCGTCGAGGGTGGAGCTCGGGTCGCCGAGTGCCGCGGCGCTGGAGCTGTTCAGGAAGAGTCCCTGGACGAGGACGACGACGATCTGGGTGAGGACGGCGACGGTCAGCGAGATGCCGAGGACTGTGCGCCAGTGGGTGCGCATGGTGGAGACCGCGCCGTCGAGGATCTCACCCACACCGAGCGGGCGGAGCGGGATCACACCGGGCTTTGCCGCAGGTGGGGGACCGCCCCAGCCGCCTCCCCAAGCCCCGTAACCACCGGGACCTCCGTAGCCACCGGGGCCGCCGTGACCACCGCCGTAGCCGCCGGGGCCGCCGTATCCTCCGGGCCCTGTGGGGCCGCCGGGGGGCGGGGTGCCCCATCCCGGGCCGGGCGGTGCGGGATGGGGAGCCTGGCCGGGGCCCGTGGCGCCGGGTGGGCCGGTGGGCGCGGACCACTGGCTGGGCGGCGGCTGCTCCTTCGACCACTTGACGCCCGGACCCTGGGGCGCGTTCTGCCCCGGCTGCTCGGGGTCCGGGCGGTCTGCGGGCCCGGCAGGTCGGGACTCGCCCGGCTGCTGCCCGTCGGACGGGGCGGATCCGGGCGAGGCCCAGCCCGGAGTGTCGTTCATCGTCGCTCCTTCACGGTGCCCGTCCGCGGTCGCGGCGGCAGGTTCGCAGCCATCGTGCCATGGGGTGTTCGTCAACGGACCTGCCGGACCTGTCGGATCTGCCGAGGGACGGGCCGTACCTTCAATTGTCCGCGCCTCAGGGGGCAGACTGGCCGCATGGCTGATCAGTACGCACACAGCGGCGACAACAAGCGGCCGACCGAGATCCCTGCGCTCCGCTGGGAAGAGCCACCCGAAGGGCCCGTTCTGATCCTTCTCGACCAGACGAGACTGCCGGCCGAGGAGGTCGAGCTGGTCTGCACGGACGCACCCGCGCTGGTGGAGGCGATCCGCTCGCTGGCCGTGCGCGGTGCGCCGCTGCTGGGCATCGCCGGTTCGTACGGCGTCGCACTCGCCGCCGCACGGGGCTTCGACGTGGACGACGCCGCGGCCGCGCTGGAGGGCGCCCGGCCCACCGCGGTGAACCTCGCGGTGGGAGTGCGCCGGGCCCTCGCCGCCCACCAGGGCGTTCTCGCCCGGGGCGGCGACGAGCGGGAGGCGGCGGTGGCCGCGCTGGCCGCGGCACGGCGGCTGCACCGCGAGGACGCCGAGGCCAGCGCGCGGATGGCCGGGCACGGACTGGCGCTGCTGGACGAACTGCTGCCCGGTGGCGGGCACCGGATCCTCACCCACTGCAACACCGGCTCACTGGTGTCGGGCGGCGAGGGAACGGCGTTCGCGGTGGCGCTGGCGGCGCACCGGGCGGGCCGTCTCAGGCGGCTGTGGGTGGACGAAACGCGTCCGTTGCTGCAAGGTGCTCGCCTGACGGCATACGAGGCGGCCCGTAGCGGAATGGCGTACACCCTGCTCACCGACAGCGCGGCGGGATCGCTGTTCGCGGCCGGGGAGGTGGACGCGGTACTCATAGGGGCGGACCGCATCGCGGCCGACGGCTCGGTGGCGAACAAGGTGGGGAGCTATCCGCTCGCGGTGCTGGCGCGGTACCACCATGTGCCGTTCATCGTCGTGGCCCCGGTGACGACGGTGGATCCGCAGACGCCGGACGGGGCGTCCATCGAGGTCGAGCAGCGCCCCGGACAAGAAGTGACCGAGGTCACCGCACCGCGGGTGCCGGTGGCCGGAACCGAAGCAGGAGGCGGGATTCTTGTGGCACCCCTGGGGACCCAGGCGTACAACCCGGCATTCGACGTGACACCACCGGAACTGGTGACGGCGATCGTCACGGAGGAAGGTGCCGTCTCACCCGTGACGACCGAGGCCCTGGCCGAGCTGTGCGCCAGGTCACGCCCGGTCACGATGAGCTAATGGGATGATGTCGTTTATGAAGGGACGAGTCCTTGTCGTCGACGACGACACCGCACTGGCCGAGATGCTCGGCATTGTGCTGCGTGGTGAAGGTTTTGAACCGTCTTTCGTAGCCGACGGCGACAAGGCGCTGGCCGCTTTCCGTGAGGCCAAGCCCGACCTGGTGCTGCTCGATCTGATGCTGCCCGGCCGGGACGGTATCGAGGTGTGCCGCCTGATCAGGGCGGAGTCCGGGGTGCCGATCGTGATGCTCACGGCGAAGAGCGACACCGTCGATGTCGTGGTGGGCCTGGAGTCCGGTGCCGACGACTACATCGTCAAGCCGTTCAAGCCGAAGGAGCTGGTCGCCCGGATCCGGGCGCGGCTGCGCAGGTCGGAGGAGCCGGCGCCGGAACAGCTCGCCATCGGCGACCTGGTGATCGACGTGGCCGGACACTCCGTGAAGCGGGAGGGGCAGTCGATCGCGCTGACCCCGCTGGAGTTCGACCTGCTGGTCGCACTGGCCCGCAAGCCGTGGCAGGTGTTCACGCGGGAGGTGCTGCTGGAACAGGTCTGGGGGTACCGTCACGCGGCCGACACCCGGCTGGTGAACGTCCATGTCCAGCGGCTGCGCTCCAAGGTCGAGAAGGACCCGGAGAAGCCGGAGATCGTGGTGACCGTTCGTGGCGTCGGATACAAGGCAGGACCGAGCTGACATGTCCGGGGACAGTGCCGCTTCGGCGCCCGGCCGGTCCGGGGACCGATCGGAGCGGCCTGTCGGCCGGTCGTCCGGCAGCCGGGCATCAGGGCGCTCCCGCTGGGGGCGCCTGCTCAAGGACGGGCTGCTGCAGGGCGGAGTCCAGGGCAGCCCGGTGATCCGCCTGTTCGTCCGCTGGGTGCACCGGCCGTTGTTGCCCGTCATACGGCTGTGGCGGCGGAACATCCAGTTGAAGGTCGTCGTCACCACGCTGCTGATGTCGCTGGGCGTGGTCCTGCTGCTGGGCTTCGTCGTCATCGGCCAGGTACGCAACGGTCTGCTGGACGCCAAGGTGAAGGCGTCGCAGAGCCAGGCCACCGGCGGGTTCGCGGTGGCCAAGCAGCAGGCCGACGAGGCCGCGAGCGGCGCAGGCGAGGACGTGGCCGCGGTGGGCGACCGGTCCTCGCAGAGCGTCATCCAGTGGATGAGTGACCTCGTGGAGTCGCTCTCCAGCGGTGGCCAGGGTGCCTTCGACGTGGTCACCCTGCCCATGGGCGACGAGAGCGGAGGCGGGCGCGGTCCGCGTGCCTCGGGGCACGTCGACCCGTCGCAGAGCGTGCCCGGGAACCTGCGGGACAAGATCGACACCAACACCGCGGCGGCGCAGCGGTACACGCGGATCGTCTACAGCAACGGCGCGGACTCGCAGCCCGGCCTGGTCATCGGCAAGCAGGTCAACGACCCCAACGGTGATCCGTACCAGCTGTACTACCTCTTCCCGCTCACGCAGGAGGAGAAGTCACTGAGCCTGGTCAAGGGCACTCTGGCGACCGCGGGGCTGTTCGTCGTCGTCCTCCTCGGGGCGATCGCCTGGCTCGTGGTGCGGCAGGTCGTGACGCCGGTGCGGATGGCCGCCGGGATCGCGGAGCGGCTGTCCGCCGGGCGTCTCCAGGAACGGATGAAGGTCACCGGTGAGGACGACATCGCGCGGCTCGGCGAGGCCTTCAACAAGATGGCGCAGAACCTCCAGCTGAAGATCAACCAGCTCGAGGAACTGTCGCGGATGCAACGCCGTTTCGTGTCGGACGTGTCCCACGAACTGCGGACGCCGCTGACGACCGTACGGATGGCCGCGGACGTCATCCATGAGGCGCGTGAGGACTTCGACCCGGTCACCGCGCGGTCGGCCGAACTGCTCGCCGACCAGATCGACCGGTTCGAGTCGCTGCTTTCGGACCTGCTGGAGATCAGCCGCTTCGACGCGGGCGCGGCGGCGCTCGAGGCGGAGCCGATAGACCTGCGCGAAGTCGTACGGCGCGTGGTCAGCGGGGCCGAGCCGCTCGCCGAGCGCAAGGGCACGACGATCAAGATCGTCGGCGACCAGCAGCCCGTCGTCGCCGAGGCCGACGCGCGGCGCGTGGAGCGCGTCCTGCGCAACCTCGTCGTCAACGCCGTGGAGCACGGCGACGGCAAGGACGTCGTCGTCAAACTCGCCGCGGCGGGCGGGGCGGTCGCGGTCGCGGTGCGCGACTACGGTGTCGGGCTCAAGCCCGGTGAGGCGACCCGGGTCTTCAGCCGCTTCTGGCGGGCGGACCCGGCACGCGCGCGGACCACCGGCGGTACGGGGCTGGGACTGTCCATCGCACTGGAGGACGCGCGGCTGCACGGCGGCTGGCTCCAGGCATGGGGCGAGCCGGGCGGCGGCTCGCAGTTCCGGCTGACGCTGCCCAGGACGGCCGACGAGCCGCTGCGGGGCTCCCCGATCCCCCTGGAGCCCAGGGACTCACGGCGCAACAGCGGACTCGGCGGCGCCGGAGAGCCGCGGGGCGGCCGGGACGGCGGGGACGGCGGGGACGGCGGGGACGGCGAGAAACAGTCCACCGTGCCCGCGCGGTCCGTGGACACCGACGGATCGGCCCGCGCGGCCCGCGATCCGCTCGCGACGCTCTCGGCCAGCGTGGCACCCACAGCCGACCCGACGGCACTGCCCGGCAACGGCGCGCGCGTGGTGTCGCGGCCGTCGGGGCACGGTGCGCGGCAGGGAGAGCCGTCGGGGGCAGGGGAGCAGGCCGACGTCGATGCGGACGCCGGTTTCGGCGACCCCGGAGGGGAGAGCGGGACGGCGGCCACGGACCGGCGAGATAACGAACCCGAGGACCGGTCCGGGGACCGGCAGGCGGACAGGCAAGGGGAGGCTTCGCGTGGGTGGTGAGCGCGCAGGGCGCGGCAGGACGGCGCCGGCACGAGTGGTGGCGTGCGCCACCAGCGGTGTCGTACTGCTGGCCGGGTGCGCATCGATGCCCGACAGCGGGGATGTGCGGGGCGTGGAATCCACGCCCCGCCAGGACGCGCAGGTGCGGGTGTTCGCGATGCCGCCGAGTGAGGACGCGTCGCCGAACCAGATTGTGCAAGGTTTCCTGGAGGCGCTGACCAGCGACGATCCGGACTACAGCACCGCGCGCCAGTATCTGACCGCCGAGGCGGCGAAGGCCTGGAAGCCGGAGCTGTCCACCACGGTGCTGGCGGACGGACCGGGCGCCCAGGCCGACCCGCCGGGCCGCGAGGACGCCGGGGAACTCTCCTTCAAGCTGACCGGCGACAAGGTCGCCACCGTGGACGCGCAGCAGGCGTACACGGCCGACTCCGGGCCGTACGGCCAGCTCGTACATCTCACACGGGACGTGAAGACCCGCCAGTGGCGCATCGACGGGGTGCCGCAGGGCGTCGTCATGGGCAAGTCGGACTTCCAGCGCAACTACATGTCCGTCAGCAAGTACTACTTCGCCTCGAACATCGCGGGAGTCGGTGGGTCCGATGCGGACGGGCCGCCGATGGCGGTCGCCGACCCGGTCTACGTGCGCAGTCACGTGGAGCCCACCACCCAGATGGTCCGCTCCCTTCTGGGCGGACCCACGAACTGGCTGGACCCGGCCGTCAGGTCGAGCTTCCCCGCGGGTACGGCGCTGCGCAAGGGCGCCGGTCCGCTGACGGCGGACGACCGGGGCAGGCTGACCGTGCCGCTCAACGACAAGGCGGCCGACGTCGGCACCAGGAGATGCGGGGAGATGGCGGCCCAGTTGCTGTTCACGCTGCGCAACCTCAGCCCCGTCGTGGACGAGGTCGAGCTGCGGGCCGCCGGGAAGAAGCTGTGCTCGCTGAACCAGGAGGCCATCGAGACCGTGGCCGACCGGGGGTCGCTGAACCACCCCGACTACCTGTACTTCATCGACGAGGAGCACCGGCTGGTACGGCTCACCGCGGGCAACAGCGCCACCCAGCCGGAGCCGGTGCCGGGGCCGCTCGGCGAGGGCGCGGAGCCGCTGCGGTCGGTGGCGGTCTCGTGGGACGAGCGCACTGCGGCCGGGGTCGCGTTCGACGGGAAGTTGCTGTACGTCGGATCGCTGGTGCCGGGCGGTTCGCTCGGTGAACCCGTGCTGACCAGCCGGGGCAAGTCCGAGAGCGACCGGTTGACCGCGCCCAGTTGGGACGCGCACGGCGGCCTGTGGGTGGCCGATCAGGACCCCCGGAACCCCCGGCTGCTCCTGCTGGAGGAGGGCGGGGGCGAGCCGCTGGAGGTACGCACACCGGGCCTGGACGGGCGGATCCAGGCGGTCCGGGTCGCCGCCGACGGGGTCAGGGTCGCGCTCGTCGTGGCCAAGGGCGACCGGCGGTCCCTGGTGATCGGACGGATCGAGCGGGACGGGCAGGACAGGCAGGACGGGCAGGACGGGCAGGACGGGCAGGAACGGACCACGGGCGAGCAGCCGACCGTCACCGTGCTGGGACTGCGGCCCGCGACGCCGGAGCTGGAGAAGGTCACCGCCATGTCCTGGACCGGGGACAGCCGGCTTGTGGTGGTCGGGCGGGAGGAAGGGGGCGTGGAGCAGATGCGGTACGTCGAGGTCGACGGCTCCATACCCGAGGTGCCTCAGCCCGCCGCCCTGACCGGTGTCAAGGCGGTGACCGCCTCTCCCGACGAACAGATGCCGCTGGTGGCGTACTCGGTGGACGGGATCGTGCGGCTGCCGTCGGGTGCGCAGTGGCAGCAGGTGACGGAGGGAACCGCGCCGGTCTATCCGGGGTGACCGGTCTGTCCGGGGTGACCGGTCTGCGGGCCGTGCGGAGTTTTCCACAGGGGTGGCCGGAGGCCGCGGGCGTTGGCACAGTGGGGCCATGCGGGGCTGGTGGCAGGACCTGAGCGACCTGGTGCTCCCGGCCGAGTGCGGCGGGTGCGGCAGACCTCGTGCGGTGCTCTGCGAGCGGTGCCGTACGGCACTGAGCGGCGCCGCGCCACGCGGGGTGTGCCCGGTGCCCCGGCCGGCCGGGCTGCCGGTCGTGCACGCCGCCGCCCCCTACGCGGACGAGGTGCGTGCCGCGCTGCTGGCGCACAAGGAGCGGGGCGCCCTGGCCCTCTCCCGGCCGCTGGGCGAGGCCCTGGCGAAAGCGGTGCGCGCGGGGCTGCGGGAGACGGGTCTGCTGGAGGCGGCGCGGTCGGGCCCCGACGGGGTCCCGGGGGCGGTACGCGGTCACCGCGGGGCGGTCCTGTTGGTACCCGTGCCGTCCGCGCGGCGGGCCGTGCGGGCCCGTGGACACGACCCGGCGCTGCGGATCGCGCGGGCGGCGGCGGGTGCGCTGCGGCGCCAGGGGCTGCCCGTTTCGGTGCTGCCCGCGTTGCGGCATCGGCGGGACGTGGCCGACCAGTCGGGGCTCGACGCCCGGCGGCGGCTGGCCAATCTCGCCGGTGCGCTGGCGGTGGCGCCGGGCTGTGACCGGCTGCTGAGCGAGGGCTCCGTCGTACTCGTCGACGACCTGATGACGACCGGGGCGTCGTTGGCGGAGGCCGCGCGCGCGGTGCGTCTCGCGTCGCACACCGAGCCGCGTGCGGGAGCGCTTGTGGGGGCGCGGGGGGCGCGAGGGGCGCGCATGGAGGTGGATGTCGGTCCTGATTCGAGTATTTCGGCGCCCGTGTTCGTGTACAGGGGTGAGACATGGGAAAGGAGAGGGGCACGAGGGGAAGGACAAGAACGACGGGTACGACGGGAACAACGGGAACGACGAAACGGATCGGCTCACGAGAGGGTGGATCAAGGGCCAGGGCCGTTCGACCCTGGTGGCGGGTACGGGTGGGGCCGATCGGCCCATTGACGTGAAGTGCGCGGCGGTTGTTGCGGCTTCACCAGATTATTTCGAAATAAACCGGAACTGACTGGGAACTTGCATCGTTGCAGGTAGTGAGAGGGTCAATTCACCTGAACGGAGGTACGCGGCAGTAGAGGGTGACGACATCCGTCCGGGCGAGATATGTTCGGTTGAGAGGGAAAGCCGCAGGCCACACCTCTCGAATCCGAATGCCGTGCCACGGGTTTTCTGTTATCACCCGGGCTGGTGGACTGGAGATCTCGTCCATGGGGGATGGAGGTGGAAGTCACCGAGTCCGAGGTTCCGGGATCGACCGGGGCCTGGTGCAAAAGGGAGACGCTCCGCACCGAGGCGGAGTGATCCGGGAACGGAGTTCTGCGTGGACATCGTCGTCAAGGGCCGCAAGATCGAGGTGCCCGAGCGGTTCCGGAAGCACGTGGCCGAGAAGCTGAAGCTGGAGAGGATCCAGAAGCTCGACGGCAAGGTGATCAGCCTCGACGTCGAGGTGTCCAAGGAGCCCAACCCCCGGCAGGCCGACCGCAGCGCCCGAGTGGAGATCACGCTCCACTCCCGCGGTCCGGTGATCCGGGCGGAGGCAGCGGCGAGCGACCCGTACGCGGCGCTCGACCTGGCAGCGGAGAAGCTGGACGCACGGCTGCGCAAGCAGCACGACAAGCGTTATTCACGGCGTGGCGCGCGCAGGATCTCGGCAGCGGAGGTCCCCGACCACGTCCCGGGCGCGGCGACGCTCAACGGGACGGGCGCGCATTCCCCCGAGGAGGGGCAGGACGCAGTCCCCACCAAGAAGATCGGCACACTGGAAGTGCAGGGTGACGGCCCCCTCGTCGTTCGCGAGAAGACCCACGTGGCCGCCCCCATGACCCTCGATCAGGCCCTCTACGAGATGGAGTTGGTCGGGCACGACTTCTATCTGTTCGTCGACTCCGAGACGAAGGAACCCAGTGTCGTCTACCGGCGGCACGCCTACGACTACGGCGTGATCCACCTCAGCACGGACACCATGGTCACGCAGCCGCATGCTCCCGAGGCGGGCGGGCCCCTCGGCGGCTGACCCTGCGGGGGACAGTGGCCGAACCGGTGCCCCTGGGCGCGCGTGTGCGCCCCCGGGGGCACCGGTGTGCGACCACTTCCCGTCCCACGTCGGCACCCCGGTGCCGTCCGGGCATGGAATCATGGCGGCAACGGCCCAATCGGTGGGCCGTTGCCTTGGGTTGGCGATGGCTCACGACCACGGCCACAGCCTTCAGGGGGAGGAACGATGGCGGACAGCTTCGGCCCTATGCGTGGAGAGGACTCCGACGGCGTCACCGGCATGGGCCCGCACGCGGGCTCCAGGTACCAGGAGTCGGTCGGTGAACCGGCCGGGGAGGCGAGCAGGGAGCCGATCAGGGTCCTGGTGGTGGACGACCACGCGCTGTTCCGCCGGGGACTGGAGATCGTCCTCGCGGCCGAGGAGGACATCCAGGTCGTCGGTGAGGCGGGGGACGGTGCCGAGGCCGTGGAGAAGGCCGCGGACCTGCTGCCGGACATCGTCCTGATGGATGTGCGGATGCCCAAGCGGGGTGGCATCGAGGCGTGCACCTCCATCAAGGAGGTGGCCCCCAGCGCGAAGATCATCATGCTGACGATCAGTGACGAGGAGGCCGATCTCTACGACGCCATCAAGGCGGGTGCGACCGGCTACCTCCTCAAGGAGATCTCCACGGACGAGGTGGCCACCGCCATTCGAGCGGTGGCCGACGGACAGTCGCAGATCAGCCCCTCCATGGCGTCGAAGCTGCTCACCGAGTTCAAGTCGATGATCCAGCGCACCGACGAGCGTCGGCTGGTGCCCGCGCCCCGGCTGACGGACCGTGAGCTCGAGGTGCTCAAGCTCGTCGCCACGGGGATGAACAACCGCGACATCGCCAAGGAGCTGTTCATCTCCGAGAACACCGTGAAGAACCACGTGCGCAACATCCTGGAGAAGCTGCAGCTGCACTCCAGGATGGAGGCGGTGGTCTACGCGATGCGGGAGAAGATCCTCGAGATCCGGTGACGTCAGGCGAGGGCGCGGGTCAGCTCCCGGGTGAGCGGTTCGCGCAGTTCGGGCGCGTCGACGCGCTCCACGCGGACGTTCGTGCAGTCCACCCAGCTCGCCGCCTCGACCAGGGCCTGTGCGACGGCGGGGACCGCCTCGGGGCCGTCCAGCGTGATCTGCCTGGCCACCAGCGTGCGACCCTCGCGCGCCGGGTCGACGCGGCCGACCAGCCGGCCCCCGGCGAGCACGGGCATCGCGAAGTAGCCGTGCACCCGCTTCTGTTTCGGCACGTAGGCCTCCAGGCGGTGAGTGAAGCCGAAGATCCGCTCGGTGCGCGCCCGTTCCCACACCAGGGAGTCGAACGGGGACAGCAGCGTCGTGCGGTGACGTCCGCGCGGAGGCGCGGCGAGGGCCTCCGGATCGGCCCAGGCCGGCTTGGACCAGCCCTCGACCGTGACCGGCACCAGGCCCGAGTCGGCGATCACCGCGTCGACCTGATCGCCCTTGAGACGGTGGTAGTCGGCGAGGTCCGCGCGGGTCCCGACGCCGAGGGACCGGCCGGCCAGGCGGACCAGCCGACGCAGGCACTCGGCGTCGTCCAGCTCGTCGTGCAGCAGGGCGTCGGGGATCGCGCGTTCGGCGAGGTCGTAGACCCGCTTCCAGCCGCGACGCTCGACGCACACCACCTCGCCGTACATCAGGGCACGCTCGACGGCGACCTTGGCACCGGACCAGTCCCACCACTCGCTGGTGCGTTTCGCGCCGCCCAACTCCGTGGCCGTGAGCGGGCCCTGGGTGCGGAGCTGCTTGACGACCTGGTCGTAGACACCGTCGGGAAGTTCGTGGTTCCAGTGCGGGCGGCCGCGGTAGGCGCGGCGGCGGAAGGCGAAGTGCGGCCACTCCTCGACGGGCAGGATGCAGGCCGCGTGCGACCAGTACTCGAACGCGTGCGGCGGCTGGATGCCGGCCTTCCAGTACGCGGCCTCGACCGTTTCCCGGCCCACGGCGCCGAGGCGGGCATAGGGGATGAGCTCGTGGGAGCGGGCGAGGACGGAGATGGTGTCGAGCTGCACCGCGCCCAGGTGACGCAGGACCCCCCGGACGCCGGAACGGCGGTCGGGGGCGCCCAGGAAGCCCTGGGCGCGCAGGGCGATGCGGCGGGCCTCTGCCGCCGAAAGGTCCGTGGCCGGACGCGGGAGAGTCGTCATACGTCCGCACGATAGGGGCTGGCACTGACACCGGCTCCGGGTCCGGACGGACGCCGCCCCCTCTTCCTCTTCCGCTCCCTCACCCGCTCACTCCCCGGCGGGCAGGTACGGCGCCGTGGACGGGAGTCCCAGGTCGGACGGCAGCAGGGAGCCCACCCAACAGTCCCGCAGCACGCCCTTGTTGTTGACCGCGGAGCGCAGGGTGCCCTCGACGACGAAGCCCGCCCGTTCCGCCACCGCGCGGGAGGCCCGGTTGCCCACCTCGGCGCGCCATTCCACCCGGTCGATCGACATCTTCGTGAAGGCCCAGCGGGAGACGGTGACGACGGCCTCGGTCATGTAGCCGTTGCCGCGGTGCTCCTTGACGCCCCAGTAGCCGATCTCGCCCACCCCCAGGGAGCGCATCGTGACGCCGAGCATGCCCGTGAACTCCCCGGAGCGGAGGAACACACCGAAGGTGAACATCGAACCGTTCGCCCAGCCGTCCGGACACATCTGCTCGATGAAGCCCCGCGCGTGCTCGGGAAGATACGGGGAGGGGACCGTGGTCCAGCGCTGGATGTCGGCGTCCTGGCAGGCGGCGTACACCGCGTCGGTGTCCTGCGGGCCGACCGTGCGCAGCAGAAGGCGGTCGGTGGTGAGCGTGACGGGTTCCATCGGCCGATTCTGCTCGTGGAGGAGTGAGCGGCGCCAACCCTTTGCCGTACGTGAGGAAACGGTCACCCTTCGCACAACCCGATGGGTGAAGCGGCACCATCCGTGGGCTCCGGACGTTGTCCCCTTTGAAGCAGCCGTGAAACAGATACGAAGCCGTGCGTGGTCACCGTCGCGGCAGGCCTCCCGACGTGGTGGGGTCCTCGCATACGATGGCCGTTGCTCAGCAATGAAATGGAAACCGACCGTCCCAGGCCCGACCGGCAAGGAGACCACCCCCCGTGTCCGTCCTCTCGAAGATCATGCGTGCAGGCGAAGGCAAGATCCTGCGCAAACTGCACCGCATCGCGGGCCAGGTCAACTCCATCGAAGAGGACTTCGTCGACCTCTCCGACGCCGAGCTGCGTGCCCTCACCGATGAGTACAAGGAGCGGTACGCCGACGGTGAGAGCCTGGACGACCTGCTCCCCGAGGCCTTCGCCACCGTCCGCGAGGCCGCCAAGCGCGTCCTGGGCCAGCGCCACTACGACGTGCAGATCATGGGCGGCGCCGCCCTCCACATGGGTTACGTCGCCGAGATGAAGACCGGTGAGGGCAAGACCCTCGTCGGTACCCTGCCCGCGTATCTGAACGCCCTGTCCGGCAAGGGCGTCCACATCATCACGGTCAACGACTACCTGGCCGAGCGCGACTCCGAGCTGATGGGCCGCGTCCACAAGTTCCTGGGCCTCGAGGTCGGCTGCATCCTGGCCAACATGACGCCGGCCCAGCGCCGCGAGCAGTACGGCTGCGACATCACCTACGGCACGAACAACGAGTTCGGTTTCGACTACCTGCGCGACAACATGGCGTGGTCCAAGGACGAGCTCGTCCAGCGCGGCCACAACTTCGCCGTCGTCGACGAGGTCGACTCCATCCTCATCGACGAGGCCCGTACGCCGCTGATCATCTCCGGCCCGGCCGACCAGGCCACCAAGTGGTACGGCGACTTCGCCAAGCTGGTCAAGCGCCTCAAGCGCGGTGAGGCCGGCAACCCGCTCAAGGGCATCGAGGAGACCGGCGACTACGAGGTCGACGAGAAGAAGCGCACGGTCGCCATCCACGAGTCCGGGGTCGCCAAGGTCGAGGACTGGCTGGGGATCGACAACCTCTACGAGTCGGTCAACACCCCGCTGGTGGGCTACCTGAACAACGCCATCAAGGCCAAGGAGCTCTTCAAGCGCGACAAGGACTACGTGATCATCGACGACGAGGTCATGATCGTCGACGAGCACACCGGCCGTATCCTCGCCGGCCGCCGCTACAACGAGGGCATGCACCAGGCGATCGAGGCGAAGGAGTCGGTGCCGATCAAGGACGAGAACCAGACGCTCGCCACGATCACCCTTCAGAACTTCTTCCGCCTCTACAAGCGCCACGACCACAACGGCAAGGAACAGCCCGGCCTGTCCGGCATGACCGGTACGGCGATGACCGAGGCCGCCGAGTTCCACCAGATCTACAAGCTCGGTGTGGTGCCCATCCCGACCAACCGGGACATGGTCCGCAAGGACCAGGCGGACCTGATCTACCGCACCGAGGTCGCCAAGTTCGAGGCGGTCGTCGACGACATCGAGGAGAAGCACTCCAAGGGTCAGCCGATCCTCGTGGGCACCACCTCGGTGGAGAAGTCCGAGTACCTCTCCCAGCAGCTCAGCAAGCGCGGCATCCAGCACGAGGTGCTGAACGCCAAGCACCACGACCGTGAGGCGACGATCGTCGCCCAGGCGGGCCGCAGGGGCTCCGTGACGGTGGCCACCAACATGGCCGGCCGTGGTACGGACATCAAGCTCGGCGGCAACCCCGAGGACCTCGCCGAGGCGGAGCTGCGCCAGCACGGTCTCGACCCCGAGGAGCACATCGAGCAGTGGGCACACGCCCTGCCGGACGCTCTGGCGCGGGCCGAGGAAGCCGTCAAGGCCGAGAAGGAAGAGGTCGAGCGGCTCGGCGGGCTCTATGTGCTCGGCACCGAGCGGCACGAGTCGCGGCGGATCGACAACCAGCTGCGCGGTCGTTCCGGCCGTCAGGGCGACCCCGGCGAGTCCCGCTTCTACCTCTCGCTCGGCGACGACCTGATGCGCCTGTTCAAGGCCCAGATGGTCGAGCGCGTGATGTCCATGGCGAACGTCCCGGACGACGTGCCGATCGAGAACAAGATGGTCACGCGCGCGATCGCGTCGGCCCAGTCGCAGGTCGAGACGCAGAACTTCGAGACCCGTAAGAACGTCCTGAAGTACGACGAAGTCATGAACCGGCAGCGCGAGGTCATCTACGGCGAGCGGCGCCGCGTCCTGGAGGGCGAGGACCTGCACGAGCAGATCCACCACTTCATGGACGACACCATCGACGCCTACGTCCAGGCCGAGACGTCCGAGGGCTTCCCCGAGGACTGGGACCTGGACCGGCTGTGGGGCGCCTTCAAGCAGCTCTACCCGGCGAAGGTCACCGTGGAGGAACTGGAGGAGGAGGCCGGCGACCGCGCCGGGCTGACGGCCGAGTTCATCGGCGACTCCATCAAGGAGGACATCCGCAAGCAGTACGAGGAGCGTGAGGCGCAGCTCGGCTCCGAGATCATGCGTGAGCTGGAGCGCCGGGTCGTGCTGTCGGTCCTGGACCGCAAGTGGCGCGAGCACCTCTACGAGATGGACTACCTCCAGGAGGGCATCGGCCTGCGCGCGATGGCGCAGAAGGACCCGCTGGTCGAGTACCAGCGTGAGGGCTTCGACATGTTCACCGCGATGATGGACGGCATCAAGGAGGAGTCCGTCGGCTACCTGTTCAACCTGGAGGTCCAGGTCGAGCAGCAGGTCGAGGAGGTCCCGGTCGAGGAGGTCAAGCCGGAGCCGGTGGCGCAGGACGCGGTGCCCGCGCAGGCGGGTGTCCGGCCGGAGATCCGTGCCAAGGGGCTCGACGCCCCGCAGCGGCGGAACCTGCACTTCTCCGCGCCGACCGTGGACGGCGCGGGCGGCACCATCGAGGGCGAGTTCGCCGAGGACGAGCCGGTGCGCTCCGAGGCCGACGGCCTCACGCGCGCCGAGCGCCGCAAGCAGGCGCGGGGCGGTCGCCGCCGCAAGAAGTGAGCGAGCTGCGAGGCTTCTGAGCCGATCGAGCGGTGAGGCTCCGTACGGAGCCGTGAGAGCAGGCGGAGGGCCGGGCAGACCCCAGGGTCGCCCGGCCCTCCGGCGTCAGTGGTCGTGGGGGCGGGGTGGGCGGGTACCGCCCAGTTCCACGGCGGTGCAGCGCCAGCGCAGGTCCTGGCCCTGTTCCAGGCGGAAGGCCATGGCCCGCAGCCGGTCACCGGCACCGATCCGGGCGAACACCTCGAGCGCGCCCTCGCGGGGGACGTAGTAGCCGATGTCCCGCACCACCGGGCGGGTGCCACGGGTGCGCAGCGGACCGCGCTCGGCGAGGTCCGCCAGTTCGTCGTAGGCGCGGCCCGCGGTGTGCCGGAGCATCGAGTGGACGGGCCGCTGACCGCTCAGGACGGCGAGCAGCAGCTCGGCGAAACGGTCGGTGGGGCGGGGCTGCGCCGGCCGGGGAGGCCGGGGTGCGGGGGCCGCCGGCAGAGCCGGGCGCCGTCGCAGCGGGGCGATGGCCGTGGCCGTGGCCCTGGCCGTCGGCGTGAAGGACGGCGGGCGGTTGTCGGCGGGACGCGTGGACGCCGGGGCGGGCACGGGGGAGGGGCGGCCCCCGCCGGGGGGCGGGGCGGGTGCGGTGCCTCCGGCAGGGGTGCGCGGCGGGACGGTGCCGCCGGTGGGGCGGCGCGTGTCGCGGCGGCCGGGAGGGCGGGTGCCGGTGCGGTGCTGCGCCCTGGTCATGACCTTGTTCACAGGACTCCGTTCGACGGGCCGGGAGTCGCCGTCGGCCGGGGGACCGAGGCGATACCGAGCAGTAACTTAGGGGTTGGGGATCTTGTACGGGGCGGTGGAGTGCGGCGGCAAGGCGCCGTGAGCCGTGTCGGGACGGCAGTGGAATTCACTTATCCGAGTGAATGGCGGCGCCTCGGCCCCGCACTGGGGCGGGCGCACCGGGTGAATTCCGGACTCGGGGTGGACGCGGCCCAGGGGGTGGGCAGGGACCCGATGGGGGACGCCGCACGTATCCTGAAGGCCCAGCCGGCCGGGTGCGACCACGCCTCGACGGAACGCCGGCGGACCTCCGACCACGAAAGCGGCCGACATGCGCGTCTACGTCCCCCTCACCCTCCCGGGTCTCGCCGAGGCGTACCGGACGGGTGAGCTGGGCGCGGGACCGTTCGCCGCCTACGGTGTGACGCCCGCGCTGCGCGAGTGGTGCCGCTCCGAGGACGTCGAGGAGCTGGAGTACGCGGCGCTGGGCGGTGCCGCGCTGGCCTCGCTGCGGCTGCTGGCGGCGGACGCCGCGGCGCCGCGGCGCCGGGTCGTGGTCGCCGTGGACGTACCCGACCGGGCGGCCTCGGCCGATCCGGCCCCCGGCCCCGGTGCGGTGCGGATCGACGGGCCCGTCCGGCTGGACGGGGTGGCGGCGGTGCACGTGGACGCTCGGGACGCGGAGGCGGACGTGGCGTCGGCCGCGGACGCGCTGCCGGCCGCGGACGGCGGGGACGCCGTCGCCCAGTCCACCGTGGACGGGGCGGAGGACCACGAACTGCTGTGGTACGCCACCCAGGAGATCCCGAACCTGCTGGGCCCGACGGCTTAGAGCCTGCCGGGAGCCCGATTGTCAGTGGCGGCGGGTACTTTTTCTTCCATGGGGATGCACACGGACGCGCACATCGTCTGGGACTGGAACGGCACGCTGTTCCACGACGTCGACGCGGTCATCGGCGCGACGAACGCGGCCTTCGCCGAGCTGGGCCTGGAGCCGCTCACGCTGGAGCGGTACCGGGAGCTGTACTGCGTGCCGGTGCCGAAGTTCTACGAGCGGCTGATGGGGCGGCTGCCGAGCGGGGCCGAGTGGGAGCTGATGGACGCGACCTTCCACCGGTACTACTCCGAGCACCGGGTGCGGTGCGCGCTCGCCGAGGGCGCGGCCGAACTGCTGGCGCAGTGGTCGGCGGCGGGGCGCAGCCAGTCGATCCTCAGCATGTACGGGCACGACGACCTGGTGCCGCTGGTCCGGGGCTTCGGCATCGAGCCGCACTTCATACGCGTCGACGGGCGGACCGGGCCGTCCGGCGGAGGCAAGGCGGAGCACATGGTGCGCCACCTCGGCGCGCTGGCCGGCGTCGACCCGACGCGCACGATGGTGATCGGGGACGCCGCCGACGACGCGCTGGCCGCCCGGCACATCGGGGCGGGAGCCGTGCTCTACACCGGCGGCTCGCACAGCCGGGCCAGCCTCGAAGCGGTCGGGGTGCCGGTGGTGGACACGCTGGCGGAGGCCGTAGCGGAAGCGGAACGCCTGGTCGGCTGAACACCGGGCTCGCGCACTCGGCACCGCGGGCGCGCACTGTGCAGAACGTCCAAGTTCCACCCCATGTTTTGTACACATACGGCTCATGACGGGCCCCCTGCGGGGGGCGATAGCCTGGGTGGCGTGATCAGCGCGATAGCTCGCGGGGGCCTCGTCGTCCCCGCCGTGCGCCCGGAGAGCACGGACGACATCCGTGGCCGGGCGGAACTCGCTGGTCCTCGCGGGCGGGAGAGGGCCCGAAGGGTTCCAGGGGCGCGCGGCACTCCCCGGGCACGGACGCGGCAGAGAGCAGCGTCACACCCGGCGGGCGCGTCGAAGTTGGCAGAGAAGCCCCCGCTCGTCTCATCTTGCGGCATAGCGTCGGAACGGACCGGGCACCCCGCGTCGTACCACCGCACCGCAAGCGCGGAGACAGTACTTCCTTCTACGTCACGCAATGGCGCGCGACAGGAGTCAGAGGACAATGCAGACCAAGCTGGACGAAGCAAAGGCCGAGCTGCTCGAACAGGCCGCCCGGGTAGCTGAGAACAGCCCGGCCGGCGGGAAACTGCCGACCGGGACGACGGACAAGGGCATGCCCGACCGGGACACCGTGCTCGCGTTCCTCCAGCGCTACTACCTGCACACCGCCCCGGAGGACCTCCTCGGCCGCGACCCGGTCGACGTCTTCGGAGCCGCCGTCGCGCACTTCCGGCTGGCCGGGAACCGTCCCCAGGGCACGGCCAACGTCAAGGTCCACACCCCGACCGTCGAGGAGAACGGCTGGACCTGCAGCCACTCCGTCGTCGAGGTGGTCACCGACGACATGCCCTTCCTCGTGGACTCCGTCACCAACGAGCTGACCCGTCAGGGCCGGGGCATCCACGTCGTCATCCACCCGCAGATCGTGGTCCGCCGCGACCTCACCGGGCAGCTGATCGAGGTGCTCGCCAACCCGCCCGCCGCCGACCTCCCGCACGACGCCCACACCGAGTCCTGGATCCACGTCGAGATCGACCGCGAGACCGACCGCGGCGACCTCAAGCAGATCACCGCCGACCTGCTGCGCGTCCTGTCCGACGTCCGTGAGGCCGTCGAGGACTGGGGCAAGATGCGGCAGGCCGCCACCGAACTGGCCGAGCGACTGCCCGACGAACCCGTCCCCGGGGACGTGCCGGAGCAGCAGGTCGAGGAGGCCCGGGAGCTGCTGCGCTGGCTCGCCGACGACCACTTCACCTTCCTCGGCTACCGCGAGTACCAGCTGCGCGACGACGACTCCCTCGGCGCCCTCCCCGGCACCGGTCTGGGCATCCTGCGTGCCGACCCGCACCACGCCACCCCGGAGGGCCACCCGGTCAGCCCGTCCTTCGAGCGGCTGCCCGCCGACGCCCGCGCCAAGGCGCGCGAGCACAAGCTGCTCGTGCTGACCAAGGCCAACAGCCGGGCCACCGTGCACCGGCCGTCGTACCTGGACTACATCGGCGTCAAGAAGTTCGACGCCGACGGCAACGTCGTCGGTGAGCGCCGCTTCCTCGGACTGTTCTCCTCCGCCGCCTACACCGAGTCCGTCCGCCGGGTCCCGGTGATCCGCCGCAAGGTCGAGGAGGTCCTCGAGCGGGCCGGCTTCTCGCCGCACAGCCACGACGGGCGCGACCTGCTGCAGATCCTGGAGACCTACCCGCGCGACGATATCTTCCAGACTCCGGTCGACGAGCTCCAGGCCATCGCCACCTCGGTGCTCTACCTCCAGGAGCGCCGTCGCCTGCGGCTCTACCTGCGCCAGGACGAGTACGGGCGCTACTACTCCGCCCTCGTCTACCTCCCGCGCGACCGCTACACCACCGGGGTACGCCTCAGGATCATCGACATCCTCAAGGAGGAGCTCGGCGGCACCAGCGTCGACTTCACCGCCTGGAACACCGAGTCGATCCTGTCCCGGCTGCACTTCGTGGTCCGTGTCCCGCAGGGCACCGAGCTGCTCCAGCTGTCCGACGCCGACAAGGAGCGCATCGAGGCCCGCCTGGTCGAGGCCGCCCGCTCCTGGGCCGACGGCTTCGGCGAGGCACTCACCGCCGAGCTGGGCGAGGAGCGCGGCGCCGAACTGCTGCGCCGCTACGCGGGGGCCTTCGCCGAGGGCTACAAGGACGACCACACCCCGCGCAGCGCCGTCGCCGACGTCGTCCGGCTGGAACAGCTCGACGAGGAGAAGAACTTCGAGCTCAGCCTGTACGAGCCGGTGGGCGCGGCTCCCGAGGAGCGCCGCTTCAAGATCTACCGCCAGGGCGAGGCCGTCTCCCTGTCCGCCGTGCTGCCCGTGCTCCAGCGGCTCGGCGTCGAGGTCGTCGACGAGCGGCCCTACGAGCTGCGCCGCGCCGACCGCAGCGTCGCCTGGATCTACGACTTCGGGCTGCGGATGCCCAAGGCACCCGGCGGCGCCGACCACTTCGGTGACGACGCCCGTGAGCGGTTCCAGGACGCCTTCGCCGCGACCTGGACCGGCAAGGCGGAGAACGACGGCTTCAACGCCCTCGTGCTGAGCGCCGGACTGGACTGGCGGCAGGCGACGGTGCTGCGCGCGTACGCCAAGTACCTGCGCCAGGCCGGCTCCACGTTCAGCCAGGACTACATGGAGGACACCCTCCGCAACAACGTCCACACCACCCGGCTGCTCGTCTCCCTGTTCGAGGCGCGGCTGTCGCCGGAGCGGCAGGGCGCCGGGTTCGAGCTGCTGGACGCCCTGCTGGAGGAGATCGACGCCGCCCTCGACCAGGTAGCCTCGCTCGACGAGGACCGCATCCTGCGCTCCTTCCTCACCGTGATCAAGGCGACGCTGCGCACCAACTTCTTCCAGGGGGCGAGTGACGGCCGCCCGCACGACTACATCTCCATGAAGTTCGACCCGCAGGCCATCCCCGACCTGCCGGCGCCGCGTCCGGCGTTCGAGATCTGGGTGTACTCGCCGCGCGTCGAGGGCGTGCACATGCGCTACGGCAAGGTAGCGCGCGGCGGCCTGCGCTGGTCGGACCGCCGGGAGGACTTCCGCACCGAGATCCTCGGCCTGGTCAAGGCACAGATGGTGAAGAACACCGTCATCGTGCCGGTCGGCGCCAAGGGCGGTTTCGTCGCCAAGCAGCTGCCCGACCCGTCCGTGGACCGCGACGCCTGGATGGCCGAGGGCGTCGCCTCCTACAAGACGTTCATCTCGGCGCTGCTGGACATCACCGACAACATGGTGGCCGGCCAGGTCGTGCCCCCGGTGGACGTCGTCCGGCACGACGGGGACGACAACTACCTCGTCGTCGCGGCCGACAAGGGCACCGCGCGGTTCTCGGACATCGCCAACGAGGTCGCCGCGTCCTACGACTTCTGGCTCGGCGACGCCTTCGCCTCCGGTGGCAGCGCCGGATACGACCACAAGGGCATGGGCATCACCGCCCGCGGCGCCTGGGAGTCCGTCAAGCGGCACTTCCGGGAGCTGGGCGTGGACACCCAGAGCCAGGAGTTCACGGCCGTCGGCATCGGTGACATGTCCGGTGACGTGTTCGGCAACGGCATGCTGCGCAGCGAACACATCCGGCTGGTCGCCGCCTTCGACCACCGGCACATCTTCATCGACCCGAACCCGGACGCGGCCGTCGGCTACGCCGAGCGCCGCCGCCTGTTCGAGCTGCCGCGCAGCTCCTGGGCGGACTACGACCCCGACCTGCTGTCGGCCGGCGGCGGGGTGTTCCCGCGCAGCGCCAAGTCCATCCCGGTCAACGCCCAGATCCGCGAGGCCATCGGCCTCGACGAGAGCGTCACCAAGGCGACCCCGGCCGACCTGATGAAGGCGATCCTCAAGGCGCCGGTGGACCTGCTGTGGAACGGCGGCATCGGTACGTACGTCAAGGCGTCCACCGAGTCCAACGCGGACGTCGGCGACAAGGCCAACGACGCGATCCGCGTCGACGGCAAGGACCTGCGGGTCGCCGTCGTCGGCGAGGGCGGCAACCTGGGCATGACCCAGCTCGGCCGGATCGAGGTCGCGCTGCACGGCGGCCGGATCAACACCGACGCCATCGACAACAGCGCGGGCGTGGACACCTCCGACCACGAGGTGAACATCAAGATCCTGCTCAACGGCCTGGTCACGGACGGCGACATGACGGTCAAGCAGCGCAACAAGCTGCTCGCCTCGATGACCGACGAGGTCGGCCGGATGGTGCTGCGCACCAACTACGCGCAGAACACCGCCATCGCCAACGCCCTGGCCCAGTCCAAGGACATGCTCCACGCCCAGCAGCGCTTCCTGAAGCACCTGGTGCGCGAGGGCCACCTCGACCGGGCCCTGGAGTTCCTGCCCACCGACCGCCAGATCCGCGAGCGGCTGGCCGCCGGGCAGGGCCTGACCGGCCCGGAGACGGCCGTCCTGCTGGCGTACACGAAGATCACGGTCGCCGAGGAGCTGCTGAGCACCTCGCTGCCCGACGACCCGTACCTCAAGAGCCTGCTGCACGCGTACTTCCCGACCCCGCTGCGCGAGCAGTTCCTCGACCGGATCGACGGCCACCCGCTGCGCCGCGAGATCACCACGACCGTCCTGGTCAACGACACGGTCAACACCGGCGGTACGACGTACCTGCACCGGATGCGCGAGGAGACGGGAGCATCGCTGGAGGAGATCGTCCGGGCCCAGACCGCGGCCCGCGCGATCTTCCGTTCCGCCCTGGTGTGGGACGCCGTCGAGGAGCTCGACACCAAGGTCGACGCGGACGTCCAGACCCGGATCCGGCTGCACTCGCGGCGGCTGGTGGAGCGCGGCACGCGCTGGCTGCTCAACAACCGGCCGCAGCCGCTGGAACTCGAGGAGACGGTCGCGTTCTTCGCCGAGCGCGTCGAGCAGGTCTGGTCGCAGCTGCCCAAGCTGCTGCGCGGCGCGGACCTGGAGTGGTTCCAGAAGATCCACGACGAGCTGACGGGCGTCGGCGTCCCCGGCGAACTCGCCACCCGCGTGGCCGGCTTCTCCTCCGCGTTCGCGGCGATCGACATCGTCTCGGTGGCCGACCGCCTGGGCAAGGAGCCGCTGGACGTCGCCGAGGTGTACTACGACCTCGCCGACCGGCTGCGCATCACCCAGCTGATGGACAGGATCAGTGAGCTGCCCCGCGCGGACCGCTGGCAGTCCATGGCCCGCGCGGCGATCCGCGAGGACCTGTACGCGGCGCACGCGGCGGTGACGGCCGAGGTGCTGGCGCAGGGCAACGGCACGGCGTCACCGCAGCAGCGGTTCCAGGTGTGGGAGGAGAAGAACGAGGCCCTCCTCGGCCGGGCCCGCACCACCCTGGAGGAGATCCGCAGCTCGGACACGTTCGACCTGGCCAACCTGTCCGTGGCGATGCGGACGATGCGGACGCTGCTGCGCCCGCACGCGTAGGCCACGGCGCCGGCACGGCACTGACGCACACAGGGGTGTCCCGGACCGTCGGGTCCGGGGCACCCCTGCGGTGTGCTCGGGGTGCCCCGGACCCGATGTGGTGTTAAGGCTCGGAGAGTGACTGTCCGTCCTGCCCGCTCCGGCCGTTCTTCCGGTACCCGGTCCGCCCTGTCCGGGGGGACCGGCAGGCCGCGTGCCGCGCCCCGGCCGGCGGACATCGCCCGGACCGCCGTTCAGGTCGCCGCCGGGCTGGCCCTGGTCCTGCTGCTCGCGGTGATCGTCCGGCTCCCGTGGGCCGGTGACCTCGGCATGCACGCGGCGACCCTGCAACGCCTGCGGCACGACCTGGCCGACCCCGGCAACCCCCTGGTCGACGCGGACACGCAGAGCCCGTACTACTCGCCGTGGACCGTGCTGCTCGGCGGCCTCGCCCGGCTGACGGGGCTGCCTGTTCTCGTAGTGCTGCGGCTCGCCGCCCTGGCCGGACTCGCGCTGCTGGTGACGGGCGTATGGCGCTACGTACGGGCACTGACCGTATGCGGGACGGCTCGCGGGACCGGGCCCCGGGCCGCGGGCGGGACCGTGAGCCGTCCCGCGGGCGGGGCCCGGGCAGCGCACGAGACCGGGCCACGGACCGCGCCCGGGCCGGGGCAGCGGGCGGTCTTCGCACTCGCCCTGCTGAGCCTGCTGTTCCTGTGGGGCACGGCCCCGTTCCTGTGGAGCGGCTTTCCCGGGGCTCCACTCGCTCGCACTGACGGTGTCCTACCCGAGCACCCTCACCCTCGGCCTCGCCTTCCACCTCTGGGCCTGGCTGACGGCCGCGCTGCGCCGCCGGGCCGGGTGGGGAACGTGGGCGGGACTGGGCACGCTGTGGGCGGTGATCCTGCTGTGCCACCAGTTCGCCGGCGTCGTGGCCACGGTCGGCGCCCTCGCCACGGTGCTGTCGGCACGGCCCGCGCGACTGCCGCGGGCGGTGTGGCCGAGGCTCGGCACCGGACTGCTGCTGGGCGTCCTCGTGCTGTGGGCCTGGCCGTACTACGACTTCTTCGCGCTGATGGGCGCCGGCGCCGAGCTGGAGTCGGTGCACCGGGAGCTGTACCGGGACCTGCCGGCCCGGTTCGGGCTCGTCCTGCTCGGCGTGGCCGCGCTGGCCGTGCGGTGGCGGCGCGACCGGTGGGATCCGCTCGCGCTGTTCTTCGCGCTGGGCGTGCCGGTCTTCGCGGCGGGCCTGCTGAGCGGCCACTACGCGTGGGGGCGCGCACTGCCCGCCGTGCTGATCCCGGCACAGCTCGCGGCCGCCCTGGAGACGTTCGGCGCGGCGCGGCGCACGCTGCGCGCGGGGTGGGCCGTCGTCCTGGCCGGTGCGCTGGCCGTCGGCGCGTGGGCGCAGGCGGGAGCGGTGGGCTACGTCGTCCCGCGCGACGCACTGCCCCGGGCGGTCGAGGCCCGGTACCGGGAGCCGTGGACGGGGTACGACTGGATGACACCGTGGGTGGAGTACGGGGACGTCGTCATGGCCGCGACGGAGCAGGCCCGCCGGATTCCCGCGTACGGGCCCTACACGGTTGCCCCCGGTTACCCCGACTTCTTCCTGCTGGACGAGAAGCGCAGGGCGGCGGCCACGGAGCAGTACTTCGCGCCGCGCACACCGGAGCGGGTGCGCCGGGACATCGAGCGGGCTTACGGGGTGCGGTGGGTGGTGGACACGACGGGCACACTGCACGACACCGGGCTGCGGGCCGTGACCCGGGGACCGGAGGGCCAGACGCTCTACGCGGTGCGCTGACCGGGCACCTCACCACCCCAGCACGTTCGCCACCGGGCGGGCCAGGCGCCGTACCGCCGGGCGGGTCACCCGGGCCGTCACGCCCACGGGTTCCCAGCGGAGCTGCAGGCGGCCCGCGCCGTGGCCCTCCGGTTCGACGGTGACGAGGTGCGGGGCCGTGCCACAGCGGTACGGGACACGGGCGGTGAACGAGGGGAAGGCCAGGGGCGCCAGCAGGAGACCCGCGTTGCCCTGCCCCCGGAGAGTGAGGCGGAGCAGCGGATGGCGCACCCCGGCGAACCCGCTCACCGGCAGGGAGGCGGCCGCCGGGTCGAGGCCGACGCGGCCCTCGAAGACACCGGGGCGGACGGGAGAGAGGCGGAAGGGCACGGTGAGGCGGCGCCGGCCGGGAGAGACGAGGAGGGTCGCGCGCTGCGGGCCGAGCGGGAGGCGCAGCGCCGGATCGTAGGTGCGCACCGTCAGTTCGACCGATCCGCCGGGACCCCGGGCGATGTCCGTGATCTCGTGGCGGAACAGGGCGGTGGGGAAGGGGCGGGTGTCCGGCTCCAGGTCGGAGAGGTCCAGTTCGGCGCGGGCGGCGGCGGACGCGGGAACCCGGTCGCCCCAGTAGGCGCGGCCGTCCGGGCCCACGGTCAGCTGCCTCGGGGCGATGTCGTGGCCCAGGCCGCGGGCCGCCTGCCGGGCCTCGGACAGGCGGCGGTCACGGAGCAACCGGAGGACGACCCGTTCGGCGCGCGGGAGGCGGGCGTACGCGCCGGGCGACAGCGTCTCCAGGTACGGGTTCAGCAGGTCCGCGAAGCCCGCGAGCCACTCGTCGTCCCGGTGGGGCAGGTCGCCCGTGTACATCCGGACGTCGTGCTTGAGGAACTTGTGGTCCTTGTCCGCCCGCAGCGACGCGTGCCCGCTCTCCGTGAGGAAGGCGTCGATGAGGTGCTGGACGCGGATCCGGTCGCGGACGTTGTCCAACTTGTGCCGCTGGTTGGAGATGGAAGCCGACTCCTGGGCGGCGTAGGGCGCTATGTGCCAGAGGTACACCGGCTCCGGGACGATCGTGAACCTCCTCGCCAGGCAGTACGCCTGCGCCGAGAACAACTGGTCCTCGTAGTGGATGCCCTCGGGGAAACGCAGGCCGTGCCGGTCGAGGAAGGCCCGGGAGTACATCTTGCCGGTCGACAGGTGCTCGAAGAACAGCCGCGGATCGGCCTCGATGCCGTCCAGGGTGCGGCGCTCGCGCACCAGATGCGGCATCCAGGTGGAGCGGCGGCCGGTGTCGGTGCGGACGCGTCGTACCGCGCCCATCGCGAAGTCGATGTCCCGTTCGCGGTGGGCGGCGAGCAGCAACGCCACGGCGTTCGCGGGGAGTTCGTCGTCGCTGTCGAGGAACATCAGATACGGCGCGCGGGCGGTCTCCAGGGCACGGTTGCGGGGCGCGCTGCAGCCGCCGCTGTTGTACGGCAGGCGCAGATACCGGATACGCGGGTCCGAGGCCGCCAACCGCCGTGCCACCCGGGGGGTTTCGTCCGTCGAGTGGTCGTCGCTGATGACGATCTCGAGGTCGCGGTGGGTCTGCCGACGGACCGACTCGACCGCGCGGGGGAGGCGTTCGGCGTCGTTGTAGACGATGACCGTCACGGTGACGTCGGGCGCGTCGAGTGCCTCTCGAAGGTCGCTCGCCTCGGGGGGCGGCCTCATCAGGAGCTCGCCTCCTCGGGGTCGGGCGCCGGAGTGCGCTCCTCCAGGAGCAGCACCGGCGGCAGCGACTCCTCGTCCTGGCCGAGGAAGACCCGGCGTACGACGCGTTCGGCGGCACGGCCGTCGTCGTACTCGCAGAACCGGCGCCGGAAGACGGCCCGCGCCTTCGCCGCGCTCGCGTCGCGCCAGGCGTCGGTGGTGAGGATCCCGGTCAGCTCCTCCTGGGTACGGGCCACCGGACCCGGCGCCTCGGCCGTCAGGTCGAAGTAGACGCCGCGCGTCTCCCGGTAGACGTCCCAGTCGTCGGCGTGGATCACCAGGGGGCGGTCCAGGTTGGCGTAGTCGAACATGATCGACGAGTAGTCGGTGACCAGCAGGTCGGCGGCCAGGCACAGGTCCTCGACCGGGTCGTAGGACGAGACGTCAACGATGCGGGCGCTGCGGCCGCCGCGTCGCAGCGCGGTGAGGGGGGAGGCGCTCCCGGCGGTTCCGTCGTAGAAGTAGTGGCCTCGAACCAGCAGGACGGTGTCCTCGCCGAGGTGGTCGGCGAGCGCGGCGAGGTCCAGGTGCGGGACCCAGCCGGCCTCGTAGTCGCGGTGCGTGGGCGCGTACAGCACGGCCCGGCGCCCCGGGGCGATGCCGAGGCGCTCGCGGACCGCGCGGACGTCGTCGGCGCCGGCCGTGTAGTAGACGTCGTTGCGCGGATAGCCGTAGTCGAGCGAGACATGGCGGGACGGGTACGCCCGCTGCCACATGCGGGTCGTGTGGCTGTTGCTGGAGAGGCTGTAGTCCCACTTGTCGACGCGCTCCAGCAGCGCCTGGAAGTCCAGGCCCCGGGAGGCGGCCGGGAACGGCATCTGGTCCACGCCCATGCGCTTGAGCGGGGTGCCGTGATGTGTCTGGAGGTGGACGGCGTCGGGGCGTTTGACCACGGCGTCCGGGAAGTTGACGTTGCTGACGAGGTACTTCGCGGTGGCGAGCACCTCCCCGTAGCGGCGGGTGCCGGGCACCACATGGTCCGTGCCGGGCGGGAGCAGGGCGGCGTGGTGGGCGGTCACCACCCACACCGGGTGGATCCACGGGGCGAGTTCGGCGAGCTTGGCGGCGATCGCGGCCGGATTGCAGGCGACCCCGCGGTTCCAGTACGCCGTGAACACCGCCAGGTCCGGGTCGACGGGGCGGCGCAGGGCCCTGCGGTAGTGGTGGTCGCCGAGCAGGGCGCCGAGCTGCCGCCTGCCGGCGCGCGCCGCGGACCCGGCGGCACGGCGGGTGCGGTTGGCGGCCTGGAGGGCGCGGTACCGGGTGTAGGCGCCCTCCTCGAGCAGTGAGCGCCGTACGCCCTCGATGCCTGCCGGGCGCCGGTGGCCCTCGGGGCGGTGACGTACGGCGGCCAGCGAGGCGCGGCGGAAGAACTCCCGGGCGACCGGATCGGGCATGCCGCCGCGGACGAAGGTGCGCAGGCAGTCGCGGACCATGATCTCGTACAGCACACCGTGGACGACGGGACGGTCACCGGCGAGGCCGAGGAGGGCTTCGTAGTGCTCGACGAGGGCGTAGCGCTGCTCGGGGGTGACCGGCGGGAGAGCGGCGGGCCGCAGCCGCCGGTCCTCGTGGGCGACGCGGGGCAGACAGGCGACGCGGTCGGCGAGCAGGAGGGCGGCGCGGGCGGCGTACGGTTCGTCGAACGTGGTGTCGGCCGTGGTGCCGGTCGGGGTGCCGTCCGTGGCTCCGGCCGTGGTGAGCCGGGTGTGATGGGCTCGCCAGAAGGCGGCGCGCAGGACGCGGGTGCCGAGCAGCGGGGTGAGGCGCAGCAGGCGCGCGCAGTCGTCGAGGGCGAGGTCGGCGCGGCCCGCGCGGACGAGCAGGGGGCCGTCGGGGGAGGGCAGGCCGGGGCTGCGCCAGGTGCTGCGGACGTGGTCCAGGAGCAGGACGTCCACGGTGTCGGGGAGCCGGGCGAGGTGCTCGGCGACGGTCCGCGGACCGCCGGGCGGCAGGCCGTCCTTGGCGGGGACGAAGTGCAGCCAGCGGCCGGTGGCCAGGGCCGCCCCCGCCGCCCTGGCCGCCGCGTCGGACGTGCCGTCGGGCAGGGGCAGCACCTGGACGTCGGGGGTGTGCCGCTCGGCGGTCTCCCGGGCCCAGTCGCCCACGGCGGCGACGATGACCTCGATGTCCGGGAAGGGGGAGGCTTCGAAGGCGGCGAGGGAGCCGGGGGAGCAGAGGGAGTCGAGGAGGCCGGTCAGGTGGTCCTGGGTGTTCGGCCCGTGGACGATGACGCTGAGCTCGGGCATCTCGGGGCTCCTTCGTCTCGTCACCGATCCGGGCGTTCCCTTCGGTCATAGTGGCATCAATGCGACGAAGGGGCCGCCCGGAGACGGACGGGCGGCGCCTCACGAGGGAGCGGTGGCGGCCTCCGGCTCGGTCACCGTCGTGGGCTCGGCCGCTGCCTTCGGCTCGGGCTTCGGTTTGGGCTTCGGTTTGGGCTTGCGGGCCTTGTCCGGGCCGCCGGTGAACTTCTCGTACTCCTTGAGCACGTCGTCCGTCGGCCCGTCCAGGCGCAGCTCGCCCCGCTCCAGCCACAGCACGCGCTCGCAGGTGTCGCGGATCGACTTGTTGCTGTGACTGACCAGGAACACCGTCCCGGCGTGTTTGCGCAGCTCGCGGATGCGGGTCTCGGAGCGCTTCTGGAAGGAGCGGTCGCCCGTGGCCAGCGCCTCGTCGATGAGGAGGACGTCGTGGTCCTTGGCGGCGGCGATGGAGAAGCGCAGCCGGGCGGCCATGCCGGAGGAGTAGGTGCGCATCGGCAGGGTGATGAAGTCGCCCTTCTCGTTGATGCCGGAGAAGTCGACGATCTCCTGGTAGCGCTCCCGGACCTGTTCGCGGGACATGCCCATGGCGAGGCCGCCGAGGTGTACGTTGCGCTCGCCGGTGAGGTCGTTCATCAGGGCGGCGTTGACGCCGAGCAGGGAGGGCTGGCCGCCGGTGTAGATCCGGCCGTTCTCCACCGGGAGCAGGCCGGCGACGGCCTTGAGCAGGGTCGACTTGCCCGAGCCGTTGGTGCCGATCAGGCCGATGGCCTCGCCCCGGTAGGCGACGAAGGACACGTTCCGCACCGCGTGCACCGTGCGCACGCCGGCCGCCTTCTCGGTCTTCCGGCGCCGCACGATGCGGTTGAGGGCGGCGGTGGCGGAGCCGCGCCCGGCGCCGGTGCCGTTGACCCGGTAGACGATGTCGACGCCGTCGACGATGACGGTGGGGACCTTCTCGGCAGCGGTGTCAGCATTTTCGGTGTTGTCGGTGTTGTCGGTGTTGTCAGCCACGACCGTAGGTCTCCTCGGCCTTCCAGAAGTAGACGAAACCGATCACCCCGGCCAGCAGCGCCCAGCCCACCGCGACCGCCCACACATGCGGCGGCAGATACCCGGAGCCGTAACCGTCGATCAGCGCGAAGCGCACCAGGTCCATGTAGACCGCGGCCGGGTTCCACTGCAACACCTCGGCCAGCCAGCCCGGCACGTCCCTGCCGGCCAGCATCGCCGGGATGCTGAACATCACCCCCGAGGCGTACATCCAGGTGCGCAGCACGAACGGCATCAGCTGGGCCAGGTCCGGCGTCCGGCTGCCGAGCCGCGCGAAGATCAGCGCCAGCCCGGTGTTGAAGACGAACTGCAGCCCCAGCGCGGGCACCACCAGCAGCCAGGACCACCCGGGCAGGCTGCCGAACGCCAGCACCACCAGCACCAGCACCACCATCGAGAACAGCAGCTGCTGCAGCTGCTGCAGCGCGAAGGAGACCGGCAGCGCCGCCCGCGGGAAGTGCAGCGCCCGCACCAGGCCCAGATTGCCGGAGATGGCCCGCACCCCGGCCAGCACCGAGCTCTGCGTGAAGGTGAACACGAACACCCCGGTCACCAGGAACGGCACGTAGATCTCGTGCGGGATGCCCCGGCGGGCGCCCAGCAGCAGCCCGAAGATGAAGAAGTACACCGCCGCGTTCAGCAGCGGGGTGGCCACCTGCCACAGCTGGCCCAGCCTGGCCTGGCTGTACTGCGCGGTCAGCTTCGCCCGGGAGAAGGCCAGGACGAAGTGCCGGCGCGCCCACAGCTCGCGGACGTAGGCGGGCAGGGTGGGGCGGGCGCCGCTGACCGTCAGCCCGTACCGGGCGGCGAGCGCCGGGAGATCGTCCTCGACCGGGGCCGGGCGGACCGGTGGGGAAGGCGGTGTGTGGAGGGCCTGACTCACATCCGCTTCTTTCGCTAGGGGGTGGGGGTGGCGGCGGGGCGGTGCGATGCCGTGTTCCGCCCGGTGTTTCCCCGCGTGTCTTCGCGCGTTCACTTACGTCGGGACGGCACCGTATCGTCGCAACGTGAGCGTAGGGTGAACGCACGTCGGAACGCAACCGTTCCGTCGCAACGACCGAGGCGGGCGGTGCCGGTCTGTGCCGGATCGGTGTACGTGTCGGCGTCAGAACGGACCCGTATCGTCGTCACGCCCTATGCTGAGCCGCATGACGACCAACGCCGACGAGCCCCAGCCGCGTCCGCGCCGCAGGGCCCCCGCCGGGGCCGCCGTACTGCGGGAGGACGTGACGGAGGCCATCCGGGCGGCCGTCTTCGAGGAACTCGCGGCCGTCGGCTACGCCCGGATGTCCATCGAGGGGATCGCGCGCCGCGCGGGCGTCGGCAAGACCGCGGTGTACCGCCGCTGGCGCTCCAAACTGCACCTGGTCCTCGACCTGGTCTCCGCCCTCGCCGTGCAGGGACTGCCCGCGCCGGACACCGGCTCCCTGGAGGGAGACCTGCGGCTGCTGTACGAGGTCACCTCACGCGCCCTGCGCCACCCCGTCGCCTCGCAGATCCTCCCCGACCTCCAGGCCGAGGCCGCCCGCAACCCCGACATCGCCGAGGCACTCCAGAAGGCGCTGCGGGAGGGCCAGGACGGGGTCGCCAGGGGCGTCGTCACGGCGGCGCAGCAGCGGGGCGAGGTACGCCCCGGCGTCGACCACGCCCTGGCCCTCGACCTGATCTCCGGCCCCCTGTACTGGCGCTCGGTGGTCATCCGCAACCCGAAACTGCCGAAGGGCTACCTGCCCGCCCTCGCCCGCGCCACGACGGCGGCCCTGAAGGCGCTGTGAGCGGGCGCGGTCACGCCGACGGGTGGAGGCGGAGCCAGCCCTTCCAGGCTGAGGTGATCATGTCGTCGACGGTGTGGCGGGCCTTCCAGCCGAGTTCGGTGGCGGCGCGGTCGGCGGAGGCGACGACGCTCGCCGGGTCGCCGGGGCGGCGGGGGGCGACCGTGGGCGGCAGGTCGTGGCCGGTGAGGGCGTTGATGCGGTCGATCATGCCCCGGACCGAGACTCCCTCGCCGCGGCCGATGTTGAGGGTGAGGTCCCGGCCGGGAGCGGCGCGCAGGGCGCGGGCCGCGGCCACGTGGGCCTCGGCCAGGTCGACCACATGGATGTAGTCGCGGACACAGGTGCCGTCCGGGGTCGGGTAGTCGTCGCCGAAGATGCGCGGGGGCGCCTGATCGGTGAGCTTCTCGAAGACCATGGGGACGAGGTTGTAGACGCCGGTGTCGGCGAGTTCCGGGCTCGCGGCGCCCGCCACGTTGAAGTAGCGCAGGCAGGCCGTGGACAGACCGGTGGCCCGGCCCGCCGCACGGACCAGCCACTCACCGGCCAGTTTCGTCTCCCCGTACGGGGACATCGGGGCGCAGGGGGTGTCCTCGGTCACGAGTTCGGCGGCGGTCTCCGGCATGCCGTACACCGCCGCCGAGGAGGAGAAGACGAAGGACGACACGGCATCGGTCGCCGTCACCGCCTCCAGCAGGACGCGCAGGCCCTCGACGTTCTCCCGGTAGTAGTGCAGGGGCAGTTCCAGCGACTCGGCGACCTGCTTCTTCGCCGCCAGGTGGACGACGCCGGTGACCTCGTGGTCGGCGAGGGCGCGTGCCACCCGCTCGTCGTCCAGGGTCGAGCCGACCACCAGCGGCACTCCGTCCGGCACCCGGTCGGAAATGCCGGTGGACAGGTCGTCGTACACCACCGCCCGCTCGCCCGCCTCGGCCATCGCCCGTACGACGTGCGCCCCGATGTAGCCGGCGCCACCGGTGATCAACCAGGTCATGTGCGGAGGTCCCCTCGTCGTTGGCCACGGTGGGTGGTCGGTCCCCGCCGCTCTCCCGGATCCTAGTGAAGCAGGCGCCGCAGTCTCCCGCGTACGACCGAGGCGGCACCGTGTGCGCCGCTTGCGACCCGCAGTGCCAGCGCGCCCGAGTGGGTGGCGTACGGCTGGACCAGCACCACGCCGTGCCGGGCGCTCGGCACGGCGCGGCGGCGCAGCAGGCCGGGGCCCGCACGCGCGTGCGCGGTGACCTCGCGGCTCGAGCCGTCGCCGAAGCGCACCCGCAGACGCAGGTCCCAGGCGCCGGCGCCGAGCGCGGCCAGCCGGGCCGGCCGTACGGTCGTCTCCGCGGACCAGCCGCCCCCCGCCGCCGCCCGCAGCGGAACCGTGCACGCCCTCCTGCCGCCGCCGTCCCGGTGCCGCCACTCGATCTCCAGTTCCGACGGGTGCGCCCGCTCCAGCAGGCCGTACAGCTCGTGCAGGTGCAGGCGCAGCCGGGTGGCACGGGCGCGGGGGCGCAGTTCCGCGTCGACGGCGAGCGGCAGCCGGGTCACGGGGCGGGCCAGCAGGGGCTCCAGGGTGACCCCGGGCAGGTCGGCGGACCAGCAGGGCGTACCGTCCGCCGTGCGGGGGTACGGCGGGCACAGCCGCGCCGGGCGGCCCGCCAGTTCCTGGAGGCGGGGCAGGTCGCGCGGCTCGGGGGAGGCCAGCAGGACCCGCCCGATCAGCCGGCCGGGCGCGACCGGGTCGCGGGCCCAGTCGGCCGCGTCGTACTCGGCGAGGAACGCGCGCGTGTGCGCCCACCACGCGCGCCGGTAGTCCGCGTCGTGCAGCCGCAGCTCCCGCACGTACATGCGCAGCTCGTGGTCGAGGAACTTGGCCCGCGCCGCCCGCGCCAGCTCCTTCTGCCCGGCGGCCAGCAGGATCTCGTACGCCGTGCGGCACGCGCGCGTGCGGTCCCGCCAGTTGTCGAGGCCCGCGCGGTCCAGCGAGATCGACAGCCGCCGGGCGGACCGGCGCACCTGCCAGACGTAGACCCGGTCCGGGACCAGGGCGACGCGTGGGGCGGCGGACCACAGGCGCGCGGTGAAGACGAAGTCCTCGTAGGGGAAGCGCCCCTCGGGGAAGCGGATGCCGTGCGCGCGCAGGAACGCCGTCGCGTAGAGCTTGTTGACGCAGAGGGTGTCGTGCACCAGGCGGGGGCGCCGGGCGGGGTGCGCGAGCACCCGGGGCGCCGCGTACAGACCGGGCTGCCACGGCACCTCGCGCCCCGACGGCAGCTCGCGGCGCACGCACAGCCCGCCGGTGACGTCCGCGTCCGCCGCGCCCGCCGCGCCGAGGAGCGCGTCCACGGCACCGGGCGGGAGGACGTCGTCGCTGTCCAGGAACATCACGTACGGCGAGGTCGCCGCGTCCAGCCCGGTGTTGCGCGGGGAGCCGCAGCCGCCGCTGTTGGCGCGGTGCCGGATCAGCCGGAGACGGGGTTCGGTCCCGGCCAGCCGGGCGAGCAGGCCCGCGCTGCCGTCCGTCGAGCAGTCGTCGACGGCCACGACCTCGCGCACGGCCGGCCCCTGTCCGAGCGCCGAGCGCACGGCGTCGGTCACATGGGCGGCGTCGTCGTGGCCTATCACCACGACGGTGACGCCGGTGCCGCCGTCGTCGGCGGTCTGGGGGCGGTGGGGGTGCATAGGCGTCCCCTGGGGCTCGGGTGACTGGTCACTGACCTTTTGCCCGTTAAGAGGTGCTTCGTACCCCCGTGTCCGCCGTGGCGGCGCCGCGGCGGCCGTCAGGCGCCGTTCGCCGCCGCCGTGTCCAGTGCGGCGGTGAGCCGGTCGAGGCGGGCCCGCAGTGACTGGATCTCGTCGATCTCGAAGCCGGTCGCGGCGACGATCCGGCGCGGGACGTCCACGGCCCGCTCGCGCAGCGCGGTGCCCTCCTCGGTGGGTCGCACCTCCACCGAGCGCTCGTCGAGCGCGCTGCGCTCCCTGCGCACCAGGCCGGCCGTCTCCAGCCGTTTGAGCAGCGGGGACAGGGTGCCGGAGTCGAGCCGCAGATGTTCGCCGAGCTTCTTGACGGGCAGGGTGCCGTGCTCCCAGAGAGCCAGCATCACCAGGTACTGGGGATAGGTGAGGCCGAGATCCTTGAGGACCACGCGGTACACGCCGTTGAAGGCGCGCGAGGTGGCGTGCAGGGAGAGGCAGATCTGCCGGTCGAGGCGGAGCCAGTCGTCGGCGGGACCGGGCGGCGGGGCACCGGCCGGGTCCGTGGCCGACGGCGGAGACGTGGCCGGCGGGGGGTTCGGGGTCGGTGTCATGGCTCCAGGGTAGCCCTTTCGAGCCATTTGATTGTGTGCAATTTAATTGTGTGCTCTACTTACGGTCGTGCGGCGGCCGGAGCCCCTGAAGGCAGAGGGCCGGCTGCCCGGCCACGACTCGAGAGGGAAGGTTTCCCATGGACGCGCTCTACACCGCTGTCGCCACCGCCACCCACGGCCGCGAGGGCCGCGCCGTCACCTCCGACGGCAAGCTGGACCTCGGTCTCAGCGCCCCCGTGGAGCTGGGCGGCAGCGGCGAGGGCACCAACCCGGAGCAGCTGTTCGCCGCCGGTTACGCGGCCTGCTTCGGCAGCGCCCTCGGCCTGGTCGGCCGGGCGGCGAAGGTCGACGTCAGCGAGGCCGCGGTGACCGCCGAGGTCGGCATAGGCAAGCAGGGCGAGGGCTTCGCGCTCGCCGTGACGCTGCGTGTCGAGCTGCCCGACACCGTGGACGAGGAGACCGGCCGCAAGCTGGTCGAGCAGGCCCACCAGGTCTGCCCCTACTCCAACGCCACCCGCGGCAACGTCCCGGTCGACCTCGTCATCGAGTGACCGAGTAGCCGAGCAGTCGGGCAGCAGACCCGGCCTCACCGACCCGGCCTCACCGGCCGGGTCGTCCCGAAGGCCGTCCGGAGGGCCGCCAGGTGGGCGGCCGGGTCGGAGCGGGCCGCGCCGGGCGGACGGCCCGGCACACCCGGACCCGGTGCGGCGGGTGCGCCCACCCCGGGCGCACGGGGACGGTGACACGGAACCTGGGCAAGGGGCATCCAACGGTCGGCACGGGGGTTCGGCCCGGGAACGGCCGCCGGGCCGCCCGGGTTACGCCGTGTACGGCGTCCGGGGGCATCCGTCACCCGAAGGGGCGGACCCGGGGCCCTTTGTGCGGAGCCCCGGGCCCGTCCTCCAACTCTGCCTCCGTGCAGTTCACTTCACGGCGCCCGCCATCACCCCGGAGACGAACTGCCGCTGGAAGGCGAAGAACACGGCCAGCGGGATCACCATCGAGATGAACGCGCCCGGCGCCAGCACGTCGATGTTGTTGCCGAACTGCCGTACCTGCGTCTGCAGGGCGACCGTGATCGGCTGGCTCCCGGAGTCCGTGAAGATCAGCGCGACCAGCATGTCGTTCCACACCCACAGGAACTGGAAAATGCCCAGCGAGGCGACCGCCGGCCCGGCCAGCGGCATCACCACCCGGGCGAACAGGCGCAGTTCACCCGCACCGTCCAACCGGGCCGCCTCCAGCAGCTCCTTCGGGATCTCCGCGAAGAAGTTCCGCAGCAGGAACACCGCGAACGGCAGACCGAAGCCGACGTGGAACAGCACCACCCCGACCAGCGAGCCGAAGATGCCGAGACTGCCGAAGAGCTCGGCGATCGGGATCAGCGCCACCTGCACCGGCACCACCAGCAGCCCCACCACACCGAGGAACCACCAGTCCCGGCCCGGGAACTCCATCCAGGCGAAGGCGTATCCGGCGAGCGAACCGATCACCACCACCAGTACCGTCGCCGGGACGGTGATGTACGCCGTGTTCAGCAGGGAGCCGGTGATGTCGCCGTTCTCCAGCAGGGTCTCGTAGGCGCCGAAGGTGAGCTGCGAGGGCTCGGTGAACACCGTCCACCAGCCGTCGGCGGCCATGTCCTCGGGGGTGCGCAGACTGGCCAGCAGCAACCCGATCGTCGGGACCAGCCAGAACATCCCGACGACGATCAGGAACGCCTGGACCAGCCCCCCGCCGACCCGGTCGGCGAGCCGGGAGGCGAGCGAACGGGAGCCCGGCGGACGCGCCTCGACCGGTGGCCGCGCCTTGAGCAGACGTGGGCTCATCGCCTGACCTCCCGCCTCAGCCGCCGCACGTTGAACCACATCACCGGGATCACCAGGAGCAGCAGGAACACCGCGATCGCGCTGGCGATGCCCGGCTGGTCCTCGGAGAAGCCCTTGCGGTACAGCTCCAGCGCGAGGACGTCGGCGTCGTCCTGGGAGGAGCCGGGGGCGATGATGAAGACCAGGTCGAACACCTTCAGCACGTTGATCATCAGGGTGACGGTGACGACCGCGAGCACCGGCGCCAGCAGGGGCACCGTGACCCGTCTGAACACCTGCCACTCGCCCGCGCCGTCGACCCGCGCGGCCTCCAGCAACTCCCGGGGCATGCCCGCGAGTCCGGCCGAGATCAGCACCATCGCGAAGCCCGCCCACATCCAGATGTACGAGCCGATGACGGCGGGCGTGACCAACGACGGGCCCAGCCAGTCCAGGCCGTTGTACGGCTCCTTGAAGTTGCTCGCCGGAAGCCGGAGTTGTGCCCCGTCCGCCTTGGACGACAGGGAGAACGTGCCGTCGGCCGCCGCCGTGGCCGTCTCCACCACCGTGCCGTCCCTGACCGCCTCGATCCTCATGCCGGGATAGCCCAGCTCGTCGGCGTCGACGCCGTTCAGCGTGCCGACGCCCTTGCCGCGGGTGAAGTCCTGCCAGGTCGTGCCGGTGATCCGGTCCGGCTCCGGCTTCGGCGCGGCCGCCCGTTCGGCGTCGCCCGGGATCAGGTCCGGGGCGACACCGACCAGCGGCAGCGTGACGGTGTCCCCGACGCGCACCGTCCGCTTGGTGACGAAGGCGCCCCCGCCGGCCGCCTCCAGCGGCGACTCGCGGCCCGGGTGCGCCTTCGGGTACGCCGACGACTCGGCGAAGGTGTCGTGCACCCCCACCCACACCGCGTTCGCGACGCCCTTGTCCGGGTCCTGGTCGTACACCAGACGGAAGATGATGCCCGCCGCCAGCATCGAGATCGCCATCGGCATGAAAATGACCAGCTTGAACGCCGTGCCCCAGCGGATCCGTTCGGTCAGCACCGCGAAGACCAGACCGAGCGCGGTCGCGACCGTCGGCGCGAACACCACCCAGATGACGTTGTTCTTCAGGGCGGTGCGGATGCCGTCGTCGGTGAACAGGGCCCGGTAGTTGTCGAATCCGGCGAAGCCGCCACCGGACTGGTCGTAGAAGCTGCGGATGACGGAGTACCCGATCGGGTAGACCACGAGCGCGCCGAGCAGCAGCAGCGCGGGCAGCAGGAACAGCGCCGCGACGGTCCTGCGGGTGCCGGTGACGCTCCTGCGCGACTGGGGAGCGGCAGGGACCTCGGGGACCCCTGCCGCCGTGTCCGACGCCATCGCCGGATCAGTCCCCGTACGCCGCGGCCGCGTCGGCCTCCAGCCGGGCCTGCGTTCCCGCGATGTCCTTCGGGTTCTTCAGGAAGTCCTGCAGCGCCTTCCACTCGCCCTTGCCGGGGGTGCCGCCGAACGCCTGCGGAGCCTGATCGGACATGTCGAAGCGGAAGTCGTCACCGGCGTCGATGAGCGCCTTGGCCATCTTCTGCTGCACCGCGTTCGGATACGCCGAGTTCGGCACGTTCTTGTTCGGCGAGAGGTAGCCGCCCAGCTTCGCCTGGACGCCGGCCGCGTCCGGGGAGGCGAGGAAGGTCGCCAGGGCCTGCGACGCCTTGGAGTCCTTCAGGATCACGGCCGCGTCGCCGCCGGACACCACGGGCGGGCTGTCACCGACCGCGGGGAACGGGAACACCTTCGCGTCCGTGCCGACCTTCGCCTTGGTCTCACCGATGTTGACCTGCACGAAGTCGCCCTCGTAGACCATGCCCGCCTTGGGCTGGTCACCGCCGGTGAACGTCTGCGTCACGGAGGCCGGGAACTCGGTCTGCAGCGCTCCGCCCGGGCCGCCCGCCACGTAGTCCGGCTTGCCCCAGATCTCCGCCAGCGTGGTCAGGGCCTCCTTCACGGAGGGGTCCGTCCACTTGGTCTCGTGCGCGGCGAGCCGGTCGTACTTCTCCGGGCCCGCCTGGGAGAGATAGACGTTCTCGAACCAGTCGGTCAGCGTCCAGCCGTCGGCGCCGCCGACCGAGAACGGGGTGACGCCGGAGTCGTAGACCGTCTGCGCCGCGGTGAGCAGCTCGTCCCACGTCTTCGGCTCGCTCGCGCCCGCGTTCTCGAAGACCTGGGCGTTGTACCAGATCAGCGACTTGTTGGCGGCCTTGTAGTAGACGCCGTACTGCTTGCCGTCGACCGTTCCGATGTCCTGCCAGCCCTGCGAGTAGTTCTTGGCGAGCTCCGCCCGTGCCTCGGCGCCCAGCGGCTTGGCCCACTTCTTCTCCACGGCCTGCTTGATGGCGCCCGGCTGCGGCAGCAGCGCCACGTCGGGCGGGGCGCCGCCCGCGATCTTCGAACCGAGGAAGTTGACGATGGGGTCCTGGGCGGGAACGAAGGTCACCTTCGCGCCGGTGCGCTTCTCGAACTCCGCCAGGACCTTCTTGAAGTTGGCCTGTTCGGTGCCGGTCCACACGGCGGCGACCTCGAGGCTCTCACCGTCCAGCCGGGGGAGCGTGACGGTGGCGGCGGTCTCGTCGGCGGTGCCGTTCGCGCCGTCCGCGCCGTCCGGGGTGTTGCCGTCGTCGCCCCCTCCGCACGCGGTGAGCGAGACCGCGAGGACACCCGCGACGACGGCGGCCGAGGTTCTCGCGGCCCTGCGGGTGCGGGGAGTCGTCGTTTCCGTGGGTGTGCCGGGCGACCTGCGTATCCGGATGATTCTGCTCGTCCTGCGCATCACTGCCCCGTTCTTCGTATCTCGTCGAACGTCGAGCGCTGTCCCGTGGGCTCTGTGTACGCCCGGGAGGACGGGGGCGGCAAGACCGCGTCGCGTGTCAAGTCCGGGATCGTGACCGCCTCGTGACTCTCCGGGGCCGTGGGGTGCCGGATCGGAGCATGCCGGGGCGGGTCGTGTCCGTGCCGCGTGGCGGCTGACGCGAAAACGGGCGAGCGCGGCCGGGTGACGCGGGAACGGCTGACGCGCGGCCGGGTGACGCGGGATCAGGTCAGAGCAGGGACGGCACCTCGGTGGCCGAGACCTGGCGGGCCGCGCGTTCCAGCGCGCTGGCGAGCAGCGCGAGGTCGGTCGGGCCGTTGCCGAGTTCCCGGACCGGGCGGCGGGCCGGCGGATCGCCCATGCGGTGCCACTCCAGCGGCACGACCGTGGGCCGCAGCGTCGCCGTGCGCGGGATGCGGCCGGTCACCCGTCCGCCCTGGAACGCGGTCACCGTGCCGTCCGGGTGGGCCAACTGCCCGCGGCCCGGCGCCGGTTCTCCCCCGCCGTCCCGGCCCTGCTCGAACGGGGAGGTGTCCCCACGGCCGCCCGGCGCGGGCGGGTCGAGCGTCACGCGCAGGGTCGCGCGCTTCGCCGGCTCGGTCTCCGCCGTACGGGCGCAGGGGCCGGTGGCGGCCACCAGGTGCACGCCCAGCCGCTCGCCCTCCCGCGCGACCGCCTCCAGCGCCCGCAGCACCGACCCGGCGGCGGGCCGCCCCGGTGAGCCGAGCGCGGGGGAGACCAGCGCGTCCAGGTCGTCCACGACCACCACCAGCCGGGGCAACGGCGGCGGGGCCTCCGTCCTGCGCCGCGCGGCCCCGGGCCGCAGCCGCAGCGTCGAACTGGGCGGGGCGTCCAGGTCCCCCGAGTGCTCACCGCCGGCGGCCGCCTGACCGCGGGGCGCGGTCGTGCGCTGGGCGACCATACGGTCCGACAGCTCACGCCCGGTGTGCCACTCCACGAAGTCCGACCTGCCGAGCAGTTCGGCACGCCGCTTCAGCTCGGCGCTCAGCGACTGGGCGAACTCCCGCATCCGCACCGGGTCGTTGGCGCTGAGATGTGTGGTGACGTGCGGTACGTCCGTACACACCCGCAGTCCGTCGCCCGGTCCGCCGCCCGACGCGGCGGCGCACCGGCCGTCCACCAGGACGATGCCCAGCCGGTCCGGCCGTTCGGCCGCGGCCAGGGAAGCGACGACGGCCCGGAGCAGTTCGGTACGGCCGCTGCCGGACGGCCCCTCCACCAGCAGATGCGGCCCCTCGGCCGCGAGGTCGGCGGCGACCGGGCCGCGCGGACCGGCGCCCAGCACCGCGGACACCCGGCCGCCGACGCTCTCCTTGTCGTCGGCCGCGTCCGCCCAGCGGGCCATCAGTGAGGCCGGGGTGGCGCGGGCCAGCCCCAGCTCGTCCAGCAGCCGCGCCGACTGGGGCAGCGGCGCCGACACGCGCGTGTGCACCGCGCCGGGGACGCCCTCCGGGCGCAGCGGTGCCAGCGCCCGCGCGAAGCGTTCGGCCCACGCCGGGGAGACCGCGTCG
Source organism: Streptomyces sp. TE5632 (assembly GCF_054061295.1). Lineage (NCBI taxonomy): Bacteria > Bacillati > Actinomycetota > Actinomycetes > Kitasatosporales > Streptomycetaceae > Streptomyces > Streptomyces sp. TE5632. The sequence continues at coordinate 1,715,128 of NZ_JBSSEA010000003.1, read as the reverse complement.
ACCGTGGCGACCGTGCCGTGACCGACCGGACCCGGTGGCGTCCCCGTACCGGTGGCGGCCACCCGCAGCAGCCGCAGGGTGGTCGCCACGTCCCCGCTGAGCAGGGCGACGGCACCGCACTCCCGGAACGCCGGGGTCACCGCGCAGGCCGCCTCGTACGTCTGTGTGACCGGGGACGCGGCGGAGGCGGCGGACGTCTCGGCGAGACACACCAGGTGGATCCCGGCCCGCGGCCCCTCCACGGCCAGCCGCACCAGCGCGTCGCGCACCCCGGGGTCACCGGGGTCACCGTCCACGACGACCACGGTGTACGGCCCCGCGAAGCCGTCCGTCGGGCCGGCGCCGTCGCCCACGGCCCAGGAGGAACGCCGGTGCTCGCTCCGGTCGGCGTCGGCGGGCCGGGGCTGCTCCGGGATGAGCGGGGCGGCCGGGACCGGTCGGGCGGGCGGGACCGGTCGGGCGGGCGAGGTCCGTGCCGCGTGGTCGTGGTCCGCCAGGCGGCGCAGCAGTTCCCCGGTGCGGGCCGCGGCCTGTTCGCGGTCGTGGGCGAGGAGCAGCCGGCAGTCCTGGCCGTGCCCCGGGCGTACGTGCGGCAGCCAGCCCAGCCAGGCCCATTCGGCGGTCCGCTCCTCCAGGGGGCGGGAGCGGTCCGCGGTGATCAGGACGATCTCCAGTGCGTCGGGGGAGTGCAGCGCGGCGAGCTGGGCCAGCACCACGCGGGCCAGCCCGGTGAGCCGCTCGCGCGGGCCGGCCAGGCCCAGCGAGCCCACCTCGCGCAGTCCCGAGGTCATCGGTACGGCGGGCAGCAGGCCCGAGCCGCCCGGCACCGCCCGGTCGGCCGTGCCGAGGCGTATCGCGAGGGTCTCCGGATGGCCGGGCCCGCGCTCCCACAGCCGGGGGCCGGGGCCCAGCGCGGTCAGCAGCAGGGCGGCGGGGTCGGGCCAGGTCTCGGGCGGGCCCGGCGCGGCCACGGCCCGTCCGGGCGGGACGGCGCCGGCCTCCTCCCCGCCGGACCCGTCCGCCCCGGCGGTCTCCGGCCCCTGGCGTCCCCCGGCCAGCCGCCGCGCCCACGCGGAGAGCCCGCCGCGCCTGCGGGCGCCGGAAGGCTGCTGCGTGAGCCCGGTGCCGTCCAGCTCGGTGCCGCGCAGCGGGGTGCCCTTACGGCTGGTGGGGGGAGGGACCCCGGGGCCGCCGGTGCCCGAGTGGGTGGCCCCGGTGGGGGGCGCCGGGGGCTCTGGGGTCGTCCCGCCGTACGGGTCGCCCGGGCGCCCGGTGTCCGAGCCGCCGTCGGCGGGCCTCGGCTGCGACACCCGGCGCCCCTGGGGGACCCGCGACAGCTCGCCCCGGGGGGCGACGTGCACAGTGCGCCCGCCGGGACCGGAGGTGTCCGTCTCGGGGTTCTCGATCCCCGGTGCGCCGCCCTGGCCGGGGACCAGCGGCGCGCCCGCCCCGTACCCGCCGGAGGCGGCGGCCCAGGGCGCGGAACCGTAGCCGTGGTGGGTCGGACGACCCGGCTGCACCGGATGCGCGGCCGGTACCCGCGCATACCCCGTCCCCAGCGTCCCCGTCCCCGACGTCGTCCCGGCCGACGCCCCTGACCCGGCCGGCTCCCCGCTGCCACCGCCGGCACGGCCGTCGCCCGCGCGGGGACCCGGCACGCGCACGTGCCCCTCCCCGTCCGGGGTCGTCCGCGCGCGTGCCCCCGGTCCGGCGGCCGGGGTGAGGCGCAGGGCCGACTCGCCGATCCGCAGCAGCGCGCCCGGTGCCAGTGCGACCGGGCGGGGGCCCACCCGCCGGCCGTCCAGGGTCGTGCCGTTCGTGGAACCGAGGTCGGCGACCGAGACCCTGCCGTCCGGGCCGACCGTCACCGCGCAGTGCAGCCGGGAGACGTCCGGGTCGTCGAGCGGCACATCGGCGTCGGCCGAGCGGCCGATGCGGATCTCGCCGCCGTGCAGCAGATGGACGCCGCCCGCGTCGGGGCCGGCGACGACATGGAGCCTGGTCGGGGTGTCGTCCAGCTCGGGATGCGGTTCGGGTGCGCCCGGGGCGCCCACGGCCAGCACCGCGCCGTCGATCAGCGGAGGCTCGCCGAGGGTGCAGCGCTGGGCGTCCAGCCGCTGGTCACCGGCGTACAGCACCGGGGCACCCGAGCCCGAGGAAGAGGAGCCGGATCCCCCGTCGCCGCCGGACACCGCGGAGACCAGTGCGGCGGCCACCGCCGACAGGGCCGTACCGGCGGGGGCGGTGACGACCACGTGGCCCCGCGCGGGGGAGGGCGGGCCCAGCGGGTCTACGACGGTCAGCCGGATCTGCATCGCCGGGAGCGGTCCCTTCTGCGCGGGCGCCCGCGGCACAGGGGACGAAGCGGCCCCGCGGTCCCCCACCGCGGACTTCCCCCACCACCACACGCGCACGTACGGCCAGTACTGCAGGCATCCTCGCACCTGACACCGGCAACATGCCCGCCCCCCGGCATCAAATGATCTTGATTGGTCGGCTCTGCCCTCAAAAGTGCCTGACCAATGCGCCGCGGATGATGGTTTCGGCGCCACTTGAGATCGGTCACGTCCGGTGTCCGGCAACCAAACGGACCGAGTCGGGCGTCTTTCGTCGAACGCGGACGGGAATCCGTACGGAGGAAACCCCACACGGCCCCGTGGAACCCGACACAGGGCGGAAAGCCGGCACAGACCCGACACGGACCCGACACGAAGAGGACGGGAAGACGTCGAAGTCGACAGGCCGGTGTTCCGCGGGGCGGCACTACAGTGGGGCGGAGCATTTCGGTTCCGCGGTACGACGAACCACGGTGTACGCCAGCCAAGCAAGCAGCAGGGAGCGCATGACGTGCGGCCGGTAGGGAGCAAGTACCTGCTCGAGGAGCAGATCGGACGCGGCGCCACGGGCACCGTCTGGCGGGGCCGCCAGAGGGAGACCGCGGGGGCCGAGGCGGCGGTGCCCGGCCAGCCGGGTGAGACCGTCGCGATCAAGGTCCTCAAGGAGGAGCTCGCGAGCGACGCGGACATCGTGACGCGGTTCCTGCGGGAGCGCTCCGTCCTGCTCAGGCTGACCCACCCCAACATCGTCCGGGTCCGCGACCTGGTCGTCGAGGGCGATCTGCTGGCTCTGGTCATGGACCTCGTCCAGGGTCCCGACCTGCACCGCTATCTGCGGGAGAGCGGCCCGCTCACCCCCGTCGCCGCCGCGCTGCTGACCGCCCAGGTCTCCGACGCGCTCGCCGCCAGCCACGCCGACGGCGTGGTGCACCGCGATCTGAAGCCCGCCAACGTCCTGCTCAAGCAGGACGGCGGCGAGATGCACCCGATGCTGACCGACTTCGGCATCGCCCGGCTGGCCGACTCCCCGGGCCTGACCCGCACCCACGAGTTCGTCGGCACGCCCGCGTACATCGCGCCCGAGTCCGCCGAGGGCCGCCCGCAGACCTCCGCCGTCGACATCTACGGCGCCGGCATCCTGCTGTACGAGCTGGTCACCGGCCGCCCGCCGTTCTCCGGCGGCTCCGCCCTGGAGGTGCTGCACCAGCACCTGAGCGCCGAACCGCGCCGCCCCTCCACGGTCCCGGACCCGCTGTGGACGGTCATCGAGCGCTGTCTCGGCAAGGATCCCGAGCACCGGCCCAGCGCCGAGAACCTCGCGCGCGGCCTGCGTGTCGTCGCCGACGGAATCGGCGTGCACGCGAACTCCGCGCAGATCGCCGCCGCGGAGAACGTCGGCGTGCTCCTCATGCCCGACCCGGCGCCCGCCCCCGTGCCCGGCACACCGGGCGCGCCCGGTGCCGCCGACCCGACGCAGGTGCTGCCGCACACCGGGGGCGCGTACGACCCCAACGGCGCGACCAGCGTCCTGCCGCACGCCGGTGCCCACACCGGCGGGCCCTCCGGTGCCGCCGACCCGACCGCCGTCATGCCCCCGGTGCCACCGGGCCCGCCCGGCCAGGGCGGCCAGGGACAGGGCGGCCCCGACGACCCGCACCCCTGGCAGAACCAGCTGCGCGCGGCCCGCGACCGCAACGAGCAGACGCAGGTCCAGTACCTCGACCCGGGCGAGGACCCGCTGCGCCGCCGCCCCCAGCGGCAGGTCGCCCGGCCGCCGCAGCCGGCGCAGCAGCCGCAGCAGCGCCGTCCGCAGTCCCAGCCCGCTCCCGGCTACGGACAGCAGCCGCAGCAGTACCAGCAGCCGCAGCAGTACGCCCCGCAGCCACCGCAGCCACCGCAGCGGCCGCGGCAGCCGGAGCCGCAGCGGTACACCCCGCCGCCGGAGCCGCGGCGTCCCGCGCGCGAGCCCCGGCAGCGGCAGCGCAGCGCCAACCCGATGCGCATCCCCGGTCTCGGCTGCCTGAAGGGCTGCCTGTTCACGATCATCATCCTGTTCGTCGCGGGCTGGCTGATCTGGGAGCTGAGCCCGCTGCAGGGCTGGATCGGCAGCGGCAAGGGCTACTGGGACCAGCTCACCGACTGGTTCGGCACGGCGACGGACTGGATCCAGGACCTGGGCGGGCCCGGGGCGCCGTAGAGCCCCGACCACAAGGGGCGCCCGTCCCTCCGGGGGCGGTTCCGACCTGTTTGCTGATTTGTCGACACCCGGCGGGTGAATTCGGCGTCCCCGGTGAACGTCGGCTTTCGAGGCGCGTAGCTTTGGCGGCAACACGCGTCGGTAGGAGCAGTCTTGGCACGGAAGATCGGCAGCCGGTACACCGCCCACCAGATCCTGGGTCGGGGCAGCGCCGGCACGGTGTGGCTCGGCGAAGGGCCGCGAGGACCCGTCGCCATCAAGTTGCTGCGCGAGGACCTCTCCTCCGACCAGGAGCTCGTGGGGCGTTTCGTGGGGGAGCGGACGGCGCTGCTCGGCCTGGAGCACCCGCACATCGTCTCGGTGCGCGACCTGGTGGTCGACGGCAACGATCTCGCCCTGGTCATGGACCTGGTCCGCGGCACGGATCTGCGCACCCGGCTCGACCGGGAGCGCAGGCTCGCACCGGAGGCCGCGGTGGCGATCGTCGCCGACATCGCGGACGGCCTGGCGGCGGCGCACGCGGCGGGGGTCGTGCACCGGGACGTCAAACCGGAGAACGTGCTGCTGGACATGCAGGGCCCGCTCGGTCCCGGCGGCTCGCACCGCGCCCTGCTGACCGACTTCGGCGTGGCCAAACTCATCGACACCCCGCGCCGCACCCGGGCCACGAAGATCATCGGGACGCCGGACTACCTGGCGCCGGAGATCGTGGAGGGCCTGCCGCCGCGCGCGTCGGTCGACATCTACGCGCTCGCCACGGTCCTGTACGAGCTGCTCGCGGGCTTCACGCCGTTCGGCGGCGGACACCCCGGGGCGGTACTGCGCCGCCACGTCACCGAGTCGGTGGTCCCGCTCCCCGGCATCCCCGACGAGCTGTGGCGGTTGCTCGTGCAGTGCCTGGCCAAGGCGCCGGCCTCGCGGCTGCGGGCCTCGGAACTGGGGACACGGCTGCGGGAACTGCTGCCGATGCTGGCGGGGATGCCGCCGCTGGACGTGGACGAGCCGGACAACGACCCGGTGGAGCCGGAGAGGCCGAACGGAACGGACAGGCCGGAGCGAGGGGACACCCCGGCCTCCGGTCCGGCACCGGGCACCGGGGTGCCCGTGCGGCGGCGCGGCGCGGTCCCGCTGGTGCCGGGCGCGAAGCCGACCGACTCCAACCGGGACACCCACACCTCGATGCGGGTGCCGTCCCCCGACGAGCTGGCCGGCGGCGCCCGCGGCACGGCCCGCGCCCCCCGCGCGAGCGGCGCCCGCCGTCCCGGTTCGGCCCGCAACCGCGCGCTCGCCCGCCGACGCCGACTGACCCTGGCCGCGCTGACGGTGACCCTGCTGGCCGCGGTGGGCGCCGGCGCCTGGCTGGCCACCTCGGACGACGAGCCGGGAACAAACCCCCAGGACGGCAACAACGACACCAACAACTCGGCCCCGGCCACCCCCTGAGCCGCACCCGCCCCACGCGTGACCAGTACCGACGTCGCCGGTGTGGATTCCGGCCCGGTGTTCGGTAGGGGCGGCTCGAGCGAGCCGTTACGCTGGGGGTGTGGCAGTCGTCGATGTATCCGAAGAGCTCAAGTCCCTCTCCTCGACCATGGAGTCGATCGAGGCCGTTCTGGACCTCGACAGGATGAGGGCAGACATCGCCGTGCTCGAGGAGCAGGCGGCCGCGCCCTCCCTGTGGGACGACCCGGAGGCGGCGCAGAAGATCACCAGTAAGCTCTCCCACCTCCAGGCCGAGGTCAGGAAGGCGGAGACGCTGCGCGGGCGGATCGACGATCTCGCCATTCTCTTCGAGATGGCCGAGGAGGAGGACGACCCGGACACCCGCGCGGAGGCCGAGGCCGAGCTCACGGGCGTCCGCAAGGCGCTCGACGAGATGGAGGTCCGTACCCTCCTGTCCGGCGAGTACGACGCCCGTGAGGCGCTCGTCAACATCCGGGCGGAGGCCGGTGGCGTCGACGCCGCCGACTTCGCGGAGAAGCTCCAGCGGATGTACCTGCGCTGGGCCGAGCAGCACGGCTACAAGACCGAGGTCTACGAGACGTCGTACGCGGAGGAGGCCGGCATCAAGTCGACCACCTTCGCCGTGCAGGCGCCCTACGCCTACGGCACCCTCTCGGTCGAGCAGGGCACGCACCGCCTGGTGCGCATCTCGCCCTTCGACAACCAGGGCCGGCGCCAGACCTCGTTCGCGGGCGTCGAGGTGCTCCCCGTCGTCGAGAAGGCCGACCACGTCGACATCGACGAGAGCGAGCTGCGCGTCGACGTCTACCGTTCCTCGGGCCCCGGCGGCCAGGGCGTCAACACCACCGACTCCGCGGTGCGCATCACGCACATCCCGACCGGCATCGTGGTCTCCTGCCAGAACGAGCGCTCCCAGATCCAGAACCGCGCCACCGCGATGAACGTCCTCCAGGCCAAGCTGCTGGAGCGGCGCCGCCAGGAGGAGCAGGCCAAGATGGACGCCCTCAAGGGCGACGGCGGCAATTCCTGGGGCAACCAGATGCGTTCGTACGTGCTGCACCCCTACCAGATGGTCAAGGACCTGCGCACGGAGCAGGAAGTCGGCAACCCCGAGGCCGTGTTCAACGGTGAGATCGACGGCTTCCTGGAGGCCGGAATTCGCTGGCGCAAGCAGCGGGAGAAGTGACCTCCGCGCTGACAGGGCTTTGTCGACAAGGCAACTGCCGCCCTCGGGGCGGCAGTTGCCTTTCTCATGCCGGGGATGTCGGGGTTTTACATCACACTCACGGCTTCAATGTTCGGCAAAACGCGCGTACGTGGACATCGCGTACGCAACGGCCTTGACGTTCATTTGAAAAGTGGGAAGGGTGAGGCGCGGCATGCGTATCTCTGGGGCGCATGTGAACCGGGGGGCGCTTCATCGCAGTCACCCCCGTTGATCACGGCCCCGGGCGCCGCCTCATTGACGATGAGCTACTGGGGGTAGCAACCAGATGACCAAGAAGACGCGCATCCGTGTCGCACGGATCGCGGCCGCTGCCGTGATCGCGGGCGGCGCCTCGCTGACCGCCGCCGGCGCGGCCTCCGCCCTCGGCATAGGCGTGAACGCCGGTGTCGGGAGCCAGGGCGCCAACGTCGGCGTCAACGTGAACGTCGGGGACGAGGACGCCGACGACGGGGAGCCCACCCCGCCGGAGACCCCGCCGACCGAGCTCCCGACCGAGGACCCCACGACCGACCCGACCGAGGAGCCGACCGAGGACCCCACGACGGAGCCGACCGAGGAGCCGACCGAGGACCCCACGACCGACCCGACCGAGGACCCCACGACGGCCCCGACCACCCCGGGTGCCGGCAAGGGTGACGGAGGCGACGGCGACGACAAGGGCAACGGCGGTGGCGGCAACGCCGCCAACCCCGCCGGTGGCTCCGGCGTCTCCACCCAGGAGCAGGGCTCCTCGGCCCTCACCGACACGGGCGAAGAGCCCGCCACGTCGGCCCAGGGCAACGGCCAGGAGCTCGCCGAGACCGGCGCCGCCGAGATGACCTTCCTGGTGCTCGGTGCCGCCACGATGATCGCCGGCGGCATCGGCTTCCGCGTGCTGCCGCGCCTCATGACCGGCCGCGGCGGCGCCACCGCCTGACGGTGACGCCGCGCGTACACACCGTACGCAGGGCAGGGACGCAGACACAGCCCGAGGGGCCCGGAGCGCAGCTGCGCTCCGGGCCCCTCGGGCGTGCTCGGGGTTCTCCGTGCCGGATGTGCCGGACGGCGGATCCGCGACGGTCAGACGGTCTGGTGGGCGAGCAGTGCCACCGCGGCGACCAGGACCGCCAGCAGCGCGATCAGCGTCATGGGGTTCAGGCCCGCGAAGAAGTTCACCTGCTGCATCCGCTCGCGGCTCGCGCGGCACACCGGGCACCGGCCCTCGCTCACGGGTGCGGCGCAGTTGGCGCACACCAGCCGGTCGTACGTCATCCGCTCTCCTTCCTCGCACCGGTTCCAGTCAGTACAACGCCCACGGGGGCGCGAATGTTCCCCCCACCACTGTGCCAGGTTCCCTGGAAATCGGCGCGGTCCCCGTATCCTGCCCGCCCCCGCCTCCGGGCCGTCGGGCCCGCCGCACATCCGGCATAAAGCGCGCAAGTGTCGCGCAACCCACTCCGGTGACTGCGGGCGGGCTTCCGCTTCGCGTAAGGTCACGCACATCTACCCCCGGCGACCCGTGGTGCACCCGTGATCCGATTCGACAACGTCTCCAAGGCCTACCCCAAGCAGAACCGTCCCGCCCTCCGAGATGTCTCCCTGGAGGTCGAGAAGGGCGAGTTCGTGTTCCTCGTGGGGTCCTCGGGCTCCGGCAAGTCCACCTTCCTGCGGCTGATCCTCCGCGAGGAGCGGGCCAGCCACGGTCAGGTGCACGTCCTGGGCAAGGACCTCGCGCGCGTCTCCAACTGGAAGGTGCCGCAGGTCCGGCGCCAGCTGGGGACGGTGTTCCAGGACTTCCGCCTGCTGCCCAACAAGACGGTCGCCGAGAACGTGGCCTTCGCGCAGGAGGTCATCGGCAAGTCCCGCGGCGAGATCCGCAAGTCCGTGCCGCAGGTGCTCGACCTCGTCGGGCTCGGCGGCAAGGAGGAGCGGATGCCCGGTGAGCTCTCCGGCGGTGAGCAGCAGCGCGTCGCCATCGCGCGGGCCTTCGTCAACCGGCCCAAGCTGCTCATCTGCGACGAGCCCACCGGCAACCTCGACCCGCAGACCTCGGTGGGCATCATGAAGCTGCTCGACCGCATCAACCGGACGGGCACCACCGTGGTGATGGCGACGCACGACCAGAACATCGTGGACCAGATGCGCAAGCGCGTCATCGAGCTGGAGAAGGGCCGTCTCGTCCGCGACCAGGCACGCGGCGTCTACGGCTACCAGCACTGACGAGGAACGGAAAGGCTTAACCCCACGCCATGCGCGCCCAGTTCGTTCTGTCGGAGATCGGTGTCGGTCTCCGCCGCAATCTGACGATGACCTTCGCCGTCGTCGTCTCCGTCGCCCTGTCGCTCGCCCTGTTCGGCGGGTCGCTCCTGATGAGCGACCAGGTCACCAGCATGAAGGGCTACTGGTACGACAAGGTCAACGTCTCCATCTTCCTGTGCAACAAGAGCGACGCCGAGTCCGACCCCAACTGCGCCAAGGGCGCGGTGACCGAGGACCAGAAGGGGCAGATCAAGAGCGACCTGGAGAAGATGTCGGTCGTCGACTCGGTCACCCACGAGTCCCAGGACGCGGCGTACAAGCACTACAAGGAGCAGTTCGGCGACTCCCCGCTGGCCAGCTCCCTCACCCCGGACCAGATGCAGGAGTCGTACCGCATCAAGCTGAAGGACCCGGAGAAGTACCAGGTCGTCGCGACCGCCTTCGACGGGCGGGACGGGGTGCAGTCGGTGCAGGACCAGAAGGGCATCCTGGACAACCTCTTCGGGCTGCTGAACGGCATGAACTGGGCCGCCCGCGCGGTGATGGCGCTCATGCTGGTCGTCGCCCTGATGCTGATCGTCAACACGGTGCGCGTCTCGGCCTTCAGCCGTCGGCGTGAGACCGGCATCATGCGGCTGGTCGGCGCCTCGGGCTTCTACATCCAGGCGCCGTTCATCGCCGAGGCCGCGGTCGCCGGGCTCATCGGTGGCACCCTCGCCTGCGGATTCCTGCTGGTCGGCCGGTACTTCATCATCGACAACGGACTGGCGCTGTCGGAGAAGCTGAATCTGATCAACTTCATCGGCTGGGACGCGGTGCTGACGAAGCTTCCGCTGATCCTCGCCACGAGCCTGCTGATGCCTGCCCTGGCCGCTTTCTTCGCGTTGCGCAAGTATTTGAAGGTGTGACTCTTGCCAAGAGGGGCGTACGGTCAACCGGCCGTGCGCCCCTTCGCGTTGTCCTAGACTCACCGGCATGTCAGGTCGTGCCCTGTTCTGCCAGCCCCGCCGCTTCCGCCGCGGATCCGCCCTGACGTTGGTGTTCGCGAGCGTCCTCGTGGCCGGAGCGGCCACCGGCAGCCTGCCCGCGACCGACCGGAAACCCGCAGCGCGCCCCACCCAGGCGGCCGCCCCCACCGGACGCCACGCGGAGGTCGCCGAGGCGGCCGAGGAGGCCATGGCGGCCGGCACGTCCCCCGTGGAGGCCGCCGAGCGCGCCGTCAGCCGCAGCGGGGACCGGTGGGGCGCCGTCTACTCCCCGGGCGAGTACGAGGAGTTCGAGGACGCCCTCGACGGCCGGTACACCGGCGTCGGCCTGTGGGCCCGTGAACGGTCCGGCCGGATCGAGGTGACCGGGGTGGGCAGCGGCACCCCCGCGGCCGACGCCGGTATCCGCGTGGGCGACCGGCTGCGCAGCGTCGACGGCGAGCGGGTCGACGGGCGGCCCGTCACCGAGGTCGTCTCCTTACTCCGGGGTGACGACGCGGCCGAGTCCGCCGGCACCACCGTCCGCCTCGGTCTGGAACGCGGCACGCGCACCTGGAGCGAGACCCTGCGCCGGGTCCGGCTCTCCCGCGACACCGTCACCGTCGACGAACTCCCCGGCCGGATCACCGTCATCAAGGTCGGCGCCTTCACCAAGGGCTCCGGCGACCAGGTCCGGACCGCCGTCGAGGAGGCACCGGCCGACGCCGGCCTCGTCCTCGACCTGCGCGGCAACTCCGGCGGCCTGGTCGCCGAGGCGGTCACCGCGGCCTCCGCCTTCCTCGACGGCGGCCTGGTCGCCACCTACGACGTCGAGGGCGAGCAGCGCGCCCTGCACGCCGAGCCCGGCGGCGACACCGCCAGACCCCTGGTCGTGCTCGTCGACGGCGGGACGATGAGCGCGGCCGAACTGCTCACCGGCGCCCTCCAGGACCGCGGCCGGGCGGTCGTGGTGGGCTCCCGCACCTTCGGCAAGGGCTCCGTGCAGATGCCCGGCCGGCTGCCCGACGGCTCGGTCGTCGAACTGACCGTCGGCCACTACCGCACCCCGTCCGGCCGGGGCGTCGACGGACACGGCATCACCCCCGACCTGGAGGCCGCCGAGCAGGCGCTCCGGCGGGCGGGGACGGTCCTCGCGGGGCTCGGCCGGTAGCCGCGCGGGAAACGGCTTTCCGAAAACCCCCTCCGTAGTGCGAAAATGGGCCGCACTATGGCTAAGGAAAAAGGGCGCAAGCTGATCGCGCAGAACAAGAAGGCGCGGCACGACTACCTCATCATCGACACCTACGAGGCCGGTCTGGTCCTCACCGGGACCGAGGTGAAGTCGCTGCGTCAGGGCAGGGCCTCGCTGGTGGACGGTTTCGTCCAGCTCGACGGCAACGAGGCGTGGCTGCACAACGTGCACGTCCCCGAGTACAGCCAGGGCACCTGGACCAACCACAGCGCGCGGCGCAAGCGCAAGCTGCTGCTGCACCGCGCGGAGATCGACAAGCTGGAGTCCAAGTCCCAGGAGACGGGGCACACCATCGTGCCGCTCGCCCTGTACTTCAAGGACGGCCGCGCGAAGGTGGAGATCGCGCTGGCGAAGGGCAAGAAGGAGTACGACAAGCGTCAGACGCTCCGCGAGAAGCAGGACCGCCGCGAGACCGAGCGGGCGATCTCGGCGGTCCGCCGCAAGCAGCGGGCGTAGCACCCGTCCGCGGCGGACCGCCGTGCGTGAGGGGGGCCGGACCCGTCCGGACCCGTCGCGCGGGAATACGCTGGCACCGACCCGCGTTGGTCACGTACGATGGCGACAGCACCCCACAGCGGGTGCGCACCTTGAGAAGAAAACATGGGGATGATCGGTTTCGACAGCGGCTGTCGAAGCAGGGGAAGCGTGTCGAGGAAGCGGCCATGATCTCGTAAACCACAGGCCGAAAAAAATAATCGCCAATTCCAAGCGATCCATCTCCCAGGGCGAGCTCGCCCTCGCTGCCTGATCTTCAGGTAGCGAGCAGCAGCTCTCCTACTAGAGGGAGTGTCAGCCCGGGGATGTTCCCGACCCGGATCCTGGCATCATTCAGGGGACTAAACCTTGATCCCGGTCACGGGGTGAAGAGGGAAACCTAACAGTGACTGAGCCCGTCGGAGACTTGTCCGCGTGATCTCCGGGGCTGAGAAAAGCACAGCGGACTGCACACGGAGAAGCCCTGGTTCCGCACCGTTGGACGCGGGTTCGATTCCCGCCATCTCCACAATTCCCATGTGGGCACAGGCCCCGTCGCAGCAGCGGCGGGGCCTGTGTCGTGCGCGGCCGGCATTCCCATGGGCCGGTCCCTTCGCCGTCGCAGTGCGGCCGCGTCAGCCCAGCGGCAGAACCGCCGCCACCGAGAACTCCCGGTCCTTCGGCCCGGCCTGCAGGCTGCCGCCCAGTGCGACGGCCCGGCCCCTGAGCCCGGCCAGGCCCGTGCCGCGGCGCCGTCCGCCCGCCGAGGGGAGGGGCGGCGCCGGGTCGGCGGTGACGCCGTCGTTGCGGACGGTCAGCCGGATGCCGTCGGCCCCGGTACGCAGTTCGATCTCGCAGATCCGGGCACGGCTGTGCTCCAGCACATTGCCCACCGCCTCGTGCAGCACCGACCGCAGACAGTCCGCCACCGCACCGCCCGGCTCGACGAGCGGGGGCAGGGAGGTGCGTACCGCTATCCCGGCGGTGGTGAGCAGCCGCTGGGCGTGGGCGAACTCCTCGGCCAGCGAGAAGGCCACCTCGGGGCCGCTGATGCGCCGCACGTCCTCATGCGTCCGCCGGGCGAGCTCCACGACTTCCGTGAGCGCTGCCCGGACGGACCCTTCGGGAGCCTCCGCCCGCAGGGCGCTCTCCCCCCGCAGCGCGATGACCACCAGCGACGTGCCCACCAGGTCGTGCAGATCCTGCCGCATCCGCGCCCGGGTGCGCTGCTCGGCGAGCAGGGCCGTCTGCTCCCTGCTGCCGTGCAGCCGGGCGGCGAGCCGGGCGAGGTGGGCGACCGCGAAGACCGTGCTCGCCGTGATCGCCGTGCTCAGCAGAACGCTCAGCGAACCCCGGTCGGTGACGACCACGCCCGTGTGGATCAGCAGCGGCCCGCTGACGCCGACCAGCAGGGCGACCGGGAGAGAAGTGGTGGGCGGCAGCGTGAGCAGCACGGCGCCGGCCAGGAAACCGAGCAGGGACAGCCACCGGTAGTGGAAGAGCACCAGCGGCAGGTAGGTGAGCACGACCTGCACCAGCAGCAGGGCCCACCTCCAGCGGTGCGGCAGCCGGTAGGGCGGCGGGGCGTACTGCCCGAGCAGGACGGCGGGCATCAGCACCAGCACGGTGAGCCCGGTCGCCACCGCGCGTCTGCCGATCGAGGACGAGGCGACGTCCAACGCCGTCAGCGCGAGCGATCCGACCACCAGCACGGCCAGCGTGCCGAGGGCAACCCGAGCCCCCGGCGGAGCCGCCCCGCTCCCCACTGCCCCGCTCCGCATTGTTCCTTCGCTCCTGCCCTGCCGGCTCTGTTGGTGGGTGGTCCCACCTGGTGGCCTGGGGAGGCTGGGGAGCGGTGATGACCTCGGTCTTTATGATTCTCACATGCTCTCCCCGAGGGGTGAAATCTTCACTTCTTCCCTCTGCCGTGTCCCTGCTTTGATCATGGTTTGACCATGCTCACAGCAACAGGGAGACAGTAGAAGTGTCAGAGCGAATACGGTCCACCGACGAGTGGGAGGGGTCGGCCGTCGCCTTGCAGAGACGCAGACGGCTGCTGCCCCGGATCGCGGTTGTGACCGCCATGGTGCTGGCGGCGGAGACCGCCGTGGTGGTCGCCGCCACCGGCCAGGTGGTGGCCCTCGAACGGGAGAAGACCCGGCAGGCGGTCGGAAAACCGGCGCCCAAGGGCCCCGTCACCGCTGCGGACATCCCCTCCGCGAAGGTCGCGGCCCGGCTGAGCGGCAAGCGGGTCGAGGCGCTGTCCGAGCGGACCGAGACCTCCACCACCTGGGTGAACAAGGACGGGTCCCTCACCACCGAGCTGGCGGCCGGCCCGCTCCGCTTCGAGCGGGAGGGGGGCGAGTGGACCGACATCGACGTCGAACTCCGTGAGACGGACGGCGTGGTGGAGGCCAAGGCGCATCCCGAGGGGCTGCGGCTGGCGGGCAAGGGCGGCACGGTCCCGCGGTCGCTCGGTGAGGCGGGCAAGGCCCCGGCCCGTGACCTGGTGACCCTGGGTGAGGGAGACGAGCGGATCACCCTCCAGTGGAAGGGCGGGCTGCCCGCGCCGGACCTGGACGGCACTCGTGCGACCTACCCCGACGCACTGCCGGGCGCCGACGTGGTCGTCGAGGCGACCCGCACCGGCTTCGAGCAGTTCGTCGAGATCAAGCGGAAACCGGCCGAAGGCTACTCCTACACCCTGCCGCTGAAGGCCAAGGGCTTGACGGCGAAGCAGCAGCCGGACGGCAGTGTGCTGTTCACCGACCGGAAGAACAAGAAGCGGGCCGTCATGCCCGCACCGGTCATGTGGGACGCGAGCGTCGACAAGGTGTCGGGCGAGCACACCCGCAGGGTGCCGGTGGCCATGAAGGTGGTGCAGCGCAAGGGCGGCATCGACCTGGTGGTCACCCCGGACGCAGAGTTCCTCGCCGACCCGGAGACGACGTACCCGGTGACGGTGGACCCGTCCACGTCCGCGCTCTCCAACGTCTTCGACACCTACGTGCAGCAGGGCGAGACCCGCGACTGGTCCACCGACAAGGAGTTGGACTTCGGTAACCCGGGGACGACGAACCCGAACGGGACCCCGAGGACCGCCCGGTCGTTCATCTCCTGGAACACCTCGCCGATCGCGGACGCGCTGGTCTCCAGCGCGAAGCTGTCGCTGTGGAACTTCCATTCGGGCAACACCGACTGCAAGGCCCAGTCGTGGGAGGTGTGGTCCGCCGGGGCCGCGTCGACCGCTTCGCGCTGGACGGCGCAGCCGACCTGGACCGCGAAGAAGGCGACGTCCACCGAGACCAGGGGCAACCCCGACTGTGCCTCGGCCCCCGACGGGTGGATCAACGCGGACGTGACCTCGCTGGCGCAGGAGTGGGCCGCGGCCAAGGCGACGCGCGGGCACATGGGCCTGCGCGCCACGAGCGAGTCGGTGACGGCGCAGTGGAAGCGGGTCAACTCCGCCAACGCGGCGTCGAACGTGCCGAAGCTGACGGTCACCTACAACTTCCGGCCGAAGACGGGCACGAAGCAGGAGGCCGGTCCGCCGTTCTTCTCCTACAGCGGCGCCTACCAGGTCAACACGCTGACGCCGACGCTGCGCGACACCTTCGTCGATGCCGACGGTGACAAGGTCAACGGCACCTTCCAGATCTACGACAACGCGACCGACACCCAGGTCGGCAGCCCCATCGTGTCGAAGTACGTGGCATCGGGTCAGGCCGCCTCGGTGACCGTCCCGGCCGGGGTGCTGGCCGAGGGCAAGACGTACAAGTTCCGCACCAGCCCCTATGACGGGACGCACTACAACGCCGGCTGGTCGGCGTGGAAGACGTTCACGGTCGACACCAAGGCCCCGTCCGCCCCGACGAAGATCACCTCGACCGACTACCCGGTCGGACAGTGGGTCAAGGGCGAGGGACAGCCGGGCACGTTCACCGTGACCCCGCCCTCCGGGACCGACCACAACTGGCTCGAATGGTCCCTGGACGGCGTGACCTGGACCAAGGTCACCACTGGCGGGTCCGGCACGGCCAAGGCGATCTCCGTCACCCCGCCGAAGAACGGCAGCCACACCCTCCAGGTGCGGGCCGTCGACAAGGCGGACAACAAGTCCGAGGCGTCGGAGTACCTCTTCCACGCGGGCTCGGGCGGGTTCGTCCAGCCGTCGGAGGGTGAGCGCACCGCCCGCCGTCTGCCGTTGGTCGCCGAGGCCGAGGCGGGCAAGTACGACGCGGTGTCCTTCTCCTGGCGGCGCTCCGAGGCGGACCCCTGGGTGCGGATCCCGCTCGGTGACGTCACCTCGGGTGGCGCCCCGCTGACCGCCTGGCCGGTCCCGCTGGCCAATGGCAAGAACGCGCCGCTGGTGTGGAACGCGACGGAAACCGTCGACCCGGACGGAACCGTGCAGGTGAAGGCCGACTTCACCGGCCCGTCCTCCGCCGCGAGCAGTACCGCTCCGCTGACTGTGGTCGTCGACCGCAACGCGGACGGAGCCACCACCACCGAGGTGGGCCCCGGCTCCCTCAACCTGCTGACCGGCAACTTCACGCTCTCCGAGAGCGATGTGTCGATGTTCGACCTGTCGGTGTCCCGCACGGCCGCCTCCCGTACCCCCAACCGGGGCGCGTCGCAGGAGGGCCAAGCGGCGATCTTCGGAAAGGAGTGGGTCGCCGGCACCGTCGCGGAGACCACCGAGTCTGACTACAGCCACATCCGCCGGGTCTCCGACACCGCGGTCGACGTGGTGATGGAGGAGGGCGACGCCATCCACTTCACCGCGAACGCGGCGAAGAACGGCTGGATACCCGAGCCCGGCTCCGAGGACCTGACCCTCAAGGGCAGCCTGACCGGGACCCTGACCCTGTCCGACACGGAGGGCACGGTCACCACCTTTGCCAAGCCCGACGCGGCGTCCGCCACCTGGCAGGTCAGCAGCACCCTCTTCGACGGCCTGGCCAACACCACCACCAAGGTCGTCTCCGAGACCGTGACCGTCGACGGCAAGAAGCTGGCCCGTCCCAAGCGGATCATCGCCCCGACCTCGGCGGCCACCACCGCGGCCTGCGAGGCGTCCCCGGCGACCAAGGGCTGCAAGGTCCTGGAGTTCGTCTACGCGTCCACCACCACCGCCACCGGTACGGAGAACGACGGCCAGTTCGGCGACTTCGCCGGCCAAGCCAGCGAGATCCGGATCTGGGCCACCAGCCCCGGTGCCTCCGCCGCGACCGCCACGGCCGTGGCCAAGTACCGCTACGACTCGAACGGCAGCCTGCGCCAGCAGTGGGACCCGAGGCTCAGCCAGTCCTCGCAGACCCAGTACGCCTACTGGGATGGCCGGGTGACCTGGATGCAGCAGCAGAGTCAGCTGCCCCACACCTTCACCTACGGCAACGCGGGCGCCGGCACGGCTCCGGGTGACGGCATGCTGCTGAAGTCGTCCCGCCAAGCCCTGAAGCAGGGCACCACCGACACGGTCGAGGGCAACGCGGTCACCAGCGTCGTCTACGGCGTGCCGCTCACCGGCACCAAGGCGCCGTACGGCATGGGCGCCGCCACCGTCACCGAGTGGGGACAGCTGGACGCCCCCACGGACGCCACCGCGGTGTTCCCCGCCGACTCGGTGCCGGCGTCCCACGACGGCGCCGACCTCACCTCCGCCGCCTACAAGCGTGCCACGGTGACGTACCTGAACGCCTCCGGCCGCACGGTCAACACTGCCGCGCCCGGCGGGCACATCAGCACCACGGAGTACGACCGCTTCGGCAACACCGTCCGCGAACTGAACGCGGGCAACCGCGCGCTGGCACTCGGAGCCACCGCCGAGGAGAAGGAGCAGCTGACCGACCTGGGCATCATCGGCCGCTCGGCCGCCGAGCGCGCCCACCTGCTCTCCACCACCTCGCTCTACGACGAGCGCGGACAGCGGGAGCTCGAGGAATTCGGCCCCCTCCACCGGGTCGACCTGACCGAGGACCTGAAGGACGGCAGCACCGTCCTGGTCGAGGCCGGAACCTCGGTCCCGGCCCGTTCGTGGACGGTCAAGGAGTACGACGAGGGCCGCCCGAGCGACGGCACGGCCACGGTCAAGGACCAGGTCACGCTGACCGTCACCGGCGCCCGGGTCCGCGACTACTACTCCGTCATGGGCGAGAAGCGGGTCGAGACCACCCAGTACGACTGGGTCAAGGGCCTGCCCACGCTCACCACCAAGGACGCGGGCGGCCTGAACCTCACCACCACCACGGGCTACGACGGCCAGGGCCGGGTCACCTCCCAGGTGCTCCCGGGCGGGACGGGCAGCGATGCCGCGACCCGGATCACCGAGTACTGGTCGGCCACCGGCACCGGCTGGTGCAAGGGCCGCCCCGAATGGGCGGACCAGGTGTGCTGGACCGGTCCAGGAGGTGACATCACCGGCGGCGGCTCCCAGCCGAACAAGCTGGTGAACACCACGACCGAGTACGACCGCTGGGGCAACCCGGCCACCGTCACCGACGAGGTCGGCGGGACGTACCGGACGACCACGAAGACGTACGACGCGGCCGGCCGCGAGATCAAGACCACGGTGACCGGCGGCCTCGGCCAAGCGATTCCGGAGACCACCACCGAGTACGACCCCGCGACCGGTGCGGTGACCAAGATCAGCTCGCCGACCGGCGGGACGATCACCAAGGCGTACGACAAGCTCGGCCGCCAGATCTCCTACACGGACGCCGACGGCGGCGTCACGAAGACCGAGTACGACCTGCTCGACCGCCAGGTCAAGGTCACCGACTCCGTTCCGTCCACCCTCACCTACACCTACGACCACGCGGCCGAACCACGCGGCCTGGCCACGAGGACCACCGACTCCGTCGCGGGCGCCTTCTCGGCCACCTACGACGCCGACGGCTCCGTCGCCACCGAGAAACTCCCCGGCGGCTACACCCTGACCGTCACCGAGGACCCCACCGGCTCCACCGCCTCACGGAACTACACCCGCGACAGCGACGGCACGACCGTCTACACCGACCGGGTCAGCGAGTCGGTCCACGGCCAGGTCACCAGCCACCAGGGCTGGTCCAGCCAGAGCTACCGCTACGACCGCGCGGGCCGGCTGACCGGTGTCGACGACACGGCGGGCGAGGTCTGCACCCGGCGCGCCTACACCTTCGACAAGCGCACTAACCGCACGTCCCTGACCACGGCGACCGCCGACCCCGGCGCCGCCTGCACCTCCACGGGAGCAACCACCACCAACCACACCTATGACAGCGCCGACCGTCTCGTCGACGCCGGCTACACCTACGACGCCTTCGGCCGCACCACCGTGCTGCCGGGCAGCACGATCGGCTATTACGCCAACGACCTGGTCCACCGGCAGACCGCGGACGACAAGCGCCAGACCTGGCAGCTCGACGCCGCGCTGCGCTTCCGCTCCTGGACGGTGGAGACGGACACCGACGGCACCTGGACCCGGACCGGGTCCAAGCTCAACCACTACGACGGCGACGGCGACAACCCGCGCTGGATCGTGGAGGACACGGCCACCGGCGCGCTGAGCCGTAATGTCGGCGGGGTCTCCGGCGGCCTTGCGGCGACCACCACCAAGACCGGCGATACGGTGCTGCAGCTCACCACCATCCACGGGGATGTGGCGCTCCAGCTCCCGCTGGACACGGGCCAGGCTCCAGTGGCGCTGGACGGTGACGAGTACGGCAACCCCCGTCCGGGGCAGCAGGCCACCCGATACAACTGGTTGGGTGCCAAGCAGCGCTCGAGTGAGACCCTGACTGGCCTGACCCTGATGGGTGTGCGGCTTTACAGCCCTGTCACCGGCCGGTTCCTTTCCACGGACCCGGTCTACGGCGGCAACGCGACTGCCTACAACTACGTCTACGCCGATCCGCTGAACAAGTACGACCTGGACGGAAAGCGGTGCTGGTTCGGTAAGAACCGAAACGGATCCTGTCGAGGCGCACGGGCGGCCAGGTTCGCCGGGTATACCGCGCTCGCCGTTGGCGGCGCCGTGGCTACCGGCGCTATGTGTGCTGCCACTGCCATCGTTGGTTGTGTGTTGGCAGGTGGTGCAATAGGGGCCTTCGCCGCTGGCGGGACTTATGCAGTCAGCCGGAACATGTGTACAAAGCGGTGCACTCGCTCCGGTTTCGCAGGCTCATACCAGAAGGGCTTCGCGGGCGGCGCCGGCTACGGCTACTTCGGCAGCAGAGGGACCGGGGTACGCAGAAACGGGTGGGTTCGTTGGGCGCCTCCGTGGAGCAAATCCTCCGGCAGGCATGGCTTCCAACGTGGTAGGCACCGCCGATAAAATGCGGTTCTCCCCTCTTTGCCCAACGGGCAGTATGTAGAATCTGTCGGGTCTGACCTCCGGAGGTCAGACCCGACAGCGTTTCTGCCTCTCATGGTGAATATCTCGATGATGGAACGGAATGGAATGTACAAGTTCATTCAGGTTGCTGTGTACGCGCTGGCCTTCCTTGTTGCGATTCTTTTCTTTCGAGAGAATTGGCTGTTCGTGCTTCCCTTGATAGGGGCCGGTCTGATCAATTTTGTCCTGCTGCCTTCTTTTTTTCGCAGGCAAGGAGGTGAGGCGGACGTATGACCACTGAGGATCGACTTGGGGCTGGGAATTTCCGCTGTCCGTGATCGGATACGTCTAACGGGGCCTATCGCCCAGAGAAAGGAAAATTCACTTTCTTGCTCAAGATCCGGATGCCGCTCGCCCGAAACGGCCAGGCCGGCCATCAGAGGGAGTGCGTCAGCGGGAGCGGAAGACCGGGTCTGGTGATTCTGGCCTTGATGGCTTTTGCCGCAGCGTGCTCGCGTGGTGGATCCCGGCGCCATGTGAGGAGACTGGGCGTCCGTGTTGCCCATCGGCCCACCGAGCTGCCTGCCGTGCCCGTCAGTCCGGCATAATCGATCGGTGATCAAAGTGCTCGTGGTCGAGGACCACGCCGTCGTGCGGTCAGGGCTGGCGGCACTGCTCTCGGGCGAACTGGGGATACAGGTCGTCGGCCAGGCCGCCGACGGTGAGGCCGCACTGGTTGAGGCTACTCGGCTGCGGCCCGATGTGACTCTCCTCGACATCGATCTGCCCGGCATGGATGGCATCGCCGTAGCCGCTGTGCTCGCCGAACGGCTGCCTGGGTGCCGCACTTTGATTCTCACGGCACTGGACCGGCCCGGTCATCTGGGTCGTGCCATGGCCGCCGGAGCCTCCGGCTATCTGCTCAAGAACGCGACCCCCGCAGAGACGGCGGACGCGATCCGTCGGGTCACCGCGGGCGGACGAGTGATCGACTCGCGGATGCGGGGCGGCCGGGTCGACGAGGTCAGCCCTCTGACCGAGCGGGAAGCCGAGGTGTTGCGGTTGGCGTCCTCGGGTGCGCATGCCCGTGAGATCGCCGCTGACCTCTTCCTGAGCGTGGGTACGGTGCGCAACCGGCTCTCGTCCGCCGTGGGCAAGCTCCATGCCCGCACCCTCGTCGACGCCCTCCGCATCGCCGAACGCCACGGCTGGCTGTAGGAGGTGAAGATTTCACTTCCCGGGGCCCGCGCCGGGTGATGAGATCAAGCCGGTTGAGCTGCGCCCGCCGCCCACGGGGCGCGGCATGGCAGGGGTGCAGGAGACGGGGAGCGCTCGGTTTCGATGGTGGGGTGGTGGGCCGCGGTGCGGCGGGTGAGGGTGGAGTCGGCCGCGGTCTACGCCATGGCCTTACTGGTGTACGGCTCGGCGGTGGTGGGCGTGGTGTGCGGCGGGCCGTGGATGATCGTGTGGTTCCTGCCCGCCCTGCTGGGCTCGCTGGTGGCGATCTGGTTCGTACGGCATGCGGCTCGATGGGAGGCGTCGGCGGCGCGTGCGGCGGAGGAGGAGGAAGAGCCGCGGCACTGACGTCACCGTTCCGTTCGTGCCTCCGCGCGCGGTGCGGTGCTGGCGCGTTCCGTCAGGCGGGGCGGCAGCAGGGTGGCCTCCGGCACCAGGATGCCGGACAGCTTCCGTAGCAGCAGGTGCACCGCGCGGGTGCCCAGTTCGGTGGAGGGCACGGCGACCGAGGTGGCCGGGACCCGGGCCGAGGCGGCCACGGGTGCCGGGCAGACGGCGACCAGGGAGAGGTCCTCGGGGATCCGCAGGCCGAGCTGCTCGAAGGCGTCGATCAGCGGGTCGAGCAGCGGCTCGTTGTGCACCACCAGCCCGGTCAGCGAAGGCTGCTCGCGCAGCAGCCGCTCGGCGATCGCGCGGGCCGCCTCCCGGCCCGCCTCGCACGGGTACACGGCGGAGGCGAGCCGGTGCCGGTCGGCGGCGGCCGTGAAGCCCTGCACGAGCCGGCGTGCGAACGCCGTCCGCCGGACGTACACCTCCGGCGGCGAGCCGACCAGCGCCACCGTCCGGTGCCCGAGCCGCGCCAGATGCTCCACGCACAACTCGCCCGCCGCACCGAAGTCCAGATCGACACAGGTCAGCCCGTCCGGCTCGGCCGGGACGCCGATCAGTACCGACGGCAGGGGCAGCGAGCGCAGCAACGGCAGGCGGGGGTCCTGGAGTTGTACGTCCATCACGACCAGCGCGTCCGCCGCCCCCGTCTCCGCGACCCGCTCGATCCCCTCCTCGCCCTCCTCCTGGGTGAGCAGCAGCACATCGTGGTCGTGGGCGCGGGCGGCGGTGACCACCGACACCGCGAACTGCGTCACCACCGGTACATGGACGCCGGAGCGCACCGGGACCGCCAGTGCCAGGACCCGGGAGCCGCCCCGGGCGGTGCCACGG
The DNA here is from genome assembly GCF_054061295.1 of Streptomyces sp. TE5632. Taxonomy (NCBI): domain Bacteria; kingdom Bacillati; phylum Actinomycetota; class Actinomycetes; order Kitasatosporales; family Streptomycetaceae; genus Streptomyces; species Streptomyces sp. TE5632. The sequence continues at coordinate 1,692,203 of NZ_JBSSEA010000003.1, read as the reverse complement.
GCACGGGCGGGCGTCCGGTAGCCCAGTTCACGGACGGCGGCCCGGACGCGGCGCCGGGTCTCGTCGGAGATCGGCCGCTTGCCGCTGAGCGCGTAGGAGACCGTGCTGGGGGAGACCCCGGCGCGCCGGGCCACATCCGTGATCTTCGCCATCGGGGGTTCTCCACTGACACGGTTCGCGGGGGAAGGAACGGGAGGGGAAAGAGCGTCGAAGCGCTTCGACGGGTGAAGGTATGTGTGAGCCCGGGGGCCGTCAATGGGCCGGACGGGATTCGACGGGGCGGTTCGACGGCCCGAACGGCGAGCGGGGGCCCAGCGGCCCGAACAGGGCCAGCGCCGTCAGCAGGGCCGTCCCGGCCGCCGCCACCGGAACCCCGTAACCGGCCGCTGCCGAGGCGTCTTCCACGACCCAGCCGCCGGCCGCGCTGCCGCAGGCGATCCCGCCGAGCAGGCCGGTCACCGCGAGCGTCATGCCCTCGTTCAGCCGGCCCTCGGGGGTGCAGCGCTGGACCAGTGTCATCGTCGTGACCATCGTCGGCGCCGTGGCCATCCCGGCCACCAGGAGCGCCCCCGCCAGCAGCGGGAGCGAGCCGGTGAGGACCGCCGCGAGCAGCGGCAGCGCCATCAGCGCGGTCATCGCGGCCAGGCACAGGGGCAGCCGGGACCACGCGGACCCCGCCGGGCGCACCGCCCCGTAGGCGAGGCCCGCCGCGCAGGAACCGGCCGCCTGGAGGGCCAGCACCGCGCCGGCCGCCGAGCGGTGCCCCTGCGTGTCCGCGAACGCGATCGTGACGACCTCCATCGAGCCGAACACCGCACCGGTCGCCAGGCAGACGACGAGCAGCGGACGCATCCCGGGCGCGCGGAAGGGAGCCCGGCCCGGGGCGCGCCGCCCGGCCGGCGGCTCGGTGGAGCGCTGGGCGACGAACAGGGTCACGCCCGTCAGCAGCAGCACCGCGCCCACCAGCGTGCCGGCCTCCGGGAAGAGCGCCGAGCAGAGGAAGGCCGCGAGCACCGGGCCCAGCATGAAGCACAGCTCGTCCGCGGCCTGCTCGAAGGAGTTCGCGGTGTGCAGCCCTTCGGCGGCGTCGGCACGGCCCTTCAGCAGGTGGGCCCAGCGGGCCCGGGACATCCCGCCGGTGTTGGGCGTCGTGGCGGTGGCGGCGTAGGCGGTGAACAGGGTCCAGACGGGGGCGCCGTGGCGCACGCAGAGCAGCAGCGCGAGGGAGCCGAGCACGGCGAACACCGTCGCGGGCAGGGCGACGCGGGCCTGCCCGTACCGGTCGACCAGCCGCGCCGTCCACGGGGCGACCACCGCGGTCGCCGCCAGCCCGGTCGCGACGACGGCACCGGCCAGGGCGTACGACCCCCGGGTCCCGGCGATCATCATGACCGCGCTCACGCTGAACATGCCCATCGGCAGCCGGGCGACGAGGTTCCAGACGGTGAACGCGCGGGCGCCGGGCAGGGCGAACAGGCGGCGGTACGGGCCGCGTTCCCGGTCCTTCGGCCCCCTCGGCCGCCCGCGCGGTGCGAAGTCGACGGCGACCAGGGTGTCGGCCGTGACGGTGAACAGAGGGGTGTCCCGGGAGGCCGCACGGCGGTCGCGGAAGGTCGGCTGAGGCATGGACTCACCGTCGCCCGCGCCCGCGGCGCCGGTCCAACACCTGATCGGTACCGATTCACGCACCCGCGTTGTAGGTTCACCGGGTGTCCGCCCCCACCCACCTCGACCCCCGCCTCCTGCGCGCCTTCGTCACCGTCGCCGAGGAACTGCACTTCACCCGCGCCGCCCTGCGCCTGTACGTCGCCCAGCAGGTGCTCAGCCGTGATGTGCGGCGGCTGGAACGGGAGTTGGGCAGCGAGCTGTTCGTACGGACCACCCGCCAGGTGACGCTCACCGCCGACGGCGAACACCTGCTGCCGTACGCCCGCCGCGTCCTCCAGGCGCAGGACGACCTGATCGCCGCCGCCGGACAGGCCCGCCCGCTGCTGGTGGACCTCAACTCCCCGGGCCTGCCGACCCCGCGCCGGGTCCTGCACCGGGCCCGCGAACTCACCCCCGGCCACGAGCTGATGGCCCGCTACGAGAGCGGCCTGACCTGGGCCGCGGCCGAGGTGCTCGCGGGGCGGCTGGACGCGTCGTTCGGGCGGTTCGCGGGGCTTCCCGAGGCGCTGCGGGCCGGGCTCGACCAGCAGCCCGTGCGGTACGAGCCGATGGCGGTGGTGCTGCCCGAGGACCACCGGCTGGCCGCACTGGAGGAGGTGCCGCTCGCCGCGATGGCCGGTGAGACGGTGTACGCCGGGGCGGGCAATCCGCGCACCCCGGAGTGGACCGACCTCGCCCTACTGTTGTTCGAGGGGCGCGACATCGCCCTCGCACCGCCGGAACCCCTGGCCGTCGGGGACGAGGAGTTCGAGCGGATCATGGCCAGAACACGCTGCCCGGTCCTCGCCGTGGTGGGCTTCCCCGCGCTGACCTCGATGGTGGTGCGCCCGCTCGTCGACCCGGTTCCCTTGTCGCCCGTGTCGCTGGTGTGGCGAAAAGGCAGGACTCACCCCGCTCTGGACGGACTTCGCCGGGCTGCCGCCGGTATCGCCGCCGAGGAGGGCTGGTTGCGACCCCCTGTGGACGGATGGGTTTCAGACAGTGATCTTGTTGTCATGAGTTCCCCCTGATATCTCGGATGTTTCACGAATGACACGAATCTGCACCAGGGGGGCACGGAACCTCCGAGTGCGCTACATTCGACGCTCGAGCACAGTGTGATAAAAGGGGCGCTCGGAGCGGGTGGGGGGCTCGAATCCGACGGTGAGTGCTCGGGCCGTGAGCGGACCCCGGAACAGTCTCGTGGGGGAAGTGCGTGGAGAAGTGGCGAGAAGACGCCCAACCGGATCGGTCCGAGACCGCGTCGGCGTCCAAGGGTGACCACGGGAACTGGTTCTCCCGGGGCACGGCCGGCCACACCGCCGAACCGGAGCCCAGACCCTACGCCTCCGCCAGGGACGACTGGCCCTATCCGTACGACACGAGCGCCGTGACGCGTCCGACGGGCGGCACGCCCGCCGCGGACGGCACGCGCAGGATGCCCGTACAGCGCGGACCGGAGGGAATGCTGCGCGACCCCTGGCAGGAGGACGCCCCGGCGACGGCCGTCCTGCCCCCCGTCCCCGTCCCCGCTCCCGCGGCACCCGCCGACGACGTACCGGACGACGCACCCGCCGACAACGCGGCTGACGCACCCGACGCCGACGACGCCGACGACACCGACGACTCCGCCGGGCAGACCCATGACCCGCACGAGGTGACGATCCAGCTCGACGCCGTGCAGATCGGGAACGGGATGCTGCTCGGCACGCCGAACCGGCCGGGCGGCGGAGCAGTGCACGAGCCCTCCGACGGGCCCGTCTTCGTCGACGAGTCAGGCCGCCGCGTCCGCCGCTACCGCCGTATCGGCCTGGCCGTCGGTCTCGCCTGCGCGGCGTACGCCGTCGTCATCGTCGCCACGCTGCTGTCCGGCAACTCCGACGCTCCCTGGGTGCCCGTCCCCGACCAGGAGCAGGGGCAGCCCGCCGAGAAGGTCGAGGCCTCGCCCCGGCCCACCGAACCGGACGCGTCCCCCGGCGCCGAGGTCGCCCCGGACCCGGACCCGGGCACCGAGCCGACCGCCGGCGAACCCGACCCCGTCACCCCGCCCGACGCCGGCCTCCCCGCGGGCGGCGGGGCCGCCGCCGTGGACGGAGCCGTCGAGCCCGCCGCCCCGTCGCCGACGCCGTCGACCGGAACCACCCCGAAGCCGGGCACCGGCACCGACGCCTCCCCGAGCGCTCCGGTCGGCTCCCCGGCCGGGTCGGGGCCCGCCACCCCGACGACCCCCTCGGACGGCACCAGCACCGTTCCGGCCCCACCGCCCGCCGGAGAGGACCCCGGCGACGAGGAACCCGCCGACACCGACAACCGCGCCCAGGCGCCCGCCGGCCGGCCGGCCGTGGCCGCCGAGAGCCCCGCCGCACCGCCGGCCCCGTCCACCGACCCCGCCGCACCATCCCCGGAGCACGTTCTCTGATGGCCTCCCACCCCCGCCGCCCCGGGCCCGCGACCGGAGACCGAGGCGGCTCCCGGCGTCGCAGTCAGCCCAGACGTCGCCGTCTGCCCCTGCGCCTGCTGCTTCCGCTGCTCGTGCTCGTCGCCCTGGCGGCGATGCTCATGCTGCGCGGATACACGCACAGCGAGATCCTCGCCGACCACCGCGTCCAGCCGCCCGCGCCCACCGACAAGGTGCCGGACAAGATCCTCGAGGGCGGCCCGGTCATCGACGCCCGCGGCGGCCGCACCGAGAGCCTGAGCGTGCCCGACCACCGCCTGGTCCTCACCTTCGACGACGGCCCGGACCCGGTCTGGACGCCGAGGGTGCTGGACGTGCTGAAGAAGCACGACGCGCACGGGGTCTTCTTCGTCACCGGCACCATGGCCTCCCGCTACCCGGACCTCGTGCAGCGCATGGTCGACGAGGGCCACGAGATCGGCCTGCACACGTTCAACCACCCCGACCTCTCCCTCCAGTCCAAGAAGCGCATCGACTGGGAGCTGTCGCAGAACCAGCTGGCGATCACCGGCGCGGCCGGCATCCGCACCTCGCTCTTCCGCCCGCCGTACTCCTCCTTCTCCGCCGCCATGGACAACAAGTCCTGGCCGGTCACCGAGTACATCGGCAGCCGCGGTTACATCACCGTCGTCAACAACACCGACAGCGAGGACTGGCAGCGGCCCGGCGTCGACGAGATCATCCGCCGTGCCACGCCCGAGAACGGCGAGGGCGCCATCGTCCTGATGCACGACTCCGGCGGCGACCGCAGCCAGACCGTCGCGGCGCTGGACAGGTTCCTGCCCGACCTGAAGGAGCAGGGCTACGAGTTCGACAACCTCACCGAGGCCCTGGACGCGCCCAGCGCGATGAGCCCGGTGACCGGCTCCGAGCTGTGGAAGGGCAAGGCGTGGGTCTTCCTGGTCCAGGCCTCGGAGAAGCTCACCGGCGGTCTGGTGGTGGGCCTGGCGATCATCGGTTCCCTGGTCATCGCCCGCTTCGTGCTGATGCTCCTCCTCTCCGGCGCCCACGCCCGCCGGGTCCGCCGTCCGGGCTTCAGCTGGGGCCCGCCGGTCACCGAACCGGTGACGGTGCTGGTCCCGGCCTACAACGAGGCCAAGTGCATCGAGAACACCGTCCGTTCCCTGATGGACAGCGACCACCCGATCGAGGTCCTGGTCATCGACGACGGCTCCAGCGACGGCACCGCCCGCATCGTCGAGGCCATGGGCCTGCCCAACGTCCGGGTGATCCGCCAGCTCAACGCGGGCAAACCGGCGGCGCTCAACCGGGGCCTGGCCAACGCCCGTTACGACATCGTCGTGATGATGGACGGTGACACGGTCTTCGAGCCGTCCACCGTCCGCGAACTCGTCCAGCCCTTCGGCGACCCGAAGGTGGGCGCCGTGGCGGGCAACGCGAAGGTCGGCAACAAGGACAGCCTCATCGGCGCCTGGCAGCACATCGAGTACGTGATGGGCTTCAACCTGGACCGCCGCATGTACGACATCCTGGGCTGCATGCCGACCATCCCGGGGGCCGTCGGCGCCTTCCGCCGCTCGGCACTGGTACCGCTCGGCGGCATGAGCGACGACACGCTCGCCGAGGACACCGACGTCACCATGGCGCTGCACCGCGCCGGCTGGCGCGTGGTCTACGCCGAGAACGCCCGCGCCTGGACCGAGGCCCCGGAGACCGTCCAGCAGCTGTGGTCCCAGCGCTACCGCTGGTCGTACGGCACCATGCAGGCCATCTGGAAGCACCGCCGCGCCGTGATCGACAAGGGGCCCTCGGGCCGCTTCGGCCGCGTGGGCCTGCCCTTCGTCTCCCTGTTCATGATCGTGGCCCCGCTGCTGGCCCCCCTGATCGACGTCTTCCTGCTCTACGGCATCGTCTTCGGCCCGACCCAGAAGACGATCATGGCGTGGCTGGGCGTCCTGGCCATCCAGGCGGTCTGCGCGGCCTTCGCCTTCCGCCTGGACCGCGAACGCATGACCCATCTGATCTCGCTGCCGCTGCAGCAGGTCCTCTACCGCCAGCTCATGTACGTCGTGCTGCTCCAGTCCTGGATCACCGCGCTCACCGGCGGCCGCCTGCGCTGGCAGAAGCTGCGGCGCACCGGCGTCGTCGAGGCGCCCGGCGGCTCCGTGCCCGGCCCGCGTGCGCAGAGCGACGACGACCGGAGGCCCGTGGCATGACCCAGCGCACGACCGAGCCCGCACCCGTACCGGAGCCCGCCGCGGCCTTGGCCGCCGGCGCCGCGAAACCGGGCCGCGACCGGTACCTCGACCTGCTGCGCTCCGTCGCCCTGGTCCGCGTCGTGGTCTACCACCTGTTCGGCTGGGCCTGGCTGACGGTGCTGTTCCCGTCGATGGGCGTGATGTTCGCGCTCGCGGGCTCACTGATGGCGCGTTCCCTGAAGCGCCCGGCGGGGAGCGTGATCCGCAGCCGGGTCCGCCGTCTCCTGCCGCCCCTGTGGGCGTTCGCCGCGGTCGTGCTGACGATGATGTTCGTCAACGGCTGGAACCCCGGGAAGGACGACGGCACCTGGGGCCTGATCGGGCTGGTCAACTACCTCGTCCCGATCGGCGCTCCCCCCTACCCGTGGCAACTCGGCTCCCCGTCGGGCCTGCTGGACGTCACCTGGGCGGTGCAGGCCGCGGGCCCGCTCTGGTACCTGCGCGCCTACCTGTGGTTCGTCATCGCGTCGCCGCTGCTGCTGTGGGCGTTCCGCCGGGCCCCCTGGCCGACGCTGCTCGCCCCGCTGGGCCTGACGGCGGTCGTCGGCACCGGCCTGGTGACCATCCCCGGCGAAACGGGCAACGCGGTCACCGACTTCGCGGTCTACGGCGGCTGCTGGGTGCTGGGCTTCGCCCACCACGAGGGCATGCTGAAGCAGATCCCGCGCTACGTCTCGGTCTCCTGCGCGTCCCTGGTGATGGCCTTCGGCCTGTGGTGGGCGTCGGGCCACCTGGGCCCCGACGGCTGGAACCTCAACGACATCCCGCTGGCCCAGGCCACCTGGTCGTTCGGCTTCGTGGTGATCCTGCTCCAGTACTCGCCGTCGTGGCGGGAACTCCCGGGGCGCCTGGCGCAGTGGGACAAGCTGGTGACCCTCTCCAACAACCGCGCGGTCACCATCTACCTGTGGCACAACCTGCTGATCATGGCGACGGTCCCGCTCGTCGACCTGCTGTACCGGCTCCCGTTCATGCAGAGCGAGCGCGGGGTGGAGGCGCTCAGCAGCACGTACACGCTGTGGATGTTCGCCCTGATCTGGCCGCTCATCGGCCTGACGGTCCTGGCGGTCGGCTGGGTCGAGGACCTCGCGGCGAAACGGCGGCCCCGCCTGTGGCCGAACGGTGCGAAGCGCTCCACCGGCCGGCGGAGCAGGGCCGGTGCGGCGGCGCACCGAGGCTGACGCCGAGGGCCGTCCACTCAGCCCCGGCTGCCGTGTCCTGAGCCCGGGACGCCGGGCCGTGGAGCTAACGTGATGCGGTGCCGGCCGTTGCCGAGTCCCGTGCCGCGGGTACGGGACGTCCACGTGGAAGGGACCGTTCCTGTGTCTGCCGAACTCTCCGACGACCTCAAGAGGCTCATCGACGACACCCCCGTCTTCGCGACGGTGGCCACCCTCCAGCCCGACGGCAGCCCGCAGCTGACGGTGACCTGGATCAAGCGCGACGGCGACGACCTGCTGATCTCCACGACCGTGGGCCGCAGGAAGGAGCAGAACCTGCGCCGCGACCCGCGGGTCACCGTGATGATCAACCCGGCCACCGCGCCGTACACCTACGCCGAGGTACGCGGTACGGCCACGATCAGCACGGACGGCGGCCCCGAGCTGATCGAGGAGCTCTCGCGCAAGTACACGGGCAAGGCCTACGCGGACTTCAACCCGGCCTCCGCCGCCGACGCCCCACGCGTCGTCGTCCGGGTCACCCCGCGCAAGGTCGTCGGCTCCCTCTAGGTGGTGTCTTCAAATGTCACGCCCACATCAGGAGCGAGGCAAGGGTGACGGCTGCCTGGTAGGACTCGACGGTCTTGTCGTAGCGGGTGGCGATGCCGCGCCACTGCTTCAGCCGGCTGAAGCAGCGTTCGACCACGTTGCGCCGCTTGTAGAGCTGTCGGTCGAAGACCGGCGGGCGCCCGCCGCGGCTGCCCCGGCGGAGCCGGTTGCGGACCTGGTCGGCCCGCTCCGGAATGGTGTGGGCGATGCCCCGCCGCCTGAGCCAGGCCCGGATCGCCTTGGAGCTGTAGCCCTTGTCGCCCAGCACGTGATCGGGCCGCACCCGGGGGCGTCCCGGGCCGAGGCGGGGCACCCGGATCGCCTCCATCACGGCGGTGAACTGGGTGCAGTCGTTGGTGTTGCCGCCGGTGACGGTGAAGGCCAGCGGACGACCCCATGCATCGCAGGCCAGGTGGATCTTGCTGGTCAGGCCGCCTCGGGAGCGTCCGAGGGCGGGGCTGCGGAGCCCCCTTTTCGGGCCCCGGCGGCGTGCTGGTGGGCCCGCACGACGGTGGAGTCGACCGACACCAGCCAGTCGATGTCCCCGGCCGCGTCCGCCCTGGCCTGGGCGGCCTGGAGCATCCGCTCGAAGGTGCCATCCAGGGCCCAACGGCGGAAGCGGGTGTGCAGCGTGGCCCACGGGCCGTACCGCTCGGGCACGTCCCGCCAGGCGGTCCCGGTGCGGAACTTCCACACGATCCCGTTGAGCACCGTGCGGTCGTCCAGCCGCTTGCGGCCCCGCAGCGATGCGGGCAGCAGCGGCCGGACGAACTCCCACTCGGCGTCCGACAGTTCATGGCGACGTATCACCCGACCATGATCCACCACCCAAGACCATTTGAAGACACCGCCTAGGACACAACACCGGCCGCGCCGGCCGGGGTGCCGGTGAAGCGATTCGACGAACCGGACGGCCTGCGCCGACTCTTCCTGAGTGGGTGTCACCACCCGCGCCCCGGAGTGCTCTTCATCACCAACTGCGCCTTACCGAGCGCGTTTTTCACGTGTGGAGGTACTGTGCAGGACGCCGGTACTTTTCGGTGCCTCGAACTGTGAGGCGGCAGTCGGTCCGCAGTCGTGTCAACCGCAACCAAGTCGTAGGCTCGTACGTCTTGCTTGCGTGACTGGTGCTGAGTGCGAGGGGGAACATGGTGACGCCGAAGGGGCGAGGGGAAGAGCCCGACGTCACTATGCAGTTGAAAGCGCTCGGCTCGTTCAGGGCGGAAGAGACCGTGCAGTTGCGCATGCCCGTGCAGCGCACAGCCGGCCCGGAGGGCGAAAAGCCCGAGGCGTCCGAGACGTCCGAGGCAACCGAGACGGCTGAAGGATCCGCTTCTCCGGAGGCGCCCTCCGCGGAGCGAATACGTGGCGGTGAGAAAACCGGTCGATCGCCCCGTTCCAGAAACCGGAACCCCCGCAAGGCCCCTCGCCCCTCCCTCCGCTCCCGCCTCGCCGCCGACCCCCGCCTGGCACCCCTGCTGAGTGCCCTCGCCGCGTCGGCCGCCCGCCTTGCGCCCTACGCCCGCAGAGTGAAGCCGGAATACCCCCGGCCCGGACGCACCGGCTGGCGCCGGTGGCTGCCCTCCCGGCGGCAGTGGCTCGGCGGCACGCTCGCCGGCATCGGTCTCAGCGGCCTCTTCCTCGTCGTGGCCTACGCGGCCACCGACATCCCGGACGACCTCAACTCGCACGCCACCCAGCAGGACAACGTGTACTTCTGGTCCGACGGGACGCCCATGGCCCGTACCGGCTGGGTGCAGCGCCAGGCGATGCCGCTGCGGGACATCCCCGAGGACGTCCGCTGGGCGGTCCTCGCCGCCGAGAACGAGAACTTCTACAACGACCCCGGCATCTCCGTGATGGGCATCACCCGCGCCGTGCTCCGCACGTTCGGCCAGGGCGACACCCAGGGCGGCTCGACCATCACCCAGCAGTACGTCAAGAACGCCTATCTGAACCAGGACCAGACGGTCCGCCGCAAGTTCACCGAGGCGATGATCGCCCTCAAGCTCGACAACCGGATGAGCAAGGAGGAGATCCTCGAGAGCTACCTCAACACCAGCTGGTTCGGCCGCGGCACCTACGGCATCCAGCGCGCCGCCCAGGCCTACTACGGCAAGGACGTCAACGAACTCAACGCCAGCGAGGCCGCGTTCCTGGCCTCCCTGCTCAAGGGCGCCGGCCTGTACGACCCGACCCTGAGCGGAGCCAACCGGGACCGGGCCGAGGAACGCTGGACCTGGACCCTCGACCGGATGGTCGACATCGGCAAGCTCTCGCCGACCGAGCGGGCCACGTACAAGAAGTTCCCCGAGCCGCTGAAGAGCAACCCGCTGTACTCCACCGGTGAGCAGAGCGACTACCTGGTCGAACTCGCCTCCCAGTACGCCAAGAAGTCCGGGAAGATCTCCGAGAAGCAGTTCGATCTCGGCGGCTACCAGATCTACACGACCTTCGACAAGGAGCGGGAACGCCGGCTCACCGACGTCGTCACCAAGGCCCGCAAGAAGGCGCTGAAGGACGATCCGAAGACCGCGAAGACCGCGCACTACGGGGCCGCCTCGGTGGCCGCCGACGGCCGGATCCTCGCCGTCTACGGCGGCCCCGACCACCGCAAGCAGGGCTACAACGAGTCCAACGCCACGACCGTCCCCGCCGGTACGGCCTTCACCCCGTTCGTGTACGCGGCGGCGCTGCAGCACGGCGTCCGCACCACCCGTGACGGAGAGCGGACACCCGTCACCGGCGAATCCCTCTACAACGGCGACGACGACGTGCCGGTGACCACGCCGGAGGGACCGTACTGGGACCGCAGCGGCCGCAAGGTCGCCGCGAGCAACGACGGGGACGAGTCCTACGGGCAGATCTCCCTGCGCCGGGCGATGGCCCTCTCGGTGAACACGCCGTTCATGCAGCTAGGCATGGACACCGGCCTGGACAAGGTGCGCGCCACCGCCGTGGCCTCCGGACTGCTGCCCTCCAGCATCGGAGCCCGGGTGCCCGCGCTGTCGATGGGCAGTTCCACGCCCAGCGCCATCCGCATGGCCGGCGGCTACGCGACGTTCGCCGCGGCCGGCGAGCACACCGAGCCGTACTCGGTGCGCCGCGTCACCCGCAACGGTGCCAAGATCCCCCTGGACCTGCCCGAGCCGCGCCGGGCGGTCCGCGCCGAGGTGGCCGAGGAGGTCAGCTCCGCGCTCACGGAGTCCTTCCGCACCGCCCACCCCGACGGCGCGCCCGCCACCGCGAAGGTGGCCGGGAAGCCCGGAACGACGGAGAAGGACACCGCCGCCTGGTACGTCGGCACGCACGAGTCCGTCTCCACGGCCGTCGTCGTCTACCGCATCGACCTCACGGAGAGCCTCGAACCACTGCCGCTGGAGGGTCTCGCCGGCACCGCCGACGACAGCGTCCCCTACGGCATCTGGTCCGGCGCCCTGGGCCTTTCCGGATGACCACCGGCCGGGCGCCGCAGTCCCCCCACCGACTCTGGAGAACGAGCCGCACATGAAGCCATCGCCGGGGCGCCGCCGCAAGGCCAAAGCGCCGCGTCGCACCGCCGCCCTCCTCCGCCCCGGGGTCCTGGCGTCGGCGGCGCTTCTCACCGCCGTGTCGCTGACGGCGGGCTACCTGGTGCTGAGCGGCACGGACGACACCGCGCCGACCGCTTCCTCGGGGGACCGGAAGAAGGCCGCGGGGGCCGCCGCCGAGGAGCCGGAATGGGACGGCAAGATCAAGGTCCTGGGGGACGGCTCCACCTCCTACACCGGCCCGCAGGAGGACCGGTTGAAGCCGGAGCCGCTCAAGCCGGGCCAGAAACCTCCCCAGTTCGTCGTCTTCTCCTGGGACGGCGCACTGGAGGGCGACGACGGTCTCTTCTCGCACTTCCTGGACGTGGCCGAGGAGAACGACGCCCGCATGACGTTCTTCCTCACGGGGATCTACCTGGTGCCGAAGACCAAGACGGAGCTGTACGACCCGCCCCAGCACAACAGGGGAGCCGCGGCGATCAGCTACCCCACCGACGAGCACATCCGCACCACGCTGGAGCAGTTGGGCAAGGCCTGGAAGAAGGGGCACGAGATCGGCACCCACTTCAACGGGCACTTCTGCGGCGAGAAGGGCGGCGGCGACTGGAGCGTCGCGGAGTGGAAGAGCGAGATCGACCAGTTCAACTCCTTCGTGAAGAAGTGGAAGACCAACACCGGCTACACGGACCTTCCCCCGCTGCCCTTCGACGTCGACAAGGAGGTCACCGGCGGGCGCGCCCCCTGCCTGGAGGGCCAGGCGAACCTGCTGAAGGCCATCAAGGACTACGGCTACCGCTACGACTCCAGCTCTTCGGGGGACTTCCAGATATGGCCGACCAAGAAGGACGGCGTCTGGGACTTCCCGCTGCAGATGCTCCCGTACGAGGGCGGCAAGTACCAGGGCCTGTCCATGGACTTCAACTTCCTCTACAACCAGTCCGACGGCAAGACCGACGGTGATCCGGCCATGTACCCCCAGTGGGAAGAGGAGACCGTCGACACCTACATGGCCGGCTTCAACCGCGTCTACCACGGCAGCCGGGCACCCCTGTTCGTCGGCAACCACTTCGAGGAGTGGAACGGTGGCATCTACATGCGGGCCGTGGAACGGGTCATCAAGAACGTGTGCGTCAAGAAGGACGTCCAGTGCGTGTCCTTCAAGGAACTGGCCGACTGGATGGACGTACAGGAGCCCGCGACGCTGGAGCGGCTGCGCACCCTCGATCCGGCCCAGTCACCGGACTGGTCGACCGTGGTGAAATGACGATCCGTCACCACAGGGTCAACTGGCCTACCCCTCTTCACAGATGCCGCACATCTCATGCGAGGATGCGCCTTCCCGGCATCCCCCAGCCGGGGCAAGAGGGGAAACATCCATGAAGTCGAGAAGAATAAGCCGCACGCGGCGCCGTGCCACCATATTCGGGGCGGCCACCGTCTCCGTCGTCGCCGGAGCGGCGATGCTGCCCGTCTGGAGCGCGGGCGCCGCGGTCACCGACGACCCGACGGTGGACGCCAAGACCAAGGCCACCTTCCAGCGCCTCGCGGACGCGGTCTTCACCGACCGCACGGAGGCCCTGGTCGCCGGCGGCCAGAGCGACCGGGACAAGCCGCGGACCGGCGGCTTCTCCGGAGACGTCCGGCTGTCCTCCGGCACGGCCCGCAGCGAGGACGCCGCACTGTCGAAGCTGGACCGGCGTCGAAACGCACTCGCGAAGCTGGGCGAGAAGTACAGCAAGGGCAGCACGACCGTCACGCTGGGCGCCACGAACGTGAAGGGCCGCAAGGCGAAGGCCGTGGCCACCGAGACCACGACCCTCACCTACGCGAAGGCCCGCGGCGGTGCGCCGGGCACCACGGGGTTCCAGACCCGCCACGAGCTGACGTTCACCGCGGACCGGCGGGGCGACTGGCAGCTGACCGGGATCCGTCCGGCCGAGGAGGAGAACCTCGCCGTGAACGAGACGACCGCGCCGCCGACCACCGAGCCCGTGACCGTGAAGTCGGCCACCACCACGCCTGCGGCGCCCAAGGCCTCGACCGCGTACCCCGGCCCGGCGAACCCGAAGAACCTCACCGCCAGCGGTCTGGACTACAAGGCGATGGCCGACTACGCCAAGCGCCACTGGTCCGACTACAACCCGGACTACCCGAACTTCAACGGGGCGGGCGCGGGCGGCGACTGCACCAACTTCGTCAGCCAGGCCCTGAAGGAGGGCGGCTGGAAGCACGTCCCCGGCTACGTGTACGACTACACCCGGTGGTTCGGCAACGCCGACATCCAGTCGCACTCGTTCGTCGGTGTCAACGAGTGGTCCTGGTTCGCCCAGAACTCGAAGCGGACGACCAGCCTCGCCAACGTCCACCAGATGGACGTCGGCGACGTGCTCCAGATCGACTTCGACAACAACGGCTCGAAGGACCACACCATGATCGTCACGTCCCGCAGCCAGGGCGTGCCGTATCTGACGTACCACTCCACCAACACCTACAGCAGGTCGGTGACGAGCATCATCGCGTCGTACCCGAACGCGTCGTACTACGCGTACCGCACCTGACCGCCCGGCTCCGGCCGTGATGCGGCGGCCACGCCTCGCCCGTGCGCGGGCGAGGCGTGGCCGTGCGAAACGGCCGGGGGCCGCCGGACAGGGGTTCCGGCGGCCCCCGGGCCGGATGGTGTCCCGCTGGCTGGTGAGAGGCATCTCCGCGATCCCGACGCCGCGGGGCCGGAAACGGGTGCCGTGCCGAAAACCGTGAGCAGTCTGCGGGCATGTGTCACTCAAGCGCTCAGATGGGCGATATCGGGACAGTAGTGGCCGAAGTGCTCACGCTTTTGGTGTGGCGGACCGCCGCACCGGTCAGGAGACGCTCGTGAACAATTCCTCCCTCGGTGCCGTGCTGATGTCCGTCGGAGCCGTGGCCACCGTGGCCGGAGCCCTCATGTACGTCCTTCCGGGCCCTGGCCTTCCCGTCCTGGTGGCGGGGCTGGCGCTCATGGCGGGCGGAGCCGCCGTGCGGATCACCGGCGGCAGGTGAACACGGTCACTTCGCGACGTGCGTGAGGAAGGCGCTCCAAGAGGCGGGGGAGAGGGCGAGGCGCGGACCGGCCGTGTCCTTCGAGTCGCGTACGAGGACGATGGCCGGGGCTGTGGCTATCTCGACGCAGTTGGAGGCGTCGGGGCTGTATGTGGATTTACGCCATTGGTCATCGGTCATGTGAGGCTCTCTCAGCTGTCTCGGGCGATGCGGCGGATCAGGTCGCGGGACTCGGCAGGTTCGAGGGCGTTCGACTCCATGCGGTCCAGCACTGAACGGTACTTGTCCAATTGGGCTTCCCCGTCCAGGAATTCGCACCCGTGGTGGGTGTCCAGCTGCACAGTGTCGAGCTGTGGGACAGGACCCAGCAGGTAGTCGATCGACTGCCCCGTCCCCGGGAAGGACCCCTTGCCGAACGGGATGATCCGAACGGTGACGTGGTCGAGTTCGCTCATGTCCAGCAGGTGCTGGAGCTGGACGCGGACGGTTGCGGTGCCGCCGTACCCCATGTGAAGAGCGGACTCGTGGATCACTGCCGTGTAAGGAGGCGGATCCTCGCGGTGGAGAACGGCCTGGCGCTTGATGCGATGGGACACGCGGTGCTCGATGTCGTGCTGCCGCAGGGGTGGCACCGCCTCGCGGAAGAGGGCGCGGGCATGGTCGGTGGTCTGCAGGAGGGCGGGGATGTGAACCACCAGTGCCACGCGCAGGGCTGCCGCATGGTGCTCCAGTTCGGCAAGGTCGATGAGACCCACGGGCAGGTTCTCGCGGTACTCCTCCCACCAGCCCCGTGATCGCCGCCCGGTCATCGCGGCCAGGGCGTCGACGAGCGCGGCGTCGGAGCAGGCGTATGTGCGTGCCATGGAATGGATCCGATCGGCGCTGACCGGCGTGCGGCCCGTTTCGATCATGCTGACGCGCGCCTGGTTGACGCCGAGCAACTCACCGGCGCCGGTGGCGGTGAGGCCCGCCCGCTCGCGAAGCTTGCGCAGCTCAGCGCCCAGCCTCCGTTGCCGCAGCGTCGGATTGTTGGTGGGCGGCACAGCGTTTCCTTCCTGGCCGCAATGCGGCACCTGTCTCCCTCGCACGAGTGAAACGTGGATGGATCCATTTGTTTTCGTTAGATCCATCTAACCAGCCGCTCTGCGGTGGTCACGCAACGCTCGACCGCCCGCTCCGGAAGCGCACCGCAACCGCGGCACTGCCACCGCCGACGTCGCCGTTGAGCGAGCTCAAGTCACCTTCTCCCGTGGAGCCGTTCATGGTCACCGTGGCCCCGCCCCACCCCTGGGCGTACGCCCTTCGACTGCCGCATGACCCTCGTGCCGTACGCGTCGCACGCATGACGGTGTGCGCCGTGCTCGGTGGGCACGGCATGCAGGACGCCGTCGAGGCGGTGGAGCTGTTGACGTCCGAACTGGTCACCAACGCCTACCGGCACACCAAGGGCCCCGCGTCGCTGCGGCTCACCTGTCTGAGTGACGGCCGGCTGCGGGTCGGGGTGTGGGACAGCCACCCGTACATCCCTGCGCCGTTCGACGGCTCTTCCGGGGATCAGGTCGCGCTCGCCCCGGCCGGCGCCGAATCCGGGCGCGGGCTGCGCATCGTGCGGGAGTACGCGGACAGTTGGGGCGGGTGGGCGCTCGGTGACGGCCTGCCGGGTCGGAGCACGGGGAAGCTGCTGTGGTTCGAGGTGGGCGGGCGGCGAGGCTCGGGGTGAGAGCCGGGGTGACACCCGACCGGTACGCCCGGCGCCTCCCACCCCGCACCCGCCAGGAGCGAGAGCGACGTTCCCCAGCGGAACGGGACGTCCTTCTCCACCTTCCTGCTGGCCGGCCTGTCTGCGGGCACCGGCGGCGGCTACTTCGCCTCCTCCATGACCGACGTCAACGCCTTCTTCCCGCTGCGGAAGAAGGTCTGGGGCTCGGCCTGAACGCCGCCGCGGGGAGGAGCCGCGGCTCAGCCATGGCGAGGCGTGACGTCACACTGGGACTTGAAGCCGGACCGAGCCCGTCATGGATCATTGGCAGGCTCGGGTCGGCAGGAGACCGAGCCGGCTCGAGTGCGGGACGAGGACCATGTACGACGAACAGCCGAACCCGGACCAGCCGTCCGAGCCGGAACCCGACCCCGGGCACGGACCCCTCGCGGGCTTCACCGTGGGGGTGACCGCCGCGCGCCGGGCCGAGGAGCTGGGCGCGCTGCTCCAGCGGCGGGGCGCCGCCGTGTTGCACGCCCCGGCCCTGCGGATCGTGCCGCTCGCCGACGACAGCGAGCTGCTGGCCGCCACCGAGGAGATCATCGAGCGGGCCCCGGACATCGCCATCGCCACGACGGCGATCGGTTTCCGCGGCTGGGTCGAGGCCGCCGACGGCTGGGGGCTCGGCGAGGAGCTGCTGGCGAAGCTGCGCGGGGCGCGGATCCTGGCGCGCGGGCCGAAGGTGAAGGGCGCGATCCGGGCGGCCGGGCTGACGGAGGAGTGGTCGCCGTCGTCGGAGTCGATGGCCGAGGTGCTCGACCTGCTCCTGGCGGAGGGCGTCGGCGGACTGCGGATCGCCCTCCAGCTGCACGGTGAACCGCTGCCCGGGTTCGTGGAGTCGCTGCGGGCCCAGGGAGCGGAGGTGGTGGGGGTGCCGGTCTACCGGTGGATGCCGCCCAAGGACATCGGTCCCGTCGACCGGCTGCTGGACGCGACCGTCGCCCGGACCCTGGACGCGGTCACCTTCACCAGCGCGCCCGCCGCCGTGTCCCTGCTGTCCCGGGCCGAGCGGCGCGGGATGCTCGACGACGTCCTCGCCGCCCTGGGCCACGACGTCCTGCCCGCCTGCGTCGGCCCGGTCACCGCGCTGCCGCTGCAGGACCGGGGCGTCGACACCGTCCAGCCGGAACGCTTCCGGCTCGGCCCGCTCGTCCAGCTGCTCTGCCGGGAACTGCCCGGCCGGGCCCGCTCGTTGCCGGTCGCCGGGCACCGGGTGGAGATCCGTGGGCACGCGGTCGTGGTGGACGGCGAGCTGCGTCCCGTACCGCCCGCGGGGATGTCGCTGCTGCGGACGCTGGCCCGCCGGCCCGGCCGGGTCGTCGCCCGCGCGGACCTGCTGCGCGCGCTGCCGGGCCCCGGCCGCGACGAACACGCGGTGGAGGCCGCGATGGCCCGCCTCCGCACCGCCCTCGGCACGCCGGAACTGATCCAGACGGTCGTCAAACGCGGCTACCGCCTCGCTCCGGACCCGCACGCGGAGTCGAAGTACGCGGACGGCTGAGGCCGAGGGGTTCCGGCCGGGGAAGTGGGCAGGCACTGTAGGAGGGAGCGGGTTTCCGGAACGGATTCCTCACTCGCTCCGCACCGGCCCCCACGCGACCGGGGTGAACCCTAGGCGGTGACAGGCACATGGCACTGGGTACGGTCACGGCGCCCCACGAGCTGCGGTTCGACACCGGGCGGATCTGTCTGGATCTCCTCGCCAGCACGCATCCCGAGGAACGGCTCGGCTCCGTCGAGGCGGTGTGCGCCTGGATCACCGGCTCCGGACTCGTCCCGGCGGGCACCCCGCTGGCCCACGCCGACGGCTCCTGGCCGACTGCCTTCCGTGAACTGCGCGGGCACCTCGCCCGCCTGGTGCGCGGCCGGCCGGCACCCGGCACCCCCGCGTACGCCCGCGCGCTCGCCCGCGTCAACGACCTCGCCCGTGCCGCGCCCCCGGCGCCGCGGGCGGTGCCCGGTGACGACGGGGCGCTGGTGCGGCGGCTGGACGGGCAGCCCGGCAGCGCGGCCCTGCTGGCGGTGATCGCCAGGGACGCCGTGGACCTGCTCACCGACCCGCTCGCGCGCGCGAGCCTGCGGCAGTGCGAGGGCGACAACTGCCCGATCGTGTACCTGGACACCTCGCGCGGCCGCCGCAGGCGCTGGTGCTCCAGCGAGATCTGCGGAAACCGCGAACGGGTGGCCCGCCACCGCCGCCGGGCCGCCGCCCTCACCCGCGCCTGACCCGCCCTCGTCCCGACCCTTTCGCTCCTTCCCCCAACTCCGCTGTCCCGTATACGGCTTTCGTTCCCCGTCCCGCGAAGTGACTTCGCTTACACCCCGTTTGGCCTCCGCGTCGCGCGGGCATCCCGGTCGACGCGGCCGCTGTGGCGGGAATGTGAAGAAGAAGAGGGGGGAATGTGCTCCCATGTCCCGGTCTTCACCCCGCTCCGCAGAAAACTCTCGCCTCACGTTGAACACCCAACCCACCCCGTCCGTACCGGTTGTCGAGCGACCGACTGGGGGATCCCCCGGACACCGGAGGTGGGCGTGCGCAAGGATGCGGCCGTGGCCAATGAACGTGGAGCGAGGGCCCGACATCGCATGTCTTCGTCCTCAGCATCCTCATCGTCTTCGTCGAACGAACCTGACGAGGAGTTGATGCGTGCGCTGTATCGAGAACACGCGGGACCCTTGCTCGCCTATGTCCTGCGCCTGGTCGCCGGAGACCGGCAACGCGCCGAGGACGTCGTGCAGGAGACGCTCATCCGTGCCTGGAAGAACGCCGGTCAGCTCAATCGAGCCACCGGTTCGGTACGCCCCTGGCTGGTGACGGTCGCCCGGCGCATCGTCATCGACGGCCACCGCAGCCGGCAGGCCCGGCCGCAGGAGGTCGATCCGTCGCCGCTGGAGGTCATCCCCGCGGAGGACGAGATCGACAAGGCGCTGTGGCTGATGACGCTGTCGGACGCACTCGACGACCTGACCCCGGCTCACCGGGAGGTGCTCGTCGAGACGTACTTCAAGGGACGTACGGTCAATGAGGCGGCTGAGACACTGGGCATACCCAGCGGCACGGTCCGCTCCAGGGTCTTCTACGCCCTGCGTTCGATGAAGCTGGCACTGGAGGAGCGGGGGGTGACGGCGTGATGAGTGGGTACGGGGGAAACCAGGGATTCGGCGCGGGTGGTTCGGGTATGTCTGGTGTCATGCAGGGATCACCGGTGCCGAACGAGCATGAGACCGTCGGCGCCTACGCTCTCGGCATCCTCGACGATGCCGAGGCCACCGCGTTCGAGGCGCACCTCGCGAGCTGCGAGTGGTGCGCCCAGCAGCTCGACGAACTCGCCGGTATGGAGCCGATGCTGGCCGCCCTCGCGGACCTGCCCGGCACCGGTACACCGTCGCTCGGCGAGTCGCTGTCGGCCAAGCCGGCGCCGCGCGTGGTGGAGAAGCTGGTCGACGAGGTCGCCGAGCGCCGCGCCAAGAAGCGCCGCCGCAACTTCTACATGGTGGCCGCGGCCGGCGCCCTGATCGTCAGCGGCCCCTTCGTGGCCGTCGCGGCGAACGGCGGCAACGACGGCGGGGGCGGCGGGGGCAACGGCACCAGCCGGACCCTCTCCGCGAACCCCGCGGAGGAACTCTTCGACCAGATCCCCGACAAGATCACGGCCACCGACCCGGGCACCAAGGTGTCCGTGACCCTGGCGCTGCAGAAGAAGGACTGGGGCACCGCCGTCGTCACGCAGCTGACGAACGTCAAGGGCTCCCAGAAGTGCGCGCTGATCGCCATCGGCAAGAACGGCGAGCGGGAGACCGTCACCACCTGGGCCGTCCCGGAGTGGGGTTACGGCCTGCCGGACGCCAAGACGGACAAGGCCAAGCAGCCGCTCTACGTCCAGGGCGGCGCGTCGCTGGATCTCAACAAGATCGACACGTTCGAGGTCGTGACCTTCGACGGTGAGAAGCTGGTCGAGGTCGACGCGTAGCCTGACGGGCCCCCTTCGCGTACGGTTGACGGCTGCCCAGCACGTCAGAAGGGGGCCCGGTGGCCGCTCAGGCTCAGCAGGAAACCGCGGTCGATCCGGTGGGTCACGACTCCGTTCGCGACCGGGAGATCGATGTCGAACAGGAACACCTCGACCGGGTGTACCGACGGCTCGAGGAGAAGATCCACGAGGCCGAGTTCCTCATGCACGACGCCGCACAGCGCGGCCACGTCGGCACACCCGGCGCACTCGCCGAACGGGACGCCCAGGTCTTCCGGGCCGGCGTCCACCTCAACCGGCTGAACAACGAGTTCGAGGACTTCCTCTTCGGCCGGATCGACCTGCTCCAGGGCAGGGACGGCAAGAAGGGACCAGACGGCGCCTACACCGCCGTCGAGCCCGCCGAGGGCGCCGTCCGCCCCGACAACACCGCCGACATCGCCGAGACCCTGCACATCGGCCGCATCGGTGTCCTCGACGAGGAGTACTCCCCGCTGGTCATCGACTGGCGGGCGCCCGCCGCCGCCCCCTTCTACCGGTCCACCCCGGTCGATCCGGGCCGGGTGGTGCGCCGGCGCGTCATCCGCTCCAAGGGCCGCCGGGTCCTCGGCGTCGAGGACGACCTGATGCGCCCCGAGCTGACGGCCTCCCTGGACGGCCACGAGCTGCCCGCCGTCGGCGACGGCGCCCTGATGGCCGCGCTCGGCCAGGCCCGTACCCACAGCATGCGGGACATCGTGGCCTCCATCCAGGCCGAGCAGGACCTGGTGATCCGCGCCCCCGCCGCCTCCGTGACCTACGTCGAGGGCGGTCCCGGCACCGGCAAGACCGCCGTCGCCCTGCACCGCGCGGCCTACCTGCTCTACCAGGACCGGCGCCGGTACGCGGGCGGCATCCTGATCGTCTCGCCCACCCCGCTCCTGGTCGCCTACACCGAGGGCGTGCTGCCCTCCCTCGGCGAGGAGGGCCAGGTCGCCATCCGCGCCATCGGCTCCCTGACCGACGAGGTGCCCGGCGCCGGGGCCACCCTGTACGACACCCCGGCCGTGGCCCGCGCCAAGGGCTCGTACCGCATGCTCAAGGTGCTCAGGAAGGCCGCGCGCGGCGCGCTGGAGCACGGCGGCACGCCGACCCGGCTGCGGGTCGTCGCCTTCGGCCGGCGGATCGAACTGGACGCCGACGAGCTGGCGGCCGTCCGCCACACCGCCCTCGGCGGCACCGCACCGGTGAACCTGCTGCGCCCCCGCGCCCGCAAGCTGCTGCTGGACGCGCTGTGGAAGCGCTCCGGCGCGGCCGGCCGGCACACCGATCCGGAGCTCGCCGCCGAACTGCGCTCCTCCTTCGACGACGACGTCACCACCGAGGACGACTTCCTCTCCTTCTTCGAGGCCTGGTGGCCCGAGCTGACCCCGGCCGCCGTGCTGGACGCCATGGCGGACGAGCGGCGCCTCGGCCGCTGGGCCCGGCGGATCCTCAACCCGGGCGAGGTCCGCAGGGTCGCCCGTTCGCTGCGGCGGGACGGCCGCTCGGTGCACGACGTCGCGCTGCTCGACGAGCTCCAGGCGGTGCTCGGCGCCCCCGCCCGGCCCCGGCGCAAGCGCGAACTCGACCCGCTGGACCAGCTCACCGGCCTCGAGGAGCTGATGCCGGTGCGCGAGGAGTCGCAGCGCGAGCGGGCCGAGCGCCTCGCCCAGGAGCGCACCGAGTACGCCCATGTCATCGTCGACGAGGCCCAGGACCTCACCCCGATGCAGTGGCGCATGGTCGGCCGGCGCGGCCGGCACGCCACCTGGACGATCGTCGGCGACCCCGCCCAGTCCTCCTGGTCCGACCCCGACGAGGCCGCCCAGGCCCGCGACGAGGCCCTCGGCAGCAGGCCCCGCCGCCGTTTCGAACTCACCGTGAACTACCGCAACCCGGCCGAGATCGCCGGCCTCGCCGCCAAGGTGCTGGCGCTCGCCATGCCCGGCGCCGAGTCGCCGAGGGCGGTGCGCTCCACGGGCGTCGAGCCGCGGTTCGTCGTCACGGAGGGCGCGCTGGGCGAGACCGTGCGCGCGGAGGCGGCCCGGCTGCTGGAGCGGGTGGACGGCACGGTCGGTGTGGTCGTCGCCATGCAGCGCCGCGAGGAGGCGCGGCGCTGGCTCGACGGGCTGGGGGACCGCGCGGTGGCCCTCGGCAGCCTGGAGGCCAAGGGCCTGGAGTACGACGCGACGATCGTGGTCTCCCCGGCCGAGATCGCCGACGAGTCCCCGGCCGGCCTGCGCGTTCTGTACGTCGCCCTGACCCGGGCGACCCAGCAGCTCACCGTCGTCTCGACGGAACGGGACGAGCCGGACGCCGCCGGAGTGCCGGACCTGCTCCGGGACTGAACCCGGAAAAAGGTTCTCGGGGGAATGGCCCTGCGGCATCCGTTTGTTAGCCTGGCAAGTGACACCGGCCCGATCCAAGCCCCCGGGCCCAACCTTCGTCGCTACGAGCGACCACTTGCCGCGAGGCGAGCATGGCGGGTCGGTGTCACTGAACGACCGAGAGGCCCATGTCACTCCAGGTGACATGGGCCTCTCGCGTCGCTGCTCCCGTGTCGACCGCGGGCCGCCCCGCGCAGCGACTTACACGCGACCCCCTGCCTCTCGTATGGTGGAACATGCTTTCCGAAAGCTGCCACAGATACCCGCTTCCCGCGCGAACAAAACGTTCGCAATAGGAGGCGGCTACCGCGTACTCAGGGGTAGGTGCGACGATCGGACGGCACGAGCTGTGACACGCAGGAACGCAGCGAAACGGTGAAAGCAGAGGAAGTCGGCCATGGCAACGGCGCCCAGCGTCTCCTACTCGATGACCATCCGGCTGGAGGTGCCGTCGAGCGGGACCTCCGTCTCCCAGCTCACCACCGCAGTGGAGTCCTCCGGCGGCACGGTCACCGGCCTCGACGTCACCGCGTCCGGGCACGAGCGGCTCCGGATCGACGTCACCATCGCGGCGACCTCCACCGGGCACGCCGACGAGATCGTGGAGAAGCTCCGCGGCATCGAGGGCGTCACCCTGGGCAAGGTCTCGGACCGTACGTTCCTGATGCACCTCGGCGGCAAGATCGAGATGGCGTCCAAGCACCCCATCCGCAACCGTGACGACCTCTCCATGGTCTACACGCCGGGTGTGGCCCGCGTCTGCATGGCGATCGCCGAGAACCCCGAGGACGCCCGCCGCCTCACCATCAAGCGCAACTCCGTTGCGGTCGTGACGGACGGCTCCGCCGTGCTCGGCCTGGGCAACATCGGCCCCAAGGCCGCCCTCCCCGTGATGGAGGGCAAGGCGGCCCTGTTCAAGCGGTTCGCCGGCATCGACGCCTGGCCGATCTGCCTCGACACCCAGGACACCGACGCGATCGTCGAGATCGTCAAGGCCATCGCCCCGGGGTTCGCCGGCATCAACCTGGAGGACATCTCCGCGCCGCGCTGCTTCGAGATCGAGGCCCGGCTGCGCGAGGCCCTCGACATCCCCGTCTTCCACGACGACCAGCACGGCACCGCGATCGTCGTCCTGGCGGCCCTGACCAACGCGCTGCGGGTCACCGGCAAGGCGATCGAGAACATCCGGGTCGTCATGTCCGGCGCCGGCGCGGCCGGCACGGCCATCCTGAAGCTGCTGCTCGCGGCCGGTGTGAAGAACGCCGTCGTGGCCGACATCCACGGTGTGGTGCACGCGGGCCGCGAGGACCTGGTGGACACCCCCGCCGACTCCCCGCTGCGCTGGATCGCCGACCACACCAACCCGGAGAACCTGACGGGCACCCTGAAGGAGGCCGTGCGCGGCGCGGACGTCTTCATCGGCGTCTCCGCCCCGAACGTCCTCGACGGCACGGACGTCGCCGCGATGGCCGAGGGCGCGGTCGTCTTCGCGCTCGCGAACCCCGACCCCGAGGTGGAACCGGCCGTCGCCCGCGAGACCGCGGCCGTGGTGGCCACCGGCCGCTCCGACTTCCCGAACCAGATCAACAACGTGCTGGTGTTCCCGGGCGTGTTCCGCGGCCTGCTGGACGCCCAGTCCCGCACCGTCAACACGGAGATGATGCTCGCCGCCGCGCAGGCCCTCGCCGACGTGGTCACCGAGGACGAGCTGAACCCGAACTACATCATCCCGAGCGTGTTCAACGACAGGGTCGCGGGCGCGGTCGCCGACGCCGTGCGGGAGGCGGCGAAGCTGACGCAGGCGTCGGCCTCCGCCTCCTAACGGCTCCCGGGGCCGGGCCGCACCGCTGTGACCATCACCACGGCAGGTGTGCGACCGGCGCGTCGTGGAACCCTTGGTGTACGGCCGCGCTCTATCGTGGCGGCCGTACACCAAGGGTTCCGCCCCGGCTCCCGCGCTCTGCTGCCGGAAGCGGACGCAGTGTCACCGACGTCAGGCCGTCGCGTTCCCCGTGTGACCCCCATGGGTGACTCCCACGGTGTTCTCACGGTTCCTGCGGGTGCCGGATTGGCGTTACTGCCGCAGGTAGAGGCAGGATGCTGCACCAGGACAACGTCCAGGGGGCAGCACCTCCAGGGGCGTGCGGGCCCGACAGGACCCGGGTCCGGGCCCTCACCGAGGACCCTGGCAGCATCGGCTTGACCGTGCCCTATGTGCGGCCCCGCCGCGTGGCACGCCTCAACGGCAAGAAGAACACGGGAGTAACAACATGAACCGCAGTGAGCTGGTGGCCGCGCTGGCCGACCGCGCCGAGGTGACCCGCAAGGACGCCGACGCCGTGCTGGCCGCGTTCGCCGAGGTCGTCGGCGACATCGTCTCCAAGGGCGACGAGAAGGTCACCATCCCCGGTTTCCTGACCTTCGAGCGCACCCACCGTGCCGCTCGCACCGCGCGCAACCCGCAGACCGGTGAGCCGATCCAGATCCCGGCCGGCTACAGCGTGAAGGTCTCCGCGGGCTCGAAGCTCAAGGAAGCCGCCAAGGGCAAGTGATCCTGCCGTTCGTACGTCCCGGGACGGCGTACGACGCACAGTGACGACAAAAGGGCGGCCACCCGAACGGGTGGCCGCCCTTTTGGCAAGCCCAAATCAAGTCAGCCGAGCGCCTTGCACCCCGGCCGGTCGGGGCCGGGGGCCGGGGAGTGGATCAGCCGAGGGCCTTGCCCGGGAGCTTGACCTTCGCGCCCGGCTCGACCAGCTTCTCCATGCTGTGTCTGCCCGGGGGCGACCCCCGGACCCCCGGCCGGTCGGGGCCGGGGGGCGGGGGAGTGGATCAGCCGAGGGCCTTGCCCGGGAGTTCGACCTTCGCGCCCAGCTCGACCAGCTTCTCCATGAAGTTCTCGTAGCCGCGGTTGATCAGGCCGATGCCGTGGACGCGGGACGTGCCCTGGGCGGCGAGGGCGGCGATCAGATAGGAGAAGCCGCCGCGCAGGTCGGGGATGACCAGATCGGCGCCCTGGAGCCGGGTCGGGCCGGAGACGACGGCCGAGTGGAGGAAGTTGCGCTGGCCGAAACGGCAGTCGGAGCCGCCCAGGCACTCGCGGTAGAGCTGGATGTGCGCGCCCATCTGGTTGAGCGCCGAGGTGAAGCCGAGCCGGGACTCGTAGACCGTCTCGTGGACGATGGACAGCCCGGTCGCCTGCGTCAGGGCGACCACCAGCGGCTGCTGCCAGTCGGTCTGGAAGCCCGGGTGGACGTCCGTCTCCAGCGCGATGGACTTGAGCTGGCCGCCGGGGTGCCAGAAGCGGATGCCCTTGTCGTCGATCTCGAAGGCACCGCCCACCTTCCGGTAGGTGTTCAGGAACGTCATCATCGAGCGCTGCTGGGCGCCGCGGATGTAGATGTTGCCCTCGGTGGCCAGCGCCGCGGACGCCCAGGAGGCGGCCTCCAGGCGGTCGGGGAGGGCACGGTGGTTGTAGCCGCCGAGCTTGTCCACACCGGTGACGCGGATGGTCCGGTCGGTGTCCATCGCGATGATCGCGCCCATTTTCTGCAGGACACAGATCAGGTCCTCGATCTCCGGCTCCACCGCCGCGTTGGACAGCTCGGTGACGCCCTCCGCGAGGACCGCCGTCAGCAGCACCTGCTCCGTCGCGCCGACGGACGGGTACGGCAGCTCGATCTTCGTGCCGCGCAGCCGCTGCGGGGCCTCCAGGTACTGGCCGTCCGCCCGCTTCTCGATGGTCGCGCCGAACTGCCGCAGCACGTCGAAGTGGAAGTCGATCGGCCGGCCGCCGATGTCGCAGCCGCCCAGGCCGGGGATGAACGCGTGCCCGAGACGGTGCAGCAGCGGTCCGCAGAACAGGATCGGGATGCGCGACGAACCCGCGTGGGCATCGATGTCGGCGACGTTGGCGCTCTCCACCCGCGTGGGGTCGAGCACCAGTTCACCGGGCTCGTCGCCCGGACGCACCGTCACCCCGTGCAGTTGCAGCAGCCCTCGCACGACCCGGACGTCACGGATGTCCGGGACGTTGCCCAGCCGGCTCGGCTCACTGCCCAGCAGGGCGGCGACCATGGCCTTCGGTACGAGGTTCTTCGCACCGCGGACCCGGATCTCACCCTCCAGCGGGGTTCCGCCGTGGACAAGCAGGACGTCTTCAGCTCCGTTGACGGTCATGAATCTCGCGTTCCGTGGAGGGGGGCAGGGGCCAGAGGGCAAGCGTAGTCGCCCTCCCCCCGGGCTCTGTCAGCCCGTGTGCGACCCGGTCTCCGTCCCACCGCCCCCACAACACGCGCAGTCCCTCGGCGGCCACTCCGGGTCACCGCCGTCCTGTGCGCCGGGGGTGCTCCCGTACGCCCGCCGGGCTCCCGGCCCCCCGGCCGTCGACCGCTCGGAACACGGTTCCATCAGGCAGCTCCGCCGCCGTGCGGACCGGTTCACCCGCATACCTCCGATTGCCTCCCCACGGAAAGGGAAGATGCGGGATCATGTCTGGCATGACCGAGGTGTCCTCGCTCACAGGGCGGCTGCTCGTGGCCACTCCCGCCCTGGCGGACCCGAACTTCGACCGTGCGGTGGTGCTCCTCCTCGACCACGACGAGGAGGGCTCCCTGGGTGTCGTCCTCAACCGTCCGACCCCGGTGGACGTGGCGGACATCCTGGAGGGCTGGGGGGACCTGGCCGGCGAACCAGGTGTCGTCTTCCAGGGCGGCCCGGTCTCGCTGGACTCGGCCCTCGGCGTCGCCGTCGTCCCCGGCGGGGCGGGGGACCGGGCCGCGCCGCTGGGCTGGCGCCAGGTGCACGGCGCGATCGGGCTGGTCGACCTGGAGGCGCCGCCCGAGCTGCTCGCCTCCGCCCTCGGCTCGCTGCGCATCTTCGCCGGATACGCGGGCTGGGGCCCCGGCCAGCTGGAGGAAGAGCTGGTGGACGGCGCCTGGTACGTCGTCGAGTCGGAGCCCGGCGACGTCTCGTCCCCGGTGCCCGAGCGGCTCTGGCGCGAGGTGCTGCGCCGCCAGCGGGGCGAACTGGCGATGGTGGCCACCTATCCGGACGACCCTTCGCTCAACTGATGCGCGTGAGCTTCAGTACCCTTTGCCTTATGAGCACTCTTGAGCCCGAGCGCGGGACTGGTACGGGGACCCTCGTAGAGCCGACGCCGCAGACGTCCCACGGCGACGGCGACCACGAGCGCTACGCCCACTACGTCCAGAAGGACAAGATCATGGCGAGCGCACTCGACGGCACGCCCGTCGTGGCGCTGTGCGGCAAGGTGTGGGTGCCGGGCCGGGACCCGAAGAAGTACCCCGTCTGCCCCATGTGCAAGGAGATCTACGAGTCCATGAACGGCGGCGACGACGACAAGGGCGGCAAGGGCGGTAAGGGCGGCAAGTAACCCCCCTGCCCTCCCGCGGAGTCGTTCGGACCACGTGGCCGTCCGGACGGCGAGCCGGTCGGACCGTCCAGGGCCCCCGGGTGCGTTTTGCGCACCCCGGGGGCCTTTGTGCTGCCCGGGCGTTGCGCGGAGCGCTTCTGCCGGTCACAGAGTGATCGAGACCTCTTGTGGGCCGGTTCACCCAGTCCCTAACCTCCGTTGTTGTTGTGCACGGCGAAACCTTCATTGCGTATGTTGCAACACCTCATCGGAGGAAGCAGTCCATGAAGCTGTCCGTCCGCCTGGTCGCACTCGCGGCCGTCCTCGCCACCGCCGCCTGCGCGCCTCAGGCCTCCTCGGGCTCCTCCTCCGCCAAGGACGAGAAGACCGGGACCTTACGCGTCTGGCTCTTCCGGGAAGTCAACAACGCGCCCAAGGAGAAGGCCGTCGAGTCCGTCGTCGCCGGGTTCGAGAAGGCGCACGACGGCACCGAGGTCACCGTCGAGTACATCCCGGTCGAGACCCGCGCCCAGCGCATCAAGGCCGCCTTCAACGACCCGAAGTCCGCGCCCGACCTCGTCGAGTACGGCAACACGGACACCGCCGGCTATGTGAAGGACGGCGGACTCGCCGACGTCACCGAGGAGTTCGGCGCCTGGGACGAGGCGAAGGACACCGATCCGACCGCCCGGCAGTCGGTCACCGTCGACGGCAGGGTCTACGGGGCGCCGTACTTCGTCGGCGTCCGCGCGCTCTACTACCGGACCGACGTCTTCGAGGAACTCGGACTCGAAGCGCCCACGTCGCAGGCCGAGTTGATCTCCACGGCCCGGGAGATCCGCGCCGCGAAGCCGGAGTTGTACGGCATCGCCGTCGGCGGCGCCTACACCTACGGCGCGATGCCCTTCATCTGGGCCCACGGCGGCGAACTCGCCACCGGCAAGGAGGGCTCGTACGCCTCCGCGATCGACACCCCCGCCGCCCGCAAGGGCATCGAGGCGTACACCTCCCTCTTCGGCGACGACAACTGCCCGGCCGCCAAGTGCGCCGGCATGGGCGGCAACGACACGGTGACCGCCTTCGCCGCGGGCAGGGCCGCCATGGCGATCGGCGGCGACTTCAGCCACGCGGCCGTCGAGGCCGGCAAGGTGAAGGGCCGGTACGCGGTCGTGCCGCTGCCGGGAGTGCGGCCCGGGTCCATCGCCCCCGCTTTCGCGGGCGGGAACAACCTGGGTGTCCTGAAGTCGACTTCGCACCGCACCCTCGCCGTCGACCTGATGCGGCGGCTCGCCTCGAAGAAGGCGCAGGGCGAACTGTTCGACGCGATGGGCTTCCTGCCGACCTTCTCCGACGTGCGGCAGCAGGCGGCCGCCGAGGAACCGTTCCTGAAGCCGTTCGTCGAGACCCTCGCCGCCGACACCAGGTTCGTGCCGGCCTCGCCGGCCTGGGCGCAGATCGACTCCTCGCTGGTGCTGCCGACGATGTTCCAGGAGGTCGTCAGCGGCAAGAAGGACGTGGAAGCCGCCTCCGCGGACGCCACGAAGAAGATGAACGAGGCGTTCGGCTCGGTGGGCTGAACCAGTGGCCGTACCGGACACGGTGGCCGTGCGGAAGCGTCCCGCGCTCTTCACGGCCCCCGCCCCCCACAAGCCACGAGGCCCCCGGCGCCGCAGGGGCGGCCTCACTCCCTGGCTCTACCTCGCACCCGCCCTCGTCGTCCTCGGGGGGCTGCTCGCCTACCCGGTCCACCAACTCGGCCTGATCTCGCTCTTCCACTACACCCAGGCACAGGTCAGCGGCGGCGAACCGACCACCTTCAAGGGGTTCGGCAACTACACCGAGCTCTTCGCCGACGACCAGTTCTGGCAGGTGCTGCTGGCCACCCTGCTGTTCGCGACGGCCTGTGTGGTGTCCACCCTGGCCGTCGGCTGCGCGCTGGCCGTGCTGCTCACCCGGGTGCGCGCCGTGCCCCGGCTCGCCCTGATGCTGGCCGCGCTCGGCGCCTGGGCGACCCCGGCCGTCACCGGCTCCACGGTGTGGCTGTTCCTCTTCGACGCCGACTTCGGCCCGGTGAACCGGGTGCTGGGCCTCGGCGACCACTCGTGGACGTACGGGCGGTACAGCGCCTTCTTCCTCGTTCTGCTCGAAGTGGTCTGGTGCTCCTTCCCGTTCGTGATGGTCACCGTCTACGCCGGCATCCGCGCCGTACCCGCCGAGGTGCTGGAGGCCGCCGCCCTGGACGGCGCCTCGCAGTGGCGCGTCTGGCGCTCGGTACTCGCCCCGATGCTCCGGCCGATCCTGGTGGTCGTCACCATCCAGTCGGTGATCTGGGACTTCAAGGTCTTCACCCAGATCTACGTCATGACGGGCGGAGGCGGCATCGCCGGCCAGAACCTGGTCCTGAACGTCTACGCCTACCAGAAGGCGTTCGCGTCCTCGCAGTACGGCCTCGGCGCCGCGATCGGCGTGGTGATGCTGCTGATCCTGCTCGCCGTCACGCTGGTGTACCTGCGGCTGCTGCGCCGTCAGGGGGAGGAACTGTGAGTCCCGTGGGCCGGGACGGGGCGCGCCGGGTGAATCCTGTGCGCCGGTTCGTACGGCGTCCGTGGCGGCTCGCGGCCGAGGCGACGGCGCTGCTCGTCGCGGTGGTGGTGGCCTTCCCGCTCTACTGGATGGTGCTGGGTGCCTTCAAACCGGCCGGCGAGATCGAGTCGGACCGGCCCCGGCCGTGGACCCTGACACCCACCCTGGACTCCTTCCAACGGGTGTTCGGGCAGCAGGAATTCGGCCGGTACTTCGTCAACAGCGTGGTCGTCGCGGTCGCCGTGGTGATCGCCTCGGCGCTGATCGCCTTTCTCGCGGCGACCGCCGTGACGCGATTCAGGTTCCGTATGCGGACCACCCTGCTGATCATGTTTCTGGTGGCCCAGATGGTGCCCGTGGAGGCGCTGACGATTCCGCTGTTCTTCCTCATGCGGGACTTCGGCCAGTTGAACACGCTGTGGTCGCTGATCCTGCCGCACATCGCGTTCTCGCTGCCGTTCGCGATCTGGATGCTGCGGGGGTTCGTGAAAGCCGTTCCCGAGGCGCTGGAGGAGGCCGCGTACATCGACGGAGCGAGCCGCGCGCGGTTCCTGTGGCAGATCCTTTTCCCGCTCGTTCTGCCGGGTCTCGTGGCCACCAGTGTGTTTTCCTTCATCTCCACCTGGAACGACTTCCTGTTCGCCAAGTCCTTCATCATCAGCGACATCTCGCAGTCGACGCTGCCGATGGCCCTGTTGGTCTTCTACAAGCCGGACGAGCCGGACTGGGGCGGTGTGATGGCGGCGTCCACGGTGATGACGATCCCGGTGCTGGTCTTCTTCGTACTCGTACAGCGGCGCCTGGTCTCCGGACTGGGCGGAGCGGTGAAGGACTGACATGACCGAACTGATTCCAGCGCCCCGCGGCGTCGTCGCCGGCTTTGGCGAGGTGCGGCTGACGGAGCGCTCCCGGCTCTGTGCCGGTCCCGCGACGGAGGGCGTCGGCCGATGGCTGCGCACAGTCCTCTGGCAGGCGACCGGCCTGCCGCTGGGCGAGGGCCGGGAGCCCGACGACACGGACGGCGACGGCATCAAGCTCCAGCTCGACCCCGGGCTCGGCCCCGAGGAGTACCGCCTCGTCAGCGACCGGAACGGCGTCCTGGTCGAGGGCGGCAGCGCGGCCGGTGTCTTCTGGGGCGCCCAGACGCTGCGGCAGCTCCTCGGTCCCGACGCGTACCGCAGGGCCCCGATCGGCCGCGACCGGGTGTGGGCGGTGCCGCACGTGACGGTCGAGGATTCCCCCCGCTTCCGCTGGCGCGGACTCATGCTCGACGTCGCCCGGCACTTCATGCCCAAGGAAGGCGTGCTGCGCTATCTCGATCTGATGGCGGCGCACAAACTCAACGTCCTCCACTTTCACCTGACGGACGATCAGGGATGGCGTGTCGAGATCAAGCGGTATCCGAAGCTGACCGAGATCGGTTCCTGGCGGGCCCGGACGAAAATCGGGCACCGCGCGTCACCGCTGTGGGACGACACACCGCACGGTGGCCACTACACACAGGACGACATCCGCGAGATCGTCGCCTACGCCGCCGAGCGGCATATCAGTGTCGTGCCGGAAATCGACGTACCCGGGCACTCGCAGGCCGCCATCGCCGCGTATCCGGAACTCGGCAACACCGATGTCATCGACACCGCCTCCCTGGCCGTCTGGGACACCTGGGGGGTCAATCCGAACGTACTCGCCCCCACCGACAACACCCTGCGCTTCTACGAAGGGGTGCTCGAGGAAGTCCTGGAACTGTTCCCCGCGGACGCCGGCCCCTCCACCCCCTTTTCGGGGTTCGTGCACCTCGGCGGCGACGAATGCCCCAAGGACCAGTGGCGTGCGTCGGCCGTCGCGCAGCAGCGGATCAGGGATCTCGGCCTGGCCGACGAGGACGCTCTCCAGTCCTGGTTCATCGGGCACTTCGCCACCTGGCTCGCCGCGCGGGGGCGCCGGCTGATCGGCTGGGACGAGATCCTGGAGGGAGGTCTCGCCCCGGGCGCCGCCGTGTCGTCCTGGCGCGGCTACGCCGGCGGGGTCGCCGCCGCCCGCGCGGGGCACGACGTGGTCATGTGCCCCGAGCAGCACGTCTACCTGGACCACCGGCAGGACGCGGGCCCCGACGAGCCGGTGCCGATCGGGTACGTGCGCACCCTGGAGGACGTCCACCGGTTCGAGCCCGTACCGCCGGAACTGACGGCCGAGGAGGCCGGGCGGGTCCTGGGCACCCAGGCCAACGCGTGGTCCGAGGTGACGGAGAACCCGGAACGGGTGGACTACCAGGTCTTTCCCCGGCTGGCCGCCCTCGCCGAGGTCGCCTGGAGCGCGCTGCCGGCCCCCGCGGAACGGGACTTCGCCGATTTCGAACGCCGGATGACCGCCCACTGCCGGCGCCTCGACGCCCTGGGCGTCGCCTACCGCCCGCCCACCGGACCGCTCCCCTGGCAGCGGCGTCCCGGAGTGCTGGGCCGCCCCCTCGACGGCCCGCCCCCGCACCGGTAGCGCGTACCCCGCACCGCCGGTGCGGGGTACGCGATCCGGCCATGCCCCGAAGTCCGTCCAACTCCGAACAGGTCGTAAAAAAAGGGTACAAGGGTCACCGAAGAGTGCCATCCGATCGCACCGGCGATGTCCCGCCAAATCGGACCATGCCCGGGGTGAAGTGGGCGAATGCCTCCTAGTGGACCCCTGTCTTCGGGGCTCGCGAAGATGTGCCAGAGTTGCCACGTCCGCCCTGTCAGGTCGTACCGTACGGCTGCGACAGGTGGGACCAGGTGGGGCCGCGGGAAGGGGCAGCCGGTTTTGAGCACGCACGCACCGCAGGCGGCGCAGGCCGTGACGCTGCCCACGACGCTGGACGAGGCGGTGGCGGCGCTCACCGCCGTGCCCGCCGCCGTGCCCGTCGCGGGCGGCACCGACCTGATGGCCGCCGTCAACTCCGGGCAGCTCAGGCCCGCGGCGCTGGTCGGCCTCGGCAAGATCAGCGAGATCCGCGGCTGGCAGTACCAGGACGGCCACGCGCTGCTCGGCGCGGGCCTCACCCACGCCCGTATGGGCCGCCCCGACTTCGCCGCGCTCATCCCGGCGCTCGCCGCCTCCGCGCGTGCCGCCGGACCGCCGCACATCCGCAACGCGGGCACCCTGGGCGGCAACATCGCCTCCGCCGCCCCCACCGGTGACTCGCTGCCCGTGCTGGCCGCGCTGGAGGCGACGCTGATCATCGCGGGCCCGGGCGGGGCCCGCCGGGAGATCCCGGTGTCGCACCTGCTGGCCGGGATGGACATGCTGCGCGCCGGTGAACTCATCGGCTACGTGCGCGTGCCGCTGCTGCACGCCCCGCAGGTGTTCCTCAAGGCCACCGGCCGCACCGGCCCCGGCCGCGCGATGGCGTCCGTCGCCCTGGTGCTCGACCCCGCCCGGCGCGGCGTCCGCTGCGCGGTGGGCGCCATAGCGCCGATGGCGCTGCGGCCCCTGGAGGCCGAGCAGTGGGTCGCCCAGCTCATCGACTGGGACAACAACCGCGCGATCGTGCCGGAGGCGCTGAACGCGTTCGGGGAGTACGTCGCCGCGGCCTGCATCCCCGACCCGGTCCCCGAGGAGGACGGCTCCGTCACGCCGTTGCCCCCCGCGGTACTGCATCTGCGGCGCACCGTCGCCGCGCTGGCCCGACGAGCACTGGGGAGGGCGCTGTCGTGACCGACGACCAGCACGGAGAGGGCACGTCCCAGGGCGGCGGCAGCCGCTGGGACCCGTTGCCCCAGGGCGACTACGACGACGGCGCCACGGCCTTCGTGAACCTCCCCGAGGGGGGCATCGACGCCCTGCTGGACTCGATGGAGAGCCCGCTCGCCGCGCCCGGCCACGGCTATGTGCCACCGCCGATCACCGTCACCCCCGCCACCACGGGCACCGACCCGGCGGCCACCGGCGGCGGCTGGGCGGTGCCGGGTGCGCCCGTCGACGGCGCCCAGTGGCACGCCCCGTACGACCCGCAGCCCCCGTACGACCCGCAGGGCGGCCCGTCGGGGCAGGGCGGCCCCGAGGCGCGGGCCGCGCAGGGGCACAGCGGGCAGGACCGGTTCACGTACGACCCCGGCGCCTCCGGGCAGTGGGCCTTCGAGGAGCCGCCCGCCGCCGGGAACCCGGCACCGGGTTCCGACGTGACCGGGCAGTGGTCGATCCCCGTGGCCGAGGGCGACCTCCCGGACGAGTCCGGCGAGTTCACCACCTCCGCCCTGGCCGAACAGTGGGGCGCCACCCCGCCGGTCACCCCGCCGGTCACCCCGCCCTCCACCCTTCCGGGCGGCGCCTCCGCACCCTGGGCCACGCAGGCCATCGGACAGCCGTGGGGACCGGGTGTACCGGGCGTGGACCCGAGCTACCCCGAGTCCCGGTCCGAGCCCGGTTCCGGCCGGGAGCAGGACGGCCCGGAATCCGAGTGGCACGCGGAGCCCGGCCGTGGCACGCCCGCGTCGGGGCAGCCCGCGTCCCAACCGCCGTCACCCGCCGGGCCCCGGTCGACCGGTCTGCCGCAGCCGACCGCCGCCGAGCCCCACTGGCGGGCCGAGCCGGAGGCCTACCGGGAGGCGGCCGGGGCGCCGTCCGCCCCGGAGCTCCGCGAGCACCCCCAGCCGGGCACGGGGGACGCCGTACGGCCTGCTCCCGGGCCCGGAGGGCCTGCCGAGGGCGCCGAGGACGCCCGGCGCCCCGAAGCCCCTCAGGGAGGCCGGGAAGCCCCGGAACACCCCACCGGTGACGATCCGTCCGCGCCGGCCGCCGCCCCCGAGGCCGCACCGGACGGCGGGAACACCGCGGAGAGCCCGGCCGGTCCGGACACCCCGGAGGCGGCAGAGCCCCTCGCGCCCCCCGCGCCGGACGGCTCGTCAGCCGGGCCCGAACCGCTCCCCGGCGCCGCGCACGACGATCACCCCCTCGCCTCCTACGTGCTGAGTGTCAACGGCACCGACCGGCCCGTCACCGACGCCTGGATCGGCGAGTCGCTGCTCTACGTGCTGCGTGAGCGCCTCGGGCTCGCCGGTGCCAAGGACGGCTGCTCGCAGGGCGAGTGCGGGGCCTGCAACGTGCAGGTCGACGGCCGGCTCGTGGCGTCCTGCCTGGTCCCGGCCGTCACCACGGCCGGCAGCGAGGTCCGTACCGTCGAGGGCCTCGCCCAGGACGGGCAGCCGTCGGACGTGCAGCGGGCACTCGCGCGGTGCGGCGCTGTGCAGTGCGGCTTCTGCGTACCGGGCATGGCGATGACCGTGCACGACCTGCTGGAGGGCAACCCGGCGCCCAGCCGGCTGGAGACCCGTCAGGCGCTGTGCGGCAACCTGTGCCGCTGCTCCGGCTACCGGGGCGTGGTGGAGGCGGTCCAGGAGGTCGTCGCCGAACGCGAGGCGTACACCGAGCACGAGGCGCACGCCGAGCACACCGAGCACACCGAACCCGACCCGGACACGGACCCGGGCAGGGGCACGGAGCCGGGCACGGACCCGGGCGAGCCCCGTATCCCGCACCAGGCCGGACCGGGCGCCGGCGGCGTCAACCCCGCCGCGTTCCCGCACCCCGGACCGCACGACCGGCCCCACGGCCGGGACGGAGGCCAGGCGTGAGCAACGAAGCCGCCACCGTGCAGGCCGCACGGGCCGCGGAGGACGCCCCCCGGCCGGAACCGGTCCCGCACGGACTGGGCACCTCCCTGCCGGCCGCCGACACCCGTGCGAAGACCGAGGGCACCTTCCCGTACGCCGCCGACCTGTGGGCCGAGGGCCTGCTGTGGGCGGCCGTGCTGCGCTCGCCCCACCCGCACGCGCGCATCGTGTCCATCGACACCACCCACGCGCGCGAGATGCCCGGGGTGCGCGCCGTCGTCACCCACGAGGACGTCCCCGGCGACCCGCTGTACGGCCGTGGCCGCGCC
This sequence comes from Streptomyces sp. TE5632, assembly GCF_054061295.1. Taxonomy (NCBI): domain Bacteria; kingdom Bacillati; phylum Actinomycetota; class Actinomycetes; order Kitasatosporales; family Streptomycetaceae; genus Streptomyces; species Streptomyces sp. TE5632. Next base: position 1,655,541 of record NZ_JBSSEA010000003.1, on the reverse strand, counting down.
GACCGCCCGGTCTTCGCCTCCGACGTCGTGCGCCACCACGGCGAGGCCATCGCCGCCGTCGCCGCAGACCACCCGGACACCGCGCGGCTGGCCGCCGCCGCCGTCATCGTCGAGTACGAGGTGCTCGACCCGGTGATCGACCCCGAACAGGCCTTCGAGGCCGAGCCGTTGCACCCCGACGGCAACCTGATCCGGCACATCCCGCTGCGCCACGGCGACCCGGACGCGGTCGGCGACCTCGTCGTCGAGGGCCTGTACCGCATCGGCCGCCAGGACCCCGCACCCATCGGCGCCGAGGCCGGACTCGCCGTACCCCGCCCCGACGGGGGCGTCGAGCTGTACCTGGCCTCCACCGACCCGCACGGCGACCGGGACACCGCCGCCGCCGCGTTCGACCTGGAACCGGACCGCGTCAAGGTCGTCGTCACCGGCGTGCCCGGCGCCATCGCCGACCGCGAGGACCAGAGCTTCCAGCTGCCGCTCGGCCTGCTGGCGTTGAAGACCGGCTGCCCGGTCAAACTCACCGCCACGCGCGAGGAGTCCTTCCTCGGCCACGCCCACCGGCACCCCACCCTGCTGCGCTACCGCCACCACGCCGACGCCGAGGGCAGACTGGTGAAGGTCGAGGCGCAGATCCTGCTCGACGCGGGCGCCTACGCCGACACCTCCTCCGACGCCCTGGCCGCCGCCGTCGCCTTCGCCTGCGGCCCCTACGTCGTCCCGAACGCCTTCATCGAGGGCTGGGCGGTCCGCACCAACAACCCGCCCTCCGGTCATGTGCGCGGCGAGGGCGCCCTGCAGGTGTGCGCCGCCCACGAGGCGCAGATGGACAAGCTGGCCAAGAAACTCGGCCTCGACCCGGCCGAGCTGCGCCTGCGCAACGTCATGGCGACCGGCGACGTCCTGCCCACCGGCCAGACCGTGACCTGCCCCGCCCCGGTCGCCGAACTCCTCGAAGCGGTGAAGGACTTCCCGCTGCCGCCGCTGCCCAAGGACACCCCCGCGGAGGAGTGGCTGCTGCCCGGCGGCCCCGAGGGCGCCGGGGAACCGGGCGCGGTGCGCCGCGGTGTGGGCTACGGCCTCGGCATGGTGCACATGCTCGGCGGCGAGGGCGCGGACGAGGTGTCCACGGCCACCGTGAAGGTCCAGGACGGCGTGGCGACGGTGCTGTGCGCGGCCGTCGAGACCGGCCAGGGCTTCACCACCCTGGCCCGGCAGATCGTCCAGGAGGTCCTCGGCGTCGACGAGGTGCGGGTGGCCCCCGTGGACACCGACCAGCCCCCGGCGGGCGCGGGCTGTCGCGGCCGGCACACCTGGGTGTCGGGCGGCGCGGTGGAGCGCGCGGCGAAGATGGTCCGCACCCAGCTCCTCCAGCCCCTGGCCCACAAGTTCGGCATGTCCGCCGAGCTGCTCCAGATCACCGACGGCAGGATCACCTCGTACGACGGGGTGCTGTCGACGACCGTCGCCGAGGCCCTGGACGGCAAGGAACTGTGGGCCACCGCCCAGTGCCGTCCGCACCCCACGGAACCCCTGGACGACTCCGGCCAGGGCGACGCCTTCGTCGGGATGTCCTTCTGCGCGATCCGCGCGGTGGTCGACGTCGACATCGAGATCGGCTCGGTACGGGTCGTGGAGATGGCCGTCGCCCAGGACGTGGGCCGGGTGCTGAACCCGGCTCAGCTGGCCGCCCGGATCGAGGCGGGGGTGACCCAGGGCGTGGGCGCCGCGCTCACCGAGAACCTGCGCACGCCCCGCGGCCTGATCCGCCACCCCGACCTCACCGGCTACGCCCTCCCGACCGCCCTGGACGCACCCGACATCCGGATCGTGAAGCTCATCGAGGAGCGGGACGTGGTCGCGCCCTTCGGCGCGAAGGCGGTCAGCGCGGTGCCGGTGGTGACCTCCCCGGCGGCCATCGCCTCCGCCGTCCGGGCCGCCACCGGCCGCCCGGTCAACCGCCTGCCGATCCGCCCCCAGGCCGCGGTGGTGACCAGCGGCTGACGGCGGCTGCCGGGGTGCCCTTGAGGGTGGTGACCGGGATCAGGCGCAGCCCCTCGGGGAGTTCGGTCCGGTCCTGGGCACATTCCGCCTCGGGCACCAGGAAGACGGTCGCGCCGTCCCGCCGGGCGGCCTGCGTCTTCAGCGGCACGCCGCCCACGCGAAGGTCGGCACCGGCCGCCAGCGGTCGCCGCCGGTCGCCGCCGGCCGCCGCCGGTCGGCACGGGCTGCCCGGGCGGCCGGAGAACGTTTCAGGTTGATTCGCGGGCGAAGGCAACGCACAGGGGTGTTCGCGCGTCTTGTGTGGTGGGGGCGTCCATGTCCGTGGACAGCCGCCTGTCCGTTTGTCCGTTGGCCCGCTTGTTCGCTCGTCCGTTCACCCGCCCATCCGCCGACCCGTCCGTCCGTTCCCGGACCGGGGCGTTGTCAGTGGTGACGCGTAGTGTTCCGAGTGGTGGGGGACGGCTGCCGACCCGAAGGCGCGGGGGTCCCTCCTGTCCGGGCGGGGCGGAGCCGCCCGGAGCGGCGGAGCACAGGACACGGGACTGAGCACACGAATGCGCGGGGGAGCCATGAGCACGATCGACACCGTTGCTGCGGATGTCGTGGACGTCGCGGCAGCGATCACCCTGACCGAGGACGCCCTCGATCCGTTCGTCACGCACGAGTCCACGCGCCGCTGGCTGACCGGTCCCGGACTGCCGTGCGACAGCGGCCTGTTCAGTTTCGCGCGGCTGCGGACCGAGGGCCTGCGCACCGTCGCCGGCTCGACGGGCGGCGCGGGGGACGCGGGCGACCGGCTCTCCGCGGAGCTGCGGGACCAGCTGGTCATCGGCGGGCTGCTCGGCCCGGCCGGTACGGAGACCGAGTCGGTCCTGCTGGACGGGGCCACCGGCGAGGTCTCGACGACGTACTTCTTCCACGACCGCCCCGACCGCCCCGACCTGATGGACATCCGCCCGCTCGCCCCGTCGCTGCCGATCCTGGTGCGGTTCGCCGCCGCGACGGACGAACTGGCTGGACTGCGGGGCCAGTTCGCCGCTTACGCGGGCCGCTACGGCGCGAAGGCGGTCGCCGAGGCCTCGCGGCAGCTGCTCGCGGTGTTCGAGGAGGGCGCGGACGGCGAGCCGGCCCCGCTGTGGCGGACGGCCGCGCTGATCCGGCCGCTGGCCCTGGTGGCGGGCCCGGGCACGGCCTCGGGGCTCGCCCTCGACCTCCCCGTGCGCCTGCTGGACCGGGAGTTCGGCCGGGGAGGTGTGGTCCGCTTCGAGGAGGTCGACTTCCCCGCCACGCTCACGCACGAGCCGACCCGCCGCTTCCTGCGCGAGACGGGCCTGCCGGAGGACGGCTTCCTCTTCCAGCTGGACACCGACCTGCCGCTGCGGACCCTCGCGGAGTACTACGCCGACGATCACCCCGGTGAGTTCCCGGCCGACCGCCTCCCCGCCCACGCCGACCGGTTCATACGCCTCGGCCACCTGACCGACGACAACAGCCTGGTCGTCGACGGCACCACCGGCGCGGTCCTGAACTGGAGCGAGCCGGACTCCGTCCTGTACCCGTTGAACACGGACATCTCGACCCTCGCCTTCACCCTCTGGCTGCTGCACCGCGAGCACGCCATCGACGAGGAGTCGGGCCACGCGCTGACCAGCGAGACGTACGACCAGCTGGCCATGGCGATGATCCAGGTCCTGTCCGCCGTCGACCCCACGGGCGCCACGACCGACGCGGACTGGCACTACTGGACGGAGCTGTTCCAGGACGAAGCGGGCGGGGTGCTCTGAGCCCCACGCCTCAGCCGTCCGCCCGCAACGGGCATCCGGTGCCGACGCGCGCGGTGAGTTCGGCGCGCAGGGCGGCGAGTTCCGTCATCCGCGCGTCGACGACCCGGATCTTCTCCGCGAACAGCGCGGACAGCGCCCCCGCGGTGTCCGGGGCGTCGCGCAGTTCCTCACCGTGGCGTGCGATCTCCGCCAGGGAGAACCCGAGCGTCTGCGCGGTGCGGACGTACTGCAGCCAGAGCACCGTCTCGGGCGCGAAGTCGCGGTAACCGCTGGGCAGCCGCCGGCTCGTGACGAGGCCGAGCTTCTCGTAGAACCGGACGGTGTCCCTGGACAGGCCCGTTCGTGCGGCCAACTCCCCTATCAGCATGGCCCTCCGTCGGCCGGTGGCTTGACCTTGGACCCTACTCCACTGTTTAGCGTGAGGCACCGCCACCGCCGACCAGCAGGAGCTTCCTCGTGCCTGTCCTCCCCTCTCCTTCCCGGGCCTCCTACCTCCGTGTCGTACGGGCGAGCGCCTGGTACGACCTCGTCGTCACGGCCGGGTTCGCGACCCCCTGGACCTACGCCCTGGCGCACGGCCTGCTGTCTTCGGCGGGTGACGCCCTCGGGCTGGGCGCCCTGCCCGACCGCGATCCGGTGCAGACCCTGTACGCGAACCTGATGGGTTCGGTCGTGGTCGTCTGGTCCGTCCTGCGCCTCAGGGGGACACGGCCGACGCACGGGATCTACGACGGCGCCGCCCGCGCACTGTTCTCGGCCTGGTTCGCGTACGCGCTGGCCAGTGGCGCCACGGGGCTGCTGTGGCTGTTCCTCGCCGTGGAGGTGGCGTTCGGCGTGGTCCAGCTCGTGCCGTGGTGGCGGCGGCGGACGGACGAGCGGAAGGACGGGGTGGAAGCGGCGCTCGGCGGAACGACGGGGTGACCCTCACGAGGACCCGGCGGCCCTGCGGCGCCGTACGGCCGCGACCAGGGGAGCCCCGAGACCCGTCGGCGCGGGCGGAGTCCCGGGGCTCCCGCCTCGCACGGAGCCAGGAGCCGCGGCATGGCTGTTCGGAGGCCGTGGCGGGAATCGAACCCGCGTCACTCGCTTTGCAGGCGAGTCCCTCAACCACTCGGGCACACGGCCGTGTTCGTCGGAGTCCGTCGGTGTTCACCGGAGTTTGCCGGACCCGGTGCACCGACCGTAGGCCGCGGCGGAAGCGGGGCTCAAGGGAAAGGCGGGCGCCGCAACGGGACTGCCATGCCCCGTTCACAAATGGGGCGGCGAGGTCGTACGTCGAAGGTCCCGGTGCGGTCCCGACCCCCGACAGGGGTCAAAGCATTCCGTGGCCCTTACCCTGGCGGGCATGACCGCCCCGAACCCGCGCGACACCGGTGTCGCCCCGCCCGCCGACCCCGCCCCGGCCCTCACCGCACCCACGTCCGCACCCGACGCGACCGTACTGAGCGGTCCCTACCGGGCGCTGAGCATCGGGATCGTCTCCGTGGTGCTGCTGATCGCCTTCGAGGCGACCGCGGTCGGTACGGCGATGCCGGTGGCGGCGCGGGAGCTGGACGGGGTGTCCCTGTACGCGTTCGCGTTCTCGGGGTACTTCACGACGAGCCTGTTCGGCATGGTGCTCTCCGGCCAGTGGTCGGACCGGCGCGGCCCGCTCGCGCCGCTGGCCTGGGGCATCGCCTCCTTCGCCGTCGGCCTGCTGCTCTCCGGGACGGCGGGCGCGATGTGGCCGTTCATCCTCGGGCGGGCCGTGCAGGGGCTCGGCGGAGGGCTGGTGATCGTCGCGCTGTACGTCGTGGTCGGGCGGGCCTACCCGGAGCGGTTGCGGCCGGCGATCATGGCCGCGTTCGCGGCGAGCTGGGTCGTGCCGTCGATCGTCGGCCCGCTGGCCTCCGGCGCGGTGACCGAACACCTCGGCTGGCGGTGGGTGTTCCTCGGCATCCCGGCGCTGGTGGTGTTCCCGCTGGCCCTCGCGCTGCCGCAGATACGCCGCCTGGCGTCCGGTCCGGTGGGTGACGGCGCGGACGCGCCGGCCTCCTTCGACCGCCGCCGCATCCGGCTCGCCCTGGCGATCTCCTTCGGCGCCGGACTGCTCCAGTACGCCGCCCAGGACCTGCGCTGGTTCTCCCTGCTGCCGGGCGCGGCGGGCGTGGCGCTGCTCGTCCCCGCGGTGTTGGGGCTGCTCCCGCACGGCACGTGGCGGGCGGCCCGCGGACTGCCCTCGGTGGTGCTGCTGCGCGGTGTCGCGGCCGGGTCCTTCATCGCCGCGGAGTCCTTCGTGCCGCTGATGCTGGTCACCCAGCGGGGTCTCAGCCCCACGCTCGCCGGGTTCTCGCTCGCGGCGGGCGGCGTGACCTGGGCACTGGGCTCCTGGCTCCAGTCGCGGCCGCGGCTGGAGCCGTACCGGGAGCGGCTGACGACCCTCGGGATGGTGCTGGTGGCGGCGGCCATCGCGGGGGCCCCGAGTGTGCTGGTCCCCGCGGTGCCCGCCTGGGCGACGGCCGTCGCCTGGGCCTTCGGCTGCCTCGGGATGGGCCTGGTGATCTCCTCCACCAGCGTGCTGCTGCTCCAGCTCTCCGCCCCCGAGGAGGCCGGCGCCAACTCCGCCGCGCTCCAGATCTCCGACGGCCTCTCCAACGTCCTCCTGCTGGCCATGGGCGGCGCCGCCTTCGCCGCCCTCGGCGGCGGCATGGCCGGCCACGCGGCCGTGGAGGCCACCGGCACCGGCTCCCACCCGGCCGCCTTCGCCGCGGTGTTCCTGCCGATGGCGGCGGTGGCCCTGGCGGGCGTGTGGGTGACGACGCGGCTGCGGCGGTTGTGACGTCGGTCCCACCCCGGAGTGACCCGGCACGGCCCGGGGGATCGGGGTGCCGGGCCACGGATATGGTGGCTCGGTCGTCCTCGGCGGCCGAGCCGCCCGAACCAGCCCCCGTCCCCCCACGGAGACCGTGACTACCACCGCCGCTTCCGCCTCGCACCACCTGTCCCCCGCCTTTCCCGGCCGTGCCCCCTGGGGTACCGCCGGGAAACTGCGCGCCTGGCAGCAGGGGGCGATGGAGAAGTACCTCCAGGAACAGCCGCGCGACTTCCTGGCGGTCGCCACCCCGGGCGCCGGAAAGACGACCTTCGCGCTGACGCTGGCCTCCTGGCTGCTGCACCACCACGTCGTGCAGCAGGTGACCGTCGTCGCGCCCACCGAGCACCTGAAGAAGCAGTGGGCCGAGGCCGCCGCGCGGATAGGCATCAAACTGGACCCCGAGTACAGCGCGGGTCCGCTCGGCAAGGACTACCACGGCGTCGCCGTCACCTACGCCGGTGTCGGGGTCCGCCCCATGCTGCACCGCAACCGCGTCGAGCAGCGCAAGACCCTGGTCATCCTCGACGAGATCCACCACGCCGGTGACAGCAAGTCCTGGGGCGAGGCGTGCCTGGAGGCGTTCGAGCCGGCCACCCGCAGGCTGGCGCTCACCGGTACGCCGTTCCGGTCCGACACCAACCCCATCCCGTTCGTGGCGTACGAGGAGGGCGACGACGGCATCCGCCGGTCGGCCGCCGACTACACCTACGGCTACGGTTCCGCGCTCCGCGACAACGTCGTCCGTCCCGTCATCTTCCTCTCCTACAGCGGCAACATGCGCTGGCGCACCAAGGCCGGCGACGAGGTCGAGGCCCGCCTCGGCGAGCCCATGACCAAGGACGCGATCAGCCAGGCCTGGCGCACCGCCCTCGACCCGCGCGGCGAGTGGATGCCGTCCGTGCTGCGCGCCGCCGACCAGCGGCTGACCGAGGTCAGGAAGTCCGTCCCGGACGCCGGAGCCCTCGTCATCGCCACCGACCAGGACTCCGCCCGTTCCTACGCCAAGCTGATCCGCGAGATCACCGGCGACAAGCCCACCGTCGTCCTGTCCGACGACACCGGCGCCTCGAAACGGATCGACGAGTTCAGCGGCAACGACGACCGCTGGATGGTCGCCGTCCGCATGGTCTCCGAGGGCGTCGACGTACCGCGCCTCGCGGTCGGCGTGTACGCCACCACCATCTCCACCCCCCTGTTCTTCGCCCAGGCCGTCGGCCGTTTCGTACGGTCCCGGCGGCGCGGCGAGACCGCGTCCGTGTTCTTGCCGACCATCCCGAACCTGCTGGGCTTCGCGAACGAGATGGAACGCGAACGTGACCACGTCCTCGACAAGCCCAAGAAGGAGGGCGAGGAGGACCCGTACGCCGAGTCCGAGAAGGAGATGGACGAGGCGAACCGGGAGCAGGACGAGGACACCGGTGAGGACATGCTGCCCTTCGAGGCGCTGGAGTCCGACGCCGTCTTCGACCGGGTCACCTACAACGGCGCCGACTTCGGCATGCAGGCCCACCCCGGCAGCGAGGAGGAGCAGGACTACCTCGGCATCCCGGGACTCCTCGAACCCGACCAGGTGGAGATGCTGCTGCAGAAGCGGCAGGCCCGGCAGATCGCGCACAGCCGCAAGAAGCCGGACAGCGAGGCCGACCTGCTCGAACTGCCCGCCGAGCGGCGCCCCGTGGTCTCCCACAAGGAGATGATGGAACTGCGCCGCCAGCTCAACAACATGGTCGGCGCCTACGTCCACCAGAGCGGCAAACCGCACGGCGTCATCCACACGGAGCTGCGCCGCGTCTGCGGCGGACCGCCCGCCGCGGAGGCCACACCGGGCCAGCTGCGCCAGCGGATCGCCAAGGTGCAGGAGTGGGCCACCCGCATGCGGTGACTTGCTCCATCGGCGTACGCCCGGTGGTCGAATCAGGACAAAAAGCGCCAGTTCAGAGGCGATGGTGCCCGGATTCTGGACAAAGCCTTCCGCTGATCGGACCGGCTCGCTACTGTCCGGCTACGCACACGCCCCGTGGCAGCGCTGCCGCGGAGCGCTGCCGTGAAGCGACCGTGCCCGGGACATGGCCGGGCCGCCGGCCGATCGGCGGCCTCTGAAGCGCGTTGCCGACGGGACTCGGTGACGCATATGCCGCGAGAGGGCCGTCGACCTCACCACGAAGGAGTGGGCGTCGTGACCGCGGAGACCTCTCAGACGCTCGACCGGGGACTGCGGGTCCTCAAGCTGCTGGCCGACACGGACCACGGCCTGACCGTCACCGAGCTTTCCCACAGACTGGGCGTGAACCGGACCGTCGTGTACCGGTTGCTCGCCACACTGGAACAGCACGCGCTGGTACGCCGTGACCTCGGTGGCCGGGCCCGGGTCGGGCTCGGCGTGCTGCGGCTGGGCCACCAGGTGCATCCGCTGGTACGGGAGGCGGCGATGCCGGCCCTCCGGTCGCTGGCGGAGGACATCGGCGCGACCGCGCACCTGACCCTGGTCGACGGGGCGGACGCGCTGGCCGTGGCGGTGGTGGAACCGTCGTGGACGGACTACCACGTCGCCTACCGCGCCGGGTTCCGGCACCCGCTGGAACGGGGCGCCGCCGGCAAGGCGATCCTCTCGGCCCGCCTGCAACGGCCCGGCGACCCCGGATACACCCTCACCCACGGCGAACTGGAGGCCGGGGCGTGCGGAGCGGCGGCGCCCCTGCTGGGAGTCACCGGGGTCGAGGGCAGCGTCGGCGTGGTGATGCTGGCCGACGTGGTCCCGGAACGGGTCGGCCCCCGGGTCATGGACGCGGCCCGCGAGGTCGCGGAGGCCTTGCGCTGAGGGTGGGGACGTCGTGCCGAGGGCCGGTGGTCGGTGGGGTGCTGCGCTGAGGGCCGGTGGCCGGTGGCCGTCGGGGTGCTGCGCCGGTGGCCGGCGGGGGTATCACGTCGGAGGCGTCGCGTTAGATTGATCCCGTGCTCTCTCGCCTCACACGTCCCCAGGCCCTGGCCGTCTGCGCCGCTCCCGTCGTCGCCCTGCTGGCCACGGCGGTCTTCGCGCCGCTGCCGTTCTCGGTGGCGCAGCCGGGGCTGACGGCCGACGTGCTCGGCAAGAACAAGGGCACGCAGGTCATCACCATCTCCGGAGCGAAGACCCGCGAGACCACCGGGCAACTGCGGATGACGACGATCGAGGCGACCTCCCCGGACACCCGGGTCGACCTCCCCGATGTGCTCGACAGCTGGTTCGGCACCGACCAGGCGGTCATGCCCCGCGACTCGGTCTACCCCTCCGGGGGCGACGTCAAGGAGATCGAGCGGTACAACGAGAAGCAGATGAAGGAGTCGCAGGACGAGGCGACCCGGGCCGCGCTGGGCTACCTGGGCCTGGACGGCAAGGGCGTCAAGGTCGAGCTGGAGCTCGCCGACGTCGGCGGCCCCAGCGCCGGCCTGCTGTTCTCCCTCGGCATCGTCGACAAGCTGAACGGCGACGGCAGCGGCGGTGACCTCACCGGCGGCCGGATCATCGCCGGTACGGGGACCATCGACGCGGACGGCACGGTCGGTGCCGTGGGCGGCGTGCCGCTGAAGACGCAGGCCGCCCGGCGGGACGGCGCGACCGTCTTCCTGGTGCCCGAGGCGGAATGTGCCCAGGCCCGGACCGAACTCCCCGAGGGGCTGCGCCTGATCCCGGTCACCACCCTCAAGGGCACCGTGGACGCCCTGGTCTCCCTGGAGAAGGGCACCGGCAAGGTCCCCGGCTGCTGACCGGGCGGCGCCGGAGCCCCCGCACCGCCGCTACCTCTTCCTGACGAAGCCCTCGTCCACCATCCAGTCCAGCGCCACCTGGTGGGGGTCCTCCCCGTCCACGTCCACCTCGGCGTTCAGGGTCCGCGCCACCTCGTTGTCCAGCTTCGCCGTGACCGGGTCGAGGACCTCCGCGATCGCCGGCCACTCCTTGGAGGTGTCGGTGTTGACCGTCGGTGCCGCGTTGTAGTTGGGGAAGAACTTCCTGTCGTCCTCCATCACCACCAGGTTCATGGACTTGATGCGGCCGTCGGTGGTGAAGACCTCGCCGTAGGTGCAGGCGCCCTTGGCCGTCTGGGTGTAGATGATCCCGGTGTCCATCTGCGTGATGTTCCCCGCGCCCACGTTCATGCCGTAGGCCTTCTCCATGCCCGGCAGCCCGTCCGCCCGGTTGGCGAACTCGCCCTCCACGCACAGCGTCACCGCCGCCGGGTCGGACTTCGCGAGCGCGGCCACGTCCGACAGCGACTTCGTGCCGTACTTCCTGAAGTTCGCCCGGTTCATGGCCAGGGCGTAGGTGTTGTTCAGCGACGACGGCTCCAGCCAGGTCACCCCGTTTTCCACGTCGGCCTCGCGCACCGCCTCCCACTGCTCGCGCGGGTCGGGGATGGGCTTGCTGTTGCCCTGGTAGGTGATCCACGCCGTGCCGGTGTACTCGTACGCGGCGTCCGCGTCCCCGTTCACGACCGCCGCCCGGGAGCCGACCGAGCCCTGGATGCCGGTGCGGTCGATGACCTCGGCGCCCGCCGCCTGGAAGGCGATGCCCATGACCGCGCCCAGGATCAGCTGCTCGGTGAACTCCTTCGAGGTGACGGTGAGTTTCGCGCCCTCCAGGGGCCTGCCCTTCCCGATCGAGCCCGGTTCCACGTCGTCGACCATGGGGGAGCCGCTGGTCAGCCCGCAGGAGGAGAGCCCCGCCAGCAGCATTCCGGCGAGCAGCAGGCACAGGCGGCGCCTCATGTACCCGTCTCCAGTCCCCGTGGCCGCAGCAGCAGTTCGGCCAGCGAGGCCAGCCAGTCCACCAGCAGGGCCAGGGCGACGGTGAGGACCGAGCCCAGTACCAGGACCGGCATCCGCTGGCTGGTGATGCCGGTGGTGATCAGCACGCCCAGTCCGCCGCCCCCGCCGAAGGTCGCGAGGGTGGCCGTGCCGACGTTCAGGACGAGCGCCGTACGCACCCCGGCGAGGATGAGGGGGACGGCCAGGGGCAGCTCCACCCGGTTCAGCACGCCCAGCGGGGACATGCCGATGCCGCGCGCCGCCTCCATCAGCGCCGGGTCGTTGGCCCGCAGACCCGCGATGGTGTTGGAGAGCACCGGCAGCACGGCGTAGGCGATGATGCCGATGAGGGCCGCCCTGCGGCCGATGCCCAGCCAGATCACCAGCAGCGCGAGCAGACCGATCGCGGGCGTGGCCTGGCCCATGTTGGCGAACGTCATCGCGGCCGGGGCGGCCCTGCGGAACCTGGGACGGGTCAGCAGGATGCCCAGCGGGATCGCGATGATCAGGACGAAGAACGTCGAGATCACGGTCAGCTCGATGTGCTGCCAGAGCGCCTTGGACACCTGCCCGTCGGACAGCGCGTTCCGGGACAGCGGGTCCAGATCGGCCTGGACGAACCACAGCCAGGTCGCGAGCAGCAGGGTGACCAGCGCCATGGGCAGGAACGTCAGCCGCTGCCAGGTCACCCGGGGCGCACTCCCGGGCGGGGCCGCGGACCCCGGCCGCGCACCGTGTGTGGCCTCGCCCCCGCCCCTGCCGTCGTCGTCGCCCCGGCCCTCGTCCCGGAAGACGAGCCCTCCGACCTCGTACTCGCCGTCGGGCCGCCGCCCCGGAGAGGTGCTCACGCGTCACCCTCCACGCCCACGCCCTCCTGTTCGGCGTGCGTCCGGTCGCTCCGCAGGCCCTCCAGCTCGTGCTGGGCCTCCATCGCCTCCAGCCGGTCGGCCTCCAGCAGTTCGTGCACGGAGTTCATCAGCGTCTCCACGTCGACGACACCCTCGTACGTGCCGCGCCCTCCGGTGACCACCACCCGCCCCGAACTGTCGGTGAGGACGGCCTCCAGTGCGTCCCGCACGGTGGCGTCCCGGGTCACCGTGTCGTGCACCAGGGTGCCCGCGCGGGCCAGCGAGCCCTTGGCCCGCATCAGGTCACCGCGCCGGAGCCACTTGTAGGGGCGGCCCCGCCGGTCGAGCAGCAGGATCTCGTTCGAGCCGCTGGAACGGAGCACGGTGAAGATCTGCTGGAGCGGGTCGTCGACGGTCACCGTCGGATAGTCGGTGATCCCCACGTCCCGCACCCGGGTGAGGTTCAGCCGCTTCAGCGCCGCCCCGGCGCCGACGAAACCCGAGACGAAGTCGTCCGACGGGTTGGTGAGGATCGCCTCCGGGGTGTCGAACTGGGCGATGTGCGAGCGTTCGCGCAGCACCGCGATCCGGTCGCCCAGTTTGATCGCCTCGTCGAAGTCGTGGGTGACGAAGACGATCGTCTTGTGCAGTTCGTGCTGCAGCCGGATCAGCTCGTCCTGGAGGTGGTCCCGGGTGATCGGGTCCACCGCCCCGAACGGCTCGTCCATCAGCAGCACCGGCGGATCCGCCGCCAGCGCCCGCGCCACCCCCACCCGTTGCTGCTGCCCGCCGGAGAGCCGGCGCGGATAGCGGTCGTGGAACTCGCCGGGGTCCAGACCGACCAGGTCCAGCATCTCCTCCACCCGGGCCCGCACCCGGGCCGCCGGCCAGCGCAGCATCTTCGGCACCAGCGCGATGTTCTGCGCCACCGTCATGTGCGGGAACAGCCCGCTGGCCTGGATCGCGTACCCGATCGTGCGGCGCAACCGCACCGGGTCCATGTCGGTGACGTCCTCGCCGCCGATGCGGATGCGGCCGCCGCTCGGCTCGATCAGCCGGTTGATCATCTTCAGCGTGGTCGACTTCCCGCAGCCGGACGGGCCGACGAAGATGACGATCTCGCCCGCCTTGATCTCCATGCTGACGTTGTCGACCGCCGGCTGCGCACTGCCCGGGTACCGCTTGGTGAGGTCCTCCAGTTCGATGGGCGCCCCGGTGGCCGACGGCGCGGCGGCGGTTCTGGACGCTCCGGTCGCCCCGGACGTCCCGGGGGCCCCTGACGCCGGTGGCTCAGACACGGATCCCCCTGGAAATGGTCAGCCGTCCGAGCAGGACGTACGCGGCGTCGAACAGCAGCGCGAGGATGATGATTCCGAGGGTGCCCGCGAGGACCTGGTTGAGCGCGTTCTCGCTGCCCAGCGAGGCGATCCCGCGGAAGATCAGGTTCCCGAGACCGGGACCGGAGGCGTAGGCGGCGATGGCGGCGATGCCCATCAGCATCTGCGTGGAGACCCGGATCCCGGTGAGGATCGGCGGCCAGGCCAGCGGCAGTTCGACCCGCGCCAGCCGGGCCGTCCGCGACATGCCGATGCCCGTGGCCGCGTCCACCAGCGACGGGTCGACCCCGCGCAGGCCGACGATCGCGTTGCGCACGATCGGCAGCAGCCCGTACAGCGTCAGCGCGATCACCGTCGGCGGCACCCCGAGCCCCACCAGCGGGATCAGCAGGCCGATCATGGCCAGCGACGGGATGGTCAGCAGGGTCGAGGTGGTGGTCGTGGCCAGGTTGCCCGCCCAGTCGCTGCGGTACGTCGCGACCCCGATCAGTACCCCGAGCACGGTCGCCGCCACCATGCACTGGAAGACGACACTGGCGTGCTGGTACGCGTCGACGAGCAACTGCTGGTGACGGTTGCCCAGGTACTCCCAGAAGTTCACGTCCGCTCACCCCAGCTCGGCCAGGCCCGTCCGGTCAGTCCGGTGCGCCCCGGCCGCCCCTCGGCGGCTCGCGGAGCGCCGCCTGCTCCACCAGGGGGATGATCCGCAGCGGAACGGGGTTCTCCATCACGATCGCCGTGGCGGCCCGGACGATCCCATCAAAACCGACGACCCGGTCGATCACCCGTTGGAGATCGGCGTTGGAGCGGGCCACGAGCCGGCACAGCATGTCCCCGCTGCCGGTGGTGGTGTGCAGTTCGAGGACCTCCGGCACACTCGCCAAGTGCTCCCGGACATCGGGCCCTTGACCCTGCCGGATCTCCAGCGTCGCGAACGCCGTGACCGGGTAGCCGAGGGCCGCCGGGTCCACCTGGGGGCCGAATCCGCGGATGACTCCGTTCGACTGAAGCCGGTCCAGCCGCGCCTGCACCGTCCCCCGCGCCACCCCGAGCCGCCGGGACATCTCCAGCACCCCCGTCCGCGGCTCCCGCGCCAGCAGCACGATGATCCGGCCGTCCAGTTGATCGATCGCCACGGCGGCCTCCCGGTGCGTGGTGGTCATCCTGTACAGAAAGCCCGGTGGATCGGGCGTTCGACTGGACATCCTGCCCAGCGGACACGCGAACTATTGCGCACCTTGCAGGGCTGCACCACCCTGCCCCTATGACGCAGACCACACACCATGCTCCCGACCCGACCGCCCGGCAGGCCGACCCCTTCCCGGTCAAGGGAATGGACGCGGTCGTCTTCGCCGTGGGCAACGCCAAGCAGGCGGCGCACTACTACTCCACCGCTTTCGGCATGCGGCTGGTCGCCTACTCCGGACCGGAGAACGGCAGCCGCGAGACCGCGAGCTACGTCCTGGAGAGCGGCTCCGCCCGGTTCGTCCTCACCTCGGTGATCAAACCGTCCACCGAGTGGGGCACCTTCCTCGCCGAGCACGTCGCCGCGCACGGCGACGGCGTCGTCGACCTGGCCATCGAGGTCCCCGACGCGCGTGCCGCGTACGCCTACGCCGTCGAGCACGGCGCCCGCCCGGTCACCGAGCCGCACGAACTGAAGGACGAGCACGGCACCGTCGTGCTCGCCGCGATCGCCACCTACGGCAAGACCCGGCACACCCTGGTCGAGCGCACCGGCTACGACGGGCCCTACCTGCCCGGCTACGTCACCGCCGACCCGATCGTCGAACCGCCCGCCCAGCGGTCCTTCCAGGCCATCGACCACTGCGTCGGCAACGTCGAGCTCGGCCGGATGAACGAGTGGGTCGCGTTCTACAACAAGGTCATGGGCTTCACGAACATGAAGGAGTTCGTGGGCGACGACATCGCCACCGAGTACAGCGCGCTGATGTCGAAGGTGGTCGCCGACGGCACGCTCAAGGTCAAGTTCCCGATCAACGAGCCCGCCGTCGCCAAGAAGAAGTCCCAGATCGACGAGTACCTGGAGTTCTACGGCGGCGCCGGCGTCCAGCACATCGCGCTCAACAGCAACGACATCGTGCAGACGGTCCGGCAGATGCGCGCGGCCGGTGTGCGGTTCCTGGACACCCCGGACTCGTACTACGACACCCTCGGCGAGTGGGTCGGCGACACCCGGGTGCCCGTGGAGACCCTGCGCGAGCTGAAGATCCTCGCCGACCGGGACGAGGACGGCTATCTGCTGCAGATCTTCACCAAGCCGGTCCAGGACCGGCCGACCGTGTTCTTCGAGATCATCGAACGGCACGGCTCCATGGGCTTCGGCAAGGGCAACTTCAAGGCCCTGTTCGAGGCGATCGAGCGGGAGCAGGAACGCCGCGGCAACCTGTGACCGTCGGGTCGGCCGGTGGGGCACCGCACGCGGGACACCCGCATCCGGTGCCCCACCGGCCGACCCCGCCTCAGCCCGCCTCAGCCCGCCTCAGCCCGCCTCAGCCCGCCTCGGTCTCTTCGGCTTCCTCGGCTTCTTCGGTTCGCCTGGCCTCTTCGAACTGCCTGGCTTCCTCGGTTCGCCTGGCTTCTTCGAACTGCCTGGCTTCTTCGGCTTGCCTGATCTCCTCGGCTTCTCTGGCCTCTTCGGCTTCCTTGAGCTTCTTGGCTTGCCTGGCCTCTTCGGCTTCCTTGGACCTCTTGGCTTCCCTGGCCTTCTCGGCTTCCTTGAGCTTCTTGGCTTGCCCGGCCTTCTCGGATGCCTCGGCTTTCTCGGCCTCCTCGGCCACCGAGGCTGCCTCAGCCTTCTCGGCTTCCTCGGCTTTTCTGGCTTCTTCGGCTTCCCTGGCCCTTTCGGCCCAGGCGGGCGGTCCGTCTCCGACGGGTGGTTCGCCCAGCTGCTGCAGCGCCGCCTCGGCCTGTGGCACCCGGAGCGGGGAGAAGTACGGGTTGATCGTCATCGCCTCCCGCAGGTGCCGTCGCGCGGGCCCGTACCTCTCCAGCTCCCGCTCGATCATGCCCCGGTGGAACGCGTACAGGGCGCTGCGCACCCCGCCGCCCTTCGTCTCCTCCGTCGCCCGCACCGCGAACTGCAGCGCCTTCTCGTGCTCCCCCGACCGGTGCAGCGCCCAGCCCAGCGCGTCGGCCACCTCCGTCGACGGCTGCCGCCTCCACTCCGCCCGCAGCAGCCGCACCGCGGCCCCGGGGTTCCCGTGGTCCGCCTCGAACCGCCCGAGGACCAGATCCTCGTCGACCCCGTGCGCGGCGGCCGCCCGCACCCGCTCGCGCAGCAGGTCGTACTGCACCCGGGCCGCCTGCCGCAGCCCCAGCGACGCGTACAACTCGCCCAGCTCCAGCGCGTACTCCGGCCGCGGCTGCCGGGCCAGCGCCTCCCGGTAGGCGCCGATCGCCTCCGTGGTCCGCCCGAGCGCGGCCAGCGCCCTGCCCTGCCCGGCCTGCGCCGCCCGCTGGTCCGGGTCGACCCGCAGCGCCTCCTGGAAGTGCCGCAGCGCGTCCTCCCGGTCGCCGCGCTCCCAGGCCAGCTGCCCGGCCCGCTCCAGATAGCCGGCCCGCTCGGCCGGTTCCCCGGCCGCCGCGGCGGCGTCGGACAGCTGGGCCGCCGCGTCCTCCCGCAGGCCCTTGTCCCGGTACAGGGCGGCCGCCCGCGCCATCACGACCGGTCCCGACCGCAGCGCCTTCAGCCTGTCCAGCATCTTGCCCGCCGCAGCGCCGTCGCCGAGCCCGGCATACGCCTCGATCAGCGGCGGATACGTCGTCCACCGCTTCGGCTCCAGCTTCAGCGCCCGCTCGCCCCACTCGCGTGCGGCGGGGTAGTCGCGGCGCGCGTTCGCCAGCACCGCCATCCCGCGCAGCGCCCCGGCGTTGTCCTTCGCCCGCACCTTCAGCGAGGTGCGCAGCGCCTTCTCGGCCCGCGGGTAGTGCGCGGGGTCCGCCAGCCGCCGTCCCTGCTCCACCCGGGCCGTCCCGAGCACCGCCCAGCCCTCCGCGTCCTGCGGATGCTCCTCCAGATGCCGCTGCCGCTCCGCGATCAGGCTCTCCAGAGCGGGCAGCGACGCCGGCACGCCACTGGCGACCGCCGCCAGGGCCGGCGCCCCCGGCGCCGGCTCCACAGGCCCGTCCGCCCCGCGCCCCCACGGCAGCAGCACCAGCACCCCGCCGATCACGGCGCACCCGGCGACCGAACCGAGCAGCATCCGGCGGTTCACCCACCGACGGGTCCCGCCGTGCCCAGGGGTCTCGTCCCGCTCGCGGGTCTCTTGTGGCTTGTCGTCCATGGCGCACACTGTGCGTCACATCATCTGTCAATACGACGAACCACACTCCGGCTCACGACGGCTTACCACCGGGTGCCGTACGCGGGGTTCACACCGATGGCCCCGGGTGTCACGCTGTGATCATGAGCCGTATCGAAGCGCGACGCGATGAAGACACGGTGCCGGCCGGCACCCTCGTCGACCGCCTGCTCGGCGGCCTGCCCCCCGAGGCGGTGCTCACCGACCCCGACGTCACGGCCTCCTACGCCAACGACATGGCGAGCTTCTGCCCGGCCGGCAGCCCGGCGGTGGTCGTCCTGCCCCGCACGGTCGAACAGGTCCAGCACGTCATGCGCACCGCCACCGCACTGCGCGTCCCGGTCGTCCCGCAGGGCGCCCGCACCGGCCTGTCCGGCGCCGCCAACGCGACCGACGGATGCATCGTGCTCTCCCTGACCAGGATGGACGCCATCCTGGAGATCAATCCCGTGGACCGGATCGCCGTCGTCGAACCCGGCGTCGTCAACGCCACCCTCTCCCGGGCCGTCGGCGAGCACGGCCTCTACTACCCGCCCGACCCCTCCAGCTGGGAGACGTGCACCATCGGCGGCAACATCGGCACCGCCTCCGGCGGGCTGTGCTGCGTGAAGTACGGGGTCACCGCCGAGTACGTACTCGGCCTCGACGTGGTCCTCGCCGACGGCCGCCTGATGTCCACCGGTCGCCGCACCGCCAAGGGCGTCGCCGGATACGACCTGACCCGCCTGTTCGTCGGTTCCGAGGGCTCCCTCGGCATCGTCGTGCGCGCGATCCTCGCCCTGCGGCCCAAACCGCCCGAGCAGCTCGTCCTGGCCGCCGAGTTCGCCTCCGGTGCCGCCGCCTGCGACGCCGTGTGCCGCATCATGGCCGGCGGGCACGTCCCCTCGCTCCTCGAACTCATGGACCGCACCACGGTCAAGGCCGTCAACGACATGACCCACATGGGCCTCCCCGAGAGCACCGAGGCCCTGCTGCTCGCGGCGTTCGACACCGCCGACCCCACCGCCGACCTCGCCGCCCTCGGCGCGCTCTGTGAGGACGCCGGCGCCACCCAGGTCGTACCGGCCGAGGACACCGCCGAGTCCGAACTGCTGCTCAAGGCCCGGCGGTTGTCCCTGCCCGCGCTGGAGGCGGTCAAGGGCACCACGATGATCGACGACGTGTGCGTGCCCCGCTCCCGGCTCGGCGAACTCATCGACGGCGTCGAGCGGATCTCCGAGAAGTACCGGCTCACCATCGGCGTCGTCGCCCACGCGGGGGACGGCAACACCCACCCGACGGTCTGCTTCGACGCCCAGGACCCCGAGGAGTCGCGCCGCGCCCGCGAGTCCTTCGACGAGATCATGGCCCTCGGCCTGGAACTCGGCGGCACCATAACCGGCGAGCACGGCGTCGGCGTCCTGAAGAAGGAGTGGCTGGCGCGCGAGATCGGCCCGGTGGGCCTGGAGATGCAACGGGCCGTCAAACAGACCTTCGACCCGCTGAACCTCCTGAACCCGGGCAAGCTCTTCTGAACGGCCGCTGTCCGCACCGCCTTTCCCCACCGCACCGGTACGAAAGATTTTTCGTCGCGGTACCAGATCGGTGCCCGAAAGGGGTGGGTCCGGCCGGACGGGCGGTGGTGCTTGCGCCCGTCTGATAGATGTGGTTCCCCCGACCCACCCCCGAGCAGATACGGGACGACGGACATGAGCGCCCCCACCCCGGCCCCCGGCGACGACACGCCGCGCGAAGGCTATTACCCGGACCCGTCCATTCCCGGGTACGTCCGGTACTGGAACGGTGCCGCCTGGGTGCCGGGCACGAGCCGTCCGGCGCCGGAGGGCGGCGGCGCGCCCCTCGCACCGGCGGCGTCCGCCGGTACGGCCCCGGCGGTGCCCTCCGTCGAGGCGACCGGCCCGCACTTCTTCGACGAGGACCCGACCGACGAACCGTCCCCGTCCGCTGCCCTTTCCCCTTCCACGTCCCCTTCCACGTCCCCGGCTCCCTCCCCGGCCGACTCCCAACACGGGAGCCGGCCCGAGCCCGCCTCCGCCTGGGGCGCCGACCGCTCCCGTCAGTCGGGCTTCGGCGGCGACCAGGACCGCCGGGTCTCCTGGGGCGCGGACCCGAGAGTGCCGCACGCCCCCGGTCCGGACGCCGGTGGGACGCCCGGGGACAACGAGTCCGTGTTCCGCCCGCCGACGGCGAAGTCGCCCGCCGCACCCGCCGCGCCCGCCGCCTCTTCGGGGTCCGCCCCGTCCTCCGGCGGTGCCCCGGCGGACGAGGGCACCATGACCTTCCGCGCCGTCGGCCCGCGCAAGGGTTCGTCCGGGGGGCCCGGTTTCGGGGCCGGTAAGGCCGCCGCCGCGCGCGCCGCCCGCGCTGCCTCCGCCCAGTCGGAGAACGGGAGTTCGGCTGCCGCCGCCCCGGCCGTCCCTCCGCAGGCCGTCGCCCCGACTCCCGCCCCTGCCGCCGCTCCGGCCCCGGCAGCCGGGCCGCTGTCGAGTGGCCCCGGTGGGGGGCAGTCCTCCTGGGCGCAGCAGGTGCACCGGCTCACGGACGGGGACGAACGGCCGCCCGCGCCGTGGAAGCCGCCGGTCGAGGACGTGTTCCAGGCCGCCGCCAGGCGCCAGGCCTCGGCCCGGCCCGCGGGGCTCGGCAAGCGGCTGGCCGCGCGGCTGCTGGACACGGTCCTGCTCGGCGGGGTCACCGCGGTGGCCGCCGTGCCGCTCGGCAGCGCGGCGGCGGACCACATCAGAGCGAAGATCGACGCGGCCAAACTGTCCGGGGAGACCGTCACGGTGTGGCTGCTCGACGGCACCACGTCGGTCTACCTCGGCATCGTCCTCGCCGTCCTCCTGGTCGGTGGTGTCCTCTACGAGGTGCTGCCCACCGTCAAATGGGGCCGCACCCTGGGCAAGAAGCTGCTGGGGCTGGAGGTACGGGACATCGAGGGGCACGAGGCGCCGGAGTGGGGCGCGGCCCTGCGCCGTTGGCTGGTCTACAGCATCCCCGGACTGCTCGTCATCGGTGTGGTGGGCGTCCTGTGGTGTCTGTTCGACAAGCCGTGGCGGCAGTGCTGGCACGACAAGGCCGCGCACACGTTCGTCGCGGGATAGGGCTTTTTCGGCCAGAACTCTTCTGACGGATCGTCCCGGCGCCGGTACTCCGGACGGCGGCTCGCCGGATGCGATGCCGGGGCGTTCGCGGTCGACTCGGGCCATGAGCACCGAACCGCCCCCCGACTCCGGTCAGCAGCCGCCGGACGACGACCCGTTCAAGAAGCACCCCCCACCCGGCAGCCAGCCCCCGCCGCCGCACCAGGGAGAGGGCGGCGGTTCGTACGCGGGCGGCGGAAGCCCGTACGGCGGCGGTGGCGAAGGCCCGTACGGTGGTGGCAGCCCCTACGGGCCCGGCCCCACCGACCCCCTCGCGGGGATGCCGCCGCTCGCCGACAGCGGCAGGCGCACCATCGCCCGCATCATCGACATGATCCTCGTGGGCATCGTCGTCTGGCTGCTCACCTGGCTCTTCGGGGTGAGCGAGTACAACGTGAACGGCGACCAGATCAACGCGGGGAAGTCCTTCACCCAGTCCCTCATCGCCGCGGTCCTCTACATCGCCTACGACACGTTCATGATGGCCCGCACGGGTCAGACCCTCGGCAAGAAGTGGCTGAAACTGAGGGTGGCCGACCTGTCCGACGGCGCGACCCCGTCCACGCAGACGTCACTGATCCGTGCCGCCGTGCTCTGGCTGCCGTTCGCGTTCTGCTGCGCCTGCGTCTGGACCGTGATCGCGGGCGGCTGGAGCTTCTTCGACCGGCCCTACAAGCAGGGCCTGCACGACAAGGCGGCCAAGACGGTCGTGGTGAGCACAAGATGACGCCGGGCCGACCTCAGGGCCGGGGCCCGGCGCGGTGTCAGGAAACAGCCCGCTCCCGCACCGCCTCACGGGCCGGCGCGGCTGTCGGTGACGGCACGGTCGCCCGTACCGGCTCCTGCGGCGCGGGCCGCGTCACCGGGGCGGGACGGGCGGGCCCGGAGAGCGGCACCGTCATGGCCACCAGCAGTCCGAGGGCGAGTGCCGCGACGACGACGAGCGCGATACCCACGCCCGAACTCGTCCGCGACAAGAGCAGCATGGTGAAGGTCGAGAAGACCACGGTGCACGAACCGTAGGCGAGCTGAGCGACAGTCGGACGGGGCATGGCCATCGTGTCCTCGGAAGTCGGGGGGCTGTCGGCCTGGGCTTTCCACCGGCTCAACGGTGTGCCGCCAAGCGACTCTAACCGCGAGAGTGCCCGAGCGGAACGCACAGTAAGCGTGGCCTGACCGACAGGATCGGTGCACAGGGGGCGCATGGAGTCATGCCATCCGCAAAGCCGCGCCGGGTATGCCCGCGAGATGAACCGCCCCTCCGCATAATGCAGTTGACCTGTTCAAGTCAAGGTCTGTTTTTTCTGCTGAACCTTTAGTCAAATGTGGTCACTTGACTACACGCGTTGATCACGTGTGCGCGACCGTCCATCACCCGGACCCCGCTTTCGCGCGCACGAACGCGGGAGGGGA
Source organism: Streptomyces sp. TE5632 (assembly GCF_054061295.1). Lineage (NCBI taxonomy): Bacteria > Bacillati > Actinomycetota > Actinomycetes > Kitasatosporales > Streptomycetaceae > Streptomyces > Streptomyces sp. TE5632. Next base: position 1,633,054 of record NZ_JBSSEA010000003.1, on the reverse strand, counting down.
TCTCAAGTGACCAGTAGACCCTGGACGTTCAGAGCAGCCGCGACGGGCGTGGCACTCGCGGCGGTCACCGCCACCTGCTCTGCGTTCACCGTGGCCCAGGCCGACACGGCCGACCGGGCCGACCGGCCCGCCACCGTGGACCGACAGGACCCGGCGGAGCACAACCACGTGGAGCACGACCTCGCGGGGCCGCTCTCCAAGACGCAGACGGCGCAACGCGAAGAGGCCCTGAACCAGGTCATATCCGGCCAGGCGTCGGTCAAGAACCGGAACGGTTCGAAGGTCGTCGAACTCAAGGGCAAGGGCAAGAAGGGCACCGGCAAGTACGTCGAGCTCGGCCGTGAGAAGACCGACAGGATCTTCACGATCCTGGTCGAGTTCGGCGACAAGATCGACAGCCGCTACGGCGGTACCCGCGGCCCGCTGCACAACGAGATCGCCGAGCCGGACCGCAGGGTGGACAACTCCACCGCGTGGCAGGCGGACTACGACCAGAAGCACTTCGAGGACATGTACTTCGGCACCGGCAAGGGTGTCGAGTCGGTCAAGACGTACTTCGAGAAGCAGTCCTCGGGCCGCTACTCGGTCGAGGGCGCGGTCTCCGACTGGGTCAAGGTCCCCTACAACGAGGCCCGTTACGGCTCCAACGAGTGCGTTCCCGACAACTGCGCCTGGTACGTGGTGCAGGACGGCGTCAACGCCTGGGTCGACGACCAGAAGGCGGCCGGCCGGACCGGCGCCGAGATCAGGGCCGATCTCGCCGAGTACGACGAGTGGGACCGCTACGACTTCGACGGCGACGGCGACTTCAACGAGCCCGACGGCTACATCGACCACTTCCAGATCGTGCACGCCGGTGAGGACGAGTCCGCCGGCGGCGGCGCCCAGGGCGAGGACGCGATCTGGGCCCACCGCTGGTACGCCTTCGGCACCGACGCCGGCGCCACCGGACCCGAGCAGAACAAGCTCGGCGGCACCCAGATCGGCGACACCGGCGTCTGGGTCGGCGACTACACCATCCAGCCGGAGAACGGCGGACTCGGCGTCTTCGCCCACGAGTACGGCCACGACCTCGGTCTGCCGGACCACTACGACACCGCGGGCGGCGAGAACTCCACCGGCTTCTGGACCCTGATGTCCTCCGGCTCCTGGCTCGGCACCGGCAAGAACGAGATCGGTGACCTGCCCGGCGACATGACCGCCTGGGACAAGCTCCAGATGGGCTGGCTGGACTACGACACGGCCAAGGCCGCGACGAAGTCGAAGCACACGCTGGGCCTCGCCGAGTACAACACCCGTGACAAGCAGGCCCTCGTGGTCGAACTGCCCGAGAAGGCGGTCACCACCGAGGTCGTCGTCCCGGCCGAGGGCGAGACCCAGTGGTGGAGCGGCAGCGGTGACGACCTGAGGAACACGCTGACCCGCTCCGTGGACCTCACCGGCAAGGCGTCGGCCGAGCTGACCCTCGACGGCTGGTACGAGATCGAGTCCGACTACGACTTCCTCTACGCCGAGGTCTCGACCGACGGCGGCGCCAACTGGACCGCCCTGGACGGCACGGTGGACGGCCGGCCGATCCCGCGCGACGGCAGCGACAAGCCGGCCCTGCACGGCACGGTCGACGGCTACAAGCCGCTGGCGTACCCGCTGGACGCCTACGCCGGTCAGCGGATCGACCTGCGCTTCCGCTACCAGACCGACGGCGGCCTGGCGATGAAGGGCTTCGCCGCCGACCGGATCTCGGTGACGGCGGACGGCGCCGCCCTGTTCACGGACGACGCGGAGACCGCGGACGCCGCCTGGACGGCGAAGGGCTTCTCCCGCATCGGCGCGTCCTTCACCAAGGACTACGCGCAGTACTACATCGCCGAGAACCGCCAGTACGTGTCGTACGACAAGACGTTGAAGGTCGGCCCGTACAACTTCGGCTTCGTGAACAGCCGTCCGGACTGGGTGGAGCACTTCCCGTACCAGAACGGCCTGTTGATCTGGAAGTGGGACACCTCCCAGGCCGACAACAACACCAGCCGCCACCCGGGCAGGGGCCTGATCCTGCCGGTCGACTCGCACCCGACCGCGCTGAAGTGGTCCGACGGCACGCTGATGCGCAACCGCGTCCAGACGTACGACGCGCCGTTCAGCACGTTCCGCACGGACGGCATCACGCTGCACAAGAACGGCGTCGCGACCAAGATCCGCGGCTCGAAGGGGGTGCCGGTCTTCAACGACCGGACGAACACCTACTACGACGAGGCGAACCCGACCGGCGGTGTCCAGATCACTGACACCAACACCAAGATCAAGATCGTCAAGGAGTCCGGAAACGGTTCGACGATCCACCTCGAAGTGGGCCGCGCGACGAAGTAAATAGCGTTTTCGCAGGTCAGAGCGTGATCGGCGGTGACCCCCTGGCGGGTTGCCGCCGATCCGTGTTTAGGTGCCTCCTGTGGCTTTCTTATTGACACTTGGTCCGACGGGGGTATGACATCCATGGCCGCAGGAGGTTTCTGCAAGCTGCCGAACGGCACCGTGGTGGTGGCGCTGAACCTGCCCAGCCCCGCCGCCGGCCCCGCCGGCTCGGTGCGCTTCCTCGTGCACGCGGGCAACCGGGCGCGCGCCCTGACCAGGCTGCGCAACCTGGGCCTGCGCGCCGTCTACCTGCGGGGCAACGCGGCCCCGCCGACCCCCGACGAGATCACCGCGGTGCTGCACCATCCCGACGGGCTCATATGGCGCACGGCACCCGGCAGCGGCGTCCTGACCGGCACCGCGCCGGCCGTGGAGCTGTGGCATCCGATCAGGGCACTGCTCAGGAGCCCCACGGCCCCCGCCTGACCCGGCGGGGTCCCATCGGTCCGGGCGGTCCGGGCGGTCCCATCGGTCCGGGCGGTCCGAGTGGTTCCGTCGGTCCGGGTGGTCCGGGTGGTCCGGGTGGTCCGGGTGGTCCGGGTGGTCCGGGTGGTTCCGTCGGTCCGGGCGGGGGCCGTCACTGATCCGGCGGTCCCGTCACCGCACGACCGGCTTCCCCGAGAGCTCCACACCCGCTCCGCGCAGCTCCTCGAGCGCCCGCTCGGTGGTCTGTGCGGCCACCCCGGCGGTGAGGTCGAGCAGGACCTGGGTGCGGAAGCCCTCGCGGGCGGCGTCCAGCGCGGTCGCGCGCACGCAGTGGTCGGTGGCGATGCCCACCACGTCCACCTCGTCGATCTGCCGCTCCCGCAGCCAGTCGGCCAGCGCCACGCCGTTCTCGTCGGTCCCCTCGAAGCCGCTGTACGCCGCCGAGTACGCCCCCTTGTCGAAGACGGCGTCGACCGCGCCGGAGCTGACCACGGGGGCGAAGCTCGGGTGGAAGCCGGCGCCCTCCGTCCCGGCGACGCAGTGCGCGGGCCAGGAGCTGACGTAGTCGGGGTTGTCGGCGAAGTGGTCGCCGGGGGCGATGTGGTGGTCGCGGGTGGCCACCACATGCCGGTAGCCGGCCGGGGCCTGCGCGATCAGCTCGGTGATGGCGGCGGCCACGTCGGCACCACCGGTGACGGCGAGGCTGCCCCCCTCGCAGAAGTCGTTCTGCACGTCAACGACGATCAAGGCGCGGCGCATGGTCGGAGTCCTTCGGCTGTGGGGTCGGGTGGGGAGCGGACCCGGCCGGTGAAGCTCCGGGCCCGTGGAATGCGAATCGGTGCGGATCGAATACGAAATCGAACGCGGAATCGAATGCGAAACGGTGCGGACAGGGGTGCGGCACGACGGGCCGGGGTCCCGGCCGGGGAGCCGTGCGTACGGCGCGTGCGGCGGGACACGCAGTTCTAGCTACCCGAGCCTTCGTGCGCGTACTCCGTCGGAATGACGGGTTCTCCCCGGGAGAGCTGGGTCGCGGAGAGCGGCAGGTTGGCGCGGGCCGCCCGGTGCCGCTCGCGGAGCACGTCCAGCGGCTCGCGCGCGGTCGCGGTCACCTCACCGCCCTTGACCAGTTCCACCAGCAGCTGCCGGTCGGCCAGCGCGTCGGGCACCTGCCCGGTGCCGACCACCTCGGCCTCGGCGACGCCGTCCCCGTCCAGTCGTCGCGCGGCCCACTTGCGGCCGCCGACGGAGGTCTTGCCGCCGGTGGACCTCTTCGCCACCGGCACCAGCGGTGCCTTCGGGTCGGCGGACTCGGCGCGGGCGACCAGCTTGTAGACCATGGAGGCCGTCGGGTGCCCGGAGCCGGTCACCAGCTGGGTGCCGACGCCGTACGCGTCCACCGGCGCGGCGGCCAGGGAGGCGATGGCGTACTCGTCCAGGTCGGAGGTCACGAGGATCCGCGTACCGGTGGCGCCCAGCTCGTCCAGCTGCTGCCGCACCCGGTGCGCCACCAGCAGCAGGTCACCGGAGTCGATCCGTACGGCGCCCAGCTGCGGCCCGGCGACCTCGACGGCCGCGCGGACCGCCTCGGCCACGTCGTAGGTGTCCACCAGCAGTGTCGTACCGCCGCCGAGGGAGTCGACCTGCGCCCGGAAGGCGTCCCGCTCGCTGTCGTGCACCAGGGTGAAGGCGTGCGCGGAGGTGCCCACGGTCGGGATGTTGTAGCGGAAGCCGGCCGCCAGGTCCGAGGTGGAGGTGAAGCCGCCGAGGTACGCGGCCCGGGCGGCGGCCACCGCGGCCAGCTCGTGGGTGCGCCGGGCGCCCATCTCGATCAGCGGCCGGTCCCCGGCGGCGGAGGCCATCCGGGAGGCCGCCGCGGCGATCGCCGAGTCGTGGTTGAGGATCGACAGGATCACGGTCTCCAGCAGCACGCACTCCGCGAAGCTGCCCTCGACCCGCATGATCGGCGAGCCCGGGAAGTACACCTCGCCCTCCGGGTAGCCCCAGATGTCACCGGAGAAGCGGTAGTCGGCCAGCCAGTCGAGGGTCCGCCCGTCGACGACGTCCTTCTCGCGCAGGAAGTCGAGGACGGCCCCGTCGAAACGGAAGTTCTCCACCGCGTCCAGGACCCGCCCGGTGCCGGCCACCACGCCGTAGCGGCGGCCGTCCGGCAGGCGCCGGGTGAAGACCTCGAACACGCTGCGCCGGTCGGCGGTGCCCCCGCTCAGGGCGGCCTGCAGCATCGTCAGCTCGTAGTGGTCGGTGAAGAGCGCCGTCGACGGAACAGTCACCGGCAACCCAAGGTCCGCTGTGTTCATACGACGAATGCTACCCCCATTTCGTCACTCTGACGATTTCTATCCGCGCCGCGGACCGGCCCGAAGCCGGCCCCGGGTACGGCCCCGGAGGGAATTCCGGGTGAAACCCGGACGTACGACGGCCCGAGCGGGCCGGTTTGTGCTCCTGACGCCTTCCGGTGGCAGCATGGGCACTGTGACGTCACCCGCGCCCCTGGAGATCGAACGCACCGAGCCGGCGGAAGAGGCCTTCGCCGTACCCGAGCCCGACGTCCCCTGGATCACCATCGTCCACAACGACCCGGTCAACCTCATGAGCTATGTGACGTACGTCTTCCAGACGTACTTCGGCTACTCCAAGGACAAGGCCACCAAGCTCATGCTCGACGTCCACCACAAGGGCCGGGCGGTCGTCTCCAGCGGCACACGCGAGGAAATGGAACGCGACGTCCAGGCCATGCACGGCTACGGCCTGTGGGCCACCCTCCAGCAGGACCGGAAGTGACCCCGCCGGACATGACCCGCCCCCGCCCGCGTGACCGGAAGTAGCGAATCGCCTCCATGCCAGGACACTTCGAACCGCTCCCCGGCGGCGGCGCGGCCGTCGCCCTCGACGACGTCGAGATCTCCATCATCCGCTCCCTGGCCGTGCAGCTCATGGAGCTCATCGGCCCCGGCCCGGCCGAGGACGCCCCCGACGACCCGCTCGCCGGACTCTTCGCCGAGGGCCCGAGCGAGCCGCCCACCGACCCGGTGCTGCGCCGACTCTTCCCGGACGCCTACGGCGACCCCGAGGAGCCCGCCTCCTCCAAGGACACCGAGGAGCAGCGGGCGCACTCCGCGGAGTTCCGCCGCTTCACCGAGAACGACCTGCGGGCCGGCAAGCGCGACAACGCCCTCGCGGTGATCCGCTCCCTGGACGAGCTCACCGCGGCCGGTGAGGGCGGGGCGGTGCTGAAGCTCTCGGCCGGGGAGTCCCGGCAGTGGCTCGGCGCGCTGAACGACCTGCGCCTGGCGATCGGCTCCCGGCTGGAGATCGACGACGAGGACGACGCCGACCTCCTCTTCCGCCTCCCGGACGAGGATCCGCGCAAGCCCATGGTGATGGCGTACCTGTGGCTCGGCGGCCTCCAGGAAACCCTCGTCACGACCCTCATGCCGTAGGCGCGCCACGCCCGCCGCCGCCCGCCGCGGGGCCGCGCCGCCGCCTGTCGCGGTGCGGCGCCACACTTTCGGCGGAGCGGCGCCGCCCATGCCGTGCAACTGGTCGGTATGTTCGGAAAAGTCCGCTGACGTGTTCGCTCAAAGAACACTCAAGCCCGCGTGGCGATCCTGTCAAGGCTTTCGCCTCCTATGTGCCCCTCAGGTGACCTTCGCCCGCTTCTTCCTGTGGTGTGCGTCACAAACGGCTGCTGATCAGTGTTGCGACCGTGATAAATCTGCACGACCACCAGGTGAACGCCACTCATACGTTCGTCGGGTGAGCCACGAGTCGGCAACCGCCGGCCAGGTATGAGCGGACCCGCTCAGCTCCATCAGTCCGGGGGGGACCGAGACCCGATCCGGGGTCCACCAGCGGCCCGGATCGGCATGGAGAAAGGCGCATGACACATGGCCTCACCGCAGGTCGACACGGAGTCCGTATCCGGCGAGGGGTATGAGCGCGGACTCAACAGCCGGCAAGTCCAGATGATCGCGATCGGCGGCGCCATCGGCGTCGGCCTCTTCCTGGGGGCCGGAGCGAACATCGCCAAGGCCGGACCCAGCCTGATCGTCATGTACGGCCTCGCCGGCGTGATCATCTTCTTCATCATGCGGGCGCTCGGCGAGCTCCTGCTCTACCGCCCGGTCTCGGGTTCCTTCGCCGAGTACTCGCGGGAGTTCCTCGGCCCGTTCTTCGGCTACTTCACCGGCTGGACGTACTGGCTGATGTGGATCGTCATCGGTATGGCCGAACTCACGGCCGCCGCGATCTACGTCAACTACTGGTTCCCACAGATCCCGCAGTGGGTCACCGCCCTGGTCTTCCTGCTCGTCCTCTTCGGGGCCAACCTCATCTCGGTGAAGATGTTCGGCGAGATCGAGTTCTGGTTCTCGATGGTCAAGGTCACCGCCATCATCGGCATGATCGTGATCGGGCTCGGCGTGCTCACCTTCGGCTTCAGCGCCGCCGGGGACACCGCCGCGGTGTCCAACCTCTGGGCCTTCGACGGCTTCTTCCCCAAGGGCATCGGGTCGTCCCTGATGACCCTCCAGGGCGTCATGTTCGCCTACCTCGCCGTCGAAATCGTCGGCGTCACGGCCGGCGAGTCCAAGAACCCGGAGAAGACCCTCCCCAAGGCGATCAACACCCTGCCCTGGCGCATCGCCCTGTTCTACGTCGGTGCCCTCACCGTCATCCTGTGCGTGGTCAAGTGGACCGAGTTCGGGCCGGGGGTCAGCCCCTTCGTCGCGGCCTTCGCCCAGATCGGCATCCCGGCCGGCGCCGGCATCGTCAACTTCGTCGTCCTGACCGCCGCCCTGTCCTCCTGCAACTCCGGGATGTACTCCACGGGCCGCATGCTGCGCAGCCTCGCGGACAACGGCGAGGCCCCGCGGATCTTCCAGCGGCTGTCCTCCAGCAAGACCCCGGCGCTCGGCATCGCCACCTCGGTGGTCTTCATGGGCATCGGCGTCGTCCTGAACTACGTCGTCCCGGAGAAGGCCTTCGGCTACGTCACCTCCATCGCCACGGCGGCCGGCATCTGGACCTGGCTGATGATCCTGATCAGCCACATCCTCTACCGCCGCCAGGTGGTCGCGGGCAGGCTGCCCGCCTCCTCCTTCCCGGCGCCCGGCGGCTCGGTGTGCTCCTACATCGCCATCGTGTTCCTGCTCTTCGTCACCGCCCTCATCGCGATCGACGCGGAAGCCAGGATCTGTCTCTACGTGATGGCCGGCTGGGCCCTCGTCCTGGGGGTCGGCTGGGTGGTCCTCAAGAACCGCAACCCGCGCATCACCCAGGGCCGCGAGCCGGAGTTCGAGAAGATCGGCGGCTAGCCCCTACCGGCCGTGCGGGAGCACCGGCCGTGGGGTCCTGCCGGGTGGCCGTACCCGTCGTGCGGGAGTACTCGTGGCACTCCCGCACGACCGCCGTCCAAGGCGTCCGGTGTCCCGACGTCCGGCATCCGGGCCGTCCCGTACCACCCCTCGGTACGGGACGGCCCTCTGCTTATCCTGAGCCCCATGCTGACCATCACCCAGGCCCTGTACGACCAGATCGTCGCCCACGCGCGCAAGGACCACCCCGACGAGGCGTGCGGTGTGGTGGCGGGCCCCGTGGGCTCCGGCCGCCCCGAGCGCTTCATCCCCATGCTGAACGCGGCCCGCTCGCCCACGTTCTACGAGTTCGACTCGAAGGACCTGCTCAAGCTGTACCGCGAGATGGACGACAACGACGAGGAACCGGTGATCGTCTACCACTCGCACACCGCGACCGAGGCCCACCCCTCCCGCACCGACATCGACCTGGCCAGTGAGCCCGGCGCCCACTACGTCCTGGTCTCCACCGCCGACCTCGACGGCCTCGGCGAGTTCCAGTTCCGCTCGTTCCGCATCGTGGACGGCGGAGTCACGGAGGAAGAGGTCAAGGTGGTCGAGGCGTACTGACGCACCGATCTGCGCGTTCCCGCATCCCGGTCGTCAGTCATCCGAAGTATGAGACGGCATTCGGTTCCCGTCACCGGGAATCGATACGATGAGCTCATGGTTCTCCACGACGTGAGCGACAAGACGCCGGGCAAGCTGCTCGTGGCGCGGCTGCACGTCGACCTGTGCAGACTCGCCAGTGCCATCTGTTGACACCGAGCTTCCCGCCGTACGGCCCGTGAGCCCCGGCGGCCCCACCGCGCAGCACGCCTGCGCACCTCCCGCGCCGCCGCGCGCCCACCGACCAGACGACATACCGACAGGAGCCCCCTGCCATGGCCATCGAGGTCCGCATCCCGACCATCCTCCGCCAGTACACCGACGGTCAGAAGGCGGTGGAGGGCACCGGGGAGACCCTCACCGATCTCTTCGCCGACCTCGAGACCCGGCACCCGGGCATCAGGGCCCGCCTCGTCGACGACGCCAACGGTGACCAGCTGCGCCGCTTCGTCAACGTGTACCTCAACGACGAGGACGTCCGCTTCCTGGACGGCATCAACACCAAGCTGTCCGACGGCGACAGCGTCACGATCCTGCCGGCCGTGGCCGGCGGTGCGGCCTGATCCCGGATGCGTTACGACTCGCCGCTGGCCGCGGTGGGCAACACCCCCCTGGTGGGCCTGCCGCGGCTGTCGCCGTCCGCCGACGTCCGTATCTGGGCGAAGCTCGAGGACCGCAACCCGACCGGCTCGATCAAGGACCGCCCGGCCCTTTTCATGATCGAGCAGGCGGAGAAGGACGGCCGGCTCACCCCGGGCTGCACCATCCTGGAGCCGACGTCCGGCAACACCGGCATCTCCCTGGCGATGGCCGCCAAGCTCAAGGGCTACCGCATGGTGTGCGTGATGCCCGAGAACACCTCCCAGGAACGCCGGGAACTCCTCGCCATGTGGGGTGCGGAGATCATCTCCTCCCCGGCCGCGGGCGGCTCCAACACCGCCGTACGGGTGGCCAAGGAGATCTCCGCCGAACACCCGGACTGGGTGATGCTCTACCAGTACGGCAACCCCGACAACGCCGGCGCCCACTACGCGACGACCGGCCCGGAGATCCTCGCCGACCTCCCCTCGATCACCCACTTCGTGGCCGGCCTCGGTACCACCGGCACCCTCATGGGCGTCGGCCGCTACCTGCGCGAGCACAAGCCGGACGTGAAGATCGTCGCCGCCGAACCACGCTACGACGACCTGGTCTACGGACTGCGCAACCTCGACGAGGGCTTCGTCCCCGAGCTGTACGACGCCTCCGTCCTCACCACCCGCTTCTCGGTCGGCTCCGCCGACGCGGTCACCCGCACCCGTGAACTCCTCCAGCAGGAAGGCATCTTCGCCGGTGTCTCCACCGGCGCCGCCCTGCACGCCGCGATCGGCGTGGCGAACAAGGCGCTCAAGGCGGGGGAGTCCGCCGACGTCGCCTTCGTCGTCGCCGACGGTGGCTGGAAGTACCTGTCGACCGGCGTCTACACCGCCGCCACGACGGAGGAAGCCATCGACACGCTCCAGGGCCAGCTCTGGGCGTGACCCGCACGAGGACAGCACGAAGGGGCCGGAGATCCACTCCGGCCCCTTCTGTGTTTCCGGGGGTTCCGGGGGTTCCGGGGATTCCGGGGTCTTCGGGTTCCGGGGTCTTCGGCGCTCTTGGCCTCCCGCCGCCACGAGGTCACCGGGCCAGATGCCGTACCCGCTCCCACAGCGCCCGGTCGACGACCCCCACCCGGCGCCGGAACCCCCGCACCGGCACCTCGCGCAACTCCTCCGTCTCCAGGAAGCTCGCCCGCCCCCGGGCATCCCCCACGGCCCCCACGGGCAGCGGGATCACCTCGCCGCGCCCCTCCCGGAAGCGCGTCGTGATCTTCGCGACGGTCGCCCGCTCCCCGCGCACCGCCAGCACCAGACACGGCCGGTCCTTCGACACCCCGGCCCCCGCCGCCGGCCCCTCCTCGTAGGGCACGTCGGCCCACCAGATCTCCGCGGGCCGCGGACCGCCGCCCGTATCCGCGTCCGCCGTCGCCACGGTCGTGGCCGCCGTCGCCGCCCGCATCCGGCGTACGCCGGTCCGGCGTTCGGACCGGGGCCGGTGACCCCGGCCCCAGCCGTCGACGAGCGTGGCGACCAGCGCGAGCAGTACCACCGCGACGAGTGCGAGCCACCACGACGTGTGCATGACCCTGACGGTACCGGGCACCCGACGGCACCGGCGTGAACCGTGAGCGTGCGCCCTCTCACACCTCGTGCGACCCGCGGTCATCCGAACCGGTGGCAGCACAGGTGAGTTCCCCCACAACCGCCCCTGGCGGAGGAGCGGCCAAAGGTTTTGCGTCTTACGCTCGACGAACCGCACGACCCCCGTTTTCATCACCCCGCCAGCGGAGGTTTCTGCTTCATGAAGCTCACCGTCGTCGGCTGCTCGGGGTCGTTCCCGTCCACGGAATCGGCCTGCTCGAGCTACCTCGTCGAGGCCGACGGCTTCCGGCTGCTTCTCGACATGGGCAACGGTGCCCTGGGCGAGCTGCAGCGCCACTGCGGTCTCTACGACCTGGACGCGATCTTCCTCAGCCATCTGCACGCCGACCACTGCATCGACATGTGCGCGTACTTCGTGGCGCGCTACTACCGGCACGGAGGCCCCTGCGACCCGATCCCGGTCTTCGGGCCCGAGGGCACGGAGCACCGGCTGACCACGGCCTACGCCGACACCCCCTCGGCCTCCTCCATGAGCGAGGTCTTCGACTTCCACACGGTCAAGCCCTCCACCTTCGAGCTCGGCCCGTTCGTCGTGCACACCGAACGCGTCGCGCACCCGGTGGAGGCGTACGCCATCCGTCTCGAGCACGGAGGGAAGTCGCTGACGTACTCCGGCGACACCGGAGTGTGCCGGGCGCTCGACGAACTCGCCCACGACACCGACCTGTTCCTGTGCGAGGCCGCCTTCACCCACGGCAAGGAGAACATTCCCGACCTGCACCTCAACGGCCGCGAGGCGGGTGAGTCGGCGGCCCGCGCCCGCGCCCGCCGGCTGGTCCTCACCCACATCGCCCCGTGGACCGACCCCCAGGTCAACCTCGCCGACGCCCGCGCCGTCTACGACGGCCCGGTGGAACTGGCCGCGCCCGGCGTGACGTACGTGATCTGAGCCCCCGCACGTCCGAGCCCACGCACGACCGGGGCCCCGGAGCCGTCTTCCCTGACGGCTCCGGGGCCCCGGTCACGCTGTCGTACGGGGACGACGAGGACCACTCACGCCTTCGTGGTGTCCTCGACCTCCTCCTCGGGTTCACGGCCCGGGGTCGGCAGGTTGAACTTGACGATCGCGAAGCGGAACACCGTGTAGTAGATCGCCGCGAAGACCAGACCGATCGGGATGATCAGCCATGGCTTGGTCGCCAGGTTCCAGTTGAGCCCGTAGTCGATGGCGCCCGCCGAGAAGGTGAAGCCCGCATGCACCCCGAGCGCCCAGGTGATCGCCATGGACAGGGCGGTGAGCACCGCGTGGATCACGTACAGCGCCGGGGCGATGAACATGAACGCGAACTCGATCGGCTCGGTCACACCCGTCACGAAGGAGGTCAGGGCGAGGGAGATCATCATGCCCATCACGGCCTTGCGGCGCTCCGGACGGGCGGCGTGCGCGATGGCGATCGCGGCGGCCGGCAGACCGAACATCATGATCGGGAAGAAGCCCGACATGAACATCCCGGCGTCCGGGTCCCCGGCGAAGAACCGGTTCAGGTCACCGTGGACGACCTCGCCCGCGGCGTTGGTGAAGTCGCCGATCTGGAACCAGGAGACGGTGTTCACGAACTGGTGCATGCCGATCGGGATCAGCGCGCGGTTGATCAGGCCGAACAGACCCGCGCCGACCGCGCCGAGCCCGGTGATCCACTCGCCGACCGCCGAGATGCCGTCACCGATCGGCTCCCAGACCAGACCGAAGAAGACGCCCATCGCGGTACCGACGAACGCCATGATGATCGGAACGAGACGGCGGCCGTTGAAGAAGCCGAGCCAGTCCACCAGCTTCTTGCGGTGGTAGCGCTGCCAGAGCACCGCCGCCAGCAGACCCATCAGGATGCCGCCGAGCACACCGGGGTTGTTGTAGGTCGCGGCTATGTCCTCGCCGGCCTGCACCTTCGCCTCGGTGACGGGGAACGCCTTCAGGACGTTGCTGTAGACCAGGAAGCCGACCAGGGCGGCGAGCGCCGTGGAGCCGTCGGCCTTCTTGGCGAAACCGATGGCCACACCGATGCAGAACAGCATCGGCAGGTTGTCGAAGATCGCGCCACCGGCGGTGGCGAACACGGCCGCGACCTTGTCCCAGCCGAGACCGTCGGCGCCGAACACGTCGGGCTGGCCGAGCCGCAGCAGGATGCCCGCCGCCGGCAGCACGGCGATCGGGAGCTGGAGACTGCGACCCACCTTCTGCAAGCCTTGGATCAGGCCGGATCCCCGCTTCTTTGCGGGAGCCGCCGATGCGGTGGCGGTGCTCATACTTCCTCCATCGGTGGTGGTCTACACCACTCAGTGGTGTAGACCTGTTGTAGCACGATGAAGGCCGTATAAGGAACCCATGGATTCCGCAACCGGAGCGCTACGCGCAGTGCCCGCCCCGGCCCCGTCGGCACCGTCCCCGAGGGCATACCGAAAGGCCCCCGGACTCATGGCCCGAGGGCCCGAACCACCGGCTCCACTTTAAGGGGGCCGCCGGCGCCACCCTGATCGGCAGATGCGGACTGCGGCCCGGTCTTCTGCGGGCCCTGAAGGAAGTGGTGCCGGCGCTCGCGCAGGGGGCCGGCCGAGGGTTCGGCGCCGGCGGACTCCGCATGCGCGTCGGCCCCCTCCAACGGGAGCGCTCGGGAGTGCGGGAAGGCGTCCACGACGGGGGTTTGGCGACGACCCTCCCGGTGGTGTAGACCAGTTGGAGACGGTTCCGCTGTCGTGACGCCACCCTTCGGCACAGACGGCACAACCGCTCGCAAAGATGGGCCAACTGTGGGTTACTGCGACAAAGCGGTTCGGATCAGGGAGAGCGAACATGGCCACCAAGGCTGAGAAGATCGTTGCCGGGCTCGGCGGCATCGAGAACATCGAAGAGATCGAGGGCTGCATCACCCGCCTCCGCACCGAAGTCGTCGACCCCACCAAGGTCGACGACGCCGCGCTGAAGTCCGCCGGCGCCCACGGCGTCGTCAAGATGGGCAGTGCCATCCAGGTCGTCATCGGCACCGACGCCGACCCGATCGCGGCCGAGATCGAAGACATGATGTGACACCGGGTGAACCGGGTGAACCCGGCAATCGGGCAACCCCCGGCCCCCGAGAGCCCCTTCCGAACAGCGGCGAGCCCGCCACCCCGGAAGGGGCCCTTCCCACAGGGGACTAGGCTCGACGCCATGTCTCGAATCGACGGCCGCACCCCCGATCAACTCCGCCCGGTCACCATCGAACGCGGCTGGAGCAAGCACGCCGAAGGCTCCGTCCTCGTCTCCTTCGGCGACACCAAGGTCCTCTGCACCGCCTCCGTCACCGAAGGCGTCCCCCGCTGGCGCAAGGGCAGCGGCGAGGGCTGGGTCACCGCCGAGTACTCGATGCTCCCCCGCGCCACCAACACCCGCGGCGACCGCGAATCCGTCCGCGGCCGCATCGGCGGCCGCACCCACGAGATCAGCCGCCTCATCGGCCGGTCCCTGCGCGCCGTCATCGACTACAAGCAACTCGGCGAGAACACCATCGTCCTGGACTGCGACGTCCTCCAGGCCGACGGCGGCACCCGCACCGCCGCCATCACCGGCGCCTACGTCGCCCTCGCCGACGCCATCAACTGGTCCAGGAACAACAAGCTCATCCGCGCCAGCCGCCAGCCCCTCACCGGCACCGTCAGCGCCGTCTCCGTCGGCATCGTCGACGGCGTCCCGCTCCTCGACCTCTGCTACGAGGAAGACGTACGCGCCGACACCGACATGAACGTCATCTGCACCGGCGACGGCCGCTTCGTCGAAGTCCAGGGCACCGCCGAGGCAGCCCCCTTCGACCGCACCGAACTCAACACCCTCCTCGACCTCGCTGTCACCGGCTGCGCAGACCTGACCACCGCGCAGCAGACCGCGCTCGACAGCGTCCTCGAAAGGTAAAAGACGCACCAAGGGACGTGGCCGGCGCGGGCAACCGCGCCGGCCACCCCCGCGTCTGAAGGAGTACGGACGCACGGACCGAACCCGGGCGCCCGGCAAGCGACAAGGGCCGCCCGGCCCGACAAGGAGGAACCGTTCCATGGCCGCGAGCCGCCGACGCCGCACCACAGCCGTCGCCGCCACACTGGCGGCCGTCGCACTGACCGCCGGACTCACCACCGGCTGCAGCGCCGTCGACAAGGCACTCGACTGCGTCCGGACCGCCGACGCCATCGCCGACAGCGTCACCGAACTCCAACAAGCCGTCGGCAACGCCTCCGACGACGTCACCCAACTCGAGGAATCCCTCGACTCCATCGAGCGGAACCTCGGCGAGATAAGCGACAAGACCGACAACGCCGACGTCGGCAAGGCCGTCGACGACCTCGAACAGGCCACCGCCAACGTCCGCACCTCCATCGAGAACGGCGACAAGACCCCCGACATCAGCCCCGTCACCGACGCGGCCGGCGAACTGACGAAGGTCTGCACGCCGTAGCACGAGGCGGCCGACGGCAGAGGAAACGGGGCCCGGAATACTGGGCCCCATGACCCGCCTGATCCTCGCCACCCGCAACGCCGGAAAGATCACCGAACTCCGGTCGATCCTCGCCGACGCCGGACTGCCCCACGAACTCGTCGGCGCCGACGCCTACCCCGACATCCCCGACGTCAAGGAAACCGGCACCACCTTCGCCGAGAACGCCCTCCTCAAGGCCCACGCCCTCGCCCAGGCCACCGGCCACCCCGCCGTCGCCGACGACTCCGGCCTCTGCGTCGACGTCCTGGGCGGCGCCCCCGGCATCTTCTCCGCCCGCTGGGCCGGCCGACACGGCGACGACCAGGCCAACCTCGACCTGCTCCTCGCCCAGCTCTCCGACATCCCCGACGACCACCGCGGCGCCCACTTCGCCTGCGCCGCCGCCCTCGCCCTCCCCGACGGCACCGAACGCGTCGTCGAGGGCCGACTCCGCGGCACCCTGCGCCACGCCCCCGCCGGCACCGGCGGCTTCGGCTACGACCCGATCCTCCAGCCGGACGGCGAAACCCGCACCTGCGCGGAGCTCTCCGCGGCGGAGAAGAACGCCATCAGCCACCGCGGCAAGGCCTTCCGGGCGCTGGTACCGGCGGTGCGGGAGCTGTTGGGCTGAGCCCGCATGACAACGGCCTGCGCATCACTCTTCGATACGCAGGCCGTTAGTGTGCGGCGGAAGGGATTCGAACCCTCAAGCCCGTTCAAGGGCCACAGATCCTAAGTCTGCTGCGTCGCCGTTGCGCCACCGCCGCTGGCGCCTGTCATGGTACCGGGAGTCGTGCGTTGCCTCGCGCCTCCTCTGCACCACGTGCTGGTGATCGCGTGGCAGTTGGGGCACAGCAACCGCAAGTTCTCCCGCCGGTCGTCCCGCCAGTCCCCGTTGATGTGATCGACCTCCAGGGTCATGGGCTTGCCCAGCCATTCGGGGCCGACTCCGCAGCGGGCGCATTCCTCAGCCACTCCGACACTGAGAAGCGCCCGGCGTAGGCGCTTGGTCGCAGTCCGATTGGTGCTGTCGTGCTTCACCAGTGCCTCTTCAGAGCTCTTGGTGGTCGTACCGGGTTTCCCTCGTTGATGGGCCTGCCCGAGGAAACGCGACGTCGAGATGCGATGCTCGGCGATCCACATACGCAACTGTGTGCGTTGCGCGCCGTTGCCAGGGCGGCCCAGACGACGCAGTACCTCTGCCAGGGAGATCGACTCATTGACCGCCGCTCGTAGTTCGTTCTCCGTGGGGCGAGGTCGTCTGCCGCAGGGGCGAAAGTGCGAGATGTCGATGCCGAAGTGAGCGAACCGTCTCAACAGGTACCGGCGGAGGTTTCCGTATGGCCGGGCACCCAAGAAGGCGATGACCTCATCGATGTCGGCGCACTTCCCGGCTGCCTCGGCCAGTCGCCCGGGGGTGTACCGCATGCCGCTGGTCACGAGGCATGCCCCTTGCCTCGACCGCGGTAAGAGTCCGTCGTCGAGTGGCAGTTGGGACAGAGCAGTCGAAGGTTCTCGATCCGGTTGTTCCGCCAGTTGCCGTCGATGTGGTCGACCTCAAGTGGCAGCGGTTCCCCGAGCCAAACCGGCTCGATTCCGCAGAGCGCGCAACGCTCGTCCAGGCCGAGTTCGCGAATCGCCCTCTTGAGCCGGCTGCTCGGAATGCGCCTGGCGTGACCCGACGTGTCCTCGACGAGGATCTCCGCAGCTGTCCGGCGGCGCTGGTTGTACCTCTGCCGCTCGGTGCGGACCACTGGTGTGAAGTGCGAGGTGTCGATGCCGTAAGCCTTGATGCGGCGGGGAATGTTCGTGTGATGCCCTCCGACCGGGTCGAGTCCGAGTCGGCGCAGGACCTCGTTGACGCTTCTTGACTCCGCGACCACAGGCTCAAGGATTTCCCTCGTCCACTTCGCTCCCTCGCGCTCGAAGTGTGAGACGTCCACTCCGCACTTCCTCATTCGCTCGAGGACGTACCGGCGTTTCCAGCCCTTCGGATCCACCCCCAACCGCACCAACGCCTCCGACAACGTCCGCGCTCCCCGGGCCGCCTCCTCCAGGCGTTCCTTGGTGTATGCACTGGCCCCCATCGGTTCCCCTCCGATCCCGGCCACCTGTTCGTGGCCTCGTACGGAGTAACGAACCGTTTATCGGACGGTCACGCGTGGAATGCGGAACGGCTCGTACCGGTGAGCCGGTACGAGCCGTCGTCGGGGTTCTCCGGGTCAGATCGCCAGGTCCTTGATGATCTTGGCGACGTGGCCCGTGGCCTTGACGTTGTAGAGGGCGCGTTCGACCTTGCCGTCCTCGTCGACGACGATCGTGGAGCGGATGACGCCGACGACCGTCTTGCCGTAGAGCTTCTTCTCGCCGTAGGCGCCGTACGCCTCCAGGACCTGCTTGTCCGGGTCGGCGAGGAGGGTGACCTTCAGGGACTCCTTCTCGCGGAACTTGGCGAGCTTCTCCGGCTTGTCGGGCGAGATGCCGATGACGTCGTAGCCCGCGCCGGCCAGCAGTTCCAGGTTGTCGGTGAAGTCGCAGGCCTGCTTGGTGCAGCCGGGGGTGAGCGCGGCCGGGTAGAAGTAGACGATGACCTTGCGGCCCTTGTGGTCGGCCAGGGACACCTCGTTGCCGTCGGCGTCGGGCAGTGTGAAGGCGGGGGCCTCGTCCCCGGGCTTGAGGCGTTCACTCATCGGTCTGGTCTCCTCGTACGTGCGCGCTGGGTGGATCGGATGCCGGGATCGAGGGTAACCGGGTGCCCTGACAGTGCGGCGCGGCGTGAAGCTGACAGACTGTCCGGCACAGGTACGGGTTTCAGTGGATTTCGGAGGCGACACGGTGGCGGACACGGCGGACACCAGAACCCCGGCGCAGATCGAGGCGGACATCAACCGCCGTCGCGCGGTGCTGGCCGAGACCCTCGACGAGATCGGTGTGCGGGTGCACCCGAAGACGATCGTCGGGGACGCGAAGGCCAGGGTCGCCTCCAACATCGACCACACGCTCGGCAGGGCGTACGTCGGGGTCAATCGTGCGGTGAGCGACGTGAAGGCGCCAGTTCGTGGACGCGGACGGTGCGCCGCGGCTGGAGCGGGTCGTTCCGGTGGCGCTCCTGGTGGTGGGCGTCGTGGGGCTGCTGACCCTGGGGACGCGTCGGCGTAAGCGCTGACCCGGACCCGAGGGCGTGCGCCCGTGGTGAAGGCAGGTAGGTTTCAGATGTGAGCGCCAAGAGAAACGAGCACGACCCCCGGCACGACAAGCTGCCCATCCGGATGCTGCACGACCGCGTACTCGTGCGGCAGGACGCGAGCGAGGGCGAGCGGCGTTCCGGGGGCGGCATCCTGATTCCCGCGACGGCGGCGGTGGGCCGTCGGCTGGCGTGGGCCGAGGTCGTCGCGGTGGGGCAGAACGTACGGACGGTGGAGCCGGGTGACCGGGTGCTGTTCGATCCGGAGGACCGCGCGGAGGTCGAGGTGCGGGGCACCGCCTATGTGCTGATGCGGGAGCGTGATCTGCACGCCGTGGCCGCGGACCGGTTCGAGGGTTCGGAGGACTCGACGGGGTTGTACCTGTAGATCTGGGACGAGGAGGGGCTGGTGACCGTCGTCACCAGCCCTTTTCCCTGTTCTTGGCTAGAGTGGGCGGTCCTGGTGGCTAGGCCGCCGGGTCCCGACGAGACGCGCCGTACCGGGTGAAGGCAAAGACGACGCACCCCCGTTTCTTTCGTGTCCCGGAGGTGCCTGTCATGGCCTGGGTTCTGTTGGTGGTCGCCGGTCTGCTCGAGGTCGGCTGGGCGATCGGTATCAAGTACACCGAGGGTTTCACCCGTCTCGTTCCGAGTGTGCTCACCGGCGCCGGCATCGTCTTGAGCATGGTGCTGCTGTCGTATGCGGCGAAGACGCTGCCGATCGGTACGGCGTACGGCGTGTGGGTGGGGATCGGTGCGGCCGGGGCGGCGGTGCTGGGCATGGTGGTGCTGGGGGAGCCGGTGACCGCCGCGCGGATCTTCTTCGTCTCTCTCCTGGTGGTCGCCGTGGTGGGGCTGAAGGTGACCTCGGGGCACTGAGTCGGGTCACCTGCTCCCGGTCGATCACTGTCTGCGGGTGCTCTGCTGGATGAAGCCGGTGAGGCCGCCCTGGCTGCCCTGGCCGCCTCTGCCGGTGTCCGTGCCGGTTCCGGTGGGCCCGCCCGTCCTGCCCGTCCCGTCCGTGCCGTTGGCTCCGTCGGTGCCGCCGTTGTCCGTGTTTCCTGTGTTGCCCGTGGTGTCACCGGCGGGTGGGGTGCCGCCGTCCGGCGTGCCGCCGCCGGTGGGGATGTCGCCGGTGGTGCCTTCGTCGGTCCGGCCCTGGGTTCCGCCCTCGGTGCCGTCCTCGTCCTGGCCCGGGTTCCGGTTCACGCTCTCGTCCGTGCCGGGTGCCCGGGACGTGTCGTCGTCCGGGGTGCTCGAGGACGGGTCGGCGCTCGCGGTGGGCGGCGCGGTGTGCTCGGCGCCGCGCTGGAGCCGGAGGTCGAAGTCGCTGACGGGTTCGCCCTTCAGTGCCTCCCGGGTGAACTGGGCCCAGATCTCGGCGGGAGGGCCGCCGCCGTTGATGCGGGGCAGGCCCATGGCGCCGTACAGCTTCTTCTGCTCGGCGGTGACGGGGTCCTGGCCCATGACGGAGACGACGGTGGCCAGTTCGGGTGTGTAGCCGGCGAACCAGGCGGCCCGGTCCTCCTCGGCGGTGCCGGTCTTGCCGGCGGCGGGGCGGCCGGCGCCCTGGGCGGCGCTGGCGGTGCCGTTCTGGACGACGCCGCGCAGGACGGCGGTCGTGGTGTCGGCGGCTTCGCGGCTCACGGCCTGGCGGGTTTTCCGCTCGGGCAGGGGCACCGTCTTCTGTCCGTCCTTGGTGATCTTCTCGATCATCGTGTAGGCGCCGTGCTCGCCGTGGTTGGCGAGGGTCGCGTACGCCTCGGCCATGTCCAGGGCGCTGGCGGTGGCCACCCCGAGGGCGATGGAGGGGGAGGCGGTCAGTTCGGGGGTGGTGGCGGGGATGCCGAGGTCGACGGCGGTCTGCTGGACCTTGTCGGAGCCGACGTCGACCGCCATCTGGGCGTAGACGGCGTTGACGGACTTGTCGGTGGCCTCGCGGACGGTGATGTGGCCGTAGGAGCGGTCGTCCTCGTTCGCCGGGGCGTAGCGTTCGCCGGGCCAGCCCTGGACGGGGCGTTCGTTGGTGCCGTCGTAGACGGTGTTCGGGGTGATGGGTTGGCCGTTCTGGGTGGTGGACCCGTTCTCGACGGCGGAGGCGAACACGAACGGTTTGAAGATGGAGCCGACCTGGTAGTCCCTGCGGGTGGCGTTGGGGGTGTACTGCTTGACGTAGTCGATGCCGTTGTACATCGCCACGACCTTGCCGGAGCGGGGGTCGATGGCGGCGCCGCCCGCGCGGACGTAGGTGTCGACCTTGCGGTTCTCCGGGTCGAGCCGGTCCATCAGGTTGTCGTTGACGGCGTCGACGAAGGCGTCCTGCTTGTCCTTGTGCAGGGTGGTGGTGATGCGGTGGCCGCCGGCGTCGAGTTCCTCCTCGTTGAGGATCTTGTTCCGGATCAGGTGGTCCTTCACGGTGCGCACGATGTAGCCGCGCTGGCCGGACATGCCGGTGGAGGTGGTGGTCTCCTTCGGCTCGGGGAACGTCAGGCCGGTGCGCTCCGCCTTGCTCAGCCAGCCCTTCTGGACCATGCCGTCCAGGACGTAGTTCCAGCGGGACTCGACGGCGGGCCGGTTCTCCGGGTGGGCGATGACGTCGTACTGGCTGGGGACGTTGACGAGGGCGGCGAGGTAGGCGGCGCGGGGGGCGTCGAGGTCCTGTGCGTCCATGCCGTAGTAGGCCTGGGCGGCGGCCTGGATGCCGTAGGCGTTGCGCCCGAAGTAGCTGGTGTTGAGGTAGCCCTCGAGGATCTCGTCCTTGCTCTGTTCGCGGTCCAGCTTGATGGCGATGAAGAACTCCTTCACCTTGCGGGTGACGGTCTGCTCCTGGCGCAGGTAGTAGTTCTTCACGTACTGCTGGGTGATGGTCGAGCCGGACTGTTTGCCCTTGCCGGTGGCGGTGTTCCAGGCGGCGCGGATCATCGCCTGGGGGTCGACGGCGGACTCGGTGTAGAAGTCGCGGTCCTCGGCGGCGAGGACGGCGTGCTGGGCTTCCTCGGAGATCCGGTCGAGGCTGACGCTCTCCCGGTTGATCTCGCCGTCGCGGGCGAGGACGGAGCCGTCGGCGTACAGGTAGACGTTGGCCTGTTTGGTGGCGAGGGCGTTGGCGGACGGGATGTGCACCAGGCTGTAGCCGAGGAAGAACCCGCCGACGAGCAGGAGGGCGGCGACGAGGAGGCCGCCGAGCACCGTCCGCCAGGTGGGGACGTACCGGCGCCATCCGGTGCGCACCTGCTTGCCCCCGGTTCCGCTCCCGCTACCGTTCCCGTTCCCGCTGCCGGTCCCGTTCCCGCTCCCGCTGCCGTTCCCGGTCCCGGTCCCGGTCCCGCGTTGCGGGGTGCCGGCGGCCCGCGGCTCCCGCGGTGCCCAGCCCTGGCCGTGCTGCTGTGGCTGCGGCTCGTCGCTCATGTCGAGTGCGGCCTCCTGTTTCGCCGTGTTCGTCGTGGTACGGGTGATGAGTTCACATTCGCGTCGTGCGTTCCTCTTATAGAAGACTGTCGCATCCGGCGCTCCCTTCCCTGTCGACGGCGCGTCTCGGCCTCGCATGCGGCTTCTCACACGTATGGCCCTTCGAGGTACGGGGTACGGCCGTGGGCCGCCGGTTTTGGTGCGGGAGGTCGTCTGCCCGTGAGGTCGCCGGAAAACACCTGGCAGGGCGTCAGGCGCGGGCAGTACGATCCTGCGCTTCGGTATCGGACGCGGGGAGGTCGGGAGGCGGTGGTGTGCGAGGCCGGGGATGCGGACGCGGCCGCGTCCGGGGGCGCGGGGGTGGCCGCGAGTGCCGGCTTACGGGCAGGTGGGGGCTCGGTTCGGTTGTATCTGGCCGTCGCGGCCGGGGGCTTCCGGCGGTACGCGACGTACCGGGCGGCGACGGTGGCCGGGGTGTTCACCAACACCGTTTTCGGGTTGATCCTCGTGTACACGTATCTGGCGCTGTGGAACGAGCGGCCGGACCTCGGGGGGTACGGGCCGGCGCAGGCGGTCACGTACGTGTGGCTGGGGCAGGCGCTGTACGCGACGCTGGCCGTTCAGGGCGGCGGGTTCGAGATCGAACTGATGGAACGGATCCGTACGGGTGAGATCGCGGTCGATCTGTACCGGCCGGCCGACCTGCAGTGGTGGTGGCTGGCGCACGATCTGGGCCGGTCGGGGTTCCAGTTGCTGGGGCGGGGGGTGGTCCCCTTCCTGTTCGGGGTGCTGGTCTTCCCGGTTGCGCTGCCCGGCGATCCGCTGACCTGGCTCGCTTTCCTGCTGACGGTGCTGCTCGCGATGGTGGTCAGTTTCGCGATCCGGTATCTGGTGGCGCTGAGCACGTTCTGGCTGCTGGACGGCACGGGCGTGATGCAGATGCTGATGATCCTGGGGCTGCTCTGCTCGGGCATGGTGCTGCCGTTGAACGTCTTTCCCGGGCTGTTCGGGGAGGTCGTACGGGTGCTGCCGTGGGCGGCGCTCCTCCAGGGGCCGGCCGACGTCCTGATGGGTGAGACGGGCGCGTTGCCGGTGTTCGCGCTCCAGGGCGCGTGGGCGGTGGTGCTGCTGGCGACGGGACGGCTGGTGCAGTCGGCGGCGACGCGGCGGGTGGTGGTCCAGGGTGGCTGACGGTGGCGGGCTGGTGCGGGGGGTGCGGGCGTACGGGCTGATCGCGGGGATGTGGATCCGGTCGACCATGACGTACCGGGCGTCGTTCGTACTGACGACCGTGGGGTCTCTGGTGGTGACCGGGCTGGACTTCGTCGGCATCGTGCTGATGTTCTCGCACGTCGACGTGCTGGCCGGTTACGTCCTGGCCGAGGTGGCGTTCCTGTACGGCCTGTCCATGCTGTCCTTCGGGACCGCGGACCTGGCGCTGGGTTCGATGGACCGGCTGGGGCGCCGGGTGCGTGACGGCACGCTCGACACGCTGCTGGTGCGGCCGGTGCCGGTGCTCGCCCAGGTCGCCGCGGACCGTTTCGCCCTGCGCCGCGTCGCCCGCCTGCTGCAGGGGCTGATCGTTTTGTGCTGGGCCCTCGTCTCGCTGGACGTCGACTGGACGCCGTTGAAGCTGTTGCTGATGCCGGTGACGGTGGCGAGCGGGGCGGCGATCTTCTGCGCGGTGTTCGTGGCGGGCGCGGCGTTCCAGTTCGTGGCGCAGGACGCGTCCGAGGTGCAGAACGCGTTCACCTACGGCGGGCAGACGCTGCTGCAGTATCCGCCGACGGTGTTCGCGCAGGAACTGGTGCGCGGGGTGACCTTCGTGCTGCCGCTCGCCTTCGTCAACTGGGTGCCCGCGTCCTATGTGTTGGGCCGGCCGTATCCGCTCGGACTGCCGGAGTGGGTGGCGTTCGTGTCGCCGGTGGTGGCGGCGGTGTGCTGCGCGCTGGCGGGGGCGGCGTGGCGGGCGGGGCTTCGTTCGTATCGGAGTACGGGGAGTTAGCCGGTGGACAACGACGGTGACGGCGGGCGGCGCGAGGGCGAGGGCGGGGACCACGGCGGGGGCGACGGCGGGTTCATCCTTCTCGACCGGGTCGAGAAGGTCTTCGAGGTACGGAAGAAGACCGGCTTCCTGAAGCGGGAGCGGCGGCGGGTGCGGGCCGTGGACTCGCTCTCGTTCGCCGTGGCCCGAGGTGAGATGGTCGGCTACATCGGGCCGAACGGCGCGGGCAAGTCGACCACCATCAAGATGCTGACGGGGATTCTCACCCCGAGCGGCGGCCGGCTGCGGGTGGCCGGTATCGATCCCACCCGGGAGCGGGTGCGGCTGGCGCACCGGATCGGGGTGGTGTTCGGGCAGCGGACGACGCTGTGGTGGGACCTGCCGCTGATCGACTCGTACCGGTTGATGCACCGCATGTACCGGATTCCCGACGCGCGGTACCGCGCGAACCTGGAGCGGCTGGTCGAACTGCTGGACCTGCGCGCCCTGTTGGACACCCCGGTACGGCAACTGTCCCTGGGACAGCGGATGCGCGGTGACATCGCGGCGGCGCTGCTGCACGACCCGGAGGTGCTGTACCTGGACGAGCCGACCATCGGTCTGGATGTCGTCTCCAAGACCAAGGTGCGGGAGTTCCTGCGGGAGTTGAACGCCGAGCGTGCCACGACGGTGCTGCTGACCACGCACGACCTGCAGGACATCGAGCAGTTGTGCTCGCGGGTGATGGTCATCGACCACGGCCGGCTGATGTACGACGGCCCGCTCGCCGGGCTGCACCGGGCGGGGGAGAGCGAGCGGACCCTGGTGGTGGACCTGGAGCGGGAGATGCCCCCGGTCGACGCGCCGGCGCCCGCGCGGGTGGTGCGGGTGGAGGGGGCGAGGCAGTGGCTGGCGTTCCCGGCGGCGGAGTCGGCGGCTCCGCTGGTGGCGCGGATCGCGGCGGAGTACCCGCTGGTCGACCTGTCGGTGCGGGAGCCGGACATCGAGGCGGTGATCGCGAAGATGTACGCGGAGCAGGCGGAGCAGGCGGAGCAGGCGGAGCAGGCGGGACGGACGGACGGGACGGGGCGGGCGGATGCGGCGGGGCAGGCGGTCTCGTAGCCCCGGCCGTTCGTAGCCCCCGGCCGCTCGTAGCCCTCGATCGGGGGACCTCGTAGGCTGCTGTGTATGACCGACGACGCAGTCCCGGACCTCCGCGCCTCCGATGCCGACCGAGAGCGGGTCGCCGCCGTCCTGCGGGACGCGCTCGCGGAGGGGCGTCTCGACATGGACGAGTTCGAGGAGCGGCTGGACGCGACGTACAAGGCGCGGACCTACCGGGAACTCGAGCCGATCACCCGCGATCTGCCCGCCCCGGGCGTGACGGCCCCCGCCGTGTCCCTGACCAAGGGCCCGGAGCAGGCCGACAGTTGGGCGGACCGGGTGGTTCCGGGCAGCGAGGGGACGTCGACCTGGGCCGTCGCCGTGATGTCGGGGTTCCAGCGCAAGGGCCGCTGGACGGCGCCGCGACGGTTCAACTGCTTCACCTTCATGGGCGGCGGGCAGATCGATCTGCGGGAGGCGAACTTCGCGGACCGCGAGGTCGTGATCAACGCGGTCGCGATCATGGGCGGGGTGGACGTCATCGTCCCGCCGGGGGTCGAGGTCGTCGTCCGCGGTTTCGGCCTCATGGGCGGCTTCGACCACAGTGAGGAGGGCGAGCCGGGTGACCCGGGTGCCCCGCGGGTGATCGTCACGGGGTTCGCCTTCTGGGGCGGCGTCGGCGTCCAGCGCAAGCTGGCCCGGGCGGAGAAGCAGCGGCTGCGCGAGGAACGCCGCCGCGAGAAGCTGGAACGCAAGGACCGCGGGGACCGCGGGGAACACCGCCGCGAGCTCGACGCCTCCTCGTCCGGCCAGGCATCCCTGGGCCACGGGGGCCTCGGGGCCGGGCACGGGTACGGCTCCTTCGACTCCCTGCACGGCCGCCACGGCGAGGAGCAGCGCGAACCCCGCCGCGACGGCGACCGCTGACCGGACCGGGCCGCGCCGCCCGCACCGGCCGCCCGCTGCCTACAGCCGGGCCGGTGCCCCGCCCTTCAGGTCGTCCAGGTCGAAGACCTCCGCCATCCGCGCGTACCCCCGGTCGCTCGGGTGGAGGTGGTCGCCCGAGTCGTAGTCGGAGCGCAGCCGGCGCGGGTCGTACGGGTCGCGCAGGGCCCGGTCGAAGTCGACGACGGCGTCGAAGACGCGCCCCGCGCGGATCTCCGCGTTGATCTGCTGCCGTACCGCCTCGCGCGGGCCGGTGTGGCCGCGGTGGCCGCCGAACGGCATCAGGGTCGCGCCGACGACCTTCAGCCCGCGGGCGTGGGCCCGCTCGACCAGGGTGTTCAGGCCGCCGACGACCGCGTCCGGGTCGGCGAGGTTCCGGTCGCGCAGGATGTCGTTGACGCCGAGGACGATGACGACGACCTTGACGTTCGTACGGTCGAGGACGTCGCGGTCGAACCGGTTCAGGCCGCTGGGGTTCTCCGGGGGGCGGCCGAGGCCGTCGGCGAGGACGCGGTTGCCGCTGATGCCCGCGTTGACGACGCCGTGGCGCGGCACGTCCCGCCCGGCCTCGACCGCGGCGCGCAGCCGGTCGGACAGGACGTCCGGCCAGCGGTTGTTGCCGCCCGTGGTGGAGGTGACGCCGTCGGTGAGCGAGTCGCCGAGGACGACGACGGTGCCGTCGGCCTCGTTGCTCAGCACGTCCAGCGCGGTCAGGTAGCGCCAGTAGGTGCTCTCCTCGGTGTACGCGGCGCCGGTCGTGTCGCGGGTGTGCTCGCCGCGGGCGGCGTAGGAGATCTGGCGGGCGCGCGGGTGGTACGTGACCGGTCCGGAGACGCTGGGGGAGTACGTCGTGACCAGGACGTCCCCGTCGTACGGGACGGCGATGCGCACGGCGTCGCTCATCACCTGGCCGCCGGCCGGGATGACGACGGCGGGGCCGCCGCCGAAGGTGAGCTGCCGCATGGTGCCGGCGAGCGCCGCCGCGGTGCCCCGGCCGGCGGAGACGGCGATCGAGGCGTGGGTGACGGTCAGCGGGGACTGCCCGTAGAGGTTGGACAGGGTGATCCGGGCGCTGGAGCCGCCGACGCTGGTGTGCACGACGTTGCGCACCGAGTGGCCCGCGAGGCCGGTCGTCTCGGTGTCGGGCTCGCCCCCGACGGGGGAGGCGGCCCAGGAGCCGACCCAGGTGCCGGTGGAGGCGGGTGCGGCCGGGTTCTGCGGAGCGCCGCGGCCGTCGGCGAGGGTGCCGCGGTGTCGCGTACCGTCGTCGGAGGCCGCCGTGACGTATATGGCGGCGGAGACGGCCACGATCGCGGCGACCATGGCGGCGAGCAGGGCGCGGTACTTCGCGGGCGGCGCCCCCGCGCCCCCGTCACGTCGCCGGGTCATGCTGTTCTGTTCTCCTCGGACGGTGGGAGCCCGAGGCTCCGTTCGGACGATCCCATGATGCGTCATGGACGAGGGGGAGTTCCCCGGCAGGACTTCTGGCGGATCCCCCTTGAACAGACGCCGGGAACTCCTGTTCCGTTCCGGGAGTCGGACAGGAAGGGACAATGTGTGAGGGATCACCGAACAGGTGCAGCGGGCCGGAACAGGTGGAGCGAGTGGAGCGGATGAAACGGACCGAGCGGACGAGGGCGGCGGACACCACGGATGCCGGAACCGGTGCCGGAACCGGTGCCGGTGCCGGTTCCGGCGCGGGTCCCGGTGCCGGTTCCGCTCCGGGTCCCGGCCCCGGCGGCGTCACGAACCGCGCGATGACGACGTTCAGCGCGGCGGACGAGGAGAAGCAGCGCGGTGTGCGCCGGATGAAGCTCACCGCCACCGGACTGCTGCTGTTCGTCGCCGTGGTGTACGTCCTCGCCGAGTGGGCCTCCCACCGGGGCGCCGGCGCCTGGGCGGGCTATGTCGCCGCCGCGGCCGAGGCGGGCATGGTCGGCGCGCTCGCCGACTGGTTCGCCGTGACCGCCCTCTTCCGCTACCCCCTCGGCCTGCGCATCCCGCACACCGCGATCATCCCCAACAAGAAGGACCAGCTCGGTGTCTCCCTGGGCGACTTCGTCGGGGAGAACTTCCTCTCCGAGGACGTCGTGCGCGGGCGGCTGCGCGCCGTCGGCATCGGCAGCCGGCTCGGCGCCTGGCTCGCGGTGCCCGAACACGCCGACCGGGTCACCGCCGAGCTGTCGGCCGCCCTGCGCGGCGCGCTGACCGTGCTGCGCGACTCCGACGTCCAGGCGGTGGTCGGGGAGGCCGTCACGCGCCGCGCGAACGCCCAGGAGATCGCGCCCGGCATGGGCAAGATGCTGGACAGGATCGTCGCCGACGGCGGTCACAAGAAGGCCGTCGACGTCGTCGTCGCCCGCGCCCACGACTGGCTCGTCCTGCACGGCGACTACGTGATGGACGCCGTGCACGGCGGGGCCCCCGGCTGGACCCCGAGGTTCGTGGACCGCAAGGTCGGTGAACGCGTCTACAAGGAGCTGCTGCGCTTCATCACCGAGATGCGCGACATGCCCACCCACCCCGCGCGCGGCGCCCTCGACCGCTTCCTCGCCGACTTCGCCTCCGACCTCCAGTCCGACACCGACACCCGCGCCCGGGTCGAACGCCTCAAGGGCGAGGTCCTCGGCCGCAGCGAGGTCCAGGACCTGATCGCCTCCGCCTGGACCGCCGTACGGTCCATGATCGTCTCCGCGGCGGAGGACGAGCGCAGCGAGCTGCGGCTGCGGGTGCGCGCCTCACTGCTGTCGCTGGGCGCGCGCATGGCGGCCGACCCCAGGATGCAGGGCAAGGTCGACGGCTGGCTGGAGAGCGCCGCGGTGTACGTCGTGACCACCTACCGCAAGGAGATCACCTCCCTGATCACGGACACCGTGGCGAGCTGGGACCCCGAGCACACCACGAAGAAGATCGAGGCGAACATCGGCCGCGACCTCCAGTTCATCCGCATCAACGGCACGGTCGTCGGCTCCCTGGCGGGCCTGGTCATCTACACGGTGGCGCGGGCGGTGGGGGCGTAGGGGCGGTGTCGCCCGCGGTGCCCGGCGGACTCAGCCCCGCCGGTCGGCGACCGCCCACGCGGCGAGCGCCACGGCTCCCGCCGCGCCGAACACCGCCGGCCAGGCGCCGACCTTCTTCGCGAGCGGATGCGACCCCGCGAAGGCGGCGACATACGCGGCCGACAGCGCCCCCGCGGCCGTCCCTCCGGCCCGCTCCCGCCACTGCCGCGCGGCAGCGGCCCCGGCGACGGCGAGCACGACCCCGCCCAGCTCCCGCTTCCGCGTCCAGCGGGCCACGCCGTACCCGCCGACCAGTCCACTCGCGGCCAGTACCGAACTCGGGACCTTCGCCATGTCCTGTCCTGCCTCCTGCTGCTGCGTCTGAAGGGCGGGCCTTCACAAGACTCCGAGGCTAACCCCCGGACCGGCCGTACCGCGCCCGGGGCGGGGCGAGGCCGTGAGGGGGCCAGGGGCGCCGGAGCCAGGAGTTGAGTCTTGGGTTGTCAACTTTCCTCCCGTGAGCTATATAAGAAGGCGTAGGGCATCGCACCTGGACCATTGATGAAAGGAGTGAGCTGTGATGCTCATGCGCACGGACCCCTTCCGCGAATTCGACCGACTCGCGCAGCAGGTCCTCGGCTCCACCGGCCGCCCCTCGGTGATGCCGATGGAGGCCTACCGGGCAGGGGACGACTTCATCGTCCACTTCGACCTCCCCGGCATCGACCCCGAGACGATCGAACTGGACGTCGAGCGCAACGTCCTCAACGTGCGCGCCGAACGCCGTTCCCCGGCTCCCGAGAACGCGGAGCTGCTGGTCGCCGAACGTCCCACGGGCTCCTTCACCCGACAGCTCTTCCTCGGCGAAACCCTGGACACCGAACGCATCGACGCTTCCTACGAAGCCGGCGTCCTGACCCTGCGCATCCCGGTGGCCGAACAGGCCAAGCCACGCCGCATCCAGATCACCGGCGGCGACAGCCGCAAGCAGATCGGCGGCTGACAGCACGCACGAAACGCGTCCCGCGGATTCCGGATTCCGGCTTCCGCGGGACGCGTCCCATGCCTGTCTGATGTGGGGGCAGTCGAAGCCCTGAGAAGGAGAGGAGCCATGACAATGACCACGCTGACGCCGCAGAAGCCCGTGACACCGCGTACGGAAGGGATGATCCCCGCCCCGAACCGCGACCGCCGCACGCGCCGCGACGACGGCTGGGAGGACGGCTGGCGCGAACTGGTGGACGCGGTACGGGAGGCGGGCCGGTACCCGACGAGAGCGGAGGCGGAGAGCGTCACCCGCATCGTCCTGTCCGCGCTCGGCGGCCACGTCGTCGGCGACGAACGCGTCGAGCTGGCCCGCGCCCTGCCGGAGGAGGCGGCCAGGGTGCTCGCCTCCCAGATCCCGGCGACCCGCCCCCTGACGGCGGCGGAGTTCGTCGACTCGTTGGCCACCCGTATCGAGGGGGCGACCCCGGCCACGGCCCGCTGGGACGCCAGCTCGGTCCTGAGCGTCCTGCCGCGCCTGGTCGGTGACGCCCTGGTCACCCGCATCCTGGACCAACTGCCCCCGGGTTACGCCCTCCTCTTCGGCCGAGCGGAACTGTCCCCGGCGGAGTGACGGGCGGAGCGAGGCCCGGCCGACGGCCGACGGCCCGGCCCGGATCGAGTGATCACGGGCCGGGCCGGATTTCGCCTGCCGGTCAGGTGTCGACCGCGGCAGCGAACGTACCGGGCCCGGAGGAGCCTCCCCGCCGGCGTACGACCACGGCGAGCCGGCTGGCCGCGTTGATCAGCGCGACCAGGCCGACCAGGCCGACCAGGGCGCCCCGGTCGTCGTCGTAGTGCTTGCGCACCTGGCCCCGGCTCGGCGAACACCCCCTGGTGGGTGTCGGCGAGCCGGGTGCCCTCCTCGGCGAGACGCGTGACCGGCCGGGCAGGTCTCGGCCCGCAGGCTTCAACCCGCAGGTCTCAGTCCGCCTCGCGGTTCAGGACGCGGCGGGCCGCCTCGGCTTCCGCCGCCGCCGGGGACAGCTCGTCGAGGGAGTCGAGTTCGGTGTCGCTCTCCAGCTCCCGCTCCCAGGCCGCCGCGAGCTGTTCCTGCTCCTCGCGCGGTTTGGCGCTGATGGCCTCCCGGTGGTCCGGGTCCAAAGCCGTCAGGAATCGTCCGACCGGGTCCGTGGACATGCCGTGCTCCTTGTCACTGGGAAGGTCGCCGGGAAGCAGGCCGCTCCCAGCACCAGCATGGCCAGCCGGTCCGCAGACGGCGACCCGACACGGAAACAAGCGGGATGGCAGAGTGGAAGGCCATCTCCCTCCCGGCCTTCAGGAGACAGACCCGGACATGCGACTCCTGCTCATACGCCACGGTCAGACCCCTTCCAACCTCAAGCACCTGCTGGACACGGCGGAACCCGGCCCCGGGCTGACCCCGCTGGGCCAGGAGCAGGCGGCCGCCCTCCCGGACGCGCTGGCGGAGGAGAGGATCGACGCCCTCTACGCCTCCACCCTGCTGCGCGCACAGCTCACCGCGGCGCCGCTGGCCACCCGGACGGGACTGGAGGTCCGGGTGCGCGACGGTATCCGGGAGCTGTCCGCCGGCGACCTGGAGATGCGAGGGGACGCCGAGGCCGCCGAGACCTACCTGACCACCGCCTTCGCCTGGTCGGCGGGGGACACCGGGCTCCGGATGCCGGGCGGGGAGAACGGGGTGGAGGCCCTGGGGCGGTACGACGCCGTCGTGGAGGAGGCCGCGGCCACCGGGGCCGAGACCGTGGCCATGGTCAGCCACGGCGCCGCGATCCGCATGTGGGTGGCGGCCCGGGCGGAGAACGTCGACATCGCCTTCGCCTCCACCCACGCGCTGCGGAACACCGGCGCCGTCGTCCTCTCCGGCGCCCCCGGCGAGGGCTGGTGGGCGCACCGCTGGGAGGACCACTCCCTCGGCCCCGAGGACAGTGGACCGGGCGAGAGCGGCCCTGCGGGGGAAGCCGTCGAAGGCGCCCACGGTTAGCCGACAGGACCCTGTGAACCTGTACGAGAAACTCGGGCACACCGTTCGAGAAGCCGTCTGAGTACGAACACTCATACGGCTGATCACGCTTTGGTGTTGGATGGACTCATGCTCGAAGAGCCGCCAGGCCCCGGCGATGGGCCGAGCGATCCCTGCGCAGCCCGACCCCGGTAGCTCTCCGCGACGAGACGGCTGTGGATTGTCACTGCCGGTGGTTAGAGTTCCTGGTGCGGCTGTGGGATGTCCGGTTGTTCAAGAGGTACGGGGAGGGCGCTGTGTTGCCGAGCGAGGGCGGTTCGGGTCCGGGTCTGTCGTCATGGGCGTCGGTCCCGTCCGGTATGGCGGGGGCGCTTTCCGCGCAGGCCGACATGGCCGCCGAGCTGTCGTCGTTCACGGCGTTCCGCAAGCGCGTCGACGACCTCATCGGCGACCTGAAGGGCTCGGCGGCAGGTCCGGGCGAGGTGGGCCAGGAACAGCTCGCACGCCACCAGTTCGGCGGCGGGGACGGGGCGTGGGCGGAGGCGGCCGGGCTGTTCACCGCGTACGAGACGGTGATCGGCGAACTGGAGACGCTCTCGAAGCTGCTGTCGGACTCCATGGAGGGCATGAACATCGCCGTGCTGGCCTCGCACAAGGGCTACCAGAACATCGACCTGGACGTCCGGGACCGCATGGCGGCGATCAGCGCGGAGACCACCAAGCACTACGGCGGCAGTTACGATCCCGGCCTCCCCCAGCAGGCCCCGAGCAGCGGCGGCCGGACACCGGTGGGCGACGACGCCGGAGGGTCGATCTGATGGCAGGCAAGGGACCCGGAGGCGGAACGTCCTTCGAGAACATGAGCCATGAGCAGATGCTGGCATGGCTGGATCAGGCGAACGCGGGGACGGTGCAGGCCGCCGCCGACCGGCTGGTGGCGGCGGCGAAGGAGATCCGCAAGATCGCAGAGGAGCTGAAGGTCCGCCCGCAGTGGGTGGAGTGGAAGGGCAAGGGAGCGGACGCCTTCCGCACCTGGAGCGGCGATCTGGCCAACTCCACACTGCGGCTGGGCGACTTCAGTGAGGACGCGGCGAAGTGGCTGGGCGAGACGTCGGGAGCGATCGCCCAGGCGCAGGCGGCGATCCCACGAGATGCCGAGAGCGCACAGGCGAACCTGGACGCGGCGCGGGCGGCACGCAACGACCCGGACGCCGCGGCGGTGGGCGCCAAGTCCGCGAGCGAGCTTGCGGCGTTGGCGGCGAACAAGGAGAAGGTGCGTCAGCAGGCAGCGGCGCAGATGCGGAAGCTGGGGCAGACGTATGCGTGGTCGGCCACACAGCTGAACGCGCTGGAACGGCCGAAGTTCCCGCCGCCGCCCAAGGCGATCGTGCCGAAGGACGGTATCGCGTTCCACGGCGGTACGGCTGAGGCTCGTCCCGGCGGTTCCGCGGTGGCGGCTGCCGTGTCCGGGGCTGCTTCCTCCACACATGCCGCGCACGATCAGGAGAGTTCCGCCGGCGCCTCTGGCCTGCGGCAGCCCTCGGGCATGGCATCATCCGCGCACTACGCACCGGAGGACGTGGAGCAGCCCACGCGGATGGGCATCGACTCTGTGGCCACGCTTCCTCAAAGTCCACCGTCTCCGGCCACTGCGGCAGGCGGCCTGCCAGGCCCGGATCAGGCGAAGGGCGGCGCGACTTCGCAGACCGGCTTGATCCCTCCCGTGTTCGGCAGCGGCGGAGGCGCTCCCGTCAACAACCCGGCAGGGCAGGGACGGACACCAGGAGTTGGCCGTGCGTCCTTTCTGCCCGGCCAGGGGACAGTGTCGAATCCCGTGCGCATGCCGCCAGGTGCCACCGGCGGTGTCGGCGGCGGTAGCGGTATTGTCGGCGGCCGTTCTGTCACACCACCTGCGGGGAGGCCGACGGGGCCCATCCCGCGCGGTGTGGTCGTGGGCGGGGAGGGCGCGGCCACGCGCGGCCCGGTGGGCCCGACCACTGGTACGACGAGTCCGGTCGGCCGTGTGGCGGGCCGGCAGGGCCAGGTTCCCGGTCGTCGTCCCGCGGTCTCGAACGGGGGCATCATCGGCGGCCGTCCGCTGCCCAATGACGGTGCCGGCAGCGGCCTTCCGCAGCAGCCGGGGCGTGCGGGGACGGTGATGTCCGGACCTGGCAGCCCAGGTGCCACAGCGGGTTCAGGCACGGCGGGCCGCGGCATCGTGGGCGGCGCGTCCAGCGCGACGCGCCGGGGCGGTGGTCATGGTGTCGGTGGAACTCGTGCCTCTCGGTCGGCGCCTTCGCCGAACACGGGCAGCAGCCGTGGGCGACCGTACGGCGTGGCCGAGGATGAGGAGACCTGGCGGCAGGGCGGCCGTCGCGCCGTACCGCCGGTCATCGACTGACGTATCCAGGAACGGAAGAGAGCGACGTTCATGCGCACCAGCAGCACCAGACACAGGGGCCGCCGTGCGGCGGCATCGGCGGTCCTCGGCCTGCTGCTGGTCACCGCCGCGGGCACGACGGCCCGCGCGGAGTCGACGCGCGGGGAGCAGTGGTTCCTGGACGCGATGAAGGCCGAGCAGATGTGGCAGACCAGCACCGGCGAGGGTGTCACGGTCGCCGTCATCGACAGCGGCGTCGACCCGAACAATCCCGACCTGGAGGGGCGCGTCCTCCCCGGCAAGGACCTCGCGCCGGACCAACCGGGCGACGAGCACACCGACTACGAGGGCCATGGCACCGGCATGGCCGGCCTGATCGCGGGGACCGGCGCGTACGGCGGCGGCAACGGCGCCTTCGGGCTCGCACCCGGCGCGAAGATTCTCCCGATCCGTCTGCCCAATACGGACACGGCAGCCAACAAGGCTGAGGCCGAAGACCGTTTCAACAAGGCAGTCGTACCGGCGATCCGCTACGCCGCCGACAAGGGCGCAAAGGTCATCAACATCTCCCAGGGCGCCACGGAAGGTTCACCGCAGCTGACCGCAGCGGTGAAGTACGCACTCGACAAGGGATCGTTGATCTTCGCCGCCGTCGGGAACAACGGAGACGGGGCCAACGAGGTGATGTACCCCGCTGCCACTCCGGGAGTGGTCGGTGTGGCGGCGGTGGGCAAGGACCTGCGCAGGACCGCCGAGTCCGAGTACGGTCCGCAGGTCGACATGGCCGCCCCGGGGGAGGACATGGTGGCCGCCTGCGGGAGCGAGACAGGCCTCTGCCGGACCCACGGCACCAGCGACGCCACCGCCCTCGCCTCGGCCAGCGCCGCCCTGATCTGGGCCGAGCATCCGGACTGGACCAACAACCAGGTCCTGCGCGTCATGCTCAACACCATCGGCGGCCCCACGGACGGTGCCCAGCGCAACGACTCCATCGGCTACGGCATCGTCCGCCCCCGCATCGCCCTGCAGAACCCCGGCGACCCGGGACCCGCCGACGTCTACCCGCTCCCCGATCTCGCAGCAGCCGAGCCGAAGTCACCCTCACCTCAGGCTTCTGGAACCTCCGACGCGGGCGCTCCGGCCAAGGAAGACGACACCGCCGCAGCGGCCTCCGCGGCGTCCACGGAGGACGGCACCCTCTGGACAACGCTGGGCATCGGTGCGGCCGCACTCCTCGCAGCGGTCATCGCGGTCACCACCGTCCTCCGCAGACGCCGGACACCGGCAGCCTCACTCCCGACACCCGCCCCCGTCCCAGGCCGGTTCCCCTACCCGACAGCGGGGTTCACGGCGCCTCCGCCCACTCCTCCGGAGGCACCGGGCAGCGTCATCCGCCCCGGCCAAGGGCCCGGTCCCACCTGAGTACAGCTACTGGCCTGAGCAACGTCACATCAACCCCGGGGAGCGGAGGTTCGTGAGGAGTGCGTTGAGGGTCTACTTGCTCTTGCCCAGTCGATGAGCTGGCCGGGGATGTCCGCCTTCACGTGGAGCGAGGTGGTGCCGCCAGGGCCTCGGGCGGTGGTCACCGTCAGTACGCTGCCGAAAGTCCGGGCGTCGGACGGGCCGTCCGTGGTCATCGTGTATCCGTTCTCGTGTTGCTCCGCCGAGTCGACTCGCGAGCCAGACCGGCCGCCAGGGCGTGATCACCGAAGCGGGCGGCATCCACGCCGAGCAGCTGTCGCCGAGCACGCCTGCTCCAGCGGCCGGCGGGTCCACCCCGTATGTCCATTGGTCATTCCTCGTCGTCCCCTGTCCCATCGGCCCACAGCAGACGCCCGCGCCGAGAGCGAATCCCGAGTGCGCGCAGGTGGGCCCGGACGCTAGGCTGCGGTCATGGAGTGCTTTGCCGCCTGGCGTACCCGCCGCTGAGGGTCTGACTCACCGCCGATCCAACCGCGATCGGCAGGGAGCGGGCCGACCGCTGACCTCTCTTCTCCGGGCATCCCCTGGTATCAAGCCCTCAGCCCCGAAAGGCACACTCCCATGCGCATTCGCGCGTTCCTTCACGGCGACTTGGCGCCACTCACCGAACTGACCATCGAGACGTTCCGGCCGTTCTACGAGGACTCCTTCCGCCCCCTGGTGGGCGAGGTCGTCTTCGCCAACCAGCACGGCGACTGGCGCGACGACTACCGCAAACAGGTCGCCGAACTCCACGCCCCCGAGCGGCACGCGTACGTCGCGGTCGCCGAGACCGACGACGGCATCGCGGGTTACGTGGCCTGGACCGTCGACCCGGCACGCAGGAACGGCAGCGTCACGCACCTCGCCGTGTCCGCCGAGCACCGCCGGCACCAGGTGGGCACCGCCCTGTGCGAGCACGCCTTCGCACAGATGCGGTCCCTCGGAGCCGAGGTGGTCGAGATCGGCACCGGAGGAGACCCCTTCCACGCACCCGCCAGGGCCCTGTACGAGAAACTCGGGTGCACCCCGCTCCCGGTGACCGTGTACTACCGGCAGCTCTGAGCAACCCGACCGCCCCGGGACGGGCGCCCTCACACGCCCGTCCCGGGGCCGGCCGTCGCCCGTCCCGCTCCACTGCGTCCACCACGACTTCGCACCACTGCGGACCGAGTCGGCACGGCCCGAGAAGCCGACTGTGCCGTTGCCGGGTCGAGGTTAAGGTCGTTGAATGCGTCAATTCACGGATACCGAAGCCTTGTCGGGGATCGTGCATGAGGCACTGGGGTCCGGGTTCCGTACGGTCGCAGTGGACCGGTTGCGGGGCGGGAGCAAGAAGGGGGTCTACCGCGTCCAGGTCGACGGACCGCGCACAGCGAGTGTGATCGTCTACAGCTGGGCCGAGTCCGAGAACTTCTGGCCCGGTTCACAAGACGCCGACACGGCCCACCCGTTCGCCCCCGCCTCCGGGCTGGTCCCCTTTCTCGCCGCTCAGCGGAGGCTGGACCGCCTCGGGGTCCGGGTCCCCGGGGTGCTCCTGGCCGACGACAGCCGCCGACGGTACCCGGCGGACGTCGCGGTGGTCGAGGACGTGGCCGGTGGCACCCTCGAAGCGCTTCTGGCGACGGACCCCGCCCGTGCGGCAGACGCCTTGGGCGAGCTGGCCGCCGTGCTCGACGTGATGCACCGGCAGCACAGCCGGCGGTACGGCAGGGTGGACGTGCTCGAACGGGGCGGCAGGGCGAGCGGTGTTCCGTGCGAGCAGCTGGTCCTTGAGCGTGCCCTTGAGGATCTGGCGGACGCGGCGGAACGGGACCCCGGGATCGGGTCGGCCGCGGCCCCTCTGCACGACCGCCTCCAGGAGCTGGCCGCAGTTGTCCCGCCCCGTACGAGCCACGGACTGATCCACGGTGAACTCGGGCCCGACCACGTCCTGGTCGACGCCTCCGGACATCCGGTCCTGATCGACATCGAGGGTCTGATGTTCTTCGACGTCGAGTGGGAGCACGTCTTCCTCCAGCTTCGCTTCGGTGAGCGGTACCCGGCCTTGTCCCGCCCCGGCCTCGATCCGGCACGGCTCGACCTCTACATGCTCGCCATGCGTCTCTCCCTGGTGGCCGGCCCCCTGCGCCTCCTCGACGGCGACTTCCCGCACCGGGCGGCGATGCGGGGGATCGCCGAACACAACGCCAAGGAGGCGTTGGCCCTCCTGCCGTCGACGTGACCGAGCGGACAGTTCACCACGGCCCGGGCCCGTGACCGGCGCAGGCCGGGAGGACGGCAGTCGGACCGTTCTTCCCGTCCATGGGTGAACGGCCCGCTACGGGTCCGCCCGACCCCGGGCCGAAGTCAGGCCGACGGATGCGTCAAGAGGCCGGCGAGCAGGTCGTCGAGCGGGGCGGGTACGCGGTCGGGTTCGAGGGCCTCGACGAGGACGCGGCCGTAGCGGATCTTGCGCCCCTTCTTCGTGCCGAGGAAGCGCCGCAGCTGCTGCTGCGGGGTGCGGCCCTGCTGCGCGGGCTGGCGCAGGAACGTCCGCAGGGCACGCAGGTCGCCCTCGGCCCGGACGAGTTCCTCCACCCGTGCCACACCCAGCGCGCGGATCAGCTCGTCCTCCAGATCCGCCGCGCAGACGAAGAACCGCTGCGGCTGTGCCGCACCGGCCACCGCCGACCCGGTCAAGGCACGGGCGTAGAAGCGGCGTTCCCGCACGTCGCACAGTCCCGTGAGGCGCAGGCCCAGGCCGGGTGACGGCCCGAGAAGCCGGGCGAAGCGCCCGACGCTCATCGCACCGCCCATCGGCAGTACGCAGACCCCTTCGCCCTCCAGGTCCCGCCCGCGCCGCTCAGCCAGTGCGTCGACGGCCGCGGCGTCGCTCGGCCCTTCGAGCAGGACGACCGCCCGGACGGGCAACCGCGCCGCCAGCTCGCGCGCGGGCCCACCCGGCCCACCGGCATCCCACGCGACGACTGCTTCCCGGAACGCCCCCATGTCGGCCATGTGAAGAGTCTCCGCCCTCTCCGGCCGGCACGGTACGGATTTTCTCTGCCGGAGCCCTGGCGATCTTCTCCTCGGCTGGACGAGCGGCAGTATGAGGAGGCCGACGAGGGCCGCCGACCGCTCTGTTGCCCGGTTGCCCCGAGGGTGCGTCTCCCCTCGGGCGGAACCAGGCGATCCGGACGGGCGTTCTTGGCAGTGGAGATCCTGACCGGAGGAGAAGATGATCTTAGATACCGCAGGAAAGCCCTCGTCCCGGCGTAAGGTGCTCGCCCTGGGAGCCGGAGCGGCACTGGCCACCGCCCTGCCCGCGAGCGGAAACGCCCACGCGTCGACACCCGAGAACGGCAGCGAGATCATGCGCCGGCTGAGAGACCTCGAACGGCGGCATTCCGCCCGGCTGGGGGTCTACGCCCGCGACGCGGCCACCGGCCGGACGGTGCGGTACCGCGCGCACGAGCGTTTCCCCGTCTGTTCGCTCTTCAAGACACTGGCCGTCGCGGCTGTGCTGCGTGACCTCGACCGTGACGGGGAGTTCCTGGCCAGGCGCGTCCGATACACCGGGAAGGACGTCACGGACTCCGGCTACGCGCCGATCACCGGCAAGCCGGAGAACCTCGCCGACGGCATGACGGTCGCGGAACTGTGCGCCGCCACCATCTGCCACAGCGACAACGCCGCGGGAAACCTCCTGCTCCGGGAGCTGGGAGGACCCACCGCGATCACCAGGTTCTGCCGCTCCATCGGAGACAGGACGACGCGGCTCGACCGGTGGGAGCCCGAACTGAACTCCGCCGAACCGTGGCGTACGACGGACACCACCAGCCCGAGCGCCATCGGACGGACCTACGCCCGGCTGGCTCTCGGCACCGCACTCGCGGCCGGCGACCGCGAACGGCTCACCGACTGGCTGCTCGCCAACACCACGGGCGGCGCGAAACTGCGAGCCGGCCTGCCCTCCGACTGGACCGTCGCCGACAAGACGGGGGTCGGGATGTACGGGACCAACCACGACGTGGGCATCACGTGGCCCCCGGGCCGCTCACCCCTCGTCATGGCAGTCCTCACGACGAAACACGAGCCCGACGCCTCCCCCGACAACCCGCTGATCGCCGAAACCGCCACCCTCCTGGCGAGAGCACTCACCTGACCCCTG
The DNA here is from genome assembly GCF_054061295.1 of Streptomyces sp. TE5632. Classification (NCBI taxonomy): domain Bacteria; kingdom Bacillati; phylum Actinomycetota; class Actinomycetes; order Kitasatosporales; family Streptomycetaceae; genus Streptomyces; species Streptomyces sp. TE5632. Next base: position 1,592,943 of record NZ_JBSSEA010000003.1, on the reverse strand, counting down.
GAACAGGCACCGACCTGTCAGCCTTGTGCGTCGCACCGCACCGCGCCGTCTCCGAGCCCGCTGGTGCATACCGTCCTCTTCAGCCGTGGCCACGCGGAACAGACCCTGAAAACGGCTCGGGCGGTGCCCGCGCGGTGAGCGCGGGCACCGCCCGGAGCGATGTCGAGGGCGAGGAAAGCGAAAGGACTTGTTCAGGAAAGGAGTTGAGAAGGAAGCCCCTTCATGGCCTCGCCGCGGGAAACGCTAGCACTCAGCCCGGGACCACGTCGCGCAGGTTTTCGAGGGTGATGACCCGGGAGTCCGGGTGCAGCCCCTCGGGACGTCCGAGACCGATGTACGTCACGGGCTCGTCCGGGACCGGCCCGCCGTCCCACAGATCCACGGCCGTGGTGTCGCCGGACATCAGGTCGGCCAGGTACCGCACCGTCAGGTGCTCGCGCTCCACGACGGCGCGCACCACCTTGGACACCGACACCTGGTTCTGCTCGACCCGGTTGGCCGACGAGACGCCCTTCAGGTACAGGTGCAGCCACTTCGCGCGCCACCGGCCGTCGTCCTCGCGCCGGAACACCAGCGGCAGCGCCACCCGGCCCGCCCCGCGGAGGTCCGACTTCATGCGCACCGTGCGCGGCTCGAACGGCCGGCCCCTCTGTTCACCGTCGCGCAGCATGAAACCGAAGAACGACTCCTCGACCTCCTCGAAGCCCTCGCCGTCGTAGATGTTGACCTGCGGAACGATGAACGCGCCGCGTACCCGGCGCAGGGACAGGTCGATGAACTCCGAGGCCCCCTCGGGCGCCTCGGTGACATCGCCCGAGTGCCTGCCCCCGACAGCCCTGAGGGACGTGTAGGAGAGCCAGGAGCGGGTGCGGTAGTCCGCGTCGAGGAGCAGCGCCGAGAGGTCGTAGTCGGTCCGGCGCCCGGTCTGCTTCCAGTACACGAAGAAGCGCAGCTGTTCGCCGTCGACCGCCGAGAGCGAACCTCGCGGCAGTACGCCGAGCCCGGCCGCGGTCGCCCTGCCGCTGAGCGGGAGCGCCACGTCGAGGACGTCGGGGTCGAGCAGCAGCCGGCCCGGTGCCGGGAGCCTGCGGCGCAGCTCGGCGTCGAGGGCGGCGATCAGCCGGTCGCGGTCGGCGGCGGGGACCGGCGACCGGGCGTCGGGGGCGGCCCAGCCGCGGCCACGGCGGTTGACGAAGATCCGGGGTGCGCCGGTCTCCCGCTCCCGGTTCTGGAAGTGCTCGCGGACCGAGAGCACGACCCGGCCGGAGACCTCGGGAGCGACCCGCGCCGCGGCGGCCACCACCGCGTCCCGCTCGTCCTGGCCGGCGGCGCTGCGCAGCAGGAGGTCCAGGGCGCGGAACAGCTTGCCGGGAGCGGACTCCAGCAGCCGCACCGCACCGAGGACGCCGGACGCGCGGAGCAGCTCCTCGACACGGCTGTCGAAGGACCGCGCCTCCTTCTCGCCCCGGGCCACGGCGAACACGTCGGCGGCGTGCGGCCAGCGAGGGTACTCGTGCGGGTGGAGACGCTCGCCGAGCCGCTTGAAGGGCTCGCGGTGCGCGTGCACATCGGCCAGCTTGGCGGGGTTCGCCGCGACCACGGCGTCGAGGCCCGCGAGCAGCGCACGGCGGGCCGGCCGCGGGAGGGTCCGGAACCGGGTCGGCTCCTGCAGCGTCACGTCGCCGCCCGACAGCGCGCAGGCCAGCCGCAGCACGTCGGTGACGGTGTCCAGCAGGAGGTCCGCGCCGACGGCGAGACGGGCCTCGTTGACGACCGCCCGGTTCTCCCGGACCGGGATCGACTCCGGCTGGGGGCCGAGCGCGCAGCACTCGGCGAGGGTCCTGAGGTCGCGCAGGTGCTCCTCGCCCAGCGGCGTCGTGCTGCCCGCCAGGGCCAGGTACAGGTCCGTGAGTTCGTCGTCCAGGCCCCGCCCGAGGTGCAGCACGGTCACCCGGTCGCCCGCCGAGGCGATCAGCTCGTCCTGCGCCGCGAGCATCTCCTCGTAGGTGTGCTGGTAACGGCCGTACGTGGGAAGGCTGAGCAGGTCCAGCACCCCGTGTGCCAGCTGCGTCAGCACGCTCTCGCGCGAGGTGTCGTCGCAGAGCGCCTTCGCCACACACCGCGTCCAGAACTCCTCGGTGTCCGGCACGTTCGCCGGGAAGTCGATGAAGTACGAGTTGTGCCGGACGTGGTCGCCCACCATCTCGCTCACGGTGCGCAGCGTCCGCCTGGCGGTGTGCACGACCGCGGCCTCGGACAGCCCCGACAGCCGCTCCAGCAGCTCCGCCGAGAGCTTGAAACCCACGGACGCCAGCGCCGCGTCGAACTGCCGCGCGGCGGTGGCTCCTTGCCCGGCGGAGCCCGCGGGGGAGGGAAGGCGGTGGGTGTGCCGAATGACCAGCGATTCGAGACTGTGCGCCATTCGGGGATGGTCGCAGAGGTGTGCGAGACGGCGCACCGGAGTTTTCGTACACGCCCACGCCCCCGACGACGTGCTCACACCTGTCACAACAGGATCACCTCATCCGTGACCGACCGCCGCAGGACAGCCCTTGGCCGGACGGATGCCGGTTCGGTGGTCAGTTCTTCCGGCGCAAGACGTCGTGCTGCCCGGCGCTGCTGGACCCCTGACTCTCCTCGCGGAGGTTGGTGACAAGACCGGGGGCAGCGACGCCGATGGGGTGCCCGAAGACTTCTGCGGCCACCTCTCCGGCCATGATCGGACCCGTCACCGACCAGAACGGAGCCCCACCGGAGTGCACCGTCAGCTCCTACGTGGCCCACCGCCGCGCACTCCAGGTCGACTTCTCCGTCGCCCGCCACGAGCAGTAGGCGCGCCGGTCGCGTACCTACGCGTCGCAGCGACGACGGAACCTCGCGCGGTACTCCCCCGGACGCCGGCCCGTGTGCCGGGCGAAGATGCCGCTGAACGTCCCGGGGTCGCGGTACCCGACGCCGGCGGCGATGCTCGCGACGGTCCTGTCCGTCGTCTCCAGCAGGTGCTTGGCCCGGCGCACCCGGACCGTCTGCAGGTACGCGAGCGGCGTCTGACCGGCTTCGTCGCCGAAGCGGCGGAGCAGGGTTCTCGTGCTGACGTGGAACTCCCGGGCGAGGGCGGGCAGGTCGTAGCGAGCGCTGAGGTTCTGGTCGAGCCACCGCTTGACGCCGAGCGAGAACTCCCTGCCCGCTGTGGGGACGAGCGCCGAGTCGACGTAGGGAGCCTGGGTGGAACGCGCGTCGTCGACCAGCGTGATACGCGCGGTGCTCCGGGCGACGCGGGGGCCGTCGTGCTCGCGGATGAACTGCAGCGCGAAGTCGTACATGGCGCTGAAGGCCGCTGTGGTCGTCACGCCCCGGTCGGTCACGACCAGGCGCTCCGGGCGGAGGCGCACGTCGGCGTACCGGTCGGCGAACCGGTCCGCGAACAGCCAGGCCGTGGTGGCTTCGCGCCCGTCGAGCAGCCCGGCTTCGGCGACCAGGAAGGCGCCCACGCAGATCGATACGACAGCGGTCCCGGAGGCCGCCTGCGAACGGATCGACGCTACCTCCGGTCCCAGGTTCGCGAGTGTCGCGTCGAGATCGAGCGTGGGCGAAAGCTCGAAGCCCGGCACGATCAGGACGTCCACCGGGCGAACCGCCGAGACGTCCAGGACCGAGCCGCCGGACGCGATCACCCGCCGCCGGGGCGAGACGACCGACACCTCGTAGGCCGGCTGCACCGACCCGTGCGCCGCGGCGACGTGCGTTGCCATGGCCAGGAGGTCGGGGACTCCGAACACCTCCGACGCGAAACAGCCGGGGTAGGCCAGTACACCGACGCGCAGCGGACTCATGCGGCCCTCCGGCACCGTTGGACGAGTGGCGAGATCAAGGGGTGGCGAGATCGACGGGTGGCGATATTACCGGGTCACATGGCGATGCCGCCGCTTCTCGGGGAGGGCGGCCACTCGTCATCATCACGGTCATGACCACCATGCGAGGACAGAGCGACAGCGACGGCGACCCCTTGGACGACTTCACGCGGAGAACCGTCGGCGTCGATGGCGTCGACAAGACCGTGTACGTCGCCGGTTCGGGACCGGCCGTCATCCTCATGCCTGAGATGCCGGGCATCAGCCCCGACGTCGCGCGGTTCGCGCGGTGGGTGCGGGACGCAGGCTTCTCCGTGTACCTGCCCTCTCTGTTCGGCATCGACGGCGCCTACCCGCTCGCCGGGGCAGGCGAGACCGTCATGCGACGCGCGTGCGTCAGCGCCGAGTTCCGGGCGTTCGCCGGTGGCGGCACCAGCCCCGTCGTCACCTGGCTGCGCGGCCTCGCCCGCCAGGCGCACGCCGAGCGCGGCGGGCCCGGCGTCGGCGCCGTCGGTCTGTGTTTCACCGGCAACTTCGCCCTGACCATGGCGCTCGAACCCGCTGTCATCGCACCCGTGGTCAACCATCCGTCGCTTCCGCTCGACGACCCCGGCGGTCTGGAGATCAGCGACGAGGACGCCGCCGCCGTGGCCGAACGCGTGACACGAGACGGACTGAAGGTTCTCGCCTACCGCTTCGACAACGACAGGTGGTGCACCGGCCGGCGGTTCGCGGCTTACCGGGCGTTGCTCGGGGACGCGTTCGACGGCCGCGTACTCGAAGCCGGGACGGCGAACACGAACCCTCCGCCCTTCTTCCGTGACGTCGTCGGCTGCGCCCACAGCGTCGTCACGGCACACCTCGTCGACCAGGACGGCCACCCCACCCGGCAGGCCCGGGACGAGATCACCGCCTTTCTGGCCGAGCGGCTGGGGACGCAACCCGAATAAGCCCTCGGCGCCCCCGGGCTTCACGCGGCCGGACCGGGACGTCGCCGGTGCGGGTCAGCTTCCGGAGGGGAACGCGATCCGGTACCGGTCAAAGCGGTCAAGGCGGGTAGATCGTTCCAAGAGGTCGCGCGGACGGGCGGCCGCCGGGGCGGCGTTGACGGCGTGTACCCCGGCTAGGCTCAGGAGATCACTTCTCACGGACCGCTATGAGGGAGCCATGGCCGTCACCTACTTGATGCTCGCGCGGCTGCCTGAAGGGGGCTTGGGCGCCTTCGACGCTTATGAAAGCGCTGTCCTGCCGCTCCTCGCCGAGTACGGCGGGCGCCTTGAGCGCCGACTGCGCACTCTGGACGATCAGGTCGAGGCCCACCTCATCACCTTTCCCGACAGCGAGGATCTCGCCGCCTACCGGGCGGATCCCCGGCGTTCTGCCGCTGCACCACTGCTGGAGTCGTCCGGGGCAGCGGTCGAACTGCTCGCGGTGCGCGACCTCTGACGTTGTGCCGGGATCAGTGGGCCGGCTGGTGCCGGCTTGTCGAGCCAGGCCGCTTCGGGGAGTTTCGGCGGCTCGGGCAGCTTGCGGACGAAGCACTCGGGGTGCTTCGCGCAGACGGCCGGAGGACGACGGCACGCATCTCGCGGAGCTGCTCGGCGAGGAGCCTCGCTCTGTACTCCGCGGGGTACCGGCGCGGACCGGCTGAACGGACTCCTACGACTACTGGCCACGCCTTCGTGAGTTGGACGAACAGCGATTTCCGTTCCACGCCGAGTTGTCCTTCGTCGCCTTCGGCAGTGCAAGGGCGATGGAGTGCAGGTGGCTCGCATGATCACGAACGGGGTGGGGCTCGTGGCGCAGTGGTTGTCGCGCCTTCACCGCATGGGGGAGAACGCCGGTTCGAATCCGGTCGGCCCCATCCCCCCGCGCCCTTGCTGTACGACGACCTGAACCACATCAAGGGACGCCCCATTGGCGCTGCAGCCCATGACCGGCGCCGGCCCGGGGAGGACGGCAGCCGGACCGTTCTTCCTGCCTGTGGGTGAGCGACGCGTTCCGGGAGCGCACCGCACCGGCACTCTTCCAGGCGAACGCGTACTCCCCGCACCGGTTCTCGGCACGGCTCCGCGCAAGGCCCGGGGTGGCCTCACCACGGGGGCGCGACACGTTCGGTGACGCAGGCAGACGCCACCGCCCCGCCCAGGTCCAGCACCGCCGCACGGACCCGGGGTTCGGCCGCGACGAACGGAACACCGAGCCCGCACCCCAACGACACACCCCAGTAGCCCACCGGGCCGGTGCCCACCGTGACGGCTCAGCAGCCTCTCTCGCCACTCGACAGTACAAAGACACCAGTTCTGACCAGCAATTTCGCATATTTGATAATGAGTTGACTTCACTGTCCCTTCAACTATTTTCTACCCCCTACACAGTTGGCATGACCGGGGGTCAATCCGTATGAACCGCATACGCCGTTCGCTCATGTCCGCGCTCGTCGCGGGCGGCCTCGTCCTTGGCCTGAGTGCCTGCTCCGAGACCGCCGAGAAGGCCGAGGAGGAGCTGGTCGAGGAAGTCGACCAGCAGCTCGACGAAGAGTACGAGGTCACCTATGAGGTGACCGGTGAGAAGGTCGACTCCATCGAGTTCAACGCAGGCGGCGGGGACGCGGCCGACCCGAAGTTCGAAACGGTGGACAACCCCACGCTGCCGTGGAAGAAGACGGTGAAGCTGCGTGGCATCGAGGCGCCCGTCGTCATACCGGTGACCGTGGACGCCGACGGCTCGGGCGACCTCTCCTGCAAGATCCTTCACAAGGGCAAGACCCTGGCCGAGGAGTCCGACGCGGGCACGGTCTCCGTGACCGGCTGCGTCGCCGTCTCCCCGATCGTCGGCTGAGCCGGTGGCCGCCGAGGCCGGTCCACCCCCGTGGGTCCGGCCTGCGGCGACGTCAACCGAGCCTGAACCGTGGAATCTTGTCCGGCAACGGTGTGCGCTGTCCGGGACAAGGGCCGGGCTGTCCGGGCCGGTCGGAAGGCTGTCCGGAACGGCGGAGGCGGGACGCCCGACGTGGCCGGGTCGGGGATTGCCGGGTGTGAGGCGCGTGACGACAATGACGGAATGGCGATCTCAGGCGGCACAGAGCCCGGTGAGGCGCGGACTCCGGCCGAGTACGTCGGACTGCTGCGGCGGCTCAAGGAGCACAGCGGGCTGACCTACCGGCAGTTGGAGGAGCGGGCCGCCGAACGCGGCGACGTGCTCGCGCGCAGCACCCTGGCGGACGTCCTGCGCCGGGACGCACTGCCGCGGGCCGAGCTCGTCGCGGCGCTGGTACGGGCCTGCGGCCCCGGGGAGGACGTGGCCGAGTGGCTCGCCGCCCGGGAACGGCTCGCGGAGTACGAGCACCTCGCGGATGCGGAGAGGCCGGAAGCCTCCGGGGCCGGCGGTGCGCCGGAGTCCGATCGCGCCCTGGACGCCGACCGCGTTCCGGGGACGGGCCGCGCCCCGCAGAGCGAGGCCACCGAGGGCGAGGCCGCCGGTGGCGGTCGTACACGTAACGCCCTGCTCACCCCGCTCGTCGCGCTGGCCTCACTCGGCACGATCGTCCTGCTCGTCATCGCCGCGGTGGTTCTGCTGCCGGACGACGAACGGACGGGAGACTCCAAGAGCGGTGGCCCGGAAGCCTCCACGAGCCCGGCGGCCACCCCCGTGGCGGCCGGGCCGACTCCCGGGTGGTCGCGGTTACGGCCGGTCGGGTCGCCGACGTTGTGCCTGACCGACGGGGAGGCCCGGGTGGGCGGCGACACCAAGACGGTCGCGGTGCAGCGGCCCTGCACGGAGGCGGTGCCGCCGCGCACGTACCTCCAACGGGAGTCCGACGGCCTGTACCTCATCAAGTGGGACCACCCGGACCACGGCCCCGGCTGCCTCACCGTCCTCGACGGGGGGCCGTTCCACGGGATGCTCGAACCCTGGCCCTGGAAGGCCTGCCGGGGCGGCAGCACCGCCCAACGGTTCCGCATCGAGCCCGCCCCCGGCGGCGGCACGGACCACTGGCGGTTCAGGCCGGCCCAGGACGCGGAACCCCTGTGCGTCGGCATCCGCGAGAGCGCCGAGGACCCCGACGGCTCCCAGGGCTCCGACAAGGCGGGCGCGGTGGCCGTGGCCCAGCGGTGCACCGTGCAGGACGCCAACGGCCAGGTGTTCATCATCGAGCCGGAATGACACGCCGTCACCGGCCGCACGCCCACCACCGAACCCGGCCCCACCCCTCGTCGTCCGGAAATCCGACCCGCCCATGAGGTGCCACCCGTACATCACCGGCTTCCCGGGGCCCTCCCGCCGGCGTACGAGCGTGAGACGTGCAGTCGAAAGGGGCGCCGGAAGCCACCTTCTGTGCCTCCGGGCGCCCCTCCTGTGAACACTCCCCCGTCAAGGGGACCCACGCCAGGCCTGCACCTCGGGTGTGCGGGCGAGGCCGTCACCGGAGTGACGACAAGCCGCCGTGCCGCCTGCCTGCGCGTCCGGCCCACTCCGGAGTCGGGGGGCTCCGGGAGTCATCAGGCCCTGACGGGTCCTCCCGTGCCCGGAACGACCCGCCAGTTGCTCCCGTGGGAAGTGCAGTAGGCGTACGACCAGCGGTTGTCGTTCGTCTGGACCCCCCTGGCGATCTTCGTGCTCTTGCCGTTCGTGCAGGTGACCTTCGCGTAGTAGGCGAAGGTCACGTCACAGCGAACCCCGTACGTCCTGCCGTCCACATCCCACGCCTCACCGTTGGTGCACCACGAAGGAAGGGCCAGCGCGCCCTGCGGTGCCGCCTCGACGGCCTGTGCGGGAACGGCCACGGCACCGAGAGCGAGAACAGCTCCCCCGAGTCCGACACCAAGAGCGGAACGAATACGCACGATGTACTCCTTCTCAGCTGCTGACGGATTCAGCCGGGGCCTCCCCGGCTGACGGCCTCAAGAATGGCAAGGACGAAGAAGGAGGAAAGCGGAGAAAGATGTCCCGGACAGGGCATGGACTGTCCGGCCTGGCCAGCGCCCTGTCCGAGAAGCGTCCGGGACAGGTCTGCCGCAGCGAATGCCGGATCCACTGCGGCGGAGCCCCTGCGGTGATCACCGCGACCCGCGGCGGACCGCCCCGGCTGCCGGGGCGGCCGAGCGAGGTGTACGCACCTCACCCGAAGGTGCGGCCCCACGGGAATCGTGGCTCTACCTGGGGGTGTCGAGGGCCAGGGACTGCACGAACGCGCTCCACGCACCAGCCCGCACATGAACCACCGGGCCTTCCGCCCGTTTCGAGTCACGTATGAGCGTGCCGTCGACGGAGCACGCGCATTCCACGCACTCGGTGCCGCTGCCGCCGCTGTAGGAGGACGTGAACCAGTCGGGCTCGGACGGTGTCGTCATCAGGACTCCTTGCTGACCCGGTCGATGAGATCGGCGGAGGACTCGAAGTCGAGTGCCTGTGCGCTGAGGTATTCGAACGCCAACCTATAGCGTTCGAGTTCCTGTGGCTTCTCCATGAACAAGCCGCCACCGAGGAGATCGACGTACACCACGTCCAGTGCGGGAGTCTGTCCGCGTAGGACGGCGAAACTGCCGACGGCCGCCGCGTGAGCGCCACATGCGAACGGCAGAACCTGCACGGTGATGTGCGGACGCTGAGTCATCGCGAGCAGGTGCTCCAGTTGCTTCCGCATCACCTCACGGCCACCGACCTGCCTCCGGAGTGCCGCCTCGTCGATCACGCACCAGATGTGCGGCGGTTCCTGGCGGTCCAGCAACTCCTGGCGTTTCATGCGGATGTCGACCATGTGTTGCACTTCGCGGGCTTCGCACTGCACTTCCGATGCCTGGTGCACGGCCTCGGCGTACGCGCGGGTCTGGAGGAGGCCGGGGATGTACATGCAGGCGTAGTGGTCCTCACGTACAACCTCGTCTTCGAGGGTGAGCATGAGGTTCATGGACTCGGGGATGGGGTCGGCCAGGGAGCGCCACCAGCCCTGAATCTTGGCGCCCTTCGCCAGTTCGACCAGGGCTGCGCGCTCCTCCTCCGTCGCGCCGTACTCGCGGCAAAGAGCATCTACGGAAGGCCACTTGACTGTGCCTTCCTTCGTTTCGTAGCGACTCAGTGTCGCCTTCGAGATGCCGACTCGGGCACCCGCCTCTTCGAGGGTCAGTCCCTTGAGTTCCCTGAGGCGGCGCAGGTCGGCGCCCAGTTGGCGCCTGCGGGTGGTAGGTCCGACTGCCATGTCTGTGGCCCTTCATGTCGATCCGGTAGATCGTCGTGGTCTCTCGCTCTGGACGGCAAGGCGGTATGCGCTGGGGGCGTGCGAGAGGAAGTCGCGCTCCCACTCCCCCAAAGAGAGAGTTCCATTTTGAGAGTTTCACTGCAACTCTGAGTCGTGACGAAGTCACTGTGCGCCAACAGGGGTGCGAGTCGGAGAGTGGGGTACGACGTGGACGGCTCTCGATGGATTTCAACGAGGCAGTGGAGCCTGCCGTTTCTGGCCGACGCCGAGCAGGTGTCCTTCTTGCGGAGAGCCCTGCGAACGCACTTGGAGTGCTGGGGGCTGCAAGAGCTGACGGACAGCGCTGAGCTCTGCGTCAGCGAACTCGCCGCCAATGTCATCAAACACGTCGGGCCCGGGACGCCGTCCACGCTCGTGACCTCGCTGAACAGCACCCACCTGCGCATCGCGGTACATGACCCCGACCCCCGTGCGCTTCCCACTCTTGCCTGCGCGGACGTCGAGGCGGAGACGGGGCGGGGGATGGCGCTCATCGAAGCCGTCAGTGACCGCTGGGGAGTCGACCTCAGCGGTGACCGAAAGGCCACCTGGTGCGAGTTGCGGGTGAGTGCTGCCAGGGCAGGCCGGCACGCAGCGCTTCCCCGCCTGGCCCGAGCCGCGGACCTGCTGAGCTTGTACGGCGGGGAAGTGTCGCTGCCGCTGGGGCCTGGTCAGAGTCGGTTGGGAACGGCGGTTGCCCAAGACGCGGCGATCGACATCATCACCGATGTCCTCTACTGGTGCCGTGTGTACGGACGGGACGCCGACGATGTACTGGACCAGGCCCAAGCGCACTTCGAGGCCGAGACCGAGGCTCGGTTCTCCTGAGGGAAGCAGCTCCCGGACCGGCGTGACTGGATCAACTTGCCGCGATGGCGGCCGAGTACGTCCACACGTCGGCAGGGAGGTCGTGCTTGAGACGCCAGGTGATCGCCATCGGCCTACTGCCGGTGTGCCTCTCGTAGGTTGCCGGGCCGAGGAGCATCCACGGCTGCGGCTTGCCTGTGTCCGTGTTCTTGTAGCGGCGCGCGAACAGCAGGACACGGCTGCCGCGGTGCGCGTGCTGCTGGTAGCGCAAGCCTGTGGGGGAGTCGGCTGCCGTGGAGTTCTGGGACTCCCAGTGGAAGAGGGAAGGGTTCAGCGCGTAGTCCTTGTAACGGATGGTGGGCGAGAAGTCCTTCTCGTTCTTTTCAAGAGTGATGAGCAGTGCGTCCGTCTGGAGCTCATCGACCCACTGCACGCCCTGCGCGAAGGACCTGGGCATCTGTCCGCCGAAGCGCGCGACACCGAGGGCGGCCAGGATCTCCGACCGGTTGTACGCGCTGTGGACCTTCAGCGGGACCTGGCTGAGGTGGCCCGACAGGGGGATCGGGAAGTGATCGGCTTCCTGGATGACGTACGACAGCACCTGCCGGAGTTCGTCCCGGAGCGCTTGCTGTGGGCGCAGGGACGCCAAGCCCTCCTCGAAGCTCGTGAATCCGCCGGCGTTGTCCCACAGGTTGAAGAACAGCATGCGGGCATACGCCTGGTCGGACGAGTCCAGTGCCGCGTATGGCGGAGCGTCGTCTTCCAGGAGGCGCAGGTAGGCCTGAGCCCGCTCGGGGTCATCCACATGCAGGAAGGCGTGAACGCGCTTGAGCAAGGCGGCCTCGCCCGCCGGGGATGCATCGTCGAGTAGGCCCGCTCGGCGAAGGATGGCCGTCCAGGAGTTGTCGCTCTTGTACAGCTCCTTGATTTCTCGACGGCTCTCCCGGAGGTAGTCAGCGAGACGCGGGGTGCTGTACTCCTTGACTTCCTTCACCAACGTCTTGACCGTGGTGCCCAGTTGGGTCCGGATATTGTCGAGGGCGAGGTCCTTCGACTTGCCCTCCAGGATGATCTGGCAACCGGACGGCAGTTGGGGGAAGTCCCGCTCGAGGTGCTCGACGAGCCGGTTCCGCGAGAGGTTGGTCAGGGCTCGGAACTGTTCCTCGAAGCGGAACTCCGCCCGGTGCTGTCCGATGAAGTCGAGAACTGTGAGCACGGGCTTCGTCTCGGTGCGCCTCAGCCCTCGCCCGAGCTGCTGAAGGAAAACGGTGGCGCTGTTGGTGGGCCGTAGGAGAAGCAGAGTGTCGACGTCGGGGATGTCGAGCCCTTCGTTGAACAGGTCCACCGAGAAGATCACCTGAAGCTTGCCGTCCCGCAGATCGGCCAGAGCCTGGGAGCGCACGTCTGCAGGCGAGTCACTGTCCAGCGCCACGGCCTGGAAGTTGGCCCTGCGGAAGAATTCCGCCATGAAGTGGGCGTGCGCCTTGGTGACGCAGAACCCAAGGGCCCGCATGGCGCCGGGGTTGGAGACCTTGTCCCGGATCTGCTTGACCACGATGCGGGCTCGGGCTTCGTTGCCCGTGAAGAGATTGCCGAGCTCCAGATCAGAGTAGGAGCCCTTCTTCCAGTTGAGGTTCGTCAGGTCCGTGCCGTCCGGGATGCCGAAGTAGTGGAAGGGGCACAGCAGGTCGTTCTCCAGCGCCTCCCAGAGCCTCATCTCGGCAGCGATACGGCCCTCGAAGAACTCGTCCTGAACGTTGAGCCCGTCCATCCGCTCCGGAGTGGCGGTGAGGCCCAGCAGTTCCTTCGGCGTGAAGTGTTCGAGGACACGTCGGTATGTGGAGGCGGTGGCGTGGTGGAACTCATCGATGACGATGACGTCGAAGTGGTCGGGAGCCAACTGCTCCAACCTGTGGACGTTGAGTGACTGCACACTGGCGAAGACGTGGTTCCAGTCGCGTGGATCCGCGCCGCCATACAGCAGCTCCCCGAACGAGGCGTCGTCCAGCACCTCTCGGTAGGTGCGCAGAGACTGCTTGAGTATCTCCTTGCGATGGGCCACGAACAGCAGCCGCGGCCGACCACCGGTCGCCGACCGGCAGATGCTGCGGTAGTCGAGGGCGGCCATCACGGTCTTCCCCGTGCCGGTAGCCGCAACAAGTAGGTTTCGGTGCCGTCCGCGGAGCTCGCGCTCGACGCTCAACCGCTCCAGCATGTCCCGCTGATGGGGGAAAGGACGTACTTCGAGACCGGAAAGACTGATCTTCAGGTCGGTCGTAGAGGTGCTTCCACTGGCCTGTGCCAGGGCTCCATCGAGACGCTCACCGTGAAGGTCGGGGTCGTACGTCTCGAAAGCGGTGTCGTTCCAGTACGCGTCGAAGGTCGTCTCGAACTTGTCCAATACCGCGGGCGTGGCGACGGAGGAGAGACGTACGTTCCACTCGAGTCCGTCCAGCAGCGCGGCCCGTGACAGGTTCGAGCTGCCGACGTAGGCGGTGTCGAATCCCGTCTCGCGACGGAAGAGCCATGCCTTGGCATGCAGCCGTGTCGAGCGGATCTCGTAGTTGACCTTCACGGTCGCACCGAAGTCGCGCACGAGACGGTCGAGCGCGTGGCGGTCCGTTGCGCCCAGGTAGGTGGTGGTGATGACTCTGATCGGTACGCCCCGCTCTTTTGCGGCACGCAGGGAGTCTTCCAGTACGCGGATGCCGTACCACTTCACGAAGGCACAGAGCAGATCGATCCGGTCCGCGGTGGCCAACTCGGCCCTCAGCTCCGACCCCAGGCTGAGGTCATCCGGGGAGTTGGTGAGCAGCGACGTTTCGGAGAGGGGCGTGAGTGGACGGATCGCGTAGGCTCCCGGAGCCTCCTGCTTGGCGAGGGCCAGCAGCTGGCGAGGCCCGTCCGCGATGGTGCCGCCGGGCTCGGTGTGGCTCTGGTCACCAGTGTTGACGTCTAGGGACGCCAGGATCTGGTTGGCGAAGGGAACCTGCTGGTGGGGCGGTAGTTGCTGGAGGCGGCGAGCCACGCTTTCACCGATGTGCCGAGCCAGCACATGAGGTGAGGACTCTGCGCTGACCTCGGCGTCGATGGCCTTCCACCCCGCGGTTTCAAGGTGCTGCAACTCGTCACGCACGCCGTCAGTGATCAGCTTCTCGTAGACCCCTGCGACCGGCTGCGTACCTTCCGCTACGTCTCCCACCAGAACCCTCTCGGTCACCACGGCGATGTGTGCCCCAGTTTTAACAGGGGGGACTGACAACCGAAGGCGTGACCACAGTGCGAGATCAGGAGAGGTGACCTACCGCTTGCCCAGTCCTCCCCGTAGTGACGACAGCACGAGACGTCCGTAGCGCGTGGTCAGGACTGCTGCTGTGGCGGCGACCGACAGGGTCAGGGCGATGAGGAGGTGGGAGAGCGAGTCGTCGCCCAGGACCTGGAGAATGCCCAGAGCCGTACCCAGGGGGAGGCCGAGGATGGTGAGGACGCCCAAGGCGCCGCTGATCTGCTGGCTCTCCTGGGTCTGCACGAGCCGGCTGTAGTCGGCGACCTCGGCGAGGATCTCGTTGAAGCGGGCCGGTAGTCGGTGCTGGTTCTGGAAGGCGAGCAGGAGCTCGTTGGCGGGGCCGTGGGCGGTGAGGTGCTGTCGCCAGCAGTCGCTTATGAGGTTTGTGGTGCGGGTTCGCGGTGCTTGGGCGGGGTGTTGATCCAGGAGGTCTGGGGGCTCGGGAGGGTCGGGAGCGGCGGCCGGAGCGTTCGGGGTGGCGGGCGTATGCCTCGGCAGAGGTGAGCGCTTGCTGGTCGCGGACCTCCTTGCCGGACCGAAGTGGACGGGGGCGGGAGTGTGTCGGCCGGTCCCTGAGTGCCGGTGCACATGGTTGGAATGCTGGAACGGTCAGCCGCGTGCGGTCTTCCCGGATGCGGGGGTGGTCCGGGTGCAGGGACCGTTCGCGGTCGGCCAGTGCCTCACGGGTTGCGTTTCCGCTGCGTTTTGGTGCCCCAGGCCATGGAGGGCGACGGCCGTGCCTATCCCCAGGCTTCCGCTCTGGCTCCGATCCAGAGGCGGGGTGAACCGGCGTGCCTCGGTGAGCGCTTCCTGGTACCGCTCCTGACTCTTCAGGCTGTGTACCAGGCCGCAGTGCGGAGCAGTGACCGTGCTCCCTTCGGTGGCTGCCAGGCCCCGGGATACACTGCTCCGCCCCACCCCGACCGGAGGTCGTCTCAGTGTTACCCGCACGGGTACTTGCCGGTGCCCCGTTGGCTCTGGTGATCCTCTCCCTGTCCGGCTGCTCTTTCCTCTGGAGCTGTACCGACACGACGGCGGAGCGCGGTGAGGCCGGTGTGAGGGTGCAGGTCGAGGGCACGTCGGGGCGGCCTCTCGGCGTCACCGCCGAGGTCGTTGGCTGGAGCCTTGAGCCCCACCCGCAAGTGCCCTCCGAAGGCGACCAGGTCCGCTTCCGCTTCCGCTTCCGCTTCGACGGCGCCGACGAATATTCCGGCCCCGCCGTGGACGTCTGCGCGGTCGACAAGGAGCGCGTGGTGTTGGGGTGTCAGACGGTTTACTCGTACCAGGCGTTCGGACCGGCCGACGATCCCCTCACGGGCGACGAATGGCTCGCCGTCGAGCACCCTGAGCAGGTTGCTGAAGTGCTGTTCATCCCCAACGACCAGTCCTACGACGGACGAACCTGCGAGCAGGACATCAAGGACGGTGGCGGGGAGCATCCTCCGGAACTACCCAGCATGGGGGACCAGTTGTAGGGAGGGCAAGGCGGTTGAGCGCGAGGTGCGGGTCTGCCGGCGCCCCGGTGTTCGCACTGTCCGGTGGTCCGGTTGTGCGCGCATCGCCCCGGCTCGACCGGTCCCACCGGAGGCAAGCAGCCCGGACATGATCGAGCGGTTCGGTCGGCGAGTTCCGGCAGGTGCGACGCTCGGTGTGCGCTCTGTATCGTCCCGCGGACCCGTCCCTCCCAGGGCCGCGGAAATCCATGGGCGGGCCCGGGGAAGAACGCGTACGGTGTGGCTCCACGCCCTGAGACGGATGGAAGGAGGCGAGTGCCGTGCGGTTCACACCTTTCCAGCGCTCCCTCTTCCGCTGTCCCGGCGTGGTTCGTCACTTCTGACCGGGAGCGCTCCGAGCAGCCTGTATCCCGGAGGAATCCATGACCGATCCGGTCATCCGCGCGCTCTCCGCGAGCGACGCCCGTCTCTTCGACGAACTCCCCGACCCACTGGGCGCCCGTGAAGGCCACCGGCGTACCCGGTTCCGCCCCGACTGGATGCGCGTCGCCCTGCGCGACGGCGAGGTCGTCGCACGCGGCGCGTGGTGGGGCGGCCCCGACGACTCGGAGCCCCTCAACATCAACTGGTTCGACGTGGCCGAGGGTGAGGGGGAGGCGGGGGCCGAGCTCCTGCGCTCCGCCCCCTGGCAGGTCGAACTCGAGATCAATCTGCCTGCCGGCTGGCGGGACGAGCCCGGCCTGCGCGCCGCCGCCGAGGCACGGTTCGCCGCCGCACGGGCCGCCGGGTACGACCTCCTGGTGGAACGCTTCCTGTACCGCTGGACCCCGGAGCGAGGTCTTCCCGGGCGGCCCGGACGCCTGCGCTTCAGCGCCGAACCCGACGACACCGTGTTCTTCGACGCGTTGCGCCGCATCCACTCCGTCACCCTGGACGCCCACGCGCTCAGGGCCATCGAGGAGGGCGGCCTCGACCGGGCCGCCCAGGAGGAACTCGACTTCTTCAACTGGTGCCCCTCCCCACGGGAGTGGTGGCAGACCGCGTACACGCCGGAGGGCGACCTGGCCGGCATCCACATCCCGGCCCACAACCCTTCCGGCCCGACCATCGGCTTCATCGGAGTCGTTCCGGAACAGCGTGGTCACGGCTACGCCTACGACCTGCTCACGGAGTGCACCCACTTCCTCGTCGAGGAGGGGGCGGAGTCCATCAGCGGAGGGACCGACCGGGGCAACTTTCCCATGGCCGCGAACTTCGCCAAGGCCGGCTTCCCCGTGATCGGCGAACGCATCAACTTCCAACCGGCGCGCCGAGCGGTTTAGCGAGGAGCAGCACGTGGTGAGGGGTCCGGGTCCGAGGACGGGTCCGGATCCCTTGTCCGTGGCGTGTGGGACCTCTGCTGCGGTCGGCGGCCACCGTCTCGTCGTCGGTCTACACGTCCAAGGACTCGCACGGTCTCGACGGGAGTGACGATGGTCAGCGCCGGGCCGGGCACATGTCTGATCGCGGAGGCCCGGTCCGGTGGCGGCTTCTATGATCGGTGCATGGCAACGAGACTCGTGCAGATCAACATGAAGGCCCGGGACGACTCCGTGCTCGGCCGGTTCTGGGCGGAGGTACTCGGGTGGGGTGTCGACAGCGAGGCGCCCGGTGTGACCAACCTCGAACCCGTGGGCTTCGCCTACCCCGACCCCGTGGCCGTCTGCATCGACATCGTCGCCCGCCCGGAACCCAAAACGGTGAAGAACCGGGTGCACCTCGATCTGGCCACCACCTCGACCGCCCATCAGGCGGAGTTGGTCGAGCGCCTGAAGGGCCTCGGCGCGACGCTCGCCGACGTGGGTCAGGGCGACGTCCCCTGGACGGTCATGGCCGACCCGGAGGGCAACGAGTTCTGCGTCCTGGAGCCCCGCCCGGTCTACCGGGACACCGGGCCGATCGCCGCGGTGGTGGTCGACTGCACCGACCCGCGGGCGATGGCCCGGTTCTGGGGCGAGGCGATGGACTGGACGCTGCACGAGGTCACCGACGACCACGCGAGCATGCGCTCCGCCCAGGGCGTCGGCCCCTACCTGGAGTTCCTCCGCACCCCCGACACCAAGAGCGTGTGGAACCGCGTCCACCTCGACGTCCGTCCCTACCCGGGTGACGACCCGGTGGCAGAGGAAGCCCGGCTGCGCGCCCTGGGCGCCACCGACCCCGGCATCGACCAGTCCGCGATCTCCTGGAGGATTCTGGTCGACCCGGAGGGCAACGAGTTCTGCCTCCTCACCCCTCGCTGACCTCGAGCAGCGGCTCCGGCCGTTCGCGGGTCAGCGGCGAAGACCGCGTGGCGTCAGCGAACGCTGCCGGGGACGGGGAGGGTGTCCCGGTGATCCGGCGCATGTCATCGGACGCCAGGAACGCCACGAGCGAGCCGCCGTAGGGCCGGTGTCTGTACGGCCCCGACGCCCACGGCGGCGCTACGCGCCGGCTTTCGGCCGCCCTGGACAGTCCGCCCCGCCCCTGGAACCGGCTGTCCACACGGGCGAGTTCACCGAACGGCCCCGCATCGGCCGGCTGCACGGCCGCACTCATCGTGTGGGCCTGCTCCTGGCAGCCCGAACGTCCACCCTCACCTGACTGTTTCTGAGAGAGAGCAGGACCCGTGAAGCACGAGTACGAGGCGAAGTTCCTGGCCGTCGACGTCACCGGACTGCAGGCCAGGCTGACTGCCCTCGGTGCCGTCCAAGCGCTGCCCCGGACCCTCCTCACCCGCAAGATCTTCGAGAACGACTCCCTCGACGAAGGGGCGTGGCTCCGCCTGCGGGACGAGGGCACCCGCTCGACGCTCACGCTCAAGCAGGTCACCGACGCCACGACGATCGACGGCACCAAGGAGATCGAGACCGAGGTCACCGACCTGCAGGCCATGGCCGACATCCTGCGCCGGGTCGGCCTCACCGAGGTCCGCTACCAGGAGAACTACCGCGAGGAGTGGCGTCTGGGAGAGGTCGCCTTCGACTTCGACACCTGGCCCGACCTCCCCACCTTCCTGGAGATCGAGGGACCCGACGAGGCGTCGGTCCGGCGGGCCGCCGTGCTGCTGGACCTCGACTACTCCGAGGCCCGGTTCGGCAGCGTCGACGAGATCTACAGGAGCGAGGCCGGTCGCGACATCCTCGCGGAGTCCACTCTCCTGTTCTCCGACGCCGAGAAGCAGGGGGATCCCTCCTCGGCACCCCAGTGTTGTTGACCCTGAAGGCGGACAAGCCACGCTTGCAGGAGTCGCCCGGCACCACCGGATGATCCTCGGGACCGCCGAGTTCGCCACGGGGGCCTCGATGTTCTTCGCCAAGTGTGTGGGTGGCTTCGGTTCGGGGTCCGATTTTCTTCGAGGGCATGAGACTGTCTGGTTGTGCCGGAGAAGATGAGTGGGTTGGCGGCGGCCTTGGCCGAGGCGTCGTCTCCTTCGTGGTCGCAGCGGGCGCGTGCCGGGCGTGAGCTTGCTTCCTTCGCTGATGTTCCTGAGGCTGCGGAAGCGTTGGTGGGGCTGCTGCTGGACGTCGAGGACACGGCGGTGACCCGGCAGACGGCAGAAGCCCTGGCCCGGGTGGGGACGGTGGACGCCGTGAAGCTCATCGCTCTCGCGACTGCCGAGGCTGACGACAACCAGGTCGACTGGCTGCAGGCCGGGGTGCATGACGCGCTCGTGGGAGTGGGCGGTGGGGCGGATCCTCCGGCTCGGATGCACGGGCTTCTCCGAGTGCTCGGGATGACTGGGCTCATAGGTGACAGCGGGCCTGACACTTCGGACTGAGGATGCCCCGCCGGGGGGTCGGCGGACTCCAGGGTGCCGTTCCCGATCAGGCGGAAGGGGGGATCTGTTCGCGCACCCATGCGGGGTCGGGGTTGGTGTGCGGGCGGCCCGCCACGACGACGGTCGGTACGGTCTCGTTGCCGTCGTTGGCCTCCCGTACCGCCGCCGCTCCGGCCGGATCGCGCCAGATGTCGACCCAGTGCAGTCGGCGGGCGCTGCGGCCCAACCGGATGCGCAGTCGCAGACAGTACGTGCAGCCCGGCCGCCAGAAGACGATCGGCCGGCCGTCGGCCGCGCTGCGGCGTTGTGCCTCCATCGCGCTGGTCGACCTCGGGAAGATCAGAGGCGAGTTCAGGCATGCGAACAGTGCGAACACCGGCAGGAGTGCTGCGGCTGTGCCGGGGCTCCCCTTGAAAATAAGCCCAGTTGCAAGAGCTGAGCCGCAGAGCACGAGCAGCATCGGCAGAATCCAAGCACGCGTCATGAGGACGCAGGCTATCGATGAGGGGACGGGCTGTTCGAGCTGGCTGAGTGAACAGCTGGGCTCCACAGCCGCGGGACGACTCCCGTGGTTGTGGAGCCCGTGTGTCGTAGGAGGTCCTTCCTCCGGTGCTTCCAGGTCCTCCAGGGTTTTCAGGCGAGGCCGGTCCAGCGGGTGAGCATCGTGGTGGCCTCGGTGCGGTCCGCGGTGGGGAGGTCGGCGATGGTGGTGTGGTGGTTGGCGCCGGGGATCCACAGGACGCGGGAGTCGTGGCGGCCGGGCGGGAAGGACTCGGCGGTCGAGGGGTCCTGCGTCCCGTTGACGAACAGCAGGCGGGTGCCGCTGCGGCGGACCCAGCGGTCGATGTCCGGCATCGCGTCCGGGTCGAAGCGCAGGGGGGAGACGGCGGAGGGGAGGGCCGGGGTGCGAGGGAGCGGGCGGTGGCGCTGGGAAACCGATGACCCCGCCCCCGGGGGATGAGTGCGAGGTCATCGGTGCTCATGGTGGTGTGGGTTCCCGTACCGGGCCCGTCCCGCGGTCGGCGGGGCGGTGGCCGGATACGGGACCAGGGGTCACTCGGGCCGCAGTGGGCCGCGGCCGAACATCGAGAGCACCTGGTAGCTCTTGTCCTCGGGGCCGGGCTTGCTCAGCTCCATGGCGAACCCACCGGTGAACAGCTCCTGGTCCACGGGGCGTTCGTGGATCCAGTCCCGGATCACCTCGCGGAAAGTGATCTTCCAGACGCCGTCGCGCTCCTCGTACCGGTTGAACGTGCGGCTGGCGGCGATCAGTTCGCGTGACGGGTCCCCGAACCGGTGGTACGAGAGGCGGTGGGTCTCGCCCTCGGCGGTCTTGCCGTCCACCTTGTACCACTCGTTCAGCAGGTAGTGGGTGGTGTTCTCGAAGCGGGGCTTGAACTCGTCGATGATCCAGTCCACCCACTCGTCCACCCCGCCTTCCTTCATGTCGCCCAGGCGGACGAAGGCGTCCTCGAAGTAGATCGATTTGAGCAGCTGGGCGTCACGCCGGTCGATCCCGCGGCAGTAGGCGACCTCGAGGTCGTGCAGCCGGTCCTTGACCTTCAGTTCCCGCAGGAGGCGGAGGTCCTCCTCGGTCACCGGGCTGGCGGGGCGCACTGCGTCGTCGGTCATTGTTTTTCTCCCTCGGGTGAGGATTCAGGCAGGTGGGGGGACGTAGGTGGGGGCGCGTACGACAGGGTGCGGTCCCCGTCACGCCTCGAGTCGCCGGCCGGTGCGGTCCGGGAGCAGGCGGATCGCCACGGCGGAGATCAGGATCGTGAGCAGGCCGTAGGCGGTGATCAGCAGGGTTCCGTTGTCCGAGATCTGCATCAGCCACGTCGCGAGCAGGGGCGCCGGTGCGGCGAACAGCATGTTTCCGCCGGTGAGCCCGAGGGCCGATCCGGTGTACCGGACGGGGGTCGGCAGCGCCTCGGCGTAGAAGGCTCCCTGGCATCCGGTCATGAACTGCACACCGCACAGCGCACCCGTGATGGTGAGCGCGGCCATCCACCAGTTGCCCGTGTCGAGGATCAGGAAGAACGGGACGAGGAAGGCCAGCAGCACGGCGAGGCCCGTGAAGAGGACGCGCTTGCGGCCGATCCGGTCGCTGGACCAGCCGCCGAGCAGGCTGGCCCCGATGGAGATCGTGTTCGCGACGACCATCAGTCCGAAGGTGGAGCTCTTGTCGAAGCCGAGCTGGCCCGTGAGGTAGCTGATGGCGAAGGTGACGGTGATGTAGTACAGCGCTCCCGGCGCGGCCCACGCGAGCACCAGCAGCATCACGGTCTTCCGGTGCTGCCTCAGCAGCCCGCGCGCCGGCTGCTCGCTCTCGCTCTTGCTCTCGTTGGCGAGGAAGGCGGGGGTCTCCTCGACGCGGTGCCGGATGTAGTACCCGACGGCGATGAGCGCCACGCTCAGCAGGAAGGGGATCCGCCAGCCCCAGCCGGTGAACTGGTCCTCGGTGAGCCATGCGGCGAGTCCGGTCAGGGTGAGGGTGGCGAGCACCTGGCTGATCGGCGATCCCACCGACATCAGCGCACCCGCGAGACCGCGGCGCCGGCTCGCCGAGTGCTCCATCACCATGAGCTGCGACCCGGTGTGCTCGCCCCCCAGGGCGAAGCCCTGCAGGAACCGCAGTGTCACCAGCGCGAGCGGGGCCACCATTCCCACCGTGGCGTAGGTCGGCAGCAGACCGATCAGCACCGACGCCGCGCCCATGAGCAGCAGCGTGAACATGAGGACGTTCCGGCGGCCGAGCCGGTCGCCCAGCATGCCGAACACGAGGCCGCCCAGGGGCCGTGCCACCAGCCCGACCCCGAAGGTCGCGAACGACGCCAGCAGCGCGGTGCCCGGCGCGAGGTCGGGGAAGAACAACTGGGGGAACACCGTGGCCGACAGCGCGCCGTACACGGAGAAGTCGAACCACTCCAGTGCGGAACCCAGCGCGCCGCTGACGACCGCGCGCCGGGCGGTGGGTGTCCCACTCCCGGCCTCCGGGCCCTCCGGTGCCGTGTCCGGCTGGGTCGCTTCGGCCTGCCCGTCGAGTCCACTGACTCTCATTGCTTCACTCTCCTCGGTGTCCTCACTGCGCGGCACGTCACACGAGCCGACCGGCGGTTCACGCCTCAACGGTCACTTACGCCACGGGCAGGCAAGGGGGTGGTCTCGCGCCCAGGAGTCCGCGTCACGCAAAGCCACTCGTTCGAGTCTGCGTTCGCCTGCGGATATCGAGAGAATCCACTATCAGGGAGTGGCTAGTCAATCATTCCCTGTATGTGGGAACATCAGGGCGTGAACACTCTTCAAACTGTGGACAGGGCGCTTCGACTCCTCGCACTGGCGCAGCGGGAGCCGGTCGTCACCCTCGCCCGCGCCGCCGACGAACTGGGTGTGGGAACCTCCGTCGCCCACCGGCTGCTGGCCACCCTCGAGGCGAACGGCTTCATGCGGCGCTCACTCGACGGTCCCGGCTACCGCCTCGGCCCGGCCATGACCAGCGCCCGCCCCGCCCACGCCGACACGGACTTCACCCACCTCATCCAGGACGACCTGCTCGAGCTGCAGGCGGCCACCGGCGAGACCGTGGAGTTCGCGGTCCTCGAAGGGCAGGCGGTGCGCTACATCTACGGCATCGCCTCACAGCACCACATGCGCATCGAAGCCCGCGCGGGAACGATCCTCCCCGCGCACACCTCGGCCTGCGGACGGGCCCTCCTCGCCACCCTCACCACCGAGCAGCTCCGCCGGATCTACCCGAACGAACCCCTCCCGCAGGCGGCGAAGACCACCACCCCGACCCGCACGGCCCTCGAAGCCGAACTGGAGAACGTCAGGCGGCGCGGCTACGCGCGCAACATCGAGGAGACCCAGCCCGGCATCGCGGCACTCGCGCAGACCCTCCCCACCCCGCAGGGATACCCGCCCATCGCCATCACCATCTCGGGGCCGCAGGCGCGCCTCTGCTTCACCCGCGAGGACCCCCGCACCCCGTCCGAGACGGCACTCACCCAAGCCCTGCACCAGGCGAACCGGAAGATGCAGGCGAAGCTCACCTCGAAGCTCCAGCACTAGCCTCACCGGCATGGGGACCAGGCGTCATGGTGATCGAGGCCGCATCCCTCTGATCAGCGGAAACGGGATTCGGCGGCATCGTCCGACACCGCCCGGGGTGATCTCGCGGGCCCTCGTCGTGCGGAGGTCTCGGGTGCGGATCCCGAAGGCGGCTCCACCGAATCCCGGCCCGGAGGCTTCCGGGCCGGGATTTTTTCGTGCCGTGGGCGGGACGCCCGAAGCGGTGGACGGACTGGAGAAGCCCCCTTCCCCGCCCGGGAGAGGGCGGGGAAGGGGGCTCCGGAGGGAAGCGGGCAGCCGGTCACCATGCAGTCCACCGCGGACACCGCGGTGGGCAAGGGCGCCGGCAGCGTCAACTCCGCCGTCTGGCGCAAGGGCGCGTCCGGCGCCGTACGGCAGATCGCCGGCTCCTCCGGCGGCGACCTCCTCGTCGGCAGCTCCTACGGCGCGGGCGCCGCCGGCGACTTCTCCGCGAGCCCGATCGTCTCGGCCGGCTCCTGGACGGCGGGAGGCTCCTCCGGCGCCTTCAGCTACTCCTACACGATGGCCGCCCCGCAGGTCCCGGCCGGCCCGACGCCCAACGTCACCCTCAGCTACAACTCGCAGACCTCGGACGGCCGTACGTCCTCCACCAACAACCAGGTCTCCTGGGTCGGCGAGGGCTGGGACTACAACCCCGGCTCCATCACCCGCACCTTCGTCGGCTGCGCCGCCGACACCGCGAACGCCAACAACGCCAAGCACTTCACCGGCGACCAGTGCTGGGGCTCGTACAACGCGGTGCTCTCCCTGAACGGGACCACCACCGAGCTGGTGCGCGACGACACCACCAAGCAGTGGAAGGGCGCGCGCGGCGAGAACATGCGCGTCGAGCTGCTGACCGCCGCCGACTACAAGAAGGTCATCGCCGACGCGACGGGCGTCGCGGCCTCGGACATCGGCCACAGCTCCGGCAACGGCGACGACAACGGCGAGTTCTGGCGGATCACCACCGACGACGGCACCCAGTACCACTTCGGCCTGAACCGCCTCCCGGGCTGGTCCTCCGGCAAGCCCGAGACCGGGTCGGTGCTGAACGTGCCGGTCGCCGGCAACCACTCCGAGGACCCCTGCCACGCCGCGAAGTTCGCGGACTCCTTCTGCGACCAGGGCTGGCGCTTCCAGCTCGACTACGTCGTCGACACCTCCGGCAACGCGATGTCGCTGTGGTGGGAGAAGGAGAGGAACTCCTACGCGCGCAACATGAAGGAGAAGCCGGCCGTCCCGTACGACCGCGGCGGCTACCTCTCCCACATCGACTACGGCCAGCGCGCCACGGCCCTCTTCTCCGAGGAGCCCCTCGGCCGGGTGAAGTTCAACGCCCGCGAGCGCTGCTTCGACGACCCCGCCCTCGACGTGGCCTGCTCGAACAGCAACTTCGACTCCAAGCAGTCCCACCGCACCCGCCCCTGGTTCGACACCCCCGCCGACCTCGCCTGCGCGACCAGCGGCAAGTGCACCACGTACGCCCCGACCTTCTGGTCCCGCAAGCGGCTCGCCTCGGTCGACGTCTGCACCCAGCGCGAGCAGGGCGTGCGGCTGACCGAGTACAGAGTCGACGCCGACGGCAACGAGACCGGCCGGCGCAACGCCTGCGGCCTGGACGGCGACGCGGCCACCACCACCTTGCTGTCGAAGGTCGACTCCTGGAACCTGAAGCAGTCCTTCCCGTGGAACCTGACGGGTGAGTACACGGCGCTCTGGCTGGAGGCCATCACCCGCACCGGCTACGCCGTGGACGGCTCCACCGCCCGCCTGAACCCGGTCTCCTTCGGCCACAACGAGAACGCACTGCCCAACCGGGTCAAGAACGGCTCCTCCGACACCAACCCCCTGTTCGCGCGGCTGCGCATCCAGGACGTCGTCTCCGAGTACGGCGGCCGCACCCACGTCGACTACAAGGCGCCCGAGGGCAAGTGCCTCACCGGTGCCGCCCGGCCGACGCCCGACAGGAACCGCTCCCTCTGCTACCCGGTGCACTGGCACGCCGACGGCGAGCTGGAGGACAAACGGATCTCCTGGTTCCACAAGCACGTCGTCGACAGGATCACCGAGTTCCCGCGCCTCGCCGACGCGCAGGACATCGTGACGACGTACGACTACGCCACCGACGGCGACGCCGTCGACGGCGCGCTCTGGGCCAAGAGCCAGTCGGAGTTCTCCCGCCCCAAGCAGCGCACCTGGGACGACTTCCGCGGCTACCCGGTCGTCACCACGACCACCGGCACCACAGTGTCGTGTCGTTGTCCGTTCCCCTCAGGGATGGCCCAACGTGACTCTCGGAAGCGCCATCTCGCCGGCTCTCGTAAATCCCGCCGAAAACACCCGGCCCGAGCGGCCCTTCTCATGACAGCACTTGGCTTCTCCACGAGACGGGGCAGGGGTGTTGTCTCGACTGTTCGTCGGTCAGGTGCCGTGGCACTGCCCGTACGGGCGGCCCGAGGTGCACCAGCAGGGTGCTGACCGCTGCGGGGGCCAGGGCACGGCCCGGCCGCGGGCGGCCAGGGTGGTCGCGTACTGGGGGAGGAGGTCGGTGTCGTCGGGGGTGGTGGCCTCGGAGGCGGCGAAGGCCTCGTAGGAGGGGACGGTGCCGGTGACGATGCCCAGGTTGGGGGTGCCGGAGGCGGCGAGTTCGCGCAGGGCCGTCTCTATCGTGGCCAGGTGCTCCTCGTGGGAGGGGTACTCGGTGGTGAGGGAGGGGTACGCCTCCAGGAGCTCGGCCAGTTCCGGGGCGGGCCAGTGAAGGATCGCCACCGGGAAGGGGCGGGACAGGGCGGTCCGGTAGGCGCCCAGTTCCGCTCGGAGGCGGGAGATCTCCGCCTCCAGCTCCGCCGGGTTCTCCGAGCCCAGGGACCAGACGCGCTTCGGGTCGTGGAGTTCGTCCAGGGTGACGGGCAGGCTGTGGACGGTGTCGGCGAGGGCGTCCCACTCGTCGTGGGGGACGCCCAGCATGCGGCGGACGCGGTGGCGGCCGAAGAGGAGCGGGTGGGTGGCGGACGGGGGCTCCGGGACGTCGGTCAGGAGGAGGCGTACCGCCTCCGTGAACGTCTCGTGCGCCGCCTCCAGTTCGTCGTGCGTCTCCAGGGACTCCGCGACGACCACCCAGGGGGCGGGATCGCGCGGGGCCGCGGTGCGGATGCCGTCGATGATCGCGCGGGCCTCCGCCTCGTGGCCGTACTCCCACAGGTTCGAGGCCTTCAGGGCGCGGACCAGGTGCGGGTTCTCCAGCCCCGCCTGCCCGGTGCCGGAGGCCAGCAGGCGGTCGTAGAGGGCGGCCGCGGCGGGGCGGTCGCCGGAGAGTTCCAGGTGGGCGGCGGCCCGCAGCAGCAGGGCTTCGGCGTCCTCGGGATACAGGCCGGCGGTCCGCTCCAGGCGGGCCGCTTCGGCGGTGTGGTCGACGTTTTCGGCGGGCGTGTCGGGGCGCATGGGTGACACCGTACTGCCGACGGGTGACGGAGAAGAGACCGCCGCAGGTCGGCGGCTTGCCCGAGGGCGAACCGGGGCTCCCGCTCGCATCGCGTGGTGCGGAGGAGTGCGAAGCCGAGGTGAGGGGGGTACCGGGGCGCGGTTGCCGCGTCCGGCGCCGAGGGGGGTGGAGCCGGTGCCCGTACCCATCCAGGAAGTCACACCGTCACCTTCTTGATCATTTTGAAAGGGTTCAATTCTCCGGCCGCTGGCTGAATGGGGCCGTCCTTGTCGCTTCCATCGTTTACCCGCCGGGTGTTGGGGAAAGCCGTGCAAGCTTATTGACGGGTGTCTCGCGTCTCCTTTACGTTCGCGTGAATCGATTCACAGTCGATTGACCCTCTACGACTCACCCTCTCTTCCGATGGAGCCGCTGTGATCAGTAGAAGGAACATCCTCGCGGGCGCCGTGGCCACGGCGGGTGCCGTGGCCGCAGGAGCGGTGCCGGCGGTGGCCGCGCCCTCCGCTCCGGGCAAGGGAGGAAACGTGTTACGCGTGGCATCCCCGACCGTCGAGTACGTGCGCCACCCCCTGGGCCTGGACGTGGCCCGGCCGCGCCTGAGCTGGCCGTTGACCGCGACCGCATCGGGGCAGCGGCAGAGCGCCTACCAGGTGCGCGTCGCGTCGAGCGCCGCCCGCCTGTCCCGCCCGGACGTGTGGGACAGCGGCAAGGTCGCCTCGGCCGAGTCCGTTCTCGTCCCCTACGACGGACCCCGGCTCGAGCCGCGTACGCGCTACCACTGGTCGGTGCGCGTCTGGGACGCCGGCGGAGCCGTCTCGCCGTGGAGCGAACCGTCCTGGTGGGAGACCGGCCTGATGGACGAGGCCGAGTGGTCCGCGCGGTGGATATCCGCTCCGGCCTCCCTCACGGAAGCACCTTCCCTGGAGGGCAGTTCGTGGATCTGGTTCCCCGAGGGCGAACCGACGCAGAGCGTTCCGGCTCAGACCCGGTGGTTCCGTCTCTCCGTCGACCTCCCGGACGCCGTCACCGCGGCCACGCTGGTGCTCAGCGCGGACGACGCCTACGTGGCCTCCGTCAACGGCACCGAGGTGGCGAGCACCGCCACGGACCCGGACGAGTCGAGATGGCGCCGCCCGGACGTCATCGACGTCCTCGAACACGTGCGCTCCGGTACGAACGTCCTGGCCGTCTCCGCGACCAACCGCACGGTCGGCCCCGCCGGCCTCATCGGAGTGCTCGCCCTCACCACGGCCTCCGGCGAGCGCAGGATCGTCACCGACGGCGCGTGGAGGTCCACCGACCGGGAGCCGGCCGGCGACTGGCGCGAGCAGGACTTCGACGACACCGGGTGGCGGGCCGCCAGGGTGGCCGCCGCCTGGGGCGCCGGGCCGTGGGGCGAGGTCGTGCCGGTGCTGTTCGCGGCCCACCAGCTCCGCCACGAGTTCCGGCTGCCGCGCAAGAAGGTCGGGCGCGCCCGTCTGTACGCCACGGCCCTCGGCGTGTACGAACCCCACCTCAACGGCAAGCGGGTGGGGAACGACCAACTGGCGCCCGGCTGGACCGACTACGACAAGCGCGTGCAGTACCAGACCTACGACGTGACCGACGCGCTCCGCCCGGGAGCC
Organism: Streptomyces sp. TE5632; assembly: GCF_054061295.1. Taxonomy (NCBI): domain Bacteria; kingdom Bacillati; phylum Actinomycetota; class Actinomycetes; order Kitasatosporales; family Streptomycetaceae; genus Streptomyces; species Streptomyces sp. TE5632. The sequence continues at coordinate 1,564,346 of NZ_JBSSEA010000003.1, read as the reverse complement.
AACGCCCTCGGCGTCCACCTCGCCCATGGCTGGTACGCGGGCAACATCTGCTGGTTCGGACCGCACCAGTACGGTAAACACCCGGGACTGCTGGCGCAGTTGGAGGTCGAGTACGCCGACGGGACGAGCGAGCGCATCGTCACCGGGCCCGGCTGGCGTGCCGCGCCGGGACCGATCGTCTCCGCCGACCTGCTGGCGGGCGAGACCTACGACGCCCGCAAGGAGACGGCCGGGTGGACCTCGCCCGGATTCGACGACGGAGCGTGGCGCCCGGTGCGTGACGCCGACGACGCCGCCCCGCCGCGGATCGTCGCGCAGGTGGACGGCCCCGTACGCATCGAGAAGGAACTCCGCACCCGGACCGTCACCGAACCCCGGCCGGGCGTCTTCGTCTTCGACCTCGGCCAGAACATGGTCGGATCGGTGCGGCTGCGCGTGTCGGGCAAGGCGGGCACCGCGGTGCGGCTGCGGCACGGCGAGGTCCTCAACCCCGACGGCACCCTCTACACCGCCAACCTGCGGTCGGCCGCGGCGACGGACACGTACATCCTGAAGGGGACCGGCACGGAGGTCTACGAGCCGCGCTTCACCTTCCACGGCTTCCGCTACGTCGAGGTGACCGGATTCCCCGGAACGCCGAAGGCGTCGGCCGTGACCGGGCGGGTCATGCACACCTCCGCACCCTTCACGCTCAGCTTCGAGACCGACGTGCCGATGCTCAACCAGCTGCACCGCAACATCACCTGGGGGCAGCGCGGCAACTTCCTCTCCATCCCGACGGACACGCCGGCCCGTGACGAACGACTGGGCTGGACCGGCGACATCAACGTCTTCGCACCCACCGCCACCTACACGATGGAGTCCGCCCGCTTCCTCACCAAGTGGCTGGTCGACCTCCGCGACGCCCAGGCGTCCGACGGCGCGTTCACGGACGTGGCCCCGACGGTCGGCGACCTCGGCAAGGGCGTCGCGGGCTGGGGAGACGCGGGGGTCACGGTGCCGTGGGCTCTGTACGGGACGTACGGCGACCGGCAGGTCCTCGAAGACGCCTGGCCGTCCGTCCAGGCCTGGCTGCGTCACCTGGAGAGGAACAGCACCGGCCTGCTGCGCCCGGCCGCGGGATACGGCGACTGGCTGAACGTGTCCGACGAGACGCCCAAGGACGTCATCGCCACCGCCTACTTCGCGCACAGCGCCGACCTCGCGGCACGCATCGCGACGGAACTGGGGGAGGACCCCGCACCCTACGCCGACCTCCACGCACGCGTGCGCGCAGCGTTCCGGACGGCGTACGTGAGCGCCGACGGCAGGGTGAAGGGAGACACCCAGACCGCCTACGTCCTCGCCCTGTCCATGGACCTGGTCCCGGACGCCCTGCGCAAGGCCGCGGCCGACCGCCTCGTCGCCCTGATCGAAGCACGGGACTGGCACCTGTCGACCGGATTCCTCGGCACCCCGCGCCTGCTGCCCGTCCTCACCGACACCGGCCACACCGAGGTCGCCTACCGCCTGCTGCACCAGCGCACCTTCCCGAGCTGGGGTTTCCAGATGGACAGGGGCGCGACCACCATGTGGGAGCGCTGGGACTCCCTCCAGCCGGACGGCGAGTTCCAGTCCCCGGGCATGAACTCCTTCAACCACTACGCCTACGGCTCCGTGGGGGAGTGGATGTACGCCAACATCGCCGGCATCGCCCCGGGCCGGGCGGGCTACCGGCAGATCGTCATCCGCCCGCGTCCGGGCGGCGAGGTCACCTCGGCCCGGGCGACCTTCACCTCCCTCTACGGCCCGGTGTCCACCGCGTGGGAGCAACGGTCCGGCCGCTTCCGGCTGTCGTGCGACGTGCCGGTGAACACCACCGCCGAGGTGTGGATCCCGACGGACGCCCCCGGCCGCGTCACGCACACCCACGGAACCTTCGTGCGTGCGGAGAGCGGCTTCGCCGTCTTCGAGGTGGGGTCGGGAAGCCACCGGTTCACCGTGTGACGGCGGCGCGCACCCGCTCCTCCGGTCCCGCGAGACATCCTCCGGAGGGGCGGGTGCGCGCCGGTCGCACCGTCACCCCGCCGAGTCGCAGTGCCCGCACCGCCCGCGCCGCCCGCACCGATTTCGCCGTGAACGACACGCTCACCGGGGCGAGTACGTCCTCTCCGGCGGCGGCATCGCGCGGTGGCTCGTTTCGAGGGGGAACCGTCGTACCGCCTCGTACGTTGCGAGGGTGCCGGGACCGGACCGGCGTGAGGCGAGGGCGAGGGGAGGGGCGGTCAGTGGTCCGTGGAGCGATCCGTGGGCGGGTGGACGTGCGTGCCGCCTTCGCCGTGCTGCTCCCGCTGCTCCAGGTCGTCCTGCTCGTGCTGCCGGTCGCCGGGGGGCTGTCCGGTCTGTCCGGGCTCTCCGGCACCGTCGCGCTCGCCGCGACCACCGCGGCCGCCGCCACGCTCACCGTGTGCGCCGTCGTCCTCGCGCGGTGCGCGCCCGCCGTCCCGCCCACCCGGGTGCGCACGGCCCTGCGCGACCGCGACCGGCGTACCGCCTTCCTGCCGCAACGCGACCCCGACGCCAGGGGCCGCACCCGGCCCAGAGCTCCCGGGCACGCCCTCGCGGCGACCGTCGCGTAGGGCACACGCGTCACATGCGTCAGCTGTAGGGCCCGTCTTCCGTCCGTAGGACGCTCACTTCCCGTCCTGCCCGTTTTTCCTCTCGCCCTTCAGCGCTTCAGCACGTCCTCCCCCTCACGCCTGCCCGCGCACGGGTCGTCATGCCGTCATCCCGTTCATCCGTTCGGCACGACGAGACCCCCCGGAGGGCTCACCCATGTCCGTTTTCGCCAGCCTGGCCGAGCGACTGGCCGACCTGCTCCAGCCGCTGTTCGGCCTCTCCGCGGCAGCCGCCGCGATCGTCCTGTTCACCGCGTTCGTACGGCTCCTCGTCCACCCGCTGTCCCGGGCCGCCGCACGCGGGCAGAAGGCGCGGGCCCGACTCCAGCCGAGGATCGCCGAGTTGCGGCGCCGGTACGGCCGCAACCCCGAGAAGCTCCAGCGGGCCGTACTGGAACTGCACACCGAGGAGAAGGTGTCACCGTTGTCCGGAATCCTGCCGAGCCTCCTCCAACTGCCCGCGTTCTTCCTGCTGTACCACCTGTTCTCGAGCGACACGATCGGCGGGCGGCCCAACGGACTGCTCAGCCGTGAGCTGTTCACCGCGCCGCTGGGCGGACACTGGGCCGACGCGCTGGGCGACGGGGGCCCGTTCGGGGGGCCGGGGCTCGTGTACGCCGGGTTGTTCGCGGTCGTCGCGGCGGTCGCCTTCTTCAGCTACCGGCTGACGCGGCGGACGATGGCTGCGAACTCGGCAGTGCCCGGGGGCTCCGGTGCGTCGGGGGCGCACGGCGCGGTGGAGCAGCTGCCGGGGATGCGCGCGGTGACCAGGGTGATGCCGTTCATGTCGTTCCTCACGCTGGTCACCGTGGCCGTGGTGCCGCTGGCCGCCGCGCTGTACATCGTCACCAGTACGGCGTGGAGCGTGGTGGAGCGGGCCGCCCTGTACCGGTGACGCTCCCTCCCCCCGCCCCCTTCAGCCCTGGTCGGCCAGGAAGTGTTCCAGTGCTTCCACCACGAGCTGGTGGTCCTGGAGTTGGGGGAGGCCGGAGACGGTCACCGCGCCGATCACGCCGACGCCCTCGACGGTGATCGGGAACGAACCGCCGTGGGCCGCGTAGGTGTCGGGGTCCAGGCGCGAGGACTCCTCGAACGTCGTGCCCTTGGCCCGGTGCCGGGCGCCCACCAGGTACGACGCGGAGCCGTACCGCTCGACGACCCGGCGCTTGCGGGCGATCCAGGCGTCGTTGTCGGGGGCCGAGCCGGGCAGCGCCGCGTGGAAGAGCTGCTGGCCGGCGCGGTGGATGTCGACGGCGACGGGGGCCTGCCGCTCCCGGGCCGTCTCCACCAGCAGGGAACCCAGCGCCCAGGCGTCCTCGTGGGTGAACCGGCGGAACACCAGACGGCGTTCCTGCTCCTCCAGCTCTTCGACGGTGGGGGTGGATGCGGGCTGCGTCACAGCGTCACCGTCACCTTCTCGTCGGCGGAACGGCGGGCCGCCTCCAGGACGTCCAGGGCGGCGGCGGCCTCGCGCGCGGTCACCGGGTTGGGGCCGCCCTCCCGCAGGGCCTTCGCCACGGCCGTGTAGTAGGCGGGGTAGTCGCCGGGCAGGGTCGGCTCGGGGCGCCCGCCACCGGTCACCGGGGACTCCCCGGAACCGAGACGGCCCCACAGCTCCTCCGGCTCGGTGCCCCAGTCGGCACCGGCGTCGGTGCCGGGGCGCAGGCCGTCGCGCAGGGCGGCCTCCTGGGGGTCGAGGCCGTGCTTGACGTAGCCCGCCTCGGAGCCCAGGACGCGGAAGCGCGGGCCGAGCTGGGCCGTGGTCGCGGAGACGTAGAGGTGGGAGCGGACGCCGTTCGCGTGGGTGAGGGCGATGAAGGTGTCGTCGTCGGTGCGCGCGCCCTCGCGGCGGGTGTCCACCTCGGCGTACACGGAGGTCACCGGGCCGAAGAGGACCAGGGCCTGGTCGACGACATGGCTGCCGAGGTCGTAGAGCAGACCGCCGATCTCCGCGGGGTCGCCGGACTCGCGCCAGCCGCCCTTGAGCTGCGGCCGCCAGCGCTCGAAGCGGGACTCGAACCGGTACACCTCGCCGAGTGTCCCCTCGGACACCAGTTTGCGCAGGGTGAGGAAGTCGTTGTCCCAGCGGCGGTTCTGGAAGACGGAGAGGAGCAGGCCGCTCTCCTCGGCGAGCGCCGCCAGCGCGCGGGCCTCGGCGGCCGTGCCGGCGACGGGCTTGTCGACGACGACCGGCAGACCGGCCTTCAGCGCGGTGGTGGCGAGCGGGACGTGCGTCCTGTTCGGCGACGCGACCACGATCAGGTCCAGCTCGCCGGCGCGCTCGAACAGCTCGTCCGGAGTGGCCGCGATGCGGACGTCCGGGAACTCGGCGCGGGCCTGCTGCTGCCGCTCGGGGTTCGAGGTGACCACCGTGTCGAGCGCGAGGCCCTCGGTCGAGGCGATCAGCGGGGCGTGGAACACGGAGCCCGCGAGGCCGTAGCCGACGAGGCCGACGCGGAGAGGAGTGCCAGTCATGGTCCTACTTTCGCAACGCTGTTGCCAAAGTGCAAGCACGGGGGAGAATGAGCGGGTGAACAGGACGTACGGCGGTATGCGGGACGGTATGAGGGACGGGACGGGCGGGGTCAACCTGCTCGCCCTGCGCAGCCACAACACCGCGCTCGTGCTCGACCTGCTGCGGACCGCGGGAGCGGAGGGCATCAGCCGGCTCGAACTCGCCGAGCGGACCGGGCTCACCCCGCAGGCGGTCAGCAAGATCACCGCCCGGCTGCGGGCGGACGGCCTCGCGGCGGACGCGGGACGCCGGGCGTCCACCGGGGGCAAGCCCCGGACGCTGCTGCGGCTGGTGCCGGAGGCCGGGCACGCGGTGGGCGTGCACCTGGACCGGGACGAACTGCGGGCCGTCCTGGTCGACCTCGACGGGACGGTCGTGGGGGAGCGGAGCGCCCCCCTGGACCTGGGCGCGGGCGCGGAGGCGGTACTGGCCGGGGTGGCCGGAGTCGTCGAGGGGCTGTGGACCGCCGGGGCCGCCGGGGAGAAGGCCGCCGGGGACGGGACCGACGTACGCGTGCCGCCCCGGCCCGCCCTGCTGGGCGCCGGAGTCGCCCTGCCGGGGCCGCTCGACCACGCCCGGGGCGTGCTGCACCGGGTGACCGGGTTCCCCGAGTGGGACGGGTACCCGCTGCGGGACGCGCTGTCGGAACGGCTCGGCGTGCCGGTCGTCGTCGACAAGGACACCAACGCGGCGGCGCTGGGTCTGGCCGTCGACGGCGAGGGCGGCTCCTTCGCCTATCTGCACCTCGGTACGGGGCTCGGGGCGGGACTGGTGATCGGTGGCAGCGTGCACCGGGGGCCGCGGACCGGGGCGGGGGAGTTCGGCCACCAGGTCCTCCAACTGGACGGGCCGCGCTGCGGCTGCGGCGACCGCGGCTGCGTCGAGGCGCTGTGCCTGGCCGCCGTGGCGCGGGGCGACACGGCCGAGGCGGCGCGGGTGCTGGGTGTCGGCGCGGCGAACCTGGTGGGCCTGCTCGACATCGACCGCGTCCTGCTCGGCGGCCGCACGATCGAGGCCGCCCCGGAGGCGTTCGCGCGGGGCGTACGCGCGGTGCTGGACACGCGGGCCCGGCGTACGGGGGACACGGCCGTGCCGGTACGGGTCGCCTCCGGCTGCGGGGGCGGGGTCGCCGAGGGGGCGGCCCAGTCGGTACTGGCGCCGGTGTTCGGGCGGGGGGACGGCTGACGGCAAAGCAGGGGGCGGCGGAGTGTGCTGCTCCGGGTGGGGGGAATCGTGGGGCCGTGCGGGGGTGTTCGGGGGTGTCACCGTGGTGTCCGTCCGCCGACCGGCAAGGTCATACGGCATGCGACTCCGCACGCCCGCGTCCCTCTTCCTGGCGGTGCTGGCCGCCGTTCTTCCCACCGCGGCCCAGGCCCGGACGGAAGCACCGCCGCCCGCCTGCGCCACCGAGGGCGACACCGAATTCCCCCTCACCGCCCGTATCCACGGCGGCCCGGACACCTACACGGCCGGCGGCGGCCACGGCACCTGGTACCTCCAGCTCACCAACACCACCGACCGCTCCTGCGGCGGCATCCACCCGGTCGTCGTACTCGTCGACGAGAAGCGGGAGTTGCGGGCCTCGCAGCCGGTGCTGGAGTTCTACGCGCCGGACCGGGAGCAGCCGCACCCCGTCCGCTTCGAGACCACCGACGAGGACGAACTCGTCGGCGCCTTCGTCGACGAGCACGCGGGCTTCGGGGGGTTCACCGTCGAGGCCGGCCGGACCCTCACCGTGAAGGTACGGCTCGCGCTCACCTCCGACGCCGCGGCGGGCGAGGTCGTCGCCACGGCCGCCGTCGTCCAGCGGCGCGAGGACGACGGCGACTGGGTCGGGCAGTCGGACGACTACCGGTTCCGGATCGAGCCGGGACCCGGCAAGGAAGCCGGTGCCACCGGCCCCGACGAGCTCGCCCGTACCGGTATCGGCACCGCCGGGAAGCTCCTGACCGTCGCCGCGATGGCACTGCTCGCCGGGGGACTGGCGGGAGCGCCGGCCCGTCGTCGCCGCTGAACCCGGTCGGCCGGTGAGCGGCGGAGCACCCCGGGTGTTCTCGAGCCGCACCACACCGGGCGTTCCCACAAGATCCGGGCATGTCTAGGCTGGGGCGCAGGAAGGACCGCGTACGGCAGGAGATCTCGCACATGGCAGACCGCAAGCCGATCGAATCGTGGCTCACCGACATGGACGGGGTGCTCATCCACGAGGGTGTGCCGATCCCGGGGGCCGACGCCTTCATCAAGAAGCTGCGTGAGTCCGGGAAACCCTTCCTGGTGCTCACCAACAACTCGATCTACACCCCGCGCGACCTGCACGCCCGACTCCGCCGCATGGGCCTGGACGTCCCGATCGAGAACATCTGGACCTCGGCGCTCGCCACCGCCAAGTTCCTGGACGACCAGCGCCCCAACGGCTCGGCGTACGTCATCGGCGAGGCCGGTCTGACCACCGCGCTGCACGACATCGGCTACGTCCTCACCGACCACGAACCGGACTACGTCGTCCTCGGAGAGACCCGCACCTACTCCTTCGAGGCCATGACGAAGGCGGTACGGCTGATCAACGACGGCGCCCGCTTCATCGGGACGAACCCCGACGAGACCGGCCCCTCCACCGAGGGCCCGCTCCCGGCGACCGGCGCGGTGGCGGCGCTGATCACCAAGGCGACGGGCCGGCAGCCGTACTTCGCGGGCAAGCCGAACCCGCTGATGATGCGCACCGGCCTGAACACCCTCGGCGCCCACTCCGAGAGCAGCGCCATGATCGGCGACCGCATGGACACCGACGTACTGGCCGGCATCGAGGCCGGGATGCAGACGTTCCTCGTGCTCACCGGACTGACCCGGCCCGAGCAGGTCGAGAACTTCCCGTACCGGCCGTCCCAGGTCCTGGACTCCATCGCGGACCTCGTCGACCTCGTCTGACACACGCAGAACCCCGCGCCTCCCGATGTCACCCGTACGGCGCAGCGCCGCACCCCTGCGGATGCGGTGCCCCGCCCGGCAGGGCACGCTCCCGGTGTCTGGAGGTGCACGATGGGTTCTGTGCGACGGGCTCTCTGTATCGGCGTCCTGGCGGCTGCCGCGCTCACCCCGGCGGCGTACGCCGCGGACGGTGCGGACGGGGTGTCGGTGACACCGGCGACCCCCGCCCCCGGCACCGATGTCACCCTCGAGGTGGCCGAGTGCGCCGAGCGGACCGCGGTCGCGGTGTCCTCGGCGTTCGTCTCCGAGGTCCGGCTCACCGTCGCCGACGGCGTCCTCGTCGGCGAGAGCCGGGTCCGCTCCACGCTCACCGCGGGGACGTACCCCGTACGGGTCGACTGCGGTGAGAGCGCCCGCAAGGGCACGATCACGGTCGCCCCCGCCTCCGTCCCCGCCCGCAAGCAGCCCGGCGGCACGGCCGAATCGCCTGCCGCCTCGCCCGTCGCCCCCGTGGACGCGGGGGGCGGGGGAGCCGCCCGGACCGTCGCCGCCGAGGAGCCCGAAGAGGGGCCGGGCACGGCGCAGACGGTGACCGGACTGTTCCTCGCCACCGTCGCCGCGACGGCGGCCGTCGTACGCAGCCGCGTCCGGCGGGGCCGCGGAACGCACTGAGGCCGGCGATGTCCGATCATCATCAGAACCAGAATCACAGCCAGAACCAGAATCACAGCCAGAACCAGAATCACAGCCAGAACCAGGACCACAGCCGGAACAAGAGCCCGTCCGGTGTCGGGCGGCTGCTCACCGGGGTGGCCTGGGTGGTCCTGCTGCTCGGGCTCTGGCTGTGGGGCCGCGAGGCGACCGACCTGCGCCCCGGCGTGTCAGAACCCGCCACGGGAGACATGGCGGCGGCCGGCCGCCCGCCCCAGGTGGAGCTTCCGCCCGCCCACCGGCCGCTGGGCGAGGCGCCGCCGCGGCGCCTGGACATACCCGGCCTGGACGTCCGGGCGCCGGTGGTGGCCCGTGGCCTGGACGAGCGGGGCGCGCTCGACCCGCCGCCGTTCGACCGGTCGGACACGGTCGGCTGGTACGCGGACGGGGTGACGCCCGGGGCGGCCGGCACCGCGCTGGTGGTGGGGCACGTCGACACCGAGACCCGGCCCGCCGTGTTCTACAAGGTCAGTACGCTGCGGCCCGGCCAGAAGATCCGGGTGGTCCGCGCGGACGCCGAGGTCGCCGAGTTCACCGTCGAGGACATCCAGGTCCTCCCCCGGGACGACTTCGACGCCCGGCAGGCCTACGGGCCCCGCCGCTCCGGCCGGGCCGAACTGCGCCTCGTCACCTGCGGCGGCACCTACGACGAGGCACGCCACCGCTACACGGCCAACGTGATCGTCTCGGCCTACCTGACGGACACCACCGCCTGACGCCGGCTCCCCGTCCCGGTCGGCGACTCGCTCCCCTCGAGGCCGCCGACCGGGCTGCTCCACGACCAGCGCGGGAGGCCGCGGTTCACATCTCGTGCTTCTTCAGTGCGGTCAGGCCCTCGGTGTAAATGCCGTGGAACAGGGCGATCGCTTCCTCTTCGCTCGTCCCCGCCGGGGTGAAGGTGCCGGACCACTCCACGCGGCTCCGTCCACCGGGCACCTCGTGCACGGTGAGGGTGGAGCGGTAGCCGGTGACGGGGAACGGCGCCCGGAGGATGGAGTAGCTGTAGGTGCGTGCCTGGTCGTCGAACGCTTCGAGGCGTTCGACGATGACGTCGCCCCCCTCGTTCGAGAGGCTGCGGACACGGCCGCCCTCGCTGAGCCTGCTCTCGGGAATGTAGGGCAGCCAGTCGGGCAGGGAGTCGAAGCCGCCGATGAGCTGCCAGACGCGCGCGGCGGGTACGGGGATGTCGATGGTTGCGGTCGTGGTTGCCACGGTCGTTGTCTCCTGAAGGGGTGGGGTGAGGCGGAGGTCATGCGCTGGATGCGGGGGCGTCCTGAGCGATCAGCCCCTCCGCGCGCAGAGCCGTCCAGAAGGCCGACGGGACCCTCTCGCCGAGTGCGGCGACGTCCTCCGCGATGCGGCTCGGCCGGGAAGCACCGGGGATGGCCGCGGCGACCGCGGGGTGTGCGAGGGAGAACTGCAGCGCTGCGGCCTTGATGCCGACGCCGTGCTGCTCCGCGAGCGCCTTGATGCGGTTCACCTTGGTGACGACCGGTTCGGGGGCCTTCTGGTACTCGAAGTGCTGCCCGCCGGCCAGGACTCCGGAGCTGTACGGTCCGCCGACGACGATGTCGACGTGCTGAGCCCTCGCGGCCGGCAACAGGCGCTGCAGGGCGCGCTCGTGGTCGAGCAGCGTGTAGCGGCCGGCGAGCAGGAACGCGTCCGGCTTCGGCTCGTCGAGGTCCAGCGTCAGCTCCAGGGGCTCGACCCGGTTGACGCCGAGCCCCCAGGCCTTGATGACGCCTTCGTCGCGCAGTCTCTGCAGGGTCCGGAACGCTCCGGTGCGGGCGGTTTCGTATGCGGCGAGCCACTCGTCGCCGTAGAAGTCCTGTGCGACGTCGTGCACCCACACGATGTCGAGGCGGTCCGTCCTCAGTCGCTTGAGGCTGTCCTCGATGGAGCGCAGCGTGGCGTCGGCCGAGTAGTCGTTGACGATCTTGTTGGGGCGTCCGTGGGCGAAGAGTCCGCCCTTCTCGCCCAGGTCGCGGGCGGAGGGGTCCTCGGCCTCGTCGAGGATGACCCGGCCGACCTTCGTGCTCAGGACGAACTCGTCACGGGGGCGGTCGGCCAGCGCTTCACCCAGCCGGATCTCGGACAGACCCGCGCCGTAGAAGGGTGCGGTGTCGAAGTAGCGGATGCCGTTGTCCCAGGCGGCGTCCACGGTGGCGGCGGCCTCCTCGTCGGGGATGGCCCGGAACATGTTGCCCAGCGGTGCGGTGCCGAAGCCCAGGCTGCCGGGCAGGAGGGACGTGAGGGACGTGAGGGACGTGCGGGACGTGAGGGACACGGTGTGGTTCCTTGCTGTACGAGCTGCGACGGATGCGGTGCGTGCGCCCTGTGCGCGGTCCGTCGTTCTGATGTGTCCGAGGCTAGGAACTAGACTTGAGACTGTCCAAGACTTACTTGGACTGACTTGAGTCCTTCGAGGTCTTACATGCTTGACCTGCGGCAACTCCGCTACTTCGTCGCCGTCGCCGAGACCGAACACGTCGGTCAGGCCGCCGAGCGGCTGCACATCTCCCAGTCGCCGCTCAGCCGGCAGATCGCGCAGCTCGAACAGAACCTGGGCCTCACCCTGTTCGAACGCGGCCAGCAGAGAATCCGGCTCACCCGGGACGGCCATGTCTTCCTGGCCGAAGCCCGCGCGCTGCTGCGGCACGCGGACCGTCTGGAGAACCTGGGCCGTCGGCTGGGCCGCGGAGAAGAGGGCGGCCTGTGCATCGGCTATGTCGCGGACGCCATGCACACCGGCACCCTGCCCAGTGCGCTGCGCACTCTGCACGGCGAACGCCCCGGCGTCCACATCGCGTTGCACAACCTTCCGCCCACCGAGCAGTTCGAAGGCCTGCGGCAGCGCAGCCTGGACATCGCGCTCGTTCAGGAACCTCCGAGCGCGGACGACCCCGACCTCCTGGCCGCGCCCCTGCTCGAGGACCCGCTGCTGCTCGTCCTGCCCGCGGGGCATCCACTCGCCGAACAGGGAGAAGTGACCCCTGGTGACCTCGACGGCCAGCCGTGGATCGCCGTCGAGAACGCCCAGGACCCCACCTGGCGGGACACCTTCGTCGCCACCTGCACGACAGCCGGTTTCAAGCCCGACATCCGCCTCGACGCCGCCGAGCCGCTGACCGCGCTCGGCCTGGTCGCCTCCGGGCTCGGACTGGCACTCGTGCAGAAGAGCATGGTCCGCGCCACCACCGAGGAGGTCGCGGTGCGCGAGCTTCCCTGGCACGAGGCGTGTGTCCAGCTGTGGGCCGTATGGCACCGGGTCGACCTGCGCCCCCTGGTGGCATCGTTCCGCGCGACCGTCCTGCGCACCAGTGGCACCACCTGAGGCAGCTGTTCCCGACCCTCCCGGTGGATGGCGGGGGCCGTCGAAGCCGAGTCCGTTTCCGGTCGCGGTCCGTGACCGTCCCAGGTGGCCCCGGCCGGGGGGCGTCGGCCGTACACCGGGCTGTAACAGGTCGCGGACAAGACGGGCTCGGCCTCATGGGTGTCGCGGGGGGTATGTCAGGATTGGGGCTCGGAAGGCTTGGAACAAGTGCACCCAAGGGGGGTTGGATGTACGGCAGCAGGGGGGTCGGGGCGTTCGCCGGGAGGCGGGCGTCGGCAGCGGTACTGGGGGCGGTACTGCTGATCACGGGTTGTTCCTCCGGTGGTGACGAGGGGGGCGACTCCGGCAAGGGGGCCGACGCGGCGATCACGCAGCAGCCGAAGGACGCCAGCCCCTTCTGGGTCAACCCGGAGGGCAACGCCGCACAGCAGATGGCCGGCCTGGAACAGGACGGCAAGAAGGCGGAGGCCGAGCAGATCCGCAAGATCGCGGAGCAGCCCACCGCCGAATGGATCAGCCCGGAGAACCCGGAGGAGCAGACCCGCGGTTTCACCGAGGCCGCCGACAAGGCGGGCCGCACCGCGCTGCTCGTCCTCTACAACATCCCGCACCGGGACTGCGGCCAGTACTCGCAGGGCGGTGCCGCCGACGGGGACACCTACCGCTCCTTCATCGACGGCGTGGCCAAGGGCATCGGGGACCGCGCGGCGACCGTGATCCTGGAGCCCGACGCGGTGCTCCACCTGGTGGACGGCTGCACGCCGGAGCAGTACCACGAGGAGCGCTACGACCTCCTCAGCGGCGCCGTCGACAAGCTCGCGGGCCTGAAGAACACCACGGTGTACCTGGACGCGGGCAACGCCGGCTGGGGCAGCCCCGACCAGATCCACGAGCCGCTGAAGTGGGCGGGCCTCGACAAGGCCGACGGCTTCTCGGTGAACGTCTCCAACTTCTACTCCACCGAGGACTCCATCGCCTACGGCAAGAAACTCTCCGCCAGGGTCGGCGACAAGCCCTTCGTGATCGACACCAGTCGCAACGGCAACGGCCCCTACACGCAGGGCGACGCGGACGAGCGCTGGTGCAACCCGCCCGGCCGCGCCCTCGGCGAGACCCCGACGACCGAGACCGCGGACCCGCTGGTGGACGCGTATCTGTGGGTGAAGCGGCCCGGCGAGTCGGACGGCGAGTGCAAGGGCGGCCCGAAGGCCGGCGAGTGGTGGGAGGACTACGCGGTGAAGCTCGCCGAGGCCGGCGACGGCGACTGACCACGCCGCGGCGTACGTGGTGACGGACAAGTGACACAGAAGAAGGGGGCGTCCTCCACCGTGGAGGACGCCCCCTTCTCTCACCTGCCTGGCGTCAGGGCACCTGCACCCACTGCGCCTTGCTGGGGGTGCCGTCCGCGTCGGTGGCGAACAGCATGTACCAGCCCGCCTGGACCAGGTTCCGGCTCTCCGGGACCGTCACCTTCAGCTTGTCGCCGTCGGCCTCGAAGTCCAGGGCGATGGAGCGCTGGTCGATGTCGGTGACGTGGGTCGAGGCGCTCGGCCGGATCAGCCGGACGTTCTTGATCGACCCGGCGTCCTTCGAGGTGAACGTGGCGGAGCCGCCGCGCTCGACGGTCTTCGGGCCGCCCGTCAGCTCGGGCTGCCCGGTCTCGCCGTACAGGTACGGCGGTGTGTAGATCTCGATGCGCTGTTCGAACTTGCCGGGCTTGGTGTTGGCCTTGTCGCCGTAGAGCGAGTCCGAGCCGAAGAACATCACGCGGCCGTCGGGCAGCAGGATCGAGCCGGCGTGGTAGTTGCGGCCCACCAGCGGATCGGCGACGCGCTTGAACTCGTTCTCCGCCGTGTCGTAGATCCTCGCCTCGAGGATGTTGGAGTCGCTGCGACCCCGGTAGTCCTCCGAGCCGCCCGAGACCAGGATGTTGTCGTCGGGCAGGATCGAGTACTGCGGGTAGCGGGTTCCCTTGTCCAGCGAGGGGCCGTCCACGAAGCGCGGTTCGTCGGCCTTGAGGTCGACGATCCGGGTCTTCTCGCTGGCCTTCCTGGACTCGCCGACGCCGCCGCCGCCGATCACCATGTACTTCTCGTCCTGCGCCGGCGGCAGCAGCACCGTGCCGGACGTCTCCATCATGTCGGGGTCGCTCAGCCCGGGTATCTTGTCGAACTTGTTGGTCTCCACGTCCCAGACGCCCGGCTCACGGCCCTCGTCGGCCGGTCCGTACCCCGCGTTCGAACCCGAGTAGAAGACCTTGCCGTTCTGCATCAGGAACAGCGCCGGGTAGGTCGGGAACTGACGGACCTTGTCCGTGTAGGTCCACTTCTTGGTCTTGGGGTCGTAGACCTCGTTCTTGCCCGGGACCAGCTGGCCGATGTCGTCGAGGCCGGAGACGCTGAGGATCTTGCCGTCGCTCAGGGTGGTGAGCGTCGGGTACCAGCGGGCCTCCTTCATCGGGTCGACCTTGATGTACTTCTCCGCCACCGGGTCGAACTCGAAGGCGTCGTCGATGCCCTGGAAGTCCTTCTTGTCCAGGGCGAGCTTCTCGGCGATGCCGTACGTGTTCTGCGCGTCCTCGCCGGTCAGGCCCTGCACGGTGTAGTTGTCCTGGGTGCCGGTCTCGTACTTGGCACCCTCCTTCTGCGCCTCGACGTAGGTGCGGCCGTAGCCCGGGGTGTTGCCCAGGAACTCGCCGGTCTCCTTGTCGAAGTTCTTCTTGGCGCGCGGGACGAGCACCGGGTCCTTCGAGACGAAGGTCTTGCCGTTCTCCTTGCCGACGAACCTGGTGCCCGCCGGCAGGGTGATCGGCTTGTCCGGGTTCTCGTTGTGGACGACCATCAGGCCGCCCGCCTTCGTCACGTCGCCCTTGAGCTTCTCGTACCGCTTGGTGCCGCCGGCGATCAGCAGGTTGCCGTTGGCGAGCTGGGTGTGGCCGGTGCAGAACAGGTCGCTCGGCGTCGGCACCTTCTTGATGGTCTTCTCGACCGGGTCCCAGATCCGCGTGTCGTACTTCTTGGCGTCGAAGTTGTCCTTGTTGTTGCCGGACCCCGCGACGAGCAGCACCTTGCCGGTGTGCAGCAGCGCCGCGTGGATGGTGTTCTGGCGGTACTCCTCCGGGAACTCGACGATCTCCCAGCGGCCGTTCTCCGCCTTGTACTCCGGCTTGTTGATCTTGTACTGGTGGTATTTCTCGGTCCCGAAGCGGTACAGCCACGGCCCGTTCATTCCGGCCAGCGCGAGTACCACCGCCGTGCCTATCGCGATCCGACGGGCGCGACGGCGGCCTGCACGGTCGTTCATTCCTTACGTCCCCCAAGTCCACCAAGGGCGATCTGCATCGTCTGGTCGTCACCGGGGTGATAGCCCCCGGTACCTCCTGGCCCGCCCGGTTCCCCCGGCCCTCCCGGCCCTCCCGGTCCGCCGTGGGCGCCGGCCCAGCTGGGCCGGCCCTGCGGGGCATGGGGCGCGTGGTGACCGTGGTGCTGCTGCGGCATCTGCGGCAGCTGCTGCGTCTGGGGCTCCGGTGCGGAGTCCTGTGCCTGGCCCGCGGCGTGCGCGCCGGGCTTCTTCCTGTCCTGACGCATGCCGTGGCGCCAGGCGAACATGGGCGCGGCCGTGATGAGCAGGGCGAACGTCGCCCAGATGATCATGGCCGGGTGTGAGTGTCCGTAGACGAATCCGGCGGTGATGGAGCCACCGAAGATCAGGATGAAGTACCAGTGATACCGGAAGGTTCCGAACCAGGTGTCCGGGCTGGCCGAGTCGCCCTTCGGGGTGACCACGAACTTGCTCTTCTTGCGCAGCACGGAGTCGATCAGTGCCTTCGCGTAGAGCGGCGCCGACAGCGCGGACATCACCATGCCGGCCACACCGCCGGAGCCCTCCGGCTCGTGCGGGGAGACGTTGTGGCGGCGGTTCCAGACGTAGAGGCCGATCTGCAGCGCGGAGGCGTTGCCGTAGAGCATCAGCCAGACCGCGGGGTCGATGTTCACACCCGAGGCGCCCAGGCCCAGGAACAGCGCACAGCTCAGCGCCGCCAGGATCCAGTTCAGGGCCGACATCGGGTAGAAGATGATCATCATGGTGTAGTTGAAGAGCTTGCTCGGCGGCAGCGAGTACCAGCCCTTCCAGTACTGCTTGAGGATCGTCTCGTACGTCCCTCGCGACCAGCGCATCTGCTGGGTGAAGAAGTCCGTCCAGGCGTTGGGGCCCTCACCGACCGCGAGCACGTCCGGGGTGTAGACCGAGCGCCACTTCTTCCCCGTCGCCGGGTTCTTGGCGCGGTGCATCTCGAAGCCGGTCGCCATGTCCTCGGTGATCGAGTCGTACAGACCGCCGATCTGCTTGAGCGCCTTGATGCGTACGGCGTTCGAGGTGCCCACGAACATCGGTGAGCCGTAGCGGTTGCCGGCCCGCTGGATCAGCGCGTGGAAGAGGAACTGCTGCGACTCGGCGGCCTTGGTGACGAAGTTGTCGTAGTTGCCGTAGACCTGCGGGCCGATGACGAAGCCGACGTCCGGGTCGCGGAAGAAGCCGAGCATCCGCTCCAGGTAGTTCGGCAGCGGTACGTGGTCGGTGTCCACCGAGGCGAAGAAGTCGTAGTCGTCGCCGTGCGCGTCCAGCCAGGCGTTGTAGTTGCCGTGCTTGGTCTTGGCGCGGTGCGGGCCCTTCTTCTGGTTCCACTTCGCGACGCCTTTGCGGGAGAAGTGGTGCACGCCCAGACGCGCGCACACCTCTTTCACCTCGGGGTCGTCGCCCTCGTCGAGCAGCCAGACGTGCATGACGCCCCGGTGGCGGATCTTCACCGCCGCCTCCAGGGTCTTCGTCACCATCTCCAGCGGCTCCTTGCCGGGCACGAAGGAGGTGAGGAAGGCGACGCGGGTGCCGGTCTCCGGCACCACCGGGACCGGGTCGCGGGCGACCAGCGTGGCGTGCGCGTTCGACAGCACGTTCATGCAGCGGAAGAACTCGATCAGCCCGATCGAGACGAGCATCACCATGTCGAGGGCGGGCAGCCAGTCGAACGCCGGGTAGTCCCGCTCCGTCCAGTGCGCGGGCTGCAGCAGCCACACCAGCAGCACCAGCGACAGCAGCGGGGCCGCGGCCAGCATCAGTGCGATGCGGATGCGGTGAGGCTCCTGCGATATCAGCGAGCGGTACCGCACTTTGTAGGGTTTGTTCGGGTCGGGCTGGGTGAGGGGACCCGAGAGCCGGCTGTAATGCTCGTAGTCGTATCTCGGCAGCGTCTTCTTGATCCGCCGGAACGCCCCCGTGTTTCCGGTCCGATGCGCAGGCACCCTGAGCTGGGTGGTCCGGGACGGGTCGTTGTCCCCTTGGGCGCCTGTCGGCGTCGACGTCATGAATCATCCCCCCACACACGGCCCCGCCGTGTGTTTCGTCGCTTGCTGCCGCCCGCGCCCGGTCCCCCTCGACCGTCCCAGGCGTGTCAGTGGTGTCCCGCTGTCACCACGTCATCCACACCATATAGACACGTTGCGGCGTTCTTTCGGTTGCATGATGCCCTCGTCGGCGGTGCTCCGTGAAACGGGACCCCTCACCCCGTACCGTCCGCAACCGGTCTCCCGCCCCCAACAGCCGCGAATGCGCGGCATGATGAAGAACCCAGGTTGTACCGTGTTCATCATGATCGCAAGGTGTGAAAACAGGTGCACGCCGGTCATACGCGTCCATTGTGGCGTCTGAGGAGGTCCGGCGGGGTGCCTGTTCCCCACGTGGTTCCAGTGGCTCCATACGTGTGGTGAGGGTGTTCCGTTCAGGACATGCCCCTCGGCGGGCGCGAGAGGGTATCCGGCCAAAAGCAACGGGCCCCTCGATCACGAGGAGCCCGTTCCGTCGGTGCGCCGCCAGGGACTCGAACCCCGGACCCGCTGATTAAGAGTCAGCTGCTCTAACCAACTGAGCTAGCGGCGCTCACTGACGGGACAACTCTACCGGACCGGACGGGGTGCTCCCGACCTCCACCTTTGTCCCGGCGCGGCCCGGCGCGGTCCTGCGAGGCCTCGGCCCCGGGCCCGTGTCCGGCGGGGTCCGCCACCTGGGCCCATGGCGCGTACATCGTTCGGGCCGTCAGAGTGCGCGTCCCGGGCGCAGTTGAGAAGCTGATCCTCGTGCACAGACGTGAGGTATTTCACCGGACGTGTGGCCGGATGTGTGGCGGGACGTGTGGCGGGACGTGTGAGGGGAATCGCATGGAACCCCCGGTGTTCGAGGAGTTCGAGCCCGCGGGCGACTGCGACTGTCCCGGCTGTGTGCACCGGCGGCGCGTCCTCGCGGATGCGCCGGCCGGCGGCTCGGTCGCCCACCCGGCGGCGTTCCGCCCCCTCGTGGTGGCCGCCGCGGCCTCGGCGGTGGTCGCCGCGCAGGCCGCCCCCGCCCTGGCCGCCCCCCACACCGCCGAGCGGCCCGGCGCCCCGGGTGTACCCGCAGGCGACGAGCCCGCCACCCCGCAGGGTCCGAGGGCTCCGCTGTACGGCCCCGCGGGCCGGCCCGCCGATCCCGCGGACCCCTCGATCCCCGCGACGTCGCGCGCGATCACCCGCTCGGACATCATCGAACGGGCCAGGAGATGGGTCGACCAGAAAGTCCCTTACAGCGTGACCGCGTTCTGGTCCGACGGATACCGGCAGGACTGTTCGGGCTATGTCTCGATGGCCTGGAACCTGCCCGGAAACGAATGGACCGGCAGCCTCGGGCAGTACGCGGAGAGGATCAGCAAGGACGAACTCCAGCCGGGGGACATGCTGCTCTTCCACAACGCGTCCGATCCCTACGGCGGCTCCCACGTCGTCCTCTTCGGCGGCTGGACGGACGACGCGCGCACCACGTACGTGGCCTACGAGCAGACCCCCCCGAACACCCTCCGGCGGACCACCCCGTACGCCTACTGGAGCAACTCCGCGGGCTACGTCCCGTACCGGTACAAGGGCGTGACCGGCGGCACGGCGGGGGCCGAGGGCGTGGGCGCGGCCATGCAGGCCCGGACGCCGTTTCCCGGAGTGGACCGTTTCGGCCCCGGCGCGGACAACCCGCACGTCACCGAGCTCGGCAGCCTGCTCGTCGAACGCGGTGGCGCCCGCTTCTACGCCACCGGCCCCGGACCGCGCTGGACGGACGCGGACCGCGCGGCGATTCGGGCGTTCCAGCAGGCCCAGGGCTGGCAGGGGGCCGCGGCGGACGGCCTGCCGGGGCCGCTGACCTGGGAACTGCTGCTGACCGGCGGGGGCAGGGACATCCCGGCCGCCGAGGACTCGCACGGGGTGCCGGACCACCCGGGCCGGGCGGCGTTCCGGCCGGGCGCGGCCAACGACCATGTCACCCGGCTGGGGCAGCAGCTGGTGCGGAAGGGGTTCGGCCGCCACTACGTCACGGGGCCGGGCCCGCGCTGGAGCGAGGCGGACCGGCGCAACGTCGAGGAGTTCCAGCGCGCCCAGGGCTGGCGCGGCGGCGCCGCGGACGGCTGTCCGGGGCCGGAGACCTGGCGGCGGCTCTTCTCGTAGCCCGAGGGTCGCTCGCCGCGACCCACCCCTGCGGGCTCCGTCACGGTCCGGAGGGTCCCCCGAGGTGACGCATCTGGCGCGGAGGCTGGAGGCACACATGACCACGATCACTCCCGAAACTCCCGAATCACCCGTCCCCGAATCACCCACCTGCGAACTGCCCGTCGTCGAACCACCCGCCTGCGAACCACCCGTCCCCGGATCGCCGTCTTTCGAAGCCGGGGGCCCGGCGGGGGGCCGGCCCGGCCGGGTCATCCGCAACGAGACCACCACCGAGATCCCCGTCCATCTGCTCTTCCGTGACGGGCCCGACCCGGTGCCGGTGCGGCTGCGTCCCGTGGTGGTGGGGCGCCGGCAGGGGACGGGGGAGCAGCCGCGGCTCGGCCGTCCGGTCGCCGAACGGCCCCTGCCCCTGCCGCCGGTCGACCCCGAGCTGGTGGAGCGGCCCGCCCGGGTACTGCCCGGCGGTGCGGGGGTGCTCGCCGGGATGTGCGGGGCGGCCGGGTGCGTGGCCACGTCCTGGTGGGCGGGCGTACTGCCGCCCCTGGTGGCCGGTGCCCTCGGGCTCCCGGAGCACCCGGGGGCCGCGGGGCTCGGGCCCGTGCAGTGGGCGGGGTACGCGGCTGCCGGGGCCCTCGGCCTGTTCGGGTTCGGCGGGCTGGCGCGCGGCCGGACCGGGCGGGCCTGGGTGCTCGGCCTGTTCGGCCGCTACCGGGGGAGCGTCCGGCGGACCGGTCTGCTGTGGGTGAACCCGCTGCTGCTGCGCCGCCGGGTCGACGTACGGCTGCGGCACTGGCGCAGCGAGCCGATGCAGGCGGCCGACCACAGCGGGGTGGCGCTGCGGGTGGTGGTCCTGGTGGTGTGGCGGGTGCGGGACACCGCGCGGGCGACGCTGGGCGTCGAGGACCACGAGACGTATGTGCGCGAGTGCGTAGAGGCGGCGCTGCTCCGGGTCCCGATGGAGGCGCCGGGCGCGGTGCGGGGCTCGCCGGACACGGTGCAGGACGCGCTGACCCGGCTGGTGGCGGCGGACGCCACGCCCGTCGGGATCGAGGTGTTCTCGGTGCGGCCGGTCCGGGTGGAGTACGCCCCCGAGGTGGCCGCCGTCATGCACCGGCGCCGGATCGCCGCGCTGGACGCCCAGCACCGGGCGAGCGTGCTCACCACGGTCGTGGACTCGGTGGAGGACACGGTGACCCGGCTGACCGCGCGGGGGCTGGTGGAGCTGGACGACTACGAACGCAAGATGCTGGTGAAGGACCTGACGGTGGCGTTCTGCGCGGGGCGGGGGGAGACGGGGCCGTAGGCCGGCGGACGGGCCGGCGGTCGGGGTGGCCGGTGGTCGGCGGGCCCGTGTGCCGGGGAAGCGGAATCGGTTCTGCTGTTGGTATGGACATGCTCAATCCGTGGTCATAGCCTGAGTCTTGGTCTAGACCTACCTGCACGGCTCAGTGAAACTCCCCCACGTTCTCCAGGAGCGGCAGCATGCGCACACGGACCAAGCTGTACGCAGCCGCGGTGGGACTGGCCACGACCGGAGCGCTCGTGCTCTCCTCCGGCGGTGCCAGCGGCCACGGCTACACCGATCTGCCCATCAGCAGGCAGAAGCTCTGCCAGAACGGCAGTGTGACCAACTGCGGCGACATCCAGTGGGAGCCGCAGAGCGTCGAGGGCCCCAAGGGCTTCCCCGCCTCCGGCGCCGCCGACGGCCGGCTCTGTTCGGCCAACAACACGCGGTTCGCCCAGCTCGACAGCCCGAAGACGCCCTCGGGCGGCGCCTGGCCGACGACCAGGGTGACGGGCGGCCAGAACTACACCTTCCGGTGGCAGTTCACGGCCATGCACGCCACCAGCGACTTCTCGTACTACATCACCAAGCCGGGCTGGAACCAGAACCACAACCTGGCCCGGTCCGACCTCAACCTCACCCCGTTCCTGAAGGTGCCCTACAACGGGCAGCGCCCGCCGCAGACCCTCTCGCACAGCGGCACCCTGCCGTCCGGGCTGAGCGGGCGCCACGTCATCCTCGCGGTGTGGTCGGTCGCCGACACGGGCAACGCGTTCTACGCCTGCTCGGACGTCACCTTCTGACTCCGCCTTCCGGGCTTCCGGGGTCGGCGCCGGACACGACGAAGGGCCTCCCGCTTCCGCGAGAGGCCCTTCACTGTGCGCCGCCAGGGACTCGAACCCCGGACCCGCTGATTAAGAGTCAGCTGCTCTAACCAACTGAGCTAGCGGCGCATGACTCCCGCCGTCCGCTTCCCGCGGCCGGCGACTCGAAAATAATACCCGGTCCCGGGGCGTGCTCCGACCGCGGCGGCACCCGCCGCGGTCGGAGTGATCCGGACGGGAGGCCTCAGATCGCCAGCGACAGCAGGACCGGCGCCGCGTTGCGGTTGAGGGTGTCGGCGGCGTGGCGCAGACGGTGGACGTGTTCGACGGGCAGGGACAGGGCCAGGCAGCCCACCGAGGAACCGGCGGTGATCGGGACGGCCGCGCAGACCGTGCCGATCGCGTACTCCTGGAGGTCCAGGACCGGCACCGTGGGTGGGTGCGCCGCCAGCTGGGAGAGCAGCAGCCTGTCACTGGTGACGGTGCGCGAGGTGAGCCGGACCGTCCGGTGCCGGGCGAGGTGCTCGCGCCGGCCGTTGTGGTCGAGCTGGGACAGCAGGCTCTTGCCGAGCGCGGTGGCGTGCGCCGCGTCACGGAAGTCGACCCACTCGTTGACCTTCGGGGTGGCCGGCCCG
This sequence comes from Streptomyces sp. TE5632, assembly GCF_054061295.1. Lineage (NCBI taxonomy): Bacteria > Bacillati > Actinomycetota > Actinomycetes > Kitasatosporales > Streptomycetaceae > Streptomyces > Streptomyces sp. TE5632. The sequence continues at coordinate 1,541,937 of NZ_JBSSEA010000003.1, read as the reverse complement.
TCGGCGTACTGGGTGACCTTGATCTCGCCGTCCACGTACCGGCTCATGTAGACGGCGGCTCCGACGGAGTCGCGGAGCCGGTCCAGGGTGCGCTGGAGCTTGTCGCGGAGGGCCTCCTCGTGTTCCTGTTCCTGGGCCGAGCCGAGGCGGGCGAGCGCCTCACCGGCGACGTACGTGCCGTCGGCGCCCTGTTCGACGTAGGCCTCGCGGCACAGCATCGGCAGGAGCGTGGTCAGCCGCTCCCGGCCCAGGCCGCTCTCGCGGGCGAGTTCGGTGTCGGTGATTCCGGTGGTGTGCCGCGCCACCGTGTCCAGGACGCGCAGGGCGTCCTGGACCGAGTGGTACGGAGCGGTCGGCTTGTGCTTCAGCGCCACGGTTTCCCCCTGCGCTCGCTCGTAGGTCCTGTCGTCACATTCCCGTCCGCCCGGCGGCGTCTGGCGGACGGGAATGTGACGACAGGACCTGGGGCCGCAATCCGGTCAGCGAATCCTCTCCACGATAGCCGTCAAGCAGCCCACCCGGAGCGGGTGTTGACGAGATCGCGGCCTTCCCAACTGCGGGGCCGGTCCCTGGGCATATGCCAGGGGAATGCTCCGTTGCGTCCATCTCGGACGTTCCGGAGCCCCCCGGGCACGCCCCGTCATCACAGGACCGCGCTGAGGAACTCCCGGGTGCGGTCGTGCTCCGGCTCGCTGAAGATCTTCTCCGGGGCGCCCGCCTCGATGATCCGGCCCGAGTCGAACATCAGGACGCGGTCGGAGATGTCCCGGGCGAAGTTCATCTCGTGGGTGACGCAGAGCATGGTGATGTCGGTGGAGCGGGCGATGTCCCGCAGCACGTCCAGGACACCCGCGACCAGCTCCGGGTCCAGCGCCGAGGTCACCTCGTCCAGCAGCAGCACCTGCGGCCGCATGGCCAGCGCCCGCGCGATCGCCACCCGCTGCTGCTGACCGCCGGACAGCTGCGCGGGGTGCTTGTCGACGTGCTCGGTCAGCCCGACCATCTCCAGCAGCTCCCGTGCCCGCTCCTCGGCCGCGTCCTTCGACATGCCGAGCACGGTGACCGGGGCCTCGGTGATGTTCCGCAGCACCGTCATGTTCGGGAACAGGTTGAACTGCTGGAACACCATCCCGATCTTCTTGCGGATCTCGCGGACCTGCTTCTCCGGCGCGGGGTACAGCTGGTCCCCGTCGACGGTGACCGTGCCCTCGTCGGGCTTCAGCAGCGTCATCAGCAGGCGCAGGATCGTGGTCTTGCCCGATCCGGACGGCCCGATCAGGGTGACGTGCTTGCCGGCGTCCACGGAGAAGTCCAGGTTGTCGAGGACCGTGTGGTCCCCGAACCGCTTGGTGACCCTCTCCAGCCGGATCAGCTCGCCGCCGTCGGACCGGCTGCCGCCCGCGGGGGTCTTCTCGGTGTCGGCACGGGCGCCGACATCGGCACCGGTGTCGGACGTGGGGGTGTGTTCAGTGGACAAGGCGTCGCTCCAGGGCTCGCAGGGCAAGGGAGGCCAGGTAGGAGATGACGATGAAGGCGATGCCGATCACCGTCAGGGGCTCGGTGAACTGGAAGTGCTGCTGGGCGAAGAGGCGCGCCTCACCGAGCATCTCCAGCACGGTGATCGCCATCAGCAGGGGCGTGTCCTTCAGCATCGAGATGACGTAGTTGCCGAGCGCGGGCACGACCCTGCGCACGGCCTGCGGCAGGATCACCGCGGTCCACGTCCGGCGCAGCGGCAGGTTCAGTGCCGTCGCCGCCTCCCACTGGCCCACCGGCACGGCCTCGATGCCCGCGCGGTAGACCTGCATCGTGTACGTCGAGTAGTGCAGACCGATGGCGAAGACACCCGTGGTCAGCGCCGAGAAGGTCAGGCCCCACTCGGGCAGCACGTAGAACAGGAAGAACAGCTGCACCAGCAGCGGGGTGTTGCGGACGAACTCCGTCACCGCGCCGACCGGCCAGGTCACCCAGCGGCTCGGCACCCGCATCAACAGGGCCCACACCAGGCCGAGGACGAACGAGATCAGTGAGCCGAACACCAGGATCTGCAGGGTGACCAGCAGACCGTCCCAGAAGTACGGCATGAACTCGGAGACCGCGTTCCAGTCCCACTTCATCAGACCGCACCTCCCGCGTTGGTGGTCTCGGCCCGCTTCAGCTCCACGTCCGGCTCGTGCTTCGGCGTCTTGCCGACCCCGGCCTTCAGCTTCTTCTCCAGACCGCGCATGACCCGGGTGAGCAGGAAGGCGATCACGAAGTAGATCACCAGGATGTACGTGTAGATCTCAGCGCTCTCCTGCAGCGCGAGGCGCACCAGGTTGCCGCTGAACGCCAGATCGCCCATCCCCATGATCGACACCAGGGCGGTGCCCTTGAGCAGCTCGATCAGCAGGTTGGAGAACGGCGGGATCATCTCCGGCACCGCCTGCGGCAGCAGGATCAGCCGCAGCCGTTGGGTGGGCGTGAAGCTGAGCGCGATCCCGCCCTCGCGCTGGGCGGGATCGACGGCGGCCAGCGCGCCGCGCACGATCTCCGAGCCGTAGGCGCCGTAGGTCAGGCCCAGGGCCAGCGTGCCCGCCCACAGCGGCACCAGCTGCCAGCCGAAGGCCGGGGGCAGCACGAAGAACACCCAGAAGATCATCACCAGTGCCGAGGTGCCGCGGAACACCTCGGTGTAGAAGCCCGCGAGGAAGCGGACGAACGTCAGCCGGTGGGTGCGCGCGATGCCCACCACGAAGGAGACCGCCGTCGCCAGCAACGCGCTCAGCACCAGCAGCTGGATCGTGACCCAGACGCCCTTGAGCACGAGTTCCCAGAGTCCTGAGGTCATCCGCCGCACAGCTCCTTCGCGGTCAGATCCGTCATCTCGTCCTCGGTGAAGCCGAACGGCTTGAGGATGCGCAGCAGCTCGCCGCTCTCCTTCAGCTTGCCCAGCTCGACGTTGAACGCGTCCCGCAGCGCGGTCTCGGTCGGCCGGAAGGCGAACGCGCCGCCGTCGACGTGCGGCTTGCCGCCGACGATCGGCTTGAAGGGCTCCGTGACCTCGGCCTTGGCCGACTTCTTCACCACCTCGCGGGTGGTGAGCGCCGTACCGGCGAAGACGTCGACCCGCCCGGCCTCCACCGCGTTCAGCCCGGCGACCTGGTCGGGGACGATCAGGATGTCGCTCTCCGGATACCCGGCCTCGACCGCGTACGCGATCTCCGCGTACCCGGTGCCGGTGGCGAACTTCGCCTTCTTCTCGACGACGTCCCGGTAACTGGTCAGCCCCTTCGGGTTGCCCTTGCGCACGATGAACGAATCGAGCATCTGGTAGTCGGGGTCGGAGAATATGACCTGCTCGCAGCGCTCGGGGTTGACGTACATCCCGGCGGCCACGACGTCGAACTGCTGCGAGTTCAGCCCCGGGATCAGCGAGCCGAACTCGGTGGGCACGGGCTGGACCCGGTCCACCCCGAGCCGTTTGAAGATGACCTTGGCCAGTTCCGGCGCCTCGCCGGTCAGCTTGCCGTTCCTGTCGATGTAACCGAAGGGGATCTCGCCGGCGATGCCCAGGCGGACCACGCCCGCCGCCTTCAGCCGGGACAACAGGTCGCCGCCGTTCGCACTCGCCTCGGTGGGCACCCGCGAGCAGCCCGCCGCGCCGAGTGCGCCGAGCGCCGCGACCCCCGCGAGCAGCGATCGGCGTGAGGGCCCGGCAGGGCCGGGGGCGTCTCCGCGTCGTCTCAGTGGTTGTGCCAGTGGTGGAGCCATGGCGGCGCGGCTACCCGAGAAGACGCCGAGTATTCCCGCCGGTTTCGGCCCCGTTCGGCGGTCGGGCGGTCTTGACCGGTGCGGGACGATGGGTCTCATGATGGACCGATATGTCGAGGTCTCGCTGGTCAAACGCGGAGTCACCTGTACGGCCCGGTTGCTCGACGACCGTGCGCCGATCACCTGCGCGGCCGTCTGGAACGCCCTGCCCCTGTCCGGCGACGTCTACCACGCCAAATACGCGCGCAACGAGATCTATGCCCTGTTCCCGCCCTTCGCGGAGGCGGAGCCGCCGCTGGAGAACCCGACCGTCACACCCGTCCCGGGAGACCTCTGCTACTTCTCCTTCGCGGGCGCGGAACTGGGCACCAGGGCCTACGGCTACGACCGCGAGGTCGGTCCGGGCACCACGGTCGTCGACCTGGCCCTGTTCTACGAGCGGAACAACCTGCTCCTGAACGGCGACGTGGGCTGGGTGCCCGGCATCGTCTGGGGCCAGGTCGTGGAGGGCCTGGCGGAGATGGCCGACGGGTGCAACGACCTGTGGCGCGGCGGCGCGGAGGGGGAGACGCTCAGCTTCCGGCGGGCGTGACCCCGGTCGGCCGGGGCGGTTTCGCCGCCCCGGCCGCCCCGGCCTCATGGAGTGCGTGGGCCGCCCGCAGCACCAGCGTGTCGGCGTGACGGGCGCCCACGAGCTGGACCCCGATCGGCAGCCCGGCCGAGTCGGTGCCCACGGGGACGCTCGCCGCGGGCTGCTGGGTCAGGTTGAACGGATAGGTGAACGGGGTCCAGCCCGTCCAGCGCCGGTGGCCGGACCCCTTCGGCACCTCCACGCCCGCCTCGAACGCCGTCCGCGGCACGGACGGGGTGACGAGGAGGTCGTACCTGTCGTGGAAGAGGCCCATGCGCCGGCCCAGGTCCATCCGGACGTCCACCGCCGCCAGATAGTCCAGCGCCGAACGGCGGGCCCCTTCGCCGCAGATCTCCCGCAGCCCGGGGTCCAGCAGTTCCCGCCGCTCCCGCGTCAGGTGCTGCACCACCCGGGCGGCCCCGGCGAACCACAGGGTGTGGAAGGCGTCCACCGGGTCGGTGAAGTCCGGGTCGGTCTCCTCCACGTACGCGCCGAGCGCGGCCAGCCGCTCCACCGTCCGCCGTACCGCCGCCGCCACCTCGGGCTCCACCGCCACCTGGCCGCCCAGCGACGGCGAGTACGCCACCCGCAGCCCCCGCACCCCGCCGTCCAGTCCCTCCCTGAAGGAGCCGGGGGCCGGCGCGAGCGCCGACCAGTCGCGGGAGTCCGGCCCGCAGATCACATCCATCAGCAGCGCCGCGTCCGCCGCGTCCCGCGTCATCGGACCGACGTGCGCCAGCGTGCCGTACGCGCTCGCCGGATACAGCGGCACCCTCCCGTACGTCGGCTTCAGCGCGAAGATCCCGCAGAACGACGCCGGGATGCGGACACTGCCGCCGCCGTCCGTCCCCAGGGCCAGCGGCCCCGCGCCCAGCGCCACCGCCGCCGCCGCGCCCCCGCTGGAACCGCCCGCGGTCCGCGAGGGGTCGTGCGGGTTGCGGGTGACACCGCTGAGCGGAGAGTCCGTCACCCCCTTCCAGCCGAACTCGGGGGTCGTCGTCTTGCCGAGGAAGACGGCGCCGTGCTCCCGCAGCCGCGCCACCGACGGTGCGTCCTCGTCCCAGCGGCCCGCCGGGTCGACGGCGCGCGAGCCGCGCAGGGTCGGGGCGCCGCGCAGCAGCAGGATGTCCTTCACCGTGACCGGCACCCCGTCCAGCAGCCCGCGCGGCTCGCCGCGCCGCCACCGCTCCTCGGAGGCGGCGGCCCGCTCCAGCGCCTCCTCGGGGAACAGCCGGACGAACGCGTTCACCTCCGGCCGGCTCGCCTCGGCCCGTTCCAACGCCGCGCGGGTCACCGCCACGGGGCCGAACTCGCCCCGGCGGTAGCCGTCGAGGAGCCGTACGGCGGTCAGTTCGGTGAGCCCGCTGAACCCGGTGGACCCGGTGGACCCGGTGGACCCGGTGAAATCGGACATCCGCTCTCCCGCCGCATCAGTGCCCGGGTACGTACCCGCGCTGCTTGTCGACCACGTTCACCAGCGGCTTGCCCGCTTCCCACAGCTCGTACAACTCCACGAACTGGGCGGCGAGTTCGTCCCGCCAGCCGATGGTGTCCCCGCTCATGTGCGGCGACACGATCAGTCCGGGGGCCCGCCACAGCGGGCTGTCCGGGGCGAGCGGCTCGGCCTCGAAGACGTCCAGGGCGGCGCCCGCGATCCGGCGCTGCCCGAGCGCCTCGGCGAGCGCGTCCTCGACGACCAGCGGCCCGCGTCCGACGTTGACGAAATGGGCGGACGGCTGCATCACCCCGAAGCGGCGGGCGTCGAACATGCCCCGGGTCTGCTCGGTCAGCGGCGCGGCGGCGATCACCCAGTCCGCGCGGGCGATCAGCCGGTCCAGGTCCTCGGAGCCGTGCACCCCCGGGTGCGGGGTGCGGCCGACCAGCGCGGTGGTGACGCCGAGCGCCTCGAGCGTGCCGGCGATGGCCCGGCCGATCGGCCCCGACCCGACGACGCAGGCGCGGGTCCCGGCGACCTTGCGCGACTCGCGGTGGAGCCAGGTCCGTTCCCGCTGGAGCTCCAGCGTCCGCGGCAGATCCTTGGCCAACGCCAGCACGAGAGCGGCGACGTACTCGGCGATCGGCCGGTCGAAGACGCCCCGCGCGTTGGTGACCACCGTGTCGGAGGCGGCGAGTTCCGGACAGAGAAGGTGATCCACTCCGGCGCTCGCGGTGTGCACCCAGCGCGGCCGCGGCCCCCCGCCCGGCCAGGCGGAACGCACCGCGTGCGAGGTGAAGTCCCAGACCAGCAGCACGTCGGCGTGCGGGAGCCGCTCGGCGAGCGTCGAGGCGTCCGCGTGCTCGACCCGGACCCTGCCGGTCAGCCCGCCCAGCCGGGGCGGCGGATCGGCGTCCAGGACGAGCAGCGTGGGGACGGCCCCCGGCGTGGGCGAAGAGGTGGTCGAGGCAGTGGCCGCGGGGGTGGGCGAGGGGGTGGACATGGGCCGCCGTTTCCCCGGATGACCGGAAGTCTGAGATGTGCGGATTGACCACGCTGGCACCCCGAACCTACCGTCGTCAACACGGGCGTTTCGGCAAACCGTTGCGTGCTCGTCTCTCACCGTGAGGCCGGTGCTGACATGGACGTCTCCTTCATCGGCGGACCCGGCCCGCAGCGCGGTGTCGGCGTGGTCGCCCCCTTCGACTTCGCGCTGGACCGCGAACTCTGGCGCTGGACGCCGGACGACGTGTCCCTGCATCTCACCCGAACGCCGTACGTGCCGGTCGAGGTCAGCCTGGACCTCGCCCGGCTGATCAGCGAACACGAGACCCTCGGCAACGCGGTGAGCACGCTCACCGCGGTCGGTCCCGAGGTCGTCGCCTACGCCTGCACGTCCGGCAGCTTCGTCGGCGGGGTCCTGGGGGAGCGCGCCATGTGCGAGGCGATGAGCAGGACCGGCGCGGTCCCGGCGATCACCACCTCCGGCGCACTGCTGGAGGCGCTGGTGGAACTGGACGTGCGGCGGGTGGCGCTGGTGACGCCGTACACCGTGTCGGTGACCCGGTCGCTGGAGCAGTACGTGGCGCAGGCCGGGGTCACGGTCACCGGCTGCGCGTACATGGGGCTGACCCGGCAGATCTGGCGGGTCGCCTACCGCGAGGTGGTGGACATGGCCCGGCGGGCGACGGTGCGCGGCCGGCTCGGCCCGGCGGACGCGCTGTTCCTCTCCTGCACCAACCTGCCGACGTACGACGTGATCCCGCAGCTGGAGGCGGAACTGCGCATACCGGTCATCTCGGCCAACCAGGTGACCATGTGGGCGGCGTTGCGCCGATTGGGTACCCGGGCGGTGGGACCGTATCAGGCGCTGATCGACACGTCGGCGCGTGTCACGGCCGGGCCCGGGAACGAGACCGGGACCGGCGCCGAGGCCGTACTGCCGGACCGGACGTCCGGCGCGGTGCTGCCGCGGAGCCCGGTGCCCCCGCCCGCTTCGGTACTGCCGGACGGACCGGAGGCGCCGGGCGTGCAGGGTGCTCAGGGTGTTCCGGGCGCGCAGGGCGTGCCGGGAGCGCCGGACGAGAAGCAGCAGGAAGGCTGGACATGACCGCACTGGGATTCCTCTATCCGGGACACTCCGCCGAGGACGACTATCCGCGCGCCGAGCAGCTGCTGGGCAGTGACATCCGGGTGGACCTGGTGCACACCGACATCGGTGAGGACGCGCACCGGATCGACGCGCTGCTCGCGATGGGCGACCCCGACCGGCTCGCGGCCGGCGTCGGGGAGCTGCGGCGCGCGGGCGTCGACGCGGTGGTGTGGGCCTGCACCAGCGGCAGCTTCGTCCGCGGCTGGGAGGGCGCGCAGGAGCAGGTGCGCGCCCTCGCCCGGACGGCGGGCACACCGGCCTCCTCCACCTCGTTCGCCTTCGTGCACGCGGCACGGGAGATCGGGGCGCGGCGGGTCGCCGTCGGCGCGACCTACCCGGACGACGTGGCCGCGCTCTTCGCCGACTTCCTGGCCACCGGCTCGGTGACGGTGACCGGGGTGACCAGTTCCGGGATCATCACGGCGGCGGAGGTCGGCACCTGGGGCGAGGCCGAGTTGTTCGCCCTGGCCCGCGCGGCCGACCACCCGGACGCCCAGGCCGTCCTCCTGCCCGACACGGCCCTGCACACGCTCGCCCACCTCCCGGCCCTGGAGAAGGAGCTCGGCAAACCGGTCCTCACCGCCAACCAGGTCACCGTCTGGGAGGCCCTGCGCCTGGCCGACCGCAGGGTGAACGCCCCGTCCCTGGGCGCCCTGTTCACCCGGGAGCCGATCGTGCAGGTGTGAGAGGCCGGGCGAGCGTGCACGGAGAGGGCGGCGAGGCGGGGGAACAAACGGGGACACCCTCCTGTTGGTGGACCGGTGAGACGTCACCCGAAACAGGAGGCACCCCACCGTGGCCGCAGACGACACCGCAGCCGACGAGATCCGAGGCACGGCACAGGGCACCGCCCCCGTCCCCCTGTCCGTCCTCGACCTGGTCACCGTCGGCGCCGGCCACACCGCCACCGAGGCGCTGCGCACCGGTGCCGACCTCGCCCGTCTCGCCGAGGCGCGCGGCTTCCACCGGTTCTGGGTAGCCGAGCACCACTCCATGCCGGGGGTGGCGTCCTCGTCCCCGGCGGTGATCCTGGCCCACCTCGCCGCGCACACCGACCGCATCCGGCTCGGCTCGGGCGGGGTCATGCTGCCCAACCACGCCCCGCTCGTCATCGCCGAGCAGTTCGGCACGCTCGAGGCCATGGCCCCCGGCCGGATCGACCTCGGCCTCGGCCGCGCCCCCGGCACCGACGGCGCCACCGCCGCCGCCCTGCGCCGCACGGATCGGCTGAACGAGGGCGCCGACGACTTCCCCGAGCAGCTCGCCGAGCTGACCCGCTTCCTGGACGACGACTTCCCCGACGGCCACCGCTACCGCCGCATCCACGCCGTTCCCGGCCCGGTCCAGGCGACCTCGCCCGGCGGGGTGCAGTCGACGCACCGGCCGCCGATCTGGCTGCTCGGCTCCTCCGGCTTCAGCGCCCGGCTGGCCGGCCTGCTCGGCCTGCCGTTCGCCTTCGCCCACCACTTCTCCGCGCAGAACACCGTCCCCGCGCTGGACCTCTACCGCGAGTCGTTCACCCCGAGCGACGTCCTCGACGAGCCCTACGCCCTGATCGGGGTCTCCGCGCTCGCGACCGACGACGAGAAGGAGGCCCGGCGCCAGGTCCTGGCCGCCGCGCTCAACATGGTCCGGCTGCGCACCGGGCGCCCCGGCCTGGTGCCCACTCCCGAGGAGGCGGAGGCGTACCCGTTCTCGCCGATGGAGCAGGACTTCGTCGAGTCCTGGAACGCCAACGTCGTGCACGGCACCCCGGACGAGGTCCGCGCCGGCCTGGACGAGCTGCACAAGCGCACCGGCGCCGACGAACTGATGATCACGGCCAACGCGCACAGCGGTGACATACGCCTGCGCTCCTACGAACTCATCGCCGACGCCTACGGGTTGCCGACGGCGTCCGCCTGAACCCCGGGTGTGTTCAGCAGTTCGGAGATGCGGTCCGGTGACACCGGACGGGAGTACAGCCAGCCCTGGCCGGTGTCGCACCCGATCCGGCGCAGCCGGGTGGCCTGCGCCGGGGTCTCCACGCACTCCGCGGTGACCGTCAGCCCCAGCCGGTGGGCGAGCTGGACCATCGCCTCGACGATGGCCTCGTCCGCCGGGCTGGGCGTCTCGTCCCGGTCCTCGTAGGGGAAGCCCCGGACGAAGGCGCCGTCCAGTTTCAGCACCGACACCGGCAGCCGGCTGAGGTAGGCCAGGTTCGAGTAGCCGGTGCCGAAGTCGTCGATGGCGATGCGTACGCCCATGTCGCTGAGCGCCTTCAGTGCCTGGAGGGGCCGGCCCGAGGAGCCCATCACCGCCGACTCGGTCAGCTCCAGCTGGAGCAGCTGCGGGGCGAGGCCCGTCTCCTTCAGGGTCTCGGCGACGTCCGCGACCAGGTCGGAGTCCCAGACCTGCCGGACCGCCACATTGACGCTGACGAAGATCGGCGGCTCGGTGGGATGCTCGACCTGCCAGCGGCGGGCCTGCCGACAGGCGGTGTGCAGCACCCAGCGCCCGAGCTGGACGATCGAGCCGTCCTCCTCGGCGATGGAGATGAACCGATTCGGTGTCAGGGTGCCGAACTGCGGGTGGTTCCAGCGGACCAGGGCCTCCACCCCGTGCACCCGGTCGTCCTCCATGCCGACCAGCGGCTGGTACTCCAGCGTGAACTCGCCCCGGTCGACGGCGGGACGCAGCGTGGAGGCGAGGGCCTGGCGGGTCATGCGGTGCGCGTTGCGTTCCGGGTCGAACAGCGTCCAGCGGGACTTGCCGTCGGCCTTCGCCCAGTAGAGCGTCGTGTCGGCGGCCTGCATCAGCGCGGTGGGCGTGGTCCCGGCCGCGTGCCGTTCGACCACCCCGATGGACGCCGAGACCGACAGCCGCCGGCCGTCCACGTCGAAGGGGTCCCGGATCGCCCCGAGCACCGACTCGGCGAGGTCGGCGAGCTGTTCGGTGCCCGTGGAGTCCTCGACCAGCAGCGCGAACTCGTCCCCGCCGAGCCGGGCCACCAGCGGGGCGCAGGTCCTGGACCGGCCCGCCTCCTCGGCGCACAGCGTCAGCCGTTCGGCGACGGCGGCCAGCAGCCGGTCGCCGACGCGGTGGCCCAGGGCGTCGTTGATGGCCTTGAACCCGTCGAGGTCCAGGGAGCAGAGCCCGATCCGGCCGGTGCCGCTCTGCTCGTAGGACTCCGCCTCCAGGGCGGCCGTCAGCCGTTCGAAGAACAGGGTGCGGTTGGGCAGCCGGGTCACCGGGTCGTGCATCTGCAAGTAGTGGAGCCGGGACTGGAGTTCGCGGCGGGCGCTGACGTCGGCGACGGACAGCAGGACGCCGGGCCCCTCGTGCGCGTCCCCCGCGTCCGCCGCCTCAGGGGGGAGTGGCGCGACCGACACCTGCACCCACAGCGAGTGCCCCTCGGGGTGCTTGAGCCGGCGGGTGCAACGCAGCTTCGCCTGCCGGCCGCACAGCACCTCGCGGTAGGAGTGCCAGGCGCGCGTGTCGGAGGAGAGGTCCACCAGGTCGGCGGCGACGGCCCCGACCAGGGTGTCCGGTGCGCGGCCCAGCAGGGTGGCGAGGGTGTTGTTGGCGCTGACCACCCTGCCCTCGCGGTCGACCACCGCCATGGCGAGCGGAGCGGCCGTGAAGACGGAGCGGTACGACGGAGGTGCCGAGGGCGCCAGGGGTGAGGGCGGCGAGGGCGCCGGAGGGGAAGTCGGCTCTTCGCGCTCGGCACGGGGTGGGGCAGAGATGTCACTCTCCGTGACGGCCGGCTGGTTGGGGTCTGCTGTGGGCGTCGGCCCTTCGGACGTTCCGCTCACCGCTCGCTCCCGCCGTGCACTCGATCGCTGTCCGTGCCGGAAAGCCTCAGGAATGTCTCAGGAAAGTGTGCCGATCATAGAGGCCGACCCGGAGCCCTTCCAGTCACTGTCCAGTGTCCAGCACGGTCCCGCATCTCTGCCAGATCGTTTCCGCTCGGAGGTGGACGGCTTCTTCAGGCCTCCGACCGGTTGTGACGTTCCGTAAGTGGTTCGAGGCGTCGAACGTGAACGGATTCCTCGGTCTCTCACCCGTCCGGTGCAGATAAACAGGGCGCAGTATGACAATCCGCCACATTCTGGGTGCGGTGTCCTGCGAACCGTCTCCCGGAGGTCTCTGTGCCGCGCCAGCTCCCCCTGAGGCGACTCGGTCATGAGGCTCTCAGGGGATTGGGCCGACAGGGTGGTGCACGCGGCCGCCCCTGGCTGCGCAGCGCGGCGGCCGTGCTCACCACCATGTCGGCGCTCGCGGCCACGTCCCTGGTGGCGGGCCCCTCCGACGCCAAGCCCTTCTCCGCGGACCCCTGCGCCCTGACCCGCACCGACACGCACCACTCGGAGGGCCTGGACACCTGGAACGCCGCCTACCCCCGGCCGACCGGCCGGCTGGACGCCGTCATGGTGTTCCTGTCCTTCCCGGACTCGCACCCCCTGACCACCCCCGACGACATCGCCGCCGACCACTTCCCCGCCACCGGCGACTTCTTCCACCGGGCCTCCTACGGCAGGTTCACCCTGCGCCCGCACATCCTGCGTGGCTGGATCCCGATGCCGCGCCCGTCCACCGCGTACGCCATACGGCGTGACTGGCCCCTGCGGGACCGGTCCGCCTACCTGCGCGACGCGCTCGCCGCCGCCGACCCGAAGGTCGACTTCTCGCGCTACGACGTCGTGTACTTCGTCGCCGACCCGGACGCGCCCGGGGTGGACTCCGACGCCACGAAGGTCGTCAACCTGGAGACCCCGCTGCGGGCGGACGGCACCGACATCCGCCGGGTCGTCACCGTGTTCGAGGACCATCCCCCGGACCGGCTGGTCCTCGCCCATGAGACCGGCCATGTCTTCGACCTCCCCGACCTCTACAACCGGCCCGTGGACGGCAAGGGCGACTGGGACACCCACGTCGGCGACTGGGACCTGATGGGCAGCCAGTTCGCCCTCGCCCCCGACCTGTTCGGCTGGCACAAGTGGAAGCTGGGCTGGCTGGCGCCCCGGCAGGTGCGGTGCGTGCAGGACGCGGGGCCCGTGCGGCTGACGCTGGAACCGCTCGGGGCGGGGCCCGGTGTGCCGGTGACCGGCGCCGCCGGGGCGCCGTCCTTCGGGCTGGGCCGGGGCGTCAAGCTCGCCGTGGTGCGCACCGGCCCGGACAGTGTGCTCGCCTTCGAGGCGCGCGGTCCCGTCGGCGACGACGCGGGCGCCTGCCGGTCGGGGGTGCTGGTCTACAAGGTGCGCGGCACCACCCGGTCCGGTGAGGGGCCGATCGAGGTCGTCGACGCCCATCCGCACACGGAGGCCTGCTGGGGGGAATCGGTCTACCCGCCCCTCGCGGACGCCCCGGTCGCCCTCGGCGAGAGCTTCACGGTGCCGGGGGAGAGCGTGCGGGTGGAGGTGCTGGAGCGTACGGCTTCGGGGGCGTGGACGGTGCAGATCGGCATCGGGGCCGGAGAGGGGACGGAAGACGCGTAAAAGGCCCCTTGCTTTCGCAAGGGGCCTTCCACGTGTCTGTGCGCCGCCAGGGACTCGAACCCCGGACCCGCTGATTAAGAGTCAGCTGCTCTAACCAACTGAGCTAGCGGCGCCTGCTGACGTCGTAGACATTAGCACCCTGGTCGGCGTGAGGAAAAATCGATATCCGCACGGCCGCGCGCGCCGCCCGTACGGCTGCCCAGAGCAGCACCTCCGGGCCCGGTAACCAGGGGTGACGCGTGTCCGGGGCGACCAGCCAGCGCGAGCCGGAGCGGTCCGCCCGGTCCCCGGGATCCGGGGCCGGAACGGTCACCGCGTCGCCGGTGCCGTGGCACAGCAGGGGCGGGACGGCGCCCGTACGGCCCGCCTCCCCGGCCTTCCTGCCGCGGGCGTCCCACTCCTCCCACTCCAGCAGCGCCGGCAGCCGCTGGGCGGTGCCGGGTGCCGAGAACAGCAGCATCCGGCCGCGGAACTCGGCCACCGGACCGGAGCCCGGCCCCTCGTCCCACATCCGGTCCAGCATCCGGCGCCCGAAGGTCGAGGGGGCGCTCACCACGTCGAAGGCGGAGCCGCAGGGCAGCACGACGGGCGCGTGCGGCCGCTCCTCCCAGAGCGAGAGGGTGCTGCGCGGATACGTTCCTGCGGAGGCGAGCCAGGCGGCGCCGTCCGGGGTGACACCACTGACGTCGGATGCTCTGCGTGCACTGCGTGTGCTGCTCATGGAGCCTGTCTACCCGCGGTGAGGGAACGGTTTCCCAGGGTTGCGGGAATCAAGGACACCGGGGCGGGGAGGGGGTATCTTGCCCACCTGGCATATGCCACGCCTGTTCGAGGGTGGCGACCGGTCGCGCGGGGGCGCGGGGGCGCGCGACCGTGCGCACGCCGCTCACACCGGGTCGGCGTTCCCCCGGCCCTCGCTCCCGTGCAGCAGCTCCCGACCGAACTCGATCATCTTCTTCGCGTAGTCCTCGGTCCACTCGGCCCGCTCGGCGATGGCGGCCGGCGTCAGCCGGTCGAAGCGCCGCGGGTCGGCCAGCTGCGCCGCCGCCACCGCCTGGAACTCCACCGCCCGGTCCGTCGCCGCGCGGAACGCGAGCGTCAGCTCCGTCGCCCGCTCCAGCAGCGCGCGCGGATCGTCGATCGACTCCAGGTCGAAGAAATGCTCCGGATCGGCGGCCGCCTCCGCGGGCTCGAACAGCAGGGGCGCGGGGCGTAGCCGCGGTCGGTCCCGGTGCGGCGTGGGCTCCGCCATGTCATCTCCCTCTTGCTCGTCCTTCTCGTCGTACACGTCGTACACGTCGTACACGTCGGGCACCTCGTGCTCGTCATGCCGGTCGTACGCGTACGTCACGTCGGCCCGCCGGTGAGTGGGCCACCGTCCATTGTCCCGCGTCCTGGCAAGAGGGCCTCGGGGCAGGCGCGACCATACCCGCGGCGGTCAGGGTTGCCACTCGACCCGGTGTTCCGCGAGGTGGGCCGGGACCGCGTGGTTCGCCTCCCAGCCGTCCGGGCTGTAGCCGTCGGCCGCCTGCGGCGGCGTGCCGGACTCCGTCCGGCGGAGGGGCGGTGCGGTGCTGACCGCCTGCCCGAGGGGCGGACCACCGTCCAATGAACCGTTCCGGGTTCGGTAGAGGCCATGGGGTGTCTACCGAACCCGGAGCGGTTCAAGCACCTTCCGGACTGCTTCGGTCAGTGAAGCCGCCCGCACGTCGTCGGAGCCGCTGATGATGTGGTTCATCACGTAGCCGAAAGCGATGCCGTGCTCGGGGTCGGCGAGGGCAAGCGAGCCGCCACGGCCGGTGTGGCCGAAAGCGTTCGGCCCGGTCATGAGGTTGCCGTTCGTAGGCAGCATGTAGCCGGTGCTGAATCGGCTCGGAATCACCATCACCCGGTCTTTCCCGCCGGCCTGTTCCTCGGTCGCCGACGCCAGTGTCTCCGGGGTGAGCAGGCGCACGCCGTCAACCTCGCCGATCAGCGCGGCGTACATGCGGGCCAGGGCCCGTGCGGTGCCTATGCCGTTTGAGGACGGGATTTCGGCGGCCTGCACTGCCGGGGAGTCGAAGTCGATCGCGGCGGGGTCGGTGACCGCAAACGCACGGTTGCTGAAGGAGTTCGGGTCGCGCCAGGCGGCGACCTGTTCGCGGAGTTCCTCGGGAATGGACTCGACAGGGACGGTGGTGAGGTCGACGGCCGGACGCCGGTACACCATGCGGCTGACCCGGCTCCGTTCACTAGCCGGCAAGCCGATGAAGAAGTCCAACCCCAGAGGTTCCGCGATCTCTTGGGCGACGAAGCGGCCCGGCGAGCGGCCGGAAACTCGGCGGATCACCTCACCGACCAGCCACCCCCAGGTTCGGCCGTGGTACCCGTGTGCGGTGCCCGGAGTCCACAGGGGGCGCTGGTTCGCCAGCGCTGCTGCCATGGGATCCCAGGCCAACGCTTCTGTCAGAGGCAGCGGTTGATCAAGCGCGACGAGGCCGGCCTGGTGGGACAGGAGCCAGCGCACGGGGATGTCCGCCTTGCCGTTCGCCGCGAACTCCGGCCAGTACTTCACCACCGGTGCGTCGAGGTCCAGCAAGCCGCGCTCGACGAGCAGGTGCGCCGCGGTCGCCGTGACTCCCTTGGTCGCCGAGTAGACCAGTTGCAGGGTGTTCCGCGTCCACGGTCGGCCGATCTCGGGGTCGGCGACACCACCCCACAGGTCCACCACCGGCCGACCGTGCTGGTAGACACACACGGCCGCGCCGATGTCCCCGTGCTGGGTGAAGTTCTTCATGAACGCTTCACGGACCGGCTCGAATCCGGGTGCCACCTCACCGTCGATCGTCGTCATGCGCTCATCCTGGCAGCTTGGCTGCCTCCCTTGGTGGTGTGAGCCGATGCCACTCTCATGGACCCACCCGCCGTCGCCTGCGGAACCCGGAACTGGCCCGACGGCCCGACCTCCTCCGCCTGGGACCGGCCGGAGTGCGCGTGGAAGCGCTGCGCAGAACAGCTTGCGTCCATGCCCTCCGCGGCCGGGCTGCCGAACAGAATCACCGGGTCTCTCCCTGGGAGTCAGCTGCCGGGGTCAGAGTCGCTCGGCGTCGGTGCGTACGACGAGGGTGACGCGTTCGCCCCTTGTGATCGGCCGTACGCCGTGGATGTGGTCGCGGGTGGCGGGGAAAGCGACCAGGGTGCCGCAGGGGGGCTTGATCTCCTGAGCGGGGTTCTCGAAGAACAGCTCGCCCCCACCGTAGGAGTCCGGCGTGTTGAGCCAGACCACCAGGGTGAGGTCGCCGCCGACGACGGGCTGTCCGTTGGTACGGGCCCGCTCGCGTTCGATGTCGGTGACCTCGTCGTGGTGGGCGACGAAGCCGACGCCGGCGCCGTAGCGGTAGACGACCGACGGCTGGGTGGGTATGCGCTTGGGGACGATCTCGAAGTGGCCGCGCAGGTGGGTGGCGCAGCGGGAGATGACCGCCTCCTCCAGGTGCGCCGGTACCTCGACGTACTCGCTCTTGCGGAGCGATTCGTCGATTACGCCTTGGTAGGTGCGCGGGCGAGCGGTCTGGTTCTTCACGTGATCCATCAGCGCTCCGCAGAGGCTGAGGGGGATGGCGCTCTCTACGACGAGCGGTAAGCGGCTCTTCCAGGTCATGAGGTGGTCTCCTTCCACCAACGGGTGCCTTCGGGCGAGTCCTCAAGGGTCACGCCCTGCTGGGTGAGCTGGTCGCGGATCGCGTCGGCCTCGGCGAACTTCCTCGCCGCACGGAGCCGGTCGCGCTCCTTCACGAGTTCGTCGACTGCGGCGTCGCCCTGGGCGGAGCCGGGGATGTCGAAGGTTCCGAAGAGGTTGTTCACGTCTTCGACCAGCCGCAGGGCAGCCGGGCCGGCCGACTCCTCTGCACGGTTCTGCTCGCGGATGTACTGGAACAGGACGGCGAGCGCACCGGGGGCGTCGAAGTCGTCGTCCAGGTGCTCGCGCATCTCCTTCCAGGCATCCGTCGCGCGTGCGGTGTTCGCCGGGCTGTCGGCGTGCGCGGGGTCGATGGTCCGGGCGAAGTTCTCGATCCGGCGGCGTGCCCCTCGGGCCTGCTCCAGCGTGGAGTCGTTCAGCTCCATGGAGGAGCGGTAGTGCTGAGAGAGGAAGGCGTGCCGCAGGGTGCGGAAGTCCGTCCGGGCGAGGGCGTCGCGGATGGTGAGGAAGTTCCCGGTGCTCTTCGACATCTTCTCGCCGTCGACCCGCAGCAGACCGGTGTGCATCCAGTAGCGGGCCAGCGGCTCGATGCCGGAAGCGGCTTCCATCTGGGCGACCTCGGCTTCGTGGTGCGGGAAGATGAGGTCGACGGCCCCGCCGTGCAGGTCGTACGAGGGCCCGAAGAACGTCTCCGTGATCGCGGTGTCCTCGATGTGCCAGCCCGGCCGGCCCGGACCCAGCTCGGTCTCCCAGAACGGCTCGCCGTCCTTGCGGCCCTTCCACAGGGCGAAGTCGCCGGTGTTGCGCTTCTTCGAGTTGTCGTCGATCCGCGACACCGAGTCCTCGGGACGCAGGTCGGTGCGGCCGGAGAGCTTGCCGTACGCGGGGAACGAGGCCAGGTCGAAGTACCAGCCGTCGTCGAGCTGGTAGGCGTGACCGCGCTCGATGAGCCGCTTGATCTGGTCCACGATCGCGTTGATGTGGTCGTGGGCTCGCGCGTGGACGTCGACGCGGGTGTTTCCCAGCGCGGCCATGTCCTCCAGGTACTGCTTTTCGAAGAGGGCCGCGATCTCCTCCGGCGGGACGCCCTCGTCCGCCGACCGCCGGATGATCTTGTCGTCGACGTCGGTGATGTTCTGGAGGTACGTGACCTTGTACCCGCTCGCTTCCAGGTACCGGGCGATGAAGTCGAACTGCGTGTACGTCTTCGCGTGCCCGACGTGGCTGGGGCCGTAGACGGTGGGTCCGCACACGAACATCCGCACCTCGGCCTCCCGCTCGGGGCGGAATTCCTCGGTCTGGCCGGTCAGCGTGTTGTGGACCTTGATCGACATCATGCCTCCTGTGTAAGCGGATCACGCAGCGTACTGACGCCCGGACATAAGCGCCTAACTGGAACCACCGCGCTCGCCGAAGGGAACGAATCGCGGGGACGGCTGGTCGGCGAAGACCGACGCCTCTCCCCCGAGGAGGTGGTGGTTGGCCCGCTGGTACGCCTTCCGCACGGCCTCGATCGCCCCAGGGCTGAGGTCCATCCCGACCGCGCGGCAGAACTCGCTCAGGGCCTCGCACCGCCGCTCCAGGTCGACCATCGACAGCGGGTCGCACTGCTGGGCCTCGATCAGCAGGTTCTCCTGCTCGCCACTGATCAGGCCGAGCGCGCCGAGAGAGTACAGCTTCCACTTCATGTTCGGCAGCAACCGGCCCGAGCGGGCGTACATCCAGTCCACGACCTCGTCCAGCGCCCCCGACAGAACGAAGTGGCCCGTGGGCACTCCGACCCGCCGCGCCATCCGCAGTGGGATCTCACGCACGTCCCAGGTGATCCGGTTGTGCAACCGGTGGGTCTCGCCCTCCAGCCGCTCAAGCTGCTCCCGCGACTTGTGGGAGATCAGTGCCCCGAAGGCGTCCTCGCGGTCGAACAGCGGCTCGCCCTTGTTCCCGTAGGCATCGCACTTGTCGCTGTTCCACGTTGTGCGCGGGTCGGCCTCGTACTGGAAGAGGAGCTGGTGGACGTTGACCTCCATACGTCCCCAGGGCACCGGCAGGTGGAAGCTGAACTCCGGGATCCAGGCGGGGAGACGGTCACGGACCAGGGCGTACGTGTCCGCCGGCCGTGACCTCCACTCGTCCTCCTTGAGCGGAACGTCGAGGACGACGGCCAGGTCGAAATCCGAATCGGTACTGAACCGTGTGACGTTGTGGGGTACGACCGCCGAGGAGGACAGGACGTAGAGCGCCTGGACCTCGGGCATCGTCTTGAGCGTGTCGAGCAGGCCCACGGCCGAAGCACGAGCCTGCATTTTCAGGTTTTCCACGAGAACTCCTGGTCAGATGATCGGGCGATCCATCACGGATCTGAGCGCGGGAACGAGCTCCGGCGCGACGCCGCCGTGGGTGCGCTGGATGTGTGCGAGGGAAGGGCTGCTGTTGCCTTCGATGACCACGGGCCCGCCGGGCGTGAGGGCGATGTCCCAGCCGATGAAGGGAACCTGCGGGAACAGGCGGGCACACCGCTCGGCCAACTCCCGGACCTCTCCCATACGGGAGATCCGGTGGCCGGCGAACGGCACCGAGCTGGCCTGATGACTCGTGTGGGCGTTGAGGTACCGGTCGTAGCCGTGGCGGTCGAGTTCGCCGTCCGGGTGCACGCGGATCTGCATGCCGCCCGCCGCCGAGTTGTCCGTGCTGCTCTCGGCGCCGCCGAGCTTCAACATCACGTACAGGACCTCGGAGGTTCCTTCCCACAGCAGGGTGATCACGCGGAAGGTGTTGAGGGCGTACGGGTTCAGCACATCCAGGTCGGGGTGCTGCGGCACGTACTCCTCCACCAGCCACGTACCCCACCGCTGTGCGTAGGCCGGGAGGTCGAACCCGTCCTCGCCGGGTCGCACGATCACGACGCCGGACCCGCCGCTGGAGTAGCGGGACGGCTTCACCACCACGCGCCCGAAGCCGAAAACGCGACCGAGGAACCCAGTCAGCGGCACCGCCTCACCAGCGGACGTCACACCTGCGCGGCGGTCACCACTCGCGATCAGAGAGGGCTGCGGGATGCCTGCCGAGGCGAGGATCCTCTTGCAGGACGTCTTGTCGTCCAGGTCGATCGTGTCCCGGTTCACACGAGGAAGGAGCCGGTGGAACAGCGCGGTCTCCGGCAGGTACGAGCAGGCCCCTACGGCGGACACCTCGCGCCGGTATCCGCCGTAGCGGAAGTAGTGGAACGGCAGGCAGTGCCACCGCGCGGAGACCTTCACCAAGTCCCCGGCGACGCGGGCCAGGCTTTTCCTGTCCTCGTCGCGCAGCATCGCGGGCAGGTGCTCGTTCCGCAGCTGCCGCACCTGGTGGGGGAGGAAGCGCACGCCGGATACGCGAGGAAGAACCCGGGTGCGGAACCACTCCTCGGTCACAGCCTGGCGGTGGTTGAAGCCGCGGTTGTCGGTACGTCTCATGGTGCTCCTCCCGTTTCTCAGTGGTCCGGGGTTTCGGCGATGGCCAATGTGATGACGAGCGCGGCGACGGCGATCACGTAGGCCATGACAGCGAGTCGCTGCCTCATCGGGCGGGCCCGATGTTGTCGGCCGCTGTCGACCAGGCGATGCCGTTCGCGGGCTGGATGTAGGCGATGCGAATGAGCCGGCCGCCGTGCCTCTCGTGGACGACGGCCGTCAGCTCCCCTTCACCCCGGCTCGCGATGTCGCGGACCAGGCGGTGAAGGAGGGGGTGGTCCTCCCGGCCTTCGGCGTCGACCGGATTCACCGCTCGGACTCCTCGCGGTCGCTTGCTCCACGCCGGAGGAATCGCTCCCAGCCGGATTGGGTGCGGGCGCGGAGGGGCGGACTCGGACCGGCCGGCGGCTCGGGAATTGTGCGCAGTCGTCTGCTGGCACCAGGCGTGCGGACGGGCAGAGGCTGGCTCATCACGACCTCCTGAGGAGCGGTGCAGTCCGTCACCTACGTGAGGGACGTCGATGACGGGCTGCAGTCTGGGAGCCGTCCGGAGCAGGGGCGGGGAAGCCGGTCGACCCGGGTGCTCAGCTCCGAACGGCGTGAAGCTCAGTGAACGGCCGCAGGCCATGGGCCCGGAACGTTTCCAGGGGGTTCCTCCAGCGGGAGAAACCCCCGTTTCCCACACACACGGGGAGTAGCCTCCTGACTACCGACCTGAGGGGAGGGTGGGATGTCTGACCCGATGGCTCTGCACCCGCTGACCTACGTGCGAGAAGGCAAGGGCTGGGGTAAGGCCGAGTTAGCCCGGCGCATGCGTGAACGCGGGGCCGAGCTGGGCGTACCGCTGGCCACCAACCGGACGACGATCTGGAAGTGGGAACAGGGGCAGGCGCCCGACGCGGACGCGCAACAGGTGCTCGCCGACCTGCTGGGCGTCCCCGAGGACCACGTACGCTCGGCGCACTGGCCCCGATGGTTGCCGGCGTGGGAGTCGACGGCCCTGGCGGCTCCGTGGACTCCGGCCGGCACCGTGAAGGTATTCGCTGATCTGGTCAGGAGCGGTCACATGGATCGTCGGGGTTTCCTGTCCATCACCGGCGTCGCGCTGACGGGAGTGGCTGCCGACTGGGCAGCCGCGCCAGCGGCGTTCGCCTCGGCACTCGACGGCGACCGCGTCACCGACGCGATGGTGACCACCATCGAGGCGCGCGTGGACACCCTCCGCACACTCGACGACCAGATGGGCGGCGCCCGCCTCCTGGACCAGGCCACCAGCGACCTCGCACTGATCACCGGTCTCCTCAACCACGGGCGCTACTCCGACGCCGTCGAACACCGCCTGTACGCCACGGCAGCCCGCGTGTCGTACCTTGCCGGATGGATGGCCTACGACAAGGGCCTCCGCTCCCTGGGGCAGCGCTACTACGTCGGCGCCCTCCGCAGCGCCCACAGCGCGAAGGACGACGGTTTCGGCGCCTTCATCCTCGCCGAGATGGGCGTCCACATCTCCGATTCCGGTGACACGGCCGCACGCGTGAAGCTCATCGACACCGCCGTCGGCAACGCTCCGTCGGCCCTCCCGCCGGCGGCGACCTCGTACCTCTACCTCCACCAGGCCGAGGCCCTGTCCCGAGACACCCAGCACGAGGCGGCCGGCAAGTCGCTCA
The DNA here is from genome assembly GCF_054061295.1 of Streptomyces sp. TE5632. Lineage (NCBI taxonomy): Bacteria > Bacillati > Actinomycetota > Actinomycetes > Kitasatosporales > Streptomycetaceae > Streptomyces > Streptomyces sp. TE5632. The sequence goes on along the minus strand of NZ_JBSSEA010000003.1, from coordinate 1,519,691 downwards.
ACCGGGCTTACGACCTGTGGGGTGCCCACCGCGAAGGCGACCGACCCGACTGGCTCGGCTGGTACGGCGAGGCCCAGCTCAAGTCCACCGAGGGCAAGATCATGCTGCGCTCCGGCTTCCCCGAGCGGGCGACCAGCGCCCTCGCGGTTGCGGTGGGCCGAGCGGTCCCGCGCGACCAGGCCGTCCGCTCAGGCCGCCTCGCCACGGCACGACTGGCAGCCCGGGACCTCGACGGAGCCCTGGATGCCGCCAACGTCGGACTGGAACTGCTGGAGAACCGAGTCCGATCCGACCGGGCCCATGTCCGTCTGACCAAGTTCAGTCGCTACCTCGAACCGCATGCCGCAGCGCCGGCCGTGCGGGAGTTTCGAGAGCGTCTCCGGGTCCTCCCCGCTGGCTGACGCAGGGCGAGCTGCGTTAGGTACGAAACGTCCCACCGGACCCGATTCCTGGCACCCGCATCCCGTAATTCTGTTATTGGCTGAATACGCTCTGTGGATAGACGTCAGGCTCCAGGACGGTCCGGCTGTACTGTCCTAGCGTGACAATGACTGCGCTCTTCACCGACGACCTCACCCTTCCCGATTCTTTGCAGGAGGCGGTGGATTATGGCGAGGTGTTCACGCGCGCTTGGGTTGTCGAGCTCATCCTGGACCTCCTTGGCTACACCGCTGACAAGGACCTCTGTGACCTGAAGCTCGTGGAGCCAGCCTGTGGCGGAGGTGCATTCCTCACGGTTGTCGCATCCCGAATCAGCGCGTCATGCCAGGCTCATCAGCGCCCCATCGCGGATGCGATCGATGCTGTCCGCGCCTTCGACCTGCTGGGTCGCAACGTAGAGCAGAGCCGGGCGGTGGTCACGAAGAGGTTGCGGGAAGAGGGCTGGGAGCCGAAAGATGTGTCGAGGGTCGCGGCAGCGTGGGTGCAGCAGGGCGATTACCTACTGCAGACGGACGCTGAGCATCGCGCCGACTACGTCGTTGGTAACCCTCCGTACATCCGGCTTGAAGACGTTCCCGACGACCGGATGGCGGCCTACCGTAGGGCCTGCTCCACCATGGGCGGTCGAGCCGACGTCTACATCGGCTTCTACGAAATCGCGCTGCGGAGTCTCAACCACGGCGGCCAGTTGGGCTTCATCTGCGCCGACCGTTGGATGCGGAACCAGTACGGCCGACGGCTGAGGGCGCTGGTGACCAAGGACTTCAGCATGGACCTGGCACTCGTGATGCACGACGTCGACGCCTTTGAGGATCAGGTTTCAGCCTATCCCGCGATCACCGTTATCTCGAACAAACCCCAGGGCCCAGCGGTTGCCGCGGACACCAATCGGTCCTTCGGAGCGGAACAGGCGCGGGACTTCGCCTGCTGGTACTTGGCGGGTGAGTCGCTGGCTGCCACCACGGCTTCCTTCCAAGCCGCCCGTATGCCTCATTGGTTCCCCGAGGAGGATTCGTGGCCGGCTGCTTCGCCGGCCAGGCTAGCGGTCCTTGAGGACCTCACCGAGCGCTTCAGGCTCTTGGAGGACGCCGAAACGGGAACGAAGGTCGGGATCGGCATCGCCACCGGCGCCGACAAGGTCTTCCTCACCAAGGACAAGAACCTGGTCGAGGAAGACCGGTTGCTCCCCATGGCCATGGTCCGTGACACCACCAGTGGCGCGATCGACTGGGACGGCACTCACCTGGTCAACCCTTGGACGGCCAGCGGTGATCTGGTCGACCTCGATGCGTTTCCACGTCTCGCCTCCTACTTCGAGGCGCACGGCGAGGTCCTGCGTAAGCGCTACGTCGCGGTCAAGCAGCCCCGGCGCTGGTACAAGACCATCGACAAGGTCGATCATCAGCTCACCCGTCGCCAAAAGCTGCTGTTTCCGGACATGAAGCTGAGCATCCACCCGGTCCTCGATGAAGGTGGCCTGTACCCTCACCACAACCTGTACTTCATCGTCTCGGACGTCTGGGACATGCGCGTACTCGGTGGCCTGCTGCTGTCCAAGGTCGCGGAGGCATTCGTGGAAGCGTACGCGGTCAAGATGCGAGGGGGAACCCTCCGCTTCCAGGCCCAGTACCTCCGCAAGATCCGTGTACCTGACCCGGCGACGATCAGCGAGAGCGACCAGGCAGCTCTGGCGGAAGCCTTCGACAACAGAGATGTGAAGGCTGCGACAGACGCAGCCCTGCGTGTCTACGGGCTTGTCGAGCTTCCCGATTAGGAGCAGTACGTCTTGGCAGTCTCTCGGCAGGAATTCGAACGCGCGGTTGCCGAATACTGGGGAGTCAAGTACACCCAGAACGAGAAATCGACACTGAAGGGCGCGGTGGGTGCTGGGACCGCTGGCAATGTCAGGGGTGGGCAACACTTCGACCCGATTGCCAAGCTTCTCCGCCAGATCTTCCTCGATGCGAAGTTCCCGGCCAGTTCCATCCGCGTCACGATGAGCGATCGATTGGAACTACCGGGCTACTACAGGGCCCAGAAGCGATGGGACGTGGTCGTCACCTATGAGGACACCCTCGTGGCAGCTTTCGAACTCAAGGCGCTTGGCGGACCGTCCTTCGGTAACAACTACAACAATCGTGTCGAGGAAGCCCTCGGCAGTGCTGTGGATGTCCGACGGGCCAGGCTGGCGGAGCTCTATCCGGGTGAGAAGCCGTGGCTCGGCTACTTCTTCATCATGGAAGACGCGCCTGGCTCTCGGTCCTCCGTCAAGCTCGAACAGGGGGCGTTCCCTGTCCAGGACATCTGGCTTGACGAGTGCTGTCTGGCGAGCGACGGCAAGCCGTGCGGCCTACCGAAGAAGAAGTCGCTGCATGGCAAGTCTTATCAGGAACGCTTCGGCATCTTCTGCGAGAGGCTTGTCGAGGAGCAGCTGTACGACGCAGCCTGTTTCATCACCTCTTCCGCGGAGGAGCCGATGCCGAAGGAACTGTTCCCCAAGCTCGACTGGCAGCACTTTGCCGCCGCCATAGCCGGCCGCATCACCTACCTCCAAGGACTGGGTATGCCCAAGACTTAGAGGTTGTCTCACGTGGCGTTAGGTGGATGCGGCATGATGCTTTGCCATGGTTGTTGGTTTGTCGCAGCGGTTGGTTCCTGACGAACTCTGGTCGCTGGTCGCACCGTTGTTGCCTTCGTTCACCTCCCGTCCGCAGGGTGGAGGCACGGCCCCGGTCGATGAGCGAGCGGTGTTCACGGCTGTGGTGTACGTGCTGACCAGCGGCTGTGCCTGGCGCCATCTGCCGGAGACGTTCGGTGTCTCGCCGGCCACCGCGCACCGCCGGTTCTCCGCTTGGACCGCGGGGCGTCGTCCCGCGCATCGCCCGGCCCGGCGTCGAGTCCGGCGAGCGTCTCGGCCGGCACCGCTGGAAGATCGAACGGTCGATCTCCTGGCTCTTCGGCTACCGCCGCCTGACCGTCCGATACGAGCGAAAGGGCAGCCACTTCCTGGCCTTCCTCGGACTCGCGGCGGCCCTGACCTGCTACAAGAAGCTCGGAAAACTCACCACGTGAGACATTCTCTTAGCTTGACCCTGACGGGGATCTGAGGGCCCCTCACTGATCAAGAGCCTTCCTCATGTCTGTTTCCGCTGTCATGTGGTGTGAGGCACGCGATGGCTGGACAGATGCTCCCACGTAGTGAGCATTGCCCCCCAGCCGTCCGGGAACTTCACGAGGGTGCCCAGTTGGACCGGTTCCGTCGACGGGTAGGCGTCCAGTAGTTCGCTCACGCCTGCCCGGCACACCACGATGCAGGCGTGCCGGTGGCGGGAGGCCAGGACGCACAGTCTGCCGGTCTCCAGGTGGAAGGCGGTGGCGTCGGGGCGGCCGGACAGCGGATGCAGCACCACCGTGACGTCGAACTCACGCCCCTGGAGCCGGTTCGCCGTGTCGACGGTGACGTCCGCCGCGCCCAGCTCGGCCAGCGCCGCCCGGACCGCCGCCGCCTGGTCCCGGTGGGCGGTGCCGACGGCGATCCGGTCGGCGGTGAGCGGGACGGGAGCAGGGGTAGGGCGCTCGGAGGTCGTGGCGCCCTCCCGGTCCAGCAGCCGGCGGACCACCAGGGCCACCGCCCGGACCGCCTCCGGGTCGGTGCGCGGGGTGTGCCGGGCGGGCAGCTCCAGCAGGCCCCAGCCGGACTCGGCGGCCTCGTCGATCACCCGGTCCGGACCCGAGCCGTCCGACGGGACACCGAGCGTGAGCCGCCGGTCACCGGGGCCGGTGCCGCTGCGGAACGGCGTGTACGGGTAGAACGCGTCCGACACCAGGGGCGCCGCCGAGGCGGGCAGCCGCCACGACACCGGCAGCCGGTGCTGCGGCAGATCGGGGTTGTGGGCGAGCAGGGTCGTCACGGCGGAGGCGGACGGGTCGTAGGAAAGGCCCGCCCACTGCTCGCCGCCCACGATCGAGAACGGGTCCAACTGCCCCGGATCGCCCACGAACAGCGCCCGCTCGAACAGCCCCGCCACGGCGAGCAGCGCGTCCGAGCGCATCTGGTACGCCTCGTCGACGATCGCGTGCGCCCACGGTTCGACGCCCTTGACGTGCGCCCACTTGGCGGCCGTGGAGACGACCACGTCGAGCCCGGCGAGATCGGCCGCCTTCGCCGACTTGCGGACGTTCTCCAGCTCGTCCAGCGCCTTGTCGTACGGGTCGGTGTCGCTGCTGTGCAGCCGGCCGACCGGCAGCTCCGGGTTCTTCTCGGCGAGCCGCAGGACCAGGTCGTCGACCTGCGCGTTGGTCTGCGCCACGACCATCAACGGGCGCCCCGCCTCGGCGAGTTCCAGTGCCGCGCGGACCACCAGCGTGGACTTGCCGGCGCCGGGCGGGGAGTCGACGACCACACCGCGCGCGGTGCCGTGCAGCGTGTCGCGCAGGATCGCGTCGGTGGCACGGGTGGCGGCCGCGCCGGGGTCGAAGCCCGACCCGGGGGTGACGGCCTCAGGGATCACAGCCTCGGGGTTCAAAGCAGGTCCTCCTCGGTCACCGGGTCGGCGGCCTCCGGTGTGGCGGCCGCGGCGCCGGGCGGGCCGCCGTGGGTCCACGGGGTCTCCTCCGGGTCGGGGAGCTTCGCCCCGCCGCGCGGCTCGTGCTCGAACAGCGTGAAGCAGAGCCGGTCGCCCTTCTCCGGCACCGAACCCGCCTCGGGTTCCTTGCCGCGGCCCATCTTGTCCAGGATCCGCAGGACGAGCAGGGACCCGTCTGCTTCCACGGCTTCCACGGCCTCCACGGCGACGAACTCGGCCGTCTGCGGCTTCCCGCCCAGCGAGCGGTACACCCTGGCCCGCTCGCCCAGGTACGGGCGGTCGTCCGTCCGGACGGTGACCAGCGGGCGGGGACTCGGCCGCTTGCTCTCGCTGTACGCCATGACGACATCGACGACCTCGCCCGCGAACGCTTCCCCGGACAGCCGTCGGCCCGCCATCACCAACGGGTCGTCCAGGGCCTCCTGGGCCTCCAGCCGGGCCTGCTCCCGCTCGCGCGTGGCGAGCTTGTTGGCCGCCGTCACCGCGTCGTCGCGGCGCGGCTGCGGCGGCTCACCGGCCAGCACCCGGTCCCGGTGACCGGTGAACGACCAGCGGTCGCGCGTCCACCGCTCCTCGACGCGCGCACCCTCCGGCAGCGCGCGCAGCAGGTCCAGGCCCCGCCACACCGCGTCCCAGGTGGGCCGCGTACGGCTTTCCACCAGCGCGCGGATCTCCCGCTCGGCGGCGGCCAGCGCGCCGAGCCGGTCGTCGGCCTGCAGACCGTCCTGTGCGGCGGCGAGCGCGCTGCGGGCGCGGTCGTACCGCTCGACGGCCGGGGCGAGCAGCTTGTTGTCGAACGCGGGGTCGGTCGCCGGACCCGCGGGCGGACACAGCAACTGTCCGCCGTCGTCCCGCGCCAGCTCCGCCTCCTGCGCCGCCTCGGCCCCGGAGCGTCCCTCGGGCGGGTCGATCCAGGCGAGCAGCGTCCCCAGGTGCTGGTCCTCCAGCGTGGACTGGCCGGTCGCCCAGTGCCGGCCCAGCAGATCCGTCATGGCGGTCAGGAGCGACGAGCCGGGCACCCGGGCCCGCTCCCCGAAGTGGGTCAGCCACCGCCCCAGCAACGGCACCCGGGGCGGCGCCGGGAAGGGCGCCTCCGGGTCCTGCTCCGCCGTGCGCCGGAACCGCGTGGAACGGCCGAGGAGCCGTACGAGGTCGACACCGGCCCGGCTCGGCACGATCAGCTGCGGCGCGTCCGCGCACAGTTCGACCTCGACCTTGACCCGCTTTCCGGTCTCCGGGTCGGTCTCGCTGCGTTCCGCGGCCTCCACGGCTTCGGCGCAGCCGTCCACGTACGGCAGGACCACATCGGCCAGTTCGGCCAGGAACGCGAACCTGAGGTCCCGGTCGCGCGGCTGCGGCACGGCCAGCAGCCGCGGCGCGTCCCGGTCGGTGCCCACCAGCGCGCCGAGCGGGGCACCCGCCTCACCGGCGGTGATCAGCGGCACGAACACCATTGGCCGTTCGGACAGATGCCGGTGCCGGACGGTGGCGGCGGGCTGGGCGCGGCCGGTGCTGACGGCCTCCAGGCGGGCCAGGGTGGCGATCAGGGACAAGGGGCCACCTCCGGGCGGCCGGTGAGGGCCTGTGCGCCGGCGGAGGCCTGTGCGTCGGCGAGGGCCTCCGCCCGCAGCGCCGCCGCCCTGCGCAGGGCGGCCACCGTCGGATCGTCGGGATCGCCGGCCTCACCGCGGGCCGCCGCCAGCACGTCCTCGACCGTCGTCAGACCGCCCAGCTCGGCGCGCACCGGGCGGCCCAGGGAGGTCACCGCGCCCTGCGCGCGGGAACGGTCCCGACAGTGGAAGGCCAGCTCGCACGCGGACAGGCACTCCGGCGCGTAGCTCGCCGGGACCGACTCCACGGCCGCCGTGAGCCGCTCGCGGGGCAGCTCGGGTGCGAAACAGGTGCCCTCGGGGAGCGCGCCGGCGATGTCCTCGATCCGGGTGAGCCGGGCCAGCTGGCGGGCGGTCACCGCGCGCTGCTTGCGCACGTCCACGGCGGACGCGGTCGGCAGGTTGGAGAAGTCCTTCGGGCACACCAGCAGGATCCTGTGCCGCACGCGGGGGGCAGGGACGGTGGTGAGGCGGGCGGCGACCTCCTCCAGCGCCAGCACGTACACCGCCGCCTGCCGGGCCGCCGCGCCGACCTTCGCCGGGTCCGCCGCCCCGTCCAGCATGGGGAAGGACTTGATCTCCACGACCGTCCAGCTGCCGTCCGGGTGCACCACCACCGCGTCCGGTTCCAGGAAGGCAGGCGAGCCCGCGACGTCCAGTGCGAGCAGGGGGTGGTCGAGCAGTGTCCATCCGTCCCGCGCCCGGGCGGCCTCGTCCAGTGCCAACTCCGTGCGCGCGGCGCGCCCCTGGGGGCCGGACGCGGTCAGGTCCGGCACCCGCGCGCCGGCGGGCGGTTCCGCGGAGCGGTCCAGCTTCTCGTGGACGAGCCGCAGCAGCTCCGTACCGCCGTCCGCCTTGACCCGGGCCTCGAACGCGTTGCCCCGGACGAACGCGAACTGGGACTGGCCGAAGGCCGAGGGCGAGCCCAGTGCGCCCGCCAGTCTCGCCTTGTCCACGCCCGCGCCGTCGAGGATCGCGCGGCGCGCGCAGCCCGGGTTGGCGGCCAGGGCGGCCAGGGCGCGTGCGTCCAGCGCCTTCGCCGGCACGTCCGGGCCGCGCAGCTCAGCGAGCCGGTTCCGGAGCGGCCTGGGCTCCTTCCCCCTGGTCGGAGGGGGAAGCGCCGCCCGGCTCGGTTTCCGGGGCGAACCGTGGCTCGAACTGCCGCTGCCGTGGCCGCTGTCGTGGAAATTGCTCACCCGCGGAAGTCTGGCATCCGGCACTGACAATCGGGGAACCCGGGACGGGAGAGGCCGCCGGGACCGGCGTCGGACGCGGCAGCAGACGGGCTCTCACCCGGTCCGCGCACCGCGTCACGACGGGGGCGAGCAGCAGCCCGGCGCCCATCACGGCGGCACCCGCGACCGCGTCCAGGAAGTAGTGGTTGGCGGTGCCCATCACCACGACGACCGTCACCAGCGGATAGACGACGGCGGCCGTTCTCGCGGCCTTTGCGGCTTTCGCCGTCCTTGCCGTCTGCGGTCCGCCGATCCGCCACAGGATCACACCGCACCACAGGGCCCAACCCACATGCAGGCTCGGCATCGCCGCGTACTGGTTGGTCAGCCCGCCCAGGCCCCGCGGGGCGCTGGCCTCACCGGCCCACCAGCCGTACGAGCTGTACTGGGCCATGGTGTCGACGAAGCCGTGGCTCGCGTCGAGCAGCCTGGGCGGGCAGGTGGGCAGCAGGGTGAAGCCGATCAGCCCGATGAAGGTGGACGTCATCAGCCAGGTGCGGGCGGCGCGGTAGCGCACCGCGTGGGAGCGGAACAGCCAGACCAGGAGCGCGGGCGTCACCAGGTAGTGCAGCGACGCGTACCAGAAGTCGGCCGGTATGCCCAGCCACGGCTCGCGCGTGAACAGCCGGTTGAGCGGATGCTCGGCGTTGAGGTGGAGCGCCTGCTCGATGCGCAGGATCGCCAGTCCGTGGTCCACGGCGTCGGCGACGTCGCCCCGGACGACCAGGCGTCCCGCCGAGTAGCAGGCGTACACGAGGAGGATCAGCGGCAGCTCGGTCCACCAGCGCAGCCGGATCGCCGGGGCCCCTTCGGTACCCGGTGTCTCGGTGTGCGGCATCCGATCGCCCTCCCCCTTCACGCTCACTCCCGCCCCCCACGACGATCCGAACAGCCACTCTAGGCGTACTCGCGCCCCTCATGAGGTGCCTTCGGCCCTGATAGACGCTGAGATCGCCCGCCGGGTTGCCCGTCTCCGGGGTGCGCGATGATGGAGGGGTTCCGCCCCCGATTTCTCCCGGAAGGTCTCTCATGGCACCGCGCATCCTGCTGGCCCGGCACGGACAGACCGCATGGTCGTTGTCCGGCAAGCACACCGGCAGGACCGACGTGCCGCTCCTGGACGAGGGCCGGCAGGGCGCCAAGCTGCTCGGTGAGCGCCTGCACCGGCCGCCGTACGACGGGCTGCCGGGCGTCGAGGTGCGCACCAGTCCACTGGTCCGCGCGCGGGAGACCTGCGAACTCGCCGGGTTCGGCGAGCGCGCGCAGACCTGGGACACCCTCATGGAGTGGCACTACGGGGCGTACGAGGGCATGACCCCCGACGAGATACGGGCGGACCGCCCCGACTGGCTGATCTGGCGCGACGGCGTGCCCGAGGGGGAGACCCTCGCCGAGGTGACGGCCCGCGCGGACGAGGTGGTCGCCTGGGCGCGCTCCGCCGACCGGGACGTGCTGGTCTTCGCCCACGGGCACATCCTGCGCTCGATCGGCGCCCGCTGGCTGGGGCTGCCGCTCGACTTCGCGGCCCGCATCCGCCTCAACCCGACGTCACTGTCGGTCCTGGGCTGGGCGTACGGGGAACCGGCCGTCGAGAGCTGGAACGACCTGGGGCACCTGGCGGGGTGAGTCGGCCCGGTGCCGGCCCGGGCCCGCCTCCGGCCCGGGCCTGACGTCGATCCGGGCCTGACGTCGATCCGGGCCTGACGTCGATCCGGGCCTGACGTCGATCCGGGCCTGACGTCGATCCGGGCCCGACGTCGATCCGGGGGCGGTCACGTCATGCGGGGGAGGGAGTCGTGGCGGTCCAGGAAGTCCGACACGTCCGAGGTGCGGCGGTGCGGGAGGAGTACGCGGGCCGTGCCCGCCAGTATCGTGCGGACCCGGGACGACTGGACCTCGGACAGGAGGTCCAGCACCCGCATCCCCGCGGCCGCCGCCTCGTCCGGGTGCCCGCCGCGGGCCAGGTCGTCCGCCAGCTCCGCCGTGTACAGCGCGATGTTGCGGGTGAAGTGGGGGTCCTGGAGCTCGGCGGCCCGCCGCGCGTGCCGGGCCGCCCGCGGCCAGTCGCCCAGGGTCGACCAGCACTGCGCCTCCAGACCCTCCAGTTCGGCCTCCCCGTAGAAGGACATCCACTCGGGGTCGGCCGGTGCGGGGCCGCGGTCGAAGTAGGCCTGTGCGCGGGCCAGTGCCTGCTCGCAGCCGGACCGGTCGGCGAGCCCGGCCCAGCCGCCCGCCTCGCGCAGCGCCAGCAGCGACATCAGCCGGGCGGAGCCGAGCGGGCGCGCGGCCCGCTGCGCGGCCTGCGCCGCCCGCACCGCCTCCCGGGGCCGGCCCGAATCCCGGGCGAGGAACGCCGTGTTGCAGAAGGCGTGAGCCTCCAGCCCCGGATCCCCGGTCACCCGCGCGGTCGCCAGCGCCTCCGCGTAGTGCGAGCGGGCGTCGTCGAACCGGCCCGAGTCGTGCGCCAGCCAGCCCACCGAGATGGCCAGTTCACCGGCGCCCGCGTACAGCCGGTCCGCCGTCCGCTGCCGGGTCGCCCCGGCGTCGAGCAGGGCGTAGGCGGCGCGCAGTGGTGCCGCCGCCCTCCGGTAGAGGCCGTCGGCCCCGTGCCGGTCGTCGAGCAGCCTGATCCGGCGGACGGCGTCTTCCAGGGCACCCGCGTCGCTCGCCCCGGGGCGGCGCACGGCGCGCTGTGCCGCCGAGGCGTCCGGGGCCAGGGCGAGCGGGCCCAGTGAGGCGGCGGCCACCGTGGCGCCCCCGCCGGTCATGAATGCGCGACGCAGCACGTCGCTCTCCTCGTAGTTGTGGTGCGTGTGGTACGGGTAGTGCGGGTCGTACGGGTTCTGTGTGTCATACGGCTCAGGGGCCCCGCCGGTCTCACTCGTGACGAGTGCCGGGGCCGCGTCGGGCGCCGGGGGAGTGTCCCCGTCGTCCCGCGCCCGGCGCCCGCGGACCGACGCGCGGGGCGCGAAGCCCAGGTCGGTCAGCGTGCGGCCGGGAAACATGTGCAGGAACACCCGTTCATAGGCGTAGTTGGGGCAGCGGATCTCACCTGCCTCCACCCGGTGCACGTACCGAGCGTCACAGCTGACCCGCTCGCCTATCTCGCGAGCGGCCCTGCGGACCGACGCGGCGAACTCGGCCGGCGAGCGCGTTCCGCGCAGTTGCCGGAAGACGAGATTCGGCCGCAGTGGCCGGTCGGGCTGGGACGAGGGCACCGTTGACGACGCCATGGCCGGGTCCTCTCTGCGAACCGTCGAACCATGCCGGAAGCAGAGCGGTCCGTTCGTCGCGCCACTCTGTTGCCGGCGGGCAAGAACGTACCTGCTGTGACCGAGCCGCCACGCAAAGTTTGGCCACAAACCGGATATCTCGTCCGTGATCCGCCATGAACTGCCATTCTGTGCTATTGGGTTTCGCCGTAGCCCAGGACGGTCCGCCGCGTTGGAGCCCGTGTGTGGTGGAGCCGGAAGGTGGAGGCCGGGATGGTGACCAGCCGGAGCAGTGAACCCCGAACGCCGTCGGGCAGAGCGTCGGGCAGAGCGTCGGACAGACCGCCGGGCTGCTGCGACGTGGTGACGGTTCCGGCCCGGCAGGGCCTGGAGGCGGTGGACATCCTCCGGCGCGGCGCGGCCGGGGCGGGGGACGCGGTGGGGCCCGTACTGCACGACGACGGCGGGAGCACCCTCGGGTTCCTGGTGCCGCCGGGGACGGCCGCGGCGTGGGACGTGCCGGGCAGCACCTGTACGGAGACCGTCGGCCGCGGGCTGAGCCTGGCGCCCGAGGAGCCGCCGGTGGAGGGCTCGGACTGGCTGCTGCCGCCCGAGGGCGCCGCCGGCCTCGCCACCGATCCCGCGGTCCTGCGGGAGGCGCTGGGCGAGGCGCGACGCCTGCTCGACGCGGCGGACGGCTGCCGCTGAGCCCGCCGAGTCGGGATGCGTGCGGTGCTCAGGGTGGCCGGGGCCGGTCCGGGGCGGGTTGCGACAATGACCCCATGGGAAGGTCCAGGAACTCCGGACGCGGGCGGGGCGCCGTCGAAGCCGTCGTCGAGAGCGTCGACGGAGGGCTCGCCCGGCTCGTCCCCGACCGGGAGCGGCCGAGGGCCTGGACGCTGCTGATCGACGACGCCCCGCAGTCGCACGTCGACCTGGACGATCCGGCGTACCTCTCCTTCGAGTACCAGCGGCGGATCGGACACGTCATCGACACCGCCGGGCCGGCCGGCCGGCCCGTACAGGCGGTGCATCTCGGCGGCGGCGCGTTCACCCTCGCCCGGTACGTCGCCGCCACCCGGCCCCGCTCCACCCAGCAGGTCGTCGAACGGGACGCGCGGCTGGTGCAACTGGTCCGCCGGGAACTGCCTCTGGACCCCGGAGCGCGGATCAGGGTGCGCTCGCTGGACGCCCGGGAAGGGCTCACCAAGGTGCGGGACGGATGGGCCGGCCTCGTCGTCGCCGACGTGTTCAGCGGGGCCCGCACCCCCGCCCACCTGACCTCGACCGAGTTCCTGGACGACGTCCGCAGGGCCCTCGCCCCCGGCGGGGTCTACGTCGCCAACCTCGCCGACGGACCGCCGCTGGCCCATCTGCGCGGCCAGATCGCCACCGCCGCCGCCCGGTTCGCCGAACTCGCGCTGATCGCCGATCCGGCGGTGCTGCGCGGCAGACGCTTCGGCAACTCCGTGCTGGTCGCCTCCGACGCGCCCCTGCCGATCGCCGAGCTGACCCGCCGTGCCGCCTCCGACCAGCACCCCGGGCGCGTCCAACACGGGCGGGAACTAAGGGACTTCACCGGTGGGGCCGCCCCGGTCAGCGACCTGGCGGCGGTCGACTCCCCGGCGCCACCACCGTCGGTGTTCCGATGAGGGACGAGGGGCGCGAGGGGGCGGGGCCGCCCGGTCAGTAGGTGTTGACCTCCACGCGCGGCGGGCCGTCGTGCCAGGTGCAGAAGACCGACACCCGGTCCGCGTCCGCCGCGAAATCCACCCGGATCCACGCCTCCGTCTTCCACACCTGCATCGACCAGCCCGCCCCGGGCGTCGCCGACACCAGTGAGGCGGAGGTCTCGCCGAGGTCGAAGACCGCCCGGCCGCCCTCGGTGTCGTACGCCTTGACCTCGCCGGAGGTGGCCGGCGCGGGGGCGGCCGCGTCCGGGGCCGGATCGGGGGAACCCTCGCCGGGCCCGTCCGCCGACCGCCCCGACGACTCCCGGTCCTGTGCGTCCTGCGCGCCGCCCGCGTCCGCGGCGGTGTCCTCGGAGTTGCCGGAGTTGCCGGAGTTGTCGGAGCTCTTGGAGTCCTTCGGGTCCTGCGCGTCCTTCGAGTCCCCGGCGTCCGCCGCGTCATCGGCGGCTTCCGGCGCCTTTGCGTCGGTCGGGCGCCGGGTGGAGGACGAGACCGGCCTCGGCTCCTGCGTCGTCGCGTCGGCCGCCGTGATGGGCAGCGCGCGGGGCGGGTCGTAGGCCGTGCCCGCCATCACCGTGTCCACACCCCACCACGACAGCGTGACCGCCGCACCCGTGGCGAGCAGCCAGGCCAGTACGTGTACGAGTCCTCTGCGCATCGTCGGCCCATACTGCCTCACCCGCCCCACACGTGTCGTGCCCGCGGCGGTGTCCGGAGTTGTCCACAGGCCCGCACCGGGTCGCCCGGCATGGCGTACGGTGCCGCCCATGGCACGTGTTCTCGTAGTCGAGGACGACCCCTTCGTACGCTCGGCGCTCATCCGGCAACTGACCGACGCCGCACACCTGGTGCGCAGCGTCGGGACGGCGCTGGAGGCGCTGCGCGAGGTCGCCCATTTCCGTTTCGACGTCGTCGTCCTGGACCTCGGACTGCCCGATCTCGACGGCTCCGAGGCGCTGAAGATGCTGCGCGGCATCACGGACGTGCCGGTGATCATCGCCACCGCGCGGGACGACGAGGCGGAGATCGTACGGCTGTTGAACGCCGGCGCGGACGACTACCTGACCAAGCCCTTCTCGGTGGAGCACCTGTCGGCCAGGATGGCGGCCGTGCTGCGCCGGGCCCGCTCCCGCGCGGGGGAGGCGGCGCAGCCCCCGGTGCTCCGGGTCGGCGGGCTGACCGTCGACCCGCTGCGCCGCCAGGCCGAACTGGACGGTGCCCGACTGGACCTCACCCGGCGCGAGTTCGACCTGCTCGCCTTCCTGGCCGGGCGGCCCGGAGTCGTCGTCCCCCGCAGGGAACTCCTCGCCGAGGTGTGGCAGCAGTCCTACGGCGACGACCAGACCATAGACGTCCATCTGTCCTGGCTGCGCCGGAAGTTGGGCGAGACCGCCGCCCGGCCGCGCTATCTGCACACCCTGCGGGGCGTCGGAGTGAAACTGGAACCCCCGGCCGCGGGACTGCCCGCGGCGGAGTCACCGCGATGAGATGGGCCCTGGTGAAGGTGTCGGTGGCGGTGACCGCGATGGTCGTGATCGCCTTCGCGGTGCCGCTCGGCCTCGTCATCCGCGAGATGGCCCGCGACCGCGCCTTCTCCAACGCCGAACGGGAAGCCGCGGCGGTCGCTCCCGCCCTGTCCATCACCACCGACCGCGACCAGCTCGAACGCGTCGTCGCCTCCGCCGGGTCCGACGCCGCGATGGCCGTGCACATACCCGCCGGCGCCGATGCCGAGCCCCTCGACATCGGGCGCCGCCGCGCCACCGCCGAGGACATCGAGGCGGTACGGAAACTGGGGCGGGCCTCCACCTCCAAGGTGTCCGGCGGCTCGACGCTGCTCCAGCCGGTCGCGCTCAGCACCGGTGAGATCGCCGTGGTCGAGGTGTTCGTCCCCGAGTCCGAGGTCACCAACGGGGGTGGGCACGGCCTGGGCGGTGCTCGCGGCGGTCGGCGTCGCCCTCATCCTCGGCTCGGTCGCGGTCGCCGACCGGCTGGGCGTGCGGATGGTGCGGCCCGCGCAGCGGCTGGTCGAAGGGGCGCACGAACTGGGGGAGGGCAAGCTGGGCGCACGGGTGCCCGAGAAGGGGCCGACCGAACTGCGGCTGGCGGCCGTGGCGTTCAACTCCATGGCCGACCAGGTCGTCCAACTCCTCGCCAACGAAAGGGAACTGGCCGCCGACCTGTCCCACCGGCTGCGCACCCCGCTGACCGTGCTGCGGCTGAACGCCGCCTCCCTCGGCGACGGACCGGCCGCCGAGCAGACCCGTGCGGCGGTCGAGCAGCTGGAGCGCGAGGTCGACACCATCATCCGCACCGCGCGGGACGCCAAACCGCAGACGGCGGCGGCCGGCCCCGGCGCCGGCTGCGACGCGGCCGAAGTGGTCCGGGAACGGATGGCGTTCTGGTCGGCGCTCGCCGAGGACGAGGGCCGTAAATGGCGGGTGGCCGGAGCGGACGGCCCGGTCCGCATCCCCGTGGCCCGTGCCGACCTGGCCGCCGCCCTCGACGCCCTGCTCGGCAACGTGTTCCGGCACACCGCCGAGGGCACCGCCTTCGCCGTCGACCTGCACAACGGCGAGGACGCGGTGATCGTGCTCGTCTCCGACGCGGGCCCCGGCATACCCGATCCGGAGGCGGCGATGGCCCGCGGCCGGGGCTCCGGCAGCGACGGCTCCACCGGCCTCGGCCTGGACATCGTGCGCCGGCTCGCGGAGGCCACCGGCGGGGACGTACGGATCGGCTCGTCGGTGCTCGGCGGGACCGAGGTGCGCATCTGGATCCAGCTCGACGGCCGGGAGGGGGATCCCCGGAGACCGTACGGGCGGGGACGCGGCCACCGGGGGGCCGTGCGCCGCCGCCGTCCCGGCCGGCTGGTACCGACCTTCAGGTCCTGATCCGCGGACCGGCCGACGGGGCGCGGCCCTCCCCCAGAGCACCGCGCCCCGCTTCCCCCGGCTCCCCCGTCCCCCGGTTCTCGGGAGGGTCAGACGGCCTCCGGCCCCGGCAGGGCGCCCGACTTGGCCGCCCGGCTGTACCAGAGGGCGCTGGCCTTCGGGGTGCGTTCCTGGGACGCGTAGTCGACGTGGACCGCGCCGAAGCGCTTCTCGTAGCCGTACGCCCACTCGAAGTTGTCCAGCAGGGACCACAGGTAGTAGCCGCGCACGTCCGCGCCGTCGGTGATGGCCCGGCGGACCGCGGCGAGATGGCCGTGCAGATAGGCGATCCGCTCCGGGTCGTGCACCGTGCCGTCGGCGCCGGGCTTGTCGTCGTAGGCGGCGCCGTTCTCGGTGACGTAGAGCGGCAGGCCGGGAGCGTCCCGGGTGTACCGCATGATCAGCTCGTGCAGCCCGGTCGGGTCGACGGACCAGCCCATCTCGGTGCGCTCCCCGGGCGCCTGGTGGAAGGCCACGTCGTCCGCGGCCGGCCACGGCGAGTGCTCGCTCGCCCCGTGGCCGTCGGCCCGCGGTCCCTCCGCGTCCGGGTCCGCCGCCGACACCAGGGTGGGCGTGTAGTAGTTGAGGCCCAGTGCGTCCAGCGGCTGGTGGATCAGGTCCAGGTCGCCGTCCTGGATGCACGACCAGTCGGTCAGCGACGAGGTCGCCGTCAGCAGCGACTCGGGGTAGGCGCCCTTCAGGATCGGGCCGTGGAAGATGCCGCCGGCCAGGTCGTCGATCTTGCGCGCCGCTGCCAGGTCCGCCGGGTCGCCGGGGGAGAGGGGCCGGACCACCGCGGAGTTGAGGCTGATCGCGATCGAGTTGCGGGCCGGCATCACGGACCGCAGCGCCTTGGCGCCCAGTCCGTGGGCCAGGTTCAGGTGGTGGGCGGCCCGCAGCGAGGCCGCCGGATCGGTACGGCCCGGCGCGTGCACGCCGGAGGCGTAGCCCAGAAACGCGCTGCACCAGGGCTCGTTGAGCGTGATCCACTGCTCCACCCGGTCGCCGAGCGCCTCACCGACGATCTGCGCGTACTCGGCGAAGCGGTACGCGGTGTCACGCTCCGGCCAGCCGCCCGCGTCCTCCAGCTCCTGCGGCAGGTCCCAGTGGTAGAGGGTGACGGCCGGCTTGATGCCGTGGGCCAGCAGCTCGTCGACCAGCCGGCGGTAGAAGTCCAGGCCGCGCTGGACGGCCGGGCCGCGGCCGGTCGGCTGCACCCGGGGCCAGGAGATGGAGAAGCGGTAGGCGCCCAGGCCCAGTTCCGCCATCAACGCCACGTCGTCGCGGTAGCGGTGGTAGTGGTCGACAGCGATGTCACCGGTGTCGCCGCCGGCGGTCTTGCCCGGCGTGTGGCTGAAGGTGTCCCAGATGGACGGCGTACGACCGTCCTCCCGCACCGCGCCCTCGATCTGGTAGGCGGAGGTCGCGGCGCCCCAGAGGAAGGCGGGGGGGAAGGCCGCCGGGGTCACCGGCGTGGTGGAGTCAGACATGGAAGCGCTCCCATAGGCGGTCGTGGAGGGACCTGCGAGTCAGGATCAGAGGTGAGAAGGGGAGAAGGGGAGAGGGGGGAGAAGGGGAGAGAGGGAAGAGCGGGAGGGGACGGCGCGGGACGGGCAGGGGCCGAGGCGTCGGTGACCCGGCCCCTTGGTGGGGGACATCGGCAAACGGAGGTCAGCCCTTGACCGCGCCCTGCATGATGCCGCCCACGATCTGCTTGCCGAAGACCGCGAAGACCAGCAGCAGCGGCAGCGTGCCCAGCAGCGCACCCGCCATGATCAGGGACTGGTCCGGGGTGAAGCCGCGGCCGAGGCCCGCGACCGCGACCTGCACGGTCGGGTTGCCGGACTGGGTCAGGACGAGGAACGGCCACAGGAAGTCGTTCCAGGTCTGCACGAACATCAGCATGCCGAGCACGGCCATCGCCGGCCGCGCCGCCGGGAACACCACGTGCCACACCACGCGCCAGCTGCTCGCGCCGTCGACCCGGGCGGCCTCGATGATCTCGTCCGGCAGCGCCTGGAGCAGGTACTGCCGCATGAAGAACACGCCGAACGCGCTCACCAGCGACGGGAAGATCACGGCCTGCAGTTGGTCGGTCCAGTCCAGCTTGGCGACCATCATGTACAGCGGGATGATGCTCAGTTGCGGCGGGACCATCATGGTGCCGATCACGAGCAGCATCAGCGCGCCCCGGCCCCGGAAGCGCAGCTTGGCGAAGGCGAATCCGGCGACCGTCGACAGGATGACGACGGTCACCGCCGAAATGCCCGCCACGATCGTGGTGTTGAGGAACGCCTCACCGAGGTTGGCTTCGGTCCAGGCGATCTCCAGGTTCTTGAACAGGTTCGAGCCGAACCAGAACGGCGGCGGGGTCTGGGCCAGGCGCTGAGTGTCCCGGGAGGCGGCGATCGCGGTCCACACCAGCGGGAACAGCGAGATGATCGTGAACACGATCAGGATCGCGTACGCGATCGGGCCGCCGTGCAGGGTGCCGCCGGCCCGCGCGGACTTCGGCAGACGGGAGCGCCTCTGCTCCTTGGCGGACATGGTCTCGGGGGGCGGGGGCGTCACAGTCGTCGTCACGGCCACAACTCCTTAACTGCTGGCGCGCAGCCGGCGCGAGATGACGTAGTTGATGATGCCGATGACGATCAGGATCAGGAACATCATCCAGGCGATCGCCGAGGCACGGCCCAGGTGCTGGTTGATCCAGCCCTGTTCGTACAGGTACAGGCCGAGCGTCTGGAACTGGTGCTCCGCGCCGCCGGACGCGCCCTTGTTGGGGTCGAACAGCAGCGGCTCGCCGAAGACCTGGCTGGCGCCGATCGTGGAGACGACCACGGTGAACAGGATCGTCGGGCGCAGCGAGGGCAGCGTCACGTGGATGAACTGCTGCCAGCGGCTGGCGCCGTCCAGCGCCGCCGACTCGTACAGGTCCTGCGGGATCGCCTGCATCGCGGCCAGGTAGATCAGCGCGTTGTAACCGGTCCAGCGCCAGATGATGATCGTCGAGACGGCGAACTGCCCGGGCCACTTGTCGTCCTGCCAGGCGACCGGGTCGATCCCGACGAGGTCCAGCGCCCAGTTGATCATGCCGTAGTCACGCCCGAAGAGCAGCACGAACACCAGGGAGGCGGCGGCGATCGAGGTGGCGTACGGGGCGAGCATCGCGACCCGGTAGAAGGTCGAGGCGCGCAGCTTGTAGTTGAGGATGTGGGCGATGCCCATCGCCATCAGCAGCTGCGGGACGGTCGAGATGATGCCGATGGTCAGGGTGTTCCGCGCCGCGTTCCAGAAGAAGTCGTCGTCGAAGATCCGGGTGTAGTTCTTCAGCCCGACCCAGTTCATGTCGGTCGGGGCGGTCAGCTCCACCTGGTGCAGCGAGGCCCAGCCGGTGTAGACCAGCGGGAACAGGCCGAAGGCGAGGAACAGCAGGAAGAACGGCGCGACGAAGGCGTACGGGCTCCAGCGCATGTCGCGCTGCCAGCGGCGGGACAGCTTCTTCCGGCGCCGCTCCTCCTTGTCCTTCGCGCTCGCGGACGCGGTGCCCCGGGGCGGGCGGCCCGGGGCCGCGCCCCCCTTGACGGGGGACGCGGCGGTGTCGTGACGGGTGGACATCCAGGTCACTTGTCCAGGTTGTTGTCGATGGTCTTGACGGCCGTCTCCCAGGCTTCCTTCGGCGACTTGCCCTTGGTCACCAGAATGACGCCGTTGTCGGCCAGGCCCTGCGAGATGATCTGGTCCTTCGGGCCGATGACCTGGACCGGGATCTGCTTGGCGGCCTCGGCGAAGACCTCACCGATCGGGGCGTCACCGGTCATGTCGTTGACCGCGCCGGTCACTTCGGGGCTGTCGAAGATGCTCTGGGCGCTCGGGAAGCTGCCCTGCACCTTGAACAGCTTCGCCTGCTGTTCGGGTGCGGTCAGCCAGGCGACGAGCTTCTTGGCCTCCTCGACGTTCTTGGCGCTCTTGGGCACGGTCAGGAAGGAGCCGCCCCAGTTGCCGGCCTTGGGGGGCAGGGCCACGTCCCACTTGCCCGCGGCGTCCGGCTGGGACTTGCCCTTGATGTAGCCGAGCATCCAGGGCGGGCAGGACATCGCGGCGAACTTGTTGTTGGCGATCGTCTGGTCCCACGAGGGCTGGAACTGCGTCTGGGCGCCGACCAGTCCGTCCTCGGCGGCCTTCGCGGTCATGTCGAAGGCCTTCTTGACGGCGGGGTTGGTCTTGTAGATCACCTCGCCGGAGGAGTCGTAGAACCGCTTCTCCTCACTGCTGAGGACGGCGCTCATCAGGCCGCCGGGGGAGTCGAAGAAGGTGGTGCCCTTGGGCGCCTTCTTCTGGTAGTCCTCACCGACCTCGATCAGCTTGGCCCAGTCGCCGGCCCACAGCTTGCCGAGCTCTTCGCGGTCGGTCGGCAGGCCCGCCTTCTCGAACAGGTCCTTGCGGTAGCAGATCGCCATCGGGCCGATGTCGGTGCCCAGGCCGACGGTCTGGCCGTCCTTGGTGGTGGCCTGCTCCCACTTCCACCCGAGCCAGTCGCTCTTGTTCACGCCCTCGGCCTTGGAGAGGTCCTCGAGTTTGCCGGCCTGGGTCTCCACGATCTCGGCGATGTTGCCGACCTCGACGGCCTGGACGTCCTGCAGACCGCTGTTGGTGGTGAGGTGGTTGAGCAGCGCCGGGTAGTAGTTCTCGTTGCGCTCGACGACGTTCTCGGCGATCTTGACGTCCGGGTTCAGCTTCTCGTACTCGGCGTAGAGCCCGGCCTCCTTGAAGCCGAAGGTGCCGAACAGACCCAGCGTGATCGTGGTCTTGCCCTTGCCGCCCGACGAGGAATCGGAGGCGTCGTCTCCACCGTCGTCGGCACAGCCGGCCAGCAGCCCCGTGCCCAGCGACACCACGGCCGCGACGGCCAGCGCCTTGCGGGTGAAGGGCTTCCCCCCGCCCGTGCGCTGCCGGGAGAGGGGGAGGGTACGTGCTCGCATTGGGTCCTCCTGTTGCCCTGACGTGCCGACCCCCCGGCCAACGGCTTTGTTGGGCCCGTCTGTTGCGTGCTGCGGCTCGGGCGGGGAACGTGCGGGTTGTGTATGTGTCAGGTACCGTGGGAGCGCTCCCACAAGTGATGTGTTGAAGGGTCGCGGGTCCGGGCGGGGGTGTCAAGGGACCGAACGCGGAGAACTGCCTTCAGTTATCGGGCTGTTAGCCGGCCGCCCGGGCCTCACCGGGGTGTCCGGGGTCCGGACGGCGGTCCCGGCGGCGGTCGCCGCCGCTGGTGGGGCTGTTAGATTCCAGGCCAGCAGGCCTGGCGGGACACAGGACGGAAGGCGGGGCGCAGATGGCAAGCCACGGAGCGCGGGGCCGCAGCGGCGGCCGGCCCACCCTCGAAGAGGTGGCAGTGCGCGCCGGTGTCGGCCGGGGCACGGTCTCCCGGGTGATCAACGGGTCACCCCGGGTGAGCGACGCCACCCGGGCCGCCGTGGAGGCCGCCGTCGCCGAGCTCGGTTACGTCCCGAACACGGCCGCCCGCGCGCTGGCCGCCAACCGCACCGACGCGATCGCGCTGGTCGTGCCCGAACCGGAGACCCGGTTCTTCGCCGAACCGTACTTCTCGGACATGCTGCGCGGGGTGGGGGCGGCGCTCTCCGACACCGAGATGCAGTTGCTGCTGATCTTCGCGGGCAGCGACCGGGAGCGGCAGCGGCTCGCCGACTATCTGGCCGCGCATCGCGTGGACGGTGTGCTGCTGGTCTCCGTGCACGCCGACGACCCGCTGCCCGACATGCTCGCCCGGCTGGAGATCCCGGCCGTGATCAGCGGTCCCCGGTCGGCCGCGGAGACCCTGACCTCGGTCGACTCGGACAACTACGGCGGCGCCCGGCAGGCCGTCGAGCACCTCCTCGGCCGGGGCCGGCGCCGTATCGCCCACATCACCGGCCGCCTCGACGTGTACGGCGCCCAGCGGCGCATCGACGGCTATCGTGACGCCCTGCGGGACGCGGGCCACGAGGTGGACGACCTGCTGATCGAGGCGGGCGACTTCTCCGAGGAGGGCGGCCGGCACGCGATGGCGGCCCTGCTGGAGCGCCGCCCCGACCTGGACGCGGTCTTCGCCGCCTCCGACGTGACCGCCGCCGGCGCCCGGCACGCGCTGCGCGAGGCGGGCCGCCGCATCCCCGACGACGTGGCCCTGGTCGGTTACGACGACTCGGCCATCGCCCGCCACATGGACCCGCCGCTGACCAGCGTGCGCCAGCCCATAGAGGAGATGGGCCACCAAATGATCGACCTCCTCCTCGCCGAGGTCGCCGACCGCCGTCCGCCCGCCTCACGCGGGCTGGAACGACGTCAGGTGGTCCTGGCCACGGAACTGGTGGAGCGCGCCTCGTCCTGACGCGGGGCGCGGGGCCGCGGGCTTCGGGGACGGTGGGGAACGGGTCGGCGGGAGGCCACCTGTTCCCAAGGTTTGTGAAAACGATCAAGGGCTGACCCGTTCTCACGGGTCAGCCCTTGATCGTTCAGGGTGAGTGACGGGACTTGAACCCGCGGCATCCTGGACCACAACCAGGTGCTCTACCAGCTGAGCTACACCCACCATGGCTGGTACCGGTGAAGATCGGTGTCTTCCCCGACCAGCCGAGGAAAAGTGTACCTGGTCCGAAGGGGTGCTCGCGCCAGGGTTTCACCGCGCCCTTCGGACGACTACCTCACACGCCTACTGAGCAGGCAGGACGTGCTTGGCGGCGATCTTCTTCGCGGTGTCGGAGTCGGGGCCGGGCTGCGGTACGAAGACGGCCTCGCGGTAGTAGCGCAGCTCCGCGATGGACTCGCGGATGTCGGCCAGCGCGCGGTGGTTGCCGTTCTTCTCGGGGCTGTTGTAGTACGCCCTCGGGTACCAGCGGCGCGCCAGCTCCTTGACGCTCGACACGTCCACGATGCGGTAGTGCAGGTAGTCCTCCAGCGTCGGCATGTCCCGCAGCAGGAATCCGCGGTCCGTGCCGACGGAGTTGCCGCACAGGGGCGCCTTGCCGGGCTCCTTGACGTGTTCCTTCACGTAGGCGAGGACGCGCCGCTCGGCGTCCTCGAGCGTCGTGCCGTCCGCCAGCTCGGCGAGCAGCCCGGACGCGGTGTGCATCTCACGCACCACCTCCGGCATCGTCTCCAGGGCCCCTTCCGGCGGGCGGATGACGATGTCCACACCGTCGCCGAGCACGTTCAGCTCGGAGTCGGTGACGAGGGCGGCCACCTCGATGAGCGCGTCGTCGGACAGCGAGAGGCCGGTCATCTCGCAGTCGATCCACACCATGCGATCGTTCATATGTCTAACCTTACGGCGCGCGGGAGCGTAGGTGACCCGTCGGGGACCGGGTGAGTGATGCGGGCGGAACTCGGGCGGAGCGCGGGGGAAAACGGGCGGAGGGCGGGCAGGGAGGCGGGCCGGGCCGGAGACTTTCGTCTCCGGCCCGGCCCGCCGGCGGATTCCCGTCTTCCCGTCGCGCCTCTGCCTCAGGTCCGCCTCACGGCGCGCTGCGCTGCCCCGGCACGCTCGCCCGCGTGGGGACGTACGCCTCGCGGCCCGGGTCCGCCGAGGCCGTCAGGGAGGACGGCCCGCCCAGGGTGCTCGCGGCCGCCGCACGCCGGGACTGGTGCGGGACGGGGTTGTCCGGGTGCGGTGCGGCGGACGCCGGGCCGACCTGCCCCGGGTGCCCGTGCTGGTGCGCCGGGCCGGACGGGACGGCTCCCGGGGTGTTGGGGAAGCCGTCGGCGCCCTGGTTCCGCTCGGGCTGGGGGCGTCGCGCGCGGTACGCGGCCCGGTAGGCGGCCGGGGACGAACCCAGCTGGCGCCGGAAGTGGCCCCGCAGCGCGACCGGTGAGCGGAAGCCGCAGCGGCCCGCGACCTCGTCCACCGAGTAGTCCGACGTCTCCAGCAGGCGCTGGGCCTGCAGCACCCGCTGCGTGATCAGCCACTGCAGCGGCGCGCTGCCGGTCAGCGAGCGGAAGCGGCGGTCGAACGTACGACGGCTCATGTACGCGCGTGCCGCCAGCGTCTCCACGTCGAACTGTTCGTGGAGGTGCTCCAGCGCCCAGGCGACGACCTCGGCGAGCGGGTCGGCGCCGATCTCCTCGGGTAAAGACCTGTCGAGATAGCGCTCCTGACCGCCCGTCCGGCGCGGCGGGACGACGAGGCGCCGGGCGAGTGCCCCCGCCGCCTCGTTGCCGTGATCCGTGCGCACGATGTGCAGGCACAGATCGATTCCGGCCGCCGTACCCGCCGACGTCAGCACGTCGCCGTCGTCCACGAAGAGTTCGCGCGGATCGACGTGCACCGACGGGTAGCGTTTCGCCAGCGTCGGCGCGTACATCCAGTGGGTGGTCGCCGGACGGCCGTCCAGCAGGCCGGCCGCCGCGAGCACGAAGGCGCCGGTGCACAGCCCGACGATGCGGGCGCCCTCCTCGTGGGCGCGGCGCAGCGCTTCGAGCGCGTCGTCCGGCGGCGGCGAGGTGATCGAACGCCAGGCGGGCACGACGACGGTGCCCGCGCGGGCGATCGCCTCCAGGCCGTGCGGCGCGGTGAGTTCGAGGCCCCCTGTGGTCCGCAGCGGGCCTCCTTCACCGGCGCTCACCAGCAGTCGGTAGCGCGGTACGCCGGCGTCCTGGCGGTCAATCCCGAACACCGACAGCGGTATGGAACTCTCGAAGATGGGGCCGCCGCTGAACAGCAGCACGGCGACGATCTCCTTGCGACGTCGCCCGGCAAGTTTCCGGGCCGCGATCTCCGGCGCGGCAGTGGAGTCGTGGCTCATACTGCTAAGCCCCCCTCGGTGGTCGCGGCTCCTCGGTTGTGTCGCTCCTGCACGTTTCCCCTCGGTCCTGCACGAGTCCCCCGCCGTAAGACAGTCAAGATCGAATCTACTGTGTCCCGTCGTGTCCGGGTGGCCAGTTCGGCTCCGGCGCATTGTCGACTTGGCAACTTGGCGTGAAGCATTCGATCACGAAGGGTCGCACTCGTGGGCCGTGCAGGGAAGTGCGCCTTGTCGCGGTGGCCAATCCCCGTAGGGTGCGCAGGGGGCGCCGACCCCTTTTTATGCAGGTCGAACGGGGGTTGGGGGGTGGCCGCGGCAGGAGATGCACAGGTTGCGGAAGTTGGCTGAAAAGATACGCCCGCGGGCGCGGAAACCGGTCATGCGACCGGTGTATCCCCGCCGTCCCGCGCCGCCCGCCCGGAACCGCACCGGAACAGGGTGACCGGTGCCGGCGGAGAGCTGAACGCCGCCGGGCGGGCCACGTCGGTGATCGGGCCCCGGGAGGACTCCCGGCGCGAAGGCTCCCCGGGGGAGTCCGGCGCGCGGTCCGCCCCGGGGGCGGGGCGGGGCCCGGACGCGATGTGCTCCCTGTGGCGTGGCTCACGGGGGCCAACGCGCGGGAGGGGTGTCGGTCACCGCGGTTCCGGGACGAAACCCCGGATCCCCGGATCCCCGGATCCCCGGATCCCCGGATCCCCGGATCCCCGGATCCCCGGATCCCCGGATCCCCGGATCCCCGGAATCACGGCGCACGGCGACACTCTCGCGGCTCGGTCCACCCCGTGCAAACCGTCTGTACGGCGCAGCGACCATTGCGTGACGGGCGCCCCCTCGGGCATGCTCCGGAAAACCCGTCGGCCAGCTCGGGCGGGGGTCTGGGCTGAAAACGCGTACCGCCGTACCCTTGGGGGTATGGGGTTGGGAAGATGATTCCCGGACACAGCTCCGACGCACCCTGTCGTCACCCATCACAAGGATCACAACGCCGAGACAGCCATGGCCGGTCACGAATTCTTCGAACCCGCGGATCGCAAGCGACCCCTCGCCGACCCCACGGCGGCCGAGCCGCTCGGGGCCGATCCCCTGGGCGCGGAAAAGTCGCGCCATCCGTGCGATCCCGCGTTCCGGCACGGTGTGGTCGTCGGCTTCGACGGCTCCACCTCCAGTGAGCGGGCCCTCGCCTACGCGATCGGCATGGCCCGGCGCTTCGGCTCCGCGCTGATCATCGTCCATGTCGCCAACCGGCTGCCCACCACGGTGTGGGCGGGCTGCGAGCCGCCGGTCTTCGTGGACGTCCCGGACCACCGCACCGAGGTGCTCGGCCTCGAGCTGGCCTGCGCGGACCACCTCACCGAGGTGCCCTGGATCCTGGTCGAGCGCGGCGGCGACATCTGCCACGAACTCGAGGAGGTCGGCCGGGAGTACGAGGCCGACGCGATCGTCGTCGGCTCCACCCACGGCCTGGTGGGCCGGCTCTTCGGCTCCGTCGCCGGCCGGCTCGCCAAGCGGGCCCAGCGCCCCGTGGTGGTCATCCCCTGAGGCGCCGGTCCGCCGGGCAGGCTCCGGTTCGTCGTTATTCGACCGTGACCGACTTGGCGAGGTTCCTCGGCTTGTCGATGTCCCGGCCCAGGGCCAACGCCGTGTGGTAGGCGAGGAGTTGCAGCGGGATGCCCATGAGGATGGGGTCCAGCTCGTTCTCGTTCTTCGGGACGACGACGGTGTGGTCGGCCTTCTCCTGCTCCCGGTGGGCGACGGCCATGATCGGGCCGCTGCGGGCCTTGATCTCCTCCAGGGCCGCGCGGTTCTTCTCCAGCAGGTCGTCGTCGGGGACGATCGCCACCGTGGGCAGCGCGGGCTCGATCAGGGCCAGCGGGCCGTGCTTGAGCTCGGACGCCGGGTAGGCCTCCGCGTGGATGTAGGAGACCTCCTTGAGCTTCAGGGACGCCTCACGGGCCACCGGGTAGCCCCGGACCCGGCCGATGAAGAGCATCGAGCGGGCCTCCGCGTACTGCAGGGCCAGCTTCTTGATCTCCTCCTCCTGCTCCAGGATCTCGGTGATCTGCCCCGGCAGCCTGCGCAGCCCTTCGATGATCCGCTTGCCGTCACTCACGGACAGGTCGCGGGTGCGGCCCAGGTGCAGGGCGAGGAGGGCGAAGGCGACCGTGGTGTTGGTGAAGCACTTCGTGGACACCACGCAGACCTCGGGGCCGGCGTGCACGTACATGCCGCCGTCCGCCTCGCGGGCGATCGCGGAACCGACGACGTTCACCACGCCCAGCACCCGCGCACCCTTGCGCTTCAGCTCCTGCACCGCCGCCAGCACGTCGTACGTCTCACCGGACTGGGACACCGCGACGTACAGCGCGTCGGGGTCGACGACCGCGTTGCGGTAGCGGAACTCGGAGGCCGGCTCGGCGTCGGCCGGGATGCGGGCCAGCTCCTCGATCATCTGGGCGCCGATCAGTCCCGCGTGGTACGAGGTGCCGCAGCCGAGGATCTTCACCCGGCGGATCCGGCGCGCCTCACGGGCGTCCAGGTTCAGGCCGCCGAGGCGCACCGTGGAGAACCGGTCGTCGATCCGGCCCCGCAGCACCCGGTCCACGGCCTCGGCCTGCTCGTGGATCTCCTTGTGCATGTAGGTGTCGTGGCCGCCCATGTCGTACGAGGCGGCCTCCCACTCCACGGTGGTCGGCTCGGTCGTCGTACGGGTGCCCTCGGTGGTGTAGGTGCGGAAGTCGTCGGCCTTGAGGGTGGCCATCTCGCCGTCGTCGAGGGTGACGATCTGCCGGGTGTGGGTGACCAGGGCGGCTATGTCCGAGGCGACGAACATCTCCTTCTCGCCGATGCCGAGCACGACGGGCGAACCGTTGCGGGCCACCACGATGCGGTCCGGGAAGTCGGCGTGCAGCACGGCGATGCCGTAGGTGCCCTCGATGACCCGTACCGTCTCGCGGACCTTGTCCTCCAGCTTCTCGGCCGGCGAGCGGGCGATCAGGTGGGTGAGGACCTCGGTGTCCGTCTCCGAGAGGAACTCGACGCCGTCCGCCTCCAGCTTGCGGCGCAGGTCGGCGGCGTTGTCGATGATGCCGTTGTGGACGACGGCGACCCGGCCCTCGGCGTCCAGGTGCGGGTGGGCGTTCACGTCGGACGGGGCGCCGTGGGTGGCCCAGCGGGTGTGGGCGATGCCCGTGGTGCCCTTGAAACGGGCCGGGACCTTCGCCTCCAGCTCGCGCACCCGGCCCTTGGCCTTGACCGTCCTCAGTCCGGCGGCCTTCGGCGACGTGATGGCGATGCCCGCCGAGTCGTAGCCCCGGTACTCCAGGCGCTGCAGGCCTTCGAGCAGCAGAGGGGCGACGTCACGCCTGCCGATGTATCCGACGATTCCGCACATGTGGGTGTGTTCCTAGCCGTAGACGATGCGCCGCAGCTGCCGGAGCGAGAGCTCCGGCGGGGCCACCGCGCGGTATCTGAGATCCGCCTCGATCCGTTCGAAGATCGTCGCGTTCACCAGGCCCTGGGCCTGGAGCTCGCGGTGGCGGCGACGGACGTACTCCTCGGTCGTCTCGTCGAAGTAGGCGAGCACGTCCTGGACCACACGCAGCGCCTCGCCCCGGCTGAGGGGCGTGGACCGCGTCAGATGATCGACCAGTTCGTCGTGCACCCGACGATCCTGAGGTAACGGGGAGGCTCGCGCAAGAATCCTGCCCGATTTCGGGCAGGAAAGCGTGCGAGGTGTCGGCAGTCGTGGACGGCAGTCGTAGACGGTGGACGTAAGCGGTGGCCGTGGGCGGTGGACGTAAGCGGTGGACGTAAGCGGTGGACGTAAGCGGTGGACGTTCACATCCGCTTGAGGACCGCCTGTTTGGCCAGGGTGAACTCCTCGTCCGTCAGTACGCCGGAGCGGTGCAGTTCGCCCAGCTCGCGCAGCCGGCGCAGCAGCGCGTCGTGCTCGTCCTCGGCGGCGGAGGAGGTGCCGGGGGCGGCCTCCAGTGCTGCCGGGCGTTCGTGCCCGGCGCGGTCCCGGGCGGTGTCGTGCGCGGGGTCCCGTACGGAGTCCCTGGTGGCCGGGTGGGGCAGGCGGGCCTGGACGGCGGCGGCGACGAGCGCCATCAGGGCGTCCTTCTTGAAGCCCCACAGCTCCACCGCGTTGGGGTCGTACTTGGCCGGGGCCTTGGTGGGCGCGTGGCGCACGACGAAACGGAGGTGGCCGTTCTCCAGTCCGGTCGCCGGCACCCATTCCACGGCGGCTATGTCGGTCAGCGCGAGGGTGCGGGTGCCGGCGGCGGACTTGGCGTCCTCCGTCTTCCAGTTCCACTCCAGGCGGATCCGCTCCCCGTCGAAGCTCACCGAACCGTCCCCGGCGGAGGCGGACAGCGGTACGGACGGGCCGGGCAGCAGGTACTCCGGGACCGGGTCGGAGGGGACCTGGTCCAGCAGCAGGGCGTTGCGCACCTCGTCCGCGAAGTACTCGGCGACGCCGTACCGGTCGGACTCCACGACCAGCTGGTACGGGTCGTGCGACTCGGTGAGCCGGCCGCCGGTCGCCTGCAGCAGGGGGTCGGCGCCCTCGCGCAGCCGCAGCCTGAGCCGCCCCGTCTTTCTGCCCTGCTCGAACGAGATCCCCGCCAGCGCGCCGAGCGGGACCAGCAGTTCGCCCAGCGTCCGACGGAGCAGCCCGACGTTCTTGTCCCGTCCGGGAGTCAGCCGCAGGGTGTTCCCGTCGAAGGCCCAGGTTCCGTCCTTCTGGATGATTTCCGCCATGGGGGTGATTGTTTCACCGGATCGGGGGAGAGCGGTCTGCCCCGACCAGGACCCCGGCCGCCGCCCACGGCGGCCGGGACCGCCGTGGGCGGCGGCCCCGGCCGGGTGGGTCAGAATCCCGCGATCGGGTTCTTCAGGGTGCCGACCAGTTGGAGCGCGCCGGACGGGTCCGCGAGGTCGACCATCTGCCGGTTGTCGCGCAGCTGGAGCCGGTTGAGGCAGGACAGCGCGAACTCGGGGGCGAACATGTCGTACCGGGCGAACTTGTCGGCGAGTTCGGGCACCGACGCCTGGTACTCGCGGGTGATCTCCGCGACCGTCCGCCAGAAGTCGTCCTCGGCCAGGATGCCCGCGGAGGCGAGGTCGGAGGCGAGGAAACGGAAGAAGCAGTCGAAGACGTCCGTGAAGAGGGACAGCAGCTTCTGGTCCTCCGGCACCTCCACGCGGATGCGGGAGACCTCCGGCGGCAGCACCGCGTCCGGGTCCAGCACCGCGATCTCCTCGGCGATGTCCTTGTAGACCGCGCGCCGCACCACCCCGTCCTCCAGCACCAGGACCACGTTCTCGCCGTGCGGCATGAACACCAGGTCGTAGGCGTAGAAACTGTGCAGCAGCGGGGTGTAGTAGGCGCGCAGATAGTGCCGTAGCCAGTCCGCCGGGGCGAGCCGGGACCGCTCGATCAGGGCGCCCGCGAAGGACGTCCCCTCGTGGTCCACGTGGAGCAGGGAGGCCATGGTGGCGAGGGACTCGCCGTCTCGCAGCGAGGGCACCGGGCTCTCCCGCCACAGTGCGGCCAGCATCTTGCGGTACGGCGAGTAGCGGTCGGTGGCCTGCTCGTACTCCAGGTGCCGGTAGCCGACCGCCGCCCGCTCCCGGATGATCGTCAGCCCCGTAGAGCGCAGCACCGGGTCGCTCTCGATCAGCCGCGCCAGCCAGTCGTTGATCGCCGGGGTGGCCTCCATGTAGGCGGCCGAGAGGCCGCGCATGAAGCCCATGTTGAGGACGGACAGGGCCGTCTTCACGTAGTGCTTCTGGGGGTCCGTCCGGTTGAAGAAGGTCCGGACGGACTGCTGGGCCAGGTACTCGTCGTCGCCCTCGCCGAGGCACACCAGGTGGCGGCGGGCGACCTCGGCGGCGAAGGTGACGGTGAGCTTGTTCCACCACTGCCAGGGGTGGACGGGGATCAGGAGGTAGTCGGCCGGGTCGAGGCCCTGGCCGGTGAGCGTCCGGTGGAAGCGCTCGACGGTGTCCTCGCCCAGCTCCTGCCGCAGGAACGACTCGTACTCGATGCCGATGCCGGCCGTGAACGCCGCCCGCGAGCGGTGCGCCGCCAGCCACACCAGCCGGACCGGGCTCGCCGTCTCCGGCGCGTAGGCGCGGTACTCGTGGATGCCGAAGCCGAGCCGCCCGTTGTTGGCGACGAAGCAGGGGTGGCCCTCGGTCATGCCGGTCTCTACGGCCTGGAAGCCGGCGCCGACCAGCTCGGCCGAGGTGACCGGCGGCTTGGCGAGCTTGTAGCAGGTGCCGGAGAGGGTGGAGGAGATCTCCTCCAGGTACACCGGCAGGACCTCGTCGCTCAGCCCGAGCGACTTGTGCAGTTCGATGAAGAAGTCCAGGGCGGCGAGGGGGAGTTCGGTCCCGTCGCGGTGCCGGCTGATGGAGTCGGCGGCCACCTGCCAGTGGTCCAGGGCGCGGCGGACGGCGGTGAAGCGGTACTCGGTCAGGCCGTCGTCGCTGCGTACGACGTAGCCGCCTTCGCCCGTCTCCTGAGGGTGGATCAGCCGCTCGTGTGCGAACTCGGCGAGCGCCTTGCGGATCAGCAGGCGGTTGGCCGTCTCCCATCGTTCGGGAGTGAGGTGGTCCACGGCGTCGGCGGGGCTCATATGCCCACCCCCGTGGCCGCGGCGAACTGTTCGCGGGTGCAGAAGCTCAGCAACGCCCTCTTCTCCGGCTTGTCGATCTCGCGTACGGGGACGAAGCCCACGGCTTCGTTCAGGGCGTGCACCGCCTTGTTGGACACGTCCGGTTCGACGACGACGCGCCGGACCGCCGGGTCCCGGAAGAGGTGCGCCATCACGGCGGTGATGACGGACCGGGTGAAACCGTGCACCGGGGTGTCGGTGGGCGCGACCAGGAAGTGCATGCCGACGTCCCCGGGCTCCGGCTCGTACAGGCCGGCCAGCTCGCGGTGGGCGGGGTCGTAGGTCTCCATCAGGAAGGCGGGCCGGCCCTCGTGCAGCCCCAGGTGGGCGTGGTGGTGCTCGTCGGCCGCGATCCTCATGTACTCGCGCTCGACGTCCTGGAGCTTCGCGTCCTGCATCATCCAGAACGCGGCCTTGGGGTCGGTGACCCAGCGGTGCAGCAGCCCGGTGTCCCGCAGCGGGTCGAGCGGGCGGACGGTGAAGGTGCCGAGCTCGTTCGTGAAGCCGGCGTCCGCATCGTCGGAGGTACTCATACGGCGAACTCCTGGAAGGCGATGGACTTCTCCACGGGGTAGTGCTCGGAGCCGAGCAGTTCGCGGATGATGCAGCTGTTGCGGTACGGGCCCATGCCCAGGTCGGGGCTGGTGACGCTGTGCGTGTGGACGCCGGCGTTCTGCAGGAAGACGCCCCGGCCGGTCACGTCGATGGCGTAGTTGCGGGCCACGTCGAAGCGGCCGTGGCCGTCGAAGCGGAGCCGGTCGCGGACGGGGTCGAGGAAGGCCGGCGGTTCGTAGTGGTAGCCGGTGGCCAGCACCAGGCCCTCGGTGCGCAGCTCGAAGTCCTTGCCCTGCTCGTCCTGGTGGAAGCCGAGCGAGTATCCGCCGTTCTCGTGGCGGGCGCTGACGAGTGAGGAGTTGGTGAGCAGCCGGGTGGGGACCGCGCGGTCGCCGCTCTCGATGTTCTTCTGGTACAGCAGGTCGAAGATGGCGTCGACGAGGTCGGAGTTGATGCCCTTGAACAGGCCCTTCTGCTGCTTCTCCAGCCGGTAGCGGGTCTCCTCGGGCAGCGCGCGGAAGTAGTCGATGTAGTCCGGGGAGGTCATCTCCAGGGTCAGCTTGGTGTACTCCAGCGGGAAGAACCGCGGGGAGCGGGTGACCCAGTTGAGCGAGTAGCCGTGGACGTCGATCTCGGACAGCAGCTCGTAGTAGATCTCGGCGGCGCTCTGTCCGCTGCCGACGACCGTGATCGACTCCTTCTGCCGCAGCTCCGCCCTGCGGTGCATGTACTCGGCGGTGTGCAGCAGATCGCCGCCCAGGCCGCGGCACGGCTCGGGCACGAACGGCACGGTGCCGGTGCCGAGCACCAGCCGCCGGGCGCGGTAGGTGTCACCGGCCCCGGTCCGTACGGCGTACAGCTCGGTGTTCTCGTCGTACGTCACCTCGGTGACGGTCGTGTCGAAGCGGATGCTGCTCAGCCGGCCGGCGGCCCAGCGGCAGTAGTCGTCGTACTCGACGCGCAGCGGGTAGAAGTTCTCCCGGATGTAGAACGAGTACAGACGGCCCTTCTCCTTGAGGTAGTTGAGGAAGGAGTAGGGGGAGGTCGGGTCGGCGAGTGTGACCAGGTCCGACATGAACGGCGTCTGGAGGTGGGCGCCGTCGAGGAACATCCCGGCGTGCCACTCGAAGTCCGGCTTGGACTCCAGGAAGACGCCGTTCAGGTCGCCGATGGGCTCGGTGAGGCAGGCGAGGCCGAGGTTGAAGGGGCCCAGCCCGATCCCCACGAAGTCGTAGGCGGTGTCAGGGGCTTCAGGAAGCGCGGTCAAGGGACTCTCCCAGGTACTGCTCGGCGTGGCCGGCGATCAGATCGAGGACGGCGGTGATGTCGGCGGTCGTGGTCTCGGGGTTCAGCAGGGTGAACTTCAGGTAGTGGCGGCCCGCCACCTTGGTGCCCGCGACGACCGCGTCACCGGAGGCGAACAGGGCTTTGCGGGCGTGGAGGTTGGCCCGGTCGATCTCGGCGGGGTCGGTGACGGCGGCCGGCACGTAGCGGAAGACGAGCGTGGACAGCGACGGTTCGACGACCACGTCGAAGCGCGGGTCGGCGGCGAGCAGCTTCCAGCCCTCGTGGGCCAGGTCGCAGACCTCGTCGAAGAGCCCGCCGATACCGTCGGCGCCCATCACGCGCAGCGTCATCCACAGTTTCAGCGCGTCGAAGCGGCGGGTGGTCTGCAGGGACTTGTCGACCTGGTTGGGGATGCGCTCGGTCACCATGCGGCGCGGGTTGAGGTACTCCGCGTGGTAGGTGGCGTGCCGCAGCGTGGCCGCGTCGCGGACCAGCACGGCGGACGAACTCACCGGCTGGAAGAAGGACTTGTGGTAGTCGACGGTGACCGAGTCGGCGCGTTCGATGCCGTCGATCCGGTCCCGGTGCTTCAGCGAGGCGAGCAGTCCGCAGCCGTAGGCGGCGTCCACGTGCATCCAGACGCCGTACTGGGCGCACAGTTCGGCGATCTCGGGCAGCGGGTCGATGGAGCCGAAGTCGGTGCTTCCGGCGGTGGCGACGACGGCCATGGGGACGAGGCCGTCCTCGGTGCAGCGCTCCAGCTCGCGGGCGAGGGCGACGGTCTGCAGCCGCTTGTCGTGGTCGACGGGGACCGGCACCACCGCGTCCGGGCCGAGGCCGAGCAGTTTCGCGGACTTCTTCACGCTGAAGTGGCTGACCTCGGAGGCGAGGACGCGCAGTTTCGCGAGGTCGCCGGTCTTGGCCTCCTCACGGGCCAGCAGCAGCGCCTGGAGGTTGGACTGGGTGCCGCCGGAGGTGAACACCCCGTCGGCGGACGGCCCGAGGCCGATGCGGGCGGCCGTCCAGTCGATCAGTTTCCGCTCGATGAGGGTGCCGCCGGCCGACTGGTCCCAGGTGTCCAGGGAGGAGTTGACGGCGGAGAGCACCGCTTCGCCGAGCACGGCCGGGATGACGACCGGGCAGTTGAGGTGGGCGAGGTAGCGGGGGTGGTGGAAGTAGACCGCGTCCCGGAGGTAGACGTCCTCCAGTTCGTCCAGTGCCGCGGTGGTGTCGTGCAGCGGCCGGTCGAGGTCGATCCGCTCGATGGCGGGGGCGAGGGCGTCGACCGTGACGCCGGTGAACGGGCGTTCGGTGGTGGCGAGTTTGGCTGCCACCCGCTCGACTCCTTCGGTCACGGAGCGGCGGTAGTGCTCCGCGGTGGTGTCGTTGAGCAGGTGCGAGCGCATGTGGGGGCCTCCGGTGGGGATGGTCCGGTGCGGGGAGGGAGCGGGGCGCGCGCCGCGGTGCGGCCCACTTTTACTTAGGTGAGCCTAGCCTAAGTAGAGCGACTCTATTCCTGCTCCGGCCGTGACCGTGATCACTCCGCCACGAGGTGTGCGGGGCGCTCAACCGGTGCCGTGGCCAACGCTGTTCGCGCAACTGTTCCTCTGCCGGGCTTCGGCTCCCCCGGCCCCGTCCGGGCCCGGACGGCGCCGGAAACGGACCGAGCCGCCTCGTTCCGTCGACCTGGAGGGAGGGGAAACGGAACGGGGCGGCTACGGCGGTGGTCACGCGTGGCTCCCGGGGAGGAGTCCGGCAGGGGCGGTCAGCTGACCTTCTTCGCCTTCTCGATGGCCTCGGCGAGGTTGTCGAGCAGCGGGGTGCACTTGTCGTAGGACAGGATCGGCTCGGCGGAACGCGCGATGACCTGGCCGGCCTTGACCGCGGGGAGCTTCTTCCAGGTCGCCTCGGTGATGTCGGCGGGCTGGATGGCCGAGCTGCGGTCGTCCATGATGATGACGTCGGCCTTGTGCTTGTCGACGTTCTCCCAGCTGAGGCTCTCGAACCAGCCACCGGTCGGCTTCTTGGCCTCCTCGGTCGGCTCGACGAAGTTCACGCCGAGCGCCTTGAAGTACTCGAGGTCGGCGGAGAGGTCGGTGCCGGAGACGTAGAACAGCTCCGGGCTCGCCGAGCCGGCCATCACCTTGATGTCGGGGTGGGCCTTCGCGGCCTTGCGCAGCCGCTCGGACGCCGCCTCGAAGCGCTTCTTCGCGTCGACGACCGCGGCGGCCTTCATGTCGCCGCCCAGCGACTCGGCCAGCTCCCACATGCGCTCGAGCGGCGCGGTCAGCTGGCGGTCGTAGACGGAGACGGCGACGCTCGGCGCGAGCTTGGCGATCTTGTCCTTGGACACCTCGGGGACGTACCAGAGGGTGCCCGCGTCGTCGAAGGTGGTGGAGACGAGGACCTCGGGGGCGAGGGTCGCGTACTTCTCGACGTTGAACTGGTCCCAGACGTTGCCGAGGACGGTCACCTTGCTGACGTCCATGTCGCCGGCCTGGACGTCGGCCTTGCCGTCCTTGGTCTTCGTCGGGCCGAAGACGCCCTTGACCTGGATGCCGTAGTCGTACAGGGCCGCGGCGACACCGGTGAACGCGACGATGTTCGCGGGGACCTTGTCCAGCTTCACGGTGGTGCCGCGGTCGTCCTTGAAGGACCAGGGGCCGGACTTGGGCTCGGCGGCCCCCTGCGCGTCCGAGCCGCCGCTCTTCGCGTCCCCGTCGCCGCAGGCCGCGAGCGCGGCACCGAGTCCGAGAGCGCCACCGGCGGCGAGGAGGCCGCGACGGGAGAAACGGGCGGTTCTGGCGTTCGACATGACTGGGTCTGCTTTCGTGCGTGCGGAGCAGGTGGGTGCGGGCGGGCCCGCGGGCCCCTGGCTGGAGCCAGGCTTAGGTTAGCCTAACCTCAGAGTTTGTCCAGGGGTGCGGGCCGCCCGCCCCACGCCGTCAGCCCGCCGCCAGCCCCAACTCCCGGGCGATCAGC
The DNA here is from genome assembly GCF_054061295.1 of Streptomyces sp. TE5632. Lineage (NCBI taxonomy): Bacteria > Bacillati > Actinomycetota > Actinomycetes > Kitasatosporales > Streptomycetaceae > Streptomyces > Streptomyces sp. TE5632. Next base: position 1,483,678 of record NZ_JBSSEA010000003.1, on the reverse strand, counting down.
ATGCGCTGGACCTCGCTCGTGCCCTCGCCGATCTCCAGGATCTTGGAGTCGCGCCACATGCGGGCCACCGGGTACTCGTTCATGAAGCCGTAGCCGCCGTGGATCTGGGTGGCGTCGCGGGCGTTGTCCACCGCGACCGTGGAGGAGTACAGCTTGGCCACCGCCGCCTCCTTCTTGAAGGGCTCACCGGCCACCAGACGGCTCGCCGCGTCCCGCCACGCCAGACGGGCCGTGTGGGCCTTCATCTCCATGTCGGCGATCTTGAACTGGATGGCCTGGTTGGCGCCGATCGGACGGCCGAACGCGTGCCGTTCCTTGGCGTACTTCACCGACTCGTCCACACAGCCCTGCGCCAGCCCCGTGCCCAGCGCCGCGATGGCGATCCGGCCCTCGTCGAGGATGCGCAGGAACTGGGCGTAGCCCCGGCCCTCTTCGCCCAGCAGGTTCGCCGCCGGGACGCGGACGTCCTGGAACGACAGCTCCCGCGTGTCCGACGCGTTCCAGCCGACCTTCGAGTACGGGGCCGCCACCGTGAAGCCCGGGGTGCCCGACGGGACGATGATCGCCGAGATCAGCGGCTTGCCGTCGGGCTTCCGGCCGGTGACCGCCGTGACCGTGACCAGGCCCGTGATGTCCGTGCCCGAGTTGGTGATGAAGCACTTGGTGCCGTTGATCACCCACTCGTCCGTCGACTCGTCCAGGCGGGCCGTGGTGCGGGTCGCGCCCGCGTCACTGCCGCCGTCCGGCTCCGTCAGCCCGAACGCGCCCAGGATCTCGCCCGAGCACAGCCGGGGCAGCCACGCGCGCTTCTGCTCCTCGGTGCCGAAGAGGTGGATCGGCATCGCGCCCAGCGAGACACCGGCCTCGAGCGTGATCGCCACCGACGAGTCCACCCGGGCCAGTTCCTCCAGGGCCAGGCCCAGCGCCAGGTAGTCGCCGCCCATCCCGCCGTACTCCTCCGGGAAGGGCAGGCCGAACAGGCCCATGCGGCCCATCTCCCGGACGATCTCGTACGGGAACTCGTGCCGTTCGTAGAAGTCGCCGATCTTCGGTGCGACGACATCGTGCGCGAACTCCTCGACCGTGCGGCGGAGTTCTTCCAGTTCGGGGGAGAGCTTGTGGTCCATGGTCGTTCACTGCTCCTGGTGGGAGAGGGCTCGGACGGTGCGGGACGGGCTCTGTCGGCCCAGGTGGGCGGCCATCCAGACGCTTGTGGCGACGAGACGGCCGAGATCGACCCCGGTCTCGATGCCGAGACCCCGCAGCATCCATACGAGGTCTTCGGTGGCGAGGTTGCCGGTGGCGGACTTCGCGTACGGGCAGCCGCCCAGCCCGCCGGCGGAGGCGTCGACCGTGGTGACGCCCTGCTGGAGCGCGGCCAGCGTGTTGGACAGGGCCTGGCCGTAGGTGTCGTGGAAGTGGACGCCCAGGGCGGACACGGGGACGGCCGCTTCGGCGAGCGCGGTGAGCAGGGCCGTCACATGGCCCGGGGTCGCCACGCCGATGGTGTCGCCCAGGCTCAGTTCGTCGCAGCCCATGTCGAGCAGGGCCCGGCAGACCCGAACCACCCGGGGGACCGGGACGGCGCCCTCCCAGGGGTCGCCGAAGCACATCGACAGATAGCCGCGGACGTGGACGCCCTCGGCCTTCGCCCGGCTCACCACCGGCTCGAACATCGTCAGCGCCTCGTCCACCGTGCGGTTGAGGTTGGCCCGGGCGAAGGACTCCGTGGCACTGGCGAACACCGCCACCCGGCGGGCTCCCAGCGCCAGCGCGCGGTCGAGGCCCCGCTCGTTCGGCACCAGGACCGGCAGCGACACCGGCAGATCGGCGACCGCCGGGAACAGCTCCTCGGCATCCGCCAGCTGGGGCACCCACCTGGGGTGGACGAAGCTCGTCGCCTCGATCGTGGTCAGGCCCGTGCCGGCCAGGCGGCGGATGAACTCCGCCTTCACCACCGCCGGGACGGTCGCCTTCTCGTTCTGCAGTCCGTCGCGCGCGCCGACCTCGTGGATCCGCACGCGGGTGGGCAGTCCCTCGGCCGGTACGGCCATGGGCAGGACCGGTTCCGGGGCGTTCATGCCGTCTCCTCCTCCGCGGACGGCTCCACAGGCGGCTCCGCGGGCGCGATGACCGCCAGCACCTGGTCCATCGAGACCGTCGTACCCGGGGCCACGTCCAGTTCGGTGACCGTGCCGGCGTGCGGGGCGGAGATGACGTGCTCCATCTTCATCGCCTCCACCACCAGCAGGCTCTGGCCCGCGCTCACCTCGTCGCCGACGGCGACCTTCACCACTGTCACCGTGCCGGGCATCGGCGCGGTCAGCGAGTCGGCGCCGGAACGCGCCGCGCGGTTCAGGGACGCGGCCACCGGGTCGTGGTCCCGCACGTGCCAGGCGTCGCCGTCCCGGCCGAGCCAGGTGCCGTCCGGCAGGGCGGCGAAGGTGTGGGCGACGCCGTCGAGCAGGAACGTGAACCGGTGCTCGCCCCCCGCTCGCGGGGGCACGCCCCCGGACCCCCGCAGAGGCGTGTCCGTCCCCGGCAGCAGCAGTTCCGCGCCTCCGTCCGGGGTGCTGCGCACGCGCACGGTCACCGGGTCGTGACCCGGCACGCGCAGGTGATGCGCCGTCCACGCCCGCTCACCGCCCATGCGCCAGCCGTCGGCGGCGGCGAACGGATCGGCCCAGCCGGAGCCGTCGGCGGGCGCGAAGGAGGCCTGGCGCAGCAGCGCCGCCGCCGCGTACGTCTCCGCGGGCACCTCGTCCGGTACGAGACCGTCCACCTCACGCTCGACCAGTCCCGTGTCCAACTCGCCCGACACCACCGCCGGGTGCGCGAGCAGCCGCCGCAGGAACCCGGCGTTCGTCTGCACGCCCAGCGTCACCGTCTGAGCCAGCGCCGCCCGGAGCCTGCGCAGCGCGGTCGCGCGGTCGGGGCCGTACGCGATCACCTTCGACAGCATCGGGTCGTAGAGGCTGCCGACCTCCGTGCCCTCGGTGAGGCCGGAGTCCGTGCGGACGCCCTCGCCCTGCGGTTCGCGCAGTTTCAGGACCGTGCCGCCGGAGGGGAGGAAGCCCCGCGCGGGGTCCTCGGCGCAGATGCGGGCCTCGACCGCGTGGCCGGTGAGCCGGACGTCGTCCTGCCCGAACGCCAGCGGCTCGCCCGCCGCCACCCGCAGCTGCCACTCCACCAGGTCGAGCCCGCCCGCGGCGCCGGCCGCACCGATGGATACAGCCAGCTCGGTGACCGGATGCTCCACCTGGAGGCGGGTGTTCATCTCCATGAAGTAGTACGAGGAGGGATCGTTGCCGGGGACGATGAACTCCACCGTGCCCGCACCCCGGTAGCCGCAGGAGCGGGCCGCCTGCACGGCCGCCTCGCCCATCGCGGCCCGGGTCGCCTCGTCGAGGAGCACACTGGGCGCCTCCTCGATGATCTTCTGGTGCCGGCGCTGGAGGGAGCACTCGCGCTCGCCGAGGTGGACGACGCCCCCGTGGCCGTCGGCCAGGACCTGGATCTCGATGTGCCGGGGGCGGTCGATCCACCGCTCGACCAGCAGGGTGTCGTCGCCGAAGGAGGCGCGGGCCTCGCGCCGCGCGGCGGCGATCTCGTCGGCCAGCGTCGAAGCGTCCCGCACCAGGCGCATGCCCTTGCCGCCGCCGCCCGCCGACGGCTTCAGCAGCACCGGCATGCCGATCCCGCGGGCCGCGTCGGCGAGCTGCCCGTCGGTGAGGCCGCTGCCACTCGAACCCGGGACCACGGGGACCCCGGCGGCCCTCACCGTCTCCTTCGCGCGGATCTTGTCGCCCATCAGGGCGATCGCGTCGGCGCCCGGCCCGATGAAGACCAGCCCCGCTTCGGCGCACGCCCGCGCGAAACCGGCGTTCTCGGCGAGGAACCCGTATCCGGGGTGGACGGCCTGCGCGCCGGTGCGGGCGGCGGCCGCCAGCAGCCGCTCCACCGACAGATAGCTCTCCGCGGCCGGCGCCGGACCGATCCGTACCGCCGTGTCGGCCTCCCGGACGTGCCGGGCGTCGGCGTCCGCGTCGGAGTACACGGCCACCGAGCGCACGCCCATCGACCGCAGGGTGCGGATGACCCGGACGGCGATCTCGCCCCGGTTGGCCACCAGTACCGTTTCGAACATCTGATCCGTCATCGTCAGGAGTCCCCTCACATCCGGAAGACGCCGAACTGGGGGTCACCCAGTGGCGCGTTGGCGCACGCGGTCAGGGCCAGGCCCAGGACCTGCCGGGTCTCCAGCGGGTCGATCACCCCGTCGTCCCAGAGGCGGGCCGTCGCGTAGTAGGCGTTCCCCTGGTGCTCGTACTGCGCGCGGATCGGGGCCTTGAAGGCGTCCTCGTCCTCGGCCGGCCAGCTCTCCCCACGCGCCTCCAGCTGGTCCCGCTTGACGGTCGCGAGGACGGATGCGGCCTGCTCGCCGCCCATGACCGAGATCTTGGCGCCCGGCCACATCCACAGGAAGCGGGGGGAGTACGCCCGCCCGCACATCGAGTAGTTGCCCGCGCCGTACGACCCGCCGACCACCACCGTCAGCTTCGGCACGCGTGTGCACGCCACCGCCGTCACCATCTTGGCGCCGTGCTTGGCGATGCCGCCCGCCTCGTAGTCCTTGCCGACCATGAAGCCGGAGATGTTCTGCAGGAAGACCAGCGGGATGCCGCGCTGGTCGCACAGTTCGATGAAGTGGGCGCCCTTCTGGGCGGACTCGGAGAACAGGATGCCGTTGTTGGCGACGATCCCCACCGGGTGGCCGTGGATCCGGGCGAAGCCGGTGACCAGGGTCTGCCCGAACTCCGACTTGAACTCGGCGAACCGGGAGCCGTCGGTGACGCGCGCGATGATCTCGCGTACGTCGTAGGGCGTGCGGGAGTCCACCGGCACCGCGCCGTACAGCCCGGCGGGGTCCACCTTGGGCTCGACGGCCTGCTCCACCCGCCAGGGGAGCTCGCCCCGCGCGGGGAGCGTGGAGACGATGGTGCGGACGATCCTGAGCGCGTGCGCGTCGTCCTCGGCGAGGTGGTCGGTGACGCCCGACACCCGTGAGTGGACCTCGCCGCCGCCCAGCTCCTCCGCCGTGACCACCTCGCCGGTGGCCGCCTTCACCAGGGGCGGGCCGCCGAGGAAGATCGTGCCCTGGTCGCGGACGATCACCGCCTCGTCGCTCATCGCCGGGACGTACGCCCCGCCCGCCGTGCAGGAACCGAGCACGGCCGCGATCTGCGGGATGCCGGCGCCGGACATCCGGGCCTGGTTGTAGAAGATCCGCCCGAAGTGGTCCCGGTCCGGGAACACCTCGTCCTGCATCGGCAGGAACGCCCCGCCGGAGTCCACCAGGTAGACGCAGGGCAGCCGGTTGTCCAGGGCCACCTCCTGCGCGCGCAGGTGCTTCTTCACCGTCATCGGGTAGTACGTGCCGCCCTTGACGGTCGCGTCGTTGGCGACGACCACGCACTCGCGCCCGCCGACCCGCCCGATCCCGGCGATCACACCGGCCGCCGGGGCCTGCCCCTCGTACATCCCGTCGGCCGCCAGCGGGGCCAGCTCCAGGAAGGGCGAACCGGGGTCGAGGAGCGTGTCCACGCGCTCGCGCGGGAGCAGCTTCCCGCGCGCCGTGTGCCTGGCCCGCGCCCGCTCGCCGCCGCCGAGCGCGGCCGCAGCCAGCTTGGCGCGCAGCTCCTCGACGAGGGCGCGGTGCGCCTCCTCGTTGGCCCGAAAGGACTCCGACGCGGGATCTGCCGCGCTGTGAAGCTCCGGTGCCTCGTGCATCCTGCGGTCCCCTCACTGGTTAATGAGCGTTAACGCGTTCCCCTCAGGTTAACGACCGCTAACCCCGCTGTCTAGAATCGTCTCCATGGCCACCAGAACCGACGCCCCGACCCGCCGCGAGCAGATCCTCAAGGAGGCCGCGCGGCTCTTCGCCGAGCGCGGGTTCCACGGCGTCGGGGTCGACGAGATAGGTGCCGCGGTCGGTATCAGCGGACCCGGCCTGTACCGGCACTTCCCGGGCAAGGACGCGATGCTCGCGGAACTGCTGGTGGGGATCAGCGGCCAGCTGCTGACCGGCGCGAAACAGCGCCTGAAGGAGGTTGACGGGGCGGCTCCCGAGGCGGCCCTGGACTCGCTGATCGAGGGCCACATCGACTTCGCGCTCGACGACCGCCCCCTCATCACCCTGCACGACCGTGAGCTGGACCGCCTGCGGGACGCCGACCGCAAACTGGTGCGGCAGCTGCAGCGGCAGTACGTCGAGCTGTGGGTCGGGGTGGTGCGCGAGCTCTACCCGGAACTGGCCGAACCGGCCGCCCGCTCGGCCGTGCACTCGGTGTTCGGCCTGCTCAACTCCACCCCGCACCTCGGCCGCCCCGGCGCCCTGCCCGGCCGCGCCACGACGGCCGTCCTGCTGCACCGGATGGCGCGCGGCGCCTTCGCGGCGGCGGGCTCGCCGTGAGTCCGGTGGAGTGACGAGCGTTACGGGGCCTTCGCTCTGGACGACTGCGGCTACCCGCCGGTATCTTCACTGTCTGAGCAAGCGCTTAGCCACGTGGGACCGCGGTCATCGATCGAGGAACCCCCACGGCGAGCAACCACAGACGCGAGAGCGGCGCCGGCTTAGGCGCAAGAAGGGATGGCGGCGGTGCGCCGTACGGTGTTCAACGAGGACCACGAGGCCTTCCGGGAGACCATCCGCGACTTCATCGAGGCCGAGGTCGTCCCGGTCTACGACGAGTGGTTCGCGGCGGGCCAGGCGCCCCGCGACTTCTACTACAAGCTCGGTGAGCTGGGCATCTTCGGCATCAACGTCCCCGAGGAGTTCGGCGGCGCGGGCATGGAGAGCTACAAGTTCGAGGCCGTCCTCTACGAGGAGACCGCTCGCGCGGGCGTCCAGTTCGGCGGCTCCGGCGTGCACGTGCTGCTCGCCCTGCCCTACATCAAGATGCTCGCCACCGACGAGCAGAAGAAGCGTTTCCTGCCGAAGTTCGTCACCGGCGAGGAGATGTGGGCCATCGCGATGACCGAGCCGGGCACCGGCTCCGACCTCGCGGGCATGAAGACCACCGCCAAGCTGAGCGAGGACGGCACCCACTACGTCCTCAACGGCGCCAAGACCTTCATCACCGGCGGCGTCCACGCCGACAAGGTCATCGTCTGCGCCCGGACCGCCGCCCCGACCGCCGAGGACCGCCGCTTCGGCATCTCCCTCTTCGCCGTCGACACCAAGTCCGAGGGCTACTCCGTCGGCCGCAAGCTGGACAAGCTCGGCCTGAGGACCTCCGACACCGCCGAACTGGCGTTCGTCGACGTCAAGGTCCCCGTCGAGGACCTGCTCGGCGAGGAGAACAAGGGCTTCTCCTACCTCGGCCACAACCTGGCCTCCGAGCGCTGGGGCATCGCCTTCGGCGCCTACGCGCAGGCCAAGGCGGCCGTCCGGTTCGCCAAGCAGTACGTGCAGGAGCGCACCGTCTTCGGCAAGCCGGTCGCCCACTTCCAGAACACCAAGTTCGAACTGGCCGCCTGCCAGGCCGAGGTGGACGCCGCCGAGGCGGTCGCCGACCGCGCCACGGAGGCCCTGGACGCCGGCGAGCTGACCCCCGCCGAGGCCGCCTCCGCCAAGCTGTTCTGCACCGAGGTCGCGCACCGCGTCATCGACCGCTGCCTCCAGCTGCACGGCGGCTACGGCTACATGAACGAGTACCCGATCGCCCGCCTGTACGCGGACAACCGCGTCAACCGCATCTACGGCGGCACCAGCGAGATCATGAAGTCGATCATCGCCAAGGACATGGGCCTGTAAAGCACGCGAAATCCCCGACGTATACAACTGACCCCATGAGTCAGGCACTCCAGGAACTCCTCGATCTGCTCGACCTCGAGCAGATCGAGGAGAACATCTTCCGCGGCCGGTCCCGCTCCGTCGTCGTCCCCCGCGTCTTCGGCGGGCAGGTCGCCGCGCAGGCCGTGGTCGCCGCCGGGCGGACCGTCCCCGCGGACCGGCCCCCGCACTCCCTGCACGCGTACTTCCTGCGCCCCGGCGACCCCGGCGCGCCCATCGTCTACACCGTCGACCGGATCCGCGACGGCCGCTCCTTCACCACCCGCCGGGTCGTCGCGGTCCAGCACGGCCAGCCGATCTTCCACCTCTCCGCGTCCTTCCAGACGTACGAGGAGGGCCTGGACCACCAGGAGCCGATGCCGCCCGCGCCGGACCCGGCCACGCTCCCCACCTCCGAGGAACGGGTCCGCGGCTACGGCCACCTCGACCCCGACGTCGTCGAGCGCTTCCTGGAGGCCCGCGCCGCGGTCGATCTGCGCTACGTCGACGAGCCGCCCTACGGCCGCTTCGGAGAGCCCCGTGAACCCCACTCCCAGGTGTGGTTCCGCACCAACGGCAAACTGACCGACGACCCGCTGCTGCACGTCGTCCTCGCCACGTACGTCTCCGACATGACGCTCCTGGACTCGGTGCTGCTCGCCCACGGCCGGGGCGGCTGGGCGGTGGGCGACGTGGTCGGGGCCTCCCTCGACCACGCCATGTGGTTCCACCGCCCGTTCCGCGCCGACGAGTGGCTGCTGTACGACCAGCACTCCCCGTCGGCGCACGGCGGCCGGGGCCTCGGCCAGGCCGGCATATACACCCAGGACGGCCGCCTCGCGATCTCGGTCATCCAGGAGGGCGTGGTCCGCGTCCCGCGGGACAGGTCCTAGACCAGCCCCGCCTCCGCCAGCAGGTACGCCGTCATCGGGTCGTAGTGGCGGGGGCTGACCACGTGGTCGTCGAGGGGGACCGTCACCTGGACGGTGCCCTCGGCCTCCGCGAGGAACAGCGCCGGGTCGTTGCAGTCGGCGTAGCCCACGGAGTCGACGCCGTGCTGTCCCGCGTACCCCGCCCAGCCGTGGTCGGCGACGACCAGGTCGGGCAGCGGGCGGCCCTCCCGCTCCAGGGCGGTGAGGATGGCCCTCATCGGCTCACCGGAGTGGGTGTGCCACAGCGTGGCACCGTGCTCCAGCACCGCCACGTCCGCGAACTGCATCACATACCCCTCCTCCGTGGCCAGCCCGTCCGGGATCACCACGATCTCGCAGCCGGCGGTCCGCAGCGCGGCGGCCGTGGCGCGGTGCACGTCGAGCAGGCCGCCGGGGTGGCCGGTGGCGAACAGCACCCGTTGCCGGCCGTCCGCCGCCTTGCGCAGCCGCCCCGCCATCCGCTCCAGGGCGGCCACGGTCAGTTCCGGGTCGATGGTGTCCTGGCCGTACCGGTGTTCGGCGTCGTCGCTGACCCCGACCCGTTCCGCCATCACCGCGAGCACGTCCTGCTCGTCGCTCCAACGGTCGCCGAGCTCCAGGCCGAGCCAGAAATGGCGGTCGCCGTTCGCCAGCTTGCGGTAGTGGGAGAGGTTGTTCTCACGCGGCGTGGCGACCTCGCCCGCGATGCGCGTGGCGGTGAGGTGGAGGAGGAGTTCGGCGCGGCTGGGTGTCCCGGGTATCGGCATGCCTCCCATTGTGGAGCAGCGCCCTGTGTGCGTCCCCGGGGTATCGCCCCCTGGGACGTGCGTCACCTACTCGGACGGCTCCGTACGGATGCTCAGTGTGCCCGGCCCGGGCCGGTGGTGCCGGGTACTCAGGTGCGGCGCAGGGCGAACCACAGCTCCATGCGTACGTCCGGGTCGTCCAGGTCCGTCTCCAGCAGGGCCGCGCACCGTGCGATCCGCTGCCGCACGGTGTTGCGGTGCACGGACAGGGCCACCGCGGTGCGGTCCCAACTGCCGTGCAGGGAGAGCCAGGTGCGCAGGGTGTCCACGAGGGCGGGCGTGCCTTCGACGGGGGCGAGCAGCAGGCGGGCGTGGGCGTCCGCGTCCGCCGGGGCGACCAGGTCGTCCAGCGCGGGGCGGGCGCCGTGCGTGGCGAGCGGCGCCCGGGTGGCGCGGGCCCGGGCCAGGGCGCGGGCCGCCTGGGTGTCGGCCGCGGGCCAGTCCCGCGGGCCGACGGCGGCGCTGACACCCAGGGTCCAGCCCGGCTGCGCCCGGGGCTCCCGTCCGGCGGGGACGAGCACCCGCACGACCCCGCCCGCCGGATCCACCAGCGCCGACCCGAGCGCGGCACCGAGCGCGGAGGCCGCCAGGGCGTCCGGGGCCTGCGCGTTCGAGGCATGCGTGTCCGGGCCCTGCGCGTCCGGCCGTGCGTGCACGACCCGCCACCGCTCCCCGCCGAGCAACGGCGCCACGTCCTCCGGCTCGCCCCCCAGCAGCAGCCGTACGAGCGCGGCGGAGCGGGCCGCGCCGGTACCGCTCTGCTGCTCACCGGTCAGCAGGGCGAGCAGGACGGCGGCCACGGACGCGATGGTGTGGTCCCCGGAGTCCGGCCGTCCGGCCGCGACGCCGAGCACGAACCCGTGACCGGCACCGAGCGCGTACGCGGTCAGCCGGACCCCGGCGAGCGTGTCGGTGGCGGAGGCGGGCCCGGGGCGGCCGGGGCCGCCGCCGGGTGCCGGGGCCGGCCGCCGGTCCGTACCCGTCGGCCGTACCACCCGGGCCAGCCGCGCCAGAGCCGTCCCGATCTCCTCGCCCTGGTCACGGCCCGCCGCGGCGAGTTCCGTGCCCTCCGGGCCGAACAGCACGGCCCGGCCGTCCAGCCGGCGGGAGAGCTGGTGCAGCACGGCCGGTACCGGGTTCGGGCGGGCGGCGGCGGACGCGAGGCTCTGGTGGGCCTCCGTCACCCGGCGCAGCTCCGCCAGCCGGGCCTGCGCCATCAGCTGCCACACCGCGCGGGCCACCCCGGAGAACGTGGTCCGCGGCGGCACCTCCAGCAGCGGCAGCCCCTGGAGGTCGCAGGCGGCGGCCAGCGCCTCCGGCACCGTGTCGTGCACCGGCGCCAGACCGAAGCCCAGGGCCACCCCGCCCGCCGCCACGATCCGGGAGACGTACGCGTCGAAGTACCCCGGGCCCGCCCCGTCCGGGATGTGCACCCCCGCCGACAGCAGCAGCTCCCCGCCCAGCAGATACGGGTACGGGTCCGCCATCTCCGAGGTGTGCGCCCAGTGCACGACGATGCCGGGGTCCGAGGGCCCGGCGACCCGGCGCAGGCCCAGATCCTCCCGAGCCAGGAGCGCGTCCAGGGGCACCGGGGGCGTGGGCGGCACCGTGGGGTCCGACATGATGGATGTTTCCTCCATCCCGTTCGTTCGGAATGGATGAAACGTACACTTCGCAGTCGCTTTCCGGCCACCTAGTGTCGGGTCCGACCGGCAGCCCTCGGGTACGGGCGGACGTTTTCGCGACGCATCACGCGGAACCCCGCCGCATCCCGCGCACCCCGCGACGAGCCACCGGACAACTTCCAGCTGCACGACCCCCCGACGACAGTGCGCGAAGGAGGCCCTCATGGCCGTCGACTACCTGGTCATCGTCTTCTATATGGCCGCCATGCTGGCCATGGGCTGGTGGGGCATGCGCCGTGCCAAGTCCAAGAGCGAGTTCCTGGTGGCGGGCCGCCGCCTGGGCCCCCTCATGTACTCGGGCACCATGGCAGCCATCGTCCTCGGCGGCGCCTCCACCATCGGCGGCGTGGGCCTCGGCTACAAGTACGGCCTCTCCGGCGCCTGGATGGTCTTCGCCATCGGCCTCGGCCTGCTGGCCCTCTCCATCTTCTTCTCCGCCCGCATCGCCCGCCTGAAGGTCTACACCGTCTCCGAGATGCTCGACCTGCGCTACGGCGGCAGGGCCGGCGTCATCTCCGGTGTCGTCATGTGGGCGTACACCCTGATGCTCGCGGTCACCTCGACCATCGCCTACGCCACGATCTTCGACGTCCTGTTCGACATGAACCGCACCCTCGCGATCATCCTCGGCGGTTCCGTCGTGGTCGCCTACTCGACGCTCGGCGGCATGTGGTCGATCACCCTGACCGACATGGTGCAGTTCGTCGTCAAGACGATCGGTGTGCTGCTCCTGCTGCTGCCGATCGCGGTGGTCAAGGCGGGCGGCTTCAGCGAGATGAAGGCGCAGCTGCCCACCGAGTACTTCGACCCGCTGGGCATCGGCGGCGAGACCATCTTCACCTACGTGCTGATCTACACGTTCGGCATGCTGATCGGCCAGGACATCTGGCAGCGCGTGTTCACCGCCCGCGGCGACCGCACCGCCAAGTGGGGCGGCACCGTCGCCGGCACCTACTGCCTCGTCTACGCCCTCGCCGGCGCCGTCATCGGCACCGCCGCCAAGGTGCTCTACCCCGACCTCGGCAGCGCCGACGACGCCTTCGCCACCATCGTCAAGGACGAACTGCCCATGGGGGTGCGCGGACTGGTGCTGGCCGCCGCGCTCGCCGCCGTGATGTCGACCTCCTCCGGCGCGCTGATCGCCTGCGCCACCGTCGCCAACAACGACATCTGGTCGCGGCTGCGCGGGCTCACCAAGGCCCCGGGGACCGACCGCGACGAGGTCAAGGGCAACCGTGCCTTCATCCTCCTCATGGGCCTCGCCGTGATCGGCACGGCGATCGCGCTGAACAACGTCGTCGAGGCGCTCACCGTGGCGTACAACCTGCTCGTCGGCGGGCTCCTCGTGCCCATCCTCGGCGGACTGCTGTGGAAGCGCGGCACCGCGCAGGGCGCCCTCGCCGCCGTCACCGTCGGCGGTCTGGCGGTCATCGGCCTGATGGCCACCTACGGCATCCTGGCCAACGAGCCCATCCTCTACGGCCTGTTGTCCTCCCTCACGGTCTACGTCGTCGTCTCCTTGGCGACCAGGCCCACCGACGAGGCCGTCCTCGCCGCCTGGCGGGAACGCCTGGCCGGCCGCGCCCCCGAACCCGTGTCCGAAGAGGTCCCCGTCTCCCAGTAGAGTCACAGGGCAGGCAGGAACATACGCGACGAAACGCAGGAAAGAAGGCAGTCCCCATGAGCAGCAACGAGACGCCCCGCGGGCCCGTCGACTCCTCCCGCGTCCCCCGGTACGCGGGCCCCGCGACCTTCGCCCGGCTGCCCCGCCTGGACGAGGTCGGCCGCACCGACGTCGCCGTGGTGGGCGTGCCGTTCGACTCGGGCGTCTCCTACCGGCCGGGCGCCCGCTTCGGCGGCAACGCCATCCGCGAGGCGTCCCGGCTGCTGCGCCCCTACAACCCCGCGCAGGACGCCTCCCCCTTCGCCCTCGCCCAGGTCGCGGACGGCGGCGACATCGCCGTGAACCCGTTCAACATCAACGAGGCCGTGGAGACCGTCGAGGCCGCCGCCGACGACCTCCTCGGCACCGGCGCCCGCCTGATGACCCTGGGCGGCGACCACACCATCGCGCTGCCGCTGCTCCGCTCGGTCGCCAAGAAGCACGGCCCGGTCGCCCTGCTCCACTTCGACGCCCACCTGGACACCTGGGACACCTACTTCGGCGCCGAGTACACCCACGGCACCCCCTTCCGCCGGGCCGTGGAGGAGGGCATCCTCGACACCTCCGCCCTCTCCCACGTCGGCATCCGCGGCCCGCTCTACGGCAAGCAGGACCTCACCGACGACGAGAAGATGGGCTTCGGCATCGTCACCTCCGCGGACGTCTACCGCCGGGGCGCCGACGAGGTCGCCGACCAGCTGCGCCAGCGCATCGGCGACCGCCCGCTGTACATCTCCATCGACATCGACTGCCTGGACCCGGCCCACGCCCCCGGCACCGGCACCCCCGAGGCCGGCGGCATGACCTCCCGCGAACTGCTCGAGATCCTGCGCGGTCTGGCGTCCTGCAACCTCGTCTCGGCGGACATCGTCGAGGTGGCCCCCGCATACGACCACGCGGAGATCACCTCGGTGGCGGCTTCCCACACCGCTTACGAACTGACCACGATCATGACCCGCCAGATCGCCGCGGCGCGCAAGGAGGACACGGCCAAGTGACCCACGACCACGACCTGGTGCTGCGCCCGACGCCGGCCCAGACGGAGGCCGCGCTCAACCCTCCCCCCGGCCGCAACGGCGGCGACCTGGTCGTGGAGACCCTGGCCGGGCTCGGTGCGACCACCGTCTTCGGCCTGCCCGGCCAGCACGCCCTCGGCATGTTCGACGCCCTGCGCCGCTCCGACCTCAGGTACATCGGCCTGCGGGTGGAGAACAACGCCGGTTTCGCGGCGGACGCGTACGGCCGGATCACCGGTGAGGCGGCGCCCCTGCTGCTCTCGACCGGGCCGGGTGCGCTGACCTCGCTGCCCGCGCTCCAGGAGGCGGCGGCCGCCTCCGCCCCCGTCCTGGCGATCAGCAGCCAGATCCCGACGGCGGGGCTGGGCGGTGGCCGCCACGGCTACCTGCACGAACTGCCCGACCAGTCGGCCTCGTTCCGGGGCGTGGTCAAGTCCGTCCACACGGTGCGCACCGCGTCCCAGATCCCGTCGGCGATCACGGCGGCCTGGAAGTCGGCCCTGACGGTGCCGCACGGCCCGGTGTGGGTCGAGATCCCGCAGGACGTCCTGCTCGCGGAGACCACCCTGCCGCAGGTGACGGCCATGGACGCCACCCCCGACGAGCTGCCCCCGCGCCCCGAACTGACGGCGGTGGCCGCCCACTTGCTGTCGAACGCCGCCCGCCCGGCGATCATCGCGGGCGGGGGAGTGGTCCGCGCGGACGCCTCCGGCAAGCTGCGCCGGCTCGCCGAGCTGATCCAGGCACCGGTGGTCACCACCCCCGGCGGCAAGGGAGCCTTCCCCTGGACCCACCCGCTCTCGCTCCAGTCCTGGCTGGAGGACCGCCACACGACGGACTTCCTGGAGGACGCCGACGTCCTCCTGGTCGTGGGCTCCGGACTGGGCGAACTCTCCTCGAACTACCACACGTTCACGCCGCGCGGCCGGATCGTCCAGATCGAGGCCGACCTCGGCAAGCTGGAGTCCAACCACCCGGCGCTCGGCATCCACGCGGACGCCCGCCTCGCCCTCCAGGCCCTGCTGGAGACGGCGGAGCCACGCGAGGACACCACGGCACCGGAACGCGTCCGCACCCTGCTGTCGAAGGTCGCCGAACGCATCGCGTCCCAGCAACTCACCCTGGAACAGCAGGTGCTGACGGCGGTCCGCCGAGCCCTGCCCGCCACCTCGCCCTCCTTCTGGGACATGACGATCCTGGCCTACTGGGCCTGGTCCGCCTTCGACGCCAAGGGCCCCAACCACCTGCACTCCGCCCAGGGCGCCCGGCGGCCTCGGCTACGGCTTCCCGGCCGCCCTCGGCGCGGCGGTCGCCGACCCCAGCCGCCCGGTCCTGGCGGTCTCCGGGGACGGCGGCGCCCTGTACTCCCTCGCCGAACTGGCCACCGCCCGCCAGTACGACCTCGACGTCACCTGGCTGATCGTCGACGACGGCGGTTACGGCATCCTCCGCGAGTACATGACCGACACCTTCGGCGAGCCCACGGCCACGGAACTGACCCGCCCGGACTACGTCGCCCTCGCCGAGTCCTTCGCCGTCCCGGCCGTACGCACCACCCCCGAAACCCTGGAGCACGACCTGACCCAGGCCCTGGCCGCCCCGGGCCCGTCCGTGGTCGTCCTCCCGGCCCTCCTGCGCATGTTCGCCCCGACCCACCTGGATTGAGCGGTTACCGTCCGAACCCCCTGTTAAAATATGCGAGTTGGCCTCCGGAGCTCCCCCAGCGGGTGCGTCCGGAGGCTTTTTTCATGCCCTCCGACGACACTTCCGCACCCACTTCCCCCTCCACCGCGCCCCCCACCACCGGCTACCGCGCCCTGCTCCGCAACCGTGAGTTCACCGGCCTGTACGTCAGCTTCACGCTGACGGTCGCCGCGAGCACCTTGTCCGGCTTCGCACTCGGCACGCTGGTCGACGAGCGGACCGGGTCCCCGTTCCTGACGGCCGTGAGCATGTACGGCGCCACGTTCGCCACGGTGCTCGGCGCACTGACACTGATGTCGGTCGCGGACGGGAGGCGCCCTCGCCGCACCCTCGTCACGCTCCAGTGCGTCTCCCTGGCGGGCGTCGCGGCGCAGGCGGTTCCGGGGCTGCCCCTGGCCGCCCGGTTCGGGCTCCTCCTGGTGCTGGGGTTCTTCCAGTCCCTCGGCGCCGGAGCGCGGATGGGACTGCTCGCCGAAGTCGTACCGGCCTCCGCGTACGTGCTCGCGCGGTCGCTGATGAACATCACCTCGGGCGGCACGGCCGTTCTCGGCTACGCCGTCGGCGCCCTCCTGCTGCGACACCTGAGCCCGCACGAGGTCTTCGCCGTCGCCGCCGCCCTGACCGGACTCGGGCTGGTCGCCGTGGCGACGACCGTCCGGGAGCACTCGACCCGCCGCCCGGCCGATCCGGGCCGTCCCGATCCCCGCCCCGGACTGCGCCGGACCTGGACGACCAACGTCGAGCTCTTCTCCCACCCCGGCAGGCGTGCGCTGCTGCTGAACCTGTGGGTGCCCAACGGCCTGATCGTCGGCTGCGAGGCGCTGTTCATCTCCTACGACCCGGAGCAGGCCGGTGTCCTCCTGGCCGCAGGCTCGGCCGGCATGCTCCTCGGAGACCTGACGGTCGGGCGACTGCTCACCGCCGACCGGCGACGCCGCTGCGCGTTCGCCCTGCGGCTGCTGCTCGCCGCGCCGTACTTGCTGTTCGCCGCCCACCCGCCCACCATGGTCGCGGCAGCAGCGGTGTTCGTCGCCGGTGCCGGGTTCGCCGCCACCCTGCCGCTCCAGGAACAGCTGCTCGCGCTGACCCCCGACCCGGTCCGCGGCCAGGTCCAGGGCGTGGAGTCCGCCGGCCGGATGACCTGGCAGGGCATCGGAGCCGCGCTCGCCGGCGGCATCGCCCTGCACCTCGACCCCGGCCCCACGATCACCGCCCTGGCCATGCTGTCCATCATCGTCACCGTCCTCTCCCGCCCCTTCGTGGCCCGCGCCCGGTAGCCCCTCATGCCACCGATGCTGGCTACCGTCCGCCGTATGAGAAGAGCCCCGGCTCGATCTACAACAAGGTTCGCAAGTATCTGTCGCGCAACTGGCAACGCTGGAAGGGCTGGAGAACGAGATGGCTGGTCCCCCCCAAGGTCTACTTGCTCTGGCATGTGCATCATCAAGCTGGGCAAGGCGCGAAGGTTCACCACTTCGAGGAACCTGATGACTTCTGGGCAGACGAAGAGGCCGGAGACGACGTGAAGCTGCTCGGAACCTATTCGAGCAGAGAAGCGGCTCGCGATCGTGTCGATCGAGCCCGGCAGCTCCCGGGCTTCAGTGACGAGCCGAAATGCTTCTACGTCGAGGAATACGGAGTGGACGAGGATCAGTGGACTGAAGGGTACGTAACGGACTGATCCACTCGGCCATCGGTTCGGTCCACCAGGAAATCCTGGTGGACCGAACCGTATGGCACCGCAGAGTCCGGTGACCACCGGCTTCTACGACTACGCCGAGTGTTCCCGCGTCATCGTCTGGGTTCCGTCGGCCGGCCACCTCAGCGCCCCCTCGGCCTGGGGCGATGACAGAGGGGGTGAGCCCCGCCTGGCGACGCCCGCTGACAGGCCGCCCATGCGGGAGGCCCAGGGCTCCGACAGGTCGCTGAGCAGGCCGGTGAAGGCGTTGTCCAGGGTGTCCTCGCGGAGTCGGTCGCCGACGGTTTCGGGGCAGAGGGCGGCGGGGCGGGCGATCCAGAGGATCTTCCAGGGCCTGGAGGCCAGTGCGCGATCGCCCCAGATCCCGCCGTGCGGGCAGAGGGGATGGAGCAGATCGTTGATGCGGTTCGTCGCGATTCCCATCAGCGGTCCGTCGAGGGCTGTGTGCGCTGCCGCGAATTCCTTGGGGGAGGAGCGGGCGACGGCGGCTGTGGTCGGGTGACGGCGGATGGTGCGGACCACTTCCGTCAGGTGCTTGGTGATGCCCGGGACGGTGCCGTCGCTCGGGCAGGCGCGGTCCGCCGCGGCGAAGGCGTCCGCGAGTTCGGCCTGCAGTGCGTGCAGATGCAGCGCGGTGACGGATTTCCAGTTCTGGTAGAGGAAGTTGCGGGTGGTGCCGCAGTTCCGGGCGATGGCGGACAGGGGCACGTTCAGGCCCTCGGCGCGCAGGAGGGCGCGCACGGTGCTGATCACCTGCCCCGTGCTGTGGGGGTTGGGGCTGGGGTGCGGGCTCATGGTGGCACCCTTGCCGAAAACCGTGAGCAGTTGGCGGGGAAGTGTCACTCAGGCGCTCAAATGAGTGACATCTGGACAGTTGGGGCGGATGTGCTCACGGTTTTCACGAGGGGGGTCACTGCTGGAGGGTGGTGATGAACGACGCCCACCCGGTCACGGAGAAGACCACCACCGGCCCGTCCGGCACCTTGGAGTCCCGCACGGGTACGCCGCAGCGGTAACCATCGAGCACCTCAAGGCAACTGCCGCCGTTGGGGTCGCTGTAGGACGACTTGCGCCAGCCACCCATCGTCGGGGTGCCTGCTGTGGTCCGGTCAGTCATGGTGTCCGTAGTCCTTCGCAATGGCCCTGAGTAGGGTGAGTGACTCCTTCAACGACAGTGCGTCGCTCAGTGCGAGATCGTAGCGATGCTGCAACTCACGGACGGCGGACGGGGAGTCGTGCAGTCGCCCCATCCGTAGGCCCTCGCTGTATGCCACCGGCGGCTGGTCCTCGAACCACATCAGAGTGAGCATGCTGTCCATCAGCGGATGAAGCCCCACGCCGAACGGCATCACATGCACGCGGATGCGTCCGGCCTCGGCGAGACGCGCGAGATGCATGAGTTGCTCCGCCATGACGTGCTTGCCGCCCACCGGGCGTCGGAGCACTGCCTCGTCGAGCAGCGCCCACACCACGGGCGTGACCGGGTCTTCGAGAAGCTTCGAGCGTTCAAGGCGTGTGACAAGGCGCCTGTCACATTGCTCGTCGCTCACCGGAGGGAACGCCGAACGCAGGACCGCGCGCGCGTACTTTTTCGTCTGGAGAATGCCCGGCATGTACGACAGGGCGAATTCGCGGATCACGACTGCCTGTTGTTCGAGCAGCCGTACTGCTTCGAAGTAGTCGGCCGCCGCCACGTCCTCCTGAGGCAGGAAGCTGCTCAGCACGTCCCCCGTGCCCAGCTCCCCGTCGAGTCGACGCGCGTCCTCTTTCGACGGCACCCGGCGACCCGCCTCGATGTGGGCGATGTGCGAGCGCGTCATGATGGCCATGTCGGCCAGTTGCTGCTGCGTCAGCCCCGCGGCCTCGCGCTGCGCCTTGAGCCAGTCGCCGTAGATGGTGCCCAATCCGTCAACCTCCCTGTGGCGAAAGCTCTGTCACCAGCTCACCTCTGGCGAGCCTATCGGCAGGCGTCTCACTCTGTGAGCGGGTCGCTACACATGGCGACGCCTTCACGGAACCCGAGGTGCTGACGACATGAACCACCGCATCGCCCGGCTCGTCGAGCCGTTGCTCCACCTTCTGTGGCCCAGCCGGGGACAGCACCGGCGAGTCGCCTCCCCGGTGGTGGTTCCGCAGGCGCCCGCTGCCGACGCCGCACCGCCGGCCGTGGGGCGTGACGACTCCTGTGTCCTCCGAGGCGAGGACAACGCCATGGTCCGCCCCTACCTCGTGGCTCACGAGCGCCGGGCGGGACGCCGTGTGCTGCGGCTCGCCGTGCACGGGGTGGAGGTGGCGGCGTGAGGGACGGGAGCGGTGAGATGCGTCTGCTGCCGTGGGTGGGGGAGGAGGGCAAGCCCTGCTATCTGGTCACCGACGGGACCGGCCCGTTGTCCCGCGTGGCCGACGGCATCGAGCGCGTGCAGCTCGGGATGGCCGGTGACCTCCTGGAGCACGCCGCCGACCTGCTGGCCGACCGGCGTACGACCGCCGAGCAGCTCCGGTACCTGCTCGGGTGCATGTGCGAGGCGCTGACGGACGTCCGGCGGATCGCCGAGAGCCGGGGCGCCCGCGGCGCCCGCGGTGGCGTGGCCGAGCGGTGACGGCGGCCGGGGCGGCGCGGACGGGGAGTGCACCCGTGGTGCCCGGGGCGGTGTCGCCGGGCACCACGGGGAACCGGGGAGGAGGGGCTACCAGATCGCTTCGACCCACTCCGGGTGGTCGATGAACGGGTTGCGGTTGCGCTGGTAGGAGTCGTGGATGACCTGGTTGCGGCGCTTCTCGAAGGCGTCCGGCGGGTCCTGCTCGTTCCACGCCTTCAGTACGGAGAGCCTGCCCATGTAGGGGGCGCTGCCGTTGTTGACGTTGTTGTTGGGCTCCAGGTCGGCCCAGCCGTCGCCGCCCTCGTAGCGGACCGCCATGTAGAGGATCATGCGGGCCACGTCGCCCTTGACGGCGTCGCGCGGCTCGAAGGAGTCGGAGTCGGTGCGGCTGCCGCCGCCGTTCGCGACGGCGCTGCCGCCGTTGTCGAAGTCCTTGTTGCCGCGGACGCTGTTGACCTGGACGTCCGTCGGGCGCAGGTGGTGGATGTCGGTGCCGGGGCCGGTGGCGGTGCCGAAGTCTCCGTGGGACTTGGCCCACACGTGCTCGCGGTTCCAGTTGCCCACGTTCCCGCCGTTGAGGGACTTGGCGCGGGAGACCCCCGAGTACAGCAGGATCACGTTGTTGCTGTTGTTCGGGTCCTGGTCGGTGGCCTTCAGGGCGTCCCAGACGGCCGAGTAGGACAGCTTCGTCTGGCTGCTGATGATCGTGTGCAGCGAGGACTTCAGGGCGGGGCCCGTCTTGCCGACCGCGTTCTTGTAGTACGTCGAGTCGTAGTCCGTGGTCGAGGCGGCCGTGGCCGTCGCCACGGTCGTCCCGGTGGTCGTCGCCGTGGCCGGGGTGGCGGTCAGGGCGGGCGCGGCGAGGGCGGTGAGGACGGCGGCCGTGGCGAACGCCACCGCTTTCCGACGCCGGGTGCGCATGCGTATCGCGAGCATGTGGGGGTGTCCGATCTACGCGGGTTGAATGAGGGTCTCCGCATCGTGACATGGACATGAGATCGCAGGAATGTACATGACGTGTCGATTGCGTGACGTCCTTCGGGAGGAACGCCCCCGTCCGGGCACCGGCCACTCCGCTCCGAATGTTGCGGAGGGATGAAATCCGGCTCCGTGGGCGTTGGAGCCTTCCGGTAGATCAGGACGATCGGATCAGCAGAACCGGAGGGCACCCGCGTGACACCGCAACAGGGATGGGCACGGCGACTGACCGGATACGCCTGGCGCTATCCCAAGGACGTCGTCCTGGCCCTGGGCGCCTCCCTCGGGGGCATGGCCGTGATGGCGCTGGTCCCGCTGGTCACCAAGGTGATCATCGACGACGTGATCGGCGACCACAGCCGCGCCATGATGCCCTGGGCGGGCGCCCTGATCGGTGCCGCGCTCGTCGTCTACGTCCTCACCTACGTCCGCCGCTACTACGGCGGCCGGCTCGCCCTCGACGTGCAGCACGACCTGCGCACCGAGATGTACCGGTCGATCACCCGGCTCGACGGCCGCCGCCAGGACGAGCTGTCCACCGGGCAGGTCGTGGGGCGGGCGACCAGCGACCTCCAGCTGATCCAGGGTCTGCTCTTCATGCTGCCGATGACCATCGGCAACATCCTGCTGTTCCTGATCTCCCTGGGGATCATGGCGTCGCTGTCGCTGCCGCTCACGGGCGTCGCCCTCGCCGTCGCGCCCGCCTTGTGGTGGATCGCCAGACGCAGCCGCACCCGGCTGCACCCCTCCACCTGGTACGCCCAGGCCCAGGCCGCCGCCGTCGCCGGCGTGGTCGACGGCGCCGTCGGCGGCGTCCGCGTGGTGAAGGGCTTCGGGCAGGAGGAGCAGGAGACGGGGAAGCTGCGCGAGGTCGGCCGGCGGCTGTTCGCCGGGCGGCTGCGCACCATCCGCCTGAACTCCAAGTACACCCCGGCCCTCCAGGCCGTCCCCGCCCTCGGCCAGGTGGCGATGCTCGCGCTCGGCGGCTGGCTGGCCGTGCGCGGCAGCATCACCCTGGGCACGTTCGTCGCGTTCTCCACCTACCTCGCCCAGCTCGTCGGCCCGGTCAGGATGCTGGCCGTGGTCCTCACCGTCGGCCAGCAGGCCCGCGCCGGCACCGAGCGCGTCCTGGAGCTGATCGACACCGAGCCGTCCCTGGCCGACGGCACGAAGGAACTCCCCGCCGACGCCCCCGCGACCGTCGAGTTCGACGACGTCTCCTTCGGCTACGAGCCCGGACACCCCGTCCTCAGCGGCCTCTCCTTCGAGATCCGCCCCGGCGAGACCCTCGCCGTCGTCGGCGCCTCCGGCTCCGGCAAGTCCACCGTCTCCCTGCTCCTGCCGCGGTTCTACGACGTCACCGGCGGCGCCGTCCTCGTCGGCGGGCACGACGTGCGGGAGCTGACCACCGAGTCGCTGCGGGCCGCCATCGGACTGGTACCGGAGGACTCCTTCCTCTTCTCCGACACCGTCCGCGCCAACATCGCCTACGGCCGCCCCGACGCGACCGAGGAGCAGATCGTGGCCGCCGCCCGCGCGGCCCAGGCCGACCGGTTCATCACGGAACTGCCCGACGGCTACGACACCACGGTCGGCGAGCACGGCCTGACCCTCTCCGGCGGCCAGCGCCAGCGCGTCGCGCTCGCCCGCGCGATCCTCACCGACCCGCGCCTGCTGGTCCTCGACGACGCCACCTCCGCCGTGGACGCCCGCGTCGAGCACGAGATCCACGAGGCGCTGGCCCAGGTCATGCGCGGCCGCACCACCCTGCTGATCGCCCACCGCCGCTCCACCCTCAACCTCGCCGACCGCATCGCCGTCCTCGACGGCGGCCGGCTCGCCGACATCGGCACCCACGACGAGCTCCAGCGGCGCTCCGCCCTCTACCGCCGACTGCTCACCGACCCCGACGAGCTGGGCGGCGTCTCCCCGGGGCACATCCCGCCCGCCGCGCCCCAGGAGGACCGCCCGGAGGACACCTCGGTCCGCGCGGAGCTGGACGCCGAGTTCGACGCCGAACGCGGGGTCACCCCCCGCCTGTGGACCGGCGACCGCGAACCCAAGGACACCGCCCTGGCCGACAGCCCGGCCACCCCCGAGCTGCTCGCCCAGGTCGCGGCCCTGCCCCCGGCGAACGACGTCCCCGACGTCGACGAGAGCCGGGCCGTCCGGCGGGAGGAGTCCTACGGCCTGCGCCGCCTGCTGCGCGGCTTCGGCCTGCCCCTGCTGATCAGCCTCGGGCTGGTCGCCGTGGACGCGGGCATGGGCCTGCTGCTGCCGGTGCTGATCCGGCACGGCATCGACGACGGCGTCACCCGGGCCGCCCTCGGCGCGGTCTGGGCGGCCGCCCTGCTCGGCCTGCTCGCCGTGGTAGCCCAGTGGGCCGCGCAGATCGGCGAGATCCGGATGACCGGACGCACCGGCGAACGCGTGCTGTACTCGCTGCGGCTGAAGATCTTCGCCCAGCTCCAGCGGCTCGGCCTCGACTACTACGAGCGCGAGCTGACCGGCCGGATCATGACCCGGATGACCACCGACATCGACGCCCTGTCGACGTTCCTGCAGACGGGCCTGGTCACCGCGTTCGTCTCGGTGGTCACCTTCTTCGGCATCATGGGCGTCCTGCTGGCGATCGACCTCCAGCTCGCCCTGGTCGTCTTCGCCACCCTGCCCCCGCTGATCGTCGCCACGTTCTTCTTCCGCCGGGCCAGCGTCAAGGCGTACGAACTGGCCCGGGAACGGGTGTCGACGGTCAACGCCGACCTCCAGGAGTCGGTGTCCGGGCTGCGGATCGTGCAGGCCTTCGGGCGCGAGGGGCACGGCAACCGGCGGTTCACCGAGCGCAGCGCCGACTACCGTGCCGCCCGGATCCGGGGCCAGTGGCTGATCTCGGTGTACTTCCCGTTCGTGCAGTTCCTGGCCTCGTCGGCCGCGGCGGCGGTGCTGATCGTGGGCGGGGCCAGGGTCGACAACGGGACGCTGGCGATCGGCACGCTGGTGGCGTACCTGCTCTACATCGACCTGTTCTTCGCTCCGGTGCAGCAGCTCTCCCAGGTCTTCGACGGCTACCAGCAGGCGACCGTCTCCCTGGGCCGCATCCAGGAACTGCTCCGGGAGCCGACGTCCACCGAGGACGCCGCGGAACCCCTCGACGTGCCCTCCCTGCGCGGGCAGATCGCCTTCGAGGACGTGCACTTCGCCTACGGGGACGAGGAGGAGGCGCTCAGCGGCATCGACCTGCGCATCCCCGCCGGGCAGACCGTCGCGTTCGTCGGCGAGACCGGCGCCGGGAAGTCCACCCTGGTCAAGCTGGTGGCCCGGTTCTACGACCCCACCGGGGGCAGGGTCACCGTCGACGGCACCGACCTCAGGGACCTCGACCTCACCGCCTACCGGCACCGGCTCGGCGTGGTCCCGCAGGAGGCCTACCTCTTCCCGGGCACGATCCGCGACGCCATCGCCTACGGCCGCCCGGACGCCGGCGACGCCGAGGTCGAGGCGGCGGCCCGCGCGGTCGGGGCGCACGAGATGATCGCCACCCTGGAGGGCGGCTATCTGCACGAGGTCGCCGAACGCGGCCGCAACCTCTCCGCCGGACAGCGCCAGCTGATCGCCCTGGCCCGCGCCGAACTGGTCGACCCGGACGTCCTGCTGCTCGACGAGGCCACCGCCGCGCTCGACCTGGCCACCGAGGCGCAGGTCAACCAGGCGACGGACCGGCTGGCGGGGCGGCGGACGACGCTGGTCGTCGCACACCGGCTGACCACCGCCGCCCGCGCCGACCGGGTCGTCGTCATGGACCGCGGCCGGGTCGCGGAGGACGGCACCCACGAGGAGCTGCTGGCCCGCGACGGGCGGTACGCCGAGCTGTGGCGGACCTTCATCGGGCAGGCCGAACCGGAGGAGCCGGTCGGCGCCGGCCGCTGACCCACGCAACCATTCGCGGTACGCCAGGCGTCCGTACCCGCATACGCCGTTGTGCGCGGCGGATGCGGCAGATGCGGGGTGCGGTCCGGTCCGGGGGAGGAGCGGCAGTGGGCAGTGGAGCGATAAGGCGGCGGCTCGCGCTGGGTCTGGCGGTGCTGACCGCGTCGGGGCTGCTCGTCGCGGCAGCACCGGGCGACGCGCAGGCCGCGGGGCGCTGTGCGGGGCGCAAGGTGCGCACCCTGCCGTTCTCCACCGGCACCGTGGTCGTCCACAAGCGCGGCGGTTACCTCTGCGCGGTCACCCTCGCCAAGAAGCCCGGCAGCAAGCGGACGATGTCGGTGAGCATCCGGGCACGCGGCGGCCGGCCGGTCGTCGACGAGGGCCGCTACACGCGCTACGCCGGCCCGGTCACCGTGCACGCCGGCCGCCGCTGCGTCTGGGTGAAGGGACGGGTGGGCGGCGGCTCGGTCAGCTCCGGCTGGATCCTGTGCTGACCACGGCCCCGCGCCCGAGTCCCGGCTCGCATCCGCTTTTTCCTCCAACTCCCTGCCCCGCGTAGGGCCTTTGTCCCCTCCGTACACAGGGTTTCCCCCATGTCCCCTGGTGCTCGGGCGAGTTGGTCCGCTACCTTCCGGCGCACATCTGTCTCACAGGGGAGTGCGCATGCGCAAGGCGCTCAGATGGCTGCTCACGCTCACGATGCTCATCGGCACGGTGAGCGCGGCGAGCGCGGCCACCGCCGCCGAGCCTCGGGCCGTCGGCAGTACCGCTGACAGCACCACGGAAAGTTCCGACAGCACCGACATCAAGGAGAGACTGCTCTCCATACCGGGCATGAGCCTGGTCGAGGAGAAGCCGTACACCGGGTACCGCTTCTTCGTCCTCGAGTACACCCAGCCGGTCGATCACCGTCGGCCTTCCCAAGGCACGTTCCAGCAGCGGATCACCGTGCTGCACAAGGACGTCGCACGGCCGACCGTCTTCTTCACCGGCGGCTACCACGTCTCGACGACGCCCCGCCGCAGCGAGCCCACCCAGATCGTGGACGGCAACCAGGTCTCCCTGGAGTACCGCTTCTTCACCCCGTCCCGCCCCGAGCCGGCCGACTGGTCCAAGCTGGACATCTGGCAGGCCGCCAGTGACCAGCACCGCGTCTTCGAGGCGCTGAAGGGGATCTACTCCAAGAAGTGGATCTCCACCGGCGGTTCCAAAGGCGGCATGACCGCCACCTACTACGAGCGTTTCCACCCGCGCGACATGGACGGTGTCGTCGCCTACGTCGCCCCCAACGACGTGGTGAACAGGGAGGATTCCGCCTACGACCGCTTCTTCGCGAAGGTCGGCACCAAGGAGTGCCGCGACCGGCTGAACGCGGTGCAGCGCGAGGCGCTGGTGCGCCGGGCGTCGCTGGTGAAGAAGTACGCGGCCCTCGCCGCCGAGGACGGCTACACCTTCGACACCGTCGGCAGCCTGGACCGCGCCTACGAGGCGGTCGTCCTGGACTACGTCTGGGGCTTCTGGCAGTACGGCACGGTGGCGGACTGCGAGCAGATCCCGGCGGACGCGAAGAACGCCACCGACGACGAGATCTGGACCTCGGTCGACACGATCTCCGGCTTCTCGTTCTACACCGACCAGGGCCTCAGCCCGTACACGCCGTACTACTACCAGGCCGGTACGCAGCTCGGCGCGCCGACCATCCGCTTCCCGCACATCGAGAAGAAGTACGTCCGGTACGGCTACCAGCCGCCCCGCAATTTCGTCCCCCGCTCGATCCCGATGAAGTTCGAGCACCGGGCCATGCGGGACGTCGACACCTGGGTGCGGCACAACGCCCGGCACATGCTGTTCGTCTACGGCGAGAACGACCCGTGGGGCGCCGAGCCGTTCCGGCTCGGGCACGGCGCGCGCGACTCCTACGTGCTGACCGCTCCCGGCATGAACCACGGCGCCAACGTGGCCGGCCTGGCCGGCGAGGAGAAGGCGCTGGCGACGGCCCGCATCCTCGACTGGGCGGGCGTCGCGCCGGCCGCGGTCCGCGAGAACCCGGCCGAGGCGAAGCCGCTGGCGGCGTTCGACGCCAAGCTGGACCGGCGGGACGTGGAGCGGGAACCGGCCCTGCGCCCGTAGGGACTCCGTAGAGGCCCGTAGGGCGGCTCACACCGGGTGGGCGCAGCCCACCGGTGTGGCGCCGCCGAGCCGGACGAAGAGGGCCGTGGACGCCGGGCACCGCGACTTGGCGTCCACGGCCTCGGTCACCCTGTACTCCGGCTTGTGCTTCCCCTCGCCGTCGCAGGCCGTCTCGCGGACCTTCCCGTCGGGCAGGCCGTAGACGCAGTCGCCGACGACGGTGCGCGGGCCGCCCCCGCCGCCGGGATCGCCGGGGTGCGGCGGCTGGAGGTTGCGCATGCAGGCGTAGCCGCGCGGCACCGTCCCGTCGCCGTCCTCGTCGAAGGAGGGGTGCTGCTCGCTGATGTGCAGCACGAAGTCCGTGGTGGCCGGGCAGCGCGGCCCGTCGCGCACGGTCCCGTCGTGGCGGGCGACGACCCGGGCCGCCGCCCGTTCACCGTCGCAGGACACCTCGGTGAAACTGGTCCGGCCGAACGAACTGCACTCGTCGACGTCGAGGAACACCGCCCCGTACCCGGAGGTCCGGGTCGGCGTGGGCGATTCCGTCGCCGTCCGCCGCTCGCCCGGGCGGCCGTCCTCCCCGGTACCGCCGAGCGCGCTCTGACATCCGGTCGACAGCGCCGTGACAAGGGCGGCGAGTGCGCACACCGCTCCCAGGGAACTCCTCATGCGCGTCACCATCCCCCGAAAACCCCCGTCCAGCGTGACCCGCCGGGGCGGGTCACGCCAGACATACGGGATAGTTTGCGCATGTCGGTGACGGTGTGTCGGGTGTGTGGCGTACCGGCGCTACGTCCATGCGCCCGTACGCGTCCGTACGGGTCGGCCGGGCCCGTAAGGGTCAGCCGCTCCGTACGGGTCGGCCGGTCAGTACGTCAGCCCGTGCCCGACGGGGTACAGCACCGTCGCCGGGTCGTCCGCGCGCTGCACCGGCACCGGCAGCTTCCCGCGCGGCTCCACCTTGCCCGCGATCACCCGGGCCGCCGCCCGCAGTTCGACGTCGGTCCAGGAGTACGTCGCCAGACACGCCGGTACGGCGGGCAGGTGGGCCACGTCGTACGGGTTGCGGATCGCCACCGCGACCACCGGCCGGCCGGTCGCCAGGAGCTGTTCGACCAGGGTCCGCTGGCTGCTGGTCGCCGAGACGTTGTACGTCCCGACGACCACGGCGTCCGCGTCCCGCGCGGCGGCCACGGCCTTGGCGATCGTCGCCGCGGACGGTGCCGTCCCGGTGGACAGGGCGGTGGCCGTGAAGCCCAGCTCGGTCAGCGCCCGGGCGAGCACCCCGGTCGGCGGACCCGTCGTACCGGACGGGGAGGCCGGGTCGGCGCCGACCACCAGCAGCTTCGGCTGCCTGCGCCGGGACAGCGGCAGCAGGCGCTCCTCGTTGACCAGCAGGGTGGTGGTGCGTTCGGCGATCCGGTCGGCCGAGGCCAGGTGCGCCCGGGTGCCGACGGCGCGGTCGACGCCGCCCGGGGACACGTAAGGGTCCTTGAACAGGCCCAGCTTCGCCTTCAGCCGCAGCACCCGCAGGATCGATTCGTCGAGCCGCTCCTCGGTGAGCTCGCCGTCCTGGACGGCCTTCCGGACGGCGTTCCACGCCACGTCCAGGGACGGCGGGTTGAGCAGCTGGTCCACGCCCGCCTTCAGCGCCAGCACCGGCACCCGGTCGTCGCCGTACTTGGTCCGTACGCCCTCCATGCCGAGGGAGTCGGTGACCACGACCCCGTCGTACCCCAGTTCCTCGCGCAGGATGCCGGTGAGGATCGGGTGGGAGAGGGTGGCCGGGTCCTCGGAGTCGTCGAGTGCCGGGACCATCAGATGGGCCGTCATGATCGAGTCGATGCCCGCGGCGATCGCCGCCCGGAACGGCGGCGCGTCCAGCCGCTCCCACTGCTCACGGCTGTGGGTGATCACCGGGAAGCCGGTGTGGCTGTCGACGGCGGTGTCGCCGTGCCCGGGGAAGTGCTTGGCGGTCGCCGCGACCCCCGACCGCTGGAACCCGGAGACCTCGGCCGCGACCATCGCCGCCACCGCGTCCGGCTCGGAGCCGAAGGACCGTACGCCGATGACCGGGTTGGCCGGGTTGACGTTCACGTCGGCCACCGGGGCGTAGTCCTGACGGATGCCCAGGGCCCGCAGTTCCCGCCCGGCGATCCGGCCCAGGGTGCGCGCGTCGGAACGGGAACCGCCCGCGCCGATCGCCATCGCCCCGGGGAACAGGGTCGCCGGCTCGCCGACGCGGGCGACGATGCCGTGCTCCTGGTCGGTGGAGATGAGCACCGGCAGCCCGCGCGGCAGGCCGAGGGACGCCTTCTGGATGCCGTTGGAGAGTCCGGCGATCTGGTGCGGATCGCGGGTGTTGTGCGCCCAGGCGAAGTAGATGATGCCGCCGACCCGGTACTTCTCCAGCAGTTCGGCGGCCGTGCGCACGCCGATCTCCTTGAGGTTGGCGTCGATGTCCGCCTGGTCGGGGTCGGTGGCGGAGTGGCCGTAGACGCGCATCACGAACAGCTGGCCGACCTTCTCCTCCAGGGTCATCCGGGAGATGAGGGCGCGGAGCTTTCTGTCGTCGGGGGAGCCGGGAGAGGCGGCGGGCGCGCCGGCCGCGTGCGCGGTGCCACCGGCCGCGAGGGCGGTGGTGACGCCCGCGGTCGCGGCGAGGACGGTACGTCTGGACGGACGTGCGGTGCTTGACGTGCTTCCCGTGCCTGCTGTGCTTCCCGTGCTTCCCGTGTTTCCCGTGCTGCTGTCGGGCACGTGCGCTCCTTTGGGAGGTGGTACGCGGCGGAATCCGCTGAAGGAAACTTCCAGGACGCCACCAATATCCGGGAAGTTTCTGCCAGTCAAGGGAGTGCGCGGCACGGGCGAGCGGGTGATGCGCGGGAGGGGCCGCCACCGGCGCGCTGGGAGGGGGCGCGCGCCGGTGACGGCGGTGCTGCCGGCCGCGACGCGGCGGAGAGGGTGGGTCGGCGATCGCAGCCAGTGGCGAGTGGCCGACACCGCACCGCGGAGACTCCTCCGGCAGTCCGCGCATTGGACGGGAGGGGGCGGGCCGGGGTTCCCGGGTACGGGCGGAAATCTCGGATTGGTGCGGACGTCCGGACCCGGGGACGACGGGGACGACGGGGACGACGGCGAGGGCGGGGACGACTAGGACTCCTGGGGCACGGGAGGCCGGTGCCCCGAGACGGCGGGCCAGTGGGCGCGCAGGGCGCGGACGGTCTCCGCGATCGCCGGGCGGCGGGCCGCTCCGGTGCGCCACAGCGCGTACACGTGCCGTACCGGCATCGGGTCGAGCGGCACCTCCACCACCCCCTCGGGCAGCGGACCGCGCCCGAGCCGGGGGATCAGCGCGATACCGAGCCCGGCCGCGACCAGGGCGACCAGGGTCGGGTTCTCGTCCGCCTGGTGCACGATCTCCGGCTCGTGCCCGGCGGCCCGGAGGGTGCGCACCAGCCACTCGTGACAGACCCGCCCCGGCGGCTGGCAGATCCACCGCTCGCCGCCCAGTTCCTCCCGCCGTACCGCGCCGCGCCCCGCGAACGGATGCCCGCTCGGCACCAGCAGGTCGCACAGGTCGTCCCCGACGACCGCCTGTTCCACGCCCGCGGGGGCGGGCAGCGGCGCGATGTCCCAGTCGTGCGCGACGACGAGATCGACCGCCCCCTTGGCCACCAGGTCCACGGACAGGTGCGGGTCGACCTCGGTCATCCGGGCGTCGAGCGCGGGATGGCGCACGGCCAGATCGGCCAGTACGGACGGCATCAGTCCACGCGCCGCCGACGGGAAGGCCGCGACGGTCAGCCGCCCGGACGGCACCCCGCGCCGCTCCTCCAGCTCGGTCTCCGCCCGCTCCACGATCGCCAGCAACTCCTGCGCGGTGGCGACGAGGTGGTACGCCGCGTCGGTCAGCCGCACGCCCCGGCCCTCCCGCTCCAGCAGCACCGTCCTGGTCTCCCGCTCCAGCTTGGCGATCTGCTGGGAGACGGCGGAGGAGGTGTACCCGAGCGCCACGGCGGCGGCCCCGACGGTGCCGTGGACGGACACGGCGTGCAGGGCGCGCAGACGCTGGAGGTCGAGCATGACGGCTCCCCGATCGGTAAGCGGTGCTTCATCCCACCATGCAGGAATCGTCGCTGGTACTGAAGGGTTCCGGCGGTGATCCTCGACGTATGCGACCTTCCCACGTCCTGCTCGCCGTTCTCGTCACCGCCGTCTGGGGCGTGAACTTCGTCGTCATCGAGATCGGCCTCGACCACTTCCCGCCGCTGCTGTTCTCCGCCCTGCGCTTCCTCGCGGCGGCACTGCCGGCCGTGTTCTTCGTCGGGCGCCCCGAGGTGGCGTGGAAGTGGATCGTGGGGGTGGGGCTCGCCCTCGGGGTGGCCAAGTTCGGGCTGCTGTTCGTCGGCATGGACGCGGGCATGCCGGCCGGACTGTCCTCCCTGGTGCTCCAGATCCAGGCCGTGTTCACGGCCCTGTTCGCGTTCCTGCTCCTCGGTGAACGGCCCGCGGGTGTCCGGCTCGTGGGCATGGCGGTGGCACTGGCCGGGATCGGCGTCGCCGCCGTCGACGAGGGCGCCTCGGGGCCCCTGGGCGCGTTCGCCCTGGTCGTTGCGGCGGCCGCCTGCTGGGGTGTCTCGAACGTGCTGACCCGCAGGGCCGCGCCCGACGACGCCCTGAACTTCATGGTCTGGGTGAGCACGGTGCCGGTGCTGCCGCTGCTGGCGTTGTCGCTGCTCCTGGAGGGCCCCTCGCGGGACCTGGCGGCGCTGGGCTCACTGGACTGGCGGGGGGCGAGCGCGCTGCTGTTCGTCGCCTGGGTCGCCACCGTGTTCGGCTTCGGGACCTGGGGGTGGCTGCTGCGCCGTCACCCCGCGTCGACGGTGGCGCCGTTCTCCCTGCTGGTGCCGGTCTTCGGGATGTCGTCGGCGGCCCTGTTCCTCGGCGAGCCGGTGACACCGCTGCGGTGGTGCGCGGCGGCGCTGCTGGTGGGGGGCGTGGCGCTCGCGTCGGTCACATGGCCGGGGCGGGGCACGGAGCGGGGCGCGGGGGCACCGGGCGGCCGGCGGGAGGAACCCGCCGGCCGAGGGAGCGGATCCGCCGGCCGGGAGTCGGTCAAGCCGATTCGTTGAGGAGGCGGGAGAGGTGGGCGTGGCCGGGGCCGAGCAGGCCGGGGAGGTCGGCGGCCCGCTCGTACCAGCGCTTCTCGTACTCCCAGCAGAGCCAGCCGTCCCAGCCGTGGCGGGAGAGGACCTCCACGCAGTCGGCCAGCGGCAGGATGCCCTCGCCGAGGGGGAGCGGCGTCGTGTCGTCGGCTGAGGCGATGTCCTTGACCTGTACGTAGCCGAGGTGGGGGGAGAGGGCCGCGAAGCTCTCCACGGGCTGTTCGCCGCCCAGCCAGGTGTGCATCACGTCCCAGAGGGCGCCCACCTGACGGTGGCCGACGAGGCCGAGGATCCTCATCGCGTCGGCGCCGGTGCGGTGGGAGTCGTGGGTCTCCAGCAGGATGCGGACGCCGACGTCACCGGCGTACCGGGCGGCCGTGCCCAGGCGCCGGGCGGCCGTCGCGTCGGCCTCCTCGGGGGTCTGCTCGGGGGTGCCGCCGGGGAAGACCCGGACGTAGGGGGCGCCGAGGTCGCGGGCGAGGTCGAGGAGGGCGCGGATCTCGTCGACGACGGGGCCGTCCTCGCCCGGCGCGGCGACTCTGACGTATCCCGCGACGCTCAGGACCTCGACGCCGGCCGCCTTGAACCGGGCGGCGACCTCGACCCGTTCGTCGGGGGTGAGGCCCGGGTTGACCGGTTCCTCGGGGTGGGCGCGCAGTTCGACGCCGTGGTAGCCGTGCGTGGTCGCGAGGCGAAGCACGTCGGTCACGGGCAGGCCGGGGACACCGAGGGTGGAGAACGCCAGCTTCATGTCCACGGACCTACCCGCGACACCCGCCGGCGATTCCCCCCTCGTCACCCCGATCCCCCGCACGGGTCCGTGTCAGGCCTCGCCGGCCCTGCGGTAGACGCACACCTGGGCGCCCGACTTCGCGGTGGTCGCCCGGACCAGCTCGAACGGGCGCTTCGCGCCGTCGACGGGGAAGATCGACTTGCCGCCGCCCAGGATCACCGGCATGACGACGAGCTGCAGCTCGTCCACCAGGTCCGCACCCAGCAGGGTGCGGACGAGCGTGGGGCTGCCCATCATCGCGAGGTCGCCGCCCTCGGTGGCCCGCAGCTCCCGGATGCGGGCGACGGCCTCCCCACCGGGGATGAGCCGGCTGTTGTTCCAGGTCAGGTCGGACTCGGTCAGGGTGCCGGAGACGACGTACTTCGGCAGGCTGTTGATCCGGTCGGCGAAGGGATCCCCGGCCTGCTGGGGCCACGCCCCGGCCATCGTCTGCCAGGTGCGGCGCCCGTACAGCAGCGCGTCGGCCTTCTCCAGCGAGGCGTCGAAGGCGCCGCCGAGGACCTCCGGGTCGAAGTACGCGTGCGACCATCCGCCGTGCCGGAAGCCGCCGTCGGTGTCCTCCTCGGGGCCGCCGGGGGCCTGCACGACACCGTCGAGACTGATGAACTCGGTGATCACGATACGCATGGCTGCTGCCGCTCCTCTTACGCGTCCTGCGCGCTCTGCTCGCTCGGGCGATGACGGAAGTGCAGACCGACGCTGTCCGCCGAACTCATCGCTCCCACCGGAAAAACCGCGACGCGCACGACGCGACACGACGCGCACGGTCGACGAGACCGCTGCGGCCGACGGCCCGCGGGGCCGAAGCGCCCGGCGCGGTCGGCGCGATCGGTGCGGCCCGGTGCGGCCCGGCGCGGCCCGGCGCGGCCCGGCGCGTGCCGGTACGGCCCGGCGCGGTCGGCGTGGCCGGTGCGGCCCGCGTGGCTGGACGCGGCTGGTGCGCCCCCGCGCCCGACCCGTCCCGCACCCCACGCGTCCCGCGTCCGCTGCGGTCCGGCCGGCGCGGCCGGTGCGGCCCGGCGCGGCCCGGCGCGGTCGGCGTGGCCGGTGCGGCCCGCGTGGCTGGACGCGGCTGGTGCGCCCCCGCGCCCGACCCGTCCCGCACCCCACGCGTCCCGCGTCCGCTGCGGTCCGGCCGACGCGCTCTCACACGGCCGGCGCGTGCCGGCGCGGCCCGCGTGGCCGGGCGTCCCGCGCCCCACGTGCCCCGCACACACATCGAGCGGCCGAGCGGCCGAGCGGCCGAGCGGTCCTGCGGTCCGCTCACCCCCTAGGTGCTCCGGAGGACCCCCGTACCATCAGCTCGCCCCGGATGGACGCGATGTCCCCGGGCGGTGGCTCCTCGCGGCCCATCGCGATCCGGCCGGCCCGTGCCCCCGCCTCGGCGAGCGGCAGCCGCACCGTCGTCAGGGCCGGTACCGCGTCGATGCTGAACGGCAGGTCGTCGAAACCGGCGACCGAGACGTCGTCGGGGATCGTCCGGCCGGAGTCCCGCAGCGCCGCGCACGCGCCCAGCGCGACGGAGTCGTTCGCGGCGACCACGGCGGTCAACCCGGGGTCCCTGCGCAGGAGTTCGAGGGCGGCCTCGTAGCCGGTCCGGCGGTCGTAGCGGCCGTGGACGGTCCAGCGGGGGTCCTCCTCGATGCCGTGCGCGGCGAGCGCGGCCCGGTGCCCCTCGAGGCGGTGGCGCGTGGTGGTGCGCTCCCGCGGGCCGGCGATGTAGCCGAGGCGGCGGTGGCCGAGCCCGATCAGATGCTCGGTGAGCTCCCGGCCGCCGCCGCGGTTGTCGAAGGTCAGCGCGATCGCCCCGGTGTCCGGCGCCGGCGGCCGGCCGCACAGCACCACCCGGGTCCCGGCGTCCGCCAGCTTGCGCAGCTTCGCGTCCATGGCCGCCCGGTGCGGGGCGTCCTCGATGGCGCCGCCGGTCAGCACCACCGCCGCGGCCCGCTGCCGCTGCAGCAGCGTCAGGTACGTCAGCTCGCGCTCCGGGGTGCCGCCCGTGTTGCACACGACCGCGAGTCTCTCCCCGCCCGCACGCCCGCCGGGACCCCCGATCTCGGACTGGATCGCGCTCGCCATGATCCCGAAGAACGGGTCGGCGATGTCGTTCACCAGAATGCCCACCAGGTCGGAGGTGGCGGCGGCCAGGGAACTCGCGGGGCCGTTGAGCACGTAGTCCAGGTCGTCCACGGCCTTCAGCACCCGCTCGCGGGTGGAGGCGGCGACGGGATAGTTCCCGTTCAGCACGCGCGACACCGTCGCGGGGGAGACCTGCGCGCGGGCCGCCACATCCGCCAGGGTCACCGTCATGTCTCGTCCTCCGGTCGCGCAGGTCGTCTCGTCGTCGTCCACACCGGGCTCCCCCGCCGTGGTTCCCGGGGCGTCCGTCGAGCAGACCCTATGGCCCCACGCTCCGTTGTTCGCCCCCTCGAACAAGTCGGGTTCGCCGTGGTCTTGTCCGGACCGCCGTTCAGAGGCTAGCTTCTAGCTACATAGAAAGCGCTTGCTGTGGCGTTCACCAGTCACCGGTCACCCGTCGCCGGCCCCTCCCGGCCGGCGGCGGCCGACACGTGACGGGTGGGGCGTACGCGGCGCGCGGGGACCGCGTACGAAGGGAACGACGTGACACGCAAGACGGTGCGTATCGCCATGAACGGTGTGACGGGGCGGATGGGCTACCGGCAGCACCTCGTCCGCTCCATCCTGACCCTGCGCGAGCAGGGCGGCCTCGACCTCGGTGACGGCACCGTGCTGTGGCCGGAACCGATCCTGGTCGGCCGCCGCGAGCACGCGCTGCGCGCACTGGCCGAGCGGCACGGCCTGGAGCACGTCTCCACCGACCTGGACGCCGTGCTCGCCGACGAGAGCGTCGACGTCTACTTCGACGCCCAGGTCACCTCCGCCCGCGAGGAGGCCCTCAAGAAGGCGATCGCGGCCGGCAAGCACGTCTACACCGAGAAGCCGACCGCCACCGGCCTCGACGGCGCCCTGGAGCTGGCCCGGCTGGCGAACGCGGCCGGCATCAAGCACGGCGTCGTCCAGGACAAGCTCTTCCTCCCCGGCCTGCTCAAGCTGAAGCGCCTCATCGACGGCGGCTTCTTCGGCCGCATCCTGTCCGTGCGCGGCGAGTTCGGCTACTGGGTCTTCGAGGGCGACTGGCAGGACGCCCAGCGCCCCTCCTGGAACTACCGCGCCGAGGACGGCGGCGGCATCGTCGTCGACATGTTCCCGCACTGGGAGTACGTCCTGCACGAGCTGTTCGGCCGCGTGAAGTCCGTCCAGGCTCTGACCGCCACCCACGTCCCGCAGCGCTGGGACGAGAACGGCAAGCCCTACGACGCCACCGCCGACGACGCCGCCTACGGCGTCTTCGAACTGGAGGGCGGAGCGATCGCCCAGATCAACTCCTCCTGGGCGGTCCGCGTCCACCGCGACGAACTCGTCGAGTTCCAGGTCGACGGCACCGAGGGCTCCGCGGTGGCCGGGCTGCGGGGCTGCCGCGTCCAGCACCGCTCCGCCACCCCCAAGCCCGTGTGGAACCCGGACATCCCCGCCACCGAGACCTTCCGCGACCAGTGGCAGGAGGTCCCGGACAACGGCGAGTTCGACAACGGCTTCAAGGCCCAGTGGGAGCTGTTCCTCAAGCACGTCTACGCCGACGCCCCCTACCACTGGGACCTGCTGGCCGGCGCCCGCGGCGTCCAGCTCGCCGAGCTGGGCCTGAAGTCCTCGGCCGAGGGCCGCCGCCTCGACGTACCGGAGATCTCGCTGTGAGCATCCGACTCCCCGCGTCGGACGGGTCGTTGCGGACGTACGAACCCCGCACCGAGCCCCTCGCCCTCACCCCCGGAGCCCCCTTCACCTCCCGTACGGTCTTCTCCGCGGCGCACGTCGTCGCCGACCCGTACGCCGACACCACCCCCGACTCGCCCGCCGCAGTCGACTGGGACGCCACCCTCGCCTTCCGCCGCCACCTGTGGTCGCACGGCCTGGGCGTCGCCGAGGCGATGGACACCGCCCAGCGCGGCATGGGCCTGGACTGGGCGGGCGCGGCCGAACTGATCCGCCGCTCCGCCGCCGAGGCGAAGGCCGTCGGCGGCCGGATCGCCTGCGGCGTCGGCACCGACCAGCTCGCCTCGGGCACCCTCGCCGAGGTGCGGGCGGCCTACGAGGAACAGCTCGCGCTCGTCGAGGAGTCCGGCGCGCAGGCCATCCTGATGGCCTCCCGCGCGCTGGCCGCCGCCGCCCGCGGCCCGGAGGACCACCTGGAGGTGTACGGCCACCTGCTGCGCCAGGCCGCCGAACCGGTGATCCTGCACTGGCTCGGCCCCATGTTCGACCCGGCGCTGGAGGGCTACTGGGGCTCCTCGGACCTCGACGCGGCCACCGACACCTTCCTGGAGGTCATCGCCGCCCACCCCGACAAGGTCGACGGCATCAAGGTCTCGCTGCTCGACGCCCGGCGAGAGGTCGACCTGCGCCGCCGCCTGCCGCAGGGGGTGCGCTGCTACACCGGCGACGACTTCCACTACCCCGAGCTGATCGCGGGCGACGAGCAGGGCTTCAGCCACGCCCTGCTCGGCATCTTCGACCCGCTCGGCCCACTGGCCGCCGAAGCGGTCCGGGTGCTCGACACCGGGAACACGGACGGCTTCCGCGCCCTCCTCGACCCCACCGTCGAACTGTCCCGGCACCTCTTCCAGGCGCCCACCCGTTTCTACAAGACGGGCGTGGTCTTCCTGGCCTGGCTGGCCGGCCACCAGAGCCACTTCACCATGGTCGGCGGCCTGCAGTCGGCCCGCTCCCTGCCGCACCTCGCCCGCGCCTACGAACTCGCCGACGGCCTCGGCCTGTTCCCCGACCCGAAACTCGCCGAGGAACGGATGAGGACCCTGCTGCACCTGTACGGAGTGACCCCGTGACCGACCTCGCACGCTTCAGCATCAACCAGATGACGGTCAAGCAGCTGTCCCTGCCGGAACTCGTCGACGCCTGCCGGGACCTGGGCGTCCCCGGCGTGGGCCTGTGGCGCGAACCCGTCCAGACCTACGGCGTGGAGGCGGCGGCGAAGCTCGTCCGGGACGCGGGCCTGACGGTGACGACCCTGTGCCGGGGCGGTTTCCTCACCGCGCTCGACCCCGCCGAGCGGGCCGCCGCCCTGGCCGACAACCGCCGAGCCGTGGACGAGGCGGCCACCCTCGGCACCGACACCCTCGTCCTGGTCTCCGGCGGACTCCCGGCCGGCTCCAAGGATCTGCGCGCCGCCCGCGAACGCATCGCGGACGCGCTCGCCGAACTCGGCCCCTACGCCGAGGAACACGGGGTGCGGCTCGCCATCGAGCCGCTGCACCCCATGTACGCGTCGGACCGCTGCGTGGTCTCCACCCTCGCCCAGGCCCTCGACCTCGCCGAACGGTTCCCGGCCCGGCAGGTCGGCGTCACCGTCGACACGTACCACGTCTGGTGGGACGACACGGCGCCCGCGCAGATCGCCCGCGCCGGCGCCCAGGACCGCATCCACACCTTCCAGCTCGCCGACTGGACCACCCCGTTGCCCGAGGGCGTCCTCAACGGCCGCGGCCAGATCGGCGACGGCTCGATCGACATGCGCGAGTGGAAGGGCTACGTGGAGGCGGCCGGTTACACCGGCCCGATCGAGGTGGAACTCTTCAACGACGTCCTGTGGGCACGCGACGGGCGGGAGGTACTGGCGGAGACCGCACGACGGTTCGCGGAACACACGGCGTGACGCACCGGGTGGGCTGCCCGCCCCGGGGGCTGCCCATCCGGTGCCTCCTCGGCCACACCGACGAGTCGCATGCGTCGGCGTGCGGTGCCGGACCGGACGGCGAACGCCGGCGTCCGGTCCGGCACCGCACGTTGCTTCCCCGCTTCCCCCCTGCTTCCCCGCAGGGCACAACCCCCACTTGCCCGGCACCGGCATCGCCACACGGCTCCCCACGTGTACCGGACTGCTGCTTCCTGCCCGGGAACAGCGTGGGGAACCGGGCGGGAAAAAAATCCGGGAGACCGTGCAACCCTCCCCGCACTTCACCGGTCGTACTCTGCGTCAGGACTTCTGGAGGGGGACCCGGGGGGGATCCGAGAGGTTCTGACGGGGAGGGAACAGGGGGAGGGAACCGAGGGGGCCCGGTCGACGGACAGGGCCCCCTCGAAGCGTGCGGGACGTTCAGAAGAACACCCCGCACCGCAGCAGCACGTTCGCGTACGGACGGGCCTCCCCGGTGCGGACGACGAGCCGGGCGTCGGCCGTCAGTTCCTTGAGGCGTTCGTGCGGGACCAGGTCGAGGTCGGGGAAGTGGCCCGCCAGCAGCTCCGCGGCGGCCGGGTTGGCCTGCCGGATCTCGGTGGCGGCCGTCGCGCCCTCGATCACCAGCTCGGCCAGCAGCCCCTCCAGCACCTCCGCGAAGGACGGCACCCCGGCCCGGAAGGCCAGGTCCACCACGCGCGGCCCGGCGGGGATGGGCATGCCCACGTCGCACACCAGCACCCGATCGGTGTGGCCCAGTTCGGCCAGCGCGGCGCTGAGGTGCCGGTTCAGGATTCCGTCCTTCCTCACAGCGCCGCGACCTCAGCCGCCGTCGGGAAGGACACCTGCGCGCCCTCCTTGGTGACCGTCGCCGCCCCCACCCGGGCCGCGTAGGAGGCCGCGTCGGCCAGGGAGTCGCCGAGGCCGAGCCGCCAGGCCAGCGCGGCGGTGAAGGAGTCCCCGGCGCCGGTGGTGTCCACGGCGCGCACCGGTACGGAGGGGATGCGGGCGACACCGTCGGAGGAGGCCACCAGGGAACCCTCACCGCCCAGCGTCACCACCACCGACCGGGGCCCCTTCGCGAGCAGCAGCCGCGCCCAGTCCTCGGGCTCCTCGCTGACGCAGGACTCACCCAGGATCACCTTCGCCTCGTGCTCGTTGAGGATCAGCGGGTCGCACGCCGCCAGCACCTCGGACGGCAGCGGCTGCGGCGGCGACGGGTTCAGCACGAGCCTGCTGCCCGGCGCCAGCGAACGCGCCACCTCCATCACCGTCTCCAGCGGGATCTCCAGCTGGGTGGAGACCACCTTGGCGGCGTGGAGGAGGCTCCCGGCGGCCCGTACGTCATCGGGCGTCAGCCGGCCGTTGGCGCCCGGCGAGACGACGATGCTGTTGTCCCCGGACGGGTCCACCGTGATCAGCGCGACGCCGGTCGGCGCCCCGCCCACCAGCACGCCGACCGTGTCGACCCCGGCCTCCCGCTGCGAGTCCAGCAGCAGCCGCCCGTGCGCGTCGTCGCCGACCCGGGCCAGCAGGGCCGTCCGGGCGCCGAGCCGGGCGGCGGCGACCGCCTGGTTCGCGCCCTTGCCGCCCGGGTGGACGACCAGGTCGGAGCCGAGCACGGTCTCCCCGGCGTCCGGCCGGCGCTCGACGCCGATCACCAGGTCGGCGTTGGCCGACCCCACGACCAGCAGGTCGTAGTCGTACATGGAAAGGCTCCCTACATGGTCGCCCGGGGGGCGGGTGGTCGCACGGACCGCCCGCCCCCCGGTCGTGGTCGTCGGTGTCAGCCGCTGAACTCGGCCACGTTCTCCTTCGTGACCACCTTCACCGGAACCATCACCGTCTCGTCGATCTTCTTGCCCTCGGCGGCGCGCAGCGCGTTGTCCACCGCGATCCTGCCCAGTTCGCGCGGCTGCTGCGCGACGGACGCGTACAGCGTGCCCTGTTCGACCGCCTTGAGGCCGTCCGGCGTGCCGTCGAAGCCGACGACCTGGACCGACTTTCCGGCCTTGGAGCCGAGCGCCTTGATCGCGCCGAGCGCCATCTCGTCGTTCTCGGCGAACACGCCGTCGATGTCGGGGTGCGCCTGGAGCAGGTTGGTCATCACGTCGAGGCCCTTGGTGCGGTCGAAGTCCGCGGGCTGCTTGGCGACGACCTTGATGCCCGGGTAGTCCTTCAGCCCCTCGGCGAAGCCGGAGCCGCGCTCCCGGCTGGCGGAGGTGCCCGCCTGACCCTGGAGGATGACGATCGTGCCCTTCCCGCCGAGCTTCTCGGCGAGCGCCTTGGCTCCCTGTCGGCCGCCGGCCACGTTGTCGGAGGCGACCAGCGTGGACGTCTCGGCCTTGTTGACGCCGCGGTCCACGGCGATGACGGGGATGTCCGCCTTGTTGGCGGAGCGCACCGCGGGACCGGCCGCGTCCGAGTCCACCGGGTTGACGACGATCGCGTCGAGGCCGCCGCTGGTGAAGTTCTGCAGCTGGTTGGCCTGCTGGGAGGCGTCGTTCTGCGCGTCGGTGACGGTCAGGTCCAGGCCCTGCTTCTTCGCCTCCTCCTGCGCGCCCTCACGGACCTGCACGAAGAACGGGTTGTTGAGGGTCGACACGGACAGGCCGACCTTCTGCGCCTTCGTCTCCGAGGAGCCGTTGTGCAGGAAGGACAGCGCGCCGACGACCGCCGCCGCGACCACCGCGGCGAGCAGATAGGTCGCCGCCTGCTTCTTCCTGTCGCCCCCGCCCGGCGCACCGGACGAGGTCGGGGTCGCCCCCGCCTTGCGGCGCAGCGTGTCCAGGAGCACGGCCAGCGCGATGACCACGCCGATCACGACCTGCTGCCAGAACGCCGACACCGACAGGAGGTTGAGGCCGTTGCGCAGTACCGCCAGGATCAGCGCGCCGATCAGCGTCCCGGACGCCTTGCCGGTGCCGCCCGCCAGGGAGGCGCCGCCGATGACGACGGCGGCGATCGCGTCGAGTTCGTAGCCCTGCGCGGCCTGCGGCTGCGCGGAGGACAGCCGGGCGGCGAGCACGATGCCCGCGGCGGCGGCGAACAGGCCGGACAGCGCGTAGATGGCCAGCTTCTGCTTCTTCACCCGCAGCCCGGACAGCCGGGCCGCCTCCTCGTTGCCGCCGATGGCGTACATGGAGCGGCCGATGTACGTCCGGCCGAGGATGAACGCGGTGATCAGGCCCATGACGATCATCACGAGCACCGGCACCGGCAGCCAGCCGCCGAGGGTGTCACCGAGGTGCGAGACGGAGTCGGGGAACGGGATCGGGGAGCCCTGGGAGATCACCAGGGACAGACCGCGGGCCACCGACAGCATGGCGAGCGTCGCGATGAACGACGGCAGCTTGCCGTACGACACCAGGATGCCGTTGACCAGGCCGCACGCGATGCCGGTGGCGACGGCCAGCAGCACCGCCAGGGGCACCGGGACGCCCTCGGAGGTGGCGCTCCAGGCGAGGACGGTGGCCGACAGGGCGGCGACCGAACCGACCGACAGGTCGATGCCCGCGGAGACGATCACGAAGGTGACGCCGAAGGCGAGGATCGCGACGACCGCCGCCTGCACACCGATGTTGAGCAGGTTGTCGGCGGTCAGGAAGTCGCCGGACAGCGCCGACATGGCGATGACGAGGACGATGAGCGCGGTGAGCGCCCCGTTGTCGAGCAGGAGGCGGCGCAGGCCGCCCGAGGCGGAGGCCTTGCCCCCCGCGCCCTTGAGCGTGTCAGTGGCCACGGGGGGCCTCCTTGTCGGTCTGGTCGGTGGTGCCGTCGTTCTTGCCGCCGGCGTCCGTGCCGGTGTCCGCGCCGGTGCCGACCGCGAGGGCCATCACGGCGTCCTGCGTGGCGCCCTCGGCCGGCAGTTCGCCCGCGATGCGGCCCTGGGCCATCACCAGCACCCGGTCGCTCATGCCGAGCACCTCGGGCAGGTCACTGGAGATCATCAGCACGGCGGCACCGGCCGCGGTGAGTTCGTTGATCAGCTGGTAGATCTCGACCTTGGCGCCGACATCGATCCCGCGCGTCGGCTCGTCGAGGATCAGCACCTTGGTGTCGGCGAGCAGCCACTTGCCGATGACGACCTTCTGCTGGTTGCCGCCGGAGAGGGTGCGCACGTGCTGGCCGAGGCCCGCCATCCGCACCCCGAGCTGCTCGGCGATCCGGGCCGCCGCGGTGTGCTGGCCCTTGAGGTCGACGAGGCCCGCGCGGGTGGCCGACCGCAGCGTCACCAGGCCCAGGTTCTCCTCGACCGAGGCGTCCAGGACGAGGCCCTGGCCCTTGCGGTCCTCGGGGACGAGCCCCACCCCGGCCGTCATCGCCGCGTTGACGTCGTGCGCGCGCAGCGCGCTGCCCGAGACCGTCACGGTCCCGCTGTCGTACGGGTCGGCGCCGAACACCGCGCGGACGACCTCGGTACGGCCGGCACCCACCAGTCCGGCGATGCCGACGACCTCACCGGCGTGCACCTCGAAGCTGACGTCGTGGAAGACGCCGTCGCGGGTGAGCCCCTCGACCCGGAGCAGACTGTCCCCGGCCTCGGGCCTCCGGCGCGGGTACTGCTGCTCGATGGACCGGCCCACCATCAGGCGGACGAGTTCGTC
The DNA here is from genome assembly GCF_054061295.1 of Streptomyces sp. TE5632. Lineage (NCBI taxonomy): Bacteria > Bacillati > Actinomycetota > Actinomycetes > Kitasatosporales > Streptomycetaceae > Streptomyces > Streptomyces sp. TE5632. The sequence goes on along the minus strand of NZ_JBSSEA010000003.1, from coordinate 1,440,387 downwards.
CTCGGGCGTGGTGGCCGGGACCTGGCCGACGCTCCGGCCGTCCCGGATGACCGTGACCCGGTCGCCGAGGGCGGCGATCTCCTCCAGGTGGTGCGTGATGAACACGATGCCCACGCCGTCCTCGCGCAGCCTGCCCACGATGGAGAAGAGCCTGTCGACCTCCTCGGAGGTCAGCACGGCGGTCGGCTCGTCCATGATCAGCACGCGTGTGTCCAGGCTCAGCGCCTTGGCGATCTCGACCATCTGCAGGCGTGCGATGCCGAGTTCGCGGACCCGCGCGGTGGGCGACACCTTGACGCCCACCCGCTCCAGGAGGACGGCGGCGTCGGCCTCCATCCGCTTGCGGTCGATCATCCCGAAGCGGCGCGGCTGCCGCCCCAGGAAGATGTTCTCGGCGACCGTCAGATCGGGTACGAGGTTGAACTCCTGGTAGATGGTGGCGATCCCGAGGCGTTCGGAGTCCTGCGCACCGTGGATGCGCACCTCCTCGCCGCCGACCAGGATGCGGCCCTCGTCGGGGGTGTAGGCGCCGGACAGCATCTTGATGAGGGTGCTCTTGCCCGCGCCGTTCTCACCGAGCAGCACGTGCACCTCGCCGCGGCGCAGGTCGAAGTCCACGCTGTCGAGGGCGACCACGCCCGGGAAGGTCTTGCGGATGCCCTCGATGCGCAGCAACTCGTCCGGGTTGCTCACGACGTACTCCTTTGTACGGGGGACTGGATGGGTGCCGGCGGTTCGGACGCCGGCGGTTCGGACGCCGGGGGCCGGGGGGCCGGGGGCCGTGGGGCCGGTTCGCCGCACGAGCGGCGTACGACGAGCCGGGCGGGAAGGGTGACGGACTCACCGGGCCGCCCCTCGATCCGGTCGACCAGCGCGCGCACGGCGGCCCGCCCGAGGTCGCCCGTGGGCTGGGCGATCGCGGTGACCGGCGGATCGGTGTGCACGAACCAGGGGATGTCGTCGAACGCGGCGAGCCCGATGTCCTCGGGAACCCGCAGCCCGCGCGCCCGGACGGCGTCCAGCGCGCCGAGCGCCGTCAGGTTGTCGGCGGCGAAGACGACCTCGGGCGGCTCAGGCAGGCCGAGGAAGCCCTCGGTGACCCGGCGGCCGCTGTCGGCCTGGAAGTCGCCCTGACCGATGTAGGCCTCGGGGAGGGGGAGCCCGTACGCGCCGAGCGCCTCACGGAAGGCGTCGACGCGCTCGCGCCCGGTCGTGGTGGCGGCCGGCCCGGCGATGATCGCGAGCTGCCGGTGCCCGAGCCCGTACAGGTGCGCCACCAGGTCCCGCACGGCGGTCCGCCCGTCCGAGCGGACCACGGGCACGTCCACGCCGGGGATCCACCGGTCGACGAAGACCATCGGCGTCCCCGCGCGGGCGGCGTCCAGCATCCGGGGCGAGCCGCCGTCGGTGGGGGAGACCAGCAGTCCGTCGATCCGGCGGTCCAGCAGGGTCGTGACGTGGTGGTCCTGGAGGTCGGGCCGCTCGTCGGCGTTGCCGATGATGACGCTGTAGCCCAGCGCGCGGGCCTCCTCCTCGACGGAGCGGGCCAGCTCGGTGAAGTACGGGTTCATCACGTCGCTGATGACCAGGCCGAGGGTGCGGGTCTGGTGGGTGCGCAGCGACCGGGCGACGGCGTTCGGGCGGTAGCCCAGCCTCTCCACGGCGGCCAGCACCCGCTCGCGCGCGGCCGCGCTGACCGACACGTGGTCGTTCAGGACCCGCGAGACCGTCGCGACGGACACGCCCGCCTCGGCGGCGACGTCCTTGATGCCCGCCATCGCCTCCACCTCCTTGTGGAATCGATTACACCGGCTGTGCACCAAGGATTGGAATCGATTACACGAAGGGAGACAAGGGGGTGGAGGTGGCCGACATCAAATCGTGACCGGGGTGCGGAGCGCAGTCGGCGCCCCCTCTCGGCACCCCTCGCGGCGGACCGGAACCGCTTGCTCACGGCCGGCGTCGGGGTGTTCATGGAGCAGGGCGGGAGCACGGTGGGCGAGGAGCCGGCGGGGGCGGAGTTGCCGCTCACCCTCTTCCTCGTGGCGGCGATATCCACCGTCGTCGGAGGGGCGGCGATCCTGTCCCTGGTCGGCCTGACGATGTGGGCGACGGCGCCACTGCGGCGCCGCAGGCGGGCGAAGACCGAGGGCGGCCGGGCTCCGTCCGGTGGAGCGCGTGATCACTGGGCTGCGGCGACGGAACGCCTCGACCGGCGTGGGCCGCGGGCGGCCGGGCGTCGGGGTGCGGTTCAGCGCCTCGGAGGCGTCGGTCGTCACGCCGGCGGCGGAGGCGACCCGCCGGTCGGGTCGGCGACGGACCGCGTCGGGTGGTCCTCGGGCGGCCGGTCGTCCGGCGAGGGGGCAGCGGCGAACCCGGTGCGGGTCGCATGCCCGGAACCGCTTGTCCACCGCCGCCGCGGATACCGGAACCCCCTGCGTGAATGATCACGAGCACGGGCGGTGGCGGCATCTGCACATCTGCCGGGCGGGTGAACCCGTAGGCGCGCTCGAACGGCACCGAGTCGCCGAAGACGTACGGCTCCTTGTTGCTGTGGCGCCCCCTGTACAGGTCGGAGTGCACCTGGATCGTTCCGGTGCACGGGTCGACGATCATGTAGTGCGGGATGCCCATGGCCGGACAGTCGGCCGGCTTCTCGTCGTAGTCGTTGCTCGGGTTGGACGGCGAAGCGTACAGAGTTGTGCTTCTTCCACAGAAAATGCAACTGCCGGATGGCGTCCCTCCGGGTAGTACAAGGGATCTGAAGATGGCGTTGCGGGTCGGGATCGGTGGCGCTGCTCGGCGGGGCGGTCGGCTGTTCGTGCGGGCGGTTTTCCTCGGCTGTCCGCGGGATGCGGTCTCGATGTGTGCGATGCCGGGGAGCCCGTCCGCGCCCCGGGGAGTACGCACCGTCCCGAAGTCGTGAGCACTTCGGCCACTACTGTCCTGATATGGCTCATCCGAGCGTCCAAGTGACACATTCCCGCCGACTGCTCACGGTTTCCGGCAAGGCAGCCGTCTCCGGCCCGCGGCGCTGGGGCCACGCAGAATCCCCGCACCACCCGAGGGGGACACCGTCTGGAGCTCGGGCAATCCTGGAACCCGACAAGGGCTGTGTGCATGAAGCCGAGCGGCTTCTCGACAGTGTCCGCGGGTGGAACGAACGCAAGCGGCGCCTGTGCGCACAGGCTTGTGTGCGCACAGCGTGGCAGCGCCTTTCCGAGACGGGCCTTCTGTCCTCCACGAACCTGGCCCACCCGTGTGAGGGAGCGGGACCTGAGCCACGCCACCCACGCCGGCCATGCATCCGGCCGGGGGTGTGCGCCGGACCCGCCGAACCGCTCGAACGGCAAGCTCGCCCTTGAGGAACTCGGTGGTCCGGGGGCGGTTTTCCTCGGGGCCATGACGACGGCGCCGTGGCTGAGCCGGGCTCTTGCCGCCGGTCGGCACACGGGTGCGCACGGCCACCCTCTTCCACTCCGCGGCGTCGAGTGGTTTTCCTTGCCGGGTATCGCCCATGACCGCGATGGCGTAGGGCAGAGTGCGGGCCGGCTCGGTGAGGCTCGCCCACGTTGTCGGCATGAGCTTCGTGCAGGGGGCGCGGATCGAGCCGTTGCTCCTGGGCCGGACACCGAGACGGGGTGGTCGGCGGAGTGGCCACCGCGAGGTGATCAACGCGATCGCCTTCGAGCGTGGGACCGGGACGCGGTGGGTCCACTCGCCGGAGGAGTACGGCGACTTACGGGTCCGCCGGCACGCGGCCGGAGCCCGGAAGAGGGGCCCCGGCCGGCGCACCGGCCGATCATGCACGGCCGACGCCGTCCAGTTCGGCCACGTCCTCGTCGGAGAGGGAGAGTCCGGCGCCTGTGATGTTCTCGCGCAGGTGGGCGGTGGACGAGGTACCGGGGATGAGCAGGATGTTCGGCGAGCGTTGCATCAGCCAGGCCAGCGCGACCGACATCGGCGTCGCCTCCAGCCGGCTCGCGACCTGGGAGAGGGCCGCGGACTGGAGCGGCGTGAAGCCGCCCAGGGGGAAGAACGGCACATAGGCGATGCCGTCGGCGGCGAGGTGGTCGACGAGGTCGTCGTCGTGACGGTGGGCGAGGTTGTACATGTTCTGCACACACACGATCGGGGCGATGCCGCGCGCCTCGGCGACCTGCTCCGCGGTGACGTTGCTGACGCCGAGGTGTCGGATCAGACCCTCTTGTCGGAGGGCGACAAGTGTTTCGAACGCTTCGGCGATCGAGTCCTGCCGGGGGCCCTGGGCGTCGCCCATGCGCATGTTGACCAGGTCGAGGGCCTCGACGCCGAGGGAGTCGAGGTTCTCGTGGACCTGCTGGCGCAGGTCTGCGGGGCGCCGGGCCGTGGGCCAGCCGCCCTGCGCGTCGCGGGTCGCGCCCACCTTGGTGGCGATGAACAGCGACTCCGGGTAGGGGTGCAGCGCTTCGCGGATCAGCTCGTTCGTGATGTGCGGTCCGTAGGCGTCGCTGGTGTCGATGTGGGTGATCCCGAGGCCGACCGCCTCGCGCAGAACGGCCAGGGCGCCGTCGTGGTCGGCGGGCGGCCCCATGACCCACGGGCCGGCGAGCTGCATCGCGCCGTAGCCGAACCGGGTGACGGTCGAGTCACCCAGCCTCCAGGTTCCGCCGGGAAGAGGAGGTGTGAAGGCGGTCTCCATCGCAGTGCCTTTCGTTTCTTGCCGGGGATGGTGTCTCCGTCCCCCTTGCACCAGCATTGGAGACCTGCTTCCCATCGGGAAGTAGGCACTCTGAAGTGCGTAACTACCCCAGAGGTTGGCAGTGAGATCAGTGACAGCGACGAAGGCCGAGAAAAGGGCACAGGCCAAGACGGAGTACAACGCGTTCCTGGCGGTGTGCCCCAGCCGTCAGCTCCTCGACCGGATCTCGGACAAGTGGGTCGTCCTGATCCTGTGCGCACTGGGTGGTGACGCGTCCGAACGATCCGGCGCGTCGCACGTCCCGAAAGCGATGCGCTACTCCGAACTCGCCCGGCTGCTGGCGGGCGTCAGCCAGAAGATGCTGACCCAGACCCTACGGGCCCTCGAACGCGACGGCTTGCTCACCCGCACCGTGACACCCACGGTCCCCGTCACCGTCACCTACGAGCTGACCGACCTCGGCCTCTCACTCCACCACCTGACACGCGGGCTCAGGCAGTGGGCGCAGACCCACATGGACCAGGTCCTCACCAGCCGCGAGAAGCACGACGCAGGAGCTTCCTAGCGAGGACGGTGTTCTCCGTCTTGGCCGAGGGCTGGGATGTGTCCGACCGTGAGGGACGCGCAGTGGGCGGATCGAGCCGCTGCTTCCGGACCGGACACGCGACCGGTCCTGCGGCCGGAACAACGGGCGGCTGATCCGAACGAGACCGCTCAGGCGGTCTGGAGGAGGGCGGCCAGTTCGCACCACACGTACTTGCCCCGGTCGCCCTCCCGGGTCAGCGGCTGCCATCCCCACACGTCGGCGCAGGCCCGAACCAATGCCAGACCTCGCCCCGACTCCCATTCCTCTTCCTCCCACTCCTCCCGCTCGAACGGCACCGGCGGCTCCGGTGGTTCGGGGTCCGCGTCCCACGCCCCGATCCGCAGCGTCCCCGGCGGCGACCAGCGCACGCGCAGGGCGGCGGGGCCCTTGGTGTGGCGTACGGCGTTGGACACCAGCTCCGCCGCCAGCAGTTCGGCGACATCGACGAGGCCGATCAGCCCGTGCATGGTCAGGATCAGCCGGAGGGTGCGGCGACTGATGGTGACGGCGCGGAGATCGTTGGGGATGTGGAGGGAGTACTCCCACGATGCGTTTTCGGGCATGCGTCAACTCCGTTCGGTGAGGGAGGGGTTCGAGGGAGGGGGACGGTGTCATTGCCGCAGGCGTCACGACAGGGCGAAGCGGTGCACTTCCGGCGCCCTTGACTTCACAGGGTGTGCGTTGTGTCACTGACGGTAGGTCTAAATGTAGAGATGCGGCAGGCGGGTCGCGTAATCTGCCCCCGAACGAGTCGCGTCTGCGGGCGCGTTGGATCAAGGGGTGGGCGAGAGCTTTGAGGCGCGAACCGACGGCACGTCAGATGCGTCTGGCGACTGAACTGCGCAGACTCCGAGAAGCGGCAGGCCTCACTTCCCGGCAGGCGGCAGCACTGCTCGGAGTGAGCCCCACCCAGATCACCCACATCGAGTCCGGACTCGCAGGCGTGAGCGAGGAACGCCTCCGTCGCCTCGCGTCCCACTACGCCTGCACGGACCAGGAATTCGTCGATGCGCTGATCGCCATGGCCACCGGCCGGACACGCGGCTGGTGGGAGGAGTATCGAGGCCTCCTGCCCACGTCATTTCTGGACCTCGCGGAACTGGACCACCACGCCACGTTCCTGCGTGAGGTGGTGGTGCTTTATGTGCCGGGCCTGCTGCAGACAGAGGATTACGCTCGCGCTGTTTTCTCGTCCAGGGTGCCGGAACTGGCCCGGGAGGAACTTGAGTTGCGTGTCCACCACCGAATGAGACGTCAGCAGCTGGCTACCCCGTATGAGTTGGTGATCCATGAGTGCGCCCTGCGCATCAGGGTCAGCGACCGTGCCGCCTCCCGGGCTCAACTCGCCAAGCTCCTGGAGCTTTCCGAGGAGGATCACGTCACCGTCCGCGTCATCCCCTTCGACCTGGACGGCTTCGCCAGAGCTGCGAGCGCCATGACCTATGTGGGCGGTCCGGTTCCCAAACTGGACACGGTGGTGCGTGACGTGCCCCATGGTTCGGCCTTCATCGACTCCGAAGCCCAGCTCGGTGCTTTTCGAACGCGCTTCCGTAAGGTGGAAGCCGTGTCGCTCGACCCCGGACGGTCGCGTGACTTCATCGACAAACTGGAGAGAGAGCTGTGAGGCACTCCATGGACAACTGGCGGAAGTCGTCCTACTCGGGCCCCGACGACGGCAACGACTGCGTGGAGATCGCGAACTCCCTCACCCACGTCGCCGTCCGTGACTCCAAGGCCCCCGCCCGAGCCACCCTCACCTTCCCCACCACCGCCTTCGCCCCCTTCCTCGAAGCCCTGAAGGAGTCGGCGAGGGAGCTGTGACGCGTACGCGAGGCCGTCGCTGACACGGGGCTCAGGGGTGCGGCGGCAATGCCTGCGTCCGTTCCCCGTATCCGGCGAGGTAGAGCCTCAGGCGTGTCAGGTCCTCGGCCTCGACGAACACCTGTTGCCCCCAGTGCGCGGTGAGGCGGTGTGCGACCTCGACGAGCCGGCGGCGGTCCTCCGGCGTGTACGCCGGGAAACGCGCAGAGCCGTGGTCGGCGATCTCGTTCCCGAGTTCGCTGAAGAGCACGCTTCGGAAGCGCTGCTCCTCCTCGTCGGTCAGCGGTGCGGCAGCGGCCTCGGTGGGACGCAACCGGACGTTGTAGAGGTCTCGCGTCACGTGCGGCTCCGCCATCTGCTCGAGTCGGTTCGCGAAAGCCTACCCACTCCGGCCTCTCGGGCGGGGTCCGGGCTGTCACGCCCCACGGGTCCCGTCGAACAATGTCCAACCAGTCCGCGGCGGCCCCCGGTGAACGGCGGCTCGCCGTCCGTGGCGTCCTCCCATGCCGGCCTCGCCCTCGGCCTTGCCGTCGGACTCGGCTGTCGTCATCCAACCATTAGTCGAACAAGGTTAGTTGATGACGTGACTACTGTTCTTGGGAGTGCATGAGTGTGGTCTACTCGGCTCTCGTGACGAACGTTGGGGAACGGCGACTTTTCCACTTCACGCACGTACGCAACCTGCGCGACATCCTTATCGAGAAGCAGTTGGTCTCGGACGCCGTCATGCAGAGCAGGGGAGGGGTGCTGCTGGAGTGTGGGGACAGGGAGGTCAAGGCCGAACGGCGCACCCGACGGATCACCGTCCCGCCGTACGGTTGCCCAGCTGACTACGTTCCGTTCTACTTCGCTCCGCGGTCCCCCATGCTGTACGTGATCAGCCGGGGTGGCGTGCCGACGTACCGGGAGGGACAGACGCCCCTCGTCTACCTCGTCACGTCCGTGGGTGCGGTTGCGGAATCCGGAAGGCCCTTCGTCTTCAGCGACGGCAACTGCGCAAACGAGATCACCCAGCACTTCACGACGCTGGGTGAGATGCCCACTGCCGTCGACTGGGAGATCATGACGGCTCGGTACTGGGCGAACACGGCTGACGACGGTGACCGGATGAGACGCCGCATGGCTGAACTTCTGGTCCTCGAACACCTCCCGGTCACCGCCCTGCATGAGGTCGGGGCTGATGATCATGATCATGCTCAACAAGCGCATCGCTTGCTCAGAGAGGCGGGGGCCGGGCTCCCGGTGAGTGTCAGACGTGAGTGGTACTACTGAGTTGACGGAGGGGGTCGGACCCCCCAAGGGAAGGACGGCGATGATTACGCGCGGCACCGGCAATCTGCTTCTGGCGGATGTCGATGCCCTTGTGAACACGGTCAACACCGTGGGTGTTATGGGCAAGGGCATCGCCTTGCAGTTCAAGCGGGCCTATCCGGAGAATTTCAAGGATTACAAGGCGTCCTGTGATCGCGGGGATGTGACGGTCGGCCGAATGCATGTGCATGAGGTCGGACAGATGGCGGGCCCCGGTTTTATCATCAACTTCCCGACCAAGCGTCACTGGCGCGCGCCGTCCCGGATCGAGGACATCGCCTCGGGGCTTGTCGCATTGCGTGACGAGATCGTCGAGAGGGGAATCGGGTCGATCGCGGTCCCTCCGCTCGGGTGCGGCAACGGAGGTCTTTCCTGGCGTGAGGTCGAGCCCATGATTCGCCAGGCGCTGGGCACGATCCCCGGGGTCGAGGTCCGGGTGTGGGAACCGTCCGGCGCACCGAGTGCCCCCTCCATGCCGAACGCCACCGAAGCGCCCCCCATGAACCGCGAGCGTGCCGCTTTCCTTGCTGCGCTCGACCGCTATATCCGTAGTGGAATCTCGCGGGGGCTTGCCTTTGAGCCTCGCGTTTCGCTGCTCGAAGCGCACAAGATTTCATATCTTCTGCAGAAGTTGCGGCTGCCTCTGGGTCTTCATTTCGAAAAGGGGATCTACGGTCCGTACTCGCAGCCCTTGGACAGGGCGGTATCGGCGATGGAGGGGCACTTCATCACGGGGTATGGGGACGGCACCAGTGGAGCTCAGGCGATCCTTGAAATTGACAAGGGCTCCGTGGACGAAGCCGAGCGGCTTCTTGAGCAGTACCCGGAGTTCGAGGAGATTGCGACTAAATTCCACGAGCTGACGGCTGGTTTCGAGGACGCCTTCGGCATGGAACTCCTGAGCACCGTCCTGTTCGCTGCAGAAGAATTGGTCACGCCGCCACCAAGCCCTGACGCCGTTGCAGCGTGCATCAGCGGATGGAATGAGCGTAAGCAGCGCATGTTCACGCGGGCTCATGTGCGCACAGCATGGCAACGTCTGTCCGAGGCCGGCCTTCTGCCCTCCCATGAAGTCGGCTCACCCGCGTGAGGGAACAGGCCCCGGCCCTCGCCGTCCCGCCAGGGGCCTTCGCCCCCTTCCTCCAAGGGCTCAAAGCGGATTCCCGGCGCTGAAACCGAACGCCCCGGCGCCCTGTCACAGCCCACCGGTACGGTCGGAGCATGTCCAATCAGTCCGCGGCGGCCCCCGGTGAGCGGCGGCTCGCCACGCTCGAAGGTGTGCTGGAGCGCATCACGTACGCCAACGAGGAGAACGGTTACACGGTCGCCCGCGTCGACACCGGCAGGGGCGCCGCCGACCTGCTCACCGTCGTCGGGGCGCTGCTCGGGGCCCAGGTGGGCGAGTCGCTGCGGATGGAGGGGCGCTGGGGGTCGCACCCGCAGTACGGGAAGCAGTTCCACGTCGAGAACTACACGACGTTGCTCCCGGCCACCGTCCAGGGCATCCGGCGCTACCTCGGTTCCGGGCTGGTCAAGGGCATCGGGCCGGTCTTCGCCGACCGCATCACCCAGCACTTCGGGCTGGACACCCTGACCGTCATCGAGGAGGAGCCCAAGCGGCTCATCGAGGTGCCCGGCCTCGGGCCCAAGCGGACCAAGAAGATCGCCGACGCCTGGGAGGAGCAGAAGGCGATCAAGGAGGTCATGCTCTTCCTCCAGACCGTCGAGGTGTCGACGTCGATCGCGGTGCGGATCTACAAGAAGTACGGGGACGCCTCGATCTCCGTGGTGAAGAACCAGCCCTACCGGCTGGCGTCCGACGTCTGGGGCATCGGCTTCCTCACCGCCGACAAGATCGCCCAGTCCGTGGGCATCCCGCACGACAGTCCGGACCGGGTCAAGGCCGGTCTGCAGTACGCGCTGTCGCAGGCCACCGACCAGGGGCACTGCTACCTCCCCGAGGAGAAGCTGATCGCCGACGCGGTGAAGCTGCTCCAGGTGGACACCGGGCTCGTCATCGAGTGCCTCGCCGAGCTGGCCGCCGAGCCGGAGGAGGGCGAGGACCCCGGCGTCGTACGGGAGAAGGTGCCCGACCCGCAGGGCGGCGACCCGATCACCGCCGTCTACCTCGTCCCCTTCCACCGCGCCGAGCTCTCCCTCTCCGCCCAGTTGCTGCGCCTCCTGCGCACCGGCGAGGACCGGATGCCGGGCTTCCGGGACGTGGACTGGGCGAAGGCCCTCGGCTGGCTCAAGGGGCGTACGGGAGCCGACCTGGCTCCCGAGCAGGAGGCCGCCGTGAAGCTGGCGCTCACCGAGAAGGTCGCGGTCCTCACCGGCGGCCCCGGCTGCGGCAAGTCGTTCACCGTCCGCTCCATCGTGGAGCTGGCCCGCGCCAGGAAGGCCAAGGTGGTGCTCGCCGCGCCGACCGGCCGCGCCGCCAAGCGCCTGGCCGAGCTGACCGGCGCCGAGGCCTCCACCGTCCACCGCCTGCTGGAGCTCAAGCCCGGCGGGGACGCCGCCTACGACCGGGACCGGCCGCTGGACGCCGACCTGGTGGTGGTCGACGAGGCGTCCATGCTCGATCTGCTGCTGGCCAACAAGCTGGTCAAGGCGGTGGCCCCGGGCGCGCACCTCCTCTTCGTCGGGGACGTCGACCAGCTCCCCAGCGTCGGCGCGGGCGAGGTGCTCCGGGACCTGCTGGCCGACGGCAGTCCCGTCCCCGCCGTCCGCCTCACCCGCGTCTTCCGCCAGGCCCAGCAGTCGGGCGTGGTGACCAACGCGCACCGGATCAACGCCGGGCAACACCCGGTCACCGACGGCATGAAGGACTTCTTCCTCTTCGTCGAGGACGACACCGAGGAGGCCGGCCGGCTCACCGTGGACGTCGCCGCGCGCCGCATCCCGGCGAGGTTCGGGCTCGACCCGCGGCGGGACGTGCAGGTCCTGGCCCCCATGCACCGGGGCCCGGCCGGCGCCGGCACGCTGAACGGACTGCTCCAGCAGGCCGTCACTCCCGGCCGGCCCGACCTGCCCGAGAAGCGGTTCGGCGGCCGGGTCTTCCGTGTCGGCGACAAGGTCACCCAGATCCGTAACAATTATGAAAAGGGTGAGAACGGGGTCTTCAACGGCACCGTCGGCGTGGTCACCTCGCTCGACCCGGTCGAACAGCGGCTGACGGTGCTGACGGACGAGGACGAGGAGGTGCCGTACGAGTTCGACGAACTGGACGAACTGGCGCACGCCTACGCGGTGACCATCCACCGCTCCCAGGGCAGCGAGTACCCGGCCGTCGTCATCCCGGTGACCACGGGCGCCTGGATGATGCTCCAGCGCAACCTGCTCTACACGGCGGTCACCCGGGCCAAGCGGCTGGTCGTCCTCGTCGGCTCCCGCAGGGCGATCGGACAGGCGGTCCGCACGGTGTCGGCGGGCAGGCGCTGTACGGCGCTCGACTTCCGGCTCGCGGGCGTCTGATCCGCCGTTGTTGCGGTTCTTCGCCCCGATCCCGGAAGAAAAATGATCGATCAAATGAGTCGCAAAGGTCACAAGGGCTTCCGGAAGTTGAACGCAACGGGCAGGATGAGAAAGTTGGCGGCACTCAGTGCCGCCGATAGGCCCGATGGTCGACCCCGAGTGCACTCTCCTGAGCCAAGTGGGGGATGGTAGAGACAGTCAGGGCACCTCGAAGATGAGGCACTACGTCGGTGAGGGAAGACGTGAGCGACAACTCTGTAGTACTGCGGTACGGCGACGGCGAGTACACCTACCCGGTGGTCGACAGCAGCGTCGGCGACAAGGGCTTCGACATCGGGAAGCTCCGCGCCCAGACCGGACTGGTGACGCTGGACAGCGGCTACGGCAACACCGCCGCATACAAATCCGCGATCACGTACCTGGACGGTGAGGGGGGCATCCTCCGTTACCGCGGGTACCCGATCGAGCAGCTGGCCGAGCGCTCCTCCTTCCTGGAGGTCGCCTACCTGCTGATCAACGGTGAGCTGCCGACCGTCGACGAACTCAGCGTGTTCAGGAACAACATCACGCAGCACACCCTGCTGCACGAGGATGTCAAGAACTTCTACAAGGGCTTCCCGCGCGACGCCCACCCGATGGCCATGCTGTCGTCGGTCGTCTCGGCGCTGTCCACGTTCTACCAGGACAGCCACAACCCCTTCGACGAGCGCCAGCGCAACCTCTCCACCACCCGGTTGCTCGCCAAGCTTCCGACCATCGCGGCCTACGCGTACAAGAAGTCGATCGGTCACCCGTTCGTCTTCCCGCGCAACGACCTCGGTTACGTCGAGAACTTCCTGCGCATGACCTTCTCGGTCCCGGCCCAGGAGTACGAGCTCGACCCGGTCGTCGTCTCCGCCCTGGACAAGCTGCTCATCCTGCACGCGGACCACGAGCAGAACTGCTCGACCTCCACGGTGCGTCTGGTCGGTTCCTCGCAGGCGAACATGTTCGCCTCGATCTCCGCCGGCATCTCCGCCCTGTGGGGCCCGCTGCACGGTGGCGCCAACCAGTCGGTCCTGGAGATGCTCGAGGGCATCCAGGCCGACGGTGGCGACGTCGACTCCTTCATCCGCAAGGTGAAGAACAAGGAGGACGGCGTCCGCCTGATGGGCTTCGGCCACCGGGTCTACAAGAACTTCGACCCCCGCGCCAAGATCATCAAGGCCGCCGCGCACGAGGTGCTGTCCGCTCTCGGCAAGTCCGACGAGCTGCTGGACATCGCGCTGAAGCTGGAGGAGCACGCGCTCTCCGACGACTACTTCGTCTCGCGCAGCCTCTACCCGAACGTGGACTTCTACACCGGTCTGATCTACCGGGCCATGGGCTTCCCGACCGAGATGTTCACGGTCCTGTTCGCCCTCGGCCGCCTTCCGGGCTGGATCGCCCAGTGGCACGAGATGATCAAGGAGCCGGGCTCCCGCATCGGCCGCCCGCGCCAGATCTACACGGGCGTGGTGGAGCGGGACTTCATCCCGGTCGAGCAGCGCTGACCGACGCCGGTCGCCGGTACGGACACCGGACGGCATGCCCTCAGGGGTGTGCCGTCCGGTGTTTTCGTCAGCGGGCCGGGCCGCTCGGGCCGGAAGCGAGTCTCGGGAAAAGCGAGAAGGCGCCCCGCGCCGGTCCCCCCACGGGCCGACGTCAGGGCGCCTTCCCATGTCCCGGTGCGGATTCCCCCCACGGGATCCGGCCGGGCGTCTGTGAAGAACAGCGCCTGAATCGCTGTGTGAGCACAATGAGCAGAACGGAACTCACTGCCCCCATGCGGTCTGCCGGGACAGCGCACGGTCGGGAGGGCCGCTCAAAGCTCTCCGAAGTACGTGCCCCGGCAACGCAGTCTGGGAAAGTCCCCCAAAGACATCCCCAGATGCCAGGTCGCGCCCCCCAAGACGCTTCCCGACATCGCCAACTTAGACCTTCGAACCCCTTCGATGGTTACGTTCACTTCACTGTGATCTGCGTCTCCTGCGTATGTCCGTTACATGCACAAGAGCCCCGGTATCGCCAATGGGGCCCAAGCGTAAGGACGGTGCGTACGCCTTGTGAAGAGCTTATGTGAAAGGTCGTACCGGACTCCAGGGGTTCATCAGGTCGAGATCTCAATGAAACGCCCTTTGACGGCGGGTCGGCCGGTGCGGCGAGGGCCGGCCGGGGCGCCGTGCCCTCAGGCCTTGCCGGCCAGTTCGAAGCCGGCCTCGTCGACGGCGGCGCGGACGGCCTCCTCGTCGAGCGGGGCCGCGGAGACGACGGTGACCACGCCGGTGGCGGCGACGGCCTTCACCGAGGCGACCCCGGGGAGCTCGGAGATCTCGCCGGAGACGGCGCCCTCGCAGTGGCCGCAGCTCATGCCGCTCACCTTGTAGGTGGCGGTGACGGAGCCCTGGGTGTCGGTCTGGGTGGTCATGTCATTACTCCCTCGTCGAGACGTGTGGGGTGGAGGGGCCCGCGGGGCCACGTTTTTCAGTCTATACCCCTAGGGGGTATGAATCCAGGACCGCCGGGGCTCTCCCGGATCAAGGAGCCACCCGCGACAAGGCGGAGGTTCGCGGATAGCGTTCCGCCGCAAACGGTGATCGCCGGGAGGGGCAGGGGAGGCGCCGGGGTGCGCGTACGGCACTCCGCGCCGGTCGCCCCGCACCGCCGGCGCGGACGGAAGGCGGGCCGGTCATGCGGGCGGTGGTGTTCGAGCGGTACGGGGAACCGGCCGAGGTGCGGGAGGTCGCGGACCCGGAGCCCGCGGAGCACGGGGTCGTGGTGCGGGTCGAGGCCACCGGCCTGTGCCGCAGCGACTGGCACGGCTGGCAGGGCCACGACCCGGACATCACGCTGCCGCACGTGCCCGGCCATGAACTGGCCGGTGTGGTCGAGGCGGTCGGCGCGCGGGTCACCGGCCGGCGGGTCGGCGACCGGGTCACCGTCCCCTTCGTCTGCGCCTGCGGGAGCTGTCCGGCCTGCGCGGCCGGGGACCAGCAGGTGTGCGAGCGGCAGACCCAGCCCGGCTTCACCCACTGGGGCTCGTTCGCCCAGTACGTGGCCCTGGACCACGCCGACGTGAACCTGGTCGACGTCCCCGAGGGCATGTCCTTCGCGACGGCCGCCTCCCTGGGCTGCCGTTTCGCCACGGCCTACCGGGCGGTGGTGCAGCAGGGCCGGGTGGCGGCGGGGGAGTTCGTCGCGGTGCACGGCTGCGGCGGGGTGGGCCTGTCGGCCGTGATGATCGCGGCGGCCTCGGGCGCCCGGGTCGTCGCCGTCGACGTGTCCCCCCGGGCCCTGGACCTGGCCCGGAAGTTCGGCGCGGCCCAGTGCGTGGACGGGTCCGAGACGCAGGACACCGCGGCCGCGGTCCGCGACCTCACCGGCGGGGGCGCCCACCTCTCCCTGGACGCCCTGGGCTCGCCCGCCACCTGCGCCGCCTCCGTGAACGGCCTGCGTCGCCGGGGCCGCCACGTCCAGGTCGGCCTGCTGCCCTCACCGACGGGCACGACCCCGGTGCCGATGGCCCGTGCCGTCGCCCTGGAGCTCGAACTCCTCGGCAGCCACGGCATGGCCGCGCACACCTATCCCCCGATGCTGGAGCTGGTCCGGGCGGGCGTCCTGCGCCCCGACCTGCTGGTGACGCGCACCATCGGCCTGGACGCCGTCCCGTCGGCCCTGGCGGCGATGGGCACGGCTCCGGGCGCGGGCGCGACGGTCATCGAGCCCTGGAACTGAGGACCGCCCGTGCCCCGGCCTCGGCCGGGCACGGGCGGCGCCGTACGGGTCAGCCGTCCCTGCGGCTCCGGTTGCCGGGCCGGGCCGCCACCCAGCGGCGCACCGTGTCCGCGTACCAGTACGGTTTGCCGCTCTCCACGTGGTCGGGCGGGGGCAGCAGACCGTGCTTGCGGTAGGAGCGCACGGTGTCCGGCTGCACCTTGATGTGTGCCGCGATGTCCTTGTACGACCACAGACGTCGGTCGGTCATGCGTCGTTCCTCCCCGCGAGCACCACGGAGGCGGCCAGGGGGCGGCCGTCAGGGGGAGCCGGGTGCTGCGCTGGCGATCACCCAGCGTTCTGCCCGGTGAACGACGCGTTACGGAGCGGGTTGGCGGTTGTGCGCGGGGCGTGACGGAAGAGCCGCCTGCGCGGGACATCTGTGACAGGAGCGAGGTGTTTGTGGCACAAGTGACGCAAAGGCCTTCGCCGGTTCGTCGGCGGGGCGGGTTGATCCGTTCGGGGTGCCCCGGTCGAACCGGCCGGGTGCGAGGAGGCCCTGTCGAGATCTGGTCCGTATGTCTGGACAAAACATTGACAGGGCTTCGCTCCACGGCTAGAAACCGGGGGAGAGCCGTACCAGGACGACCCGGGACCACCGGACACCGCGACACGGCACGAAGGGAACGCGATCGCGATGGCGTACGACCTGATCACCATGGGCCGTATCGGAGTGGACCTCTACCCGCTCCAGACCGGTGTCCCGCTTCCGCAGGTCACCTCCTTCGGCAAGTTCCTCGGCGGCTCGGCGACGAACGTCGCGGTCGCCGCCGCCCGTCTCGGACGGCACACGGCGGTGATCAGCCGCACCGGCGACGATCCCTTCGGCACCTACCTCCACCAGGAGCTGCGCGACTTCGGCGTGGACGACCGCTGGGTCACCGCGGTCCCCGGGCTGCCCACCCCGGTCACCTTCTGCGAGGTGTTCCCGCCGGACGACTTCCCGCTGTACTTCTACCGTCTGCCCAAGGCCCCCGACCTGGAGATCCACGCCCACGAACTCGACCTGGACGCCATCCGTGACGCGAGCGTCTTCTGGGTCACCGGCACCGGACTGAGCGAGGAGCCCAGCCGCACCGCGACCCTCGGCGCGCTCGCCCACCGGGCCAAGGCCGGCACCACCGTCTTCGACCTGGACTGGCGCCCGATGTTCTGGCGCGCTCCCGACCAGGCCCGCCCCTTCTACCAGGAGGCCCTGCGCCACACCACCGTCGCCGTGGGCAACCTGGACGAGGTGGAGGTCGCCACCGGCGTCCGCGAACCCCATGCCGCCGCCCGCGCGCTGCTGGCCGCCGGCGTCGAACTCGCCGTGGTCAAGCAGGGACCGAAGGGCGTCCTCGCGGTCAGCGCCACGGGTGAGAGCGCCGAGGTCCCGCCGCTCCCGGTGAACGTCCTCAACGGCCTCGGCGCCGGCGACGCCTTCGGCGGCTCCCTCTGTCACGGTCTGCTCGCCGGCTGGAGCCTGGAGCGGACCATGCGGTACGCCAACGCCGCCGGAGCCATCGTCGCCTCCCGGCTCGAGTGCTCGTCCGCCATGCCCACCGAGGACGAGATCGAGGCGGCGGTCACCGCGGGGGCCGTGCGATGACCGGGCTGAAACCCGGCCGCGTGAGTTCCGGCCGTATCCCGGGGCGCCGCTGACGGCCGGCCCCGGCACCGATCGCCTCCGGCGCGGGAGGCCGCTTTGCTTTGGCAGGAGCGAAGTGCGTGCGATGACTCCCCGCCCGCTACGGCCCCGCGCCGGAGGTCCCCGGCCGTCACCGCGGCCCACCCCGCCCCACCCCGGCTTCCCCCGGCCCAAGTGTCTACGGGGAGACCAGAACGCCCGACAGTGTGTCGGGCGCGCCACGAGCCCGATGCTGGTGGGATGAACCTGATGAATCCATGGCACGTGAAGAACCGGCGCCGCCCTCTGCGAAGGAGTACTCGGTCATGACGAAGATCGTCAACCACTGGATCGGCGGCAAGACCGCCGAAGGCACGTCGGGCACGTACGGGCCGGTGACCGACCCGGCGACCGGCGAGGTCACCACGAAGGTCGCGTTCGCCTCCGTGGAGGAGGTGGACGCCGCGGTCGCCGCCGCCAAGGAGGCGTACCTGACCTGGGGGCGGTCCTCCCTGGCCCAGCGGACCTCCGTCCTCTTCGCGTTCCGGGCGCTGCTGGACGCGCACCGCGACGAGATCGCCGCGCTGATCACCGCCGAGCACGGCAAGGTGCACTCCGACGCGCTCGGCGAGGTCGCGCGCGGACTGGAGATCGTCGACCTGGCCTGCGGGATCAGCGTGCAGCTGAAGGGCGAGCTGTCCACGGAGGTCGCCAGCCGGGTCGACGTCGCCTCGATCCGCCAGCCGCTGGGCGTCGTGGCGGGCATCACCCCGTTCAACTTCCCCGCGATGGTGCCGCTGTGGATGTTCCCGCTGGCCATCGCCTGCGGCAACACCTTCGTGCTGAAGCCGTCCGAGAAGGACCCGTCGGCCGCCGTCCGCCTCGCCGAACTGCTGTCGGAGGCCGGGCTGCCGGACGGCGTCTTCAACGTCGTCCACGGCGACAAACTGGCCGTCGACCGCCTCCTCGCCCACCCCGACGTCAAGGCCGTCTCGTTCGTCGGCTCCACGCCGATCGCCCGCTACATCCACACCACCGCCTCGGCGAACGGCAAGCGCGTCCAGGCCCTGGGCGGCGCCAAGAACCACATGCTGGTGCTGCCCGACGCCGACCTGGACGCGGCGGCCGACGCCGCCGTCTCCGCCGCCTACGGCTCGGCGGGGGAGCGCTGCATGGCGATCTCCGCGGTCGTCGCCGTCGGCGCGATCGGCGACACCCTGGTGGAGAAGATCCGCGAGCGCGCCGAGAAGATCAAGATCGGTCCCGGCAACGACCCGGCCTCCGAGATGGGCCCGCTGATCACCAAGGCCCACCGCGACAAGGTCGCCTCCTACGTGGCGAACGCGGCGGGCGAGGGCGCCGAGGTCGTCCTGGACGGCACCGGCCACACCGTCGAGGGCCACGAGGGCGGCCACTGGATCGGCATCTCCCTGCTGGACAGGGTGCCCACGTCCGCGAAGGCCTACCAGGACGAGATCTTCGGCCCGGTGCTGTGCGTGCTGCGCACCGAGACGTACGAGGAGGCCCTGGACCTGATCAACGCCTCGCCGTACGGCAACGGCACCGCGATCTTCACCCGGGACGGCGGCGCCGCCCGCCGCTTCCAGCTGGAGGTCGAGGCCGGCATGGTCGGCGTGAACGTGCCGATCCCGGTCCCCGTCGGCTACCACTCCTTCGGCGGCTGGAAGGACTCCCTCTTCGGCGACCACCACATCTACGGCAACGACGGCACGCACTTCTACACCCGCGGCAAGGTCGTCACCACCCGCTGGCCCGACCCCGCCGACGCCCCGGCCGGCGTCGACCTGGGCTTCCCCCGCAACCACTGACGGCGCGGACCGTCATCCCGGCCGGCCGGGACCGTGCTCACCCCCACGGTCCCGGCCGTCGGCCCGACGCAACCGCTCCGGGGGCGCGGTCCACTCCCGGCCCCCACCGACGGGACGTACGAACGCGGTCGGACGCGGGCGCTGATCCCCTCGCCAGGGAGGCACGTACGCCGTGACGTCCTGGAGGATCCCCACGCGTCCGGATTCCGGGTCCTCCACCAGGCTGCCGCGCGGGAGGCTTTCCGTTCCCCGAGGTGGTGCGAGCCAGTCCACGTCCGACTGCCGCCCGGTCACCGCAGGCCGTCCCGGTGACTGCTCCAGTGGTTGAGTTCCCGGAGCCGCTCGCTCAGCGGCCGCCCGCCTCCCCGCGGCGCGGACTCCGGCGGCGACTCGTCCCGGCCTTCCTCGGCCGCGCACACCAGGCCGTTCCTCAGGCAGGCCAGCAACCGCAGCATCAGGCGCCGCTCGTCAGCCGTGAGCGGCTCCGTCCCCCCGCTCACCGCGCCGTTCCGGCTGCCCGCAGAACGGCCGCGAGCCTGCGAGCGGTCTCCAGGTTGCAGCGCCCGAGGTCGATGAGCGGGACGGCGTGGCATGCCGCGACCGTGGGGACGTCCAGCGCCAGCGAGGGCAGTGTGACCCCGACACCGGCCAGCGCCACCCCCAACTCCTCCCGCACGGCCTCCGCCTGCTGAATGCCGTCCATCACCGCTTCGAGTTCCTTGTCCGTCATTTACCTGCTCCGGTCGTTCGTCACGTGTTGCACTCGAAGCATCACGCTGAGCAGGTGGCGTGACCAGGGCCGACGCGTTGCCGCTCCGCGAGGCAGCAGACGCGGTACGAGGGGCAGGGGAGTTGGCCGATGAACGTACGGCCGGAGCAGCAGGACAGTAACGAGGACTCCGCGCGGGGCGCGCTCGGCAGCACCCTGCGCTACCTCCGCGAGAAGGCGGGCAAGTCGCTGAGCCAGCTCGCCGAGGACACCAACTACGACAAGAGCTACCTGTACCGGCTGGAAGCCGCCGAACGCATCTCCAAGCGACCGGTGATGGAGGACCTGGACACGTACTACGGGACCGGAGACCTGCTGGTTCGGTTGTGGAAGCTGGCCCGGGTGGAGGTGTTCAAGGGTGGCTACAAGATGTTCATGCGGTACGAGGCCACCGCCACCATCATGCACAAGTACATGCTGACGATCCCCGGTCTGTTCCAGACGGAGGCGTACGCCAGAGCCGTTCTCTCTCTGTGGCCGGGACGCACCGAGGAAGATCTGGAGGAGCAGGTTGCCGCTCGTGTCGGCCGACAGGACGTGCTGCACCGCAAGCCGCCGCCGAACATTCGCGTGATTCTCGACGAGTCGGTGTTGCGGTGCCCGATTGCGGACCAGAAGGTCTGGGCGGAACAGTTGGCTCATCTCCGCTTCTCTGCCGAGCAGTCCTCCACCACTCTTCAAGTGCTACCGCTGGCGGCAGGATTCCATTCTCTGAAGGGGTACGGCTCCCTCTCCTTGCTCTGGCAGGAGGACGGAGGAGGGGTTGTCTACCTGGAAGGCAACGCGTCGGGTGAGCTGTTGGACGAGGCCGAGAACCTTCAGAAGTACCGCTTGGCCTACGATCAGGTAAGAGACTTGGCGCTGTCGCCACCAGAGTCGGTGGCGTTCATCGAGCGTGTCATGGAGGATTACCCGTCATGAGCCGCACCCCCGATCTCACCGCCGTCGCCTGGCGCAAGTCGAGCTACAGCGAAGGGGGCGACGGGAACTGCGTCGAGGTCGCCGACGGCTTTCCCGACGTTGTCCCCGTCCGTGACAGCAAGACCCCGCACGGCCCGGTGCTCCGCTTCCCCACCACCGCCTGGACCGCCTTCCTCGGCACCCTCAAGGGGCCCGGTTCTCCGGCTGCCTGATGCGTAGCCGCTGACCCCTGCATCGGCGGGGAGACGGTGTCCCGCCGGGTGGTGCAGGGGGATCTGCCCGGTGCCGACTCTGCGGGGCCGGGGCCGGGGCCGGGGACGGATGCGGTGCGGAAAAACGTGAGCAGTCGGCGGACAAGTGTCATCAGAGCGCTCACATGAGCCTCATCAGGACAGTGGCGGCCAAAGTGCTCACGCTTTCGGGGCGGTGTGTCACGCCCGGGGTGCGGGCTCCTGTCCCGGCGTCGCACACGTACGAGGCCGCGACCGCCCGATCAGTGGGCTGACGTGCCGTCACCTGTCGCGTGCCCGGAAAGCCCTGACGTCGACGGGAACCTGCGGATTCGCGCCTTGAACCCTGCACCACCCGACGGGACGCCATCCAGTCCTGTACCCCGCCGGATGCTCGTGACCCCTCGTAGACTCATGGCGTGGCATTCATGAGCACCCCGCACTGCTGCTTCCTGTGATCGGAAGGCGCTGAGGGCGATGCCGGACGGCGTCGCCCTCCTTGGTGTGCCTGCTGCGTGAACCACGTTCCGGCGCTGTCCGTTCTTTCCTGAGCGCGCGTGCAGGCACGGCCCTCTTCCCTTCACCCTTGCCAGGAGTGCCCCGTGCCCGTGTCGCTTCCCCCTGCCCTCGAACTCTCCCTCGACCTGCTGCGCTGCCCCACGTGCCGCACGCACCGCCTGCACCCCGACTGCGGCGCACTGCGCTGCCCAGCGGGCCACACCTTCGACATCGCCCGCCACGGCTACGCCGGCCTGCTGACGGGCACCCGTGCCACCAGCGGTGACGACGCGGCCATGGCCCGGGCCCGGGACCGCTTCCTGTCCACCGGCACCTACGCGCCCCTCCGCACAGCCGTCGCCCGCCTGGCGGCCGACGCCGCACCTGAGCAGGCCACGGTTGTGGACGTCGGATGCGGCACGGGCTACTACCTGGCCGGCGTACTCGCCCGGCTGCCCGGCGCCCGTGGCCTGGGGCTGGACACATCGGTGCGCGCGCTGCGCTCGGCGGCCCGCGCCCACGACCGAGCCGCCGCGGTGGCCTGGGACGTCTTCCGCCCCTTTCCACTGGCCGACGGGGTGGCCGATGTGGTGTTGGACGTGTTCGCCCCGCGCAACCCGGCGGAGTTCCACCGAGTGCTCCGCCCCACCGGCCGGCTGGTCGTGGTCCGTCCCACCGGACAGCACCTGGCCGAGCTGCGTGACCGGATGCGCGCGATGGTCACGATCGATCCGTCCAAGGAACAGCGCCTGCACCAGGCGCTGGATCCCTTCTTCGAGGCGGCCGTCACCGAAAAGGTCCAGTACACCGTGCCTCTGACCCAGCAGGAGGCTCTCGACCTGGTGGGGATGACGCCGAGTGCACGCCACGTGAGCCGTGCGGACCTGGCCGATGAGGGCCTCCTGCCCGACCGGGTCACCGTCTCCGTGCTGGCCACCGCCTACCGGCCTCGGTGACCAGGAGCGGGCACGCCCGGCGCCGCGCCGGCGGATGGCGTTCGGCGGCTGAGCGGACCTTCGGCCGGAGCGTGCGTCCCGCCGCGTACTGCGGACGCGGTACACGGCGGCGGTTCCGTACGCCGCTGGGAGGTCGCCCGGTTCGGTCTGCGGTCGGCACCGTACGGAGGGAGCGACCCCGTACGGTTGACGCATGGATCTTCGAATGCCCGGCCGGCCCGGAGTGCGGTGGCCCCGATGGCGGCGGTCGCGGCGGGCGATGGCCGCCGTGGGGGCCGCCGTCGTGCTCGCCGGGGCCGGTACGTGGACCGCCGTCGCCGCCGAGGACGCGGCGCCCGCGGTCAGCCGGACCGACCGGATCGCGAATACGGCCGACGGGGTGCGCATCGACACCTCGTACTTCACCGCCGGCCCGGACGGCCGCCGCCCCGCCGTGCTGCTCGGGCACGGCTTCGGCGGCAGCAAGGACGACGTACGGCAGCAGGCCGAGGAACTCGCGCGCGAGGGGTACGCGGTGCTGACCTGGTCCGCGCGCAGCTTCGGCGAGTCCACCGGGAAGATCGGGCTGAACGACCCGAAGGGCGAGGTCGCCGACGTCTCCCGGCTCATCGACTGGCTGGCGAAGCAGCCCGAGGTGCAGCTGGACGAGGCCGGCGACCCGCGCCTCGGCATGGCCGGCGCCTCCTACGGCGGCGCCATCGCGCTGCTCACCGCCGGGCACGACGACCGGGTGGACGCCATCGCCCCCGCGATCACCTACTTCGACCTCGCCGAAGCGCTCTTCCCGAACGGCGTGTTCAAGAAGCTGTGGGCGGGCGTCTTCGTCAACTCCGGCGGCGGCTGCGAGAAGTTCGAACCCGCGCTGTGCCGGATGTACGAGCGGGTCGCCGAGTCCGGCACCCCGGACGCCGAGGCCGTCAAGCTGCTCGAAGAGCGGTCCCCGTCCGCCGTGGCCGACCGCATCGACGTACCGACGCTGCTGATGCAGGGCCAGAACGACTCCCTGTTCCCGCTCGGCCACGCCGACGCCGCCGCGAAGGCGATCCGGGCGAACGGCGCCCCGGTCGACGTCGACTGGATCGCCGGCGGGCACGACGGCGGTGAACCGGAGGCGGACCGGATCCGCGACCGGACCCGGGCCTGGTTCGACCGGTACCTGAAGGAGGACAAGGGGGCCGACACCGGCCCCGCCTTCCGCGTCACCCGCACCGGCGGCGTCGACTCCACCAACGGGCGGGCCGTGCTGAGCGGCGCGAGCGCGGACCGCTACCCGGGCCTGACCGGTGACGGCAAGGACGTCCCGCTCACCGGAGGCGAGCAGAGCTTCGCCAACCCGGCCGGCGCCAGCCCGCCCGCCGTCTCCGCCCTGCCCGGCCTCGGCGGCGCCGGCGGCCTTTCCCAGCTCTCCTCGCTCGGCGTCGGCGTCTCCCTGGACTTCCCCGGCCAGCACGCCCGCTTCGAGTCGGCCCCGGTCACCGGCGACCTGCGGATCACCGGATCGCCGACGGCCACCGTGCACGTGAGGTCGACCAGCGACGACGCCGTCCTCTTCGGAAAGGTGTACGACGTCGGCCCGGACGGGCGGCAGCAGGTGCTGCCCTCCCAGCTGGTCACCCCGGTCCGCGTCGAGGACGCCAAGGCGGGCAAGGACGTGACCGTCACCTTCCCGGCCGTCGACCACGAGGTCCGGCAGGGCCACCGCCTGCGCCTGGTCCTCGCCTCCACCGACCTCGGCTACGCCTCACCGGCCGCCCCGGCGACGTACACCGTCTCCCTCAAGGGCGACCTCACCGTCCCCACCGCGCCCGGGGTGACCACCGCGGCGGCCCCGCTGCCCGCGTGGGTGTGGTGGCTGCCGCTCGCCGGAGCCGTGACCGCCCTCGTCCTGGTGCTCACCGGCCGCCGCCGCACGGCCGCCGCGCCCCCCGACCCCGCACTCGCGGACGTGCCCCTGCAGATCACGGACCTGAGCAAGCGCTACGTCCGCTCCACCGACCGGTACGCCGTACGGAACCTGTCCTTCCGTGTGGAGCAGGGCCAGGTCCTCGGTCTGCTCGGGCCGAACGGCGCGGGCAAGACCACCACCCTGCGCATGCTGATGGGCCTGATCACCCCCGACGGCGGCGAGATCCGCGTCTTCGGTCACGCGATCCGCCCCGGTGCCCCGGTGCTCTCCCGGGTCGGCGCCTTCGTCGAGGGCGCGGGCTTCCTGCCGTACCTGTCCGGCCGGGAGAACCTGGAGCTGTACTGGCAGGCCACCGGGCGCCCGGCCGAGGACGCCCACCTGGACGAGGCCCTGGAGATCGCGGGCCTCGGCGACGCCCTCGCCCGCGCGGTGCGCACCTACTCCCAGGGCATGCGCCAGCGCCTGGCCATCGCCCAGGCCATGCTCGGCCTGCCCGACCTGCTCATCCTGGACGAGCCGACCAACGGGCTGGACCCGCCGCAGATCCGCGAGATGCGCGAGGTGATGATCCGGTACGCGGCCGCCGGCCGCACGGTGATCGTCTCCAGCCATCTGCTGTCGGAGGTGGAGCAGTCCTGCACCCACCTCGTCGTCATGGACCGCGGCAGGCTGGTCCAGGCCGGTCCGGTGCGGGAGATCGTCGGCTCCGGGGACACCCTGCTCGTGGGCACCGCATCCCCCGTGGACGAGCCGCTCGCCGAGAAGGTGGCCGCCCTGCCGGGCGTCGCCTCGGCGGTCCGCGTCGAGGACGGGCTGCTGGTCCGCCTCGACGCCGACGGCACCGCCGCCCGCCTGGTCGCCGAACTGGTCCGGCTGGACGTGCCGGTGGAGTCGGTGGGCCCGCACCGCCGCCTCGAAGACGCCTTCCTCACGTTGATCGGAGGTTCCGCATGAGCACGCTCACCGAGCGGAACGGGCCCACGGAGCCGGCCGCCTCCACGGAGCCGGCCAGGCCCGTGGAGGTGGCCGACGGCTACCGCGCGGGCCGCACCCTGCCGCTACGGGTCGAGCTGGTCCGGCAGCTGAAGCGCCGCCGCACGCTCGTCATGGGCGCGATCCTCGCCGCCCTGCCGTTCGTCCTGGTCGTCGCCTTCGCGATCGGCGGTGAGCCGGAGGGCCGGGAGGGCCGGATCACCCTGATGGACACGGCCACCGCCTCCGGCGCCAACTTCGCCGCCGTGAACCTGTTCGTCTCGGCGGGCTTCCTGCTGGTCATCCCGGTCGCCCTGTTCTGCGGGGACACGGTCGCCTCGGAGGCCGGCTGGTCCTCGCTGCGCTACCTGCTCGCCGCGCCGGTGCCGCGGATGCGGCTGCTGTGGTCCAAGCTCGTCGTCGGACTGGGGCTCAGCCTCGCCGCGATGGTGCTGCTGCCGGTCGTCGCGCTCGCCGTCGGCACCGCCGCCTACGGCTGGGGCCCGCTGCAGATCCCCACCGGAGGCTCGCTGGACCCCGCGACGGCGGCGCAGCGGCTCGTGGTGGTCGTGGCGTACATCTTCGTGTCCCAGCTGGTCACCGCCGGGCTCGCGTTCTGGCTGTCGACGCGCACCGACGCCCCGCTGGGCGCGGTCGGCGGCGCCGTCGGACTGACCATCGTCGGCAACGTCCTCGACGCGGTGACCGCCCTCGGCGACTGGCGGGACTTCCTGCCCGCGCACTGGCAGTTCGCCTGGGCGGACGCCGTCCAGCCGGACCCGGAGTGGTCCGGCATGATCCAGGGTACCGCGGTCTCGGTGACGTACGCGTTCGTGCTGTTCGCACTGGCCTTCCGCGGTTTCGCCCGCAAGGACGTGGTGTCGTAGCCGCGAACGCTCAGAGTGGGCCAAGCGGGTGAACCTGCGCAACCGATTCCCGTGCGTCGTGTTGATGAAGCAGAAGGGCTTGCGACGCCACGAGAAAGGAAAGCGCTGTGCTGCTCCGTCCGCGGTACACCGGCACCTTCCGCAGGCATCCCCGACGGTGAGCATGCCGTGGTGTCCGCGTACCAGCCTCCCGGCTCCGCCATGGCCGGCCTCGCGCGTCGATCTCCGTGCCGAGGCCGCCGGCTTTCCCACTTCTTCGAGCAGGAAGACGAACGACATTGCGACAGACCCTGAGCAAGGGAGTGTTCGCGGCGGCCGCCGCCACGGGCATTCTCTCTCTGTACGGAGCCCCCGCTTTCGCCGACGCGCACGCGGAGGGAGCCGCCACGGACTCTCCCGGTGTGCTGTCCGGGAACAACGTCCAGGTGCCGGTGGAGGTGCCGGTGAACGTGTGCGGCAACACCGTCGGTGTGGTCTCCGTGTTCAATGAGGCGTCCGGCAACGTGTGCGCCAACACGTCACACCAGGCCGGGCCCCGGTCCGAGCACGCGGAGGGCAGGGCCGAGGACAAGTCCGGCCCCCGGTCCGAGCACCGGTCCTCCGCCGAGCGCTCGTACGGCGGCTTCGACGGCGGTGGCTCGCACGCGGAGGGGGTCGCCAAGGGCTCCCCCGGTGTGGCGTCCGGAAACCTCGTCCAGGTGCCGGTGCACGCGCCGGTGAACGTGTGCGGCAACAACGTCGACGTGATCGGGGCGTTCAACGAGGCGTCCGACAACGACTGCCGCAACACCTCGCACGGCGGCCGCGGCGGCGGTGGCTCGCACGCGGAGGGGGTCGCCAAGGGCTCTCCCGGTGTGCTGTCCGGAAACCTCGTCCAGGTGCCCCTCGGCCTGCCGCTGAACGTGTGCGGCAACAACGTCGGCCTGGTCGGGCTGTTCAACGAGGCGTCCGACAACGACTGCCGCAACGAGCAGGGCCGGTCGCCCGAGCCCGAGCACCGCACCGAGCGCGAGACACCTTCGACGCCGCCCACGCGTACGCACACCCCGCCCCCCACGCACGTCGTCGACACGCCGCCGCAGGACGTGGAGGAGCCCGGTGCGCCGCCGCACCTGGCCGAGACCGGCAGTGAGGGCATGCTGGTGGCCTCGGCCGCCGGTGCCACCCTGCTCGTGGGCGGGGCGCTGCTGTACCGCCGCGGTCGCGTCGCCCTTCGCCGGTAGCGGTTCCCGCGGTGCCGGGCCCCGTCGGCCCGGCACCGCGGGGCTTTCCGGGGCCTGAAGCCGGGCACGCCCCCGGACCGACGCGGGCCACCTCGTACGGTGGCCCGCGTCGGTCCGGGGGCTCAGTGCTGTACGGGGAGGGTTTCCCGTCAGAGGCTCACCGGTGTCGGCGAGTCGGTCCGGCCGACGGCCGAGGGGACCGGGACCCTTCCCCGCGCAGGGGTGGACCTGAGCCGGCGGCGCACCCCTTGGACGAGTGCCGCCGCCGTGTACGTCGCGCCCTGGACGAAGCGCATGGACGGGCCGAAGCCGGACGCCGTCGTCAGACCCGCGAAGAACAGGCCGGGATGGGAGGACTCGAAGCCCCGTCCGATCGCCGGGGAACCGTCGGGCAGGGCCGCCAGCGTGCCGCGCAGCTCGGCGGAGAGCATGCCGAGCCGGTCGCGGTGCACCCGGAACCCCGTGGCGGCGATGACGTGTTCGGTGCCGAGGGAGCGGGTCTCACCCGTGCGGTTCACCAGGTCCAGCCGTACGCCACCCGGCACCGCGCAGGCCTCCGTGACCTCGTGGCCCGGCAGCAGTTCCACCGCGCGCTCCACCCGGTCCCGCACCCACCAGGCGCCCGCCGGACCCAGCGCCGTGGCCGCGATGTGCGACCGGGTCTGCTGCGGCAGCCGCCGGAAGAGGCCGGGGCGCTCGGAGTAGAACCAGTTCCGCCAGCCGGGGCCGAGACCGCTGTGCGGGGAGCGGACCGACTGCCACCAGGGGCGTTCCCAGGCCGGCGGCACGTCGTTCCACCGCACCCGGTCCGCCCGCGCCAGCACCCGTACGCGGGTGCCCTGTTCGGCGAGAAGGGCCGCGGTCTCCAGGGCCGCCTGACCGCCGCCGAGCACCGTGACGTCCTTGCCGCGGAAGTGGTCGAGGTCGCTGTGGTGGCTGCTGTGCGTCACCAGTGAGGGGTGCAGTTCGCGCAGGGCCTGCGGCACCTCGATGAACGGAATCACACCGACCGCCAACGCCACCGTCCGCGCGTGCAGCGCCTCCCCGTCGTCGGTGACCACCGTGAAGCCGGCGGGGCCGGATGTCACCCTGGCCACCATGCGCTCGTCGATCTCCGGAACGGCATGGCGGGCGAACCACAGGCCGTACTCCGCGAACGCCGTCACCGGGATCGGCTCCGCGTGACGCGCCGTCAGCCCCTGCTCCGCGCAGTAGGCGGCCAGGGTCCACTCCCCGTCCGGATCCGAGAGGTTGGACGCCCACGGCTCCGACTTCAGGAACATGCCGCCGGGCATGTTGTCCCGCCAGGACGCCATGGGCCGACCGAACACGCGCAGGTTCAGCCCGGCGGCCGCGGCGTGGGACGCGATCGACAGACCGTACGGTCCGGCGCCCACCACCAGAAGGTCGTACATCATCAACTGCTCGCTTTCTCGTTGTCGGTCGGGGAGGGCGAGGCCGCCCGGGGGATCAGGGGTGCTGCCGGTGCCGCCGCCGTACTGGCGCCCAGCCGCTCACGCAGCCGGCCGGACACATGACGGGCCCACAGGGCCCACATCGCCCGTCCGGGCCCGCGGTCGTCCCGGGCGTGCCAGGCCAGTTCGCGTCCGCCCGGCGCCGTGCGCAGCGCGGCGAGCGGCGCGTAGTTCTCCACCACGAACGTCCGCCCGGCCACCGGCTCGCCGACCGGCGGGCGACGGCCCGTCAGGTCCAGGTGGAGGGCGCGTACGACGTCCAGTCCGGCGCTGTCCTCGAAGAGCCGGAACTGGGCGCCGGGGCGCGGGTTGAAGTCGAGCAGGTGGTAGCGGCCCGTCGCGTGGCAGCGGCGGAAGTCGAGGTCGAAGACGCCGCGGTAGCCCAGTTCACCGGTGAGCCGCTCGGCCAGGGCCTGTACCTGGGCGTTGGGCGTCCAGCAGCCCACCGCCGTCAGCCCCGCGCCACGTGGCCAGGCCAGTTGCTTCCGGCCCGGCCCACCCGTGCGCACGGCGCCCGAGTGGTCGGCGTAGCCGTGGAAGAACCAGTCCCGGTCCGGTCCCGGCGGCAGGTAGGCCTGCAACAGGAGCGGGCTGCCCGCCTCGTCGGTGCGCCGGTACAGCTCCCGGGCCTGCTCCGCGGACCGCACCAGCCGGGTGCTGCGCAGCCCGCTGCCGGCCGGCAGCAGCCAGGGCCGGCTCCACTTCGCCACCAGGGGCAGCCCGAGCCGCCACGCGTCCTCGGTGGCCCGCTGGGGGCTGTCCGGGATGAGCGTGACCGGGTGCGGAACGTCCGCGGACGCGCACACGGCGGCCAGTTCCGCCTTGTCGGCGACGCGTTCGGGCAGTGTGCCGGGCATCTCGGGCAGCAGGTAGGAGGGTGTCAGGGCGTCCCGCAGGCGTCCGGCGGCGATCGCGCTCGCGTCGTCCATCGGGACCAGGACGGCGGGCCGTGCGATCCGGTCGGCCACGCGGCGCAGCACGGCGAGGATGTCGTCCGTGGACGCGCCGGGCGCCGGCGGTGGATGCAGCCGCCGGACATAACGTGAGCGGTGAACGGGACTTCTGGACTCGTCGGCGACGACGTGCACCTCCACTCCCGCCCTGCCGAGCGAACGTACGGCTCCAAGCGTTCCGTGATGGAAGGGATTCCGGTCGATCCGCAGAATGACGGCGGGGACGCGGGTGTCGAGCAGCGGCACGAATTCCTCCTTCTTTCGGGTTCTCAGGTTTCCTTCAGTGCTTTTCAGGGTTCTTCAGGGTTCTATGGGGTTTTCGGGTTTCTTTTCGATCGGCTCACCCGCACGGGGGGAGCGCGGCACTCTAAAGCCGCATGTCAGTGGCGTCACGGGATTTCCTGTGACTGACTTTCGTATGAATGTTCGTCAATGAAGAGTCCAGAAGCTGAAGGTCGGACGAGAGTGAAGAGAGGAACCGGTATGGCCCCACAACACGAGCGTGTCCGGGTTCGCGGGCCGGTCGTGGGCGCGGTGGCGATCGCGGTGTCGGCCGCCCTGGCGTTCGGTCTCATGGCGGGCACGGGGGTGGAGGTGGCGGGCGACGACTCCCGCGCTCCGGGACCGGGGCCGGCGGCGTCCGTCAAGGCGCCCCCGAGCACGGCGCCGTCCCGACCGGTACCGCAAGGGGAGTTGCCGCCCTTCGGCGCCTTCCTCGGCTCCGACGCCCGTGGTGTGGCCCGTATGGAGCAGTTCAGCCGCTGGCTGGGCGGTGCCGAGCTCCGCGTCGGCCACACCTATCTGCCCGGCAACCACTGGAGCGACATCGCGGGCGACGTCGGCTTCCTCGAGGCGTGGGCGCAGTGGCGCAACAAGAAGGACGACCGGATGCTCGTCCTCAACGTGCCCATGCAGGAGCGCAACGAGGAGGGCGTCTCCGACGAGGAGGTCCGGCAGCTGCTGCGGCGGGGCGCGGCCGGAGAGTTCGATCACCACTTCCGTGCCCTGGCCGAGCGGCTGGTCCGGCTGAAGGTGCCGGACACGATCCTCGTGCTCGGCTGGGAGATGAACGGCGTCACGTACACCCATCGGTGCGGGCCGGATCCGGAGGCATGGAAGAAGTACTGGAACAGGATCGTCACCACCATGCGGGCGGTGCCGGGCCAGAAGTTCCGGTTCGACTTCACGCCGAGCCGCGGCCGGGACTCCGTTCCCTGGACGCAGTGCTACCCCGGGAACGAGACGGTCGACATCGTCGGTATGGACTCCTACGACCAGCCGGCCGGAATGCCGTTCGACGAACAGGTGAAAGAGCCGTACGGGCTTCAGGCGCACGTGGATTTCGCGAAAGCCCACGGCAAGCCCATCTCCTACCCCGAATGGGGGCTTTTCCGCAACGGCGACAATCCCGAGTACATGCGCCGCATGCTCGCGTGGATGGACGAGCACCGGCCGCTGTACAACACGGTGACCGACTACTGCCCGCACGGTGTGTGGCAGTGCGACGACAACCCGGAATCGTCCCGCGTCTACCGGACGACGCTGTCCGGCCGCACCGGCACGACGACCCCGGCGCCCACGCCCACACCCGTGTCCACGCCCACACCCACACCCACACCCACACTCCCGCCCACCGCACCGAAGCCGCCGAAGAGCTGCACGCCGCTGGACATGGGCGACTGGGTGGAGCACTGGCTCGGCGGGAAGCTCTGTCTCCGCTTCGACTGGTGGTCGCGGATGCGTTAGCGCGACCGCCGACCCGGCCGGGTACACCGCGGTCACCGCTGTTCGCGCGAGTCGGCGGCGGTGGCCGGGCCGGGCACCGAGGCGGCCGGGGTGTGATCGGTGTCCTCGGCGTTTTCAGCGCTCTCGGCGGTCCGGCCGTTGCGCCGGGGCCGGGCCAGCAGGGTCAGCGAGCCCAGCAGCCCGCCCGCGCTCGCCCCCACCAGTGCGGTCACCGCGGGCGACGCGGACGTCGGCTCGTTCGGCTTCACCGCACGCGAGAACTGCACGAGCCGGACCTGGGTGCTGCCTTTGGTGTGGTCCGCGTGCCGGGTCAGCGCGCGGGAGACCGCGTTGGCCATGTCGACGGCGAGGCCGGGGTGCGCCGAGGTGGCCGAGACGGCGACCATCGGCGCGTCCGGTGAGGTCGCCGTGCGCACGCTGTCCCGCAGGGTCCGCACCGGAACGCCCGCCCACACCTGGGCGTCCCCGAGCACCGCGAGCTGCGTGGCCACCCGTCCGTACGCCTGCGCGAAGCCGCGGGCGGACTCCGGGGTGGACTTCGCGGTCGGTACGGCGACGACGTAGCTGGTGGCGGTGTAGGTCGTGGGGGTGAGCATGCCGTACATGCCGCCGGTCAGGCCGCCGACGAGAGTGCCGCCGACCACGAGCACGGACCAGGTCGGCAGCCTCCTGAGACGGTCCAGGAACAGGCGGTGCCGACGGGCCGGAGTGTCGGTCATGACGTGCTGGCTCCGAGAGGTGAGAGGGATGAGGGGGAACGGGAGACGGCTGCCGCGTACACGTCCATGAGGCGGGCCGTGCTGCGGGTGATGCTGTAGCGCCGAGCGGCCTCGGGGGCCGTGCGAGGCCCGGGGCCCGCCGTGCGGACCTCGGCGATCGCGCGCGCGTACTCCTCGGGGCCGCCGAGCACCCGCCGGGCACCGGCGGCCGACGGCGCCGCGTCCTCGAGCGCCGGACAGGACGCGTAGAGCACGGGCAGGCCCGACGCCAGCGCCTCCACGACGGCCAGGCCGAACGCCTCCTCCGCGGACGGGGAGGCGAGCAGGTCCATCGCCGACATGAGCGAGGGCAGGTCGGGGCCCGGCGAGTCGTCCGGGCCGTAGGGGCGTTCGCCGGTGAACAGGACGCGGCCGGCCACACCGGCCTCGCCGGCCGTACGGCGCAGGAGGTGCTCCTCGGGGCCGCCGCCCACCAGCAGCAGCCAGTGGTCGTCCGGGAGCCGGGCGAGGGCGTGGACGAGGACGTCGAACCGCTTCCCCGGGGCGAGCCGGCCGACGCCGCCGACGACGAACGCGCCCTCCGGCAGACCGAGCCGCCGGCGGGTGTGCGCGCGCCGCTCCGGGTCGAAGCGGAAGCGGTCCAGGTCGATGCCGTTCGGGACGACCTCGATACGGGGAGCGGGTACGCCCCACCGCCGCAGCCGGTCGGCCACCGCCGGGGAGACGGCGACCGTCGCCGACCCGAGCCGCTCGCTGCCGAGGTACAGCGCGCGCACCCCCGCCGTCAGCCTGCGACCCTCCATCTGCGTGTCGCCCAGGGAGTGTTCGGTGGCGACGACCGCGCGGACCCCGGCCAGCCGCGCGGCGAGCCGGCCGTAGACGCAGGCCCGGTACAGGTGCGTGTGGACCAGGTCGTAGCCGCCCGCGCGGATCAGCCGGACCAGCCGGGGGAGCGCGCTCAGGTCACGGTTGCCGCCCATGCCGAGATGCACGACGCGGATCCCGTCGGCGGTGAGCCCCTCGGCGACGGCACCCGGGTTGGTGAGCGTCACGACGTCGCAGCCGACGGGCAGATGACGCAGCAGCAGACGCAGCTGCTGCTCGGCCCCGCCGACCCCGAGACCGGTGATGATGTGCAGAGCCCTCATCTCACAGACCCTCCACCGGACGCCGGCGCCACCGGTGCAGACGGTGCTTCAGGTGCAGGCGCCAGGCCGTGTCGTTCTGGCCGATGTGCACCCGCGGCAGGGCGTGCGGGCCGGTCAACGCGCCGGGGTCGATGGCGCAGGCGTAGGCGTATCCCGCTTTCCGCACCGCCTGGACGGCGCGGGCGTCGACCGTGCCGTACGGGTAGCAGAAGCCGTGGGGCCGGGTGCCCGTCAGCTCCGCCAGCCGCGCGCGGCTCTCGGTGACCTCGGCTTCGAGGGTGGGCTCGTCCGCCCGGGTGAGGTCGACGTGGGTCAGCCCGTGCGAGCCGATCTCCACCCCCTCGGCCGCCGCGTGCCGGATGCCGTCCGCGGTCAGCAGCGGCTTGCGCGGGCCGAGCGGGTCCCAGGCGTTGTCGCCGCCGAGCCGTCCGGGCAGCACGAACAGGGTGGCGCCGCAGTCCCAGCGGCGCAGCAGCGGAAGGGCCTCGGTGACGAAGTCGGTGTACCCGTCGTCGAAGGTGAGCCCGACCAGGCGCCGGCCCTCGCCCCGGGCGCGGGCGGCGAGCAGGTCGGCCACGGACACGCCGCGCAGCCCGCGCCGGCGCAGCCAGGCGAGCTGCCCCTCGAGCCGTTCGGGTGTGACCGTGATGCGGTACGGGTCGTCCGAGCAGTCACCCACCGAGTGGTACATCGCCACCCACGGGACGGGGCCCGGGGGAGCGGCGGGAAGCCTGCCGGTGCCGACGGAATCAGCAGAACCGGCAGAACCGGCGGAACCGGCGGAACCGGCGGAACCGGCCGAACCGGCCGAACCGACGGAGTCAACGGAAACGGTCATGAGTGAGCTTTCGGGTGATGGTGCGCACGGAGCGCACCGCGGATGCGGAGCCCTGGACGCCCAGGGCCAGGGAGAGGGCGACGAAGACGGCGGTCACGGTGAGACAGCCCGCCGCGAGGCCCGCCAGGGGGGAGTCGGCCCGACTCGTGGCGAACGCCCCGGCGACGGTGGCGCCGACCGAGGCGAGCACCGGCCGGCTCAACGCGGCCAGCACCTGACGGACACGGAGACGGACACCGCCGGCGCCGCCGCGCCGGGCCGTTCGCAGACCGGCCAGCAGCAGGGCGGCCGTGACGGTGATGCCGACGGCGTTGGCGGCGGCGATCCCCGCCACCCCCCAGGGGCGCACGGCGACGGCGCCGATCAACGACGTCGCGACGATGCCCACGCCCATCACCGCGAGGGGGTACCAGCTGGGCCGGCCCGCCGAGAAGTACGAGCGGATCAGTGTGCCCACCAGGGTCTGCCCCAGCAGCCCGAGGGCGTACACCCGCATGACGTCGGAGGTCGCCGCGGTGTCGCTCGCGGTGAACGCGCCGCGCTGGAAGAGCAGTTCGACCATCTGCGGGGCGCAGGCGATCACCGCGCACATGCCCAGCAGCACCACACAGGAGGACAACACCAGATCCCGCTCCACGCGGTCGCGGGCCCGTTCGGTGTCACCGTCGGCGAGCGCCCGCGCCACCACGGGGAAGGTGACCGTGCACACCATCAGCGACAGGGTCATCGGGATCTGGGCGACCTTCTGCGCGTAGTTCAGGTGCGAGATGGCCCCGGCCGGCAGGGAGGAGGCGAGGAAGCGTTCGACCAGGACCTGCGACTGGCGGCACAGGGCGAACAGGAGGACGGCGGCGATCAGGGCGAGCCGCACCGGCCGTTCCTCGCCGCCGCCCTGCGTCCCGCCGACCGTCGGCGCGCGCGACGCCAGTTGCCGCCACAGCGACGGCAGTTGCACCGCCACCATCAGACAGCCGCCCACCGCGACCCCGACCGCCGCGGCACGCACGCCCCACTCACCGCCGAGCAGGAACATCGCGGCGACGATGCCCGTGTTGTACGCGATGTAGATCGCCCCGGGCGCGAAGAACCGGCGGTGGGCCCGCAGGGCGGCGCTGCAGTACCCGGCGAGCCCGAAGGCCAGCAGGCTGATCGCGGTGAGCCGGGTGCAGTCGACGGCGAGCCGGGGGTCGGGCAGGCCGGGCGCCAGCACCTCGACCAGGAAGGGAGCCGTTCCGGCGACCAGCGCGGCGACCGCGGCGAAGGCGAGGCTCAGGCGCGGCAGGGTGGCGGCGACCAGCTCGCGGACCGGATCGCCCGCCACGCCCCGGGCGCGACGGGCCAACGCCATGCTGAACGCCGGGATCAGCGCGATCGCCAGCCCGTCCTCGATCAGCAGCGTGGCGGCCAGCTCGGGCACGGTCCACGCCACCAGGAAGGCGTCCGTGTCACTCCCGGCACCGAACAGCCGCGCCAGCGACTGGTCGCGCACCAGGCCGAGCAGGGAGCCGCCGATGGACAACGCCGCCGTGACGAGCGTGGCCCTGGCGAGGAACTTCCGGGAGGCCGAGGGCGAGGACGGGTCGGTGCCGTCTCCGGCCGGGGGCGCGGCACGCGCCGCGGGGACGGTCGTGGCCCGGTCGGTTCCGCGTCCGGGGGTCTGCGAAGGCACCACCGTCATCGCGCCGCGGCCTCCTCGAGGCGCTCTTGCGGGCCACCCCTCGGCACGAGGTGCCCCCGCCGGCCGTCACCCAGTGCCCACCATGCGGCGAGCCCCAGGGCCAGGGCGGTCAGCACCGTCGAGGGGCCGCCGATGTCTCCGTACACGAAGTCGGTCAGCAGCCAGACCAGCAGCCCGCAGGCGACGAGCCCGCAGTCCGGTCCCGGTCCGCGACGACGGACGCGCAGCAGCCCGCGCAGCCCGAGCACGAGCAGCGCCAGCCAGCTTCCGGCGAGGGCGAGCAGCCCGATCAGGCCCTGCTCGCTCAGCACCAGCAGGTACATGCTGTGCGGCGAGAGCAACGCCTGCTTGTGGTACTCCGATCCCGCGCCCGCGATGTCGCTGCCCGAGGACAGCGCCAGGGTCGCGTGCCCGTCGCGATGCTCGGGAAAGCCCTTCAGACCGACACCGGTCAGCGGGTGCTCGCGCCACATGTCGCCGGCGGACGCCCACAGGGCGTACCGGTCCACCACGGACTGGTCGGGGTCGTCGGCGACCTGCGTGATGCTGTCGATCCGCTCGGTCAGCTGCGTCGTGCCGACGCCGAACCCGCCCATCAGGACCACTCCCGCGGCGACCACGGCCGCGGCCGCCTTCAGCGCGCGCCGCAGACCGGCCAGCGCCAGCTGCACGGCGCACGTCAGGGCGGTCGCGATCCAGGCACCCCGGCTGAAGGAGAGCGCGAGCGGCAGCAGCAGCGCGAGTGCGCAGCCGGTGGCCGCCGCCCGCTGCCGTACCGGCGCCCGGCCCAGCGCGATCCCCACCGCGCACACCAGACCGAGGGCGACCGCCGCCGCCATGCCCATCACGTCCTGCGCCCCGAAGGTGCCGACCGCGCGGATCGGCTCGCCCTGGTAGGAGGCGCCGGTCCCGGTGGCGTACTGGTGCACGCCGATGGCCCCCTGCCACAGCGCGAGCCCCACGAACGACCAGGCCAGCACCCGGAAGTCGGCGCGGCCGCGGAGCAGTGTCAGCACGGCCGCCGGGACGAGCACGAAGACCTGCAGATAGCGGCCGAGGCCGGTGAGTGAGGCCTCGGGCGAGGACGCCCCCATGGCGGCCAGCGCGAGCCCCACGACCGGCAGGCCCAGCACCACCGCCGCGGCGGGCGACAGCGGGCGCCGCCGTTCGCGCAGCAGACGGATCACGCAGTACACCACCAGCAGCCCCGAGACCACGTCGGCGGGCCCCGCCCCGTCGTACGTCAGGGGCAGGGCCAGCAGTGCGAACACCGCCACCAGGGGCAGGACCGGCGCGAACGCGGCGACCCGGCGCGGCAGGGGCGCGAGAGCAAGGCTCACGTCGGTCAGCTCCCCGTCGGGCGTACCAGCGACGCCGCGGTGCGCAGCAGGATGCAGACGTCCTGCCACAGCGACCAGTCGTCGATGTAGGCGTTGTCGAACCGGGAGCGGTCCTCGATCGAGGTGTCGCCGCGCAGCCCGTGGACCTGGGCGAGGCCGGTGATCCCGGTCCGCATGCGGTGGCGGACCGCGTAGCCCTGGTAGGTGTGCGAGAACTGCGCGACGAAGTAGGGGCGTTCGGGACGCGGTCCGACCAGGCTCATGTCGCCCCGGAGCACGTTCCACAGCTGGAGCAGCTCGTCGAGCGAGGTGCGCCGCAGCATCCGGCAGAACCGGCGCATCTCGTTCTCGTCGGCCACGCTCCACCGGGTCGCGGACTCGTGCTCGTCGGCGGGGCGGTAGGTGCGGAACTTCAGCAGGGTGAACGGCTTTCCGTTCCGGCCGATGCGCTCCTGCCGGAACACCACGCCCGGCCCGTCGCTGATCCGCAGTACCGCCGCACACGCCAGCAGCAACGGGCCGACCAGCACCAGCAGTGCCCCCGACACGAGGATGTCGAGCAGCCGTTTGCCCACGTCGTCGCGGCGCACCGGGGACAGGTCCAACCGTCGGCAGGCGAACCCGGCCAGCCGCTGCCGCGCCGTGTACGAGGGGGAGTCGGCGTCGAGCTCCCAGATCACACAGCCCGACTCGGCCAGGGTGCGCAGCAGCGGCCCCTGCTCGGCGCGGACCGAGGGGTGGACGACCAGCACGGCCCGCACCCCGTTCTGGATGACCGCACGCTCGACCTCCTCACCGGTCCGCAGCACCGGTACGCCCTCGGCGTCGTCCGGCTGCTCGGCGACGACCCCCACCGGCCGCACACCGCACCGGGGGTGGCGCAGCACGGAGGCGGCCACGCGCTGCGCGGTCGCCGCCGGGCCGATGACGAGCGCGGCGCGCGGGTGGCGCAGCAGTGCGGCGCGGCGCCGTCCGTGCACGGCCGCGCGCAGCGCACAGGCCGCCGCCGTCTGCACGGCGAGTCCGGTCAGCACGGTGCCGAGGGACAGCGCGTGCTCCGGCCGGTACGCCGCCCACAGCGCGGCGAGCGCCAGCCAGGCCACGGCGATACGGCCGCACACGGTGGGCAGTTCGTCCAGCAGCCCCGGCACCGGCGGCCGGCCGTCACGCGGGCGCAGCAGCAGCGACGCGGCGACCAGCAGGAGGACCAGCGACGGGTGGCGCTGGGCGCCGGTGAGGGCCAGCGCGCCCAACAGGGCGGCGGCACCGTCCGCGAGGAACAACGGGACCGGTGAGGCGGGCCGCGCCGGAGGCCGCATGGCGGGGGATCGCAAACCGGTTGCGGGGCCGCGCGGTGGCACGACGGAGACGGTTGAGGATCCGTGCTCCCGCGGCGGTACGCCGGGGGAGGGGACGGTACGTTCGGCAGTCACGAGCGGATGGACTCCCTGCTGTGCTTGGTGGGCTCGACGCGCTGTGTCGTCCGGTTCGCCCCGGCGCCGCAGCCCGCGTCGAGCGGCTGCCCGGTCTCGGCGTCATGGGCCTCGCCACGCTCGACGGCCCCGGACGGACGCGTCCTTTTCCTGACGGGCCACGCGCCGAGCAGGTCGCGGTAGACGTCCGCGACCTGCTCGGCGGTGTGCCGTACGTCGTGACGGGTCAGCACGTGCCGACGGCCCCGGTCGCCGAGGGACTCGCGCAGCGGCGGGTCGAGCAGCAGCTCGGACAGGGCTTCGGCCAGCGCCGCCGGGTTCTCCGGCGGGACCAGGCACCGGGCGGCGAAGGAGGACGGCAGGCTCTCGCGGGCGCCGTCGACGTCGGTGACCACCACGGGGCGCCCGCAGGCCATCGCCTCCAGCGGGGCCAGGGCCATGCCCTCCCAGCGGGACGGCAGGACGACGAGATCGGCGGCCTGGTACCAGGGCGAGGCGTCGGGCACGGCTCCCGCGAACAGCACGGACGGCGGGGCGGCTTCGCGCAGCCGGTCGCGGTCCGGGCCGTCGCCGACCAGGACCAGCCGGGCGTCCGGCACCCTGCGCACGACGGCGTCCCAGGCCCGCAGCAGGACGTCCTGCCCCTTCTGCCGGCACAGCCGCCCCACGCAGACCGCGAGCGGCGCCGCCGGGTGCAGTCCGACGAGCGGTGCGAGCCCGGCCCGTACGGTGTCGGCGCCGGCCGGGTGGAAGTGCTCGGGATCGATGCCGTTGGGGACGACGGTCCACCGGCCGGCGATCCCGGCGTGCACCCCGGTCGCCCGTTCCGCCTCGCTCACACACACCATCCGCGCGGCCCAGCGCGCCCCCCAGCGCTCCCACCTGAGGGCGAGGGCACCGGTCCGTCCGCCCACCGCCTCGAACGACCAGGCGTGCGGCTGGAAGACCGTCGGAATCCGCCCGCGCACCGCGAGCCGCCCGGCGAGCCCGGCCTTCGCGCTGTGCGCGTGCACCAGATCGGGGCGCACCTCGTCGATGAGCCGCGCGAGGTGCCGTACCTCCCGCACGAGCGACGGACCCGGCGAGCGCGTCGCCCGCCAGTTCCGTACCTGCGCGCCGAGCCCCCGCAGTTGGGTGGTGAGGGCGCTGTCGGGGCAGACCGCGGTGACGTCCAGGCCGTCCGCCAGCTGGGTGCGGACCAGGTCCGTCACGACGCGCGCGACCCCGCCCTCCACCGGCTGGGTGAGGTGCAGCACCCGTGGCCGACGGCCGGAGGGCGACAGCTCCCTGTGCACGGTTTCCTCACGGGCGAAGGCACTCGGGACGGCGGAGGGCGCGTTCACGGCCGGGCGTCGGCGGCGAGGAAGAACACGCCGGCCCACGCCGCGTTCCGCTCGGACCCGAGCCGGAGGGTCGCCCGGTCACCGGCGTGCAGCAGGCCCCTGCCGAGAGTGAACACGTCGGAGTCGTAGCCGAGAGTGTTGGCGTGCGCCGGCACCCGTGTCGGGGCAGCCCGCCCGGGCCCGCTGATGGTGGAGTTCAGGACGTCGTCGGCGGGGTTGGCGGCGTCGGTGAGGACGGCGGTGGAAGCAGGCGTGCCGGTGGTCAGGGTGAGCGAGTCGCCGGTGGTGCCGCGGTCGCCGTTGTACGCCACCATCCCCACCTCGCCCTCCGCGCCCGCGGGCAGGTCCAGGCCGCTCAGCCCGATCTCCGCCCCGGCGGTGGACGCCAGCGGTGTGAAGCCGTCCCAGAGCGAGAGGTGCCGCAGCGGCTCCGCCGGATTCTCGTACGCCACCACCAGCGTCCAGCCGCCCCACCCGCCGGCCGTCGACCGGCCGGAGGCCACGTTGACATCCGCCACGGTGTACAGACCCGGCCCGCTGTCCCGCACCAGCGAGGTCACGTCCGCCGAGGCCTGGAAGGCGTCCGCGCCGTCCGCCACCCGGTGTCCGACGACCGTGTCGGCGAGGAGCTCCTTGTACTCCCCGCCGGGTTCGGCGATCAGGACCCGTCCGTTGGCCTCCGGCGGCTTCTGCTCGCCCACGAGCAGGTTGCCGCCCCAGTAGAGGCGTGCGTAGGTCACCCGGGAACCCGAGGGCAGCCGGACCTCCGCGCGGGAGGAGTTGTAGGTGTTCGGGTCGCGGTCGACGTCGACGTAGAACATGTCGAAGTCGCCGTTCACCCCGCGCCCGCCCGCCTGCACGTCCGCGCACGCCGGGTGGCTCGCGCGGCAGGTGGCCGAGGAGTTGGCCGCACGCACGATGCCGCCGTGCTGGAGTGCGCGGTACCGCTGCTCGAACGCGAGACTGCTCGCCTCCGGCGCGGGCGGCGCGGCCGGCGCGGCGGCTGAGGATCCGTAGGGGATCCACGTCGTGACCAGGGTGAGGACGCCCACCGTTGCATGACGAAGCAACTGGCCCAGGGAATGACGCATGACCGGCGAAGCCTTTCGGAAAGGTGGCGGTGACAGGCAGCGCGAAGAGCGCGGTGCGTCCGCCCGAGGGGTACGTCCGGAGGGTCGCAACTCTAGCCATCGGTCAGACAAATTTGCCGAAACTCGGTGAATACAGACAAGTGTGTTGGAATCGTGAAGCCAGTGTTCCTGGGGCAACGCTCCGCGGCCCGGGGTTCGGACGGCCCGGCCTGCTGCCTCATCAGGCAGGACGGGGCAACGGAGTGAGAGGGAGCACCGAAGGGCCCATGCCCGGTTGCGGGAAGCCGGGGGCGCTCTCACGGTGGGCTCAAGATCCGAGGTCCGTGGAAAGGAACTCCCATGCGCGCTCTGCCTGCACGGCGCATCGCATTCGGCGCAATGTGCGCCGTTCTCCTGGTCGCGATCACCGGCCCCGCCGCCCTGGCCGCCGACTCGGCTCGTGAGCGCGGCCAGGTGGCGCCGCCCGGCGCGCCGCTCGTGCAGGTCAGGAACCTCGACGTGAGCGGGGGCGAACTCGCCCCGGTCGCCGACCTGCTGACCGCCGTGACCCGGGCGGGCGACGGCCGACTGCCCGCAGCCGAGGCGAGGACGCTGGGCGAGGCCGCGAAGGAAGCGCTGAAGAAGGCCGAAGCGAGGCAGCAGGCCGCCAGAGCCGTGCCGTTCGCCTCGGCCCCCGCGCCGGGCGTACTGCTGCCCACGGCCGAGACCGACCCCATGAGCGATGCGCTGGACGCCCTGTGGGATGCCGTCGACCGCCTCCTGGACCTGCTCCTCCCCGGTGACGACACGAGTGACGCGACGGATGACGCGACGGATGAGGAAGCCACCGATGAGATCGCCGATGAGATCGCCGAGACCACCGACGAGATCACCGATGAGATCGACGAGATCTTGGCCGGGGCCGGGGCCGGGGCCGGGGTCGAAGCCGGGACCGGTGACGAAGCCGACCCGGCGCTTTCCTTGCTCGACGACCTGCTGACCGAGGTGGAGAAGCTCCTTGACGAGCTGCCCGGCGGCCACCTGCAGGTGTCGGTCGTGACCACGCAGACGACGCCGTCCACCACGACGTCCTCCAGCGTGACGTCGTCGAGCATCACGCTGTTGACGCCCTCGCCTTCGGTTCCGGCCACCGCATCGCCTGTGGTCACACTGCCCGCGACCACTTCGCCGGCGCCGACGGTGGTGCTGTCGGCTGATTGATCTCATATGAGGACTCGTCAATCCGTGGTTCCCCGGTTTCCGGTCCGGCCAGGGATCGTTAGGCACGGCGACAGAAACCCTCCGGCGACCCGCGTTGCCGAAGAAAGGAACACGATGAAGTCCCTGAAGGCTGCCGCCGTCCTTGCCGGGTCCTTGATCGCCGCCGCCATGGCCGCGCCTGCGTCCGCCCAGGAACTCGACCTGGCGTCCACCGGCCTCGACACCGGCCTGAACACGCGCACCGCGGTCCCCTTCGAACTGATGCCGCTGCACGACGGGGCGGAGGGCGCGGAGCAGGACACCTCGGTGTTCGGCACGGCGCACGAGGCCGCGGCCGTGGTGAACGAGGCCAAGCCGGTGCACGGCGACCTGGGGCTCCACGCCTGAGGCATGCCATACGAGAGTCGGCCCCCGGTGGAAACCGGGGGCCGACTCTCGTATGCCCGCCCTCCCCGTGTACGCGCGGGGGACTCGGGTTCTCGACGTTCATGCCGAGAGCCCCGGCGCTCGGGGGCGCCGGGGCTCTCGGGTCACGACGACGGATGTCAGTAGCCGTATCCCTTGTGCTGCTTCTTGTGGCTGTCGTTCACGCAGGTGTTGCCGACGGCCGAGTTGAGGACGCCGATCCCGTCGACGGTGTTTCCGCACACGTTGACCGGTACGTGGATCGGGGCCTGGACCACATTGCCGGACAGGACACCGGGCGAGCCGATCGCCGCGCCCTGGGCGCCGGCGTCCGCCGTGGCGATACCGGCCCCGCCGAGCATCACGGCGCCCGTGCTGAGAGCGACGGTGGCCGCCTTCGCGATGCGAGACATCACGTTCTCCTTAACTGATCTGGTAAGCGCGGCAGCATGACGCGCGGCCGCACGCCCCGCTCAACGCGGCGATCCCACCCTGGTCACGGCGATCGTCCTGGGATCACCCGTTAGAAAAGGGACTTCGCCGGACGAGTAGTGTTTTTCAGTCGCGGAAGCCGACTTTCAGGCGCCTCGGGCGTGCTCGGGCGGGGGGTGGCCGACGCCCGGTTCGGCTGTCCGAGGTGTGCGGCGACGCCGCATCCGACATCTTCACGAGAAACTTACTCATTTCGGCGTTTTGGCTACGCAAAGCCGCAAAACCTCGCCTACGTTAACCGCTGACAGTGACCGACCCGACACGGGTCGTGTCCACTCGAGAAACGGAGAGGTAATGCGCAAGTACCAGAAGGCTGCTGTCGTCATGGCCATGCTCGGCAGCGTCGGCTTCCTCGGCGCCGGTGTCAGCCACGCCGGTGACGGCCCCGAGTTCGAGCTGAACAACAAGCAGGCCACCACCTGCGCCCAGGACAACTCGACCAAGGGCCTCGTCAACGTCGAGGACGTCAACGTGGGTGTCAGTGCGCTGCTGGGTCTCAACAAGCAGGAGGCCAA
Organism: Streptomyces sp. TE5632; assembly: GCF_054061295.1. Classification (NCBI taxonomy): domain Bacteria; kingdom Bacillati; phylum Actinomycetota; class Actinomycetes; order Kitasatosporales; family Streptomycetaceae; genus Streptomyces; species Streptomyces sp. TE5632. The sequence continues at coordinate 1,396,549 of NZ_JBSSEA010000003.1, read as the reverse complement.
CGACGCCAACTCCGTGGCCTGCGCCACCAGCTTCAAGCTCGGCGGCAAGCGCTGATCACTGTCAAGTGATCTGGGTGGGTCCCGGGGCTCGAAGTCACGTGTTCGAGCCCCGGGCCTGCCCGGCCGATGTGGCCGGTGCGGCCGGTCCAGTCGTTCGGAACGGCTTCGCCGCTCAGCGGCGGCGGGTCGACCGTCAAGGAAACAGGTAGATGTTCAAGTCGAAGAAGATCGCAGCGGTGGCGGGAGTCCTGGGGGGCTTCGCCCTGATCGGCGCCGGTGCCGTCCAGGCCGTCGGGGCCGAGGGTCCGGGCGACTGCGTCAAGGACAGCAAGGGCACCGTTCGCTGCGAGCAGGTGAGGCAGTATCAGCTCCCGCCCGACCGGAGCGGAAAGGTCCGCTTCGCCAACGAGTCGACGATGTCCTGCTCCGGCTCGGCGGCCCGGCTCTCCTGTGTGAACAGCGCCGACGGGTGACGGGGAGTCCTGACGCCTTCGCCGGCGATGCGCGGTGAGCACCCTTTCAGAAAAAAGCGCGATTCGGCGTTTCGCCTAACAACTGCCGCAAAACGTCGCCTAGATTTGCGACTGTCAGTGACGCGGTCAATGCGGACCGTGTCCAGATGAATGGAGAAGTAATGCGCAAGTACCAGAAGGCTGCTGTCGTCATGGCCATGCTCGGCAGCGTCGGCTTCCTCGGCGCCGGTGTCAGCCACGCCGGTGACGAGCCGCAGGTGCAGCTGAACAACAAGCAGAGCACGACCTGCGCTCAGGACAACTCCACCGAGGGGCTCATCAACATCCAGGACGTCAACGTCGGAATCGCCATCCTGGGTCTCAACAAGCAGGAGGCCAACGACGTCAACTCCGTGGCCTGCGGCACGAGCTTCAGCATCGGCGGCGAGTGATCACTGCTAGGTGATCCGGGCAGGTCCCGGGGCTCGAACCAGGTGGTCGAGCCCCGGGCCTGCCACGTTCGTTGACCGGTGTGGCCGGTCCAGGCATCAGGAACGACTCCGTCCTTCGGTCACGGGGTCGACCGTCAAGGAAACAGGTAGATGTTCAAGTCGAAGAAGATCGCAGCGGTGGCGGGAGTCCTGGGGGGCTTCGCCCTGATCGGCGCCGGTGCCGTCCAGGCCGTCGGGGCCGAGGGTCCGGGCGACTGCGTCAAGGACAGCAAGGGCACCGTTCGCTGCGCGCAGGCGACCAAGCACGAGGTCACGTCGGAGGAGTACGGAAAGATTCGCTTCGTCAACGACTCGAGGCAGACCTGCTCCGGTGGGCCCGAGGTCTCCTGCACGAGTAGCGTCACCCTCCCGGGCTAGACGTCCTGACGTCCGTACCGTGGAGACGCTCGCACAGCGGAGAGTGGCCGGAACCCGATACCGGGTCCCGGCCACTCTCCGTATGTCCGTCATCGGCTCGGCGTCACACCGGCGAGTTCGGCGCCCGGTGACTCCACGGCGGTGCAGTACGGCAGATCGTCGATGGAAAGGTCGGTGCAGAACCGGCCGATCAGCTCCGACGACTCCTCCCTGCGCTCGACGGTGACCAGGTGGTCCGCCTCCCTGACGGTCGTGAACCGCGCCGCGGGCATCGTCGCGGCGAGCTCGCGGCCCATCTCGGGGGTGCACAGGGTGTCGTACTCCCCCGTGAACACCAGGGTCGGCACGTCAGGGGCGGGCAGGGGCGCGTAGCAGCCGTGCGTCATCAATCTCGTGTTGTGCTCGAGCGCCTTCTTGATCTCGTCCGGCGTCTGGTTCATGAACTGCCGCTGGAGGAGGCGTGTCACGGCCGCGTGCCTGCGGACCTTGCCGGCGCCCGGGTTCGACATGAACAGCCGCACCAGTCCGCCGACGGCCGCATCGGTGTCGCCCCGTTCGAAGGCCTGCGACAGGCGCGGTACGACGTCGGTGTAGATCTCGGGGAGACGCTTCGCCGCGCCGCAGAAGACGATGCGGCGGACGAACTCGGGATGCAGCTGCGCGAAGCGGAGGCCGACCACTTCGCCGAAGCAGCCGCCGAAGAGATTCACTTGCGGCATCCCGGTTTCCACCAGCATGTGCTTGACCGCGGCGGCGAGGAAGTCGATGCCGTACCGGGAGGGCAGGAAGTCCGCGCTGCCGTATCCCGGAAGGTCCACGGTGATCACCGTGCAGAGCGGAGCCAGCCACTTCTCGTGTGCCTGCCAGGAGTACCGGTCCTGGGACGAGCCGCCGAGCAGCAGCAACGGTGCCGTTAGTGGAGCGCTCTGATGGACGATCCGGCACCCGTACGCGAAACCCTCGAAGCTGAGGCTCCGCTCCTCCACCTGCCCCGACGGCTTCGACGGCTCCGACGGTGGAGGAGTGGACCCGTGGCGCTGTGCGGTCAGTGGGATCTGGGCGGTGGTGAGGGCGGTGCGCATGGACGGCTCCGGTACAGAGGAATGTGGACGAACCAGTCCATGATTACCAACAATCATGCCTTTTCTTCGCAATCACTCACTTCTGGGCGATCCCGGCGAAGTGGCATGTTCGTCCCGAACGGTGCCGAGAGGCTCCCCCGGCTGCCCGGTCAGGTGGACGTGACGGGGTGGTGGCGCACGTTCACCGCGGCCGAGGGGTCGTCGCCGTTCAGCAGTGCGAGCCGGACGGGAGCGCCGCCGGGGCGGTCGAGCAGCCGGATCCCGTCGCCCGGCGGCACCGGTGCGACATGCGGGTCCACCTCGTCGACCAGCCCGCGTTCCAGTAGTTGCCGGCCGGTGGAGGGCGAGGAGACCCAGAGGTTCTTGCCGTCCGCGGCCTCCGGCCCGATCCGGACCGCCTCGGTGGCGTCGCGGTCCAGGAGCGTCACACCCCCGGCGGGCCGCCCGTCCTGCGGGTGTGATGGGTGAGCGCGGACACCGGTCCCCGCCACGCACCCCCGTGGAGCGCCCCGGTGTCGGGGTGGGAGCCCCGGCCGTCCCGGCCTCCCGGAACGGCGCCGGTGGTCTTCGCGTACTCCTCGACGACCCCGGGGCGGGACGAGAACCCGGTCATCCGGTCCCCCGTGTGCCCCGGCCCCGCCAGGAACCCGTCCAGCGACATGGTGAAGTGCAGGAGCACCTTGCCCCGGGCCGTCTGCCGTGGGTCCGGAAAGTCATCGTGGACGGTCAAGGCGCTCGGGCCGGTGGCGACACGCGTCACGTCAGAACGAGAAAAGACCAGCGTTTCCGCTGGTCAGAGGTGGTGAGCGCCCCCGGCAGGACTCGAACCTGCGGCCAAGCGCTTAGAAGGCGCCTGCTCTATCCACTGAGCTACGGGGGCCCGGGTGTGGTGGCCACTGTCGTGGTGCCCGGGTGTGGCCGGTTCCTGACGTTGCCGGGGACAAGGATAGGGCTCCCGCGCCCTTGCCCCTGTCGCTTCGCCTCCGTGGCTCGATGTGGAGGTCCGGTGAAGCGGTCCCGATAATCGCAGGCGGGTACGAATCGTGCACCGCTTTCGGCCTCTCGCGCACCGGGTGTTGTGCACTCGTTATGCCTCGACCGCACCCGCGCCCCAGTCGTCCTTTCCGCCCCTTGTGTCCGATCGGCGCGCAGACATGCTCATATGCTTCAGAATTCCCCTGAAATTGGGCATTCTTCACATGTGGTGACCTTGGACGTACGGCCTCAGCTGCTCGACGCACTCTCCGCCCTGCGCGACCGTGTCGCCGCCGCACGCTTCCCGCTGCCCCTGGCGGGGGCCGCACGCGCGCGTGCCAACCGCGACGAGCTGCTCGCGCAGCTCGACGACTACCTGGTGCCCCGCCTGAGAGAGCCCAAAGCGCCGTTGCTGGCCGTCGTCGGGGGATCCACCGGGGCCGGAAAGTCCACCCTGGTGAACTCTCTCGTGGGGCGGCGGGTCAGCGAGGCGGGGGTGCTGCGGCCGACGACACGCACACCGGTGCTTGTCTGCCATCCGGAGGACCACCACTGGTTCAGCGGGATGCGGGTGCTGCCCGACCTCACCCGCGTGTGGGTGCCCCAGCAGGAGGCCGAGGACCATCTGCTCCCCGGCGAGAACCCCGCGCGCGTGCTGCGCATCGAGACCGCCGACAGCCTGCCGCCCGGCCTCGCCCTGCTCGACGCCCCCGACATCGACTCCCTCGTCTCCGACAACCGCGTCCTCGCCGCCGAACTCATCTGCGCGGCGGACATCTGGGTCATGGTCACCACCGCCGCCCGCTACGCCGACGCCGTCCCCTGGCGCATGCTGCGCGCCGCCAAGGAGTACGACGTCAGCCTCGTGACCGTCCTGGACCGGGTGCCCCACCAGGTCGTGTCCGAGGTGTCACGGCAGTACGGCGCCCTGCTCACCAAGGCCGGACTCGGCCACGTACCGCGCTTCACCGTGCCGGAGCTGCCCGAGTCGGCCTGGGGCGGCGGACTGCTGCCGGCCTCCGCCGTGGCGGCGCTGCGGACCTGGCTCGTCCACCAGGCGCAGGACCCCGCCGCCCGCGAGCACGTCGTGGCACGGACCGCCCAGGGCATCCTCGACTCCCTCAACTCCCGTATGCCGGAACTCGCCGGTGCCGCCGCAGCGCAGCACGCCGCCGCGCTGCGGCTCACCTCCGCCGTCGACGGGGCGTACGACAGCGAGCACTCGCGTCTGCGCGGCCGGCTGCAGGCCGGGGCCGTGCTCGCCGGCGACGCGCTCAAGCGGTGGCGCGCCTTCCCGCTCGACTGCGCTCCCGTCGAGCTCCTCGACACCCTCATGGAGAGTCTGGGCGCCCTGCTGCTGTGCGCCGTCACCGCCGCCGACGAGCGGGTCGACACCGCCTGGCGGCGCGAACCGGCCGCGAGCGCCCCGGAGTTCACCGACCGTGACGGGACGGTGGAGGGCGCCGAGCACCGGATCGGGCTGGCCGTACGGCGATGGCGGCGCGAACTGGAGGAGTACGCCGAGGAGGAGGTACGCGAACTCGACCGTGCCGCGGCGCCGGACCCCGAGACGGTCGCCGCCCTGGCCGCCACCGCGTTGCTGAGCGGGCGCCGGGAGTGGGCCGCGGGGGAGAAGCTCGCCGAACGGATCGGCGCGCACGGGGCGTTGCGACTGCGCGACCGGGGCGGGCGGCTGCTTCTCCAGCACGTGAACCGGATCATGCACACCGAACGCGAGCGTCGGCTCGCGCCGCTCGACGCGCTCGAGGTGCATCCCGAGCCCCAGGCCGAACTCATCGCCGCGTTGTCCGTACTGCAGAAGGAGAGGTGAGCGGTGACCGCCGTCACTGACCAGGACCACACCGAACACCCTGAGCGTTCCGATCGCCCGGACGCAGGAGCCGGGTCCCCCGAGGCCCGGGACGCGAAGGACGAGTACGGGGACGACGGGTACGGGGACGACAAACACGAGGACGACAAACACGAGGACGACGGGGACGACGGGTACGGGGAGGGCGGCGACGGGGAGCCCTCGGAGGGGCCGGCCTCGCAGGCTCCCTGGGACGACGGGCTGATCGCGCGGCGGGGGACCGGGACCGCCGGGGCCGGGACCGCCGGGGCCGGGACCGCCGGGACCGAGCGGTTCACCGTGCTGGAGGCCCGGAAGCCCGCGCCGCAGACCGTGCTCCCCCCGGCCCCCCTGGCATACGACCCGCCGCTGCTCTCGCGGCTGGACGCGTTGCACGAGCTGGTGGGGCTGTCCCGGGCCCGGCTCGACAGCCGGACGCTGGCCGGGGCGGGCCGGGTCCTCGACGAGGCCGCCGCGCGACGCCGGCTCTCCGGGCAGCACACCGTGGTCGCCATCGCGGGCGCGACGGGCAGCGGCAAGTCGCAGCTGTTCAACACGCTGGCCGGGGTCGCCATCTCGGAGACCGGCGTACGGCGGCCGACCACCGCCGCGCCCATCGCGTGCAGTTGGAGCGACGGCGCCGCGAGCCTCATCGAACGGCTCGGCATCCCGCCCCGGCTGCGCCGCCGCCCGCTGCAGGCGATGGCGGACGCGGACGACCAGCTGCGCGGACTCGTCCTCGTCGACCTGCCGGACCACGACTCGGCGGCCGTGCAGCACCGGGAACAGGTGGACCGGGTCCTGGCCATGGTCGACGCGGTCATCTGGGTCGTCGACCCCGAGAAGTACGCCGACGCGATGCTGCACGAGCGCTACCTGCGGCCCATGTCCGCCCACGCGGAGGTCATGTTCGTCGTCCTCAACCAGATCGACCGGCTTCCGGGAGAGGCCGCCGAGCAGGTCCTGGACGATCTGCGGCGACTGCTCGACGAGGACGGCATCGCCCTGGGCGAGTACGGAGAACCCGGCACGACGGTGCTCGCGCTGTCCGCGCTCACCGGCGACGGGGTCGACGAGCTGCGGGAGGCGCTCGGCCGGTTCGTGGCCGAACGCGGCGCCGCGGGCCGCCGTATCGGCGCGGACGTCGACGTCGCCGCCGCCCGGTTGTGGCCCGTCTACGCCAACCGCCGGTGGGCCGGGCTGAGCGAGGAGGCGCGGGAGGAGTTCTCGGACCGGCTCGCGGACGCCGTGGGCGCCGGCGCCGCGGGCGAGGCGGCCGAACGCGCGTGGCTGCGCAACGCCAACCGCGCGTGCGGCACCCCGTGGCTGCGGCTGTGGCGCTGGTGCCAGGACCAGGGCGGGCCGCCCACCGGGAAGTTCCCGCAGCGGACGCAGCCCGACCAGGAGGTCACGGCCCGGCAGCGGGTGGAGCAGGCGGTGCGCACGGTGTCCGACCGTGCCTCGGACGGCCTGCCCGCGCCCTGGGCGCAGGCGGTGCGCGAGGCCGCCGTACGGGGCTCCCAGGGGCTGCCCGAGGCGCTGGACGCCCTCGCCGTGCGCGCGGGCCTGCCGCCGGGGCGGCCGCCGCGGCCCGGGTGGTGGCCGGTGGCCGTGCTCGCCCAGGCGTCCATGACGATCCTTCAGTTCGTCGGCGGACTGTGGCTGCTGGGCCAGATCATCGGATTCATGTCGCCGAACCTGGGGGTGCCGGTGCTGCTGATGGTGATCGGCATCGTCGGCGGGCCGCTCATCGAGTGGAGCTGCCGGATGGCCGCCCGCGGTCCGGCCCGGCGGCACGGGCAGGAGGCGGAGAGACGGTTGCGGGAGGCGGCCGCGGGGTGCGGGCGGGCCCGCGTCCTGGATCCGGTGGCGGCGGAGCTGCTGCGGTACCGGGAGGTACGGGAGCAGTACGGGCGGGTGGTGGGGGTGGGTGCCGGGGTGAACTGAGGCGCCGGCACCGCGACTCGTTCGGGTGGCGGAGTTCTCCACAGTGCGGTGGTGGTCCACAGGTTTCAGCGGGCCCGGCCCGAAGGGTGCAGTCTGACTCGCATCCGTACGGGGCGGGCCCGTACGCGTATCCGCCCGGCGCCGGTGCCGGCGTCCGGACGGGGGAGGCAGGCACGATGAACGAGACGACGATCTGCGCGGTGGGCAATGTGGCGACGCGGCCGGTGTACCGGGAGACGACGTCCGGACCGGTGGCGAGGTTCCGGCTGGCGGTCACCTCGCGGTACTGGAACCGGGAGAAGGGCACGTGGGCGGACGGGCACACCAACTTCTTCACGGTGTGGGCCAACCGGCAGCTCGCCACCAACACCATGGCCTCGCTGTCGGTGGGCGAACCCGTGCTGGTGCGGGGGCGGCTGAAGGTGCGCACGGAGACCCGTGAGGGGCAGCAGGGCCGGACCTCGGCGGACATCGAGGCGGTGGCGATCGGCCACGACCTGGCCCGGGGCACGTCGGCGTTCCGGCGCTCGGGCCGGCCGGAGCCCGCCTGGGAAACGGGAGCGGGCGGCACGTCCGCCTACGGCGGGGGAGCCGAGGCTGCCGAAGCGGCGGGTACGACCGACGGGTCCGGGACCGTCGTCGCCCAACGAGCACCGGAACCGGCCATGGTGACGTGATGTCACCGGTCGGGCCCCGGCGACGCGGTCGACCGAAGTGCGGCTTATCGACGATTGGATGGGGAACGGTCCCGGGCGGATTTGTCGACAAGCCCTGTTTGCGTCCGCGTCGGCGATAACGATTGCGAGTCGGATCATGCCTCCGAGCTGATCATCGACAGGCGTGCTCCGAAGCGTACTTAGGATGCCGGGCATGGCTTCCGGGGCTCTCGGGGCCGGTGATTCTGCTGGTGGGGCCCGTCCCCCCACGTCTGACGGGTCCCGCTCGGAGGGGAAATCGGTGTTTGCTGCATTGTCTGCGTGCTCTGTGTTCTCTGGGTGCTCCGCGCCCCGGCGTGCGACGGTGACCCGTCTCGCCGCCGGGACGCTGGTGTCCGGACTCGTCGCCGCCGGTGTGCTGGCCGGCGCCGGGACGGCTGCCGCCACCACCGGCACGGCACGCGGTGAGGGCGGGGCGGCCGCGACGGTGGAGGGCCTGAAGACGTACGGCGAGGCCGTGATCCATGGCGCCGCCGGGGAGCAGCGGGTGTCGGCGGGACTGTTCGAGATGTCCGTCGAGGGCGGCGGCATGCTGCAGACGTACTGCGTCGACGTCCACACCCCCACGCAGACGGACGCGAAGTACCACGAGACCGCGTGGAACGGGACCTCGCTGGGCGCCAACGAGGACGCCGGCAGGATCCACTGGATCCTGCGCAACTCCTACCCCCAGGTGAACGACCTCGCGGCGCTCGCCGACCGGGCGGGCGTCCGGGGCCAGCTCACCGAGCAGGACGCGGCGGCCGGTACGCAGGTGGCGATCTGGCGCTACTCCGACGACGTGGACGTGGAGGCCGTGGACCCCCAGGCGGAGCAGCTCGCGGACTACCTGGAGAAGAGTGCCCGGAACCAGCCGGAGCCGAGGGCGTCGCTGACCCTGGAGCCGCCGGCCGTCTCCGGCCGTCCGGGTGAGCTGCTCGGCCCGGTGACGGTGCGCACGGACGCGGACAGCGTGACGGTGTCACCGCCGGCGGACGCCGCCACGAGCGGGGTGCGGATCGTCGACCGGGGCGGCGAGCCCGTCACCACGGCGACGGACGGCGACAAGGTGTTCTTCGAGATACCCGAGGACGCGCCGGCGGACACGGTCGAGCTGACCGCGCAGGCCTCGACCACCGTGCCGGTCGGCCGGGCCTTCGCCTCCGACAGCCGCAGCCAGACCCAGATCCTGGCCGGTTCCAGCACCTCGACGGTCTCCGCGACGGCGAGCGCGACCTGGGCGGAGCAGGGCGCGATACCGGCCGTGTCCGCCCGGACGAACTGCGCCGAGGGCGGCGTCGACGTCACCGCCGTCAACCAGGACGACGAACCCTTCACCTTCGAGCTCGCGGAGCGCGAGTACACCGTCGAGCCGGGCGAGTCCCGCACGGTGACGGTTCCGCTGGCCGAGGACCGGGCGTACGACTTCACGGTCCGGGGCTCGGACGGCTTCGAGAAGCGGTTCACCGGCACGCTCGACTGCCGGACCCGGGCCGCCGAGACCGGTGTGGACGTCCACACCCTCAGCGGGCCCACCCCCACCCCCCTCGGCGGCACGGCCACCGACGTCAACCTCGCCGAGACCGGTGCCTCCAGCCTCACCCCCTGGATCGTCGGCACCGCCATCACCCTGGTCGTCCTCGGCGGCACGGCCCTGGTCGTCACCCGCCAGCGCGAGACGACACGGGAGAACTGAAACGACGCGGGCGGCCCCGTGCTCTCCGACTCTCCGAGCGGGAGGACGATGGCCGGCGGGCCTGCCGGTCGCTGGGGAAGTGCGCCGGCCGACATGTCCGGTGGCGCTGGGCCGACCGGCCGGACGGGCCATGGGAGGTCTGCCCGGTTCCGGGGTTGTTTCGCTGACATCCAACGGTGACGCCAACGGGGGCGGACAGCCGCGACCACCAGCAGTCACGTCCGGCACCTATGCGTGCGGTGGACCGCAGCCACACCGGGGGAAGATCGAACTCCTCGTGCGGTGCCCGCGCATGAGTGCCCTCCCGAGCCGTCCTGGGGCCGTGGGAGGGCGCCCGACGGTGACCAGCGCTGACAACTGCCGACAGTTCAGCAGCGGGTCAGGACGTTGACCGATGAAGCGGCCGCAGGGCACGGTCGCCGGTGATCGGTTGGGGCTGTGCTGAGGGGCTGTCCTCGGGTTCACCAGGAGTGAGATCGCGTTCGACTGCGGCCGAGAAGCTTCCGGAGCAGCAAGAACGTGCTCACGGCGATCAGGGCCACTCCCATAAGGATCAAGGCCATCCCGATGGCGATCAGAAACGTCCCGATAAGGATCAGAAGCGCCCCAGTCAGGACCAAGAGCGTCCCGATGACGAGGAGAAAGATCGCGAGGACGGTCACGGTTGCCTCCTGTCCTCCCTCCCGCTCTGACCCCTTCCCCGCTCCCGTGCAAACACTCTGCTTCGCGATCAGCGACGGCTTGCCGCGGCCAAGCGGTCGGCCCACGGTCCGCTGGTTCCCGTCAGGACCGGCGCCGGGCCGTCCCTGGGGTGTGCGAGGTCACCCGTCACCGACCGGCAACGACAGAAGCCCACGGCGTCTGAACTGGTCAGAGCCGTGGGCTTCTTCGGTCTTGCCGGTCAGCCGGACCGATGAATCAGTAGCCCGGCTGCTGACCGCAGCTGTCGGCGCTTGCCACGTCTGCCACGTCCATTGAGGCTCCACCGGCCTCACGTCCTCGTGATCTCCCGCGACCGCCGAATGATCCACACGTAGCCCGCCAGTCCAAGCGAGCCACGCACCATGAAGTCGGCCCACAGTTGCATGAGCTCACCGACATCCTCCATGCGCAGGGCCACCGGCAAGACCGAGGCTGTGAGGACTCCCGCAATCGCCAGGGTCGAAGCGTAGGTGATCAAGCCACCGTGGTTGAGTCCCAGCCTCGTACCCAGGAGCCCGGATGGGATGTGCACGAGCAGGTGGAAGCCCACGCAGTGGACCAGCAACCCGGCGAAGAACACGATCGGGGGGATGTCTGCCGAAGGGTCGTCGGCTGGTGCTGCGCCGTAGGCGTCGAGAGCGCCGGCCGGAGGGATCACGTAGGTGAACAGCAGGATCGCGCCACTCAGATGCATGGCGCCGAGGTGACATGCGACCTGTCGGAGGAAGCCCTGCGACGGTCCGCTCGGCCTGAGCGGACCAACCATGCCTGTGTTCACGCGAACCCCCTGGCCCCTGACAGCGCCCCTCTGCTTCGGCGGAACAGTACGGCCACCGGTCAGGCTGCTTCTGCGCTGATCCGATCAGCGGCGGTTGTGGTGATTGTCCGCTGGGCCGTCCGAGGCCCCCGAGGACGACCGAGGGAGACCGTCAGCGACAGACGAGCCTCAGTCGCCACTAGCGAAACACCAGGTCAGAGGGGTCGAGCCGAACGGGTTTCCCCTGGGGGTGGCGGTCGGGCAAGATGGGGTGTATCTGCCCACTGCCTGATTTCAAGCTGCCGGACGGTTTCTCTTGGCTGAGTTCATTTACACCATGCGCAAGGCGCGTAAGGCGCACGGCGACAAGGTGATCCTCGACGACGTCACCCTGAGCTTCTACCCGGGGGCGAAGATCGGTGTCGTCGGTCCGAACGGTGCCGGTAAGTCGACCGTTCTGAAGATCATGGCGGGGCTGGAGCAGCCGTCCAACGGCGACGCCTTCCTCACCCCCGGTTACACCGTGGGCATCCTGCTGCAGGAGCCCCCGCTGAACGAGGAGAAGACCGTCCTGGAGAACGTCCAGGAGGGTGTCGCCGAGGTCAAGGGCAAGCTCGACCGGTTCAACGAGATCGCCGAGCAGATGGCGACCGAGTACACCGACGAGCTCATGGACGAGATGGGCAAGCTGCAGGAGCAGCTCGACCACTCCAACGCCTGGGACCTCGACGCCCAGCTGGAGCAGGCCATGGACGCCCTGGGCTGCCCGCCCGGCGACTGGCCCGTCGCCAACCTCTCCGGTGGTGAGAAGCGCCGCGTCGCGCTCTGCAAGCTGCTGCTCGAGGCGCCCGACCTGCTGCTCCTCGACGAGCCCACCAACCACCTCGACGCCGAGTCCGTGAACTGGCTGGAGCAGCACCTCGCCAAGTACGAGGGCACCGTCGTCGCCGTCACCCACGACAGGTACTTCCTGGACAACGTCGCCGGGTGGATCTGCGAGGTCGACCGCGGCCGGCTGCACGGCTACGAGGGCAACTACTCCAAGTACCTCGAGTCCAAGGCCGCCCGCCTCAAGGTCGAGGGCGCCAAGGACGCGAAGCGGCAGAAGCGCCTCAAGGACGAGCTCGAGTGGGTGCGGTCCAACGCCAAGGGACGCCAGGCCAAGTCCAAGGCGCGTCTGGCCCGCTACGAGGAGATGGCCGCCGAGGCCGACAAGATGCGGAAGCTGGACTTCGAGGAGATCCAGATCCCGCCGGGCCCGCGGCTGGGCAGCGTCGTCGTCGAGGTGAACAACCTCAGCAAGGGCTTCGGCGACAAGCTGCTGATCGACGACCTCAGCTTCACGCTGCCGCGCAACGGCATCGTCGGCGTCATCGGCCCCAACGGCGCCGGCAAGACCACGCTGTTCAAGATGCTCCAGGGCCTCGAGGAGCCCGACTCCGGGTCGGTCAAGGTCGGCGAAACCGTCAAGATCTCCTACGTGGACCAGACCCGCGCGAACATCGACCCCAAGAAGACGCTGTGGGCCGTCGTCTCCGACGAGCTGGACTACATCAACGTGGGCCAGGTCGAGATGCCCTCGCGCGCCTACGTCTCCGCCTTCGGGTTCAAGGGGCCGGACCAGCAGAAGCCCGCCGGTGTCCTCTCCGGCGGTGAGCGCAACCGGCTGAACCTCGCGCTCACCCTCAAGCAGGGCGGCAACCTGCTGCTCCTCGACGAACCGACCAACGACCTCGACGTCGAGACGCTCAGCAGCTTGGAGAACGCGCTGCTGGAGTTCCCCGGGTGCGCCGTGGTCATCTCCCACGACCGGTGGTTCCTGGACCGCGTCGCCACGCACATCCTCGCCTACGAGGGCGAGTCCAAGTGGTTCTGGTTCGAGGGCAACTTCGAGTCGTACGAGAAGAACAAGGTCGAGCGGCTCGGACCGGACGCCACGCGTCCGCACCGCGCCACCTACAAGAAGCTGACCCGGGGCTGATCTCTTGCGGCACATCTACCGCTGCCCGCTGCGCTGGGCGGACATGGACGCGTACGGCCACGTCAACAACGTGGTCTTCCTCCGCTACCTGGAGGAAGCCCGTATCGACTTCCTGTTCCGCCCGGACAAGGACTTCCAGCAGGGGTCCGTGGTGGCACGACATGAGATCGACTACAAGCGGCAGCTCGTCCACCGGCACACGCCCGTGGACATCGAGCTGTGGGTCACGGAGATCCGGGCGGCGTCCTTCACCCTCACCTACGAGGTGAAGGACGGCGACCAGCTCTACGTCCGGGCCTCCACGGTGATCGTGCCGTTCGACTTCGAGGCCCAGCGTCCGCGCCGTATCACCCGGGAGGAGAAGGAGTTCCTCCTGGAGTACACGGACGGCGAAGACGCCGGGAACGCCGACGCCGATCAGGAGGAGGCCGTCGCGGCATGACGGTGCTCCACCTCGCCGACGAGGGGGAGGCGGCGGATCTCGCGGCCTTCCTCTCCCGGCTGCTCCACTACGACCGTGCGGCCGCCGTGCGCCTTCAGGCGTCGGGCACCGCACTGGCCGTGTTCGGCCGCCCTCCCTCCTTCGAGGTGCTGGCGATCCGCGCCGTGCGGCTGGCCAAGCCGTACGAGAACGGTCTCGACGTCACCCTGGACGTGACCGTGTCCGCGGGTGAGCTGCTGGAATCGGTGGACGAGGCCGCGGCCACCGCCGTGGTGCCGGGCGCGGTGACCGGGCCGCCGTGGGCCGGCGTGCTGCCCCCGCGCGGGGGCTGGCAGGCCGAACCGGGGCTGCCCGCACCGGACGCCCTGCGGGCGCTCGTCGCCGCCGCGGTCACCGAGTTCCGGACGCGTACCGAGGCGTTGACCGCCGAGTCGCGCACCCGGGCCGAGCTCGACCGGATCGGGCGGGAGATCTGGTCCCGCACGGTCGGCCGGACCGACCTCCCGGTGCGGGCCGTGCACGCGGCCCAGTCACTGGGCTTCCTCCGGCCCCTCGGGCCTGCCGACGCGGACGGCGAGCCGGTGCTGCTGGTCTCCGGTGCCTGGCTCCGGCTGCGGACACCGTACGGGTCCGTCGCCCTGCGGCGCGCGGGGCTCGGGGCGCTCGGCCTCAGCGTGCGCTGAGGCAGCCCCCGACGGCCCTCAGCCCTCATCAGTCCTCGGCGCGCTCACTGTCGTCCGGGCGGACGGCCACGTGGTCCGGTTCCAGTTCCAGGGCGACGCGGTCGCGCATGCCCAGGGCCCGGGTGTAGTCGGCGGGAAGCTGGAGGCGGCCGGCACGGTCGAGCATGGCGTACTCGCGGGCGACGACGGTCTCGTGACCGGTGGCGGCGTCGACCTCGCTGCGGCGCAGGACCTCGGTGGAGGTGCGGCCGTCGCGGATGGCGACCGTACGGCGGACCTCGCTCGCCACCGCCTGGTCGTGGGTGACGATCACGATGGTCGTGCCGAGCCGCTCGTTCGCGGTGCGGAACGCGGCGAAGATCTGTTCCGCGGTGTGCGAGTCCAGCTCGCCGGTCGGCTCGTCGGCGAGCAGGACCGACGGATCGTTGGCGAGGGCCACGGCGATGGCGACGCGCTGCTGCTGGCCGCCGGACATCTGGTGCGGGTGCCGGTCACGGCAGTCGGCGACCTCCAGCAACTCCAGCAGTTCCACGACGCGTTCGGCGCGGGCCCGGCGGGCGGACCGCCCCCGGGCGGCGGCGCGCAGACGCATCGGCAGGGCGACGTTCTGCGCCGAGGTCAGATACGGCAGCAGGTTGCGGGAGGTCTGCTGCCAGACGAAGCCGACGACCTCGCGGCGGTAGGCGAGGCGGTCCTTCGCGGTCATCGCGAGCAGGTCGCGGCCCGCGACCCGGGCCGCGCCGGCGGTGGGGGTGTCCAGACCGGCCAGGATGTTCATCAGGGTCGACTTGCCGCTGCCGGACGCGCCCACGAGGGCCATCAGCTCGCCCTCGCGCACCAGGAGGTCGAGGCCCTGCAGGGCCTGCACCTCCACGCCGTCCGCGGTGAAGACCCGGACCAGACGGTCGCAGGTGATGAGCGCGTCGTGGCCGAAGGCGGGACGCTCGCGGTCGGCGGCGACCCGGTGGGCCAGCTCGGCCAGCGTGGGATCCGGGGTCATCGTGCAGCACCTCCTGGAAGGGACCGGGTTCCTCGGGAGCGGGTCCGTACGGTCAACGGGCGTCACCCGCCCGCAGTTCGCGCACCGCGTCCCGGCGGCCCGTCCACCAGGCCTGTGCCGCCGCGATCCCGACGGTGAGCACGACCACCGTCAGGGCGGGCACCAGCAGCGACACCGGATCGGTGAGCAGCGTGGCCCGTCCCGCCGGGGACCTGGTCGCCGGCAGGGCGACGGTCGTCAGGTCGATGCCGGGGGCGAGCAGCCGGATCGTCGCCCACGCCGTGAGGGTGCCGCCGGCCGCCGCGAGCAGGGCCTGCGGGAGGGACTCCAGGACGAGCAGGCGGCGGCCCTGGGCGCGGGTGAGGCCCATGGTGCGCAGGCGGGCCAGGAGCGCGGCCCGTTCGGGGGCGGCACGCACCAGGGTCAGCAGCAGGGCGAGCACCGCGTACCCGGCGCCCGCCGCCACCGCCGCGGTGTAGACGCGTTCGGCGCCGGACTGGAGGGGCGAGTCGACGTATCCGGCGCGTTCCTCGGCGCGTACCCGGACCGACGTCCCACTGTCCGCCGCCCGGCGCAGCGCGGCCCCGTCCACCCGGTCGCCGGTCACCAGCAGCGCGGTCGGGCGGGCGGCGCGTTCCGAGAGCGCGGACCGGTCCACGACCAGGAACTCCTCGCCGACGACGGCCGGGGTCCGCTCCCGCACCAGCACGATCCGTACGGTGATCGAGCTGCCGTCCTCCATGCGCACCGCGAAGGGCCGGGTGCCGTGGCGGTCGGCGACCTCGGGGGAGGCCACGGCGGGCAGGGTGTCCGACCCGCCCGGCGCCAGGACGTCCCGGTCGAAGGCGCCGAGGCCGGTGCGCCGGGTGAGGGCCGCGTAGCCGGCCGGGTCGACGCCGGCCACCGGGACCGTGCCCTTGGGGGACTGGGCGTGGTGGGCGACGCCGACGGCGGTGACCTCCTGGACGCCGGGTGCCCGGCGGACCCGGTCGGGCAGGCCGGCGGGCAGCACGTGGAGCGCCCCCACGCGGGCGTCGGCGCCGACCGTGAGCAGGGCCGCCCGGTCCCGGGCGTCGGCCACGCCGCTGAGCACGGAACCACCGAAGGCGGCCGTGGTCAGCGCGGTGAGCAGGGCCAGCAGGGGCAGCACCGCGGAGCCGGAGGCACGGCCCGCGCGGGCGAGGGCCAGCGGGCCGACCACGCCCCGCAGCCGTGCCGCCGGACGGGCCAGCCCGCGCAGGGGCAGCGGGTACAGCCGCACCAGCACCAGCGCGGCGATCACGCCCACCAGCACCGGGGCCAGGGACACCAGGTGGTCCCCGGAGGCACTCGGCCCGCCCGACGTGCCGCGGGTGCGCAGCGCCACGACCGCGCCCACCGCCAGGGTGAGCAGGGTGAGTTCGGCGACCGTGCGGCGCCGTGCGGGGCGGGCCGTGGCGACGTCCCGGCGCTCGGTGTGCGCGCGGACGGCGCGGTGCGCGACGAGGACCCGCAGGGGCAGGGCCAGGCAGGCGAGGAGCGCGACGGCGCCGGCGGCGGCCACGGAGTACGCCGGCCGGGCCTCGCGGACCGTGAGCCAGGCCGCGGCCAGTCCGAGGGCGGCCGCGGGCACGGCGACCGCCGCGGTCTCGGCCAGCAGCCGGCCGGTGACGCCGCGCAGGGAGCCGCCGCGGGCGCGCAGCAGCGTGAGTTCGCCGCTGCGCCGGTCGGCGGCGAGAGCGCCCGCCATGAGCAGGACGACGACGGCGACCGTGCCGGTGCCGAAGGCGGCGACGGAGACCAGCGGGCCGATGGCGGTGCGCAGCCCGGTGTGGCCGGTGAGCACGTCGTCCAGTTCGCTGCGCGCCCTGAGGTCGAGCGCGGTGGCCGCCCGCATCCGCTGGAGGACCGGACCGGACTCCACGGCCGCGACGGCGGACGTCAGCCGGGGTACGTCATAGCCGTGCAGGTCGGGGACGGACGGGGCGAGCCCCCAGTACCGCCCGGGCTCCCCGGCCGTGCTCAGCAGGGCCGGGGCCGCGTCCGGCGGCAGCAGCAACGCGCCCATCCAGTACTGCCGGACGTCGGGGTCGCCGGGGAGGATCGTCAGGCCCGGGGTGCGCATCAGGGGATCGGCCGACCAGTACGCGCCCCGGGGATCGCGTGGTGCGACGATGCCGGTGATCCGGACCTGGAGGGGAGCGCGCGCCACGCCGGGGAACGTCAGGACGGAGCCCACCTCGATGTTCAGGTCCCTGGCCGTGTCGGCGGAGACGGCGCCCTCGACCCGGGTCGTCGCCGCGGTCACGGTGCCCGGGACCTTCGGCAGCCGGCCCTCGCGCAGCCGGGAATGGTCGGCGAGCCCGTCCTGCGCGAGGAGGTAGAGGTGTGCGGGCAGCCCGTCCGGCCGGGGCAGCCAGGGTTCGGACATCTCCTGGGGCTCGAAGGTGCGCACGCCGGAGGAGGACTGGTGCGGGTCGAGGGGCAGGGACCGTCCGGCCAGGGCGAGGAGCTCGGACCGGTGGGCGCGGAGCGCGTTCCCGCGCACGGCCGCCTCCCGCTCCTCCCGGGGCAGACCGGCGTCGGGCACCGGAGCGGCCAGTTGCACACCGGTGCTGTCCGGTCCGGCCGACTCGAGGGCCCGGTGCAGGCCCGCGTCGCCGTACCGGTCGACCGCGCGCGGCAGCACGGCGGCCAGGAACGCGGTCACGGCCACCAGCAGCGCCAGCGCGAGCGCGGCCCCGGGCGCGGACCGCAGGCGGGTGCGTACCCAGGGGGCGGCCACGCGTGGCCTCGGGGACCGGACGGTCACCTCACTCACCTCCCCGTTCCCGCAGCGAGGTCACCGGGTCGGCCCTGCGCACCGCCAGGGCGGCCGTGACCAGCAGCGGGGTGACGGCCACCGCGGCCAGCAGCACGGCCACCCGTCCCACGGGCAGCTCCACCAGCACCTGAGGCACCGGGCGGGCGGCGTCCGACGTCAGCATGATCAGCGGGATCACGGCCCGCGCCAGCACCGTGCCCCACAGCACGCCCACCGCCGACGCCAGAGCGACCAGCACCCCGTGCTCGACGACCACCACCCGGGCCAGCCGCCGCCGTGAGGCACCCAGGGCGCGCAGCACCGCGAACTCGGCGGACCGCTCCCGCAGCGCCCCGGCCGCGCTCACCGCGAACCCCACCGCCGTCAGCGCCGCCGCCGCGAGGGCCGCCGCGGTGAACGCCGCCTCGGGCCCCGCGCCGAACGGGTCGTCGCGCAGCCGGTCGGCGATCTCGTCCCGCACCACCACCCGGGACGGCTCGAGGTCGGGCCGGTCCCGCAGCGCCGCGGCCACCCGCGCCGACGCGCCCGGCGCGGTCCGCAGCCACCACTCGGTGGGCAGCACGCTCTCGCCCTCGCTGCTCTGGAGCACCCGGTTGACGGCCCGCAGGTCCAGCAGCAGGGCCCCGCCGTCGCCGCTTCCCCCGGTCGGCGCGGACGGCAGCCCCCGCACCGCGCGGACGATCCGCACCGGCACGGTGGAACCGTCGATCGTCACGTCCACGCGCTGCCCGGGGCGGGCGCTCGTCGAGGCCAGGTAGCGGTCGGTGGCGATCGCGGTGACCTCGGCCGCCCCCGGCTGCGGGATCAGCAGCCGGACGGTGAGCGACGGTGGGTTCCAGAAGCCGTCCCCCGGGACGTGGCCGGTGCCGTAGGCGAAGGTCGGCGGGTCGGTGGCGGTGAGCCGGGGGGAGGTCGGGCCGGTGCTCGCGTCGGAGGTGGACTCCGTGGCCGTGAGCTGCGAGGACAACGCCCAGTCGGCGGGCAGGGCGAGGCGCCGGGCCCGGCCGTCGGTGTCCGTGGCGGTCAGCCCGGCCAGGGTGAACCGGTGGTTCTCGGCCTTCCCGGTCGGCTGGACCAGGCCGAGCTGCAGCCCGGTCAGGGTCAGTTCCCCCGGCGGCGCCTCGGCGACCGCGGCGAGGTCGAGGGTCAGCGGGTGGGTCCGGCCGTCGGCGCGGAGCCGGCCCAGGCCGAGCTTGTACGGGGTTCCGTAGGGGTCGGTCAGGGTGGCCCTGACGTCGGCCGTGGTCCCGGAGCCCGCGCCCCGGATCCGGGCCGTCAGCGTCAGGCGCGCGGTGCCCTCGGGTATCCGTACACCCGCTGTCCCGCCCTTCGGCGCCAGGCCGTCCAGGAGCGGGCCGACCGGCTCGGGGGCGAGGTCGGAACGCATCAGCACCGTGTCCGCCGCACGCTCGGTGTCCAGCGCGAGCACGGTCGCCGTCCGGTTGCCGGACAGCGGCACCGACGTACGGTACGCGGGCGCGGCCGTCTCGACGCCGGGGACGGCCGCGTACGCCCGGGTGCGGCCCGGCTCGCTCTCCCCGGCGCCCAGGACACGTACCTGCGCGCCGGCCCGGAAGTCCGCCTGGTCGTCCTGCGAACGCTGCCACGAGGAGCCCTGGCCGATCGCCAGCATGCCCAGCGCCACGGCGAGCACCAGCAGCAGGACCGGGCCCGCGCCCCGCATCGGCCGGCGGCTGAACTGCCAGCCCGCCAGCGCCCCCGGCAGCCCCCGGCCGCGGGCCGCCCCGCGCTCCGCCAGCCGCGCCAGCGGCGGCAGCAGCCGCAGCGTGAGCACGGTGCCGGCCAGCAGGGCCAGCGCGGGGGCCGTGACGAGCAGCGGGTCGACGCCGAGGTGTGCGCCGACCGCCCCGGAGGGCTGACGGCTCAGCTGCCAGTACGCCACGGCGGCCACCGCCAGCAGCCCGACGTCCGCGCCCGCGCGGACCACGCCGGGCAGTGGCCGGGCCCGGCCGGCCGTGAAGGAGGAGGTGAGTGCGGGCACCGTGACGGCCAGCGCGCAGCCCACCGCCACGCCCGCCGCCACCAGCCACACGGAGCCGCGTCCGGCCACCGAACCGACCGAGGTGTCCAGGTGCAGCCCGATCCGGGCGAGCGAGCCCCGCCCGGCGAGCAGCCCGGTGAGCGGTCCCGCCAGCAGCGGCGCACAGGCCGCCGCGGGCACCGTCGTCAGCAGCGCCTCCAGGGCGGCGAGCCGGGCCACCTGGGCGCGGGAACCGCCGCGCGCCCGCAGCACCCGGGTCTCGCCCGCGCGTTCGGCGCTCAGCAGCCGGGCCACCAGGAACAGGGTGCAGCCGGCCAGCAGGACGAGCTGGAGGGCGATGATCAGCAGGGTCGAGCGGGAGACGAGGAGCGAGCGTTCGACCCGGTCCAGGGTGGTGGGCAGGGCGCTCGTCGCGTTCGCCGAACCGCCCAGCGCCGGATCCTCGCGCAGGGCGGCGACGCCGTCCCGCACCGCCTCGCGCAGCGCGTCGATCCGCCCGGTGTCCACCGACTCGAAGTCGGCCGACGCGAGCCACGCCGAGGTACCGGCGCTGACCCGGTCGCCGCTGAGCACCGAGGGGTCGGCGAGCAGCGGGCCGTACGTCGTGAAGTCCACCTCGACGACGCCGCGGCCGTGCAGGTCGTCCAGCTGCCAGTAGGGCGCGGTGGCGTCCACGGGCCGGTACAGGCCGGTGATCCGCACCTGGACCGCGGGGCCGCCGAGCCGGTCGGCGAGGGTGAGCCGGGCGCCGGGTTCCAGGCCGAGGCGGCGGGCGGCGGCCTCGGGCAGCGCGGTCTCGATCACCGGGCCGGCGGACGCCCCGGGCGGCCGGCCCGCGAAGATCCGCACCTGGGTGCGGTCCAGGGCGGCGAGGTGGGTGAGGGCGGGGATGCCGGAGGCGCCCCGGTCGCCGGCGGGAGCACCCGGGTCCGCGCCGCCCCCGCCCGGGTCCGCGCGTCCGTCCGCGGGGCGTACGGACGCGGGCAGGGCGTACGGGCCGGAGCGGGACAGGGTGCGCAGGGTCACCGGCAGCCCGTCGAAGGCGGCACGGGCGCCGTCCCGTACGGCGGTGCCGGCCGGGGCGCGCTCCCGCGCGGGGACGTCCGCCTCGACGACGAGGGTGGTGTCGGCCGCGCCCCGCGGGTCGCGCAGGGCGTGCCGCAGGGCCGCGTCGCCGATCGCGCCGGAGTACGCCGTGAGGGTCGCCAGCACCGCCGTGGTCAGCAGGATCGTGAGCAGCGCGGCGGCGAGCAGCGGCCGGTACGCCCGGGCACGCGCCAGGACGAACCTCGCCGTCCCCGCAGGGCTCCCCACCCGAGACTCCCCCTGTCGTCCGGACCTCCGGGTGATCGTGTCAGAGGGGGCCCGTCACGGGGTAGCACTCGGAGCCCGGACTTGACCGGATCGTGATCGGATTCCGGCGACAGACGACCGGAATGCGCACGTCCGCGGGGTGCGGGGCCGGTGGGTCAGTCCGGGGAGTTGATCATCGTGGCGGCGGCGTACGTCAGGTACTTCCACATCGTGTGGTCGTGCTCCTCGGACAGGCCGAGCTCGTCGAGGGCGTCGCGCATGTGCTTGAGCCAGGCGTCGTGCGCGGCCCGGTCGACCTTGAACGGCACGTGCCGCATCCGCAGCCGCGGATGGCCCCGGTCCTGGCTGTACGTCGTCGGACCGCCCCAGTACTGGATCAGGAACAGCCTCAGCCGCTCCTCGGCCGGACCCAGGTCCTCCTCCGGATACATGGGCCGCAGCAGCGGATCGCCCGCCACCCCCACGTAGAAACGGTGGACGAGCCGGCGGAAGGTCTCCTCCCCGCCGACCTGCTCGTAGAACGTCTGCTCCTGAAGCGTGCCGCGCCGAATCTCTGTCACGCCGTCCATGGTCTCAGACACCGCGGCATAGGCCTCAGGACCTAGGTCCTGTCCCCCGTGGAGCCCGCGGCGCGCCTCGGTCCCGGTGTGCCCCGGCGGCCCGGGCCGTCAACGCCTCCGCGTTGCCCGAGAGCCAGGCGGTGACGACCTCGGCGGGCAGCGGGAGCGCCGCCAGCTCGTCGGCCAGCGAGCCGGTCGGGCCCGGGTTGACCCAGGTCGACGTGCCGAACAGCACCCGGTCGCGCGCCAGTCCCCGGGCGTGGTGGAGCAGCGGCTCCCAGCCGGAGCCCGGCTTGGTCATGTGGCGGGGCCGGTGCGAGGAGAACTCCAGGTAGACCCCCGGGTGCCGGGCCGCGGTGAGCAGCATCTCCTGCACATCGGGCCAGCCCGCGTGCCCGGCCACCAGCAGCAGCTCGTGGTGGCGGCCGGCCAGCGCCTCGACCGTGCGCCAGCTGCCCAGACCGCTGGGGTGGCGGCGGGCGAAGTGGTGGCCGGTGTGCAGCCAGACCGGCAGGCGGGCCCCCGCCGCCGCGTCGAAGACCGGGGCGAACCGGGGGTCGGCCGGGTCGGTGCCGTCCAGGAACGGGATCACGCAGAGCCCGGTCGCCCCCGCCGCCAGCGACCGTTCCAGCTCGCGCAGCGCGGCGGCCGGGTCGCGCAGCGAGAGCCCCGCCCAGACGTGGACGCGGTCGCGTACCTCCCGGGTGGTCTCCAGCAGCCAGTCGTTGACGGTACGGCCGTCCGGCAGACGCTCCGGCGAGCCCATCGCGAACTCGCCGGTCACCCCCTGGCGCCGCCGGTCCGCGAGATGGGCGGCCAGGTCGAACGGGGGCCGGCCGGGCGGCAGGAGCACGTCGACCGCGTCCTGCAGGCACACGGCCAGCGCTTCGCGATAGGCGGTGTGCGAGGCCCCGAAGTACCGGCAGAAGGAGCCGGAGAAGACGTCCAGGTACTCGGGGGCGTTCTCGCCGAGCCGGTTCAGGTACACCCGCCAGCCCGCGTCGTCGTACAGCAGCGAGCAGGCGTCCACGACGGGCGGACGGGTGCGGGGAGCCTCCACGGCGCCGGGGAGGTGCGGGAAGCCGGGGGCGGTGGCGGTCGGTTCCGCCCCGGTGCTCGGGGCGGGGCCGGTGGGCGCGTTCACGGTCACTCCGTTGTCGGGGAACTGCCGGGGAGGAGACGGGGTCCCGGACGGGGTCACAGGGGAGCCGGCGTCGGGGGCGAAGTCGTGGTCATTCGTGGTCAGTTGTCGTCCGGCCGGGTTCGCAAGGCTTTCAGGAAGGCGATGATCAGCCGGTTGACCTCTTCGGGACGGTCGAGATTGGCGACGTGTCCGGCGCCGG
This sequence comes from Streptomyces sp. TE5632, assembly GCF_054061295.1. NCBI lineage: Bacteria > Bacillati > Actinomycetota > Actinomycetes > Kitasatosporales > Streptomycetaceae > Streptomyces > Streptomyces sp. TE5632. The sequence goes on along the minus strand of NZ_JBSSEA010000003.1, from coordinate 1,373,397 downwards.
GGATCACGTGGAACTCGCTGTTCGGATCGCGTTCGCTCCACCGCTGCATCGCGGAGCGGATGTTGCCCGTGCCGTCGTGTTCACCGCAGAGCAGGAGCTCGGGCTTGTCGACCCGGTAGTACGGGGCCGGTGTGACCGTGCGGCTCATGCCGTCCCAGGTGGTGAGGAAGGAGCGCCGCCCGTTCGCCACGAAGGCCTCGCGCAGGTACTCCTGGACCCCGGCGTCCTGGGCCGACGCCTGGGCCATCCAGCGGGACAGCCGGTGATAGGGCATCAGCCGCATGAGGGTGCGGGAGAGCGCCAGACGGCGGTGCTCGCCCCGCGTGATGGACAGGGTGTTGGACGTGGAGCCGATCACCACGAGCGCGGCGACGTCCTCGGGGCGTCGGCGCAGGTACTCCTGGGAGATGTTGCCGCCCATCGACTGGCCCAGCAGCACCACGGCTCCGCGCACCTCCGCGGCGTCCAGCAGCGCCCTCAGGTCCTGCGCCGCGTAGCCGGTCCGGAATCTGCCGGTGACGGAGGCGGACGCTCCGTGATAGCGCACGTCCCAGCGCAGGGTGCGGTACCCCGCGCGGACCAGCGCCGGGACCTGCGGATCGAACATGCGGTGGTCGGCCCCCGCGCCGTGGGTGAGGGCGACCGTCGGACGGTCGGGCCTCCCGGCGGTCCAGTAGTGCAGCCGGGCACCGGAGACGACGGCGCTGTGTGCCGTCTCCTCGACCGGCGCCCCGGCGGTCTCGCTGCCGGCGCCGGTCATCGGACGGACTCCTCGTACGGGCCGCCGATGAGCCCGGGGAAGGAGGGAGAGGGCGGGGTCGCCGCAGGGCGGTGCCGCAGTGCTTCGTTCATCGGGCTGCTTTCTTCGTCACGGTCACAGGGGGAGGCGGTCCCGCCCGGCCGGGGCCGGGCGGGAGGAAGCCTCGCCCGCTCATCCCCCGGTGAAACGGGGCGGCCGCTTCTCCGCGAACGCCGCCATCCCCTCGCGGGCGTCGGCCACCGTGGCGTGGGTCTTGAGGTGGTACGCGTCCTGGAGCCGCAGCCCGTACTCGGCCGGCTGTCCCCAGCTCCGCTCCCGCAGCTCCTTGAACAACCCCACGGAAGCGGTCGGCAGCGCCGCGAACCGGTCCGCCAGTGCCGCGAGTTCGTCGTCGAAGTCCTCCGGTTCGCAGAGCCGGTCGAACAGCCCCAGGCGCACCGCCTCGGTCCCGGAGACCATGCGCCCGGTGAGGTAGATCTCCGTCGCCCGCGCCGGACCTGTCAGCCGGGACATGAGGACCACGTTCCCCACGTGCCCGACCCCGGCCAGGCAGCTGCCGATGGAGGCGCGGGTGTCCGCCAGGCGGAAGTCGGCGGCGCAGGCGATCTCCGCCCCCGCGCCCGCCGCCGGGCCGTTCAGCCCCACCACCACCGGCTTGGGGAGGTGCAGGATCGCCTCGCAGACCCGCAGATAGTGGGCGTCCGAGGTGATCGGGTCGAAGGGGGTGTCCACGCGGTCGCCCAGCCGCCAGCGCCGGACGCTCTCGACGTCGTCGCCCGCACAGAACGCCCCGCCGTTACCGGTGATCACGACCGTACGCACCCGGGGATCGTCCCCCGCCGACATCAGCCCGAGCAGCAGATGGCGGGAGAGCGTCAGATCGAGGCTGTTGCGGCGGTGCGGCCGGTCCAGCGTCAGCGTGGCGACCCCGCCGTCGAGGCGGACGCGCAGCGGCACGTCCTCCTTGCCGTCCACCCGCCCGGCGAAGTCCGCGAAGGACTCGGTCGCGGCCCCCGCCCACTCGCCCGGGTGCGGCTGCCGCGTCCGGAATGCTTCCTGGCTCATACGATCTTCTCCCTGCGTATGCGGATGCCCGCGGCCTCTCTGTCCCAGGTCCCCGCCGTCACGCCCGCGGCACGCAGCGTGTGCTTGGTCGGCTTGCCGGTGGGGGTCTTCGGGATCTCGGGCAGCACTCGGATGTAGCGCGGCAGCATGAAGTGGGCCAGCCGCCTCCTCAGGAACTCCAGCAGCTCCGCCGGGTCGACCGGTGAGCCGGCATCGCGGCCCGCCACCACCAGCAGCACCTCGTCCTCGCCCTCGTCGCCGGGCACCGCCACCGCCGCGGCCTCCAGAACGGCAGGGTGGGCCACCGCCTGGGCCTCCACCTCGAAGGAGGAGATGTTCTCGCCGCGCCTGCGGATGGCGTCCTTCTTGCGGTCGACGAAGACCAGACCGCCGTCCGGGGCGCGCCGGAAGGTGTCCCCGGTGTGGAACCAGCCGTTGCGCCAGGCCGCCGCGGTCTCGGCGGGCCGGCCGAGATAGCCGCTGAGGAACGACCACGGGCGCTGTGCGCGCAGCACCAGCTCGCCCGCCTCGCCGTCCGCCACCTCGCGGTCGTGGTCGTCGACGATCCGGGCTGTGATGCCCGGCCGGGGCTCTCCGCAGTGCATCGGGACGCCCGGGGAGGGGTCCGGGGCGGAGAGCACCGGACACGACACCTCGGTCATGTTGAACAGCGCGCGGACCGACACCCCGAACCGCTCGGAGAACTCCGTCGCCCCCTCGGTGAACGGGATGACGTAGGCCGCCCGCAGCGGATGGCCGGTGTCCTGCGGCAGGGGCGGCTGCTTGAGCAGATAGGTCGCCATCACGCCGAGCAGCGTGCACAGGGTCGTTCCCGTCCGGCGGATCAGCGGCCAGAACTCGCCGGTGGTGAAGGCGGGCACGACCGTCACCGAACCGCCGTGCACCAGCATCCCGTACGCGCCGATCGTGCCGCCCGCGTGGAACAGCGGCAGTTGCAGCAGATAGCGGTCCTCGGGCCCGGCCATGCCGTGGAAGGCGGCGGTACAACTGCTGTAGAGGTGCGCGTAGGAGGAGACGACCCCCTTGGACGGGCCCGTCGTCCCCGAGGTGTAGATGACGGTCTGCGGATCCCAGGGCTGCGGCGCGGGCGACGGCTCCGTGAACGACGCCCGGTCCTCGCGCAGCCCGGTCAGTACCCGGAACCGTGCGGAGAGCCGTGCGGCGAGCGCCCGGACCTCCCGCGGCACGTCGTCGGGGCCCGGCAGCAGGACCACCGTGCGCACCTCCCCGGCACCGTCGGCGTTCTCCTCCAGCCGGGCGGCCAGCGACGGGCGGCAGACCAGCACCCGGGCGCCGCTGTCGGCGATCACCTGGTGCAGGATCGCCCCCCGGTAGGCGGTGTTGAGGGGGACCAGGACGGCGCCGGCCGCGTTGGTCCCGTACCAGGTGCGCAGCGCGTCCGGCCCGTTGGGCAGCCAGCTCAGCACCAGGTCGCCCGGGGCGACGCCGAGCGACTGGAGTGCGGCGGCCGTCTCCTCCGTCTCCCGGAGCGTGTGCGCGTACGTCCAGACGTCACCGTCCGGCATCAGCGCGTAGGGGGCCTGCGGGGTGTCGGCGGCGCGCCGCCTGAGCAGGGGCCCCAGCACGCACTGCTCGGCGGTCGGCATCGCGTCGGAGGCCGGGTCGAGCACATCGGCCGGCAGCCGCGGGGGAGCGGGCCGGGCCGACGGGTCGCGCTGGACCGGTACGGAGACGGGCCGCCCGGCGTCCGGCAGGGGCCGGGCGGCCAGGGGTGCGGGTCCGGACCCGCGCTGTCCGGCGCTCACGGGGCCTCCCCGGCGTCCGGCACGGGCAGGGTCTGCAGCCGGAGCACGCTCTGGTACGGCCCTCCGTACCAGAGCGACTGCCGGGCGGTACGGCTGTGCCCGGCCTCGCCGACCGGGCCCGGGACGTTGGGGTGGCGGTCCAGGTGCGGGAAGTTGCTGCTGGTGACGTGGACCCGCAGCCGGTGCCCGGGGGCGAAGCGCCACGCCGTGTCACCGAGCAGGACATCGGCCTCGTACGGCTCGTCGGGCGCGCCGTCCCCGGTGCCCTCCAGCCGGAGGCTGCCCTCGGCGACCAGCAGGGAACGTCCGTCCGGGTGCACGTCGGTGAGCTTGGCGACCACGGCGGTGGCGGGCGCGTCCGAGCCGAAACGCAGCCGCAGCCGCTGCCGGCCGACCACGTCCAGCGGCTCCGCCAGCGGCTCGGAGGTGTAGCAGAGCACGTCCGGACGGCCCTCCAGATGGGCCTGGTTGAGCGGGCCCGCCGTCAGCCGGCCGAGCTGGAGCACCCGTCCGCCGTGCGAGGGGACCGGGTCCTCCGGGTCGTAGGTGAACGTGTCGTGGCCCGGGCCGCCTTCGGGCGGTGAGGGCAGCAGCCTGCCGCCGTCGGCCCCCTCGGCGGGCCCCGCCAGGTACCACGGCGAGTCGACGGCCCCGGGCGGCGGCCAGGTGGCCGCCCTGTGCCAGGTGTCGTCGCCGAAGAGGAAGTACCGGACGTCGCCGGCCGGGGCGGGAGCGGGGTCCTGCCGGTCGCCGGCCGGCCGGAGGTGGCGGTCGAAGAAGTCCAGGTGCAGATCGGCCAGCCGTGCTCCTTGCGCGGAGCCGTACGGACCGGTGTTCACCTCCCCCTGAACCTGGGGGAGTTGGCCGGAGTGCACCCACGGCCCGATCACCAGCTCGTGCCGGCCGGGCACCGGGTCCTGGGCGCGCATGGCGCGGTGGAGCTCGATCGTGCCGTAGGAGAACACGTCGTACCAGCCGCCCACCGAGAAGGTGGGTACGCCGACCTCGCCGAGCCGGTAGTCGGCCATCGTCGCCACGCGTCCCGCGAAGATGTCCCGCAGCCTGCCGGGGAAGCCCTCGAAGTCCAGGACGGCGGCGAGCGGCCAGCGCCGCAGCGGCACCTCGGGCGTGGTGAGCAGCTCCACCACCTCGGCCACGATCGCCCCGTCGACCGGATCGCCCGCGGCCGCCCGGCGCTGCACCCACTCCAGCGCGGTCAGCCCGAGCCAGCTCGTGAGGTGGTCCAGCCGCAGGGAGCCGCCGAGCTGCTCGGCGTCGAGGGGGGCCGAGGTGGACATGGCGGGCGCGAGGGCCCGCAGGTGCGGCGGTTTCTCCATGGCGGCCAGCCACTGGACGATGGCCTGGTACGAGGTGCCCGCCATGGCCACGTTGCCGTCGCACCAGGGCTGTTCGGCGGTCCACTCGACGCTGTCGTAACCGTCCGGCCCCTCCTGGGCCCAGTCCAGCGGGGCCCACTCGCCCTCCGAGCCGAACCGGCCCCGGGTGTCCTGCACCACGGCCGCGTACCCCCGTTCCACGCACTGGGCCGGGGTCAGAGTGGCCAGCCCCAACTGGGACTTGCCGTACGGGGTGCGGAAGAGCACGGCGGGGCCGGGCGGGCCGTCGACGGGCCGCCACACATCGGCCCGCAGCACCGTCCCGTCGCGCATCTCCACCGGCACGTCGTGCTCGATGAGGGTGGTCCTGCCCATCAGCGGGTCTCCTTCGCGGCCTGTCCGGTGCCCCCGGCACGGGACCTGGTCAGATGGCGGGTCATGGCGTCACCGGCGGCCGCCCGCCCGGCCGAGGGCTCGACGCGGACCAGCGGGCCGACGCTCATCCGGGCCGGCCGGTCCAGGAGCCACGCGACGGTGTCCGCGATGTCCTCGGGAGTGAGCACCTCTTCTTCCGGGACGCCGAGGTCCGCGGGCCGGGCCGCGAGCCGGGTGGCGACCCAGCCCGGAGCGACGGTGACCGCGCGGACGCCGTGGTCGCGGTTCTCCTCGTGGACCAGCTCGGTGAGCCGTTGTACGGCGTGCTTGCTGACGCCGTAGCCGCCGCTGCCCGGCACCACCTCGGAGCCCACGCCCGAACCGATGGTGACGATCCAGCCGTAGCCGCGCTCCCGCATGCCGGGCAGCACCTGACGGGCCAGCAGGAACGGCACCGTGAGGTTCACCCGCAACTGCCGCTCCCAGTGGCGCTCCTCGGTCTCGTGGACGGCGGCCAGCCGGATCGCGCCCGCACTGCACACCAGCAGGCCGACCGGGCCCAGCGCGGCGGTGGTGACGGCGACCGCCTCGGCGGGGGCGCCCGGCTCCGCCAGGTCCAGGGCCACCGGCAGCGCGGTGCCCCCGCTCGCGCGGATCGACTCCGCGACGTCCTCCAACTCGGCCTCCCGGCGCCCGACCAGCGCCACGGCGCTGCCGCGCGCGGCCAGCCGGCGGGCGACGGCGGCACCGATCCCGGAGGAGGCCCCGGCCACCAGGGCCACCGGCGGGTCGCCCGAGGGACGGTCGGGCGCACCGGACGCGGCTGCGGGTGCGGCCTGCGCGCCGGCTCCGGTCCGCGTGTCGGCTCCCGCGCCGGTCCGGGCGCCGTCCGTGCCTCGGTCCGCGGTCATCGGCCCTCCTCCGCGGGTCCCGGGAAGCCGGGGCGCAGCGGCGCCACGTCCCCGAGACCGAAGCCGCCGTCCACCCGCAGCACCGCGCCGGTCATCCGGGCGGCGGAGCCGCTCAGCAGATGGCCGAGCACCGCCGCCACCTCACGCGGTTCACCGACCCGCCCGGCCGGGATCCGGCTGATCCAGCCGCGCCGGTGCTCCGGCCCCGCCGCGTCGCCCATCGGCGTCTCGATGATGCCGGGGGCCACGCAGTTGGCGCGGATGCCGTGGCGTGCCACCGACACCGCGAGACAGCGGATGTACTGCGCCATCGCGGCCTTGCTCGCCCCGTAGTACTCCAGCCCCGCCACCGGGCTGAGCGTGGAGCTGACCGAGGAGACCCCGACCACCGCTCCGGGCACCTTCTCGTCCCGCCAGCGGGCCGTCAGGTACTCGGTGACGGCGACGAAGCCGTGCAGATTGATCGCGAAGGTCCGGGCGGCGGACGCGGGGTCGCCGCCGACCGCGCTGAAACCCAGGTGCCCCGCCGCGTAGAGCAGGGTGGTGACCCCGTCGGCCGCCTTCCAGGCGCGTTCGCCCAGGGTGGCGGCGTCCTCGGCGTCGGACAGGTCGCACCGCAGCGGCCAGGCGCGTCGGCCGAGCGCGGTGATCTCGGCCCCGACCTCCTCCAGCGCCTGCGTACGGCGGGCGGCCAGCACCACGTCGGCCCCCCGTCCGGCCAGGTGCAGGGCGGCGGCCCGGCCGATGCCGCTGCTCGCGCCCGCGACCAGGACACGGTGGCCCGACAGGTCCTGACCGGTGACCGGCGACGGCGGCAAAGGGTCCGGCGGGACGCTGCGGCGCGGTGCGGGGACGGCGGCCGGAGGGCCGGGGGGCAGGGACGGGATCTGGCCGATCCCCGCGCCTCCGTCCACCCGCAGGATCTCGCCGACCAGGTACGAGCACCCCTTCGAGAGCAGGAAGGCGACGGTGGCCGCCACATCGGCGGCCGTGGTGGGGCGGCGCTGCACGAGACAGCGCAGCAGCCCGGCCTCGGCCACGGCGGACAGGCGGTGGCCCAGGCCGGGGCAGTAGCCGGTGACCACGGTGTTGCCGGTGACGCCGCGCCCGGCCACCTCGGTGACCAGGTGCTGCCACCAGGCCAGATCGGCGGCGAGCCGCGCGTGGCGGTCGGGGTCGGTCCCGGTGTGCGTCTCGCCCGCCGCGTCGGTCACCAGGACGAGGCGGCCCCGGCCCGCCGCCGCCATGGCCAGCGCGGCGGCCCGCACCCGTTCGCGGTCCAGGCCGGCCGAGCGCCCGGCGCCGTACGCCTCCTCGCCGAGCAGCAGCGCGCAGTACGCGGCCGGGGCGGGGCCCCGCGTGGGGGCGTCCGGGGCCGCGGGGGTGAGACCGAGGGCGGTCAGCGCCGCGGACAGGGCCCCGGCCGCGGTGCCGTCGCCCCCCGCCCCGGAGGCGTCCAGGGACACGTGGGTGCTGATCGGCGCCCGCAGCGGGTCCGGCCCCGCGGGCGTCCCCGGCCGCGGGGCGGTGTGGTGAACGTGGGTCATGGCAAGTCGCCGCCTTCGTATTCGATGACCATGCTCGTGGCGTCGCCGCCCGCCCCGGAGGCGAGCACCAGAGCGCTGTCCCCGCCGGTCGCCAGGCCGCCCGCGAGCACCGGATCGGCCGGCAGACCCGGGTAGGGGACGAGGGTGTTGGCACTGGGGGCGATGTGACCGTGGTGCAGCATGAGCAGGCTGCCGAGGAGTTTGACCAGGCCCCCGGTGCCGGCGACATGGCCGAAGACCGCCTCCTGGTTGGTCAGCCGCACCTCGCCCCGGTACCCGGTCGCCTCCCGTACCCCGTGCAGCGCCTGGCACAGGTGGTCCTCGACGAACCGGTTGCCGTCCGCGTAGTCGTTGACGAACGCCACATCGGCGAGGCCCCTTCGGGCGGAGGCCAGCGTGGCCAGGACGTCCGCGACCACGTTGACGGGCGGGCCGGTGGCGACGGTGGACGGGCCGTTGCTGCGCGAGGTGCGCAGATGCGCGCGGTGCAGCAGTCCCGGACGGCTCCCGGTCGCCACCGGGTCCTCCAGGACGACGGCCAGCGCGCCCTCCCCGGTGGCGTTGCCGGTCTGGACCTCGTCGTGCGGCCGGATGTCGGCGGGGTCGTCCGAGAGCGAGGAGGCGCGGTAACCGCTGCGCCCGGTGTGGCTGGTGCCCGCCACGAAGACCGGGTCCACGGTGGTGTCCACACCGACGACGACGGCGCGGTCGATGTCCCCGCACCGGAACATCTGCTGGACGAGATGGAGTGTCCGCAGCGCCACATTGCACGAACCCGCCACGCTCAGGGTCTGGCAGGGCAGTCGCAGACCGGACGCCACGGTGCCCACCACGCTGGGAGGGGTGCCGTTGAGCCAGTACTCCATGCCGAGGGCGGCCACCCCCTTGTCCCGGGCCAGGGCGTAGTAGCGCTCGGTCTCCGGGAAGGCGAACTGGAGCGAGCAGGCGACCAGCGCGGTGCGCTCCGGATCCAGGTCGGCGGCGGTCAGGCCGGCGTGCTCCAGGGCCCGGTGCACGGCTCCGGTGGCCATCAGGCCGGCCCGCGAGGAGCGGCTGATCTGCCGCTCCGACAGTGGCAGTTCGGCCTCCGGGTCCCAGCCGCCCACCGTTCCGGCGATGCGCAGCGGAAGTTCGGGATGGTCGTACGGTGACAGGCAGCTCGTCCCGTCACGCACCACACGCCAGAAGGTGTCCAGGTCGGTGCAGGCGCGGCCGTCCGGGCCGGGCAGGACGAATCCGGCACCGGCCAGCCGCAGCACGGGAATCTCAGCAGGCATCGCCACCGCCCAGCAGCAGCGCGCTGTTGACCCCGCCCACCTGGTAGTTGAAGCTCAGCGCACGGTCGAACCGCAGGGCGCGCGGGCTGGTGCCGGGAACCGGGTCGAAGCTGCACACGGGCGAGGGGGTGACGCAGTTGGCCGTGGGGCAGACCTGGCCCTCACGCATCATCATCAGCGTCAGCGCCGCGCCCAGATTGCCGAGCGGCGCGCCGCTGTGGCCGAAGCACGCCTCCTGCGAACTCACCAGCACCTGACCGGACTTCTCGCCCCACAGCGTGCGTACGGCGTTGGACTCGATACGGGTGAACAGCGCGTCGCCCTCGCCGCCGCCGTTGACGTACGGGATCCGCGCCAGCGAGGTGTGGTCGCCCAGGGCGCGGCGGGCCGCCTCGGCCAGCCCCGTGCCGCCCGTGTCGATGGCCACCGCACTGTTCAGGCCGCCGCGCGTGGTCGCCTGGCCGAGGACCGCCCCGTGCACCCGGGCGCCGCGCGCGTCGGCGTGCTCACGGCTCTCCAGGATCAGGGTCACCGAACCGTCGCCGTAGTTCATGCAGTCGCCCGCGGCGTCGTAGGGGCGCATCGGCCGGTCGTGCCGGGGAGCGGCCGGCGGGTCGCTGTTGTGCCGCACCGTCACCGCCTCGCGCTCCACCACCTCCCGCAACCGGTGCCCGTGCAGCACCCGTTCGGTGTCGAAGCGGTCCACTCCGGTGACGACCACCAGGTCGCTCTGGCCGGAGGCGATCATCATGCGGGCGATGCCGAGCAGCACCGAGGAGGAGGCGCAGCCACAGCTCACGGTGTAGTTGGCCCCCGTGCTGCCGAGCAACGCGGCCTGCACCGGGCCCACATCGCTGGAGGTGCCGGCCACCAGCAGCCGGACGAAGAGGGACTTGGCGTCCGACGGGCTGACGGTCGCCGGATCGGCGTCGTGCCAGGCGCGGTAGCTGTCGTAGTTGCTGTCCACCCCGGCGCGGGCGGTCAGCACGTCGGCGCCCCTCAACTCACCCGCCCGGTGGTCGAGTCCGGCGTCCGCGCACGCCTCGGCCAGCGAGACGAGCCCGTAGAGGTGGACCTCGGCGTAGCTGCGCAGATAGCGCGCGGGCATCTCCGGCAGCAGCTCGCCGAACGCCTCGCGGGCGCCGCGCACCGTGCCGTGGTGGAAACCGTCGCGCTCCACATGGCTGGTGCCGGTGGAGGCGGCCGCCCACACCTGCTTGGCGTCACGCACCGGTTCGTCGCCCGCGCCCGGCAGACAGAAGCCCATACCGGTGACCAGGGCGTCCCGGGGGCCGGGGGACCACGGGCGGGCCGCGGGCGCGGACAGCGGCTCCGGCAAGGGCGGCCCGCCCCGGTCCGGGCCGTACGCGGTGCTCACAGAGCCCCCGCGTCCACGTTGACGGCCTGTCCGGTCATCCCGCCGGAGAGGTCGGAGAGCAGGAACAGCACCTGGGCCGCGACCTCTTCGGGGCGTACCAGCCGACGCAGGACGGTGCTGTTGACCGCGCGCTTGAGATACCGCTCCCAGGTGAGGTCCGGCGGTCCGTGGTGCTTGGCGATGGCGGCCATGAAGGCGTCGCCGTACCGTCCGCCGTCGGTGGCGGCCGGACTGTCCGTGAGCCCGGGGCAGACCGCGTTGACCCGCACGCCGAAGGCGCCCAGCTCGGAGGCGAGCGCCTGCGTCATGCCGTTGAGCCCGAACTTCGAGGCGCAGTACGAGGTGTTGGCCGGCAGCCCGCGCTTGCCCGCGATGGAGGAGACCATCACGATGTTGCCTTCGCGGCGCTCCATCATCCCCGGCACCACCGCGCGGGCGACCCGGAAGGCACCCAGCAGGTTGATGTCCAGGGTGGCCATCCACTGGTCCTCGTCCTGGTCGCAGAGGAACGCCTGGTTGCGGGCCTCACCCGCGCAGTGCACCAGCCGGTCGATCGGGCCGAGCTGCTCCTCGGCCGAACGGACCGCGGCGCGCACGCTGCCGGCGTCGGTGAGGTCACCGGGGACCGCCACCGCCCGCCCGCCGTCCGCCTCGATCCGCTCGGCCAGCAGGCGCAGCTCCTTCTCGCTGCGGGCCAGGAGCGCCACCTGGGAGCCGTGGGCGGCGAGCATCGTCGCCAGCACGGCACCGATGCCGCTGCTCGCTCCGGTCAGAAGAGTGGTCCTGCCCTCGAGCAGGGTGGGGGAAAAGCCGCTGGTCATGCCGAGTTCTCCGCTTTCTTCGGTTTCCCTGGTTTCCCTGGTTCCGCTGGTTCCGCTGGTTTCTCCGGTTCCGCCGGTTCCGCCGGTTTCTCCGGCGCCGGGGTCCGGTCGACCGGGGGCAGGACGCGGGCGGGCAGTCCGCCCCCGTCCACTTCCAGCACGGTGCCGGTCACCGAGGGGTTGTCCGCGAGGAAGGCGACCGCTTCCGCCACGTCCTGCTCGTCGGACCAGCGGCGCAGCGGCACATGACGCCGGAGGTCGGCCATGTAGGCGGCGTGCCGTTCGCTCGCCGCCGAGCGGCGGCGCAGCGCGTCGCCGTCGATGACGCCGGGCGCCACCGCGCTCACCCGGATGCCGTACTCGCCCAGCTCGGTCGCCCAGGTACGGGTCAGCGCCTCCACCCCGGACTTGGCCGCGCAGTACGCCGACTGCCCGTACGCGCCGTGGCGGACCGTGGAGGAGATGTTGACGATCGCCCCCTCCGTGCCGGCCGCGAGCATCGCCTGCGCCGCGTGCCGGCCGACGAGGAAGGTGCCGGTGAGCAGGGACGTCACCACCCGTTCGAAGTCCGCCAGCGAGTGCGGGGAGAGCAGTGGCGGGCCGTCGGGCTGTTCCCTGACGCTCACCAGACGGCGGGAGAAGTTGTTACCGGCGTTGTTGACGCACAGTTCCAGCGGCGGGGCGTCTTCCCGCAGCCGCCGGAACAGGGCGGCCACCGACTCCTCGTCGGTGACGTCCGCCCGCACGGAGTGCAGCACCAGCCCGTCGTCGGCCGCCGCCTTCACACAGGCGTCCAGGCTCTCCTCGTTGCGCCCGCAGATCACGGTGTGCCGGCCCGAGGCGGCCAGACGGCGGGCGATCGCCGCGCCCAGGCCCCGGCTGCCGCCGGTGACCAGGGCGGCCCCGCGGTCCCCTGCGCGTCGGCCGGGAGCGGGCGTCGGGAGGTGATCAGACACGGAAGAGCAGCCCCCCGTAGTACCAGCCCGATCCCACGGTCGGCGTGTAGCAGAGGTCCCCGGCCCGCAGCCGGCCCTCGCGCGACATCTCGGAGAGCACGATCGGCACCGAGGCGCTGCCCGTGTTCGCCCGCGTCTCGTAGTTGGTGATGAAGCGTTCCTCGGGGATGCCGAGGCGTTCGCGTACGGCGGCGTGCAACTGGCCGGTCCCGGGGTGCGGCACCACCCAGTCGATCTCGTCCATCTTCGTGTCCGAGCGGGCCAGCATCCGGGTGGCCAGGTCGGCGTGGGAGTCGGCCGCGACGGAGACCAGTTCGCGGCTGCTCCTGATCCACCCGTTGGGCGGGTAGACGGTGACCGTCTCGCGGCCGGAACCGTCACTGACCAGCAGCGAGTCCCACAGGCCCCCGCCCGGCTCCGCACCGCGCGACAGCACGGTCGCACCGGCCGCGTCGCCCACGATCAGTTCGCCCTTGCTGCCCGGACGCACCCGGCGCGAGAAACGCTCACTGGAGACGATCAGCGCGTGGCGCCAGGTGCTGTGCGCCCCGAACAGCGCCGCCGCCGTCTGGACCCCGTGCACGAAGCCCGTGCAGGCCCCGCACACGTCGAAGGCGAGCGCCCGGTCCGCGCCCAGCAGATGCGCGGTGTGCGGGCCCCACTCGGGGACGAACTGACGGTCCGTCCAGTTGCTGAGGACCAGCAGGTCCACCTCACCGGCCGTGACGCCCGCCTGCTCCAGAGCGGCACGGGCGGCACGCACACCCATGTACGCGGGTGTCTCCTCCTCGTCCGCCACATGACGGCTCCGTACGTCGAGCCGGCCGATGACGGCCTCGTCCACGGCGTTGCCGGCGGGGTCCGCGGCCGTCTCGTTCTCGACCAGACGGCGCGGGTAGTAGTGTCCGAATCCGGACAGGCGCAGACCGCTCTCGCGCCACAGGGGAGTCTTGTCGGGCATCTCTCGTCTTCCCGTACTGTGCGGTGCCGCCGGGGCCGGGGACCGCCTGGCGGACGTGGGACCGTCGGAGCTCACGGAATCCGCAGGAGCATCGCGCCCCAGCTGAAGCCGCGGCCGATGCCGATGGTCGCGACGAGGTCGCCGGAGCGGATCTTGCCGGAGCGGATGTTCTCGGAGAGGCAGCTCGGGATGGAGACGCTGGAGGTGTTGCCGCGCTCCTGGATGTTGGTGAGGAGCTTCTCGCCCGGGATCTCCAGCGTCCGGCACACCTGGTTGATCATGTTCAGGTTGCCCTGGTGCGGCACGAACCAGTCGACGTCACCGACGCTCAGGCCGTTGCGCTCCAGGATCTCCCGGCCGACGTGGGAGAGCAGCTTCGGGCCGACCGCGCCGACCTCCCGGCCGCGCATCAGCATCTTGTCGTTCTCGTCGATGTCGAAGGCGTCGAAGTACGAGCCGTCCGCGTGCAGCGCCACGTCCAGCAGCCCGCGCTCCTCGGTGTCCGCCGACCAGACCGCCGCGGCGGCCCCCGCACCGAACAGCGCCGAGTAGCGGTAGTCGAAGTTCAGGATGGGGCTCGGGTTCTCCGCGCAGACCACCAGCGCGTTGCGCATCCCCAGGGCCGGGAGCATCGAGGCGGCGGTGGCGGTGGCGTACATGAACCCGGCGCAGGCGACCGAGGTGACGTCGAAGCAGGTGGCGTGGCGCAGCCCGGCCTGCCGCTGGAGCGGCAGCGAGATGTCCATGTAGTTGTTGGTGGCGCTGGAGGGGTTGGTCCGCGGCCGGGTGGTGGAGGTGGTGCCGATGACGAGGTCAATGTCGTCGGGCTCCAGGCCGGCGGCGGTCAGGGCGCCGTCCACCGCCCGGGCCGCCATCTCCACCGCGCGCTCCTTCTCGTCGGACGGCCAGTGGCGGCTGACGATCCCGGTGTTCTCGCGTATCCAGGCGTCGTCGATGCCCAGCGCGTCGATCTGCTCGAAGTGGGCGTTGGTGATCGGCTCGCCGGGAAAGTAGTGGCTGATACCGGCGAGCCGCACGGGGGCGATCGCGGTGGGCGGCAGGGGGCGGCGGTCGGCCGTCACCGGGTCGGGAGCGGTGTCGGTGGGAGTCATCGGTAGAAGCCTTCCGGGTCCATGGTGCGCAGCAGGGTCAGTTCTTCGGTGGTGACGGCCTTCTCCTCGATCAGGAGCCGGCTGACGCCCGCGGCGGGCGTGCTCTCGCCGGTGCCGTCGTCGGCCGGGGAGGGGGCCCAGCCGGTGAGGTCGCGCACGGCGGCCGCGGGACCGTCGGGCAGGTCCCGCTCGGTGCGCCCCCGGCCCGGCACCGGCGGCAGCCAGCTCGTCAGCTCGAAGGCGGCGCCCGGACCGGACCGGCAGAAGCGCCCGAACTGGCTGACCACGTCACGGACGCGCAGGCCCGGACTGGTGAGGTGGGTCAGCCGCCGTACGTAGCGGCGGGGCGAGGCGACCGCGACGACGACGCAGTCCACCGAGGAGGCGATGTCGTTGGCCCCGCCCGTGCCGGTGATCCAGCGGCCGTCGGGCAGCAGCGTCGTGTTGATGTTGGCGTCCGGGTCGATCTCCGCGGCGGAGAGCACACCCAGGCAGCGGGGGTTGGCCGCGACCGCGCCGCCCAGCGTCTCCGCGATGCCCGCCAGCATCTGCGAGCGCTCGGCGTGCCGCTGGCTGAAGAGGAAGACGTCGCCGGGCTCGGGGTCCATCGACTGGAGGCCCAGTTCGGCGGCCACCTGCACCTGGATGCCGTCGTTCGCCAGCAGCCGGGCGGCCAGCCACGCGGACATGTGGGAGGTGCCGATGCCGGCGAGGAGCGTGTCGTAGCCGCGCTCGCGGACCAGGTCGGCCACCGTGCGGGCACCGAGCACGATGAGCTGCTCCTGCTCGGTGGGCGGACCGAGCACATCCGTCTCGCTCTCGGCGCTCGCCGTCCTGCCGGGGCTGTCGGCGCCGTCGGCGGCGCCCGGGGGAGCGGGGAAGACCAGAGAGGCGCGGCGCTCCTCGCCCAGGCGCTCCAGGTAGTCGGCGTGGCTCTCCACCCCGCCGACCCACTTCTCGTACCAGTCGGCGGCGGACTGCGGGTCCTTGCAGGCGGCCACGATGTCGGTGAGGAAGTCGTAGTCGTCCAGGTAGCCCTCGACTCCGGCCAGTCCCCCGGTACGCAGCGACTGCGGGTGGGCGCCGAGCGGGGCCTCGCACAGGCCGAGGACGCGGGCGGCCGGGATCACCACCCGGTCCGGCATCGCCGCGATCACCTCGTCGTCGACGATCGCCTCCACGGAGGCCAGGACCCCTTCGGTGGCGGCGTACGCGGCCCAGGCGCCCTCGCCCAGCGGGGGGCAGGCCACGACGTTGCCGCGACGGTCGGCGCAGACGCCGTGGAAGAGGGTGAAGCGGGGGCGCAGCGGGCTGAGCAGGGTGACGGTGCGCTCCGGGTTCTCCGGGTGCGGCACCAGGTGCAGGGACCCCTCCTTGCCGTGGAGCAGGTCGGTCTCGGCGAGCATCGAGCCGGTGGTGGCGAAGGGCTGGCCGAGCGCGGCGGCCATCAGGCGCTGGGTGTAGCTGAGCAGCGACCACATCTCCACCTCGAACGGCCGGCCCTCGGCGAGTTCGCGGTAGAGGCGGTTGGGGCGGGGCGAGGGGTAGGTGTCGCCGAGGAAACCGGTGATCACCTTGCGCACCGCGCCGGAGAGGGCGAGCGCGTGGGCGCTGGAGTGGACGGCGGTGGTGCTGACGGTGAGGCTGTGGGTCCCGGCGAAGGCCCGGCAGAGCGCGCTCAGGAGGGCGTTGGGCCGGGACATCGTCGCCGCGGCGTGCACGTGGTCGCCCTCACGGACGAAGCGGCGCACCAGGTCGTCGGGGCCGGTGGCCCGGTAGGGGGTGCGCCGGGCCCCGTCCGGGCGGACGGGGGCGGCGTGGCGTTCGGGGGTGATGGTCATGCTTGCTCCAGGGCCATGACGGAGGTCTGCGAGCCGAAGGCGAAGGACAGCGAGACCGCGAGGTCGATCTCGGTGTCGCGCGGCCCCTCGGCGACGTGGTCGTAGTCGCACTCGGGGTCCGGGTTGAGGTGGTTGGCCGTGCGGGCCAGCCGCTGGTGGTGCAGCATCAGCGAGGTGGCGGCGACGTTGATGATCCCGGCCATGCCGAACGTGTGGCCGTACACGGGCTTGTTGGAGCCGTGCGGCGGCAGGCCGGCGTCGTCGTGGTGCGGCAGCAGACGGCGCAGGGCCCGGCTCTCGGCGATGTCGTTGTACCGGGTGGCGGTGCCGTGGCCGCAGACGTAGCCGATCTCCTCCGGCTTGCGCCCGGCGTCTTCGAGCACGCCCGCGATGACCGAGGCGGTGACGTCCCCGACCAGGTCCATGCTGGTGGCGTGGTTGGCCTCGTTGAGGGCACGGTGGCCCAGGACCCGCGCGTAGATCCGGGCGCCGCGCTCCCGGGCGGACGACTCGCGTTCCAGGCAGAGCGTCATGGCCCCCTCGCCGAGGGCGAATCCGCGCCGGTCGCGGTCGTAGGGGCGTACGGCGGTGGCGGGGTCGTCGATCTCGGGGGAGAGCACACCGTCGCCGAGCCCCAGGTAGCAGCGGGCGACCTCGGGGGCGATCGGGAACTCGTGGCCTCCGGCGAGGACGATGTCGGCGCTGCCCGAGCGCAGTTCGCGCAGGGCGATGCCGATCGCGTGGTGGCCGCCGACACAGGCGCTGCTGATGGTGGTGACCAGGCCGCGGGCGCCGACGTCGATGGCGGCCAGGGTCGCCGGGCAGCCGGCCAGTCCGCGGAACATCGCGGTGGCCTTGCCTCCGTACGGGTCCTGTTCGGGGCCGGCGGTGATGGTCTCACGCCACCAGGACAGGGGGCCGCGGGACGAGGACTGGACGATGCTCATCCGTTCCGGGGCGATCTGGCCCCGGGCGATCCCGGCGTCCTTCAGCGCGTCGGTGACGGCGGCCATCGTCGCCAGGATGTCGCGGTTGTACTTCGCGGCATGCGCCGGGAGGAGGTCCGGCAACCGGGTCGCGACGTCGAAGTCGTCGAGCTGCGCGGCCGCGTGGACGGGCAGCCCGGCAGCGGTGAACTCGGGCCGTTCCAGCCGGCTCACCTGTGAGGTCCCTGTGGAGATGTGGTTCCAGAACGCGTGGACATCAGGAGTGCCGGGTAGTGCACACCCGATGCCGGTCAGCACGATGGGATCGTGGGGGTCTGCGGAGTGAACTCGGCTGCTGTCCATGGCTCGAAGCTAACTCCCACTACATGAGCCTCGATATTGCCGTCAAGTACTCATGCACGTCTTTTCCGGTGACTGCCAGTACTTGATTTCCCGTCATGTACGTCAACGACTTGCGATGTGTGCCAACGGCCTCCGGCACATGTGCCGACGCTCCTCGGCACACACGTCGACGGCCCGGCACCTCCATCAGGGAGGTGCCGGGCCGCTTCGGGGATGCGGGACGGGGGCCTGGTTCAGGCGTTCTTGACGTCGCGTCGGTCCACGGCGTACGTACCGGCGGCGACCAGCGCGACGGCGCCGGCCGCCAGCAGTGCGACCCCGCCCCAGGGAACGCCGTTGAGCAGCGGGTCGTTGCCCAGCGCCCACTCCCAGGGCGAGATGTTCGCCAGTGGTTCCAGGGCGTCGGACATCGGCGCGATGGCGTGCAGCAGGTATCCGACGACGAGCACCCCCGCCGCCAGCCCCAGCGCGGGGCCGCGTCCGAAGCCGAACCCGACGACGGCGTAGGCGACGCCCGCGTGCAGGACGGCCAGCAGGGCGGTGGTCAGCGTCACCGCCGCCACCCCGCCCGCGGAGACGTCCATGTCGAACGAGACGACCGAGCCGTACACCGACAGCCAGACCAGGAAGCTGGTGACGGCCAGGCCGAAGAGGACGCCGAGGAAGCGCATCAGGAAGACCTGCCGGCGGGCGACCGGCAGCGCGAGCAGCAGTTCGAGCCGCCCCGCCTCCTCGTCCCCGCCGGTCAGGGCGGTGACGGTGGTCACGGCCATCAGTCCGAGCAGCAGCGGCAGCAGGACCGCGTAGAGGTTCCCCTTGAGGTAGCCGCTCGCACTGCTGATCTGGTCGATCCCGAACGCAGCGGCCACCTCGGGGGAGACGCCCGAGGAGAAGTCCTCCAGCGCACCGGAGCTCTCCATCGAGGGCCAGGCGCCGACGACGGAGAGCGCGAGCAGGACCAGCGCGGCCGACCAGGCGAGCAGGGTGCGTTTCTGGATCTGTACTCCGCGCCGGAAGATCTCCGAGCTGGGCGATGACATGTGTGTTCCCTTCCGGCCGTCCCGGGGGCGGCCTTGATCACTGAGACCGTCGCGGGTTCGCCCGCGGTCACTGCCGCAGCGGGCCGGCGGCCGGGGAGGTCTCCCCGGCGGCACTGCTCCTGCTGCCCGGGACGTCCTGCTGGTAGTACTCGAGGAACGCCTCCTCCAGGTCCGGTTCGGGCGCGGTGAGCGTCGTGATCCGGTGTCCCGCCAGGAACCGCAGCAGCCCGTCCGGCGAGCCGGTCCACGCCAGGGAGACCTCCTGGCCCTCCGGCCTGCGCCGCTCCACCGCCGATGCGCCCTCCAGGGCGGCCAGCGCGGTGAGCGGCACGTCCTCGCCGTCCGCGAAGGTGATGTGGAAGCGCTGCGCGGCCCCCCTGCGCAGCTCGCGCGTCGGGCCGGAGGCGGCGAGCCTGCCGCCCTGGAGCACCGCGACCAGGTCCGCGACCCGCTCGACCTCGGAGAGGATGTGCGAGGAGAGCAGCACGCTCTGCCCGTTGTCCCTGGCCTCCTCGACGAAGCCGAGGAACACCTGCTGCATCAACGGGTCGAGCCCGTTGGTCGGTTCGTCGAGGATCAGCAGTTCCGGCCGGGCCATGAAGGCGCCGATCAGGCCGACCTTGCGGCGGTTGCCGGTCGACAACCCGCGTACCTTCCGGGCCGGATCGACCCCGAACCGCCGGACCAGCTCGTCCCGGTAGGCGGTGTCGGTCAGCCCCCGCAGCCTGCCCCAGGAGGTCAGCGTCTGCTCGATGGTCAGCCGGTCGTCCAGCCGCAGCTCACCGGGCAGATAGCCGATCCGCCGCCGCACCTCGGGGTCGGTGGGGTCCTGGCCCAGCACCCGGACCCGGCCCGAGGTGGGACGGGAGAGACCCATGAGCATACGGATCGTGGTGCTCTTGCCCGCTCCGTTGGGCCCCAGGTATCCGTGGACCACGCCCTGGGGGACCGTCAGGTTCAGTCGGCTCAGCGCGGTGAAGTCACCGAACTTCTTGGTGACATCGGTACATTCGATGAGAGGGGTCACGTCTCTTCTGCTCTCTCCTCTTGCGTCAACGGCTTGTGCGTCCACCGTCGGCCGGAGTCCTCCGGCGGGTGTCTGGGGCATCGGGGGGGGGCGGGCCTCGGCGTCGGCCGTACGGTGTGCACGGCATGGTCACCGGGGACCGGATCTGATCGACGAAGTCGACGGCGCGGCTCACCGCTGCGGCGAAGCGCTCACCTCCCGTGGTCCGGAAGGCTCCGGCCGGGCGGCTGCGCGGGAGCGCGTCCCGACGCGGACGCGGCCTGCCACCAGTAACCGTTCTCCACGCCGAGCGCCGCCGTACGGTCCAGATGCCCGGAATCCCGCAGCAGTCTGACGCCCGCCGCCAGGAGCCCCGGGTCCTGGGCGGCCACGGAGGCCGCCAGCGCCTGCGCCTCGGCGAGCGCCCCGCCGTCCGGCACGACGCGCTCCACCGCGCCCAGCCGGGCGAGTTCATCGGCCCGCACGCGCTCCCCGGGGACCAGCAGCAGCCGAGCCGCCACACCGCGGCCGGCCCGGCGCAGCAGCGAGTGGACCGCACCGCCGCCCGGCACGGCGCCGACCTCCAGCTCCGGAAGGCCGAACAGGGCGCCCTCCCCGGCCACCACCAGGTCGCAGGCGAGAGCCAGTTCGAGTCCGCCCCCGAGTGCGTACCCCTCGACGGCCGCCACCAGGGGGAAGGGGGCTTCGTGCAACGCCGAGAACACCGTGCGGAAATGGGCCCGCCGCACCGCGCGGCGCGACAGGTCCCGCCAGTCGGGTTCGCGGGTGTCGGCGCCACTGGAGAAGGTCCCGCCGGCTCCCGTGAACACCAGCGCACCCGGCACGTCCTCGCCCTGATTCACCAACTCCTGAAGTCTTGTGGCGAGTTCTCCCAACATGGCGGTGGACATCGCATTGCGGCGGTGCGGCCGGCTCAGCGTGACCGTGACGACCCGCCCGTTTCGCTCCATCAGCAAAGGGCGTTCGTCACCCGGGAGTTCACTGTTCCTGCTCGCCGACGTGACCTCGCCCATTTCCGTCCTCGTCCCTTTTCCGGTCACCGTGTCCCGTTGGGTCATCCGCAGGGCCGCAGCAGTCTGAGCAGCTCCTTGCGCCCGGACACGCCCACTTTGTGGAAGACCCGGCTCGCATAGTTCTTGACCGTCTGCTGGGTGAGGCACAGCTCGTGGGCGATCTCCTCGTTGGAGCGGCGCCGGAGCAGGAGATCGAGAACCTCCTCCTCGCGCCCGCTCAGCTTCCACGGCTGTCCCGCCTCGGAGCGTTGTGCCACCTGGGCGCGCTCGGGCTCGTCCGCCCCCAGATGCCAGAAGTTGCGCCCGCTCAGCACATCGTGCAGCCCCTTGACGATGGACTCGGGCGGGCACGACTCGTGCACGAACCCGGCGGCGCCGCCCCTGATGCAGTCCACCACGCTGCGCGGGGTGTTGTCCCTGCTGTAGAGGATGACCCGGGCCCCGCTGTGCGCCAGGTTGCCGCGAATCCCCTGCCACTGCTCGTACTCCACCAGCGCCGCGTCCGGCCGCCCTCCGGGCAGGCCGCCCACAGCGGTGGTGTGCGGACAGCCGCCCAGTGCGGTGACGCCCGGGTCGCCCCGGAAGAGATCGAGAATCGCCTTGCGTATCAAAGGCGACGAGTGCAGGACCAGTAGTCCGTGTCTGCCCTTCTGTGCCATAACAGAATCCCTCGTGCTCCAACAGCGCCGGCTGATGCCGTTCGTTCGTCGTTCGACACTTTGTGAATGAGTTGCGCTCTGTCGTCGAAGTGATGCCTTCCTTGCTTCGGCGGCAGTCCGCTTCTGAGGCGGGTCCGAGGAAGTGGGGGCAGGATCGTGGAGGTGCCTGCGCGCGGCTGTGCGTATTTCTGCCGGAGTGCCGTCCTCCCTCAGGGGGGAATGCCTTTGCCGCCGGCAGGTGTTGTCGGTGCGTGAAAGATCCGCAGGGATCTAATTCCCCGTGGGAAGTCGGTGCCGCTCCGTCGCTGGTTCATTCCCACAGACGCCTGATACCGGGCTCCGGCGTGCAGGTTAAGGTTCTGTGACGTCCGTGGGTCGGGGCGCCGTGGCGATGGGCCGGGGTCCGCCGGAACTCTCGCCTTGCCGTCGTCCTGGGTCTTCACAGGGTTCGACCTGTGCTCTTCGATCTGGGCGGCCCCGAGAGCGACGATGGTGTCGGGGCCCTGCGGCAGGCGGTGACACACAGGTCCATGTGTCGTGCAGCTCTACATTCGAATTTCCCCCGAAGTCGAACGGTTTCCCCGAAATTCATGAGGAGCTCAAAGAGACTCGCCCGCCCCTGTGCAGGGCATGCGGCTGCTCATGTGCTCCACATCGGTGTGAATCCTGATCGATTCGGATAGCGGCTGTCAACAGATCGAATCCGCCCCGATGCCCCGTGCTCGACGATCCTTTTCCCTCGTTATCCACCGCTGACCTGCATAAACTCGCGGGATGTCGCCAAGGGCCGAGCCGGCCGACCGGGGCCGGGCACCGGAAGACTAGGAGAATGCCCATTCATCGGATTCCCCGCCGGGTGTTCGTGTGCGTGGAAGAAGCGAAGTGGGCGCGGGCGGTGCCGGCCGATGCGGTCGGCGTATCGCGAAGGGCCAGGTGGAACCGGATTGTTCCGGTTCCACCTGGCCCTGACCGCCGGCTCCTGCCCTCCTGAGGGGACCCTTCCGGCGGGAAGGCCGGGTCGCCCTGGGGCGTCCTCAGCCCCGGTGGATGGTGATCGTCGTCCAGGCACCCACGTGGACCCGGTCGCCGTCCTGCAACGGGACCGGGACGAAGGGCTGGATCGGTTCCTCCGAGCCGTTGACCGTCGTGCCGTTCGTCGAGTTCTGGTCGACGACCGCCCAACTGCCGTCCGGCTGCTGCACCAGCACCGCGTGCTGGTGCGAGACGCCCGGGTCCTCCGGCGGTGTCGACAGGTCGATGTCGGGGGTGTCACCTGTGGAGTGGCGTCGGCGGCCGATCGTGAGCTGGTTGCCGGTGAGGGTGCGCTGCTGCTCGGGCGAGTACGCGGGCAGGTTCAGGCCCGTGGCCTCGGGACCGGAGCGGTGCATCATCGCCATGAAGTAGTCACGGTCCGGACCGATCGTCGCGGTCCAGGTCACCGGAGCCTGGGGCTGCTGCGGGAACCCGCCGGGGCCGGGCGGCGCCTGGGTCGCACCGGGCTGCGGGTAGCCGTAACCACCGGGGCCGTTCGGGCCGCCGGGGCCGCCGGAGGGCGGGGGGATCACCCAGTCGTCGTCACCGCCGCCGAAGGCGGGGCCGCCCTGGTGCGGCGGACGGCCGGTCTCCTGCGGGAATCCGGGCGGGGCCGGCGGGCCGCCACCGAACGCCTGCGGACCGCCAGGTCCGCCGGGGCCACCCGGACCGCCGGGTCCGCCGTAGCCACCCTGGCCGCCGGGACCGCCGGGACCGCCGGGACCGCCGGGACCGCCGTGACCACCCGGACCGGGCGGCGGGGGGACCGGACGCGAGGGGTCGCCACCGAAACCGGGCGGGCCCGGCGGGATCGGCTCGGCGGGCCGGTTCACCTGGGACGGACGGGAGCCCTGGTACTCGTAGGAGTCACCGCCGTACGCCGGGCCGGGCGGCTGCTGGTACTGCCCACCGTGTCCACCGGGGCCACCCGGACCACCGTGTCCGCCCGGGCCACCGGGCCCGCCCGGTCCGGGGGACACCGGACGCGGGGCGGCCGGCGTGTACGAGGTGGCCGTGTTCGTCAGGAAGTTCCACCGGCACTCCTCGCAGAACGGCGCGCCGCCCTCACGCGGCGTGCGGCACTGCGGACACAGCTCCGGCCGGCCGCCGGGGCCGCCCGGGCCGCCGAAACCGCCGGGGCCACCCGGGCCGCCGGGCCCGGACTGACCGCCGGGAGGCGGAAATCCGTAGCCGCCGCCGGGCGGCGGGCGGGGGAGGAGGAGGCGGCGGGGGCACGGACCCCGCCATGCGGTGACCGCACACCTCGCACCAGTCGTCGGAACCCGACTGGTGTCCGTTCGGGCAGGTCGGCATGTCGGCGCTTCCTCCTCTCCTTTTCGGTCGCTTCCGACCGAAGTTCTCCGGCCTGGGGGGCCGGGCTCGTTCACTTCAGGTTCACTTCTTCACACGAACAGTCTTGGTGGACCGGGTTTCGAGTGTCATCTCGTCGGCCTCCTCGACCCTCGCTTTCAGTCGCACAGTACCTGTCGAGGCGTCGACCACGTCCACCACCTTCGCAAGCAGTTTCGCAGTATCCGCGTTGCCGGAGGCGCTCGCGAGCTGAACGGCGCGGCCCAGTTTGGACGTTGCTCCGTCGAAATCGCCCGCTTTGCGCAAATCGAGACCCTGTTGGATGACTTGCGCCAGTTCGGCCTGTCCGGTGTAGTGGGCGACTTGGGGGTTCAACGATGTGGAGGCGACCATGTCGTCCGTCCACACCGCCCGCACGAGACCCTGCGCGCCGAGCTTCTGAACTCCCTCCCCGGGCTGCGGAATGACCAGTGAGAGCCGGGCGGCGAGCATCTCCTGCCCGATACCGGCGGCCGGGACCTCGACGCAGAGGTGGTAGTCGCGGGACTCGTCGCCCCAGGACCCCAGCGGGTAGTCGCCCGCCCGCGGGCCGGCCTCGGTACGGCGGCCGGTCAGTTCCTCCACCGTCGGCGCGACCTGTTTGACGAACTTCACAGTCGCGCCCACCGGGGTCCACAGCCGCAGACAGACGTCCGCGACCTCCTTGCCCATCGCCGTCTCCATCATCCGCGTGAAGTCGGCGGCGAGTCCGGCCGGATCGGCGACGATGTCGGCGCTGCCGAGGAGGCCGGAGGCGATGGCTGTGACTTCTTTCACTTCCCAGTCGGTGCCCACTCCGCGGGCGTCACAGGTGAACCGCCCGGCGCACGCCTCCAGGGCCGCCTTCAGATCCTCCGGCGACTCGTGCTCGTTGCGCCCGTCGGTCAGCAGGATGCCGTGCCGGATCGCCGCGTCCGCCGACGACAGCAGCCGGTCGGCCAGCCGGAGCCAGGTGCCGATGGCCGTGCCCCCGCCGGCGCTCAGCGCCCGCAGCGCCTGCTTGGCCTGCTCGCGGGTGGCCGCGTCGGCGACCGCGAGCCGCCCGGCACCGGGATAGACCTCCCGCGCCACATGCGTGCCGCCGACCACCGCGAAGTGCACACCGTCGCGCAGGGCGTCGATCGCGGCGGCCGTGGCGTCCCGGGCGTTGCGCATCTTGGTCGGCGGACAGTCCATCGAGCCGGAGCAGTCGACCATGAGCACCACGGCCGCCGACGGGCCCTCACCGGACGCGTAGAGGTGGGGTGCCGCCACCGCGCTGCCGATGGTGCCGCCTCCGGTCGCGGTCACCGTGACGATGGCGTTGACCTCGCGGCCGCCCTCCGGCAGGTACTCGTTCTGGTACACGTCCACCGAGAACTGCGGCACGTTGGATTTCGAGAAGTTGGCCATGCCTGTTTCTCTCCCCCTGGAGAACCCCGCGACGGTGCGGAGCGACGACAGAAGACGGACCGGTCCCCTCCGGTTCGTTGGCACTCTCCCGCGGCTCCCCGCGGCTTCTCCGTAGTTTCCCCGCAGGGGCCCGCCGTACGCGGCCTCAGGCCGATCCTGCTCCCTGCGGCACGGCCGGGAACGGGACGAGGGCCACTGTCACGTTGTCGTGGCCCCCGCCGTCGAGGGCGTGACCGACCAGCACCCGGGCGGCGTGCAGCGGGCGGACGGCGGCGTCGACGGGGACGACCCGGGCCATCTCCTCGGCCGACTCCGCGTAGTTCCACAGCCCGTCGGTGCAGACCACGACCACACCGGGCCGGTCCGGCTTGAACGACGCGGTGTGCGGCTCCAGTTCGTAGGCGTCCGCGCCGAGCCAGCCGGTGATCGCGTGGGCGCGCTGGTCGGCGTACGCCTCGGCCTCGCCCATCAGCCCCGCGGCGACCATCTGCGCGGCCCAGGAGTCGTCCTCGGTGAGCCGGGCCGGGGGCGCGCTGCGGTCGACCGGCACCCAGTACACGCGGCTGTCGCCGACCCAGCCGACGACCAGCAGGCCGTCGGTCACCACACTGCCGACGAAGGTGCAGGCGGGGGCGTTCTGGTGCGGGGACCGTTCACGCTCCGTGGCGGGCTCGTCGGCCAGCACGTCGACCGCGTCCGCCGCGGCGACGATCGCGTCGTGCATCGCCTGCTGCGGGTGCGTGCCGCGCGGCAGGGCCGCGAGCAGCGACTCGGTCGCCGCCCGGGACGCGGCCAGCGACGCCTCGTCGGGCCGGGTCGCGGAGGAGACGCCGTCGCAGACGACAGCGACCGAGGCGGGGGAGCCGTCGGGCAGCGTGGTGGTGCCGATCCCGAAGGCGTCCTCGTTGCGGTGGTGGCGCAGGCCACGGTCACTGACCGCGGCCAGCGGGCCGCATTCCTGTTCCATGTGGTCCCGTTCGCGTGGCTGGGCGTGGCCGCAGTTCTCGCAGTAGCCGTCGTCGTCCACCCTGCCCGCACGGCAGGCCACGCACACCGTGGTGTCCGGGACGCCTGCGGTCGCCGGGGTGCCCGCGGAATCCGGGGCGGACTGTCCGCGCTCGGCGGACACGCGCGGGTCCGGGGCCTGGAGCGGGTACTCCTCGGGCTGCGCGGCCGGTTGGGCGGGGCGGTCGAAGCGCACCCCGGAGGACCGGGCCGCGCCGGCGGCGGGAGGCGCGGCGGGCGGGGGCGCGGCGGGCGGAGGCGGGGCGGCAGGGCGCGGTGGCACGACCGCTGGTGCCGGGGTCGCGGGTGTGGGTGCGGGGCGGGGGGTGGGGCCGGACAGCGGCAGGCCGGCCGAGTCCGTGCCCGCCAGGTCCGTCGGCCGGTGCGTCGGGGCGGACGCGCCGGAGCCCTCCGGACCGGCGGCGGGCCAGCCCGGTCCGGCCGGCGGCGCGGGCGGCGCCGGGGGCGCCGCAGGGGGCGTCTGCGGGGGCCGGACCGCCGCCCCGCGCTCCGCCGGGCTCGGAGCGGGCACCGAACCGTTCATGGCGATCGTCGGATGGTCCGTCGGCGGTGCCGGGACCGCCGACAGGTCGTATCCGCACGCACCGCAGAAACGATCACCCGACTCGAGGGGTTCCTCGCAGCTCGGGCACTTCGACAGAGCGGCCTGCTTGGGCATTTGCGACATCAACTACACCCATGTCCGGGGGCGGTAACGGTTGGCACGTTCCACCAGGTCGATCCTCTCCTCACCGCTCCGCGCCAGCCGGGCCAGCGTGCGGTACGAACGCTCCAGCCCGAAGCGCAGGTTCCGCTCGTCCAGTCCGCTGCCGAGCAGGGTCCGTCCCTCGGCAGCGCTGCCGGCGTTTCGGTTCCCCCGGCCCGGCGGGGCCGGAAGCGGAACGGAACCCTGGCCCCCGGAGAGTACCCAGTCCAGCGCGCAGCCGAGGACCTCGGCCGACAACTGCTCCCGGCGCGCCGGATCCAGACCGTACGACTCCAGGGCCTCGACCTGGGACGCGGCGGCGCTCAGGTCGTCCAGGAACGGTACGTCACCGGCGGCGGCGGCCCGCCCCCGCAGTCGGGCGCGTACGGCCGCCACCCGCGCGGCCGTGTAGTGGATGGAGGACTCCGGCACCGACTCCAGCGTCCGCACGGCGCCGCGCCGGTCACCGGCGGCGAGCCGCACGCGGGCCAGGCCGAACGCCGCGCTCACATGGCTCGGGTCGGTCGACCACACCAGGCGGTAGTACTCGGCGGCGTTGTCGAGCTGGCCCAGCACCTCCGCGCACAGGCCGAGCGCCAGCTTGGGCGCGACCTCGCCGGGGAAGGCGTCGTAGATCGCGTCGAAGGCGAGCGCGGCGCCCTCGTGGTCGCCGGTGACCAGGGCGGCGACCCCGCGGTACCAGACCACCCGCCAGTCGTCGGGGTCCCGCTCCTCCAGGGCCCGCAGCACGTCCAGCGCGGTGTCCGACTCGCCGGTCTCCAGCCAGGCGCGGATCTGCCGCAGCCGGGTCTCGGCCGACGGCGCGGGCGCTGCCGCCAGGGCGTGGACCAGCTCGGCGGGCGCGGAGGTCAGCAGGCCCGCCAGGAAACCGGCGTTGGGGTCGGCGGGGTCGACGTGCGGGACGGGCAGGGCGAGGGCCGCCGCGGGAGTGTCCACGGGCTTGACGATGTCCGCCGGGCCGGAGGCGCCGGTGGTGGGGGAGGGGGCGGTGGAGGTCCCTGCGGCGAGCTGCTTCCGTCCCGGCGCCCGTCGTGATCCGGCGCGCTGCACCGCCCGCGCCCCGAGGCGGGACACGTCGCCCCGCGGCCGGGGGAACAGCTCCGTGTCCGTCACCCGCGGTTCCGGGCCGAACAGGGTCGACAGGGCGGGGCGGGCCCGGCCCGACTGGAGCGAGACCACCTCGCGCAGGACACCGGTGAGCTGTTCGCTCATCTCCTGCGCGGAGGCGAACCTGCGAGCCGGGTCGGGGTCGGTGGCGCGGACCAGCAGCCGGTAGAACGACTCGTACTGCCGGAAGACCTCGATGTGGTCGGGGTCGGGCAGCGAGTCCGCGTAGACGTTCGTGTAGCCCTGGAAGTCGAAGGTGAGGACGGCGAGCGTCCGGGCGACCGTGTAGAGGTCGGAGGCGACCGAGGGGCCGACGTCGGCGACCTCGGGGGCCTGGTAGCCGACCGTGCCGTAGATGGCCGACTCGTCGTCGTCCGCTCTGCGCACCGCGCCCATGTCGATCAGCTTGAGCTCGTCCTCGGTCTGGATCGCGTTGTCGACCTTGAAGTCGCAGTACAGCAGGTTGCGGCCGTGCAGATGCCCCAGCGCCTCGAGCGCCTCGATGCCGTACGCGCACGCCTGCTCCACCGGCAGCGGGTCCCGTCTGCCGTCCGGCTTCCGGCGGCCGTTGGCGATCTCCTTCAGGGCCTTGCCGCCGACGTACTCCATGACGATGTAGCCGTCGAGGGAACCGGTGCGCTGGTCGAGGTGCTCCACGAAGTTGTAGATCCGCACGATGTTGGCGTGCTCGATCTCCGCGAGGAAGCGCCGCTCGGAGATCGCCGCGGCCATCGCGTCCTGGTCGCCCGTGTCCAGCAGGCCCTTGAGGACCACCCAGCGGTCCGAGACGGCCCGGTCCACGGCGAGGTAGATCCAGCCCAGTCCGCCGTGCGCCAGACAGCCGACCACCTCGTACTGGCCGTGCACCACGTCGCCGGCCCGCAGCTTCGGGACGAACGAGTACGGGTGGCCGCACTTGGTGCAGAAGCCCTCCGTGCGACCCGGCCGGCCGGCCCGCGCACGGCCCACCTGGGCCCCGCAGTCCGAACGGGAGCAGAATCGCTTCCGCTCGGGCACCTCGGGGTTGTCCAGCACCATCGCGCGCGGGTCGGGGCGCGGGATCGGCGGGACCTGGACCAGCCCCGCACCCAGCCGGCCGCGGCCGGAGGAGCCCGTCGACGAGCCGGAGCCGCGCACCGACACCGAGCGTTCGGCGCCGCCTCCCGGCAGGGAGCGGGACAGCCGCCCGGACACCGAGCGCCGGGACCGGGACGATCGCGATGATCGCGATGACTGTGACGACTGTGACGACGCACGTGAACCGCGCCCGCCGGACCGGGAGCCGCGGCCGCCGGAGGTGAGACCGGTCGGGACCGACCCGACCATGCCCGTCGTCGGTGACACGACCGGCGCCAGACCGCAGGTGTCGCAGTACAGCTCGCCGCCGCCGACGTCCTCGTAGGCACCCTGGCAGCCGGGACGCTGACAGGCCCGGGCAGCGGCGGTCTGCGCCCGCGGCTCCCGCTGTTCCGTCCGCGCTCCCTGCCCGTTCCGCCCCTGGCTGTGCGTCCGGTTCTCCGCCCGACTCATGCCGCTGCCTCCCCGTTGTCGCTCATGCGCCGGGCCTCCCGCCCCCCTCGGGCGTGCCCTGGCCGGGCACCCGGGGTGCGGTGCCGAGGAGTTCGGCGGCCGCGTGCTGGTAGCGCAGCACCGCCTCCCGGGCGACGCGCAGATCGCAGGGCGCGCTCCACAGCATGCGGCGCGCCCTCTCGTACCGCTCGACCAGCACGGCGTCCTCCGCGAGGCCGTGCCGGGCGACCTTCGCCCGGTACGCGTCGAGCCGGCCGCGCAGCTCGGCGCGGATCGCCAGCGGCGCGGTGACCGCGGTCAACGACTCGCGGGCGCGCTCCAGTTCGTCCTCCGCCTTCTGCTCCAGGGACTCCAGGAGCGGGGACAGCCGGTGCCACTGGGCGTGCCTGCGGTACTCGGCGGCCGTCACCAGCTGCTCCTGCAGCGCGGTCGGCGGCCCGCTGACCACCGGCACCTCCGTCGCGGCGATCTTCGCGAGCACCTCGCCGCGCGCGATACGGGCCTCGGCGAGCGTGCGGTCGGCGCGCGACAGGACGTCCCGCAGCCGCACGATCCGCTTCTCGGAGTCCTGACGGACCGCCAGCACCGCGTCGATCTCGCGGCGCACCTCCTCCAGGGCCCGCGCCTCGCGGTCGTACACCGTCGTGTCCGGCCTGCCGCCGCCCGGCGCCGAACTTCCCTCCGCGGGCTTCCAGAACGCCAGTGGGTCGGACACCACCTGCTCGCGCAGCGCGGTCAGGGAGTGGGTGATCCGCTCCAGGTCGTCGCCCGCCGGATGCTCGCCGGGGCGCACACCGACCGGGTGCGCGAGCCGGCGGGTGCGCTGGAGCTCGGCGGCCAGTAAATCGATCCGGGCGGGCAGCGCCGACCACACCGCGTCCGCGGCGACGACCATGTCCAGCGACGACGCGTACAGCTCGTTCATCCGCTCGACCAGCGTGGCCAGCGAGTAACGCTCGCTGAGCCGGCTCCCCGGCCGGCCGGGGAGCGTCGGCGCGTTCGCGGCGGCGCTGGAGGTGGCCGAGCCCGCGACCGTGACGCACTCGCCGCGCAGCAGCTCCGTCAGCTCCACCAGGTCCTCACGGCTGGACCAGCGGCGCCGGGCACGGATCTCCCGGGCGGTGCGCAGGGCGCCCGTGTACGCGTCGAAGTACGTCCACAGCAGCGTGATCGACGCCTCGGTGGCCTTCCAGCGCTCCTCGGTGCGGCCGGTGAGGCGGGCACCCTCCAGGAGCCTGCGGCCCGCGTGGTCCTGCAGGGCCAGGAGCGAGGTCTCGACCGCCTCGTGCTCCGCGCCGAGCCGCGCAAGCGCACGGTCCACCTCGTCCCGGTCCATCACCGGCCCGGTGGGGTCCGTGTCGCCCATCGGTCACCTTTCGCTGCGGGTCGGCCGTTGACGGTTCGTCTCTGGCGGTTCGTCTCTGGCGGTTCGCCTTCGGCGGGCGGTACTTGACGACTGGTCAGCTCGTGCGCAGGTACTGCGGGGCGGGTGGCTCCGACTTCGCGGGATCACTGCCCAGTGTCGCCGACAGCCATGTCTCGTACGCCTTTTGCCACCCGTCCTCGGTGTCCTCGCGGAAGTCCACCAGGATCCGGTTGACCCGGCGCAGCAGGTCCTTCGCGTCCTGCTCCATCGCCACGCCGTAGTACTCGGTCGTGAAGGCGTCGCCCTTGAGTTCGACCGTCGGGTCCTGGGCGGCCTGGCTGGCGGCGAGCGCGCCGTCGGTGACCACCGCGTCGACCTCGCCGAGCTGCAGCCGCACCAGGCAGTCGAGCTGGTTGGGGACGGTGGTGCGGATGTCTGCGGACTTCGGGAGCCTGCCCGCCGCCTTGTCCTCCTCCAGCTTCGCGTACGCGGTGGAACCGGCCGCCGTGCAGATCCTCCGGTCCGCGAGCGTCTTGTCGTATCCCGTGACCGACGACTCCTTCGGGGCCAGGACCTGCTGTCCCGTCCTGAAGTACGGGGCGGAGAACGCCACGTCCCGGAGGCGTTCGCAGTTGATCGTCATCGTGCGGACGACCATGTCGACCCGGCCGTCCTTGATCGCCGGGATGCGCTGGTCGGTGGGGATCGCCTTGAACTGGACCGCGTCCCGGTCGCCGAGTATGTCCTCGGCGATGCGGTGCGCCAGGTCGATGTCGAAGCCCTCGAGCTGTGCGCCGTCCCCGCCGTTGGGGTCCCGGTAGCCCCAGCGGTAGCTGTTCTGGTCGATGCCGACGATCAGCTTGCGCTTCTCGCCCGGCCGGTTCTTGATCGCGTCGATGGTGTCGCCGTCCGCGTCGGAGGGGGACAGGGTCTGCTTCTCCGGATCGGTGCACTCCGCGTCCGCACCGACGGCGTCCGTCACGGTGTGCCCCGCGGCCTTCGGGGCCTTGACGGCGGGGGACCCGGCGCGGGTCAGCACCAGCGCGAAGATCAGCGCGAGCACGCACACGGTGGCCATCGCGCCCACCCCGCCCCAGCCCCGCAGGCCGGCCCGCAGACGTCGTGCGTTCCTCATCACGCCCCCTTTCACCGGTACTCCGACAGCCTGCGGCCGATGCCCAGCACCGCGCCGGCCGCGCCCAGCACGGCGAGGCCCGCCGCGCCCTCCGGCAGCCCCTTCAGCGCGTCCCGGCCACCGCCGGCCGCCTCCGTGAACTCGGCCTCCTCGTGGGCGAGCGCGGCCGCCAGGCTGTCGTCGACGCCGTCGAAGCACTCGCCGGTCGCGCCCTTGCCGCCGATCACCAGGTCCAGCGCCCGCTGGTAGTCGCCGTTCTCGTCCTGCTCCCGGGCGGCCCCGTGGCGCTTCTTCCACTCCGTCATGTCGCTCACGGCGGCGGCGACCGGCTTCTCGCCGCTGCTGTCGTCCGCGAGCTCTCCGGCCCGGGTCAGGCCCTTGTCGAGGGCGTCCATGTCGCGTTCGAAGTCGTGGTCGTAGGCGTCGTACGTCTCGTCGCCGACCTTCTTCGTCTCGGCGCCGCGCGACACCAGCGTCAGGTTCTCGTTGCCCCGGGCCCTCAGGGAGGCGATACGGGCGTCGTGCAGCACGTTGAGCGAGCGGACGCCGTGGTCGTAGGAGTCGTTCAGCCCCGAGCGGGCGAGGCTGTGGCCGGCGACCAGCCAGAGCAGGACCACCGTGGACGCCGCCGTGGCCGCGACCAGGCCGTGGTTGAGCACGCGGTGGGTGCGCAGGTAGGTGCGGCGCTGCGTCCAGGCGAGTGCGGCGAGGGCGACGGTGCCGAGCGCGATGGCCGCCCACGGGTACGGGGTCGCGTCCGCGTAGTCGGCCTGAAGGCGCTGGTTCTCCTTCTTGTAGAGGTCCTCCGCCGCCGGGAGCATCTCCTGCTGCATCTTCTCGTTCGCGTACCGCAGATAGGCGCCGCCCACGGGGTAGCCCTGACGGTTGTAGGTGCGGGCGCGCTCCACCAGGCCCTTGTACTCGGGCAGCAGCCGGTTGAGTTCGGCGATGGTCGCCGCCGACGGGGAGTCGGGGTCGGAGTTGGCCGCGGCGTTGACCAGTTTGGCGGCGGCGGTGCGGATGTCCTTCTCGTAGCGGTCCCGGGAGGCGGCGGTCTCCTGACCGCCGGCCAGGAAGCCGCTGGAAGCCGCGGTGTTGGCGTCCGCGAGGGAGCGGTAGATGTCGGCGGCGTCGGAGGTGAGGGGCTGGCTGCTGGTGAGGACGGCGTCGGCTGCCGCGGCCCTGTCGGTCACCTGCCAGGCGGTGACGGCGCCGAAGGCGACGACCAGGGTGGCGAGGACCGCGCCGATGATCCGCAGGCGGCCGGGTTCGGTGGTGGCGGCCTCGCGCAGGCGCACGGCGCCTTCGACGAACGCCGTGCGACGGGGTGCTTCCGGCGGCCGGGGTGCGGGGAGCCGGGAGCCGTCGGGTGTGTGACGGGGGGCCGCCGGCGCGCCGCCGGGCCCGGACTGCGGCGGTACGGCGGGCACGGTGGGCGCGGCCCCGCCCGGCGGTGCCGCGCTGCCGCTCGGTGTGTGTGTCACCCGACCTCCCCCGTGGTCATCCGTCCCGCCAAGTATCGCCGCACGGACCGACATGTGCACCGGCTTTGGCGTGATCTTGAACCGCCCGCCGGTTCGTCTGTCGATCCGACTGTCCGCCGATCCGACCGGTCGACGGCCCGCCGGCCTGACTGTCGGTTCGGTCGCGATCCGGCTGCCGGTTGGACTGCTGGTCCGGCAGCTGGCTGGACTGGCGGTTCGACTGCCGTGCGGTCGCCGGGAGTTCCGGCTGCCGCGGCGCCCCGACCCTCTCCACGGACCGGCCCCCTCACGCCCCCCCGCACGACCCCTGCCCATGAACACGCCGGTGGAATCCGGTTGGTTCCGGGCGCCTGCCAGGGGCCGCCGCCGGTGTGCGGCCGGCCGGACCGGCAGGGGCTGCCGGACCTGCTTCCCGGCCTGTTCCCGCGAGCGGTTCTCGCGTCTGTCGTCAGGCCCGGTGCCCGGCCTTCGGGTCTGACCGGCGGATCAGGCCGGAGAAACGGACGGCGTCCACCCGACGAGGGCGAGGCGTGTCAGTCAACCGCGCCGCACCGGCATGATCCCGCCGGACAGGCAGCTAACGCCGCTCGTAGTGGGCTCTCAGCCGGGCGTGGGCCTCCGGCGGGGCCGCCAGGCGGTCCAGGCCCAGCAGGGCCGCGCCCAGGACCGGGGCGGCGGTGACGACCCGGGGGACGGCCTTGGGGGCGCGCTCGGCGAGGAGAGCGCGGATCCGGTCGTCCAACAGGGCGTGCCGTGCGGCCAGGACGCTGCCGCCCAGCAGGACGGGTGTCTCCTCGGCGAGCAGGCCCAGGCGGGTCAGCGCCACGACGGCCATCGCCACCACCTCCTCGGCCTGGCGCTCGACGATCGCACCGGCGACCGCGTCACCCCCGGCCGCCGTGGCGAACAGGACCGGGGCGAGTTCGTGACGGCGGGCCGACGGGAGGTGCCCCAGGTGCAGGGCCTCGATGAGGGCCGGCATGCCGGACAGGCCGAAGTGGGCCGGGAGGGTGTCGGCGAGGGCGGTGGCGGCACCGCGGCCGTCCCGGGCGCGTGCCGCGTGCCACAGGGCCTCCTCGGCCAGCGCCCAGCCACCGCCCCAGTCACCGGAGACGCGGCCGAGCGCCGGGAAGCGGGCGGTACGGCCGTCGGGGCGCATACCGACGCAGTTGATGCCCGCGCCGCAGACGACGGCGACCCCGCGGGGCTCGGTGACACCGGCGCGCAGGATCGCGAACGTGTCGTTGCGGACCTGCACGGTGGTGCCCCAGCCGCGTGCCGTCAGGGCCGCCGTCAACTGCTCCTCCTCCACGGGGAGATCGGCGTTGGCCAGACAGGCCGAGACGTGGGAGACGGCGGTGACGCCGGCGGCGGTGAGGGCGGCGGCGACGGTCTCGGCGAGGGCGTCCACCGCCGGCGTCACGCCGACGGCGGGCGGCCGGAAACCGGCGCCGCGGGCCGTGGCCAGGACCTCGCCGTGCCGGTCGACCACGGCGACGTCCGTCTTGCTGTTGCCGGCGTCGACGGCGAGGACGCCCGCGGTCACGCCCACGTCAGGTACTCCCGGTTGTGCGCGAGGAGCTGGTCGGTGAGCCGCTCGGCGTACTCGTACTGGCCGATCAGCGGGTGGGCGAGGAGGGCGCGGAAGACCCGCTCGCGGCTGCCGTGCAGGGCCGCTTCGAGGGCGAGGTCCTCGTAGGCGGTGACGTTCGCCATCAGGCCCGCGAAGAGGGGGTCAACACGGGGCACGGGCAGCGGGCTCGCGCCCTTCGGGCCCACGGCGGCCTGGACCTCGATCACCGCGTCCTCGGGGAGGAAGGGGAGCGTGGAGCCGTTGCGGGTGTTCACCACCTGGTACGGGCTGCCGGCGCCGTGCAGCAGGGCCGCCGCCAGATCCACCGCCGCCTCCGAGTAGTAGGCGCCGCCGCGCTCGGCCAGCAGGGCCGGTTTCTCGTCGAGGGCGGGGTCGGCGTAGAGGTCGAGCAGCCGGCGCTCCATGGCGGCCACCTCGGCGGCCCGGGACGGCTTGGTGCGCATGTCCCGTACGACCTGGTCGTGGGCGTAGTAGTAGCGCAGGTAGTACGAGGGGACCACACCGAGGCGGTCCAGGACGGCGCGGGGCAGCCGGAGGTCCGCGGCGACGGCGTCGCCGTGGTCCCGCAGCAGGGCGGGCAGGACGTCCTCGCCGTCGGGGCCGCCCCGGCGCACCGCGGTCTCCCAGGTGAGGTGGTTCAGGCCCACGTGGTCGAGGTGGAGGCCGGCGGGGTCGGTGCCGAGGTGGGCGGCGAACTTGCGCTGGAGGCCGATGGCGACGTTGCACAGCCCCACCGCCCGGTGCCCGGCCCGCAGCAGCGCCCGGGTGACGATGCCGACGGGGTTGGTGAAGTCGATGATCCAGGCGTCGGGATTGCTCCGCCGGACCCGGTCGGCGATGTCGAGCACCACCGGGACCGTGCGCAGCGCCTTGGCGAGACCGCCGGCGCCGGTGGTCTCCTGGCCGACGCAGCCGCACTCCAGCGGCCAGGTCTCGTCCTGCTGCCGGGCGGCCTGACCGCCCACCCGCAGCTGGAGCAGCACCGCGTCGGCGCCGTCCACCGCCGCGTCCAGGTCGGAGGTGGCGACGACGCGTCCCGCATGTCCCTGCCGGGCGAAGATGCGGCGGGCCAGCCCGCCCACCAACTCCAGCCGGTCCGCGGCCGGATCGACCAGGACCAGCTCCTCGACGGGCAGGGTGTCCCGCAACCGGGCGAAGCCGTCGACGAGTTCGGGCGTGTAGGTCGAACCGCCCCCGATCACGGTGAGTTTCATTGTCGTCAACCCTCTGCTTCTGCTCCGGTGGGCGTGACACCTTCGGCGAACGCCCTCTGGGCGAGAGGCATACCAGGATCACGGGCGTCAGACCAGGGTGGGCGCGGGTACGGGCACGGGAACGGCGGAGGGCGGCACCCGGGACTCCCGGGTGCCGCCCTCCGCCGTGGTTCTCCGTGCCGCCGGTCTACTTCGTGGTGTTCGGCGGGGGCAGCGGGGAGGCCGCGACGGACTGCGGCGAGACGCTGCTCGCGTAGGCGGACGGGGGCGCGACGGCCGCCGCCGGATCGGGGCCCTCCATCTCCACCGGGACCGTGTCACCGCCGACGATGCGGATGCCGGCCGAGTCGAAGGCCCGCTTGATGCGCCAGCGCAGCTCGCGCTCCACGGTCAGCGACTTGCCGGGCATGGTCTTCGCCGAGACCCGGACCACCATCGAGTCCAGCAGGACGGAGTCGAGGCCGAGGACCTCGATGGAGCTCCACAGGAGCTCGTTCCAGGGCTCCTCCTTGCTCATCCGCTCCGCGACGGCGACGAGCGTGTCCTTCACCTGGTCGAGGTCCTCGTCCGAGCGGACCGTGACGTCGACGTTGGCGGTCGCCCAGCCCTGGGAGAGGTTGCCTATGCGCTTGACCTCGCCGTTGCGGACGTACCAGATCTCGCCGTGGTCGCCGCGCAGCTTGGTCACCCGCAGGCCGACCTCGATGACCTCGCCGGTGGCGACGCCCGCGTCGACGGTGTCACCGACGCCGTACTGGTCCTCGAGGATCATGAACACGCCGGAGAGGAAGTCCGTGACCAGGTTGCGGGCGCCGAAACCGATCGCGACACCGGCGACACCGGCCGAGGCCAGCAGCGGGGCCAGATTGATCTGGAACGTGCCAAGGACCATCAGCGCGGCCGTACCGAGGATCACGAACGACGCGACCGAGCGCAGCACCGAGCCGATCGCCTGCGAGCGCTGGCGCCGCCGCTCGGCGTTGACCAGCAGACCCCCGAGACCGGTGCCGTCCACGGACGTACCGGTCCGGGACATCCGGTCGACGAGCTTGGTGATCGCCCGCCGAACGACCACTCTCAGTACCGTGGCGATCACCACGATGAGCAGGACCCTGAGGCCGATCGCGAGCCACGTCGACCAGTTCTCCTCCACCCAGCCGGCGGCGTTGGTGGCGCTCTCGTGGGCGTCCTTGAGGCTGGGCACCATCGGGGTCCCGGAATCCGAGGGCGTCGGCGACGACCCCTCGGCCAGCAGGACGGCGGGCAAGGACACGGCAGGTACCTCCAGGTGCAGGTTCTGCCCCCGGTGTGACGGTCAAGGTCTTCAAGGTCACGAAAAGGTCAGGGAAAGGTCACCGGTACGGGCAGAACCACCACACTAACGGGGCATTGTGGAGGGACCGGCGCGATACGTGAAGAAGAGACCTCCCTCACCCACACCTGAACAGGCCAAGATCCCGGAGGTCGGAGGGCCTGTGGTCGAAAACACTCCCAGCCCGTTACCGGGACATGGTGGCGCTACGACCAGGCATGAGGGGAGACTGGCTACGGATCGTCCCGGCGCGAGCCACGCGTCGCCGGCGTACAAGGAGGCATCCGTGCCGCATGTCCTGGTTCTCAACGCGTCGTACGAGCCACTCGGCGTCGTACCGCTCCGCCGCGCGCTCGTCCTCGTCCTCGAGAACAAGGCCGTGTGCCTCGAGGAGTCCGGCGCCCATCTGCACAGCGCGACCGTCACCATCCCCGCACCCAGCGTGGTCCGGCTCAAACGCTTCGTGCGGGTCCCCTACCGGGGGCCCGTTCCACTGACCCGCCGCGCGCTGTTCGCCCGCGACGGGGGCCGGTGCATGTACTGCGGTGGCGTCGCAACCAGCGTCGACCACGTCATCCCGCGCAGCCGCGGGGGCAAGCACGTCTGGGACAACGTGGTGGCGTCCTGCCGCCGCTGCAACCACGTGAAGGCCGACCGGCACCTGTTCGAGCTGGGCTGGCGGCTGCGCCACAAACCGGCCCCGCCCACCGGCCTGGCCTGGCGCATCATCGGCACCGGCCACCGCGATCCGCGCTGGCTGCCCTACCTCCAGCCGTACGGCGCGGACGACGCGATGGCCCGCATCGACGGCCTGACCCGGATGGACGGCATCTCCGCCTGACCGGTCCGGCCGGCCCGATCCGGGCCTTCGCTCTGGGCCGGCCCCGGGGGACCCCCGTTTCCCCGGGGCCGGCCGTGCCCCGGTCAGGCGTGGCGCAGTTCGGTCGGATGGGTCGAGCGGTGGAGGAGGGGGAGGGCCGTCGCCGAGGCCAGGAGGCAGGCCGTGTAGGCCGCCGGGGGGATCAGCAGGGCGGCCCAGGGGAGGGACGAGGTGGCCGTCAGGGTGCTGTAGGCGGTGCCGGCCGCCATGCCGCCCAGGCCCGCCAGGAGCAGGGCCGGAGCCAGGGGGAGCGCGGTCTCCAGGAGCAGTGCCCGGTTCAGCACCGAGCGCGGTACACCGGCCGCGACCTGCGGGGACAGCCCCCGTCGGCGGGTGGCCAGGGACTCGGCGGTGCCGACGGCGAGGCCGGTCAGGGTGATCAGCAGGGCCACGGTGATCGCCGCAGCGGTCAGGTTCAGCCCGGTCGTGTAGTACGACATGTCGGCGGCCAGGTACTCCGCCCTGTGCAGGGAGGCGAGCAGCGAGTGGCGTATCCCCATGAACGCGGTGCCGACGACCGTGACCAGCAGTACCGCCGCATGGGTACGGGCCGGCGCCCACGGGTCGGCGCGCAGCCGTTCCGCCGCGAGCAGCACCGCCGCCGACCGGGCCCGGACCGCGAGCACCCGCCCCATGAACCGGGAGGTGGCCCCGGCCAGCCACACCGCGCCCGCGCCCACCGCGAGCAGTGCGGCGAACAGCGTCAACGGTTTCTGCCAGTCCGCCCGGCCGGACGGACCGTGCCCGGACACCGCGGTCGCCACGCCCACCGCCACCACCAGGGCCGCCGAGCCCAGGAACAGCCTGCCCGGTCCGCGCGCCGAACGGACACCCGTCACACGGCGCACCCAGCCCAGCGGCGAGGCCACCACGCGGCGCAGCGCCAGCACGCTCGCCACCGCGCCCAGTACGGGCACGGCGGCGGCGACCAGGGCGACCGCCACCCAGGTGAGCACGGTCGGCCGGGACCACAGGAGCAGCAGGAGCAGCACCGAGGAGACGGTCGCCGCCGCCGAACCGAGCAGGCAGGCGAGTCCGGTCTCCAGCGCGGCGATCCGCCGCACCTGCCAGGGCGTCGCCCCGGCCAGCCGCAGTCCGGCCAGCCGCCGGTCCCCGGTGCACGGCGCCGACGCGGGCGCACTGCCCGAGGAACCCGAGCACCGGAATCAGCAGGAGCAGCAGACCGAAGACCGCCCCGGCGCGCGTTCCGGGCTCGTCGAGCAGGCCCGCGGCGACGGGCACGGCGTAGTAGCCGTTGCCCAGCGACAGCAGGACCCCGGCGGCGAGCGCGAATCCGGTCGCGAGCGCCGCGCCGGTCGCGGTGAGCGTGACGCGCCACCATTCCCGCCGGTCCGAACCGCGGGTGAGCTGCCAGGCCAGGCGTAGGTCGGAGCGCAGGGAGGGAGCGGAAGCGGCGGAGAGCGAGGTGCTCACGCGGTCACCTCCAGCGGGGTCACGGTCCCGTCGCGCAGCTGCACCTCGCGGTCCGCGTACGCGGCCACCTGGGCGTCGTGCGTGATCAGCAGGACCGCCGTGCCCGCCTCGCGGGCCGTGTGCGCCAGGGCCGTCATCACCTGCTCGCCGGCGAGCGAGTCCAGGGCGCCGGTCGGCTCGTCGGCGAAGACCACCTTCGGGCCGGTGACCAGGGCCCGTGCCAGCGCCGCCCGTTGGGCCTGCCCGCCGCTCATCTCGCCCGGCCGCAGGTCCCCCTGCCCGCGCACCCCGAACCGCTCCAGCCACCCCCCGGCCCGCTCCCGCGCCCCCGCCCGGTCGGTGCCGGCCAGCATCAGCGGAAGCGCCACGTTGTCGAGCGCGGTCAGCTCCGGCACGAGCTGCCCGAACTGGAACACCACCCCGAAGTCGGTACGGCGCAGCTCGCTCAGCCGCTTCTCCGGCAGCTCCTCCAGCCGCAGCCCCGCATACGTCACCGAGCCGGCGTCGGGGCGGACGATCCCGGCGAGGCAGTGCAGCAGCGTCGACTTGCCACTGCCGCTGGCGCCGGTCACCGCGAGGATCTCGCCGGCGTGCAACTCGACGGAGGCGCCGCGCAGGGCCTGCGTCCTGCCGTGCGCCTTGACCAGGTCGCGGGCCGCGAGCAGCGGCTCCGCCGGCCGCTGGTCGTCCCCGTTGCTCAGGTTGCTCACGTTGCGTCGACCTCCGCGGTCAGAGTGGTGAGCCGGGCCGCCGTGGTGGTCATCCAACGGAGGTCGGCATCAAGGTGGTTGAGGGCGTAGTCCGCCGAGAGCACGGACGCCAGACCGGCGCCGCCCGCGGACTTCACCGCGGTGAGTTCCCGCATCCGCCGCATGTGGGCGACGCGTTGGGCGCGCAGATACGCGGCCGGGTCACCGCCGGACAGGATCGACACCACGACCTTGGCGAAGATCTCGTTCGTCACGAAGGGCGCGGGAGGAGCGATCTCCCCGGCCCAGCGGGCCAGTTCACGCGTCCCCTCGTCCGTCGTGCGGTACGCAGTCCGCTCCGGGCCGCCGTCCGACGCGGTGCCGTCGACCTCGGCGAGGCCGTCGCGGACCAGGCGTTGCAGGGTCGTGTAGACCTGCCCGTAGGCCAGCGGGCGGGCTTCGGGGAAACGTTCGTCGTGGCGTCGCTTGAGGTCGTAGCCATGGCTCGGCCCCGAGGCGAGCAGCCCCAGCAGGATGTGACGGGTGCTCATGCTGATCAGTATGCACCCGGTATATGTACTGAGTGAATAGTGGGGCGCGAAAAAAGCTCCGCCGCCCGGCCGACTGATCGGCCGGGCGGCGGAGCCGTCGGCTCAGTCCGCGACCGCGTACGCCTCCACCGACCACAGGGAGTAGCCGTACCGGGTGGCGCGGGACTCGCCCTGGACGCGGACGTGACGGACGTCGGGTTCGTCCATGCGGACGGTCTCGCGGCCGCCGCCGCTGTCCGGCACCGCCGCCGCCGTACGCCAGCTGCGGCCGTCCGCCGAGACCTCGACGCGGTAAGCCGACGGGTGCGCCTCCTGCCAGTGCAGCGCGACCTTCCCGAGTCGCACCGGGCGTTCCAGTTCGACCTGCCACCAGGCGTCGTCCTCGGCCGGGGACGACCAACGGGTCTGAGGATCACCGTCGTTGGCCGCCGACGCCGGGAAGTCGGGCGTCTCGTCGGCCGAGGAGCTCGCCCGGCCGGTGCGGGCCAGGTCGGGGCCGGCGGTGCGGGGGACGGCGTTCACCGTGAGCGTGCGGGTCGCCCCGCCGAAGCCGAACCGGACCTCGTACGACCGGGACGGTGTCCCCGGCTCCACCGTCACCTCGACCGGCACCTGAACGGGCGTGCCGCGCGGGACGGTCAGGGTCTCCTTCGGAACCCGTACCTTCACGCCCTTCGGCGCCTCCACGGTCACCTTGCCGCGCACCTCCTCGGGGCGCAGCGAGCCGAGGGTGGCCGTCAGCCGCCGGGTGCCGCCGATGTCGGTGTCCGCGGGGGCGTCCGGCAGCTGCAGCGTGGCGGCGGGCGCGTCCGTGAACCACGGGACGACGTGCCGCACCCGGGAGGCGTCCGCGCCGGTGATCCGCACGGCGCCGGCCGGGCCGTCCGCCCGGAACTCGGTGGCGCCGGACGGGGAGAGCGGGCCGAGGCGGCGCCAGCCCGCGCCCGGTACGTGGATCTCGGCCGTGCCGGTGGTACCGGGCTCGGCCAGTACCGTCACCGTGCTCAGGTCGCGGACCTGCGGCAGGTGCAGGACACCGTCCTGCGTCCGACCGCCGGACCCTGCGGTCGGCCTGCGGTCGATGCCCGCCCAGGTCTCGTACGCGTCCCGCGCCTGGTCCAGGAACGGGTCGAGGACGCCCTTGCCGACCGTCACCCGGGCC
The DNA here is from genome assembly GCF_054061295.1 of Streptomyces sp. TE5632. Classification (NCBI taxonomy): domain Bacteria; kingdom Bacillati; phylum Actinomycetota; class Actinomycetes; order Kitasatosporales; family Streptomycetaceae; genus Streptomyces; species Streptomyces sp. TE5632. The sequence continues at coordinate 1,331,277 of NZ_JBSSEA010000003.1, read as the reverse complement.
GTCTTCAGCCCGGCCCGCTGCTCGCTCAGCTTCCGGTACGCGGTCCAGGCGGCGCCCGCGTCGCCGGACTCCTGCGCCCGCAGCATCTCCAGCGCGGTGCTGCCGGCCTCGCCGTAGCGGGACAACTGGCCGGTCCAGGGGGCGACTTCGCTGGCGAGGGCGGCGGAGCGCGGGGTGTTGGACAGGCGCTCGGGCAGCTCGCGCAGCACCGTGAAGGCCGCGCGCAGCCGGTCGTCCGCCGCGCGTCCCGCGTCCGTGCCGGCGGTCGCGCGGGTGCGCCAGAACTCCGCCAGCAGCGGCCGCAGATACGCCGACTCCTCGGCGCCGAGGACCGAGGACGCGTCGTTGCCCGCCAGCGCGGACAGGGACTTCTCGAGTTCGGCGTCGCCGCCCGCGAGGTCGGCGATCGCGGCCCGCCAGGACTCCTGGGGACGGTAGTCGCGCGGGTTCCAGGCGAAGTCGGCGGCGGTGAACAGCGGGATGCGGGACGCCTCGGGCTGCTCCATCGCGTTGGCGAGCAGGGCCGCCGAACCGGCGGCGACGGCGGGTTCACGGCCCTGGTAGGGGCCGAGGAAGATCCGGCCGGGGGCGAAGTCGTTGACCGGGTAGTTGTCCATGGTCACCAGCGGACGCCCGAACACCTCCCGCGCCTTCGCCAGATCACCGCCCGAGATGGTGCGCGGCACCACCCCGACGCCGGTCCACGCCACCTCGACATCCGAGCCCAGAGCCTGTGAGAGGGCCCGCCGGTAGGCGGTCGACCCGTCCTCGTAGTACTCGGTCGGCATCAACGACAGGGCAGCGGAGCCGGGATGACGTTCCGCCAGGTGCCGGGCCACCTCGTTCGCCACGTACGCCTGGGCGCGCGCGGCCGCGTCGGGACCGGAGCCGAAGCGGCGGGCGTCCGCGCGGCAGTGCCACTCGCTGTAGCTGACGTCCTGGAACTGCAGTTGGAAGGTGCGGAAGCCCAGCGCCCACATCGCGTCCAGCTTGCGGGTCAGCGCGCGCAGATCGTCGTCCGAGGCGAAGCACATGGCCTGGCCGGGCGCCACCGCCCAGCCGAGCGTGACGTGGTTGTCCCGGGCCCGCTCGGCCAGCTCCCGGAACTCCGCGCGCCGCCGGTCCGGGTACGGCTCGCGCCAGCGGGCCTGGCGGTACAGGTCGTCGCCGGGCGCGTACAGGTACCGGTTCTGTTTGGTGCGGCCCATGAAGTCCATTTGGGCCAGGCGCTGTTCGTGCGTCCACGGGGTGCCGTAGAAGCCCTCGGTGATCCCGCGCACCGCCGTGGCCGGCCAGTCGCGCACGACGACCGCGGCGAAGCTGCCGTCCGGGCCCAGGAGTTGACGCAGCGTCTGGACGCCGTGGAACAGGCCGTCCTCGCCCGCGCCGGTGAGGGTGACGGTGCCGTCGCCGACGGTCAGTGTGTAGCCGCCGGACGGGAGGGAGTGCTGAGGGTCGCTCGTCGGCCGTTGCGCGCCCACCTGCACCACGAGCGCCCCCGCGGGCGCCTGTTCGCCGGTGGCGGTGAACCGGCGCGCCCCGGCCTCCCGCAGCAGCGTGCGCAGGGCGTCGAGGGCGCGGGGGTCGGCCGTCGCGTCGGCGGTCAGGGCGACCTCGTCGGTCACCGCGACCGGGGCGCCGTTCGCACGCAGGGAGTGCGGGCGGGGCCAGACGGCCAGGTCCGTCTCGGCCCGGTCGGGTACGGGAGACGTGGTCGTCCCGGGAACGGGCGGCGCCGCCACGGAGGCGGGCGCCGCGCCCAGGGTTCCGGCGACGACTGCGAACGCGAGGGCAACCGCCCTCTTCCCAGGCCGCAGTTGCAAGGCTCCTCCTCGAGGAGACGAAGACAGACCGAGACAGACCGAGATGGACCGAGACAGGCACGGCCACACAAGGAACACGGAGAACACGCAGAACACGGAGCCTCTCATTCTGCGCCCCGCCTGCCAACGGGAGAGACCGTTGTGACAGGTTTGCCCTGGTGTGAGACATGGGAACGGGAGCAGAATGTGAGCAGGAGCACGTTGTACGCATGGGTGCGTCTGGTCTCGCGTCCTCTGGGTAGGGGCTGCGGGAACCCGACCGAGCGACTTGCCTCAATGCTCAATGCTCAACGAAAAATGATCTCGACAAGGAGACCATCTGTGGCTGCCGCACCGGCTTATGTCCTGTCCCCGGCCCTGTCCAAACCCGTGGCGGAGCTGTCCGTCGAACCCGAAGGGCTGCACGCCTGCGTCTTCAGCGCGGAGGGACCCCGCGCCGAGGTCCCGCTCACCAGCGAGCCCCCGCTGCCCGATGCCGAACCCCTCACCAGTGAACCCCCGCTCGCCGACGCCGCCCCGCTGACCAGTGAGTCCGACGCCGCCATGGACTCCACCGGACTCGACTCCTTCCCGGCCCAGTACGTCCCGGAGCCCTAGATGGCCGCGCCCGGCCCGGCCGAGCCGCCGACCGAGCCGCCGTCCGTCGAGCTTCCGTCCGGACCCCCGCCGTCCGGACCCCCGCCCTCCGGACCCCCGCCCTCCGGGCCCCCGTCCGAGGACCTGGCCCTGCTCGCCGCCCTGCACGGCGTCGCCACCTCCTACAACCCCTCCCCGGACCGTACGGTCGCCGCCTCCGCCACCGCCGTCACCCTCGCCCTGGCCGCGCTCGGCGTGGACGCGGGCACGCCGGAGGCCGTCCGTGACGCGCTCGCCGCCGGCGAGCGGGAGCGGGCCGAGCGGCTGCTGCCGCCCACCGTGGTCGGCTGGGGCCCCGCTGTCCCGTCCGCCCTGGCCGCGCTCCCCGAGGGCACCCGCCTGCTGGTGAGCACCGAGCAGGGCGAGACCCGCGCCTCGGCCGCGCACCTCCCGCCCGGCGTGCACCGGGTCACCGCCACCGCGCCCGACGGCCGCACCGCCGAGGCCCACCTGATCGTCGCCCCGGCCACGTTGCCCGCGTCGCCGGCCCGCTCGTACGGGCTTCTCGTCCAGCTCTACTCGCTTCTCTCCCGCCGCTCCTGGGGCATGGGCGACCTAGGTGACCTCGGTGAGCTGGCCGCCTGGGCGGGCCGTACGCTCGGCGCCGGATTCGTCCAGATCAACCCCCTGCACGCGGCCGTCCCGGGCGCCCCGACCGACCCCTCCCCCTACCGGCCCTCCTCGCGCCGTTTCCCCGACCCGGTCCACCTGCGGATCGAGGACGTCCCCGAGTTCGCGTACGTCTCGGGCGCCGAGAACCGAGACCGGCTGCGGGCCCTGAGCGGACGCGCCGCGGAGCTGCGCGAGGCGGTGCTGGACAAGGGCGCCCTGATCGACCGGGACGCCGTGTGGGAGGCCAAGAAGGCCGCGCTCGAACTGGTGAACGAGGTGCCGCTCGGGCCCGGTCGGCTCGCCGCCTACCGCGACTTCCTCGCCGAGCAGGGCCCGGCCCTGGAGGACCACGCCACCTGGTGCGCGCTCGCCGAGGTGCACGGCCCCGACTGGCAGACCTGGCCGGACGGCCTGCGCGACCCGCGCTCACCCGAGACCCGTCGGGCCCGCCGCGAGCTGACGGCCCGCGTCGACTTCCACTCCCGGCTGGCCTGGCTCACCGACACCCAGCTCACCGCCGCCCAGCGGGCCGCCCGCGAGGCCGGGATGCCGGTCGGGATCGTCCACGACCTCGCGGTCGGCGTGCACCCCGGCGGCTCCGACGCCTGGGCGCAGCAGGACACCCTCGCCGCCGACATGTCGGCCGGCGCCCCGCCCGACGCCTTCAACGCCCGCGGCCAGGACTGGGGCCTGCCGCCCTGGCGCCCCGACCGGCTCGCCGCCTGTGGTTACGCGCCCTTCCGCGCCCTGCTCCGGGCCCTCTTCCGGTACGCGGGCGCCCTGCGCATCGACCACGTGATGGGCCTGTTCCGGCTCTGGTGGGTCCCCCGGGGCCACCCGCCCACCGAGGGCACGTACGTCCGCCACGACGCCGAGGCCATGCTCGCCGTCCTCGTCCTGGAGGCGTCCCGAGCCGGGGCGGTGGTGATCGGCGAGGACCTCGGCACGGTGGAGCCCGGGGTGCGCGAGGCGCTGCGCGAACGCGGGGTGTACGGCACCTCGGTGCTCTGGTTCGAACGGGACTGGGAGGGCGACCGCCGACCGCTGCCGCCCGGGGCCTGGCGCGCCGACTGCCTGGCCACCGTCACCACCCACGACCTGCCGCCCACCGCGGCCCGCCTCACCGGCGAGCACGTCGAGCTCCGCGACAGCCTCGGCCTGCTCACCCGCCCCCTGGCCGAGGAGCGGGCGGAGGCCGCCGCCGACACCGGGGAGTGGCTGGAGCTGCTGGCCCGGCTCGGCCTGCTGCACGGCACGGGCGGTGCCGCCGGCTCCGAGGAGGAGGCGCGCATCCAGGCCTTCCACCGCTATCTGCTGCGCACCCCCGCCCGGATGATCGGCGTCTGGCTCCCCGACGGCATCGGCGACCGGCGCCCGCAGAACCTCCCCGGCACCTGGGACCAGTACCCGAACTGGCGCCTGCCGATCGCCGACGCGCAGGGCCGCCCGATGTCGCTGGAGGGCCTGACGGCATCCCCGCAGCTGCACGCGCTGCTCGACGTCGTCCGCATCCGTGCAACCCGCGACGCCCATGCCGCCCCCGCCACCCGGCCGAGCGGTGCGGGCGGCGACACCTGAGGACAGACCCGGTCGGACCAGGGCATACCCGGTCCGACCGGGGCCCCGTACAGCACCCCGGGCGCGCGGGCCCCACGGGCGTTCGCTAGTTTGGGCACCGTGGACAAGACGAACGCCCTGCGCGCCGGCGCCCTGGCAGCCGGTACGACGCTGATGATGCTGCTCATGACGTCCCCCGCGCTCGCGCTCACCCGTGACGACGGGGACGACCCCGGCACGGGCCTGAGCGTCGTCGAGACGCTGGGCCTCTACGTCGTGGCCCCGATCGTGCTCTTCCTGGTCATCACCGGTCTGGTGATGGTGCTCGACAAGTCGCACAAGAAGAAGGACACGACCAGCTCCAACATCAGGATCAAGCCGGACGCCAAGGCCGACGCCAAGGCCTGACACCGGTCCCGGACCCCGGTCGGCCGTCCCCGCAGCTTTCCGAGGGCGCCGACCCCGCCGTACGCGGCGGGGTCGGCGCCCTTCGTGCTGCGTACCGTTCCGGTTCGAGAGGCGACTCACCACATCCGCAGGGAGACGAGGTCGATGCTCACGACGACGGGCAGCGGTCCGAACCGAGGGCGGGCAACCGGCGACGACACGGTCACCACCGATGGCCCGTCCCCGTGGCCGGCGAGCTCCTGGACCGGCTGACACAGGCGCTGTCTGGGGTCCCAGCGGCGGCAACATGCGGCGCTGGGCCGAGGAGCTCGATGCCGAGGGGACGGCGCGCATGGGGCGGATCCAGATTTTCGGCGGCATGAACACCTTCGCGGCCGTCCCGGTGGGGTGGCCGCGCGGCAGGTTCGGTCCGGTGAGCCGCCGCTTGGTCGAAGGGGTCGTGCGCCGGAACAGGGTGGTGATCCGGCGCTCGGCGGTCATGCCCTGGACGTCGGCCGGTCCGCTACCTCTCGGTGGCGAGCAGCAAGTCCCGTAGGAGATCCGCCAGTCGTTCCGCCCGCTCTCCGTCCAGGGCGGCCAGGGCCTCCGTCTGGAGGGCGAGACCCGCGCCGACCGCCTCGTCGGCCAGACGCAGGCCCTGCTCGGTGAGCGTGACCTGGAGGCCCCGGCGGTCGTGCGGGTCGGGGGAGCGGCGCAGCAGCCCCGCCCGCTCCAGCTTGTCGAGGCGGCCCGTCATCCCGCCGGTGGTGAGCATCAGAGTGGCCGAGAGCCGGCGCGGGGAGAGGGTGTAGGGGTCGCCGGAGCGGCGTAGGGCCGCGAGGACGTCGAACTCCCCGCGGGAGAGCCCGTACTTGCCGTACGCCTCGTCCATCCGGTCACCCATGGCGCGCGAGAGCCGGTGGACGCGGCCGAAGACCTCCATGGCGGCCGTGTCGAGGTCCGGCCGCTCCCGGGCCCACTGCTCGATGATCGCGTCGACGGGATCCTTGCGTTGCTCGGGACGTGCGCTCATGGGCAGGAGTATCCGTCTCCTTCCAGTTGCCCGCAAGCAAGTGACTCCCCAGAGAGTAGCTTGATGGAAAGTAGCTTAGCGGTAAGCTATTTTCTGCCGACCTGAAGCCTCCCCGGGAAGAGGTGCGCACCCATGGCCCCGAACCGCTCCACCCTGATCGCACTCACCGCCCTCGCCCCCGTCTCCTGGGGCACCACCTACGCCGTCACCACCGAGTTCCTCCCGGCCGACCGCCCCCTGTTCACCGGCCTGATGCGCGCCCTGCCCGCCGGACTGCTGCTGCTCGCGCTCGCCCGGGTGCTGCCGCGCGGCGCCTGGTGGGGGAAGGCGACCGTGCTCGGCGCACTCAACGTCGGCGCCTTCTTCCCCTTGCTGTTCCTCTCCGCCTACCGGCTGCCCGGCGGGATGGCCGCGGCCGTCGGCTCGGTGGGGCCGCTGTGCGTGGTCGGCCTCTCGGCGCTGCTGCTGGAGCAGCGGCCCACGGCACGCACCCTGCTCGCCGGGGCCGTGGCCGCGTTCGGCGTGAGCCTGGTCGTCCTGAAGGGGGCCGGGGCGCTGGACCCGCTCGGTGTGCTCGCCGCGCTCACCTCCATCGCCTCCATGTCCACCGGCACCGTGCTCACCAAGCGGTGGGGTCGCCCCGACGGCGTCGGCCCGCTCGCGCTCACCGGCTGGCAACTGACCGCGGGCGGCCTGCTGATCGCCCCGCTCGCCCTCGTGGTCGAGGGGGCGCCGCCCCTGCTGGACGGCCCGGCGGTCGGCGGCTACCTCTACCTCGCCCTGGCGAACACGGCGGTCGCGTACTGGCTCTGGTTCCGGGGCATCGGCCGGCTCACCGCCACCCAGGTCACCTTCCTCGGCCCGCTCTCCCCGCTCACCGCGGCCGTCGTCGGCTGGGCGGCGCTCGGCGAGGCGCTGACGCCGTGGCAACTGACCGGCATGACACTGGCGTTCGGAGCGACGGTGGCGGGCCAGATCACTCCGCGCAGCCGGGCGGCGTCGGACGCTCCCCCCCGGTTCCCGCCGTCCCCGAGCCCGCAGAGCCGTCTCACCGGGGGAAGCGCTCGCCTTCGGTGACCGGGACCGGCTCGGCCGGGCAGGTGCGTCGACCACGGCGCTCCGTGTGGACGACTCGGAAGCGGCCGCACCGCAGCCGGGGAAGGGCGGTTGACCCGTGTCCGCCCTGCTCGCGTTCGCCTGCGTGCTCACGAACCCCCGCCCGGCTCGCGACGGTCGTCGTCACGTGAGCCGGTCCGACGGCTCGCGCTCGTCATCGATCTCGCGGGGCGCCAACGCGTCTGGCGGAGGAAGTCGAGGAGAACGGCGGTGAGTTCAACAGGGACTTCCTCCTGGTCGAGATGCCCCGTACCGGAGATCGGGTCGAGTCGACAACAGCAACGCCATCCCTGCCCACCGCGAGGCCGTCCTCTCGCGCCGCGCACTCGACCTGTGCGAGAGGACGCTCGCGTGCCCCGGCACCATGCCGCCCGTTCACGGCGGTACGCCGAGGCCACTCGAGGACGAGGCCCTGCGAAAGCGCGTGGTCGAAGCACTGCGCCGGCGGACCTTCGTACGGGCCTCCGCGCGGCGAGGGGCGCCCGGCGTGACTCGTGCCGGGCGCCCCTGATGCGTACGCGTACGGGTTACGCCCGTTCGGCCGCCGCGTCCGCGGCCTGGGCGCGCAGGGCCCGCTCGACGCCCGCGCGGGACTCGGAGACCAGACGGCGCAGGGCCGGGCTCGGATCGGCCGAGGCGAGCCAGGCGTCGGTGCGGTCCAGGGTCTCGCCGGTGACCTGGATCGCCGGGTAGAGGCCGACCGCGATCTGCTGGGCCATCTCGTGCGAGCGGGACTCCCAGACGTCCTTGAGCACCTCGAAGTACCGCTCCGTGTACGGCGCCAGCAGCTCGCGCTGGTCGGTCTGGACGAAGCCGGCGATGACCGCTTCCTGGAGCGCGTTCGGCAGCTTGTCGGACTCCACGACCGACGCCCACGCCTCCGCCTTGGCCTCCTCGGTCGGCCGGGCGGCCCGCGCGGTCGCCGCGTGACGCTCGCCCGCGGCGGTCTTGTCGCGCTCGTACTCGCCCGCGATCTCGCTCTCGTCGTACCGGCCCACCGCCGCCAGCCGCTCCACGAACGTCCAGCGCAGCTCCGTGTCGACGGCCAGGCCCTCGATCGTCTGCGTGCCCTCCAGCAGGCTGTCCAGGAGGTCCAGCTGCTCCGGCGTCCTCGCCGTCGCGGCGAACGCGCGCGCCCACGCCAGCTGGTGGTCGCTGCCCGCCTCGGCGGCCCGCAGATGGGCCAGCGTGGCCTCCGTCCAGCGGGTGAGCAGGGCCTCGCGGGCGACCGGGGCGGCGTACAGGTCGATCGCCAGCTTCACCTGGCGGTGCAGCGACTGCACCACGCCGATGTCCGACTCCTTGCCGATGCCCGACAGCACCAGGGACAGGTAGTCGCGGGTGGCGAGTTCGGCGTCCCGGGTCATGTCCCAGGCCGAGGCCCAGCTCAGCGCGCGCGGCAGGGACGCCTCGAAGTCGCCGAGGTGCTCGGTGACGAAGGCCAGCGACCGCTCGTCCAGGCGGACCTTGGCGTACGACAGGTCGTCGTCGTTGAGCAGGATCACGTCGGGACGGGCCTTGCCGACGAGCTGCGGCACGGCGGTCAGCTCCCCGTCGACGTCCAGCTCGACCCGGTCGACGCGCACCAGCTTGCCGCTCGCCTCGTCCAGGTCGTACAGGCCGACGGCGATGCGGTGCGGGCGCAGGGTGGCCTCGCCCTTGGCGCCGGCGGGCAGCGCCGGGGCCTCCTGACGGATGGCGAAGGAGGTGATGACGCCCGTACCGTCCGCGCCGTCGGTCTCGATCTCCGGGCGCAGCACGTTGATGCCGGCCGTCTCCAGCCACTTCTTCGACCAGGTGCTCAGATCGCGGCCGGAGGTCTCCTCCAGGGCGCCCAGCAGGTCGGACAGGCGCGTGTTGCCGTACGCGTGACGCTTGAAGTACGCCTGCACGCCCCGGAAGAACGCGTCCTCGCCGACGTAGGCCACCAGCTGCTTCAGGACGGACGCGCCCTTGGCGTACGTGATGCCGTCGAAGTTGACCAGCACGTCGTCCAGGTCACGGATGTCGGCCATGATCGGGTGCGTGGACGGCAGCTGGTCCTGCCGGTACGCCCAGGTCTTCATGGAGTTCGCGAACGTCGTCCAGGAGTGCGGCCACTTCGAGCCCGGCGCGTCCGCCTGGCAGGCGGCCTCGGCGTAGGTGGCGAACGACTCGTTCAGCCACAGGTCGTTCCACCACTCCATGGTGACCAGGTCGCCGAACCACATGTGGGCCAGCTCGTGCAGGATCGTCGCGGCCCGCACCTCGTAGGCGGCGTCCGTCACCTTCGACCGGAAGACGTACTGGTCCCGGATGGTCACGGCACCGGCGTTCTCCATCGCGCCCGCGTTGAACTCCGGCACGAACAGCTGGTCGTACTTCCCGAAGGGGTACGCGTAGTCGAACTTCTCCTGGAACCACTCGAAGCCCTGCCGCGTGACGTCGAAGATGGCGTCCGCGTCGAGGAACTCGGCGAGCGAGGGCCGGCAGTAGATGCCGAGCGGCACCGACTGGCCGTCCTTCTCGTACACGCTGTGCACGGAGTGGTACGGGCCGACGATCAGCGCGGTGATGTACGTCGAGATCCGCGGCGTCGGCTCGAACTCCCAGACGTTGTCCCGGGGTTCGGGTGTCGGCGAGTTGGAGACGACGGTCCAGCCCTCCGGGGCCTTCACGGTGAACTGGAAGGTCGCCTTGAGGTCCGGCTGCTCGAAGCTCGCGAACACCCGGCGGGCGTCCGGCACCTCGAACTGGGTGTAGAGGTAGGCCTGGTCGTCGACCGGGTCGACGAACCGGTGCAGGCCCTCACCGGTGTTGGTGTACGCGCAGTCGGCGCTCACCCGCAGGACGTTGCGGCCCGGGAGCAGACCCGGCAGGGCGATCCTGGAGTCCTCGAACACCTCGGCGGGGTCGAGGGAGTCCCCGTTGAGGGTCACCTCGTGGACGGCGGGAGCCACCAGGTCGATGAACGACTCCGCCCCGCCCCCGTCCTCGGAGACGTCGAAGCGCACCGTGGTCACGGACCGGTAGGTGCCGCCCTCCTGCGCGCCGGAGAGGTCGAGATCGACCTCGTACGAGTCAACGGTCAGCAGCTTCGCCCGCTGCTGCGCCTCTTCGCGAGTCAGGTTTGTGCCAGGCACGCGGTCATCTCCTCGTTATGTGTGGGTTGTGTCATCCTTCCACGTGCCCGGCACGGAACGCGATGACCATTTCCCGCCGGTGGCGCGCCCGGCCCGGCGCGAGCCTGGAACCATGACGACGACCCACCACACCGCCCGCCCCGTCCCGGCACCGGTCCTGGAGGAACTGCGCACCCTGGACGACGCGGGCCGCCCCGCGGTCCCCCGCACCGACGACGAGGGCGGCGCCCCGCTCCGCTGCTGCCTGCGCCGCAGCGTGCCGGGCGAGACGGTCGCCCTGGTGTCGTACGCGCCGCTGCGCCGCTGGGCGGCACGAACGGGCGCCGACCCGGGCGCGTACGACGAGCAGGGCCCGGTCTTCATCCACGCCGAGCAGTGCGCGGGACCGGCGCCCGAGGCCGGCCTCCCCTTCACCCACGCCCACCGCACCCTCCGCCGCTACTCCGCCGACGGCCGCATCCTGGGCGGCCGCCTGGTGGAGACCCCGGAGGCCTTCGCCCCCGCCCTCACGGAGGCCTTCACCGACCCGGAGGTCGCCCTCGTCCACGTCCGCGCCGTGGAGCACGGCTGCTTCCTCTACGAGGTACGACCCGACGACCGTGGTGCCCCGGCTTCAGAGGGTCGATGACCCGCCGGCCCGCCCGCAGGCCGTCGCAGCCAGGTGTCGCGTGGGGCGCGGAGCAGGCGGCGGGGCACCCGGCCGGCTCGTCAAGGCCCGGATCACCCGGCTGAGGAGCGGCGCACCACCACCCGGCAGCGCCCCGACTACTCGATCAGGCCGAGCCAGTGGCGGTACGCCGAGGAGAAGGGTTCGACGCCCTCACCCCCGCGACGGCCCGCCTTCATCAACCACTCGCAGGTCTGCCGCGCCTTGTCGACGACGCTGTCGGGGTAGCCGTAGCGCACCCGGTGTTCGGCGAACTCCTCCTCGTCCTCGATGTGGGCCTCACCGCCATGAGGCCGCACGACATCGAGATCGAGGTCCACCGTGCGCAGGACGGTCCCGTCGGCGCTCCACTCGGGCACCGTGCACACGTCGCAGTACATCTCGGGGCCCGGGTCCGCACAGAACGTGGCCGTCCACCACTCACCGGGCGGGACCACCATCACGTACGCGAACCGGCTTGTCCGGCCGCCCGTGGCCGACTTGACGGGAACGCCCTGCGCCGTGCCCAACCACACGCCGTGCTCGTCCTCACCGAGCCGGACGGCAGTCCACCGCGCGCTCAGGCTGCCGTCGTACTTGCGTATGTCGACCAGCACGGAGGCGCTCTCTGTGACCATGCCGAAACGCTAACCCGACGGCGCCGACCACGCCGTCCGGCCGCCCGGAACTCGCGATCCCGAAAGTACGGGGTCCGGCCTGGAGACGGAGGCCTTGCTGAAAAGCGTGAAAAGTCGGCAGGAATGTGCCCCGCAGGCGCTCAAATGAGCGCCATATGGACAGTGGCGGCCGAAGTGCTCACGCTTTTGGACAGGCATGTCACTTCCGGGGCGGTATTCCGCAGGGTGGCATACGGAATCGGGGGACGGAGCACAGGTCGTCACCGGGAGATGAGGCTTGCGGGTCCGAGAACGTGACCACGTCCAGGTCTGGCGCAGGACCTCGGTGTTGACGGACTTGGGCTTGGGCGGCGCCGTCCGCAACTCCGTCACCCCCGCTGTGCCCCGTACGAACGCCGGGCGCGTTCAGGTGCTTCCGAGGTGGGCCCCTCCTGCCTCGGGAGAGGCGGCCTTGAGCACCAACCACACGGTCTTGCCGGGGTGGTGTGCGGTGACGCCGAAGTCATCGACGAGGGCTGTCACGAGGCGGAGCCCTCTGCCCCCGCATTCCTCGGGACCGGGTGAGCGGGGACGGGGTCACCGGTGGGGCCTGGTGACCGAATTCCTGCGCGTAGCCCCCGCCCTTCGAGCAGGGTTGTCGCGTTACGGCGACATCCGACGCCCTGAACATGCCGGAGGGGGCTCACCCGGCCGGGTGAGCCCCCTCGCTGCGGGCGGGCCGCGGTTACCGCTTCAGCTCGGCCGCCACCAGTTCCGCGATCTGGACGGTGTTCAGGGCCGCGCCCTTGCGGAGGTTGTCGTTGGAGACGAAGAGGGCCAGGCCGTTGTCGACCGTCTCGTCGCGGCGGATGCGGCCGACGTAGGACGGGTCCTGGCCGGCGGCCTGGAGCGGGGTGGGGATGTCGCTGAGGACGACACCGGGGGCGTCGGCCAGCAGCTCGGTCGCGCGCTCCGCGCTGATCGGGCGGGCGAACCGGGCGTTGATCTGGAGGGAGTGGCCGGAGAAGACCGGGACCCGCACACAGGTGCCGGAGACCTTGAGCTCCGGGATGTCCAGGATCTTGCGGGACTCGTTGCGCAGCTTCTGCTCCTCGTCGGTCTCGTTCAGACCGTCGTCCACGAGGTTGCCGGCGAAGGGCAGCACGTTGAAGGCGATGGGGCGCTTGTAGACGCCGGGCTCGGGGAAGTCGACCGCCGCGCCGTCGTGGGCCAGCTTGTCGGCGTCGGCGACGACCTTCTGGGTCTGGTCGTGCAGCTCGGCCACGCCCGCGACTCCGGAGCCGGACACCGCCTGGTACGTGGCGACGACCAGCGCCTCGAGGCCCGCCTCGGTGTGCAGCGGACGCAGTACCGGCATCGCGGCCATCGTGGTGCAGTTCGGGTTGGCGATGATCCCCTTGGGGCGGTTCGCGATCGCGTCCGGGTTCACCTCGGAGACGACCAGCGGGACCTCGGGGTCCTTGCGCCACGCGGACGAGTTGTCGATCACGACCGCGCCCTGCGAGGCGACCTTCTCGGCCAGCGCCTTCGAGGTCGTGCCGCCCGCGGAGAACAGCACGATGTCCAGGCCGGTGTAGTCCGCGGTGGCCGCGTCCTCGACCGTGACCCCGTCCAGGACCGTCCCCGCCGAGCGGGCCGAGGCGAACAGGCGCAGCTCGGTCAGCGGAAACTTCCTCTCCTCGAGGATGCTGCGCATGACCGTGCCCACCTGACCGGTGGCTCCGACGATTCCGACCCTCACGGCGTCTCCCTCACTGCTGCCTACTGTGTCTTCTGACATTTTCTGACGTCTTTTGACGCCTTCTGATGTAAATGTTCCCGTCGCCTGCTGGCCGAGGCATTTCCATCATGCGGCCGACCACGGCCCGCCTGTCCAATTCTTTGCGTTCTTTGCCCGCACAATGGGACGCCCCGGCGCCTGGCACCGGTCGCGGACCTGCGGTCACCACCCCTGCGGGCCGCAGGAAATCAGCCGTCGGGGGCCACCGACCGCAAGGTCCCCTGCCCGGCCCCGCCCCACCCACACGGCGGTGTGACGTACGCCTCTGCCCGGTCCGCGGCACCCGGTCGAACGTTCCGGGCCCGGCCGGCGTCGTAGGGGAAACAGGGTGAGGGGGTGGGCAGTGCTGCGCGGAAGAATCCGGCGCGGCCGGCCGGCGTACGGCGCCGCGGACGACGACCCGCTGGACGCGGCGCAGGAACGCCGGGTGCGGGCGGTGCTCGCGCTCGGCGGGGTGCCGCAGACCGACCTGCCGGACGGGGTGCAGCAGGTCCGCCTGCGGTTGCTGGAACGCGCCGCGAGAGGGCAGGAGGCGCCCCGGGACGTCTCCGCGTGGGCGGCGGTGGTCGCCTCCAACCTCGCCATGGACTGGCACCGGGCCAAACGCCGCCAGGAGCGGCTCGGCGAACGCCTCGCCGCGCTGCGCCCGGCGGAGCAGCTCCCCGCCGACGAGGAGACCCGCCTGCTCTCCCTCGCCGTCGCCCGCGGTCTGGACGGGCTGCCCGACGCCCAGCGCCAGGTCGTCGTGCTGCGGTTCTACGCCGACCTTCCGGTGCGCTCGATAGCCGAGCAGCTCGGCGTTCCCGAGGGCACGGTCAAGAGCCGGCTGCACACGGCCGTACGGGCCCTGCGCGCCCGCCTGCACGAAGATGAGGTGGTGTGACGTGGCCGCCCACGACCCCCAGTACGACGGCATGCCCCAGTACGACGGCATGGACGCCCTCATGGCCGCGCTCCTCGACGAGCCGCTGCCCGCGCGGGCCCGGCAGGACCCGGCGTTCACGGCCGCGCGGGACGCGGCCGCCGCCGACGTCGCCGTGCTGCGGGAGCAGCTGGGGCTGATCGGAGACGCGCTGGCCGGCGCCGGTGATGAGCACCAGGAGGCCGGGTCCGGGTCCCCGGCGGCCCCCCTCGCGCCGGTGAGGCCCCTTGCACCGACGATCCCCCTCGCACCGGAGCGGCCCCTGCCCCTCCGCCCACGCCGTGCCCGCCGTCCTCTGCGGGTCGCCCTCGGAGCGCTCGTCGCGGCGGCGGCCGCCACGGTGGTCGTCGGCATGGGCTGGCTCGTGACGCAGCCCGGGGGAGGAGCGTCCGAAGACTCGGGTGCCAAGGCCGCTGCCGACGCCTCGAGTGCCGAGCAGTCGGAGGGTGCGGCCTTCGGCAGCCCCCGCTACCTCGCCTGCGCCCGGCTCGTCGCCGAGGGCACGGTCGCGGCGGTGGAGCCGGTACCGGGCACGGGCGCGGGCGCCGGACAGGAGCGCGTCACGCTGACGGCGACCCGCGTCCACAAGCCGGAGAAGGGCGTGCAGGGCGGCGACGACGAGATCGTCGTCCTGCGAGAGGCCGACAGCCACCCCCCGCTGCACGAGGGCGACCGGGTCCTGGTCGGCCTGCCCCGCGAGGGCGCCGTCCCGGACACCGTGATCGTCGGTGAGGAGGAGATCGCCATCGAGCGGGCGCGGATCACCGCCGCGCTGCCCGTGTCGCGCACCCTGACCTGCGATTGACATCCTCCCCCTCCTGGAGAAGGAGGGGGACTCCTGGCTCAGGCTGCCGCCGGGAGCAGCGCTCCCGGGGGTCTTGTGCCCTCAGCACCAGCCGGGTCGAGACCAGCCCGGACCAGCATCACGCGTGCGGAGTTCTTGTCTCTGGGGGAGACGGCCTGGCAGGCGGTGCAGGTGTGGGTACGTTCCGAGAGAGGGAGTGCGTGCTTGGTTCTCGCTCCGCACGACGCACAGTGTCCTTCAGCGCCTTGGAACGCGCCGTGGCGAAGTCCCGGACGGTCTGCTGCTGCGGCACGCTCGCGCCGTCGCGGAGCCATGGCATACGGGCACGGGCCTCGGTCAGCATCTCGTCGAGCCGGGCCGGGCCGCACGTCAGCCCATCGTCCGGGTGCGCGCGATTGCGGACGTGCACCTGCCGGGACTTGGCCACGCATTCGTTCCACACCCAGCGGCAGCGGTCCCACTCGGCGAGCAGGGCGGTGCGGGCGGCCGACGACACCCGCAGCCGGTAGGTGTACCGGGCACGCCCCGCCCTGTCGGCCCCGGCTGCGTGCGCCACACCCTCACCCCCGTCCGCATTCCGGCCGCGCCGACCCTGCGAGGCGACCATGCGCACGAGATCCGCACACCCGCACTCCTTTCCCGCCCCGACCACCCCCACCAGCGAACACCGGCACACACGTTCGCCCACACCAGGCAAGCCACAGCGACACTCCATGCTCAGAGGGGGCAGGACGCCGCGACGTCCCGCGCCACTGTCACGGAATGCGATTCCTCCCCGGCGTGAACGCCGGGGCCTCCTCGCAAGAGACCAAGTGAATGATCGACGGGGGGTGCGGACGACGAAGGGGCGGGCGCCCTGGTGGACGCCCGCCCCCTGGTGGTGGCCGTCGGTTACGGCACGACCTTCTCGATCGTCACGCTGCCCGTGCCCGCGACCGTGCCGCGCGCGTTGACCAGCTGGACCCGCCCGAAGAACTCACGTCCCTCGGGAGCCGCCGCGACGGCGGTGACGCTGCCGGAGACGGTGGCCGAGTCGCCCGTGCCGAGCTTCACCGAGGCGGCCCCGTCGACCGTGACCTCGCCGAGCGTGGCGGAGAAGAACACGTCCCGGTAGTCGTACTCGGCGGAACCGGCCGGGACGGAGTAGCCCACGACCTGGACGGTGTACGTACCGGCGGCCGGCTTGGCGATGGAGACCGACTCCTCCGAGTCGCCGTCGGCGGACTGGGCGACGCGGGTGCCGTTCTTGTCGTAGACCGCCAGGTCCAGGTCGGCGGCGGTGTCGGTGACGTTGCCGATGGCCACGTCGAGCGACGCGGCGCCCGCGGGCACCTCGACCGTGGTGGTGTGGACGTCGCCGGTCCGGATGGTCGGCCGGTCGGTCTTGGCCGAGCCGAGCGGGCCGCCGACCAGCTTGCCGTCCAGGGCGGCGGCCCGGTTGGTCACCTTCCAGGAGACGTCGGCCGGAGTACCGACCTTGGCCTCCGGGACGGTCACGGTCTCCGGGTCGAAGGACGCGCCGAGCACGGCGACGTCCAGCTTGTACGGGTTGTCGAGCAGCGGCGAGGTGCGGCGCGACTCGACCTCGATCTCCCAGACGCCCGGCTGCGGGTCCGCGTACGAACGCACGTCGGGACGGCAGGTGTTGGCCGGGTTGTTGTAGTTCGGGTAGCAGTTGACCGTCGACGTCGGGTCGGCCGGGACGCCGTACGGGTGGATGGCGATGAACCGGGTCTGGCTCGTGGCCTTCAGCCCGCCGAGCGCGATCTCCAGCGTCTTCGCGCCCTCGGGCACGGTGACGAAGTAGGAGGTGGTGCTGTTGCGCTGGGCCGTACCGGAGGCGGAGAAGGTGTGCTTCAGCGGCGCCGAGACGACCACGGTGTTCAGGATCTGCCGGTCGACGCCCTCGGTGCGCGGGTCGTCGACCTCCAGGATCGCGCTCTTCAGACCGGCCGAGCGGGGCGCGGCCTGGACCTTGACGGTCACCGGCTTGTTCAGCGACAGCTGTACGTCGCGGTCGCCGAGGATGCGGAAGGTGTCGCCGGCGTTGTTCTCGAGGTCGAGCCTGTGCCGGATCGCGCGGTCGGGGCCGGACGTACGGGTGACGGTGATGTCGTACGTCTTCTTCTGGCCGGCCTTGAGGCCGCCCTCACGGTCGTAGAGGCCGGTGCCGGAGCCCGGGGTCTTCAGGAACTGGTCGATCGCGGTGTCGACCGGTGCCTTGACCGTGTACTCGTGCGCGGTGGCCCCGTCGCGGATCGCGTCCCAGGCGTCCTCGATGTCGATGAGGCCGGCGCCCTCCTCGTAGGCCTGCACGTCCTTGATGTGCTCGGCGGTGGAGGTGAGGGCCGTGCGCAGCTTCGCGGGCGGGAGGTCGACGCGCTTCTGCTTCGCGGCCGACAGCAGCAGCGCGGCGGCACCGGCGGCCTGCGGGGAGGCCATCGAGGTGCCCTGGAGCATGCCGTAACCGGCGGGCAGGCCGTAACCCGCCTCGGCGACCGGTGCGCCCGGCGACCAGGTCTGGATGGTGTTGATCGCCGCGCCGGGCGCGACGAGCGTCGGCGTGAAGCCGCCGTCCTCACGCGGACCGCGCGAGGAGAACGGCATCATGGCGTACTTCTTCTTCACCTCGGAGCCGTAGTTGGCGGCCCACGTCTCCTTGGAGATGGTCGCGCCGACCGAGATGACCTTGTCGGCCAGTGCGGGGTCGCCGATGGTGTTGGTGCCGGGGCCGGAGTTGCCCGCGGAGATCACCAGCTGGACGCCGTAGGTGTCGATGAGGCGGGTGTACAGCTGGGCGCGGGCGTTGTTGCCGTCGTTCAGCGCCGGCAGACCGCCGATGGACATGTTGACGATGTCGACACCGCGGTTGGCGACGAGGTCGATCATGCCCTCGGTGAGCGCCACGCTGGTGCAGCCGCCGGACCAGGTGCAGGCGCGGGAGGAGACGATCTTCGCGCCGGGGGCGGCACCGTTCATCTTGCCGCCGAACAGGCCGTTGGCCGCGGTGATGCCGGCGACATGCGAGCCGTGCGAGCCCTGGATGAGGCCGATGTTGACGAAGTCGGCCTTGGCGCCGGCCGCGTTGTAGACGACGTCCTTGCGGATCTCCACGACGAACGGCTGGCGCTCGGCGACCTCGGTGGCCGGGTCGTCGGTGCCGAAGTACCCGATCTGGAAGCCGTCCTTGTACGGCTTCATCGGGGTGTCGTCGGAGAAGTCCTGGTTGTTGTTCAGGTCGACGCGGACCGTGCCGGCCGCCGCGTCGTACAGCACGCCCCAGGAGTCGGTGGTGTCACCGTCGCGGTTGGCGTCACCGCCCGCGTCGCCGCCGATGGTGTAGGACTCCTTGAACGTGCTGATCCGGTACGAGCCCTCGGGTGCCGTCCAGGTCGTGCCCTCGTGGGTGAAGGTGGGGCCGGACACCGATTCGGTCATCTGGCGCCAGGTCTTGTCGCCGTCCACGAGCGGGTCGGTCGCCGTCACCCAGTCGACGATCTTCCGCTCGCCGGTGGTGGTCTTCTGCAGCGCCGGGTGGGCGAGGTCCACACCCGTGTCGAGGACGCCGATGGTGACACCGCGGCCGTCCGCCTTCGGGTTGTCCTTGACGAAGTCGACGGCGCCGGTCTCGAAGGACGGGTTGTACGGGTTCTTGGCGGGGGTCTGCTTCCCGGGAGCCGGGTGACCGCCCTTGCCGCCCTTGCCGGCGGCGCCCTTCGTGGTGTCCGCGCCGGGCGTCGGGTCGTCCAGCGGGATCTCCTCGCGCAGGTCGATGCCGTGCACGGTGGAGAGCTTGGCGGCGGCGGCGATGGCCGATTCCGCCTTCGCGGTGGGGACGGTGGCGCGGACGTAGCCGAGCTCGTCGTGGGTCCGGCCGACCGAACCGCCCTTGACCGCGTCCAGCTGCTCGGCGACCTGCTCGGTCTTGCCGGGGGCGGTGGCGATCATCATCGTGACGTTCTTGACGCCGTCCGCCTTGGCCTCGGCGAGCAGGTCCGCGTCCTTCGAACCGAGCTTGTCGGGAGCGGACTTGACGTCCCCGTCGACGGGCGCGGCGGTCGGCGCGGCGGCGGCGACCGCCAGGGGTATCGGCCCGACCGCGCTGAGCGCGGCGACGAGACCGGCGGCCAGGGCGATACGGGCGACGCGTCTCGTGCCCGATATCGCTTCGCGCTGGGAGGAATGGGTCATCGGCATCCCTTGTAGGTGAAGGCACCATCGTGGAGCGACCGGAGCCGATCGACCCTGGCCGCGATCGTCCGGAATACGATCCCGGACGATCGCTGAGCCTTTCGCAAGGGACAGGTGTTTGGGGAGAGTTGGCCGAATCGAAATGGATGTGTGGGGAAAACCCGCTATGCACGTATCGGGTGCCGAGTGACGAAGCGGGCAAGTCGTTCGCGCGGTCGCGCCGTACGGCGGCGGCCCGTTGACGGGTACTCGCCTGCCGGTCCGGCGGGCATCGGGGTAACGTCCCCGAGTGCGAGAGACGTTGCGGGTGGCGGCCTACGCCGTGGTGGTGCGCGACGGGCAGTTGCTGCTGGCCCGGTCCCCGGTGCCCGGAGGCGTTCCCGAATGGGTCCTGCCGGGCGGCGGCATGGAGCACGGCGAGGATCCCTACGACACCGTGCGGCGGGAGGTCGAGGAGGAGACCGGCTACCGCGTCGAGGTCACCGGACTGCTCGGTGTGAACTCCAGCCGGCGCACCTTCCCCGGCGGCCGCCTGAGCCGCCCCGTCGACCACCACGGCGTACGGCTGGTCTACGAGGGGCGGATCACCGGCGGCGAACTGCGCAACGAGATCGGCGGCTCCACCGAACTGGCCGCCTGGCAGCCCCTGGACGCCGTCCCGGAACTGGTCCGGGTCCGCCTGGTCGACATCGCGCTGCGGCTGTGGCGGGAGCGACCGGCCGCGGGGCGGGTCGCGGAGCACGCGGAGGACTGACCGGCGGCGGACGGCCGGTCGAGGCCTTTGACCTCGATCGGGCGATTGCGGCAATTGTCGCCATCGGGTTGATGTCCCCCGGCCCGGCCCTCCCGTGAAGTGAACGCGGAGTGACCGGCCTCGGGCCGGTGCGGAAGCGGGTGCCGACACGCGGGGTGGTCCAAGATCCACGTATGGCGATCGGTGTCGCGCGTTGCCGCCGCGTTCACACGCAGGCCATTCCCGCTGCCGAGCATCCAGTACGAGCGGAACGTTCGCCCGGCGAACGCCCCGCGACCACTGCCGACGCGTTCGCACCCGGGGAGGGAAGCGCCATGTCGCGCATACGCTCAGTCGCCGACTCCACTGGACTCCACCGCCGTTCCGTCCTCGCCGCCACCGGTGCGGTGGCCCTCTCCGCCGTCGTCGGTCGCGCCCTGCGGCCCGGCGGCGAGGCCGTCGCGGCGGACGCCGCCACGGGCGAGGCCGTGCACGCCTCCTCCCGACAGGCACCGGCCGCCCCGCTCGCCCCGTACACCCGGGGCACCACCCTCGAAGGGATGTCCGCCCCGCGCGGCGGGACCGGTGGGCCCGGGTACCGGCGCCTCGACGAAGGGCAGGGCTGGGGACGGGTGGTGCGCGGCGAGCTGGCCGCGGCCCGCTCCGGCCGGGACGACCGCCGCACCACGCTGGCGGCGTTCGTGCAGCTCACCGACCTGCACCTGCTCGACACGCAGCATCCGCTGCGCCTGGAGTACCTGCGCTCCACCGATGTGCGCGCCTGGCGCCCCCAGGAGGCGCTCACCGTGCACGGCGCGGTCGCGCTCGTCGAGCGGATCAACGCGCTGCGCGGCGCCCCCGTCACCGGCTCCCCGCTGCACTTCGCGATGACCACCGGCGACAACACGGACAACAACACCCGCACCGAACTGGACTGGTTCCTGACGGTGCTCAGCGGTGGCCGCGTCACCCCCAACTCCGGGGACGCGCGCCACTACGAAGGCGTCCAGAACAGCGGTCTGCGGCAGTACTGGCAGCCGGACACCGCCGTCCGAGACGCCGACAAGCAGCTCGGCTTCCCGCACCTGGACGGCTTCCTCGCGGCGGCCGTCCGCGAGGTCAACAGCCCCGGCCTCAACCTTCCCTGGTACTCCACCGTCGGCAACCACGACACGATGCCACTCGGCTGCTACGCCTCCCACGGCGACTCCCACCTC
The DNA here is from genome assembly GCF_054061295.1 of Streptomyces sp. TE5632. NCBI lineage: Bacteria > Bacillati > Actinomycetota > Actinomycetes > Kitasatosporales > Streptomycetaceae > Streptomyces > Streptomyces sp. TE5632. The sequence goes on along the minus strand of NZ_JBSSEA010000003.1, from coordinate 1,310,059 downwards.
ACCGAACTCGCGGTCGGCGGACGGAAGCTGATGGAGATACCGGCGGCCGAGGCGAAGAAGCTCCAGCAGACCATCAAGAAGGCCACCGACCCCCGGGGCGTCCAGTACGGCGAGTTCCTGAAGTCCCACGCCCGCGCCATGCGTTCGGTCACCCCCGACGAGGCGCGCGCCCCGTTCACCCCCGCCGAGTACCTGAAGGCGCACCTGGACCCCGCGCACCGCGGATCCGGCCCGGTGGGCCACGGCTACACCGCCGCCAACCTCGACGCGGGCACCCAGTACTACGCGTTCCGCGTCTCCGACGACGTCATCGGGGTCAGCCTCGACACCACCGACCCGGGCGGCCACTACACGGGTTCCCTCGGCACGGCCCAACTGCGCTGGCTGGAACGGACCCTGCGGACCCACAAGGACTCCCGCGCGATCATCTTCAGCCACCACACCAGCGAATCGATGACGAACACGCACCGCGACCCGGCCCGCCCCGACGAACGGCGCCACGACGGCAGGGAACTCCTCGCGCTCCTCGGCCGGCACCGCAACGTGGTGGCCTGGGTCAACGGTCACATCCACCGCAACGCCATCACCCCGCACACCGGCTCCGCCGGCTCCTTCTGGGAGATCTCCACCGCCTCCCACATCGACTTCCCCCACCTCGCCCGCGTCATCGAGCTGGTGGACAACGAGGACGGCACGCTGTCCCTCTTCACCACCCTGGTCGAGTCCGCGGCCCCGTCCCGCACGGACCACGACGACCTCACCCAGACCGGCCTGGCCGCCCTCTACCGCGAACTGTCCTACAACGCCCCCGGCGCCCGCACCGACCTCGGCGGCACCCCCCGGGACCGCAACACGGAACTCCTGCTCAAGGCGTAGGAAGCAGGAAGGGCGGGCGGGACCGGCGGGGCGGGCGCACGGTGCGGGCCGGGTCAGCGGGGCAGCACCATGACGTAGGCGGCGGGATCGCGGTCGTCCGCGGCCATCAGCGCCGTACGGATCACCGCCGCCTGCTGCTCCGCCGCGTCCCGCAGCTTGTGCGGGGTGACGTGTACGACGGTGATGCCGAGCCGCTCCAGGAGCTCACGCTTGCGGGCGTACTCGGACCACACGTCCTCCTGGAGGGAGCCCTCCGGAAGGTGGCCCTCCCGACGGCGCTCCGCCGGGCGGAGATCCGACGGACGGGGGCCCTGCCGGGAGGCCCGGGTGTCCAGCTCGAGTGCCACGGCCTGGTCGGGCCAGTAGGCGTCCAGACCGCCGAGGTGGGGGCCGCCCGGCAGGCGCAGGTCGACGTTCCACACCGGGTCGGGCAGACCGTACTCCCACACCATCCGGTACAGCCGGCCCTCCGCGACCGCACGGCCCTCGGCCACCAGCGAGTCCACCGCGTCCACCACGTGCGGCCGGTTCAGGAGCTTCGCACCGGTCAGCTCCCGCACCACCGTGGCCGCGTCGCAGTGGCCGCCGACCACCGCCTCCGTCAGCAGCCGGCGCACCGCGGCCGCGTCGTCCAGAGTGGCCACAGCGTCGGCCAGCGCCCGCGGGACCGGCGCCACCGGCACGCCCGTCACCTGCGCGGGGACCGGCAGCACCGGCGTGCGGACGATGCGGACACAGCCCGTGGAGCGCAGTCGGCGCAGCCGCGGCACCAGTACGTCGAAGGCGTCCAGGGAGGGCAGCGGGGGAGCGGAGGAGAAGCCGTGCAGGGTCAGCGCGGCCAGCCCGGTGATCATCGCCTCCTCGTAGCGGGGCGCCGTCGAGTCGGCCGGGCCGGGCTGGGCGGGGACCCGCACGGACCGCTCCCGCGCCGTGTACATCAGCACCGCGTGCAGCCGCTCCTCGCTGGTCGGCGGGCCCGGGTGGAGCAGGACGACGCCGGGGAGGAGCTGCCGCCAGGCACCGCCGGGGCGGCACCGGTCGTCGGCCTCCGCGGCGGAGACGCCGTGCGAGCGGAGCTGGGCGGTCGTCAGCACGCGCCGGGTGCCGACGGCCAGGTGGTGCGGGGAGCGGGGGGAGAGCGGGGTCTCGTGGTTCATGTCCGGCAATGTCCCCGGGGCGCGTCCGCCCCCGAACCCCTGTTACAGAGCCGTCGACAATCAGGGACAAGCTCGTCCTAAAGGACGCTTGTTCGGATGCCGAAAACCCCTGGTCCATTCGGGTGGGACCAGGGGTTACGGCTGTTATTGACTGAATTCCGTAACGGTCACGGAGCGTGTGTCTCAGGGGTGGGATCGCGCCGGGAGCGGGTGCGTGTCAGCCCGCCGCCGCGGTGCGTGTCAGCCGGCCGCCGCGTCGCACGCCTGGCCGCGCAGCGCCCGCGCCAGGTCGTCCCGGGCCTCCAGCACCAGACGGCGCAGCGCCGGGGCCGCGTCCTCGTGGGCCGCGAGCCAGGCGTCCGTCGCGTCCAGCGTTCGAGACGAGTCCCGCAGATCGGGGAACAGGCCCCGCACCACGTCCATGCCGATCTGGATCGACCGCTCGGTCCACACCCGTTCGATCACCGCGAAGTACTTCTCCGCGTACGGCGCGAGCAGCTCCCGCTGCGAGGGCTGGGCGAAGCCCGCGATCGTCGCCTCCACCAGCGCGTTGGACAGCTCGTCCGACTCCACGACCCGCTGCCACGCCCGCGCCTTCACCTCCGCCGACGGGCGGGCGGCCAGACAGCGGACCTGGTGACGCTTGCCGGAGGCGGTGTCGTCCCGGGCCAGCTCCTCGGCCAGCGCCTTCTCGTCGGCGAGTCCGTGCGCGGCCAGCGGCTCCAGGAACGCCCAGCGCAGCTCCTGGTCGACGTCGAGCCCGTCGACCGTCACCGTGCCCGACAGCAGCTCCTGGAGCAGCTGGAAGTCGCCCGGCGCACCGGCCGACCGGGCGAAGAAGCGGGCCCAGGCCAGTTGCTGCTCGCTGCCCGGCGCGGCGGCCTCCAGCTCGCGCCGGGCGCCCTCGGCGAGCAGCCGCCCGCCTGTCTCCCGCCAGGCGGGCGCCGCGTAGTGGACGAGTGCCGACTCGGCCCAGGCGTGCAGCATCTGGAGCACCCCGATGTCGGACTCACGCCCGCCGAACCGCAGCACCAGGTCCACGAACTCCCGGGCCGGCAGCAGCGCGTCCCGCGTCATGTTCCACAGCGCCGACCAGCACAGGGCGCGGGCCAGGGGGTCGGTCAGCGCGCCCAGGTGCGCGCGGAGCGTGGCCAGCGAGGTCTCGTCGAAGCGGATCTTGCAGTACGTCAGGTCGTCGTCGTTGACCAGCACCAGCTCGGGCGCCTCGGCACCCACCAGCTCGGCGACCACCGTCCGCGCCCCGTCGACGTCCGCCTCGGCCCGCGCGTACCGCTCCAGCGCGCCGTCGCCCGTACGCCGGTACAGGCCCACCGCGACCCGGTGCGGGCGCAGTTCGGGGTGGTCCGCCGGGGCGACGGGGACGGCCTCCTGCAGCACCGCGAGCTCCTCGACCCTGCCGTCCGCGCCCAACAGCACCTGAGGCGTCAGGGAGTTGACCCCTGCCGTCTGCAGCCAGGACCGCGTCCAGGCAGCCATGTCCCGCCCGCTGGTCTCCTCCAGGACCGACAGCAGGTCACCGAGGCGGGTGTTGCCGTACGCGTGCCGCTTGAAGTAGCGGCGGGCGCCCTCCAGGAAGGCGTCCTGGCCGACGTACGCCACCAGCTGCTTCAGTACGGAGGCGCCCTTGGCGTAGGTGATGCCGTCGAAGTTGAGCTTGGCGTCCTGGAGGTCGCGGATGTCGGCGGTGATCGGGTGCGTGGACGGCAACTGGTCCGCACGGTACGCCCAGGCCTTGCGGCGGTTGGCGAAGGTGATCCAGCCGTCGGTGAAACGGGTGGCGCCCACGAGCGAGAACGCGCCCATGAAGTCGGCGAAGGACTCCTTCAGCCACAGGTCGTCCCACCACTCCATGGTGACCAGGTCGCCGAACCACATGTGTGCCATCTCGTGCAGGATCACATTGGCCCGGCCCTCGTAGGACGCCTGCGTGACCTTGCCGCGGAAGATGAACTCCTCCCGGAACGTGACGAGTCCGGGGTTCTCCATCGCGCCCAGGTTGTACTCGGGCACGAACGCCTGGTCGTACTTCCCGAAGGGGTACGGGTAGTCGACGTGGTCGTGGAAGAAGTCCAGGCCCTGCTTGGTCACCAGGAACACGTCGTCGGCGTCGAAGTGCGGTGCGAGACCCTTGCGGCACATCGCGCCGAGCGGGATCTCCAGCCGCGTACCGTCGGGCAGTTCGCGCTCGTAGGTGTCCGTGACGTAGTGGTACGGCCCGGCGACCACGCACGTGATGTACGTCGAGATCGGCTTGGTCTCCGCGAACCGCCAGACACCGTCGGCGAGTTCACCGACGCCGTTGCTCCACACCGTCCAGCCCTCGGGGGCCCGCACCTCGAAGCGGTAGGGGGCCTTGAGGTCGGGCTGCTCGAAGTTGGCGAAAACGCGCCGGGCGTCGGCCGGCTCGTACTGGGTGTAGAGGTACACCTCGCCGTCCTCGGGGTCGACGAAGCGGTGCATGCCCTCGCCGGTACGGGAGTACGCGCACCGGGCGTCGACGATCAGCTCGTTGTCGGCGGCCAGGTCCTCCAGCAGGATCCGGGAGCCGTCGAACACCTCCCCGGGGTCGAGATCCCGCCCGTTGAGGGAGACGGCCGTCACGCTCGGCGCGATCAGGTCCGCGAAGCTGCTCGCGCCCGGCTCCGCGCAGCGGAACCGGAGGGTCGTCACCGAGCGGAAGGTGTGCGGCCCGGCCGCGCCGTCGCCGCCGGCCCTTCCGTCCCCGCCGCTTGCTCCGCCGGTCGCGGAGCGCAGGTCGAGGGACACCTCGTACCCGTCCACCGACAGCAGTGCGGCCCGCTCCCGGGCCTCGTCACGGGTCAGGTTCTCACCGGGCACGGGCGGACTCCTCATACGTCGTCGACAGGGCTGGACAGCACCGATCCTGCCATGCGCCCCTGACCGGGGGCAGCCGGGAATGACCGGGGGTAGTTCAGGCGTTTCCCCGGGGAAACGCCCACCCCGCACTTCCCTCCTGAGGAGCGACATGCCCGACACGTCCCCTGCCGCCGCCCCTGTCACCCCCGGCACCCCCGTGGACTTCTGGTTCGACCCGCTGTGCCCCTGGGCCTGGATGACCTCCCGCTGGATGCTGGAGGTGGAGAAGGTGCGGGACGTCAAGGTCCGCTGGCACCTGATGAGCCTCGCGGTCCTCAACGAGGACAAGCTCGACGAACTGCCCGAGGAGTACCGCGAGATGCTCGAGACCAAGGCCTGGGGGCCCGTCCGGGTCGTCGCCGCGGCCGAGCAGGAGCACGGCGCCGAGGTGCTCGGCGACCTCTACACCGCGCTCGGCACCCGCATCCACAACCAGGGCGAGGGCCCGGAGAAGGAGGCCGTCGCGGCCGCCCTGAAGGAGGTCGGCCTGCCCGACTCCCTCATGGAGCACTGGGACTCCACCCCGTACGAGCCCCAGCTGCGCGCCTCCCACCAGGAGGGCATCGACAAGGTCGGCCAGGAGGTCGGCACCCCGGTCATCGCAGTGCCCGGCGCGGACGGCGAGCAGATCGCCTTCTTCGGTCCGGTCGTCACCCCCGCGCCCCAGGGCGAGGACGCGGCCCGCCTCTGGGACGGCACCCTCGCCGTGGCCTCCGTCCCCGGTTTCTACGAGATCAAGCGCACCCGCACGAAGGGCCCGGACTTCAGCAACCTGTGAGAGCGACGGGTCGTTCCGGGGCGGGTCACTCCGGGACGGGCACGCGGACGGCCTTGGGGAACGGCTTCATGACGAACCCCGTGCGCAGGTTGCGGCACTGCCTGCCGGTGTCCGGGTCCAGCAGGTTCTCGCAGAGCCAGAACTCGTTCACGCCCGTGCGGCCCAGCCGCTCCTTGAGCCAGTCCTGCTCGGCCTTGTCCAGCTGACGATGCTGCTGGTCCGCGTCGCACGTCCAGCAGGGCAGTTTCATGGTCCTGGGTGTCGTCATGGGACACTTTGACCCGGAACGCCGCATACCGGAAGCCCCTGCGAGTCCTGTCCTCGCAGGGGCTTCCCTTTTTCCGCCTGCCGGGTGAACGGTGAGAAGACGATCACGAGGCAGGACGCTCACCGGGACCTCACGGGCCCCCGGGCTGCCGGGTCTCAGGGGGCCAGGAGCAGTACGTCCGTGCGGGACTTCGCGGCCTCGTGGCGCCTGGCGACGTCCTGCCAGTCGACGACCTTCCACATCGCCTCGATGAAGTCCACCTTCTGGTTCTTGTACTGAAGGTAGAAGGCGTGTTCCCAGGCGTCGAAGACCAGGATCGGGGTCGCGCCCTGGCCGACGTTGCCCTGGTGGTCGTAGACCTGCTCGACGATCAGCCGCCCGCTCAGCGGCTCGTACGCCAGCACGCCCCAGCCCGACCCCTGTGTGGTCGCCGCCGCCCCGGACAGCTGTGCCTTGAAGCCGGCGAAGGAACCGAAGGACTCGGCGATCGCGTCGGCCAGCTCGCCCACGCCGTCCTTCTCCAGCGGTTCACCGCCGCCGTCACCCGCCATGTTGTGCCAGTAGATCGAGTGCAGGATGTGCCCGGAGAGGTGGAAGGCCAGGTTCTTCTCCAGCCCGTTGACCGAGCCCCACGACTCCTTGTCCCGAGCCTCGGCGAGCTGCTCCAGCGTGTCGTTGGCGCCCTTCACGTAGGCCGCGTGGTGCTTGTCGTGGTGCAGCTCGATGATCTCGGGGCTGATCACCGGGGCGAGCGCGGAGTAGTCGTACGGCAGGTCGGGCAGCGTGTAGACGGGCATGGGGTCCCCTTCGAACCTCTTATTGCAAAGAGCTTGCAACTGCACGTTAGCAGCAGCAGGGCTCGGGAGGTGGGGTCGCCGTGCACCCGGGAACGGGAAAGGCCCTCACGTGGACACGTCGTCCAGGTGAGGGCCTTCGCCGTCAGGGGGGAGCCTCGGAGGGGGCTTCAGCTCCCGGTGCCGGCCCGTTTCCGGGCTCGCTGCCGGGCGTAGCCGACGGCCGCCAGGACCAGGACCATGCCGCCCGTGGAGTACAGCTGCACGCGCGTGCCCGGCTCCCGGGCCATGAGGACGAAGACGCCCGCCATCCCGGCCAGCGCGATCCACGTCAGCCACGGGAACGCCCACATCCGCACCACCAGCTTCTCCGGCGCCTCGCGCTCCAGGACGCGGCGCAGCCGCAGCTGCGAGACGGCGATGAAGATCCAGACGACCAGGATCACCGCGCCGATCATGTTCAGCAGCCAGGAGAAGACGTCGTCGGGCCGCCAGTAGCTCAGCAGCACGCACAGGAATCCGAAGACCGAGGAGGCCAGCACGGCGAGCCGCGGCACCCCGGCCGACACCAGAGCCAGCACCTTCGGTCCCTGTCCGCGCTCCACCAGGGAGTAGGCGATGCGCGAGGCGCCGTAGATGTTGGCGTTCATCGCGGACAGCAGCGCCACCAGCACCACGACGTTCATCAGCTGACCGGCGCCCGGGATGCCGAGCCGGTCCAGGGCGGCGACGTAGGGGCCGCTCTCGACCACCGCCGGCGAGTCCCACGGGACCAGGGCCACGATGACCGCCATCGAACCGATGTAGAACAGCGCGATCCGCCACATCGCGGTACGGACCGCGACGGCGACGCCCTTGACCGGGTTCTCCGACTCGGCCGCGGCGATGGTGACCGTCTCCAGGCCGCCGTACGCGAAGACGGAGGCGAGCAGTCCGATCACCAGCCCCTCGCCGCCGTTCGGAAACAGATCGGTGAGGTGCGAGGCGCCCGGGGAGTCGGTGCCCGGCAGCACGCCCGCGAGGGCCAGCACCCCGAGCACCAGGAACAGGGAGATCGCGCCGACCTTCAGTGCCGCGAACCAGAACTCGAACTCGCCGAAGTTCTTCACGGCCGCGAGGTTCGTGCCGCAGAACACCACCATGAACAGCGCCACCCACGCCCACTCGGGCGTGCCCGGGAGCCAGCCGGTGACGATCTTCGCGGCACCGATGCCCTCCAGGCCGACGGCCGTGCACAGCAGCACCCAGAACGCCCAGCCCGCCGTGAAGCCCGCCCAGGGCCCGATGGCCCGCTCGGCGTGCGCCGAGAAGGAACCGGACGACGGATGCGCGGCCGACATCTCGCCGAGCATCCGCATCACCAGCATGACCAGCAGGCCGGAGAGGGTGTAGGCGAGGACGATCGACGGCCCGGCGGCCGCGATACCCGCGCCGGAGCCTACGAACAGCCCGGCCCCGATCACTCCGCCCAGGGCGATCATCGACAGGTGGCGTTGCTTCAGGCCGTGGGAGAGGGAGGACTCCCCTCGCTGCGGCGGTGTCTCGACGGAGGTGCTGGGAACGGGCACGGCTCGTCCAATACGGGAGACGATGAAACCCCGTCAGTTTGGGTGGCCGCTCCCGCCCGGCGGAGGGGCCGCCCACCATGTGGACACGTGTCATACGGAGGGTGTCAATCCGGTTACCGCCGGGTGGCCGCCGGGTGGCCGACGGGCCGCCCGGCGACGGGCCGGGCGCGGGGCGCGGGCGGCCGGTTTGGCGGGACCCCACAGACACCGACCGGGCGGTCCCTGTGGGAGAGGCCATGTCACCCCAGTGACCGGCATCACGCCGTTCCCCGGGTTGGGCGCGTTCTTTGTCCGGAGCCCACCATCCGCGTGCCGACGCCTTTGTCGAGCGCTGACGGTGATCGGCGCGAGGGCGCTGGGATAGCGTCGCTGTCGTCCCCAGCCCCCTCACCCCGCGGAGTCCCCATGAGCACCGCTGCCGCCTCGTCCGCCCTGCCCCAGGAAGGCGGGGCCCGCGTCGGTCTGGTCCTCGCCGACCTCGTCCCGGCCTCCCGCGTGCGGGACGTGGCCCTCGTGGTCGGCGGTGCGGCGCTCACCGGCGTCGCCGCCCAGCTCGCCGTCCCGATCCCCGGATCCCCGGTGCCGGTGACCGGCCAGACCTTCGCCGCGCTGCTCGTCGGCACCACCCTCGGCGCCCGGCGCGGTCTCCTCTCCCTCGCGCTGTACGCGCTGGCGGGCGTCGCGGGTGTGCCGTGGTTCGCCGAGGGCGGGTCGGGCTACGGGGCGCCGGCGTTCGGCTACATCCTGGGCATGCTGCTGGCCGCGGCCGTCGTGGGCGCTCTGGCCCGTCGCGGCGCCGACCGCTCCGCGTGGCGGATGGCGGGCACCATGCTGCTCGGCTCGGCGGTCATCTACGCCGTCGGCGTGCCCTACCTGGCGCTGGCCACCGGCATGTCCGCCTCCGCCGCGATCGCGGCGGGTCTCACCCCGTTCCTCATCGGTGACGCCCTGAAGGCGGCCCTGGCGATGGGCGCGCTGCCGACCGCCTGGAGGTTCGTCAACAAGCGGTGACTCTTCGGTCGTCCCCGGAAGGGGGCCGGCCGGGCGCACGCACAGCGCCCGGCCGGCCCCCTTCCGCGTCCGCGACGTCCGTGGAGCCGTACCTCGGAGCTGCGCCTGGGAGCCGTGTCACACGCCCCCACGCGCCTGCCCGCGATCCCGCGTGTCACACTCGGACCATGCGCGTGTACCTCGGTTCCGACCATGCCGGATACGAACTCAAGAACCACCTCGCCGAGTGGCTCAAGAACGCGGGTCACGAGCCCGTCGACTGCGGGCCCCACATCTACGACGCCCAGGACGACTACCCGCCCTTCTGCCTCCGCGCCGCCGAGCGGACCGCGGCCGACCCCGACGCCCTCGGCATCGTGATCGGTGGCTCCGGCAACGGGGAGCAGATCGCCGCGAACAAGGTGAAGGGCGTACGAGCGGCCCTGGCGTGGAGCGAGGAGACCGCGGCGCTGGGCCGCCAGCACAACAACGCCAACGTGGTCGCGATCGGTGCGCGCATGCACACCTCGGACGAGGCGACGAAGTTCGTCGAGATCTTCCTGGGCACCCCGTTCTCGGGCGACGAGCGCCACATCCGCCGCATCGACATGCTCGCGGACTACGAGACCACCGGCGACCTCCCCCCGATCCCGCCCCACCACCCCCAGCAGTAGCCCGGCCGGGGGGCGGGGAAAGCCGGGCGGGGGGCGGGAGAAGCCGGGCGGGGGGCGGGAGAAACCGAGCGGTCCGGGAGGGCCGAGCGGGCTGAGAGAGTCGAGAGGGAGGGGGGTGAACCCGTGCCGGAGGGTCACACCATTCACCGGCTGGCCGAGGATCACGCCGCGGCCTTCTCCGACGGCACCCCTCTTCGGGTCTCCAGCCCCCAGGGCAAGTTCAGCGACGCCGCCGCCCTCCTGGACCGCACCGTCCTGCACACCGCCGAAGCCCACGGCAAGCATCTCTTCCTCGGCTTCCGCGACCCCGACCCGGAGCACACCGACTGGGTCCACATCCACCTCGGCCTCTTCGGCAAGGTCGCCCTGGGCCCGGCTCCCGCGCCCCCGCCCACGGACACCGTCCGGCTGCGCCTCACGCACCACGCGTCGTACGCCGATCTCCGCGGGCCCACCACCTGCGCCCTGATCACGGACACCGAGAAGCGGGCGATACACGACCGTCTCGGCCCCGACCCATTGCGCCCGGACGCGGACCCGGACGCCGCGTACCGCAGGATCAGCCGCAGCCGTACGACGATCGCCGCGCTCCTCATGGACCAGAAGCTCATCGCCGGCGTGGGGAACGTCTACCGCGCCGAGGTCCTCTTCCGGCAACGTATCGACCCGTACCGCGCGGGCCGGGACATCACCCCCGCCGAATGGGACGCCCTGTGGACCGACCTGGTCGGGCTCATGCGGGAGGGCGTCCGCAACAACCGGATCGACACCGTCCGCCCGGAACACACTCCGGAGGCGATGGGCCGCCCGCCGCGTGTCGACGACCACGGCGGTGAGGTGTATGTCTACCGCAGGGCCCATCAGCCCTGCCACATCTGCGGCGAGGAGATCCGCACCGCCGGCCTCGCCGCCCGCAACCTCTTCTGGTGTCCGGCCTGCCAGCACCGGTGAGACCGGTCCGGCGGGGCGGGGCCGGTGCGCGGCGGGTGGGCGGCGCGGGAGGTCCGGCACGATTTCCGCCGGACGACCACGCGACGGCGCCCGGTGAAGTTCACTGTGAAATCGGCCCCCGGACGGGGGACAACCAGGACCTCCCGTGCCAAGTGGTCGCTCCGATGGATAGGGTCCCGAACTGATGGCAGCAGGACGAGAGAGGCGCGCAGCAGCCGACACGCTCACGGCCCGGGTGAAGAAGCAGTGGCACCGGGCCCGCGTCGGCGTGCGCCGGGCCGCCGTCGACTACTTCCGCGGGGACGGCTCCGACTGGATAGCCCTCGCCGGACTGCTGCTGACGATCCCGCTCATCTCGGCCGCGACGCTGGCCAACTCCGTCTGGTTCGCACCGTCCGCGCTGGTACTCCCGATCGTCGCCGGCGGGCTGCTGCTCCGCCCGGCGAGTCTGCTCGGCCTGTACGCGGCGGCGGCGACGGCACTGATCGTGGAGGCCGTCCGACTCGGCCCGTACACCGAGGGCGCGTCCCGGGTGACCCCGGGCGTCGTCCTCGTCGTGGCCGCCTGCGGCTTCTTCGGACTGGTCGTCGCCCAGTTCCGCAGCCGGGTGGGCGTGCCCTGGCGGCGCGGCGGCACCATGCTCTTCGACCTGCGTGAACGCATCAGGGTGCAGAGCCAGTTGCCGGCCCTGCCGAGCGGATGGCACCGGGAGATGGCCCTGCGTCCCGCCGGCGGCCAGTCCTTCTCCGGCGACTTCGTGGTCGCGGCCCGCACCAACGGCGGGCGCACGCTGGAGGTCGTCCTGACCGACGTGTCGGGCAAAGGCATGGACGCGGGCTCGCGCGCCCTGCTGCTGTCCGGCGCCTTCGGCGGCCTGCTCGGCAGCCTCCCGCCGCACGCCTTCCTGCCGGCCGCCAACGGCTACCTGCTCCGCCAGGAGTGGCAGGAGGGCTTCGCCACCTCCATCCACCTCGTCCTCGACCTGGACTCCGGCGACTACGAGTTGTACTCCGCAGGGCACCCGCCGGGTCTCCAACTCAGCGCGGGCAGCGGCCGCTGGGAGGAGAAGTCGGGCGACGGCCCGCTGCTGGGCGTGTACGACGGCGCCCAGTTCGACCCGGTGAAAGGCTCGTTGCGCCCCGGGGACGTGCTGATGCTGTTCACCGACGGCCTGGTGGAGACCTCGGACCGGGACATCGTCGAGGGCATCGACCGCCTCACCGGCGAGGCCGACCGCTATGTCGCCGGTGGTTTCCACGGAGCGGCCTGGCACCTCATCGAAGCGGTCGCCAAGGACGTCAACGACGACCGTGCGCTGCTGCTGATCTGCCGCGAGGGCGGCACGGCCGCCCTGCCCCGCTGACCCCGGCTCTCCGCGCCCGAACCGGCGGACTCCGCCACTCTCCTGCCCCGCCCGGACCGTGCGGCACGGCGGGGGCGGGGACACTGGAGGGGTGACCGAGACACCGCGCAACCTGCTGACCCCCGCCCAGATCGAGGCCGTCGCCCGTGCCGTGCACGAGGGCCAGACCGACAAGGCGGGCATGCCGTACGCCGAGCACCTCCGGGCCGTCGCCGAGGGCGTCCGGGCCCGCGGCGGCGACGAGGAGCAGATCGCGGCGGCCTGGCTGCACGACACCGTCGAGGACGGCAAGCTCTCGGAACAGTGGCTCAGGGAGGCGGCACTGAGCCGGCGGACCCGGGACATCGTCCTCGCGGTCACCAAACGGTCCGGGGAGCCGCCCGAGGTCTACGCGGCCCGTATCCTCGCGACCCCGGGCGCCCTGCTGGTGAAGGAGGCGGACCTGGCGCACAACGCCGATCCGGAGCGGCTGGCGGTGCTGGACGAGGCGACCCGCGGCCGACTGGCCGAGAAGTACGCGCGGATGCGCACACTTCTCGGCCTCGTGGCGGGGACGCGACCCGACCACCCCGCACCGACCGACTAGGCAGAGACGGTCTCCTGCGTCTCCTGTGTTTCCTGCTTCTCCCGGCCGTCCCGCTTCTCGTGGCCGTCCCGCTTCTCGCGGGGGCCGCGGTCGCGGGCCGACTGCGCGGCGTCCCGCTTGAAGGCCCATTCCATCTTCGGCTCCATCGCGAACCGGAAGACCCGCTGCACCGGCCTGGAACACAGGAACGTCACCAGGACGGCCGCGAAGACGGTCACGGCGACCGCGCCGATCGGCTCGTGCAGCACGGAGGGCTCGAACCAGCCCCGGTAGTCACCGGCCTTCACCACGAAGCCGTGCAGCAGATAGCCGTAGAGCGTGCCCGCGCCGAGCGCGGTGAACCACATGTGGCGGCCCGGAACCCAGGCGAAGAAGCAGGCGGTCAGCAGCACGGAGCAGCCGAACATCGCCAGCATCATGACGGGACCGGCCCACCACGGGGCACCCAATTCCTGTGCGGAGTCACGGTGGTAGAACCACCCGGTGTGCATCCGCGGCACCGCCCACCAGCCGAAGGCCAGCGCCGCCGCGAAGACCGGCACCGCCGCGATCCGTACCGACCGGCGGCGCACCAGTTGGAAGTGCTCGGGCCTCATGCACAGGCCGAGCACGAAGTACGGCAGGAACTGCAGGACCCGCTGCAGATCGAGGTCGTCGCCGATCTGGGGGGAGACGCTCGCCAGCATGGCGATGCCGAGCGCGAGCGGCAGCGGGTGGCGTACCGCCTTCCAGATCGGTGTGGTCAGCCGCCAGACGAACAGCGCGCACAGGAACCAGGTGAGATACCAGGGGTCGAGGAGGCTGATCTCCTGCTGCGGGTCGTTGTCGATGACGCGCTTGAAGAGCGGATACGTCGTCTCGAAGACGATGTACGGCACGGCGACGCCGGTGACAAGCCGCCGCAGCCGGTCGGGACGCATGTCGAAACTGCGCGAGAAGTAGCCGGAGATGATGATGAAGGCCGGCATGTGGAACGAGTACACGACGGTGTACACGGCTTCCATGGCCCGGTTGTCACCCTTGATGGGCTCCCAGAAGTGGCCCACGGCCACCAGCACGATCGCCAGGTACTTGGCGTTGTCGAAGAACGCGTCCCGCCGCTTGCCGGAGGTGGCCTTCGCCTTCTGCGTGCTCTGTATGTTCTCCGTGCGCGGGCCCGGCGCTTCGGAGTCCGGCGGTTCGGCCGGGGGAAGTGGCGTCCTGCGGTTGCCGTTCGGTTGCAGCGAGTCCGTCACCGAACCACCCGCCAGGAACTCGGGGAGGGGATCGGTCTGCTCGCTGCGCTTGCGGGGGACGAGGCAGCGTGGAACATCTGAGGCACCCTAGCGTTCGGCGTGGGTATTCGTAAAACTCCCACGTCATTCCTGGTCTCATTCCTGGTCGTCGAATCCGGATACCCCCGATCCGTGAATGCAGACGGCTTTGTGGGAGTGACGGCCGACACATCGCGCGGCAAGGGCCCCCCGTGCCCCGGTGCCCCTTTTGTCGTCATCATTCCGGGCGAAGTGGCGCATATGCCCTCCGAATGAGTCCGGTGGGATGTCCGCTTCGAGCCGCTTCGCGGGCTGCCGGGAGGTCTCGTCGGGATACGCGTGGAGGTAATTCGAAATAGCTGAGAACGTGTTGTGTGAGGACGGCAACGATACGGTCGAATTCCCCCGCGCGGGGGTCACGCCGAATTACTGTGCGATGTCGCACGGTCGGCTCCGCGCGTGCTCCGCGCACGCCGGTGCGGGTGGCTCGCGGGGAGTGCGCACACGCGAGGCGCGGCCGAAGGGGGACGAACGATGCGTCACTCGCCGCATAGGACGGCCCTGTTGGTGGCACGATGGTTCTGGCGGGGTGCGCGGGGATGCGTCGCCCGGGCCGGCGAAGCGGACCGACCGAGGGTGTGATCAGTTGTGGCCATTTCACTGTCTGTCGTGGTGCTGTTGGCGATCGTCCTTGTGGTGCTGATCAGAGGGGGGTCCATCAAGGCCGGACCCGCGATCGTCGCGATCCTCTTCGGCTTCTTCCTCGCCTCGACCGGCATGGCCCCGTCGATCAACCGCTTCATCGACTCGATAGCGGACACGATCAGCTCGATCAGCTTCTGACCCCCGCGGACGCTCGCACGGCGGCGAAGCCGGTACGTGCGGCACGGGGCGGGCCGGAACGCGATCAGGGCCGGGCGGAGGAAAAGTCCTCCGCCCGGCCCTGAGCCGTGTGGAGCGGGCGACGGGAATCGAACCCGCGTAGCTAGTTTGGAAGACTAGGGCTCTACCATTGAGCTACGCCCGCAGGAGCGCACCGCAGGTCGGGAGGACCGCGGTACTGAAAGGCATCGTAGCGGGTGGTGCGCCCTCGTCGCACACCCCGTGCCCATTCGGGCACCGCCGCCGCACGCTGCCCGCGATACGCGGAGGCCGGAGCGCGCGGCGGCATGTACCCTACGTGTCGCACCAGACGGGGTGTGGCGCAGCTTGGTAGCGCGTCCGCTTTGGGAGCGGAAGGCCGTGGGTTCAAATCCCGCCACCCCGACCAGTCACCCGATCACCGCCAGTGATCGGCTTTTGGGCGCTGTAGTCGCTGCCGTTACTATGCAAGCTGCACGCCCGTGTGTCTCAGGTATGAAGTCTCCGGGCGGCGAATCCGCCGGACCGCTCTGGTCCCGGCAGAATCCGAGAAGTCAGCCACAAGGAGACCGAACCGTGAAGAGCGCCGTGGAGACCCTGAACCCGACCCGGGTTCGGCTCACTGTCGAGGTGCCCTTCGAGGAGCTCAAGGACAGCCTCGACGCGGCGTACAAGAAGATCAACCAGCAGGTCACGGTGAAGGGCTTCCGCAAGGGCAAGGTCCCGGCCCGGGTCATCGACCAGCGCTTCGGCCGCGGTGCGGTGCTGGAGGAGGCGGTCAACGACGCCCTCCCGAAGTTCTACACCGACGCGGTCAACGAGGCCGAGCTGAACCCGCTGGGCCAGCCCGAGGTCGACATCACGGAGCTGAAGGACGGCGAGACGCTGAACTTCACCGCCGAGGTCGACATCCGCCCGACCATCGAGATCCCGGACTACTCCGGCATCGAGGTCGAGGTCGACGCCGTCGAGGTCACCGACGAGGACGTCGACAAGGCCGTCGAGGAGCTGCGCGGGCGCTTCGCCTCCACCTCCCCGGTCGAGCGTGCCGCCGAGGACGGCGACGTCGTCACCATCGACCTGGAGGCCAAGGTCGACGGCGAGGTGCTGGAGGACGGCATCGCCAACGGCGTCTCCTACACCATCGGCTCCGGTGAGCTGCTGGACGGCGTCGACGCCGCTGTGACGGGCCTGTCGGCCGACCAGGAGGCCACCTTCACCTCCGAGCTCAAGGGCGGCTCCGCGGCGGGCAAGGAGGCCGAGGTCACCGTCAAGGTCACCCAGGTCGCCAAGCGTGAACTGCCCGAGCTGGACGACGAGTTCGCGCAGCTCGCCTCCGAGTTCGACACCCTCGAGGAGCTGCGCGCGGACAGCCGCAAGCGCCTGGAGAACATGAAGCAGTACGACCAGGCCACGCAGGCCCAGGAGCGCGTCCTGGACAAGCTGCTCGAGCTGGTCGAGGTGCCCGTCCCCGAGAAGCTCCTCGAGGACGAGATCAACACCCGTAAGCACAACCTCGAGCACCACCAGCTCGGCCAGATGGGTCTCGACCTCGAGAAGTACCTGGAGATCCAGGGCAAGACGGCCGAGGAGTTCGACACCGAGACCCGCGAAGCCGCGATCAAGGGCATCAAGACCCAGTTCGTGCTCGACCAGCTCGTCAACCAGGAGAAGCTGAACGTCAACCAGGAGGAGCTCACCGAGCACCTCATGCGTCGTGCGGCCTCCTCCGGCATGTCCCCCGACCAGTTCGCCCAGGCCGTCGTCGAGCAGGGCCAGGTTCCGCTCCTGGTCGGCGAGGTCGCCCGCGGCAAGGCCCTGGCCGCCGTGGTCGAGAAGGCCACGGTCAAGGACACCAACGGCGAGATCATCGACCTCGAGGACGAGGAAGAGGAGGACGAGACGGAGGCCGGCGAGGCCGCCGCCGAGTCCACCGACGCCGCTGAGGCCAAGGCCGACGAGGCCGACGCCAAGGCCGACGAGACCGAGGAGAAGACCGAGGGCTGACCCTCGCGTCGCCTCTGACGGACGTACGACGGGCCCCGGACCATCATGGCCGGGGCCCGTCTGCCGTACGGCCGGACCGCCCGCGGCGCGCGGCACCCCGCCCCGCCCCGCTGAGCCACCTGCGCTCACAGCGAACACCCCCCGCTGCGGGATTCCCCGAAGGGGCCCGCGCGTTAGGGTCCATGAATACGAGGGCAGGGGAGTCCGCGAGTACGGCCGGACGGCCCCACACCCCGGCAGAACACGTGAGACGGCCCGGCGCCGTCGTAAGACGAGCAGGTGGATACGTGACGAATCTGATGCCTTCAGCCGCCGGCGAGCCTTCCATCGGTGGTGGCCTCGGCGACCAGGTCTACAACCGGCTGCTCAACGAGCGGATCATCTTCCTCGGCCAGCCGGTGGACGACGACATCGCCAACAAGATCACCGCACAGCTGCTGCTCCTTGCCTCCGATCCGGACAAGGACATCTACCTCTACATCAACAGCCCCGGCGGTTCCATCACGGCCGGTATGGCGATCTACGACACCATGCAGTACATCAAGAACGACGTGGTGACCATCGCCATGGGCCTCGCGGCCTCGATGGGTCAGTTCCTGCTCAGCGCGGGCACGCCCGGCAAGCGCTTCGCACTGCCGAACGCGGAGATCCTGATCCACCAGCCCTCCGCCGGACTGGCCGGCTCGGCCTCGGACATCAAGATCCACGCCGAGCGGCTGCTGCACACCAAGAAGCGCATGGCCGAGCTCACCTCCCAGCACACCGGCCAGACGATCGAGCAGATCACCCGCGACTCGGACCGCGACCGCTGGTTCGACGCCTTCGAGGCCAAGGAGTACGGCCTCATCGACGACGTGATGACCACGGCCGCGGGCATGCCGGGCGGCGGCGGCACCGGGGCGGGCTGAGCGGCCCACGGGGCCCCAGCGGCCCCGTAGGACCCCCGTCGGACCCGCTCCAGGGTCGCTCCAGGGTCCGATGACAGCCCCAGCAGCCCCGGCCGACCGCCTCAGCCCCTTTCCAGGAGACACCGTGAACGACTTCCCCGGCAGCGGCCTGTACGACCGCGCCCGTGCCGAGTACACCGGCCCCGCGGCCGAGTCCCGCTACGTCATCCCGCGCTTCGTCGAGCGCACCTCCCAGGGCATCCGCGAGTACGACCCGTACGCGAAGCTCTTCGAGGAGCGCGTGATCTTCCTCGGCGTGCAGATCGACGACGCCTCCGCCAACGACGTCATGGCGCAGCTGCTGTGCCTGGAGTCGATGGACCCCGACCGGGACATCTCGGTCTACATCAACAGCCCCGGCGGCTCCTTCACCGCGCTCACGGCGATCTACGACACCATGCAGTACGTGAAGCCGGACATCCAGACGGTCTGCATGGGCCAGGCGGCCTCCGCCGCCGCCGTGCTGCTCGCCGCCGGCACCCCCGGCAAGCGCATGGCCCTGCCGAACGCGCGCGTGCTGATCCACCAGCCGTACAGCGAGACCGGCCGCGGCCAGGTCTCCGACCTGGAGATCGCCGCCAACGAGATCCTCCGGATGCGTTCGCAGCTGGAGGAGATGCTGGCCAAGCACTCCACCACGCCGGTCGAGAAGATCCGCGAGGACATCGAGCGGGACAAGATCCTCACGGCCGAGGACGCGCTGAGCTACGGTCTGATCGACCAGATCATCACCACCCGGAAGATGGACAACACCAGCCTGCGCTGACGCGTGGGATCCGGGAGGCTGTATTGTCTGCCGCTCCTTGGCATGGTCGCGGACGGTCCACGTCGAAGCGAACCGTGCCAAGGGGGGCCCGGACGGGGGGCCCGGCAAGGTACCGTCGGACATAAGGCAGCACCAGGAGTCGCTGGACGTTGACGTCCAGGTGGCTCCCAGGCGAAGGGGAAGCACACCGTGGCACGCATCGGTGACGGCGGCGATCTGCTCAAGTGCTCGTTCTGCGGCAAGAGCCAGAAGCAGGTCAAGAAGCTCATCGCAGGGCCCGGTGTGTACATCTGCGACGAGTGCATCGACCTCTGCAACGAGATCATCGAGGAAGAGCTCGCCGAGAGCAGCGAGGTCCGCTGGGAGGAACTGCCCAAGCCCCGCGAGATCTACGAGTTCCTCGAGGGGTACGTGGTCGGCCAGGAGTCGGCCAAGAAAGCTCTCTCCGTCGCGGTGTACAACCACTACAAGCGGGTTCAGGCGGGGGAGAACGGCGGCGCCCAAGGCCGCGAGGACGCCATCGAGTTGGCGAAGTCCAACATCCTGCTGCTGGGCCCCACCGGCTCCGGCAAGACCCTCCTCGCCCAGACCCTCGCCCGCATGCTGAACGTCCCGTTCGCGATCGCCGACGCCACCGCCCTCACCGAGGCCGGGTACGTCGGCGAGGACGTCGAGAACATCCTGCTCAAGCTGATCCAGGCCGCCGACTACGACGTCAAGAAGGCCGAGACCGGCATCATCTACATCGACGAGATCGACAAGGTCGCCCGCAAGAGCGAGAACCCGTCGATCACGCGCGACGTGAGCGGCGAGGGCGTCCAGCAGGCCCTGCTGAAGATCCTCGAGGGCACCACGGCGTCCGTCCCGCCGCAGGGCGGCCGTAAGCACCCGCACCAGGAGTTCATCCAGATCGACACGACGAACGTCCTGTTCATCGTGGGCGGCGCCTTCGCCGGCCTGGAGAAGATCATCGAGGGCCGCGCGGGAGCCAAGGGCATCGGCTTCGGCGCCACCATCCGCTCCAAGCGGGAGCTGGAGTCCAAGGACCAGTTCGAGCAGGTCATGCCGGAGGACCTGGTCAAGTTCGGCATGATCCCCGAGTTCATCGGCCGGCTCCCGGTCATCACCTCGGTCCACAACCTCGACCGCGAGGCCCTGCTGCAGATCCTGATCGAGCCGCGCAACGCGCTCGTCAAGCAGTACCAGCGCCTCTTCGAACTCGACGGTGTCGAGCTGGACTTCGAGCGCGAGGCACTGGAAGCCATCGCCGACCAGGCCATCCTCCGCCAGACCGGCGCCCGCGGTCTGCGCGCCATCATGGAGGAAGTCCTCCAGGGCGTCATGTACGAGGTCCCGTCCCGCAAGGACGTCGCCCGCGTGGTCATCACCGCGGACGTGGTCCTCTCCAACGTCAACCCGACCCTGATCCCGCGCGACGCCCGCGGCCGCGGACCGGGCGAGCAGAAGACGGCGTAGCGGCAACAGCCGTCCCCGGCACATGTGAAGGGCCCCGGTCACTCGACCGGGGCCCTTCACGCGCTGCCCACCACTACGCCGGGACGCGCACCTCGTTGCGGAGCTTCGTGGCGATGTCCGCGGCGGCGTCCTTCGTGATGTCCTTGGTGTTGTCACCGGGGGAGACCACCGCGACCGTGCTGTAGTCCGCCCAGATGCAGAACCAGTTGGTGGTGTCCTGCTTGGTGAGGTTGTTCTTGCCCTTGCCGGCCTGGCACTTCATGACCGCACCGTCGAGCTCGACGTCCTCGGGCTTGCCCACCAGCTCGGACAGGAGCGCGTTGTCCGAGCCCTTGCTCTTGCCGGTCTCCTTCTTGATGTTGGCGAAGAGCTTGTCCACGGCCGCCTCGGGGTCCTCGACCTCGCCGTAGGCGCCGAGGAACGTCACGCCCTTCGCCGTGAGCAGCTCTTCCTTGCCGGGCAGGTCGGCCGGGTCGGGGTTCTTGAGGTCGTACCGGCTGAAGTCGGCCGTCGAGTAGGAGGCGCCCACCGACTTGCCGTTCTTCACGCCGCCCTTGGCCAGGTCCTTCGTGGTGCTGGAGCTCGAGTCCTCGCCGGCCTCACCGACCCGCGTGTACTCGCCCATCACCTTCTCCGGCGCCGAGAGCTTGTGCGGGCCGTCGTCCTCCAGGCCGCCCGCGCCGCCGCCTCCGCCGAACACGAAGTACGCGCCGACACCGATCGCCACCACGACCGCCACCGCGCCGAGGATCCAGCCGGCCTTCTTGGAGCCGCCGTCCGGTGCCGGGGGCTGCGGGGCGCCGTACGGGGCCTGACCGTAGGGGGGCTGGCCGTACGGGGGCTGCTGCGGCGGGACGCCCTGGCCGGGCTGGGGCGGGTAGCCGTAACCGGGCTGGCCGGGCGGGGGCGGCTGCTGGGGGTAGCCGTAGCCGGGCTGCGGAGCCTGCGGCTGCTGGCCGTAGGGACCCGGCTGACCGTACGGTCCGGGCTGCTGGGGCTGCCCGCCGTACGGGCCCGGCTGGTTGTGGCTCATCTTCTGGGTTCCCCTCCAGATGCGTACGTGTCGTTGACATCCTGACTCAGAGGGGACGCGATCAAGCCAGCGGGGGGCGCACCGTTACAAAGGAATCGCGTTTCGGGACTGGGCCGTGACACCTCTAAACTGAGGCGCGTGACCGAGAACTCTCAGCAGCCGCAGCCGCCCACCCCCGAACTGCCGACCCAGTACGCGCCGGCCGATGTAGAGGGGCCGCTGTACGAGCGCTGGGTAGAGCGGGGCTACTTCGAGGCGGACGCGAAGAGCGACAAGCCTCCGTACACGATCGTCATCCCCCCGCCGAACGTCACGGGCAGCCTGCACCTCGGGCACGCCTTCGAGCACACGATCATCGACACCCTCACCCGCCGTGCGCGCATGCAGGGGTACGAGACGCTGTGGCAGCCCGGCATGGACCACGCCGGCATCGCCACGCAGAACGTCGTCGAGCGGGAACTCGCCAAGGAGGGCAAGTCCCGGCACGACCTCGGCCGTGAGGCCTTCGTCGAGCGGGTCTGGCAGTGGAAGGGCGAGTCCGGCGGACAGATCTCCGGCCAGATGCGGCGCCTCGGTGACGGCGTCGCCTGGTCGCGTGAGCGCTTCACCATGGACGAAGGGCTGTCCAAGGCCGTCCAGACCATCTTCAAGCGGCTCCACGACGACGAGCTGATCTACCGCGCCGAGCGCATCATCAACTGGTGTCCGCGCTGCCTGACCGCGATCTCCGACATCGAGGTCGAGTACCAGGACGACGACGGCGAACTCGTCTCCATGAAGTACGGCGACGGGGACGAGACGATCGTCGTCGCCACGACCCGCGCCGAGACCATGCTCGGTGACACGGCCGTCGCCGTCCACCCCGAGGACGAGCGGTACAAGCACCTGGTCGGCAAGCTCATCAAGCTGCCGCTGACCGACCGCTCCATCCCGGTCGTCGCCGACGAGCACGTCGACCCCGAGTTCGGCACCGGCGCCGTCAAGGTGACCCCGGCACACGACCCGAACGACTTCGAGATCGGCCGGCGGCACGACCTGCCCGCCATCGCCGTCATGGACGAGCACGCGGTCATCACCGCCCACGGCCCCTTCCAGGGCCTGGACCGGCTCGAGGCCCGCTCCGCCATCGTCGCCGCGCTGCGCGCCGAGGGCAGGATCGTCGCCGAGAAGCGGCCGTACGTCCACAGCGTCGGCCACTGCTCGCGCTGCAAGACCACCATCGAGCCCCGGCTGTCCATGCAGTGGTGGGTCAAGGTCGGCCCGCTGGCGAAGGCCGCCGGTGACGCCGTCCGCGACGGCCGCGTCACCATCCACCCGCAGGAGATGGAGAAGCGGTACTTCGACTGGGTCGACAACCTCCACGACTGGTGCATCTCCCGCCAGCTGTGGTGGGGCCACCGCATCCCCGTCTGGTACGGGCCGGACGGCGAGGTCGTCTGCGTCGGCCCGGACGAGGAGCCGCCCAGCGGCGAGGGCTGGCACCAGGACACCGACGTCCTCGACACCTGGTTCTCCTCCGGCCTGTGGCCGTTCTCCACCCTGGGCTGGCCGGAACAGACGGAATCGCTCGCGAAGTTCTACCCGAACTCCGTCCTGGTCACCGGCTACGACATCCTCTTCTTCTGGGTCGCCCGGATGATGATGTTCGGCCTGTACGCGATGGACGGCACCCCGCCGTTCCGCACCATCGCCCTGCACGGCATGGTCCGCGACCAGTTCGGCAAGAAGATGTCGAAGTCCTTCGGCAACGCGGTCAACCCGCTGGACTGGATGGACAAGTACGGCAGCGACGCCCTGCGCTTCACGCTCGCGCGCGGCGCCAACCCGGGCGTCGACGTGCCGATCGGCGAGGACTGGGTCCAGGGCTCGCGCAACTTCGCCAACAAGATCTGGAACGCCACCCGCTTCGCGCTGATGAACGGCGCCACGGTCGAGGGCCCGCTGCCGGACGCGTCGAAGATGTCGTCCACCGACCGCTGGATCCTGTCCCGGCTGAACTCCGTCGTCGCCGAGGTCGACGCGCTCTACGACGACTTCCAGTTCGCCAAGCTGTCCGACGCGCTGTTCCACTTCGCCTGGGACGAGGTCTTCGACTGGTACGTCGAGCTGTCCAAGACGACGTTCCAGGCGGGCGGCGAGCCGGCCGAGGTCAGCAAGCGGGTCCTCGGCGAGGTCCTCGACGTCACGCTGCGGCTGCTGCACCCGGTGGTCCCGTTCGTCACCGAGACGCTGTGGACGACGCTGACCGGCGGCGAGTCGGTCGTCATCGCCGACTGGCCGACGGACAGTGGCTTCCGGGACGCCGGTGCCGAGCGGGAGATCGCCACGCTCCAGTCGGTCATCACCGAGGTCCGCCGCTTCCGCGCCGACCAGGGCCTCCAGCCCGGCCAGCGGGTCCCCGCCCGGCTGACCCTCGACGGTTCGGCCCTCGCCCCGCACGAGGCGGCGATCCGGCAGCTGCTCCGGCTGCAGCCGGAGGGTGACGCGTTCACCGCGACGGCGACCCTGCCGGTGGCGGGCGTCGAGGTCGCCCTGGACCTCTCCGGGGTGATCGACTTCGCGGCGGAGCGCAAGCGCCTCGCCAAGGATCTGGCCGCCGCGCAGAAGGAACGTCAGCAGGCGGAGGCCAAGCTGGGCAACGAGGCGTTCCTGGCGAAGGCCCCCGACCACGTGGTCGACAAGATCCGTACGCGGCTGGCCAAGGCGGACGAGGACATCGCCCGCATCCAGACCCAGCTGGACCGGCTGCCCCCGGCGTAGCAGCGAACCGCGAACCGCGAACCGCGAACCGCGAACCGCGGACAGCGACCGACGGCCCCCGGAACCCGAGCACGGTTCCGGGGGCCGTCGGCTGCCGTGGGAGGGGGAGCGGGCCGGGTACGTAGACTGGGCTCCGTGAGTGAGCTCCCCCCGAATGACAGCGAGCAGCCCGGCTCCGGTGACCCCCTCGACTCCTTCGAGGAGATCATCGAGGCCGAGACGCAACGAGACCCCGACCTCGCGGTGATCGAGGCCGGCAGCCGTACCCTGCGCACGCAGGGCGGCCCGCCGCAGGCCGAGGCGCCCGCGCGGCCGGCCGACCCCGAGGTCGACAAGGCGCTGCGGGAGGTCGAGGGTGAGCTGGCGTCCCGCTGGGGCGAGACCAAGCTGGAACCGTCGGTCAGCCGTATCGCCGCGCTGATGGACGTGCTGGGCGAGCCTCAGCGCGCGTATCCCTCGATCCACATCACCGGCACCAACGGCAAGACGTCCACCGCCCGCATGATCGAGGCCCTCCTCGGCGCCTTCGAACTGCGCACGGGCCGGTACACCTCGCCGCACGTCCAGTCGGTCACCGAGCGGATCAGCCTCGACGGGGCGCCGATCTCCGCCGAGCGGTTCGTGGAGACGTACCAGGACATCAAGCCGTACACCGAGATGGTCGACTCCCAGCAGGAGTACCGGCTGTCCTTCTTCGAGGTGCTCACGGGCATGGCGTACGCGGCGTTCGCCGACGCGCCGGTGGACGTCGCCGTCGTCGAGGTCGGCATGGGCGGCACCTGGGACGCCACCAACGTGATCGACGGGAGCGTCGCCGTCGTGACGCCCATCGACCTCGACCACACCGACCGGCTCGGCGCCACGCCCGCCGAGATCGCCACCGAGAAGGCCGGCGTCATCAAGCCGGACGCGACGGTGATCATGGCCCAGCAGCCGGTCGACGCGGCCCAGGTGCTGCTGAAGAAGGCCGTCGAGGTCGACGCGACGGTGGCCCGGGAAGGGCTCGAGTTCGGTGTCGTCGACCGGCAGGTCGCCGTCGGCGGCCAGCAGGTGACCCTGCGCGGCCTCGGCGGGGAGTACCCCGACCTGTATCTGCCGCTGCACGGCGCCCACCAGGCGCACAACGCGGCCGTGGCGCTCGCCGCCGTGGAGGCGTTCTTCGGCGTCGGAGCGCAGCGGGCCGAACCGCTCGACCTCGACACCGTGCGGGGGGCGTTCGCCGCCGTCGCCTCACCGGGCCGGCTGGAGGTCGTACGCCGCTCGCCCACCGTCGTGCTGGACGCCGCACACAACCCGGCGGGCGCGCGGGCCGCGGCCGCGGCGATCGGGGAGGCGTTCCAGTTCAGCCGGCTCATCGGGGTGGTGGGCGCCAGTGGCGACAAGAACGTGCGCGGGCTGCTCGAGGCCTTCGAGCCGGTCTTCGCCGAGATCGTCGTCACCCAGAACTCCAGCCACCGCGCGATGGACGTCGACGAACTGGCGGGGATCGCCGTCGAGGTGTTCGGCGAGGACCGTGTCCAGGTCGAACCCCGGTTGCCCGACGCGCTGGAGGCCGCGATCACGCTGGCCGAGGAGGAGGGCGAGTTCACCGGCGCCGGTGTGCTCGTCACCGGTTCCGTCATCACCGTCGGCGAGGCCCGACTGCTCCTGGGGAGGGGCTGAGAAACCATGCGTACGCTCTGCGCTTCGACCCTGATCAGCGAGGTCTTCGTCATCGGCTTCGCCGGACTGGTCGCGATGAAGGACCCGGACCTCTCCGTCGCCACGGTGTGGACGGTGTGCGGCATCGCCATGTTCCTGTGTGTGGCACTGTGCGGGGTGATCACCCGGCCCGGCGGCGTCGCCCTCGGCTGGGTCCTGCAGATCGCCCTGCTCGCCTCCGGCTTCTTCGTCCCGACGATGTTCTTCCTGGGCGTGCTGTTCGCGGTGCTGTGGTGGGCCTCGGTGCACTACGGGCGGAAGATCGACGAGGCGAAGGCCCGGTTCGCCGCCATGGAGGACCGGCCCGACACCGCCTGACGGGTGCGGCGACGCGCCCGGTAACCTGCACAGAACCTCTCAGCACCCTCAGCACCCTCGCCCTGAACCCCAAGGAGCTCCGCCGTGACCCAGCGCACCCTCGTCCTCCTCAAGCCCGACGCCGTCCGTCGTGGCCTGACCGGCGAGATCATCAGCCGTATCGAGCGCAAGGCCGGCTGGCAGCTCACCGCGCTGGAGCTGCGCACCCTGGACCAGGACACGCTGGAACAGCACTACGGCGAGCACAAGGGCAAGCCTTTCTACGAGCCGCTGATGGAGTTCATGGCCTCCGGCCCGGTCGTGGCGATGATCGTCGAGGGTGAGCGGGTCATCGAGGGAGTGCGCCAACTGGCCGGTCCGACCGACCCGGTCGCCGCGGCCCCGGGATCGATCCGCGGCGACTTCGGCGTGATCGTCCGGGAGAACCTGATCCACGCCTCCGACTCCGAGGAGTCCGCCGAGCGCGAGGTGAAGATCTTCTTCCCCGACCACGCGTGACGTCCCGTCCACCGAGACCGCGCATAACAATCGCATAGCGGCCGTGCGCTGCGCTTTTGGCCGTCCGGCGGCTGGTCTGGGGGCTTTGCCCCCAGACCTTTTTGACATATGCGCGGCGTTCGGGGGAACGCGTGCCCCCGATGGCCCGTCTCCACAAGCAACCGGACCCGCCATCTGATGACAATGGCGAAGACCCTCGCGCAGTGTTTGCGAAGGCGCGTCTACGATGGAAGCCTTCGCGTCACCGCACCCACCTCGCCGACCTGAAAAGCCCTCAAAAGCCAGTGGGAAGGCCAGACGAATCCTCATGGGGAACTCTATGTCGTTCATCGGCCGTGACATGGCTGTCGACCTCGGGACCGCCAACACGCTGGTGTACGTGAGAGGTCGCGGAATCGTACTCAACGAGCCGTCCGTCGTCGCGATCAACACCAATACCGGTGGCATCCTCGCGGTCGGGGCCGAGGCGAAGAAGATGATCGGGCGCACCCCCGGCAACATCGTTGCCGTACGCCCGCTGAAGGACGGCGTCATCGCCGACTTCGAGATCACCGAGCGGATGCTCCGCTACTTCATCCTGAAGATCCACAAGCGGCGGTATCTGGCCCGTCCGCGGGTCGTCGTCTGTGTCCCCTCGGGCATCACCGGTGTCGAGCGCCGTGCCGTCATCGAGGCGTCGTCCCAGGCCGGCGCCCGCCAGGTGCACATCATCGAGGAGCCCATGGCCGCCGCCATCGGCTCCGGCCTGCCGGTCCACGAGGCCACGGGCAACATGGTGGTGGACATCGGCGGCGGCACCACGGAGGTCGCGGTCATCTCCCTCGGCGGCATCGTCACCGCCCAGTCCATCCGGGTCGCGGGCGACGAACTGGACAACGCGATCATCCAGCACATCAAGAAGGAGTACTCCCTCCTGCTGGGTGAGCGCTCGGCCGAGCAGATCAAGCTCACGATCGGTTCGGCGTACGACCTCGACTCCGACGAACACACCGAGATCCGCGGCCGGGACCTGGTCTCCGGGCTGCCCAAGACCGTGGTCATCTCCGCCGACGAGGTGCGCAAGGCGATCGAGGAGCCGGTCAACGCCATCGTGGACGCCGTCAAGACCACCCTGGACAAGTGCCCGCCGGAGCTGTCCGGCGACATCATGGACCGGGGCATCGTGCTGACCGGCGGCGGAGCGCTGCTGCGCGGTCTGGACGAGCGGCTGCGCCGTGAGACGGGCATGCCCATCCACATCGCGGAGGACCCGCTGGACAGCGTGGCGCTCGGCTCCGGAAAGTGCGTCGAGGAGTTCGAGGCGCTCCAGCAGGTGCTGGACGCCCAGCCGCGCAGATGACGCGACTCTTCGATTCCGCCGTACGGGACGATCTCCTCTCGTACGGCGGATCGTTGATATAGAGACATAAGCTGACCCCCCGTAGTTCCCAAGCCCGTAGAACCGTAGATCCGTAGATCCGTAGAACCGTGGTTCTGCAGATCGTCAGATCCGCGGTTCCCGTAATTCCCGGCAGTTTCCGACCACTTCGGTACCACCCCCGTTTTCGCTACCCGTTCTCGACGAGGAAGGCACGGCCGTCGCACGTGAGGGACACACGAGAGAGCCGGCTGCTCCTGGTGCTGCTGATCACCACCGCTTTCGCACTGATCACGGTCGACATCCGCGGCGGAGAGGATTCACCGGTCGACGGTGCCCGGCAGGCCGCGGCGACGGTCTTCGGCCCGATCGAGAACGGAGTGGCCGGCGCGGTCGACCCGATCGGCAACGCCGTCTCCGCGGTCCGCGACTCCGGTGACCGGCACGACCGGCTCGCCGAACTGGAGCGTGAGAACGCCGCGCTCAAGGCCGAACTCGGCAGCGACGACCGCAACCGCAGCAGAGCCGAACAGCTCGACAGGTTGCTGAAGGTCGCCGGCCAGGGCCAGTACGGCATCAAGGGCGCCCAGGTCATCGCCATAGGAGCGGCCCAGGGCTTCTCCTGGACCATCACCATCGACGTCGGCGCCAACGACGGCGTCAAGCGCGACATGACCGTCCTCAACGGCGACGGACTCGTCGGCCGGGTCACCACCGTCGGCCCGAACACCGCCACCGTGCTGCTCGCCAACGACCCGGACTTCACCGTGGGCACCCGCATGGAGGCCGGTGACGAACTCGGCTTCGCCTCCGGCCAGGGCGACCGGCCCCTGCGCGTCGAACTCCTCAACGGCAAGGCCGAGATCAAGAAGGGCGACCGGCTGGTCACCTTCGGCTCACAGGCCGACAAGCCGTTCGTGCCCGGCGTCCCCGTCGGCACCGTCTCCCGGGTCGACCCCTCCGGCGGTGACCTCACCCGCACCCTCTACGTCACGCCGTTCGTCGGCTTCACCAAGCTCGACGTCGTCGGTGTGGTCGTCCAGGCCCCCGAGAAGGACCCGCGCGACACGGTGCTGCCCAAGAAGCCGAAACCCACGCCCACGCCGACCGTCACGGTGACCGTCACCCCGTCAGCCCCGGCCGGCGGCCAGGACCAGCAAGAGCAGTAGGAGCTGTCACCCCATGCGCGTCAACCGGATCCTGCTCTCCAGCTCACTGGTCGTGGTGGCCCTGGTGATCCAGGTGAGCGTCCTCGCCCGCCTCCATCTCCCGGGCGCCGTCCCCGACCTGCTCCTCCTGACGGTCCTCGGCCTCGCCCTGGTCTACGGCCACGTCGGCGGCTCCCTCATCGGCTTCGCCGCCGGACTCCTCGCCGACCTGGCCCCGCCCGCCGACCACGCCGTCGGCCGCTACGCCCTCGTGCTGTGCGTCGTCGGCTACCTCGCCGGGCTGGTCAAGCCCGAGAGCGGCCAGGTGAGATCGGCGACCGGCCCGATGGCCGTGGTGGTCGCCGCGGCCGTCGGCACCACCCTGCTCTACGCCGGTGTCGGCGCCCTCGTCGGCGACACCGCGGCCCGCAACGTCGGCCTCGGCGGACTGCTCCTCAGCGCGGCCCTGTACGACCTGCTGCTCGCCCCCTTCGTCGTCCCCGGGGTCATGGCCCTGGCCCGGCGAGCCGAGAACGATCCACTCGCCGAGAACAGTTCCGCCAAGTCCGGTGACATCGCCTCCGGCTGGAGCTCGGGCGGCACCGGGCTGCGCATCGGCGCCCAGCGGGGCCTGAGGGCGAAGGCGGCGCGGGCGCGGGTGGCGCGGGCCGGCCGCATCAAGGGGGTAAAGCGCCTGTGACATCGCAGAACCTCACCGAGGGGGAGGAAACCGCGTGACCCCCCACCCGTCTCCCACCACCACCCTCAACGGAATGGGCTGCGCCCATGACTAACATCCCCGAGACCGGGCGCAGCCCAAGGGTCCAGATCCGGCTCGTCGTCATCCAGGTCCTCGTCCTCTCCCTCCTCGGCACCCTGGGCGGGCGCCTGTGGTACCTCCAGATCCGCGAGGGCGCCGAGTACGCGAAGAAGGCCTCCGGCAACCACGTGCAGCAGGTCGTCCAGCCCGCGGTCCGCGGCTCCATCCTGGACGCCCGCGGAGTGGCCCTCGCCGACAACGAGACCCGGCTTGTCGTCTCCGCCTCCCGCACCGAACTCCTGAAGATGCGGGACGACGGCAAGGCCGTCCTCACCAAGCTCGCCGGCGTCCTCGGCATGCCCACCAAGGAGGTCATGGAGAAGGTCCGGCTGTGTGACGCCAAGACCCCCCAGCCCTGCTGGAACGGATCGCCGTACCAGCCCATCCCCATCACCGACGAGGCCACCGCCAAGCAGGCCCTGCAGATCCGCGAGCGTGCCGAGGACTTCCCCGGCATCAGCGCCGAGCCCCAGGCCGTACGCCGGT
Organism: Streptomyces sp. TE5632; assembly: GCF_054061295.1. NCBI lineage: Bacteria > Bacillati > Actinomycetota > Actinomycetes > Kitasatosporales > Streptomycetaceae > Streptomyces > Streptomyces sp. TE5632. Next base: position 1,279,725 of record NZ_JBSSEA010000003.1, on the reverse strand, counting down.
ACGCGGCCCCCGGGCAGGCCAACACCGCCCAGGTCCTCGGCTACCTCTCACCCGTCACCGACGAGGAACTCCAGGAGGCCCAGGACTCCGACTCGCCCTATCTGCGCTCCGACCAGGTCGGCCGCTCCGGCCTGGAACGCGAGTACGACAAGCAGTTGCGCGGCAAGGCGGGCGTCACCCGCTACGAGGTCGACAACCTCGGCCGCGTCATCGGCGAGGCGCAGGCCGACCCCGCCCAGCCCGGCGCCAACCTCGTCACCAGCATCGACGCCCGCGTCCAGCGGGTCGCCGAGTACGAGCTGAACGAGGCGATGAAGCAGGCCCGCAAGGAGATGGACCGCAACACCAACCGCCTCTACGAGGCCGACTCCGGGGCCATCGTCGTCATGGAGGCCAAGACCGGCCGCGTCGTCGCCATGGCCTCCAACCCGAGCTACGACCCCAACGCCTGGGTGGGCGGCATCTCCGGCAAGGACTACGCCAAGCTCACCGGCAAGAAGTCCAACTACCCGCTGCTGAACCGCGCCATCCAGGGCGTGTCGGCACCCGGCTCCATCTTCAAGGTCGTCCCGACGGCCGCCGCGATCAACGCCGGCTACTCCTTCGAGGGTCCCTACGAGTGCTCCAGCTCGTACTCCATCGGCGGCCAGGTCTTCAAGAACTTCGAATCCCAGAGCTTCGGCGGCATCAGCCTCGGCCGAGCCCTCGAAGTCTCCTGCGACACCGTCTTCTACCGGCTCGCCCACGAGGAGTGGAAGCGCGACGGCGGCAACAAGCCGAAGAAGAACGCCAAGGACTGGTTCTACAAGACCTCCCACCAGTTCGGCCTCGGTGAGCTGACCGGCATCGACCTGCCCAACGAGGTCACCGGCCGCGTCCCCGACCGCCAGTGGAAGGCCGACTACTGGAAGGCCAACAAGGACGCCTGGTGCAAGTCCGGCAAGAAGGACGGCAGCTACGTCGAGCGCATCGCCTACGAGAACTGCCTCGAAGGCAACCGACTGCGCGCCGGTGACTCCGTCAACTACTCCATCGGCCAGGGCGACACCCTCGTCACCCCCATCCAGATGGCCACCGTCTACGCGGCCCTCTCCAACGGCGGCACCCTCTACAACCCCACCGTCGGCAAGGCCGTCATCAGCCCCGACGGCAAGCAGGTCACGGAGATCGAACCCAAGGCGCACGGCAAACTGCCGATGACGAAGAAGACCCTCAACGCCATAGACGGAGCCCTCGAGGGAGTCGCCACCCGCGGTACCGCCGCCTGGCGGTTCGGCGGCTGGCCGCAGGACGAGATCCCGATGCACGCCAAGACCGGTACCGCCGAGGTCCACGGCAAGCAGACCACCTCGTGGTTCGCGACCTACACCAAGGACTACTCGATCGTCATGACGATCTCCCAGGGCGGCACCGGCTCCGGCGCCTCGGGCCCCGCCGTGCGCAACGTCTACAACGCGCTGTACGGAGTCTCCCCGGACGGCGAGATCGACAAGAAGAAGGCACTGCTGCCCACCCCGCAGAAGACGCTGCCCAAGGTCAGGACGGACGGCACCATCACCTCCCCGAAGATCTCCAAGGACCCGGCCAAGGACCTGCGGGCCACCGAGGAGGCCGAGACCGAGGAAGGCGGGACGGCCCCCGACGGCCAGGACCAGGGCGCGACCGTGAACACACCCCCGCCCGCCAACCGCGACACCCGCCGCCGGGACGCACGACGGAGCGCCGGCCGGGCGCGCCGCACGGCAGGCCGAAGGACGGCGCCATGACCGGCGGAGTCAACAGCTTCCACGTCTCCGGCTACGGACCCGAGCGGGCCGGCTGGACGCGGCTCTTCGCCCGCGACTCCCCGGCCCGGCGACTCGACTGGCCGATACTGCTGTCGGCGATCGCCCTGTCGCTGCTCGGCTCCCTCCTGGTCTACTCGGCGACCCGCAACCGCACCGAGCTCAACCAGGGCGACCCGTACTACTTCCTGGTCCGGCACTGGCTGAACACCGGCATCGGCCTGGCCCTGATGATCGCCATGCTCTGGCTCGGCCACCGCGCCCTGCGCACCGCCGTACCGGTCCTCTACGGCGCCTCGGTCTTCCTGATCCTGCTGGTGCTCACCCCGCTGGGCTCCACCATCAACGGCGCCCACTCCTGGATCAAGCTCGGCGGAGGCTTCTCGCTCCAGCCCTCGGAGTTCGTGAAGCTCACCATCATCCTGGGCATGGCCGTGCTGCTCGCGGCACGGGTCGACGCCGGGGACAAGCCCTACCCCGACCACCGCACGGTCCTCCAGGCCCTGGGGCTGGCCGTCGTCCCCATGCTGATCGTGATGCTGATGCCCGACCTCGGCTCGGTCATGGTCATGGTCGTCATCGTGCTCGGTGTCCTGCTCGCCTCCGGCGCCTCCAACCGGTGGATCTTCGGCCTGATCGGCGCCGGGGCCATCGGCGCCGTCACCGTCTGGCAGCTCGGAGTCCTCGACGAGTACCAGATCAACCGCTTCGCCGCCTTCGCCAACCCCGAACTCGACCCCGCCGGCGTCGGCTACAACACCAACCAGGCCCGCATCGCCATCGGCTCCGGCGGCCTCACCGGCTCCGGCCTCTTCGAAGGCTCGCAGACCACCGGCCAGTTCGTGCCCGAGCAGCAGACCGACTTCGTCTTCACCGTCGCCGGGGAGGAACTCGGCTTCATCGGCGGCGCACTGATCATCGGCCTGCTCGGCGTCATCCTGTGGCGCGCCTGCCGCATCGCCCGCGACACCACCGACCTGTACGGCACCATCGTCGCCGCCGGCATCGTCGCCTGGTTCGCCTTCCAGACCTTCGAGAACATCGGCATGACCCTCGGCATCATGCCGGTCACCGGCCTGCCCCTGCCGTTCGTGTCCTACGGCGGCTCGTCGATGTTCGCGGTGTGGCTGGCCGTGGGCCTCCTGCAGTCGATCAGACTGCAACGCCCGCTGTCCGCGTGACCGCGGGCCTGTCCAGCCGTACGACCGGTGCGGAACGCCCCGCCGCTCCGCACCGGTCACGACTAGATCCAGGTCTGGCGGATAGGTTCGGGTTATGGCGGACACCACACGCGAAATCGAGCGAAAGTACGAGTCCGGCGACAGCGGACTCCCCGACCTGACCGGCGTCCCCGGCGTGGCGTCCATCGCCGACCAGGGCGTCGTCCACCTCGACGCCACCTACTACGACACGGCCGACCACCGCCTCGCCGCCGCCTCCCTCACCCTGCGCCGCCGCACCGGCGGCTCCGACGCCGGCTGGCACCTGAAGTTCCCCGTCGCCCCCGGAGTGCGCGACGAGATCCACGCCCCGCTCTCCGACACCGTCCCGGAGGACCTCGCCCGGCTCGTCCGCTCCCGCGTCCGCGGCACCGCACTGAGTCCCGTGGTCCGGCTGCGCTCCGACCGGGACGTACGCCACCTCCTCGACACCACCGGCCGGCTCCTCGCCGAGATCAGCGTCGACACCGTGCACGCCGAACGCCTCACCGGCGACGGCACCGCCCGGTGGACCGAGATCGAGGTCGAACTCGCCGACGGCGGCGACCCCGCCTTCCTCGACAAGGTCGACAAACGGCTCCGCAAGGCGGGCCTGCGCCCCTCGAAGTCCCCCTCCAAACTCGCACGGGCCCTCGCCGAGACGGCACCCCCCACGCACGCGCCCCAGGCCGCCCCCGCACCCGCGGCCGCCCCGGCCGCGGCACCGAAGCGCAAGCACCGCAGCCGCCCGGTGGGCAAACCCGTCACCGCCGGCGACCACGTCCTCGCCTACGTCCGCGCCCAGCGGGACGCCCTCGTCGAACTCGACCCCGCCGTACGCCAGGACGTACCCGACTCCGTGCACCGCATGCGCGTCGCCACCCGCCGCCTGCGCAGCACCTTCCGCTCCTTCCGCAACGTCCTCGACCGGAAGACCACCGACCCCCTCGCCACCGACCTGAAATGGCTGGCCGGAGAGCTCGGCCTGGACCGCGACCAGGAAGTCCTCGCCGAGCGCCTCATCACGGCCCTGGACGACCTGCCCGACACCCTCGTCCACGGCCCTGTACGCGACAGACTGACCACCTGGTCCGAGACCGGCCACCGCGGAGCCCACGGCAAGGTCACCGGAGTCCTCGACTCCCGCCGCTACCTCACCCTGCTCGACACCCTCGACGCCCTGCTGGCCGACCCGCCCCTGCGGAAGAAGGCCGCGGCCGGCCCGGACAAGGTGCTGGCCAAGGCCGTGAGCAAAGACCTCGACAAACTCTCCGGCCTCGTCACCCGGGCCCTGGACCTCCCGCCCGGCCACGAACGCGACCTCGCCCTGCACGAGGCCCGCAAGAAGACCAAGCGCACCCGCTACGCCGCCGAGGCCGCCACCCCGGCCCTCGACGATCCCGCCAAGGACCTGGTCAAGAGCATGAAGTCCCTCCAAGGCCTGCTCGGCGACCACCAGGACAGCGTCATGGCCCGCAAGACCCTGAGCGAACTCGCCGCCGTCGCCCACGCGGTGGGGGAGAGCGACTTCACGTACGGGGTGCTGTACGGACGCGAGGAGCGGCGCGCGGAGATCACCGAGAACGCCCTCCCGGAAACCTGGACGCCGATCAGAAAATCCGCCGCCTTCTGAAGCGGTTAGGCTGGATGGTCACCCTCCCCCAGCCTCCGGCCGGGGGAGCCCCAGCCAGCACACAAAGGTTCCCGAGATGCCTGCCGAAGCCGCCGTGGCCGCCGAGTCTGTGTTCCCGGAGCTCGAAGCGCTGCTCCCGCATGTGCAGAAGCCGATCCAGTACGTCGGCGGAGAGCTCAACTCCACGGTCAAGCCTTGGGACAGCTGCGATGTCCGCTGGGCCCTCATGTACCCCGACGCGTACGAGGTCGGACTGCCCAACCAGGGCGTCATGATCCTCTACGAGGTGCTCAACGAGCAGGACGGCGTCCTCGCCGAGCGCACCTACAGCGTCTGGCCGGACCTGGAGGAACTGATGCGGGAGCACGCCGTCCCGCAGTTCACGGTCGACAGCCACCGCCCGGTCAAGGCCTTCGACGTGTTCGGCCTGAGCTTCTCCACGGAGCTCGGCTACACCAACATGCTCACCGCCCTGGACCTGTCCGGCATCCCGCTGGAGGCCAAGGACCGCGGCCCGGACGACCCGATCGTCGTGGCCGGCGGCCACGCCGCCTTCAACCCCGAGCCGATCGCCGACTTCATCGACTGCGCCGTCATCGGCGACGGCGAGCAGGCCGTCCTGGAGATCACCCGGATCATCCGCGCCTGGAAGGAGGAGGGCCGCCCCGGCGGCCGCGAGGAACTCCTCTTCCGCCTGGCGAAGACCGGCGGCGTGTACGTCCCCGCCTTCTACGACGTCGAGTACCTCCCCGACGGCCGGATCGCCCGCGTCGTACCGAACAAGTCGGGCGTCCCGTGGCGCGTCTCCAAGCACACGGTGATGGACCTCGACGAGTGGCCCTACCCCAAGCAGCCCCTCGTCCCGCTCGCCGAGACGGTCCACGAACGCATGTCCGTGGAGATCTTCCGCGGCTGCACCCGCGGCTGTCGCTTCTGCCAGGCCGGCATGATCACCCGCCCGGTGCGCGAGCGCTCCATCACCGGCATCGGCGACATGGTCGAGAAGGGCCTGAAGGCCACCGGCTTCGAAGAGGTCGGCCTGCTCTCCCTCTCCTCCGCCGACCACTCGGAGATCGGCGACATCGCCAAGGGCCTCGCCGACCGCTACGAAGAGGACAAGATCGGCCTCTCCCTCCCCTCCACCCGGGTCGACGCCTTCAACGTCGACCTGGCCAACGAACTGACCCGCAACGGCCGCCGCTCCGGCCTGACCTTCGCCCCCGAGGGCGGCTCGGAGCGCATGCGCAAGGTCATCAACAAGATGGTCTCGGAGGACGACCTGATCAGGACCGTCGCCACGGCCTACGGCAACGGCTGGCGCCAGGTGAAGCTCTACTTCATGTGCGGCCTGCCCACCGAGACCGACGACGACGTCCTCCAGATCGCCGACATGGCGATGAACGTCATCCAGAAGGGCCGCGAGGTCTCCGGCTCGGGCGACATCCGCTGCACCGTCTCCATCGGCGGCTTCGTCCCCAAGCCGCACACCCCCTTCCAGTGGGCACCGCAGCTGTCGGCCGAGGAGACGGACGCCCGCCTGACCAAGCTGCGCGACAAGATCCGCGGCGACAAGAAGTACGGCCGCTCCATCGGCTTCCGCTACCACGACGGCAAGCCCGGCATCGTCGAAGGCCTCCTCTCCCGCGGCGACCGCCGCGTCGGCGCGGTCATCCGAGCGGTCTACGAGGACGGCGGCCGCTTCGACGGCTGGCGCGAGCACTTCTCCTACGACCGCTGGATGGGCTGCGCCGACAAGGCCCTGGCGCAGTACGGCGTGGACGTCGACTGGTACACCACCCGCGAACGCTCCTACGAGGAGGTCCTCCCCTGGGACCACCTCGACTCCGGCCTCGACAAGGACTGGCTCTGGGAGGACTGGCAGGACGCCCTCGACGAGACCGAGGTCGAGGACTGCCGCTGGACCCCCTGCTTCGACTGCGGGGTGTGTCCTCAGATGGACACCAGTATTCAAATCGGACCGACTGGTAAGAAGCTGCTTCCCCTGACGGTGAAGAACACGGCCTGACCGTGCGGCACGCGGCGCCCGCTCCCAGTGGTGCGGGGGCCTGAGCCGTCGTCCTGAGACGTTCGGTGGGCCCACTCCGGAACGCGGAGTGGGCCCGTCGGCGTTCGCGGCCTGCGACGGATGCGGTGTTACGGCCGGGCCGTGTCGGGTGTGGAGGCATGCTCGGGTTGGAGGGGTTGGAGGGGTTGGAGGGGTTGGAGGGGTTGGAGGGGTTGGAGGGGCGGGAGGGCGGCTTCCAGGTCGTCCAGGGCCCTTCTGGCGATGGCGATGCGGGTGCGCAGGTCCACGGCGGGGTCCGGGGCGGGGGCCGAGGGTGCTTCGGGGGCGGGGGAGTGTTCGCGTTCCAGTTCGCGGGCTTCCTCCAGGGAGCTGATGACCACCCCGATGAGGACGTTGACCAGGACGAACGAGGCGAACAGTACGTAGGAGGCGTAGTAGACGATGCTCCAGCGGGAGATCTCCAGGCCCGCGTGGACGGCGTCACCGAGGCCGTCCAGGGTCATCAGCAGGAAGAGGGTGAGGACGGCGCGGCCGATGGAGCCGAACTGGCCGGGGTCCGCCTCGCTGAAGAAGACCCAGCCGACCATGGCGTAGACGTAGAGCAGGAGCGCGCCCACCAGGAGGAAGCTGACGGTGCCCGGCAGGCTGCGGGCCACCGCGACGAAGACGATCCGCAGCTGGGGGAGGAAGCGGGCGGTGCGCAGGACGCGGGCGAGGCGCAGGAGCCGCAGGACGGTGGTGTTCTCGCGGACGAGGGGCAGGAAGGCGCAGGCGACGACGGCCAGGTCGAAGAGGTTCCAGGGGTCGCGGAAGAAGTCGCGGGGGCGGTCCGCGTGGGCGCAGGCGCGCAGGGCTATCTCGACGGTGAAGGCGACGAGGCAGAGGTGCTCGGCGAGGCGTAACCCGTGGTGCCAGTCCCTGGAGAGCCCGCTGTAGGTCTCGGCTCCCAGCAGGGCCGCGTTGGTGAGGATCAGGGTGAAGACGGTGAGGGCGAACCAGCGGGCTTCGGTGACGGCGCGGGCTCTCTCCGCCAGGGCGTGACGGAGGGGCCGGGACGTGGCGCCCGTGGGGGCAGGGTGGTCGTTCATGTCGTGCTGTATCTGCTCCTTCGTGCCGCGCGCCATGCCCGTGGCACGGACGGGCCGGCGGGTTCGCGCGGCGGTGACACTCCAGAGCTGATTTCTACAGCATTGTAGATTCACGGGTGTTCGTGCGGGCGGGGCGGTGCCGGTGCATCCGAACGGCCTGCCGGGGCGTCCTCCCCTGCATGGATCTGGAGAAGCAGGACGCCGGGAGACCGGCGCCGCCCGCACATCCGTCTTCGCCGCGGCGGCCGGAGGCGGCGGGTGAGGGGTGTCTGGTGGTGGCGATCCGCCTGCCGGTGCGGATCTTCGTGTTCCTCGTGGTGCTGCCGGTGCGGATGGTGTGGGACGGGTGTGTCGCCGCCGTGCGGTGGCTGGACCGTGCCGTGTTCCGGCCGCTCGGGCGGGCGCTGTGGTGGGTAGGGCGAGCGGTGTTCGTGTGGCCGCTGGTGGGGCTGTGGCGATATGGCCTCGTGCCGCTCGGCAAGGCGCTCGCCTGGCTCGGGAACCTGGTGATCGTCGTTCCCGCCGGGTGGCTGTACCGCTGTGTGCTCGTTCCGCTCGGGCACGCGCTGGTGTGGCTGTACGTGCGCGTGCTGACGCCCTTCGGGCACGGAGTGATGTGGGTGCTGCGCGGGGTCGCTGCCGTGTCGGCCGCGATCGGGCTCGGGGTGTTCGCGGCCCTCGCCCGGCTCACGCGGTACCTGGTCGTCGTGCCCTGTGCGTGGCTGTACAGGTGGGTGCTCACGCCCGTCGGACAGGCCGTCGCCCGGTGCGTGAAAGGGCTGGCACGGCTGGCGGGCATGCTCGTCACCGGTATCGGTACGGGGCTGTACTGGATCACCCGGATCCTGCTCGTGCTGCCCCTGCTCGCCGTGTGGCGCTGGGTTCTGGTGCCGGTCGGGCGGGTGCTCGCCGTCGTCGCGCGGGAGATCGGCAACGCCCTCGGGCATGCCTGGCGGGTCGCCGGGTACGTCTCGCTCGCGGTGTGGCGGTTCCTGGGCACCCTGGTGCGGTGGACCGTCGTGGAGCCCGCGCGGTGGACGTACGCGCGTGTGCTGACACCGGTGGGGCACATGGTGCGGGACGCGGTGCTGCGGCCCGCCGCCGAGGCCGGGCGCGCCGTGGGAAGGGCCGTACGGCGGTCCCTCGCCGCCGCCCGCGCGTCGGTACGGCGGGCCCGTGCCGATGCCCGCCGGATGTTCCTCGGAGAACAGGGGGAGCCGGTGCTCACGGACCGACGGGAACCTATCGGCGGTGAGACGCGTACTCTTGGTAGCAGCACAACCGCTCTCACGAAGGACTGAACGACACTGGGCAAGCGACAGCCCGAAGGCCCGCCGCCCGCACCCGCGGTGCAGCGCATTCGACTGCGCTACACCAAGCGCGGCCGCCTCCGGTTCACCAGCCACCGTGACTTCCAGCGTGCCTTCGAGCGCGCGTTGCGCCGTGCCGAGGTGCCGATGGCGTACTCGGCGGGGTTCACGCCGCACCCGAAGGTGTCGTACGCCAATGCCGCACCCACCGGCACGGGCAGTGAGGCGGAGTACCTGGAGATCGCGCTCACCCAGGCGCGGGATCCGGAGCGGATCAGAGCCCTCCTCGACGAGTCACTGCCCCCCGGGCTCGACATCACCGAGGCGGCCGAGGCCCGTACCTCGGGGCTCGCCGACCGGCTCACGGCCTCGGTGTGGGTGCTGCGGCTGGCCGGTGTCGACCGGGAGGAGGCCCGCCGAGCGGTGGACGCCTTCAACGCGGCCGGTACCGTCGAGGTGCAGCGCCGGACGAAGAACGGGATGCGCACGTTCGACACCCGTTCCGCGGTCGTGGTTCTGGAAAGCCTGGAAACGCCCCCTTCGTCGGCTGATAGGCCGACCGGCCAGCCCTGTGCGATACTGCGGCTGGTTGTTCGGCACGTGACGCCTGCCGTTCGACCCGACGACGTCCTGTCCGGTCTCCGCGCCGTGGCCGATCTGGCGCCGCCGGTCCCCGCAGCGGTGACCAGGCTGGCGCAGGGGCTGCTCGATGAAGAGACCGGCACGGTGACCGACCCGCTCGCGCCCGACCGCGAGGCAGCAGCGACCGAGCCGCATCCGGCCGGTGCCACTGCCGCCGCGACGGCGCCGGTGTAAGGAAGGTCCCGCGTAGGGACGGACGTCGTAGCGCCGCCCTCGTACCTCGGGAGCCACCTGGGTCGGGCAGCGCACCCACCACAAGACTTTCGCCAGGCCGTGCGCATTCGGTGTACGGAACCGGTGAGACAGGACACAGAGAGTTCCCGTGCGGCGCCCGCGCCCCGGACGGCGGCAACCGCGCTTCGCGCGAGCCGCGGACGTCACCGGCATCGCCGGACCGGGTGCGGCGCCCGGGAGCCTGACGGGAGAAACCCCCGCATGCTCGAACCGACCGAGCCCACAGAGGGCTCCGAACCGAACAGCCCCAGCGACACCCTGCCGCCGCGTCGACGGCGACGTGCCGCGTCCCGTCCGGCCGGTCCGCCCACGGCGGGCACCGGCACGGAGGCCGAGACGGTCACGTCGGCCATACCGGCCGCCGAGTCCCCTGAGCCCGCAGAGCCGCTCGACGAGAACGACGAGCTCGCGGCCGAGGAGGGCGCCGAGGCCGAGGCCACCGCGCAGCCGACGGCCGCCCGGGAGGAAGCACCGGCCGCCACGGACACCGCCGCTCCGCCCCGGCGTCGCCGTGTGGTGCGCCGCTCGACCTCGCCCGCCGGGACACCGACGTCGACGGAGGCCGCCGAGACCGTCGTACCGACGGCCGAGACCCCCGCTGCTCAGGCCGCTCCGGCTGCCGAGCCCGCCGGGGACGCCGCCCCGCCGCGTGCGCGCCGTCGTGCGACGCGCCGTGTGACCTCGCCGACGGCCACCGTCACCGAGGCCACCGAACCGGCGGAGAGCTCCGCGACCGCGAGCACCGCACAGGCCGCCGACACGGCTGTCACTGCTGTCACGGCCGGCATCACCGACACCGACACCGCCGAGGACGCGGCTCCCCGCCGTACCCGACGCCGTGCCTCGCGCAGCGTCTCCACGCCCGCGACCGCCGAGGCCGCCGCCTCCCCCGCCGAGGAGGCGCAGGCTCCCGTGACCGAGCCCACCGGGCAGACCGCGACCTCCGAGACACCCGCCGAGCCCGCCGCGGACGACGCCGCTCCGCGCCGCCGTCGCCGCGCGGTCCGCAAGGCCGCCGCCGGGTTCGCCGAGCCCGCCCGGCCGGTCACCGGATCCGCCGCGACCGGGGCCGAGACCGGGACGTCGAGGCGCCCCGCCCGTCCCGCCGTCGCCGTCTTCCAGGCTCCGGTGTTCACCGAGCCCCAGTTCCAGACGCCGGAGCGGGCCGCCGCCGAAGCGGCCGCCGAAGCCGCCGGTACGCCGGAGCCCGAGCAGCCGGAGGAGATCGAGGAGCTCCCGGAGGAGCAGCCCACCGCCTCGCGCCGCCGCCGTCGCCGTCGGGGCGCGGCGGACGAGACCGACGCGGCCCCGGCCGCTGTCACCGCCCGCGTCGAGGACGACGAGGACCGGTCCGCCGACGAGGCGGAGCACGCCGAGGAGTCGTCGGAGGGCCCCTCCGACGACGACCACGACGAGAGCGACGACCACGACGAGAGCGAAGGGGCCGGTTCCCGCCGGCGCCGTCGTCGCGGTGGCCGTCGCCGCAGGCGCGGCGAGTCCGCCGAGACGGACGCCGAGGGCGGCGAGTCCGGGGACGACACCGAGGGCACCGGCGCCGAGCACGACGCCGAGGACGACGCGGACCAGTCCGCCGACGACGCGGAGCACGACGACGAGTCGGCCGAGGACCGCGACGAGGCGGGCACCGCGGGCGGCTCCAGCAGCAGCCGGCGCCGTCGTCGCCGGCGTCGCCGGGCCGGGGACAGCGGAGGCGAGGCCGAGACCTCCACCGACGACCCCGAGCGCACCGTCGTCAAGGTCCGCGAACCGCGCAGGCCCGTCGAGCCGTCGGACGAGGTGCAGTCCATCAAGGGCTCCACCCGCCTGGAGGCGAAGAAGCAGCGCCGCCGGGAAGGCCGTGAGCAGGGCCGCCGGCGTGTCCCGATCATCACCGAGGCCGAGTTCCTGGCCCGCCGTGAGGCCGTCGAGCGCGTCATGGTGGTCCGGCAGTACGGCGACCGTACGCAGATCGGCGTCCTGGAGGACGGGGTGCTCGTCGAGCACTACGTCAACAAGGAGCAGGCGACCTCGTACGTCGGCAACGTGTACCTCGGCAAGGTGCAGAACGTGCTGCCGTCGATGGAGGCCGCGTTCATCGACATCGGCAAGGGCCGCAACGCCGTGCTCTACGCCGGTGAGGTCAACTTCGAGGCACTGGGCATGGCCAACGGCCCGCGTCGGATCGAGGCCGCGCTGAAGTCGGGCCAGTCGGTCCTCGCCCAGGTGACGAAGGACCCGATCGGGCACAAGGGTGCCCGTCTGACCAGCCAGGTCTCCCTCCCGGGCCGCTACCTCGTGTACGTCCCCGAGGGTTCGATGACCGGCATCAGCCGCAAGCTGCCCGACACCGAGCGGGCCCGGCTGAAGACCATCCTCAAGAAGGTCGTCCCCGAGGACGCGGGTGTCATCGTGCGCACCGCCGCCGAGGGCGCGAGCGAGGACGAGCTGCGCCGTGACGTCGAGCGGCTGCAGGCGCAGTGGGAGGAGATCAAGAAGAAGTCCAAGAGCGGTGGCAGCTCGAGCGCGCCGTCGCTGCTGTACGGCGAGCCGGACATGACCGTCCGGGTCGTGCGGGACATCTTCAACGAGGACTTCTCCAAGGTCGTCGTCAGCGGCGACGAGGCATGGGAGACCATCCACGGGTACGTCGCGCACGTCGCGCCGGACCTGGCCGACCGGCTGCAGAGGTGGACCAGCGAGGTCGACGTCTTCGCCACGTACCGGATCGACGAGCAGCTCGCCAAGGCGCTCGACCGCAAGGTCTGGCTGCCCAGCGGCGGTTCGCTGGTGATCGACCGGACCGAGGCGATGGTCGTCATCGACGTCAACACCGGCAAGTTCACCGGTCAGGGCGGCAACCTCGAGGAGACGGTCACCAGGAACAACCTGGAGGCGGCCGAGGAGATCGTGCGCCAGCTGCGGCTGCGCGACCTCGGCGGCATCATCGTCATCGACTTCATCGACATGGTCCTGGAGTCCAACCGGGACCTGGTGCTGAGGCGCCTGCTGGAGTGCCTGGGCCGGGACCGTACGAAGCACCAGGTCGCCGAGGTGACCTCGCTGGGCCTGGTGCAGATGACCCGCAAGCGGGTCGGCCAGGGCCTGCTGGAGTCGTTCTCGGAGACGTGCGTCCACTGCAACGGGCGCGGTGTCGTCGTCCACCTGGACCAGCCCACCTCCGCCGGTGGCGGCGGCAAGCGCAGGAAGCGGGCGCGGGCCGGTGCCGGGGAGCACCTCCACGAGCACGAGGCCGACGTCGTCCCGACGGCGGAGCAGGAGGCGGAAGCGGAGTCGGAGACGGAGGCCGAGGTCGCAGCCGAGGCCGCCGAGCCGGTCGCGCTTCCCGCCCCGGAGTACACCCCGGACGAGGAGCTGTACAGCAGCGCCGCCGAGGCGGAGGCCGCGGCCACGCGCGGACGTACCCGCCGCCGGGTGAGCCGCCGGGCCTCGGCCCCGGCTGGTGCGCCGAGGCGCGAGCAGCCCCGGCGCGAGCCGGCTGCCGCCGCCGCGGCCGCCGACGGGTCCGGGCCCGACGGGTCCGGCGCGCAGGTGCCGACGGCTCAGGACACGACGGCCGCCGAGGAGACCGCACGCCCGGTCCAGCCGGAGTCGGCCGCCGAGGCGCACGCCGTGCCGGCCGCCGCCGAGGACCCGGTCGTCGAGGCGCCCACCGCCGCGGCGGCGCCCGCCGAGGAGGCCGCTCCCCAGGGCCGCACGCGTCGCCGGGCCACCCGCAAGGCGTCCGCGCCGGCCGGTTCTCCGGCGGGTGCGCAGGCCGCGGTGGTGACGATCGCAGACACCGCAGCCACGGCGGACACCGCCCCCGCGGCGCCTGAGCAGACGCCGGAGCCGGTGGCTGAGCAGCCCCCGGCCGAGGCGTCCGCGCCGGCCGCCGAGACCGCCGCACCGCCCCGCCCGCGCCGCCGTGCGGTGCGCAAGCCCACCGTGTCCACCGCGTCCGAGGAGGCGGCCGTCGTGGTCGTCCCGTCGGCCCCGGCGGCGGAGACGGCCCCGGCGGACGAGGCAGCAGCGGCCGTCACCGCGACGGAGCCCGCCGAGGAAGCCGCCGAGGCAGCCGCCGACGAGGCGGCTCCGGCCAAGAAGACCGCCCGCACGGCGGCCAAGAAGGCCACGGCGAAGAAGGCCGCCACGAAGAAGGTGGTGGCCAAGAAGACGGTGGCGAAGAAGACCGTCGCCAAGAAGACGGCTGCGGAGAAGACCGTCGCCAAGAAGACGACGGCCAAGAAGGCCGCGGCCAAGACCACCAAGACGGCCGCGAAGAGGACGACGGCGAAGAAGGCCGCGGCAGCGGCCCAGCAGCCCTCGCCCTCGGTCACGGCGTCGACGGAGGACTGATCAGGAGCCGCCCTCAGGGGTGGCACACACCGACGAAGCGCGGGACACCGGAACCACCGGTGTCCCGCGCTTCGTCGTGCCCCTGACGTCGGTGCATCACATTCTTTTCGCAGCGGATCACTCTGTGTGCCGCATGTGGTCTCTCCTTGACCAACTCAATATTTCTCTGTGGTAACTCTGCGGAAAATTCCTACACATGTACTGGTAACGTGATCGCGGTCTCGGCCGTTGATCTTGCGCGCGTCGTGGACCGCAGCCGACTGCTGAGACCGAACCTTCTTCCGAGCGGACGGTGCCTGCCTTCCGTCCATGGCTCTCCGGAGGGCGGAGCCCACACGGAAACCGTTCGCCGTCGACAGAAGCCTGCGAAATTACGAAGACACGGGCATGGACGGCTCTCGGTGCGGGGCCGATCCCTTCCCGGTCCACGTCGTGGCGTGCCGCCGAGGTCGCCGAACAAGGAGGGGGACGTCGATGACCGACGCCCAGGGGTTGATACCGGCTGCCAGGCCTGTCATTGACGAGGAGGAGATCGAGGCCGCAGTGCGCGTGCTGCGCAGCGGCAGGGTCGTACAGGGCCCGGAGGTGGCCGCCTTTGAGGAGGAGTTCTCCGAGATCGTCGGCGGGCGGCACTGCGTCGCGGTCAATTCCGGTACCTCCGCGCTGCACCTGGCGCTGCTTGCTCTGGGGCTCGGACCGGGGGACGAGGTCATCGTGCCGTCCTTCTCCTTCGCCGCCTCCGCCAACGCCGTACGGCTCGTCGGCGCCGACGTGGTCTTCGCCGACATCGAACCCGACAGCTTCTGCCTCGACCCGGCGGCTGTCGAGGCGGCCCTCACTCCGCGCACCGCCGCGATCATGCCGGTCCACCTGTACGGTCACCCGGCCGCCATGGACCGGATCATGGCTATCGCGAACCGGTACGGGCTGGCCGTCGTCGAGGACGCCTGCCAGGCCCACGCGGCCGCGCTGCACGGCACGCCGGTCGGGGCGTTCGGCAACGCCGGAACGTTCAGCTTCTACCCGACCAAGAACATGCACAGCCTTGAAGGGGGCATGGTCAGCACCGCTGACGCGGAGGTCGCCCGTACCTTGCGTCTGCTGCGCAACCAGGGCATGGAACAGCGTTACGCCAACGAGATCGTGGGCGCCAACATGCGGATGACGGACGTGGCCGCAGCGATCGGCCGGGTCCAGCGCACCAAGCTCGCAGGTTGGACCCAGCGGCGCATCGCCAACGCCACCTTCCTCACGGACCACATCACCACGCCGCATGTGGTCACGCCGCGGGTCGCCGAGGGCGCCCGGCACGTGTACCACCAGTACACCGTGCGGATCCGGGGCGACCGGGACGCCGCCATGGCCTGCCTCACTGAGGCGGGTATCGGCAATGCCGTGTACTACCCGACGCCCATCCACCGGCTGAAGCCGTACTGGGAACCGGACCAGAAGGCCGGCCGCGGCTGGGACCTGCCGGAGACGGAGCGCGCGGCAGCCGAGGTCGTCTCGCTGCCCGTCCACCCGGGCCTGTCCGCGCGGGACCTGGAACGCATCGTGGCCGCCGTGAACACGTGGGGGGAGCAGGAGTGAGCACCGGAAGACGCCTGCGGGCCGGACTCGTCGGCCTCGGTTCCATGGGGCGTCACCACGCCCGCATCCTGTCCGGTCTGGAGGGTGTCGACTTCGTCGGGGTCGTCGACCCGATGGGAGACAAGAACGGTGCCGCGCAGGGCGCACCCGTCCTGGTCACCGTCGAGGAACTCATCGACCTGGGCATCGACTACGCGGTGGTGGCCTGCCCCACGGCCCTGCACGAGGAGGTCGGCCTGCAGCTCGCCGCAGCCGGCGTCTGCGCGCTGATCGAGAAGCCGGTCGCCGACACGGTGGCCGGGGCGCGCCGCCTGGTCGAGGCCTTCGAGACGCGTGGTCTGGTGGCCGGTGTCGGCCACATCGAGCGGTGCAATCCCGCGCTGCGTTCCCTGCGGGCCCGCCTGGAGGCGGGTGAACTCGGTGAGGTCTTCCAGGTCGTCACCCGCCGTCAGGGACCCTTTCCGCACCGCATAGCGGATGTCGGTGTCGTCAAGGACCTGGCCACCCACGACATCGACCTGACCGGATGGGTCACCGGCCGTGAATACGTCTCCATCGCCGCGCACACCATCTCCAAGAGCGGCCGAGAGCACGAGGACATGGTCTCCGCGGTCGGCCGCCTCGATGACGGCACCATGGTCAACCACCTGGTCAACTGGCTGAGTCCGCTCAAGGAGCGCTTCACCTCGGTCACCGGTGAGCGCGGCTGCTTCATCGCCGACACCCTCACCGCAGACCTGACCTTCCACTCCAACTCCGCCGTGGCCACCGAGTGGGAGGCCCTGCAGGCCTTCCGCGGTGTTGCCGAGGGCGACATGATCCGTTACGCCATTCCCAAGCGCGAGCCGCTTCTCGTCGAGCACGAACTCTTCCGGGATGCGGTACTCGGTGAGCCCGCCGACATCTGCACGCTCCGCCAGGGCCTGCGGACCGTGGAGGTCGCGGCCGCGGTACTCGAATCCGCGTTGGACAACCGCAGCGTTTCGCTTCTGCCGGAGGACCAGACCACACATGCCAGCTGAGAACCGCACGGAGACCGCCCGGTCCGCGCGCGGGCGGATCCTGATGCTCGTCGACAACGGGGTCAACGGCGACTCGCGCGTACAAAAGGAAGCCCGCTCGGCGGCCGACGCGGGATGGGACGTCGTCCTGCTGGGCAGGGCCAAGGGCAAGAAGGAACAGAGCTGGCAGATCGGGGATGCCGAGGTCCGGCTGCTGCCCGTGCCCGGGCCGCTGTTCCGCCGACGTCACGAGTACCGGCGGGCGGTGCTGCGCTCCCCGCTGGCCTACCGGCCCGGGCCGCTGGCGTCGTACCGCCGTCAGAAGGTCAAGGCCTGGCGGGCCGACCTCAACGTCCGGCTGATCCTCGCCCGGCAGCAGGGCTCGGCGGTCGGTCGGCTGCGGCTGCTGGGTCCCAGGCTGGCCTCCCGGCTGCTGCACTCGTGGGTCGGCCTCCGGTGCCGCAAGACCCAGGCGCTCGAGAAGCGGCGCAAGAACATGGACTCGGCGCTGGACCGCTTCACCACCGCCTTCTGGCGGAAGACCATGGGCGACCGCGCCTGGCGCAGGCTCGACCCGCACCTGTGGGACTTCGAGTTGGCGTACGGGAAGGTCATCGACGAGCTGAAGCCTGATCTCCTCCACGCCAATGACTTCCGGATGCTCGGTGTGGCCGCCCGAGCCACGCTGCGCGCCCGGGCCAAGGGCCGGGACGTCAAACTCGTCTGGGACGCCCACGAGTTCCTGCCCGGTATCAAGCCGTGGGACCCGCATCCCCGTTGGCACATCGCCCAGTGCGCGCACGAGAGGGAGTACGCCCGGTACGCCGACGCGGTGGTGACGGTGTCGGACACCCTCGCCGGGATGCTTCAGGAACAGCACGGGCTGGCTGAACGTCCCGGCATCGTGCTCAACGCCCCCGATGGGGAAATATCGCCGGATCAGGCCGCCGAACCCGTGCCGGATCTAAGGGGGTTGTGCGGCGTCGCGGACGATGTGCCGCTCACCGTGTACAGCGGTTCCGCCTCCCCGCAGCGCGGTCTCGACATCATGGTCGAGTCCCTGCCGCACCTCCCTGAAGTGCACACGGCGTTCGTCGTACTCAACACCAAGTCGGACTACATGAAGACCCTGCGGGCGCGCGCGGAGGAGTTGGGAGCCGGCGACCGGCTGCACATCCTGCCGTACGTGCCGCATTACCAGGTGGCGCGTTTCCTCGCGACGGCCGACATCGGGGTCATCCCGATCCATCACTGGCCGAACCACGAGATCGCCCTCATCACCAAGTTCTTCGAGTACTCCCATGCCCGGCTGCCGCTGGTGGTCAGTGATGTGAAGACGATGGGCGCGATGGTCGAACAGACCGGTCAGGGCGAGGTGTTCCGGGCCGAGGACCTGGAGGACTACATCCGCGCCGTGAAGTCCGTGCTGGGTGATGCCGAGCGGTACCGCGCCGCGTACGACGTGCCGGGGCTCCTCGACCAGTGGACCTGGGAGGCGCAGGCCGAGCGGCTGGACGCCGTCTACGAGCGGCTGCTGGACGACCAGGGGAACCGGCCCCTGGCCGAACGCGGAGAGGCGGAGGCACAGGCATGAAGGGCGTACCCGACGTCAGCGTGATCGTCGCCGTCTACAACACGATGCCCTACCTCACGGAGTGCCTGAACTCCCTGGTGGGACAGAGCATCGGGCGGGACCGGCTGGAGATCGTCGCGGTCGACGACGGTTCCACCGACGACAGCGGCGCCGAACTCGACCGCTTCGCCGAGCGGTACCCGAACACCGTCAAGGTGATCCACCAGGAGAACTCCGGGGGGCCGGCGGCACCCAGCAACCGGGCGCTGGACATCGCCACCGGCCGGTACGTCTACTTCGTCGGCTCCGACGACCACCTCGGTGAAGAGGCCTTGGAGCGCATGGTGGCCTACGCCGATGAGCACGGCTCGGACGTCGTGGTCGGCAAAATGGTCGGGACGAACGGCCGATACGTCCATCAGGCGTTGTACAAGAAGAGCGACCCGGACATCGGCCTCACTGGCTCGGCGTTGCCGTGGACCCTGGCCAACACCAAGCTGTTCCGGCGCGACCTGGTCGAACAGCACGAGCTGCGTTTCCCCGAGCAGTTGCCCGTGGGCAGCGATCAGCCGTTCACCATCGAGGCGTGCGTGCGCGCGCGGAAGATATCGGTGGTGGCGGACTACACCTGCTACTACGCGGTGAAGCGGGGTGACGCCGGCAACATCACCTACCGGGCCGACCACCTGGCCCGGTTGCGGTGCACGGCGGAGATCATGGACTTCACCGCCGCCCTCATCGACAAGGGCCCGGAGCGGGACGCCGTCCTGCGCCGGCACTTCACCTGGGAACTGGCCAAGCTCGTCCGGGACGACTTCCCCGCCCTGGACCGTGAACTCCAGCGCGATCTCTGCGCGGGCATCGCGCGGCTCGCCGACGCCTACCTCACGGACGGCATCCGGGACGCCATGGACGTCAAGCGGCGCGTGCGGATCAGCCTGGCCCGGGCCGGCGCGATCGATGAGCTGTGTGAGGCGATCACCGCCGAGAAGAAGCACGGAGCGCCGCCGTTCGTCGTCGAGGGGGACCGCGCCTACGCCCGCTATCCGGGCTTCCGCGACCCCCGGATCGGTGTGCCCGACCGGTGCTACGAACTCGTCGGGGAGGCGGTCCCCGGCCGACTCGCCAAGGGCAGCGAACTGCTCGCCTCGGGGTGGGAGCAGGAGGGCGAGGGGCTCGCCTACACGGCATCGGTCAGGGTGCCCGTTCTCGGTGACGTGGACAGCGCCGTCCTTCGACTGGTCCACGGGGCGATGCCCGAGAAGGCGGACAAGCCCGGAGCCAGGAAACTGCCGAGCGGGCGCTCCCTCCCGGAACCGGTGGGCGACTTCACTACGGAATCCACCGAGGACGGCACCGCCACGGTGCTGCACGCCCGGGTCCCGCTGGAGCGACGCAAAGTCAAACTGGGCGTCCGGATCTACGTGGACGTCGCCGGGTCGACATACGAGATACCCGTACGCGGCACGGGCAAGCCCATGCCGTTGGCCCGCCGGTGGGGACGCTACGAGGACCCCTACCGGGCCGCCGCCCTGATCAACGACAAGGGGCGCGTGGTGATAGCCACGGCGCAGATGTTCCCGCCGAAGAAGTCACTGGTCTCCCGGATACAGGCCACTCTTGCCCGCGGCTCCAAAAGGAAGTAGCCACTCCCCATGAACATCTGTGTAGTAGCGCTCGGCAAGATCGGGCTTCCCCTTGCCGTGCAGTTCGCTTCCAAGGGCCACCGGGTCATCGGCGCGGACGTCAACGAGAAGGTCGTCGATCTCGTCAACGCGGGAACGGAACCGTTCCCGGGTGAGCACGACCTCGACGTGAAGCTGAAGGAGGTCGTCGGTGCCGGGCTGCTGAGCGCGACGACGGACACCACGGCCGCCGTCGCCGGGTCGGAGGCCGTGGTCGTGGTCGTCCCGCTGTTCGTCGACGCCGACGGCGTGCCGGACTTCGGCTGGATGGATGCCGCAACCAAGGCGATCGCCAAGGGGCTCAAGCCCGGCACGCTCGTCTCGTACGAGACCACGCTGCCGGTCGGCACCACCCGGACCCGCTGGGCGCCGATGCTCGCCGAGAACTCGGGGCTGACGGCGGGCGAGGACTTTCACCTGGTCTTCTCACCCGAACGCGTCCTCACCGGCAGGGTCTTCGCCGACCTGCGCCGCTACCCGAAGCTGGTCGGCGGCATCGACGAGGCATCGACCGCCCGCGGCGTGGATTTCTACGAGGCGGTCCTCGACTTCGACGCCCGCGACGACCTGCCCCGTCCGAACGGGGTCTGGGACCTCGGCACGGCGGAGGCGTCCGAGCTCGCCAAGCTCGCCGAGACCACCTATCGCGACGTCAACATCGGCCTCGCCAACCAGTTCGCGCGTTTCGCCGACTGCAACGGCATCGACGTCAAGAAGGTCATCGAGGCCTGCAACTCGCAGCCCTACAGCCACATCCACCAGCCGGGCATCGCCGTCGGCGGCCACTGCATCCCGATCTACCCGCGGATGTACCTGTGGAACGACCCGGCCGCCACCGTCGTGCGTTCCGCCCGCGAGGCGAACGCCGCGATGCCCGAGTACGCCGTCGACCTGCTGGCAGCCGCATACGGGGACCTGACCGGCGTGAACGTCCTGGTGCTGGGCGCGGCCTACCGCGGGGGAGTGAAGGAGACCGCGTTCTCGGGCGTCTTCCCGACCGTGGAGGCACTCAGGGCGCGCGGCGCCGTGCCGTACGTCTCCGACCCGATGTACACGTCCGAGGAACTGCTGGCGCTGGGCCTGACGCCGCACGACGGCGAGAAGGTCGCCGCGGCCGTCCTCCAGGCCGACCACGCCGAGTACCGCGAGCTCACCCCCGCCGATCTACCGGACGTCACGGTCCTGGTCGACGGACGCCGTACGACCGACCCGGAAGCCTGGAAGGGCGTCCGCAGGGTGGTCATCGGCGGCTGAGCCGCGATATCGGACGACCGGTGGGACCCGGCCTGTGAACACGGGATCCCGCCGGCACATCCGTCCTGCGGTGCGCGCCCGGGCGGACACTCCGTGAAAAGCGTGAGCACTTCGACGAAAAGTGCTCACGCTTTTCACGTCACAGTGCCGGTCAGGCGTCGCGCTCGGTGAGCGTGCCGTCCTTCTCGTCGTACAGGCTGCCGCTCTCGGGGCACTCCCACACCCCGGGCTCGGCCTCCCGCTCCACCAGACGCACCCCGGCTCTGCCCACCCAGCCCACCTGACGGGCGGGTACGCCGACCACGAGGGCGAAGTCGGGTATGTCCTTGGTGACCACAGCACCGGCTGCGACCATGGCCCAGCGACCGACACGCACCGGCGCGACGCACACGGACCGTGCGCCGATCGAGGCCCCGTCGGCGATGCTCACCCCCACCGCCTCCCAGTCGCCGCCGCGCTTCTGCTTGCCCTCGGGGGTCACGGAACGCGGATTGTGGTCGTTGGTGAGAACCACGGCGGGCCCGATGAACACACCGTCACCGAGCTCGGCCGGCTCGTAGACGAGGGCGTAGTTCTGCACCTTGCAGTTGTCGCCCATCCGCACACCCGAGCCGACGTACGCACCGCGACCGATCACACAGCCCTCTCCCAGGCGTGCCCCCTCGCGGATCTGCGCGAGGTCCCACACGCTGCTTCCCACGCCGATCTCGGCGCTCTCGTCGACCTGTGCGCTGGGCTGGACCCTGTAGTTCACTTCTCCGCCTTCCGCTGTCTCACTCAGCCCGGTGAGCATACGGCGGCGGGGTTGGCGGCTGTCGCGGTGAGGCCAGTGACGGGCACTCCGCTGTTTCCGTTGCCGTCGGCCGGTATGTGCGGGTTATGCGGCGTTTCGGTGCGACAGGCGTGGCAGGTGTGACCAGCATCACTTCCCGGGCGTTGAACGGAAGTGTTGCGTGTGCACGCCAAGTGAAGAAATGATCACTCGACCGCAAAACTCTTTTTCGCTCGCGGGGGAACCGTGTCAAGGGTGGGGAACGTCTGGTGGCGCGGTGCTGCCACGGTTTTGACAGGGGCATTACTGCTCTGGGGTGTGGGTATCGGCGACACGCCTGCCGCCGCGGCCGTCGCGTGCCCCTCCGGGATCGATTCGGACTTCAACGGCGACGGTGTCCGGGACACGGCCATAGCCGACCCGGAGGCCACTGTCGACGGTGTCCGGAAGGCCGGTGCGGTGCACGTCGTCTACGGCGGCGGCAAGGGCGTTCTCACCTTGTCGCAGGCAGTCGAGTTCATACCGGGAACACCTGAGACAGGCGATCGGTACGGGTACGCGCTGGCCGTCCACGACGCGGACCTCGACGGCTGCAGCGACCTCGTGATCGGCTCGCCGTACGAGGACATCGGCACCGAGGTCGACTCCGGGGCCGTGCACCTGGTCTACGGAAACACCAAGGGACTGAACGCTGGTGGCAGGGCCGCCAAGGAGTTCTACCAAGGCACCGACAAGGCGCTGGGAGGCGCCGCGGAGGCCGGCGACTGGGTCGGCTACGCGGTCGCGGCCGGCAAGACCTCGAGCGGGACGCCGTACCTGCTGATCGGCATCCCCGGTGAGTCAATCGGCACCGTGGAGGACGCCGGCGGCTTCTGCCACGTCCATGGCACGGCACCGACGGTTGTCTGCATCAACCAGGACACCGCGACCGGCGGCGCGGTGCCCGGCATCGTCGAACAGGACGACCGCTTCGGCTCCGCACTTGCGGCAACCCCGACCCACTTCGCGGTCGGCACGCCCGGTGAAGCTCTGGGGACCACCACCTTCGCCGGTGGCGCGGCCTGGTTCAGCCACACGCTCACCAGCGGCTATCCGAAGCCCCTCGGCGGGCTCGCCCAGGATCAGGATGCCATCAGCGGGACCGAGGAAGTGGGCGACCAGTTCGGTACCGCTCTCGCCATGGTCCCGTACCGGGCTTCCGGAGCCACCTCCACGGTGGAGTCCTTGCTCGCAGTCGGTGTTCCGGGCGAGGACCTGTCGACAACGGTCGACGCGGGCGCCGTTCAGGTCTTTCGACTCGCGGCGAACGGCACCTTCACCGAGACGGCGTGGATCGACCAGAACACCACCGACGTGGATCAGGAGGCAGAGGCGGGCGACTTCTTCGGACGACGACTCGCCGCCGTCAACTCCGCCCCCAACGCCACGTCCACCGGTATGACGGCAAGGATCGCCATCGGCGTGCCCGGCGAGGATTCCTCCGAGGAGCACATGGACAAGGGCGGTGTCCAGATCGTTCCGCTGGTAGGCGCACCCGGAGCGTCCGACGTGTGGCTCGACCCCGGGTACGGCATCCCGTCCACACCCGCGCCGCGCATGCTCACCGGTCTGTCGCTCGCCTCCGGCCCCTCGTTGCTCGTAGGGGCCGCCTACGGCCCGTCCGAGGGGCGCGCCGTGTACGGCTTCCCGTGGGACGTGGTTTCCGGTGGGACTCCCACCCTGACGTTCAAACCCGGAGAGGGCGGCATCCCCGCCACCGGTAGCGCCTTCGGCGCCAGCGTCCACTGACGACATGACCCGATTGGAGAGTGGACGCGTGTCCGCAGACAGACACAGGTCCGTCCGGGGCCGCACGGTGCTGCGTGCCGCCGTGGCGGCGGCCGTCACCGGTGCGGTACTGGCGGGCGGCCTGACGCTGCTCCCGGGCGGCGGCACCGCCGCGCAGGATCCGGCGCCGGCCGCCGCCGACCGGCCGATACAGACCGAGCAGCAGGCCGTGGCCGCCGCCAAGGACAGCGGTGAGCAGGTCGAGGTCGTGGGGCTGCGCACCGAGCGCAGGGAGATCTTCGCCGAGCCGGACGGCACCTTCACCGCCCGCGAGTACACCGAGCCCGTCCGCACCGTCCGGGGCGGCGCATGGGTCGACATCGACGAGACGCTGGTGAAGCGGGCCGACGGCAGTTGGGGGCCGAAGGCGGTCACCGTGGACCTGGCCTTCTCCGCCGGGCAGGCCGGAGAGCCGTTCGTGACGATGCGTCGTGCGGGCCGTGAGTTTGCGCTGACCTGGCCGTACGGCGAACTGCCCGCGCCCCGGGTCGAGGGCGGCACCGCCACCTACGTGGACGCTCTGCCCGGTGTGGACCTGACCGTCCGGGCGGAGGCCGACGGGTTCGGTCATTTTCTCGTCGTCAGGACGCCCGAGGCCGCGGCCGACCCCAAGCTGGCCCGGCTCGACCTCGGCATGACGACCGAGGGCCTGAAGATCGAGGAGAACGACTCCGGGGCGATCGTCGCCGAGGACGCCGAGGTGGGCGGCACCGTCTTCCAGGCCGGCAAGCCCGTCATGTGGGACTCGGCCGCCGTCGAGGAGGCCGCCGCGCGGAAGCAGGGCCCCGACGCGGTCACGAAGGCGCTCAAGGCCGCGGCCGACGAGGCCGGCACCGAAGCGGCTCCCGGCGCTCCCGACGCCGCCCTCGACGGCCCGGGGGGTGGCGGGCGGGTCACGCCGCTGGGAATCGAGATCGGCAGGGACAAGCTGAGCATCGTCCCCGACCAGAAGCTGCTCAGGGCCGACACGACCGTCTTCCCCGTCGTCATCGACCCGGTCCAGCGGACCACCCCCCGGACCGCCTGGACCGGAGTGATGTCGGGGATGCCCGGCGAGCAGGACTGGAAGTACTCCGGCAGCGCGGGTGCCGGCAAGTGCCCCACCGACTACAACCCCGTCTCCTGCAACGGCGTCGGCGTGCGCCGCCTGCTGTTCACCATGCCGCTCTCCTTCTACAAGGGGAAGCAGATCCTGGGCGCCACCTTCTCGGCCCGGGTCGAGCACATCTACAGTGCCTCCCCGACCGCCGAGCCGATCAGGCTGTACCGCATCGGCGGCAAGAACTACTCGATCACCTCGTCCAGCAACTGGTCCAACACCTCGGACGACTGGGACGACCACATCGGGACCGTCGACAAGGCGATCTCCCCGACCTCCTGCTCCAGCCAGGCCAACCTGCACTTCGAGAGCGGCGCGACCGGTGAGCTGACCAGCGAGATCAAGACGGCCGCCGCGGGCGGCTGGAACTCGATGACGTTGGGCCTGCGCGCGGCCGATGAGGGCCGGTTCGCCGAGTGGAAGCGGATCTGCGGCAACGCCTACCTGTCGATCAAGTACAACAACCTGCCGCGGCAGATCAAGACATCCGACATGTCCACCGACCCGGGAGGCATCTGCAAGTGGGGTGCCGGCCGCGAGTACACCGACGTGCCCCCGAAGCTCAGGGCCATCGCGAGCGACCCGGACCACGGCAACGGCCGGACCGACAAGGTGAAGGTCGAGTTCAAGGTGGAGTGGACGGACCCCGCCACCAAGGAGGCGAAGTCCTACAGCTACACCACGAAGGAGTGGCTGTCCCCCACGCCCAACACCAGATTCGAGCACACCGTCAAGTCGTCCATCCCGCAGAACACCGTCATCTACTGGAGCGCACGCGCCGACGACGGGGACGGCCCGGGTCCTTGGAGCTCGGCGGGCGACACCGCGCAGCGCTGTGAGTTCATTCTCGACAAGACCTGGCCCGGCAAGCCGAGCGTGATCTCCAAGGAGTACCCGTCCGGCACCGTCTACCACGACGGCGTGGGCACCTACGGCACGTTCACCTTCGCTCCCAACCCGAACGACTCCATCCCGGACACCGACGTCGTCAAGTACCTCTACGACTTCGACACCACGGTCGGCCCCACCAAGTCGCTCACTCCCACCAAGGCGGGCGAACCCGTCTCCGTGTCGTGGGCGCCCACCCGTTCGGGGCGGCACTGGGTCGACGTGGTCGCCGTCGACAAGGCGGGGCACGCGAGCAGCAAGGCGCACTACGAGTTCCTGGTGAGTGAGGGCAGGCCGGTCGTCGCCCAGTGGAACCTCGCCGAACAGGCGGGCAGCACCGATGCCCACGACGAGAGCGGCGAGTTCTCGGCGACGGCCGGCAGCGCCGTCACCTTCGGCGTGGACGGACCCGGCGGCAAGGTCGACGCGGCAGCACGTTTCGACGGAAGCACCGAGGCGTATCTCGACGTGAGCGAGTCCGTGCTCGACACCGCCACGAGCTTCAGCGTCAGCGCCTGGGTGCGGCCCACAGCGCTGGACCGCGACATGACGGTCGTCAGCCAGGACGGCACCGGAGAGCCCGGCTTCACCCTCGGCTACGACGCGTCGGCGCAGGCCTGGAAGTTCGCCGTCCCGGTCAACGACGTGGACTCGCTGGGCGAATGGAAGGCTGCCGCCACCGGCGTCTCGGTGGTCAAGGACCAGTGGGTGCTGCTGACCGGTGTGTACGACGCCCAGAAGAGCGGCGGCCCGGAGCTGAGGCTCTACATCAACAAGGACTCGAAGGGTGTCGCGCAGCGTCGTTCCGCCTGGAAGTCGTACGGACCGCTGCAGATCGGCCGGACCACCGCGAAGAGCGGATACCGTGACCACTTCACGGGTGACCTCGCAGAGGTCCGCGTCTTCGACCGGGTACTGCCGGCCGGCCAGGTCGCCGAGCTGATGACCGTCAAACCGGAACGCAAGGGCTACTGGCAGCTCGACGAGGCCGTGGGCGGTTCGTCGGCCGAGACCGGTGGAGGCCAGGCACTGTCCCTCGCCGGCAACGCTTCCGTCTACCGCCCGGTCGACCCGCTGTTCGACACCGCCGCCCTGGTCGGCGATGGCAACCTCGTCCTGGACGGCGACGGTGACTACGCGTCCACCGCCAATGCTCCCGTCGCCGGCAACACCAGCTTCACCGTGACCGCCCGCGCCCAGCTCACCTCGCTGGACCCGGAGAAGTCGCAGACGGTGCTGTCGCTGCCGGGCGCCCACGCCAACCGGCTCCAGGTCCGCTACCAGGCGGCCACGGGCCAGTGGGAGCTGGCGGTCGCGGAGACCGACTCCGCCACCGCCGAGGTCGTCACCTTCACCGACGATCAGGAACTTCCCGACACCGGTGGCTCCGGCCAGCACCTGGCGGTCGTCTACGACGCCTTCGCCAACACGGTCCGGCTGTACGTCGAGGGCCAGCTCGTCGCCGGCGCCTACGGCACGGACGACACCCTGTGGTCCGCCACCGGTGGCCTGCAGGTGGGCCGTTCGCTGCGCGGGGCGAGCGAGTACTTCGCCGGTGCCATCGACGAGGTGCGCGTGTACAGCGGGGCCGCGGACGTGATCGCGGTCCAGCAGATGTCGATGCTGGTGGCCGTACCGGACATGTGACGGCCGACCGACTCCCGGGTGGCCGGGCCCCGTTCGTCGCGGGACCCGGCCACCCGCCCTTCCCCTGCTCCTCCCCCCTCCATGACTTTCTCCTCCGACCAGGGAGTCGTCCGATGTCCTTCCGTGGCCGCTCACCGAGCCGCCGTATACCCAGATCGGCAGTCGTCGCCACAGTGCTCGGGCTCTCGCTCGCACTGTCCGCGTCGTCGGTCCAAGCGGTGGTTCCCGACGACAGCACCCGAGGCCGCACCAGCCGCCCCGGCGTCCAGGAGGACGGCGACCCCGCCAAGGGCTTCGCCGCGAAGACCAGAGCCCGTCCGTCCGACCCGGCGCGCGAGGCCGCGGTCAAGGGGCTCGACAGGGCGGTGTGGCCACGGCAGGGCGGCGCCGAGGTGAGCACGGGGGCCACCGCCGAAGTGGGTGGCCTGCCGGTGAAGGTCCTTGAGGCCAAGGACAAGGCCAAGACCGAGAAAGGCCGGGCCGCCCGGACCCCGGACAGGGTACGCGTCGACGTCCTCCGGCCCGAACGCGCTGCGAAGCTCGGCGCCGGTGTGCTCCTCGGCGTCGAGCGAGCCGACGGTGGCGACTCGTCCGCCACGGTTCGTCTGACCGTCGACTACTCCGAGTTCGCCGAAGGCTTCGGCGGTTCGTACGCCTCCCGTCTGCGTCTGGTGCAGCTCCCCGCCTGTGCGGCCGTCGCCACTCCCGGCAGCAAGGACTGCCCGCAGCAGCCCAAGGTGCTGCCGACGGTCAATGACGTGAAGGCCGGCACGGTCTCCGCCGATGTGACCGCCGCCCCGGCCCCCGCCGAGGGCACCTCCACCATGGCGGCCGACGCGACCTCGCTGGTCGCCGTCGCCGCGGGCCCGTCCGGTGCCCAGGGCACGTACAAGGCCACGGCACTGTCCCCATCGGCCAGTTGGACCGTCGCGACCTCCTCCGGTGCGTTCAGCTGGGACTACCCGCTGCGCACGGTACCGACCCCCGGCGGACTCACGCCCACCGTGGGCCTCGGCTACTCCTCCCAGTCGGCCGACGGCCGTACGGCGGCCACCAACAACCAGGGCTCGTGGGTGGGCGAGGGCTTCTCCTACGACCCGGGATACATCGAGCGTCGCTACAAGCCCTGCTCCGAGGACGGCCACAGCAGCTCCGGTGAGCAGTGCTGGGCGTTCGACAACGCCACCATCATGCTCAACGGCATGTCCGGCGAGCTGGTCAAGGACGACACCACCGGCAAGTGGCACATGTCGTCCGACGACGGCACCAAGGTCGAGAAGCTGACCGGCGCCACCAACGGCGACAACGACGGCGAGCACTGGCGCATCACCACCCCCGAGGGCACCGAGTACTACTTCGGGCAGAACCGCCTGCCGGGCTGGGCCTCCGGGAACGAGGAGACCTCCTCCGTCTGGACGGCCCCCGTCTTCGGCGACGACTCCGGCGAGCCCTGCTACCACGCCACCTTCACCAGCGCCCACTGCCAGCAGGCCTGGCGCTGGAGCCTGGACTACGTCAAGGACACCCACGGCAACGTGATGTCCTACTACTACGGGCGTGAGACCAACCACTACGCCCTCAACGGCAAGACGGACGTCAACGGCACCGCGTACCACCGCGGCGGCTACCTCAAGCGGATCGACTACGGCCAGACCGACGGCAACGTCTACGCGGCCAAGGCCCCGGCCCGCGTCGTCTTCAACCCGGCCGAGCGCTGCCTGCCCACCTCCGACTTCGACTGCGCGGAGAGCAAGCGCACCAAGGCCAACGCCTCCCACTGGCCGGACGTCCCGGTCGACCAGGAGTGCAAGGCCGACACCAAGTGCACCTCGCCCGTGCAGACCTTCTTCACCACCAAGCGGCTGGCGTCGGTCGTCACGCAGATGCGCAAGGACGCCACGACCTACCAGGACGTGGACGCCTGGTCCTTCACCCACCTCTTCACCGACAACGGCGACGACTCCAAGACCCTGTGGCTGTCGAAGATCGACCACGAGGGCCGGGCCGGCACCACAGCCAAACTCCCCTCCGTCGAACTGTTCGGTGAGCAGCTCGCCAACCGTGTCGACGCGATCGGCGACAACATCGCGCCCTTCCACCGCTACCGGCTCTCCGCCGTGCTCAGCGAGACGGGCGCCCAGCTCGACGTCAACTACGCGCCCACCGACTGCAGCAAGGCGTCGCTGCCCAAGCCCGGCGAGTCGGCCAAGCGCTGCTACCCGGTGAAGTGGGCACCGCCGGGCTTCATCGACCCGATCACCGACTGGTTCCACAAGTACGTCGTCTCCGCGGTCATCGAGACCGACCGGACCGGCGGCAGCGACCAGATGGTCACCCGCTACGCCTACCAGGGCGACGCGGCCTGGCGTAAGGCGAAGCCGGACGGCATCACCGACGACAAGTACCTCACCTGGGGCGGCTGGCAGGGCTACGGCAAGGTCACCGTCACCAGCGGCACCTCGGACAAGCAGGACACCCGGATCGACTACGCCCACATGCAGGGCATGGACGGGGACAAGGACCCGTCGGGCGGCACCCGGTCGGTGACGGTGAAGGACTCCACGGGAGCCACGTACACCGACGCGGAGGAGTTCACCGGCCACCAGCTGGAGGCGGCCACCTACGACGGCGGCAAGCTGATCTCCAAGACGATCAGCACCCCCTGGAAGCACTACACCGCCACCCAGACCAAGAGCTGGGGCACCACCCGAGCGGCGATCGTGCGCCCCCAGACCGGCCGCGGCTTCAACCTGAAGTCCGACGGAACCTGGCGCGAGACGAAGTCCACGACCACGTACGAGACCGGCAACCGCACCGGCCGCGTCACGGAGGTCGACGACCAGGGCGACGTCTCCACCACCAAGGACGACACCTGCACCCGCACCACGTACGCGGACAACACCGCGAAGAACATCCTCTCGCTGCCCGCGCGCAGCGAGGCGGTCACCGTCCGGTGCTCGGCCACCCCCGACCGGAAGACCCAGGTCCTGGCCGACGAGCGCACCTCCTACGACAACGGAGCCTTCGGCGCGGCGCCCACCAAGGGTGACGCGACCCGGACCGAGCGGATGACCGCGCACAACGGCACCACGCCGACGTACCAGGTCACCGGCACCACGACCTACGACTCGTTCGGCCGTCCGACCCTGCAGAAGGACGCCAAGCAGAACCCGACGAAGAGCGAGTACACCCAGACCAACGGTCTGCTGACGAAGACGGTCGTCACCAACGCCCTCGGGCACGCCACCACCACGGACTACGCCCCGGCCTGGGGCATGTCGGCCGGCCAGACCGATCCCAACGGCAAGCGCACCGACCTCGCCTACGACGCGCTGGGCCGCCTGACCTCCGTATGGCTGGCGGACCGGGAGACGAAGCAGACGCCCAGCATCAAGTACTCGTACAACGTCCGCAAGGACAAGGTCACCTCGATCAAGACCGAGAAGATCGAGAACGACGGCTCGTACGGCGCCGAGTACCAGCTCTACGACAGCCTGCTCAGACCACGCCAGATCCAGACCGAGGGTCCGGGCGGCACCCGCATGGTCGCCGACACGTTCTACGACGGCAACGGGAACATCAGGAAGACCAACTCGACGTACAACGCGGCCGGCGCCGCCTCCGACGAGCTGCTGCCCGTCCGCAACGGCGAGGTCGGGGCGCAGAGCCTTCTGGAGTACGACGGACTGGGCCGGACCACCGCCGAGATCTTCGCGGTCGGCGGCGCCGAGCAGTGGCGCACCAGGACGACGTACGACGGTGAGCTGACCCATGTGGACCCGCCGACCGGCGGCGTACCCACCACGACGGTCACCGACGGACAGGGCAACACCGCCGAGATCCGCCACTACCGGGGCTCCGCACCCGGCGCGGGTGTGCCGTACGACTCGACGAAGTACACGTACACCACGGCCGGCAAGCTGGAGACGGTCACCGACGCCAAGGGCAACGTGTGGCGGTACGAGTACGACCAGCTGGGCCGCAAGACCAAGTCGGTCGACCCCGACTCGGGCACCTCGCGCACGGAGTACGACGACCTGGACCGGCCGGTCGCCGCCTACGACGGCCGGGACAAGAAGACCTCCACCGTCTACGACGCGCTCAGCCGCGTGGTCACCACCTGGCAGGGCAACCCGAACACCGGCACCAAGCAGAGCGAGACCAGGTACGACAAGGCGGGCTGGCTGGGCCAGGCCTACGGCTTCCTCAGCTACGTCTCGCCGACGGAGTACTTCGGGACCGCCGTGCAGTCGATGGACGAGTTCTACCGTCCGCTGCAGACGGCGTACCAGGTGCCGGCCTCCCAGGGCTCCCTCGCCGACACCTACGTTTTCACCACCTCCTACAACCGCGACGGAACGGTCCGGGGCACCGGCCTGCCCGCCATCGACGACCTGCCGGCGGAGGCGCTGACCTACACGTACGACGCGCTGCAGCGTCCGAAGTCGATGACCGGCACCACCTCGTACGTCACCGACACGGTGTACTCCAAGGACAGCCACCTCAAGCAGCTGGAGCTGTACGCCGGCAGCGGCAAGAAGGTCTGGCAGACCTTCGACCACGAGACCGGCACCGACCGGCTGACCCGCTCGGTGGTCGACGTCTACGGAGCCACCGCCCCGGCCAAGGAGTCGAACTACTCCTACGACCAGGCAGGCAACGTCCTGTCCATCGCGGACACGGCGAACTCCGCGTCGCCGGACATGCAGTGCTTCGCCTACGACAGCCGCCAGCGCCTGGCGGCTGCCTGGACCCCGGCGGCCACCGCCGCCAATGCCGCGGGCACCGGCACCCGTGGTTCGGTCGCCCCGGTGGACGGCACGGGACCCCAGGCGTGCGAAGCGGCACCCGGAGCGAGTGCGCTGGGCGGCCCGGCCCCGTACTGGAAGTCGTACGAGACCGACGCCATCGGCAACCGTGTCTCGGAGACGATCCACGACACCGGGCTCGACGCGGCGAAGAACATCACCCGCGGCTACGAGTACGGGGGCGCGGGCGCCCAGGGTGACGGGCCGCACCAGGTCACCAAGGTGGTGGAGAAGACCCCGACCGGGGACCGGCAGTCGACGTACGAGTACGACGACGCGGGCAACACCACCAAGCGCACCATCGGCGGCGACGCGCAGTCCCTGGCCTGGACCGACACCGGGAAGCTGCGCGAGGTCACCGAGGCGAACGGCTCGAAGACCAGCTACCTGTACGACGGCTCCGGCAGCCGGATCCTGCGCAAGGACTCCTCCGGGACGACCGTCTACCTGCCCGGCACCGAGCTGAAACTGTCGGCCGACGGCACCAAGAAGGAGGCCACGCGCTACTACGAGTACGCCGGCCAGACGGTCGCCGTGCGTACGGGCGGCAAGCTGTCCTTCGTCGCCTCGGACCACCACGGCACGGGTGAGCTGGCGATCGACTCCGCGACGGGCGCGATCTCCCAGCGGCGCTTCGACCCCTACGGCGTCCAGCGCGGCGAGAAGACCGGCACCTGGCCGGGCGAGAAGGGCTTCGTCGGCGGCACGATCGACGCACAGACGGGGCTCACGCACCTGGGAGCCCGAGAGTACGATCCCCAACTCGGCAAGTTCATCTCGGTCGACCCGGTCATCGACTACACCAGGCCGCACCAGATCAACGGCTACGCCTACGCCGACAACTCCCCCGTCACCCTCTCCGACCCCTCCGGCTTGGAGCCCTGCGCCACCAAACGCACCGCCAAGGGCATCTGCGGCGGGAAAAGCTACCACGACAAGGGCGAGGTCGCCGAGGCCCAGGCGGAGAAGGACGGAGCAGCCCAAAACGTCGTGGCGGCGAAGGCGCAGCAGACGCAGGCCAAGCAGCGCATCAAGACGGCGGGCAAGGCCCTCGTCAAGATCGTCCGCGACATCCTCGGCGTCGACGCGGCCCTGGACTGCATCTCCAGCGGAGACGTCGGAGCCTGCGGCGAGACCCTTCTCAACATCGCGGGCAGCTTCGCGGGAGGCCTGGCGGGCAAGATCCTCGCGAAGTACGGGACGCCGTGGAACTGGGCGAAGGGTGCGAAGCTCGCGAAGCGGGTGACCGGCCTGCTCGGGGACCTGATCGGAGGTGTGAAAGACCTCTACAAGGCCAACAAGTCTCTGGCCAAGGCCATGGACAAACTGGCGGACGCCCGGAAGAAGGTGGAGGCCGCCCTCAAGAAGGGTGGGGGTGACGACGGTTGCCTGAAGGGCAAGAAGCACAGCTTCCTGCCTGGCACCAAGGTGCTGCTGGCCAATGGCAAGAAAAAGCCCATCGAGCAGATCAAGCTCGGTGACAAGATCACGGTTACCGACCCGAAGGCCGGTAAGACCGTCGTACGCCAGGTTGTCGGCACGATCGTCACAGAAGACGACAAGCACTTCGTCGACCTCACGTTTAAGGGGAAGTCGGGCAAGCAGGAAAAGCTGGCTTCCACGACGACCCACCCCTTCTGGGTCGACTCGGAGGAGACGTGGATCGAGGCTGGCGACCTGAAGCCCGGCATGCGTCTGCACACTGCAGACGGCGACTCGATCGAGCTGACGTCCATCCGCCCCTTCGACAAGCGCCAGCGCACGCACGACCTGACGGTCGAGGATGTCCATACGTACTATGTGCTGGCGGGCACCGCGCCGGTTCTGGTTCACAATTGCGATGGAACGGCGACTATTCGCTGGGATCAGGACATGGAACATGCCACCATCCGCGTGGAAAAAGATGGTGTTTCACTGGAAACCGAGCAGGTGATTCCCGACTGGGACGGCACCGGTAATCCCAATGGCCTCCCCACGACCGGAGCGCGCGCCGGGTCTCTTGGTCCGAACGTGATTGAACGGACCTTTGAAGTTCCCAATGTGGGGGCTGCAATGAGGGCGCAGCAGAAGACCATCGGGGCCGACCTGGGTGCTTACGATGGGATTCACAATAGTTGTGTAACCTATTGTGTTGCCATCCTCAGGGAAGGCGGGGTGGACATTCCAGAAGGTGCGCGTGGAATGGTCGCTCTTCGGAGAACCCTGAATTAGGGAGATTGAGTTGGATCGGCGCGACAGACATCACGATGCCACGCTTGCTGAAATTCTGCTGAGTGAGAAAGTTGGAGTCGCTCATATTCGGCATGTCGGTGACCTCATTTCGGCTCGGGCGCAATTGAGCATGGGAATTCAGGGGGCTGTCGGCCTCTCGTTCGACCAGCGCGCCGACATAGTCGAAGCGGTTATTGAGTTGGAGGATTCCTATCGCCTCGCATGGGAATCCGTCGCCAATGAGTCGCGGTTTGAGCAGAGGGTTCCGAAATTGGAGACACTGGAGCGCGCATTGCTGGACGCCGTGACGGGAGTCCGTGATATCGCCCGCAGGAACGGCATCGAGATCGACTGCTGCTGATGCGCGCGACTTGGGCCTGAGGGGTTCGGTCATTCAATATGACCGAACCCCTCTCGGCTGCCCAGCGAAAATAATGGGTGAATTTGCAGACAATAGTCTCGCTCGATGGCGTTTCGTTGTTTTCGGTGATTATGAGGTAAATGGCGAAGCGTCTCCGGCGACGTTCCACCCCTTTCCGCGATGAGACCCAGGTAGCCTTCATCGAGGCCCAGCGCCTCCGCACGGCGACATCCTCCAGGCCCCCGGTTTCGCTGCCTGAAACCATGCCTGCTGCGCTGGGTGGCATCGGCAAACTTTAAGCCCCGTCAGGTGCGTCCGGCGAGGCTTCTGTGTGGGGTGACGGTAGTAGTTGACGGCAACGTCGGCGGACGACCGCTGATGCGGGTGGGTCTCCGGGGTCGTCGTCGGTCGGGTCGAGGGGATTCCGTGCCGTGAACCGTCGTCCCGTCATGGCGGACACGGTCTGAGACGCGTGCGCGGCCTTCGCCGGCGGGCGGCCGGGTGTGCCGTGTCGGCTTCGTCAGCCCCGTAGTCCCCGCCGGCCCCGTAGCCCCTGACGGCCTTGGCGCGCACGGCTGGCGGGGGCGCGGTCCTCGCTCGGTCGGCACCTGCGACCGCCGGGATGCGCCGGGCTGAGTCGGGCCGGGCATCCGGCGAGCGGTCACGAAGGTGACGCGATGGCCGCTCCGGGATCAGGCCGTGCAGTCCGGGCAGGTTCCGCGGTAGGTCAGTTCGACGTCGGAGAGCGTGTATCCGAAGCGTTCCGACTCCGGGAGGTCCGAGAGGGGGTCGCCCGCCGGGTGCACGTCGCGGAGGGCGCCGCAGCGGTCGCAGAGCAGGTGGTGATGGGGCCGGTGCGCGTTCGGGTCGTAGCGCGTGGCGCGGTGGTCGGTCGAGACCTCGACGAGCTCGCCCAGCGTCACCAGTTCGCCCAGGGTGTTGTAGACCGTCGCCCGGGAGATCTCGGGCAGCAGCCCCACCGCGCGCGCGTGCACCTCGTCGGCGGTCAGATGGATGTGGTCCCCGCCGAGAACCTCGGCCACAACGCGCCGCTGCGCGGTCAGGCGCCAGCCGCGTTCCCGAAGCCTCTTCAAGAGATCACTCATGTACGTCACCCTAACCAGCGATTGATCCCATCTCAAGAACAGATATGGTTCTGAATGTCGCCTTGACTTAGACCATGTCTAACATAGGGTGGGTCCTGATGCGGGCTGCGGAGCGGCTCGCGCGGACGCTCGGACGGCCAGGACCGCCAGGCCTTGCCCCCCCCGAAGAACCACACACCGAGGAGCGAGCTTTGACCGAGAACAACCAGAAGCCGTTGACCACGGCTGCCGGCGCGCCGGTCGCCGACAAC
The DNA here is from genome assembly GCF_054061295.1 of Streptomyces sp. TE5632. Classification (NCBI taxonomy): domain Bacteria; kingdom Bacillati; phylum Actinomycetota; class Actinomycetes; order Kitasatosporales; family Streptomycetaceae; genus Streptomyces; species Streptomyces sp. TE5632. The sequence goes on along the minus strand of NZ_JBSSEA010000003.1, from coordinate 1,243,380 downwards.
CAGAACTCCCTGACGGCCGGTCCGCGCGGTCCGATGCTCCTGCAGGACGTGTGGTTCCTGGAGAAGCTCGCGCACTTCGACCGCGAGGTCATCCCGGAGCGCCGGATGCACGCCAAGGGCTCGGGCGCGTTCGGCACCTTCACGGTGACCCACGACATCACGCAGTACACGAGCGCGAACATCTTCTCCGAGGTCGGCAAGAAGACCGAGATGTTCGCCCGGTTCTCCACCGTCGCCGGTGAGCGCGGCGCGGCCGACGCCGAGCGCGACATCCGCGGCTTCGCCCTGAAGTTCTACACGGACGAGGGCAACTGGGACCTGGTCGGGAACAACACCCCGGTCTTCTTCTTCCGCGACCCGCTGAGGTTCCCGGACCTCAACCGCGCGGTGAAGCGCGACCCGCGCACCAACCTCCGCGACGCGGAGAACAACTGGGACTTCTGGACCAACCTCCCCGAGGCCCTGCACCAGATCACGATCGTGATGTCCGACCGGGGCATCCCCGCCTCGTACCGGCACATGCACGGCTTCGGCTCGCACACCTACAGCCTGATCAACGCCGAGGGCGAGCGGTTCTGGGTCAAGTTCCACCACCGCACCCAGCAGGGCATCAAGAACCTCACCGACGCCGAGGCCGAGGCCCTGGTCGGCAAGGACCGCGAGTCCCACCAGCGCGACCTCTACGAGGCGATCGAGAACGGCGACTTCCCGAAGTGGAAGCTGTTCATCCAGGTCATGCCGGAGGCCGACGCGGAGAACTACCGCTTCCACCCCTTCGACCTCACCAAGGTCTGGTCGAAGAAGGACTACCCGCTGATCGAGGTCGGCGAGTGGGAGCTCAACCGCAACCCCGCGAACTACTTCGCGGACGTCGAGCAGGCCGCCTTCACCCCGGCGAACGTGGTTCCGGGCATCAGCTACTCGCCCGACAGGATGCTGCAGGGCCGTCTCTTCTCCTACGGTGACGCCCAGCGCTACCGCCTCGGTGTGAACCACCACCAGATCCCGGTCAACGCCGCGAAGAACCCGGTGAACACCTACCACCGCGACGGTGCCATGCGGGTCGACGGCAACCAGGGCTCCACCCCGGGCATCGAGCCCAACTCCTACGGCCGCTGGGCCGACCAGCCGGCCTACCGCGAGCCGAGCCTGGCCGTGGGTGCCGTCGCCGACCGGTTCAACTTCCGTGAGGACGACGACAACTACTTCGAGCAGCCCGGGAACCTGTTCCGCCTGATGAGCCCCGAGCAGCAGAAGGTTCTCTTCGAGAACACGGCGCGCGCCATCAACGGTGCCTCGGAGCAGACCGTCGAGCGGCACATCGCCAACTGCACCCAGGCCGACCCGGCCTACGGCGAAGGCGTCCGCAAGGCGATCGAGGCCCTGGCCGCCGGCAACCTCTGAGCCTCGCCGTTCGAGGGAACCGCGGTACACGCCGCACCGCGCCCGGGCGCGGGCCACTCGGTGGCCCGCGCCCGGGCGTGCGCCGTCGCCGCCCGGTGCCCTCACGGACATGACCAGCACAACCGCGTGATCAGGAGGGATTCACATGAGCAGGGGCGGTCTGACTCCCGAGCAGACGGAACGCGTCGTGGCCATCGCCATGGACCTGGCCCGGGAGGGCGGCACCGAGGAGCTGGCGGGGTTCGTGGAGCACGGGCTGCCGGTCGACGTGACCGACGCGGCCGGCAACACCCTGCTGATGCTCGCCGCCTATCACGGACACGCCGACACCGTGCGGGCTCTGCTCCGGCTCGGCGCCGACCCCGACCTGCGCAACGCCCGGGACCAGGCGCCCATCGCCGGCGCCCTGTTCAAGGGCGCGGACGAGGTGGTCGAGGTGCTGCGGGAGGCCGGTGCGGATCTGGACTCCGGCACACCGACCGCGCGGGTCGCGGCGACCATGTTCGGGCGCGCCCACCTGCTCACGAGCTGATCCGCCGGGCGGGGCCGCCCCCGTCCGGCACGGTGTTCACCGATCGTTCGAGCCCGGTTTGACCGGTCGGGGAACGTCCCCGTACCCTGGACCGTCGGCGTGTCCATCGGGACGCCACATCCCCGTAAACCTCTTCCTCCCGGGCGCGGGTCGGCTCGAGAGAGGTTGCCCGTGTGTCTGTCGGGCGGCTGGCCTGCGGGGTGCCGTTCATCGAGTGAGAGAGAGATCCGCGTGTACGCCATCGTGCGCAGCGGTGGTCGCCAGCACAAGGTTGCTGTCGGCGACATCGTTGAGGTTGACAAGATTTCCACCGCCAAGGTCGGCGACACGGTCGAGCTCTCGACCCTGCTCCTCGTCGACGGCGAGGCCGTGACCAGCGACCCGTGGGTGCTGGCCGGTGTCAAGGTCCAGGCCGAGGTCGTGGACCACCACAAGGGCCAGAAGATCGACATTCTGCGCTACAAGAACAAGACCGGCTACCGCCGTCGTCAGGGCCACCGCCAGCAGTACACGGCGATCAAGGTCACTGAGATCCCCACGGCTGCGAAGTAAGGGACTGAGGAGAGATGGCACACAAGAAGGGCGCATCGTCCACCCGGAACGGTCGCGACTCCAATGCCCAGCGGCTCGGCGTGAAGCGCTTCGGCGGTCAGGTCGTCAACGCGGGTGAGATCCTCGTCCGCCAGCGCGGAACCCACTTCCACCCCGGCGCCGGCGTCGGCCGTGGCGGCGACGACACGCTGTTCGCCCTGGAGGCCGGTTCGGTGCAGTTCGGCACCAGCCGCGGCCGCAAGGTCGTGAACATCGTTCCGGTCGCCTGATCGGAAGCTTTCGCGAGGCGGACCTCACTTCCCTGGCGGGAAGGCGGGTCCGCCTTTCGCGTGTTGACCCAGGAAACACGTACACACGTACACCGCACTGTCTCAGGAGGCACCCCCATGACCACCTTCGTGGACCGCGTCGAGCTGCATGTCGCCGCGGGTAACGGAGGCCACGGCTGTGCCTCCGTCCACCGTGAGAAGTTCAAGCCGCTGGGCGGACCGGACGGCGGGAACGGCGGGCGGGGCGGCGATGTCATCCTGACCGTCGACCAGTCCGTGACCACGCTCCTCGAGTACCACCACTCCCCGCACCGCAAGGCCACCAACGGCAAGCCCGGCGAGGGCGGCCACCGCAGCGGCAAGGACGGCCAGGACCTGGTCCTGCCGGTGCCGGACGGGACCGTCGTCCTCGACAAGGCGGGCAACGTGCTCGCCGACCTGGTCGGGAACGGGACCTCGTACGTCGCCGCCCAGGGCGGCCGGGGCGGGCTCGGGAACGCCGCCCTCGCCTCCGCGCGGCGCAAGGCGCCCGGGTTCGCGCTGCTCGGTGTGCCGGGGGACCTGCAGGACATCGTCCTGGAGCTGAAGACCGTCGCCGACGTGGCGCTGGTCGGCTATCCGAGCGCGGGGAAGTCCTCGCTGATCTCCGTGCTCTCCGCCGCCAAGCCCAAGATCGCCGACTATCCGTTCACCACCCTCGTGCCCAACCTGGGCGTCGTCACCGCCGGGTCGACCGTCTACACCGTCGCCGACGTGCCGGGGCTGATCCCGGGCGCCAGCCAGGGCAAGGGCCTGGGGCTCGAGTTCCTGCGGCACGTGGAGCGGTGCAGCGTGCTCGTGCACGTGCTGGACACCGCGACGCTGGAGTCGGACCGCGACCCCCTCTCCGACCTCGACATCATCGAGGAGGAACTGCGGCAGTACGGCGGCCTCGACGACCGTCCCCGCATCGTCGTCCTCAACAAGACCGACGTACCGGACGGCAAGGACCTCGCCGAGATGGTCCGGCCCGACCTGGAGGCGCGCGGGTACCGCGTCTTCGAGGTGTCCGCCGTCGCCCATCTCGGGCTGCGGGAACTGTCGTTCGCGCTCGCCGAGTCGGTGGCCCAGGCGCGGGCCGCCAGGCCGCAGGAGGAGGCGACCCGCATCGTCATCCGGCCCAAGGCCGTGGACGACTCCGGGTTCACCGTCACCCGCGAGGACGACGGGCTGTTCCGGGTGCGCGGCGAGAAGCCCGAACGCTGGGTCCGCCAGACCGACTTCAACAACGACGAGGCCGTCGGCTACCTCGCCGACCGGCTCAACCGGGTCGGGGTGGAGGCCGCGTTGGTGAAGGCCGGCGCCCGGTCCGGCGACGGTGTCGCCATCGGCCCCGAGGACAACGCGGTCGTCTTCGACTGGGAGCCGACGGTGACCGCCGGTGCGGAGATGCTCGGCCGGCGCGGCGAGGACCACCGCTTCGAGGCGCCCCGTCCGGCTGTCCAGCGACGCCGCGAGCGGCAGGCCGAACGGGACGAGTCCGAGCGGGAGTACGACGACTTCAAGCCGTTCTAGGCCGGCCCCGGGCCGGACGGGCCCCAGGGCCCGTCGTGTGGAGCGTGCCGGGTTCGCGGCACGCTCCTTACGGCTTACGGCTTACGGCAACCGGACCGGGCGGCCGGTGCCGCGGCCCCGTCGTCCGCCGCTCACCTTCAGGACCCGTCCGGGCAGCGCGATGTTCCCGTGCCGGGGCGGGTTTCCCGTTGTCTTTCTTTTTGTCATGTACGCGCACCGCCGTGTTCAGTGCCCCGACCTCCCGGACGGCGAGCTTCCCCGTGTCCAAGACGCTTGCGAGGCAGGGGAGTTCACCGATGTCCGGAACAGTTTCGCCCGACCGCCGACGCGTTCTGACCACCGGCGCCGCAGTGCTCGGCGCCGCGGCCTCCGCCCAGTTGTGGCTGCCGGCCACCGCTCGGGCCGCGGAGCGGAAACCGTTGCCCGACGGGGTGTTCAGCCTCGGTGTCGCCTCCGGTGACCCTCTGTCCGACGGGATCGTGCTGTGGACCCGGCTCGCTCCCGACCCCCTGAACGGCGGGGGCATGCCGGACCTCCCGGTGCCCGTCGAGTGGCAGCTCGCCCAGGACGCCCGCTTCAAGAAGGTCGTCCGCCGGGGCACCGCCTGGGCCAGGCCCGCCCACGGGCACAGCGTCCACGTCGACGTGCGCGGCCTGCGCCCCGACACCCGGTACTGGTACCGCTTCCGCGTCGAGGGGCAGCTCTCGCGCACCGGCCGCACCCGTACCGCGCCCCCGGCGCACAGCGCGGGCGGCAGGCTGCGGGTCGCGCTCGCCTCCTGCCAGAACTGGCAGCACGGCTACTTCACGCCGTACGCCGACATGCTGGAACAGGACCCGGACGTCGTCGTGTTCGTCGGCGACTACATCTACGAGTCCACCCCGTCGGCGACCGGCGTGCGCCGCCACGAGGGTTCCGGGGAGCCGTACAGCCTGACCCAGTACCGCAACCGGTACGCCCAGTACCGCTCCGACCCGGACCTCGCGGCCATGCACGCGAACGCGCCCTTCGTGGTCACCTTCGACGACCACGAGATCGACAACGACTTCGCCGGCGAGATCCCGCAGGACCCCGACAAGCAGTCGCACGACGCGTTCACGGCCCGGCTGACGGCGGGCTACCAGGCGTACTACGAGCACATGCCGGTACGCGCGAGCGCCGTCCCGGACGGTCCGCACATCCGGATGTACCGCCGGCTGGAGTTCGGCCGGCTGGCCCGGCTCAACGTGCTGGACACCCGGCAGTACCGCAGCGACCAGGCGACCAGCCAGGAAGGCGCCCAGGACCCCGCGCTGACCATGCTCGGCGCCGCCCAGAAGCGGTGGCTGGTCGACGGGCTGCGCCACTCGCCCGCCCGCTGGAACCTGATCGCCTCCCAGATCATGATGGCCGAGACGGACCTCCAGGCCGGTCCCGGCAAGCTCTGGTTCTACGACGCCTGGGACGGTTACCAGGCCGAACGAAACGCGCTGCTGCAGGAGTTCCGGCGGGTGAGCAACCCCGTCGTGCTCACCGGCGACCGCCACCTCACGATGATCAGCGACCTCAAGGCGGACTTCGCCGACCCGGAGTCCGCCGTCGTGGGCGCCGAGTTCGTCGGCACCTCCGTCTCCAGCAACGGCGACCAGGACCAGGCCGCCTTCCGCGAGCAGTGGGACCCGCGGCGCGCGGACAACCCGCACTGGAAGCTGCTCGACGCCCACCGCGGCTACCACCTGTTCGACGTGCGCCGTGAGGGCATCGACGCACGGGTGCGGGTGGTGGACACCGTGGTGCGGCCGCGGGCCACACCGCGCACACTGGCCCGGCTGCGGGTGGAGGCGGGCCGCCCCGGCGTCCACCTGGTGTGACCACCGGCCGTCGTCCCGCCCCCGCCGATACCGAAAACCGCCGGATCTTCATATGGAATTCCCCCGCAAAGAGCGGGCCGACCAGCCGAATTTAGGGTTGTCGGGCACTTCATCCTTTGCGGTGCTCCCGAATATGAAGAAATGGTGCAGTCCCGCCCTCGGGGGAGTGAAGATCCGTGGTTCCCGGGCCCGGCCGCGGCCGCCGGCCGGGCCCGGCCCGGCCCGCCGCCGCGCCCGCCCGGGACACCCGCCGCGGCAGGCCGGTGACCTGTGCAGTTACTCACAGCGATTTCCGGGGCGTCCGGGGAACCGGTGCCGACCACCTGGGGATCCCAGGTGAATGGCAGGTGGCTCGCACATATGCGACGAAGGACGCTCACCTTGCATTGCGGTAACCACAAGTGGGACCATTTTGCAGTTCCCTGATGCCCAAGGTAGGTCACCTGTGTCACAGCACATAGCCAAGCCCCGTACCACCGCAGTGATTCTGGCCGGTGGCACCGGCCAGCGGGTGGGTCTGTCGATCCCCAAGCAACTGCTGAAGATCGCCGGCAAGGCAGTCATCGAGCACACCCTGACCACCTTCGAGAACGCCGACTCGATCGACGACATCATCGTGCTGATGGCGCCGGGCTACGTGCCCGACGTCGAGAAGATCGTCGCCAAGGCGGGTTTCACGAAGGTCACCCGGGTCATCGAGGGCGGCTCGACACGGAACGAGACCACCGAGCGGGCCATCTCGGCCCTCGGCGAGGGCCTGGCCGAGGGGGAGGACCGCAACGTCCTCTTCCACGACGCCGTCCGCCCCCTGCTGTCACAGCGCGTCATCGACGACTGCGTGAGCGCCCTGGAGCGCTACCAGGCCGTCGACGTGGCCATCCCGTCCGCGGACACCATCATCGTCACGCGGACGCACGGCGACGACGGCGAGTTCATCACCGAGATCCCGGACCGCTCCCGGCTGCGCCGCGGCCAGACCCCCCAGGCCTTCAAGCTGTCCACGATCCGCCGCGCCTACGAGGTCGCCGCCGGCGACCCCAACTTCCAGGCCACGGACGACTGCTCCGTCGTGCTCAAGTACCTGCCCGACGTGCCGATCCACGTCGTCGCGGGCGACGAGTACAACATGAAGGTCACCCAGCCCGTCGACGTCTTCATCGCCGACAAGCTGTTCCAGCTCGCCTCCACGGCGGCGCCCGAGCAGATCGGCGAAGAGACCTACCGCGAGCTGCTCACCGGTAAGACCCTCGTCGTCTTCGGCGGTTCCTACGGCATCGGCAAGGACGTCTGCGACCTCGCCGAGTCCTACGGCGCCACCGTGTACCCGCTCGGGCGGTCCACCACCGGCACCCACGTCGAGAACCCGGAGGAGGTCGACGACGCGCTGTCCAAGGCGTACGCGGAGACCGGCCGCATCGACTACGTCGTCAACACGGCCGGCGTGCTGCGCATCGGGAAACTGGCCGAGACCGACAACGCCACCATCGAGGAGGCGCTGAAGGTCAACTACCTGGCCCCGGTGCAGATCGCCCGGTCCGCGTACAAGTACCTCGCCGAGACGAAGGGTCAGCTGCTGCTCTACACCTCCAGCAGCTACACCCGCGGGCGCGCCGAGTACAGCCTCTACTCCTCGACCAAGGCCGCGATGGTGAACCTCACCCAGGCCCTGTCCGACGAGTGGGCCGGCGACGGTGTCCGCGTCAACTGCGTCAACCCGGAGCGCACCGCCACGCCGATGCGCACCAAGGCCTTCGGCCAGGAGCCCGCGGGCAGCCTGCTGTCCTCCGAGGCGGTGGCCCGCACCTCCCTGGACGTGCTGCTCTCCGAGCTCACCGGCCATGTCATCGACGTACGGCAGCAGGACCCGACCGCGGGCGCGGCCCGTGCCACCGGATTCGAGCAGGCACTCGCGTCGGTGCTGGATCGTCAGGACGGCGTGTAATAATTGGCGGCAAATAGACTCCGGTAATTCAGGCCTCTGCGGCCCCCGTTCACGCAGTTCGTGCGCGGATGTTCGCGGGGGCCTGAATCCTTCGCTCATGTATTTCCCGTAGACACAAACCGGCACTCACCCTCCAAGAGCAGGTTTATCCGTTGATATCCACCGCTATTCGCGTCGCCCGGGTGGGCAGCGCGGCCGAACTGGTCGCAGCGGTCCTCATGATGCTGGCCTTCCCCTGTCTCATGCTGGCCGCGCTCGTCCCGAGCGTTCCCGCCTTCGCGGCAGTGGCCGCCGTGACGTACCTGGCGGACCACTACCTGCACCACAGGGGCAGCTACCTGGTCAACCGCCTCAGCAAGGTGCGGGCGGGACTGTCGATCCGCTTCCTGATCCGGCAGCTGCTGCTGATCCTGCTGCTGGCCCGCCTGTCGCTCGCGGACAACCTGATCTACTACGGGGCGATCGCCTGCTTCATCGCCTTCTACGGTCTTCAGGCCCCGCACGGCGCGCTGACCACGCTGATCCGCAACCGCCGACGCATGCCGGTGGCCACCCGCAACATCGACCTGGCCTCCCGCGTCCGCATCCCGGACGCGCCGCCGCGCGCACTGACGCACCGCGCCGCCGAGAAGATGCTCCACCTCGACCTCGTGGCGGTCGTCGGGATACTGGTCGCCGCGGCGCTGGACTCGGCCGCCATCGGCTTCGTCGGCATCGGGGCCACGGTGCTCCTGGGCCTCCTGTACGTGCTGGCCCTGGTGCCCTACGTGCGGGGCCGGCGGACACCGCCGAACGCCGAGAAGGTGCTGGAAGCGGTCGACGGCTGGCTGAGCGACTACCGGCCGGAGACCGTGCTGTACTTCTCCGGCTCCAAGGACTCCGCCTACCAGGTCAACATGTGGCTGGAGACCATGGAGCAGCTGGACACCCGTCCGCTGATCATCCTGCGCGAGCGGGCCATACTGAGCAACCTGGCCCCCACCACGGTCCCCGTCGTCTGCGTGCCCGGAGGGGTGCACCTGATGAACCTGGACCTGTCCACGGTGCGCGTCGCGCTGTACGCGGCGAACGTCGGCAAGAACATCCACCTGCTGCGCGTTCCCACCATGAAGCACGTCTTCATCGGCCACGGCGACAGCGACAAGATCGCCAGCGTGAACCCGTACAGCAAGGTCTACGACGAGGTGTGGACGGCCGGCCGCGCGGGCCGCGACCGCTACGCCATCGCCGACGTCGGCGTCCGCGACGACGACATCGTCGAGGTCGGCCGCCCCCAGCTGGCCCCCATCGAGGGCGCCCGCGGCGAAGCCGCCGAGGGGCACCGTCCGACGGTCCTGTACGCCCCCACCTGGGAGGGCTGGGACGACAACCCCGGCAACACCTCGATCCTGCTGGCCGGCGAGAACATCGTGAAGCGACTGGTCGCGGCCGACCCCGCGGTCCGTGTGCTCTACAAGCCGCACCCGTTCACCGGAACCCGCAGCGCGCAGGCCAAGGCCGCCCACCAGCGGATCACCGCGCTGATCGAGAAGGCCACCGCCGAGCGCGCCGCCGACCCCCGCTACACCGCGGACACGGCGGCCCAGGAGCGGGCCGCGGCCGAGCTGACGCGCATCGAGGCCCGGCTGGCCGAGCTGGCCGGCGGCACCGTTGGCGGTGACGAGGCCGAGGCCAGCCGCGACGGCCTGATCGACGTGGCCCGGCACGAGGAGACCGCCCGGCTGCACGCCGAGTGGAACACCGCGTACTGGCGTTCCTTCCCCGACTGGGAGCACCGCGTCATCACGGGCCCCCAGCCGCGCCTGTACGACTGCTTCAACGTCTCCGACGCGATGGTCTCCGACATCTCCAGTGTCGTCTCCGACTTCATCGCCAGCGGCAAGCCGTACGCGGTGACCGACTCCGCCGGGCTGGGGGCGGAGGAGTTCAAGCGGCAGAACACGGCGGTGCGGGCCGCGGTGATCCTGGCCAACGACGCGGCCGGACTCGACGAGCTGCTGGCCGCCGTCCGGGAGCCCGAGAGCGATCCGCTGGCCGCGGAGCGGGGCGAGCTCAAGCGCTACCTGCTGGGCCCGGACGAGCCGAGGTCCATCGACCAGTTCAACGCCGCGGTGGGTCAGCTCGCCCGGAAGGCCGAGACGCGCAACCTCGGCCAGGAGTCCCGGACCATGGTCGGCGGACCGGACGTGGAGCCGGCGGACGCGCTGCCCGCGCAGGCGGCGTCGGTGACCGGTGAGACGGAGGGCGCCGGGGCGGGCTGACCCGCTCCGGGCACCCGTCCGACACCCACTCGAACACCCCACAGGCTCGGCCCCCGAGGAGCAACTCCTCGGGGGCCGAACCTTTCGCGTCGGCCAGTGGTCGGCCGAACTCCCGTATGACATGGGTCACTTGAAGGGCCGTTCGAGGCAACCCCCTACCTCGAACCTCCGTCTAACAAGTAGCGAATGAGGCGATACGAGGGAAATGTCCTGCAGCAAGGGGGAAACGTGACCGTGGCACAGCCTGATGTCACCGTGATCATCGGGGCGTACGAGGCGATGCCGTATCTGGTCGAGTGCCTCGCCTCGTTGGAGGCACAGACCATCGACCCGGAGCGCATCGAGGTCATCGCCGTCGACGACGGCTCGACGGACGGCACGGGGGAGTGCCTGGAGGAGTTCGCGGGCCGTGCGCCCATGCCGGTCACCGTGATCCGGCAGGCGAACTCGGGCGGCCCCAGCGGCCCGCGCAACATCGGCCTGGGCAAGGCCACCGGGCGGTACGTCTTCTTCCTGGACGCCGACGACCGGCTGGGCCACGAGGCCCTGCAGCGGATGGTCGCCATGGCCGACCGGGCCGGCACCGATGTGGTCCTCGGCCGGGTCGAAGGCGTCAACCGGGGCGCACCGAAGTCCATGTGGGGCCGCACACTGGAGCGTACGGACGTCCACTCCTCCAACATCAAGTACACGCTCAGCGCGCAGAAGCTGTTCCGCCGCGAGTTACTCGTCCGGCACGGCATACGGTTCGACGAGTCGCTGTTCACCGGCGAGGACGCGCTGTTCACCATGGAGGCGTACCTCAGGGCGAACGGCGTCTCCGTGATCGCCGATTACACCTGCTACTACCTGGTGGGCCGCGACGACGGCAAGCACGTGACCAAGAGCGGGAGTTACACCCTGCGCTTCGAGTCGGCCCGCCGTCTGGCGGACCTGATCGCCGGCCTCGTCCCCGAGGGCCCCGGGCGCGACCGGCTCATGGTGCGGCCCTTGACCGTCACCCTGCTCCCGCAGTTCGGCCCCCGGTTCCTCAAGGACAGCGACCGGGTGCGGCGGCACAAGCTGGAGCTGGCGAAGCCCCTGATGGACGCCCACTGGAGCGACGACGTCGCCCGGCACCTGAAGGTCGAGGAACGGCTGAGGCTGCACCTGGTGGCCGAGCAGCGGCTCGAACTCCTCATCGACGCCGTGAAGTTCACGGCGTCGAAGAAGCAGGCACCGGCCCTGCTGGAGCGGCGGGGCCGACGCGTCTACCTCGTGTATCCGCACTTCCGTGACCGTGCGGCGGGCATCCCCGACTCCGTCTACCTCGCCTCGCCCCGGGAGGCCCGCGTCTTCCCCGGCTACCGCGAGGGCGGCACGGCCACCGCCTTGCGCCGCGCCGCCCACCGGGCCCGCCACCTGCTGACCTCGCCCGGGAGGCCCGCCCCGGAGTCGAAGACCCCGACGGCGGCATGACATCCCCCAGGGCCTGTCCGGCGGATCATGCCGCAGACGCGGGGGCCGGCACGCCCTCCCCCGGAGATCTTCGAGCAGGGGGGACCCCGGCGCGTCGACTTCGCTCGAGCGGGAGGGACCCCCATGAGCGGGAGGGACCTCCATCGCCCCGCTCACCCGCGCTGATGAGGCACCGTCGATTTCCTGCGACCTGGGCCGCCGGACAGGCCCTACCCCTGACCGCCCCGGGTTCCGGTGTCCGCTCCGGCTCCCGGGTGGGTGTCGGGGTTCCGGCGTGGGGCGGGGAGCAGCGCCTCCGGGGGGAGAGGGGACACGCGCGTCCTGTGGTGCAGCGCGGCCGTGGACAGGGCGCGCAGGGCCGCGTTGCAGCGGTCCTGCGCCGTCGGCTCGTCGGGGCCCAGTAGTCTCAGCTTCAACTCCGCGCGGAAATCCGCCAGTTCGTCCTTCTCCGGGTGCCGGACCGACTCCAGCAGGGCCGGCACCCCGCCCGCGTCCGGTGTCAGTACGGTCGCCGCCGCCACCGTCGGGAACTCCGCCCGGAACGCCTCCTCGGACAGCCCGCCGGTGTTCGCCACCGCGTACGGCTTGCCGCTGGCCAGGAAGTCGCTGATGACGCTCGACACATCGCTGATCAGCAGGTCGGCGACGTCGAAGCAGGAGTACAGGGCGGGCCGTACGCCGGTGACGATCTGGTGCTCCCCCTCCGGCAGCGACGCCCAGTACGCCTCCTCCCAGGCCGCCGTGACGCTCCTCACCGCCTCGGCCCGGCCCGGCGGCGGGGCGGACTGCGCCAGCATCCGCTCGACCTGGTCGGCGCCCGGGCGGACGTCGGCCGCCGTGAGCCGGTCCAGCTCCGCGGTGAGCCGGTCCAGCTCCGAGGCGGAACGCGTGGGCCGGGCGGCTTTTGCGGACCGCTCCCGGTTCGCCGCCCGGATCAGCTCCCGGACGCGCCGGTCGGCGGCGCCCGCCCGCGGATCCACCGAGCCGGTCAGCGGATGCGGCTTGTACAGCAGCCGCACGCCCGGGTCCGCGAGCAGCGCCCGTACGAGGTTCTCCCCGGCCGCGAGCACCGAGGTGTTGCCCGGGTTGCCGTCCCAGCCCTCCCAGGTCGGCGCGTACAGCACCGTGGTGTACGGACCGGCCGGTGGGCCCGCGTACGGGCGTACGGCGTCCAGTTGGGGACGGCCGATCTCCACCACGTCCTTGTCCTCGACCCCCACCTCGGCCCGTGCGTACCGCTCACGCGCCTCGGGACCGGCCACCCATACCTCGTCGTAGGCCTTCGCGTACGGGTTGCAGGACGACAGCTTGTCGCTCTCGCCGTGGTTGACGAAGGCGTGCCTGATCGTGGGGATGCGCAGCACCTGCGAGGTCTTGCCGGAGTTCGACGGGTGGATGAGGACCCGCAGCGAGGAGCGCTCGAGCCGCATCAGGGTGGACACCTTCGGCAGGCACACGACCGGGATGTCGGTCGCCGCGATCTTCGCCACCATGAACCGCTCACGCAGGACGATCACCGGCCGGCCGTCGAGCCTGCTCATCGTCTCCAGCCACATGTTCGCCTGGTAGGCGGAGGAGGCCCCGCCGGAGAAGTACAGGCCGACCGTGGGCCGGTAGTCGGCCAGCCAGGCGTCGAACCAGTCGAGTACCTCCTGTTCACCCGCCGGCCGCCGGGAGGGCAGCAGGCGCAGCAGCAGTGCGCCCAGGCCCGCCGCCGCGAGTGCCAGCGACAACGCGATCCCGGCCGCCGCGGGCAGGGGGGTCCGGGTCACCGCCGTCGAGGCCAGGCCGGCCGTCGTGGGCAGGCCGAGGAGCAGCAGCCGGTGGCCGGCGTGGCGCAGCAGCGCGGCCGGGGCGCGGGTCAGGCGCAGGGCCGAGGCGTCGATGTTCCGGGTCACCACGGGCAGCGTGCGGGTGCGGCGGACCAGCAAGGACACCGCCTGGATCGCGCAGTGCAGCGCGTAGAAGGCGAGCAGGCCGGCGACGAGCCACGCGTACTGCGGCTCCCGGTCGTTCTCCCCGAACCGCAGCAGACCCACCACCAGGAGCAGGTCCCGCAGTACGTGGCGGACGGTGATGTCCGCGTGCGACTTGGCCAGCAGCGACAGCGTGCCGGGCTGCCACCGGTACAGCACACCCTCGACCGCCAGGGAGACGGCGGTCGCGGCGAGCAGCAGCGGGACGTTCGGGAGCAGGGCCGCCGCGGCCTGCGCCACGAAGGCGCCGACCAGCACGGCCGCCGCCGTCACCTTGGCGACGACCGGGCGGCCGGGCGGACGTCCGGAGGCGGGGCCGGGGGTGTGGGGCGAGGCACGGCGCGGACGGATCCCCGCCGGGAACCGCCGGCGGGACAGGGACAGGGGCACGCGGTCACTCCAAGGGCGTCGCGGAGACGGACGCACGGGTTAACGCGTACCGACGTCCGGACGACACGCGCGTGTCCGCAAAGGGTGGAGTGACCGTTGGATGTAAGGGCCTGTCCGGCGGGATCCGCCGGACAGGCCCCGAGGGTGGCCCGGACGGCTTTTCCGGGCCGCCGCCGTCAGTTCCGTCCGCCCTGCAGGGCCCGGCGCAGGGGACGGCCCACCACCCGGCGGGCCCTGCGGTACACCGAGCGGGACGCGGGGGCGACCACGGTGGTCTTCCCGGTGCCGGTCTTGGTTGCGGACTTGGCGCCGGGCTTCGTCCTGGCCTTGACGAGGGCCAGTTCCTTCTTCAGCTTGGCGTTGTCCGCGCTCAGTTCGCTGACCCGGGTGTGCAGCCAGCCGAAGCGCGCGACGAGCGCGGCCGGGTCGGTGTCGAGCCACGGGCGGACGCCGCCGGGGAAGTCCAGCGAACGCATCCGCTCCTCGTGGGCCGCGCCCCCGTCGCCGTGCGAGAACGTGTTGTCCAGCCCGTTGCGGTCCAGGAACGAGGTGAACCGCTCGAACCGCTCGTGGTGGTTGCCGGTCAGCCCGCTGAGGTCGGCCTCCTCGTACAGCCGCGCCGGGTCGGTTTCCTCGGGGGCCCCGGACAGCTTGTCGAGCGTGCGGTGCGGGATCTCGAAGTAGCGGCACAGCTCCAGCGTGCGCGAGTCCGAGCAGAGCACGGTCGCGGGCGTACCGGCGAGCAGCGCCGCGATGTTGCCGTGGATGCGGGAACCGAAGGAGAAGTCGAAGTCCCGCAGGTCGTCGATCCAGGTCACCGGGTCGATGTAGACGCGGACCTTGTCCTCCCGGTACATCGGGTGGTCGGGATGCGTGGGTATCCCGGTGACCTTCCCGTTCGGGTCGGACAGGTCCCGCCAGTGCAACTGCAGTGCGTCGCTGAGGTTCTGGCCTATGAACCGCAGGTTCGGGTAACGGGCGTGGGCCCGGGTGATGACCCGGCCCAGCCCCTGGCTGCGCACCGCGCTGTGCGAGCCGTTGATCGCGATCCGGGACTCGGCGGTCAGCTCCTGCGTCCGCTTCTGCACGGCGAGTTCCTTGCCGTACATGAACAGCGAGGGACAGCCGATGACCTCGACGTCCTTGAAACCGAGGCCGTTCAGGTACTTCTCGGTGAACTCGCCGCGCACACCGATCGAGGCGCTGCGGTCCAGCACGGCGGAGACGAACTCGCGTACCGCCGGCTCCATCGGCTTCAGCCGCGCCGGATCGTAGTCGAGCCCCGCCTGCGCACCGACGCCGACGACGACCACGGGAATCTTCAACTGGCTGATGAGCCGGGTCAGCCTGCGCAGGCTTGCCTCGAACGACGGCCGGAAGGCGTTGGCGAGCGGCACGACGAACGCGTCGTACTCCTCGTTGATGCGGCCCGCAGGGGTGCCGTCGGCTCGGATGCCGTTGGACACCACCGTGGTCTGTGGCGTCTCGAGGATCTTGTGCGTGGCGTCGCTGAAGATCAGGTTGCCGGAGTTGCTGGCGAAGACGTCGCGGTGGAGGGCTTCCTCCACCGGTACGGCGTCGTAGGGGCTCTTCCCCGACCTGAGGAGGATGCGCTGTATGCGAGAAGCGTTGGGTGACACGCCGTTCACAATATGTTTCCGGAAGCTTTAATTTCTACAGGCAACCAACGCAACCTTTTTCACATACCCGTTCCGTGGCTGAGCGGTTACGCGGGGGTGTCCGGAACCTGGACCGGCAGGCGTGCCCCGCCCCGCTTCGCGTAGATTGCCAAACGGGCCCATGGCCGGCACGGCACGGGCCCCATGACCGACACGAGGGGACGGAACACCAGGTGGCACGGGCAAGGCAGGCCGTGGGCGAGGCCCGCAGGATCGTCGTCAAGGTGGGATCCTCCTCGCTGACCACCGCGGCGGGAGGTCTGGACGCCGACCGGGTCGACGCACTCGTCGACGTGCTCGCCAAAGTGCGGTCCGGAGGGGAGCGCGAACTCGTCCTCGTCTCCTCCGGTGCCATCGCCGCCGGCCTCGCCCCGCTGGGCCTCGCCCGGCGCCCCAGGGACCTCGCCCGCCAGCAGGCCGCCGCCAGCGTCGGCCAGGGCCTGCTGGTGGCCCGTTACACGGCCTCCTTCGCCCGCTACGGCGTCCGTGTCGGCCAGGTACTGCTGACCTCCGACGACATGAGCCGCCGCGCCCACCACCGCAACGCCTCCCGCACCCTCGACAAGCTGCTCGCGATGGGCGCCTTCCCGGTCGTCAACGAGAACGACACCGTCGCCACCGACGAGATCCGCTTCGGCGACAACGACCGCCTGGCCGCCCTCGTCGCCCACCTGGTCCACGCCGATCTGCTCGTCCTGCTGTCCGACGTGGACGGCGTGTACGACGGCGACCCCGCGCGGCCCGGCACCTCACGGATCGCCGAGGTGCGGGGTCCCGAGGACCTCGCCCACGTCGACATCGGCAGCGCGGGGAAGGCCGGTGTCGGCACCGGCGGCATGGTCACCAAGGTCGAGGCCGCCCGGATCGCCGCCGCCGCGGGCCTCCAGGTCGTGCTGACCAGCGCCACCCACGCGAGCGACGCCCTCGACGGCGCGGACACCGGAACGTACTTCCACCCCACCGGCCGGCGCTCCGCCGACCGGCTGCTCTGGCTCCAGCACGCATCCACCCCGCAGGGCGCGCTCACCCTCGACGACGGCGCGGTGCGCGCGGTCGTGGAGCGCCGCATGTCGCTGCTGCCGGCCGGGATCGCCGGCGTCGAGGGCGAGTTCAGCGCGGGCGATCCGGTCGAACTGCGGGACCACGCGGGGCGGCCGGTGGCCCGCGGCCTGGTCAACTTCGACGCCAAGGAGATCCCCCGGCTGATCGGCCGTTCCACCCGCGATCTCGCCCGCGATCTCGGACCCGGGTACGAGCGCGAGATCGTACACAGGGACGATCTGGTGGTCCTGCACCCGTAATATCCCGGATCGTCCGCCCCTCGCGGTGGACGTTCCGCAAAACCGCCCCATGACGCCCGGCGGCCTGCTCAACTTTCCTCCAGGGACACATCCGCCCGGCCCGAGAGCCGGCCTGTGCGTGAAGGAGGCCGTCGTGAGACGAGTACGCCCTGGGACGACGGCGTCCCGCGGTGGTGCCGGCTCCCGGGCGGCCGGCGAGGAGCGCGCCCTGACCAGCGTCGCGGCGGGGGACCGGTTCCAGGGCGGCGAGCACCGGGACCTCCCCCGCCTGTGGCACGTCACCCTCAGCGTCTCCGGCAGCCGGGCCCCGGTCGCCGAGGTCCGCCGCGCCCTGGAGCAGCTCGCCCACGACCATCCCTTCCTGCTGACCAGCCGGTATGCCGACGACCACGCGGAGGTCCGCTACTGGGAGGAGGCCCGGGACCTGCACGACGCGGCCGCCGTGGCGCTGCGGCTGTGGGGCGAGCACCGGCAGACCGCGGGCCTGCCGCCCTGGGAGATCGTCGGCCTGGAGGTCATCGACCGGGCCACCTACCACCAGCGCATCGCCGCGGGCCACGGCCCGGCCCCGGCGACCCCGGTGGGGGTACACCCGTTCTGAACCCGACCACGCACCGCAACCACTAGGCGACCACGCACCGCAACCATCAATTGAGCAACCCCTGCGGTGCGCCACCACGTCCGCGAGAGCGGCGCCGGTTTAGGCGCAAAGAGGTGAGCAACCCCTGCGGTGCGTCACCACGTCCGCGAGAGCGGCGCCGGTTTAGGCGCAAAGGGGCGGCGGCCCCGCCCCCGGCCCTCTCCGGCCGCATTATCCTTCCCCCCATGACCACGCTTTCGCCTTATGACTCGATGTCCCCGGTCAACCAGGCCGCCTACCGGGCCAAGGGCGCCGCCGCCACCCTCGCGCCGCTGCCGCGTGCCGCCAAGGACGACGCGCTGCTCGCCATCGCGGACGCGCTGGAGGTCCGGGCGAGCGAGATCGTCGAGGCCAACGCCCAGGACGTGGCCAAGGCGCGCGAGGCGGGCATCGGCGAGGGCATGATCGACCGGCTCACCCTCACCCCGGAGCGGGTGCGCGCGATCGCCTCCGACGTACGGGACGTGGCCGCGTTGCCCGACCCGGTCGGCGAGGTCGTCCGCGGCTCCACCCTGCCCAACGGCATCGACCTGCGGCAGGTCCGGGTGCCGCTCGGCGTCGTCGGGATCGTCTACGAGGGCCGCCCCAACGTCACGGTCGACGCCGCCGCCCTGTGCCTGAAGTCCGGCAACGCGGTCCTGCTGCGCGGCTCGTCCTCCGCGTACCGGTCGAACACCGCGCTGGTGCGGGTGCTGCGCGACGCGGTGGGCGGCGCCGGGCTGCCCGCCGACGCCGTGCAGATGGTGCCCGGCGAGAGCCGGGACAGCGTGCGCGAGCTGATGCGCGCCCGTGGCCTGGTCGACGTGCTCATCCCGCGCGGCGGCGCCTCCCTGATCAACACGATCGTCCAGGAGTCGATCGTCCCGGTCATCGAGACCGGCACCGGCAACTGCCACGTCTACGTCGACGCCCGCGCCGACATCGACACCGCCGTGGAGATCCTGGTCAACTCCAAGGCCCAGCGGGTCGGCGTCTGCAACGCCGCCGAGACCCTCCTGGTCCACCAGGACATCGCCCCCGCGTTCCTGCCGCGCGCCCTGGACGCCCTGGCGGACGCCGGGGTCACCGTGCACGCCGACGAGCGGGTGATGGCGTACGCCAAGGATTCCAAGGCGACCGTGGTGGAGGCCACCACGGAGGACTGGGAGACCGAGTACCTCTCCTACGACATCGCCGCGGCGGTCGTCGACTCCCTGGACCGGGCCGTGGAGCACATCCGGCTGTGGACCTCCGGCCACACCGAGGCCATCGTCACCACCTCGCAGCAGGCCGCCCGCCGGTTCACCCAACTGGTGGATTCCACCACCGTCGCGGTCAACGCCTCCACCCGGTTCACCGACGGCGGTCAGTTCGGCTTCGGCGCGGAGATCGGCATCTCCACGCAGAAGCTGCACGCCCGGGGGCCGATGGGCCTGCCGGAGCTGACCAGCACCAAGTACATCGTGACCGGCGACGGACACGTCCGCCGCTGAACCACGGCCGCCCCGCCCCCGGGGGCGGGGCGGAACGGGCGCTCGGGCAGACGGATGAATTTCCATACCGTCTGCCCAAATTGACCCCTCAGGTCTACTCTGGAGATGTGCCGGAGGACGTGGGGGGCATGCCGTTCCCTGACGGCGGGGAGCCCGACGACGACCACGACCGCGGAGTGTCGGACGACGCGTTCGACTCCGTGGTCTTCGACGAGGCGTTCATCGGTGCGGCCGTGGTCCACGAGCCGACCGCCGTCGAACGCCTCCTGGCGGCCGCCCAGGCCAGAGCCGAGGCGTCCGAGGCCGAGGCCCGCCGCACCCGCCCGAAGACCGAGCGGTACGACGACGGGTACGCAGGCGGGTACGGCGGATACGGCCGCCGCCGCGGTGACTCCTTCGACGACGGGGACGACGACTCCGACGGCCCCGATGTGCTGGAGGACGGGTACGGCTCCCCGGGGCCGTACGGCAGACAGGTCCGCTGGCACCGCCCGGTCGCCTGGATGCTCGCCCTCGTGATGGGCATCGGCATGGTCGCGCTCGCCTTCTCGGCCGTCTACCGGGGGGCTTCCTCCCAGCGTCAGGACCCGGCTCCGACGCCCGCCTCGACCGGCCCGGAGCAGGGCGGCGGCGTGACACCGTCCGCCTCCGCCGACTTCTCCCGACCGACCGTCCCGGTGATCCCGCCCAGCCCCTGACAGTGGTGGTCGGACCTGGTGAGAACCTGTCAGAACTTGTCGTGCGGCAGGGCGTTTACGGGGGCTCCCCGCGACCTACTCTGAAGATATGGCAGGGCCAGCGGACCCCCCCGGAGGGACTCCCGAGGGTGCCCCCTCGGGCGGCGAGGACGAGTACCGGTCCGTCGTCTTCGACGAGTCCTTCGTCCGTGCTGCCCGCCTCCAGGAGTTCTCCGCCGAGGAGCGCATCACCGACCACGCCCCCGCGGTACGCCGCCGTCCGCGGCGCCGCCGGGGCCTGTCCCGGCAGGTGCTGGTGCTCGTGGTCCTGATCGCCCTGGCCTTCGGCACCGCGATCTACATGGGCGTACAGCACCCCTACCGGGCGGCCACCGCCGGGGAGACGGTCGAACCCCTGCGCATGACCGTGCTCCCGCTCGAGCCCGAAGCCGAGGTGCCCGGCACCACCAGCGTCGAAAAGTTGTACGCCAGGAGTCCGGCGGCGCAGTTCCGCGTCGGTGCCGAGGGGGTGCCGCTCCCGGCGTCCCGGAGCACCGCGCACTTCTCGGACGGGCAGGTCGTGACCGCGCTGATCACCGCGAAGGACTACGTCGTCCGGTCCGCGCTCGATCCCGCGGTGCTCACCGGTGGGGAGACCCACTCGGTACGCGTCCTGCTCGACGCCGACCAGCAGGAGCAGTTCGACCAGAGCTTCGCACGGCCGGCCGCCGACGGGCGGCACGCGCCCACCGGATGGCTCGTCCGCTTCGACCCCTCCCGCGCGGAGCTGGCCGACCGCAGGATCCGCGTCCAGGGCACCCTGCAGGCCGCCGAGGCCGACCCCTCCACCCTTGAGGTCACCGCGGACCACACCTCCGTGTACGCGCTGCGGCCGGCCGGTGCGGAGAAGGGCGCGGAGGTGTCGCTGTTCACGGTCCGGCGCGAGCTGCGCTTCCGCTTCGACCGCGAGGACCTGCGCCTGCACCAGGCACAGCTCGCCGTCTCGTACGTCCAGGCCGGCCCGCTGTCCTGCGCCGAGGACTCGGCGGGTCGGCTGCGCCCCCTGCTGGCGGGCGCCACGGCCGAGGAGGGCGGCCCCGCCGGCACCGACCCCTACGCCGCGGGCGGCACCGCGGCCCTGTGCGGCTCGCTGGCGGCGGGGGCGCAGCCCAGGCTGTGACGACGCGCCCCCGGTGGCCGCGCGGCCGCACCCGTCGTGGCTCCCGCGCCTCAGGTGTGCCTCACGTGTCGTCGCGCGGCGGGCGGTCGTCCCCGGAACCGGAGTCCGAGCCGGAGCCCGGCGAGGGCTTCGACCCCGAGGACCCCGAGGACCCCGAGGTTCCCGACGACCCCGACGACGTGAAGCCGCCGAAGCCGCGGCGGACCCGGCCGCCCAGATCACCGGCGCCGCCCGCGATGTCGCTGACCAGCTTCATCAGCGGATCCTTGGAGTTCTTCACGTCACCGGCGTAGCTGCTCGCCGACTCGCGCCAGGAGTCCCGCACCGAGGCGTCCTTGTCCTCGTCGCGGCGCGGGTAGTGGCCGTCCATGAGCCGCTGGTGGTCGCGGGACTCCGCCCACTTCTTCAGCTCGGCCGCCCGCACGGTGGTGAACGGGTGCGAGCGGGGCAGCACGTTGAGGATCTTCAGCACGGAGTCGCGCAGATCGCCCCCGGCGTCGTACTCCTCGGCCTGCTCCAGGAACGCGTCGACGTTCATCTCGTGCAGATGGTTGCCGCCGGCGATCTTCATCAGGCCGCGCATCGAGGCCTGGAGGTCCTGGCCGACCAGCAGCCCCGCACGGTCCGCGGACAGCTCCGACTTGCGGAACCACTCGCGCAGCGCCGTCACGATCGCCATGATCGCGACACTGCCCAGCGGAATCCAGGCCACCCGCACCGCGAGGGACGTCAGGAACAGCAGGATGGTCCGGTAAACCGAGTGCCCGGACAGCGCGTGCCCGACCTCGTGTCCGACCACGGCCCGCATCTCCTCCTCGTCGAGCAGCTCGACCAGTCCCGTGGTGACCACGATGATCGGCTCGTCCAGGCCGATGCACATCGCGTTCGGCGTCGGATCCTGGTTCACGTACATCGGCGGGACCTTCTCCAGGTCCAGGATGTAGCAGGCGTCCCGCAGCATGACGTTGAGATGCGCGAACTGCCGGTCCGAGACGCGCACCGAGTCGGACAGGAAGAGCAGCCGCAGGCTGCGCTCGGGCAGCAGGCCGCTCAGCGCCTTGAAGACCGTGTCGAAACCGGTCAGCTTGCGCAACGCCACCAGGGCGGAGCGGTCGGCGGGGTGTTCGTACGCACGCGAGGAGATTCCGGGGAAGCGCCTGCGCTGCCTGTTCGGCACGTTCTCGTGCCCGTTGTGCTGATGGCCGTCGGACATGTGTCCCCCATGTGCGTCTGTGTGACCTTCGCGGTCCCCTTGACGGTCCCTTGCCGGTCCTCTGTACGGTCCCTGCTTCGAGCGCCGCCCGCCCCGGGGCGAGGCCCAGCCTAGGCGGAGACGGCGTGGACCGGCAGACCGGATGTGAGCCGTGCGGCTCCCCGAGAAGGACGGCCCGGGCGGCGGGATGGTTGCCTGCCGGGGCACCCGCCGCGGTGCCCGCCGTGGAGGCCCGGCGCCCGCCCGGGAGGCGGCCGGGAAGGCAGCCGGGCCCGCAACGGCGGAGTCGGGGTGATCGCCGAGAAGGTGCCCGCTTACGATGAGCCGAAGTCTTTATCCCGCCCACACGCGATAGGTACTGCCGAAGATGAGCTTCCCCAGCGCCGCTGCCCAGTTGGTCACCCTCGCCGCCGAGGGCGGAGCGAACAGCGGTAACCACGAGAGCCTCAACCCCTATTTCGTCGGAGCCTGTGTCCTGGCCTCCCTGCTGGTCCTGCTGTGGATCACCACCCGCTTCAACCGCGACCGCTAGAACCCCCCGGCACGAGCCGCCGGACCGGCCCCGGGCCGTCCGGGGCCGGCCGGAGGGCACACCTGGCCGTCGGGGCCGCCATGTTGGGCCGGTAGGGTCTGCACGCATGGGAGAGCAGGACATGCCTGTCGGTCCGGCGAAGGACACGGGCGGGGAGTCGACCGAGGCAACCACCGAGGTCACCACCGGGTCCGGGGCCGAAGGCACGGCCGCGCGACCGGCGAGCGGCGCCGAGCACCGTCCGGCGCCGCGCCGGGGCGGCAGCACGGTGCAGCCGGGCAAGCGCCGTCTCGGTGTCATGGGTGGCACCTTCGACCCGATCCACCACGGGCACCTGGTGGCGGCCAGCGAGGTCGCCGCGCGGTTCCACCTCGACGAGGTGGTCTTCGTCCCCACCGGGCAGCCGTGGCAGAAGAGCCATCGGGTGGTCTCCGCGGCGGAGGACCGCTATCTGATGACGGTCGTCGCGACCGTCGAGAACCCGCAGTTCTCGGTGAGCCGAATCGACATCGACCGCGGCGGGCCCACCTACACCGTGGACACCCTGCGCGACCTGCGCGCGCTCAACCCCGACACGGACCTGTTCTTCATCACCGGCGCCGACGCCCTCGCCCAGATCCTCACCTGGCGGGACAGCGAGGAACTGTTCTCCCTGGCGCACTTCATCGGCGTCACCAGGCCCGGCCACCATCTGACCGACGCGGGCCTGCCCGAGGGAGGCGTGTCGCTCGTCGAGGTCCCCGCCCTGGCCATTTCATCGACGGACTGCCGTGCGAGAGTCGCCAAGGGGGATCCCGTCTGGTACCTGGTGCCGGACGGGGTCGTGCGCTACATCGCCAAACGCGAGCTGTACCGCGGCGAGTGAGCCGAGAGGGGCACCGGTGAACGACCGATACGAGGCGGGATACGGCGACGGCGGGGACGACCCGTACGGGCTCGTCGGCTACGACGAGTACGGACGGCCCGTCTACCGCCAGGACCAGGCCCAGCAGGCCCCGCGGCAGCCGTACGACCCGTACGGGCAGCAGGGGCACCAGGACCAGTACCAGCAGTACCAGGGCCAGGGCCAGGACCAGTACGGGGACGGCCAGGGGCAGCAGGGCTACGGCTACGACCCGTACGCCACGGGCGGCCCGCAGCAGCCCCGGCCGCCGTACGACCCCTACGGGGCCCAGGACACCGCCGCCCCCGCCGCTCCCGGCACCTACGACTCGTACGACCCCTACGGCACCCCGCAGAGCGGCGGGACGGCACCGCCGTACGACCCCTACGGGGACTCCTACGGGCAGACCGCGCACGACGGCACCGGCCGGCAGTCCCGGATCGCCGAGCAGACCGCGCACACCGCGCAGACCGCGCACATTCCGCACCAGCCCGGCCCCGCCGACGACGAGACCGGCCGGACCGACGACCGGACCGGCCCCGCCGACCTCCCCGCCGACTCCGAGGCACCCGAACAGGACTACCGCACCGAGCAGTTCGCCTTCGTCGAGGAACCGGACGGTGACTCCGAGGACGTCATCGACTGGCTGAAGTTCACCGAGAACCGCACCGAGCGCCGCGAGGAGGCCAAGCGCCGCGCACGCAGCCGGATCGTCGCCCTCGTCGTGGTCTTCGCGCTGGTCGCGGCCGGCGGCGTCGGCTACCTCTGGTACGCCGGGAAACTGCCCGGCACCGGCTCCGACGACGGCACCGGCACCACGACGGCCGCGGGCGCCCAGAAACGGGACGTCATCGTCGTCCACCTGCACGACACCAAGGGCGGCGGCACCGCCACCGCGCTGCTCGTCGACAACACCACCACCAAGCAGGGCACCACCGTCCTGCTGCCCAACTCCCTGGCCCTCGCCGCGGAGGACGGCACCACCACCACGCTCGCCAAGTCGGTCGAGGACGACGGCTCCGGCGGGACCCGGACCGCGCTCGACACGGCCCTCGGCACCGACATCGAGGGCACCTGGCGGCTGGACACGCCCTATCTGCAGAACCTCGTCGACCTGGTCGGCAACATCGACATCGACACCGACGCCGACGTGCCCGACCCGGCCGCCAAGAAGAAGGGCGAGGCACCTCTCGTCAAGAAGGGGAAGAGCCAGACCCTCTCCGGCAAGATGGCCGTCGCCTACGCCACCCACCGCGGCTCCGGCGAGGCGCAGGACGCCCAGCTGGAGCGGTTCGGGCAGGTCATGCAGGGGGTGCTGCGGAAGATGACCTCCGACGCGGGCGCCGCGACGATCACCGTCCAGACCCTGGGGCAGATCATCGAGCCGCCCCTGACCGACAAGGACCTCGGCTCCTTCCTCGCCCGGCTCGCCGACCTCGCCAAGGGCGGCGACCACAGGACCGCGCTGCTGCCCGTGCAGGAGGACGGCACGCTCACCGCCGAGACGAGCGACAGCGTGGTCAAGGAGGTGCTCGGCGGCACGGCGAAGAGCCCCGACAAGGACGCCGCGGTCAGCGTCTCGGTGCGCAACGCCACCGGTGTGGAGGACAACACCGAGAAGGCCCGCGTGGTGCTCCTCAACGGCGGCTTCACCTTCCTGAAGGGCGGCACGGCCACCGCGGAGGCGACCTCCGAGGTCGTCTACGCCGACGCCGCCGACAAGGAGAACGCCAACGAGGTGGCGAAGACCCTGGGACTGCCCACCTCCTCCGTCACCAAGGGCGAGGTCTCCGGGAACGCCAGGATCTCGGTGCTCCTCGGCCAGGACTACGAGCCCGGCAGCTGACCGGGCGGGGACGCCACCGGCGTCCCCGCCCGGGTGCGCCCCCGAAACGCGTGGGGCGTGCCCGGCGGTCCGTGAGACCCTTGGAGGCAACCCGACCTCCGAGCGAAAGCCGTGTAGTGACCGCAACCGACCGTTCCATCGAGCTCGTCACCGCCGCCGCCCAGGCGGCCGCCGACAAGCTCGCGCACGACATCGTCGCCTACGACGTCAGTGACGTGCTGTCCATCACCGACGCCTTCCTGCTGGCCTCCGCGCCCAACGACCGCCAGGTCAAGTCGATCGTCGACGAGATCGAGGAGCGGCTCAGCAAGGAGCTCGGCGCCAAGCCGGTGCGCCGCGAGGGCGACCGCGAGGCCCGCTGGGTCCTGCTCGACTACGTCGACATCGTCGTCCACGTCCAGCACAGCGAGGAGCGGGTCTTCTACGCCCTGGAGCGGCTGTGGAAGGACTGCCCCGAGCTGGAGCTGCCCGCGGACGCCGTGGCGACCCGCGGCAGGGCCGCGGAGCACGCCCGGCAGCTGGAGGCCGAGGAGGCCGCGGAGCCGGGTGGTGAGTGGCGGTGAGCGCCGCCGGTGAGGTGTCCGGGTCCGGTCGCCGGGGCCGCCGCATCATCCTGTGGCGCCACGGCCAGACCTCCTGGAACGTGGAGCGCCGCTTCCAGGGCAGCACCGACGTGGAGCTCACCGAGACCGGCGTCGCCCAGGCCCGCCGGGCCGCGCGCCTCCTCGCGGGCCTCGAACCGGACGCGATCATCGCCTCCGACCTGAAGCGGGCCGCGCACACCGCCGCGGAACTCGCCGCGCTCACCGGTCTGGAGCCGGTTCACGACGAGGCCCTGCGGGAGACCTACGCGGGCGTCTGGCAGGGCCTGACGCACGACGAGATCATCGCCAGGTACGGCGACGAGTACACCGCCTGGAAGCGCGGCGAGCCGGTGCGCAGGGGCGGCGGCGAACTGGAGACCGAGGTCGCCGACCGCGCCGCTCCCGTGGTGCTCCGGCACACCGAGAAGCTCCCGGACGACGGCACGCTCGTGGTGGTCAGCCACGGCGGCACGATCCGCACCACCATCGGCCGGCTGCTCGGGCTGGACCCGCGCAACTGGGAGGGCCTCGGCGGGCTCACCAACTGCTGCTGGTCCGTCCTCGGCGAGGGCGCCCGCGGCTGGCGGCTGCTGGAGCACAACGCCGGCACCCTGCCGGAACCGGTGCTCGGCGACGACGACTGACCGACGGACGACTGACCGGGGGCCGGATTTCACTTTCCGGCAGGTCGCAGGCTAAAGTTCTTCTTGTTCGCCCGCCGAGCGGGAAGAACACTCGGGGCTATAGCTCAGTTGGTAGAGCGCCTGCATGGCATGCAGGAGGTCAGGAGTTCAATTCTCCTTAGCTCCACAGATGGGGTGTCGGATCGAGAGATCCACCGCTTCACCCGACGAAGATCCCGTCCTCGGTACGAGGGCGGGATCTTTCGTTGTTCCTGGTTGAGCAGTCCGGGGCCGGCGGGCGTATACCTCCATGAGGCGCCGATCCGTGTCTTGAACGGTATCCAGGCGTCGCTGACCGCATCGGCCCGGCCGTGGCAGAATCAAACGGCCGGAAGGGGGCGCGGCCCGACGGGAGGGAGTTGTGATGCCTGCGAGCATCCACGGGGAGGTCGACCACCTCCTCGGCGGGGTGTCGACACGACGGACCTCGGCCCGCCACCGTTGCCCTTCACGCGGCTTCGCGCACGTCGTCGGATTTCTTGACGGCCTCGGCGTCCTCGGTGACAACGGCGGTGTCTCCTACGTGTGTACGGCCTGCGGCCACAGCTGGAGCTGAGTGATGGGTGCGCACAGGCGAAGGTGTGACTGGTGCGGCAGCGGGAGGCCGATCGTCCGGGACATGGAACCGGTCAATCCCGACTACCAGTACTGGTGCGAGGAGTGCGCGCGGGCGCTGATCATAAAGGGCGACCCGATCGAGACGTACCGCGAACTCGAGGGCGAACCGATCTACGGCCGGCTCCTGGAGGAGCACTGCACGCTCAAACGCTTCTATTCGTTCGTGACCGCGTGACAATGCGGGTGGAACCGGGCGCACCGGAATCGATTTGGTGTTGGACCCCGATGACCGTGTAAAGTTGGCGTCGCCGCCGGGGAAACCGGGCGGGAGCAGGACCTGGGGCTATAGCTCAGTTGGTAGAGCGCCTGCATGGCATGCAGGAGGTCAGGAGTTCAATTCTCCTTAGCTCCACAGCAGTCGAGGGCGGATCATCCGAAGGGATGGTCCGCCCTCGACGCGTTTGTGGGGACGGTGAACCGTGGGGACGGTGTGCGGCGGCTCGGGGAGGCGCCTGTGCGGGGCACCCCGAGGGGGCCCCGCACAGGTCAGTGTCAGCGGCCCAGTGCGCGCCGGCCGCGCCCCTGGGAGAGGACCGGCAGATTGCGGGAGGGCGCCTTGGACGAAGCCCCCTCCTCGATGCGCAGGGCCAGTGCCGGGCAGCGGCGCACCGCGCGCAGCGCCTTGTCCTCGGCGCGGCGCGGCACCTGGGCCTGAGCGACCGTCGGGAAGCCGTCCGCGCCGAGCTGGAAGACCTCCGGGAGGAGGTCCGCGCACAGCCCGTGGCCCCGGCACAGCGTCCAGTCGACGAAGATCTTCTGGCGGCTGGGGCCGTTCTCCTCGCCGCCGCCGCCCGGGATGCCCGTAGGGGTCTGGCCGCCCTCGAAGAGCGGCAGGACGCCCTCCACGGGCCGCCCGCAGCCGTTGCCCATGATGTGGGCGGTGAGGTCGTCGGTGAACGCCCTGATGGTCGACTCCAGGAACATCGCGGAGCCGTCCGGATGCGAACACGCGCCGCGCCGCTTCACGTTCTTGGCGACCTGCTTGACCGCCTCCAGGGCGGCCGGTCCGCCGCCGTTGAGGATGTCCTCCAGGCCGCGTGCGGCGGCCGGCAGGCCCAGGTAGCACGGGCCGCACTGGTTGGCGCTCTCCTCGGCCAGCCACTTCGCCACCATCAGCGACTCGCCCAGCGGGCAGGTGTTCTGACTGATCGGCAGGATCGCCCCCGCGCCGAGGGCGCCGCCCACCGCGTCCAGGGAGTTGCGGGAGACGATCGCCTCGTTGACGGTCGCCGCGTCGATCCACTTGCCGTGGTAGCCGCCGGTCAGCACCCCCTGCGGCACCGGCGGCGCACCGGCGAGCTGCAGGACGTAGCGCAGCGGTACGCCCGTCGGGACCTCGACCACCATGGGGCGGGCGACCGCCCCGGACACCGTGAGCATGACGGTGCCGGGTTCGTCGTACAGGCCGGTGTTGCCGTAGCGCTCCGGGCCGATGCGGGCGGCGATGGCGAGCTGGGCGAACGTCTCGGCGTTGGACAGCAGGGTGGGCGCACCGCCGACGCCGTTCTTCGAGGCGCTGGTCTTGCGGCCGGGCGGGATCGCCGGACCGCCGTCGATGGAGCGGATCAGTGAGGCCGCGGC
Organism: Streptomyces sp. TE5632; assembly: GCF_054061295.1. Lineage (NCBI taxonomy): Bacteria > Bacillati > Actinomycetota > Actinomycetes > Kitasatosporales > Streptomycetaceae > Streptomyces > Streptomyces sp. TE5632. The sequence continues at coordinate 1,214,303 of NZ_JBSSEA010000003.1, read as the reverse complement.
GCCCGTGACCATCCGCACCGGGTTGCGCTGCACGCGGGCGCGCAGCACGGACCGGCGCCCGTTGTTGAGGCCGCGTTCGGCCAGCGCGGCCTCCATGGAGCGCTGGGTGGACTCCCGGGTGACCCCCACCACGAGCGTGCGGGCACCCATGGCCTCGGCGCACAGCAGCGCGCCGTCCAGGATGAGATGCGGGGCGCGGTTGATCAGCACCGTGTCCTTGCGGCAGGCCGGTTCGTCCTCGCTGCCGTTGACGACGACGACCGGCCGGACGCCGCGCTTGATCGCTGTTTCGGCGACCGAGCGCAGCTTCTTGTGGAAGGGGAAGCCCGCGCCGCCGCGGCCCCTGAGGTTGATGCGTTCAGCCAGCTGGGCGAGCTGTTCGCCGCCCAGGGGTTCGAGCGGCCCGTGCACCTTGAGGTGCATGGGGAGATCGAGCCGGTCGACAAGGTCGAAGCCCGACGTGAGCTGGGGAAGTCCGACGACGCGGACTTCGGGTACGTCGGGCAGAGCCTCGTTCACCTGACCTCCTTCGAGGATGCCCCGGCCTTCGGGCCGAGGTGGGAGTACTGCCCGCTTGCGGAGGAGATTCGAACCCTTGCGGGGCAAGGCGAGAGCGGCATTTCGCCTCTACGGCGCAATACCGCCCATGTGGTCGGGTGGGGTGCCTGCCGTGCGGTGCGGGAACCGGGCGGGCACACCGTGTCGATCGAGAGCCAGGACGGCACACCCGGGCTTTGCTCGACGAACCGGGCAGGTTCCGTCCCGGCTGGTGTTGAGGGAGCAGGACCTCGCAGGTCGTTGACCTGCGAGGCGTCCTGAGCCAGGAATCCCCCCGCTTCAGCTGGGGGAGGGTTCAATTGAAGCCTCCGGAAGGCGTGTTCCAAGGTTCGGCCGAACCCGGTGCGTCGAAGTCGTACGACGCACCGGGCGATGGATCAGTGGCGGGACCGCTGTTGTACGTGTCACTCGGGTTGTACGTGCCGTAGAGGGGGTTCGACTCACCGGTGTCGCGCACATCACTCGTGCCGTAGCCCGGTGCGGTCGAATTGTCGTAGGTCGGAATGTTGTATCCGGTGTCCTGGAGCGGGTCGTAGGCCGACGGCGGGGCCTCGCCGACCGGTGGCGGGGAGGGGATGGGCCAGTTGCCCGAGGTGCTGGAGGGGCCTTCCACACGTGACACGTCCATGAGGGGTGCGCCCATGGGAGGGGTGTCCACGCGCGGGACGGCCTGCGTGGGCTGCATGTCCAGGGGCAGTTCCATGCGGGCGGTCTGGTCGGCGTAGAAGGGCTGCTGAGGCTGGGGCGGGGCGGGCGGGGGCGAGACCGCGCGGTAGGCGGCCGCGAAGCCGTTCGCGGGATCCGGCGCCGGCGTGACGCGTTCGGCGGCCTCGTAGCGCGGCCGGGCCGCCGGCTCGGGGCGCTCGGAACGGGACCGGGAGGCCCGTCTGCCGCCGCTCTCGTAGCCGGAAAGCGACGCCTCGGCCGACCGGGAGCGGCTCTTCTCCAGGACGTCGCGGCCCGACTGGTCGGTGATGCCGAGCAGGCCGGTGACCTGGTCGGCGACCTTGCGCTTGACCGAGGGCGGGGAGACGCGCAGCACCAGGACGGCCATGACGCCGAGCACGGACAGGCCGTACAGGATCAGGAAGATCGGCTTGGCCGCTCGACCCGCGTAGAGCCCGTGCACCAGCGCGGCGCACCAGGCCGGGTAGGCCAGCATGTGCATGGCGCGCCAGCGTGCCGCGACGGGGGCGGGCGAGGCGAAGCGGTTGCGCAGGATGCCGGTGATGGCCACGAAGATCATCAGCATGCCGGCCAGCGTGCCCAGGCCGACCAGGAAGCTCCGGCCGGCGACCACCTCGTCGTCCGTGAGGAGCAGCCCGAAGGGCAGTACCGCGGCGATCCAGGTGGTGTGGTCCAGGACCAGCTTGATGACTATGTGCACCAGCAGGAAGACGACCGAACCGACCGCGGTGGTGCGGTGCACGGCCTGCGCCAGGATGCGCTCGCGCGGGCCGAGCAGAACCCGGTCCTGGGCGACGAGCCCCCAGATCACCGAGCAGCTCAGGCAGACGAGCGACAGGACGCCCGCGCCGAAGTTGAGGAACTCGAGGAACCAGTCGTCCGCCGTGCTGTCGTCCGGCCTCACGCCCTACCTCCCCATGTCACGACGGAAAGCACGACGGCGAGCGGGTACGACTGACCGGCAGCCGACCGGCCCTGAACGGGCGGTGGGCTGCTGTCTGGACGAGGGTTCATGGGGGAACTCCGAACGTTCGGGAGAAGCGGTCCCGGGCCGCACTCTAAACCTCCTGCGTACCGGGGAGTACAGGTTTGAGTTATTGCGCTGTTATCAAAGGACGATCCGGCCGGAGGGATGCCCCATAGGGGGCGTTACGCGAAGTAATTTTTGACCGGAATTCAGGGGTGCCGGTAGGGCGGGAGCGCTCTCCCCGGGCTCTCTCCGGGTTCTCCGCGGGTTCTCTGCGGGCTCTCCCCGGGCTCTCCATCGGTTTTCGGTGACCCCGTGGGCCCGGAAAGCGCGTCGCGGCGCCCTGCGGGCCTGCGGTACCCTGGCGCCATGCGTGCCGTACGCCTTCTGCTTAGCGAGCCGCGCTGATCAGTCCCGACCACGGTCGTACCAGGTGGTCGGAATCGGCGCGGCGTCCCCTCCTGTGCGAGGGGATTTTTCATTTCCGGAAGTCCGGAAGTCCGGAGGCCCGAAGGCCTGAAATGCCGCAGCCGAAGGCGCAGACGATCGATGGAGCTTTGAGGATCATGAGCGAGACGAACCCCGCGGCCACCGCCCCTGTGTCGGCGGAGGCCGCGCCGCACCGCTACACGGCCGCCCTGGCGGCCGAGATCGAGGCACGCTGGCAGGACTTCTGGGACGCCGAGGGCACCTACGACGCGCCCAACCCGAGCGGTGACCTGGCGGACGACCCGAAGCTGGTCGCCCGGCCCAAGAAGTTCATCATGGACATGTTCCCCTACCCCTCGGGTGCGGGACTGCACGTCGGCCACCCCCTGGGGTACATCGCCACCGACGTCTCCGCCCGGTTCCAGCGCATGACCGGCCACAACGTCCTGCACACCCTGGGCTTCGACGCCTTCGGCCTGCCCGCCGAGCAGTACGCCGTGCAGACCGGCACGCACCCGCGGGTGTCCACCGAGGCCAACATCGAGAACATGAAGTCCCAGCTGCGCCGGCTGGGCCTGGGCCACGACAGGCGCCGGTCGTTCGCCACGATCGACCCGGAGTACTACAAGTGGACCCAGTGGATCTTCCTGCAGATCTTCAACTCCTGGTACGACGACAAGGTCGACCGGGCCCGCCCGATCACCGAGCTGATCGCCGAGTTCGAGTCCGGTGAGCGCCCCGTACCGGGCCACACGCGCGCGTGGAGCGAGCTGGGCGAGGCCGAGCGCGCCGACGTCCTGGGCGAGTTCCGGCTGGCCTACGCCTCCGACGCGCCGGTCAACTGGTGCCCCGGCCTGGGCACCGTACTGGCCAACGAGGAGGTCACCGCCGAAGGCCGCTCCGAGCGCGGCAACTTCCCGGTCTTCAAGGCGAAGCTGCGCCAGTGGAACATGCGCATCACCGCCTACGCCGAGCGGCTGCTGTCGGACCTGGACGCCCTGGACTGGCCCGAGGCCATCAAGCTGCAGCAGCGCAACTGGATCGGCCGTTCCGAGGGCGCCCGCGTCGACTTCCCCATCGACGGCGAGCGGATCACCGTCTTCACCACCCGCCCCGACACCCTGTTCGGCGCCACCTACATGGTGCTGGCGCCCGAGCACCCGCTGGTCGAGAAGTTCACCCCGGCCACCTGGCCCGAGGGCACCCACGACATCTGGACCGGCGGCCACGCCACCCCGGCCGAGGCCGTCGCCGCCTACCGCGCGCAGGCCGCGTCCAAGTCCGACGTGGAGCGGCAGGCCGAGGCCAAGGACAAGACCGGCGTCTTCATCGGCTCCTACGCGACCAACCCGGTCAACGGCGAGCAGGTGCCCGTCTTCATCGCCGACTACGTCCTGATGGGCTACGGCACCGGCGCGATCATGGCCGTACCGGCCGGTGACCAGCGCGACTTCGAGTTCGCGCGCGCCTTCGAACTGCCGATCCACTGCATCGTCGAGCCGACGGACGGCCGCGGCACGGACACCGCCACGTGGGAGGACGCCTTCGCGTCGCACGACGCGAAGATCATCAACTCGTCCAACGACGAGGTGAGCCTGAACGGCCTGGGCGTCGTCGAGGCCAAGGCGCGCATCACCGAGTGGCTGGAGCGCCGGGGCATCGGCGAGGGCACCGTCAACTTCCGGCTGCGCGACTGGCTGTTCAGCCGCCAGCGCTACTGGGGCGAGCCCTTCCCGATCGTCTACGACGAGGACGGCATCGCCCACGCGCTGCCCGAGTCGATGCTGCCGCTGGAACTGCCCGAGGTCGAGGACTACTCCCCGCGCACCTTCGACCCCGACGACGCCGACAGTCGGCCCGAGACGCCGCTGTCGCGCAACGAGGACTGGGTCCACGTCACCCTGGACCTGGGCGACGGCCGCGGTCCGCGCCGGTACCGGCGCGAGACCAACACCATGCCCAACTGGGCCGGTTCCTGCTGGTACGAGCTGCGCTACCTGGACCCGCACAACAGCGAGAAGCTGGTCGACCCGGAGATCGAGCAGTACTGGATGGGCCCGCGCGAGGGCATGCCGCACGGCGGCGTCGACCTGTACGTCGGCGGCGCCGAGCACGCCGTCCTGCACCTGCTGTACGCGCGCTTCTGGTCCAAGGTGCTGCACGACCTGGGGCACGTGTCGTCGGCGGAGCCGTTCCACAAGCTGTACAACCAGGGCATGATCCAGGCCTACGTCTACCGCGACAGCCGCGGCATCGCGGTACCGGCCGCCGAGGTCGAGGAGCGCGAGGGCGCCTACCACTACCAGGGCGAGCGGGTCTCCCGGCTGCTGGGCAAGATGGGCAAGTCCCTGAAGAACGCGGTCACTCCGGACGAGATCTGCGCCGAGTACGGGGCCGACACCCTGCGCCTGTACGAGATGGCGATGGGCCCGCTGGACGTGTCGCGGCCGTGGGACACCCGCGCGGTGGTCGGTCAGTTCCGGCTGCTGCAGCGGCTGTGGCGCAACATCGTCGACGAGAACACCGGCGAGGTGACCGTCGTCGACGCAGGGGACTCCGGCATCGACGAGGACACCCTGCGCGCCCTGCACAAGGCGATCGACGGGGTGCGCCAGGACCTGGAGGGCATGCGCTTCAACACCGCCATCGCCAAGGTCACCGAGCTGAACAACCACCTGACCAAGCAGGGGGGTGCGGTGCCGCGTCCGGTCGCCGAGTCCCTGGTGCTGCTGGTGGCGCCGCTGGCCCCGCACATCGCCGAGGAGCTGTGGCGTGCGCTGGGCCACACCGACTCGGTCGTCCACCAGGACTTCCCGGTCGCCGACCCGGCGTACGTGGTCGACGAGGCCGTCACCTGCGTGGTCCAGGTCAAGGGCAAGGTCAAGGCCCGCCTGGAGGTGTCGCCGTCGATCTCCGAGGAGGAACTGGAGAAGGTGGCGCTGGCCGACGAGAGGGTCGTCGCGGCGCTGGGCGGGGCCGGGATCCGCAAGGTGATCGTGCGGGCACCGAAGCTGGTGAACATCGTTCCGGCGTGACGCTGTGACGCTGTGACGCTGTGACGCTGTGACGTCGTCACGCTGTGCCGCCGTAGCGCTACGGGTCGGCCGGGCTGCCGGATTGCGGAACGGCGGGCTCGGGGTACTCCCCTACGGGCAGGTTCGGGGTTCTTCCGGAACTCCGAGCCTGCCCGTTGCGTTTACCTTTGAAGAGCGGCGCGGTGTGTGTGGCGGCAGGCCCAAGGGTCCGGAGGAGGAGTCTCGTGGAAGCAGTGATCGCAGTGTTGGCCCTGCTCTTCGTGCTCTTCGTCGTGCTCGGCGCGTATGCCACAGTGAAGGTCGTCGGCGCCGCCAAGCGCAGCGCGGACCGTCACATCACCCAGGCCCGCCGCACGGTCGAGGACCACACCCTGAAGGTCAAGTCCTTCGCCCAGTCCGGCCCGGCCGGCGAGATCGCCCAACTCCGGCTCACACTGCGTACGTCCATGCGCGCCACCCAGGACGCGCTGGAGGCCGGCGCCGCCGAGGACCAGTCCCTCAAGGAGTCCCTCGCCCTCTTCGAGCGGCTCAGCGCGCACGGGCACGAACTGGAGGGCGAACTCAGGCGCCTGGAGTCCGAGCCGGACCGCGGCACCCTCGGCAAGCGGCTGCCCGAACTGCGCGAGCGCACCCACCGCATCACACGGTCCGCGGACTCCCTGCGCTGGGCGGCCCGCGACCGCGCCCGCCACTTCGCGGACGACGACCTGGACTCCCTGAGCAGCCAGATCGACATGGAGACCGGAGCCCTGCGGCACTGGACGACCACCGAGCAGCAGTCCGCCCCGGCCTCCGCCACCGCGCCCCCGCCCCGGCCCGCGGCACCGGCCGAGGACGCCCCGGCAGCCGGACCGGCCCGCCCCGCCATCACACCGCCCGGACCGCGCCTCACCTACCCCTGGCAGAAGAAGCCCCGTCCGGAGAGCACCACTTGATCCGGTTGTTCCGATCACCGTGATCCGGACACGGTCCCGTCCGGCGCGCCGGTCCGGGCTGCCGAGGAGGCCGTACGCCAGGTAACCTCCAGCCCATGTCCCGCCATGTCGCCATCGTCACCGATTCAACGGCCTACCTTCCGGCCCGGACGATGGAGCGGCACGGCATCACCGCGGTACCCCTGACCGTGGTCCTGGGGGACCGCGCGCTGGAAGAGGGCACCGAGATCTCCACCCGCTCCCTCGCCGAGGCGCTGCAGAAACGGCGTCCGGTGACGACGTCCCGGCCCGGCCCCGAGGTCTTCGCCGAGACCTACCGCAAGGCCGCCGAGTCCGGCGCCACCGGCATCGTCTCCCTCCACCTCTCCGCCGAACTCTCCGGCACCTACGACGCGGCGGTCGTCGCGGCCCGTGAGGCGCCGGTGCCGGTGCGGGTGGTGGACACCGGCATGATCGCCATGGCGCTCGGATTCTGCGCCCTCGCCGCGGCAGAGGCCGCGGAGGCGGGCGGCACCGTGGACGACGCGGTCACGGCCGCGGAGAAGCGGGCGGCGGGCACCTCCGCGTACTTCTACGTCGACACCTTGGACTATCTGCGCCGCGGCGGACGCATCGGGGCCGCGCAGGCCCTGCTGGGATCGGCACTCGCCGTGAAACCGCTGCTCCAACTGGCGGGCGGCCGTATCGAACCCCTGGAGAAGGTGCGCACGGCGTCGAAGGCCATCGCCCGCCTGGAGGAGATCGCGGCCGAGCGGGCGGGCGCCGCCGAGGTCGACATCGCCGTCCACCACCTCGCCGCACCGGACCGTGCGTCGGCCCTCGCGGACCGGCTGCGCACGCGGCTGCCCGGTCTGGCCGACCTGCATGTCAGCGAGGTCGGCGCGGTGATCGGCGCGCACACGGGGCCCGGTCTGCTGGCGGTCGTGGTCTCGGCTCGGTGAGGGGGCTGCTGCCGGGCTGGCGCGTCAGGGTGGCGGAGTTGTCCACAACCGGCCGGTAATCCACCGAAATCAAGCAAGATCATCTTGGGTGCGGTGATCTGTCCGATCATGCCGGCATGGCACTTCGATCACGTTCACACACAGCGCCCGCGACCAGCGGGCCGGGCCGTGCACCCGCGTCCGACGGCCGCGCCCGCCACCGCCGGCCGCCCGCCGCCGGGGCGGGGTCCCGCTCCAGCAGCGGATGGGTGCGACACGAGCACCGGTACCGGGACCGTGACGCCTCGGCGGAAGAGCTCAGGCGCCGGGCGGAGGTGCTGTTCGGGGAGCGGGGCGGGGGCGTCAGGGGCATCAGGGGCGCCAGGGTCGTGCCGCGCTGGGCCGTGGGCGGTATGGACCCGGACCCGGTGGCGGATCAGGACCCGCCGGTTTCGGGGGAGCGGCGGCCGGCCGGTCGGACGGTGCTCGCACTGCGGGAGCGGTTGCCGTTGTGGGTGCGGACGCGGTGCGGACTGGAACGGCGGAGCGTGATCGCGTTGTCGGTGGTGCTCGTGGTGGCCGTGGGGTTCGCCGTACAGCACTTCTGGGGCGGGCGGACCCAGCCGGTGCGGGCACCGGAGGTGGTGGGCGCGGCCGTGCCCCACGACGAGAGCCGACCGGCCGCTCCGGCCGGGGCCGGCGAACCCGCCGGCACGGGTACTGCGGGGACGGCGGCCCCCGAGATCGTGGTCGATGTCGGCGGCAAGGTGCGTGACCCGGGCGTCCACCGTCTCCCGGCCGGCTCACGGGTCGCGGACGCGCTGCGGGCGGCGGGTGGAGTACGACCCGGAACCAAGACCGACGGCCTCAACCGGGCCCGCTTCCTCGTGGACGGCGAGCAGGTGATCGTCGGCGGCCCGGCACCGGTGGCAGGCCCGGGGCCCGTGGCGGGCGGTCCGGCCGGAACGGAGGCGGGAGCCGGGCCCACGGCACCGGTGTCCCTCAACACCGCCACCTCGGACCAGCTCGAGACGCTCCCGGGCGTCGGCCCCGTGCTGGCCCGGCACATCATCGAGTACCGCACCCGGAACGGTGGTTTCCGCTCGGTGGACGAACTGCGGGAAGTGAACGGCATCGGCGACCGCCGCTTCGCGGACCTGCGGAATCTCGTACGGCCGTGAGCAGCCGGACGGCGGCGCCCGCCCTCACGGAACCCACCGCCGAGGGGCCCGCCACCCGGCTGTCCGTGCACGCCTCCTCGGGGAAGCGGCTCGGCGCCGCCCACCCGCGGCAGGAGGGACCGGCCGACCTGCGGCTCGTCCCGCCCGCGCTGGCGGCCTGGGCCACGGCGGCGGTGATGCTGCACGCCCCGCCCGCCCGGGTGCTGGGCACCGTGATCGCGTCCTTGGCGTCGGCCGCCGTCCTCCTCGCCCTGCGAAACCGCAGGGCGGGACCGGGACGTGCGCGTCTCTCCGGAGCCGCGGTACTGCTCTGCGTCGCCGCTGCCGCCTGCTCGGCGGGTCTGCACGGTGCGGATCTGCGGCGCGGCCCGGTGCCGGAGCTGGCGCGGGAGTACGCCGCCGTGACGGCCGAGGTCGAGATCACCTCCGACCCCCGCCTGACCCGGCCCAGGGCCGGCGGCAGCCGGCCGGCCCCGACGACGGTGCTCATCGAGGCCGAGGTGCGGCGGGTGGAGCGGGCAGGGCGAGGAGCTGAGGTGGCGACCCGGGCCCCGGTGCTGATGATGGTCGACGCACGGCCGACCGGGGGCGGTGCGCCGGACGGACGAGCACGCCCTGCCGAGGAACGCTCACCGTGGCTCGGACTGCTGCCGTCCACCCGGCTGCGGGTCGAGGCCCGGCTCGCGCCCGCGACGGCGGGCGGTGACCGGTTCGCGACCGTACTGCGGATCAAGGGCCGGGACGGACCGGAGGCGGTGGGGGAGCCGTCGGGGCCGCAGCGGCTGGCGGGGCGGCTGCGGGCCGGACTGCGGACGGCGACCGACGGGCTGTCGACGGACGCGCGGGCCCTGCTGCCGGGGCTGGTCGTCGGCGACACCGCACGCGTCACCCCGGAACTCGAAGAGGCGTTCAGGGAGACCGACCTCACGCACACACTGGCCGTTTCCGGGGCGAACTTCACCATCCTCCTCGCCCTGCTCCTCGGTCCGCCGGGCCTGGCCCAGTACGCCGAGCGCCGTGGTCTCGCCGCGCGCCTCGGCATCCCGCTGCGGACGACCGCGCTGCTCGGCGGGGTGATCTCGCTCGGGTTCGTCGTCGTGTGCCGGCCGGATCCGAGTGTGCTGCGGGCCGCTGCCTGCGGATCCGTCGCGCTGCTCGCACTCGCCACCGGCCGCCGCAGATCGCTGATCCCGGCGCTGGCGACGGCCGTCCTGCTGCTGGTGCTCTACGACCCGTGGCTGGCCCGCACCTACGGCTTCCTGCTCTCCGTGCTGGCCACCGGTGCCCTGCTCACGCTCGCCCCGCGCTGGAGCATCGGCCTGCGACGGCGCGGGGTGCCGCCACGGCTCGCGGAGGCGCTGGCCGCCGCGGGTGCCGCGCAGGCGGTGTGCGCGCCGGTGGTCGTCGTCCTGTCGGAGCGGGTGAGCCTGGTGGCGGTGCCGTGCAATCTCCTCGCGGAGTTCGCGCTCGCGCCGGCCACCGTGCTGGGCTTCCTGGCGCTGGCCACCGCCCTGCCGGCGATACCGCTGGCGAAGGCGCTCGCCTGGTGCGCGAGCTGGCCCGTGGAGTGGATCGCGCAGATCGCCCGGACCGGGGCCGCGCTGCCCGGCGCCGGAGTCGACTGGCCGGGCGGCTGGGCCGGGGCGGCACTGCTCGGGGCGCTCACCCCGGTCGCGCTGCTGGCCGGCCGGAGGCTGCTGGGGCACCCCTGGTGGTGCGCGATCTGCGCGCTGCTCCTGGTGCTCCTGGTGGTGCGGCCGCCGCCGCTGACCCGGGTGGTCACGGGCTGGCCGCCGCCGGGCTGGCGGCTGGTGATGTGCGACGTGGGCCAGGGCGACGCGATGGTGCTGGCCGCGGGCGAGGACACCGGGGTGGTCGTGGACGCCGGCCCGGACCCGGCACTGGCGGACCGCTGCCTGCGCTCCCTCGGCATCACCCGCGTGCCGCTGGTCGTGCTGACCCACTTCCACGCCGACCATGTGGCGGGCCTGCCCGGTGTACTGCGCGGACGCTCGGTGGGCGCGATCGCGACCACGGGGCTGGAGGAGCCCGCCGACCAGGCCCGCTTCGTACGAAGACTCGCGACCGACCGGCACCTGCCGGTGACGCGTGCCGTCGCCGGGGAGCAGCGGCGCACGGGGGACCTGTCCTGGGAGGTGGTGTGGCCCCCGCCGAGCCCCCGACAGCCCGCAGCGCCCACGACCCCGCAGTCCTGGATCCCGCAGCCGGAGGGCCCGAACGACGCCAGCGTGGCCATGCTCGTCCGGACAGGGGGCCTGCGCCTGCTCCTGCTCGGCGACCTGGAACCCCCGGCCCAGCGGGCCCTGGCCAGATCACCCGCGGCGGGGCGCCTGGCCGACGTCGACATCCTGAAGGTCGCCCATCACGGCTCGTCCTATCAGGACCCCGGCCTCCTGCACCGGCTGTCCCCCCGGCTGGCCCTGATCTCCGCAGGCCGCGACAACACCTACGGCCACCCGGCCCCCACCACACTCGACGCCCTCCGCAACACCGGCACCGCGGTCCTGCGAACCGACCGCGACGGCACAATCGCGGTGCTCGGCGACGAGGACGACAAGAACGGCAAGAAGGGCCTGCGCGTGGCCCGACACTGAGAAGCTGACACGTCCCGACGTTGGCTGCCAGCCGTGGGAGTACCTGGACGAACGCACCCCCGTACGTCGGCGGCCGTCCGGCCGCTGACGTGTTCCTCTCCTGGGGCTTTGTTCGCCCGTGCCGGCGGAGTTCCGCAAGACTTCGCCGGGGCGGGACCTTTTTCCTGAGGATCAGGTCCTGTCCGGCGGAACTTGTGCCTGGTCCGCGGCCGGGCTCGGCACGGGCCCGGAGCCGATGGCCATGCGCAGCCGAAAAGGTGGCGACAGTCGGAGACCGGGCGCGCTAGCGTCCGCAGGCATGTCCCCTTCACTCGAGCGTCCCCCTCTTCAGGCCGACGAGCGCACCGCGCTCCTCGGCTGGCTGAACCTCCAGAGGCAGATCCTGCGGTGGAAGTGCGAGGGACTGAGCGAGGCGGACGCGCACCGCTCCGTCATACCGACCTCGCCGGCGATGACGATGGCCGGGCTCATCAGCCATATGCGGTGGGTCGAGCACACCTGGCTGGAGGTGCTGTTCCTCGGTCGCGACAAGACGCAGAACCCGTCCTTCGACGAGACGGACGAGGACGCCGACTGGCGCACCGAGGGCATCACGCTGAAGCAACTGCTCGCGGATTACGAGGCCCAGTGCGCCCGAAGCGACGAGATCGTTGCCGCGGCCTCCCTGGACGACGCCGGTCGCCACCCCGACTACCACTCGGGCAAGGCCAACCTCCGCTGGATGCTCATCCACCTGGTTGAGGAGACCGGACGGCACGCGGGGCATGCGGACATCGTGCGGGAACTGCTCGACGGGGCGAAGGGGTATTACTGACTCTCTCCGGCAGCTCGAGACCGGCTCCGGACCGCGGCAACGGTGACGGTGCCGTGGAAGACGTGGGCGCGCTTGTCGGATCTCGTCGTCACTGAGATGGCCAGGGCGCGTTTGAGGCGGTCCGCCGCCCGGGCGACCGACCTTGATCGTGCCCGAGGGCCGGCGCCCGACACAATGGCTGGCGTGAGCGATGTGAGACATGTGCTGGTGCTGCCCGACCGGGATGCCGCGGAGGAGGTGGCGGAGGCGCTCGGGGAGCGCTTCGGCGTCGACGAGGAGCCGCGGCTCGTCCGGGACGCGCTGGCCGGTGAGGACGACGCCGAGGACGCCCAGTGGCTCGTCGTCCTGCGCGACGAGGGGGAACGGCTGGACCCCGGAGCACTGGACGAGTTCGCGGCGGAGTGGGAGGGCTGGCGGGAGGAGCCCTGACCCGGCGGCACCGTGACGCCGGGAACCGTCGCTGTCGGTGGTGCGTGGGATGCTTGTCGCGATGGCCAGGAAGACAGCTCAAGACGACCCTCTCGTCCCGGTGACGCTCGCCGTGGGCCAGGAGGACCTCCTGCTCGACCGTGCCGTGCGGGAGGTGGTGGCCGCCGCGAAGGCCGCCGACGCCGACACGGACGTACGGGACCTCACCCCGGACCAGCTCCAGCCCGGCACCCTCGCCGAGCTGACCAGTCCGTCGCTCTTCGCCGAACGCAAGGTCGTGGTCGTACGCAACGCGCAGGACCTGTCGGCCGACACCGTCAAGGACGTGAAGGCGTATCTCGGGGCGCCCGCCGAGGAGATCACCCTGATCCTGCTGCACGCGGGCGGCGCCAAGGGCAAGGGGCTGCTCGACGCGGCGCGCAAGGCGGGGGCGCGGGAGGTGGCCTGCCCGAAGATGACGAAGCCGGCCGACCGGCTGGCCTTCGTGCGGGGCGAGTTCCGGGCCGTCGGGAGATCGGCCACACCGGAGGCGTGCCAGGTGCTGGTCGACGCCCTCGGCAGTGATCTGCGGGAGCTGGCCTCGGCGGTGTCCCAGCTGGCGGCGGACATCGAGGGGACGATCGACGAGGCGGTCGTCGGCCGGTACTACACCGGGCGGGCCGAGGCGTCGAGCTTCACGGTCGCCGACCGCGCGGTGGAGGGACGGGCGACGGAGGCGCTGGAGGCGCTGCGCTGGTCGCTGGCGACGGGGGTGGCGCCGGTGCTGATCACCAGCGCGCTGGCCCAGGGCGTACGGGGCATCGGGAAGCTGCTGTCGGCGCGCGGCGGCAGACCGGCCGATCTGGCGCGGGAGTTGGGCATGCCGCCGTGGAAGATCGACCGGGTGCGGCAGCAGATGCGGGGCTGGACCCCGGACGGCGTGTCCGTGGCGCTGCGGGCCGTGGCCGAGGCGGACGCCGGGGTCAAGGGCGCCGGGGACGACCCGGAGTACGCCCTGGAGAAGGCGGTCGTCACCATCGCGCGCGCGGCGCGGTCGCGGGGACGGGCGTAGGGCCGCTGCCCCACCGGGTGTCCTGCCGGGTGTGTCCTTGCCGGGCGCCCTGCCGGCGTCGGCCCCACAGCTCGCCCGGCCCTCACAGACCGAGGACCCCGCCCGTCACCCGGGGAAGGGCGGACGGACGGGGTCCTCGGTCGAAGCACGGAGCTCGTACCCGCGTGGCGAACGCAGGCCGCGTACGAGCTCGGGGTGCCGGTCGGGGGCGGAGAGAGAGGGCCCGCCCGGGTCCTTCCGGCAATCAGATCAAAGAGTCGTTCAGCCCTTGACGGACGCGACCTTCAGCGCCAGCGCCGACTTCTTGTTGGCGGCCTGGTTCTTGTGGATGACGCCCTTGGAGACGGCCTTGTCGAGCTGACGCGCGGCGACGCGCTGGCACTCGGCGGCCTTCTCGGCGTCACCCGCGGCGACGGCCTCGCGGGTCTTGCGGATCGCGGTCTTCAGAGAGGACTTGACGGCCTTGTTGCGCAGCCGGGCCTTCTCGTTGGTCTTGTTCCGCTTGATCTGGGACTTGATGTTCGCCACGAATGAGCCTCTACAGGTTCTGGCACGGGGCCGCAGGGGTCCCGCGCCGGTGATTGCTTTCCGACGGTGCCCCGTGCCGGGAGGGCAAGAGACACAGCTCCCCACACTACCAGCGGCCCGATCGGCGGCCCAAACCCGTCCCGCGGCCCACCCCGGCGGACGCCGTCCGGGGGACCTCGCCCCGCACCCGTGGGACGATGGAAGCTACGTATCGATCCGACCCGAGACCGCAGACACTGCGGACGCCTCAAGAATCAGGACCCTGCGTGCCCGCGACCCCCAGCCACGTGCCCGAGCCGAGCCGTACCGACCCGGCTCTGATCCGCAACTTCTGCATCATCGCGCACATCGACCACGGCAAGTCCACGCTCGCCGACCGGATGCTCCAGCTGACCGGTGTGGTCGAGCAGCGGCAGATGCGTGCCCAGTACCTCGACCGCATGGACATCGAGCGTGAGCGCGGCATCACGATCAAGTCCCAGGCGGTGAGGTTGCCGTGGGCGCCCACTCACGACAAGGGCAGCACGCACATCCTCAACATGATCGACACGCCGGGGCACGTCGACTTCACCTACGAGGTGTCGCGGTCGCTGGCCGCCTGCGAGGGCACGATCCTGCTGGTGGACGCCGCCCAGGGCATCGAGGCGCAGACCCTCGCCAACCTGTACCTGGCGATGGAGAACGACCTCACCATTATCCCGGTGCTCAACAAGATCGACCTGCCGGCCGCGCAGCCCGAGAAGTTCGCCGAGGAGCTCGCCAACCTGGTCGGCTGCGAGCCCGACGACGTGCTGAAGGTGTCCGCCAAGACCGGGCTCGGCGTCGAGGCGCTGCTCGACCGGGCGGTCGCCGACATCCCCGCCCCGGTCGGCGTCAAGGACGCCCCGGCCCGCGCGATGATCTTCGACTCGGTGTACGACTCGTACCGCGGTGTGGTGACGTACGTCCGGGTCATCGACGGCCAGCTCAACAAGCGTGAGCGCATCCGGATGATGTCCACGGGCGCGACGCACGAGCTGCTGGAGATCGGTACGAACTCGCCGGAGATGCTGCCCTCCGACGGCCTGGGCGTCGGCGAGGTGGGCTACCTCATCACCGGTGTGAAGGACGTCCGCCAGTCCAAGGTCGGTGACACCATCACCAGCCAGCACAAGGGGGCCGAGGAGGCGCTGGGCGGCTACAAGGAGCCCAAGCCCATGGTCTTCTCCGGCCTGTACCCGATGGACGGCTCCGACTACCCCATGCTGCGCGACGCGCTGGACAAGCTCCAGCTCAACGACGCGGCCCTGGTCTACGAGCCGGAGACGTCCGCAGCCCTCGGATTCGGCTTCCGGGTCGGCTTCCTGGGCCTGCTGCACCTCGACGTGATCCGTGAGCGCCTCGAGCGCGAGTTCGGGCTCGACCTGATCGCCACCGCGCCCAACGTGGTGTACCGCGTGATCATGGAGGACGGCGCCGAGCACGTCGTCACCAACCCGAGCGAGTTCCCCGAGGGGAAGATCGACGAGGTCTTCGAGCCGGTGGTGCGGGCCACGATCCTCGCGCCCACCGAGTTCATCGGCGCGATCATGGAGCTGTGCCAGACCCGGCGCGGCACCCTGCTCGGCATGGACTACCTCTCCGAGGACCGGGTCGAGATCCGCTACACGCTGCCGCTCGCGGAGATCGTCTTCGACTTCTTCGACCAGCTGAAGTCCAAGACCCGCGGCTACGCCTCGCTGGACTACGAGCCCACGGGCGAGCAGTCCTCCAGCCTGGTCAAGGTCGACATCCTGCTGCACGGCGACAAGGTGGACGCCTTCTCGGTGATCACCCACAAGGACCAGGCGTACGCGTACGGCGTGCGGCTCGTCGCCAAGCTGCGGGAGCTGATCCCGCGGCAGGGCTTCGAGGTGCCCGTCCAGGCCGCCATCGGTTCCCGGGTGATCGCCCGCGAGACCGTCCGCGCCATCCGCAAGGACGTCCTCGCCAAGTGCTACGGCGGTGACATCTCGCGCAAGCGCAAGCTGCTGGAGAAGCAGAAGGAGGGCAAGAAGCGGATGAAGATGGTGGGTTCCGTGGAGGTCCCGCAGGAGGCCTTCATCGCCGTGCTCTCCAGCGACGAGAGCGCGGGGTCGGGCAAGGGCAAGAAGTAACAAGGAGCGACAAGAAGCAACCGGAGTCACCGGGGGGTGCCGGGACATCCCGTGAGCCGGACGGAGAGGGGCCCGACGCGCGCAGGCGCGTCGGGCTCCTGCGCGTCGGTCGTCACAGTGGATCAAAGGAGTCTCTGTGCGAAGTGACAGGCCGTGGCCCCTTACGAAGCTGCCGGTCGGGCTCTACTCTGTCCCTGCCCGACGGTTACTCATGAGTTAAACAAGGTCATGTGAGCGTAACCAGTCGATCACCAGCCGATACCGAGCCGATACCCGAAACGATCACCAGCCGCACACCTGTCACATCTGAGCCAGCCGCATCGTCGCGGGCCCCGGAGGACGTCTTGAGCGACACACTGACTTTGATCGAGAACCGGCCGCCGAGCGTGGCGACCCTCTTCCTGGAGCGTGTCGCCGCCACACCGGACGCCGAGGCGTACCGCTATCCCGTCCCGTCCGCCACCGGCGAGGGCCCCGACGACTGGAAGTCGCTGACCTGGGCCGAGGCCGCCCAGCGGGTCGACGCCATCGCGGCCGGGCTGATCGAGCTGGGCGTGCAGCCGGAGGAGCGGGTCGCCCTCGCGTCCGCCACCCGGGTCGAATGGATCATCGCCGACCTCGGCATCATGTGCGCGGGCGCCGCCACCACCACGGTCTACCCGCAGACGAACCTCGACGAGTCCGCGTACATCCTGTCGGACTCCGGCAGCCGGGTGCTGATCGCGGAGAACGCCGAACAGGTGGCCAAGGCGGTCGCGAAGCGCGCCGAGCTGCCCCAGCTCGGCCACGTCGTGGTCATCGACGCGACCGGCGTCGAGACCGATGACTGGGTGATCAGCCTCGCCGAGCTGGAGCGCCGTGGCGCGGCCCGGCTGGAGAAGGACGCCGGGCTGGTCAAGGAGCGGGTCGCCGCGATCACCAAGGACCAGCTGGCCACCCTCATCTACACCTCCGGCACCACCGGCCGCCCCAAGGGCGTACGCCTGCCGCACGACAACTGGTCGTACATGGCGAAGGCGATCGCCGCCACCGGCCTGCTCGACGGCGACGACGTGCAGTACCTGTGGCTGCCGCTCGCGCACGTCTTCGGCAAGGTGCTCACCTCCGGCCACATCGAGATCGGCCACGTCACCGCGGTCGACGGCCGGGTCGACAAGATCATCGAGAACCTGCCGGTGGTGCGGCCGACCTACATGGCGGCCGTGCCCCGCATCTTCGAGAAGGTCTACAACGGAGTCGCCGCCAAGGCACGGGCGGGCGGCGGCGCCAAGTACAAGATCTTCCAGTGGGCCGCCGAGGTCGCCCGCGAGTACGCCAAGGCCACGCAGGACAACTTCCGCCGCACCGGCACCGCCAGTGCCCCCTTCGGCCTCACCGCGAAGCACAACATCGCCGACAAGCTGGTCTACGCCAAGATCCGCGACGCCTTCGGCGGCAACCTGCGTGCCTGCATCTCCGGTTCGGCGGCCCTGGCTCCGGACATCGGCTACTTCTTCTCCGGCGCCGGCATCCACATCCTGGAGGGCTACGGCCTCACCGAGTCCTCCGCGGCCTCCTTCGTCAACCCGGGCGAGGCCTACCGCACCGGCACCGTCGGCAAGCCGCTGCCCGGCACCGAGGTCCGGATCGCCGACGACGGCGAGATCCTGCTGCGCGGCCCCGGCATCATGGAGGGCTACCACGGGCTCCCCGAGAAGACCGCCGAGGTGCTGGAGTCCGACGGCTGGTTCCACACCGGCGACATCGGCGAGCTGTCGCCCGACGGCTATCTGCGCATCACCGACCGCAAGAAGGACCTCATCAAGACGTCCAGCGGCAAGTACATCGCGCCCGCCGAGGTCGAGGGACAGTTCAAGGCGGTGTGCCCGTACGTCTCCAACATCCTGGTGCACGGCGCCGACCGGAACTACTGCACCGCCCTCATCGCCCTCGACGAGATCGCGATCACGGCCTGGGCGGCCGAGAACGGCCTGGGCGGCAAGCCGTACGCGGACATCGTCGCCGCGCCCGCGACGGTCGAGATGGTCGACGGCTACGTCAAGCAGCTCAACCAGGGCCTGCAGCGCTGGCAGACCATCAAGAAGTTCCGCCTCCTGCCGCGCGACCTCGACATCGAGCACGGCGAGATCACCCCGAGCCTGAAGCTGAAGCGCCCGGTGGTGGAGCGCGAGTACAAGCACCTCATCGACGAGATGTACACGGGCACGCGGGAGGCGTGACCCGTACGGGGCGACCCGTGGGGCGTGAGCCCGGAGCCGGGGCCACCGGACCGAACCGGTCGGGTGGCCCCGACTACGCGGCCCCGACGCCGCCGGGCCGCAGGCGGCTGCCCTGCTGAAAGCGCGAGCAGTCGGCGGGCACCCTTCTGTGGCCGGTGGGCCCGGGCTGTCACACCGTGCGCCGCCGGGGCAGTTCGGCTCGGCGGACCGGGCCGGAGGCCAGGGCGATGGCCACGCCCAGGCCGGCGAAGGCGCCGCAGCCGATGAACACCGGGGAGGTGCCCCAGGCTCCGACGGCGGCGCCGACCAGCGGGTAGCTGAGGGGTGCGAGGCCGACCATGGTGAGCATGACGACGGAGGTGACCCGGCCGAGGTAGGCGGGGTCCGCCGCGGTCTGTATGAGGGTGCTGTCCAGACTGCCGAAGACGCCCGCGCCCAGTCCGATGACCACCGCCAGCACCACGGCGGTCCAAAGGGACGGGACCAAGGCGATGGTGGCCGCTCCCGTGCAGGCCACGAGCAGGGCCCCGGCCAGCGTCAGGCCGGCGCGGGGCAGCCAGCCGGCGATGGCGAGCAGTGCGGCGCCGGCCGCCGCTCCCGCGCCGAAACCGCCGACGATCCAGCCGTAGCCGGTGGGGCCCCAGCCGCGCTCGGCGTTGAGGAGCACCATGCCGACGTTGAGAGTGCCGATCAGGCCCAGCTCGCAGACGGCACCAGCGGCGACGAGCGGGCCGATGAGGCGGTGACGGCGGATGTAGCGCAGGCCGCCGAGAAGGTCCTTCCAGGCCGTGCCGGGTTCCGGCTGGTCCTCGCCGCGCTCCGCGAGGGGGCGTATCCGTATCGTCAGCAGGAACGGCAGGGACAGCGCGAAGAGGAGGCCCGCGACGGTGAAGGCGGCCGCCGCGCCTCCGAGTCCCATGGCCAGGCCGCCGATGGGCGGGCCCGCGATCTGGCTGAGACGCATGGACAGGGAGCGCATACCGGTGACCCGGGCGAGCTGGTCGGCGCTGGTGATCCGCGGGGGGAGGGCCCCGATCGCGGGTACGAACAGCGCGTCCACGGCGCCGAAGACGAGTGCCACCGCGACCAGGAGCCACAGGGCTGGCGCGGTCAGTGCGATCGCGGCGGCCACCGAGAGGATGAGGAGGCAGCGCAGTGCGTCGCTGCCGAGAAGGACGCGGCGCGGGTCGAGCCGGTCGGCCAGCACACCTCCGCCCAGCATCAGTAACGCCCGTGGCAGCGCCGCGGCGGCCATGACGAGGCCGACCTCGGTGGGGCCGGCGGCCTTCTGGGCGGACCAGCCGAGGGCGACGAAGTACACGCTGTCACCGGAGAGGGAAGCGGTGTACGCGGTGAGCCAGCGCAGCACGTTGCCGTCGCGGTAGGCCGGTCCGGTGGCGTGTTCGGGCAGGGCCGTCTCTGCGGTGTCCATGTCGGGCTCCAGGAGTCGGGGACGGCCGGGTCAGGGCCGGAACGGGAAGCCGTAGAGGTGCACGGACACGTGCTCGCGGTCCTCCGTGTCGCCGGCCGCCTCGGCGGCCTTGCCGCGCTCCCGCCAGCGCCGGGTCAGCGCCTGAAGCTCGTCGCTCATCTCGGCGAGTTCGGCGGGGGTCAGGTCGAGCATCCATTCGGAGCTGAACGCGGCGTCGGTCCACGCCTTGCCCCAGGCGGCCGTCTGGTCCAGGTACGCGCGGTACTGGGCGGTGCGGGTGTCGAGCATGCCGCGGGTCACCGCGCCCACGGCAGCGGACCCTTCGGGCGTGTCCGCGAAGTCCGAGTCGCGGAAGCCCCAGCCTTCCTCGGACGCCACCTGCCACCACCGCTCGCGGCCGTCGGTGCTCCGGCCGCTCGCCTCGGTCACGAAGCCGTGCTCGGCGAGCTTGCGCAGGTGGTAACTGACCAGCGACGGCGCCTGGTCGACCTGCTCGGCGAGCTGGGACGCGGTCGCGTCGCCCGCGGCGTACAGCAGCCGGTAGAGCTGCATCCGCAGGGGGTTGGTGAACGCCTTCAGCCGGGACAGGTCGGTGATCCGCTCGGGCTCGCGCTTCGGTGGCATGCCCTCACCGTAGATATGAAGCATAATTTGCGCAATATATATTTCGAATCTCCGACGGCAGGGGGCCCGGCTCCGTATGGGGACTCGCCGGGGCATGCAACTGCCCGTCCCGGTGGCGACTTCATGGTCGACTGGCGAGCGGCCGGGGCCCGTTTCTTGTCGATCGGGCAGGCGACACCCATGGGGCGATGGGTTTCGCTGAGACCGGTGGCCGCCCATGGTGTGTTCGGACTGCACTGTCGTCGTGGCCGGTTGGGGAGAGATCTGCGATGAAGGTCGTGGCCGACCGTGCCAACGGCCGCCGGGAAGGCAGCTCAATGAGGGCCTGCGGCGCTGCAGGTCCTCAAGAAGTTCCGTCTCCTGCCCCGCGACCTCGACATCGAACATGGCGAGATCCCGCACGGGACGAGCCCGGAAGGCATGAACACAGGAGCGGTTTTCAGGTCGAATCAGTCCGAAAGTCCGCGATCCTGAAACTGCCGATTCGGAGGTGTCTCGCTGAAAGCGTGAGCAGTCAGCAGCCAAGTGTCCTTTGAGTGCTCAAATGAGCGGCATGTGGACAGTGATGGCCGAAGTGCTCACGGATTCCACCAGGGCGCCCTGGGGAGGCTCAGTGGTCCGTCGCGAAGTTCACGAACGCGGCCCAGCCGGCCGCGTGGACGGAGAGGTGCGGTCGGCTCACGTCCTTGGAGTCGCGGACGTGGACAGTTCCCGGGGCGACGGCTATTTCGACACACTCGCCGCCCTCGTTGCCGCTGTAGCTGCTCTTGTGTCAGACAAGTCGTCGACGGCTCTCAGTGCTCATCTTCCGTCTGCATCCTCTCGATCAGGGTCAGAGACTCTCGCGGAGTGAGCGCCTGGGCCCTGATGCTGCCGTAGCGTGCGGCCAGGATACGGACCTCGTCCAGGTCTGTGGCCAGCCGTGCGGAGGTCTGCACTTCCGTATATTCCACTTGCGGCTTTCCCCTCGGCGCCAGCAGGGTGAACGGGCCTCCCGTGCCTGAGTGTTCGGTCCGGTGGGTAGGCATGACCTGCAACTCGACGGTACGCAGCCGTCCGAGTGCGAGCAGTCGGTCCAACCAGCGGCGGTACCGGCGGATGCCGTACCGATGGTTCCTCTGGTCAACGTACGGCCGCTCGGGCACGCTCTGTCACATGAAGTGTGAAATCGGTGACCGTCAACTCGCGTCCCCCGCCGCTTTTCCTCCCGCGCACTTCAGTCGGCAGCTCAGCTCGACGCGACGCGGGGCGCGCCTCGCACGCCTGCTCGCGGTCCAGCAGTTGGCGGGCTGGGGGTGGGCCAGGGACGGCGAACCTCTGGAGTCCGCCGCGCTGGTCGTCGGCGAACTCGCTGCGAACGCGGTCACGCACGGTGCCGTACCCGGGCGGGACTTCCCGCTCACGATGACTCTCGTCCCGCTCCCGGGAAGCTGCGTGGGCGCCCTGCGGGTCGAGGTCGCCGACTGCCGGGGCGAGCGGCTGCCCGCCCCGGTGGAAATCTCGTGCCCGACCAGCGAGCACGGTCGGGGGCTGCTCCTGGTGAGCGCACTCGCTGCCCGGTGGGGCGTCACGCCTCGTTTCCCCTCCGGCAAGACCGTCTGGGCCGAACTGCAGGGCCCCGCCGGACCGACACCGCGCGAGTACTGCCGCCCCGGGCCTGATCCGTACGCCTCGGCCCGGATGGCTACGACGCCTCGCACGCCGACGACCGCACTGTCGCCACGAGCAACGCGGTAACCGAGTGCCCGGGTGATTCGATGGCGCGCGTTGCACAGGTTTTGCACGCTGTCACCGTGGGAGAACTCAAGCACCGGATCCGTGCCCGCCACACCGACTCCACGGTCGTCGTCCACCAGGCGTATCCACCGGAGATCGGCCTGCCCGCGGCCCGGGAGGGCCGCTTCCCGGCGGCCTGGAAGCGGGACCGGATGACATGGATCAAGCCGTCCTTCCTCTGGATGATGTACCGCTGCGGATGGGGAGCCAAGGAAGGGCAGGAGGTCGTCCTCGCGGTCGAGATCACCCGCGAGGGCTTCGAGTGGGCACTGGAGCACGCCTGCCTGTCCCACTACGAGCGCGGACTGCACGCCGACCGGGCCGCCTGGAAGCGGCGGTTGAAGCGGGCCCCGGCGCGGGTGCAGTGGGATCCCGAGCGCGATGTGCACCTGCGGCCGCTGGCCCACCGCTCGCTGCAGCTCGGGCTCACCGACGCAACCGCTCTCGCGCACGAGATCCACGGGCTTGTGCGGGACGGCGACCTGGAAGCCGCCCGGCGGCTTCTTCCCCGCGAGCCGCCCTACCCCGTTCCCGACGGGCTCCTGGCTCACCTGTGCCCATGAGGATCGGGAAGCGCGCGTCAAAGCGACAGGTACCAGCACCGCTCATACTTTTCGGTGTTGCGCGGAACTGATCGGTTTTCGGCCGGTTGTCGGCTGTGCGCATAGCACTGTTCCTGTTCCCGGCGGTCCACTTCGGTAACTCGTTGCTTATGGGTGGGGTCGGTCTGTCACCCTGGCGGCATTGATCGAGGTGTATTCGTACGAACTGCCCGGGGAGCTGCCCATGAGGGCCATTCCGACGCAACGGGAGACCCCGCGTGCCGTCTCGGAGGCGTCCGCGCGGGCGTGCGCGCGGGCGGATGCGGCGCTGTCCGGCGGCTCGCTCGCACCGGGCAGCGCGCGGGCCCTGGTGCGGGCGGCGCTCGCCGACTGGACGGAGCGCGCCCTGCCCGGTGCCGAGCACCTCACCACCCGCGCCGGCGACGACGCCACGCTGATCGCCAGCGAACTGGTCACCAACGCCGTCGTGCACGCCGGCACCGAGGTACGGCTGACCTGCCGCCTCGAGGAGGAGAGCGGTGCCCTCGTCGTCGAGGTCACCGACCGCCACCCCTCCCGCGCCCCGCGCGGCGGCGAGCCGGAGGCACCGCCCTACGAGAGCCCCGAGCACGGGCGCGGCCTGAGCCTGGTCGCCGCGCTCTCCGAGGCCTGGGGGATCACCTACCGCCCCGGCACCAAAACCGTCTGGGCCCGGATCCCCATGGGAGGGGACTTCGCGGCGGACGGCATGGAGAGCGCGGAGGAGGGTGCAGAGAACGCAGAGGGTGCGGAGGGTGCGGGCATCCCGTTCGACGCGTACGTGTGGGAGGCGGAGTCGGAGTCGGGTGGCGAGGGGTGGCGTGCGCCCCGGCCGTACCGGCGGGACGGGGCCTGGCTGGGGCGCGGGGCGCTGTCCTTCCTCGCCGAGGCGTCCGACCTGCTCGCCGGGCAGCTGGACGAGGACCTGGTCGCCGCGCTCACCGGGCAGCTGATCGTGCCGCGGCTGGCGGACTGGTGCGCGGTGTGGCTCGAGGACGAGACCACCGGCCACGGCGGCTGGAGCGACGGGGCACGGGCCGACGGGCCCCGCCTCGCCCGTGTCTGGCACGCCGACGAGAGCCGCGTCGAGGAACTGAGCCGGGTGCTGGAGCAGGATCCACCGCCTCCCTCCGATCCGCTGAGCACCGGACCGGTCGGCTATCCCTGGCCGGAGAAGGCGCTCCACCTGACCGAGGACCGCGAGGGGGACACCGGCCCCGGCACCGCCCTCGCCTACCGGCTCGTCGCCGGTGGCCGGCCGCTGGGGACGCTGGTGATCGGGCGGGCCGGGATCGGGCGGTTCCCGGACGAGGTCACCGGGCTGGTGGAGGACCTCGGGCGGCGCGTGGCGCTCGCCATCGGCGCCGCCCGGCAGTACGCCCGGCAGGCCACCATCAGCGCCGTGCTCCAGCGCGGACTGCTGCCCGGAGCCGTCGCCGAGATCCCCGGCGTGCGCTCCGCCCTCGTCTACGAGCCCCACGACAAGGGCGGACCGAGCGGCGACTTCTACGACCTGTTCCCGGCCGGGCCGGGCCGTTGGTGCTTCGCCATCGGCGACGTCCAGGGCAAGGGTCCCGAAGCCGCCGTCGTCATCGGGCTGGTCCGCCCCTGGATGCGGCTGCTCGCCCGCGAGGGCTACCGCGTCGCCGACGTCCTCGACCGCCTCAACCAACTGCTCCTCGACGACGCCACGGAAGCCGCCGACGCCGCCGCCCGCGCACTCGTCGCCGCCGGCGCCCGCCCGACCGCCCCCGGGGACGGTCCCCAGACCCGCTTCCTCTCCCTGCTCTACGGCGAACTCACCCTCGTCGAGGGCGGCGCCCGCTGCACCCTCGCCTCCGCCGGGCACCCCCTGCCGCTGCTGCTCACCCCCGACGGGACGGTCCGTGCCGTGGCCCAGCCGCAGACCCTGCTCGGGGTCGTCGAGGACGCCACCTACACCAGTGACTCCTTCGATCTGTGCTCCGGCGACACCCTGCTCTGCGTCACCGACGGCGTCACCGAGCGGCGCTCCGGCTCCCGCCAGTTCGACGACGGCGACGGACTCGCCGCCGCGCTGGCCGGCTGCGCGGGGCTGGACGCCGACCTGATAGCGGAACGCATCAGCAGGCTGGTCCACGAGTTCGGGGCGCGGCCACCGGAGGACGATCTCGCCCTGCTGGTGCTCCAGGCGGACTGACATCCGCGACCCGGGAAAGGAACGGGACACATGCGGGACAATGGAGCACATGCCTTCCGCACTCCCCGACGGCGAGCCCGTCCCCGCCGACGGCGCGCTGCCCGCGTCCGCGCTCGCCGGGGCCGCAGACCGCCCCCTCGGGTTCTACCTGCACGTGCCGTACTGCGCGACCCGCTGCGGCTACTGCGACTTCAACACCTACACCGCCACCGAGCTGCGCGGCAGCGGCGGGGTGCTCGCCTCCCGTGACAACTACGCCGAGACCCTGATCGACGAGGTCCGCCTGGCCCGCAAGGTGCTCGGCGACGACCCGCGCGAGGTCCGTACGGTGTTCGTCGGCGGCGGCACCCCCACCCTGCTGGCCGCCGACGACCTCGTGCGGATGCTGGGCGCGATCCGCGACGAGTTCGGGCTGGCGGCGGACGCCGAGGTGACGACGGAGGCGAACCCGGAGTCGGTCGATCCGGCCTACCTGGCGACCCTCCGCGCGGGCGGCTTCAACCGGATCTCCTTCGGCATGCAGAGCGCCCGGCAGCACGTGCTGAGGGTCCTCGACCGCACGCACACCCCCGGCCGCCCGGAAGCATGTGTCGCCGAGGCGCGGGCGGCGGGTTTCGAGCACGTCAACCTCGACCTGATCTACGGCACCCCCGGCGAGTCCGACGACGACTGGCGGGCCTCGCTGGACGCGGCCCTCGGCGCCGGACCCGACCACGTCTCCGCGTACGCGCTCATCGTCGAGGAGGGCACACAGCTCGCCCGCCGCATCCGGCGCGGTGAGGTGCCGATGACCGACGACGACGTGCACGCGGACCGGTACCTGATCGCCGAGGAGGCCCTGTCGGCGGCCGGCTTCGCCTGGTACGAGGTGTCGAACTGGGCCACCTCCGACGCGGGGCGCTGCCTGCACAACGAGCTGTACTGGCGCGGCGCGGACTGGTGGGGCGCGGGGCCCGGGGCGCACTCGCACGTGGGCGGGGTGCGCTGGTGGAACGTGAAGCACCCGGGGGCGTATGCGGCGGCGCTGGCGGCGGGGCGGTCGCCGGGGGCCGGGCGGGAGGTCCTGTCGGACGAGGATCGGCGGGTGGAGCGGATCCTGCTGGAGCTGCGACTGGAGGAAGGGGTTCCGCTCGCCCTCCTCCGTGCGGAGGGCTTGCAGGCCGCGCGCCGTGCCCTGACGGACGGGCTGCTGCGGCAGGGGGCGTACGACGAGGGGCGTGCGGCGCTCACCCTGCGGGGGCGGTTGCTGGCGGACGCGGTGGTGCGGGACCTGGTGGACTGAGGGGCCGATCCCCGCGAGAGCGGGGAGCACGCACTGCTCGGCCGGGTCGACGAGCTGATCGACGGACCATCTCCGCAGCGGCGGAGAGCAGCCCACCAGGCCCGGCCTGTCAACGACTGGACAGTACTCAGGGCACGGTCACATGGTCGATGAGCCGTTCCACACTGCCCAACAGCGCCGGTTCCAGGTCCCGGTACGAGTGCACCGAGCCGAGGATCCGCTGCCACGCCTCCCCGGTGTTGGCCACGCGCCAGCCCAGTGCCCGGCACACCCCCGTCTTCCAGTCCTGGCCGTGCGGTACCCGGGGCCACGCCTCGATGCCCAGGGACGACGGCTTCACGGCCTCCCAGACGTCGATGTACGGGTGACCCACCACCAGGGCGTGCTCGCTGGTGACCGACTCCGCGATGCGCCACTCCTTGGAGCCCGGCACCAGGTGGTCCACCAGGACGCCCAGCCGCGCGTCCGGGCCCGGCGCGAACGCGTCGACGAGCGACGGCAGGTCGTCGACGCCCTCCAGGTACTCCACGACCACGCCCTCGATGCGCAGGTCGTCGCCCCACACCTTCTCGACCAGTTCGGCGTCGTGGCGGCCCTCGACGTAGATGCGGCCGGCGCGCGCCACGCGCGCGCGTGCGCCCGGGACGGCCACCGAACCGGATGCCGTACGGGCCGGACGCGCCGGGCCCGCGGCGGGCCGCACCAGCGTCACCGTGCGGCCCTCCAGCAGGAAGCCGCGCGGTTCCAGCGGGAAGACCCGGTGCTTGCCGAAGCGGTCCTCCAGGGTCACCGTGCCCGCCTCGCAGCGGATCACCGCGCCGCAGAATCCGCTGCCGGGCTCCTCCACCACCAGACCGGGCTCGGCCGGAACCTCGGGGACGGGCCGGGACTTCTTCCACCCAGGGGTCAGGTCAGGGGAGTACTGGCGCATTCTGATGACGATAGGAGAACCGGGCCCCCGTTCGGCCGAAGGGTCAGCCCGACACGCCGAAACGAGCCGCGAGGGCGTCGCGTTGGGCCCGTACGAACGCCGCGTCCACCACCGCTCCGTGACCGGGCACGTACACCGCGTCCTCGCCGCCCAGGGCGAGCAGCCGGTCCAGGGCGGCCGGCCACCGCGACGGGACGGCGTCGGGGCCGGCCTGCGGATCGCCGGACTCCTCCACCAGGTCGCCGCAGAAGACCACCTCCGGGTCGCCGGGCACCAGCACCGCCAGATCGTGGGCGGTGTGCCCGGGCCCCACGTTCGCGAGGAGCGCCTGCCGTCCGCCGCCCAGGTCGAGCGTCCACTCGCCGGACACCGTGTGCCGGGGGCGGACCAGTGTCAGCGCGTCCACGGCCTCCTCCGCCGCCCGCGCGTCCAGACCCTCGCGCTCCGCGTCCGCGCGCAGCTCCTCGCGTCCCCGCGCCAGCACCGTGTCCAGGCCCACCGCGCCGAACACCTCCGCGCCCGCGAACACCGCCGCCCCCAGCACATGGTCGAAATGGGGGTGGGTGAGCGCGAGATGTGTCACACGCCCACCGGCGAGCGCCTGCGCCCGTGCCCGCAACCGGGCGCCCTCGCCCAGGCTCGAACCGGCGTCCACGAGCAGCGCCGCACCCGCTCCGACGACGAGCCCCGCCGTGCAGTCCCACACCGGCAACCGGCACCGGCCCACTCCCGGCGCCAGCCGTTCCCACCCCGACTCTTCCCAACTCACCGTCATACCGCGACGCTAACCGCCCACGGCTCCCCGGTGCGACGGCCCGGTACCGGCCTTGCCCGGGGTGTACCCACCGGCCGTACACTGGGCGGGGAAGTCTGGCACTCGCGTGCGAAGAGTGCCAGGACATTCAGGGAACGGACCGGCGAAAGGCTTCTGGAGGTGTGCGCCATGCTCAGTGAACGCAGGCTCCAGGTGTTGCGCGCCATCGTTCAGGACTACGTCGGAACCGAGGAGCCCGTCGGCTCCAAGGCCCTCACCGAGCGGCACAACCTGGGCGTCTCCCCGGCCACCGTGCGCAACGACATGGCGGCCCTGGAGGACGAGGGGTTCATCGCCCAGCCGCACACCAGCGCCGGGCGCATCCCCACCGACAAGGGCTACCGGCTCTTCGTGGACAAGCTCGCCGGCGTCAAGCCGATGACCGCGCCCGAGCGGCGCGCCATCCAGAACTTCCTCGAGGGCGCCGTCGACCTGGACGACGTCGTGGCCCGCACGGTGCGGCTGCTCGCGCAGCTGACCCGGCAGGTCGCCGTCGTGCAGTACCCGTCGCTGACCCGCTCGACCGTGCGGCACGTGGAGCTGCTCCCGATGGCGCCCGCGCGCGCCATGCTGGTGCTGATCACGGACACCGGGCGGGTCGAGCAGCGCATGATCGACTGTCCGGCGCCCCTCGGCGAGGCGACCCTGGGGGATCTGCGGGCGCGGCTCAACAGCCGTGTCGCGGGCCGCCGTTTCACCGATGTACCGTCTCTCGTCGAGGATCTCCCCGAGGCCTTCGACCCCGAGGAGCGCGGTACGGTCTCGACCGTGCTCTCCACCCTCCTGGAGACGCTCGTCGAGGACAACGAGGAGCGGCTGATGATCGGCGGTACCGCCAATCTGACCCGCTTCGGACATGACTTTCCCCTTGTGATCCGGCCCGTACTGGAGGCGCTCGAGGAGCAGGTCGTGCTTCTCAAGCTGCTGGGTGAGGCGAAGGATCCGGGCGTGACCGTGCGTATCGGTCATGAGAACGCCCACGAGGGACTCAACTCCACCTCAGTGGTGTCGGTGGGCTACGGTTCGGGCGGCGAGGCTGTTGCCAAGCTCGGCGTGGTCGGTCCGACCCGCATGGATTACCCAGGAACGATGGGAGCGGTACGCGCAGTGGCACGGTACGTCGGACAGATCCTGGCGGAGTCGTAGTGGCCACGGACTACTACGCCGTACTCGGCGTGCGCCGCGACGCTTCGCAGGAGGAGATCAAGAAGGCCTTCCGGCGGCTCGCCCGCGAGCTGCATCCGGACGTCAACCCGGATCCGAAGACCCAGGAGCGGTTCAAGGAGATCAACGCCGCCTACGAGGTGCTGTCGGACCCGCAGAAGAAGCAGGTCTACGACCTCGGCGGCGACCCGCTCCAGCAGGCCGGGGCCGGCGGCGGCGCGGGTGGCTTCGGCGCGGGCGGCTTCGGGAACTTCTCCGACATCATGGACGCGTTCTTCGGCACGGCGTCGCAGCGCGGTCCGCGCTCGCGCACCCGCCGCGGCCAGGACGCGATGATCCGGATCGAGGTCGAGCTGGACGAGGCCGCGTTCGGCACGACCAAGGACATCCAGGTCGACACGGCGATCGTGTGCACCACGTGCAGCGGTGAGGGCGCCGCGCCGGGAACCGCTGCGCAGACCTGTGACATGTGCCGCGGCCGCGGTGAGGTCTCGCAGGTCACCAGGTCCTTCCTGGGCCAGGTCATGACCTCGCGCCCCTGCCCGCAGTGCCAGGGCTTCGGCACCGTCGTCCCGAACCCGTGCCCGGAGTGCGCCGGCGACGGACGCGTCCGCTCCCGCCGCACCCTGACCGTGAAGATCCCGGCCGGTGTCGACAACGGCACCCGGATCCAGCTGGCCGGCGAGGGCGAGGTCGGCCCCGGCGGCGGTCCCGCCGGCGACCTGTACGTCGAGATCCACGAGCTGCCGCACAGCACCTTCCAGCGGCGCGGCGACGACCTGCACTGCACGGTCACCATCCCGATGACGGCGGCCGCCCTCGGCACCAAAGTGCCGCTGGAGACGCTGGACGGAATGGAGGAGGTCGACATCCGGCCCGGCACCCAGTCCGGCCAGTCGATCCCGCTGCACGGCCGGGGCGTCACGCATCTGCGCGGCGGCGGCCGGGGCGACCTCATCGTGCACGTCGAGGTGCAGACCCCGAGCAAGCTCGACCCCGAACAGGAACGCCTGCTGCGCGAACTCGCCAAGCTCCGCGGCGAGGAGCGCCCGCTGGGCCAGTTCCAGCCTGGGCAGCAGGGGCTGTTCTCCCGGTTGAAGGACGCCTTCAACGGGCGCTGACACGGACGTCGGTGGTTGTGCCGGGGGGTCCGGGGGTCGTCCCCCGGGTGGGTGCGGTCAGCCTGGGCAGCAGGGGCTGTTCTCCCGCTTGAAGGACGCCTTCAACGGGCGCTGACGGACGACACCGACGGTGCTGCGCGCGGGGGCCGGAAACGGCTCCCGCGGTGCCCCGGGAGCCGCCCTGAAGGTGCTCCGGACATGGCCTGTGCCCAGGGCAAGGGCCGATTAAGCCCCGATTCGGAGATGTCCGAAGGACGTGGCAACATGCCGTCATGTCCTTGGCGCTCACCGATCTCCTTCCGCACCCCGTCGTGCAGGCCCCCATGGCGGGCGGTGTCTCCGTGCCGCAGCTCGCCGCGGCCGTCTCCGAGGCGGGCGGGCTCGGTTTCCTGGCCGCCGGGTACAAGACCGCGGACGGGATGTACCAGGAGATCAAGCAGCTGCGCGGACTGACCGGCCACCCGTTCGGCGTCAACGTCTTCATGCCGCAACCCGAGACCCCCGACCCGGCCGCCGTCGGCGTCTACGCCCACCAGCTGGCCGGTGAGGCCTCCTGGTACGAGACCGAGCTCGGCGACCCCGACAGCGGCCGCGACGACGGCTACGACGCCAAACTCGCCGTACTGCTCGACAACCCGGTGCCGGTGGTGTCGTTCCACTTCGGTGTGCCGACCCGTGAGGTCCTGGACTCCCTGCGCCGCGTCGGCACGTTCACCCTGGCCACCGCCACCACCGCCGAGGAGGCGCGGGCCGTGGAGCGGGCGGGCGCCGACGCGGTGATCGCGCAGGGCGTCGAGGCCGGCGGCCACCAGGGCACCCACCGGGACCTCCCGGAGAACGACGGCTCCGGCATCGGACTGCTGTCCCTGGTCGCCGAAGTGCGGGAGACGGTGGGCATCCCGATCATCGCCGCCGGCGGCATCATGCGCGGCAGCCAGATCGCCGCGGTGCTCGCGGCCGGCGCCTGGGCGGCCCAGCTCGGCACCGCCTTCGCCGCCACCCACGAGTCCGGCGCGCACGCCCTGCACAAGCAGGCGCTGACCAACCCCCTCTACGCCCGCACCGAACTGACCCGCGCCTTCTCGGGACGCCCGGCCCGCGGCCTGGTCAACCGGTTCCTGCGCGAACACGGCCCGTACGCGCCCGCCGCCTACCCGGACGTCCACCATCTCGCCGCGCCGCTGCGCAGGGCCGCCGCCAAGGCGGGGGACGCGCAGGGCATGGCACTGTGGGCGGGACAGGGCCACCGGATGGCCCGGGAGCTGCCCGCCGGGCAGCTGGTGGAGGTGCTGGTCGCCGAACTCGCCGCCGCCCGGACGGTGTTGTCGGCGGGGGGTGCCGGATGACCGCGCCGGTCTTCGTGGTGGAGCACTTCGACACGGACGGTTCCGGACACCATGTGCTCGACGGCCCCGAGGGGCGGCACGCCGTCTCCGTGAAGCGGCTGCGGGCCGGTGAGAACGTCGTTCTCACCGACGGCGCCGGCCGCAGGGCCGAGGGCGAGGTGACCGGCACCGAGGGCAAGGACCGGCTGATCGTGCGCCTCGGGGACGTAGTCGAGGAGCCCGTGGAGTCGCCCCGGCTCACCGTCGTCCAGGCGCTGCCCAAGGGCGACCGGGGCGAGCTGGCCGTGGAGACGATGACCGAGGTCGGCGTCGACGCGATCGTGCCGTGGTCCGCGGCGCGCTGCATCACGCAGTGGAAGGGCGAGCGCGGACTGAAGTCCCTCGCCAAATGGCGGGCGACGGCCCGGGAGGCCGGCAAGCAGTCCCGCCGGGCGCGCTTCCCGGAGGTCGCGGACGCGGCGACGACCAAGCAGGTTGCCTCACTTCTCGCCGAAGCCGACTTCGCCGCCGTGCTCCACGAGAGCGGCACCGAACCCCTCGCGACCGCCGAACTCCCCGGCTCCGGCAGCATCGTGCTGGTCGTCGGCCCCGAAGGCGGGGTCTCGCCGGAGGAGTTGACGCTCTTCGCGCAGGCCGGAGCCACGCCCTACCGCCTGGGCCGCAGCGTCCTGCGCACCTCCACCGCGGGCACCGCCGCCACGGCCGTCCTGCTGGCCCGCACGGGCCGCTGGTCCTGACGGCCCCGTTCGCCGTCAGCCGCGGGGCCGCCGACCGTCAGCCGTCCGCCGCGCGGGCGGCGGCGACCGCCGGGAACAGTTCCCAGCCGTCCGGATCCGCGGCCCCGGTGAGCAGCCCGCGCCGGGCCGCCTCGTAGACGAAGGCCCGTACGACACCGGGCTCGTGCAGGTTGAGCGCCGGATGCCCGCCGAGGGCCACGGCCCCGGAATGCAGGAAGCCGTCGGGGACGAGACGCCCCTCGCCGCCCCGGAACACCAGGTGGGCCGTTGCCGTCGCCCCCTCCCGGGTCAGCGTGAGCACCTCCTGGCAGGGCCCGTCGGTACGGTGCCGATGACGCACCGACCACAGGTGGGCGACCGTTTCGCCCGCGGTGGTCCCGTCCACGACGAGTCTTCTGGGCCGGCGTCCGCTGCGCATCGCTCCACGGTAGTGAGGAGTGGCCGTATGCGCCCTACCGTCACGCGTGGGGCGGTGGCAGGCTGCCGGGCATGGGGGCATTGAGGTGGGTTCGGGGCGGGACGCGGTGGCGGCGGGCGGTGCCGGCCGTCGGGTTCGTCGTGGTCGTCGTGGGCGGGGCCGTGGCGTGCGAGCCGGGTTCGGCCGGCACGGCGGCGGTGGCGTACACGACCGACGAGACGGTCACCCGGGAGCTCAACCGGCAGAAAGCCGGGGTGCGTTGGCTCAGCTGCACCGCCTCCTACGGGAACCAGGACGGCGCGCCGTCGCGGTCCGCGAGCGAGGACACCGTGGCCACCGTGGACTGCGACGGGGAGACCGAGGACGGCAAGGAGATCACCGTCACCGGGAAGATCACCCATGCCGTCGACGGCGCCTGTGTGCGCGGGGACATCACCGCGAAAGTGGACGGCAAGCAGTGGTTCCGGGTCGACGGCCTGGGCGACTGCGACGCCACCAGCCCGCCCGCCGTGGGCGAGCCCACGAACCGCGGCCCGCGGCCCACCGTCACCGTGACGGTCACCACGACCGTGTGGTGCGAGCAGTACCCGTCCTGTCGCCCCGTCGAGGGCAAGTGATCCAAACCTCTGTCCAGGCCGACCCCGCGTGCGTAGGGTGATCGAGTGACACAGTCTGCATCGGTCGCCCCCGCCGCGTATCTCCGGTTCCCGCATCCGCACGGCGAGTTGGTCGCCTTCACCGCCGAGGACGACGTGTGGCTCGCCCCGCTCGACGGCGGCCGGGCCTGGCGGGTGAGCGCCGACAACGTGCCGGTGACGCTCCCCCGTATCTCGCCCGACGGAACCACCGTCGCCTGGACCTCCACCCGTGACGGTGCTCCCGAGGTGCACATCGCGCCCGTCGAGGGCGGCCCCGGCCGACGTCTGACGTACTGGGGGAGCGGGAAGACCCAGGTGCGCGGCTGGACCCCGGACGGGAAGGTCCTCGCACTCAGCACCGAGGGCCAGGCCAGTCTGCGCCGCACCTGGGCCCGCGCGATCCCCCTCGACGGCGGACCCGCCACCACCCTGCCGTACGGCCCCGTCGGCGACGTCGCCCACGGGCCGCGCACGGTCCTGCTGTCCGCGACGATGGGCCGCGAGGCCGCCTCGTGGAAGCGCTACCGGGGCGGCACGGCGGGCAAGCTGTGGATCGAGCAGAACCCCCGGGACACCGGCGACGGCGCGGGCAACACTGCTGACGGCCCGGGGGAGTTCGTCCGGCTGCACGGCGACCTCGACGGGAACATCGAGTACCCGCTGTGGGTGCGTGACAGGCTTGCCTTCCTTTCTGACCACGAGGGCACCGGTGCGCTGTACTCCTCCCTCGCCGACGGGTCCGACCTGCGCCGGCACACCCCCCTCGGGGGTTTCTACGCCCGGCACGCCGCCACCGACGGCACCCGCGTCGTGTACTCCTGCGCCGGTGAACTGTGGATCCTCGACGACCTGGACGGGGCCGAGCCGCGTCGGCTCGACATCCGGCTCGGCGGGCAGCGCGTCGACCTCCAGCCGTTCCCGGTGAACGCCGCCCGCTGGTTCGGTTCCGCCTCCCCCGACCACACCGCGCGCGGCAGCGCCGTCTGCGTGCGCGGCACCGTCCACTGGGTCACCCACCGCGCCGGCCCCGCCCGCGCGCTCGCCGCCACCCCCGGCGTACGGGCCCGCCGCCCGCGCACCTTCCGCGCGGACGGCGAGGAATGGGTGGTGTGGGTGACGGACGCCGACGGCGACGACGCCCTGGAGTTCGCCCCCGCCACCGGCCTCGCCCCCGGAGCGACCCCGCGCCGGATCGCCGCCGGACAGCTCGGCCGCGTCCTGGGCCTCGCCATGGCCCCCGACGGCAGCCGCGCCGCGGTCGCCTCGCACGACGGCCGTCTCCTGCTCGTCGAGCGGGAGACCGGCGAGGTCCGCGAGGTCGACCGCAGCGAGCACGGCGACGTCTCCGGGCTGACCTTCTCGCCCGACTCCGCCTGGCTCGCCTGGTCCCACCCCGGCCCCCGCCCGCTCAGCCAGCTGCGGCTCGCCGACACCACCGACCTGTCGGTCACCGAGGCGACCCCGCTGCGCTTCCAGGACTACGCGCCCGCGTTCACCCTCGACGGCAAGCACCTCGCCTTCCTGTCGACCCGCTCCTTCGACCCCGTCTACGACGAGTACGTCTTCGACCTCGCCTTCGTCGAGGGCGACCGCCCGCACCTGATCACCCTCGCCGCGACGACGCCGTCCCCGTTCGGCC
Organism: Streptomyces sp. TE5632; assembly: GCF_054061295.1. Taxonomy (NCBI): domain Bacteria; kingdom Bacillati; phylum Actinomycetota; class Actinomycetes; order Kitasatosporales; family Streptomycetaceae; genus Streptomyces; species Streptomyces sp. TE5632. The sequence goes on along the minus strand of NZ_JBSSEA010000003.1, from coordinate 1,179,118 downwards.
CGCAGCGGCACGGCCGTCCCTTCGAGACGCCGGACCGGGACGAGACCCCCGACAGCGAGGGCACCCCGACCACCCGTATCGACCTCGAGGGGCTGGCCGACCGGATCGTGCCGTTCCCGGTCGAGGCCGCCCGCTACTCCAACCTGCGCGCCGCCAAGGACGGGGTGCTGTGGCTGCGGCACCCGGTGCGCGGCGTGCTCGGCGCCTCCAGGGCCACCCCCGACGACCCCGATCCCAAGACGGAGCTGGAGCGTTACGACCTCGCCCAGCAGCGCATCGAGCACCTTGCCGTGGACGCCGACCACTTCGAGGTCAGCGGCGACGGCAAGCGGGTGCTGCTGTGGACCGACGGGCGGCTGAAGGTCGTCCCCAGCGACCGGCGCGCGTCGAACGACGACGACAGCGACAGCAACATCACCGTCGACCTCGACCGGGTGCGCCAGTTCGTCGACCCGGCCGCCGAGTGGCGGCAGATGTTCGACGAGGCCGGCCGCATCATGCGGGACAACTACTGGCGGCCGGACATGAACGGCGTCGACTGGGACGGCGTCCTCGACCGCTACCGGCCCGTCCTCGACCGGCTCGCCACCCACGACGACCTGGTCGACCTCCTCTGGGAGGTGCAGGGCGAACTCGGCACCTCGCACGCCTACGTCACACCGAGCGGCGGCTACGGCGGCGGCGCCCGGCAGGGCCTGCTCGGCGCGGACATCTCCCGTCACGAAGACGGCAGTTGGCGCGTCGACCGGATCCTGCCCGCGGAGACCTCCGATCCGCAGGGCCGCTCCCCGCTGGCCGCGCCCGGCGTCGCGATCCGTACCGGTGACGCGATCGTCGCCGTGGCCGGACAGCCGGTCGACCCGGTGGCCGGACCGGCGCCGCTGCTGGTCGGCACCGCGGGCAAACCGGTCGAGCTGACCGTCTCCCCGGCCGGCGGCGGGGACCCGCGGCACGCGGTCGTCGTCCCCGTCGCCGACGAGGAGCCGCTGCGCTACCACGCCTGGGTCGCCGACCGGCGGGCCCACGTCCACGAACTGTCCGGCGGCCGGCTCGGCTACATCCACGTGCCCGACATGCAGGCCCCCGGCTGGGCCCAGATCCACCGCGACCTGCGGGTCGAGGTGACCCGCGAGGGCCTGGTCGTCGACGTCCGGGAGAACCGCGGCGGGCACACCTCCCAGCTCGTCGTCGAGAAGCTGGCCCGGCGGATCGTCGGCTGGGGCGTGCCGCGCGGCATGCGTCCGGACAGCTACCCGCAGGACGCGCCGCGCGGTCCCGTGGTCGCCGTCGCCAACGAGTTCTCCGGCTCCGACGGCGACATCGTCAACGCGGCGATCAAGGCGCTCGGCATCGGCCCGGTCGTCGGCACCCGCACCTGGGGCGGCGTCATCGGCATCGACAGCCGCTACCGGCTCGTCGACGGCACCCTCGTCACCCAGCCCAAGTACGCCTTCTGGCTGGAGGGGTACGGCTGGGGCGTGGAGAACCACGGCGTGGACCCGGACGTCGAGGTGGTGCAGCGCCCGCAGGACCACGCGGCGGGGCGGGACGTCCAACTGGACGAGGCGGTACGGCTGGCGCTGGCCGCGCTCGAGGAGACACCGGCGAAGACGCCGCCGACGCTGTCCTGACCGACGTGACCGACGTGACCGACGTGACCGACGTGACCGACGTGACCGACGTGACCGACGTGACCGAGCTGACGGAGGCGACCGATGCGGCCGAAGCAACCGAGGAAACCGAGACAACCGAAGAAGCCGAAGCGGCCGAGGTGACCGAAGCGTCCGGCGCGACGGTGTGACGGATACGATGCCGGGTAGGCGATCAACCCGGCGCGAGGAGGCACACCCATGGCAGGGGAACCGCAGGACGACTGCCTGTTCTGCAAGATCGTCGCAGGGCAGATCCCGGCGACGATCGTCCGGGAGACGGACACCACCGTCGCCTTCCGCGACATCAACCCGCAGGCGCCCACGCACGTCCTGGTGATCCCGAAGGCGCACCACAAGGACGCGGCGGCCCTGGCCGTGGCCGCTCCCCAGGTCGCGGCGGACATCCTGCGTGAGGCCCAGGCCGTCGCGGACCAGGAGCAGCTGGAGAGCCACCGCATCGTCTTCAACACCGGCAGCGGCGCCGGGCAGACCGTCTGGCACGCCCACGCCCACGTCCTGGGCGGCCGCGGTCTCCACTGGCCGCCCGGATAGGCAGTAGCTCTCTTGTCCGTACGCGAACTGGTGGTGCTCGGCACCGCCAGCCAGGTTCCCACCCGCCACCGCAACCACAACGGCTATCTGCTGCGCTGGGACGGTGAGGGCATCCTGTTCGACCCCGGCGAGGGCACCCAGCGCCAGATGCTGCGCGCCGGGGTCGCCGCGCACGACCTGAACCGGATCTGCGTCACCCACTTCCACGGCGACCACTCGCTCGGTCTCGCCGGAGTGATCCAGCGCATCAACCTCGACCGGGTGCCGCACCCGGTCACCGCCCACTACCCGGGCTCCGGGCAGCGCTTCTTCGACCGGCTGCGCTACGCCACCGCCTACCGTGAGACGGTCGGCATCACCGAGGCACCGGTCGGCGCCGACGGCCCGCTCGCCCGCACCGCCGGGTACACCCTGGAGGCGCGGAAGCTGTCGCACCCCGTGGAGTCGTACGGCTACCGGCTGGTCGAACCCGACGGGCGGCGGATGCTGCCCGACCGGCTCGCCGCGCACGGCATCAAGGGCCCGGACGTCGGCCGCATCCAGCGCGAGGGCACGCTCGACGGGGTCCCGCTGGAGGACGTGAGCGAGGTGCGGCGCGGCCAGCGGTTCGCGTTCGTCATGGACACCCGGCTCTGTGCGGGGGTGTACGCGTTGGCCGAGGACTGCGACCTGCTCGTCATCGAGTCCACGTTCCTCGACGAGGACGAGGAACTCGCCGTCGAGCACGGGCATCTGACGGCAGGTCAGGCGGCCCGGGTGGCGCGGGACGCGGGCGTGCGGCATCTGGTGCTCACCCACTTCAGCCAGCGCTACGGCGACCCGGAGGAGTTCGAACGGCAGGCGCGGGCCGCCGGGTACGAGGGGGAACTGACCGTGGCGCGCGATCTGCTGCGAGTACCGCTCCCCAAGCGCCGGTGAGATCGCCGTACGATATTTCGATGCCCGTACCCAAAGCCGAACTGCACCTTCACATCGAAGGCACCCTCGAGCCCGAGCTCGCCTTCGCCCTCGCCGCACGCAACGGCGTCGAACTGCCCTACGCCGACACCGGCGCCCTGCGCGAGGCGTACCGGTTCGAGGACCTCCAGTCGTTCCTGAACCTGTACTACGAACTCATGACGGTGCTGCGCACCGAGCGGGACTTCGAGGACCTCGCCGACGCCTACCTGGCCCGCGCCGCCGCCCAGGGTGTGCGGCACGCGGAGATCTTCTTCGACCCGCAGGCCCATCTGTCCCGGGGTGTCGCCATGGACACGGTGGTCGACGGGCTGTGGCGGGCCCTGGAACGCGGGGAGCGGACGCACGGCGTGTCGACCCGGCTGATCATGTGCTTCCTGCGGGACGAGTCCGCCGAGTCGGCCCTGGCGACCCTGGACGCAGCCAAGCCCCACCTGGACCGGATCACCGGTGTCGGCCTCGACTCGGCCGAGGTCGGACACCCGCCGGCGAAGTTCCGCGAGGTGTACGAGGCGGCCGCCGCGCTCGGACTGCGGCGGGTGGCGCACGCCGGTGAGGAGGGGCCGCCGGAGTACATCACCGAGGCGCTGGACGTCCTCGGCGTCGAACGGGTCGATCACGGACTGCGCTGCGTGGAGGACCCGGTGCTGGTGGAGCGGCTGGTGCGGGACCGCGTTCCGCTGACCCTGTGCCCGTTGTCCAACGTCCGGCTGCGCACCGTGGACACCCTCGCCGACCACCCGCTGCCCGCGATGCTCGACGCCGGCCTGCTGTGCACGGTGAACTCCGACGACCCGGCCTACTTCGGCGGCTACGCCGGGGACAACTTCGACGCGGTGCGCGACACGCTCGGTCTCGGCCCGGAGCGGCTGCGCGAACTGGCCCGCAACTCCTTCCTCGCCGCGTTCCTGGACGACGACGAGGAACGCCGGGCGCGCTACCTCGCCGAGGTGGAGGCCTACGTCTTCCCGTAGTTCGGCAGTTCTGGCAGCTCCCGCAGTTCCCATTGACGGCCCCTGTTCGCCTATTTAACCTCTGTTCCCATGCATGGGTGACGTTCGTATGGGGAGACGGCGCGGGTGGGTCTCGGTGCGGCAACGGGGACGGCGCCTCCCGCCCGCCGGCCCCGCCGACCGCAAGGCCCCCCGCCCGCCACCGGCCTGGACCTCGTAGGAGCTGCCCCGTGACCGTGCCGACCACCCGCGACCTGACCGTCACCGAGGTGCGGCTCACGCCGATCCTGGTCGCCGACCCGCCGCTGCTGAACACCCAGGGAGTGCACCAGCCGTACACGCCCCGGCTGATCGTCGAGATCGTCACGGCGGACGGGACCACCGGCGTGGGGGAGACCTACGGCGACACCAAGTACCTGGAACTCGCCCCTCCCTTCGCCGAGCAGCTGAAGGGACGCCAGGTCACGGATGTGAACGGCCTCTTCACGCTCCTGGACGAGGTCTCCGTGGCGGCCTCCCGGGTCGAGAACGCCGTCGACGTCGGCGGGCTGCGCGGTGTGCAGACCGCCGACAAGCTGCGGCTGTCCATCGCCTCCGCCTTCGAGGTCGCCTGCCTCGACGCCCTCGGCAAGGCGCTCGGACTGCCCGTGCACGCACTGCTCGGCGGCAAGGTCCGCGACGCCGTGGAGTACAGCGCGTACCTCTTCTACCGGTACGCCGACCACCCCGAGGGCGTCACCGCCGAGAAGGACGACTGGGGCGCCGCCCTGGACCCGGCCGGCGTCGTCGCGCAGGCCCGTGCCCTCAAGGAGCGGTACGGCTTCACCTCGTTCAAGCTCAAGGGCGGCGTCTTCCCGCCCGAGGAGGAGATCGCCGCAGTCCGCGCCCTCGCCGAGGCCTTTCCCGGCCACCCGCTGCGGCTCGACCCCAACGGCGCCTGGTCCGTCGAGACCTCGGTCCGGGTGGCCGAGGAGATCGGCGGGCTCCTGGAGTACCTGGAGGACCCGACGCTCGGCACCCCCGCCATGGCCGAGGTCGCCGCGCGGTTGAGAGGGGCGGCGCGAAGCGCCTCGGACAAGGGTGGGGGTGGGCGACGGGCGGGCGTGCCGCTCGCCACCAACATGTGCGTGACGACCTTCCCCGAGATCAAGGAGGCGTTCACCACGGACGCCGTCCAGGTCGTCCTCTCCGACCACCACTACTGGGGCGGACTGCGCAACACACTGCACCTCGCCGCCGTCTGCCGCACCTTCGGCGTGGGCGTCTCCATGCACTCCAACACCCACCTCGGCATCAGCCTCGCCGCGATGACCCACGTCGCGGCCACCGTGCCGAACCTGCACCACGCCTGCGACTCCCACTACCCCTGGCAGTCCGAGGACGTGCTCACCGAACGCCTCACCTTCGAGGACGGCACCGTGCGGGTGTCCGACGCCCCCGGCCTGGGCGTCACCCTCGACCACGACCGGCTCGCCGCCCTGCACCGGCGGTGGCTGGCGGACGACGGCGCGCTCCGCGACCGCGACGACGCGGCGGCCATGCGGGTCACCGACCCCGCGTGGGTCACCCCGACGGTGCCCCGCTGGTGAGCCGGTGAGGTGAGGCGCCCCCGAACGTGACGGCCGTGACGGGCGGCGGGTCGTCCGTGGGGTGGTGCACACTGGCCAGAACCGCACCAGGCCAGGGAGCGCATCGTGAAGGCGTCCACCACGTCATCCGGAGAGGGAATCGACGACAGCACCACGCGGGGCGTCATCAGCCACAGCGGGACCCCGGCGGGGGCGCACTGCGTGCCCCACGTCGACCCGCTCGCCGCGCTGCGCACACCCGACGACCCGCCCTGGGACGTCTACCTCACCGGCACCGTCTTCCTCGACATCATCTTCACCGGGCTCGACTCCGCCCCGGTGCGCGGGACCGAGTCCTGGGCGCGCGGGATGGGGTCGAGCCCCGGCGGCGTCGCCAACATGGCCACCGCCCTCGCCCGCCTCGGCCTGCGCACCTCCCTCGCGGCGGCCTTCGGCGACGACCACTACGGGGAGTACTGCTGGGACGCCCTGGAGCAGGGCGAGGCCATCGACCTCTCCGCGTCGCGCACCGTGCCCGGCTGGCACTCCCCGGTCACCGTCTCCATGGCCTACGAGGGGGAGCGCACCATGGTCACCCATGGCCACGAACCGCCCCCGGAGGAGCCCTCCCACCGGCCGGCCTCCACCAGCGGCAAGCGGCTCCCGCCCGGCGCGGACCTGTCGCCCTGCCCGCCCCGCGCGCGGGGAGCGGTCGCCTCCCTCACCCCGGGCCGCAGCGAACCCTGGATCGCCCACGCCGCGCGGCAGGGGACCAGGATCTTCGGCGACGTCGGCTGGGACGACACCGGCCTGTGGGACCTCGCCGCACTGCCCGACCTGCGGCACTGCGAGGCGTTCCTGCCGAACGCCGAGGAAGCCATGCGCTACACCGGCACCGACTGCCCCCGCGCCGCCGCGCACGCCCTCACCGAGTACGTGCCGGTCGCGGTGGTCACCCTCGGCGCGGACGGGGCGTACGCCGTGGACCGGCGCACCGGGGAGAGCGCCGAGGTGCCCGCCATCGCCGTCGAGGCCCTCGACCCGACCGGCGCCGGGGACGTCTTCGTGGCGGGCTTCGTCACCGGCAGCCTGGCCGGCTGGCCGCTCGCCGACCGCCTCGGCTTCGCCGGCCTGACCGCGGCCCTCTCCGTCCAGGAGTTCGGCGGCTCCCTGTCGGCGCCCGGCTGGTCGGAGATCGCGGCCTGGTGGCGCGAGGTCCAGTCCGTCGAGAGCCAGGACCCGGCCGCCCTGAGCCGGTACGCGTTCCTCGCGGACCTGATCCCCGACGGCCTGGTCCGCCCCTGGCCCCTCCGCAGAGCGGTCCCCACCATCGGCTTCGGCCGGTCCACCTGACGCCCGCCGCCCCCGCCGCCACCGGCCGTCACCTCCTCCCCGCTCGTCCGCAACCACCCCGCCGGTAAAAGGCCTACGGGGTTGTCACCGCCGCGTCGTACCCTGGGAGTCGCGAGGCCGCCCTCAGCTGCGCGGCCCTGACGAGGAGGAATCGCAGGCCTTCAGCGCCGGCCCATGACTCAGACACCCACAGCTCAGACCCCCGCGCAGGAGCAGGCGAGAGTGCAGTTCACCGTCCCGGCCAAACACCCCATGGTGACCGTGCTGGGTTCCGGCGACTCCCTTCTGCGCGTGATCGAGAAGGCCTTCCCGGGAGCCGACATCCATGTCCGGGGCAATGAGATCAGTGCGGTCGGCGATGCCGCCGAAGTCGCCCTCGTCTCGCGCGTTTTCGACGAGATGATGCTGGTGCTGCGCACCGGGCAGCCGATGACGGAGGACGCGGTGGAACGCTCGATCGCCATGCTGAAGGCGAGCGAGAACGGGGAGAGCGACGGCCAGGAGACCCCGGCCCAGGTGCTCACACAGAACATCCTGTCCTCGCGCGGCCGCACGATCCGCCCCAAGACGCTCAACCAGAAGCGCTATGTGGACGCGATCGACAAGCACACCGTCGTCTTCGGCATCGGTCCCGCCGGTACCGGCAAGACCTATCTCGCCATGGCCAAGGCGGTGCAGGCCCTGCAGTCCAAGCAGGTCAACCGCATCATCCTGACCCGCCCCGCGGTCGAGGCCGGAGAGCGCCTGGGCTTCCTGCCCGGCACCCTCTACGAGAAGATCGACCCGTACCTGCGCCCGCTCTACGACGCCCTGCACGACATGCTCGACCCCGACTCCATCCCGCGCCTGATGGCCGCGGGCACGATCGAGGTCGCCCCGCTGGCGTACATGCGCGGCCGGACGCTCAACGACGCCTTCATCATCCTGGACGAGGCGCAGAACACCAGCCCCGAGCAGATGAAGATGTTCCTCACCCGGCTCGGCTTCGACTCGAAGATCGTGATCACGGGTGACGTCACCCAGGTCGACCTGCCGAGCGGGACCAAGTCCGGCCTGCGCCAGGTGCAGGAGATCCTGGAGGGCGTCGAGGACGTCCACTTCTCCCGGCTGTCGTCGCACGACGTCGTACGCCACCGGCTGGTGGGCCGTATCGTCGACGCGTACGAGCAGTACGACAGCGAGCACGGCACCCAGAACGGCACGCACAAGAGCGGCGGCCGGGGCAAGTCCGGGCACAAGGGGAAGTAGACCGAACAGCAGATGTCGATCGACGTCAACAACGAGTCCGGAACCGAGGTCGACGAGCAGGCGATCCTCGACATCGCCCGCTACGCGCTCACCCGGATGCGCATCCACCCGCTCTCCGAGCTCTCGGTGATCGTCGTGGACTCCGGAGCGATGGAACAGCTCCACATCCAGTGGATGGACCTGCCCGGCCCGACCGACGTGATGTCGTTCCCGATGGACGAGTTGCGGCCGCCGTCCAAGGACGGTGACGAGCCCCCGCAGGGCCTGCTCGGCGACATCGTGCTGTGCCCCGAGGTCGCCGCCCGGCAGGGCGCCGAGGCGCCGACGCGGCACACCATGGACGAGGAGCTGCAACTGCTCACCGTCCACGGTGTGCTGCACCTGCTGGGCTACGACCACGAGGAGCCCGACGAGAAGGCCGAGATGTTCGGCCTGCAGGCCGCCATCGTGGACGGCTGGCGCGCGGAGAAGGGCATGACAGGCCCGTCCCCCGCCCCGACCGTGTCATGAGTCCCGGGCTCGTCCTCGGCGCGATCGCCCTGATCGTCGTCGCCTGGCTGTTCGCCTGCGCGGAGACGGGCATCGCGCGCGTCTCCGGCTTCCGCGCCGAGGAGGCCGTGCGCTCCGGCCGCCGGGGCAGCGCCGGACTCGCGAAGATCGCCGCCGACCCCACCCGCTACCTCAACGTGGCGCTGCTGGTCCGGGTCGGCTGCGAGATGGCCGCCGCCGCGCTGGTCACCTACGCCTGCCTCCGGCAGTTCGACGGCACCGCCGAGGCCCTGCTGATCGCCATCGCGGTCATGGTCCTCGTCTCGTACGTCGCCGTCGGCGTCTCCCCGCGCACCATCGGCCGCCAGCACCCGATGAACACGGCCACGGCGGCGGCGTACGTGCTGCTGCCGCTGGCCAGGATCATGGGACCGATCCCGTCCCTGCTGATCCTCATCGGCAACGCGCTCACCCCCGGCAAGGGCTTCAGGCGCGGCCCCTTCGCCTCCGAGGCGGAACTGCGCGCGCTGGTCGACCTCGCGGAGCAGGAGTCGCTGATCGAGGACGAGGAGCGCCGCATGGTGCACTCGGTCTTCGAACTGGGGGACACCCTGGTCCGCGAGGTCATGGTCCCGCGGACGGACCTGGTGATGGTCGAGCGCTACAAGACCATCCGCCAGACCCTCACCCTCGCCCTGCGCTCCGGTTTCTCCCGGATGCCGGTGACCGGCGAGAGCGAGGACGACATCGTCGGCATCGTGTACCTGAAGGACCTGGCCCGCAAGACGCACATCAGCCGGGACGCGGAGAGCGAGCTGGTGTCCACGGCGATGCGGCCCGCGTTCTTCGTGCCCGACACCAAGAACGCCGGCGATCTGCTGCGCGAGATGCAGAAGGACCGCAACCACGTCGCCGTCGTCATCGACGAGTACGGCGGCACCGCCGGCATCGTCACCATCGAGGACATCCTCGAGGAGATCGTCGGCGAGATCACCGACGAGTACGACCGGGAGATCGCACCGGTGGAGGAGCTGGGCGAGGACCGCTACCGGGTCACCGCCCGTCTCGACATCACCGACCTCGGCGAGCTGTACGGCCTGGAGGAGTACGACGACGAGGACGTGGAGACCGTCGGCGGGCTGCTCGCCAAGCTGCTCGGCCGGGTGCCGATCGCGGGCGCGTCCGCCGTGGCAGGCCTCCCCGACGAGCGCCGGCTGCGGCTGACGGCGGAGGCGGCGGCCGGGCGCCGCAACAAGATCGTCACCGTGCTGGTGGAGCCGGTGGCGCCGGGAGACCCGGGGGAGCCCTCGGACCCGTCCCGGGACGAGGAGGAGGAGCCGGCGCGATGACCCCGGAGGAACTGCGTGCCCTCTGTCTCTCCTTCAACGCCACCGTGGAGGACTTCCCGTTCAACCCGGAGACCTCGGTCTTCAAGATCCTGGGCAAGGTCTTCGCACTGACGGCCCTGGACGCGTGGCCCCTGACGGTCAGCCTCAAGTGCGACCCTGAGGACGCGATCCGGCTCCGCGCCGAGCACCCCGGCCTGATCGTCCCGGGCTGGCACCTGAACAAGCGGCACTGGAACACGGTGACCGTCGACGGCGATCTCCCGGACGGGCTGGTCCGGGAGCTGGTCGAGGACTCCTACGACCTGGTCGTGGCGGGGCTGCCGCGCGCCGACCGCCTCCGCCTCGACCGCCCCTGAGCCGGGCTCCGTATGCTCAGGTCCATGACCGACAGCAGCGGGCTCGACCCCGAGGACCACAAGATCGTCACCCTGGCCCGTTCCGCGCGGGCCCGTAACGGTGTGCCCGAGGGGGCCGCCGTACGGGACGAGAACGGGCGGACCTATGTCGCGGGGACCGTGGCCCTGGACTCCCTGCGGCTGACCGCCCTGCAGACGGCGGTGGCGATGGCGGTGGCGTCCGGGGCGAAGTCGCTGGAGGCGGCGGCCGTGGTGACGACGGAGGAATCGGTGCCGGCCGCGGACCTCGCGGCGGTACGGGACCTCGGCGGCCCCGGAACCCCGGTGCTGCTGGCCGGCCCGGACGGAACGGTCCGGGAGACACTCGCCGCGGGATGATCTCCCGTTCCCGCTTCCCTTGCCCTGGCGGCCCCATGGGGTGTTACCGGCGGTAAATAGGCCGGATTTCCACCTTGCCGTTCCCTCGCCCCCCGCGCATCAATGGAACCGTTGATTCCGACGGGCCGTCAGACCCGGCCCGTCGGAGCCCTTCGTCTCGTGCAGCGTCACCGCTCCCACCTGCCCGAGCGCTTCCCCCCCCCCACGGAAAGGGAACCGGACTCCATGAGAGGTACACGAATCGGTACCGGCGCGTCGCTGGTCGCCGCCGTGGCGGCCTGCGGGCTCGCCTTCGCCCCCTCCGCCGCCGCCGTCGCCCCCGGGACGGCGACCGTCAACGCCGACTGCGGAAGCTGGGGCGGTGGCGACGCCACCCTCACGGCCACCCAGAGCGGCACGTCCGCCACCATCACCATCAACACCTCCGCGGTCACCGCGCCCCTCGCGATCAGCAAGGACTCGCTCGTCTCGCAGCTCACCCTGGTCAAGGCCGGCGGCGGCACCACCGTCTTCAAGGGCACCAAGAACCCGGCCATGGCGACCGGGGACGCCCTCGAGGTCGGCCCGCTCTCCGGGACCGTGGCGTCCGGCGACAGCCTGGAGGCGTTCGGCGGCACGCTGAAGGTGACCGCGTTCGGCTTCATCACCATCACGTGCACGGCCGTCGGACCGCAGTCACCGGGCCCGTTCGTCTTCGACTGATCCCCGGCCGCCGCTCCCCAGTCCCACCGGTCCGGGCACCCCACCGGGTGTCCGGACCGGTGGGGTGTCCGGACCGGTGCGGGCGGGTGGTACGGCGGGGCCTCGGGGATCAGGGAGAATGGGCGGCATGAGTGTTCGTACCCAGTCATCCGAGCAGCCCGCCGAAGCTGTCCACCGGGCCGGCTTCGCCTGCTTCGTGGGCCGCCCCAACGCGGGCAAGTCCACCCTCACGAACGCTCTGGTCGGGCAGAAGGTGGCGATCACCTCCAACCGGCCGCAGACGACCCGGCACACCGTGCGCGGCATCGTCCACCGCCCCGAGGCGCAGCTGATCCTCGTGGACACCCCCGGCCTGCACAAGCCGCGCACGCTGCTCGGCGAGCGGCTGAACGACGTGGTCCGCACCACCTGGGCCGAGGTCGACGTGATCGGCTTCTGCCTTCCCGCGGACCAGAAGCTCGGCCCCGGTGACCGCTTCATCGCCAAGGAACTGGCCGGGATCAAGAAGACCCCGAAGGTCGCCATCGTCACCAAGACCGACCTGGTGGACAGCAAGACCCTGGCCGAGCAGCTCATCGCCGTCGACCGGCTGGGTCAGGAGCTGGGCATCACCTGGGCGGAGATCGTCCCGGTGTCGGCGACCACGGACCAGCAGGTCGACCTGCTGGCCGACCTGCTGGTCCCGCTGATGCCCGAGGGTCCCGCCCTCTACCCCGAGGGCGACCTGACGGACGAGCCCGAGCAGGTCATGGTGGCGGAGCTGATCCGCGAGGCCGCCCTGGAGGGCGTCCGCGACGAGCTGCCCCACTCCATCGCCGTGGTCGTGGAGGAGATGCTGCCCCGCGAGGACCGCCCCGCCGACAAGCCCCTCCTGGACATCCACGCCTACCTGTTCATCGAGCGCACCAGCCAGAAGGGCATCGTCATCGGCCCCAAGGGCAAGCGCCTGAAGGACGTCGGCATCAAGTCACGCAAGCAGATCGAGGCCCTCCTCGGCACTCCCGTCTTCCTCGACCTGCATGTGAAGGTCGCCAAGGACTGGCAGCGGGATCCGAAGCAGTTGCGGCGGCTGGGGTTCTGACGCGAGTGGGTGTTTCGGCGGGCGCTTGAGGGGTGTCGGCATCAAGTCGCGCAAGCAGATCGAGGCTCTCCTCGGTGCTCCGCCGCGCGGCGGTAGCCGCAGGTCGATGCAGCCTCGACCTGCATGTGAAGGTCGCCAAGGACTGGCAGCGGGATCCGAAGCAGTTGCGGCGGCTGGGGTTCTGACGCGGCGGCGGTGTCAGAGATGCTGCTCGCGCAGCATCTCCCGGAACCAGCCGTAGGACGCCTTCGGGGTGCGCTCGAGGGTCTCGAAGTCCACGTGGACCAGACCGAAGCGGCGGGTGTAGCCCTCCGCCCACTCGAAGTTGTCCATCAGGGACCACACGAAGTAGCCGCGTACGTCCACGCCCGCCTCCAACGCCCGGTGCAGGGCACGGACATGGCCGTCGAGGTAGACGATGCGAGCCTGGTCGTCGACGCCCTCGTAGGAGCAGCCGTTCTCGGTGATGACGACCGGGGGGAGCCGGTCGCCGTAGCGGGCGTGGAAGGTGGTGAGGAGTTCGGTCAGGGCCCCGGGGACCACCGGCCAGCCGAAGTCCGTCACCGGATACCCCTCGATCTCCCTTACCGAGAAGGGGAGTTCGGCCGGCATGCGGACACCGCCGAACTCGGTCTCGGTGCCCTGCGGGGCGCCCACCCGGGTCGGCGCGTAGTAGTTGACGCCGTACCAGTCGACCGGCTCCGCGATGATCCCCAGGTCCGCCTCGACGTCGCCCGGCATCAGTTCGCCGATGCCGTCCGGGTAGCGGCCGAGCAGTACGGGGTCGGCGAACAGGCGGTTCAGGAGCGTGTCGTAGAAGTCCGCCGCCGCCACGTCCGCCGGGTCCGGGCCGGCCGGCCAGACCGGGCCGTGGGAGTTGGCGATGCCGATGTCGCCGGCACCGGCCGCGCGCAGGGCGCGTACCGCCAGGCCGTGCGCGAGGAGTTGGTGATGGGCCACCGGCAGCGCGTCGAGGAGAAGCTTTCGGCCAGGGGCGTGGACGCCCAACGCATGGCCCAGCAAAGTGTGTTCGGCGGGCTCGTTGAGGGTGATCCAGCGCGCCACGCGGTCGCCGAGCCGGTCGGCGACCTCGGACACGTACTGCGCGAAACGCTCCGCCGTGCTCCGCTCCAGCCAGTCCACGCCGGCCGGCAGATCCCAGTGGAACAGCGTCGGCACCGGTCGCACGCCCGCCGCACACAGGTCGTCGACCAGTCGGTCGTAGAAGTCCAGGCCGCCCTTCGCCCGCACCCGCGGCCAGGAGACCGAGAAGCGGTACGCGTCCACCCCCAGCCCGGCCAGGAGCGCCACGTCCTCGCCGTGGCGGTGGACGTGGTCACAGGCCACCGCCGCCGTCGAGCCGTCCCGCACCCGCCCCGGCTCGGCGCTGAACTCGTCCCACACGGACGGCTCGCGTTCGTCCACCGCGCCCTCGATCTGGTGCGCCGAGGTCGACACGCCCCACAGGAAGCCGTCCGGGAAGCGGGGGATCGGGTTCGTCGTCGCCATGGCACGGATCATCCGCACCGACCGCGATCCAAGTCAACGCCCCTGCGGGGAACGGTGGTTACGCGCCCTCCTTGAGCACTCTGCTGATCAGCGTGCGCTGTTCCTCGGTCAGCCGGGGGTCCGCGCAGTACACCGACCGCCCGTCCACCGTGATCCGGTAACTGAAGCCGTCCGGCACCCCGGCCGGCGGCGTACCCCGGCCCGTGGCCACGGCCCCCTCGGCCAGGGCGTGCCACTCGGGCGCGTCGGCCCGTCCCGAGGTGTCCACCTCGGCCTGCCGCTCGATACCGGCGAATCCACCGGTGCGTGTCACCTGAATGCGCATGGGTCTGTGTCTAGTACGGAACTACAGCGTCCGCACCCCCACCCGCTCCCAGGCCTTCGACACCGCCCGCAGCTCCTCGCCCTCCCCGAACCGGGCCCGCGCGGCCTGCACCGTCAGCGTCGCGAAGTCCGTGAACTGCGCGTCCTGCGAAAGCTCGCCGCCGGTCAGCACGTCGTACCAGACCTGCCCCGCCCGCTCCCAGGAGTGCCCGCCGAGGGTGGTGGCGGCGAGGTAGAAGGCGTGGTTGGGGATGCCGGAGTTGATGTGGACGCCGCCGTTGTCGCGACCGGTGCGGACGTAGTCGTCCATCGTCGCGGGCTGCGGGTCCTTGCCGAGGACGTCGTCGTCGTAGGCGGTGCCCGGTTCCTTCATGGAGCGCAGCGCCTTGCCGGTGACCCGCGGGGCGAGCAGCCCCGCGCCGATCAGCCAGTCGGCCTCGCCGGCGGTCTGGCCGAGCGTGTACTGCTTGATCAGGGCGCCGAAGACGTCCGACACCGACTCGTTGAGCGCGCCGGACTGGCCGAAGTAGTCCAGGTTGGCGGTGTACTGGGTGACGCCGTGCGCGAGTTCGTGGCCGATGACGTCGATGGGGATGGTGAAGTCGAGGAAGATCTCCCCGTCCCCGTCGCCAAAGACCATCTGATCGCCGTTCCAGAAGGCGTTGTTGTAGTCCCGGTCGTAGTGCACGGTCGCGACCAGCGGCAGCCCGGCGCCGTCGATCGAGTCGCGGGAGAACGCCCTGAGGAAGAGTTCGAAGGTGGCGCCGAGGCCCGCGTAGGCGCGGTTGACGGTGGCGTCCTTGCCGGGCTCCTGGCCCTCCCGGCGGACCGCCGTCCCCGGCAGCTTCGTGCCGTGCCGGGCGTCGTGGACGGTGCGGTGCGGCTTGCCGGACTCGGCCGCGGCGGGCGGGGCGCCGGCGGCGGCGCCGACGACCGTGGTCAGGCGGCGCTGGGTGCGCTCGTAGGCGTCGCGCTGGAGGGTGCGGCGGGCGGGTCCGGCGAGTGCGGGGTCCTCGGCCTGCGCGAGCCGGTCGAGGACGTGCGGCGGAACGATGGTGCAGAAGACGGGCTCGAAGCCCCCGTTGGCGGTCATGTCCGGCACCCTCGCACCGTGTGACCCCTTTGTCACCATCCGCAACCATGATGGATGAAAAGTGCGGCCGATCCCCGTGACCGGGCGTCCTGGAGTGGTATACGGCACTTTTTGTCCCGTTCCTCCCTCTGGTCCCGCATACTGATACGGACGCTCGCACGGGCCTGTGTCTCGGTTAAGCTGCGCAGCATCATGCTTTTCGGGCTGCTTCTCCTTAGCTGCCGCGGTGAGGGTCTGCAGTAGGCCGACCCCCTCCCCGCGGAGTTCGGCGCTGCGCCGTCGGCCGTCCCTTCCGGTCTCATCCCGGATCACCGCGGACCCTCGAGGAGCCCACGCACCATGGCCAACCGCCAGCAGCCCAGTTCCATGCCGATCCACAAGTACGGCCGCTACGAGCAGGTGGACATCCCCGACCGGACGTGGCCGGACAAGCGGATCACCACCGCCCCCCGCTGGCTCTCCACCGACCTGCGCGACGGCAACCAGGCCCTGATCGACCCCATGTCGCCCGCCCGTAAGCGTGCGATGTTCGACCTGCTGGTCAAGATGGGCTACAAGGAGATCGAGGTCGGCTTCCCGGCCTCCGGCCAGACCGACTTCGACTTCGTGCGCTCCATCATCGAGGACCCGGACGCCATCCCCGAGGACGTCACGATCTCCGTACTGACCCAGGCCCGCGAGGACCTGATCGAGCGTACGGTCGAGTCCCTGAAGGGCGCCCGCCGCGCCACCGTGCACCTGTACAACGCCACCGCGCCGGTCTTCCGCCGGGTCGTCTTCCGCGGCTCCAGGGACGACATCAAGCAGATCGCCGTCGACGGCACCCGCCTGGTCGTGGAGTACGCCGAGAAACTGCTGGGCCCGGAAACGCACTTCGGCTACCAGTACAGCCCCGAGATCTTCACCGACACCGAGCTGGACTTCGCGCTGGAGGTCTGCGAGGCGGTGATGGACGTCTACCAGCCCGGTCCGGACCGCGAGATCATCCTCAACCTGCCGGCGACCGTCGAGCGCTCCACCCCCTCCACCCACGCCGACCGCTTCGAGTGGATGGGCCGCAACCTGTCCCGCCGCGAGTACGTCTGCCTGTCCATCCACCCGCACAACGACCGCGGTACGGCCGTGGCCGCGGCCGAGCTGTCCCTGATGGCCGGCGCCGACCGCGTCGAGGGCTGCCTGTTCGGGCAGGGCGAGCGCACCGGCAACGTCGACCTGGTCACCCTGGGCATGAACCTGTTCTCCCAGGGCGTCGACCCGCAGATCGACTTCTCCGACATCGACGAGATCCGTCGCACGTGGGAGTACTGCAACCAGATGGAGGTCCACCCGCGCCACCCGTACGTGGGCGACCTGGTCTACACGTCCTTCTCCGGCTCCCACCAGGACGCCATCAAGAAGGGCTTCGACGCCATGGAGGCCGACGCGAAGGCCCAGGGCGTCACCGTCGACGACATCGAGTGGGCGGTACCGTACCTGCCCATCGACCCCAAGGACGTCGGCCGCTCCTACGAGGCCGTCATCCGCGTCAACTCGCAGTCCGGCAAGGGCGGTATCGCCTACGTCCTGAAGAACGACCACAAGCTGGACCTGCCGCGCCGCATGCAGATCGAGTTCTCGAAGATCATCCAGGCCAAGACGGACGCCGAGGGCGGCGAGGTCACCCCGGCCGACATCTGGTCGGTGTTCCAGGACGAGTACCTGCCCAACCCGGACAACGCCTGGGGTCGCATCCAGGTCAGGAACGGCCAGTCCACCACCGACCGGGACGGCGTCGACACGCTCACCGTCGAGGCCACCGTCGACGGCGAGCCCACCGTGCTGACCGGCAGCGGAAACGGCCCGATCTCCGCGTTCTTCGCGGCCCTGCAGTCCATCGGCATCGACGTACGGCTGCTCGACTACCAGGAGCACACGATGAGCGAGGGCGCCTCCGCGCAGGCCGCCTCCTACATCGAGTGCGCCATCGGCGAGAAGGTCCTGTGGGGCGTCGGAATCGACGCGAACACCACGCGTGCCTCGCTGAAGGCGGTCGTCTCGGCCGTCAACCGGGCGGCCCGCTGAACAGCCGCTCCGAGAAGTCCGAGGGTCCCGCCCGCCGTTTGTGGCGGGCGGGACCCCGTCGGTTACCGGCCAATCCCTGTGCAGGTCACGGGAAGGTCTCGTCCGAGATGCTGACGAAGACTCCTCGATGTGGCTAACATCACGCAAGCGCGGCGATGATGCTGTGGCGTTGACGGAGGTGCGACGTGCTGCCAGAACGGGGACCCGACGGCCATGCCGCTGCCGCCAGACTCTCGCGGCTGCTCGGCACGCGCACCGCGTGGACGGCCGTCGGCGACGGGGAGTTCTTCTGCCCCGGCTGCGGCGGAGACCGCAACTACCAGCGGCTCACCGGGCGCCGCCGCTTCACCCTGCTCGGTGTGCCCGTGCTGCCGCGCGGCGCGTCCGCACCGACCGTCGAGTGCGCCGCCTGCCTCCGCCACTTCGGCACCGACGTCCTGGACCACCCCACGACCACCCGCTTCTCCGCGATGCTCCGCGACGCCGTCCACACCGTCGCCCTCGCGGTCCTGACCGCGGGCGGCATCTCCTCGCGCGCCTCCCTGGAGACGGCCGCGGCCGGGGTGCGCGCTGCCGGCTTCGACGACTGCACGGAGGAGCAGCTGGCCGCCCTCGTCGAGGCACTGGAGGCGGACACCGGCCGCTTCACCGGTGAGCCCTGCACGGCGGGCCTGGCCATCGAACTCCACGAGGCCCTCGACCCACTGGCCCCTCACCTCGCCGCCCCCGGCCGCGAATCCATCCTCCTCCAGGGCGCCCGCGTCGCCCTCGCCGACGGCCCCTACACCCCCGCCGAACGCGACGCCCTGGCCACCGTGGGCGCAGCCCTCACCATCTGCTCGGACGACGTGACCCGCCTGCTGACGGCGGCCCGGACACCGTCCTGACCGGCAGCCGGTCTCCGGGCCGGGCGGGGTCCGGTGCCGCGAACCACGGCACCTCACCGCGGATGCGGGCTACGGGTTGGTGCGCAGGGTCATGAGGATGCGGTCGGCGCCAGGGCCGAAGTGGTCCGGACGGGGGCCCTCGCGGTCGGGTACGAACCCGAGGGAGTCGTAGAGCGCTGTAGCCGGCTTGTTGGTCGGCTCGACCCAGAGCAGGACGGTGTGTGCGCCCTCGGCGCGCAAGTTCTTCAGCGATTCCAGCATCAGCTGCTCGGCCAGCCTCCGCCTGCGCATGGCGGAGGCGACCCCGAGACTGACGACCCAGCTCCGCCCCTTGTTCGGCGGAGTGGCCAGCACGTATGCGCACAGTCGGCCGTCGTCGTCTTCAGCTACCAGCAGGTGGTCTGCGAACATGTCCACGAACTGGCGCAGGATGGAGTACGGCATCGGGTCATCGGGAAAGACTTCCCGATCCAAGCGGAGCAGGTCGGGCATGTCCTGCCCGACGACGTTGCGTACCCGGACGGACGGGGGGCGAAGTGCTGGCATCGAACCAGAATTGCCTGGTGCCTCCGACCGTTCAAGTCCCCGGATCAAGTGTCCGGTGTCGATGCCTGCCGTGCGCCCCCTTGCCTCCTTGCACCGAAGCGGGCCAGGAGGAGGGGAAGCAGGGGACTCACCGCATCGATACCGTGGGGCATGCCTTTGGGATCACCGGAAGAACAGGCAGGGATGAACGCGGAGGCGCGGTGGGAAAAATTCGATCCCACGCTTTACGTTCAGGAGAACTACAGTAGATTACTCTCCGTCGACGAGACGATCATATCGATCATCCGAGCGCACTTCAGTAATCATTTTCGTGACATTTCCGAGCCGCTGATCCATGGGATCGACGTAGGTGCCGGTGCCAATCTCTATCCTGCCCTCTCCATGCTGCCCTGGTGTGCCCGGATAACTCTGCTGGACCGGTCGAAGTCCAACCTTGACTATCTGCAGCAGCAGATGGACGGACATGACGACGGTTGGGAAAAGTTCTGGCGAAAGCTGTGCCTGGACGACGCCTACGCGTCAGTTCCTGGCGGGCCTTGGGCGCGGTTGCGTGAAGTTGCGCAGATCGAGCAGGGTGACATATTGAATCCCGTCGACCGGCGGTTGAGGTGGCAGATGGGGACTATGTTCTTCGTCGCGGAGTCCGTTTCCACCTCCACCAGGGAATTCCATTGCGCAGTTGAACACTTTCTGGAAAAACTTACTCCAGGGGCGCCCTTCGCCGCGGCTTTCATGGAACATAGTGACGGATATCGACTGGGAAGAACTTGGTTCCCGGCATGCGACGTCAGCCAGGCGGACATCGACGCCAGCATCAGACGCTTCACCGACTCCGTGCAGACCTACAGGATCGGCAAGCCGGGGGAGGTGCGTCCGGGCTACACGTCCATCATCCTGGCTTGCGGATTCCGGTGAGTGGGTAGTTCTTGGATGGCCGTTCCGTGGAAGTGCGGGGGCCGGTAAGGGGGGACGGGGTGCAGATCAAGCCGCGGCAGCGTCTGCTGGACATCTGGCGGGCAGCGGCCCGCCATTCGTTCGACGACGGGAAACCAGTCTGGGGGGACACCGGAGGACTGAGCAGCGTCGCGGACGCGGAGCGGTTGCTCTGCCTGCTGTACCCCGCCACCGAGGTTCCCGCGTTCCGCCTCGACCAGCCCGACAGCACGGAGAGGGACGTCCTGGGGGCGTTGGAGCGGATCGGCGGCCGACTGGAGATCCCTCGCAACCTGATCACCGTGCTGGCCCAGTTCATGCGTACCCACACAGGGCCGGACGGCAGCCCCACCTTCGCCGGTGGGCACTACTTCAGGACGGATGACCCCCAGCGGGAACCCACCCACGAACAGAGCCAGTTGGGCGTCGTCGACTCCTACTCCATGTCCGTCACGCTCTGCCTCGCCACCCTGGGATTCCTCGAGGTCCACGAGAA
Organism: Streptomyces sp. TE5632; assembly: GCF_054061295.1. Lineage (NCBI taxonomy): Bacteria > Bacillati > Actinomycetota > Actinomycetes > Kitasatosporales > Streptomycetaceae > Streptomyces > Streptomyces sp. TE5632. Next base: position 1,158,631 of record NZ_JBSSEA010000003.1, on the reverse strand, counting down.
CAGCACCACCCGGCCCGAGATGCGCAGGGCGGTCGGTGAGCTAAGAGAGACCACCAGGAGCAGACTGACCGCCGCGATGATCAGCCTGCTGCGTTCCTTCACCGTCAACGTCTTCGACGCGGAGTCCGAACAGGGCCGGCGGCTGATTCAGGTCATCGGACAGGGCGGACAGTCCGACCGGGCCGTGCTCCAGCAGTTCTCCCGCCGGTTCCGGCCGCTGCGGGCCACGATCATCGAAAGCCTCAGCCGCGGCATCCAGGTCGACGAGAGCATCCGGGACGAGAGCCGGCTCTTCGAATGCGGCTGGGCCTGGAGTGTGGTGAAGGACGCGCCGACCGTCACCGACCTGAGCGTCCAGGCGCCCGGCCAGCCCGACGGCATCGCCGACCGGCTGCCCCACGTGTACTTCACCGTGGTCGCCCTGGACGGTATCCAGGGCCTGTTCTCCGAGCGCACCCTCACGCTGGGGCTGCTCGACGCCGACCAGCAGAAACTCGCCGAGGCGTTACGCCTGCGCTGGGAACTCAGCCAGCAGTACTGGTCGGCCGTCGCCCGATTCGGCGCCGAGCGCCGGCCCCTGGAGAACCTCCCCTGGCAGACCACCGGCCTGCGGCTGGAGTCGGAGTACTTCTCCTTGGCCGTCGCGGCCATCCTCGTCCACGACCTGGTCCGCCGGAAGGCGACCGACGACGACCTCACCCGCACCGTCGCCATCATGGAGCGCCTCGCCGACAGAGGCCGCGTCACCAGCCGGATGACCAGGGACGACCCCACCATCCCGCCGCACAACCCAGGGGTCACCATGCCGCTCGCCGGGTCCGAGCGGTCCGGCGCGCCGCTGGAGTGGCGGATGACCGACTTCTCCGCACAACTGCTCAAGCGGATCATCCAACTCGCCGTACTCTCCCGGAACATCGAGGCACAGGATCGCCTGCTCCGTCTGGGCGAGCAGGCGTTCGAGCACCTGTGGGACCGGCGGATCGAGGACGGCGACGGGGCCGGTCTCTGGGACAACGCGGCAGCCGTCTTCCCGGACGCGGCCGTCGGTCGGCGCCTCTCCTGGAGCATCACCGAGCGTGTCACCGAATGTCTGGTCGCAGCCTGCGGTCTGTACGAGCAGCAGTCCATCCGCAGTCCCGAATTGGCCGAGCTGGCCCGCGAACTGATCAGCGAGGCCACCCACCTGTTCGGCAAGGAACAACTGGAGGCATCCACCACCGCCGACGGCAGCCGGGGACGGGCCATGCGGAGCATCGAGAACCGCCTGGACCACGCCCGCGGCCTGCTCGACGAGCGGCCCGCCGCCGCGTTCGCGCTGGCCCTGCCGGTGCTCCAGGAGCTCGACACCCTGGCCCAGGCTCGCGGTGCTGCCGCAGAGGAGACGTGAACCGTGCTCGTCTTCGCCGCCTCCGACAAAGGAGGTACGGGTCGCTCGGTCACCAGCGCCAATCTGGCCTATCAGCGCGCCCTCACCGGTGACCACGTGGCCTACGTGGACTTCGACTTCGGCTCGCCCACGGCCGCCGCCGTTTTCGACGTACCGGGCGCCATGCGCGGCACCGAGGAGCGGGGCCTGCACTCCTACCTGGAGGACACGGTCACTGAGCCGGCCAGGATCGACGTCTGGCGGCAGACCGAGCATCCCCGACTGCGGGCCCGGCCGAACCAGTCCGGCCGCCTGGTGCTGTTTCCCGGCGACGTCGGCGGCGGCGAGTTCGCCACCGGCGAGGAAGCCCTCGAGCGGTGCGTCGATCTGCTGTTACGGCTGAACGCCGAGTTCGACCTCATAGTCGTCGACCTGAGCGCCGGCCGGAGCTACGCGGTCGACATGCTCCTCACCGCGACAGCACACCCCCGGATGCGGCACGTCCCATTCCGCTGGCTGGTCTTCCACCGCTGGACCCGGCAGCACGTGATGGCCGCCGCAGGTCTCGTCCACGGGGACCACGGGATCATCAAGGGTGGTGTCGAACGAGGGCACGACGAGGAAAAACTTCGGGGTGCTGTCCGCTTCGTGCGGACAGCCGTACCCCATCCGGATTCGCCGCTGTGGTCTCATGGCTCGCCCGCCCAGGCAGCCTGGATGCAGTCCTCTGACGAGGCGCTGCGCCGACTCGCCGCTGAACATCGCATAGGGGACAGCGTGGTGCTCGGCGTCGTACCCCTGGAACCCATCCTGCAGTGGCGCGAACAGTTGATCACCGACGAGGATGTGTTTTCCACCCAGATCGCCAACAAGGAGACGCTGGAGGTGCTGGAGGAGATCGCGCGGCGCTTGACCGACGAGGATTGCTGGGGGCGGCCGTGACGGAGGCGGTGTTCCGCGAGGCGGCCGCCGAGCCACGAACCCAGGCGGTCCCGCTGTCCCACCTCTCACTGGAACTCGGCCACCTCTACATGGAGGACTTCGAGGCCGGTCCGGGACACCTGCGGCAGCGCTTCGAACGCGTACGCCCCTGGGCGGAGGCGGCACGTGCCGCTGCGGCGGCCGAGGCCGGTGGCAAGCGCCCCCGGATCAGCACGTGCTTCCTCGTCGACGACTACTTCGCACGTTTCGCCGGGCCTGCCGAGGTCGTCCCCATGCTGCTGGAGGAGGCCGGACGGGCCAGGCTTGACGTCGACTACCTGGCCCGCGAGTCCGGCTGCGCCGTCGCGGGGCAGGTGCCGGTCGCCGAAGCCGTGGCCCGGCGGATCGTCGAGGAGCCACCGCCGGGCAGCTACGGCCTGCGCCCGCCGACCGCGCAGACCGGCTGGCTTGCCAACGGTGAACGCGGGCCCGTCATGCGCGTCCCGCAGGCCATGAAGAAGGCCGCCGCCTGGTCCCCGCCCAAGGAAACCGCCGCCCGCCGCCACTCCGTCTTTGCGGACGTCGAACTGTGGGACGAGGGCCCCGACGGACATCGCACCTGGTCCTGCCCCTTCCTTGCCGCGGTGTGGCAGCTTGCCCGCCTCGGACTGCTGCGCAACGAGGGCAAGGCCGTGCTCGTGCCCCAGCCGCACACCCTCACCGACTTCCCCGAGGAATGGGACGAATTGCCCGCGCTGGTCCGGCTCAACCCCCGGGCGGACCCGTTCGCCGCCTACCGGACCTGCTCGGTGCTGCCCCACCACTTCCTGGCCGTCGAGCACGCCGTCCGCGTGATTCTCGACCAGATCGAGGTCGACCCCGAGGCACTGGCCCAGGCCGCCGACCGCTCCGCCCGGGAGGACGCGGCCGTCCCCGCCTCGGTGACCGACCGCATCTCCTACGTCTTCTACGCGGGGCAGTGACATGACGCCGGGGGAGAGACCACCGCCCGTCGTGCTCACCTGTGGGGAGGTCCGCACCTGTCTGCTGCCCGTCCTCCAGCCTCTCGACAGCCGTGCCGCCGCCCAGTTCCTCAAACTGCGGGGCGACGAACGGGTCCTGCTCTCCGAACGCCCCAATCTCTACGGCCGTTCCTCCGAAATCCTCACCGGTGTCGACTGCGCCCTGCCCAGCGTCAACGGCGCCAAGGTCCGGGCCGTCGGCACCGTTGCCGCGCGGGCCTCTCTCACAGAGGGGCGCGTCCTGCAAAGCTCCGCCCACTTCCGAATCCCTGCCGCCGGGCCCGACCACCGACAACCCTGGGGCCACTACCTCGTACGCCCCGGACTGGTCGAGCCGTTCGGAAAACTACCGTACGAGGCCGTCGCCGAGGGGCTGCTGAACGGTGGCCGGCATCGCGAACTCGACGTCGGACTGGTCGCCGACGGACTGCTCACACGCGTGCTGCGCCACCCCCTGCTCGACCAGCGCCCGCCTCTGAAGTCCCGCCCCACCAGGCTGCGCTGGGTGGCTGTGTCCACCGAGCGCGACGAGGCACCGTGCATCGAGCGGTTCACCCTCTCCGAGGACGAACTGCGCACGGTGCGGCTACGCGTCCCCGTTGGCACCCCCAGCGCCGACATCGCCACGCTGTGCGACGATCTCGCCCTGCACGACTGGCTGCTCACCACAGTCGTCCGCATCCTCGACGGTATCCGGCCGGGCGGCGGGCAGCCCCGCACCCGGCCGACGCCCGAAGCGGGCCAGGACCATCGTGGCGTCGTCACGGCACTCCGGCCCGCCGTCGATCACCTGCTGCATCTGTGGATGCCGCGGGCCCGTGTGTCGCGCACGCTCGTTCCGCTCTGGGACACCCTGGAGGACCACCCCGGTTTCACCCGGCAGTGGCGGGCCCTGGTTCAGCGCATGCGCGATCAACTGGCAATGCATACCCTTCAGTTGCTCGTAGAGGTGCCGACTCGGCACTGACCGGGAATCATGCTGTGGACACCTGACGGGGGGAGACGGATATGCACGGAGCACCGCCCACACCCGGCCCGGCCGCGGGCGGGTTGCGCGTCGCGCCCATCGTGCTCAAGATCCTTGTCACCATCGTGGTGAGCACTGTTGCCTACGTGCTCACGAACCTGGTGAACCAGTCCGGGGACGAACTGTGGAAGATCGCGGTTTCCGTCGTGATCGGCGGTTCCGCACTCATTGTGCAGTACATGGTCGACTTCGAGCAGCGGCTGGGGACGGTCGAGACCGGTCACAGGGAACAGAGCCGGGAGCTCGAAGCGCAGTTCAACAAACTCAGTGAGGCGGCAGGGCTGCTGAGCGAGCTGGATCAGGCAGGTATGAGCACCAGCGATGCCAGGCGGCTCATCAAGAGTCTGAACCGAGTGGGGCAGCAGGGGCCGGAGATCGTCAAGGCCTTCGCCCGGTCCGAGGTGGAGAGCCTTGCCTCTGTCGTCACCGACCTGACGGGCATGACCGCACACTGGCCGCGGGACAACAACGAGTGGCTCATCAGGCTCACCGAATGCGCCCGGCGCACCATCCACGCCACCAGCAGCTCCGTCGACCAGCCTTTCTGGAACACGGACTCGGCGGGCCCGTACCTGGATGCCCAAGCCGAGGCGATGAGTGCTCGAGGTGTGACGATCCAGAGGCTTTTCATGATCAAGGAGGAAGAGAGGGACAACCCGGACTTCATGCGACGGTTCACGAGACTCTGCCAGGCCCAGCGTGACACGGGCATCGGCGTGCGGGTCCTCACCCTGCCGCTTCCGGAGGGGGCGAGACCGAGGTCGGTGGTGGCGCGGGACGTCGTGATCTTCGACAGCGAACTGTATTTGGAGTTCGAGCCGGACCGGCAGGAGGGAAATATCCAGACCCGACTCGATGCGGACGGTCGCCGGGTCGACGGACAAGTGAGGACGTTCAACGCCCTGTGGGCGACCGCCACAGAGCTTGCCCACCGACCGGCCCCCTCGTCGGGGGACTCCGCGTGACAACGCTCTTCTCCGTGACACGAGCGGAGCATGGCCGGGTTGCTCCCTGGGGAGTGACCCGGCTTCTTGACCGCCTCACGCAGTAGCGCTCGACCCGGCCTCACGCCTGACGAAGTGGGCCCCTTCCGCCGGGAGTCCGGATACCGATCCAGACACCGGACCGGAGGGGAGCCCGTCTCACGGGGGCCGCAATGACACGTACTGGGCGACGACGCACTGTGCCCTGCGCGGCTGCGGGCCGGCGGTTCTCGCCTCCTCCGGCACCGTCGCGGCCGGACTGCTGTGCCTGGTCGCCGCCGACCTCAGCAGCAGCGGCATGGGCCCCGTCGGCATGATCGGCGTGCTCGCCGCGCTGATCGCGATGACCACCCCGCTGCCCGCCGTGCTGGTCCTGCTCGGGCGGCGCGTGTCCTGGCCGCCGACCCCGGCCGGCTCGACCGGCGGACCGTCGCCAAGGCCCTCGACGGCATCGCCGACACCTGCCGGACGGCCCGTGGCGAACTCCGCACCACCCTGGGTGCTGCGGGAGCACGGCGCGGGCGACGCCCGGGGCCCGCTGCCCGGCCTCGACGGCGTGCCCGACCTGGTGAAGGCCGCCCGCCAGGCGGGCGCCCGCGTCGAGCACTCCGGCCGGTTCGGCGCCGTCCCGCCCGCCGTCGGCGCCGCCGCGTACCGCATCGTGCAGGAGGCGCTGACCAGCGCGGTCCGGCACGCGGGCCCCGAGCCGTCCGGCCGCGTCGACCTGCGCACGGAGAACGGCGCCCCGCACCTGTCCGTCACCGGCGACGGCACCGGATCGGACCCGGGCGGCGTCCCCGGATTCGGGCTGGTCGGGATGCGGGAACGGGCCCGCAGCGTGGGCGGCACACTCGACGCCGGAGCCCGCGCGCCAGGCGGCTTCCAGGTGACCGCGACCCCGCCGCTGACCAATCCCGCCCTCACGGACGCCACGGCCGCCACCGTCGGGGAAGGAACCCGGACCGCACGACCGTCCGCGTACTGCTCGCCGACGACCAGACCCTCGTACGGGAGGCGTTCGCCCTGCTCGTCGAGTCGGCGTCCGACATGGAGGTCGTCGGCCAGGCCGCCACCGGCCGCGAAACGGCCGAACCGGCCCGCACCCGGCGCGCCGACCTCGTCGTCATGGACATCCGGATGCCCGGCCTCGACGGCATCGAGGCCCCCGGCTGATCGCCGCCGAGGAGGACCTCGCCGGGGTGAAGGTGCTCGTCCTCACCACCTACGACACCTACGAGAACATCGTGGACGCACTGCGTGCCGGCGCCTCCGGCTTCCTGGCCAAGGACACCAGGCCCGCCGAACTCCTCGACGCCGTCCGCACCGTGGCCGCCGGGGAGGCGCTGCTGTCGCCGGGACCCACCGCGCGGCTGATCGAGCGGTTCCCGCGCAGTCCGGCGATGCCGGTGACGGCGGGCTCCGAATGCCTGTCCGACCGCGAGCGGCAAGTACTCGCGTTGGTCGCGCGCGGGCTCAACAACACCGAGGTGACGGAGTCGTTGAGGCTGAGCCCGCTCACGGCGAAGACCCATGTCAGCCGGATCATGGGCAAGCCGGCGGCCCGCGAACGGGTCCAACTGGTCATCGTGGCACACGAGTCGGGCCTGGTGGCACCGGGCACACCATGACCGGCGAAGCCGTCGCTCAGAGGGCGTGGGCCAGCCAGCGCTGGATCGTGCTGTTGATGTTGCCGGGCAGGGCGCTGAGCCGGTCGATGGCCTCGCGGTCCTCGGGCCGCGGCGGGATGCCGGCCGCCGTCAGGGCCGCGTGCAGCTCCAGACGGCGCCGGTCCTGCGGGTCGATGGCGATGTCCAGCCGTTCGCCGGATTGCGGCGGTGTCAGCTGGTAGTCACCGAAGCCGCTCCCGTCGAGGGCGTAGGGGTCGACGAAGGCACGGTGGTTGGTGCCGAACTCGTAAGCGGAGGCGGTCACGTGAGTCTCCCAGGGATGTCGGTCTACCTCACAGGAGACCGCTCCGAAGCCCGCCTCGGTGGTACCCCCGCCGAAATGTCACGCCAACAGAGCCATAGCCAGTTCATCCTCACGTCGGACCAACAGCCCGGTGGGAGACGGGAGATGGGGTGACGCTCCGTGGTGCCCGCTTCGATGAATTGTATTCGTACGCTTCGACGGCTCTACCCGCAAACGCGTGAATTGAACCGTTCGCGCACAACTGCTCCACATCCTCGCGGGTCGTACACGCGAACAACGTGAACGACCTCAAGGGGGAGCCCCGTGAGCCAGCGCCACTCTCAGCAGCAGCCCGGATGGGGCGGCTCTCATCAGACGGCAGGTGCTCCGGCGCCCCAGCCACCGAAGAAGCACAGCGTCGGCAAGGCCGTGGGCCTCGGCTGTGCCGGCGTCCTCGGCCTGATCGTCGTCGCCGCCGCCGTGATGAGCGGGGGCTCCGACTCCACGGGCACCGGCAGGAAGGACAGGGCCGTTGCTGCCGAAGGAGCGAAGGAGGAGTCCACCAAGGGTGAACCGGGGGAGGGGGCGAAGAGTCAGGCCGAGGAGTTCCGGGCCTGTGTCGCCGAGTCCGGCACGCCCACGGAGAAGGAGGCCGTGAAGCACGTCACCAAGGTGACCGGTGCCGACAAGCGCAACGACATCCTCGACTCGGCCGAGGTCTTCACGGACTTCTCCGGCGGCCTGGCCGGCCCGCACACGGGTGAAGGAACGCTGATCGCCTCGGCGTTCACGTCGTGCTACGAACCCGAGAACGGACTGGTCGCCGTGTACGACAAGGACGGCGAACCGCTCGCCACCGGAAACTATTGATCCACTCGTGGCCGCGCGGCCACGGTGCGGCAGCATCCAAAGAACCCGTTGCAAAGAAAGCGTTGCAATGGGTTCTTTGGAGGGCTACCGTTTGCGTCATGGACGGTTCCCAGGACCCGCAGCTCCACAGTCTCGACGCCCGCTCGCTGCGTGGGCTCGCACATCCCTTGCGAATGCGGTTGTTGAACGCGCTACGGCACGGGGGGCCGGCCACGGCGTCGCAACTGGCCGCGAAACTGGGTGAGTCCAGCGGCGCGACCAGCTATCACCTGCGTCAGCTCGCCGTGCACGGCTTCGTCGAGGACGCGCCGGAGCGCGGCAAGGGGCGGGAGCGGTGGTGGCAGGCGGTCCACCGGGGCGTGCTGTTCGACGGAACGCTGCTGGAGGACCGTGACCCCGAGGTGCGCGGCGCCGCCGACCTGTTCCTGCACGAGGTCGCGAACACCCACACCCGGGAACTCGCCACCTGGCTCGGTACCCGCCACGACTGGTCCGAGCAGTGGAGACGCTCCTCGGACATGAGTGACTGGACGCTGAGCCTCACCCCCGAACTCGCCCGTGAACTCAGAGACAAGATGTACGAGCTCATGGAGAGCTATCGGGTCCTGGCCCTCGACGAGGGCACCCCGGACGCCGAGCAGGTGCGCATTCACACACACGTCATCCCCACCCGCACGGACTGAGAGGCCGCCCGATGCACTCCGAGACCCACCTCGCGCTGCACCGCACCCGCGACACCGAACTCCGCGCGCAGGCCGAGGCGTACCGCCGCGCCGCCTCCGTCGGACGCCCCCGGGCCCTCCGGGCCCGTCTCGGCTGGACCCTCGTGGAGTTAGGCCTGCGGCTCGCCGACGCCCCCAGGGCGGCAGTCACCGCGTCCTAGTACTCCAGCCGCCCGGCGAAACCCGCAGCTCGGACAGCGAAACCCTGCTGGAGCATCAAGGAGGGTTGACTTGCCGGAGCCGCTCGGACCGACGAAGGCGACCATTTCGCCACGACCGACCGTCAGGCTGACATCACGCCACAGCGTTCGTGTGCCGAAACTCTTCGACAGTCCCTCGACGTCAATCGCAATTTCACTCCGGCTGGATGGGGGTGGCTCCGGCTCTCAAGGAATCACGCCTCGGATTCCGCCAATTCGATGCCGTTATTGGCGCGAAAGCGTCGCCCTCAGGTGGTCCGTGGCTGCCCCGCCTTCTTCCTGCACCGCCGTCTCCACCTCCAGGCCTCCGCAGGCAACGGAGTCGGCGCCACCGGAGGCTCCCGTGAGCCGCCTCACACGGGGCGTGCGGAGTGGGCCTTCCCGGTAAGGTCGCGTCCGTGCTGCCGGCCTGTCCGCCACTCGGATTCGCGCCGAACACCACATTGTGCGAACGATCGCGTGGAATTGGCTGGCCGGGGGCGGACCAACATTGACGAAATTAACGGCTGTCCGTCCTCGGCGCTGCCGCGTTCTTGTCTGGCTGATTCCGTTCCTCTGGACCGTCATGCTCGGCCTGTGGGGGCTGTCCCGGCAGCGCAGTGTCTGGCGGGACGAGGCCGCGACCTGGCAGGTCGCTCTCCGGCCCACCGGCGAGATAGTGCGCATGCTGGAGCACGTCGACGTCGTGCACGGTCTCTACTACCTGTTCATGCATGGGCTGTTCGAGTGCTTCGGTCCTTCGATCACGGTGTTACGTCTGCCCTCCGTACTGGCCGTCGCGGTGGGAGCGGCATGTGTGGCGGCGCTCGGGCGGCGGCTGGCCGGGAGTGCGGTGGGCCTGGGCGGAGGCATGGTGTTCGGGCTGCTCCCCTCCGTGCAGTTCTACCTCCAGGAGGGCCGTCCGTACGCCCTGGTGGCGGCCGGGGCCGGGCTCTCGACACTGCTGCTCGTGGCGATGCTGCAGGCACGACGGGACCGGTGGGCGTGCTGGGCCGTCTACGGCTGCACGATCCTCGTGTGCGGCCTGCTGAACTGGCTCTCGTTGCTGGTTCTGCCCGCGCACCTGGCGACTCTGACGTGGGCACGTGTCGCGCGCGGGACGTGGGCCCACTGGGCCGTGTCATCCACGGCCGCAACGGCAGGCGCCGCACCGCTGATCCTTTTCAGTCGGGCCCAGTCCGATCAGGTGTCCTGGATACCGCCACTGACCTGGCACATGTTGATCGGGCCGGCGGTCCTGCTGGCGATCGCCGGCCTCGGGACCCTTCTGGACCGGCCCCGGGTGGGACGGCTTTCGGCAGCGACTGTCGGGCTGCCGCTGCTTGCGGTTCCGCAGCTCGGTCTCGTCGGGATCTCCCTGTTCAAGCCACTGTTCGTGGACCGGTACGTCCTGTTCAGCCTGCTGGGCCTGGCCCTGATGATCGGTGTCGTTCTCGGCGAACTCGTGCGGGCGGTGTCACGGCGGTCGTGGAGCGCGTCGCGGTGGGTCCTTCCCGTCGCGCTCGCCGTCGCGTCGGCCGCTCTGCTGCCACAGGCGCTGGTGAAGCGCTCGCCGCAGAGCCGCGTGGACGACGTCCTGGCAGCGGCGGCGCAGGTGGAGCGGCTGAAGGAGCCCGAGGACGCCGTGCTCTTCGTCCCGGCGGCGCGGCGGGACACGAGGATGGTCTCCCCGCACGCGTTCACAGGCCTCCAGGACATCGCCCTGGAGGAGACCCCGGAGCGTTCCAGAACGCTGAAGGGCGTGGAGTGGGGCCCTGCGCGAATCCGGACGGAGATACTCTCCCGACAGCGCATCGTTCTCGTCACCGACGCGGCGGAGGTGTCGAAGCCGACGATTTCGGTCCGGGACAAGACGAAGATCTCCACGCTGCGGAAGTACTTCACGACGGTGGCCGACGAGCAGGTCCGCGGCCGGAGAGTGACGGTGTACGAGAGGCTCACGCACGGCCACCCGTCGTGACCTCTGCCCACACCGTCTTTTCCGGGCCTTTGAGGACACGGGGTGACGTCCCGACGGTCGGCGAGACGGTCCTCGACGAGGTCGCCGCGACCAGGGTGTGAGTGGGTGGTGCGCTGGCAATGGGTGTGCGTCAGCGGGAACCCGGTGTGGATGTCCTGGTCGTGGGTGTGGGGAGAGGCTTGCGGCGGTACCGGTCCCCGGCGGGGCGTTCGCCGGTGGAATCGACGGCGCCTATGAACTCCGTCCAGGCCGCCGCCCCGACCACCAGCACGGGCCCGTCGGCCACCTTGCTGTCCCGGACGGGGACGACGCCGGGGAGGCCGTCGGCGACTTCGAGGCAGGACTCGCCGCCGCTGCCCCCGCTGTAGGTGCTCTTGCGCCAGCGGGCGGCGCCGGGGAAGTCGTGGGCGACTTCGACGCAGCTGCCGCCCTCGCCGTTGCTGTGGCTGCTCTTGCGCCAGCGTGCCTCGCTCAGGTCGTACTCGCGCATCGTCTGAAGTCCTCCGCCGCCGACTCGACCAGGGCCAGGGACGCCTCCGGCGACAACGCGGCGACCCTGAGCAGATCGTATGCGCGCTGCGCCCGCTTCACCACGGCCGGGTCATCGACCAATGTTCCCGAAAACGATGTCTCTGTATAGGCGATGGGCGGCGCGTCGTCGAAGTCCATGAGCGAAAGCATCCCGCCCATGGAAGGGTGGGCTCCTTCCGAGTACGGCAGCACCGCCACCACCGCGTGACGCTCACGCATCAGCAGCGCGATGTGCTCCAACTGTTCAGCCATGGCTGCCCGGCTGCCTACGGGCATGCGCAGCGTGTTCTCGTGCAGAACGACCCAATACTCGGGGCGTGTTGCGTCCCTGAGGATGCTGGCCCGCTCCAAGCGAGCGGCAACCTTTTCCGCAACGTACTCATCGGTGACAAACGGGTTGGCTGCCACGGTTACCGATTGGGCGTATGCCGCCGTCTGGAGGAGGCCCGGAACCAGTGTGGGCGCGAACTCACAGACCTTTGTCGCCAGCCTCTCCAGCTCCACGACTTCTGCGAAGTAGTCCGCGTACCGGCGATCGTTGATCAGCTTCCTGCACAGTCGCTCGAAAATACCGTCGGTTTGCAGTGTGTCGTCGATTCGTTGGGCCACGTCCAGTTGGGGTTTCCGGATAGCTTGTTCGAATTGGCTGATGTAGCCGCCGGAGACGAACACCCGCGCACCCAGCTCCACCTGCGTGAACCCCGACTCCTCCCGGCGGCGCTTCAGTTCCGTGCCGAACAACTCCCATGCCGCCTGGCGTGAACCGTTGGCCATTGCTGACCCCTTTCTCAGCGGCTTTGTGCAACCCCTTACTTGTAGGGTGCAACCCCCTTCCGAGTGTAGGTTCCGGCGGGCACCTTAAGGACCGGAAGCGTGAATGCCGAAAAGAAGGGGATCAGGGTGAAGGCACAGCACTCGGCGCCCTGCGTCGAAGAAGCGGAGGAAGTGGTGAAAGAGTTGCGGGCGTTACTCGCGAAGGCCGGAATTACCCTGCCGTCACTGGGGCTCGACCCGGTGAGTCTTGCGCGGGAGGCGCCCTGTCCGCTCGTCGACCTGGGGCGGTGCTCCGTGGACACCGCACGGCGGATCGCGGCCGTGACGGCCGCGGCGGCGCGATGAAACCGCCGGTCGGCGTGTACGTCGTGGACACCCGGACCGAGCGGGTCGGCATCGTGATGGGGCACGAGGGGCCATACGTCCAGCTGAGACCGTACGGCGGTGGCCGGGAGTGGGACGCCGAGCCGGTCGCCCTGCGCCGGGCGACCCCCGCCGAACGGCTGCGCGCGGCGACCGCGTACGCCAACGCGCGCAGCCGGGGGGAACTGCCCTGAGCCAGGGGCCCTGAGCTGCGCGTGATCGTCCGGCGGGCCCGTCCGGCACGTTCCGCCGGACGGGCCCCGACCGCGTGACGGGGGAGCCCCGGGCGTACGCGAGAATGGGGGCATGAGTCTGTTCCGCGACGACGGCATCGTGCTGCGCACCCAGAAGCTGGGTGAAGCGGACCGGATCATCACGCTGCTCACGCGCGGTCACGGACGCGTACGCGCCGTGGCGAGGGGCGTGCGCCGGACGAAGTCCAAGTTCGGCGCCCGCCTCGAACCGTTCTCGCACGTGGACGTGCAGTTCTTCGCCAAGGGCAGCGAGCTGATCGGGCGCGGCCTCCCGCTGTGCACCCAGAGCGAGACCATCGCCCCGTACGGCGGCGGAATCGTCACCGACTACGCCCGCTACACCGCCGGAACGGCCATGCTCGAGACCGCCGAGCGGTTCACCGACAACGAGGGCGAGCCGGCCGTGCAGCAGTATCTGCTGCTCGTGGGCGCCCTCAGGACCCTCGCCCGCGGCGAGCACGCACCGCATCTCGTTCTCGACGCGTTCCTGCTGCGCTCCCTCGCCGTCAACGGCTACGCCCCGAGCTTCGGGGACTGCGCGAAGTGCGGGATGCCCGGGCCGAACCGGTTCTTCTCGGTCGGGTCCGGCGGTTCCCTCTGCGCCGACTGCCGGGTGCCCGGCAGCGTCGTACCCTCGCCGGAGGCCCTGGGACTGCTCGGCGCGCTGCTGACGGGGGACTGGGAGACCGCCGACGCGTGCGAGGAGCGGCACGTCCGGGAGGGGAGCGGGCTGGTGTCCGCCTACCTGCACTGGCATCTCGAGCGCGGGCTGCGCTCACTCCGGTACGTCGAGAAGTAACCAGAAACCCAGCTAGAGGGAGACGAGGAAGCACATGGCCGTACGCGGGTTCCTGGGGCGTCAGCGCCGGGAGTACAGGACGCCGGAACCGCACCCCTCCGGCGCGCGGCCCCCGAAGTTCCCCGGTGAGCTGGTCCCCAAGCACGTGGCGATCGTCATGGACGGCAACGGCCGCTGGGCCAAGGAACGGGGCCTGCCGCGCACCGAGGGACACAAGATCGGCGCCGAGCGGGTGCTGGACGTGCTCCAGGGCGGGATAGAGATGGGCGTCGGCGCCATCTCGCTGTACGCCTTCTCCACCGAGAACTGGAAGCGCTCGCCGGACGAGGTGCGCTTCCTGATGAACTTCAACCGGGACTTCATCCGCAAGTCCCGCGACGAGCTCGACGCACTCGGGATCCGGGTGCGCTGGGTGGGCCGGATGCCCAAGCTGTGGAAGTCGGTGGCCAAGGAGCTCCAGATCGCCCAGGAGCAGACCAAGGACAACGACCGGCTCACGCTCTACTTCTGCATGAACTACGGCGGTCGCGCCGAGATCGCCGACGCGGCGCAGGCCATGGCCGAGGACGTGAAGGCGGGGCGCCTCGACCCGGGCAAGATCACCGAGAAGACCCTGCAGAACTACCTGTACTACCCGGACATGCCGGACGTGGACCTGTTCCTGCGGCCGAGCGGTGAGCAGCGTACGTCCAACTACCTGCTGTGGCAGAGCGCCTACGCGGAGATGGTCTTCCAGGACGTCCTGTGGCCGGACTTCGACCGCCGGGACCTGTGGCGGGCGTGCCTGGAGTTCGCCTCCCGCGACCGGCGCTTCGGCGGCGCGATCCCGAACGAGGAGCTGCTGGCCATGGAGGGCGAGCAGCCGCAGGAGAACCAGTAACCAGTAGTGACAGGGAAGGGCGCGGAGATCGTCTCCGCGCCCTTCGCCGTGTCCCGCGTTCGTGACCTCAGTCGTCGCGGCCGGCCGCCGCGCACTCCGCGCAGGTGCCGAAGATCTCCACCGTGTGGGCCACGTTGACGTAGCCGTGTTCGGCGGCGACGGCCTCCGCCCAGGTCTCCACGACCGGGCCCTCGACCTCGACCGCCTTGCCGCAGGTGCGGCAGACCAGGTGGTGGTGGTGCTCGCCGGTGGAGCAACGGCGGTAGACGGACTCGCCCTCGGCGGTCCGCAGCACGTCGACCTCGCCGGCCTCGGCGAGGGACTGCAGGGTGCGGTACACCGTGGTGAGTCCCACCGAGTCGCCCTTGTGCTTGAGCATGTCGTGCAGTTCCTGCGCACTGCGGAACTCGTCGACATCCTGGAGCGCAGCCGCCACAGCGGCCCGCTGCCTGGTGGCGCGGCCCTTCACGGGCGGTCCAGCGGTGGTCACCGGTTTCCTCCTCACGTCCGAGTCTGCCGCGGCCATTGTGCCAGTCCGGGGAAGATCCGGGCCGGGAGCGCCGTCAGGCGTCGCTCCGGTCGGCCGGAACCGCGCATTCCACGGGCTCCGGGACGGGCTGTGCGGCGGCCAGGGCGCGGGCGCGGCGGCGGGCCAGCGGGGTGGCCAGCGCGGTCAGCGCGATGAACGCGGCGATCGTCAGCAGCACGATCGTCGCGCCGGGCGGCACTTCCTGGTAGTACGAGGTGACCGTGCCGCCGATGGTCACCGTCACGCCGATGGCGACGGCGATGGCGAAGGTGGCGGCGAAGCTGCGGCTGAGCGCCTGGGCGGCGGCGACGGGCACCACCATCAGCGCACTCACCAGCAGCAGGCCGACCACGCGCATCGCGACGGTGACGGTGACCGCCGCCGTGACGGCGGTGAGCAGGTTCAGGAACCGCACCGGCAGGCCCGTGACCCGCGCGAACTCCTCGTCCTGGCTGACCGCGAACAGCTGGCGGCGCAGACCGAGGGTGACCAGTACGACGAAGGCGGCCAGCAGGCAGATGGCCGTGACGTCGGACTCGGAGACCGTCGACAGGGAGCCGAAGAGGTACGAGGAGAGCTTCGCGTTGGAGCCGGTCGGGGCGAGGTTGATGAACATGACACCGCCCGCCATGCCTCCGTAGAAGAGCATGGCGAGGGCGATGTCACCGCGGGTCCTGCCGTACCAGCGGATCAGTTCCATGAGGACGGCGCCGAGGACGGAGACCAGGGCGGCCGTCCACACCGGCGACCAGGAGAGCAGGAAGCCGAGGCCGACGCCGGTCATCGCGACGTGTCCGATGCCGTCGCCCATGAGGGCCTGGCGGCGCTGTACGAGGTAGATGCCGACGGCGGGGGCGGTGATGCCGATCAGGACGGCCGCCAGCAGTGCCCGCTGCATGAAGGCGTAGTTCAGGATTTCCATGGATCAGCTCAGCAGTCCCGTGCGGATCGGTTCGACGCCCGCGGGTGCGTGCGGGTGTACGTGGTCGTGGCCGGGCAGGGCGTGCTGGCCGACCGCCTTCGGGGGCGGGCCGTCGTGCACGACGCAGCCGTCGCGCAGCACGACCGCCCGGTCGATCAGGGGCTCCAGCGGGCCCAGCTCGTGCAGGACGAGCAGGACGGTGGTGCCGTTCGCGACCTGCTCGCGCAGCGTCTTGGCGAGCACTTCCTGGCTGGCCAGGTCGACGCCCGCCATCGGTTCGTCCAGGATCAGCAGCTCGGGTTCGGCGGCGAGCGCGCGGGCGATCAGGACCCGCTGGTGCTGGCCGCCGGAGAGGGCGTCCACCGAGTCCTTCGCCCGGTCGGCCATGCCGACCAGTTCCAGGGCGCGGTGCACGGCCTCGCGGTCGGCCTTGCGGAACACGCCGAAGCGGGTGCGGGAGAGCCGGCCGGAGGAGACGACCTCGGTCAGCGTGGCGGGCACGCCGCTCGCGGCCGTGGTGCGCTGCGGTACGTACCCCACGCGCGCCCAGTCGCGGAACCGGCGCTGCGGGGTGCCGAACAGCTCGACCTCGCCGGCGCCGACCGGGACCTGGCCGATGACGCTGCGCACGGCCGTCGACTTGCCGGAGCCGTTGGCGCCGAGCAGGGCGACCACCTCACCGCGGTGCACGGTGAGGTCGATGCCGCGCAGCACGGGGCGCGAGCCGAGCTCGGCATGGACACCGCGCAGGGATATGACGGACTCGGTGCTCATGCTGCCGTCCTCATGCCGGTGTCCTTCCGGTGGTTCGAGTGGGTCACTTGGCGCCCAGCGCCGTCTGCAGGGCCCGCAGGTTGGACTCCATGACCTGGAAGTAGTCGTCGCCGCGGGACTTGTCGGTGATGCCCTCGAGCGGGTCGAGGACGTCCGTCCTGAGTCCGGCGTCGCGGGCGACGGTCTTCGCCGTCCTGTCGCTGATCAGCGTCTCGTAGAAGACGGTGGTCACCCCGTCGGCCTTGGCGGTCTCGGTGAGCTGCTTCACGCGCGCCGCGCTGGGCTCGGACTCGGGGGCGAGGCCGTTGATGGCCTCCTCGGTCAGGCCGTAGCGCGCGGCGAGGTGGCCGAAGGCGGCGTGGGCGGTGACGAAGACGTCGGTCTTCCGGTGCTCGAGGCCGGCCTTGAACTCGGCGTCGAGGTCGTTCAGCTCGCCGACCAGGGCCTCGGTGTTCTTCTTGTAGTCGGTGGCGTGGTCGGGGTCGGCCTTCTGGAAGGCCTTGCCGACGCCCTCGGCGATCTCGGCGTACTTGACCGGGTCGAGCCAGACATGGGGGTCCCGGCCGTCGTGGCTGTGGCTGTGCCCGTGCTCGTCGTCGTGGCCGTGGCCGTGGTCGTCGCCGTGGCCGCCGGCCCCGGCGGCGTGGTCGAGGGAGGTCAGGGTGGCCGCGTCGATCTTCGTCCGCACACCGGACTGGCCGATGGCCTCGTCGACGGTGGGCTGCAGGCCCTTGAGGTAGAGCGCCGCGTCGCTCTCCTCGAGCTGCGCGGTCTGCTTGGTGCTGATCTCCAGGTCGTGCGGCTCCTGGCCGGGCTGGGTCAGGCTGGTGACGTTCACATGGTCGCCGCCGATCTGCTCGGCGAGGAACGCCATGGGGTAGAACGAGGCGACGACGTCGAACTTGTCGGTGTTGCCCACGGCCGCGCTGCTGCCGGAGGAGCAGGCGGACAGGGTGCCGAGGGCGGCTGCGGTGACCGCGGTCGCCGCAGCCGCGGGTATGAGGCGTCGTCGTACGTTCATGACACCCATTTTCAACAAACATGGAAACCGTTGTCAACAAGCTGGGCGAGAGGCCCGTGGCAGGCCCTAATTGGTCCAGGAGCAGGGCCCGCCGGTAGCCTGAGAACTTCGCTGGAAGCAATCTCGCTTCGTCGCCCGTCGTCGTAATGAAGAGAGCACCGTGGCCGCCGACAAGATCGACACCATCGTCAGCCTGAGCAAGCGCCGAGGCTTCGTATTCCCCTGCAGTGAGATCTACGGCGGCCAGCGTGCCGCCTGGGACTACGGGCCGTTGGGTGTCGAGCTCAAGGAGAACCTCAAGCGCCAGTGGTGGCGTTACATGGTGACGTCGCGTGAGGACGTCGTGGGTATCGACTCGTCGGTGATCCTGGCCCCCGAGGTGTGGGTCGCCTCCGGTCACGTCGCCACCTTCTCGGACCCGCTCACCGAGTGCACCGCCTGTCACAAGCGGTTCCGCGCGGACCACCTGGAAGAGGCGTACGAGGAGAAGAAGGGCCGCGCCCCGGAGAACGGCCTGGCCGACATCAACTGCCCCAACTGCGGCAACAAGGGCCAGTTCACCGAACCCAAGCAGTTCTCGGGTCTGCTCTCCACCCACCTCGGCCCGACCCAGGACTCCGGCTCCGTCGCCTACCTGCGCCCCGAGACCGCCCAGGGCATCTTCACCAACTTCGCCCAGGTGCAGACCACTTCGCGCCGCAAGCCGCCGTTCGGCATCGCCCAGATCGGCAAGTCCTTCCGCAACGAGATCACGCCCGGCAACTTCATCTTCCGCACCCGCGAGTTCGAGCAGATGGAGATGGAGTTCTTCGTCAAGCCGGGCGAGGACGAGCAGTGGCAGGAATACTGGATGGAGCAGCGCTGGAACTGGTACACCGGCCTCGGCATGCGCGAGGAGAACATGCGGTGGTACGAGCACCCGCAGGAGAAGCTCTCCCACTACTCCAAGCGCACCGCCGACATCGAGTACCGCTTCCAGTTCGGCGGCAGCGAGTGGGGTGAGCTCGAGGGCGTCGCCAACCGCACCGACTACGACCTCGGCGCCCACTCCAAGGCCTCCGGCCAGGACCTCTCCTACTTCGACCAGGAGGCCGGCGAGCGCTGGACGCCGTACGTCATCGAGCCGGCGGCGGGTCTCGGCCGGGCGATGCTCGCCTTCCTGATCGACGCCTACGTCGAGGACGAGGCGCCCAACGCCAAGGGCAAGCTGGAGAAGCGCACGGTGCTGCGCCTCGACCCGCGGCTGGCCCCGGTGAAGGTCGCGGTGCTCCCGCTCTCCCGCAACCCGGAGCTGTCGCCGAAGGCCAAGGGCCTCGCCCAGGCGCTGCGGCAGAACTGGAACATCGAGTTCGACGACGCCGGCGCCATCGGCCGTCGCTACCGCCGCCAGGACGAGATCGGTACGCCGTTCTGCGTCACGGTCGACTTCGACACCCTGGACGACAACGCGGTGACCGTGCGCGAGCGCGACACCATGAAGCAGGAGCGGGTCTCCCTCGACCAGATCGAGGGCTACCTGGCGAGCCGCCTGATCGGCTGCTGACGTCGTAGCACCGCGACTCCGTCGAACCCGCCCCGGGCAGCGCCTCCCGCGCCGCCCGGGGCGGTTCACGTTCCCGTGGGGTCCACCGTCGCCTGGTGGGCCTGGGCCAGATGCTCCTCCGCCTTCGGCCGGGGAAGAAACCGGGCGCGTCTGCGCCAGTCGCACGTCTCGCAGCTGATCGTGCGCTGCACCCCGGTGCGCCGGATCCGTACGACGTGTTCCCGGCCGTGCTGGTCCCAGCGGCTGACCTTGCTCGTGTCGATCTGCGGCATGACGCAGAGTGTGCAGCAAGAGCAACATCAACAGGGGCTGCGCGCAGGTGAGTTCGGTGGAGGAGCGGGCGCGCCCGGCTAGGCGTCCACGCCCGCCGCCTCGCGGATCTCCGCCGACTCCAGCCGGTCGGCCGTGCGCCGCGCGGTCGCGCGGGCCCAGGGGCCGGAGGTCGCCGCGCCCACCACCAGCACCGCGAGCCCGCACGCGGTGAGGATCCACCAGCCGGGCCGCGCCGCCGGCACGAAGCCGGCCGCGTACGACGAGGAGCCCACCCCCGCCGCCAGCACCGCGCCCACCACCGCGACCCCGAGCGCCTGGCCCAGCTGCCGGCTGGTGGAGGCCACCGCCGAGGCCACCCCGGCCTGGGCGCGGGGCATGCCGGAGACGGCGGTGTTGGTGATGGGGGCGTTGACGAAGCCGAAGCCGACGCCGAACAGGACGTACCCGGCGAACAGCGTGACGTCGGAGGTCTCGGCCTCGAAGAGGGCGAAGAGCAGCCCGCTCACCGTCAGCGCGCCGCCCGCGATCAGCAGCGGCAGCCGGGGGCCCCGGCTGCCGACCAGACGGCCGGAGAGCGGGGCGCACAGGAAGGTCGGGACGGCCATGGGGAGCATCCACAGGCCGGCGTCCAGGGCGCTCAGGCCCCGTACGTTCTGCAGGTAGAGCGTGGAGAGGAACAGGAACCCGCCGAGCGCGGCGAACGCGCTCACCGCGATCACGGTGGCCCCGCTGAACGGTGCCGAGCGGAAGAAACGCAGGTCGATCAGGGGTTCGTGGCGGCGGGACTCGTAGAGCAGCAGGGAGAGCAGGGCCGCCGACGCGAGGAGGGCGAAGGGGGCGGTGGTGGAGAGCGCCGCGTGCGGCGCCTCGATGATCGCGTACGTCAGGGAGCCGAACAGGACGATGACCAGCAGCTGGCCGACCGGGTCGGCGCGACGGGCCTTCGGGGCACGGGACTCCGGGACGAAGCGCAGGGTGAGGAGGAGGGCGACGAGGCCGACCGGCAGGTTGATCCAGAAGATGGAGCGCCAGCCGACGGAGTCCACCAGCAGGCCCCCGACCAGGGGACCCGCCGCCATCGAGATGCCGACGACCGCGCCCCACGCGCCGATCGCGCGGGCGCGTTCGCGCGGGTCGGTGAAGGTGTTGGTGATGATCGACATGGCGACCGGGTTGAGCATCGAACCGCCCACCGCCTGCACCATGCGGAAGGCGACCAGCGCGTCCAGGTTCGGTGCGAGCGAGCACAGCACCGAGCCGAGGGTGAAGACGACCAGCCCCGCCATGAAGACCCGCTTGCGGCCGATCCGGTCGGCCGTGGAGCCCGCGAGCATCAGCAGCGAGGCGAGGACGAGGGTGTACGCGTCGATGGTCCACTGAAGGCCCGCGGTGCTCGCGTGCAGGTCCCTCTGGAGGGACGGCAGGGCGACGTTCAGCACCGTGTTGTCCAGGCTCACGATGAGCAGGCTCATGCAGCAGATCGCGAGCACGAGGAGGCGTCGGCGCGGGCTGAGCTCGGGCATGGGTTCCATCGTAGCGCGGTTCAATAGTGCGGCTAACTAATGAATGCCGCACATGTGTCGTGCCGGGCAGCTCTCCGGATGCGGGACAATGGGGGAATGTCCACGCCCACGCCCACCCCGGTTCAGCCCCCGTCGAACCGGCCGGACCACTCGAACCTGACGGTCGGCCCGTACGCGGTCCGGCCGCCCGTCGTACTGGCTCCCATGGCCGGGATCACCAACGCGCCCTTCCGCACCCTGTGCCGGGAGTTCAGCGGCGGCAAGGGGCTGTTCGTCAGCGAGATGATCACCACCCGGGCGCTGGTCGAACGCAACGAGAAGACCATGCAGCTGATCAGGTTCGACGCGAGCGAGACGCCGCGTTCGATCCAGCTGTACGGCGTCGACCCGGCGACCGTCGGCAAGGCCGTCCGCATGATCGCGGAGGAGGACCTCGCCGACCACATCGACCTCAACTTCGGCTGTCCGGTGCCGAAGGTGACCCGCAAGGGCGGCGGCTCGGCCCTGCCCTACAAGCGGAACCTGCTGCGGTCCATCCTGCGCGAGGCGGTGAGCGGCGCCGGGGACCTGCCGGTCACGATGAAGATGCGCAAGGGCATCGACGACGACCACCTGACCTACCTGGACGCCGGCCGCATCGCCGTCGAGGAGGGCGTGAGCGCCATCGCCCTGCACGGACGCACCGCCGCCCAGCACTACGGAGGCACCGCCGACTGGGACGCCATCACCCGGCTGAAGGAGCACGTGCCGGAGATCCCCGTACTCGGCAACGGCGACATCTGGTCCGCCGAGGACGCGCTGCGGATGGTGCGCGAGACGGGCTGCGACGGGGTCGTGGTGGGGCGCGGCTGCCTCGGTCGGCCGTGGCTCTTCGCCGACCTGGTCGCGGCCTTCGAGGGCCGGGACGACTTCCGCAGGCCCGCGCTGCGCGTGGTCGCCGACGTCATGGTCCGGCACGCGACCCTGCTCGGGGAGTGGATCGGGGACGAGTCGCGCGGGGTGATCGACTTCCGCAAGCACGTCGCCTGGTACCTGAAGGGCTTCGCGGTCGGCTCGGAGATGCGCAAGCGGCTCGCGATCACCTCCTCGCTCCGGGACCTGCGTTCCGGGCTGGACGAACTGGACCTGGACCAGCCCTGGCCGACCGGCGCGGACGGCCCCCGCGGCCGTACGTCCGGCAACAACCGGGTGGCGCTGCCGGACGGCTGGCTGAAGGACCCGTACGAGTGCGCGGGCGTCGGCGAGGACGCCGAACTCGACACGTCCGGCGGCTGACCGTGATTCAGCGCTCGGTCGGGTGCGGGACGGAGCCGTAGGCCTTCAGGAAGCGGTCGCGGAACGCGTCCATCCTCCACACGGGCGCGTCCTCGGCCGGCCTGAGGCCCTCCGTCCAGTTCCAGTCGGCGATCTTCTCCAGCACCTTCGGGTCCTTGGCGACGATCGTCACCGGCACGTCCCGGCTCGCCCGCAGGCCGCTGACCCGGGCGACGGGCTGGTGGTCGCCGAGGAAGACGAGGACGGTGTCGTCGGTGCCGTAGCGCTCCAGCCACCGGGTGAGGGCGGTCACCGAGTACGTGACCGACTTGCCGTACTCCTGACGGGACTTGGTGGCGTCCGTGAGGAGGGTGCCGGGGTCCTTCCCCGCCTTCTGGATGGGGCCGAAGACGGAGCCGTCGCCGAGTTCCTCCCAGCCGACCATCTCGGGGAGGGGAGCCCAGGGCTGGTGGCTGGAGGTCAGGATGATCTCCGCCATCAGGTTCCTGCCCCGGTCGCGCTCCTTGCTGTGCTCCAGGCGCTGGAAGGCCTCGAGCGTGTACTGGTCCGGCATCGTCGACCAGCTGAACTTCGGCCCCTGGTAACCCAGTTGGAAGGCGTTGTAGACCTTGTCGAGGCCGAACCACTTTGCCTCGGGCCAGTTCTTCTGGACACCCGGCATGATGCCGACGGTGTCCCACGCCCCGGACTTCCCGAACGCCTTGGTGAGGGTGAGGCGGTCGTTCGCGGTGGCGGTGCGGTAGCGCTGCTGGTTGTCGATCCACAGGCCGGACAACGCCGTCGAGTGGCCGAGCCAGCTGCTGCCGCCGAATGTCGCCGACGTCAGCCAGCCGCTACGGGCCCGGTACCCCGCCTTCGCGAGGGTCTCGGTGCCGGTGTCGAGGGTGCGGGTGACGCCGGGGGCGATCACCGGGTCCTCCAGGGCGGTGCGGCCGTAGCTCTCGATGAACGTGATGAGCACGTCCTTGCCGCGCAGGTCGGGCAGGAGCCTGCCGGGAGGTGTGGCCGCGAAGGCGTCGGAACGCGCCACCTTCTCGAACTCCGCCTCGTCGTGCAGCGTGTCCACCACGCGCCGGGCCTGCACCTTCACCGCCGCGGAGGCCCGGTCCGAGGCGATCGGCGCGCCGAGGGCCTGCAGGCCGAGGGCGGTGCAGGTGATCCACACGGTGCCCGCGACGAGGGCGCCCCGGGCGGCCCGCGCGCGGTGCCGGGCCAGCAGCTCGCTCAGCCGGACGGCGGCCAGCGCCATCACGACCACCAGGAGCAGGGCGAGGGCGACCGCGCCGACGGTGGCGGCCGTGGCGGTCGCGGGGCCCATGGAGTCCCCGACATAGGCCTGGGCGTCGTCGAGCAGGCCCCAGTCGAGGACCAGGTTGAAGCCCCGGCCCAGATATTCGTTGAACCCGATGTCCAGCAGGTTCAGCACGGTCAGCACGGCGAGGCCGACCCCGTACAGCGAGGCCGCGACGAGCCGGGGTCGGCGCGGGAGGGCGGGAAGCAGCGCGGCCCCGATGATCGCCTCGGCCGGTATCCGGGTGAACCGGTCGGGGCGCAGGGCGCCGGCGGTGTTGGGCAGCAGAAGGGCGCCGACGACCAGCACGGCGGCGAGGACGTGCAGGGTCCGGCGGGCGGCGCGTGCGGCGCGGGGGTGCCGGTCGCGCAGAGCGGCGTAGCGGATGCGGAAGGCGTGAAAGGCACGGAAGGCACGGAAGGCACGGAAGGCACGGAAGGCGCGGAGGGCTGGAGGGGTGGGGCGGGGCTCCTCCCCCTGCTTCTCGTCCCCTCGTTTCTCTTCGGTGGTCCGTGTCGGCCGGCGCAGGCGTGTGAAGACAGGCACCCGGAGGTCCTTCCGTGCAAAACCCGGTGAGGAGGCGGACCCGGCGTGGGGGTCCGGATCCGCCGCAGTTCCGTACGGGCGCGCCGACCGGTTCGTTCAACGGTCCGCTCCACCGTGGGGACCGGGCGTACGGAAGGCGTCCGCATGGTGAAATCCCGGCGACTGCGGCAGCGTGATTCTCGCCACCCTTGATAAGGGGTGCGCTCAGATGAGCGGATCATGGGTGACTGCATTTCTCAAAGGGTGGCACCCGGTGCCACCCTTTGATCGTTCATCGAGCGAAATCAGACGTGCCGATCGTTGCTCAGGTGAGCGCGTAGAGCGGCTCAATCCGGAGTCGTCGCGTTCAAGAAGTGAACACATGGGACTGTGATTTCTTGCCAAACCTTGACTTGCCTTTGACTTTTGATCCAGTGGCGGCGGAGGGGTCCCAGTCGCATGGTGGACGTGTGGACGTACCCATATGCCTTTGATCTGGGTATGTTCCTGCTCGTCAGGGCAGCCACCGCGTCCTCGAGGAGTCGAGACCCGTGTCGGAAAACAAAGATCTCCATGGAGCCCAGCAGGGCGGGAGCGTTGAGGGCGTGAAGTTCGTCTACGACTTCACCGAGGGCAACAAGGACCTCAAGGACCTGCTCGGCGGGAAAGGTGCGAACCTCGCCGAGATGACCAATCTGGGTCTTCCCGTCCCTCCCGGCTTCACCATCACCACGGAGGCCTGCAAGGTCTACCTGGACAGCGGTGAGGAGCCGGCGGCACTGCGTGACGAGGTGAGCGCGCACCTCGACGCACTCGAAGCGGCGATGGGCAAGAAGCTCGGCCAGCCCGACAACCCCCTCCTGGTGTCGGTCCGCTCCGGGGCGAAGTTCTCCATGCCCGGCATGATGGACACCGTCCTGAACATCGGCCTCTCCGACAAGTCCGTACAGGGCCTGGCCAAGCAGGCCGGCGACGACCGTTTCGCCTGGGACTCCTACCGGCGTCTCATCCAGATGTTCGGCAAGACCGTCCTCGGCGTCGACGGCGACCTCTTCGAGGACGCGCTGGAGGCGGCGAAGACGGCCAAGAAGGTCACGGTCGACACCGAGCTGGAGGCCGCCGACCTCAAGAAGCTGGTCACCAAGTTCAAGAAGATCGTCAAGACCGAGGCCGGCCGGGACTTCCCGCAGGACCCGCGCGAGCAGATGGACCTCGCCATCCACGCGGTCTTCGACTCCTGGAACACCGACCGGGCCAAGCTCTACCGCCGTCAGGAGCGCATCCCGCACGACCTGGGCACGGCCGTCAACGTCTGCTCCATGGTCTTCGGCAACCTCGGCCCGGACTCCGGCACCGGCGTGGCCTTCACCCGTGACCCCGCCTCCGGCCAGCAGGGCGTCTACGGCGACTACCTGCAGAACGCGCAGGGCGAGGACGTGGTCGCGGGCATCCGCAACACCGTGCCGCTCGCCGATCTGGAGCAGATCGACAAGAAGTCGTACGACCAGCTGATGCAGATCATGGAGACGCTGGAGAACCACTACAAGGATCTCTGCGACATCGAGTTCACCATCGAGCGCGGCCAGCTGTGGATGCTCCAGACCCGTGTCGGCAAGCGCACCGCGGGCGCGGCCTTCCGGATCGCCACCCAGTTGGTCGACCAGGGCCTGATCGACGAGGCCGAGGCGCTCACCCGCGTCACCGGCGCCCAGCTCGCCCAGCTGATGTTCCCGCGTTTCGACGAGGACGCGAAGGTCGAGCGGGTCGGGCGCGGCATCGCGGCCTCGCCGGGCGCGGCGGTCGGCAAGGCGGTCTTCGACTCGTACACGGCCGTCAAGTGGTCCCGCTCCGGTGAGAAGGTCATCCTGGTCCGCCGGGAGACCAACCCCGACGACCTGGACGGCATGATCGCCGCCGAGGGCATCCTCACCTCCCGCGGCGGCAAGACCTCGCACGCCGCCGTCGTCGCCCGCGGCATGGGCAAGACCTGTGTGTGCGGCGCGGAGGAGCTGGAGGTCGACACCAAGCGCCGCCGGATGACCGTCCCCGGCGGGCACGTCGTCGAGGAAGGCGACCTGATCTCCATCGACGGCTCCACCGGCAAGGTCTACCTCGGTGAGGTACCCGTCGTCCCGTCCCCGGTCGTGGAGTACTTCGAGGGCCGGATGCACCCGGGCGCCGACGACGCAGACGAACTGGTCGAGGCGGTCCACCGGATGATGGCCTTCGCCGACCGCAAGCGCCGGCTGCGGGTGCGCGCCAACGCCGACAACGCCGAGGACGCGCTGCGCGCCCGCCGCTTCGGCGCCCAGGGCATCGGCCTGTGCCGCACCGAGCACATGTTCCTCGGCGACCGGCGCGAGCTGGTGGAGCGGCTGATCCTGGCCGACACCGAGGCCGAGCGCGAGGAGTGCCTCAAGGCGCTGCTGCCGCACCAGAAGCGGGACTTCGTCGAGCTGTTCGAGGCGATGGACGGCCTCCCGGTCACCGTCCGGCTCCTCGACCCGCCGCTGCACGAGTTCCTGCCCGACATCACCGAGCTGTCGGTCCGCGTGGCCCTCGCCGAGTCCCGGCAGGAGCCGCACGAGAACGAACTGCGCCTCCTCCAGGCCGTGCACCGGCTGCACGAGCAGAACCCGATGCTGGGCCTGCGCGGAGTCCGTCTCGGCCTGGTCATCCCCGGCCTGTTCACCATGCAGGTGCGGGCCATCGCCGAGGCGGCGGCCGAGCGCCGGGAGGCCAAGGGCGACCCGCGCGCCGAGATCATGATTCCGCTGGTCGGCACGGTCCAGGAGCTGGAGATCGTCCGCGAGGAGGCCGACCAGGTCATCGCGGAGGTCGAGAAGGCCACCGGCACACGGCTGAAGCTCGCCATCGGCACGATGATCGAGCTGCCGCGCGCCGCCCTGACCGCCGGCCAGATCGCCGAGGCCGCCGAGTTCTTCTCCTTCGGCACCAACGACCTCACCCAGACGGTGTGGGGCTTCAGCCGGGACGACGTGGAGGCGAGCTTCTTCACGGCCTACCTGGAGAAGGGCATCTTCGGCGTCTCCCCGTTCGAGACGATCGACCGGGACGGCGTCGGCTCCCTGGTGAAGCTCGCCGCCGAGGCCGGCCGCGCCACCCGCCCCGGCCTCAAGCTCGGCGTCTGCGGCGAGCACGGCGGCGACCCGGAGTCGGTCCACTTCTTCCACGAGGTCGGCCTGGACTACGTCTCCTGCTCCCCGTTCCGCATCCCCGTCGCCCGCCTGGAGGCCGGCCGCGCCGCGGTCACCTCGAACGGCAGCGACCACCGCTGACCCCTCCGGGGTGAGTCAAGCCCCGGAGCCGTTGCCTGTCACCCGACCACCCTCACCGATCGGCGACGGCTCCGGATCACGAAAGGAAACGGCGGCACCCGTGCGGGGGTGCCGCCGTTTCTCGTGTCCGAGGCCCTGCGTGGGTCAGTCCGTGCTGCGGCGCCTGCGGGAGGCGAGCAGGACGGCGCCGCCCGCCAGGACGACGGTCGCGCCGCCGGCCGCGATGTACGGGGTGGCGCTGTTGCCTCCGGTCTCGGCGAGGTCGGTGCCGCCGCCCTTTTCGGTGGTGCCCTTCTCGCCGCTGTCTGAGCCGGTGCCGGTGGCGCCGTCGTCCGAACCGCTGTCCCCGTCGCCGACGGGGACGAAGTCCGCCGGCGCGTCGTCGCAGCCGACGCCGTCGTTGTCGCGGTCCAGGTGCTTGCCGTAGTGCTCGTCGCCCCTCTGGATGTTCTGGTACCCGGCGTCGTACGCCTCGGTGCAGTTCTTGAACGGGTGGCTGCCCTCGTGGGCCGCGGCGGTGGTGAGGGGCAGTGTGGCCAGGGCGAGCGCGGCGACGGTCACGGCGGCGGACTTGTAGGACAGGTTCACGGGGAAACTCCCAGCCATGTGCGGATATCCGGCAGCATGCCCCCGTCCGGGGCGGTCTGCCGGGTGTGGGCTGCCGACGGTAGGGGAGTGGCCGGGGGAGGGTGCGGAGGTTTCCTGGACCCGTGATGCGAACGTGACGTGACCGGACGGTAGCTCTCCGCTCACGCGGACGCGTTCTGCGCACCGCGCCCCAGCGTGCCGTACGCGTCGGCGTCGCCGACCGGGATGCCGCCGAGCAGGGTGCCGTCGCGGCCGACGACCAGCTTCTTGCAGAGGCCGGCGCGGGAGTCGGAGTAGACGACGCCCAGGCAGCCGGCGGTGGCGCCGTGGGCGTCGCCGAAGGACGCCACGTCCACGCCGGGCAGCTTGAGCTTGGTGGACCGGGTCGGCGCCCGTGAACGTCAACGGGTCGGTCCCGTCGGCGGCGATGGCCGCGGCGGCCGTCTCGGCCTGCTCGTAGCCGGGGGCCACCAGCCCGCACCCCCGGCCGCAGTGCCTTGTCCAGGCCCAGGCGGTCGCCCACGGTGCGGAGGGCGTGCACACCCTCGGGCAGCTCGCGGCCCTCGGCGTCCTCGGCGTCCCTGGCGTCCTCGGCGTTCTCGGTGTCCGGGGTGCCCGCGGTGAACAGTCCGCGCAGCGGCGGCAGCACCGGGTGGGAGCCGGTGGCCAGGACCAGCCGGCCGTGTCCGATCACCGAGCCGTCCGCGCAGACCGCGGTGCGCGCCGCGCGGTCGATGCCGGTGACCCGGGCCCGGGTCAGCCGTGCGGGCGCCGGCAGGGCGATCACCTCGGGGCCGTGGCGTCCGGCCGGCACCTCGGCGAGCAGCACCCTGTCGTACGGGCGGTGCTCCTCCTCGCCGGTCAGCGTCACCGGCGTGCCGAGCTCGCCGAGCCGTCGGGCGAGACGTACGCCCGCGAGGCCGGTGCCGAGCCCTCAGCGGGGGCGGGGGCGGGTGTGAGGAGGCTCAACCTCAGGAAACGCTCATCTCGATGGACGGCACAACTATCCGGTCCATAGGGTCACGGCCATGCCCGACATCTCGCTGACCACCGTCATTCTCCTCTGCCTCGCGGCGCTCGCCGCCGGCTGGATCGACGCCGTGGTCGGCGGCGGCGGACTGCTGCTCCTGCCGGCCCTGCTGCTGGGCCTGCCCGCCGGTACCCCGGCCGCGCACGCGCTGGGCACCAACAAGGCGGTCGCCATCGTCGGCACCACGGGCGCGGCGATCACCTACGCACGCAAGGCCCCGGTGGACGTCCGCACCGCCGTACGCATCGGTCTCGCCGCCCTCGCCGGGTCGTCGGGCGGAGCCTTCCTCGCCGCCGGGATGAGCACCGAGGTCCTCAAACCGGTGATCATGGTGGTGCTGCTCGCCGTGGCCGCCTTCGTCATCCTCCGTCCGTCCTTCGGCACCGCGCCCGCGCCCGGCCCGGTCTCGCGCCGCCGCGTCCTCGCCGCGATCGGCTTCGGCGGCCTGGGCATCGGCTTCTACGACGGTCTCATCGGCCCCGGCACCGGTACGTTCCTCGTCCTGGCGCTCACCGCGCTGCTCCACCTCGACCTCGTCACCGCCTCCGCCACCGCGAAGATCGTCAACTGCTGCACCAACGCCGGCGCGCTGGCGATGTTCGCCTGGCAGGGCGCGGTGCTGTGGCAGCTGGCGGCCCTGATGGCCGTGTTCAACCTCGCGGGCGGCACGCTCGGCGCCCACACGGCCCTGAAGAAGGGCAGCGGCTTCGTCCGCGTCGTCCTGCTGACGGTCGTCTTCGCCCTGGTGGCGAACATGGCGTACGAACAGTGGCTGGCCTGAGGCCGCGGGCGGCGGGCCGCGGAGCTTCGGAGGGGGACCACGCGCGTCGCGCCCCGGCGTGCGTCAGCGGCTGCGACTGCCCGTCAGATGGGCGTAGACGACGACGTTGCCCCGGTAGCCGGTGGTGCGTGACCAGCCGCCGCCGCAGGTGATGATCCGCAGTTCGGGCCGTTTCGCCGCCCCGTAGACCTGCTCGTCGGGGAAGTCCCGCGCGTCGTACGCCTCCACGGCGTGCACCGTGAACACGGCGGTGCGGCCGTCCAGCCGGTCCACCTCGACGGTGCTGCCCTTGCGCAGGGCGCCCAGGGAGTAGAAGACGGCGGGGCCGTCGGCGTTGTCGACATGGCCCGCGACGATCGCGGTGCCCCTCTCGCCGGGCGTGGTGCCGGCCTCGTACCAGCCGGCCAGGTTCTTCCGCTCGGGCGGCGGCACGTCGAGGCTGCCGGTGCCGGTCAGTGAGAGGCCCGTCAGCGGCGCGTCCACGTCGATCGCCGGGATGCGGACCCTGCCCGGAGGGGAGGGCGGCAGCGCGGCGGGGCGGCCGGTGACGGGACCGACGCGCCCGGAGTGGGCCTGGGTGGCGGACGGCTGGGGCGGGGCGGGCGCCCCGGCCGCGTCGCTCAACAGCCACAGCCCGCAGCACAGGGCGAACACGCTCACGGAGGCTATGGCCGTGCTGCTCGGGCCGCCCGCCCGGCCGAACCTGCTGCGCATCGTGGACTGACCTCTTCGGAGTCGGCCCCGTGCCCCCCTCCGGGCCGCGAGGGGCGTCGGACCCGGAGGGGGAGGGGACATGCGGTACCGGCGGACGGGCAGCGGAGGGTGCCCGTCAGATCCCGTCGCCTCTCGCCCGGCGATGCAGGAGCCAGGTACCGCCCGCGGCGGCGACGGCGAGCGCTGCCACGCCGGCCGCGGTCTGTACGGGGTCGGGGCCCAGGGCACTGCCGACCCCCGTCTTCACACTTCCTTGCGGATGCACCTGTTGGGCCGCGGACGTCAGTCTGACCACCAGGTCGCCGGTCACCCGCTGCCCGCCGGCGGAGCATTTCGCGACGATCTCGTACGTCCCCGGCTGCGCGCCGGGCGGCACCCGGAACTGGCCGATCGAGCCCCGCTCGCGCGCGCTCGGCGCCAGGGTGAAACGGCCGGCGCCCACGGCGGTGGCGTCCCCCGCGACCGTGTCGCGGTCCCCGCACGCCGCGGTGTTCACCGTCACCTGCGCGCCGGCCACGACCGAGGACGGATACACCTCCAGGTTCCCGGACGTCGTGCCGCGGTAGTGCCCCGCCGGGGTGGCGTCCGCCTCCCCGGCGTACCCGGCGGGGGCGACGAGCAGCCCCACGGCGGCCAGAGCGAGCGCGAGGCCGACCAGACCGGCCAGACCGGCTGCACCGGGCAGGCCGGCCACACCGGGCAGACAGGTCAGCAACCGGGCGATACCTCGCATCGATGCTCCCTCGGGCTCACGCAGGAATCACGCCCGCAGCACCCCCATGTGCCGCCGTCAGTCGCGTCCCTGCCTGTCCGAGGTAAGTACCACCGGGCACGGCGCGCTTCCTGAAGGAAAGTCAGGAATGGGGTGAACGGGTGTCGGGCCCGCCCGGCCGGGACCTGCCCGCCTCCCGTTCCGGCAGGTCACCGACGTACGGCGGCCCCGTCCGGGGAAAGAAGCCGAAGGGCGCACCGCGCGCCTGTGAACGGGTGACCCGCTCACGGCGGCACCGCCTCCGCCCGTACCGCGCACACCTTGGACTCCGGCATCCGCGAGGTCGGGTCCAGGGCGGGGTGGGTGAGGGTGTTGGCGCGGCCCTCGCCGGCCCAGTGGAACGGCATGAACACGGTGTCGGGGCGGATCGCGGTGGTGATCCGCCCCGATGCCACCGCCCGCCCCCGCCGAACACCGCGACGGCGTCGGCGCCGTGCTCCGCACGCGTCCGCCCCAGCCCCTCGGCGATCCGGTCCAGCGCCTCCTCCCAGGAGGCCGGCACCAGCGCACCCCTCTCGGACCGGCACCAGCGGCGAGGTCAGCCGCACGCTCGACGACAGCACAGCGGGGGCCGTACGCCCCTTCCCGCACAGCGCCCCCCGGTTCACCGGAAAGTCCGCCCGCTCCCGCACCTCGACGGCCCCGTCCGCACCGGGCACCAGATTCACCCCGCACTGCAGAGCGCAGTACGGGCAGTGCGCGGGCGTCCCGGAACTCTCCACACCGCCCAGCCTGCGCCCCCCGTGTTACGCCCCGCACCGCCCCCGGTTGCACACCGGGTACGGCGACCTCCCCCGGGCCGGGGGAGCGCGGTGAAGCCGGGGCGCGGGGGCGTCCGCTCAGACACCGACGAGCTGGATACGGCCGCCGCACAGACGGGACATGTCGTCGAGGTCGGATGTCAGTAGGGCCACCGGCCCCGGTTGGCGCAGCGCCATCTCCGCGACGGTCGCGTCGATCGCGTACTTGTGGCCGAGCAGGCCTGCGGCCTTGAGCAGTTCCGCGGTCCTCTGCGCCGCCGTCTCGGTCACCGCCTCCACCTTGACGCGGGACAGCACCCACCGCAGCCGGGGCAGATTCACACGCGCGTGGCTGACCTCCACGATGGTGTTGGCCCCGACGACGATCTCGGAACCCATGGAGTGGAACACCTGGAGCATCGCGAGGACCTTGCGATCCTCCGCGATCCAGGCGGAGAGACCCTGGGAGTCCAGGACGACGGTCCCGACGTGACCGTTCACGCGGCACTCGCCGAACTTCCGGCGTCCCCCGTCGGGCCAAAGATCCGGGAGCGGGCCTCGGCCAGCTCCTCCTCGGTGAAGGCTCCGTACTCTTCCTGATGGCGCAGCAGGTCGGCGCCGAGCGACTGGTGCCGCAACTGGCGGGCCACCGCTTCGGCGACGTAGCCGGAGACGTCGTCGGTGAGCTTCCTCAGCTCGGTGACCTGCTCGGTCGGGAGGGTGACCGTGATCCGTGTCGTGTCCGCCAAGAGGTGAGCATGCCGAGGTATGCGCGGCCCGGTCATCCCGCGGCTTCCGATGTGCGGATGTCCGCAAGTGCCCGCTCCACCCCCGGTTCCCTCGGTCCGAGGAAGTGCGGGTCCGGGCGGAACGCTGCGTCCCCCGCCGCCTTGCCCGCGGCGAAGATCTCCCGGACGCCCCCGTAGTACCAGGTGAGGTCGTGCCGGTCGTCGACGCCGACGCCGTACGAGGAGACTCCGGCCGCCCGGCACAGCGTGACCGCGCGGCGGATGTGGAAGCCCTGGCTGATCAGCACGGCCCGGTCCACACCGAAGATCTTCTTCGCGCGGACACAGGAGTCCCAGGTGTCGAAGCCCGCGTAGTCGCTGACGATCCGCGTGTCGGGCACGCCGTGCCGGGTCAGATAGGCGCGCATCGCGTCCGGCTCGTCGTACTCCTCACGGCCGTTGTCGCCGGTGACCAGGACCACCTCGATCCGGCCCGTCCGGTACAGCTCGGCCGCCGCGTTCAGCCGGCGCGCGAGATACGGCGACGGCTCCCCGTCCCACAGCCCCGCGCCGAAGACCACGGCGACGTCCGTGCGGGGCACGTCGGCGGTGGTGCGCAGGCGGCCGTCCGCCGCCAGGTGCATCCACGTCGCCGGCAGCAGCGCCAGGACGCACGCCGCCATCCCCGCCTGCACCAGCCGCCGCCGACCGGTACGG
This sequence comes from Streptomyces sp. TE5632, assembly GCF_054061295.1. NCBI lineage: Bacteria > Bacillati > Actinomycetota > Actinomycetes > Kitasatosporales > Streptomycetaceae > Streptomyces > Streptomyces sp. TE5632. The sequence continues at coordinate 1,125,003 of NZ_JBSSEA010000003.1, read as the reverse complement.
GTGCGCGGCAGGCGCGGTCGGCGGAACCCGCGGGTCCGCACGCGGCGCAACAGGTGAAGCATCGGACGGGCACCCTCCCCGGTCGGTCCTTGACCTGGGAGACGCGTCGGCACGCCCTCCGGTTCAGCCGCGCCCTGTGATCGGCTTCACGGTGGACGGGGGAGAAGGAGAGGGGGCAGCGGCTCGAACGGGCTCACACCGTGCGCGGGCCGTGCCACGGCCCTTCTCCTCCACTGCTGGACCAGGCCCGGACGGCCCCCGCCCCCGCGCCGACGAGCCTGCCCCGGCTGCCCGACGCCGTACGGGCGTACCCGGGCCGTCGTGCCCGCTGTCACCGCGTGGCCGTAGTGTCGAAACATGGCAGGCACCGGCACCCCCGTCCCCACCGACCCCGCAGCGCAGGAACAGACGCAGGAGATGGCGCAGGAGCGGCGGAACCACACCCCGCCCCCCGGCTACGCCCCGGCCGCGGTCGCCCGCTGGGCCGCCGAACCCGACAAGCGCCCCGGGCGCACCGCCTTCCAGCGCGACCGCGCACGCGTGCTGCACTCCGCGGCCCTGCGCCGCCTGGCCGGCAAGACCCAGGTCGTCACCCCCGGAGCGGCCAGCCCGGTCTGGGACGCCAGCCCCCGCACCCGCCTCACCCACTCCCTCGAGTGCGCCCAGGTGGGCCGGGAGCTCGGTGCCGCCCTCGGCTGCGACCCGGACCTCGTGGAGGCCGCCTGCCTCTCCCACGACCTGGGCCACCCGCCCTTCGGCCACAACGGCGAACAGGCGCTGAACGAGTTCGCCGAGGACTGCGGCGGCTTCGAGGGCAACGCCCAGTCGCTCCGCCTCCTCACCCGCATCGAACCCAAACGGTTCACCCCCGAAGGTTCCGTCGGCCTCAACCTCACCCGCGCCGCCCTCGACGCCGCCACCAAGTACCCCTGGCCCCGAGGGGGTCACCCCACCGACCCGGCCTCCCCGAAGTTCGGCGTCTACGAGGACGACCGCCCCGTCTTCGACTGGATCCGCGAGGACGCCCCCGAGGGCCGCGTCTGCTTCGAGGCCCAGGTCATGGACTGGGCCGACGACGTGGCCTACTCGGTGCACGACGTGGAGGACGGCCTGCACGCCGGCCACATCGACCCCAACCTGCTGCACGCCGAGCCCGAGCGGCAGGCGGTCTTCGCCGTCGCCGTCGGCCGCTACACCGACTCCGGCACCGACCCGGCGGAACTCGCCGAAGCGCTCGACCGGCTCCTCGCCCAGGAGTGGTGGCCGCACGGCTACGACGGCACCGCGGTCGCCCAGGCCCGCCTCAAGGACGCCACCAGCCAGCTCATCGGCCGCTTCTGCCTCGCCGCCGAGGGCGCCACCCGGCAGAGGTTCGGCAGCGGCCGCCTCACCCGCTACGGGGCCGAACTCGTCGTCCCCAGGGAGACCCGCCTGGAGTGCGCCGTCCTCAAGGCGGTCGCCGACCGGTACGTCATGCAGCGCACCGAGCAGGAACTGCTCCGCGCCGACCAGCGGATCGTCGTCGTCGAACTGGCCGAGGCGCTCACCGCCCGCGCCCCCGACGGCCTGGACCCGCAGTTCCGCACGCTGTTCGCGCAGGCCCCGGACGACCGTGCCCGCAAACGGGTGATCGTCGACCAGATCGCGTCCCTCACCGACGCCTCGGCCCGCTCGCTTCACACCCGTCTGACGGGGCAGGGTTGAGGAGGAGCCCGAAGGTGACCGTCCGTGGCCTGATCGGGTCACTCCCCCTTCCCGCACCACCCGGTGTGCGGGACGCTCACAGGTGGCGGCACCCTGAAGAGGAGGCATCACGTGGTCGACGCGGATCAGACATTCGTCATCGTCGGAGGCGGACTGGCCGGCGCGAAAGCGGCCGAAACGCTGCGAACGGAGGGCTTCACCGGCCGTGTCCTGCTGATCTGCGACGAACGTGACCACCCGTACGAGCGGCCGCCCCTGTCCAAGGGCTACCTCCTCGGCAAGGAGGAACGCGACAGCGTCTTCGTGCACGAGCCCGCCTGGTACGCGCGCCACGACGTCGAGCTGCACCTCGGCCAGACCGTCGACGCCGTCGACCGCGCCGCGAAGACCGTCCGCTTCGGCGAGGACGGCACCACCGTCCGCTACGACAAGCTGCTGCTGGCCAACGGTGCCGAGCCGCGCCGCCTGGACATCCCGGGCACGGGCCTGGCCGGCGTCCACCACCTGCGCCGCCTCGCGCACGCCGAACGCCTCAAGGGCGTCCTGGCCTCCCTCGGCCGTGACAACGGCCACCTGGTGATCGCCGGCGGCGGCTGGATCGGCCTGGAGGTCGCGGCGGCGGCCCGCGAGTACGGCGCGGAGGTCACCGTCGTACACCGGGGGCAGACCCCGCTGCACTCGGTCCTCGGCCCCGAACTCGGCCAGCTCTTCGCCGACCTGCACAGAGACCACGGCGTCCGCTTCCACTTCGGCGCCACCCTCACCGAGATCACCGGGCAGGACGGCATGGTCCTCGCCGCCCGCACCGACGACGGCGAGGAGCACCCGGCGCACGCCGTCCTCGCGGCGATCGGCGCCGCCCCGCGCACCGGCCTCGCCCAGGCGGCGGGCCTGGAGATCGCCGACCGCGCGGACGGCGGCGGGATCCTGGTCGACGAGCGGCTGCGCACCTCCGACCCGGACATCCACGCGGCCGGTGACGTCGTCTCCTTCCCGCACGCCCTGTTCGGCACCCGGATGCGCGTCGAGCACTGGGCCAACGCCCTCAACGGCGGCCCGGCCGCGGCCCGCGCCATGCTCGGCCGGGAGGTCGCCTACGACAGGGTGCCGTACTTCTTCAGCGACCAGTACGACCTGGGGATGGAGTACTCCGGCTGGGCGCCGGCGGGCTCCTACGACCAGGTCGTGATCCGGGGCGACTCGGGCAAGCGGGAGTTCATCGCGTTCTGGATCAAGGAGGGCAGGGTGCTGGCCGGGATGAACGTCAACGTGTGGGACGTCACGGACCCGATCCAGCGGCTGATCCGCTCCGGGACCCCGGTGGACACGGACGCCCTGGCCGACCCGCACGTCCCGCTGGAAAGCCTCGCCCCCTGACCGGGGCGGACGCCTCGGATCCGGCTCCCGGCGGACCACCGTAGACTTCCAGCGTGGCTGGACGGATCAACGACGAGGACGTGAAGGCGGTACGGGACGCGGTCCCGATCGACGCCGTGGTGTCCGAGTACCTCCAGCTGCGCGGCGCCGGCGGCGGCAACCTCAAGGGCCTGTGCCCGTTCCACGACGAGAAGTCGCCGTCCTTCCAGGTGAGCCCGAGCAAGGGACTCTTCCACTGCTTCGGCTGCCAGGAGGGCGGCGACACCATCACGTTCGTGATGAAGGTCGACCACCTCTCCTTCTCCGAGGCGGTCGAGCGCCTGGCCGCCCAGGCCGGCATCACCCTGCGCTACGAGGAGGGCGGGTACAACCCGGCCCACCAGCGCGGCGAGCGCATCCGCCTGGTCGAGGCCCACCGGATCGCCGCCGACTGGTACATGGAGCAGCTCGCGACCTCCCCCGAGGCGGACACCGGCCGCGCCTTCCTCGCCGAGCGGGGCTTCGACCAGGAGGCCGCCCGGCACTTCTCCGTCGGCTACAGCCCCCAGGGCTGGGACCACCTCACCCGCTTCCTGCGCGGCAAGGGCTTCACCGACAAGGAGCTGCTGCTCTCCGGCCTGTCCCAGGAGGGCCGCCGCGGCCCCATCGACCGCTTCCGCGGCCGGCTGATGTGGCCCATCCGCGACATCGGCGGCGAGGTCGTCGGCTTCGGCGCCCGCAAGCTGTACGAGACGGACAACGGCCCCAAGTACCTCAACACCCCCGAGACGGCGATCTACAAGAAGTCCCAGGTGCTGTACGGCATCGACCTGGCGAAGAAGGACATCGCGAAGTCGTCCCGCGCGGTCGTCGTCGAGGGCTACACCGACGTCATGGCCTGCCACCTCGCCGGTGTCACCACCGCCATCGCGACCTGCGGCACCGCCTTCGGCAACGACCACATCAAGATCCTGCGCCGGCTGCTGATGGACAACGGCTCGGCCCGGGTGATCTTCACCTTCGACGGTGACGCGGCCGGCCAGAAGGCGGCCCTGCGCGCCTTCGAGGACGACCAGAAGTTCGCCGCCGAGACCTACATCGCCATCGCACCCGACGGCATGGACCCCTGCGACCTGCGCCTCGCCAAGGGCGACGACGCGGTCGCCGACCTCGCCGAACCCCGCACCCCGCTCTTCGAGTTCGCGCTCCGCCACATCGTGAGCCGCTACGACCTGGACACCCCGGCCGGCCGCGCCGCCGCCCTCGACGAGGCGGCCCCGGTCGTCGCCCGCATCAAGAACAGCGGCGCCCAGCACGAGGTCGCCGTCCAGCTCGCCGGCATGCTCGGCATCCTCGACACCCAGTTCGTGGTCAAGCGGGTGGCGCAGCTCGCCCGCTGGGCCCGCGACCGCGGCGGCAAGGGCCCCGCCCCCGACCGGCGGCAGCGCGGCGGCGGCCCGCAGCAGTACGCCTCCGATCCGGCCCCCGCACTCCCGCGGGGCCCCGCCCTCAACCTCCGCAACCCCGTCTTCGCCACCGAACGGGAACTGCTCAAGCTCGCCCTCCAGCACCCCGCGCTGGTCTCCCCGGCCTTCGACGCCTACGGCGTCGACGAGTTCACCGCCCCGGCCTACGCGGCCGTGCGCCAGGCCGTCCTGGAGGCGGGCGGCGCGGAGTACGGCGCCCAGGACCCGCAGGAGTACCTGATCCGGGTCCGCGACGCGGCCCCCGACGACACCGTCCGCGCCATGGTCACCGAACTCGCCGTCGAGGCGATCATGCTGCACCGGGGCGTCAAGGAGGTCGACGAGAACTACGCGGGCGCCCAGCTGGTCACCGTCCGCCGCCGTGCCGTCGAGCGCCGCGTCCGCGAGATCACCGGCCGGCTGACCCGCCTCGCCTCCCAGGGCGACCCCGCCGAACTGGCCTCCGTGCAGAACGAGCTGTGGGTCCTCCAGCAGTACGACCAGTCCCTGCGCGAACACGGCGCGGCGGCCCTCTAGGGCCTGTCCGGCGGATCCTGCCGCAGACGCGGGGGGCCGGCACGCCCTCCCCCAAGCCCTTCGAGCAGGGGGACCCCCAGCGGCGTTGTCGTCACGCTCCCCCACTCTCGCACTCTCGCACTCTCGCACTCTCGGCTTCGCTCGAGCGGGAAGGGACCCCCACCGCTCCGCGTCGACTCCCTCCTCCGCCTTGCAGCTGCACGGCTCCCCCACGCTCGGCTGCGCTCGCGCGGGAGGGACCCTCATCGCCCCCGCTCACCCGCGCCGACAGGGCACCGTCGATTCCCTGCGACCTGATCCGCCGGACAGGCCCTGGGCGGGATGTGACCGCCGGGTCACCGCGCGGACGCAAAAAGTCATCGCACGCCCCTCGTGGGGACGATGTGTCGTACCCCACACTGGGGTGCGGTGCCTGAGTCCTCGGAGCGCGGCCGATCCGTCCTCGACGGGTCCGGGACCCCCGCGGCCCCGCTCATCGCGTACGGGACGGACAGCGGCGAGGCCGCCGACTCCGCTCCCGAAGTACCGCTGCCGTCCTCCCCGGCAGCGATCATCCTGGAGGTCGCCCCCCGTGCAGACCCAGATCCAGAGCCCCACCCAGACCGACACGAGCACGGTCGGCGCGCGGCCGGAGGCGGATGTCCTGGTGGCCATGCCCGCGCAGAGCCGCGCCGCGCACCATCCCGAGACGGAGCCCGAACCGCCGTCCGCGGTGCTCGGACCGGCCGAGCACGTCGAGCCGGCCCCGCCGCCGGCGCGAGCCGAGTCCGGCAGCCCCTCCTCGGACCTGTTCCGCCAGTACCTGCGGGAGATCGGCCGCATCCCCCTGCTCACCGCGGCCGAGGAGGTCGAACTCGCCCGCCGTGTCGAGGCCGGGCTGTTCGCCGAGGAGAAGCTGCGCCGCACCCCCGACCTGGACAGCAGGCTCGCCCTCGACCTGGACCGGCTCGTCGTCATGGGCCGGATGGCCAAGCGGCGGCTGATCGAGGCCAATCTGCGGCTCGTCGTCTCCGTCGCCAAACGGTACGTGGGCCGCGGACTGACCATGCTGGACCTGGTGCAGGAGGGCAACCTCGGCCTGATCCGGGCCGTGGAGAAGTTCGACTACGCGCGCGGCTACAAGTTCTCCACCTACGCCACCTGGTGGATCCGCCAGGCCATGTCCCGCGCGCTGGCCGACCAGGCCCGCACCATCCGTGTCCCCGTGCACGTCGTCGAGCTCATCAACCGCGTCGTCCGCGTCCAGCGGCGCATGCTGCAGGAGCGCGGCTACGAGCCGACCGCGAACGAGGTCGCCGACCACCTCGACCTGACCCCCGAGCGGGTCGGCGAGGTGCTGCGGCTCGCCCAGGAACCGGTCTCCCTGCACGCCCCGGTGGGCGAGGAGGACGATGTGGCCCTCGGTGACCTCATCGAGGACGGCGACGCCACGAGCCCCGTCGAGTCGGCCGCGTTCCTGCTGCTCAAGGAGCACCTGGAGGCGGTCCTGTCGACGCTGGGGGAGCGGGAGCGCAAGGTCGTCCAGCTGCGGTACGGACTGGTCGACGGGCGTCCGCGCACGCTGGAGGAGATAGGGCGCATCTTCGGCGTGACGCGGGAACGCATACGCCAGATCGAGTCCAAGACCCTGAGCAAGCTCCGCGACCACGCCTTCGCCGACCAGCTGCGCGGCTACCTGGACTGACTTTCCTCGCCCCCGCCGCCCCTTCCCGTCCCGTCCCGGGGGCGCAGCCCCCGGACCCCCGCTCCTCAAACGCCGGAGGGGCTGATTCCAGCCCGTCCGGCGTTTGAGGACGAGGCCGTTCAGGCCGAAGGGGTCTGGGGGCGCAGCCCCCGGGGACGGGAAGGGGCGGCGGGGGCGAAGGAAATCAGTCGACCTCCGCGACCGCCTCCGCGAACTGGGCCTTGTACAGCCGGGCGTACGCCCCGCCGGCGGCCAGCAGCTCCTGATGCGAGCCCTGCTCCACGATCGCGCCGTTCTCCATGACGAGGATCGTGTCCGCGTCCCGGATCGTGGAGAGCCGGTGCGCGATGACGAACGACGTACGCCCGTGCGCCAGTTTGGCCATCGCCTTCTGGATCAGCACCTCGGTACGCGTGTCCACGGAACTCGTCGCCTCGTCCAACACCAGGATCACCGGATCGGACAGGAACGCCCGCGCGATGGTGATGAGCTGCTTCTCACCCGCGCTGACCCCACTGCCCTCGGCGCCCTCGGCACCGTCGTCAGCGAGCACCGTGTCGTACCCGTGGGGCAGGGTACGGATGAACCGGTCGGCGTGGGCCGCCCGCGCCGCCTCCTCGATCTCGCCGCGGGTGACCTCGCGCGCGGCCCCGTAGGCGATGTTCTCCGCGATGGTGCCGCCGAACAGCCAGGTGTCCTGGAGCACCATGCCGATCCCGGCGCGCAGTTCGTCCCGGGACATGCGCGCTATGTCGACGCCGTCGAGCGTGATGCGCCCGCCGGACACCTCGTAGAACCGCATCAGCAGGTTGACCAGCGTCGTCTTGCCGGCGCCGGTCGGGCCGACGATGGCCACCGTGTGCCCCGGCTCGACCGTCAGCGACAGGTCCTCGATCAGCGGTTTCTCGGGGTCGTAGCGGAACGCCACGCGCTCCAGCGCCACCCGCCCGCGCAGCTCGGCCGGCCTCTCGGCCGGCGAGACGTCGGCCGACTGCTCCTCGGCGTCGAGCAGTTCGAAGACCCGCTCGGCCGACGCGACACCCGACTGCACCAGGTTCGCCATCGAGGCGACCTGCGTCAGCGGCATCGAGAACTGCCGCGAGTACTGGATGAACGCCTGCACGTCACCGATGGACAGCGAACCCGACGCGACCCGCAGCCCGCCGACGACCGCCACCAGCACGTAGTTGAGGTTCGACACGAAGAGCATCAGCGGCTGCATGACGCCGCTGTTGAACTGCGCCTTGAAACCGGCCTCGTACAGCGCGTCGTTCTGCTCGGCGAACTGCTTCGCCGACTCCTCCTGCCGCCCGAACACCTTCACCAGGGTGTGCCCGGTGTACATCTCCTCGATGTGCGCGTTGAGCGTTCCGGTCGTACGCCACTGCTGCACGAAGTGCGGCTGCGACCGCTTGCCCACGCGGGTGGCGACCACGAACGACAGCGGCACGGTGATCAGCGCGACCAGCGCGAGGATCCAGGAGACGTAGAACATCATCGCCAGCACGCCGACGATGGTCAGCAGCGAGTTGATCAGCTGGCCCATCGTCTGCTGGAGCGTCTGCCCGAGGTTGTCGATGTCGTTGGTCGCCCGGCTCAGCACCTCACCGCGCTGCCGCTTGTCGAAGTACGACAGCGGCAGCCGCGACAGCTTCGTCTGCACGTCCTCGCGCATCCGGTACATGGTGCGGTTCACGGCCCCGTTCACCAGCCGCGTCGCCACCGCCATCAGCAGACCGGCGACCCCGAACACCGCCAGCGCGAGCCCGAGGACACCGCCCACGGCGGTGAAGTCGATGCCGTGGCCCGGGGTGAAGTCGGTGCCGCGGAGCATGTCGGCGACATCGCCCTCGCCGCGCGCCCGCATCGCGTCGAGCACCTGCTCCTTGGTGGCCCCGGACGGCATGTCCCGTCCGACGACGCCCTCGAAGACCAGGTCGGTGGCCCGGCCGAGGATCTTCGGCCCGACCACGCTGAGGCCCACGCTCAGCACCGTGCAGGCCAGCAGCACCCAGAGGGTCAGGCGTTCCGGCTTGAACCGGGCGACGAGCCGTCTGCCCGACTCCTTGAAGTTCAGCGACTGCTGGTCGGGGCCGCCCCCGGCCATCATCCGCGCTGCTCCCGCCATCAGGCGGCCTCCGCTTCCGTCAGCTGGGAGAGCACGATCTCCCGGTAGGTCTCGTTGTCCGCCATCAGTTCGTGATGCCGTCCGGTGCCGACGATCCGGCCCTCGTCCAGGACCACGATCCGGTCGGCGTCCCGGATGGTCGCCACCCGCTGGGCGACGATCACCACCGTCGCCTCGGCGGTCTCCTCGGCCAGCGCCGCGCGCAGCGCCGCGTCGGTGGCGTAGTCGAGCGCGGAGAAGGAGTCGTCGAAGAGGTAGATCTCCGGGCGCCGCACCAGCGTCCGCGCGATCGCCAGGCGCTGGCGCTGACCGCCGGACACATTGGTCCCGCCCTGCGCGATGGGCGCGTCGAGCCCGCCCTCCAGCCGCTCGACGAACTCCTTGGCCTGCGCCACCTCCAGCGCGTGCCACAGCTCCGCGTCGGTGGCGTCCGGATCGCCGTACCGCAGGTTGGTCGCCACCGTCCCCGCGAACAGGTACGGCTTCTGCGGCACCATCCCCACCGTCCTCGCCAGCAGCGCCGGGTCGAGGTCCGCGACGGGCACGCCGTCCACCAGCACCTCGCCCTCGGTCGCGTCGAACAGGCGGGGGACCAGCCCGAGCAGGGTGGACTTGCCGCTGCCGGTCGAACCGATGACGGCGGTGACCTCACCGGGACGGGCCACCAGGTCGACCGACCTCAGCACCGGCTCCTCGGCCCCCGGATAGGAGAAGCCGCCGCCCCGGATCTCCAGATGACCGTGCCGGCGCAGCTCGGTGACGGGCGCGGCGGGCGGCACCACGCTCGAGGAGGTGTCCAGCACCTCCTGGACGCGCTCCGCGCACACCTCGGCCCGCGGCACCATCATGAACATGAAGGTGGCCATCATCACCGACATGACGATCTGCATCAGATAGGCGAGGAACGCGGTCAGATCACCGATCTGCATCCCGCCGCTGTCGATCCGGTGCGCACCGAACCACACCACCGCGATCGACGACAGGTTCACCACCGTCATCACCACGGGGAACATCAGCGCCAGCAGATTGCCGGCGCCCAGCGACACCTCGGTCAGCTCGGCGTTGGCCTTCTCGAACCGCCGCTGCTCGTACGCGTCCCGGACGAACGCCCGGATCACCCGGTTGCCGGTGATCTGCTCGCGCAGCACCCGGTTCACCGTGTCGAGCCGCTCCTGCATGGCCCGGAACAGCGGACGCAGCCGCCGCACGATCAGCGTCACGCAGATCCCCAGCACCGGCACCACCGCCACCAGCACCCCGGACAGCGGCACGTCCAGACCGAGCGCCATCACGATGCCGCCCACACACATGATCGGCGCCGACACCATCAGGGTGAACGACATCAGCACCAGCATCTGCACCTGCTGGACGTCGTTCGTCGTACGGGTGATCAGCGAGGGCGCGCCGAAGTGACCGAGCTCACGCGCGGAGAACGACTGCACCCGGTCGAACACGGCACCCCGCACGTCCCGTCCCAGGGCCGCGGCGGTCCGGGCGCCGTAGTACACGGCACCGATGTTGCAGACGACCTGGGTCAGCGAGATGCCGATCATCAGGGCACCGGCGGACAGGATGTAACCGGTGTCCCCCTTGACGACACCGTCGTCGATGATGTCGGCGTTGAGGGTGGGCAGGTAGAGCGTGGCGCAGGTCTGCAGGAACTGCAGCAGCACCAGGAGGACAATGGGTCTCCTGTACGGCCTGAGGAAGGTCCGTAGAAGTCGTATGAGCACGCTGAATCTCTCGGCTGGTCGGCGGGAGCGATCGGTTGCCCCTGGCCCCTATCGTCGGACACCCCACCGGCGTTACCTCAAGTGAATTTAACCCGCCACGCGCGCTCATGACGCGAACCTCATGACGTGGCCCTCCGGCTCGCGTTCAGGTCAGGAACGCCCCCGGGTGGGTCTGCTCGCGCACCGACACGAACTGCTGGCGCACCGCCTGCCCCACCGCCAGGTCCTCGCCGGGCTCCAGCACCTGCGCCGCCGCGCCCTGCCAGAGCGGCGGCGTACGCGGGTCGAGGGTGCCCTGGGACACCCCGAGCGCCCACGCCGCCTGCCGGGCGGCGCCGATCGCCGCGTAGTCCGCGGGCTGCGGCACCACCACCTGTGCCCCGAACAGCGAGGGCGCCGCCGCCTGCACCGCGGGCAGCTCCGCGGCCTGGCCCAGCAGGAACACCCGCCGGACCTCCACCCCTCGGCCCCGCATCACGTCCAGCGCGTCCGCGAGCCCGCACAGCATGCCCTCGAACGCGGCCCGCGCCAGGTGCTCCGGCTTCATCGACTCCCGCCGCAGCCCCGACAGGGTCCCGGCGGTGTGCGGCAGGTTCGGCGTCCGCTCACCCTCCAGGTAGGGGAGCAGCACCAGCCCGTGCGAACCCGGTGTCGACTTCATCGCCAGATCGGACAGGCTCTCCAGATCGGGCAGCCCGAGCAGCTCCGCCGTCCCGCGCAGGGTCCGTACGGCGTTCAGCGTGGTGACGACCGGCAGATGCATCCCGGTGGCGTCCGCCAGAGCGGTGATCATGCCGTTGGGGTCGTAGAGGGCCTCGGGGTGGACGGCCATGACGGACCCGGAGGCACCCAGCGAGACGACGGCGTCGCCCAGCCCGATCCCGAGCCCGAACGCCGCCGCCATCGTCTCCCCGGTACCGGCCGAGATCAGCAGCCCCTCCGGCGTCGCACCGGCGGCGTCGGCCGGGCCGATCACCTCCGGCAGCATGGTCCGGTGCCCGAGCGCCAGCTCCACGAGGTCGGGCCGGTAGTTGCCGGTCGCCGCCGCCCAGTAGCCGGTGCCGGAGGCCCCGCCCCGGTCGGTGGTCCGGCGCACCGGACGGCCGAGGAGCTGCCACACCAGCCAGTCGTGCGCCTGCAGCAGCACGGCGGTGCGCGCCGCGTTCTCGGGCTCGGTACGGGCCAGCCAGCGCAGCTTGGTGACCGGGTGCGCGGCCTGCGGCACACATCCCACCGCCTGCGCCCACGCCTCCCGGCCGCCCAGCGCGTCGATCAGGTCGGCCGCGGCGACCTGGGTCCGCTTGTCGGCGCCGACCATGGCGGGCCGCACGGTGTTGCCCTGGGCGTCCAGCGGCACCAGCGCGTTCGCCTGCGCGGAGACCCCGATGGCCTGCACGCCCTCCAGCAGTCCGCCGCCCGCCGCCTCGCCCAGCGAGTACAGCCAGACCTGCGGGTCGACGTCGGACGGACGGCCCGTGCCCTGGGGGTTCTCCACCGGATGTGGCGCGTACCCCTGTTTGAGCACGGTTCCGGTGTCCGCGTCACAGACGACGATACGAGTGAAATCGGGCGCACTGTCCAACCCGGCGACTATCCCCATGGCCGAAATTCTGCCGTACCCGGCAACATCACGACTCAGGGCCCGTGTCGCACCGCGGGCCCTAGGTGTTGCTGGTGCCCCAGTCGTCCTCGCCGGCGCCCTGCGCGGTGCGCTCGCGCAGGGTGCGTACCCGCTGCGCCACCGAGTCGGGCATCCGGTCCCCGACCTTGTCGCTCACCGCGTGGTACGCCTTGCCCGCGATGTCGCGGCCCTGCTGCGCCGCGGTCTCCGCGGTGTTGCGCACGGCGGGGTTCTGCGCGAACTGCCGCGCGGACTTCTTCAACTGCTCGTAGCGTTCGCGCCCGGCCCTCGTGCCCAGCACGTAACCCAGGACGACTCCGGCGACGAACGTGAGCCGGTAACGCATGGCGGCCACCCTTCCCTCGTGTAGGACCGTGTGCGGGACAGCACAGGTCTTCGGTGCGGCGACGACGCCGGGGAGTACCGATTGGCAAAGCACCCCCCTGCTTGCGCTAATGTATGTGTCGCAGCGAGCGCGCGCCCTCTGGCGGATACCCAGGGAGGTGCGTTCGATGCAACGAGGCATTCCTCCGTAGCTCAATTGGCAGAGCAGCCGGCTGTTAACCGGCAGGTTACTGGTTCGAGTCCAGTCGGGGGAGCTCGGTCCTCCGTAGCTCAATTGGCAGAGCAGCCGGCTGTTAACCGGCAGGTTACTGGTTCGAGTCCAGTCGGGGGAGCATGCTGAACGAGGACCCCTCCGGGGTCCTTTTTCATGCACGTTTCATGCACGTTTCATGCTTGTTCCACGCCTGTTCGCTGCCCGGGGGAACCGTGCGTGACTGGCAGCAGTCCTCATGGTCACGAAGGCCGTGCGCAGTCGATCATTGAGGCAGGAGATCGTATGAGCGGCTATGCTGCGGCAGACGGCACGCACACCTGTGCACGACACGCCGCTATGGGGCGGTAGCTCAGCCGGTTAGAGCAACGGACTCATAATCCGTCGGCCGTGGGTTCGAGTCCCACCCGCCCCACCACCGAACCACGGGAAACGCTCGCTCCGCCGCCGAGGGGCGAGCGGCATGCCCTCCGAATCCCCCTCGGAGCCCCTCCGGGCCCACCTCCACCCCTCGCTACGAAGGGGTGTCCGGCCGCTCCTCGTCGGCCACGAACGAGCCCATGCCCGAAGTGGTGACGATCAGCTTCTCTCCGCGGAGCGCCGCAGTCGCCTTACGGATCGTGACCCGCGCAACCCCGAACTCCGCTTCGAGTTGAGCGCGGGCTTGGAGCAGTGCTTGTGGAAGCTGCCGGGGTCGTGCGTGCGGCTCCGACCCAGAGCCGCGGAACGTGGTCCCTCCGGGTGGGAGGGGATGCCGTGTGTGCAGCCGGCCGGCCGCCGCCCCGGTCGGAGCGCAGCCTCGGGGTTGTGCCGGGCGGGGTGTTCCGCAAGGTAGGCCGTGAGCGCCGACACCGGACGCGGCGGCAGAGGCACGTTCCGCGTGCCGCCGGATCAGGTTCACGTCTCGCACCCGCAGCAAGGCCGGCGCACCGGCCCGCAGACCGGTGCAGGCCGCCGTCCGCACCACCAACCCGTACGGTGCCGCCCGGTTGAGCGCGGACGCGACGGCCTCAGGAGGTCACGGCACCCGCTCCACTCATGGAAGGGCGCCGTGCCCTGTCAGTCCGGTCCGGTACCTTCCCGTCATGACCGAATGACGAGGACCACCTCGACAAGAGCCCGTCAGCTGCCCAAAGGGGCAAGGCGGCCGAGTACTTGGTCGAGTACTTGGTAGCGGCCTCCTGCGTCCGCGCCACCCAGGGTGAGCTGAGCGTCTCGACGTCCCAGGTCGACGACGCGGGGGTGGATCCGGTCTTCCACCACATCGCGCGTGGCTCTGGACGCAATCCTGGTCCCATCCTCGTGGGCGCACCAGGTCGAAGGAGGGAAACGGGCAACCTGACGCTGCGTACGAAGGACCTCCACGCGAGCGCGCTGTCGACGATCCCGCCGGACCTCGACGAGGACGGCGAGCCGCGGCCGGACGTGCCGGTGGGCGTGCCCTCCTGATCCGTCACCGCAGCCGAGGTCCCGGCTCAGAGCCGGTGGTGGGCGAGGGCCGTGGCCAGGGCCTCCCGTACCTTCTCCGGAGGGCGGGGGCCCGTGCGGCCGGCGTCGGCGGTGACGGCCGCGGCGACCGTGCGGAGGCCGGTGCCGGACAGCCGGGAGGCCTCGCGCAGGACGCGCCAGGCGGTGTCCGAGCTGCAACCGTGGGAGGCCATGAGGATGCCGCGGGCCCGGTCGATCACCGGCCGGGCGGCGATGGCCTGCCGGAGCCGCTCGACCTCCTCCTCCGTCATGTGCGCCCGGTCCGTCCCGTGCGGGGCCGGGGTGGAGGGCGCGGGAGCGCCGACGCGGCGCGGGGGCCGCAGCGGGTCGGTGGTGTCCAGACCGGCGAGTTCCAGGAGGCGGCGCGGCTGACCGTTCCAGCGGGTGGCCGTGACCGGCACCGACCGCCGGCGGCCGTGGTCGCGCAGCACGTCCAGGAACCGCAGACCCGCCGTGTCCATGAAGCGCACCCCGCTCATGTCCAGATCGACCCGGGCCGTGCGGGCGGGCAGCCGGGCCAGCTTCTCGGCGAGGGTCTCCGCGCATCCCCGGACGAGCTCACCGCGTGGGGTGAGCAGGGCCCGGTCGGCGTCCATGCGCCCACCGATGACCAGGACGTCGTGCCGTCCGGAGGAAGGGGATGGTGCCGCGGAGGTCATGTCACCGCCTCGTCGGTACCCGTACGTGGCCGGGCGTCGGGTTCGGTCGCCGTGGACCGGGCGGCGGGCAGTGCGGGGTCCGGGCTGCGCTCGCGGATGCGCCTGCCCGCTGTACGACGTCCTACACCCCCCCGCTTTTCGAACCGGCGTGATTCCGGCGGCACGGGTGCGGTGACCGGGTGCGGGGTCACGCACCGGGGCGACAGCACGCGTGACCGCACCTCGACCCCGGAGCAGGGCCGGCGGGCGCGGGGCGCGGGCCCCGTGCGGCCCGGCCGCGGCCGGCTGTGGGCGGGCGGCCGCAGGCTGTGCAACGGGTGGGATTCCGGTCCTCCGGGCAGCCCCGGCGACGTTCGCCGTCCGAACCGGCTGCCGGAACCGCGGGCCCGGCTCAGGTGGCCAGTGGGTCCAGGGACAGGGGGGCGATCTTGCCCTCGAGCATGGCGCCCAGGCCCTGGACGGCGCACACGTCCGGCCGCTCGGCGATGTGCACGGGCATGCCCGTCGCCTGCCGCAGCATCTGGTCCAGGCCCGGCAGCAGGGCGCTTCCGCCGACCATCATGATCCCGCGGTCGGCGAGGTCGGCGACCAGGTCGGGCGGGCAGCCCCGCAGCACCTTGCCGATCCCGTCCAGCACCGCGGTCAGCGGGGTCTGGATGGCGTGCCGCACGGCGGCCGTGTCGACCTTGACCGAGCGGGCCAGGCCGGTGGCGACGTCCCGGCCGTGGATCTCCGTCGACTCCGGGCCGTGCGGGGTGAGCCCGTTGCCGGACAGGGCCAGCTGCAACGGCCGTACGGACTGGCTCGGCAGCATCAGTTCGTGCTGGTGGCGCAGGTGCTGGACGATGGCGTTGTCCACGGCGTCACCGCCGACCGGCATGCGCTCGGCCGTCACGATCGACCCGAGGGAGAGCACGGCCACCTGCGTGGTCGCCGCCCCGCACACCAGGATCATGGTCGCCTCGGGACGTTCCACCGGCAGCCCGCAGCCGACGGCGGCGGCGATGAGCGTGTCGACCAGCTCCACCCGGCGCGCGCCCAGCCCCACCAGGGTCTCGATCGCGGCGCGCTGGGCGAGCGGATCGGCGTCGTGCGGGGTGCAGGCGGCGGCGCGCAGGCCCGGTCGGCGGCGCAGCGTGCGGCGGATCCGGTCGCCGAGCAGATGCCGCAGCATCCGCTGCGCCATCTCGATGTCGACGACGGTGCCGCCGGAGACGGGCCGTACGACGCGGATGTAACCCGGCGTCCGTCCCGTCATCCGCTCCGCGAGTTCCCCGACCGCGATCAGCGCGCCGTTGCGGGTGTTCACGGCGGCGGCGGACGGCTGGTCGACGACGAGACCGGCACCCTTGACGTAGACCCGGGTACGGGCCGCTCCCAGGTCGACGGCGAAGTGGCAGCGGCGCAACTGCTCCAGACTGGCTGTCACGGCAGATCCTCCCGAGTGCGCGGGCCTGCGGGCCGCCGGGCGGCGGACCTCATGACCATCCTGCGCGGATTCGGGGGCGTCCGCTCGTTATGGCTCGTTATGGAGGGCCGGTCGGGGGGCCGCCGAACGGGGGATCTCGGGTGCGGTGGGGGCTGCCGGTCAGCCGTCGTGCAGCGCCCGTTTCATGATCTTCCCCATGTCGTTGCGGGGGAGCGCGGCGAGGAGGTGCAGCACCCGGGGGCGTTTGTGCGGGGCCAGACGGCGGGCGACGTGGTCGGCCAACTCATCGAGGGCGGGCGGGGTCCGGTGGTCGGCGGGGACGACCCACGCCACGATCCGCTCGCCCAGGTCGGCGTCCGGCTCCCCGGTCACCGCCGCCTCCCGGACCCCGGGGTGTTCCAGCAGCGCGTTCTCGATCTCCCCGGCGCCGATCTTGTACCCCCCGCTCTTGATCAGGTCGGTGGCCTTGCGGCCGACGATCCGGACGTAGCCGTCGGCGTCGCGCACCGCCATGTCACCGGTGCGGAACCAGCCGTCGGCGGTGAAGGCGGCCGCGGTGGCGTCCGGCCGGTTCAGGTACTCGGTGAACAGGTTCGGGCCGCGCACCTGGATCTCGCCCACGGTCTCCCCGTCGTACGCCGTCACCGGCGTCCCGTCCTCCTCCACCAGGCGCAGCTCCACACCCGGCAGCGGCACGCCCACGGTGCCGGGGCGGGCCTCGCCGTCCGCGCGGACGCTGGGCAGGGGGTCCGGGGGTGTCCACCGGGACGAGCACAGCATGAGCGTCTCGGTCATGCCGTACCGCTCGACGACCCGGCGCCCGGTCGCCGCCGCGATCCGCTCGTGGTCGTGCACGGGCAGTGCCGCCGACCCCGACACCAGCAGCCGCGCCCCGGCCAGGGCCTTGACCAGCTCCGGCTCGGTGGGCAGCGCCTCCGCGACGCGGTGGTACATCGTCGGCACCCCGAACAGCATGGTCGCTCCGCCGCTCAGTTCACGGGTCACCCCCTCGGTGCTGAACCTGCCGAGGTGACGCACCGAGCCGCCGCGGCGCAGCGGGCCCAGGACGCCCAGGACCAGCCCGTGCACGTGGAACAGCGGCAGCCCGTGCACCAGGACGTCGTCACCGGTCCACTGCCAGGCGTCGGCGAGCGCGTCCAGGGTCGAGGCGATCGCGCGGCGGGGGATGACGGCGCCCTTGGGCGGGCCGGTGGTGCCGGAGGTGTAGACGACCAGGGCCGGGTCCTCGTCCCGCCCCCGGTCCTCGGGGAGGGGGCGGTCGCCCGGGACCCGGTCGGCCGGGTCGACGTCCAGGCGGGCCAGGCCGTCCAGCGGGGCGGGGAGCTTCTCGCCGGGGGCGGCGAGGACCAGGTCCGGGGTGCTGTCGGACAGGATGTGGCCGAGTTCCTTCCCGCCCGACCGGGGGTTCAGGGGCACCACGGTCACCCCGGCGAGCAGCGCCGCGGTGACCGCGACCGCCGTCTCCAGGGTCGGCGTCGCCCAGACGGCGACCCGCCGCGCCTCCCGCACGCCGCCGGCCACCGCGCCGGCCGCGGCGGCGAGTTCCGCGTACGTCAGTGAGCGCTCACCGAACCGGAGGGCGGGCCGGCCGGCGGCCGGGGCGTCGGTCAGGGCCGGGAAGAGAGAGGGCACGCGTCGTACTCCTTAACCGTTCGGCTGTGCGGCCGTCGTTCCGGTTCTCGTTCCCCGGTACCACCGCGACCACGACCCCTCTGTACACCATCGACCGGACCGGCGGACGGGCGGGCACTCGCCGGCCTCCCCTAGGGGGACGGTTCGCGGAAGGTGCGGGAGTCGTCGTCGTTCGCCGGGGGTGCTCCGGGGCGGCGGCCGTCCGGGAGGAACAGCACCGAGTTGACGTAGCGCGGGCCCCGCAGCGGGCCGTAGGGCAGGACCCGGCGGAGCAGACCGTGCGAGGCGACGTGGGAGACCCTGGACTGATGGGCCTCCAGCGGGAAGCGGGCCAGCGGGACCCAGGAGCCGGCGGGCAGCACCCAGCCGTCGTAGCCCAGCAGGGACAGGTACGTCACCACGGGCGCGATCGGCTGGATGCGGGACTCCAGCTCCACGAACAGGGCCGGGCGGTCGCGGGCCAGGACGCCGGTGGCGCCGCGCAGCACCGCCGACTCGTTGCCGTCCACGTCGATCTTGATGAAGCCGACGTCCTTCAGGCCCAGTCCGTCCAGCGTGACGCAGGTGACGTCCAGGGCGTGGCCGTGGATCTCCCGGCGGACCAGGGACGACACGCCCCGGTCGCCCCCGTCGTCCGGCGGGAGCCACAGCCGGGCGACGCCGGAGCGGTCCGAGGCGGCGGCACGGACCACGCGGACGTTCGGCGGGGAGGACGCGGTGAGCAGCCGGGCCAGGTGGGGGACCGGTTCGACGGTCACCACACGGCGGGCGCGCCGGGCCAGCCGGTGCGTCCAGGGGCCGTACCAGCCGCCGACGTCCACGGCGGTGTCGCAGTCCGGTGGGCACAACTCGGCGAGCCGGGCCAGTTCGGGTTCGAAGCGGGGGTAGACGGCGCGGGCCGCGGCGGCCACCACCGGGGTGGGCAGGAACGGCGCCACGCGCGCCGCGAGCGTGGTCCGTGCGGTCCGTGTGGTGGGCGAACGGTCGTTCCGGCCGTTCGCGGGTGTCACGGGGTCGCTCCCGTGGCGCCGGGATCTCCGGTGCGGTCCGCAAAGACGTGGCGGTCCGGCAGGTGGTCCTCGGAGATACGGGCCAGCAGTCTCTCGTGCTCCTCCTCCGAGACCTGCTCACCGGAGGACGGGAGCAACTGCGGGATGCCGTCGAGGACCGGATAGCGGCGGCGCAGGCGCGGGTTGTAGAGCGCCTCCTCGAGGCCGCCGTCCCCGTCCCCGTCCCCGGCCGCGGAGGCGGCGGCGGTGGTGAGCAGGTGCAGCGGGCCCTTGTCGAGCGGGCAGACCAGAATCCTCAGCAGCGGGTCGTCGGGCTTCATGGTGGCGTCAACTCCTCGGTGGAGGTGGGAGATCGGGGGGTGGTGTCGTGCTTCGGCATGACCAGCAGGACGGCGACCGCGAGCACCGTGCCCGCCACCCGCAGGGCCAGCCGCAGCGGCTCGTCGGGCAGTTCCTCGCCGAACGACAGCGTGCCGAGCACCGCCGTGTACAGGCAGGTCACGGTCGTGCACACCGGCACGATCAGTGAGGCCCGGCAGCGCTGGAGCGCCGCCTGCGACAGCACCAGGCCGAACGCGCCGGTGAACAGCAGCAGATACGGGTAGGGGGAGCGCAGCAGGTCGAGCAGCGCGTCGCCGATGCCGCTGGTCGTCAGATGGCTCGACACCCCCTTGACGGCGAGCGAGCTGACCCCGTAGAGCAGGCCGACGGCGACCCCGTACTCGACGCCGGTGGTCGGCATCCGGTGCGGGTGCCGGGCGCGGCGCTCGGCGTACCGGTAGAGCCACACCCCGGTTGCCAGCGACGGCAGGCACACCAGCAGGATCAGCGGGTACGGCGCGTCCCGGCCGACGGTGTCGGCGCCCGCGCCGCCCTCCTTCAGCGACAGCACCACCATCAGCAGCGCGAGCAGGACGGCGCCCAGCGCGTACCGCTCCCGGACGGTGGTCCGCTCGCCGAGCAGCCGCGCCGACAGCATCACCAGGAGCACCAGGCCGGAGACGAACAGGCCCTGGGCGGCGGCGATCGGCAGGGTCCGGTACACGACGAGCTGGGCGCCGAAACCGGCGGCGAGGGACAGCGCGCCGGCGATCCACAGCGGGCTGCCGAGCACCAGCCGCAGCAGCCGCGCCGGCCGGTGAACCGTCACTTCGGGCAGGGTGGAGAGCGCCCGCTTCTCCAGGACGAACCCGCCGCTGTACAGGACGTTCGACACCAGGGCGGCGGCCACTCCCCACCACATCGTCCCCGGCCCCCTTACGACCGACGGGCGTGCAGCAGCAGGATCGACGCGAGCGGTGGCCGGGCACAGGCCAGCCGGTCCAGCATCCGCAGCGGACGCGGCACCCCGTGGAACGGGGCGCCTTCGAGGCGTACGACGGTGAAACCGGACGCGGCGACGAACTCCCGCAGCGCGCGGGCGGTGTAGAGCCGCAGGTGCCCCACCACCTCCGAGCCCGGCCGGCCGTGGATACCGCGCAGGCTGACCTCGGAGAACACCGGCTGCACCCCGGCCAGCAGCAGCGCCCTGTTGTACCAGGCGGCCAGATTGGGGGTGGACAGCATCAGATGGCCCCCGGGACGCAGCACCCGGTGGATCTCCTCCAGGGCCGCGTCCGGGTCGACGAGATGCTCGAGCACCTCGCTGAACAGCACCGCGTCGGCCGATCCGGAGGCGAACGGCAGTCCGCCGTCGGTGAGTTCGCCGCGCACCGCGTACGGCAGCCGGGTGCGGGCCCGGGTCAGGGCGTCCTGGGACCAGTCGACGCCGACGAGCCGGTGGCCGTGCAGGAGGGGCGCGGCGGTGGCCGCGGCGGAGCCGTCGCCGCAGCCGATGTCGAGGATCGTCCGCGCGGCCCCGGTCCCGGCCGGGCCGAGCGCCCCGGCCAGCATCCGGGCCTGGCGGAGGCTGCGGGAAGGGCCCGAGGCCACCGGGACTGCGGGGTTCTCGTAGAAGTCGCGCAGGTCGCGGGCCGAGGACGCGGTGGTCGCGGTGGTTGCGCCTGTCGTCACGGGGTCGCCTCCGTGGAGTGCAGATGGTGCGCGAAGAGGTCGTGGAGGTGGGCGCCGTCCGCCTGCCCCAGCAGCGCCCGGGACCAGCGCACGGACAGATGGAGCCGACCCGCGGTGGAGGCGGTGGCGAAGGTGAGGCCGCGCGGCATCCGCGACGGCGCCGAGAACCACACCGCGCGTGCGCTGCCCGCCTCCTCGCCGAAGTCCAGCGGGTACGGGGTGCGGCCGACGTTGCTGAGCAGCGTGGTCGACAGCAGGGGCGCCGCCGCCCTGCGCAGGGCGCGGACGAGGACCCGGCGGGCGGCGACCGGAGCCCAGGGCGCGGTCAGCAGATCGGCCCCGTGGCCCAGTTGGGGACGGGAGAGGGACTTCAGGGCACGGGTGCGCAGAGCGGTGCGGTGCAGCAGACCGGGCAGGTCGGAGGTGTCCAGCTCGGCGAGGGCGAAGGGGACCTCGACCAGTCGGGTGCCGTTGCCGATGGGCATCGTGGCGTCCCTGGGACGGTCGTCCACCGGCATGGTGATGCGCAACGGACGCGGGCGTGCGCCGCGCTCGCGGTTCCAGTGGGCGAGGGTCAGGGCGGTGGCGACCATGAGCTGGTCGTTGACGGTGTACGGGGCCCCCTTGGGCCGGTGCGGCAGCGGGAGTTCGGAGACGATCAGCCCGTTGCCGGTGCGGTGGCCCGGGTCCGGGGTGCCGGGAGCCACCCGGGCGGGCGGCGACCAGGCGGAGGGCGTGTCCGGCGCGTCGGCCTGCGCGAGCTCGGGCCGCCGTACGGGCGGTGCGGCGGCGGAGTTGTCCCTGCCGCCGTAGATCTCGGCGGCGGTGGCCAGGACGCGCAGGCAGGCGGGGCCGTCGAGCGCGGTGTGGTTGACGGTGAGGAGCAGCGCGGCGCCCGCCCCGCCGGACTCGGTGGTCCCCGGGGCGTTCACCACCTCCAGACGGACCGGCGGGGACGCGGTGAGCGGGGGCGCCTGGGTCAGGGTGCGGGTGCGGGCGTCGTGCAGGGCACCCGGACCCGGCGGCGCGAAGCTCACCACCTCCACGTCGGGCTCGTCGGTCAGCTCCCATTCGTAGCGGCGCCGGTACCAGGGGCCGGGCGCCTCGCGCATGAGGATGCGCGGGTGCCGGCGCAGGGCCTCCAGGAACGCCTTGCGCAGGCGGCCGGGTTCCAGTTCTCCGGGGAGGTGTACCTCGATGTGCACCGTCTCCGGTTCCTCGTCCTGGACGCAGTGCCGGGACACCTCGTCCACCACGGGGAACGGGATACGCAAGGGTGCGGTCATCCGGCCGATCCCCTTTCCGCCGGCCCGCCGCCCGCCGGCCCGCCGCCCGCCGGCCCGCCGCCCGCCGGGCCGTCCGGGCCGCCCGCCGCCTGCGCGCGGGGAAGCTGCCGCGTGGGCGTCTTTGGGCCGGGCGGCGGGGGTGCCGGAGCGCGCGGCGGCACCGCAGGCGGCACGGCCGTCTCGTGCCCCGACGCGTCGTACTCCGCAGAGTCGTATCCCGGCCTGTCGGCGGCGCCGGTCCCGTACTCGGTCGGCCCGGTCCCGTCCGTCCGGCCGGCTCCCCAGCCGTCCTCCCGGACCGTGCGTCCGGACCCCGGTCCGCCGAGGCTCACCAGCGCCGCGAACAGGCCGGTCAGTGCGAGCAGTTGGGCCAGGTGCCCGAAGGCACCGGTGCCCGCGCCGGGCGGCTCCCCGGCTCCGAGGGCCGCCATGATCCCCGCTCCCGCGAGGGCGGCCAGTGCCACCGGGACCAGCAGGGCGGCCCTGCGCCACGCGAGCAGCGCCAGCGCCGGGACCAGCAGCGCCCACCAGCCCGCGATCACCACGCCGACCAGCGTCAGCGCCACCACACCCAGCCACGGTCCGGGCGCCGGCGGTGCGGGCTGCGGCGCGTGAGCGTTCTCGGGGTTCTCGGCCCTGCGGCGCCACAGCGCCAGCCCGATCAGCACCGCGATCCCGACGCCGCCGCCGATCAGCGCGGCGTCGTACAGCGTGGCGGGACCGTAGGACAGCTTCACGGTGCCGCTCTCGCCCGCCGGGATCAGCCATCCCTGCTGCCAGCCGTCCAGCCGCACCGGTGTCAGTTCCTCGCCGTTCAGGGTGGCCGTCCAGCCCTTGTTGTAGTTCTCGTACGTCGTGAGGTACGAGGCGGCGCCCGAACCGACCGACAGCTCGCGCCGGTCGCCCAGCCAGTCCTCGACGGTCAGCTCGCGCCCGGCCGCCGAGGCGTCCGGCACGGTGCCGCGGGTCAGGGTCAGGGCGGTGACGGTCAGCGGGCCCGCGTCACCGGCCTCGACCCGGTGCCGACCGGCGGACAGCTCCAACGCCGTTTCCTCATCACCCTCCTGACAGAGCGTCACCTCGACCGGGCGCCGCTCCACCAGGTCCCCCACCGTCCCCTTGACGCCGGTCTCGTGCAGCTCACCGTCGACGGCCAGCACCGGTCCCTCGCCGCACGCCAGGGTGAACTCCCGGTCGGCGGACGGCTGTGGGGTGCGGTACTCGTCGAGCGCCGGGACGTAGACCTCCGTCAGGCCCACCGGCAGGTCCAGGTCCTCGCCGACGACGGGGTTGTGCAGGGTGAGCGGTGCGGTGCGGGTGATCGTGATGTCGAGCCGGTCCGTGGTGATCGCCGGGAAGCGGACCATGCCGTTGTCGTCGACCCCCGCGATCGCCGCGCCGTCCGGGGAGCTGATGTGCACCTCGGTCGGCCTGGTGGACAGGCCCCCCGCGGCGGCCAGGACGACCTCGTCGACGGGTTGTTCGCCGTCCCAGCTCAGATGGACGACCGGCCGGTCGCCCGCGATCCAGGCGGTGGTCAGGTCGCCGTCGGTGAGGTTGCGCGCGGTCAGGCCCGCGCCGAGGCGGGCGGTGGAGTCGGCGGTGGCGGTGATCCGGGCCTGCTGCTCGGGCGCCACCTCGTACAGCAGGCGGTCCAGCGCTTCGCCCGGCACGGCCACCGCGCTCGCCGCGACCTCGTACGTGCCCGCCGTGCCCGTGGTGAACAGGCGGTGCAGCCCGTTCTCGGTGCCCGTGGGGGACAGCCCGGTCGGGTCGGCCGAACGGTGCAGCGAGACGACCTGGGCGGCGGCGGTCGACTTCTCCGAGTCCGTGGGCAGCCGCAGCAGCCGGGTCACCCGCACGTCCGGCAGGTCGATCTCGGAGAAGCCCGCGCCGCCCAGACCGGTGTGCTGCGAGACCGAATCGACGATCGTCAGCTTCATCCAACGCGTCTGACCCGCCGGTGCCTTGACGTCCTGTTTGGTTCCGTTCGCCTGGAGGAAACTGGTCTCGGAGCCCCGCTCCGTCTCCACCCGCACCCTGGTCGCCGCCGCCCGCACACCGTCCTGCGGCAGCGGGGCGACGCCGAGGGAGTCCGGCATGTCGTAGCCGTCCTCGAAGGCGATCCGCAGCCACTGCCCGTCCGGCGAGCCGGCCGAGCCCTCCGCCCAGGCCGTGTCCGGGTTGCCGTCGAAGGCGTTCACCGGGTCGTACTGCGGCAGATGGAACAGCCAGTTGCCGTACGAGGACGCCGACACCGAACGGGCGCCGCGCAGTTCGGCCACCGTCTGATGGGCCAGGCCCTCCGTGGGAAGGATCTGGTGCGGCCGCTCACCCGCGTCCTGCACGGCGTCGGGCGCGTTGCGCTCGTCAGGGGTGTACGTGTACGACGTGTTGGAGTTGACCAGGCCGAACCGGGTGTCCGCGTACCGCATCCCGTCGCCGGTCACCTGTATGGGCGGGGTGCCGAGCCCCGGGTGGCCGTCGCCGGTCAGCACGGCCGGCCGGCCGCGCAGCTCGCCGGCCAGCGGCAGCAGGGACTCCGGGCCGCCGGAGACCACGGCGGTGTCGGCGATCGGGGCCAGCGAGGCCTGTCCCGGACGCCGGACGTCCGCGCCGGTCGGGCGGTAGATCTCCACCGCCCGCTGCCGCGGGTACAGCCCCTCGACCTGGAGCGGGGTGTCGTTCGCGATCACTCCGCCGGTCGTGACCGGGCCGAGTCCGGTGACCCGCTCGTACCCGGACTGCGTGAGGGTGCGCTTGACCGTCGCGGTCGGCACCTGCCCGATCTGGTCGGGGTCGAGGTCGTTGCGGACGACGACGTAGTACAGGCCCGCCCGGCTCAAGTAGTCGGCGAGTCCGGGGACTTCGGCGCCGGTCAGCAGGGCCTGCTCGACCGCGTCCATGGCCCGCCGGTTGCCCGGGGTGCCGAACGGCACGTAATCGCGTTGCGCCCAGCGGGAGTCGGCTACCACGTCCAGTGGCTGGTCGATGGTCGAGCCCCAGGTGTGGATGCCGTGCGCGGTCGCCGGCACCACGAGGGCCCGGGAGTCGGGGGAGTGCTTCCCCAGCCAGTCGGCCGTGGCCTGCCAGTACGTGGGGATCTCCCGGAACGAACCCGGCCCGAGGATCGACCCGTTGAGGTACGGCCACATCAGTCCCGGCAGGACCAGCGCCGCGGCGACCAGCGGCGCGAAGCGCCCGCCCCGCACCCGCCGCCGGACCCCGTGCGCACCCTCGGCCGTCCGGGGCCGCGCGGCCGTCCGGGACCGCGCGGCCTGGCCCACCAGGTGGGCCAGGCCCAGCACCAGGGCGAGTGCCAGGCCCGTCTGGAACTTGTAGATGTTGCGGAACGGCGCCAGCCAGCCGTCCAGCCAGTCCTGCACCACCGAGTGGAACGGGGCGCCGAACGCGCCGCCGTACCCGGCGAGCAGCACCAGCACCGTCACCAGCACCGTCAGTACCAGCCAGCGCCGCTCCGGCAGGTCCCGCCGGGCCAGCCCGGCCAGGCCCAGACCGGCCGCGAGCGCCGAGCAGACGATCACGAGCACCGAGGAGGCGACCGTCCAGCCCGCGGGCAGCCACGCCTCACCGAAGTTCAGGTACCCCACCCAGTTCCCGGCCCCGCGCAGCGCCTCGGTGGCCGACATGGTGTCGGTCGTGGTCCGCGCGGTCTCGATGTAGGGCAGGAAGTTCTCGCCGTACACGCCGAGCAGCAGCAGCGGGATCCACCACCAGGCGGTCGCCACCGCGACCGCGGGCACCCACCAGGCGATCAGCCTCCACCGGCGCGGCCCCGGCGGCCGGGACAGCAGGTACAGGCCCACGGGCAGCAGCGACGCCAGTGTCGAGGCCGCGTTGACCCCGCCCATGAAGGGGACCAGCAGCGCCGAACGCAACGCCGCGACCCGGGGCGCGTACCGCTCGTCCGTCAGCGGCAGCAGCACCCACGGCAGCAGCGCGCCCGGCAGGGCGGCGGCCGACGTCGAGCCGATCACCGTCGTGAACAGCGGCCACAGCGCGTACGCCGTCGCCGCGAGCAGCCGGGACGCCCCGTTGCCCACGCGCAGCCGTTCCGCGAGGCGCAGCGCGCCCCAGAACGCGACCGACACGATCAGCGACAGCCACAGCCGCTCCGCCAGCCACACCGGGAGCCGCACCAGGTCGGCCAGCCAGTAGAACGGCAGCATCGGCCACAGGTAGCCGACGTACTGGTTGTGGACCCCGCCGAACGACCCCTGGTCCTGCCAGAGTTGGCCCAGGTCGGCCAGGAACCGGCCCGGGTCTACGGTGACGCCCAGCTTGGTGTCGAAGGTCTGCCGCCCCGGCTGCACCGCCAGGAGGAGGGCGAACACCACCGCCCAGAAGCCCAGCAGCCAGCGCCGCGACCGCGGGCCCTCGGGTGGGCCCGCGGCGGTCGCGGTGCGGGGGACGGCTGCCGGAGGGGGAGCCTGGACCGTGGTCGTCATTCGGGACACCGCCGGAGGATGAGGAGGAGGTTCCACGTAGCGAACTCACGCAGGCCGGGCACCTTGACCACGGCCTCGGTGAGGAACGGCCAGTAACGGGAGCGCGCCGAGACGATGTGTACGTCGGCGCGGCCGCGTACCTGCCGCAGGGTGGTGCCGATGTGCACCGGGAAGAGGTTCTCGCCGAGCGTGTGCTTGGCGGGCCTGCCGGTGCGGCGCCGGTAGCGGGCGCGGGCCCGCTCGGCGCCGAGGTAGTGCCACGGGGCCCATTCGTGCCCGCCCCACGGCGACAGCCAGTTGGTGAGCGACACGTAGATGAGCCCGCCCGGCCGGGTCACCCGGGCCAGCTCGCTGAGGAAGGTCTGCGGATCGGCCACGTGCTCCAGGACGTTGGACGAGAACGTCACGTCCGCGGCCCCGTCGCGCAGCGGCAGCAGGTAGCCGTCCGCGAGGACGGTCCCCTCGGGCGGCTTCTCGGCCAGCTCCCGCGGATCCGGCTCGAACAGGAAGGCGTCCGCGCCGCGGCGGCGGAACTCCTCGGTGAAGTGCCCGCAGCCCCCGCCGACGTCGACCACGACGCGGCCCGCGACGGGCCCGTCGTACGCCTCGACCTGGTCGGCGGCGTCCCGGGCGAGCAGCGCGTAGCAGGCGTCGGGGTCCTCCTGCTCCCGCATGAAGGCGCGGAACAGGGCGAGGGAACGGCGCGGGGAGGGGTCCTTCAGAGCGCCGGTCCTGCCCCTGCCGCTCATGTCCTCGCCGCCCCCGCCTCTGTCGCCCGGCCCTGCCTCGGTCATGCCCCTGTCAGTCATATGTCTGCCGTTCATGGCCGGTGACTCCGCACCGCCTCCGCCGCCACCGCGCCGAACTGCCGCACCGTGCGGCCCCAGCGGAAACGGGCGGCGTGGCTCCTGGCCGTCCGGCCCATCAGTTCCCGGCGGGCACCGGACAGGGCGAGCGTGCACCAGGCCGCCGCGAACGAGGACTCGCCGCGGGCCAGCACGCCGGTCTCGCCGTCCACCACGGAATCCCTGAGCCCTGGCACGTCGAAGGCGACGGTCGGGGTCCCGCGGGTGGCCGCCTCCGTGACGACCAGCCCCCACCCCTCCACCGCGGAGGGGTGCAGCAACAGCCAGGCCGCGCACAGCAGACGGTGTTTCTCCGCCTCGGAGACGTGTCCGGTGAACTCGACACCGGGACCGGCGAGGCGTTCGAGGCGTTCCCGCTCGGGGCCGTCGCCGACGATCACCAGCCGGCCGCCGGTGACCGGCCGCACCCGTTCCCACAGCCGGAGCAGCAGATCGATCCGCTTGTACTCGACGAGCCGGCCCACCGCCACGAAGAGCGGCTCCGGGGAGCGCCCGGTGCGCGGACCGGGCTCCTCCACACCGTTGTGCACGACCCTGATCCGCTCGCGGGGCACGCCGATCCCGTGCAGCGCGTCCGCGGTCGACGGGGAGACGGCGACCAGCAGCCCGTGCCGCCGGGCGCCGGTCAGCGCCCAGTGCTCGAGCCTGCGCCCGATCCGCGCGGCCGGAGCCAGCGGACCGCCGAAACGCATGCGCCACAGGTCGGTGTGCACATGGTTGACCAGGCACAGCGTCGGCCCGCGGTGCCACATCGGTGCCAGGTACGGCATGCCGTTGCAGACCTCGACCAGCAGATCGCAGTCGCCGACCTGGCGGGCGAAGGCGGCACGGGCCCGCAGGAAGTGACTGTAGGCGCCGCCCGCCGACACCACGCGGTAGTCGCGGACGGGGGTCGCCGGGCCCCCGCACAGCAGGGTGACCTGGTGGCCCGTGCGGCTCAGGCCGTCGGCGAGCCGGTCGACCAGCAGCTCGGAGCCACCGGCCGAGGGGTTGTCCAGGTCGCGGTGGGCGAGGAAGACGATCCGGCGGGGGCCGGGGGACACCGCCGGAAGCGCCTGCGGCACTCCGGGAAGCAGGGTGCGGTGGGGGTCCTCCCGCTCGGGAGAAGCCGAGAGTGGGGGAGAGGACGGTACGTGCTGGGGCATCGGTGCTCCAACTCGTCTTGGGGTCATGCGTGGGGTACGCGGGACACGTGCGGGTCGGACCGGGGTGCGCGGTGCGGGCAGTGCTGCCGAGTGCGGGCGGTGTCGGAGGTACGGGGAGTTTGGAGGTACGGGGAGTTCGGAGGTACGGGGAGTGTCACGAGGCGCAGGGGGTGCGGAACGTGGTGGCGCGGAACGGGGAGGAATTCGGACGGGCGGGGTGGCGTCGGCCGGAACTCGAATGCTTCGGGAGAGCACGGGTGCTCTCCCTGGGCGTGGACTGTGAACGGCTTGTGCGCGGGGTGGGGATGGACAGTTTTCGCCCAGACGTCCCCCAGGGCTACTCACCGGGATGACAATTTCGGGCCTCGTCGACTCGGAAGTCGCTTCGGTTCGTGAGTGTTTACCGAGCGGTACCGGGCAAACCGGGACGCTCTTCTTCCTTCCGGCCACGTGCCACCAGAATCCCGCCGGTCACCGCGAGCACGAATCCCGCCACGGCCGCGCCGGCCGGAAGGGTCTCTCCCACCATGCGCAGCTGTCCGCTGTCGCGCTTCGCCTGCCGCACGGCCTCCTTCTGCGTCGCGGCCGTGAACGCCAGCTTCTCCGCGTCCAGCAGGACCGCCGCGTCCTCGTCCCCACCCGGTGCCCGCAGCGTGCGCCGCGGGCCGGTCTGCGCGTGGATCACCCGGCCGGTGGCCTGGTCCACGACCAGCTCGAGGCCGTGGTTGGAGTACCACTCCTCGGCCAGCACCTGCGGGCGGTCCGGCTCGTCCACGAGGGTGCCCGGCACCAGCCGGGTACCGGTCTTCGTCGCCGGTACCGAAGCGGTGAACCGGTAACCCGTGTACCCCTGGACCTTCTCGGTGCCCCGGTAGCGCATCACGACCGTGTCGCCGAGGGTGTTGTCCCACCACTGGTAGGAGCGCTTCTGCACGTCGAAGGGGAACTTGAGGTACGCCTCACCCTCGATGTGGGGCTTCTCCTCACAGCAGTGGACCGGCTTCGTGGTCCTGCGGTCCAGCACCCAGCGGTGCGGGGAGAAGTCCAGCGCGTCGTGCGGATCGGCGGCCGGCAGCGACGTGTCGGTGTCCACCGTGGTGATCACGTCCCACACGGCGTTCCCGCTGTCCACGCTCGCCTCGACGTTCCCGCGCACCCGCTGGGTGACGGTGATCGCCTGACCCGGCACGGTCTCGACCCGGTCGAGGTCGAACACACTGCCCCGGCCGGTGTAGACGGCGGTGGTGTCGATGTCGATCGGGTTCACCGCGGCACGTGGCTGCACGTACCAGGCCAACAGGGGGGCCAGCACCAGCAGAAACGTTCCGAAACCGAGCACGACCAGGGAAAGGGGGGAGGCTGTACGGCGCATCCGGGCACTCCAGAGGCTTGGGACGGATCGGCGCTGACAGGCCGGATCCGTAGAGGAAAACGCGCGTGCGAGAGGGGCGGAGCCATCCGGCACCCCCTGCGGGCCGGGACCGAACTCCCTCTGGGCCGGGAACCGTAAACGCCCCTTGACGGAGTGTCAATGCACACTCGACACTGGGGAACGACGGACAAGGGTGGCGGAACGCGCTTTCGGGGGGTGGGGAAATCCTCCGACCAGAGAGGCTGACCCTGAGATGTCCAGACTGCTCGCCGCCGCGCTGACGGTCGTGCTCGCCTCGGCCCTCGCCGTGGGTGCGGCGCTCGGCGTGGTCGCGCTGCTCGATGCCACCCCCGACCAGCCGAACACGCCGTTGATCACCTATGAGCACGCCGGTCAGGGGAGCTGACGGGTGACGGCGGCCACCACCGTCCCGGCCCGCTCCGCCTGGCGCGACGTCCCGCGCTCCCAGGTGCACCGGTTCGCCGAGATCGCCCTGGCCGAGGCGCCGGCACTCGCCGAGGAGATCATGAGCGAGATCCAGCGCGAGTACCCCGAACTCCCCGTCGTGCTCGGCGACTCCGGCGAACCGATGGCTCTCATCGGCATCCGCCGCGCCATCGAGGTGTTCGTGCGGCATCTGGAGCACGCCGACTACTCGGCGGGCCGCCCCACGGCACCGCCCGGCCTGTTCCACGACTTCGGGCGCGGTGAGGGCCTGCACGGACGGTCGCTGGACTCGCTCCAGGCGATCTACCGGCTCGGTGTCCGCATGGCCTGGCGGCGGCTCGCCGAGATCGGCCAGCGCATCGACATCCCGCCGCCCGCGATGTACGAACTCGCCGACGCGGGCTACGCGTATCTGGACGGACTGGTCGACCAGTCCGTCCGCGGCTACGCCGAGGCAGCCGCCCGGCAGGCGGGTGAACGGCTGCGGCTGCAGCGCCGGTTGATGGAACTCCTGCTCACCGAGCACCATCGGGGCGATCCGGCCGAAGCGCTCGCCGAGCGGGCCGCCCGCGTCGGCTGGCCGCTGCCCGGGAAGGTCGCGGTGGGCGTCCTCAGGCGTCCCGCCCGGGAGGCGGTGGCGCCCGCCGTGGGGCCGGAGGTGCTGCTCGACATGGAGTACGAGCAGCCCCGCATGATCGTCCCCGAACCGGACGCCGCCGGCCGCCCCGAACTGCTGCACCGCGCGCTCACCGGCTGGTCCGGCGCGATCGGACCGCCGGTGCCGCCGGCCGACGCGGCGAAGTCGCTGCGCTGGGCCGAGGCCGCCCTGCTCCTGATGGAGCGCGGGCTGCTGCCCGCCGACGAGGTGCTGCACTGCACCCGGCACACCCAGGCGCTGGTGCTGCTCCAGCCAGAGGAACTCATCGACGACCTCGCGCTCAAGTGCCTCGCCCCGCTGGCCCACTGCACCCCCACGAACGGGCGGCGGCTCGCGGAGACGCTGCTGGCGTGGCTGGAGACCAGGGGCGGCGCGCCCGAGGTGGCGGCACGGCTCGGCGTGCACCCGCAGACCGTCCGCTACCGGCTGCGGCAGATCCGCGAACTGTGGGGCGACGAGATCGACGACCCGGACCGCCGCTTCGAACTGGAACTGGTCCTCCGCGCCCAGCGGCTCCGCGGCGAACTGGGCGAACCCCGCTCCCGGGGGTGACCGACGGCGTCCCGCGGTGCCCGGCGGGGCCACGACCCCGCCGGGCACCGCGGGCCATTGCCCGGGGTGGTCCGGATGGCTAGCCTGTGTTCGTCATTCCGGTCGCCTGTTGAAATCTCGAACAGGCTGAGACAGACAGGGAGGGGGCCGGTCGTGGGACGCCTCGTACCAGCCGTGACCCGGGCTCTGGACATCCTCGAGCTCTTCCTCGACGGGGACGGGACGCTCTCCGCCCCCGACATCGTGCGCAGGCTCCAACTGCCGCGCACCACCGTGCACGAACTGGTGACCACGCTTGCCGCGCGGAAGTACATCGTCCCGGTGACCGGCCGGCCCGGCCGTTACCGGCTCGGCGTACGGCCGTACCAGCTCGGCGCCCGCTACGCCGAGCACCTCGACCTCGCCGCCGAGGGCCGGCAGGTGGCCCGGTCCGTCGCCGAGACCTGCGACGAGACGGTGCACGTGGCGATCCTGGAGGACACCGACGTCATCTACATCGCCAAGGTGGACTCCACCCACGCGGTGCGGATGGTGTCGGCGGCCGGCCGACGGCTGCCCGCCCACTGCACCTCCGTGGGCAAGATGCTGCTGGCCTCCCTGCCCGAGCGGGAACTCGCCGCGCGCCTGCCCGCCGACGCCGAGCTGACCGCGATGACCCCCGACAGCATCACCGACCCGGCCGCCCTGCGCGAGGCCCTCGCACAGATCCGCGCCCGGGGCGTCGCCGTGGAGAACCGCGAGTCCAACCCGGACGTCAGCTGCGTGGCCGCGCCGGTCCGCGACCGCACCGGGCAGGTGGTCGCCGCGCTGTCCATCTCCGTGCCGATGATCCGCTGGAGCGAGGAGCGCCGCACCGAACTGGAACAGCTCGCCGTCAAGGGCGCCGACGACCTGTCCGAGCGGCTCGGCCACCGGGGGACGCCATGACCGACGGCACCTCCTGCGAGGTCGCGGTCCGCGCGGAGTCCGTCCTGGGCGAGGGCCCCACCTGGGACCCGGCGACCGGCCGGCTGCTGTGGATCGACATCCCGAACTCCCGGATCCACACCTACGATCCGGCCACCGGCCGGCGCACCCTGCGCCGGACCGAACAGCACGTGGGCGCCGTCAAGCCCCGCGCGGGCGGCGGCCTGGTCCTCAACCTGCGCGACGGGATCGGCCTGCTCGACCCCGACGACACCTTCCGCTGGCTGCACCGCGAGCCCGTCCCCGGCCGCCGCGGCAACGACGCCGCCGTCGCCCCCGACGGCACGCTGTGGGCCGGCACCATGCGCTACGACGAGGCCACCGGCGGCGGCACCCTCTCCCGGGTCACCGGCGACGGCACGGCCGAGGTCGTCCTCGACGACGTGACGGTGAGCAACGGCACCGGCTGGAGCCCCGACGGCCGCCTGATGTACTACATCGACACCCCCACCCGCCGTATCGACGTCCTCGACGTCGACGCGGCCTCCGGCTCGGTCACCGGCCGCCGCCCGCTGGCCGTCATCGAGGACGGCGCGGGCTTCCCCGACGGCCTCACCGTGGACGCCGAGGGCTGCGTGTGGGTGGCGCTGTGGGACGGCGCCGCGGTCCGCCGCTACACCCCGTCCGGCGCCCTGGACCGGGTGGTGGAACTCCCGGTCCCCCGCGTCACGGCCTGTGCCTTCGGCGGCCCCGGCCTGACCGACCTGTACGTCACCACGGCCCGCGTGGGCCTGCCCTCCCCGCCCCCGCTCTCCGGCTCCCTCCTGGTGATCCCGGACGCGGGCAAGGGGCTCGCCCCACCCGCGTTCGCGGGCTGACGACGCACCCGCCCGCCGTACCCCACGCCCCTGTCTCCCCTGGCTCACACCCCCGTACGGTCCAGTCGCTCGAGGACCTTCCGCTCGCCCGGGGTCAACGGCGGTTCGGTCGACGGGGGCAGGGGGGAGCCGGTGAGGGCGGCGAGGGCCGTGGTGGGACGGAACACGCGGGTCGCCGGTGCGCGCAGGCTGGTGACGTCCCAGAGCGCCGAGGCCGCCGGGTAGGAGCCGGTGGCCGCCCGCGTCACCCGCCGCGTGTACGCCGAGACGGCCCGGTCGGCGGCGGTCGGCGTACCGCCGCGCACCCCCGGGTACAGCACGTCCTGACTGACCGCCATGGACCAGGCACCCTCCGCCGACCGTGCCGCACCCCGCAGCGTCCGTCGGGCGAGACCGGGCGCGCCGAGGTCGCCGCCGGCCCGCTCCAGCTCCCGGCCGAGCACCCGCGCGCCGAACGCGGCCACCGACATGCCGTGCCCGTACGCGGGGTTGAACGTGGCCAGCGCGTCCCCGAGGACCACGAAGCCGTCCGGCCACCGCGGGAGCTTCTCCAGATACCGCCGCACATTGCTGGTCGACCGGCTCAGGTGCACGTCGGTGAGGGGTTCGGCACCGGAGACCAGCCGCCCCACGATCGGGTCGGGCAGGTCGAGCATGTACCGCAGGAAACCCTCCGGGTCCGACGGCGGCTCACCGCCGCGGGAGCCGCCGCAGCTCACCAGCCACCGGCCGCCCTCGATCGGCATGACCATCGCGCTCCGCGCCGGCCGGGACGCGAACGGGTCGGCCTGCACGATCGTCAGCGGGAACAGCTCCGCGCCGTCCGGCACCCGGTAGATGCGCGTCGCGTTGACCAGGCCGGAGTCCACGGTCCGTGCCCGGACGCCGGACAGTCCGAGCCCGTCCAGCCAGCTCACGACCCGCGTACCGCGTCCGCTCGCGTCGACCACGAGGTCGGCGTCGAGGTCCTCCTCCACAGCCGGCTCCCCGCCGGGAGCCACCACCCGCACCCCGCGCACCCGTTCGGCGGTTCCCGTCAGCCCCACCGCCGCCGCCTTGCGGATCTCGACCGGCGCGTGTTCCTCCAGCACCGCGGTGCGTATCACCCAGTCCAGCAGCGCCCGGCTGCACGTCAGCATGACCGGCCCCGGGCGCCGCCAGCGCCGGAGCCAGCCCTCGGAGGTGCGGGCCAGCATGCCCGAGCTGAGGGAGATCTCGTGCGCGCCGGCGGCGAGCAGCCGCCGCCGCGGGCTCACACCCGGCAGCAGTTCCTCCATGGCGTCCAGCCCGCCGGCCATCAGCAGATGCGCGTGGCGTCCCTGCGGCAGGCCCCGGCGGTGCTCCGGGCCGTCGGGCAGATCGTCGCGGTCCAGCACGATCACCTCGTCCACTCCGGAGTCGGACAGGGCGGCCGCGGCCAGCATGCCGGCCAGCCCGGCACCGATGACGACAGCTCTACGCGACATGGGGCTCCTCGGGTTCTGTCATGGATCCGGTCATGGAGGTCCGCGCCGCGTCGTCGTACGCGGAAGACGCCGAGGACGCGTTGCTCGTGGTGACCGCAGTGACCGCAGTGGCCGCAGTGGCCGCAGTGGCCGCAGTGGCCGCCGTGTCGGCCGTGTCGGCCGTGTCAGCCGGGGTGGCCCCGTTCAGCGCCTGGGCCAGTTCCACCAGCCCGCTCGTGCCGGAGACCTCGGTGGCGTGCAGCCGGTAGCCGGTGTCCGGCTCGGGCGGCTCCTCGCGGGCCGCGGCCCGGCGCGCGGCGTCGGTGAGCATGGCCGCCTCCGCCGCCAGCCGGGCCTCGTACGGGGAGCGGCCGGCGGCCAGGGCGGCGTCCCGCACCCGCTCACGGACCCGGTGGTCGAAGTACGGCGCCAGGGCGAGCAGGGCGTCGTGGATGGACACCTCACGCCACTGCAGCCGGACCTGGGGGAGCTGCCACCAGGCGGTGGGCGGCTTGGGGGCGGTGGACACCGACCGCACCAGGTACCACAGCGGAGCCAGCCGCCGGTGGTCGCGCAGCCCCCGCCACTGGGCGCGGGCCGGCGGCACCAGCCTCGGCAGCGCGAAACCCGCCGAGCAGACCACCGCGCCCAGCGACGCCATCGGCGGGGCGACGTGGGTGGACAGGAAGTCGAGGTCGTGCCCCGTCCAACGGGCCACGACCGCCGTGTACTTGGCCAGCTGGAAGCCCACCACGTCCAGCAGCGTGCCCAGCAGGATCAGCCGCAGCCCGGTCCGCAGCAGCCCGGTGACCTCGCGGGCCCACCGCAGGCACATCGCGCACATCACCAGCGTGGCCGCGCTGTGCCCGACCAGGTACAGCAGGATCATCTCCCGCATGAACGGGGTGGTCGCGTAGTAGGTGTCGAGGTCGGTCAGCCGCTCCGTGCCCGCGTCGGCCAGCGCGAACAGCACGACGATGGCGAGCACCACCAGACCGTAGGCGGTCACGCTGCGCAGCACCATGCGCCGTACCCGCTCGCGGGGCCCGCCCCGCCAGTTGACCAGCAGGACGAGCATGGCGCAGCTGTACGCGGAGAGCATGCCGTAGGTCATCGGCGCACCGAAGTTGGGGACGCCGGTGAGACCGTTGACGGCGGCCAGGGTCGCCGGGGCGGCGCAGACGAAGACCATGGCGCCGAGGACGATCGCCGCACAGGTGGACAGGGTCAGCGGCTTGCGCAGGGCGGTGCGCGGGCGGCGCAGCACCAGGAGGGAGGACGTCCCGAACACGAACGCCGCCAGGTACACGACGAGACTCACACGGCACCACTCCCGGCACCCGTCCTGGCCGTGCCGGCGGGCATGCCGCTCCGTGCCACCGGCGGACCCGGCATCACCGGTGCCGGTGCCGGTGCCAGGTCCGGTGTCGAGGCCGGTGTCGAGGCCGGTGCCGGGGCCGCCGGTGCGGTGCCGGCCAGGGCGTCGGCGATCCGGACCAGTCCGGCCGGTCCCGGAACCCGGCCGAGGAGCCGTCCGGTGCCGTGGGTCGGCGGGACCCGTCCGGGGGCGGCCTCGTCCCGTGCCGCGGTGACGATCACCGCGGCCCAGGCGGCCGCCTCGGCCCACTGGGGATCGGCCGTCGTCTCGAGCGCGAAGGCGCGGGTCCGGTCGAACAGGCCCCGGTCGAAGTAGGCGTCCAGGTGGCTCAGCGCGTTGTGGATGCTGGTCTGACGCCACACCAGCCGGGCGGCGGGGGAGGCGAGCCGGGGCCGGGGCAGCCGCAGCGTCCGGCGGACGAGCAGGTCGTCGAGTGCCCGCTCCAGCGGTGCGAGCCGGGAGTACGTCCGGCGGGCCCGCCGCCACCGGGTCACCCTGGGTGTCACCAGCGGCGCCAGCACCCCCATGACGGTCAGCAGGGCCCCCAGCCCGGCGGCGGCCGGGGAGACGGTGGTCCCGAGCGCCGACCAGTCCCGGCCGGACCAGCGGGCGGCCACCGCGACGAGCTTGGCCAGGCTGTAGCCGGCGCCGCACAGCGCGCCCGCCCCCATCAGGGTCAGGCCCACCCGCAGCCCGCCCCGCACCCGGCGGGCCCAGCGCAGCGACGACACGGCGGTCACGGTCACCGCAGCGAGGTGCGCGACCAGGTACAGCACGATCATCTGGGCGATGTACGGGGTCGTCGCGTAGTAGGTGTCCAGGTCGGTGCGGCGTTCCACCGGCGTGTCGCCGAGGGCGAAGGTCACCGCGATGCCGGCCAGGACACAGAGGTAGGCGAGCAGCCAGCGGCGGGCCGTGCGGCGCACTTTGGGCCCGCCGCGCCAGTGGACGACGAGGACCTGGGAGGCGGCGCAGTAGGCGGTGATCGCCGCGTACGTCAGCGGCGCCGCGAGGTTCGGCACTCCGCTCAGCCGGTTGATCGCGCCGACCGTCGGCGGTGCTCCGAGGAAGAAGCACAGCCCGGCCAGCCCCAGCACCGCGCAGATGGCCCGCAGATACGGGTCGCGACGGTGCCGCAGCAGATCCGGGGCCCGCACCAGCAGGCCGGTCCAGAAGGCCCCGCAACTGACGTAGTTGATCAGGCCGTTCATCGTCTCGTCCCGCGGTGGTTGAGCGCGGCGCCGATGCGTCCGGCGAGATCCTGCGGTTCCCCGGAGTCGCCGCCCTCCGCGGCGAACACGGAGTCGGTGGAGGCCTCCAGCCAGGTGCGCAGCCGACGGCCCATCAACATGCCGAAGCGATCCGCCTCCTGCTCCTCGGCCAGACTGAAGTCGGTGCGTGCGGCGACGGACTGGACGGAGCCGTCGGACGCGTACGGGGAGGTGGTCTGCCGCCGGTTCATGTGCCACACCTCGTGACAGAAGATCACGATCTGGTGCCACACCGCGGCCCGCTCGTCCACCACCACGTAGTCGTGGTTGTCCCGCTCCAGCCACAGCCCACTCGCGGTGTGCGGCGGGAACGCCGCCCGGTGGACGCGGACTTCACGCCCCCGCCAGGCGCCGACGGACGCGACGAGAGCCTGGAAGAGAACC
Organism: Streptomyces sp. TE5632; assembly: GCF_054061295.1. Classification (NCBI taxonomy): domain Bacteria; kingdom Bacillati; phylum Actinomycetota; class Actinomycetes; order Kitasatosporales; family Streptomycetaceae; genus Streptomyces; species Streptomyces sp. TE5632. The sequence continues at coordinate 1,086,909 of NZ_JBSSEA010000003.1, read as the reverse complement.
TCGGGCTCCGCCGGGACCGGCACCCGGATGGGGTCGATGAGGGCGTCGGCGAGGCGACGCATCTCCTTCCTGGTGCGCACCGTTGTCTCCCTCGTCTCCCTCGTCTCACTCGCCTCCCTGGCCCCTCGGAGGTGATCTCAAGGCCGTTCGAGACTACGCGCCGTCCGTGTCCACGTCATGCGAACCGGTGACGCCCCGCCACCACGGGCGGGCGCGCGAACCGGAGCCGGGCCCCGAGTTCTCGTCCGAACCATTGACGCGCCTCCGCTCGGCCCATACGGTCCGTTCGAATTCACGGGCGCCAACCGATATATCGAACAACCTGTGTGAGGTGCGGCCCGTACGGGCGTGACTCCTCCGACCACGACATCCCGACAGATGGGGCAGGGCATGGGACGACCTGGCCTGAATCGCAGGCACTTACTGGCCGCGGCGGGCGGCCTGACGGTCGCGGGCAGCTTCGGCTTCGCGGCCCTCGGCACCGGCGCGGACGCCCTGGCCTCCGACGCCGGCACGCGGGTGCGGTACTGGAACCTCTTCAGCGGCGGCGACGGCTACAACATGATCGCGATGCTGGACGCCTTCCGTGCGGACCACCCCGGCATCGACGTGAAGGACTCCACCCTCCAGTGGGGCAGCCCCTTCTACACCAAACTCGCCATGGCCGCGGCGGGCAACAGGGCGCCGGACCTCGGCGTCATGCACCTCGGCAGGGTCCCCGGCTTCTCGCCGGGCCGCCTCCTGGACCCCTGGGACGTCGGCCTGCTCGCCCGGTACGGCGTGCGGGAGGAGGACTTCGACCCCGAGCTGTGGAAGCGGGCCGTCGTCGACGGCGAGCTCTACGCCCTGCCGCTCGACATCCACGTCCAGCTCTGCTTCTACCGCAAGGACGTGCTGGGGAAGGCGGGCCTGCTCGACGCCGACGGACGCATGGTGCCCGTGACGTCGGCCGACGAGTGGTTCGACGTGCTGAAGGAGGCCAGGAAGGCCACCGGGAAGGGGCTGCAGACCATCGGCCTGTGGGTCAACGACCAGAACTTCCAGTGGTGGTTCTTCGTCGCCTTCTACACCCAGCTCGGCGGCACCTGGTTCGACGACGCCCGCACCGAGGTCACCTTCGACACCGACAAGGCCGTCCAGGTCCTGGAGTTCCTGCGCCGGCACATCACCGACGGGTACGCCGACCCGGGCTTCGGAGGCGGCGCGGGCGCCGAACAGTTCATCAACGGCGCCCCCTTCGTCTGGGAGGGCAACTGGTCCGTCCCGGTCTTCTCCGGGGCGAAGCTCGACTACGGCGCCACACCGCTGCCGCCCGTCTTCGGCCGGCCGGCCACCCACGCCGAATCGCACTCCTTCGTCCTGCCGCACCAGTCGGACCGCGGCGGCGCCTCCGACGAGGGCGCGCACCGGCTCGCCGCCTACGTCGTCCAGCACGCCCGGCAGTGGGCCGGCGGCGGACACATCCCCGCCCACACACCGACCCTGTCCACCGCCGCGTACCGGGAACTGGAGCCGCAGAACGAGTACGTCACGGCGATGGACCACCAGGCCACCGAGCCGAAGGTGTGGTTCGCCGGCTCCACCGGCATCCTCGCCCAGCGCGTCGGCCCGATCGTCGTCTCCTCGACGATGGGCTCCGCGAAGCCGGACGCGGCCGCCCGCCGGATGAGGAGCACGCTCACCGAACTGCTCGCCACGAAGAACCCGATGGACGGCAGGACCGCCGCCGAGGGAGGTGCGGTCGCATGACGACGACCGGCGCCGAGACCGTCGTCCGCCCGGTGCGCGCGACGACCGCCGCGGACGGCGCCACCGTCCGCCGCGCACAGGGCTTCCAGCACGGCGGCTGGTTCGTCGCCCCGTTCCTCGCCCTGTTCGCGCTCTTCGTGATCTGGCCGCTGCTGCGCGGCCTCTACCTCAGCTTCACCGACGCCAACATCTCCGGCGACGGCGCGAACCTCGTCGGCCTCGACAACTACCGCGAGGCCCTGAAGGACCCGCTGATGTGGGACTCGCTCGGCCACAGCGCCTACTTCACGCTGCTCGTCGTGCCCTGCATCACGGTCCTCGCCCTCCTCCTCGCCCTGCTCGCCCACCACATCGAGCACGGCACCCGGCTGTGGCGGCTCTGCTTCTTCATGCCGTTCCTGCTGCCCTCGACGGTCGCGGCCAACCTGTGGCAGTGGCTGTTCAACCCCGGCAGCGGCATGGTCAACCACGTCTTCGGCATCGAGACGCCGTGGCTGACCGACAAGTCCTACGCGATGCTCGCGATCGTCGTCACCACCCTGTGGTGGACGGCCGGCTTCAGCTTCCTGCTCTACCTCGCCGCACTCCAGGGCATCCCCGCGCACCTGTACGAGGCCGCCAGGCTGGACGGCGCGAACGCCTGGCACCGCACGGTCCACATCACGCTGCCGATGCTGCGCAACATCACCGGGCTCGTCCTCGCCCTGCAGATCCTCGCCTCGCTCCAGGTCTTCGACCAGGCCGTCGTGATGCAGGACTTCGGGCCGGGGCCCGAGGAGTCGACCCGGACCTTCGTGCAGTTCACCCTCGAAGAGGGCTTCACCGGCTACCGCGTGGGCTACGCCTCCGCCGTCTCCATCGTCTTCTTCGTGCTCATCGCGGCCGTCGCCCTCGCCCGGATGTGGCTGCTGCGCAACCGTGAGGAGGGCGGCCGATGACCACCGCCGCACAGCGGACACGGAACAAGCCCCGCCGGACCTGGACGGCCGGCCAGATCGTCCTCACCCTCCTCGGCACGGCCGTCTCCGTGGTCTTCCTCGCCCCGCTGGCCTGGGCGCTGTTCACCTCCCTGAAGCCGGAGACCGAGGCCGTCGAGGTGCCGCCGCACTGGCTGCCGAAGGAGTGGACCGGCCAGGCCTGGTCGGCGGTCGTCGAGTCCGGCGACATCACCGACTGGCTCGTCAACTCCCTGGTCGTGTCGGTGTGCGTGACCGCCGTCGTGCTGCTGGTGAGCGCACTGGCCGGATACGGCTTCGCCCGCACCGAGTTCCGGGGCCGGGGCGTCCTGCTGGGCGTCGTGATGACCGGGCTGATGATCTCCCCGGCCGTGCTCGGCGTCCCCCTGTTCACCACGGTGCAGCAGATGGGCATGGTCGACACGTACTGGGGGATGATCCTGCCGCAGTGCGCGCCCGCCGCGATGGTCTACATCCTCTACAAGTTCTTCCAGGGCGTCCCGCGCGAACTGGAGGAGGCCGCCTTCATCGACGGCGCCGGCCGCTGGCGCGTCTTCTTCACGATCATCCTGCCGCTGTCGCGCCCCTCGCTCGCGGCGGTCGGCATCTTCACCTTCATCAGCTCGTGGAACAACTTCCTGTGGCCGTACATGGTGACCAACGACCCCGACCTGATGACCATGCCCAACGGCATCGCGACCGTCATGAACTCCTACGGCATCCAGTGGGCCCAGCTGATGGCCGGCGGCCTCCTGGCGGGCCTGCCGCTGATCGTCGTCTTCGTCTTCTTCCAGCGCCAGATCGTGGCGGGCGTCGCGCACACCGGCCTCGCCGGCCAGTGACGCCCACCGCCGTACCCGCGCCCGCACCGGCACCCGTACCCGCGCCCGCACCGGCACCCGTACCCGCGCCCGCACCGGCCGTGCGGGCACCGGCGAACCCCCGAAAGGAAAAGATGCGTACCGCCCGCTTCACCCTCGACCCCGCCTTCACGGTCGGCCCGGTCGACCCCCGCCTCTTCGGCTCCTTCGTCGAACACCTCGGCCGCTGCGTCTACACCGGCGTCCACGAACCCGGCCACCCCACCGCCGACGCCGACGGCCTGCGCACCGACGTCCTGGACCTGGTCCGCGAACTCGGCGTCACCGCGATCCGCTACCCCGGCGGCAACTTCGTCTCCGGCTACCGGTGGGAGGACTCCGTCGGCCCCGTCGAGGACCGCCCGCGCCGCCTCGACCTCGCCTGGCACTCCACCGAGACCAACCGCTTCGGCCTGTCCGAGTACATCTCCTTCCTGCGGAAGATCGGCCCGCAGGCCGAGCCCGTGATGGCCGTCAACCTCGGCACCCGGGGCGTCACCGAGGCACTCGAACTCCAGGAGTACGCCAACCACCCCGCCGGCACCGCCCTGTCCGACCTGCGCGCCGCGCACGGCGACAAGGACCCCTTCGGCATCCGGCTGTGGTGCCTGGGCAACGAGATGGACGGCCCCTGGCAGACCGGCCACAAGACCGCCGAGGAGTACGGCCGCCTCGCCGCCGAGACTGCCCGCGCCATGCGCCAGCAGGACCCCGGCGTCGAACTGGTCGCCTGCGGCTCCTCGGGCCGGTCCATGCCCACCTTCGCCGCCTGGGAGGCCACGGTCCTCACCGAGACCTACGACCTGGTCGACCACATCTCCCTGCACGCCTACTACGAGCCGCACGACGGCGACCTCGACTCCTTCCTCGCCTCCGCCGTCGACATGGAGTCCTTCATCGAGGACACCGTCGCCACCTGCGACCACGTCGGCGCGAAGCTCAAGTCCACGAAGAAGATCAACCTCTCCTTCGACGAGTGGAACGTCTGGTACATGTCCCGCTGGCAGGAACGGGCGACGACCTTCGCGCAGGACGACTGGCCCGAGGCGCCGCGCCTGCTGGAGGACAACTACAGCGTCACCGACGCCGTCGTGTTCGGCTCGCTCCTCATCGCCCTGCTCCGGCACGCCGACCGGGTCAAGATCGCCTGCCTCGCCCAGCTCGTCAACGTCATCGCGCCGATCATGACCGAGCCGGGCGGTCCCGCCTGGCGCCAGACGACGTTCCACCCGTTCGCGCAGGCCTCCCGGTACGGCAGGGGCGAGGTCCTCGACGTCCGGGTGGACTCACCGACGTACGAGACGGCCCGGTACGGCACCGCCGACCTGCTGCACGCCACCGCCGTACGCGCCGACGACGGCACGGTCACCGTGTTCGCCGTCAACCGGAGCCGCGCCGGGGCGCTGCCGCTGGAGATCGCCCTCGGCGGCCTCGGCCTCACCACGGTCGTGGAACACACCGTCCTCGCGGACGCCGACCCCGACGCCCGCAACACCCTCGACGAACCCGAGCGGGTCACCCCGCACCCGGCCGAGGGCACGGCCCTGGCGGACGGGCGGCTCACCGCCGTACTGGAACCACTGTCCTGGAACGTGATCCGACTGGCCTGAGCCCGACAGCGTGACGAAGGAGGCTGCCGGAGGGGGCCGCCGGGGCGGTGGAGTCACCGTCCCGGGGACTCCACCGCCTCCACCGGCACCCCGCCGCGCGCCGCGCCCAGCAGCGTCAGCCGCACCTCGCCCGGACCGGCGGGTGTGGTCCCGTCGGACAGCACCGCCAGGGCCAGTGTGTTGGACCCACGTGTGCGGAGAATCCCGTTCGGCAGCACAAAGGTGTGCTGCGGGCCCACATCGTTGATGTACTGACCCATGTTCCAGCCGTTCAGGAAGATCTGGACGCGGTAGGCGCGCTCCGGCTCGTCCTCGAGGACGAGACCGACCGACCCGTCCACGTCCGGATCGACGTCCAGCCGGAAGTCCGTCCGGTACCAGGCCACCCCCTGCCGCCGGCCCTCGCGCGGAAGGTCCACGGTCTCCCAGCCCCGGTCGTCGTGGCCCGGCAGGTGCCAGCCCTCGCGTTCCCCGTACAGCCCGCCGTTGTTCAGCGCCCCCCGCACCCGGTCCGGCGCCTCCGCCCCCTGGATCCGCCAGCCGATCTCCCGGGAGGCGCCCTCGAAGGCGACGGAGGTCAGCCCGCGCACGGCCCCGGACGTGCCGTTCGCCTCCCCGTCCCCGGGCCCGTCCCTTTCCTCCCCGGCTTCCTCCCCGGCCTGCTGCATCGGCCGTACGAGCACGGACAGCACCCGCCCGCCCCGCTTGCGCAGCCGCTTGGGCACGGCGAAGGTGGCCGTGGCGGTCCAGGCACCCCGGCCCACCGTGTCCTCGTCCGGCACCGGCATGCGGTGCGTGCCCAGCGGCTGCCCGTCCAGCCAGGCCATCAGCAGCCCCTGCGTCCCCGTGCGGTACGACAGGGACACCGACCTGACGCCGCGCGCGTCCTCGAAGCGTCCCCGGTACCAGACGTCGCCGTAGTGGAAGCCGTAGTCGTCCGCGAACAGCACGGGCTGTCCCTGGGGCACGGGAGCGCCGCCGCGGGAGGCGGTGCGGTCGGCGACCGTCCACCGCGTGTCGTCGAAGTCCGGCTCGGCCTCCGGGTTCTCCGTCCGCCGCCGCCAGCCGTCGAGCGCGGGCAGGGACGGTGCGGGCGTGCCCGGCATCAGCCCCTCCATCACCAGGCTCCCGGCCCGGCTGAGCGTGGTGCGCACCGGCTGCCCGTTCCAGGTCACGGAGGTGACCCCGCGCGGCGCCCACACCTCCAGGCCGGTCTCGCCGACGATGTCGCCGGTGAGGTGGGCGGTGGCGCCCCGCAGCGTGGCCGAGCGCAGCAGCGCCGGACCGTAGACCAGCAGCGAGCCGGACGGGGTCTCGTAGGGCCACAGCCGCAGCGCGGTCGCGTCGTCGGCGAACAGCAGCAGCATGGGCGTCTTCGAGTCGCCGTTCTCGACCAGCACCCGGCTCAGCCCGCCCACCCCCAGCGGCGTCACCACGTTCAGCCGGCCCCGGGCGTAGGACCAGGCGGGCTCGTTGTCCAGCCGGTTGGTGAGCGGCTGGACGTCGCAGTCGAGGGAGACCTGCGCCGTCTCACCGGCCCGGCCCACGAACGCGGCGATGTCCTGCCGCCCGACGGCCAGCCGGAACATCGGCTGCGCGGTGGAGAACGCCAGCTTCCGCCGCCCCAGCTCCAGCCCGGTGACGAGCAGTTTGGCGTCCCGCGCCCCGACCGTCACGGGCACCTCGATCCCGGTGCCCGGCAGCGCGGAGGTGACCTGCTCGGCGGAGTCGTTGCGCAGGACGTACACCTGGGCGTCGGTGTCGGGGTTGGCCAGGTGGTGGACCTTCAGCCGGTCGTCCTTCGCCCGCACCTCGTCGGCCGGCTCCAGCCGGGCGAGGTCCGGCACGGTCCGCAGCAGATGCCCGAGCTGCTGCAGCGGGGCCAGCTTGGAGGTGGGCCGGCGGGCCTGGTCGATCGGGGCCCCGTAGTCGTACGAGGTGTACACGTCCGGCGAGGACAGCCATCCCCAGGACGTCCCGCCGACCGCCATGCGCACGGTGTGCGCGGTGATCCCGTCGGCGAGGCCGGTGAGGAGGCTGCTCCGCTCGTGTGCCGGGTCCCACTTCTCGCGCACCCCGATGTACCCCCTGCCGCCGGAGGAGACCCCGCCCCAGGGGTCGGACGCGCCGACGGCCGCCCCGGCGACGAACCCGGGCGTCCGCGGCCCGTCCGCGCGACCGTCGTCGTGGAACAGCGGTACGTCGATCCCGTCGGCGCGCACCTTCCTGTGGAGGTGGGACATGAGGGTGCCGCCGTCCGCTCCGCGGTACCGGTCCTCGAACTGGTACAGCAGCACCGTGCCGCCGCCGCCGGTGAACAGATGCCGGACGGCGATGGCGTCGACCGCGCCCAGCCACTCGTCCACGTGCCGCAGATACGCCGGGTCCGCGGTCCGGGCGGCCACCCCCTCGGCGGCCCTCAGCCAGCCGGGGAGGCCGTCGGCGTCCAGATCGGCGGACCCGAGGTACGGCCCCGGACGAAGGACGACGTACAGCCGCTCCTCGGCGGCCATGGTGAGGAACAGATCCAGGTCCCGCACACCGGTGAAGTCGTGCCGGCCGGGCGCGGGGGAGTGGAGGTTCCAGGGGACGGGGACACTGACCGCGTTGTGCCCGTGGGCGCGCAGCTTCTGCAGCACGTCCCGCCACAGCGACGGGCTCGGCAGCCGGAAGGGGTGCATCTCGCCCGACCACAGCACCAGCCGCCGGCCGTCGACCAGCAGCGAGTACCGGTCGAAGCCGACCTCGTGCCGCTTGCCGTCCGCGCGTGGCACAGCGGGCGGCGGGCCCGTCGGCACGGCCTGCGCCGGGTGCGTGCCGGTCGCCGCCTTGCTGCCGGCCAGCGCGAGGCCGAGCGCCGCCGTTCCGGCCAGCGCGGTGAAGGTACGCCTGCTGAGCTCCAAGGGAGCCGCCTCCTGGTGTGCTGCTTGTGCTCCTGGTGGGCCATTGTCTACGGATCGGCCCGCCGGTGTTCACGCGAGGTTCCCGGTACGTCCGTTTCGCCCGGTACGAGTGAGGCCGGTGGGGCTCGGGCGGGTCGTTCCCTTTCCGTTTCCCCTGTGAATGCTCCGTCGATCCGTACGGGGTGAATGGCCGGAGTTCATCCTGCCCGCCGGTCTCCGCGCTGCGTACGATGCGAGCGCTCCCGGCCTTCACGCCACCTTCATGCCTCCTTCACGAGGGCCGGGGGCTCATGCGCCCGCACGCTTGTCAGGTGCATGACGTTTCAACGAAAAGGAAGGGCGACACGAGTACGACGTCGCACCCACCCCCCCATTGACCGGATTGGGAGAACCATGGCTGGTGGCCTGCTTCTCGGCGGCGCGGTGGCCGCGCTGCTCACCGCCGCGATACCCGCGCACAACCCGTCCTCCGTGTTCGACGACCCGCCCTCGGACAAGATCGTCATCGACATCGCCACGGTGAACGGCTCCGGCTGTCCCAAGGGCACGGCCGCGGTCGCCGTCTCCGAGGACAACACCGCGTTCACCGTGACCTACAGCGACTACCTCGCCCAGGCGGGCGGCAACTCCGACCCCACGGCATCCCGTAAGAACTGCCAGCTCAGCCTCGTCGTCCACGTACCCCAGGGCTTCACCTACGCCATCGCCAGCGCCGACTACCGCGGCTTCGCCGCCCTCCGGCCCGGTGCGAAGGGCACCCAGCGGGCGTCGTACTACTTCCAGGGCTCCCCGAACACGGAGTACCGCACCCACACCTACGACGGCCCCTACGACGACAACTGGCAGGCCACGGACACCACCGACTGGGCCCAGCTCGTCTACGCCCCCTGCGGCGTCCTGCGCAACTTCAACATCAACACCGAACTGCGCGTCAGCGCGGGCACCGTGTCCCCCGGCAAGGTCAGTTTCATGACGATGGACTCCACCGACGGGGACATCAGCACCACCTACCACATGGCCTGGAAGGAGTGTCCGGCCTCCTGACCTGCCAGGCTCGCGTGTACACCGGAGGAAGCCGGCTCGCCGCCTGGTTGATCCAGGAGGTGCTGGTCCGGCTCCTTCGGTGAACGGGCGTGCGCAGCGGGTCGCCCGAGATGCCAGACCGCTGTCGCGGTACTAGGCTCGGTGGCTGAATGCCGTATGCACGGCACGCACGGCACGCCCGGCCGACCGGTTCCCGGTAAAGCGGACCAAGGCCACGGTGACCGCCCGCGAAGGGCGACCTGGAGGCGTCGGCGGTCGAGCCCGTGTTTGAGACGACATGCGGTGACATCAGAAGACCCTGCCGCAATTCCGACTTGCGGCTGCGGCCGTCCAATTCCGCGCTTCCTTCCGGGGACGCGGGAGATGATGGAGCGAGAGGTATTCCCATGCGAGCACAACGCGCGAAGCGTCTGGCCGCGGTGTCCGCCGCCGGGCTGGTGATGGCCGGTGGCGTCGCGGTGGGCACGGCAAGTACTGCTTCGGCGTCCGTCGCGTCCTACAGCCACAGCCAGAGCGATCACCACGGCGACAACGGTCGTGGCGGCTATGGCGACCACCATGGCGACTACAACCGTGGCGGCGACCACCGCGACGACTACGGTCGTGGCGACCACCACGGCGACCACAACCGTGGCGGCGACCACGACGACGACTACGGTCGTGGCGGCTACGGCGACCACCATGGCGACTACAACCGTGGCGGCGACCACGATGACTACGGTCGTGGCGGCGACCACCACGGCGACCACAACCGTGGCGGCGACCACGATGACTACGGTCGTGGCGGTTATGGCGACCACCATGGCGACTACAACCGTGGCGGCGACCACCACTAGGGAGTCAAGGACTGATACGACACCGGCAACGGCTCGATGCGCGGCCCCCGAAGGGCCGCACATCGAGCCCTTTCGGTTGAGCCCGGCCTGACCGACGGGGCCTGCTCAGCCCACCTGGCCCATCCCCGCGGCCTCCGGCCAGTTCTGCGCCTGCGCTCCGGACCAGCCGGCCGCGGGGGCCTGGGAGAGGCCGTCGGTGCCTCTGACCTGGGCCGCCGTGAGGCCGCCGCGGGCGGGGACGCCGGGCGGGGTGGGCCCGGTGGGCATCGGCCGCTGGGCCGGTACCGGAGCCGGGGCAGGTGCCTGCGGGGGTGGGAAGGACGCCGCGGCGGGCATGGGAGCCGGAGCCGGTATCTGAGCCGGCGCCGCCAGGGGGTACGGCATCTGCTGCGGGACGGGCTGCTGCGGAACCTGCTGCGGCACAACGGGCTGCTGCACGGGCTGCGGCATCTGCTGCGGCACCGGCGGGTGCATCTGCTGCGCCCCCGGTGAGGCTGCCGCCGGCATCGGCATCCCACCGTCCGCGCCCACCGCGGCGGGGGGCGGGGCGGCGGGGAGCGGCATGCCGATGCCGGCGGCCGGAGCGGCGGGGAGGCCCGGGGCGTGCGCACCGGCGCCGGCGCTGATGGCCTGAGCGGCGAGGCCCTGGGTGCCGGCGCCGTTGGTCTCGCTGACCAGGCGGTCCACTGCCGCCGTGCCCGAGCTGTAGCCGGTCCCTGTGGCCTGCTCGGGCACGGCGGCTCCCCTCCTGGAGGTCCCGTAGAGCACCTGTTCCAGGCCGGACACCAGGCGACGTACGTCCACCTGGGGGCGTACCACGAGACGCAGGAAGCGGCTGGACGAGCCGATCTTGTTGCCGCACTCGCGGACCAGGAGCCGGTGCTCGGTGAGCATGCGGTCCCGGACCACGGTGCCCTCGGCGCCCACGGGGAGGCGCACGAAGAGGAAGTTGCCCTGGGACGGGTAGACCGTCAGGCCGGGCAGTGAGGAGAGCTGGCCGGACATGTCCATCCGGTCGCGGCGCACCTGGTGGAGGCTCTGCTGGTACTCGGTGCCGTGCTCCTTCAGCATGAACACCACGTGCTCGGCGAAGGAGTTGAGGTTCCACTTCGGCAGCATCGAGCGGATGCGGCCCGCGAGCGAGGGGTTGGCGACGAGGTAGCCGAAGCGGATGCCGTGCAGGCCGAAGTTCTTGCCGAGGCTGCGCAGGACGATGACGTTGGGGCGGAGCATCGCCTCCTGCACCACCGACGGTTCCACCTCGGCGTCGGCGAACTCCAGGAACGACTCGTCGATCACCACCAGGTCCAGGTCGGCCATCGCGTCCATGAACTGCACGATCGCGTGCTTGTGCAGGAAGCCGCCGTCGGGGTTGTTGGGGTTGCAGATCACCGCGACCTTCGTGCCCCGGGCCCGGATGAACTCGGCGTACTGGGCGAGGTCGAGGGCGAAGCCGCCGGACTCCTGGAGCGGGAACATGTCGACCCGCTTGCCGGTCTCCATGGGCTGGTCGGTCCAGCGGCCGAAGGTGGGGACGGGGACGGCGAGGGACTCACGGACCAGCAAGTGGTCGATCCAGGTGATGAGTTCCGTCGAGCCGTTACCCATCGCCACGCACTGCGGCGGGAGTTGGAGCAGGCTGCACAGTTCGGCAGTGATGGTGTCGGCGCTGCTCGGGTAGTACGTGATGATGTCGCGCAGCCGGATCGCCATGTCCTCGAACATGGCGGGAGTGGGGAAGTACGGGTTGCACGGGATGCAGAAGTCCACCGGACCGGCTCCGTCGCTCTCGCGCGCCAGCGCAGCCATCGACGGGCTGTGCGCCGCGTTGCTGCGGAACAGCGAGGTGACGTCGGCCATGGAACCTCCGTGGACGGCGGGCCCGCCGGGGACGTTGTGGGCCCGTCATGCGTGGGTGGCCCGCGCGGGGGAGCACGGGCCACCCGTACATACGGAAGGGTGCGTGGCGCTGTTCAACCGGTGTGAAAAAACTGTGACGGAGTGAACCCGGGGCGGTTCAGTACAGACCTCCCGCATGATCTCCTCGGCGCGGGTCAGCATGGCGTCGGTGAACGCGTTGCGCCGGTACTTCGTAACGAAAACCAAGTGAACGTGCAGGTTGTGGACAACATGGCGACCGGTTCTGGCATCGGGGTCAGAGTTCCAGCGCGGTGACACGGACCACCGCTAGGTTCTCGATCATGAGTCAGGACACTCTGGTCAAGCGGCAGTTCGGGCATCGTGCCCGGCTCGCGCTGTCGCCTGCCGGGGTTCGTGCGGTGGATGATCAGGCGCATGCGGCCCGCACCCTGTGGAACCTGCTGCACACCTGGTGGCAGATGATGCCGAAGGAGAAGCGGACCCTCGGCAACGCGGACGCCGCGATCCGGCAGGCCCGCCAGGACATCGACTTCCTGGCCGTCCTGCCCGCGCAGGCCGCACAAGCGGTACTCAAGACGTACGTCCAGGCGTGGAGGAACTGCTGGGAGGGCCGCGCCGACGCCCCGAACTTCAAAGGCCGCCTCCGCACGGTGATGTCCGTGGACATTCCGCAGGGCCGCGACCTGAACATCATCCGCGTGCACCGCCGCTGGGGCATGGTCAACCTTCCCAAGGTTGGCCGGGTCCGCTTCCGCTGGACCAAAGACCTGCCCGTGGGCAAACGTGCCAGCGCGGAGAACCGGATCACCGGGGCCCGCCTGGTCAAGGACGCGCTCGGCTGGCACATCGCCTTCCGCGTCCAGACCCTGGAGGCCAGGCCCGAGCCCCACCCGGGGCCGGACGTCGGCATCGACGTGGGCGTCACCGTGCCCCTCACCCTCTCGGACGGCGAGACGTACGAGCACGGCGAGTGGCTGACCGGCAAGGAGAAGGCCAAGCTCCTGCACCTGGAGCAGCGCGCCGCGCAGCGCAAGCGCCACCGCAAGGCGGGCGAGCGCACCGGCCGCCGGCTGCACCGCACCTACGACCGGATCGCAGGACTGCGCGCGAAAGCCAAGCGCCGGGCCCTGGACTGGCAGCACCAGACCACCACCGCCATCGCCCGCACCTACGGCACCGTCGTGGTCGAAGCACTCACCATCCCGAACATGGTCAAGTCGGCCAGGGGAACCCTCGAGGCGCCGGGGAAGAACGTCGCCCAGAAGTCCGGGCTGAACCGCTCCATCGTTCAGGAGGCATGGGGCCGGACGGTCACCCTGCTGACGTACAAGACCGCCCGGCTCGGCGGCACCCTGCACAAGGTCCCCGCCCCCGGCACCTCCCAGCGCTGCTCGGCGTGCGGCATCACCACGCCCGGTAACCGGGATTCCCAGGCCGTGTTCGTGTGCAAGAACCCGGACTGCGGCTGATCGGGCAACGCCGACCACGACGCAGCCCGGAACGTCTTGCACCTGTACCGGACGGGCCTCGCGCTCATCCCGGCTGCCGGGAGGGCAGTCGTCAGGCGCGCGCAGCGCGTCAAGCCCGCTGCCGCAAGGTAAGCAGGAATCTCCCGGCTTCAGCCGGGAGAGCACTTCAAGAACCGACCTTGCGCTTGTTCCACACGTCGAAGCCGACCGCCGCCAGGAGCACCAGGCCCTTGATGACCTGCTGCCAGTCGGTGCCGATGCCGACGAGGTTCATGCCGTTGTTCAGCACGCCCAGGACCAGACCGCCGATGATCGCTCCGAGCACGGTGCCGACACCGCCGCTCATCGACGCGCCGCCGATGAACGCGGCCGCGATCGCCTCGAGTTCGAAGTTGAGGCCGGCCTTGGGAGAGGCCGCGTTGAAGCGGGCGGCGAAGACCAGACCCGCCAGGGCCGCGAGCATGCCCATGTTCAGGAAGACCAGGAACGTGACCTTCTTGTCCCGCACGCCGGACAGCTTGGCCGCCGGCAGGTTGCCGCCGATGGCGTAGATGTGGCGGCCGATGACGGCGTTGCGCATCACGTAGCCGAAGCCGACGAGCAGCGCGCCGAGGATCAGCAGCACGATCGGGGCGCCCTTGTAGCTGGCGAGCAGCAGCGTGACGGTGAGGATGGCGGCGGTGAGCGCCACCAGCTTCAGCAGGAACAGCTTGGCGGGCGGGACGTCGAGGGCGAACTCCTGCTGGCGGCGCCGGTCACGGACCTCCTGGAGCACCACGAGCGCGATCAGTCCGAGGCCGAGCAACAGGGTGAGGTTGTGGTAGTTCGTCTCCGGACCGACCTCGGGCAGGAAGCCGTTGGCGACCTTCTGCAGCCCGCGCGGGAACGGGCCGAGGGTCTGGCCCTCCAGGAAGATCTCGGTCAGACCGCGGAAGGTGAGCATGCCCGCCAGGGTCACGATGAACGACGGTATGCCGCCGTACGCGATGAACCACCCCTGCACGGCGCCCGCGGTGGCGCCCACGGCCAGGCACAGCACCACCGCCATCGGCCAGGGGATGTCGTTGCGGACCATGAACACCGCGGCCATCGACCCGACGAACGCCGTCAACGAGCCGACCGACAGGTCGATGTGACCCGAGATGATGACCAGCATCATGCCGATCGCGAGGATCAGGATGTAGCTGTTCTGCAGCACCAGGTTGGACACGTTGCGCGGCAGGATCAGGTCGCCGTCGGTCCACACCGCGAACAGCGCCACGATCAGGCCCAGGGCGAACAGCATGCCGTACTGGCGCATGTTGCGGCGCATGCCCTCCAGCATCAGCCGGAGCAGGCCGTCACCGGTGCCCGCCCCGTTCTTGCCCGGCGGCGCGGCGGCCGGGGTCTTGTCGGTGACATCCGTGCTCATCGGGTTACCTCTCTGCCCTTCTCGTCCTGCTTGTCCTGCTTGTCCTTCGTCATTCGACGCATCAGCGATTCCTGGGAGGCCTCGGCCCGCGAGAACTCCCCGGTCAGCCGCCCCGCGGCCATCGTGTAGACGCGGTCGCACATGCCGAGCAGTTCGGGCAGTTCGGAGGAGATGAAGACGACCGCCTTGCCCTGTGCGGCCAGTTGGTCGATGACCGTGTAGATCTCGTACTTGGCGCCGACGTCGATGCCGCGGGTCGGTTCGTCCAGGATCAGCACCTCGGGACCCGCGAAGATCCACTTGCTGAGGACGACCTTCTGCTGGTTGCCGCCGGACAGCTTGCCCACCGGTTCGAAGACGGTCGGCGCCTTGATGTTCATGGACGTGCGGAAACCCTCGGCGACCCGGCGTTCCTCGTGCTCGTCCACGACGCCCCGCCTGGCGACCTTGCCGAGGGCGCTGAGCGAGATGTTGCGGTTGATGGTGTCGATGAGGTTCAGGCCGTAGTGCTTGCGGTCCTCGGTGACGTACGCGATGCCGTGCCGTACCGCCTCGGGGACGGTCTTCGTACGGACCTCCCGGCCGTCCCGGAGGACCGTGCCGGCCGCGTGCCGGCCGTAGGTGCGGCCGAAGACGCTCATCGCCAGCTCGGTGCGGCCGGCGCCCATCAGACCGGCGATGCCGACGATCTCGCCGCGCCGGACCTCCAGGGACACGTCGTCGACGACCTTGCGCTGCTGGTCGATGGGGTGGTGCACGGTCCAGTTGCGGATCTCGAGCGCCGGGGCCGTGCCCTCCTCCGGGTGGTGCGGGGTCCGCTCGGGGAAGCGGTGCTCCAGGTCGCGGCCGACCATGCCGCTGATGATCCGGTCCTCGGTGGTCTCAGCCGCCTTCACGTCGAGCGTCTCGATGGTCCGCCCGTCCCGCAGGATCGTCACCGAGTCGGCGACCCGGCGGATCTCGTTCAGCTTGTGGGAGATGATGATCGACGTGATGCCCTGTTCCTTCAACTGGAGGATCAGGTCCAGCAGTTTGCCGCTGTCCTCGTCGTTGAGTGCCGCGGTCGGCTCGTCGAGGATGAGCAGCTTCACCTTCTTCGACAGCGCCTTGGCGATCTCCACCAACTGCTGCTTGCCCACGCCGATGTCGGCGACCCGGGTCTCGGGGTGGTCCTCGAGCCCGACCCGGCGCAGCAGTTCGGTGGCGTGCCGCAGCGTCTCGTGCCAGTCGATGCGGCCGCGCCTGGCGTGCTCGTTGCCGAGGAAGATGTTCTCCGCGAGGGAGAGGTACGGCACCAGGGCCAGTTCCTGGTGGATGATGACGATGCCGCGCTGTTCGCTGGCCCTGATGTCCTTGAACCGGCAGGCCTCCTCCTCGAAGAGGATCTCCCCTTCGTAGCTGCCGTGCGGGTGGACGCCGGAGAGGACCTTCATCAGGGTCGACTTGCCGGCGCCGTTCTCGCCGCAGATGGCGTGGACCTCGCCCCGCCGGACGGTCAGTGTGACGTCCGACAGCGCCTTGACGCCGGGAAAGGTCTTGACGATCGAGCGCATTTCCAGGACGGGTCCCGCCATGGTCGTGCCTTCCAGTCAGGGGTGAATCGGTCGGTGGCGGCGGTTACTTGAGGTCGCTCTCCTTGATGTAGCCGGAGTCGACGACGACCTCCTGGTAGTTCTCCTTGTCCACGGCGACCGGCTCCAGCAGGTAGGCCGGCACGACCTTCGCCCCGTTGTCGTAGGTCTTGGTGTCGTTGACCTCGGGCTCCTTGTCGTTGAGCAGCGCGTCGACCATGTTCGTGGCGACCTCGGCCAGCTTGCGGGTGTCCTTGTAGACGGTCATCGACTGCTGGTCGGCGATGATCGACTTCACCGAGGCGACCTCGGCGTCCTGGCCGGTGACGATCGGCAGCGGCTTGCTCTTGGAGCCGTAGTCGTCCGACTTCAGGGCGGACAGGATGCCGATGGAGATGCCGTCGTACGGGGAGAGGACCGCGTCGACCCGCCCGCTCTTGTAGGACGAGGTCAGGATGTCGTCCATGCGCTTCTGGGCGGTGCCGCCGTCCCAGCGCAGGGTGGTGACCTGGTTGAGCTCGGTCTGGCCGGACCGGACGACGAGCTGCTTCTTGTCGATGTACGGCTTCAGGACGTTCATCGCGCCCTGGAAGAAGTAGCGGGTGTTGTTGTCGTCGTTGGAGCCGGCGAACAGCTCGATGTTGAACGGGCCCTTCTCGCTGCCGTCCTTCAGGCCGAGCTTGTCCAGGATGTAGCTGCCCTGGAGTTCGCCCACCTTCTCGTTGTCGAACGAGGCGTAGTAGCCGACGTTCTCGGTGCCGAGGATCAGGCGGTCGTAGGAGATCACCGGGATGTCGGCGTCCTTGGCCTGCTGCAGCACGTTGTTCATCGACTTGTTGTCGATGGCCGCGACGATCAGCGCCTTCACACCCTGCGTGATCAGGTTCTCGATCTGCGCGACCTGCTGGTCCGGGTCGTCCTCGCCGTAGACCAGCTTGGTCTTGTAGCCCTTGGACTTCAGGTCCTTCTCGACGTTGTTGCCGTCGGCGATCCAGCGCTCGGAGGACTTGGTCGGCATCGCGATGCCGATGGTCGCCCCCTCGGAACCTTCCTTGTCCTCCTCGCTGCCGCCCTCGCTGTTCTGGCCGCAGGCGGACAGGGTGAGGGCGAGCGAGGCGGCGGTGGCCACGGCGGCGAGAGCGGCTCTGCGGTTACGCATGATCATCATCCTTGAGGTGTGTGCCGGGGCGGTGACGTGCGGGTCGGTACAGAGGTGCGACGTCGCTTCCGGGGCGGGGTGTCTGACGAGAACCGAGAAAGGGGTGTGTGGGATTGTGCGCGACTGTGTCTACTTCTGTGAAGTCGAGTTTCCGGAACGTTATGACGGGGCGTCGAACCGGCGCAGATCGCCCGGAAGCCTCGAACCGAGGGGGGCCATGTCGCCGTCCGCGCCGTGGCGGGCGAGCAGATCCAGGGCGAGCCGGCCGCGCCGCACCCGCTCCTTCGCGGTGGCCAGGGTGAGCTCCCGCATGTGGTGCCCGTACGGATAGATCCCGGGCGCCTTGGCCAGGCCGAACTTCAGATACAGCGGCGCGCCGCGCCGGATCAGCTCCGCGACCTCGTACATCCGCACGTAGCCGCCGAGGTCGTCGGGGGCCTCGATGTACATGTCCATCGGAGTGGCCGAAACCCGTCGTATCTCGGTGAGGTGATCGAGCGTCAGGTCGCTCGGTACGTTGATCGAGTCGGCGCCGAGCTGCTCGTACACCGCGTACGAGGCCGGGTTCACCGGCCCGACGAGCGCCGAGACCTTCAGTGTGGTGTCGGCCGGGATGATGCCGGCCGACCGCGCCCGGTGGAGCGTCCACAGCACGCCCTCGTCGGCGACGAGCAGGCACTTCACGCCCGACTCCGTTGCCCGGACCGCGTCTTCGACGCACCCGGCGACCGCGTCGTGGCCCCGCGCGCGCAGTCCGGCGCCCTGCGAGTCGGTACGGGTGGAGCCGCCGATGTCCCAGGTGCCGCGCGGGCCGGTGAACAGGCAGAGTTCGATGTCCCGTTCGGCGGTGGCGTCGACCATCTCGGTGAGTTCGGCGTCGGTCAGCATCCACACGCCGCTGCCCTGGCTGATCCGGTGGATCGGCACGTCCAGCCGGGAGGCCTCCTTCAGGACCACCGCCAGCGCCTCGGGCCCCTCGCAGGAGGGGACCTCGGTGCGCCAGCGGCCCCCGCCGGGGAAGGAGTGCGGCGAGGCGTCGGCGGGGTCGGGGGCGGGAGCGCCGAGGCCGAGCGCGGTGAGCGCCTGCTCACCGGGCCTGCGGGGCGCCTTGGCGGAAGCGTCGGTCACGAGATGTCCTTTTGTTCGGTGGGTCGGACGAGGTTCGCGGCCCGGGGTGGGGGCGGGCGGCTGCGGCTACGAAGGGGGAGGGACGAAGGGAACAGAAGAGAGGCGAGAGGGGCGGAAGGGAGCGAGTCGGGGGTGGGGCCGTCAGGCCGCCCCACCCCCGGCTCCCCCAGGGGCTGTAGGACCTACGGGCGCAGCAGGACCTTGCCCACCCCGGGATCGCCCGACCCCACCAGCTCGATGGCCCGGGAGAACTCGGCCAGCGGCAGTTCGTGCGTGACCAGCGGCAGCGGGTCGAGCAGCCCGGCGGCGAACACCCGCACCGTGTGCGCCCAGGCGTCCGGCGCCGCCCCGAAGACGGTGTGCACCTCCAACTGCCGTACGACCAGATCCGTCGGGTCCAGGCCGTCCGCACCCGGCGCCGGGATGCCCGTCAGGACGAGTCGCCCGCCGCGCCGGAGCAGCGCGGCCGCGGTGCGGGCCGCGTTGGCGGACCCGGCGGTCTCGATCACGACGTCGAAGTCGTCCGGGAGTTCCCGGTCCTTCGTACGGAAGTCGGTGGCGCCGTACCGCCGGGACAGCGCCTCGCGGTCGTCCCGGCTGCCGACGACGAGCAGTTCGGCCGGGGAGTTCGCGCGCAGGAACTGCACCGCGAACATGCCGAGGGTGCCCGTACCGACCACGGCGACCCGCTCACCGGGCAGGGTGTGCGCCTTGAGCGCGGCGGCGGCGATGCAGGCCGCCGGCTCCAGCAGTGCCGCCGCGGTGAGGTCGGCGTCGTCCGGCAGGACGTGCAGCAGGCGGGCCGGCAGGGTCAGCGTGGCGGCCATCGCCCCCGGCCGGGTGAACCCGGTCTCCTCGTACCCCGCCGAGCACAGCGTCGTCTCACCGGCGTGACAGCGGTCGCACACCTGGCAGTTGCGGAAGCCCTCACCGACGACCTTGCGGCCGGTGAGCGAGGCCGGCACTCCCGCGCCCACCCGCAGCACGGTCCCGGACCACTCGTGGCCCGGGGTGAGCGGGTAACGCACGTACTCCTCGGGCCGGTTGCCCTGGTACACCTCGCGGTCGCTGCCGCAGACGCCGGTCGCGTGCACGCCGACCAGTGCCTCGCCGGGGCCGGGGTCGCGCGGCTCGTGCGCGACGAGACGGTGCGTGCCGGGGCCTTCGACGACGACGGCGAGCGAGCCGGCGGCGGCGGGGGTGGCGGCGGGGGTGGCGGCGGGCCCGCCCACGCGCGCGGTCACTTCGTTCCCTTGGGCTTGCGCTGTTCCCAGCCCTCGGCCCACAGGTCGAACCGGGCCTGCTGCTGCGGGAACTCGGCCGCCGCGTCGACGTCCAGCTCCACCCCGAGCCCGGGGGCGTCGGAGAGGTGGAAGCAGCCGTCCTCCGGGTTCACCTGCGGGGCGCCCTTGACGACCTTCTTGATCTCCGCGTCCGCGAAGTCGTTGAAGTGTTCCAGGATCTTGAAGTTCGGTGAGGTGAAACCGACTTGGAGGGACGCGGCGGTGAGGACGGGACCGCCGACGTTGTGCGGCGCGACCAGCATGTAGTGCGTCTCGGCGGTCGCCGCGAGCTTGCGCGTCTCCCAGATGCCGCCGATGTGGCCGACGTCCGGCTGCAGGATGTCGACGGCCTGGCTCTCGAACAGCTCACGGAACTCGATGCGGTCGTGGATGCGTTCACCCGTGGCGAGCGGGATGTCGACCTTGGCGGCGACCTTCTCCAGCGCCTTGAGGTTCTCCGGCGGGACCGGCTCCTCCAGCCAGGCCGGGTCGAACGGCGCGAGTTCCCTGGCGAGGCGGACGGCGGTGGCGGGGGAGAAGCGGCCGTGCATCTCCAGCATCAGCTCGGTCTCGGGGCCGATGGCGTCGCGGACCGCCTCGATCAGGGAGACCGCGTACAGGCTCTGCCGGTGGTCGAGTTCGAAGTGGCCGGTGCCGAACGGGTCGATCTTCAGGGCCCGGTAACCGCGCTCCACCACCGACTGCGCGGCCTTGTGGTAGGCCTCCGGGGTGCGTTCCGTGGTGTACCAGCCGTTGGCGTACGCCTTGACCCTGTCGGTCACCTTTCCGCCGAGCAGCTGCCACACGGGCACGCCGAGGGCCTTGCCCTTGATGTCCCAGCACGCCATCTCGACGACGGCGATGCCGGACATCACGATCTCGCCGGCGCGGCCGAAGTCGCCGTACTTCATGCGGCGGACCAGGTCCTCCACGGCCAAGGGGTCGCTGCCGAGGATGTGGTTGGCCTCCGCCTCCTTCAAGTAGCCCAGCAGGGCGTCGGTGTGC
Source organism: Streptomyces sp. TE5632 (assembly GCF_054061295.1). Classification (NCBI taxonomy): domain Bacteria; kingdom Bacillati; phylum Actinomycetota; class Actinomycetes; order Kitasatosporales; family Streptomycetaceae; genus Streptomyces; species Streptomyces sp. TE5632. The sequence goes on along the minus strand of NZ_JBSSEA010000003.1, from coordinate 1,066,044 downwards.
CCCAGCATCCGGGTCTCGCCGATCCCCGTGAGCCCCTCGTCGGTGTGCACCTGGACGTACGTCAGGTTGCGCCACGGCGTCCCGACCACGTGTGTGCTGATTCCGGTGATACGCACGGCGGTTGCCCCTCGCTGAGTTGTGGACCCTGTTCTCGCCAGTGTCGCCAGTGTCTTCTTCGGTGTCTTCGCCGGTGTCGTCGGTGGCTGTTCGATATTTCGACACACGTTCGAAATGTTGGCGTGACAGTAAGGACGGGGCGGCGGGGGTGTCAATGGGTCGCGCGCACAACGGTTTCGGCAGTTTCGAAACCATTGGGCGAGGGTCCCTACCAAACCTTCACATCTTGCTCTATCAACCGGGCGTGAGCGGAACCTAGTCTTCCCGCGTCATGGACTATTGCCACCCGTGCCGACGGCACCTCAACGGCGCCCTCGCCTGCCCGGGGTGCGGCACCCCTGTCGAGACCCTCCGCGCCCACCCGGAGGCCTCCGCCACCCCGCAGGCGGCGTACGAGGAGGACGTACCGGAACCGGAACCGGAGCCGGAGCCGACGCCGCACGCGGAGCCGGAACCCGCCGAAGACGCGCGGCGGCCGGCCATCGACGCGGACGCCGACGCCGACGACCCCACGGGTCCGGAGGCGGACGACGAGGGGCCCATGGCAGGGGCGAGCCGCCGGGACCGCAAGGCCGCGGCGCACCGCAGGCGACGGCGCAGGTCGCTGCTGATCGCGGCGGGATTCGTCTTGGCCGCAGGCGCGTTGAGCCTCGCGGAGCTGGGGATGGACGCACCGGGGGCGAGGCCCGAGCCGGCGGCGGCCGGGGACGAGACGCCGGACGGCGGATCGGCGAAGGTCGATTCGGTGCCACCGCCCGGCGGCGCCCCGGGCGCGGGCGCGTCCGTGAACTCCCCGTCCCCCAGCGCCTCCGGCTCACCGTCGGCCTCGGAGTCGCCTGCGGACGATGAGTCGGCGGAGGCGGAGGGGGAGGAGGAGACGGAGACGGAGGAGGGGGCGGAGGGGGAGCCCGAGGAGGCCACCGGGCCGGCACCCGCGGGCACGTCACCGGCCGACCCGACCACGGCGCCGCCACAGCAGTCCCCGCCGCAGCCGGACGTCCCGGAGCCCGCCCCGACCACTACGGAGCCCGAACCGGAACCGGAGCCCGAACCCTCGGAAACCTGCGACCGCTTCCTGTGGTGGTGCACCTGACGGACCCGGTCCGGACCCGGGTCCGGTGGAGCTGTCGACCAGGCCCTACGCCTCGGGTGCGCCGGTGCCCCGGTCGGTGTCCAGCATCGTCCGCAGCGTGTCCCGCAGGGCCAGGCGTTCCTGTTCCGTGAGGGCGGCCAGGGGCTCGCGGGCGAAGCGCAGCGACTCCCGCATGCTGCGGGCCACCCTGCGCCCCTCCGCCGTCGCCGCCGCCAGCTTCACCCGGCGGTCGGCCGGGTCCGGGCGGCGCTCCGCCAGCCCGCGCGACTCCAGACGGTCGACGATGCCGGTGACGTTCGACGGCTCGCACTTCAGACGCTGGGCGAGCTTCCGCATCGGCAGGGGCTCCAGGGAGAGCAGGCTCAGCAACCGGGCCTGCGCGCCGGTGAGCGCGTGGCCGGCCGCCGCCTCCTCGTACTCCTCGTGGTAGCGGGCCACGACCGAGCCGATGAGTTCGACGACCTCCAGGGTCAGGGCGTCGGGGCGGCTGGGGGAACTGGATGCGGCGGCCATGCCCCCAGAGTACTCATATGCTTGACATCCTGAAATATTCAGCGGCATGGTTGTTTCAGGTCCTGAAACACCTCGAGGAGGCCCCACCCCATGTCCGACACCCCCACGCTCCCCACCACCGGCCGCGAGTGGCAGCTGCTCAGCCGGCCCGTCGGATGGCCGAAGCCCGAGGACTTCGCCCTGGTCGAGGCCGAGGTCCCGGCACCCGGTGCGGGCCGGGTGCTGGTGCGGAACAAGTACCTCTCCGTCGATCCGTACATGAGGGGAAGGATGTCGGCCGCCAAGTCCTATGTGGCGCCGTACGAGCTGGGCAAGGCCATGCAGGGCGGTGCCGTCGGCGAGGTCGTCGCCTCGGAGGCCGAGGGGATCGCCGTCGGCGACCACGTCCTGCACTTCTCCGGCTGGCGCGAGTACGCCGTCGTGGCCGCGGAGAACGCCGTCAAGGTGGACCCCGACGCCGCGCCGCTGTCGGCGTACCTGGGCGTGCTGGGGATGACCGGGCTCACCGCCTACGCGGGCCTGCTGCGCACCGCCGCCTTCAAGGAGGGCGACCGCGTCTTCGTGTCCGGCGCCGCGGGCGCCGTCGGCAGCCAGGTCGGGCAGATCGCGAAGCTCAAGGGCGCCTCCCGGGTCGTCGGCTCCGCCGGATCCGACGAGAAGGTCAAGCTGCTCGTCGAGGAGTACGGCTTCGACGCCGCCTTCAACTACAAGAACGGCCCCGTGAGCGAGCAGCTGCGCGCCGCCGCCCCGGACGGGATCGACGTCTACTTCGACAACGTGGGCGGCGACCACCTGGAGGCGGCGATCGGGTCGCTCGACCGGGGCGGCCGGATCGCCGTCTGCGGAATGATCTCCGTCTACAACAACACCGAGCCCGCGCCCGGCCCGAGGAACCTGGCCCGGCTCATCCAGACCCGCGGCCGCATCGAGGGCTTCCTGGTCAACGACCACTACGACCTCCAGCCGCAGTTCGTCCAGGAGGTCGGGGCCTGGGTGCGCTCCGGCGAGCTCAAGTACCGGGAGACCGTCGTCGAGGGCATCGAGAACAACCTGGAGGCGTTCCTCGGGGTGCTGCGCGGCGACAACACGGGGAAGATGATCGTCAAGCTCTGACGGCGACCGGCCCACGACACGTCGCCGACGGGCACTTATAGTGCCCCCATGCGCGATCTTGGGGCGGGATTCCGGTATCTCCTGAAGGGCCAGCGCTGGGTGGCCCGGCACGGCAAGCAGTACGGCTTCGGTCTGGTGCCGGGACTGGTCACACTGGTGCTGTACGCGGCGGCGCTGGTGGCGCTGGCCCTGTGGGGAGCCGGCTTCGTCGGCTGGGCGACACCGTTCGCCGACGACTGGTCGAGCCCCTGGCTCGGCCTGTTCCGCGGGTTCCTCACCGTCGTCCTGTTCGCGCTCGGACTGCTGCTGTCCGTCATCACCTTCACCGCGGTGACGCTCCTCATCGGCCAGCCCTTCTACGAGAGCCTCTCCGAGAAGGTCGACCGGGACGTCTCGCCCGACGGCACCGCCCCCGAGTCCGGGCTGACGCTGGGGCGGGAGCTGTGGATCTCCGGCCGGGACAGCCTCCGTATCGTCGTACGCGCCCTCGTCTGGGCGGTGCTGCTCTTCGCCCTCGGGTTCATCCCCCTCCTCGGGCAGACCGTCGTACCGGTGATCGGTTTCATGGTCACCGGCTTCTTCCTCACCGAGGAGCTGACGGCGGTGGCCCTCCAGCGACGCGAGGTCGAACTGCGGGAGCGGCTCGCCCTGCTGAGGGCCCGCAAGACCCTGGTCTGGGGCTTCGGAACACCGCTCGGGCTCGCCTTCCTCGTCCCGTTCGTCGCGGTGTTCCTGATGCCGGGCGCGGTCGCCGGCGCCACCCTCATGGCACGGGACCTGCTCGGCGAGGAGACCCCCGAGGACGGCTCCGACGAGCCCGTGCGCCGGCGCACTGAGACCGACGCCCACTGAGATCGGCGCCCACTGAGACCGGCGCCCACTGAGACCGGCGCCCACTGAGACCGGCGACGAACTGCACCAGCGTGCTGTCGGGATCCGGTACGAGGTGACCACATCGTGGTCCTTTGTGAAGGGTTCGTACGAATTCCAGGCCGGATGCCCGATCGCGGGCCGCGGGGTCACCGCGACGATTAACGTCTGATGCGGGGTATCACCCGCTGGCCGGGGTAGTCCTCGTATGAGCAGCCCCGGTCCGGGACCCTGACCCCGGACCGGGGCTCATGCACGCCGCCCCGGGTCCGGACCTACCGCACGGAGAAGCCGTACACCGTCTCCGAGCGGAACACCTCGCCCGGCCGCAGGACCGTGCTCGGGAAGTCGGGCCGGTTCGGGGAGTCGGGGAAGTGCTGGGTCTCCAGTGCGACGCCGGCCCCGGGGGCGAAGGGCTCCCCGATGAGGTCGGCGGTGTAGAGCTGCATCCCGGGCTCGGTGGTCGCCACCGTCAGCACCCGCCCGGACGACGGGTCGTACAGCTCGGCGACCTCCACCGGCGTCGGCGTCACCCCCTTGTCGAGCACGAGATTGTGGTCGTACCCGGTGCCCGTCCTGCGCCCCTCGCGGAAGTCGAAGCGGGTGCCGGTGACGTCCCGGAGTTCGCCGGTCGGTATCAGGTCCGCGTCGACCGGGGTGAACCGGGAGGCGGCGCACCGCAGTTCGTGCCCGGCCGCGCTGCCGGCGGCGGCGCCGGAGCCGGGGTCGGAGCCGGTCAGGTTCCAGTACGAGTGGTTCGTCGGGTTCAGGACCGTCGGCGCGTCGGTGACCGCCTCGTACACGATCCCCAGCGCGCCCCGCTCGTCCAGCGTGCAGGTCACCGACATCTCCAGGCGGCCCGGGAAGCCCTCCTCGCCGTCCGCGGAGACCCGGCCGAGGCGTAGCCCGTGCGGTACGGGCGTCACGTCCCACACCCGCTTGTCGAAGCCCCGCTCACCGCCGTGCAGCGAGTTCGGCCCGTTGTTCGGGGCGAGCGTGTGGACACGCCCGTCCAGCGGGAAGCGGGCGCCCGCGATCCGGTTGGCGTAGCGCCCGATCAGGGCGCCCAAGTAGGGCTCCGGACGGGCGACATAGCCGTCCAGGCCGGAAAAGCCCAGCACCACGTTCCCGGGCCGCCCCTCCCGGTCCGGCACCTCCACGGCCTGCACGATCCCGCCGTACGACAGCATCCGCACCCGTGTGCCGGCCCGTTCCAGGGTCCAGCGGTGCACCGGGGTGCCGTCGGAAAGTGTGCCGAAGAGTTCGTTCATGTGCGGAACGATAGGTCACGGCTGCTTCGCCGTGACCGTGCGGTAGGCGATCTCCGCCAGTCTGGCCTGACCGTCGATGCTCGGGTGGAACCAGTCCCAGCGGCTCAACTGCTCGGTGCCGAACTCGTACTCGTACACCGCGCCGCCGTCGAAGCGGCAGCGGAGGTCCTCCGCGCAGACCTCCTCCAGCGCCTTGTTGTAGTCCTCCACCCGGCTTCGCACCGTCTCGCGCCGCTCCGTCGCCGCCGCGTCCAGCACATCCGGATCGGCCAGCATCGACGGGCAGATGCCGAGCTTCCACACCTGCTTGCCCAGCTCGTTGGTCCGGCCCTGCGACCACAGCCGCTTGAGGTCCGGCACACTCGCCACATACACCTGGGCCTTGGGCAGCGCCTTGCGCAGGGTGTGCATCGCGTCCTCGAAGTCCGCGCGGAAGTCGGCCACCGGCGTCATCGCCGACGTCGTGGCCCGGCAGGCGTCGTTGGCCCCGGCCATCACCGCCACCAGCTGCGGATCGCGCCGCACCGCCCGGGCCATCTGACCCGGCAGATCCGCCATCCGCGCCCCGGTGACCGCGTAGTTCCAGCTCCGTTCGGCCGCCCCGGCCGTCCCCAGCAGCCGCACCGCGAGACTGTCGACCTGCGCACTGCTGCCCGTGGCCCACGACACCTCGGGACAGTCCGTCAGCACCGCGCACGCGTCGAAACCGCGGGTGATGGAATCGCCCACGGCGGCCACGGAGGTGGGGCTGGTGTCCCAGACGGGTGTGGGCGACGGGGACGGCGCGGCCTCCTTCGCCGGGCCGGCGGACGGAGCGGACGCGTCACCGCCGACGGCGTCGCAGCCGGCGACACCCAGCACGCCCCCCAACGCGACCGCCGCCACGGCGAGCACGGCCCGCGAGCGGCCGCCCCGCCCGAGCCGCGCCCGCCGTGTCCCCTGCTCCATCCCGCCGCCTCCCCGCGCATCGTGGTCACCGTCCCCCATGCATAACAACGCGCGGGAGTTCCCGCTCGCTCGGACGGACCGGCTCACACCACCCGGGGCCGCATACGGCCATCCGGGAACGGCACACCCAGGGGAACTGTCGTCCTGCCGGGTGAATGCCGGAAGTTTCCGGGCACCAGGACGGACGGTACGTCACACTCCATCCCCCACCACACGGTAGCCTCGCCATCAACGTGGCTCGCCCGGCCACCCGCTGATCGGCCCCGTTCCGTCCTGTCCCGCTCTGCCCGGAGGTTCCGGTGACGACACGTGGAGTTCTGTACGTGCACTCCGCGCCGCGCGCGCTGTGCCCACACGTCGAGTGGGCCGTCGCGGGGGTGCTCGGCGTGCGCGTCAGCCTGGACTGGACCCGCCAGCCCGCCGCGCCGGGCACCTGGCGCTCGGAGTTCTCCTGGAAGGGCCAGGCCGGCACCGCCTCCAAACTCGCCTCCGCGCTGCGCGGCTGGCAGCTGCTGCGCTTCGAGGTCACCTCGGAGCCCTGCCCCACCGCCGAGGGCGAGCGCTACAGCTGCACCCCCGACCTCGGCATCTTCCACGCCGTCACCGGCATGCACGGCGACATCATGATCCCCGAGGACCGGCTGCGCGCCGCCCTGGTCCGCTCCCAGCAGGGCGAGACCGACCTGGAGGCGGAGATCGCCAAGCTCCTCGGCAAGCCCTGGGACGACGAACTGGAACCCTTCCGCTACGCGGGCGAGGGCGCCCCGGTCCGCTGGCTCCACCAGGTGGTCTGACCGCTCGCCGAGACCGGCCCCGGGCCGCGACCCGCCCTCCCCGGCACCCCCTGACACACCGAGGGGCCCCACCTCGAAAGGTGGGGCCCCTCGCACGTACGCCTCGGCGTACCGGCGTCGGTCAGACCGACCGGAACGCCAGCACCACGTTGTGCCCACCGAACCCGAACGAGTCGTTCAGCGCGGCGATACGACCCTCGGCGGGCAGCTTGCGCGCCTCGCCCCGGACGATGTCCGCGGTCGCCTCGGCCTCCGGGTCGATGGTGTCGACGTTGATGGTCGGCGGAGCCACCCGGTGGTACAGCGCGAGCACCGCCGCCACCGACTCCACGCCGCCGGCGCCACCGAGCAGGTGCCCGGTCATCGACTTGGTCGCGGAGACCGCCATGTGGTCGACGTCGTCGCCGAAGACCTTGCGCAGCGCCTTCAGTTCGGCGACGTCACCGGCCGGCGTCGAGGTGGCGTGCGCGTTGACGTGCACGATCTCGGCCGGGTCCAGGTCGGTGTTGTCCAGCAGGTTCTGCAGGGCGTGCGAGATGCCGCGGCCCTCCGGCTCCGGCTGCACGATGTCGTGGCCGTCGGCCGAGATGCCCTGGCCGACCGCCTCCGCGTAGACGCGGGCGCCGCGCGCGGCGGCGTGCTCGGCGGACTCCAGGACGATGACGCCCGCGCCCTCGCCGAGGACGAAACCGTCCCGGGCGACGTCGTAGGGACGCGAGGCGCCCTCGGGGTCGTCGTTGTTCTTGGACATCGCCATCATGTTGCCGAACGCGGCGATGGGCAGCGGGTGGATCGCCGCCTCGGTGCCCCCCGCGACGACGACGTCGGCGCGGCCGGAGCGGATCATCTCGATCGCGTAGCCGATGGCCTCCGCGCCCGAGGCGCACGCCGAGACGGGGGTGTGCACGCCGGCCTGGGCGCCCACGAGCAGGCCCACGTTGGCCGACGGGCCGTTCGGCATCAGCATGGGGACGGTGTGCGGGGAGACGCGGCGGACGCCCTTCTCCTTCAGCACGTCGTACTGGTCCAGCAGGGTCGTCACACCGCCGATGCCGGAGGCGATGACCGTGCCGAGCCGCTCCGGGGCGACGTTCGGGTCCTCACCCGCCTTGCCTTCGAAGCCGGCGTCGGCCCACGCCTCCTTGGCCGCCACCAGCGCGAACTGCGCCGAGCGGTCCAGCCGGCGGGCCTGCGGACGGGGGATGGTCTCGGTGGGCTCCACGGCCACGGGGGCCGCGATGCGGACCGCCTGGTCGGCGGCCCAGTCCTGCTCCAGGGGCTTGACTCCGGAACGGCCGGCGATCAGGCCCTCCCAGGTAGAGGCTGCGTCGCCACCCAGCGGTGTGGTTGCGCCGATACCGGTGACGACCACGGTGCGATTGGTCGAGCTCATCGGAATTCTTTCTCCAACGGATTACGAGGATTCGTACGGCGCCACCGCCGGGTGGCGGGGCCGGGGCCCCCGGGCCTCCCCTTTGGATCAGGAAGGCCCGGCAGTGCTCAGGCCTGGTGCTTGAGGATGTACTCGGTCGCGTCGCCGACGGTCTTGAGGTTCTTGACGTCGTCGTCCGGGATCTTGACGTCGAAGCGCTCTTCGGCGGCGACGACGACCTCGACCATGGACAGCGAGTCGACGTCCAGGTCGTCGGTGAAGGACTTGTCCAGCTGGACGTCCTCAACCGGGATGCCGGCGATCTCGTTCACGATCTCCGCGAGACCGGCGACGATCTCTTCCTGAGTGGCGGCCATGATGGCGCTCCTTCGCTGTGATTCCAGAGGGTGTGGCGCCCGCCGCGTCAACGGCGGGTACTGCGGTTCCGCACCGGACCGGGTGGTCCGGCACGGAGTGCCTAGGGGAGAGTAACGACCGTAGCGGCGTAGACGAGACCCGCCCCGAAGCCGATGACGAGCGCGGTGTCGCCGCTCTTCGCCTCGCCGGTCGCCAGAAGCCGCTCCATCGCGAGCGGAATCGAGGCGGCCGAGGTGTTGCCGGTGGTGCGGATGTCACGGGCGACCGTGACGTGCTCCGGCAGTTTCAGGGTCTTCACCATCGAGTCGATGATCCGCACATTGGCCTGGTGCGGGATGAAGACGTCCAGATCGTCCGGCGAAAGCCCGGAGGCTTCCAGCGCCTCCTTGGCGACCTTCGCCATCTCGAACACGGCCCAGCGGAACACCGCCTGGCCTTCCTGCGTGATCGCGGGGAACTTCTCGACCTCGCCGTCGCGGTAGTCCGTCCACGGCACGGTCTGCTTGATGACCTCGGACTTGTCGCCCTCCGAGCCCCAGACCGTCGGGCCGATCGCGGGCTCCTGGGACGGGCCGACGACGACCGCGCCCGCGCCGTCACCGAACAGGAAGGCGGTGGCCCGGTCCTCCAGATCGGTCAGATCGCTCAGCCGCTCCACGCCGATGACCAGCACGTACTCGGCCGAGCCCTCCACGACCATGCCCTTGGCCAGCGTCAGGCCGTAACCGAAGCCCGCGCAGCCCGCCGAGATGTCGAAGGCGGCGGCCTTGTCCGTGCCCAGCTTGTCGGCGATCTCGGTCGCGACGGCCGGGGTCTGGCTGAAGTGCGAGACGGTCGCCACGACGACGGCGCCGATCTGCGAGGCGTCGATCCCGGCGTCCGCGATCGCCTTGCCGGACGCCTCGACCGACATCGCCGCGACCGTCTCCTCCGGCGACGCCCAGTGCCGCGTCTCGATGCCGGAACGCGAGCGGATCCACTCGTCGGACGAGTCGATCGTCTCGAGGATCACCTCGTTCGGCACGACCCGGGTGGGCCGGTAGCCGCCCACACCCAGGATGCGCGCGTACGGGGCGCCCTTACCGGGCTTGATCTTCGCCATGCGGAATCTGCTCCTAAGGGCGTCAGGCGTGCTCTGCGACGAGCTCGCGGGCGGCGTCGAGGTCTGCGGGGGTCTTCAGCGCCAGCGTCTTGACGCCGGGCAGCGCACGCTTGGCGAGACCGGTCAGGGTCCCCCCGGGGCACACCTCGATCAGCGCGGTCACCCCGAGCTCCTTGAACGTCTCCATGCACAGGTCCCAGCGGACCGGGTTCGCGACCTGGCCGACCAGGCGCTGAAGCACCTCGGTGCCGGTCGCGACCGTCGCGCCGTCCTTGTTCGACACGTAGGTGACCTTCGGGTCGCCCGGGGCGAGGTCCTCGGCGGCCTTGGCCAGCGTGTCGACCGCGGGGCCCATGTGGTGCGTGTGGAACGCGCCGGCGACCTTGAGCGGGACGACCCGGCGCACACCCTCGGGCTTGTCCGTCTCCAGCGCGGCCAGCTGCTCCTTGGTGCCGGCCGCCACGATCTGGCCCGCGCCGTTGATGTTCGCCGGGGTCAGCCCCAGCTTCTCCAGGTGCGCCACGGTGACGTCCGGGTCGCCGCCGAGCAGCGCCGCCATACCGGTCTCGGTGATCGCGGCGGCGTCGGCCATGGCCAGACCCCGCCTGCGGACCAGGCTCAGCGCGGCGGAGTCGTCGAGGACACCCGCGAACGCGGCGGCGGTGATCTCACCGACACTGTGGCCGGCCACCGCGCCGGGCGCGATGTCCGCCATCTCGCCGAGCGCCGAGGCGGACAGCAGCCCGGCCGCGACCAGCAGCGGCTGGGCGACGGCGGTGTCACGGATGGCGTCCGCGTCGGCCTCGGTGCCGTAGTGGACGAGGTCGAGTCCGATGGCCTCGGACCAGGCGGCGACGCGGTCCGCGGCACCGGGCAGGTCGAGCCATTCGGTCAGGAATCCGGGCGTCTGAGCGCCCTGGCCGGGAGCGACGAGTACGAGCACTCTCACACTCTCTCTTGACGACGGCCGAAGCCGCCCGTGGGGACAAGGACGAAGAACACGAGGGGGTTTTGTGGGACCCCGACAAGAGGCTAGAGCTGAAGATCACCGTCGACCAGACGCCCCAGGATCAGCGCGATCCTCAGCGTGAAGGCAGAGCGTACATCGGAGGGTGACCAGCCGGTGACGTCTGTCACACGTCGGAGCCGGTAACGAACGGTATTGGGGTGAACGAACAGCATCCGGGCGGCCCCCTCCAGACTGCTCGCCTGCTCCAGATAGACGCTGAGCGTCTCCAGCAGCGCGGCCCCGGCCTCCTCCAGCGGTCTGTAGATCTCCTCCACCAACTGTTCGCGGGCCGCGGGATCACCGGCGATCGCCCGCTCCGGCAGCAGATCGTCGGCCAGCACCGGACGAGGTGCGTCCTGCCAGGCCGTACACGCCTTGAGGCCCGCCGCGGCGGCCTGCGCGGACCGGGTCGCCGCCAGCAGGTCCGGCACCACCGGCCCCGCCACCACCGGCCCCTGCGCATACGGGCCGATCAGCGACTTGGCCACGCCCAGCGGGTTGTCGCTGCCGCCCGCGATCACCACCAGCCGGTCCCCGAGCACCCCCGTCAGCACCTGCAGCTTGGCGTGCCGGGCGGCCCGCCGGATCGCCTCCACGGTCAGCTCGGAGTCACCGTCGGGCGCGGTGCCCAGCACCACGCACACATGCTCCGGCGAGTTCCAGCCGAGAGCGGCGGCCCGCGACACGGCACCCTCGTCGGCCTCGCCGCTGAGCACCGCGTTCACCACCAGCGACTCCAGCCGCGCGTCCCAGGCACCCCGTGCCTCGGCGGCCTGCGCGTACACCTGGGCGGTGGCGAAGGCGATCTCCCGCGCGTACACGAGGAGCGCCTCGCGCAGCACCGCCTCGTCGCCGGGCGCCGCCACCTCGTCGATGGCGCTCTCCATGACCTCGATGGTGGTGCGCACCATCTCCACGGTCTGCCGCAGCGTGATGGCCCGGGTCAGCTCGCGCGGCGCGGTGCCGAAGACGTCGGTGGAGATGGCCTGCGGTGCGTCGGGACGCCGGAACCACTCGGTGAACGCGGCGATGCCCGCCTGCGCGACCAGCCCGATCCAGGAACGGTTCTCCGGGGGCATGGCCCGGTACCAGGGCAGCGTCTCGTCCATCCGCGTGATCGCCTGCGCGGCCAGGCTGCCGGACGACTTCTCCAGCCTCTTCAGCGTCGCGGCATGCGCGTGGACGGGGCGTGCTGCGGCATCGTGGGTACTGGTTTCGGGTTCGGGCACGTGGACAAGACTGCCTTATCCGGACGGGTGAACGGGCCGCCGGGTCCGCGTGGCAGGTTTACGGTGGGCCGGTGATGCACGTACGGCGCGCGCACGAGCGCTACCAGGGCGGCGATCCGGCGGCCGGAATCGAGACCCGGCACGCCTTCTCCTTCGGCCCCCACTACGACCCCGACCACCTCCGCTTCGGCCAGGTGATCGCCTGCAACGAGGAGCACCTGGCCCCCGGCGCCGGCTTCGACGAGCACCCGCACAGCCACACCGAGATCGTCACCTGGGTCGTCTCCGGCGAGCTGACCCACCGCGACTCCACCGGCCGCGAGAGCGTGGTCCGCCCCGGCGACCTGCAACGCCTGAGCGCCGCCTCCGGCGTCCGCCACGTGGAACGCAACGCCGGCCCCGAGCCCCTGACCTTCCTCCAGATGTGGCTGACCCCGCTGCGGCCGGGCGGCGACCCCTTCTACGAGATCGTCCGCGGCATGACCGACTCCACCCCGTACGCCCTCCCGGAGGCCGGCGCCACGCTCCACGTCCGCCGCCTTTCGGCGGGGAAACGGACGGCGATCCCGGATGCCGCATACGTGTACGCCCACGTCGTACGCGGCGAGGTGACCCTGAACGACGAACACCTGACCCCGGGCGACGCGGCCCGCATCACGGACGCCAAGGGGCTCGCGGCTGTCGCGGAGACCACATCGGAGCTCCTGCTGTGGGAGATGAGCCCGGTGTGACCGCTCCGAGGCCCGCCGAAGTGCAGAGAAAGTCACACACCCTTCGAAAGCGAGCAGAGTTAGTTACACCCAGGTGTAACTAACTCTGCAGAACCGCGTGATCATCTCCGTACGGATCCGGCTGAACAGCTTGCCGTGCTCTCAGACGCAGAGCCTCGTGCTCTGGAGCGCCGACTCGAACAGGGTGCCGACCGACCTGGAGTCGATCTGGCCTGCATAAGGCATCTCGGCCTCCGAGGTGCTGGGCCTGCCGGTGTGGGGTGGCTGAAAAGCGTGAGCGGTTGGCGGGCAACTGTCACTTGAGCGCTCAAATGAGCGAGGTGTGGACAGTTGAGGTCGAAGTGCTCACGCTTTTCGAGTTCCTCCATGCAGCCGGAGGGGGCCCGCTGATGGGGAGTGACGAATGCTGCGCGTCAGTTCGAACTCTCCTGCCGTCTGTTGATCCGAAACTCAAAGAGTTCCATCCGAGGCTGCAGCGAACGTGCGGGCCGCCAAGGTGGCCTGCGAGCGGGTTGCCCGTGCGGCGGCGGACAACACCGGATCGGTGCGGGTCCTGGAGAAGTGCGGCTTCGAGGTCGTCGGCGAGGACCGGGGCTTCGCGAACGCGCGGGGAGCGGAGATCGACGAGCTGGTGCTGCGGTTGGATGGATAATTTTCCCCACCCCCGTAAACGTGTTGGTCGAATTAGCGATACAGCAAATTTGATAGTTGGTATGGGGTGAACCAGGTCGACATGATTGAACTCGCGGGGCGTGTCCCTTCCGAGATGCAGGTGGGAAAGGTCGTGCTCTTTGGGATCATGTTCTCTGTGGGGCTCGTCACCGTTTTCAACATCGCGCAGATGACGGATCGGATATTCCTGTTCCTGGCGGGCGTGCTACCCGGCACTGTGGAGAGGGCTACTCCGGGGTCGCTCCGGTTCGCCGCCGGCGGCGTAACACTCCTGTCTCTGATCGGTTTGGTGGTCGAGATTCGTATGGGTCTCACCTGACGCGGGGCACAGGATGGCCCATCGGTAAGAAGGAGTTCCTCAACCGCTTTTGGAACGTGCGGGTCGCACTGGAACGGGCCCCGGCGCTCGCTCCCGCTCCACGGGTCCTCCCAGACCACGGTGCAGCGCCCTGACCTGTCCTCCTGGACCACGGTCAGATCCACCTGCGGATCCGGCTCCGCCGCCACGGCCCCGGCGATCCCCAGGCCCAGAAGTACCGCGCCCAGCAACGCGCCCCACCGGAAGAAGGGACGGCGGCGGGCAGGCGTGGTGTCCGCCGTGCCCGTCACGGCCGGACCTGTCGCGGACGTCTGCACCTGTGGGGGCGCCGGACGCTCCAGCAGCCCGGCGGAAACAGCCGCGTGCAGGTCGCCCTCCCGCCGGCGCCGCCGGGTCGGTCGCGTCCACACCAGTGTCCTGCCACCCGGCTGCGAGACGACTCCGCCCCAGGAAGGATCCCCGCACCACCAGAGCACACCGGAATCCGGCGGCCACGACAGGGGGTGGCGCTGCTGAACGGCCACCACGGTCAGCGCCCACAGTTCGTCGGTGTCAGGCGTCCTCAGGACGAGCCGTGTCGGGCCGGTGCCCATCGCCGGCGCGACAGCGGGGCAGACGATCCAGGGTTTCCCGGACAGCAGCCTTTGCATGCGCCCCGCGATACGCAGGGCACCGGCTCCGAGGCCCGCCACGGCCAGCCCGCCGCCTGCGGTGTACGGGGCCGGTTTGCTCAGCCAACTGACTCCCGCCACAGCGCCCACCACCACGAGCACCACGGTGATCACCACGATGCCGAGCCCGATGAACAGCAGGTGCGAGGCGTGCCGCCGGTACGCAGCCAGGACGTGGCGAGTGGTCCCGAAGTCCACCGCCACTGCCGGGAGCTCCGGGACCCGTACCTCGGACGTCACAACCACTCCCTGGAGAAGCGACCGCACAGCGTGACGCTGCCCGGCCACGCTTCAGAGGGGATGTTCAGACGCGCCGTGTCGGCCGGCGCAGGCCACCGACGAACGCCTGCCAGGCAGAGACGCCGACGGTGACGACCGGACCGGACGGCTTCTTGCTGTCGCGCACCGGGACGGCACCGTCGAGGCAGCCGTCAGCCACCTCGACGCAATCGCCGCCGTTGCTTCCGCTATAGCTGGACTTACGCCACTCAACGTTCCTCGGTGCGGTGCTGGGTCGCATAGCGTTCCTCCATCACGCGGGTGATCAGTCTCGCCGAGTCCTCGGGGGAGAGGGCTGAGGCTTGCAGGCGAGCGTAACCGACCGAGCGCTCCTTGATCACGTCCGGATTAGCGGTCATATGGCCTTGGTCATAGCCGTCCATGTAGAACAGGTCAGGGTTGTCATCGAACCTCAGCAGGTTGAACGACCCCATCATTCCGGTGTGTTGGCCTGTAAGGAAGGGAAGGATCTGGACCTGTACCCACGGATTGTCTTCGAAGGACAACAGGTGTGCCAGTTGCCGACGCATGACGTCGCGCCCACCGATGTCTCGGAGCAGAGCGGCTTCGTCCAGGATGACCCAGAGTGCGGGTGGCTGGTCACGCTTGAGGATGCGCTGGCGTTCCATTCGGGCCGCCACCATTTCGTCTACCTTGCTGCGGTCTTCGACGCTGAACACTGCCCGTGCGTACTCCTCTGTCTGTAGCAGCCCGTACACCAACTGCGCCTGGTAGGTGGAGATGTACGCCGCCTTCGCCTCCATCTCCGCGTACGGCTGGAACCACGTGGGCAGTTGGCTGCGCAGGACCAGGCCGATCAGGCGGGAGAACAAGCCGTCGGTGCCGAGGGCGGCGTCCACGCGCTCGGAGAAGTCGCGGGTGGGGATCTTCTTCGTGGTCTCGATCTGACAGATCAACGAACCCGTGCAGAAGATGATTTCGCCGAGTTGGCCCTGCTTGAGGCCGTGGGCCTCGCGCTGGCGGCGCAGTTCCCAGCCGTAGTAGTCGAGCGGGGACGCGGTGGGATCGAGCGTCTGGATGTTGGCCACGGTGGCGCCTCCGGCCTGAAACGCCTCTCGGCGTTGATTTCGGTGCGTAGTCGAGCGTATGCGGTGCGTCGCATTCTGGTGAGGTGAATCAGACAACTGGTCCGCGTGCGGCGGACTTCGAGACGCACTACCGGGCCGAGTTCGCGTTGGGCGAGCACTCGGTCCGGCATCTGCGCCGCATCCTGCGGGTCTACCTCAAGGGTTCGGGCCTGTTGGAGGTGGCCGAGGCGGCCGAACTCGCGGTGTCGGAACTCCTCGCCAACGTCATCCGGCACGTACCCGGCCGCCGTTGCGGCATCTGCTTCCTGCTGCAGCCCGGCGGCGTGCGGGTGGAGGTCTCCGACAGGTGTCCGCGACTGCCCGTTCCGGGGGCGGGGGACACGCTTGCCGAGGGTGGGCGCGGGCTGCTGCTCGTCGAGGCGGTGACCGACCGGTGGGGTGTGACGCCGCATCCCGCCGGCGGCGGCAAGACCGTGTGGTTCGAGTGCGGTCGCAGTCCCGCACCCCGACCGGCACCGCGCCCGTGAAGGGGTGTGGCGGCGGTGCAGAAGACCCCGCAGCGAGATCTTCCAGTCGGGGGTGCCGGGCCGAGAGCGGTAAGCCTGCTTCGGTGAGGGGTGCCCGGGGTGGATTCCGGTGTCGGCAGTCGGGCTCTTGGTGGGCGCATGACTCAAAGAAAACTTTAGTTTTGTGCGCAGCTGTGCAGGAAACTCAAGTATTCTTTGAGTTTCATGCACAACCAAGGGTGGCGATGTGTCCGAAGACCGTGTGGGCAGGCGCTCTGCCCTCTGGCGGACCGCGGCCGGTCAGCGCGGCTATTTCACTGCCGCGCAGGCGGTGGACGCCGGGTATTCCCACCAGGCTCAGCACTACCACGCTCAGCACGGCAACTGGCTGGTGGTCGACCGGGCGCTCTACCGTTTGCCGGAGTTCTCCGACCTTCCGAGTGAGGGTGACGAACAACTGGTGTGCTGGTCGCTGTGGAGCAAGGGGAGGGCTGTGGTCTCCCATGCCACCGCCCTCGCGGCCCACGACCTCGGCACGGCGAACCCGTCCCGTATCCACCTCACTGTGCCGCGTGGCTTCCGGCAGAAGTCGGACGCGGTGATTCTGCACCGAGCCGAACTCACGCAGCCGGACGTCGAGGACCGGATGGGGTACCGGGTGACGACACCGCTGCGCGCCATCGCCGAGTGCGCGGCAGCGGGTGAGGACCAGGATGTCCTGGACGGGGCGGTGAGTGAGGCGCTGGAACGAGGGATGGTGTCCCGCCGAAGGCTGCTCCATGCCGCCCAACTGCTGGGTCCGCGAGCGGAACTGGGCGTGGAGCGGGCGTTGGAGGCGATGTCGTGACCGGCCGCTACCGTGACGCCGCCGACTTGCGTCGCGCCCTGGAAACCCGGCTGAAGCAGGAAGCCGACAGGTCCGGAACCGATCTGGCCCGCAGACGGCGGCTCGTCGTCTTCGACCGCATGGCGGCGCGCCTCGCGGAGGACCGGGCAAGCGGCTGGATCCTCAAGGGCGGCGCGGCCATGGAGTTCCGGCTCACCGGACGCGCTCGTACGACGAAGGACCTGGATCTGGCGCTGAGGCCCGAGGACGGCTCCGATACGGACGGGAGCGAGGTGCGCGAGCTGCTGATCGACGCTCTGCGACCGACCTGGACCGGGACGGGTTCCGCTTCCGGGTCGGACCGGCCGTGTCGCTGACGGCGGACACGGCCGGGCGGGGCGGCTGGCGGTTCTCCGTCGAGTCCCGTCTCGCGGGCAAGGTGTTCGCGGGCGTCAGGGTGGACGTCGTGGACCGGGGAGAGGAGATCGCCCGGACGGAATTCCTCCCGCTGCCCAACACCCTCCAGTTCGCAGGGACCCCGCAGCGTGCGATCGAGACCGTTGACCGCCGACAGCACTTCGCGGAAAAGTTGCACGCTTTCACCCGCGACTACGGTGACCGTCCCAACACACGGGTCAAGGATCTGGTGGACCTTGTACTGCTGGCCGAGGACGGCTTGCCGGGCGACGCGACTCTCGTGCAAGTCGTACGGCACGTCTTCGCCGTACGCAGCACGCACGAGGTTCCGAGCGAGCTTGCGGACCAACCGCCCCGATGGCGGGACAGCTACCCCGATCTGGCCCGGGAGCTGGCTACCGAAGCCCCGCCGACGCTCGACGCCGCACTCGGACTGGTACGGGGATTGTGGGCAGCGGCCCTCGCCGACAGAGGCCCCGCCCCCGGCACGGTGGACCGTGCCGGGGGCGGGGGAGGAGGGTAGGGGGGTCAGAACGTCAGGCCCCAGCTGTTGATGTAGCCGGTGTCGCCGGAGTAGCTGTCCGTGACCCGGAGCTTCCACGTGCCGTTGGCCGTCTCCGAGGAGGCGTTCACGGTGTAGGTGGTGTTGATGTTGTCCGTGGAGCCGCCGGTGCCCACCGACTTGAGGGTGTAGACCGAGCCGTCGGGCGCGACCAGCTGGACCGTCAGGTCACCTATGTAGGTGTGGACGATGTTCACCGGCACCTGCAGGGCCGACGGGGCGTTGCCGGAGACGCCGGTGACGGTGATCGGGGACTCGACGGTCGACCGGTCGCTGATCGTGTAGTCCGAGGAGTTGGTGAAGGTCTTGCCGGGCGGCGGAGGGGTGGTGCCGCCGCTGCCGACGTACAGCAGGCGGTTCGGGGAACCGGTGCCCGGGTTCGTGACGGCGCCGGAGACGGAGCCCGCGACCAGCGCGGAGGCGACCTGCGCGGGGGTGGCGGACCGGTTGTCCGCGAGGTACAGCGCCGCGGCGCCCGCGACGTGCGGGGTGGCCATCGAGGTGCCGGAGATGGAGTTGGTGGCGCTGTCGCCGGTGTGCCAGGCGGAGGTGATGGACGAGCCCGGGGCGAAGATGTCCAGGTTCGAGCCGTAGTTGGAGTAGCTGGCGCGGGCATCCGTGCTGGTGGTGGCGCCGACGGTGATCGCCTCGGACACACGGGCCGGTGAACCGGTGGCCGTGGTCGACTCGTTGCCCGCGGCGACGGCGAAGGTGACGCCGGCGGAGATGGCGTTGCGCACCGCGGTGTCCAGGGTGGCGCTGGCGCCGCCGCCGAGCGACATGTTGGCGACGGCCGGCAGGACCGCGTTGGCGGCGACCCAGTCGACGCCCTTGATCACACCGGCGGTGGTGCCGGAGCCGTTGTTGTCGAGGACCCGGACGCCGACGATGGAGGCCTTCTTGGCGACGCCGTGGGCGCTGCCCGCGACGGTGCCGGCGACGTGGGTGCCGTGGCCGTTGCCGTCCTGGGCGACGTTGTCGTTGTCGACGGCGTCGTAGCCGTTGCGGGCGCGGCCGCCGAAGTCGCTGTGGGAGATGCGCACACCGGTGTCGATGATGTAGGCGGTGACGCCCTGGCCGGCCGTGTCGTCGTACGTGTAGGAGCTGTTCAGCGGCAGCGCGGTCTGGTCGATGCGGTCCAGGCCCCAGGACGGCGGGTTGGTCTGCGTCGCCTGGGTGGTGACGGTGCGGTTCTGCTCGACCAGTGCGACCGACGGGTCGGCGGCCAGCTTGGCGGCCTCGGCCTCGGTGGCCTCGACGGTGTAGCCGTTGACGGCCTCGCGGAAGGTGTGCTCGACCTCGGCGCCGTACTTCTTCGCGACGCCCTTGCCCTGGGCGGAACCGGCCTCGGTGGCCGGCTTGAGGGTGACGATGTAGCTGTCCTCGACCGCGTTCGGCGCGTCCGCGTAGGCGATCGTCCCGACGGGCTCGGCGGCGCTCGCGGGGAGAGCGGTGAAGAGACCACCGGTGAGAGCGGCCGCGGCGACGGAGCAGATTCCTACGAGCGTTCTCCGCTTGGTGTTTCGCATCACTGCCATCTGGGGGTTCCTTCTCGACAGGTGGTGAGTCGGGTGGGGGGGGCACACGAAGCGAACGCCTGGACCGGTTCTTCCTCCGGACAGGAGTGAGTCAGGTACATGCCAAACCCGGGCGCTGTGTCCGTGTCTGCTTTTCCCTGTCGCCAGCCGAAAGATTGAAGGGTCTACGCGGATTGCACAAGAGGCTCCAGCGTGTCTTAACTTGCGTGCCACAAGCAGGGGCTGACACAAGGTCACCAAACGCCCCAGATGCGTTGGGTAAACGAGATCACTGTCACAGTGGGCCTCGCGGAATCGTGCCGATGTCTTCCGGCGGCCCCTGTGATGTCAAGCCTGCGCCTGGACCGGCGGGGTCGGGCGGGTGGTGTCGTACCCTGCCCGGATGACGCAGCATCCCGTGCCGGACCAGCGGCGGCGGCCCGCGAACGACGGGCCCAAGGCCGCCGCCCGCAACCGCGCGGCGCTGATCACCGCCGCCCGGGAGATCTACGCCGAGCACGGCCTGGACGCCCCGCTGTCCGCGATCGCGCGGCGCGCCGGGGTCGGGCAGGGCGTCCTGTAACGGCACTTTCCCGACCGGGCCGCCGTGACGACCGCGGTGCTGGAGGAGAACGTCCGGCAGGTCGAGCAGGCGGCCGCCGCCGAGGACGCGACCTTCGCCGACGTACTCGGTGTGCTGACCTGGCATCTGACGGAGTCGGCGGCGTTCATCGGCCTCCTGCACGCCGACGAGGTGGCCGGCGGCTCCGGTGTCCGCGCGCACGCCCTGGGCCTGTCCCGGCGGGTCGAACGCGCCCTGCGCGCCCACCTGCCGGGCGGCGGCCATCGGCTGAGCGCCGCGAACGACCTCGGGATCGCCGTCGCCATGGTCTCCGGTGCCGTCACCGGCCCCTCCCGCGAGGAGCGGGAGCGCAGGGCGCTCGCGGCCTGGCGGCTCCTCGGCGTCGAGGTGGGGCCGGTGCGGCCCTTCGAGCGGTGAGGGCGCAGGAGTCGGGTGCGGTCAGCCGCCGTTGGACTGCCGGGTGCCTTCCGCCAACGCGTCGAAGGTGTACAGGTATCCACCGGCGGGTCCGCTGACGGTCATGTACGCCTTGGTCCCGCCGGGCGTGATCGCCACGTTCGTCGCCGACTCCAGGCCCGCGGCGGCGCGGGCGGGCACCTCGACCGTCGCCAGACGCTCACCGTGCCGGTCGTACACGACCATCGCGGGCCGGACGTGCAGCCCCTGACAGAGGTTGCCGTCCGAGTCCACACCTCGCGGTGGGACTACGCCTACACCGGAGGCACCCCGGGCGGCGGCATGACCGGCCTCGCGGGCAAGCGGGTGGGCGTCGTCGGCACCGGCGCCACCGGCATCCAGGTCATCCCGATGCTGGCCGAGGACGCCGGACACGTCCACGTGTTCCAGCGCACCCCCTCCACCGTGGACGTGCGCGCCAACCGCCGTACCACCGCCCGGGACGTCGGCGCCGACCGCGAGGGCTGGGCGCACGAGCGCCGGGAGAACTACCTCCGCATCGTCTCCGGTGAACCGGCCGACCAGGACCTGGTGGCGGACCGCTGGACCGAGTCGGCCGGCCTCCTGGAGAAGCTCCTGCCGAGCTTCCGCCGCCAGGGCGACCGGGAGGCGTTCGAAGCCGCCTACGAGGTCGCCGACGCCGCCAAGATGAACGAACTCCGGGCCCGTGTCGAGCAGACCGTCACCGACCCGGACACGGCGGAGAGGCTCAAGCCCTGGTACCGGTACGCCTGCAAGCGCCCGACCTTCTCCGACCAGTACTACGACGCCTTCAACCGTGACAACGTCACCCTGGTCGACACCTCGGACACCCACGGCATCGAGCGCGTCACCGAGCACGGCGTCGTCGTGGGCGGCACCACCTACGAACTCGACTGCCTGATCTTCGCCACGGGCTTCTCCGTCGGCACCTCCGGCATCCTCTCCGGCAGGCTCCCCGTCCACGGCCGGGGCGGCACCCAGCTCCTGCACGCCTGGGCGAGCCGGGGCCCGCGCACCCTGCACGGCTTCACCAGCAACGGCTTCCCGAACCTGATCCAGATGGGCTCGCCGCAGAACGCCAGCAGCGTCAACTTCACCCACGTCCTGGACGAACAGGCCGTCCACGCCGCCGCCCTCGTCGCGGCCGCCGAAGCCGAGGGCGCCCTCGTCGAACCGTCGCGCGAGGCCGAGGACGCCTGGCTCGCCGCCCTGGCGAAGGACGCCCCCGACCACGAGTGGTTCCACGCGGAGTGCACCCCCGGCTACTACAACCGCGAAGGCCGAGGCCGTCCCAACGGCCCCACCGCCTACCCCCACGGTGCCCACGCCTTCCACCGACTCCTGAAGCGCTGGCGCGAGGACTCGATGAGCGAGATCCTCCAGCCGAGGACACCGGCCCGGGACCGGTAGACCGACTCCGGCGAGGACGCCCGGCGCGGATTCCGGCGCCGCCGACCGGGCTCCTGACGGTCGCGCAGCTCAAAGGAAGCTTCAGTTCTGTGCGCAGCATCGTCCTGGAACTCAAAGTCCCGCCCCACTGCGGGTGCGGACGTGGATGTCTTGCCGAAAAGCGTGAGCAGTCAGCAGGCAAGTGTCACGTAGGGGCTCAAATGAGCGCCATGGGGACAACAGTGGCCAAAGTGCTCACGCTTTTACGTGGGTATGCCACCTCCGGGGACGGCACCTCCCCAGAGCTCCTCCTGTTCGCGCTCCTGTCCGGGCGCGGGCGGACCAGAGGCGCGCCATGATGCCGAGAAGGCCGGAAGCAAGGTCGTCTTCGACGGCTGCCTCACCATAGGCTCCTGCAATGTCCTCTCTCCACACGCTGCGCCCCGCGTCATGGGGCGCAGCACTCCTCGTCACGGCACTGCTCACCGGATGCTCGGACAGTGAGAGTTCCCCTCCTGACGCAAGGCCTGATTCTCCCGCGGCGGAGAGCAGCGCCTCACATGCTCCGGCGCCCCCCAGAGCCAGCCCGGAACCGTCACCGGTCATCAGCTATCAGGGGAAGACGAAGATCGTCACGCTCGGCAACGCGGAGGTCCGGGCCACCGTCGAGGAGACCGGTGTCAATGTCACCTGCAACATCACCAACACCATCGACAAAACCCGCAACATAAACGTCAAGGTCAGTGTCGGCAACGGAACGGACTGGGTGACGACCAACAACTTCGCGTTCCAGGACGTAGCCCCGGGCCAGACAGCCTCGGAAACAACCGTCATGGGTGCGTCCTTCGAAGGTGTCCTGCCGGACGACCCGAGAATCCACATCGACTCCGTCACGTCCCACATACCTGAACCCGCCGAGTGAAAACTGATCACGGGTGTCCGTCCAGGGGGACCGCCCTCGTCGTGAATCCGGTTCACGGCGCCGAACGGGACCCTTGCGCCGGGTCGGGAGTTCGAGGACCTTCCTCAGCGGAGAAGGAGTTCGCGCACCTGCTGTGACGAGTGCTGTGGTGGTCGCTGCCGGAACCCGGTGGCGGCCTGGAGCGGTGCCTGTGGCAGGCTGCGGATCATGGGGTGGTCGTTCAAGGTGCACGGCGGTCTCGCGGCCGGGCTGGGCGCCGTTCTGCTGGTACTGGCCGGGCTCACCTGGCTGCCGGGAGTCCTGCCGCTGGCCACGGCGAAGGGGCCGCTGGCACTGGTCGCCTTCCTGTTCCTCCCGATCGTCATATCCGCTGTGGCGCGCCTCCTCCTGGCACGCGTGGACAAATCCTTGGCCTGGCAGGCCTTCCGGTGTCTTCCCGGCCGGGTGCAGGTGGGGCTTGCGGTAATGGTTCTGTCGGGGGTGGGGATGACGTTCCTCGGCAAGGGGCAGGAAGGGAACCTGCAGGCCGCCGAGGTGAAGGACGGGCGGTACTACGCCCTCGACACCACACCGTACGCACGCGGCACGGTCGAGCTCTCCCACGAGCAGTACCAGGTCGTCCTGGAGGCCGATCGGCGCGTCTGGATCACGGTCTCAGGCGTGCTCCTCGCCGGTGCCGCGTGCGCCGTCCTGGTGGCCGGTGAGCTGCGCCGGGCGGATCGTGGCGCCGCGTCGCCGAGGTAGAGGGTGGCGGGTCCCGTCGCACGGGGCGGCGGGACCGCGCCCTGGTGTCGCGGCGGTCGGTGCGGGGTTCTCAGCCGCGCAGTTCCGCCAGCACCGCGTCCGTGAAGGGCGGCCAGGCCTCGACGGCCCAGGGGCCGAAGGCGCGGTCGGTGAGGGCGGCGCAGGCCACCCCCGCGGTCGGGTCGATCCACAGGAACGTGCCCGACTGGCCGAAGTGGCCGAAGGCGCCCGGTGAGGACGAAGCTCCCGTCCAGTGGGGGGACTTGGAGTCGCGGATCTCGAAGCCGAGGCCCCAGTCGTTGGGGTTCTGGTGGCCGTAGCCCGGCAGGACGCCCTTGGTGCCCGGGTACTGGACCGTCATCGCCTCGGCGACGGTGCGCGGGTCGAGGAGGCGCGGGGTCTGGATCTCGGCGGCGAAGCGCAGGAGGTCGTCCACCGTGGAGACGGCGTCCTTCGCCGGGGAGCCCTCCAGCGACGTCGACGTCATCCCCAGCGGCTCCAGCACCGCCTGCCGCAGGTACTCGGCGAACGGGATCTCCGTCGCCTTCGTGATGTGGTCGCCCAGCTGATCGAACCCGACGTTCGAGTACAGGCGGCGCTCGCCGGGCGCGGAGGTCACCCGGTGCTCGTCGAAGGCGAGGCCCGAGGTGTGGGCGAGGAGGTGGCGGACCGTGGCGCCGGAGGGGCCGGCCGGCTCGTCCAGCTCGATCGCGCCCTCCTCGTACGCCACGAGCACCGCGTAGGCGGCGAGCGGCTTGGTGACCGAGGCGAGCGGGAAGCGGTCTCCGGCCGGTCCGTGGGTGCCCAGGACGGTGCCGTCCGCCCGGACGACACCCGCCGCGGCGGTGGGAACCGGCCAGTTCTCGATCAACGCGAGGCTCTTCAACGACATGCCGTCGAGCCTAAGCGCTCAGAGCCGCAGCTCCAGCAACGGGTCCGGCCTCCGCGTGAAGCCCAGGGAGGCGTACAACGGCTCGGCCTGCGGGGACGCGGTGAGGCGGACGCGGCGGGCGCCCCGCTCGCGGAACCACACGAGCAGCGCCTCCACGCAGGCGCGCGCATGACCCCGGCGGCGGGCGTCCGGGTCGGTGGCGACGCTGAACACGTAGCCGTCGATGCCGTACGGGTTGTGCGCGCCGCCGATGCGGTAGTCGATCGTGCCGGCCGCCAGCGTCGCCAACCCGCGCCGGTCCGGGTGGTCCACCACGAACGCCGCGAAGCTGCCGTCCGTCTCGGCCAGCCTGGCGCGCAGTACGGGCAGGGAGTCGGCGTGCCAGTCCGTGGAGGGCGAGGCGTGGGGCATCGAGTCGATCATCACCTGGCGCAGCCGCAGTACTTCCTCCGCGTCCTTGGGCACGGCGCGGCGTACGAGAGTCATGCCCGCCATGCTGTTCAGCCGGTGCGCCCGTCGTCCCGCCGTTTCTCACCGGTCGCGGTTGCCTGGAGCGCACTCCAGGGATCTAGCGTGGAGTGCATGACGGTGACGGAGACCATGGGTGAGAGTGCGGGGACCAGGGCCGACATCTGCGCCGGCCCACCGCAGGGCGAGCGGCGGCCGGACGGCCGGGACACGTACACGATCAGCGAGGTCGCCGCCCTGACCGGGCTGTCGGCCCACACTCTGCGCTGGTACGAGCGCATCGGCCTGATGCCGCACATCGACCGGTCGCACACCGGTCAGCGCCGCTACAGCAGCCGCGACCTCGACTGGCTGGCCCTCGTCGGCAAGCTCCGCCTGACCGGTATGCCGGTCGCGGACATGGTGCGGTACGCGGAACTGGTGCGGGAGGGCGACCACACCTACGGCGACCGCCTCGACCTGCTGACGGCGACCCGCGAGGACGTGCTCGCCCGGATCGCGGAACTCCAGGGCACCCTCGCCGTACTCGACCGGAAGATCAGCTTCTACGCGGACGCCGGGGGCGCCCCGGCGTCGGAGAGGTCCGGGCCATGACGACCGAGGGCAGGATCACGGCGGCGGCACCGGGCGCCCGATGGGCGAACACGGCGCGGACGTCCACGTCCGCCGGACGGGAGTAGTCCTCCCGGGGGGCGGCCCCGTGCCCCGACGGCCCCGTGAAGTGCCGGTGAAAAAGCCGTGGAAGCGATGTCGGTGGGGCCGCTTATGCTGCACCGGATGATCACGCGGGGCCAGGGAGGGCGCGGCATGTTCGGCAAGCTGTTCGGCAGGGGCGGGGAGAGTGCGGCGGGGGCGGATCCGTACGCCCTTCCCGTCCCGCGCAAGAAGAACGGGATGTACACGCTGCGCGCGCTCGGGGACGTGCGGGTGCTGGCGCTGGTGGAGGCGGCCGACGCGGGTGAGTGGGAGGCGGTGAAGGAGGCGCTGGCCCCCTTCGACCTCGGCCGCGACCACCACGTCCTCGGTGAACTGGCCGTGCTGGACGGTGTGGAGGAGTGGATCGGCCGCGCCGTCGAGGAGGACAAGGAGCACCGGGCGACGGCCCTGCTGATATCCGGGGCGCGCCACATCAGATGGGGCTGGGAGGCACGCACCAGCGCGCGGGCCGTGGACGTCACGCAGGAGCAGTGGCGGATCTTCCACGAGCGGCTGCGCACCGCCGAGGAGCACCTGTTCGAGGCCGCCGAGCTGCGGCCGGAGTGGGTCACGCCGTGGCGTCATCTCCTCACCTCCGGGCGCGGCATGTCTCTGGGCCGCGCCGTCAACGAGACCCGGCTGGACGCCGCCCTGCGCCGCGACCCGCTGGACCTGTCGAGCCACCTCGAGTGGGTGTCGCAGTTGCAGCCGCGCTGGGGCGGCGAGCAGGGGCAGGCCCTGGCGTTCGCCCGCGAGGCGTTCGCCGGCGCGCCCGACGGCCATCCTCTCGGCTGTGCGGTCGCCATGGCCCACATCGAGGACTGGGTGGAGTCGGACGAGTCCGAGTGCCTCGACACGCCCGAGATCCATGCGGAGTTGGCGGAGGCCGCCCGGCGCAGCATCCTGCACCCCGACTACGAGCGGCGCCCGGGCTGGCAGCACGACTTCAACATGTTCGCCATGGCCCTGTCGCTCGCCTCCGAGAGCACCGTCTGCCGGCGCGTGTTCCACGAGCTGGACGGCGCCCACACCACCTGGCCCTGGACCTACTTCGCGGAGCCCGAGAAGCAGTTCGCCCGCCGCCAGCGCCGCGCCTGAGCCCGCACCCGCCCCTCTCGAACTCCTCACCCCGGACTGCCCGATGACTCTGCCCGACACCGCCCCGAACCCGGCCGGCGCCGACCGCACCTTCCAGGTGGATCTGCGCGGCCTCGTCGACCTCCTCTCCCACCACCTCTACTCCAGCCCCCGCGTCTACCTGCGCGAACTGATGCAGAACGCGGTGGACGCGCTGACCGCCCGGCACGGCCTCGAACCGGCCGCCCCCGCCGACGCCTTCGGCATCCGCCTGTACGCCGACGGTTCGGTGGTACGCGTCGAGGACGACGGCGTCGGTCTCACCGAGGCCGACGTGCACACCTTCCTCGCCACGATCGGCCGCAGCAGCAAGCGCGCCATGGGGGTCCCCCCGGACGAGCCCATTCGAGGCTGGGGGAAGATCGTCGAGCAACGCGGCGACTTCATCGGCCAGTTCGGCATCGGCCTGCTCTCCTGCTTTTTGGTCGCGGACGAGATCCACGTATTGAGCCGGTCCGCCCGCACCCCCGACGCGCCCGCCGTGGAGTGGCGGGGGCGCGGCGACGGCAGCTACACCGTCCGTACCCTGCCCGCCTCCGCCCGCCCCCGGCCCGGCACCACCGTCACGCTGACGCCGCGCGCCGACGCGGCCGAGTGGACCCGTCCGGTCCAAGTGCAGTCCCTGGCAAGGCACTTCGGCTCCCTGCTGCGTCACCCGGTGACCTTCTCCGACGGCACGGACGGTCCGGGCGCGCCGGTCAACCCCGAGGCGGCGCCCTGGGCGCGTACGTACCCGACGCCGGGCGCCCGTTCCCGTGCGCTGGCCGCGTACGGCGAGGAGGTCTTCGGGTTCACGCCGCTGGACACCATCGAGCTGGACCTGCCGGTCGTGGGGCTGAAGGGCATCGCGTGCGTGCTGCCCGAGGCGGTGCCGGCCGGGCGCCGGCACGGGCACCGCGTGCACGTCAAGGGCATGCTGCTGTCCGAGCAGGCCGAGGAGATCCTGCCCGAGTGGGCGTTCTTCGTCCGCTGCGTCGTCGACGCCGAGAACCTGCGCCCGACGGCGTCCCGCGAGTCCCTGTACGAGGACGACACCCTCACCGCGGTCCGCGACGCCCTCGCCGAACGGCTGCGCGCGTGGATCGCCCGGGCCGCCGCCAGCGACCCCGACCTGCTCGCCCGCTTCCTCCAGGCCCACCACCTGGCCGTGAAGTCGCTCGCCGTGCACGACGACGAGATCCTGCGGATGCTGCTGCCCTGGCTGCCGTTCGAGACCACCGACGGACACACCACCCTCGACGAGTTCGCGCGCACCCACCGCACCGTGCTGGTGACGTCGAGCGTGGAGGAGTTCCGGCAGGTCGCGGCGATCGCCTCGGCGGCCGGGCTCGGCGTCGTCAACGGCGGCTACACCTACGACCGTGAACTGGTCCACCGGCTGCCCGAGATCAGGGCCGAGGTCACCGTCGCCGACCTCGACCCGGCGACCCTCACCGCGCACCTCGACCCCGTCGACCGGGAGACGGAACTGGCCGCCGCGGCCTACCTCGCCCTGGCCCGCGACGCCCTCGCCGTCTTCGACTGCGACGTGGCGCTGCGCACCTTCCAGCCCGCCTCCGCCCCCGCCCTCCTCGTCGACAGCCGCGAGGCCCGGCACGAGCGCACCCGCTCCCAGCTCGCCCGTGAGCAGGAGGGCGGCCTGTGGGGCGACATCCTCGGCGCCCTGCGCCAGGAGGCACCGCGGGCCCAGCTGATCCTCAACCAGCTCAACCCGCTGGTGCGCACCGCCGTCGCCATCGACGAGCCCGAACTGGCCCGCACCAGCGCCGAAGCCCTCTACGGGCAGGCCGCGCTGCTGTCCCGGCGTCCGCTCAGGCCCGCCGAATCGAGCCTCATCAACCGCTCCTTCCTCGACCTCCTCGCCCACGCCCTCCGCAAGGACAGCTGACGATGCCGACCACATCCCCTCCCCAGAACACAGACGAGCTGTACCAGGCACTCCGGGAGAACGACCGGCGCCCCTACGGCCGCACCCGCACCGTCACCGCCGAGGAACTCGTCGACGCCGCCGAGCAGTTCGCGGAGCCCGTCCCGCTGATCGACGCGCTGCTCGAACTCCAGGAGGCCTACACCTACGGCTCCGAACCCCGTAAGTCGCCCGTCGTCTTCGCCCGTCTGCTCACCCTCTTCGACGAGCAGCCGGACGTCTTCGACGAACGCCTGCGCCACCAGCTGTTCTGGCGGTTCAAGTGGGTCGCGGGCGCCCTGCGCGCGCTGCCCGAGATACCGCTGGCCAGCCTGCGCCAGTGGCTGACGGAGATGCGCGACCGCTACGAGAAGGCCGGCCTGGACCTCCAGCCCTACTACGGGCAGGCCTACCGGCTGGCCGTCCACCTCGGTGAGGACACCGCCCTCGCCTACGAGTTGTGGGCGGGCCGCTCCCGCTCCCGGCTCAGCGACTGCGAGGCCTGCGAGATCTGCGACCGTGCCCTGTACCACCTGGCGGCGGGCGACGACGAGCGGGCGCTGAGCACCTGGGAGCCCGTCCTGGCCGGCAAGGAGTCCTGCCAGGAGGAGCCGGCCCGCTCCGCCTCCTACGCACTGCTGCCCCTGCTGCGCACCGGCCGCACCGACCGGGCACGCGAACTGCACCTCGCAGGCTACCGCGGCTGCCGCCGCAACCCCTCGATGTCCGGGGAGGTCGGCCGGCACCTGGAGTTCTGCGCGCTGACCGGCAACGAGGCACGCGGCCTGGAACTGCTCGCCGAGAACCGGAACCTGTTCGACGAGGTGGACTCGCCGCAGGACCAGCTCGACTTCCTCACCGGTGTGGAGGTCCTCCTCCAGCGCGTCGAGGCCCTCGGCCACGGCGAACTGCCCGCCGCCGGGTTCCCGGGCCGCACCTGGACCGTGACCGGCCTGCGCGCCGAGGTGCGCGGCCGCGCCGCCGACCTCGCCGCCCGCTTCGACGACCGCAACGGGACCACCGCCCACACCGACCGCCGGAGCGCCCGCCTCGACCGGGCCCCGCTCCTCGACGCGCTGGAACTGACCCTGCGCACCCGCAGCCTCGACGACGTGACCCCGGCCGCACCGGCCGCCGCGTCGGCTTCCACCGCCCGTACGACCGCCGCCGTTCCCGAGTCGCTGACCGAACTCATTCTCCAGGCACGGTCGTTGGAAGAGGAAGCGCACCCGGACGCCCAAGCCTGCTGGGCGCGGCTGCGCACGCTCGTCGCCGCCCGCGACTACACGCACCCCGACGACCCGGCCGCGGGTCCGCTCCTGCGGCTGCGCGCGGACCTGCTGGCCGACGAGGCGAACTGGGCGGGTGACAAGGACGAGTTCGCCGACGCCGCCGCCCTCCACGAGGAGGCCGCGGGTCTGTACGACGACGCCGGACTGCCGGGTCACGCGGCACTCTCCCGCGCCTGCTCCCTGCTCGCCGCCGCCGAGATCCCCACGGAGGACGCCGACGGCCCCGAGGCGAAGGCCCAGGGGAAGACCGAGGCGCTGACCACCGCCCACACCTCCCTGGTCCGCCTGCACGAGGAGACGTCCGGTCTCACCCCGGGCCAGGAGGCCCGTCTGCTGCGGCTGCGGGCGACCGCGCTCGGCCTGCGCCTGCAGGCGTCGGGGAGCGAGGAGCACGTCGCGCCGCTCCTCGCCGAGGTGGACCTGCTGCACGCCTTCGCCACCCGGCACGACCTCGCCGGGCAGATCGCCAGGGCCCTGCTGCTGCGGGCCACCACATACGCCCTGTCCGGCGACCTGCCCACCGCGCTCACCGAGACCGACGGCCTCCTCGACCGGCTGAAGGAGCACGGCCCGGCCTGGCACCTGCCCCGCGTGCTCGCCCTGCGGGGCCGGCTCCACCTCGGCCTCCGGGACGCGCAGGCCGCGCACGCGGACCTGTCCGAGGGCCTGCGGCTGGCCGCCGACTGGCCGGCCGACGCGGTCGACACCGCCCGCCTGCACGCCGAACTGGCCGAGATCTGCATGCACCTGGGCCGCCCCGACGAGGCGCTGCGGCACCTGACGCGCTCGGCGGAGCTGGACCTGCGCCGCGGCCGCCGGACGGACGCGTTCTGCACCTACAGCAACGCGGCCCAGCTCAGCCTCGATCTGGGCCGCGTCGAGGACGCCATCGCGCTGCTCGACTCCCTGCTGGCCGAACCGGACGTCGCCGCCGGGGAGCTGGACGACCGGCTCGCCGCCCAGCTGCGCCTGACCCGCGCCCGCGCGCTGCACGCGGGGGACGACCTCAAGGCCGCCACCGCGGAGTTCGTCGCCCTCGCGGCCGAGTCGGCCGGCTGGGACGACGACCCGGGAAGCCACGCCATGATCGCCGCGGAGACGGCCGTACTCCTCGGCGAGTCCGGCGAGTTCGGCCAGGCCCGCAAGGCCGCCGACCAGGCACTCGCCGCCCACGCCCGGGCCCCGCGCTACGAGCACCTCAGCAACACCCTGCGCGAACTCGCCCGCCTCCAGGCCCAGCAGCAGGGACCCGACGGCCTGGCCGACGCCCGCGCCTTCCTCGCCGACGCCGGCCGGGTCGCCGACGAGGCCCGCGCCGCCGGGTACGAGGCCCACGGCCGCTCCCTGGACACCGCCCTGGCCTACGAGCACGGACGGGTCAACGCCTACGCCGGTGCCTACGAGGACGCCCTGACCGCCCTGGAGCAGGCCCTCACCCTGCTCGGCGAGCCGGGGCCGGAGCAGCACGCCGGCGAGTGGGCCGAGTGCGTCCGCCTCGCCGGTGCCGTGGAGGGCATCTACCTGGAACGTCCCGCCCCCGCCCTCACCCGCCTCGACGCGGCGCTCTCCCGCCTGACCGCCGCGGGCCACACCGAGGAGACCGAGCCGCTGACGGCCTTGGCGGCCCGGCTGCGCGACGAGGAGTGACACGGTGCACCCGGCGCCCGGGGGCCCTACGGGTCGACGAAACCCGTAGGGCCCCGGCCCGGCCGAACATCCGGCGTTTCAGCATCTTCAGCCGGTCGATGTCGCCCTCCACGGTGCCGGAACCATGTGGCAGGGACAGGCCGTTGCGGACGGCGTTGAAATCACGGCGGAGGCTTCGGGCGAAGGACGCCGGCGGGGCCAGGGTGTCCTGTCGGACGTCGGCGATCCAGCTCTCGAGGCGGTCGCCGTACCGGAGCTTCTTCGGCTCGGCGGAGGCCGACTCACCCGTCGGCGAGCATCACTGCCAGATCGGCGGCGGCCCGGCCAGGGGCGGACCCGGTGCCATGCGGTCGCAGCCTGCGCAGCGCATCCGTGAACCCGTTGGTCAGGCCGGTGGCAGCGGCGAGATCGGCCGGCAGACGGGATCCGGCGCGGCTGACGGCCCCGCAGCCGTCGGCCGAGACGACGAGCTCGGGACGCGGCCCGGTGGTGTGCGCGCAGAAAGCGCCTTCTGGCTGTGGTGACAGAAGCCCTCGACCAGCCTCGTCATTCCAGTTCGGGAGGCACTTTCGTGCTTCCGGTCAAGATCCGGACGCCGCCGCGAGTGAAACGCGGAGGTCAGGGCGCAGAGCGCGGAACTCGACGAGGGTTCACCTCGAACCGCCTGGAGCTTCCCGTGGCCGAAAATCGGCGGTAATCGCAACGTTGCCGATCGTATATTGTTCCGTTATGTGATCTCTGGATAGCGTTCACGCCGTGAATAACTTACTTATCAGGCGGGCTGTCGGAGTGGCGGGTTCGCTCGCTGCCGTCATGCTGTTCTCCATGCCGTCGGCATCGGCCGAGACCGACAGCGTTCCCGCGCCCATCGAGGCGGTCGAAGGCGACATCGAGATTCTCTACACCGACATCGAGATCCACGATGCGTACGGTCAGGGATCTTTTTACTTCAAGGACAACGGTGACGTCTTCACGGTGTGCGACACCAAAGCCGACGGTGCGGGTGTAATAGGCAAGCTGTGGTACAAGCCGATCGGTGGAGACTGGTACGTCGCGGCGTCGGAAGATGATGGTGGTGACGCCGGATGCGACAAGTTCGCTTCCGACGTCGGCCCCGTCGGCGACTACCAGATGAAGCTCTACTGGACCGGTGTCGGCTATCACAAGGAAATAGCCAAGAGCAGAGTTTTCAATGAATAGAGCCGATTCGCGTGGCGCGTCGGGCTGAGAGTCACGCAACGGGTCGCACTCCGAGGGAAAGCCGGGTGTGGTGAGGCGGCCAGGACCGGAGGGCCCGTGTCGGAAAGTTCGACACGGGCCCTCCGGTGCGATCTCTCGGTTTCGGGACAGTGGGGTGAGTGGGGGTGAATCCTTCTCGGTGACGTCTCGTGGCGGTCTGTGATCTCCGGTCGGGTGGTGGGGCCGTGTTCCAGCTGGAGCAGGAGGAGGGCGCCGCGAGCGATGCGGGTGATTGCGGCGGGGCGGGGCTGACCCGGCGCAGGGCCTTTCGGTGATCGCGGCCAGCGGCCGGGCGCCGGCCGGCACGCTCGCTGCGTCGGCGGCCACCAGCCCGAGCATGAGCACTCTGCCTGTTTCCGTGCCATTCCGGCGAGCTGGGCGAAGCTCGACCTGGCGAGGGGCCCTAATTTTTGTCCTGAACTCGTCATTTTTTGTGATGACGTGAAGGCTACGCTCCTCAAGATCTGTTCAAGTCCCGAACACGGGCGGATACTTGGGGGTGGAGAGTGGCTGGGAGAAACCCAGGACTCATAGGCAGAACGATCATGGCATTCACGCTTGCTGCTTCACTGTCAGCAGTCGCCGGCAGCGCGAATCCGGCCTCGGCGGCGCCGGATGTCTGTGAGCTTACGAAAGAGGAGCTGACCGTCCGCGACCTGCCCGCCGGCTCGTCCGTGATCAAGTGTGACGCGGTGGGGCGCGTGGTCACGTACGACGGCGCCGGAGTGACGGTGCCCCCGCCGGGTACCGCGGTGAGCGTCGACTCGCTCACCACCAGCGGTGAGTCGCACGGATTCACCATGGAGGTCGACGCCAACGGCATCGTCTCTTACGAGTTGACCGAGGCGGAGAGCGCGGACTCCTCCGTCGCGGGCTCCGACACCGCCGACTCGCTGACCCCGACCACGACGCCGGGGGACGTGACACTGGAGGCGGACGACACGGATGCCGACGCCTCCGACTCCAGCGAGGGTGCCGAGGTGGCGGCGGTGGACGCGGCCGGCTCTCCAGGCGCGTGCAGCGACGGGACGTACGCAACGAAAGACCTGAAAGAGTACGGCACCTACAACTGGTACATCGGCGACGGTGGCCTTCCCGCTGGAATGTCCCATAATGACGCCATATGGGTGTTCTATGACGCCCTCGACGCCATCACCGAGAGCTACAACAACTGTGGCTACAGCGACCAGGTCGACGCGCACAAGGCCAACTACCTGTCCAAGACGAGCTACGAGGCCGACATCAACACCAGCTCCCAGTGCACCGACCGCGATGGGCTGAGTACCTGGGACGCGGGAAACCTCAAGAACGGCGTTGTCGCGACCGCTTGCACCTGGTCCTGGCCCACGCCCGGCGTGAAGAACGACCTGCGGGAGGCCGATGTCCGGTTCAACACCCACGACTACGACTTCACGAACAAGGTGACCAGCAGTTGCTCGAACAAATACGACGTCCGCTCCGTCGGTACTCATGAGGCCGGGCACGTCTTCGGGCTGAAGGACATCTATGGCTCGCACAACAACCTCACGATGTTCGGCAGTTCGATCGAGTGCTCGACAAGGGCGAGGACCCTTGGCAAGGGCGATGTTCTCGGCCTCCGCAGCATCTACTGAGCCGGAGCTGATGCTCCGGGAGGAGGTATCCAGGTGAAAGCCGTAGTTCCGGTTGGGCGGAGCGCAATCGTGAGGGTGCTGGTGGCGGCGGTGACCGTCGTGGTGTCCGCCGCCTGTGCGTCGTCGAGCGGTGGCGAGTCCGAGGCATCCTGCGAGTACCGGGTCGAGTACGACAAGCGTATGTACTCGGACGTGTCCAACGCCGAATTCAAGATCGGCGAGAAGCTCGGGCCGGCCGTCTTTCCTCCGTGCGACGACTCGTCGGACGACGGGGGCGGTCAGGCGTCGCCGGACTCGACGGTCGCCTACGCGATCGAGGGAGTGGACCCCGACATCGCCATCGCGGTGGACGACGCACCCGACGACGTCCTCTTCGTCGCCGTCGACTCCGAAAAAGATCTTCCTTCCGAGGTCAAGAAGCTGATCAAGGGTTCTTGACGTCGAGTGCGGGGCGCGGGCACCACCGAACGGTGGTGCCCGCTGCTTCCTGCTCGCTGGACGACTGCGCCCGGGCGCTCGGCTGTTCCTGCCGTTCCCACCACTTGCCGAGGTCGTCGCCGTCCATGAGCATCGATCGTCGGCATCCTCGACTCCCCTGCCGTCAGCGGATTCTTGGGAAGCGTGCTCGCCGCATACACAGGGACAGCGCTTTTGGGCCCGCCCCGTTTCACTACGCCGCTGCCCAATCGTCGTCCCGGAGGATGCTCAGTCGAGACAGAACTCGTTGCCCTCGACGTCCTGCATCACGAGGCACGACTCGTTGACGCCGTCGGCACGCAGCAGTCGCACCCGTACCGCGCCGAGCGCGACCAGTCGTGCGCATTCGGCCTCAAGAGCGGCCAGGCGCTCTTCACCCACGAGTCCGGTGCCGACCCGCACGTCGAGATGCACCCGGTTCTTGACGACCTTGCCTTCGGGAACGCGCTGGAAGAACAGTCGCGGGCCCACACCCGAGGGGTCGACGCAGGCGAACGCCGAGCCCTGACGCTCGAGCGGCAGCGAGCGATCGAAATCGTCCCACGTGGCAAACCTCTCAGGCGGCGGCGGTACGACGTACCCCAACACCTCGCACCAGAAACGAGCGACGCGCTCGGGTTCCGCGCAGTCGAAGGTGACCTGGAACTGCTTGACCGATGTCATCGGCCCACCGTAGCGGGAGGGGCGAGCAGGCTAAAGCTCTGCCAGCAACTCCGCTTTCTTGGAGGAGAACTCCTCGTCCGTCACCAGGCCCGCCCGGTGCAGTTCGCCGAGGTGGCGGATGCGGTCGGCGATGTCGGCGGGGTCGCGGCGTACGGCCGCCGCGACCACCGCGGGCACCGGCTCGGAGGTCTGCACCGCCGCCAGCACCGCCGCCGCGAACGGCAGCGACTCGTGCACCGGCCCGTAGCCCAGCCCGAACACCACGGCCGCCGGGTCCTGATCGGCCTGGGGCGGCGACGCCGGCTCGTCCCGGCGCAGCAGCCGCAGATGCCCTTCGAACACCTCGGGCGACCGCCACTCCACGCCGCTCAGCTCACCCACCGGGAAGCGCTGGTCACCGGCTTTCCACTTCGCCGACGAGGCGCCCGTCCAGAACCAGTGGAAGGAGACCGTCGTCCCGTCGAAGGCGGCCTTGCCGTCGTATGCCTTGAACCGCAGCGGCGCCTCGGGGGCCGCTACCAGGTGGCGTTCGGCGGGACCGGACTCGGTGAGGCGGGCGAGGAGTTCGTCGGCGTAGTACTCGGCGAGCGTCTCGCGCTCGGCGGGCAGCACCAGCCGGTAGGGGTCGGAGCTCTCCTTCAACTGCCCGGCCGCCGCCTCCATCAGCGGGTCGGCCCCGGGCCTGGGCTCGACGCGCAGCACGACGCTGCCGCGCCTGCCGGGGGTCAGCGTCACCCCGGCCATGGCCTCCAGGGGGATGCGTCGTTCCCCGAGTGCCTGAAACAACTTGGGTGTTCGAATCCCCCTTTCGTAACGGATGAGCACGGAGTCGGACTCGAACTCCCAGGCAGCGTGAAATCCGGCCAGTACGTCACCCATGCGGCTCATCGTATGCGGCACGAGCTTTTTCGTCCCCTCCCCGCGCATACCGCGGTTCCTCCGTTCTCTACGCGCGTCCGGGTGGCCGGGCGTAGGACAAACCCGCCCGGCATACGCCGTCATCGTGTGCGCAGGCCACCGCTCGGTACGCGCCAACGCCGATCTCGGCGAAGTTGCGCAGGCTGTCCGTGCCCGGCTCGAAATACCCGCTGTGTCCCTGAGCCTCACGGGCCGACAGGACCCGTGCCCCGAAAGCGGGGGAGACCGGGTCGGCGCCGTGGCCCAGTCCGCCGACCTCCAGGTAGGGCACGTCCTGGATCCAGTCGTCGGCGTCCCGCATGGCCCACACGCGCGCGTGGGTGCGCAGTGCGGAGGCCGTCTCGGCCCGCATGCCGGGACTGCCGGCCACCGCGATGTCGGCCACCCGGCCGGGCAGTGTGTTCGCGGCGAGCCCACACACCACGGAACCGTAGCTGTGGCAGAACAGTGCGACCGGGGCCGTGCCGGGCAGCGCGCGCAGCAGCGCGTCGAGCCGTACCGCGCCGTCCTCGGCGCGCTTGGCCATGGCCGCCTCCATGCCGAGTCCGCCGGGCGCGGTGTAGTCGGCCCAGGCGATGACGGCGGTACGGGTCGAGGGGTCCGCCTCGTGCTCGGCCGCGCGCAGCGCCTCGGCCATGCCGACGGGGGCCGAGTAGCGGCGGTGGGTGCGCTGGAAGGTGAGCAGGTCCGTGTCGACGCCGGGGACGACGACCGAGATGCGTTCGGCCTCGTCCAGGTCGCCGAAGACCTCGGCCACGCGGCCCGGCCCCGACGGGTTGAAGGCGAGGATCTGGCGTCCGGGGCTCAGCAGGGCCCCGAGGCGGTTCACCAGGCGGCCCGCCTGATGCTGTCCCGCGGGCGTGAGCCGTGTGTCGCGCATCCGTTCCCGCTCGATCTCGCGGGCCTGCTCCATCGCGATGCGGTTGGCGCGGTACCGCAGACCGGCCGGGGCGCCGTTCATGTTGCCGACCGCGAGGGGGAAGCGGTGGGCGAGGCTCATCCGCTGCGCCTCGGTGAGCGAGGCGAAGAACCGGGCCAGCCTGCCGGGCGCGGACTGCGGGTCCGGCAGGTCGCGGCCCGCTATGCGGCCGTGCTCCCAGGCGGCGAGCGAGGCGGACAGAGGTGTCACGTCCCGCTGTTGGCGCAGCGCCGTCCAGCCGGTGGTCGCCAGCATCACGAAGACGACGGCGAGTGCGAGGAGCGCGCGCCCTGCGTTCAGTTGCGGAGAGGAGTCGAAGGAAGTCACTGACAGGACACACTAGGAGAACGAGAGGGTCTCGCGTTAGCCGAGTGACGGGTATCACGTTTCAGCACGTCGGGTTGTGAGCAGTGGTCAACCGACCGTGGCGTGAGCGGCGGCTCGACGGGCCGGAGCGGGAGCGGCCGTCGGCCGGCACGGGGTCATGCGTCGTGCCGGTTCCCCGCGAGCGCCGGGCCCGACTGGTCCAGGTGGGCCGTCGTCAGTTCGCCCAGGGCGGCGAGGCCGGCGTCGTCCCCGGTGGGCCCGGGCATGCCCGAGGCGTTCGCCGTGGAGCGCGCCGACGTGGTGCACGGCGCCCTCCTCTTCGGCATGGGCGGGGCGTCTCTGGTCGCCACCGGAGTCCCTGCCGGAGTCGGCCACATCTGACGGCCCCTCGGAGCGAGTTCGCTCGTCAGGGTGAACAAACGAGGTGAACCCTCCCCCTCCGGCGGGCATCGCGGGTCACAGTGGGTCAAGTCCTCCGTAGGGCATGGAGGATGTGGCTGCGGCGCGCTGCTGGAGGGGGGCAGCGCGCAGGCAGCACCCCCCACTGCCGTCCGCGCGGCGTGAATTCACCGCCGAAGCGGGGGCACCCGCCTCTCGACGAACCTCGAACATTTTCCCAACCGGCCAACCGGCCAGCCAGTCAACCGGCCAACCAGCCAAGGTGTTCAGGGAGTTGATGACGGCGAGCTTCGGACACGGTACGCGCAGGCACCCCCGGCGAGGTGGCCGCAGCTGGTCATCGTGGGGGTCTCCCTGTTCGGGAGAAGCCGAGAACTCGGGGGAAGGCCGGACCGCGCGACGCTCGGAACCGTTGGAGTCATCTGCGCGGTCGCCGGATTCTTCGTGCTGGGGATCATCCTCGGCCCCGTGGCGATCGTCTGCGGCCGGCTCGCCATGGGCCGCAGACGGGCGGGGGCCCGCCCGGTACCGGCCCCGGTCGCCCTCGTCCTGGGCGCCATCGACACGCTCCTGGCCGTCATCTGGCCGGCCGGGGCGACCACCCCGGGCTACGGAACGTCCTGACGAACCGGCAGCCCCGGGACCGAGCGGGAGGAGGGCCTCCGGCGACTCGCCGGAGGCCCTCCTCGCCTCCTCGATGGCTCCGTCACGCCGCCCGTCAGGACGTCACGCGTCGCCGCCCGCCGGGCCCGGGTCGGCCGCGGTGACGTCGAGCAACTGGTAGCGGTCGATGGCCTGCTTCAGCACCGACCGGTCGAGGTGGCCCTCGCGGGCCAGCTCCGTCAGCACCGCCACCACGATCGACTGCGCGTCGATGTGGAAGAACCGCCGGGCCGCCCCGCGCGTGTCCGCGAAGCCGAAGCCGTCCGCACCCAGCGACTGGTATGTCCCCGGCACCCAGCGCGCGATCTGGTCCGGCACCGACCGCATCCAGTCCGACACCGCCACGACCGGCCCCTGCGCCGAGGCCAGCTTCCGCGTCACGTACGGGACGCGCTGCTCCTCCTCCGGGTACAGCAGGTTGTGCCGCTCGCAGTCCACCGCCTCGCGCCGCAGCTCGTTCCAGGACGTCGCCGACCAGACGTCGGCCTTGACGTTCCACTCCTCGGCGAGGATCTGCTGTGCCTCGATCGCCCAGGGCACCGCGACGCCGGAGGCGAGGATCTGGGCGGGCAGGCTGCCCGCCGTGCCCTCG
This sequence comes from Streptomyces sp. TE5632, assembly GCF_054061295.1. NCBI lineage: Bacteria > Bacillati > Actinomycetota > Actinomycetes > Kitasatosporales > Streptomycetaceae > Streptomyces > Streptomyces sp. TE5632. The sequence continues at coordinate 1,026,762 of NZ_JBSSEA010000003.1, read as the reverse complement.
CTGAAGCGGTACAGGCCCTTCACGATGCCCTCCGCGTCCACGTCCTCCGGCTCGGCCGGGTGCTGGATGGGCTCGTTGTAGACGGTCAGGTAGTAGAAGACGTCCTCGCCGTGCGGGTGCTGCTCGTCGCCGCCGTACATCCGGCGCAGACCGTCCTGCACGATGTGCGCGATCTCGAACCCGAAGGCCGGGTCGTACGCGACACAGCCCGGGTTCGTGGACGCCAGCAGCTGCGAGTGTCCGTCCGCGTGCTGAAGGCCCTCACCGGTCAGGGTCGTACGCCCCGCGGTCGCGCCCAGGACGAAACCGCGCGCCAGCTGGTCGGCCATCTGCCAGAACTGGTCACCGGTGCGCTGGAAACCGAACATCGAGTAGAAGACGTACACCGGGATGAGCGGCTCGCCGTGCGTGGCGTACGCCGAGCCGGCCGCGATCAGCGAGGCCGTGCAGCCGGCCTCGGAGATGCCGTCGTGCAGCATCTGCCCGTTCGGCGCCTCCTTGTACGCGAGCAGCAGCTCCCGGTCCACGGACTCGTACTGCTGGCCCAGCGGGTTGTAGATCTTCGCACTCGGGAAGAACGAGTCCATGCCGAACGTGCGGTACTCGTCCGGCGCGATCAGTACGAACCGTTTGCCGATCTCCTTGTCCCGCAGGAGGTCCTTGAGGAGCCGGACAAAGGCCATGGTCGTCGCGATGGACTGTTGGCCCGAGCCCTTCTTCACGTTCGCGTACGTCTTGTCGTCGGGCAGTGCGAGCGGCTTGGAGCGCACCACACGGGTCGGCACGTACCCGCCGCAGGCCTTGCGGCGGTCGTGCATGTACTGGATCTCCTCCGAGTCGCGGCCCGGGTGGTAGTACGGCGGCAGGCCGGACTCCAGGTCCCTGTCGGCGATCGGCAGGTGCAGGCGGTCCCGGAAGCCCTTGAGGTCGTCGACCGTCAGCTTCTTCATCTGGTGCGTGGCGTTGCGGCCCTCGAAGTTCGGACCCAGCGTCCAGCCCTTGACCGTCTTGGCGAGGATCACCGTCGGCTGGCCCTTGTGGTCCAGGGCCGCCTTGTACGCCGCGTAGATCTTCCGGTGGTCGTGACCGCCGCGGCCCAGGTGCAGGATCTGGCCGTCGGTCATGCCCTCGACCATGGCGCGCAGCCGGTGGTCGTCGCCGAAGAAGTGGTCGCGGATGTACGCCCCGGACTCGGTGGCGTACGTCTGGTACTGGCCGTCCGGAGTGGTGTTCATCCGGTTGACCAGCACACCGTCCCGGTCCTGGGCGAGCAGCGGGTCCCAGGTGCGGTCCCAGACGAGCTTGATCACGTTCCAGCCGGCGCCCCGGAAGATGGACTCCAGCTCCTGGATGATCTTGCCGTTGCCGCGCACCGGCCCGTCGAGGCGCTGCAGGTTGCAGTTGACGACGAAGGTCAGGTTGTCCAGGTTCTCGCGGGCGGCGATGGACAGCTGGCCCAGCGACTCGGGCTCGTCCATCTCGCCGTCGCCGAGGAACGCCCACACGTGCGACTTCGAGGTGTCGGTGATGCCGCGCGCCTGCATGTAGCGGTTCATCCGGGCCTGGTAGATCGCGCCGATCGGGCCGAGGCCCATCGACACCGTCGGGAACTCCCAGAAGTCCGGCATCGACCGCGGGTGCGGATACGACGACAGCGCCTCGGGCGCCTTCGACTTCTCCTGCCGGAAGCCGTCCAGCTGCCGCTCGGTGAGCCGGTCCAGCAGGTACGCGCGGGCGTAGATGCCCGGGGAGGCGTGGCCCTGGAAGAAGACCTGGTCGCCGCCGTCGCCCGCGTCCTTGCCGCGGAAGAAGTGGTTGAAGCCCACGTCGTACAGCGACGCCGAGGACGCGAACGTGGCGATGTGGCCGCCGACGCCGATCCCGGGCCGCTGCGCGCGCGAGACCATCACCGCGGCGTTCCACCGGGTCGCGTTGAGGATCTTGCGCTCGATCTCCTCGTTGCCCGGGAAGAACGGCTCCGCGCGGGTGGGGATCGTGTTGACGTAGTCCGTGCTGCGCATCTCGGGCACGGCCACGCGCCGCTCGCGTGCGCGCTCGATCAGCCGCAGCATCAGATAGCGGGCCCGCTCCCGGCCGCGCTCGTCGACGGCGGCGTCCAGGGAGTCGAGCCACTCCTGCGTTTCCTCGGGGTCGAAGTCAGGCACCTGACTCGGAAGGCCACCAATGATGATCGGGTTGCGATCGGATGCGGAAGCCACGCTGTTCCTTACCTGTCAGAGGGCCGTGAAAGGGCCGCTGCTTCACTGATTTAGCCGTCTGCGCGCTCCCCATCGTCCACCCGCGGGCCGCACACGTCATCTCTACCGATAGGTAACCCGGCCGCGACCCCGGTACGGTGGCATACGGAACGGGCCACGGACTCGTGCGAGTCTCGTACCCGTATACGGTTCCCAAACGCCCATAGAGGGCACAAGGGTGTGGTGTGTATCACTGTGGGCCAGGATGATGTGCCTGGAGTTGCGGTGACCCGGCCAGGATCGTCACCGTTTCGGCGGTCCCTGCGGCCGGGTACTTGCGCGAACCGCCCCGCCCGTGTGGACTACGGCCACAGCCGCGCACCTGCGCGCGGCTGTGACGATTGGCGAGATTCCCAAACCATGATCAGGAGGCAAACCGTGAGCGCGACCGCGGACCACGCGGAGGAGCGGACGAACCCTGCCGCCAGGCTGGGGTTCCAGCCCGGGCAGGTGGTCCAGGAGATCGGCTACGACGACGACGTCGACCAGGAGCTCCGCGAGGCCATCGAGGGCGTCATCGAGAGCGACCTGGTCGACGAGGACTACGACGACGTGGCTGACGCCGTTGTGCTGTGGTTCCGCGACGACGACGGCGACCTGACGGACGCGCTGGTGGACGCCGGCACGTACATCGAAGAGGGCGGTGCCATCCTGCTCCTCACGCCGAAGACAGGCCGTTCGGGCTACGTCGAGCCGAGTGACGTCTCGGAGGCCGCCACCACGGCGGGCCTGACGGCAGCCAAGAGCGTCAGCGTGGGCAAGGACTGGAGCGGCAGCCGGCTGGCCACGCCGAAGGCAGCCAAGTCCAGGAGGTAGCCACGGCGGAGGCGGCCCCGGCGGCGGCACTCCCGCCGCCGGGGCCGCACCCCGTTCGAACCCGGACGGGCCGACCGGCTCGGCCCGTCCGGCCCACTGCCGTGCCCCGTGCGTAGGGTGGTCCCCGGGAACGAACCGGGAACAGCACCCCCGAAGGGACGAACGAGGCGATGGCGATCCAGGTCGGCGACAAGGCCCCCGACTTCGAGCTCAAGGACAACCACGGCGCGCCCGTACGACTGTCCGACCACCTCGGACAGCGGAACGTGGTGCTCGTCTTCTACCCCTTCGCCTTCACCGGCGTGTGCACCGGGGAGCTGCGCGAACTGCGCGACAACCTGCCGCTCCTCGCCGACCGCGACACCCAGCTGCTCGCCGTCTCCAACGACTCCATCCACACCCTGCGCGTCTTCGCCGAGCAGGAGGGCCTGGAGTACCCCCTGTTGTCGGACTTCTGGCCGCACGGAGAGGTCTCACGCGCGTACGGCGTCTTCGACGAGGGCAAGGGCTGCGCCGTGCGGGGGACCTTCGTCATCGACCGGGAGGGCATCGTGCGCTGGACGGTCGTCAACGCGCTGCCCGACGCACGTGACCTGAACGAGTACGTCGAGGCGCTCGACGCGCTGTGAGCACGTCCGACACCCCGTGATTCCCCGCCCCGGGGCCTGCGGCGGTCGGGAACCCATCACTAGGATCGACACGTTGATCGGACATCCAACGCACGACGGGGCTTCCCGCCCCCGGACATCACTGGAGGACTCGTGGGAGTCAGCCTCAGCAAGGGCGGCAACGTTTCGCTGACCAAGGAGGCGCCGGGCCTGACCGCGGTCATCGTCGGACTGGGGTGGGACGTCCGCACCACGACCGGCACCGACTTCGACCTGGACGCCAGCGCGCTGCTGGTGAACAACACCGGCAAGGTCACCAACGACGCCAACTTCGTCTTCTTCAACAACCTCAAGAGCCCCGACGGCTCGGTCGAGCACACGGGCGACAACCTCACCGGTGAGGGCGAGGGCGACGACGAGCAGATCAAGGTCAACCTCGCCGGTGTCCCGGCGGAGATCGAGAAGATCGTCTTCCCGGTCTCCATCTACGACGCCGAGAACCGCCAGCAGTCCTTCGGCCAGGTGCGCAACGCGTTCATCCGCGTCGTCAACCAGGCCGGCGGCGCCGAGATCGCCCGCTACGACCTGTCGGAGGACGCCTCCACGGAGACCGCCATGGTCTTCGGCGAGCTGTACCGGCACGGTGCCGAGTGGAAGTTCCGCGCCATCGGCCAGGGCTACGCCTCCGGCCTGCGCGGCATCGCGCAGGACTTCGGGGTGAACGTCTGAGACGGTCACGTCCCGGGCGCCGCCCGGGCCCGGCCGCCTCGTACGGCTGTTCCGTCCGGCGCCGCACGGTTTACGTGTGGCGCCGGAGGCGCAGGACCACCTGAGAAACGTCATCCGGGGAGGGATCAGCAAGATGGGCGTCACGCTTGCCAAGGGGGGAAACGTCTCCCTGTCCAAGGCCGCACCGAACCTCACACAGGTGATGGTCGGGCTCGGCTGGGACGCACGCTCCACCACCGGAGCCCCCTTCGACCTCGACGCCAGCGCACTGGTGTGCAGCGACGGCCGGGTCATGGGGGACGAGTGGTTCATCTTCTACAACCAGCTCACGAGCCCGGACGGCTCGGTGCAGCACACCGGTGACAACCTCACCGGCGAGGGCGACGGAGACGACGAGTCCCTGCTGGTGGACCTCTCCAAGGTGCCGGCCCGGTGCGACAAGATCGTTTTTCCGGTCTCCATCCATCTGGCGGACGACCGCGGCCAGGCTTTCGGCCAGGTCAGTAACGCCTTCATCCGTGTCGTCAACCAGGCGGACGGCCAGGAACTCGCCCGGTACGACCTGTCGGAGGACGCCTCCACCGAAACCGCGATGATCTTCGGCGAGCTCTACCGCTATCAGGGCGAGTGGAAGTTCAGGGCGGTGGGGCAGGGGTACGCGTCCGGGCTGCGGGGCATCGCTCTAGACTTCGGAGTCAACGTTTCGTAAAGCCGACTTCGGCAGCGGGGAGAGTCTCCTCCGGAGATCGTCCGGTGGAGCCCCCAACACATGATGGGGTAGCCAGTGGTTCTGAAAACCTTCGGCTGGTCGTTCGCGGTCACCGCGCTCGGTCTGGTCGCAGCGATCCTTTTCGGGGGGTGGACCGCCTTTGGCATCGTGGCGATCCTGTCGATCCTCGAGATCTCGCTGTCCTTCGACAACGCGGTGGTCAACGCCGGAATCCTGAAGAAGATGAATGCCTTCTGGCAGAAGATCTTCCTCACGATCGGCATCCTGATCGCCGTTTTCGGCATGCGGCTGGTCTTCCCCGTCGTGATCGTCGCCCTCAGTGCCCAGCTCGGTCCGATCGAGGCGGTCAAGCTCGCCTTCAACGACAAGGACCAGTACCAGCAACTCGTCACCGACGCCCACCCGTCGATCGCCGCGTTCGGTGGCATGTTCCTGCTGATGATTTTCCTGGACTTCGTGTTCGAGGACCGGGAGATCAAGTGGCTGACCTGGATCGAGCGCCCGCTCTCCAAGCTCGGCAAGGTCGACATGCTGTCGGTCTGCATCGCGCTGATCGTCCTGCTGATCGCCTCCCTGACCGTCGGGGCCAACGCCCACCAGCACGGCGGCCTCCACGTCGACAAGGCGGAGACCGTCCTCCTCGCCGGCATCGGGGGTCTGATCACCTACATGATCGTGGGCGGACTCTCCGGCTACTTCGAGGACAAACTCGAAGAGGAGGAGGAACGCGAACACGAGGCGGAGGAGAAGGCCGCGCGCGCCGGAAAGCCCCGTACGGCGGTCGCGATGGCCGGCAAGGCCGCGTTCTTCATGTTCCTCTACCTGGAGGTCCTGGACGCGTCCTTCTCCTTCGACGGCGTGATCGGCGCCTTCGCCATCACCAACGACATCGTGCTGATGGCCCTGGGCCTGGGCATCGGCGCCATGTACGTCCGTTCGCTGACGGTCTACCTGGTCCGCCAGGGCACCCTCGACGAGTACGTCTACCTGGAGCACGGCGCGCACTACGCCATCGGCGCGCTCGCCGCCCTGCTGCTCGTCACGATCCAGTACGAGATCAACGAGATCATCACCGGCCTGATCGGTGTCGTCCTGATCGGCGCCTCCTTCTGGTCCTCCGTGCGCCGCAACAAGGCGATCGCGGCGGCCGGGGGGACCCCGGAGAAGACCGAGGTCTCGTCCGGGGTGTGACAGCCCTCCGCGTGAGGAACGCTCTGTTCGGGGCGGCCGTCGAGGACCACTCCTCGGGGCCGCCCCGTCGGCCGTCGCGGGGGCGGCGGAACAGCGGGACGGCGGGACGGCACGGCAGCGGGGCCGGCGGGGTTCCACGAGCGGACTTGGGGCGGGAATGGGCTTTCTGGACGGACTGTGGCGCGGGAAAGAGACCGCCTTCGACTCGGGCAACGCGGCCACCAACGCCATCGAGCTGACCAAACGGCACGCACAGGTGTCCCTGACCAAACAGGGCGCGGCCAACGGCCATCTGCGGATCAACCTGAGCTGGCGGATGCGGACCTCCGACCTGAGCGGCTCCCAGCGGGAGAGCCTGCTGCGGCACCCGCTCAAGGCGCTCAAGCCCCCGGAGGTCGTCGCCCACAGCCAGAGCATGGTCAACGTCGACCTGGACCTGGGCTGCCTGTACGAACTCCAGGACGGCACCAAGGGCGTGGTCCAGCCGCTCGGCGGCTTCCTCGGCGACGTCAACGCGGCGCCGTACGTCAAGCTCAGCGGTGACGACCGGTTCGGCTCGGCGTCCGGTGAGACGATCTACGTCAACCTGGACCAGCGTGAGCACATCAAACGCCTGCTGGTCTTCGCGTACATCTACGACCAGACGCCCGCGTTCGACCGTACGCACGCCGTCGTCACGCTGTTCCCGAGCAACGGCCCGCGGATCGAGATAGGCCTGGACGAACGTCATCCGCAGGCCCGCTCCTGCGCGGTGGTGATGATCGAGAACGTCAAGGGCGAGATCGTGGTCCACCGCGAGGTGAAGTTCGTCTACGGCTTCCAGGCGGAGCTCGACCGGCTGTACGGGTGGGGCCTGCAGTGGGGCCGCGGCTTCAAGTCGAAGGCGGACCGCTAGGGGCCCCACCCGGGCCGGGGCCTACCGCCCGATGAACTGAGGTCCCTGCGGGGGCAGGCGGAAGTCGGGGTCGGGGGCGCCGGGCGCGGGGGGCGGGTAGCCGTAGCCGGCCGGCGCTCCCGCGGCGGCCGCCGCGGGTGACGTCTGCGGGTAGCCGTAGGCGGGCCGCCCGGTCGTCTGCGGGTAGCCGTAGGCCGGCTGCGCGGCCGGGGGCTGCTGCGGCGGATACCCGTACGCGGGCTGCGCCGGCACCCCCGCCGGCTGCTCGGGCGGCAGCGGCCCGGACAGGTCCGCCGCGGCCGGGGCCTGCGGCTGGGTCAGCGCGTCGGGACGGACCGAGGTCCCGGTCTCGGCGGACGTGTCCGGCCGGCCGGGGTCGGCGGCCGAGGGGTCCTGCGCCGCCTCCGACTCGTCCACCGAGATGCCGAAGTCCGTCGCCAGGCCCTTCAGTCCGTTCGAGTAGCCCTCGCCGAGCGCCCGGAACTTCCAGCCCTCCCCGCGCCGGTACAGCTCACCGCAGATCAGCGCCGTCTCCTGGCCCGTCTCCGGCGTGACGTCGAAGTACGCCAGCGGCTCCGCGTCGGGCGCCTGCGCGTCGAACAGCAGGATGCGCAGCGTGTGCACCTGGTCGAAGGTGACGCCGTCCGCCGACGCCACCAGCAGGATCCGCCCCACGCCGTCCTCGACCCCGTCGAGGTCTGTCTGGATCGTGTCGGTCAGCCCCTCGGCGCCCCGCTTCTTGCCGAGCCGCCACACCGTGCCGGACGGGTGCCGGGGCTGGTTGTAGAAGACGAAGTCCTCGTCCGAGCGCACCCGGTCGTCGAGCCCCAGGAGCAGCGCGGACGCGTCCACGTCCGGCACCCCCTGCCCCGGGGACCAGCGCAGGACGGCGCGTACCGTGGTGGCTTGGAGCGGGACGTTCGACCCCTTCAGCATGGCGTGCGTCATACGGTCATCCTGCCCTCTCCGTCCTGGTCACGACAATGCGGGGGTGGCGAGACGGTAGGGGAACGACACGGCCGGGACACCCGGAGTTCACACCGGGCGGGAACCGCCGACATCGCTCCGTACGTACTATTACCGGCCACCTTCCGACATTCCACAGCATGCCCAGCGGCCACGGGGGAGTTCAATGCGTCACTTCGGACAGATCGCCCCGGCGGTGCGGAAACGTCTCTTCCACCGGGAGCCGGGCGTGTTCACGCAGGAGTCACCGGCCCACCTGCTCTCCACGGCCCTCGGCGCCACGCTGTACAGCCCCGCGACCCGCCCCCGGCTCGCCGACGACATCGTCAAGCAGGCCGGGCGCGGCGTGGTCTCGATGGTGCTGTGCCTCGAGGACTCCATCGGCGACGAGGACGTGCTCGCCGGCGAGGCGAACCTCGTCCGCCAGTTCGCCGACCTGGCCGCCCGGCCGGCGGCCGATCTGCCGCTGCTGTTCATCCGGGTCCGGACCCCCGACCAGATACCGGACCTCGTCCGGCGTCTCGGCCCCGCCCTCTCGCTGCTGTCCGGATTCGTCCTGCCGAAGTTCACCGAGGAACGCGGCGTGCCCTTCCTGGAGGCCCTCGCCCTCGCCGAGGCCGAGAGCGGCCACCGCCTCTTCGCCATGCCGGTACTGGAGTCGCCGGAGCTGCTCTACCGCGAGACACGCGTGGAGACCCTCGAAGGCATCCTCCGCGCGGTCGGCAAGTACCGCGACCGGGTCCTCGCCCTGCGCCTCGGTGTGACCGACTTCTGCTCCCCGTACGGGCTGCGCCGCGGCCCCGACATGACCGCCTACGACATCCAGATCGTCGCCTCCGTGATCGCCGACGTGGTGAACATGCTGGCCCGCGCCGACGGCACCGGATTCACCGTGACGGGACCGGTCTGGGAGTACTTCCGGGTCCAGGAACGCATGTTCAAGCCACAACTGCGGCAGAGCCCCTTCCTGGAGGTACAGGCCGTGGAACTGCGCGCGACGCTGATCGAGCACGCCATGGACGGCCTGCTGCGGGAGATCTCCCTCGACCGGGCCAACGGACTGCAGGGCAAGACCTGCATCCACCCCTCGCACGTGCTGCCCGTGCACGCGCTGTCCGTCGTCAGTCACGAGGAGTACAGCGACGCGCAGGACATCCTCCGGCCGGAACGCGACGGCGGGGGCGTCCTGAGGTCGGCGTACACGAACAAGATGAACGAGGTGAAGCCGCACCGTGCCTGGGCCGAGCGGACCCTGCTGCGCGCCGAGGTCTTCGGCGTCGCCAACGAGGACATCGGGTTCGTGGAGCTGCTCGCGGCCGGCCTGGCGGAGTGACGTACCGGAGCGACGGCGAGGGAAACTCATGGAGAAGGCAGTGAGAAGGCAGTGAGAAGGCAGTGAACGAGGCAGTGCGCCGTGAGGCGCGCGACGGGTCGCCGACCGGCGAGGGCACGACCGGCGGGAGTGTCTGGTCCGGGAGCTGGGTCGCGGAGCGGCTCGGCGTCGAACTGGCCGGCGACGGCCGGCTGACCGGGCTGCTGGGCCTGGCCCTGCGCCGCAACCCCAAACGGGCCCACCTGCTGGTGTCCAACGTCCTCGGCAAGCACGTACCCAGCCCGCCGTCCGTCGTGTACGGCCACGGTGTCGCCCTCGGCCGCCGGGTCCGCGAACTGCTGGGCGAACAGGCCCACCGGGCCGTGGTCCTCGGGTACGCGGAGACCGCGACCGGCCTCGGCCACTCGGTCGCCGACGGCCTGGGCGTCGCCCCCTGTCTGCACTCCACCCGCCGCCCGGTCCCCGGGGTGGCCACGGCAGGCGGTTTCGAGGAGTCCCACTCCCACGCGACCTCGCACCTGCTGCTCCCCGAGGACCCCGGGCTGCTGGCCGGGGACGGGCCGCTGGTCCTGGTCGACGACGAGTTCTCCACCGGCAACACGGTCCTGAACACCATCCGCGACCTGCACGCACGCCATCCTCGGCGGCGGTACGTGGTGGTCGCCCTGGTCGACATGCGCTCGCCCGCCGACGCCGGGCGGCTGGACGAGTTCGCTCGCGAGATCGGAGCGCGAATCGACCTGGTGACGACCGCGTCGGGCACGGTGCGGTTGCCGGAGGGCGTCCTGGAGAAGGGACAGGAGCTGGTGGCGCGGTACGGGAGTGCCACGGGAGGTGGTCGGTCGACTGCGGCTCCGTCGGGGCCGGTCGCGCCGTTCCCCGCGCCCCTGGAGGGGGATGCCGGTGCCCTCGGCCGTGAAGCCGACGGTGGGAATCACCCCCGGGGGGCGCGGGACGTAGCCGAAGCTGCGGCTACCGCCGCGTGGGCGCGATCGACCCGAGACGGCCCGCACCCGAACGACAAGCTCACGCGCGTGGATCTGCGCTGGCCTCCCGGCCTTCCCGACGGCGGACGGCACGGGTTCACCCCCGCGCACCGCGCCCGCCTGGAGAGCGCACTCCCCGAAATGGCGGCCCGCCTCGCCGAGGCACTCCCCGACGGTGCCCGCCGCGGCCGCATTCTCGTTCTCGGCTTCGAGGAGCTGATGTACGCCCCGCTCCGCCTCGCCCACGCGCTGGAGCGGAAGCTGGAACAGGAACCGGGGCAGCGGCCGGAGCAGGCGCCGGCCGGGGCGACCGGCACCGAGGTGCGCTTCTCGACCACCACCCGCTCACCCGTCCTCGCCGTCGACGACCCCGGCTACGCGATACGCACCCGGCTGGTCTTCCCCGCCCACGACGACCCCGCCGACGGCCCCGGCGAGCGCTACGCCTACAACGTCGCGGGCGCCGGCTTCGACGCCGTGGTCCTCGTCGTCGACTCGGCCGCCGACACCCCCGCGCTGCACGCGCCCGGCGGTCTGCTGGCCGAGCTCGCCGCGCACACCCCGCAGGTCCTCCTCGCGGTCATACCGTCGTACGTCCCCGCGCCCTCCGACGGGCCTGCCGGACCCGACGTACCCGCCGGACCCGACGCCCTCGAAAGGCCCGTCTCCATGCTGCCCGAGCCCCTCCGCGGCCCCGCCTTCTCCTCGTACGCGCCCGAGGAGGTCGGCTGGCTGCTCCAGGACCTCTCGGACGTCGCCCTGGAGGCGCCGACCGAGGAGCGCGAGGAGGCCGTCCAGAGCGGCGGCGCGCACTACGCCGAGTCGCTGCCCGTCGAGTACCAGCCGAGCGAGCAGTACCAGCGGCTGTTCCACGCGGCCCTGGAGACCTCGGCGGCCCGCCTCGCCCACGCGGTCGGCGTGGTCACCGAGACCGTTCTCGCGGAGCGGTCCCCCCGCCCGGTCCTGGTCTCCCTGGCCCGCGCGGGCACCCCCGTCGGCATCCTGATGCGCCGCTGGGCCCAGCACCGGCACCGACTCGACCTCCCGCACTACGCCGTCTCCATCGTCCGCGGCCGCGGCATCGACGCCAACGCACTGCGCTGGCTGGCCGAGCGGCACGACCCCCGGGACGTCGTCTTCGTCGACGGCTGGACCGGCAAGGGCGCCATCACCCGTGAACTCGCGCAGGCCGTCGAGGAGTTCGAGAAGACCCACGGCGTCACCGGCTTCGACCCGGAGATCGCGGTGCTGGCCGACCCCGGCTCCTGCGTACGGACCTACGGCACCCGCGAGGACTACCTGATCCCCTCCGCCTGCCTCAACTCGACCGTCTCCGGCCTGGTTTCACGCACCGTGCTCCGGGCCGACCTGGTCGGCCCGGACGACTTCCACGGCGCCAAGTTCTACCGCGAACTCGCCGACGCGGACGCCTCGGTGGCCTTCCTGGACGCCGTCTCCGCACGCTTCCCCGAGGTCACGGACGCCGCCTGCGCCCAGGCCAAGGAACTGCTCGCCACCGACCGCACCCCCACCTGGGAGGGCTGGGCCGCCGTCGAACGCATCAGCGAGGAGTACGGCATCCACGACGTGAACCTCGTCAAGCCCGGCGTCGGCGAGACCACCCGGGTGCTGCTGCGCCGGGTGCCCTGGAAGATACTGGCGCGGGCCGGGGCGGGCCGCGACCTCGACCACGTCCGGCTGCTGGCCGAACAGCGGGGCGTCCCCGTCGAGGAGGTCGACGGACTCCCGTACACCTGCGTCGGGTTGATCCACCCCCGGTACACGCGCGGCGCGACCGGCGCCGACGGCAGGGCGGTGACCCGCTGATGTCCGTCCTCGTCGCCAGTGACCTCGACCGCACGCTCATCTACTCCGCCGGCGCGCTCGCCCTGGCCGTGCCCGACGCCGAGGCGCCCCGCCTGCTGTGCGTGGAGACCTACGAGAGCCGCCCGCTGTCCTTCATGACGGAGTCGGCGGCCGGACTGCTCGCCGAACTCGGTGACAGCGCGGTGTTCGTACCGACGACCACCCGCACCCGTGAGCAGTACGGGCGCATCAGCCTCCCCGGCCCCCCGCCGGCCTACGCCATCTGCGCCAACGGCGGCCATCTCCTGGTCGACGGCGTGTCCGACCCCGACTGGCACGCCCGGGTGACCGCGCGCCTCGCCGCCGAGTGCGCCCCGCTCTCCGAGGTGCAGGACCATCTGCTGCGGACCGCCGAACCGGCCTGGACCCTCAAGCACCGGGTCGCCGAAGACCTCTTCGCCTACCTCGTCGTCGAGCGCCGGCTGCTGGACGAGGAGTGGGTGAAGGAACTCGCCGTGTGGGCGGAGAACCGGGGCTGGACGGTCTCCCTGCAGGGCCGCAAGATCTACGCCGTGCCGAAGCCGCTCACCAAGAGCGCGGCCATGCGTGAGGTCGCCCGCCGCACCGGCGCCGACCTCACCCTCGCGGCCGGTGACTCCCTCCTCGACGCCGACCTGCTGCTCGCCGCCGACCGGGGCTGGCGCCCCGGCCACGGCGAACTGGCCGACGCCGGCTGGGCGGCCCCCGGGGTCACGGCACTGCCCGAGCGCGGGGTGCTGGCCGGCGAGCGCATCCTGCGGGAGTTCCTGCACACGGCCCGCACGCCGTACTGACGACACCGGCAGGGACCCCGCCGAGGGCGGGGTCCCTGCCGGTGATCGGGGGAGCGGCCGGGGCCGTCAGCCGCAGCAGCCCCCGCCGCAGCAGCCACCGCCCCCGCCACCCCCGCCCGCACGGGGTGCGGCGGCCGGGGCGGAGGCGGCACCGCCCACGGCGACCGTGGACAGGAGCTTCACCGTGTCGTCGTGTCCCGACGGACAGTCGGCCGGGGCGGCGGACTCCGCCATGGGACGGCTCAGTTCGAAGGTGTCGCCGCAGGTCCGGCAGCGGTACTCATAACGAGGCATGAGCACAGGCTAACCGGCCGCCCCCGTTCGTGGCGGGGGAGCGGGGCGCGGGAGCGACGTGCCGGTCAGCCGGCGGAGCCGCCGCGGTCCTCGCGGATCAGGGCCACCACCTGTGCCACCGACTCGCGGACCGCCTCCGTCTCCGTCAGGAAGTGCCAGTAGTCGGGGTGACGGCCATCCAGGGCGTCGACGGCCCGGTCCAGGCGGGCCACGGCGGCGTCCAGCGGTTGCGCGTGGCGCGGGTCCGGGGTGTGGCGGCCGGCCATGGCCAGGCGCTGGGCGTCCCGGATGGCGAAGCGGGTGCGTTCTATCTCCTGCTCGGGGTCCTTCTGCACGGCGTTCAGCCGGTGCAGCCGGTCACCGGCGGCGGACACGGCCTCGTCGGTCGTGTTCAACAGCGCCCGTACGGTCGACAGCAGGGCGGTCGCGTCCGCCCAGCGCTGTTCCTCGCGCGCGGTTCTCGCCTCGGCGAGCCTGCCCTCGGCCTGGCGCACGTTCTCCGCGGCCACCTCGGGGACGTGCTGAAGGTCCTGCCAGCAGGCGGCGGTGAAGCGGCGGCGCAGCTCGCTGAGGACCGGTTCCACCTGTGCGGACCGGGTGGTGAGGGCCTGGGCGCGGGTCCGCAGGGAGACCAGCCGGCGGTCGGTCTCGGCGGCCCGTTCCGGCAGCCGGTCGGCCTCCGCGCGGACGGCCTCGGCCTGACGCGTGACCTGCTCGGCCCGCTCCAGGGTCTGCGGCACGCCGTGCTGCCCGGCGCCCTGGTTCAGCTTGGTCAGCTCCGGGGAGAGCGCGGCGAGCCGGGCGGCGAGGTCGTCCGCCCGCAGCCCCGACCCGCGGACGGTGTCCAGCGCGTTCGACGCGGCGAGCAGGGCCTGCCGGGCACGCTCCACGGCGGGCGCGAGCCGGGCCAGCTGGGTCTCGGCCTTGCCGAGGAGGGGACCCAGTCCGTCGGTGAAGCGGTCCAGTTCCCGCTTGACCCGGTCGAGCTCGCCCTTGGCGGCGGTCAGCTCGGTGCGGGCCCGGGAGGCGGCCGAGGCCTCCAGGTCGTCGCGGTCCAGGTCATGGGCGTCGACGGCGTCGATGTACTGGTGACTGGCCTCGTCGATAAGGCGGCCGAGCGCCTCGAAGTCGGCGACGGCCCGGCGGGCGGCGGGGGAGCTGTCGACGGCGGTGATCGTCTCGATGGAGATCCGCAGATCCCGCTGGGCGGTGTCGAGCTCGTAGAACGCGGCCGCCGCCGCGTCCTTGGCGGCCTGTGCCTCGGCCCGCTGGTTCTCGGCCCGTCCGCCGAACCAGCGCCGGGTGCCGCCACCGGCGAACGCGGCGGCCAGCGCCGGAGCCGCCACCAGCGGCAGGGTCATCAGGACGAGCGTGTCCCGGAGCGGGCCGGCCGCCCGGCGGAGGCGCGCCGTGTGAAGGCGCGGCCACGAGGGAGGAGACAGAACACCACGCGTGCGGTGCACGCGTGGTCTCGACGGCGAGTACGGCTGCTCTGGTGTCGCCGTCACATCCCTCTCCCGTACTGTCGTTCGCCCTGCCGGTGCCATTGTCCCACCGGTGGAGGACGAACACACGGGTCGGTCGGTTCGTCGTACGGACCGTGAGACTTCCGTCGCCGGTGTGGAGGTTCACCGCATGGGAACCGGTGTCGTCACGGGGCACCCCGGAGGAACCCCGGTGGCAGGGTGCCGGGCCGCCGTCGGGACGGGCGTTTTCCGGACCGCGCCCCGGGCCATGTAGGCTGTCGATTCGGCCTGGGCGGTGCGTCCGGGTCCCGGGTGCGTAGCTCAGGGGTAGAGCGCCTGCCTTACAAGCAGGATGTCGGCGGTTCGAAACCGTCCGCGCCCACCGTGTGACGATCAAGGGCCTCCGGAGACGTTCCGGGGGCCCTTCTCGCTGTGGACGGCGGTGCCCTCACGGGGACCGCTCCGTGCCCTCCGGCGGGTTCTCGTGGGCGTGCTTCAGCCGGGAGCGGGCGTGGACCCGGTCGGCGCCGGTGAGCTCCGACCAGTAGCGATGGGTGCTGACGAACACCACCAGCTCGTGCTCCCGGCGCCGCAGCTTCTCCACCTCGGCCTGTTCGTCGTCGGTCCAGCCGGGCGAGGCGGGGCGCTCGACCCGGCGCCGGCCGGTGTCGTCGCTGAACCCGTCGACGGGCTCCACCGACCAGGGAAGCCGCTTCAACAGGGCCGACAACTCGGCCTGGACCTGACGCAACTCCTCCTGACCGGCGAGGAGATCACTCGGAAAGTCATAGGTCGCAGCCACACCCCGATGATACGCCTGTTCGATTTTGGGTGGTGAGTTGCTCGGGGTCTCCCGGTGGTTCACCCTCGTGGCCCGCAGGGGCCCGGCGGGGCGAGACTGGGGGCATGTGCCGGAGTATCAAGACCCTGCGTCCGCCCGCCCTGCCCGAGGAGGCCACCGAGGACGAGATCCGGGCCGCCGCCCTGCAGTACGTGCGGAAGGTGTCCGGCTTCCGGGCGCCGGCCGCCCACAACCGCGAGGTCTTCGACCGGGCCGTGGACGCGATCGCCGAGGCCACGGCCGAACTGCTGGACGGCCTGGAGGTGCGCGGCGCGGGCGCGGCGCGAGAGGCGGGGTGAGCGGGCGGTCCCGGTCCACCACGACGCCCCGGCCGCGCCGTCCCTACGAGGCCTCCGCCGGTACCGGGTGCCGGCGCACCAGGTAGGTCGCTCCCGCGCCCGCCGCGAACAGCGCGCCGACCGATACCGCGGTGGCGAGCCAGGACGCGCCCAGCCAGTGGGCGCCGAAGTAACCGAGGGCCACGCTGTAGGCGGCCCAGGACAGGGCCCGCCAGCGCCGACCAGGGCAGGAAGTCGCGGGCCCGGCGGCGGGCGGCGCCCGCGCCGAGCGAGACCAGCGAGCGGCCCGCCGGGGCGAAACGGGCGAGGACGACCAGGCCGCCGCCGCCTCGGGCCAGCGCCGAGCCGAGACGTTCCTGCGCGCCGGTCAGCCGGCGGGACCGGGCGATCGCCCGGTCCAGACGGGCGCCGCCGCGCCAGGCGAGACGCCAGGCGACCAGGTCGCCCAGGACGGAGGCGGTGGCGGCGCAGAGGGTCAGCGCCAGGATGTCGGGCACGTCGGTCGCGGTGCCCGCGGCGGCGGCCGTGGCCGCCGTGATCACCAGGACCCCGCTCGGCAGCACCGGCAGGAACACGTCGAGCAGGACCGAGAGGGCCACCACCGCGTAGACCCATGGACTGCCGACCAGCAACCCGAAACTCTCCACCCGAACTCCCCTTGGCTCCCCCGTGGGCCAGACCGTGCCGCGTTGTCGCGGGGGGAGCGGCAGGGGTGGCCTTGACAGCCGACCAGCCTACGCCGGGCATGTGACGGAAAGGTCACGGGAGGTTCGTGTGCCCGGTGCCTGGAGTTCGTGTCCCGGCCTGTCGGTCCGTCAGGCGGCGACCGGGTTCTGCTCCGTCGGCTTCGGCTGCGCGGCGCGAGCGCGCCGGGTGAACAGCCGGTCCAGGCCGAAGGCGCCGGAGCCGGTGAACACCAGCAGGAACATGGCCCAGCAGTACATCGCCGAGCCCTCGCCGTCGTTCTGGACGGGCCACAGGGCTTCGGGCTGGTGCACGCTGAAGTAGGCGTAGGCCATGGCGCCGGACGAGATGAACGCGGCGACGCGGGTGCCGAGTCCGAGCAGGACCAGGCTGCCGCCGACGAGTTCGATCAGGCCCGCGTACCAGTTGGGCCAGGCGCCGAGCTCGACGGTGCCGCCCTTTCCGTCCGCGCCGCCGAGCACACCGAGCAGTGCGACGGCGCCGTGGCAGGAGAACAGCAGCCCGACGACGATCCGGAACAGGCCGAGGGCGTACGGCTGGGCGCTGTCGAGGCGTCCGGACATGGGGGAGGTCTCCTTCGGTAGGCCGGCCCGGAGGGGACCGGTCCGGGAACGGAGCCGAGCCGTGGGCCCACGTCAGGTGCCCCTGACCCGTGCTCGCGAGTTCACCATGTGGCCACGGGGAACCGCCTTCCTGGAAGGCCGACCGTCCGCCGCCGCACGTGAATACGGCTCCGCCCCCACCCGCGCGTTCAACGGTGTGACCGAACCCACACCCCGTGCCGCAGCCGCCCCGCAATCAAGCCGCAGACATCTCACGGACATCTCACGGACATCTCACGGTTTCTGACGCCGTATCACTCGGCCACCCCCCGCTGATCGCTCAGCCGGATCTCCGTCACCGGCCTCAGCCGCGCCCCCGTCCGCCGTCCGCTTCCGGTCTCCGGCCTTGTCTCCCTCGGCTTTTCCGTGCGTGCGTGGTCCAGTCGCAGCACCGCCGAACGCCCCCGCATCGTCAGCGTCATGAGCTGGTTGCCGAACCAGGGCCCGCCCGTCCTGCGCCACGTGACCGGCGGCTTCCTGGGTCCCCCGTGCCGGGCGAAGGCGCGGCCCAGGGTCCGGGCGGCGGCGCTCCAGCCGAAGCGGAAACCCAACCGGATCGACAGGGGAATGGAGTTGTGCACGGGGGAGCAGGTCAGCTGCGTCACCCGGGCGTCCGGCTCCCGCCCCGGCCAGCTCGGCTCGGCCGTGTACGCGTGGTGGACGTCACCGGAGAGCACGGACACCGTCGCCGGGGCGTCCGGCCCCGTACCGGCCTCGGCGATCAGCTCCGCCAGCTCCCCGAAGGACTCCGGGAACGCCGCCCAGTGCTCCAGGTCCGCCGCGCGCCGGAGCCGCTCCCCGACCCGCGCCCACCGGGGGCCCTTGTCGCCCCGGCACAGCATGGAACTCCACGCCTCGACGTCGTGCACCAGGTGCGGCAGCAGCCAGGGCAGGGACGTACCGATGAGGAGGTGGTCGTACGCGCCGCGCTCGTCCCGTACCTGCTCGCGCAGCCACGCCGCCTCGCCCGGGTCGAGCATCGAACGCTCGCCCTCCGTCAGGACGCGGGCCGCCCTGCTGTCCACCATCAGCAGCCGCACCCGGCCGAAGTCGCGCCGGTAGCTCCAGCGGGTGGAGGCCGCGTCCGCCTCGGCCTCGGCGGCGAAGGCACACAGCGCCTCCGTACCGTCGGGGCTCTCCCGGACGGACGCGTACAAGGGGTCCGCCGCCAGCTCGCGCGGGGAGAGGTTGCCCAGGTGCTGGTACACCCAGTACGACATCAGGCCGCTGCGCACCCGCTCCCCCCACCAGGAGGTGGCGCGCATGTCGGCGACCCAGGAGGCGGAGGTGTTCCAGTCGTCGACGACGTCGTGGTCGTCGAAGATCATGCAAGTGGGGACGGTGGACAGCAGCCAGCGCACCGGGGGGTCGAGCCAGGACTCGTCGTAGAGGTGGGTGTACTCCTCGTAGTCCGCCACCTCGCCGCCCGGGGGGTCCCCGAGGTCGCGGCGGGCGGCGAGGTACGCGCGGGTCGCGTCGGAGGTCTCGTCGGCGTACACCTGGTCGCCCAGGAGGAGCAGCACGTCGGGCCGCTCCCCGTCCGGGTCGGCCGCGATGCGGGTGGCCAGGGCGTGCAGCGCGTCGGGGCCGACGGGGTCGTGCTCGCCGGTCGGCGGGGCCGCCCAGTGGCAGGAGCCGAAGGCGACGCGCAGGCCGGGGCCGGTGGTGGAGTCGGTGGCGGGGTCGGCGACGGGAGAGGATGCGGCGATGACGGAGGGCGGGAGGGACCGGAAGGGCTCCTCCTCGGGCAGCGGCCACACCCGTCTGTCGTCGAGGAGCACCTCGTACGGCGTCGCCGTACCCGGGGTCAGGCCGGTCACCTCGACCAGCGCGTAGTGGTGGCCCGCGATCTGGAAGGTGCGGGCCGTCCCGCCGGACCCGTCCGCGCAGCGCACCTCGGCGGTGCCCGGCCGGCTCGTCTCGACCCAGACGGTCGCGGACGAACCGTCGACGTACCTCAGCAGTGGTCCGAGGCGCAGTGCGGTCATGGTGTCCCCTTCCTCCGTCGCCCCGTACGGTACGCAGCGACGGAGGTCGGCGGGGAGAACCCGGCACTCAGCAGCTCGCGAGGTACCCCTGGAGGGCGGACTTCTCGGCCGAGTCGACCGACAGGTTGTAGTGGTACTTCACCTGCACCCAGGCACGCACATAGGTGCAGCGGTAGGCGGTGCGGGACGGCATCCACTCCGCGGGGTCCTTGTCGCCCTTGGACTGGTTGACGTTGTCCGTGACCGCGAGCAGCTGCGGACGGGTCAGGTCGTTGGCGAATGCCTGGCGCTGGGAGGTGCTCCAGTTCCGGGCGCCGGAGTCCCAGGCCTCGGCGAGCGGGACGACGTGGTCGATGTCGACGTCGGAGGCGGCGCTCCAGGTGGCGCCGTCGTACGGGGAGTACCAACTGCCGCTGGTGGCCGCGCAGGAGGAGTCGGTGACGACGTTTGTGCCGTCGCGCTTGAGGATCGTCTCGCGGGTGTTGCAGGTGCCGCTGACGGTGATCCAGTGGGGGAAGAGGTCGCGGTTGTAGCCGGTGCGGACCTCGGTGGAGACGGGCAGCGAGGCGAGGTAGGTACGGGCGGTGGAGGCGCTGACCGGGGTGGGGAGGGCG
The DNA here is from genome assembly GCF_054061295.1 of Streptomyces sp. TE5632. NCBI lineage: Bacteria > Bacillati > Actinomycetota > Actinomycetes > Kitasatosporales > Streptomycetaceae > Streptomyces > Streptomyces sp. TE5632. The sequence continues at coordinate 1,006,802 of NZ_JBSSEA010000003.1, read as the reverse complement.
GCGGAGGCGCTCGGGCCGTTGAGCATTCCGGCGGAGGCGATGAGCCCGGTGAGCGCCGCGACTATGCTCAGCCGTCGACGCGCGTAGAACTTCGGCATGTGCGAACTCCCTTGTGGGGCGGGTCCGTTGAAGTGCGAGCAGGGGAATGCTCGGCTCGCTTTGTTACGGGGAGGGGTGGGTTCGGTGAGAAGTTAATGACGCGACCATGACATGTCTAGGGTCGGGGCGGTGTGGATGTGGTGCGGGTGTGATGTGTCCGCGCGCACAGACGGTCCGCGGCGCCTCGCGTACCATGGACGGCGCAGAGGGGGAGTAGCCCTTCGCCGGACCGTCGACATACTGCTCAGCCCCGTCTGAGCCGGCGCCCGGAGGCAGGTCCCGCAGGGGCCGGCCGGCGAGACCTTCGGCAAGCAGTGCACCGCCCGTGCCTCTCGGCGCGGGTGCCACGTGTGCTGCCGTGCCGAGGTGTCCGCGAACGCACAGCACTCTCGGTGGGGCAGCCCCGACCGATCGAGGAACCGTTGATCAACCTGACCGTGACGGCCGTCGTGTTCGGCGTCGTCTTCCTGGCCGAGCTGCCGGACAAGACCGCGCTCGCCGGCCTCGTCCTGGGCACCCGTTACCGGGCCTCCTACGTCTTCGCCGGTGTCGCCGCCGCCTTCGCGGTGCACGTCGCGCTCGCGGTGGCGGCGGGGAGCGTGCTCACCCTGCTGCCGCAGCAGCTCGTGAGCGCGATCACGGGTGTGCTCTTCCTCGGCGGTGCGGCGGTGCTGCTGTTCAGGAAGGACGAGGACGAGGAGGAGATCCGCAAGCCGGAGAACCAGTCCTTCTGGAAGGTGTCCGGAGCGGGCTTCATGCTCATCCTGGTCGCCGAGTTCGGCGATCTCACCCAGATCATGACGGCCAACCTCGCCGCCCGTTACGACGACCCGCTCTCCGTCGGCCTGGGCGCGGTGCTCGCGCTGTGGGCGGTGGCAGGGCTGGGCATCGTCGGCGGGAAGGCCCTGATGAAGCGGGTGCCGCTGAAGCTGATCACGCGGATCGCGGCGCTGCTGATGCTGGGGCTCGGGGTGTGGAGCCTGTGGGAGGCGGTCACCGGCTGACCGGCCCGAGGGCCGCCCGGGTGCCGGGCGCCGGGCACCCGGGCCCCGCGAAGGGGTGCGGGAGCGGCGGCGGGGCCAACGAATTGTGAACGGTTGGCGGAGGGGCTGGCGGGATGCCGGGCAGGTTTTGTACCGTGGGTGAACAAAGTGGCTCCCGCCCGTTCTCCCTGACCGGCGGGCGGGGCCGCCTTGTCTCCTTCGGGCCCCACGCCCGGCCCGCACCCGGGCCCGGCCCCGCCCCCGCGCTCTGGAGCTGCCGATGACGGCCACCGCCGTACTCACCGCCCGCGCCCTCCTGCTGGACATGGACGGCACCCTCGTCAACTCGGACGCCTCGGTCGAGCGCGTCTGGCGGCGCTGGGCCGAACGGCACGGGCTCGACGGGGACGAGGTCATGAAGGTCGTGCACGGGCGGCAGGGCTACGCCTCGATGGCGCTGCTGCTGCCGAACAGGCCGATGGCGCAGAACCACGCCGACAACGCGCGCATGCTCGCCGAGGAGACCTCGGACACCGAGGGCGTCGTCGAGATACCGGGCGCCCGTGACTTCCTCGCCTCGCTCGACGGCCTGCCGCACGCGCTGGTGACCTCGGCCGACGTCGGCCTCTCCACGGCCCGGATGGCCGCCGCCGGGCTGGCGCTGCCCGAGGTGCGGGTGACCGCCGAGTCCGTCGGCGCGAGCAAGCCCGACCCCGAGGGCTTCCTCAAGGGCGCGGCGGAACTGGGCGTCGACCCCGCCGACTGCGTGGTCTTCGAGGACTCCGGGGCGGGTATCGCCGCGGGGCGCGCGGCCGGGATGCGGGTGGTCGGGATCGGCCCCCGTGCCGGATTCCACGCCCCGGACGTGGCGGTACGGGACCTGACCCGGGTGCGGGTCGAGCAGGAGGCGGACGGGACGATGCTGCTGCACGTCACCGGAGCCTGAGGCGTAGGCGTAGGCGTGGTCGTGGGTGAGGCGGAGCCGGAAGCGCGGGCGCGTAGCGCTCGCCCGGCCCGCCGGCCTACGGCTCCCGGGTCTCCGACTCCAGCCGGCTCCGGGTCTCCGGTCCGTACACGCCCAGTTCGTCGCCCCTGATGCCCCGGGACCACTGGTAGTTGCGCAGCGCGTCCTCCACCCGGCGGTTGAACCGGCCGTGGATCTCGCTGTTGTACAGGTGCAACTGGCGCAGACGCTGCTGGAGTTCGACGACCTCCGGCCCGTGGTCGCCGCGACGCAGCACGGCACCGGTGACTTCGGGCTCCTCCTCGTCCGTCCCCTCCTCAAGGGCGTCGGCCGGGGCGGTGGTCGGCGCGGCCGACGACGGCTCCGCCGTGTCCGACGGGGTCGCCGAAGCGCTGGACTCCGACGCCGAGACCGACGGCGACGCCGACGGGCTCGCGCTCTCGGACGGCGAGGCCGAGGCCGAGACCAGGAGTGACGGTGAGGCCGTCGGGTTCGTGCTCTCGGACGGCGAGGCGGAGGCCGAGGGCGAGGCCGACGGGATGTCCGGCACGCTCACCCGCACGTCGTCCGGCAGCGCGCCGTCCCGGGACGGCGCCTCGTACGCGAACAGCCCGCTCGCCCACCCGGCGGCCCCGGCCACCGCCACGACGGCCCCGGCGGACGCGAGCAGCACGCTACGGCGACGGCGGCGGCCCCGGGGGGTGGGCCCCCCGGCGTCCGGGTCCAGGTCCGTGGCCGGCCCCGCCGCGGCGGGCACCGTCCGGGTCGGGCGGGTGGCCTCGAACAGGTGGAGGTCGGTGGCGCTCGGCGCGGTCGTGGGCGGCGCGAGCGGCGCGGCGAGCGGTGTGGGCGCGGGCGTGGGCTCGGGTGTGGCGGAGGGGGGCGCGGATGTCGCGCCCGGCGGGACGGCGCGCAGTTGCACGGTCGCGTCGGCGGCGGCCGGCGGCGCGACCGGTCGGTCCTCGGCCGGGGCGGGGGGCACGGCCTCTCGTCCGGCTTCCGGCCCGGGAGCGTGCTCGAGTGCGGCGTCGTGCTCGGGCGCGGCGTCGTGCCCCGGAGCGGCATTCGGCGTAGTCGCCGGCGTTCCGTCGTCGAACTCCACGTATGGGCGTATACGGAGCGGATGGAAGTCCTCCACCGCTGCCGCCTGAGCCGTACGGGCGTCGCGAAGGGCGTCGGACGCGCGCGGACCGCAGGCGCAGGACGGAGTGTTGTCCCTGTTCCTGGGCGCACCGCACTCCGGGCACGGGGTTCCCATTGGCTGTACCACGCGTTGTCCCTCCCCTCGTGATCTCCAGAGATTATGCAGATCTTCTCCACAGCCTGATGCACAAGCCCCCGGAATGCGGTCTTCCGGAGGCGCTCGACGGGCGGCTCAACGGATTGTTCGACAGGAGAAAAACGGTCATACCGATCACGATGGACCCGGGAAACCAGAACCTGTGGAGGTCGCCATGGCCGGGGACGCGCACGGTAGGACGGAGCGGGCGGACAGCACGCGGCCCTCACCCGGTGCCGGATCCGGGCTGCCGCCCTCCGCCGCCGGGCCGCCGCCCTCCGACGCAGGCCCCCCGGAGCAGGCGGCCAAGAACCTCGTCGTCTCGATCAGCGCGCTGCTCCTCGGTCTGCTCCTCGCCGCCCTCGACCAGACCATCGTGGCCACCGCGCTGCCCACCATCGTCAGCGAACTGGGCGGTCTGGAGCACCTGTCCTGGGTGGTCACCGCGTATCTGCTGGCCTCGACCGCGGCCACCCCGTTGTGGGGCAAGCTCGGCGACCAGTACGGCCGCAAGCGGCTGTTCCAACTCGCCATCCTCATCTTCCTGCTGGGTTCCGCGCTGTGCGGCACGGCGCAGGACATGCCCCAGCTGATCGCCTTCCGCGCGCTCCAGGGGCTGGGCGGCGGCGGACTGGTCGTACTGTCCATGGCGATCGTCGGCGACCTCGTCCCGCCCCGTGAACGCGGCAAGTACCAGGGCATGTTCGGCGCGGTCTTCGGCACGACGAGTGTCCTCGGGCCGCTCCTCGGCGGACTGTTCACCGAACATCTGAGCTGGCGCTGGGTGTTCTACGTCAACCTGCCCCTCGGAGTCGTCGCGCTCGCCGTGATCGCGACGGTGCTGCACATCCCGCGCAGATCCACCCGGCACGTCATCGACTACCTCGGCACCTTCCTCATCGCCTCCGTCGCGACCTGCCTCGTCCTGGTCGCCTCCCTCGGCGGCACCACCTGGGGCTGGGGCTCGCCGCAGATCGTCGTCCTCGCGGTGCTGGGCGTCGTCCTCGCCGTCGTCTTCGTCGCGGTGGAACGGCGGGCGGCCGAACCCGTACTGCCGCTGAAACTGTTCCGGATCCGCACCTTCACGCTCTCCGTCGTGATCAGCTTCATCATCGGCTTCGCCATGTTCGGCGCGCTGACCTATCTGCCGGCGTTCCTCCAGATGGTCCATGGGGTGAGCCCGACCATGTCCGGTGTGTACATGCTGCCGATGGTGTTCGGCACGCTGTCGGCCTCGACCGTCTCTGGACAGATCGTCAGCCGCACCGGCCGCTGGAAGGTGTTCCCCCTCGCGGGCACCGCCGTCACCACCGTCGGCCTGCTGCTGCTCCACCAGCTCGACGAGCACAGCTCCACCGCCGTGATGAGCACCTTCTTCTTCGTCTTCGGCCTCGGGCTCGGGCTGGTCATGCAGGTCCTGGTGCTGATCGTGCAGAACGCCGTCTCCTACCAGGACCTGGGCGTCGCCACCTCCGGCTCGACCTTCTTCCGCTCCATCGGCGCCTCCTTCGGCGTCGCCGTCTACGGCACGATCTTCGCGAGCGGCCTCGGCGACCGGCTCACCGACGCCTTCCGCGACACCCGGCTCCCGCCCGGCGTCTCCGTCGACGCGCTGCAGGCCGACCCGCGCGGCATGGCGGACCTGCCGGCCGCCCTGCGCCCCGAAGCCGTCCACGCGTACGCCGCCGCCATCACGGACGTCTTCCTGTACGCCGTTCCCCTCGCCCTCCTCGGCTTCGCACTGGCCTGGCTGCTCAAGGAGGACAAGCTGCGCGCCTCGGTCCCCGCGCCCGACGGCACCGGGGCGCCGGCCGGCAGGCCGGTGGAGCGGTCGTCCCCCGACGAGGCGGACCGCGCGCTGTCGCTGCTCGGCACCCACGAGGGACGGCGCGAGATCTACCGGACGACCACCGTCCGCGCGGGCTGCGACCTGCTGCCCGCGACGAGCTGGCTGCTGCTGGAGATCAGGAAGCGCGGCTCGGTGGAACCGGCCCTGCTCGCCGAGCACGGCACCATCCCGCTCGCCGTCGTCCTGGAGGCCGCAGGCCAGGCCGAGGCGCGGCACCTCGTCACACGCGGGGGCCCCGGCCTCGTACTGACCGACGACGGGTGCGCGGTCGTGGAGCGGCTGGCGCGGGCGCAGGAGGAGTTCCTGGCCGAGCTGCTCGGCGACCGGTGGGGGCCGGACCGGCCGACCGATCTGGTGCGGCTGGCGCACGAACTGACGGAGGAACCGGGCGGATCACGAGCCGGAGGCCCGCACGACGACAGCCCGGAAGGCCCGCACGGCGAGCGGCCGGAGGCGCCCGTCGGTTGAGCCGGGTGGTTCGGACGGGGGCAGGCGGGGGGTTCACGCGAGGTGCTTGGCGAACCAGTGTTCGGCGTACCGCACCGCGTTGTGCGGCTCGGTCTCGGTGAAACCGAGTCGGGCGTACAGGGCACGGGCCTCCACGAGGTCCGAGCGCGTGTCGAGGATCAGCCGGGTGGCCCCCGACGCGCGGGCCGCTTCCTCGGCGGCGCCCACCAGGAGCGCCGCGCCGCCCTTGCCGCGCATCGCCTCGTGGACGAAGACCCGGGTGAGTTCGGCGGTCGCGGCGTCCAGCAGCCGGACCCCCGCGCTGCCCGCCGGCTCGCCCGCGTACCGCGCGACCAGCAGACGCCCCCGCGGTGGCACGAGGTCGGCGCCCGACTGGGCGGCGACCTCGCGCTCCAGCTCCGCCGGGTCGGTCCGGCGTCCCTCGTGCAGCAGATACCAGCGGTCGCTGACCTCGGTGTAGTACGCCCGCCAGAGCGCGGCGGCGACGGGGGAGCCGGGGGGTTCGGGGCGGATGGTCCACGTCATGGCGCATTCTGCGTCCATCCGTCACCGGATGCGCAACTCCTGTTTACGGGCCGACCTTTCGGCTACCCGTCTGGTGAACCGGCGCGTGAGGAGTGCCGGTTGGCCGACACACCGGAAGGCATCCATGTCCACTGGCCTGATCATCGCTTTGATCGTGATCGTGGCGGTCGTTGTCGTCGCGGCGGCCGTACTGACCCTGCGCGCCCGCGGTCCGTACCGCGGCGCGCACCTGAAGCGGCGCTTCGGACCCGAGTACGACCGGGCCGTCGCCCGGCACGACGGAGACGCCGAAGCCGCCGAACGTGAACTGGCCCAGCGCGTACAGCTCCACGGCGACCTGCGGACACGACCGCTGGAGCGCGCCGAACGGGAGAGGTACGAGGCGGGCTGGACGGCCGCGCAGGAGCGGTTCGTCGACTCGCCGCGGGACGCGGTCGCCGAGGCGGACCGGCTGCTCGCCGACCTCGCCTCCGCCCGGGGCTTCCCCGGCGGCGGACAGTACGAGGAGCAGCTCGCCGCGCTGTCCGTGCACCACGCCCGGCACGTCGACGGCTACCGGCGGGTGCACCGGGTGGCGCAGGCCCGCGCCGACGGCACGCACGGCCCGAACGGCACGCACGGCACGCACGAAGGCGGCGCGGACACCGAGGAGATGCGCGAGGCGATGGTCGAGGCGCGCGCCCTCTTCGACGACCTGGTGCGGCCGTCCCGTCACGACGGCGGAGACCGACGCACCGGCCCGCACGGCACCCGCGGGAAGACGGCCGCGCACGGCCGCTCCCCCCACATGCCGTCGTTGCTCCACCGGCGACAGGCGAAGGAGAGCTGAGCGAGATGACCGACACGACCCGGCGCCCCGGCGACGCACCGACGGGCGAGGCGCCCTTCACCACGACCGTCCGCCCGACCGGCCGAACGACCGCTCCCGGGACCCACGACGGCCTCCCCGAGGACGTGCACGGCGACCCCCGCCGTGACGTCCACGAGGAGGGAGCCCGCCACGGCGGTGACCGCGACCCCGAGAGGGCGGACGGCACCCGTCTGCTCCCGGACGACCACTGGCACACGCTCTCCGAGCAGTTGCAGCACGCCGTGGCCGGGTTCGTGGACGCCCCGAGGGACTCCGTGGAGCAGGCCGATCACATGCTGGAGGAACTCGCCGCCCGCTTCACCGACGCGGTGACCGAGCGGCGCCGCACCCTGCGCCGGTCCTGGCAGACCGCGGACGGGGGCGAGGGCCCGGACACCGCCGTGACCGGCACCGCGACCGACACCGAGCAGCTGCGCCTGGCCCTGCGGGACTACCGCGAGCTGGCGGAACGGCTGCTGCGCGCCTGACCGGGACCGGTTTTGAGCAACCGGCGGGCTGTCAGACGGGCGGGCCCTGTGGCCCGTCCCCCGCCCCCGCCCGGCGCTCCCGCCACTGCCGTACGACGTCCTCGACGTCGTACGGCTTCTTGCCCAGCGGGGGGCCGGGCGGGGGCTTGAACATCATGTCGCGGATCTTGGCGTTGACGTCCGTGATGATCTTCCGCACGATCCGTTCGGAAGGGGCCGCGTAGGCCGCCGCCAGGGCGTCCTCGGCCTCCTTGCGCAGGGCCAGCGTCGGCGGCAGCACGGAGTGGCCCTCGCGGGCCAGCTTCCGCCTGACCCACCACAGCTCGTCGTACGGGGACTCCAGGTCGGCGGGCAGCGGCTTGCCCGCCCCCGGCAGCCGTTCGAACTCCCCGCGCGCCTCGGCGTCACGGATCTGCTTGTCCACCCAGGACTCGAAGTCGACGCCCGGCGGCTTTCGCTCGGTCATATGACCATTGTGCCCACCGGGCAGACGCGGTGGAACCGGGCGTTTTATCATTCGGCGGCAGCGGGCGAGTCGTACCGGTCGCCGCGCCAGGCCGTTTTGGCCGCCGCAGGGCCGGCCCCCGGCCCGCCAGAACGTCTCAGGAGGAGCGCACGTGCTCGAACTCACCATGGCCGCCGTGTCCGCGGAGGAATCGGGGGCCACGGCCGGCATGCTCATGGCCGAAGCGCCGAGCGAGCCGGGCGCCGTGCTGCGGGTGGGGCGGGACAGGTCGGTGTGCCGGCTCTCCACGCCGGACGACTGGCTGTTCGTCTCCAGGGTCCATCTGGAGTTCCAGTGCGCCCAGGACGGCACCTGGTACCTGAGCTGGCTGCGCGGTTCGCTGTCCGAGCCGTCCTCCGAGGTCCGGCTGACCGTCGGTGAGCAGGTCCACCCGGTCGCCTACGGCGGCAGCGTCGCGCTGCCCCGGGGCGGCAACGGCGAGGTCGTCATCCTGGACCGCGCCGCCCCGCGCAGCGTCAACGTGGGCTTCTACCACGAGGTGTGAGGCCGGCAGGCACCGCGAGGGCCCACCGGCTCACTCCAGCACCCGCGCCAGCGCGAAGCCGTCGTACCCCTTGCCGCCGACCGTCTGGACCGCCGTACCGGCCAGCCTCGGGTGGCTGCCGATCAGATCGAGGGCGGCGCGGGTGCCCAGCACGTCCGGGGCGGTGCTGTCCGCGTCGATCACCCGGCCGCCCCGGACGACGTTGTCGAGGACGATCAGGCTGCCCGCGCGGGTGAGCCTCAGGGCCCACTCCAGGTAGTGCGGGTTGTTGACCTTGTCGGCGTCGATGAAGACCAGGTCGAACGGGGGCGGGTTCTCGTCGGCCAGCCGGGGCAGCGACTCCAGCGCCGGGCCCACCCGCACCTCGACGAGCCGGTCCAGGCCCGCGCGTCCGATGTTGCGGGTGGCCACCTCGGCGTGGAGCGGCTCGTACTCCAGCGTGATCAGCCGCCCGTCGGCCGGGAGGGCGCGGGCCAGCCAGATGGTGCTGTAGCCGCCGAGGGTGCCGATCTCCAGGATGTACCGGGCGCCCTGCGTCTGGGCGAGGAGCTGGAGCAGCTTGCCCTGGTTGGGGGCGACGGCGATGGGCGGGAGCCCGGCGGCCTCGCTGTCCCGCAGGGCGGCCGCCAGAACCTCGTCGTCGGGTGCGAGACGGGCGGCGAAGTAGTCGTCCACCGCGTGCCAGAGCTGCGATTCGCTCATGCCCTTACACCTCTCGTCTTTCTCCGTCTGGTCGGTGTGCGGTCGGCGTTCGGTCGGTCCAGCCGACTCGTGCGGCCGATGAGGCCGACGCCACCGACCCTTCCATGTGATCCGTCTCGCGTCCCCGCGGGCAACCCGACCTCCCGCCGTTCATCGTCTTCCGGACCGAAGCAGGACTGAAGCCGGACCAAAGCCGGACCGAAGCAGGACGGACGGCAGGTGAAGCGGGGGTTGCCTGCGTCTCCTTCCGAGGGCGGCGCGGGCCTCATAAGGTTTGCGGAGGTACCCCCACGCGCGGGACGTGTGGGACCAACGGGGCGGGAGGCCGACGAGGCGTGGCGAACGCGGAACACAGGGGGCGACCGGCGGAGGCGTTCGGAGCCACGACCGTCGACGGCACCCGGACACGTCTGCACACGGTGCGCCTCGGACTGTGGCTGCTCGCCGCCGTCCTGGCCGTACGACAGGTCGCCGCCGTCCTGACCACCCCGCGCGGAGAGCGGCTCACGGACCTCGAGACCTGGTTCGGACACGACGGGGTGCCGCAGGTCAGCGGCTCGCTCTACGAGTCGACCCGCTTCACCGGCACCCCCTTCAGCGGGCTCGTCCTCAAACCGCTCAGCAGATCCGCCGAACAGGCCCTGGGCTGGGGCTGGACCTTCGGCACGCTGCTGCTGGTCGTCGCCCTCGGTCTGGTCGCCGTCCGCGCCCTGCCCCAGCCGGTCGGCCGGCGCACGGCCCTGCTGGCCGCGCCGGTCGCGATCAGCCTGCTCATGCTGTCGCTGCCCGTGCGCAACACGCTGTGGCTCGGCCGGACCAGCGTCATCCCCGTCCTGCTCGTCCTGCTCGGCTGCTTCGTCGCCCGCGGGCAGCGGACCGGCGGGGCGCTGATCGGTGTCGCCGCCGCCCTCCAGCCCACCCTGCTGCTCTTCGCCCCGCTGCTGTGGTTCACCGGCCGCCGCCGGGCCGCCGCGGCCTCCGGCGTCACCTTCGCCGCGAGCACCGTGCTCGCCTGGGCCGCGATGCCGCAGGACTCGTACACCTACTGGGTGCACCACGTGGCGGGCGTGGGCCTCGGCGGCCGGGCCGACGACCTCGCCAACCAGTCCCTGCACGGCGCCCTGCTCCGCCTCGGCCTCGAAGGCCCCCTCGAGATCGGGCTCTTCCTGCTGCTCGGCGCGGCCGTCGTGACGCTCGGTCTGCGCCGCGCCGTCCGCTACGCCCACGACGGCCAGCTGCTGCTCGCGGTCGCGATCACCGGCTGCGCCGCCATCGCCGTCTCCCCGACCGCGTGGCAGCACCAGCTGCTGTGGGTGCTGCTCGCCCTCGTCGGCACCGTCGGCAGACGTGCCGGTGACCGGCTGCTGTGGCCGGTGGCCGTCGTCCTGGTGATGACGCTGCCCGCCCAGATGATCCTGCCGAACCTGGCGGTCCTCCACCCCGTCCGCGACAACGTGGTGCTGCTCGCCGCGCTCGCCGCCGCCACGGTGATCCCGTTCCTGTCGCGCACCTCGCCGTACTTCGGGTCACCCGTCCCGACCCGGTACGCCCCGCCCGTGCCGACCCGCTTCCGGTACGTCCCGCTGCTGCCGTTCCTGCGCCGGGTCCTGAGCCGCCCCAACCTGCTGCTGGAGCTGCTGCTGATCCGGGTCACCTACGCCGCCTACTCCAAGGTGCGGCTCGCGGCGACCGGCGGCAGGGAGCGCGCGGAGGAGCACGCCCAGCAGATCCTCGACCTCGAGCGCGTGCTCCACCTGGACATCGAGCACACGGTCAACCACGCCGTCGTGAAGATCGACTGGCTGCGGCACTTCTTCGACTTCTACTACACGTCGTTCCACTTCCTCGTCCCGCTCACGGTCCTCGGGCTGCTGTACTGGCGCCGCCCGGTCGACTACCGCTGGGCCCGCGCGAGTCTCGGCTTCGCCACCCTGCTGGCCCTGCTCGGTTTCTGGCTCTACCCGCTGGCCCCGCCGCGCCTGATGCCGAACCTCGGGATCATCGACACCGTGCACGGCGTCCAGGACTTCTCCGAGCCGGACTACGGCACCCTCACCGCCCTCACCAACCAGTACGCGGCGATGCCGTCCCTGCACTTCGGCTGGTCCCTGTGGTGCGGCGTGGTCATCGCGATCATCGCCCCGAAGCTGTGGATGAGGGCACTCGGCCTGCTGCACCCCCTGTTCACGGCCGCCGCGATCGTCGCCACCGGCAACCACTGGATCCTGGACGCGGCCGGCGGCGCGATCGTCGTCGCCGCCGGCTTCGGCCTGACCCACCTCCTCCAGGGCCCACGCGCCCGCACGGCCGCGGCTGCGGCGCCCGTGGCCGAGGGCGCGCCGGCGGTGCCGCAGCAGGCGGCGCGTCCGGAGCGGGGGGAGAGACCGGAGCCGGCGGAGCGGGAGCGCGCCTGACCGCGCCGACCGCCGGGCCGCTCGCGCGCATCTGAGGGCACGGAGCTGTATACGCGGGCGTATACAGCTCCGTCCATGGCTGATGCGATGATCCGGGTGCCTGCCGAGGTGCGGGACCGGTTGGCGGTGATTGCGGAGTCCCGGGGGACGTCGATCCGGACGCTCGTGCAGGAGTACGCGGAGTCGACGCTGACCGAGGACGAGCGTCGGGAACGGGCTGAGCGGACGCGGGCCTACCTCGCCGAGCACTTCGGCGTCGAGGTGACGGACGACGAGAGCGCGGCGATGGGACGCAGGCTCCGGGAGGCGTTCGCCCAGCAGCGGGGCCAGGCCGACGCGTGATCCTCCACCATCTCGTCCTCGACACACCGACTCTCCTGGCGCTGTCGGGGAACCGGCAGGTGTCCGCGCTCGTCCACCGCGCTCACTTCGAGACGGAGACGCGCCTGTGGGTGCCCACGTTGTCGGTCCTGGAGGCCGACCGGGAGCACCTGGGGATCGCCGAGCACGTCGGGCAGTTGGAGGCCGTCCGCACGGTCGATCTGGACTGTCCGGCGGTGCTGGTGGTCGCCCGGATGGAGCGGGACGGCGTGCCGCCGGGAGTGGGAGCGGCGATTCACGCGGCACGGCATCTGCCCGAGTGGGGGGCCGACGCACTCGTCGCCACCGTTGATGCGAAGGCGTACGAGGGGCGTGGTGTGCCGGTACTCGACCTCGAGCGCTGAGGTCGCCGAGGACGCGGAGTGAACGGCGAAGGCGGCGGCCCCGGGGATCAGGGGGCCGCCGCCTTCGGTATGCGGGGTGGTGCGGGTGGTGCAGGGGGGGCTGGTGCCGGTTGGGTCAGTACCAGTTGTTGGACTGCCAGAAGTCCCAGGCGGCGCAGGGGCTGCCGTAGCGCTCGTTCATGTAGCCGAGGCCCCACTCGATCTGGGTGGTGGGGTTGGTCTTCCAGTCGGAACCGGCCGAGGCCATCTTGGTGGCGGGCAGGGCCTGGACCAGGCCGTAGGCGCCGCTGGAGGCGTTGGTGGCGGTCGGGTTCCAGCCGCTCTCACGCTGGACGATGTTGGAGAAGCACTGGTACTGCGCCGAGTCGCCGATCATCTGCTGCGCGGTCGCCTGGGCCGAGGCCGTGGCCGTGGGGGCCGCCTGCGCGGGGGTGGCGGCGATCAGCGTGCCGCAGGTCGCGGCGGCGAGGGCGGCACCGGCGAGGGCCTTCTTCGGGGTGGCGACGGTGCGGAGGATGGAAACGGCGGACACGTGGGGCCTTTCTTCGGGTGCAGGGCGGTCGCCGTAAGCCCGATGCCGGACCGCATGTGATGCGGGGCGGGGCATACGTCGGCGCCGCGGCCCGTGGGGGGGCACGTCGGCGCCTGGCGACTGCTCCACAGAAACAGCTCCGAGGGTTCGTCCGCAATGACCGTATTTACTAGCCGCGGTCGCATTTGATGCGCTTTGCCGATGTGTGGCCGTGGTCATGCGCGCAGGTCGGCGCGGGTGGGGCACGGGGGCGGGGGCGTACTGAGGGCTACGACGCCGCTTCGTATGTGATCGGGGCCATGTGGGGTGGTTCACCGTGACCGGCCGTCGCCGTCACCATGGGCGTACGGGGCGATTACTCAGGGGTGCCCCGTGAAGGTGACCGGCGTCTCGAAAGCCGCTCGGCGGGTGGCGCGGCGCAGGGCGCGGAGGACCGGGGCGCCCAGGGTCAGGGCCAGGACGACGGTGAGCAGGGCCCGGCCCAGGTCCCAGCCGAGGGACGTGGCCAGGCAGTACGCCACGAAGCGGGCCAGGTTGGCGGGGACCGACGCGTCCGGGTCGAAGGAGATGTCCGAGGCGAGGGCGGCCATGAAGGGCCAGCCCGCCATGTTCATCACCGTGCCGTAGGCGAAGGCCGCCAGAAAGCCGTAGGCGCCGAGCATCCACAGCTCGGTGCGACCCCGGAGGCGGTCCGGGCCCGGGAGCAGGCCCGCGCCCATCGTGAACCAGCCCATCGCCAGCATCTGGAACGGGAGCCACGGGCCGACCCCGCCCGTGAGCAGCGCGGACGCGAACATCGTCACCGAGCCGAGCACGAAGCCGAAGCCGGGACCGAGGACCCGGCCGCTCAGCACCATCAGGAAGAACATGGGTTCCAGGCCGGCCGTCCCCGCGCCGAGGGGGCGCAGGGCCGCGCCCGTCGCCGCCAGGACGCCCAGCATCGCGACCGCCTTCGGGCCGAGGCCCGACTCCGAGATCGTCGCCGTCACCACCGCGACCAGCAGCACGAGCAGCCCCGCGAAGAGCCACGGTGCGTCCTGTGCGTGGGCGTTGAGGGTGGAGGCGGGCGGGGCCAGGAAGGGCCAGCCGAAGGCGGCCACGCCCACCGCGCTCACCAGGGCCAGCGCCAGCAGCGAGCGCGGGCCCAGACGGACGGCCCGCGCCTGGCGCTGCGCACCGGTGGCAGTGGGGGCGGCGGCTGGGGTGCGTGCGGGGGTCATGACAGGGCCGCCCGCACCTGGGAGACCGTGAGCCACTGCTGCGGGGCCAGGATCTTCGCCACCTGGGGGGCGAAGGACGGTGAGGCGACGACCACTTCGGCCGCCGGCCCGTCGGCGATGACCTCGCCCTCGGCGAGCAGGACCACCCGGTGGGCGAGTTCCGCCGCCAGTTCCACGTCGTGCGTGGCCAGGACGATGGCGTGGCCCTCGGCGGCCAGCCCCCGCAGCACGGCGACCAGGCGGGCCTTCGCCGCGTAGTCCAGGCCGCGGGTCGGCTCGTCGAGGAGGAGCAGGGGCGGGCGGGCGGTGAGGACGACGGCCAGGGCGAGGGTCAGGCGCTGGCCCTCGGACAGGTCACGGGGGTGCGTGTCGTCCGTGATCCCGGGGAGCAGCTCCGACAACAGGGCGCGGCAGGTGCCCGGTTCCGCCTCCGCGTCCCGGTCCGCGGCGGCGCACTCCGCGCCCACCGTGTCCGCGTACAGCAGGTCGCGCGGCTCCTGCGGGACGAGTCCCACCCGGCGGACCAGGTCGCGGGGACGGGTGCGGTGGGGCACGGCGTCACCGGTGCGGACCGAACCGGCGGACGGTTCGACCAGACCGACCAGGGCGCCGAGCAGCGTCGACTTCCCGGCGCCGTTGCGGCCCATCAGGGCGACCGTCTCGCCGGGGGCGACCGTCAGGTCGATGCGGCGCAGGGCCTGGACGCGGTCACGGCGGACGGCGAGGGCGCGGACCTCGGCCACGTGGGCGGGAGTTGAGGCGTCCGCCTTCGTGCGCTTGAACAGGCGCCGACCGGAGGGCACGGGCATCGCGTCCCCGGCGGTCTTCCGAGCGGGCCCTTGCGGCGGGGTCGTCGCGTCGGCCAGCCGCTCCCGCAGCCCGGCCGCCCGACGGCGCGCGTCCCGCACGGTCAGCGGCAGCGGGGACCACCCCGCGAGCCGGCCCAGCGCCACCACCGGCGGGAACACCGGGGAGGCGGCCATCACCTCCGCCGGCGTGCCGAGCAGCGGGGGCTCGCCCGGCCCCGGCATCAGCGCCACCTGGTCGGCGTACTGGATGACGCGTTCCAGCCGGTGCTCGGCCATGAGGACCGTGGTGCCGAGGTCGTGGACCAGGCGCTGGAGGACCGCGAGGACCTCCTCGGCCGCCGCGGGGTCCAGCGCGGACGTCGGTTCGTCCAGGACCAGCACCCGCGGGTGCGGGGTGAGCACCGAGCCGATGGCGACCCGCTGCTGCTGGCCGCCGGAGAGCGTCGAGATGGGACGGTCACGCAGGTCGGCCAGGCCCAGCAGGTCCAGGGTCTCCTCCACGCGGCGCCGCATCACCTCCGGAGGCAGACCCAACGACTCCATGCCGTAGGCGAGTTCGTCCTCGACGACGTCCGTCACGAAATGGGACAGCGGGTCCTGGCCCACCGTGCCCACGACATCGGCGAGTTCGCGCGGCTTGTGGGTGCGGGTGTCGCGGCCGGCCACCGTGACCCTGCCGTGCAGAGTGCCGCCGGTGAAGTGCGGGACGAGGCCGCTGACCGCGCCCAGCACGGTGGACTTGCCGACCCCCGACGGGCCGGCGAGCAGGACGAGTTCACCCTCCGGCACCTCGAAGTCGACGCCCCGTACGGAGGGTTCGGGCATGCCGTCGTACGTCACGGAGACGTTCTCGAAGCGGATCACGACGGCTCCTTGCCGGTGTCCTCGGGGGCGGGGGTGATGAAGGCGGGGAGCAGGCCGATCAGTACGGCCGCCGCCGGCCACAGGGGGAGCGTGGGCGCGACCAGCGGCACCACGCCGGGGTGCAGGGCCGCCGGATCGCGCGCGGCGGCGAGCGCCAGCAGCGCCGCGACCGCCGCGCCGGAGCCGGCGACCAGCCAGGCGCGGGCGTCCCAGTGGTCCGGGCGGTAACGGGTGCGCAGGGAACGCCGGCCGCCCAGCCACAGGCCCGCGAGCGCGGCGGTGAGACCGGCCAGGAGCACGGGCAGGCCGTGGACGGCGCCCGCGGCGGTGAGCAGACCGTACGTTCCGGCGCAGACGCCGAGCAGCCCGCCGAGGGTGAGGGCGGCGGTGGTACGGCGGATCCCGTCCGGGACCTGCGCGGTACGGCCGTAACCGCGGGCGTCCATCGCGGCGGCGAGCGCGACCGAACGCTCCAACGCACCCTCCAGGACCGGCAGTCCGACCTGCAGCAGACCCCGGACACCCCGGTCGGGACGGCCCCGCAGCCGACGGGCGGCGCGCAGTCGCTGGACGTCCGCGATCAGGTTCGGCGCGAACGTCAGTGCCACGACGACGGCCACCCCCATCTCGTACAGGGCGCCGGGCAGGGCCTTCAGCAGACGGGAGGGGTTGGCGAGGGCGTTCGCGGCACCGACGCAGATGAGCAGCGTGGCCAGTTTCAGGCCGTCGTACAGGGCGAACGTGAGGGCCTCGGCCGTGACCTCGCCACCCAGACGGATGCCCTGCGCCCACTCGGGGAGCGGGACTTCGGGCAGATCGACGAGCACATGCGTACCGGGGACGGGGGAGCCGAGGACGATCGCGAAGAGCAGGCGGATGGCGAGCACGGCGAGCGCCAGCTTGACGAACGCGCCGTAGGAGCGGGCCCAGGGCGCGTTCGGACGGCGGGTGGCCACGACGTACGCGGAGACGGTGACGAGGAGGGCGAGCAGCAGGGGGTTGGTGGTACGGGTGGCGGCGACACCGAGGGCCAGGGCCCACAGCCACCAGGCGCCGGGGTGCAGGGCGTTGCCCTGCCGGCGGCGCGAGGCGGGGGCACCCGACGGCACCGGACGTCCGGTGCCGGTGTGCCCCCGCGGTCGGGCACCGCTAGCCACGACGGCGTACCTGCCGGACCGCCGCCGCACCCAGCAACGCCACCACGGCGATCCCGGCGACCAGACCGAGCGAGGGGCCACCGCCGTCGTCCGAAGACGCCGACGGCGCCGAGGACTTCGCGCCGTCCTCCTTCTCGGGCGCCGGTGCGCTGCCGCCCGACACCTGCTCCCCGCAGCCCTTCTCCGGGTAGCCCGCGATCGCGCACAACAGGGCGTCGGTGTTGTAGCGCAGGGGCTTGGCGACGGAGGCCAGGGCCTCGGCCGTCGTGGCGTCCGCGGGGACCCGGGCACAGGCGGTGCGGCCGTCCGGCGGGGCCTCGCCGGACGGGGCGTCGGCGGCCGTACCGAAGTCGATGACCAGGGCCACCCGCTTCTCGCCGTCCTTCGCCGGGGTCTTCGCGCAGATCGCGGCGAAGTCGGCGGCGCCCCGGGGCCGCGTTGCGTCGGCGGAGTCCTCGCTGACGGCGAACCGGAAGCCCTGGACGTCGCCGTCGGCGGGACGGGCCGTGGACGGACCCTGGGTGGCGTACGTCCACGCGTCGCCGTCCAGGTCCCAGAACGACCAGTACCGGTAGCCGGCGGCCTGCGCCTGGCCCACGCCCGCCAGCAGCGGCAGGAGCGCGGCCAGGAACAGCACGGTGGCCCGGCGTATCACGACTGCTGCTTCCTGCTCCGGCCGCGCAGCAGGAGGACGACGCCGACAGCGGCGACGAGGCAGACACCGACGATCGCGGCGGTCCACCAGAGGCCGGACCCGGAGTCCGACTCGGCCTTCGTCCCGTCCTTCTCGTCCTGCCCGGCCTTGTCGTCGTTCGCCGTCTGCGAGGACTTCTCGGCGGCCGGCCCGGTCGCCGTGAGCTGCTTCACCAGGTCGGTGCCGCCGAAGGCGCGCGGGTCGGTGCCGGTCGCGTGGGCGGCGAAGATCAGCTGGGCGTAGGCGGCGGGGCCGCCCTGGGCGGCCCAGTCGGCGGCGTTCCTCTCCAGCCAGGCCACGGACTTCGCGGCCTGCTCGGTGGCGCCCTGCGCGGCGAGCGCGACCACCGCGTCGGCGGTGTTGCCGTAGTCGGGCTGGTCCTCGGAGCCGGGGAGGGCGGAGACGAGGTGGTCGTCCTCGGCGAGTACACCGGTGAGGTGGGCGGCGCCGTTGGCGGCGGCCTGCTCGGGCGTGTCCGCCTTCTCGCAACCGGCGTCCTTCGACCCGCCCTTGCCGGGCTCGACCACCAGGCCCGCGCCGAGGGCGCCGACCACGCCCGCCGCCGTGGCGTCGGCGTTGGCGACCAGTTCGCCCTTCTTGTCCGGCTGGAAGGCGAACGCGCCCGCGCCGTCGTCCCCGCTCTTGCTGCTCTTGCCGCCCTTGTCGCCCTTGTCGTCGCACGGCAGCGCCAGCTTCAGCAGGGCGTCGTAGGGGGACTTGCCGTCCTTGACCACCTCGGCCGGCTTCTCGCCCGCCGCGGCGAGCGCGCCGATGACGACGGAGGTGGAGTTGGCGTCGCTGTCCCCGCCCGCCATGTAGCCCCAGCCGCCGTCCTTGTTCTGCACGGACTTCAGCCAGTCGACGGCCTTGCCGGTGACGGCCTCGTGCCCGCCGAGGGGGGCGAGGGCCTGGACGGCGGCGGCGGTCTGGTTGGTGTCGACCATGGTCTTGGCGTCGCACGCCGTGCCGGTGTCCGCACGGTACGGGGCGAACGAGCCGTCGGCGCACTGCTGCCCCGCCAGCCAGTCGACGGACGACTTCGGCGGCTCGACGCCCACCGTGTGCTGGGCGAGCAGGGCGAGCGACTGCCGCCACACGCCGTCGTACTGCGGGTCGCCGTCGCCGTACAGGGCGGCGGGCAGGGCCTGCTGGGACGGCGAGGGGGACGGGGACGAGTCGGCGGCGGCCGGTACGGCGGCACCGATCACGGCGACGGCGGCCAGAACCGCTGCGCTGCTACGGATGTTCATGATCGGCGGATGCCTCTCTCCCTGTGGGGAGCCGGGCAGCACGGGACATCCCGGCGGCTCGGCTCCGTATACCTCGACGGTGCCGCGCCCCGGCGGACCGCCGGGCGCGTGAGCCGGTCACGAACCGTTCGGGGCATTCCGGCTCGCCGTCCCGGTGGACGGCTCACGGCTGCGGGTCAGCGCCGGAATTGCACCGGCTTCCCCCCGTACGGGTGATGACGACGCCGTCACTCTACCCGTACGTAAGAAAGTGGTCAGAAGTGGCTTGAACCGAGGTGGCCGAGGTCACGTCGCCACGGACCGGCCCGCCTCGTCGGCGGAGGCGGGCCGGTCCGTGGGGTCCCGTGGGGCGGGCGGGAATTCGGTCAGGAGGCCGTGCAGGGGCCGAGCTGCGGGGGCGTCGAGTTGCCGTTCCTCGTCACCGTGAAGCCGAAGCTGGTCGAGGATCCGGCCGCGACCGTGCCGTTCCAGCTGGACCGCACCGTCATGACGTTGCCGCTGCTGTCCCAGGTCGGTGAGCCGTTCCAGACCGAGGAGACCTTCTGCGGGGGCGTCATGGTGACCTTCACGCTCCAGGCGCTGATCGCCGAACTGCCGGCCGTGACGGTCACCTTGCCGTTGTACCCGCTGCCCCAGTCCTCCGCCGTGGTGTAGGTGGCGGTGCAGGCGGCGCCGGGCGTGCCCGGGTCGCCCGGGCCGCCGGGATCAGCGGAACCGCCGAGCGCGCTCAACGCCGCGTGGTAGGCGGGCTTCTTGTTGTAGTTGTCGTCGAACAGCAGGGGCGTGCCGCCCGACCGCCACGAGTACTTGTCCGGGATGCCCCACACCGTGATGCCGGTGCACCGTGACACCGCGAGGCAGGCCCGTACGACATTGCCGTAGTTGGTGGCCTGTGACGTGCCCGAGCCCTCGATGTCCAGCTCGGTGATCTGCACGTCGACGCCGAGGTCGGCGAAGCGCTGGAGGTTGGCCCGGTAGTCGGAGGGGACCGGGGAGGCGCTGTTGAAGTGGGACTGGAAGCCGACGCAGTCGATGGGCACGCCACGGGACTTGAAGTCCCGGACCATGGTGTAGACGGCGTCGCTCTTCGCGTTGACGCCGTCGGTGTTGTAATCGTTGTAACAGAGCTTGGCGTTCGGGTCGGCCGCGCGGGCGGTGCGGAAGGCCTCCTCGATGAAGCCGTCGCCGAGCCGGTCCTGGAAGGGCGAACTGCGCCGGGCGCCGCTGCCGCCGTCCTGGAACGCCTCGTTGACCACGTCCCAGGAGTGGATCTGGCCCCGGTAGTGCCGCACGACCTCGGTGATGTGGTTGTTCATCGCCGACCGCAGGTCGGAGGCCCCGAGGCCGGAGACCCAGCCGGGCAGCTGCGAGTGCCACACCAGGGTGTGCCCGCGGACCGACATGCCCCGGCCCCGGGCGTGGTCCACGATCCTGTCGGCGTTGCCGAAGTTGAACGAGCCGCGGCCGGGCTCGAGGGCGTCCCACTTCATCTCGTTCTCCGGCGTCACCGAGTTGAACTCGGTGTTGAGCGTGGCCGCGTACTGCGCCTCGCCCAGATGGTTCGCGGCGACCGCGGCGCCGAAGTAGCGGCCCTGCTCGGCCGCCGCCGCGCCCAGGGTGTCGGCGGCGTGGGCGGTGCTCTGGGGGAGGGCCACGAGCGCGGTGACGGTGAGGAGCGCGGTGGTGAGGAGGCCGGCCCTGATGCCGGTGCCTCTTCCCGCGCTCCCTCCGATCCCGATGGTTCCAGTTCTAATCATGAACATGTCATCCCTTCTCCGGTGGGGGTCCCGTGTTCCGTGTGCGGGTCGCGCGGATGCCGGGGATTGCCTGCCGTGCCGTGCCGTACTCCGCCGCATCCGGGTTCGAAAGTTTCGGGCTCGACTCCGAATGGCAGCGCAGACGATACGAATGACCGTAGGGACGGTCAACCGTTCACGCACAACTGGGCCACGGATGGCCGAAGGTTGACCGGCAGTGAAGGAGGGGGCGACGCGCGGCGGCTAACGGAAAGGCGTCGAAAGTTTCGCTTTCACGGTGCTTCACCCTTCGGGGCCGTCCAGTCGATCAGTCGGCACGCCGTCTCGATGTCGATCCTGACCTGGGCGATCGAGGCGCGTCCCGACAGCCAGGTGATCAGGGCCGAGTGCCAGGTGTGCTCGATGACGCGGACCGCCGAGAGCTGGTCCGGGGTGGGGTCCCCGAGGTCCATGGCGTCCAGGATGATCATCGTCGTCCGGCGGGAGACCTGGTCGACCTCCGGGCTCACGCCGCGGTCCGCGAAGGTCAGCGCGCGCACCATCGCGTCGGCCAGTTGCGGCTCGCGCTGGAGCGCGCGGAAGGCCAGCATCAGGGTCCCGGTGACCCGTTCCGCGGCCGTGTCGCCCGCCGGGGGCTTCTTCCGCAGGGTGCGGTGCATGCGCTCCAGCTGGTCCTGCATGGTGGCCACCAGCAGGTGGATCTTGGACGGGAAGTAGCGGTACAGCGTGCCCAGTGCCACCTGCGAGGACTCCGCGACCTCCCGCATCTGCACCGCGTCGAAGCCGCCCCGGCCGGCCAGCCGGGCGCTCGCGTCCAGGATGCGGCGCCTGCGCGCCTCCTGCCGCTCGGTCAGGGGTGAGGCGGGGGAGGCTCCGGTGGTGCCCGTTTCCATGAGCACCGCCTTGTCCGCCTCGCCGGCCCTGCCGGTCTTGTTCGGCTTGGGCGGCATCGCCGCCTTGGCCGCCTTCTTGGTGTTGGCTTCCGCGGGCATGGGCCCCGCTCCGTTACCGTCGGTGAGGGTTGGTGATCGGACAGCATGGCACGCGTCCCGCCGTGGCGTGAATCACCTGATCCACTGCTCCCGGCGTCCCTACCTGCCGGTAGATTCGGAGCCTCGGAACGATCAACTCTGAAACTTGTTCCAGGTTAACGTCCCGACGTAGAGTCGCGGGACCGTGCAGGGAGAAGGGGGCCCAGGGTGACCGCTGAGGCCAGTCAGGCCGGGCCCTCGCGGGGTCCCTCCGCCGCCGATGGCTTGCGACCGCTCCGCATCGCACTCCTCACCTACAAGGGAAACCCGTTCTGCGGCGGACAGGGCGTCTACGTGCGCCACCTCTCCCGCGAACTCGCCCGCCTCGGGCACCAGGTCGAGGTCATCGGCGCCCAGCCCTACCCCGTCCTCGACGAGGGCTACGACGGGCTGAGCCTCACCGAGCTGCCCAGCCTCGACCTCTACCGCCAGCCCGACCCCTTCCGCACCCCGGGCCGCGACGAGTACCGCGACTGGATCGACGCGCTCGAGGTCGGCACGATGTGGACCGGCGGCTTTCCCGAACCGCTGACCTTCTCCCTGCGGGCCCGCCGTCATCTGCGGGCCCGGCGCGGCGACTTCGACGTCGTGCACGACAACCAGACGCTCGGCTACGGCCTGCTCGGCGACCTCGGCGCGCCCCTGGTGACCACGATCCACCACCCCATCACCGTCGACCGGCAGTTGGAGCTGGACGCCGCCGGGAGCAGGCGGCGGCGCGCCTCGGTGCGCCGCTGGTACGCCTTCACCAGGATGCAGAAGCGGGTGGCCCGCCGGCTGCCCTCCGTGCTCACCGTCTCCGGCACCTCCCGCGAGGAGATCGTCGACCACCTGGGCGTACGGCAGGACCGGATCCACGTCGTCCACATCGGCGCCGACACCGACCTGTTCTCGCCGGACGCGTCGGTACCCGTCGTACCGGGCCGGATCGTGACCACGTCCAGTGCGGACGTGCCGCTCAAGGGCCTGGTCTTCCTCGTCGAGGCGCTGGCGAAGGTCCGCGTCGAGCAGCCCGAGGCCCACCTCGTCGTGGTCGGCAAGCGCCCCACCAAGGGGCCCGTCGCGCACGCCATGGAGCACTACGGGCTCGAGGGCGCCGTCGAGTTCGTCAAGGGCATCTCGGACGCGGAACTGGTCGACCTCGTGCGCTCCGCCCAGGTCGCCTGTGTGCCGTCGCTGTACGAGGGCTTCTCGCTCCCGGCCGCCGAGGCCATGGCCACGGGCACGCCGCTGCTCGCCACGACCGGCGGCGCGATCCCGGAGGTGGCCGGCCGCGACGGCGAGACCTGCCTGGCCGTCCCGCCCGGCGACGCGGGCGCGCTGGCCGCCGGGCTGAACCGACTGCTCGGCGACCCCGAGCTGCGCGCGCGGCTCGGCGCGGCCGGCCGGGAGCGGGTGCTGCGGCACTTCACCTGGGCCCGCGCGGCCGAGGGCACGGTGGCCCGCTACCGCGAGGCGATGGCCCGCGCAGAGGCGGCAGAGACTGCAGAGGCCGCAGGTGCCGATCCCGTCGTCGCCGGTCCCGCGGCGGCCCCGGCACTCGTCGCAGAAGAACCCGTCACCTCCCACCGCGAAAGCAGGGCCACGTGCTGACCGTCGACTTCTCCCGGTTCCCGCTCGCCCCGGGCGACCGTGTCCTGGACCTCGGTTGCGGAGCCGGTCGGCACGCGTTCGAGTGCTACCGGCGCGGGGCGCGGGTCGTGGCGCTGGACCAGAACGGCGAGGAGATCCGCGAGGTCGCCAAGTGGTTCGCGGCGATGAAGGAGGCCGGGGAGGCGCCCGCCGGGGCCACCGCCACGGCGATGGAGGGCGACGCCCTCGCGCTGCCCTTCCCCGACGAGTCCTTCGACGTCGTGATCATCTCCGAGGTGATGGAGCACATCCCCGACGACAAGGGTGTCCTCGCCGAGATGGTCCGCGTGCTCAAGCCCGGCGGCCGCATCGCGGTCACCGTCCCGCGCTACGGGCCCGAGAAGGTGTGCTGGACCCTGTCCGACGCCTACCACGAGGTCGAGGGCGGCCACATCCGCATCTACAAGGCCGACGAGCTGCTGGCCAGGATGCGCGAGGCCGGTCTGCGCCCCTACGGCACCCACCACGCGCACGCGCTGCACTCGCCGTACTGGTGGCTGAAGTGCGCCTTCGGCGTGGACAACGACAAGGCGCTGCCGGTGCGGGCGTACCACAAACTGCTGGTCTGGGACATCATGAAGAAGCCGCTGGCCACCCGGGTCGCCGAGCGGGCGCTGAACCCCGTGATCGGCAAGAGCTTCGTGGCCTACGCGACCAAACCGCATCTGCCGCGCACCGACGCCGATGCCGACACCGGGGCAGGCGCCGAGGCCGGGGCGGGTGCCAAGTGACCACCTCCCGGACAGAACACCTCGTCCTGCCCGGGGTCCTCACCGCCGAGCAGGCCGCCGCGACCGTCGCGGGCATCCTCGCCGTGCAGCGTGAGGACGGGGCGATCCCGTGGTTCCGCGGACACCACCTCGACCCGTGGGACCACGTCGAGGCCGCGATGGCGCTGGACGCCGCCGGCGCCCGCGAGGCCGCCGAGCGGGCCTACCTGTGGCTGGCCAGGCACCAGTTGGCGGACGGCTCCTGGTACGCGGCGTACGCCGACGGCGACCCGCACGACGTCACCGACCGGGGCCGGGAGACCAACTTCGTCGCCTACGTCGCCGTCGGCGTCTGGCACCACTACCTCTCCACCGGCGACGACACCTTCCTGGACCGCATGTGGCCCACCGTGTACGCGGCGGTGGAGTACGTACTGAAACTGCAGCAGCCCGGCGGGCAGATCGGCTGGCGGCGCGACGACGACGGCACGGCCACCACCGACGCGCTGCTCACCGGCTGCTCCTCCGTCCACCACGCGCTGCGCTGCGCGCTGGCCATCGCCGAGCAGCGGGAAGAGCCGCAGCCGGACTGGGAGTTGGCGGCGGGCGCGCTCCGGCACGCGATCCGGCACCACCCGGAGCGGTTCCTCGACAAGGACCGCTACTCGATGGACTGGTACTACCCCGTACTGGGCGGCGCCCTCACCGACACGGAGGCCAAGGCCCGGATCACGGAGGGCTGGGACCGTTTCGTCGTCCCCGGGCTCGGGGTGCGCTGTGTGATCCCCAACCCGTGGGTGACCGGCGGGGAGTCGGCCGAACTCGCCCTGGCCCTGTGGGCGGTGGGCGAGTCCGACTGGGCGCTGGAGATCCTCCAGTCCATCCAGCACCTGCGCGATCCGGAGAGCGGCCTGTACTGGACGGGGTACGTCTTCGACGACGAGGCGATCTGGCCGGTCGAGTTGACCACCTGGACGGCAGGCTCGCTGCTGCTGGCCGTCGCCGCGCTCGGCGGCCACGAGGCCACCTGCGCGGTCTTCGGCGGCGACCGCCTGCCCCGAGGCCTCGACCCGGACTGCTGCGCCCTGGACTGAGAGGTTCAGGCGCCGGGAAGGCACCGGGGAGGTCCGGTCAGCGCCGGTGGAGGCGGTTGGCGATGGCGTGGCCGACGAACAGGTAGACGACGGCGGCCAGTCCGTATCCGGCGACCACCCGCGCCCACTCCGCGTCGAACGTGAACAGGTCACGCGACCAGCCGGCCAGCCAGGAGGCCGCGTCATGGACGAACTGGACCAGGTCATTGGCCCGGTTGGCGTCCAACAGGTACATCAGAATCCACAGTCCGAGAATGACGGCCATGATGTCCGCGATCACCGCGACGACCGTCCCCGCGGAGGTGGAACCCGTGCGATTTCGAGGGGACATGATGTCCGTCTGGCCCCGGAATCCCGATGCAAACCCGAACGACGGTCAACACCGTGAATTCCGCGGGAATTCAGCTGCACGACAACGGCCCCCCGCCCGGAAGGGCGAGGGGCCGTACGGTACGGGGCGGAGGTCAGCCGCGCTGGATGCCCGAGGTGTCCTGGAGCACACCGCGGCGGCCGTCCTGCGTCTGGGCGACGAGGGCCGGGCCGCGCTGCTCGACGGCCAGGTACCAGGTACCGGGGGCCAGTTCGGCGATCGGCGTCTGCGAACCGTCCTCCGGGAACAGCGGCCGGGACACCGGAACGGCGAACCAGAACGGCGAGAAGTCGGCGGCGGGCGGCGCGGCCGGCTGACCGGGCTGCTGACCGCCGAACGACTGACCGGGCTGACCGGGCTGGCCCGGCTGCGGCTGACCGCCGAAACCGGCCTGCTGCGCACCCGGGTAGCCGTAACCGGCGGGCGGCTGGGCTCCGTAGGGCTGCGGGGCGGCGGGACGGGCCGCCGGGACGAGGGCGCCCTTGAGGGCGGGGACCAGGGGGGTGGCCACGGCGGCGGCGGCCAGGAGCAGGGCGGCGATCAGGCCGAGGATCAGGCCTGCGCCGGTGTCGGGCTCCTTGCCGCCGAGACCGGAGAGGAGATCGTCGAACGCCCCCATCGGGTCGATGATCGTCCAGAAGGATGTCCACGCGGCGAAGATCGTCAGAGCCACACCGAGCTGACCCAGGTCAAGACCGGCGACCTTTGGCGGCTGGGGCAGCGCGCGGGCCATGACGATGAGAGCCGCACCGGCGATGCCGGCGATGTACAGGCTCATCACCAGGCCCAGGTTGTCCCAGGCGTTGGGGATGTTGTCCTCGTCGCCGCCGAACGTGTCGAGGAACGACGCGATGAACAGCAATACCGCTGCTCCGATCACCACGCCGTCGCCTCGAGTGAGGGAGCGGATATTCACTTCAGGTCCTTCTGGGTCGTCTCGTCGTCGGTAGAGGCGTCGCTGTCACCACCTCGCCCTCGGGGCCCGGTGTGAAGCGCGGGGGTGACCCCTCGTCGTAGGAACGACACTATCGTCCGCACGATCGGGCTGTCCGCCTGGATCAGCGCGCTGATCCCTACCCGCGCAGGAAACTCACGATTCCCTCGGAGATTCCTTGCGCCGCTTTCTGCCGCCAGGCACCGCTGGTCAGAAGTGCCGCGTCCTTGCTATCGCGCATGTTGCCGCACTCGACGAACACCTTGGGAACCGTTGACAGATTGAGACCGCCCAAGTCCTTACGCGTGACGAGTCCGGTGCCGTCGCCCACGTAATTGGAGGGCGCGTTGCCGGTGACGCGTACGAAGTTGCCCGCGATGCGCTCACCGAGTTCGCGGGAGGGGCCGACGATGGCCCGGGTGTCCGCCGCGCCGGAGCGCACGGAGCCGGGGAGGATCACGTGGAAGC
The DNA here is from genome assembly GCF_054061295.1 of Streptomyces sp. TE5632. Lineage (NCBI taxonomy): Bacteria > Bacillati > Actinomycetota > Actinomycetes > Kitasatosporales > Streptomycetaceae > Streptomyces > Streptomyces sp. TE5632. The sequence goes on along the minus strand of NZ_JBSSEA010000003.1, from coordinate 979,924 downwards.
CGCGGTTCCCGGCGCCCGAACCGTCCGCGTGGATCGACACGACGGCATCCGCCTTCGCCTTGTTGCCGATCTCGGCCCGCTCGTCGATGCACGGCCCGAACGGCCGGTCGGCGTCCTGGGTCAGCTTCACCGTGGCGCCCTGCTCCTCGAGGAGTCCACGCATCCGGTGGGCGACGTCCAGGGTGAACTTCGCCTCGGTGTAACCGTCGTCGGTGGACGTGCCGGTGGTGTCGCACTCCTTGGAGTTCGTCCCGATGTCCACCTGGCGGTTGATCTCGGCGGTGTGCCGGAAGTTGCCCGGATTGTGCCCGGGGTCGATGACGACGACCTTCCCCTTGAGCGGCCCGGACCCGGCGGGCGGCGCGGAGGCGGAACCGGACGGGGAGCCGGAAGTGGCGGAGTCGCTCGGCTTCCCGCCGTCCGGGGCGCCGGACTCGTCCGACGGTGAGGCGCCGGCGGAGGACGGCGCACGCGACGAAGCCGACGCCGAGGACCCCGCGGCCCCCGCGGCAGCGCTCCCGCCGACCTTGTCGTCCCCCGACCCGCCCATGGCCGCGTAGACGGCCCACCCGAGCAGCGCCCCCGGAACGAGCGCGGCCAGCGCCGCGGTCAGGAGCCCGCGCCGGGAGCGGCGGGACGGAGGAGGCGGATCGAAGTCGGGGCCTGTGTACGACACCTGGCCACCCTAGCGGCCGCCGCGCATCGCCATCGTCCCCCTGGGACGGCCTCCGAGCCTCAGATTCCGTCCCCGGTACGGCGCAGGACGCGCAGTGAGCCCGTGGCCGAGACCTCCGTGAAGGCGCCGGAGGCCAGGGCGCGGAGGTGGACGCGGTAGGGGGCCTGGCCGGTGAACTCGTCGGCCGGGTCGGGGAAGACGTCGTGGATGACGAGCAGGCCGCCCTCGGCGACGTGCGGGGCCCAGCCCTCGTAGTCGGCCGTGGCGTGCTCGTCGGTGTGGCCGCCGTCGACGAAGACCAGGGCGAGGGGGGAGTTCCACAGGGCCGCGATCACCGGGGAGCGGCCGACCAGGGCGACCACGTGGTCCTCCAGGCCCGCCCGGTGGAGCGTGCGGCGGAAGGTCGGCAGGGTGTCCATCACGCCCAGCTCGGGGTCGACCGTCTCCGGGTCGTGGTAGTCCCAGCCCGGCTGCTGCTCCTCGCTGCCGCGGTGGTGGTCCACGGTGAGCGCGGTGACACCGGCCGCGCGGGCCGCGTCGGCCAACAGGATCGTGGAGCGGCCGCAGTAGGTGCCGACCTCCAGCAGGGGCAGGCCCAGCCGTCCCGCCTCGGCCGCCGCCGCGTACAGGGCCAGGCCCTCGTCCGCGGGCATGAAGCCCTTCGCCGCCTCGAACGCGGCCAGGATCTCGGGCTCGGGTGCCGGGGGGTTCGGCGTCGGCATCGGTTCCGGCGTCCTCTCGGTCGTACGCGTCCGGTCGTACGCGTCTCGGGGTGCCCATGGTGCCGTACCTGTCGGGAGCGGCGGACGGGGGGCTCGTGGCGCCGCTGCGGGCGGCACCGGGGCGTCCTAGGTCGGAAGGACCAGGGCCCGTCCCGGCGAATTCCCGATGCAAGGGGTGCTCGCCGGTTGAGACCATGACGTCCATGCTCGAAGTTCCGGACACCACCGTCACCCGCACACCCCGTCCCAGCGCGCCTCCTCCGTGGCTGGCGGTGGCGCTCGCGTGTGCCGGGCAGTTCCTCGTCGTGCTCGACATCTCCGTGGTCAACGTCGCGCTGCCGTCGATGCGGACCGGCCTCGGGCTCAGCGGGCAGGGCCTGCAGTGGGTGGTGAACGCGTACGCCATCGCCTTCGCCGGTTTCATGCTGCTCGGCGGACGCGCCGGTGACCTCTACGGACGCAAGCGGATGTTCCTCGTCGGCCTCGGCCTGTTCACACTGGCCTCGCTGGCCGGCGGGCTGGGCCCAGGACGGCTGGCAGCTGCTGCTGGCGCGGGCGGTGCAGGGGCTCGGGGCGGCCGTCCTGGCGCCCTCCACCCTGACCATCGTCACCTCGGCGGTCCCCGAGGGCGCCGCCCGCGCCCGCGCCATCGCGACCTGGACCGCCGTCGGGGCGGGCGGCGGCGCGGCCGGCGGCTTCGTCGGCGGGCTGCTCACGGACACGCTGTCGTGGCGGTGGGTCCTGCTGATCAACGTGCCGATCGGGGTGGTGGTGCTGGCCGGGGCCGCCTGGTGGCTGGCGGAGGGCCGGGCCGGGGACGGACGGCGGCTCGACCTGCCCGGCGCGCTGCTCGTGACGGCCGGCCTCGCCACCCTCGCCTACGGCATCTCCCAGACCGAGGCCGAGGGCTGGACGGCGACGCCCACCCTGGTGCCGCTGCTCGCCGGGCTCGCCCTCATCGTGCTGTTCCTCCTCGTCGAGGCACGGGCCAAGGCCCCGCTGATGCCGCTGGGGCTGTTCCGGGTGCGGTCGGTGTCGTCGGCGAACGTGGCGATGTTCCTGAGCGGCGCCGCGATGTTCTCCATGTGGTTCTTCATGACCCTCTACGCGCAGAACGTCCTCGGCTACACCCCGCTGGAAGCCGGGTTCGCCCTGGTGCCGAGTTCGCTCGCCGTGGTCGTCGGCTCCAAGGTCGCGCCCCGGCTGATGCGGGCGGCCGGGGCGCGCACCGTGGCCGTGCTCGGCACCTTCGTCGCGATGACCGGCTTCGCCTGGCAGTCGACCATGACGGCGGACGGGGCGTATCTGACGTCGATCATGTTCCCCGGCATCCTGATGATGCTGGGCGGGGGCCTCGCCGGGACCCCGCTCGCCGCGCTCGCGACCTCCGGCGCGGCCCCCGAGGAGGCCGGCCTGGTCTCCGGACTGATCAACACCTCGCGCACGATGGGCGGCTCGCTCGGTCTGGCGGTCCTGTCGACGATCGCGGCGACCCGTACGGGAGGCAGCACCACCCCGGAGGCCCTGACCGAGGGATACGCGCTGGCGTTCCGCACGGGGGCGGTGGTGCTGGCCGCCGGGATGGTGCTGATGTGGCTCTGGCTGCCCCGGAGAGCCACGGCGGCGCACTGAGAGCGCCCTGAGGGAGCAGCGGGGAGCAGCGGGGGAAACCAGGTGGAGAAAGTGGGCGTCGGGCCGGTCGGAGAGGTGCCGTGACGGCTCGCGGCGGGGGCCGGGGCGGGTGTTCCTCCCCGCCCCCGAACGGTCCCTCGGCGCCGGTCGCACCGGCCCCTCCCAGGGGTCGCCGAAGCCTCCGCGGAAGCCCCAACAAGCCCCGCTGGCCTGGGACTTCACGCCCCCTGCGGATACGTTCGCCGCATACGGAAGGGGGCCCGGATGGACCGGAGCACACGCACCGTGGACGACGTACTCGGCCTGCTGGACGGCCTGTTCGCACCGGAGGCCGACCGGTGGACGCAGCAGGGTGCCGGCTGGTGGGACGGCTTCTACGCCGACCGCTCCCGGCCGGTGCCGTTCTTCGTGGCGAAGCCGGACGAGAGCCTGGTGTCGTACGTCGAGCGGGGCCTGCTCACCGGGGGCCGGGCGCTCGACGTGGGCTGCGGCCCCGGGCGCAACGCGCTGTATCTGGCCGCGCACGGCTTCGAGGTCGACGCGGTCGACCTCTCCCCGGCCGCCGTCGGCTGGGCACGGGAGCGGGCCCGCGAGACGGGTGCGCGCGGCGTCCGGTTCCACTGCGGCGACGCCTTCGCCCTCACCCGTGACGGCGGGGAACTCGCCGGGCCGTACGACCTGGTGTACGACTCCGGCTGCTTCCACCACCTGCCCCCGCACCGCCGGATCAGCCACCTCGCGCTGCTCGACCGGGTCCTCGCCCCGGGCGGCAGGTTCGCGCTCACCTGCTTCGCGGCCGGCGGCATGGGCTCGGAGCTGTCCGACGCGGAGTTCTACCGGGGGCAGGGCGGCCTCCGGGGCGGGCTCGCCTACACGGACGAGTCGCTGCGCCGGATCTTCGCGGACCTGACCGGGATCGAACTGCGCCGCATGCGGAAGGAACCGGAGGACTCACCGCTCTTCGGGGAGGACTTCCTCTGGGCGGCCCTGTTCCAGCGGGACGCATGACGGCAGGCCCGGGGCGGAGCCGTGGGCCGTGAGCGGTGGCGGCGGGGCGGTGGTGTCGGCGGTGTCGGCCGCCGCCACGGCCGCGAGCGCGGGGTCGATCACCGTCTCCCCGGCCAGCACCCGGCGGATCGCGGAGACCAGTTCCCGCACCGACCCGTCCTTGACGAGGAAACCGGCGGCCCCCGCCGCCATGGCCCGCCGCAGCCGGTCGGGCCCGCCTGCCGTGGTGAGGATCAGCACCCGGCAGTCGGGCACCTGGTCGCGCAGTGCGGCGGCGGTGTCCAGACCGCCCGGGCCGCTCGGACCGGCCGGCCCGAGGTCGAGGAGGGCGACGTCGGGGCGGTGGGTGAGCGCCGCGTCCACGACCGATCCCCCCGCCGCCACCTGGGCCACGACCTCGATGCCCGGCTCCATCCGGAGCAGTAAGGCGAGCGCCCCGTGCCGCGTACCGGGGTCCTCCGCGAGCAGGACCCGGACGGAGGTGGCGGGCCGGTGGTCCCGGGGCATCTCGTTCACGGACGAAGCGTAGGACGAACGGGCGGAATGTGCCGCTTCACGCCCCCGTCCTCACCTGTACGCGTTCCAGAACCGGGAGACCCCATGCCCATCGACGCAGCCAAGGCGCTCGCCGCCGAACCCCGGACCGACGAGATCACCTGGGGGCGCAAGGACGTCCAGCTCTACCACCTCGGCATCGGCGCGGGCGTTCCCGCCACCGACCCCGACGAACTGCGCTACACCCTGGAGTCCAGGCTGCACGTCCTGCCGAGCTTCGCCACCGTCGCGGGCGCCGGGGCCCCCGGGGTGATCGCCGGGCTGTCGATGCCCGGCGTCGACGTCGACCTCGCCCGCGTCCTGCACGCCGGCCAGTCGCTGACCCTGCACCGTCCCCTGCCCGTCGCGGGCACCGCCACCGCGACCAGCCGTATCGCGGCGGTGTACGACAAGGGCGGGGCGGCCGTCCTGGTGATGCGCACCGACGTCGCCGACGCCGACGGCCCGCTGTGGACCGACGAGGCGCAGATCCACGTACGCGGCGCGGGCGGCTGGGGCGGCGACCGGGGTCCGTCCGCGCGGCGCGAGCCCCCCGCCGGGCCGCCCGACCTGACGGTGGAGCGGACGACCCGGGAGGACCAGGCGCTGCTCTACCGCCTCTCCGGCGACTGGAACCCGCTGCACGCCGACCCAGGGTTCGCGCGACTCGGCGGGTTCGAGCGGCCGATCCTGCACGGGCTGTGCACCTACGGCATGACGCTCAAGGCGGTCGTCGACACACTGCTCGGCGGGGACGTCACCCGCGTCCGTCGCTATGTCACCCGGTTCGCCGGGGTCGTCCACCCGGGCGAGACACTGCGGATCCGCATGTGGCGCGGGTCCGGCGAGGTGCGGGTGACCGTGAGCGCCCTGGACAGGGACGACGCGCCAGTGCTCGCCGACACCGTCGTCGAGCACTCCTGAACTGAACCGGCCCGCGGCCGAGGAAACGTGACGGACCGGGAACGGCCCCGCCCGTCGTGCGACGGGCGGGGCCGGTTACCGATCCACCTGATGTCCGACTGATGTCCGACGTGCCGTCAGGCGGCCTGCCCCGACTGCTCGTTCTCCTCAGCGGGCCTGCGGTGACGACCCCGAGGGGCCACCGTGGAGTCCTGCTGGGAAACCGGTCCGCGGTGCCTGCCCTGCCCGGCGGCGATCTGCCCGCCGTCGCCGTCGGTGGTCTGCGACTGGTTCGTGCTGGCATCGTTCATTGAGAGAAACTCACCCCGTAAAACTGATCTTTCCTGCAACCGGGTGAGTTTAACCGGCGGGTCACGGTACGCATCCGGACGGCCACGCCAACCGCCACTACTTCGTTACAAGCGGTCCCAGAGGCGCCTGTTGCAGGGGGACGGGGCGGGGCGCGGGGACGGTCGTCCGCATCGCGGTACCGGCCGCAGGCGCGGGTGCCGGGGACTCCGCTTTCGACGGGGCGTGCGGGCCGTCCTCCCCGCGCTGTCGCTCCGGTGCCGGCGGGTACAGCAGGGCCACCGCGCACGGCACCGCCGGTGTGGCGCACGGCAGCCGCAGCACCCCGTCCGCCGTCCACAACCCGGTTCCGGCCAACCACCCCTCGGGCGCCGGGAGATGGCGCATCTGCCGCAGCCCCGGCCGCCACACCCCGACCCAGCTGCCGAGCGCGCCGTCCGCGCCGTCCGCGCCGGCCGTGCTGTTGATGCGCAGCGCCACCGCGCAGCTCTCCGGCGTCAGCGCCTGGCCGGGCTGGATCGCGAACGGCGTGACCGTGCAGTCCGGCAGCCGCAGGCACTCCGGGAAGCGCACCGGCAGCGTGCTGCCCAGCACCCCCCAGCCCAACCGGGCCCGGCCCGGTGAGGGCGCGTCCGAGCGGATCAGCAACAGCCCGCTGTCCGGGTCGGCGAGCAGGACCCGGTCGTCGCTCTCCGGGGCGAGCTGCAACAGGGGCGACACCTCGCCCCCGCGGCCCAGGTCCACCACGACCGACTTGGTGCGCCCGCCGGTCTCCCGGTCCAGGGCCAGCATCCGGCCGGTGCGGTCCAGCCACACCCCGCCCGAGCAGCGGCCCGGGATCTCGGTGAGGCGCTCGGGCCCGAAGGTGCCGCCCGCCACCAGCCACAGGGTCGTCGACCGCGGGCCCACGGACACGGCGTACGCCCGCCGCCCGCACGGGGCGGGCGGCAGCAGCCGCAACCGGGTCCCCTCGTCCGGGCACGCGATCGCGCCGAGCAACAGCTCACCGGTCCCGGGACCGGTCGGGTACAGGAGGGAGAAGGTGTGCCTCCCTTGGCGCCTCCCGTCGTGCTGCCCGTCGTGTCGCCCGTCCGCCGGCCGGTGGACGAGGACCCGCCCGTCGCCCAGGGGCTGCACCTCGGTCCCGGGCTCCTCGGGCCGGCCACCGGGCAGCGGTACCGCGTAGGGCTCGGGGCCGTCCAGGGTCCAGCGCTCCGGGACCAGGGAGTCGTCGACGGGGGCGAGGCGCGCGGCGTAGGAACCGTCGGCGGTGAGGACGCAGCCCGGCGCGGGTCTTCCGTCCCCGTGTTCCGTACCGCCCTCGCCCTCCGCACGGTCCGTGCTCTCCGTACGGCCCGCCTTCTCCGTACGGGACCCGTGCTCCGTGTCCGCGTGCCCGGTGTCCGAGTGGCCCGTCGAAGGCTTGATCGCACACATCGTCATCGTTCGGTCACCTCCGGCGACGAACGTAGTTTTCGTACGCGCGGGCGGAGGACCCGGCGGCCCCCGCTTCACACATAAGGGTGTTCCAGGAACGATTCACCTGAGGAAACGAGGGCTTATGTGCTCGCCGGTATCGGGTCCGTTCCAGGTGCCCGCACCGGTACTGCAGGACCAAAGGGGCAGGTAGCCTTGCGCTTGTGCCCCGTCTGTCTGAAGTCATCACCGCGCTGGAGACCCTGTGGCCCGCCGAGCGGGCCGAGTCCTGGGACGCGGTCGGCACCGTCACGGGCGACCCCGACCAGGAGGTCAGCCGGGTCCTGTTCGCGGTCGACCCCGTCCTGGAGATCGTCGACGAGGCGGTGAAGCTGAACGCCGACCTGCTGATCACCCACCACCCGCTCTATCTGCGCGGGACGACCACCGTCGCGGCCTCCACCGCCAAGGGCCGCGTGGTGCACAGGCTCATCAAGAACGACATCGCGCTGCACGTCGCCCACACCAACGCCGACACGGCCGACCCCGGGGTGAGCGACGCCCTGGCCGGCGCGCTCGACCTGCGCGTCGTACGGCCGCTCGTGCCGGACACCACCGACCCCGAGGGCCGCCGCGGGCTCGGCCGGGTCTGCGAACTGGACCACCCGCTGACCGTCCGCGACTTCGCCGCCCGCGCCGCCGAACGCCTCCCCGCCACCGCGCAGGGCATCCGCGTCGCCGGTGACCCCGAGGCGCTCGTCCGCAGGGTCGCCGTCAGCGGCGGCTCCGGCGACAGCCTCTTCGCCTACGTCCGGGCGGCCGACGTGGACGCGTACCTCACCGCGGACCTGCGCCACCACCCGGCGTCGGAGTTCGCGGCGGACCATGCCGCCCACCGTCCCCTCGCGCTGCTCGACGCGGCGCACTGGGCCACCGAGTGGCCCTGGTGCGAGCTGGCCGCAGCCCAGCTCGACGAGATCTCCGACCGTCACGGATGGGGCCTTCGGGTCCACGTCTCCGCGACGGTCACCGACCCCTGGACCGCCCACGCGGCGTCCTTCGTCCACCCGTCGCCCACCACCACCCCTCCGGGGAGCGCCTCGCGCGCCCCTTCCCACTCCGATGCATCTGGAGCCCCCAACTGAACGCCGCGTCCGCCGACCAGATCCGACTCCTCGACGTCCAGGACCTCGACGTCCGCCTCCAGCAACTCGCGCACAAGCGGAAGTCGCTCCCCGAGCACGCCGAGATCGAGTCGCTGACCCGGGACCTCGCCCAGCTGCGCGACCTGCACGTGGCCGCGCAGACCGAGGAGAGCGACTGCGCCCGCGAGCAGACCAAGGCCGAGCAGGACGTGGACCAGGTGCGCCAGCGCGCCGCCCGCAACCAGCAGCGCCTCGACTCCGGCGCCGTCTCCTCGCCCAAGGACCTGGAGAACCTCCAGCACGAGATCGCCTCCCTCGCCAAGCGCCAGGGCGACCTCGAGGACGTCGTCCTGGAGGTCATGGAGCGCCGCGAGTCCGCGCAGGAGCGGGTCGCCGAGCTGGCCGAGCGGGTCACCTCCGTCCAGTCGCGGATCGACGACGCGACCGGCCGCCGGGACGCGGCCTGCGCGGAGATCGACGGCGAGGCCGCCACGGTCACCAAGGAGCGCGCGGTCGTCGCCGGAGTCATTCCCGCGGACCTGCTCAAGCTGTACGAGAAGCTGCGCGAGCAGCACGGCGGCATCGGCGCGGCGAAGCTGTACGCGCGCAGCTGCCAGGGCTGCCGCCAGGAGCTCGCCATCACCGAGCTGAACGAGATCCGCCAGGCCGCGCCCGACACGGTGATGCGCTGCGAGAACTGCCGCCGCATCCTGGTCCGCACCGCAGAGTCGGGGCTGTAGGGGTTGTCTCCGGTGCGGGAGTTCATCGTCGAGGCCGACGGTGGGTCACGGGGCAATCCCGGACCCGCGGGTTACGGGGCCGTGGTGAGCGACGCGGCGACGGGGGAGACGCTGCGGGAGGCGGCCGAGCACCTCGGCGTCGTCACGAACAACGTCGCCGAGTACTCGGGCCTGCTGGCCGGTCTGCGGGCCGCCCGTGAGCTGGACCCGGAGGCCACGGTCCACGTCCGGATGGACTCCAAGCTCGTCGTCGAGCAGATGTCGGGCCGCTGGAAGATCAAGCACCCCGGCATCAAGCCGCTGGCGGCCGAAGCGGCGCGGGTCTTCCCGCCCGGCCGGGTCACCTACGAGTGGATCCCGCGCGAGCAGAACAAGCACGCGGACCGCCTGGCCAACGAGGCGATGGACGCGGGGGCGCGGGGTGAGGCGTGGAGTGCCTCGGACTCGCGCGCCGCACTGGACACACCGGGCACACGGCCCGTGACGCCGGAGCCGTCTGGGCGGCCGGAGCCGTCCGAGCTGCCCGAGCGGTCCGGTTCGCCCGCGGACGCGGCCGCCGGTGCGGCACGGGCGCGCGCGGCCGAGGCCGCCGCCGGGGTCGCCGGTGCCGACGCCGATGCGGGCAACGCCCCTGCCGTGAACGCCCCCGCCGGAAAGGCGGCAGCCGACGTCCGGGCCGCGCAGGCCGTGGCCGCCCCCGGCACCGGGACGGCCGCCGCCCGCGGTCCGGCGCCGGTCGCCACCACCCCCTCATCGGGCTGGGCGCCCGCCGACATGGGCCCGCCGGCCACCTTCGTGCTCCTCCGGCACGGCGAGACCCCGCTGACCCCCCAGAAACGGTTCTCCGGCAGCGGCGGCAGCGACCCCTCCCTCTCCGACGTCGGAAGGGAGCAGGCCGAGAGGACCGCCGCCCACCTCGCCCGGCGCGGCACCGTCCAGGCGATCGTCGCCTCGCCGCTGGCCCGCACCCGCGAGACCGCCGGCGTCGTCGCCGCCCGCCTGGGCCTCGACGTCACCGTCGACGACGGGCTGCGCGAGACCGACTTCGGCGCGTGGGAGGGCCTCACCTTCGCCGAGGTGCGCGAACGCCACCCCGACGACCTGAACGCCTGGCTGTCCTCCCCGGACGCCGAACCCACCGGCGGCGGGGAGAGCTTCGCGGCCACCGCGAACCGGGTCGCGGCCGCCCGGGACCGGCTGACCGCCGCGTACGCGGGCCGCACGGTCCTGCTCGTCACCCACGTGACCCCGATCAAGACCTTCGTACGCCTCGCCCTGGGCGCCCCGCCCGAGGCCCTGTTCCGGATGGAACTGTCGGCGGCCTCGCTGTCGGCGGTGGCGTACTACGGCGACGGCAACGCCAGCGTCCGGCTGTTCAACGAGACGTCCCACCTGCGCTGAGGTCCGCCGCCGAGCGGGCCAGCCGTTCGATCCGGGCCCAGTCGCGAGCCGCCACCGCATCCGACGGGAGCATCCAACTGCCGCCCACGCAGGCGACGTTGGGCAACGCGAGATAGTCCGGTGCGGAGTCCGGGCCGATCCCGCCGGTCGGGCAGAAGCGGGCCTGGGGGAGCGGACCGGCGATCGCCTTCAGATACGCCGTGCCGCCCGACGCCTGCGCCGGGAAGAACTTCATCTCCCGCACCCCGCGCTCCAGCAGCGCCACGACCTCCGAGACCGTCGACACCCCCGGCAGGAACGGCACCCCGGACGCCAGCATCGACTCCAGCAGTCCGTCCGTCCAACCCGGACTGACCAGGAACCGCGCCCCGGCCGCGACGATTTCGCCCACCTGCCGCGGTGTGATCACGGTGCCGGCCCCGACCACCGCGTCCGGCACCTCGGCGGCGATCGCGCGGACGGCGTCCAGGGCGGCGGGGGTCCGCAGGGTCACCTCGATCGCGGGCAGCCCACCGGCGACCAGCGCCCGCGCCAGCGGTACGGCGTCGGCGGCGTCCTCCACCACGACGACGGGCACGACGGGCGCGAGATCCAGCACGGAGGCGGAGGGGGCCGACGAGGGCAGGGATGAACTCATGGCCGTCATCCTGCCTTCACCGAAGCACCCTGCGCAAAGGTCATTGCGCAGGGTGCAATGGAGTGGTGCGGGTCAGTGAACCTCGTCCACCAGCACATCCAGCGCCCAGGGCGTCCCCGCCCGCCCCGGTGCCTGTGCCTCCACCACGTACCCGAGATCCCGCAACGCCTCCACCAGGGAGGCGGGGTCCTCCGGTGCGGTCCCGGACGTCAGCAGGCTGCGGACGATCCGCCCCTTGGTCGCCTTGTTGAAGTGGCTGACCACCTTCCGGGTCGGCGCGTGCAGCACCCGTACCGTCGCGGTACGCCCGGCCACCTCCCCCTTCGGCTTCCACGCCGTCGCGTACGCGGCCGACCGCAGGTCCAGCACCAGACCCTCGCCGGCCGCCTCCGGCAGCACCGAGGCCATCGGCGTACGCCAGTACGCCCCCAGCGCCCCGAGCCCCGGCAGCCGTACGCCCATCGAGCAGCGGTAGGAGGGGATCCGGTCGGTGACCCGGACCGCGCCCCACAGCCCCGAGAACACCAGCAGTCGGCGGGCGGCCCTGCGCCGGGCGGCCGGGTCGAGCGAGGCCAGGTCCAGGGCGTCGTAGAGCACCCCGGTGTAGATCTCCCCGGCGGGCCGGGCCCCGGCGGTGCGCAGCTCCACGTTCTTGGCGACCTCGCCCCGCAGCCCCTCGCTCAGCCCCAGCACCTCGCGCGCCTCGTCCTCGTCACCGGCGCACAGCTCCACCAGCTCGGTGAGGACGGCCTCCCGGGCCTCGGCCAGCCCCGGCAGCGCCAGGGACTCCGGCTTCAGCGGGGCGCCGCGGCCGGAAGCGGCCTTGCCTTCGGACGGCGGCAGCAGGACAAGCACGCGTTGCTCCTCACGGTAGAACCCAGCCGACAGCGTACGGTGCCGGGTGCTACGCCTGAGCGGCCCACCGCCCCGTCGCCAGCGCCCGGACCAGGGCGTCGGGCTCGTCGGCGTGGAACCGTACGATCCGCACCTCCCGGGGCCGCCCGAAGAACGTGACGTGGGTGACCGGCTCCGTGAGTTCCAGCGTGACCGTGGTCTGTGAGCCGACCTCGACGTTCAGCTCACCGTCGGCCCGCTCGTGGCTCATCCGCAGCTCACGCCGGACGGAGGCGATCCGCTCCAGCGGTATCCGCAGGTCGACGTGGATGGCGCGGCGGATCCGCAGCGTGCCGGAAGCCGGGTCCAGTACGTGAGGGCGTACGACGTTGGCCGCGTGCAGCGCCACGACGACGACCACGGTGTACACGTCCAGGAAGAGCACCACCGCGTGGACCGTCGGCCAGTCGAGGAGCAGCACGGACATCACCACCGTCTCGACCACGCACACGAACGCGAACCCGAACATCACCGCGCCGTGCCCCCGCGCGTACCTGAAGGCCGTCCCACCCCCGACGCCGTGCGTCCGCCGCGCCAGCCACAGCACCAGGCTCACCATCAGCCGCAGCTCGTGCCGGACGAGGACCCCGGCGCCCCTGAGGGCCCTCATGACCGTCCGCCCTCCACGACGATCCGCATCGTCCGGCGGATCGCCTCCGCCTGGGCGGGGGCGAAGTCGGCGTAGAAGGCACGCAGGAAGCTGTGGTCCTGGTCGACGGCGACGTCGTCCGGCAGCAGTTCGGCCGGCAGACACGCGGCGAGGGCGTGGGCGGCCTCGTCCACCCGGGGGTCGTCCGGCGCGGCGTCGACGAGCGCGTCGAGCAGCGCGTACGCGTCGAGCGCCCGCTCCATCCCGCCCGGCGCACCCATCACACCGCTGAACAGTTCCATGAACCGCGCCCGCTCCTCCGGGTCCGCCGTCGTCTCGATCAGCGCGAGCATCTCCCGGTCCTTGGCGGCCATGGGGGAGCCGGACACGTCCGGCATCTCCCGGAAGAGCGTGGCCAGTTCGGGGGAGACCGGCCCCTCGGCGGTCAGCCCGCCCTCCGTCTCCAGCAGGGCCCGCAGCCGCGCCCGGCGGTCCCGGATCGCCGCCTCCTGCCGGGCCAGGTCCTCGTCCAGCTCGGTCAGCACCTCGACGAGGTCCTTCCCGGCGTCGTCCGCGAGCACGTCCCGCACCTCGGCCAGCCCGAGCCCCAGCTCGGTCAGCCGCCTGATCCGCGCCAGCACGACGGCGTGCCGCAGCGTGTAGTCCCGGTACCCGTTGGCCCGCCGCTCCGGCTCCGGCAGCAGCCCCAGATGGTGGTAGTGCCGCACGGTCCGCGTGGTGACACCGACGGCCGTGGCGAGTTCTCCGATCCGCATGCCCCCAGTAGAAACGTTGACGCCGCGACAGGGTCAAGCGAGCACGGTCGGGTGAACGGGACCCGGCGGGCGCGACGAGGAACGACTGCGGGACCCAGCCTGGCAAGCGACCGAAAGAGAGGCACAGCATCGTGATGACCTACGACCCGATCTCGGAGCAGCTTCTGCTGGACTGGTTCGTCGTCCTCGACCCGCCGGAGGGATTCCGGGCGGAACTCATCGAGGGCGAACTCGTCCTCACCCCACTGCCCGACGGGTCCCACGCGCACTGCCTCAGCCTGATCGCAAGCCAGATGTACACCCGCTCCCGAACCGCCATGGACTTCTCCGGGAACAAAGGACTGAAATTGAGCGGCGCCGCCGCCTGCCCGCAGGACCACGTGATCCCCGACGGCACCCTCGCCCCCACGGAACGGCGCCTCCACCGGGGAGCCGACCCATGGATGCCCGGCGAAGGCGTCGCCCTGGTGGTGGAAGTGACCTGGACCAAACCCGAGATCGACCGCGCGACGAAGCCACGCTGCTACGCCCGCGGCGGCATCCCCCTCTACCTCCTCGTCGACCGCGAGGCCGCCTCGATCACCCTGTTCAGCACTCCGGAAGGGGACACCTACTGCGAGCAGTCCACCCGCCCCCTGGGCAAGCCGCTGCCCCTCCCCGCCCCCTTCGCCTTCGACCTGGACACCGCCGACTTCCTCTGATCCCCTGGGGTCGGAGGTGCGGGGTGATGAACGTACGGGAGCAGGCCCGCTGGACCAGGGCGCGGCTCGGGACCTGCGGGCCCTCCGTCGACCTGCTCACCGCCTGCTTCGACCGGCACGAGTACGCCCCGCACGCCCACGACGAGTTCACGGTCGGCGTGACCACCGGCGGCCTGGAGGCCATCGCGTACCGCGGCGGGCGCATCGTCTCCGGACCCGGCTCCATCGTCGTCCTCGAACCCGGCGAGATGCACACCGGCGGCCCCGCCGCCCCCGAGGGCTACGCCTACCGCGCCCTGTACGCCGTCCCCGCCCTGCTCACCGACGGAACCCGCGGCACCGGTCTCCCGCACTTCCGCGAGCCGGTCCTCCACGACCCCGAACTGGCCGGCGCCCTGCGCCGCGCGCACACCGAGGTCAGCGCCTGCCCCGACCCCCTGGAGGCGGAGTCGAGGCTGCCCTGGCTGCTCACCGCCCTCGCGCACCGCCACTCCACCGCCCGCGCGGACACCGGCGCGCTCCCCGGTGCCGGGCGCATCGCCCTGGCCGTCCGCGACCGCCTCGCCGACGAACTGCTCGCCCCGCCCTCCCTCGCGGCCCTCGCCACCGACCTCGGCCTGTCCCGGTACCAACTGCTGCGCGCCTTCCGCACGACGATGGGGATACCGCCCTACGCCTGGCTCGCCCAGTACCGGGTCACCAGGGCCCGCGGCCTGCTGGAGGCCGGGCTGCGCCCCGCCGAAGTGGCCGGACTCGTGGGCTTCGCGGACCAGGCCCACCTGACCCGCTGGTTCCGCCGCGTCCTCGGGGTGACCCCGGCGGCGTACCGCAACAGCGTTCAAGACACCGGGCGCTGACCCGGCCGAGACTCGCCGCATGACTGCACGCGGCTGGCTCCTGTTCTCCCTGATGGGAGTGGTCTGGGGCATCCCCTATCTGATGATCAAGGTGGCGGTGGAGGAGGTGTCCCCGTCCGGGGTCGTCTTCACCCGCTGCGCCCTGGGCGCCCTGCTCCTGCTGCCCTTCGCCCTGCGGCAAGGAGGTCTCACCGGGACCGTCCGCGCCCACTGGCGCCCCCTGCTCGCCTTCGCGGTCATCGAGATCATCGGCCCCTGGTACACCCTGACCTCCGCGGAACGCCACCTCTCCAGCTCCACCGCCGGCCTGCTGATCGCGGGCGTCCCCATCGTCGGCGTGGCGTTCGCCAGGTTCTTCGGCGACACGGAGCGCCTGGGCGCACGCCGCCTCACCGGCCTGGGGCTCGGTCTGGTGGGCGTCGGCGTCCTCACCGTCCCGCACCTGACCGGCGGCGACGCCCGTTCGCTCGCCGAGGTGCTGGTGACGGTACTGGGCTACGCCATCGCCCCGCTGATCGCCGCCCGCCATCTGAAGCAGGTCCCGTCCCTCCAGCTCACCGCGGTCTGCCTGACCCTGGCGGCACTCGTCTACGCCCCGGCCGCACTGCTCACACGGCCGACCGAGCTGCCCTCGGCCGGTGCCCTGACCGCCCTCGCGGGCCTGGGCGCCGTCTGCACGGCGGTCGCGTTCATCGCCTTCCTGGAGCTGATCAAGGAGGCGGGGCCGACCCGGGCCACCGTCATCACATACGTCAACCCGGCGGTCGCGGTGACGGCCGGGGTGCTCCTCCTGGGCGAGCCCCTGACCGCGACGGTCCTGGCCGCCTTCGCCCTGATCCTCACCGGCTCGGTCCTGGCGACGGCCGCGGCACCGAGGCCCCGCTCACGCCCGGTACCATGGTCGGCACGGCAGACGAGCCGGGCGGGCGGCCGCGTGGAGTCCCTTGCGGGGCTTCCCGAGGAACGTCCGGGCTCCACAGGGCAGGGTGGTGGCTAACGGCCACCCGGGGTGACCCGCGGGACAGTGCCACAGAAAGCAGACCGCCCGGCGCTCAGGCGCCGGGTAAGGGTGAAACGGTGGTGTAAGAGACCACCAGCGCCTGGGGTGACTCAGGCGGCTAGGTAAACCCCACCCGGAGCAAGGTCAAGAGGAGCGCCGTCAAAAGCGCTCTGCGCGGACGTTCGAGGGCTGCCCGCCCGAGTCCGCGGGTAGACCGCACGAGGCCGGCGGCAACGCCGGCCCTAGATGGATGGCCGTCACCGGCGGGCCCGCGAGGACCCACCGGAACAGAACCCGGCGTACAGCCCGACTCGTCTGCCGCCCCAGGTCACCGACCTGCGAGAGCACCCTGTTCCGGGGCGGTCGTGGTTGTTTCCGGCGGAGGGCAGTACCACGGGTGTGAGACGGCTCCCGCGCGGGTGGGGTTGCGGGCGGGGCGGGCCGACTCGTCCACACCGCCCACGGTGACGTGAGCGAAGTGCCGGACGCCGGTTGCGCACTGTGCGGCTGTCACGGTGTGTCGGGTCGGGACTCGTAGTGCAGGGTGTGGAAACGACCGGCTTCCTCGCGCCCCGCGGGGTCGCCGCCCAGCGCCCGTACCGCCGCGATCGCGTACCGCCGTTCCCGCTCGTCGGTGAAGAGGCGCTGCGGATAGGTGTGGGAGACATCGACGGTGGTGCTCAGGCCGTGTGCCGCCAAGGCCCGGACGATCGGTCGGTACGACACCGTCCGCAGCACGAACGCGCTGACCCACACCGGTCTCCGGGTGCCGTCCAGCAGCGCCGTGAACGTTCGGGCGGTGACATAGCTGCCGCCGCCGGTCAGCGTGATGAGGCCGACCTCGGCGAGCGCGCGGTTCAGCCCGGGGCCGGGCGGGCCCTGTTCGAGGTCGTCGGTGAAGGCGGCGTCCAGGAGCCCCGCCTCGAGCGCGTAGTGCACGGCGGGTGCCGAGACGTCCAGGCCGAAGACCGGCACCGCGTCCGGTCGGCGCCGCTCGGCGTAGAACTCCTTGTCCCGCGCTGCCAGTTCCGCCGTCGACATCGTCCGGCAGGCAGGGGAGGTGTACCGCTCGTACATCTCCGCCAGCGTCACGTCGTGGTTGAGCAGCGCGGCGTTGATCCCGTACGAGCAGCACACGTCCAGCACCGCCGACCCGTGCGGCCGGCCGTCGTCGAGCGCGGCCCGTGCGGCGGCGACCCGCCGGAAGACCGGCTGGGCGTGGTGCGGGATCTCGTACTCCAGCGGGGCCAGCCGCCTGAAGTACGCGCGCGGATCCGGCCGGTCGTAGATGTCGTCGAACCGCGCCTTGCCGCCCTCCGCGCCCTCGGTGCCGCCAGAACCTGACCCGGCCATGCCGTACTCCTCCTCACGGAACACGTCTGCACCTCCATCATGTCCCGCTTCCGACGGCCCAGGACGTCTGCCGCACACGGGGCTCGTGAGGGCGCCCGATCGCTCCGGACACGGAAGCCGAACGTTCTCACGGCGGCCCGGGGGGCGGCGGGGGCGCCGACGGAAGCCGCGAGTTCCGGCGGAACCGGTCGATGTCGTGCGCGGTGATGATTCCGCTCAGCCGGCCGTCGTCCATCACGAGGATCGGCAGGAGGACCCCGGCGGTGCCGAGACGCTCCAGGACGGAGTTCAGCAGCTCGTCCTGTGCGGCGAGCGTGCATCGGGACAGCGGGGTCGCGAGGTCGCGTACCCGCAGCGACGCCCGCTTCCCGGACGGCAGGCCGGCCAGTCGGCGCAGTTGTACGACGCCGCTGGGGTGGCCCTCGAAGTCGAGCAGCGGCAGCACCGAGTGCCCCGCCCGCGTGGTCACCTCGGAAAGGAAGCGGTCCACGGTCAGCCAGTCGGGGCCGGTGACCACCGGAGTGGTCATCGCCTGCCCGACCCGTACGCCCCGCAGGGCTGTGACCAGCTCGGCCCACCGGCGTTCGGCCGCCGCGGCGCCCGCAACGAACAGGCCGACGACGATCAGCCACAACCCCGCCGGCAGTCCCCGCGCGAACGCCAGCCAGCCCAGGACGGCAAGAGCCATGCCGACGACCTGGCCAGCGCGTCCTGCCGCCCGCTGAGCCCGCTCGCGATCCCCCGTACGCCACCACAGCAGGGCCTGCGTCAGCCGGCCTCCGTCCAGGGGCGCGGCGGGCAGCAGGTTGAAGACGCCCAGCAACAGGTTCGTGCCGCCGAGCCAGCCCAGTACGGCGACCGGGATCCGCCAGCCCAGCGTCGCCGCGACCGCGGCAGCCGCGCCGACGCCGACACCGCCGAGCAGCAGGCTGGCGAGCGGCCCGCTGACGGCGACCAGGAAGGCCGTCCGCGGTGTCGTCGGCTGGTCCATCCGAGTGACCCCGCCCAGCGCCCACAGCGTCATGTCCTGCACGGAGATCCCCGCCCTGCGAGCCGTCAGCGCGTGCGCGGCCTCGTGCACCACCAGACTCGCCAGCAGCAGCACGGCTCCGGCCACTCCGGCGACCGCGTACACCACCGGCGCCAGGCCCGGCACGTACCCGGGCAGTGTCCGGGCCGCCAGGCCGTACGCGAGGAGCAGCATGAGCAACGGCACGCTCCAGTGCGCCCGCAGCGCCAGGCCCCGGACACTCCCGAGCCGGATCGAACCCTTCATCGCCCTCACCGCCGACGAGTCCCGCCCCCGACTGCACTGCCTTCTCCCTTTCTCCCTTCTCCCTTCCATGGTCTGCCGTCGGCCCCGTAACAGGAAATGGTCCGTACGACCAGGCATGCGAGCCGGGATCGGCGGTGTCGGCGTCCCAGGCAGGCAGAGATCGTGCCGCGGGCCTACGGTGGTCGAAGAGAGCTCGGCGAGCCGACCGGTGTTGCGGAGGAGGCTGCGATGGAAGAGCACTTCGTCTGGGTGACGACGCGGCGCATTCGGCCGGACACCCTGGAGGACTTCGAGAAGGCGTGGCAGCCGGAACCCGCCCCGCAGGGGCTCCGCCGCGCCTACGCCTACTGGTCCGAGGACGGACAGGAGATCACCGGGGTGTCGTTCTGGGACTCCCGGGAGACCTGCGACGCGTGGCGGTCCTCCGAGGCGGAGGCGCGACGGCGTGCGGCCATGGCCCCGTACGTCGCCGAGGAACGGGAGGGCTTCTACCGCGGCCGCGAACTCGGCGTCCCCCAGCGGTAGCTCTGTGCCGAGCCGTCCGGGCGGCATGACGCAGTGGATCTCCGTGCCCTGACGCGCGTAGTGCCGTGCGGACCGATGCCCTGTCGTCTGCGGCACGCGCACACTTCCGCGGCGCGCGGCCGGTCTCGTCCCTCGTGCCGCCACCCCGGCCTGCAGCGAGCATGGAAGGGAGGGAGCGAACATGGCACGGATCCTCGTGCAGGGCGACGACCTCGTGGTGCGCCTGCCGTGGTGGGAAAAGGCCGCCGCGCGCCGCGGAAGTGTGCGCGTGCCGCTGGCGGCCGTACGCCGGGTGACGGTGGAGCCCAGCTGGTGGCGGGCCCTGCGCGGAGTGGTTCTGCACGGCGTCTGGGTTCCCGGCGTGCTGTGCGTCGGCACGCGGGGGCACCCCGGCGGACAGGACTTCGTGGCGGTACGGCCCGGCAGGCCCGTGGTGTGCGTCGAACTGCGGCCCACGGCTCCCTTCAGCCTCCTGGCCGTCTCGGTGCGGGACGACGCAGAGGTCATGGCGGAACGGCTCCGGCGTTGCACGCCGGACAACGACGCGTCCACCCCTTGGCGGCAGCCCCTCCCGGCCGCCGAGGAGACGGAGAGTTCCTGGAGGGCGCTGGCCAGGGAGCCACGCCGACGACGGAGACGGCCGCGGCCTTCGCCGACGGCGAGGCGCCGTCGGCGAAGGCTCAAAAGCCGCGCGATGGAACACCGTTGCGCGTCCGACCCTTCCGGGTGAAGAGTCCGGAGCCCGTCGTTCCTGCGCAGAACACCGACCGCGCGCCGAACCTTTTCCGTGGTGCGTGGTGCGTGCCGGCACGTGGTCGACGCAGTCCCGGACAGTCGCTGGGAACAGCCACCGCGCGTTGCGTCGGGGAGAGAGGAAACCGATGCGCCGGCTGTCACGGCAGGATCGCGATGGCGCTGGACCAGTTCAGGCCGAGCCGTTCCTGGGACGCCATGTGCAGGAACTGGAAGGCTTCCAACTCGCGTGCCCGGCGCAGTGGTCCCACGTCCAGGGGGCGCAGCCCCGCGGAGGAGACCAGGCCCGTGACGGTCTGTTTCGCCGCCTCGTCGTCTCCGGCGATGAAGACGTCCAGTGGCCGGCCGGCCACCTCCCCCGTGGTGAGCGTCCCGGCGAAGGTGGTGTTGAAGGCCTTGACGACCCGGCTTTCCGGCGCGGCGGCGGCGATCTGTTCGGCGGCGGAGGTGCCGGGGGGTACGACGAGTGAGTCGAAGGTGGTGAAATCCACCGGGTTGGAGATGTCGACGACGATCTTCCCCGCCAGGGTGCCGGCCCACTCGGCGGCGACCTCGCGTCCGGCCGGATAGGGCAGGGCGAGCACCACGATGTCGGAGTCGGCCGCAGCCTCGGCGTCGACCGCCGTGACGTCCGCTCCTGGGGTGGCCTGACTCAGTGCGGTGGCCAGCTCCTCCGCCTTGGCTCTCCCGTGATCGTGCAGACGGACGGAGTGCCCGCCCGCCAATGCCCGGGTACCGATGCCGCGGGCCATGTTCCCGGCACCGACGATGGTGACGATCATGCGTTGCTCCTCGATGGACGTCACATGCCTTCCACCCTCGCACCCCCGGACGGCCGCTGCCACCGATCGAGGTTCTTCCGGCTGATGCCGCATGCCGCGCCGGTACCGAACGCTCCCGGCGGGAACTTCCCCACCCGCTCACCTGCCACCCGTGACGACCTCCCACCCCATCGGAGCCACCGTCATCCGTTCAGGAAACGGAACACCGTGGCGGTCGCCCCTGCTCGGACACCCCCCTGAACCCCGGTTAGCGTTTACCCGCAAAGTAGTTTACGGTTCAACTATCCGCACGACGCAGGAGCGAAAGGATGGTTTGTGCCATGAACGTCACCGCCGCTGTCGCCCGGGGCGAGTCGAAGCCGCTGACGATCGAGGAACTCGAACTGGACGACCTTCGACCGGGCGAGGTCCGGGTCCGCATGGTCGCCACCGGTGTGTGCCACACGGACGCGATCGTGCGGGACCAGGTGTACCCGACCCCGCTGCCCGCCGTCCTCGGCCACGAGGGATCCGGCGTCGTGGAGGCGGTCGGCAGCGCGGTCACCAGTGTGGCGCCCGGGGATCACGTGGTCCTGTCGGCCGCGTCCTGCGGAGTCTGCGCGCAGTGCATGAGCGGGAACCCGACCTACTGCGAGAACGCCTACGAGCAGTGCTTCGGCGGCCGGCGTTCCGACGGCACCACCTCCCTGTCCGTGAACGGGGAGCAGGTGTCCTCCCACTTCTTCGGCCAGTCCTCCTTCGCGACCTACGCCAACGTCGTGGAGCGCAGCGTGGTCAAGGTTCCGGCCGACGTACCGCTGGAGAAACTCGGCCCGCTGGGCTGCGGCCTGCAGACCGGTGCCGGAGCGGTGCTCAACGAGCTGCAGCCTGCCGCGGGCACGTCCCTGGTGGTCTTCGGGGCCGGAGCGGTGGGCTCGGCGGCCGTCATGGCGGCCAAGGTCGCCGGCTGCACCACGATCGTCGCCGTGGACCTGCACGACTCCCGGCTGGACCTGGCCCGGCGGATCGGCGCCACCCACACCGTCAATTCCGGCAGCGCCGACGTCGTGTCCGAGCTGAAGAGGATTACCGGCGGCAAGGGCGTGGACTACGTCGTGGACACCACCGCCGTACCGGCTCTGCTGACCCAGGCGCTGGACGCCCTGGCGATCCGGGGCACCATCGTGCTCGTCGGAGCCGCGGCGGCCGGTACGACGGTTCCCTTCGAGATCGGCGAATCCCTCCTGAAGGGCTGGACGTTCAAGACCGTCATCGAGGGCAGCGCGGTCCCGCAGGTCTTCATCCCCCGCCTCGTCGAGCTGTGGCAGCAGGGCCGATTCCCCTTCGACGAGCTCGTGCAGACCTACGAACTCAAGGCGATCAACGAGGCGTTCGCCGACTCGGCCAGTGGGGCGGCGGTCAAGCCGGTCGTCGTCTTCTGACGTCTTCTGACGCCTTCCGGCGTTCCGGCCGAGGGCTGTCGAGGTCGGGGGCAGGGGATCGAGTCCCGCGGGCCCCGCGGTCCGAACGCGAGGGGTGCGCGAGCCGTTGAGCTCGTGCGCCCCTCAACGGCTTCTGGAACACGGCCGCTTCAAGCTTTCGGCTGCCCGGTCGAGCCGTCCGTGTTCATCCGGTCACAGTCCGTAGACTGTGGTGCGCCGGTGTGGCCGGGGGAGGACCGTGACGAGAGTGTGGGGATACGAGAGCGCCGATGAAGCCGCTGGACACCAATACGGACCCGCGTGTGGTGGGACCGTTCGAACTGCTCGCCCGGCTTGGCGCGGGTGGCATGGGCGTCGCCTATCTGGCGCGCGAAATCCCGCTGGAGGGCCTCTCCGACGAGATGGTCGCGGCCTACCGGCTGATCGAGCCCGATCATGATCGTGGCCGTGACGAGGTGGCCGACCCGTCGCGGCTCGTCGTGGTCAAGATGATCCAGCCGTCCCTGCTGGGCCAGCCGCAGGCCCGCGAGCGGTTCGCGCGGGAGATCGACGCCATCCGCGCGGTGGCCGGGGACCGGGTCCCGGCGCTGCGCGCGGCGGACCCGGAGGCCGGTGAGCCGTGGTTCGCCATGGACTACATCGCCGGACCGTCGCTGCACACCCTGGTGAAGGAGTCCGGACCCCTTCCCGTCGGGCCGTGCGCGGCGCTCGGGCTGGCCCTCGTGGACGCGTTGGCCGCCATTCACGGGACGAAGCTGCTGCACCGCGACCTCAAGCCGAGCAACGTCGTGCTCGGCCCGGACGGGCCGGTGGTGCTGGACTTCGGCCTGGCGGTGCTGGCCGAGCGCCAGTCAAGCCAGGCGCTCACCCGGACCGGGGACCGCCTGGGCACGCGCCCCTACATGCCCGTCGAGCAACTGCGCGACAGCAAGCACGTCGAGGCCCCCGCCGACGTGTACGCCCTGGGCGCCACCCTCTTCTTCGCGCTGACGGGCCGGGCGCCGTATCCCTACATGCCGTTGATGGTGCCCCCGACGTGGGAAGGCGTCGATCCGGCCTTTCTGCCGCTGCTGGGCCGGGTGATCGTCGCCGAACCGCTCCGGCGTCCGCATCTCGACGGGGTGCGGGAGAGCCTGTCCACCCTGCTCACCGACGCCGGCCTGACCCTCGAACAGGCTGCGGAGCAGCTCCGGGAGCGGGTCGCCGCCACCGACCTGACGCCGAAGCTGCCCCCCGAGGCGCTCAAGGGCCGTGCCGACCCCGTCGTACGGGAGCTGGCGCAGAAGGCGGTCGACGAGGGCGAGGCGCCGGACGCCCCCTGGGCGGAGGACGACCCGGGCTTCTACGGCCTCGTGAACACGGAGGACATCGAGTGGGTCGTCGAGGGGGCGGACGGCCCCGGCGGCTGCACGCCCACGCTCCTGGACGACAGCTGGGAGCGGACGCCTACGGCGCCGACGGTCCCGCTGCCCGCGTCCGAGCGCCGGCCGGGCGATGAACCCGCCGCTGTCGGCCACCCCCTCCCACCCCCGCGGCCCGGCGGGCCCTCGCCGGTTCCGGCGGACCCGGCAGGGCCCGTGGACACCGTCCCGAAGGCCGTGAGCCATCCGGGGTGAGACCCGGGCAGGGGCTGGAAGCCGGTCAGGCACCTGGCGCACGTGAGGGCCCTGCCGACCCGAAGGAACCGGCAGGGCCCTCGCGACCGTACGTGCCTCAGACGCTCCGCTCCGGCAGGGCCGACCCGACGAACCCCGTCCACGCGTCACGCGTCACCGTGAGGACGGGCCCGGCGGTGGCCTTGGAGTCCCGGACGTGCACCACACCTTCGCGATGCGTTTCACCTCCACACCGCGCGGAGCCCGCCTCGCCCGTCGCCTGACGGCCGTCCGGCTGAACGCCTGGGGCATCCCGTACGGCACCGACGCCCACGACGCGATCGTGCTGGTCGTCGCGGAGCTGACCGCCAACGCGGTGGTGCACGGGCATGTCCCCGGCCGGGACTTCCACCTGCGGGTGCACGCCCCGGCCGACGGCCGTACCGTCCACGTCGAGGTCTCCGACGCCCGTGCCGAACGGGTGCCCCAACGCCCCGCCGTCGGCCCGGAGGCCGCGGGCGCCGAGGAGTCCGGTGGCCGGGAACTGCTGCTCGTCTCGCGTCTGGCGGCGAGCTGGGACTGGCGCCCACGGCCCGGCGCTCCGGGCAGGACGGTGTGGGAGCAGTACCTGTTCTCCGGCCGGCCGGGGCGGATCCACGGGAAGTTGGAGGGCTGATTTCCGTCGCGTTTCCGCATCGGCTTCGTTACGCTCCATACCTCGGTGCCCGGTAGTGGACAGGAGGGTCCTTTGGTGGCCCAAGTAGCAATCAATGAAGGTGTGTTGTGGGTGGGTGGCGAAGCGTATCCGCTGCGCAACATCTCCCATGTCGGCCAGAGACGAATGACCGTCGACAAGGGGGCCGCATGGAAGAAGTTCATCCTTCGGAGCATCGGCTGGTTCATCCTGGGCGGCATTTTCGCTGCTGCGGCCGACACCGTGGGAACGGTCGTCTTCCTCGTCGTCGAGGCGCTTCTGATCTGGAAGTTGGTCTCGGCCCTGCAGAAGCCCCCGGTGTACGGCCTGGTCCTCAACACCTCCGGCACCCAGCATGAGGCCATCTGGTCCACGCGGCAGGAGGAGATCCAGCAGCTGGTCCACGAGGTCACCAAGGCGATCGGCAACCCCGACGTCGCGCAGACGGTCATCAACGTGGCACACGCGGTGCAGGGCGACCTCATCCAGCAGTACGGCACGGGCAGCATCGGCAAGGCCCAGCACAGCGGCAGCGGGAGCATCGGGACATCATGAGCGGCGACCACATTCAGCAGTACGGCGCGGGCAGCATCGGCAAGGCCGAGCACACCGGTTCCGGTGACATCGTGGCCGGCGGCAAGACCGTCGGCGCGACCGCAGGAGGGCCAGCGGTGGAGGCCCTCCTGCGGGAGATCGAGAAGCTGCTCCCGCACCTGGACGAGAACGACCGGGCAGAGGTGGAGGCGGCGGCCGACTCGATCGCCGAGGAGACGTCGCCGGAGCGCCGACGTGGCCTGGTGCAGCGCATCTCCGGCATCGCGGCACTGGTCGGTGAGGTGGGCCTGCCGGTGATCACTGCGGCGAAGGCGCTGCTGGCGGGCTGAGGCGGCCGATCGGCGGCTGTGCAGGTTGACAGCAATGGGCGTGTCCTGGGTGTGCCTGGGGCACGCCTTGGCTGTACTTGGGACAGGCATGGGCGTGATGGGAACACGCCTGAACTCGACGACGAGGTCCGGCGGGTGACTCCATCCGCCTCGTCCACGGAAAAGCGGATGTCGATCGGTCATCAGTCACGGCACGTCGTTCAGTCGGCGATGTCGACTCCGTATCCACGTGCCAGGGCGTCGAGGCCGTGGTCGTAGCCCTGGCCGACGGCGCGTAGGCGCCAGACCGGACCTCTGCGGTAGATCTCCGCGAGCAGCATGGTGCGTTCGGTGGTGGCGGCGTCCAGGGTGGCCCGGGCGAGAGACCCCCCGCTGCTGCCGGGGGCCGCACCGATCTGGATCGCACCGACCGTCTTGAAGGTGGTGGTGCCGTCGATGGCCGCAGCGACGACGACTCTGCGCGTCGCAGGCGCCAGGGACGCCAGGTCGAGGGCGATGGTCTGTTCGGCAGGGCCTCCGGTCAGCAGCCGCGCCGTCCCGGCGGGGTTCTCCGGAGCCCCGTAGAAGATGAAGTCCTCGTCGGAGGTGACCTGCTCGTCCTCGTCGAGGAGGAAGGCGACGACGTCGATCTCACAGTCGGCCTGCGGAACCCAGCCGGCGGTGACGTGCCACTCGGGCGCGGGTGCGCCAGGTGGCACGGGGAGGTCGATGACGCCGCCCCTCGGCACCACGTGTGGTTCCTGGGGCCGCAGAGCCGTCGCGTTGCGAACGGTGGTGGTCGGAGCGGTGAGCCAGTGCGGGTCGTGCACGGGGAGTTGAAGGGCGGTGATGCGGTTCATCCGCCGGTCAGCCTCCCCTCCCGGCAGGAGCACGACGTCGGTGACGCTGGCGGAGAGGTTGACCGCCGCGGACCCGCCCTGCTCGACGACCCGGGTGCGGGCTGCCGCGGCAGCTGCGTGGATCCCACCGAGTACCAGCACCCGGCGCCCTGCCAGAGGTTTGTTCGGGCTGCTGTCCGAGGACGCCGGTCGACGCGGAGCGGGTACTGCCGTACTCGGGGCAGGCGGGGGGAGGGCTGATGCTTCCGGAGCGGGTACGGCAGTGGTGGTGGACGTGGGCTCCAGGGGCCTGGCTGCTTCGGGCTCAGCCGTCCGGGCGGCCGCGGCGGCTGTCGCCTCGTGTGCCGTCCCCGGCTGTACGGCGGCCAGAAGCTGGAGGAAGGTGTGCTCGTCGATGACCGGCACGCCTTCGGCGTGTGCGCGTCGGGCTTTTGCCGAGCCGGACGTTGCTTCGTTGGTGACCAGCACGCTGGTGTGCCGGCTGACGGAGGTCATCATGTTCAGTCCGGCGGCAACCGCCCGCCCGACCAACTCCGCCCGGGCATGGGCGGTCTCACCGGTGATCGCGACCTTCATCCCCTGCCGGAGCGGCCCGCCGGGGGTCAGCCGTCCCGGATTGCGGTAGGCGCAGGGAGCCTTGGGCGGCTTCGGAGTGAACCGGGACTCTGCCCGGGGCGGGCAGGTCACCAGCGGCAAGGGGAGATCGAGCCGGGCTGCCTCGCGCAGGGACGCTCGCAGGATCCCGGCCAGGACACGGGTGTCGTCCAGCGCATCGTGAGCACGCTGCTGGGGGACGCCGTAGTGGGCGGCGAGGGTGCCGAGCTTCATGTCGTCCGTCGGTGGATCGACCTGGCGGTTCAGGGCCAGGGTGCAGAGCCGCTGCGACACCGGCAGCCACATCCGCGCACGGGCGAACTCATGGGCCAGGAAGTCGTAATCGAACTGGGCGTTGTGAGCGACCAGGACCCGGTCCTGGAGCATCGCGCCGATCTGCCCGGCGACCAGGTCGAAGGTCGGTGCGTCCTGCAGCCGCTCGGCGGTCAGCCCGTGCACATTCACCGGCCCGGGATCGCACCCCGGGTTGAGCAGTGTCGAGAACTCTCCGGTCTGCTCACCGTCCGGACCGATGGTGATCACCGCGACGGACAGCACTCGGTCGCGCCGGGCCGTGAGCCCTGAGGTCTCCACATCGACCAGTGCCCAGTCGTGGGCGTAATCGTCCGTGGCAGGCACGTCGAAGGAGGTGGAGGCGAGACTCATGGTGCTCATGATGATGCGATATGGGACCCTCCTTCAACCTGCATGCCGGTTTGCCCTCATCCGAAAACCCGTTGGGGCACCGGCTCCTGTCCGGTGGCGGTCCGGGCCGGGGTGCCGACTCAGGCCGTCACGGCCGGATTGTCGTGAATGCTGCTTTTCTGTCGGAATGGCTTCCTGGTCAGCGTCTGGCCGTCTCCTGGCTCACCCAGGAGAGGTAGGCGTCACTGCCGTGCGTGACCGGGGTGGCGATGATCTCCGGGGTGTCGTAGTCGTGCGCCTGCTTGATGTGTGCCTCCAGTTCCGGGTACCGCTCGGCGGTCGTCTTGTACAGCACGCGCCATTCCCGGTCCGTCCGTACCGTGCCCTCCCACCGGTACACGCTGGTGATCGGCCCGTCGATCTGCGCGCAGGCCGCCACCTCGGCCTCCACCGCGCCGGCGGCCAGGGCCTCGGCCTTCTCGGCGGTGTCGGTCGTGGTCAGAACGGTCAGGTACTCAGCCACGGTCGGTCTCCTTCGTACGGCGTCCTCGGACCGTACCCGGCGCGCCCGGGGCGCCCTGGTACCGGTCTGGTCCGGTTCCGCGATCTCCTGGGGGACTCCGCCCGGGAGACGGGGACGGCCACCGCGTGGACCCCGACCGCCGAACCGCCCTGCCTGCTCCTTCTACGAGCGGACCAAGAGGGGAGTCTCGTGAACCTTCCGTCGGCGGACCTGCCCCTCCGAAGGGTTCGAAACTTTCGATTTGGTGTCTCGGCATTTCTGATCTAGATATTGAAAGCCCTTTTGTACAAGTGCTGACTTTGGTATGAATGCATGCCTGAGCTGGCCGTTCCTCGCCATTTGCGGGTCCGAGTGGATGTCGAAGGTTTCGAAATGATGACCGAAAGTATTGACGTCTGACGCGTGCAGGCCAACACTGGCGCCGTCGTGGAACCTCCAGGAGAGGAAACCCCCCCATGAACGTGCTCGCCCAACCGAGGCGCCGCAGAGGCGATCCCGTCCCGCTGCTCGTCAGAAGTGCGTGGGCCATCGCGCTGGCCGCTCTGGCCGCGATGCTGCTGCCGGGCACCGCCCACGCCGACACGGTCGTCACGACGAACCAGACCGGCACCGACAACGGCTACCACTACTCGTTCTGGACCGACAGCCAGGGCACCGTCTCCATGAACATGGGGTCCGGCGGTCAGTACAGCACCTCGTGGCGCAACACCGGCAACTTCGTCGCCGGCAAGGGCTGGAGCACCGGCGGGCGCCGGAGCGTGACCTACTCGGGCACCTTCAACCCGTCGGGCAACGCGTACCTGACCCTCTACGGATGGTCGACCAACCCGCTCGTGGAGTACTACATCGTCGACAACTGGGGCACCTACCGGCCCACGGGGACGTTCAAGGGCACCGTCACCAGTGACGGCGGCACGTACGACATCTACGAGACGACCCGCTACAACGCCCCCTCCATCGAGGGCACCAGGACCTTCCAGCAGTACTGGAGCGTCCGGCAGTCGAAGCGGACGGGCGGCACCATCACCACCGGCAACCACTTCGACGCATGGGCCCGGAACGGCATGAACCTGGGCACCTTCAACTACATGATCATGGCGACCGAGGGGTACCAGAGCAGCGGCAGCTCCAACATCACGGTCGGCGGCACGGGATCCGGCGGTGGTGGCGGTGGTGGTGGCGGTGGTTGTGCCGCGACGTTGTCGGCCGGTCAGCAGTGGAGCGACCGGTACAACCTCAACGTCTCCGTCACCGGGTCCAGCGACTGGACGGTGACGATGAACGTGCCGTCGCCGGCGAAGGTGCTGTCCACCTGGAACGTCAGCGCGAGCTATCCCAGCGCGCAGGTGCTGACCGCCCGGCCCAACGGCAGCGGCAACAACTGGGGCGCCACCATCCAGACCAACGGCAACTGGACCTGGCCGACGGTCTCCTGCAGCACGGGCTGAACCGGACACGAGGAGTGAGGAGGACCCACTCGTATGCGCACCAGACTCCGTTCGTCCTTACGTTCCCTGGTCACCGGGATGGCCGTCGCCGCGCTGGCCGCGGCGGGCACCGTCGTCGCCGACGCCGCTCCGGCACAGGCCGCCGCCTGCAACGGCTATGTCGGACTCACCTTCGACGACGGCCCGTCCAGCGGCAACACGCAGGCCCTGCTCAACGCGCTGAAGCAGAACGGGCTGCGGGCCACCATGTTCAACCAGGGCCAGTACGCGGCCCAGTACCCGTCCCTGGTCCGGGCCCAGGTCGACGCCGGCATGTGGGTCGGCAACCACAGCTACACCCATCCGCACATGACCCAGCAGAGCCAGTCGCAGATGGACTCGGAGATCTCCCGGACCCAGCAGGCCATCGCGAGCGCGGGCGGTGGTACGCCCAAGCTGTTCCGCCCGCCGTACGGCGAGACCAACTCCACGCTGCGGTCGGTCCAGGCCAAGTACGGGCTGACCGAGGTGATCTGGGACGTCGACTCACAGGACTGGAACGGCGCCAGTACCGACGCGATCGTGCAGGCTGTCTCCCGGCTGGGCAACGGGCAGGTCATCCTCATGCACGACTGGCCCGCCAACACGCTCGCGGCCGTCCCGCGCATCGCGCAGACCCTGGCGGGCAAGGGCTTGTGCTCCGGCATGATCTCGCCGCAGACCGGCCGCGCGGTCGCTCCCGACGGATCCGGCGGTGGTGGCGGTGGTGGTGGCGGTGGTTGTGCCGCGACGTTGTCGGCCGGTCAGCAGTGGAGCGACCGGTACAACCTCAACGTCTCCGTCACCGGGTCCAGCGACTGGACGGTGACGATGAACGTGCCGTCGCCGGCGAAGGTGCTGTCCACCTGGAACGTCAGCGCGAGCTATCCCAGCGCGCAGGTGCTGACCGCCCGGCCCAACGGCAGCGGCAACAACTGGGGTGTCACCATCCAGACCAACGGCAACTGGACCTGGCCGACGGTCTCCTGCAGCACGGGCTGACCGGCGCCTGTGGCACGGTGGTCTCCGGCCGCCGTGCCACAGTCCTGTGGCGCGCCCTGCCGCGGGCGGCGGTGGTGAAGGGAGCACCCGCGGTGTGGAAAATCAGCGGACTCGGGGTGCGCGGCGGGTTGTGTTCCCCGGTGTTCGAAGGGGGCCCGACACGGCGAAGTTGAAGCGCATGGCCGTCAGCACCTGCAATCGACAGTGAAGTGGTAGGCGTTATGGGCGACATGTGGACCGGTGAGAAGGTGCGCCTGCGAGGTGTCGAGCCCGAAGACTGGGAGGGCTTCCGTGACTTGACCCGGAACACCTTCGATGTCCGCGACGCCGACCTGGTCGAGCCTCCGCGTTCTGCTGAGAGTTTCCGTTCCTGGACCGCTGAGCGGGCTGGGCGTCCGCCGGGGGGTGACGCGTTCCGCCTGGTGGTCGAGGTGCTGGCCGACCACGCGTTCGCAGGGTCTGTCACAGTCGGAGAGACCGACAGCCGTGCGGGACGATTCAAGACGGGTATCGAGATCAGCCGCGAGCACCGCCGCATGGGATACGCGGCCGAGGCAACCGAACTCATCCTCACCTACATGTTCGCCGAACAGCGCTACAACAAGTGCGAGGTGGAGGTCCACGCCTTCAACGACGCCTCCCTCGCCCTCTACCGCAGGCTGGGCTTCGTCGAGGAGGGGCGGCTTCGCCAGCATGAATTCTTCGCCGGCAGCCACCACGACGTCGTGCTGCTCGGCATCACCGCCGCCGAACACTGGGCCACACACCAGCGCCCATCGGTGCGGTGATCTTCGCGTCGGCCTTCCCCGCGTATGCGGCAGATCCTCATGCCCCCGGCTGGGGCCGGACCGTGAGGATCTGCTGGGCCTGGCCGACCGGGCCGTCGACGTCGTGCAGGACCGTGCTGGTGAGGCCCTGTCCGGAGGGGCCGAAGCTGACCGTGGTGTCCAGCCCGGTCCAGATGCCTCGTGGTTGGCGGTGGAGGTGGATGGTCAGATCCACGTTGGGGAACATCCACACCGTGGGCGGCTGCCGGACGGCTATGCCGTTGGCGGTGTCGACGAGGGCGAGATACGACGCGAGGGGGCTGACGGGCTCACCGGCGACCAGGTCGAGGGGCGTGGAGAGCCAGGCGGTCGTACGCCCCGGCTGGGGCGGTGCGACCGGGCGGACGTCCAGGGAGGCGACGTAACCGCCGGACCAGACGTCGGCCATCGGCCACGTGGTGAGCGACTCGGGCGGGGTGAGGCGGTCGACGGGGCTGCCCGCGACCGCGGTGGTGTCGAGGCCGGCCAGGAGCCAGGCGCGGGCCCGGACGACCGGGCGACCGGCGATCCGTACGACCGCTTCGAGGAGTTCGATGGTCCGCCCGGGACGGATGGTCTCCACCTGTATCTCGCACTCGTCGAGGGCGAGGCGGCCGAGGATGTCGTAGCTGATCCGGGAGAGCACCAGAGCGTTGTCCGGTCCGGCGGCCCGGTGGCGGTCGATGGCGTGGACCACGAGTCCGCCCAGCGGGCTGAAGTGCTGTTCGTCCGGGTCCCAGGCCCCGCCCGCGTGTGTCGTCGGCTTGTAGCGGTGGTCGTCGATGGGCTCGAAGTAACTGCCCCGGGGTGCGGTGGGAGTGGGCAAGGGACGCTTCTCCTTCGGTGACACGGGCGTCGTGGGCGGCCGGAACCGTCGTCACGTCAGCTGCTGCCCGGCACGCTACCGCCACCCGGGCGTCTCGCTACGTGAGAATGTGCACACTGCAATCATCTTGTCGGTGCGATGTCGGGTTCAGGCGGCGAGCAGGGTGGCGAACAGCCGGGACCAGCCGGCCCGGTGGTGCCCCCGGCACTGGTCTCGACGCCCCGCCGATGCACACGCGTTGACGGACGCGACCGTCGAACTGCCCGCGTGGACCCGTGTGGAACGTCAGCGCCTGACCACGTGCAGGTCGGCCTCGATCCGGGCCACGGTCGCCAGGAGTGCGGGCAGCAGGTCGCGGCGTACCGAGTCGACGGAGTTGCGGCTCGCGTGCACGGGGATGTTGACGGCGGCGACGACGGTGCCCTCCCCGTCGCGGACCGGGGCGGCCACGGTGCGCAGACCCACCTCGAGCTCCTGGTCCATGATGGCGTACCCCTGCTTGCGGACCCGCTGGAGTTCGGCGCGCAGCTGCGGCGGGGAGACGATGGTGCGGGGGGTCAGCGGGCGCAGCTCGCACCTGGCGAGGTGCTGGTCGAGCTGCTCGTCCGGGAGATGGGCGAGCAACACCCGCCCGACCGAGGTGACATGGGCGGGGAAGCGGGTGCCGACGGTGATGGTGGCGGTCATGATGCGCGTGGTGGGCACGCGGCTGACGTAGACGATGTCGTCGCCGTCGAGCACGCAGAGGGAGGAGGACTCGCGGACCTCGGCGACCAGTTCCTCGAGGTGGGGCTCGGCGATGTCGGGCAGCGAGGAGCCGGCGAGATACGCGTAGCCGAGTTCCAGGACGCGTGGGGTGAGGCGGAACAGCCTCCCGTCGGTGGTGACGTAGCCGAGGTCGGCGAGGGTGAGCAGAAAGCGCCGGGCGGCCGCGCGGGTCAGGTCGCAGATGCGGGCGACGTCGCTGAGGGTCAGTTCGCGACGCTCGCCGTCGAAGGCGCGGATGACGGCGAGTCCGCGCTCCAGGGACTGCACGAAATGCGCTTCCCGTTCCTGACCACCCATCGGCGACCTCCCCCGTTTGCATGCCGAACATCGGTGCGGTGGCAGAACGGTATGGCGGCGGCCGGTGGCCGTCAACTGGCGCCGGACGGCGGTTCAAAGTTGTTGAAAGTTGCCCTTGTCAAGGGGTTGACCCTCCCTGGGGTGAACCATAGGTTCCCGGCAAGAACTTTCGTTCGGTCCGCGCACACATGTCTGCGCACACATCGAGAAGTGCATCTTTTGGGGAGGCCTTGTGCGTCGTCTGTCAGCCGGAGTCGCTGCCGTCGCTCTGCTCACGCTCACCGCGACCGCTTGTGGTTCGTCCGAATCCGGGTCCTCCGGCAAGTCGTCCGACGGCACCACCGCCGTGAAGGTCGGCGTGATTCCCATCGTCGACGTGGCCCCGATCTACCTCGGTGAGAAGCAGGGCTTCTACAAGAAGCGCGGTCTCGACCTCACGCTGGAGTCCGGCCAGGGCGGCGCCGCGATCGTGCCGGGCGTGGCCAGCGGACAGTTCCAGTTCGGGTTCAGCAACACCACCTCGCTCCTGATCGCCCAGAGCCAGAACGTGCCGGTGCGGGGCGTCGCCAACGGCGTGGCCTCGACCGGGAAGGAGGGCGCCGACTTCGGCGGCGTCGTCGTCAAGGGCGACAGCCCGATCAAGTCGGCGAAGGACCTGGTCGGCAAGAAGGTCGCGGTCAACACGCTGAAGAACATCGGCGACACCTCCGTACGGGAATCCGTGCGCAAGGCCGGCGGCGACCCCGAGAAGGTCCAGTTCGTGGAGCTCGCCTTCGACCAGATGCCCGCCGCGCTGCAGGCCGGACAGGTCGACGCCGCCTGGGTCGTCGAGCCGTCGCTCGCCGTCGTCAAGGGCGAGGGCGGCCGGGTCGTCGCCTCCAACTTCGTCGACATCTCGCCCGAACTCACCGTCGCCCTCTACTTCACCTCCGACAAGGTGGCCCAGCAGGACCCGGAGCTGGTGAAGAAGTTCGCCGAGGCGACCCGCGAATCCCTCGCCTACGCCAACAACCACCCCGACGAGGTCCGCGAGATCCTCTCCACCTACACCAAGATCCCCGAGAAGACGCTGAAGGCCATGACGCTCCCCAGCTGGCCCGAGGAGCCGAACCGCGCCTCCCTCGAGCGGCTGGGCGAACTCGGCCAGAAGGACGGCCTGTTCGAGAAGGCTCCCGACCTGGACAAGCTGCTGCCGTGACACAGACAGCCGTGACACGGACAGCCGTGAAGACCGACGCCCCGGGCGCCCGCCGCCCGGGGCCGGGCAACGCCCTCCTGGGCCTCGCCGGCCTCGGCGGCTTCCTCGCGCTGGTCGAGGCGGTGCCCCGGCTCGGCCTCGTGTCCCCCGACTACCTGCCGCCCACCAGCACGATCGCCGCCGCCCTCGCGGAGGAGGTCTCCGACGCCGCCTTCTGGACGGCGCTCGGCGACACCCTCACCGGCTGGGCGCTCGGACTGCTCATCGCCACCGTCGCGGGCATCGCCGCCGGCGTGCTGATCACCGTGGTCCCGTATCTGCGCGAGGCGACGGCCAGCACCGTCGAGTTCCTGCGGCCGATCCCCTCGGTGGCGCTGATCCCCCTCGCCGTCCTGCTCTTCGGCACCGACCTGCGCTCCACGCTGCTGCTGGTCGTCTACGCCGCCTTCTGGCAGGTCCTCGTCCAGGTCCTCTACGGAGTCCAGGACCTGGACCCCGTCGCGGAGGAGACCGCCCGTTCCTACGGCCTGGGGACCTGGGCCCGGATCCGCCACGTGCTGTGGCCGACCGCCCTGCCGTACGTCATGACCGGCGTCCGGCTCGCGGCGGCCGTCGCCCTCGTACTCGCGATCACCGCCGAACTCATCATCGGCACGCCCGGTCTGGGCTCCCGCATCGCCGTCGCGCAGACCTCCCACGCCGTCCCCGACATGTACGCGCTGGTCGCCGTCACCGGACTGATCGGCGTCCTGATCAACCTGGGCGCACGTGCCGTCGAGCGCCGCTCGCTGGCCTGGCACCAGTCCGTCCGGGGCGAGGTGACCACATGAAACGCCCGACCCTGCGCACCGCGGCCCTGCGGCTGCTGCTCGCCTTCGGCCTGCCCGTCCTCCTCGCGACCGCCTGGTGGTTCGCCTCCGCCGGCAGCACCGACGTCTACTGGCCGCCGCTGAGCACCATCCTGGAGACCGGGCGCGAGGTGTGGACCGCCGAGCGCATCGCCGCCGACGTGGTGCCCAGCATCACCCGGCTGCTCCTCGGCTACGCCGGCGCGGCCGTCCTCGGCGTGGCACTCGGCATCGTCATCGGTTCCTTCCCGCGCGTACGGGCCACCACCGAACCGGTGCTGGAGTTCCTGCGCGCCGTGCCGCCGCCCGTCCTGGTGCCCGTCATCATGCTCTTCGCCGGGATCGGCGACACCATGAAGATCGTCGTCATCGTCTCCGGATGCGTCTGGCCGGTGCTGCTCAACACCGTCGAGGGCGTACGGGCCATCGACAGCGTGCTGGCCGACACCGCCCGGTCCTACGGCATCGAGGGCCGCGCGCGCCTCGGCCACCTGATACTGCGCTCCGCCAGCCCGCAGATCTTCGCGGGCCTGCGGCAGGCGCTGTCGATCGGCGTCATCCTGATGGTCATCAGCGAGATGTTCGCGGCCAGCAACGGACTCGGCTTCGCCGTCGTCCAGTTCCAGCGCAGCTTCGCCATCCCGGGCATGTGGAGCGGCATCCTGCTGCTCGGACTGCTCGGCGTGCTGCTCGCCCTGGTGTTCCAGATGGTCGAACGCCGGGCCCTGGCCTGGTACCACGGCCTGCGCCGGTCCCGGAGGGCGTCATGAGCAAGGAAAGCGGCGTGAAAGCCGGAAAGGGACAGCACATGCTCGACGTAAGAGGCCTGCGGAAGGTCTACGAGGGACACGGCCGGCACGTCGAGGCGGTGCGCGACCTCACCTTCTCCCTCGACGCCGGCGAACTGGTCTGCCTCGTCGGCCCGTCCGGCTGCGGCAAGACGACGCTCCTCAAGTGCATCGCCGGCCTGCTCGAACCCACCTCCGGGGAAGTCCTGCTGCAGGGCGACCGCATCACCGGCCCGCCGCCCGGCATGGCCGTCGTGTTCCAGGAGTACGGCCGCAGCCTCTTCCCGTGGCTGCGGGTGCGCGACAACGTCGAGCTGCCGCTGCGTCAGAAGAAGCACCTGACGAAGGCCCGCCGCCGTGAGCTGGTCGAGCACGCCCTGCACGCCGTCGGTCTCGGCGACGCCGCGGGCGCGTACCCCTGGCAGCTCTCCGGCGGCATGCAGCAGCGCGTCGCCATCGCGCGAGCCGTCGCCCACGAGCCCGAAGTGCTGCTGATGGACGAGCCGTTCGCGGCCGTCGACGCCCAGACCCGCGCCGACCTCGAGGACCTGATCCGGCGGCTGTGGCAGGAGCTCGGGGTGACCGTCCTCTTCGTCACCCACGACATCGACGAGGCCGTCTACCTGGGCGAGCGGGTCGTCGTCCTGTCCTCGTCCCCGACGGTGGTCCAGGAACAGCTGACGATCGACCTCCCGGCCGAACGCGACCAGCTGCACACCCGGGCCGACCCGCGCTTCACGGAACTCCGTACGCGGGTCTACGAGCAGATCCAGGCCGCGAAACGGGCGACGGGCGCCGTACCGCCCCAGAAGACGGACACGGACACCGCGCCGCCTTCCCCGGCACCGTGACGAGGTCCTGACGTGCGGCGCATCCTGCTCACCCTTGGTGCGGCGGCGGCTCTGACCGGCTGCTCGGTCTTCGGCCGGGACGGCGCGTGCACCCAGGCGGACATGGACTCGGAGGTCGCCGTGGTGTGGCGGCCCGCCGACTTCGGCGGCACGGACGCGGCGGTGATCCGCGTGTGCGTGGACGACAGGTGCGAGGAGCAGAAGTCCGGCGACGCGGACGACCCGATCGCAGGGGTGTCGGTCCGGCTTCCGGACGACATCGGCGCCGCCACCGTCCCGGTGCGGCTGAAGGTGACGGCGGCGCGGGACGACCGGGTCGTCGTGGACGCCAGCCGCCGCGCACGGCTGACGGAGCAACACCCCAACGGTGTTTCGTGTTCGCCCGAGGCATGGACGGCGACCTTCCGCGCCGACCCCGCCGAGGGGCTCACCTCACCCGAGGGCCTGTCCCTGCAGTGAGGTGACCGAGCCCTGATCCGGGCGAGCCGGTCGTGCCCTCGTCCCTTCCTCCGGGAGTGAGGGCGGCCCGGCGTGTTGGAGACCGGGCCGACCCCGGGAGAAAGGAACTCCGATGCCCGCCCGCACCGTGATCACCCGCGTCGGCCTCACCGCCGAAACAGCCGTCCAGTGCTCTGACCGGGGAGGTTCACCGGGTTGGTGGTCGCGTTCGGGGGCCGGAGCGGGTCGGATGCGGGCGTTCGATCGAAACGCCTGCATCGGTCGTGCTGACATCCCCGAGTGAGCCCTCGTGTCACTTGCGCCAGAACAGGTGGTGTGTCACGCCGCTCGGGCTGGGCACGACCTCCAGGTGGAACCGGTCCAGCAGCTCATCGGATGACGCCCAGAGCCGTGCCCCGGAACCGAGCTTCACCGACGAGACCGCCACATGCAGGGTGTCGACGAGGCCGGCGTCGAGGAACTGCCGGATGGTGGTGGCCCCGCCGCCGAGTCGGACGTCCTTGCCCTGCGCCGCCTCCCGCGCCTGCTCGAGGACCGTGGCCGGGTCGCCGTCGACGAAGTGGAACGTGGTGTCGGAGAGCGTGAACGACGGACGCTTGTGGTGGGTCATGACGAACACCGGGGTGCGGAACGGGGGCTCGTCCCCCCACCAGCCCTGCCACTCGTGGTCCTGCCAGGGCCCGCGCTGGGGCCCGAACTTGTTGCGGCCCATGATCTCGGCGCCGATGTTGTGGGCGAAGTCCCGCGTGAAGTAGTCGTCGAGACCGCGGCTGCCCCCCGGGTCGGTGCGCCCGGGCCAGCTCGCCGTGGCGCCGGCCCAGGCGAACATGTCCCCGGGATCGGCGTGGCCGAACGGCCTCTCCAGGCTCTGGTCCTCACCGGCACCGTATCCGTCACTTGAGACGGTGAAGTTCTGGACTTTCAGAAGCTGAGCCACGTGTTTCTCCTGTGTTGTCGACAACGGTGGTGAGACTCTCCAGGCCGGAAAAACTCATCGCTGCGTCCGTGACCGGCCAGAAATCGGACTACCTGCTGCCCTGACCCGGGAGGTTCGCCTGGTTGGTCAGGCTGCGGGTGTGAAGGGCCTCCGCTG
This sequence comes from Streptomyces sp. TE5632, assembly GCF_054061295.1. Taxonomy (NCBI): domain Bacteria; kingdom Bacillati; phylum Actinomycetota; class Actinomycetes; order Kitasatosporales; family Streptomycetaceae; genus Streptomyces; species Streptomyces sp. TE5632. Next base: position 941,698 of record NZ_JBSSEA010000003.1, on the reverse strand, counting down.
GGGCGGCAAATTACTACCGACACATATCTGCAGGGGCTGGGGACACGCGGAAGCCCCCGCCGGGGAGCCGATGTAGACCGGCACGTACGTCGTCGACTGTCAGGAGGTCGCCGACGACATCGCGCAGGTCCGCGCCGAGGACGAGCGCGAGCGGCGGGAGGCGCTCGACCCGTCCGCGACCTCTGCGAACCCGAGGCTGGTCATCACGTACCGAGCGGTGCCGGAGGAGTGCGTGGACGAACACGTCCTGGAGATGGACCGGGCCCAAGCGGATCTGTACCGGTCCTGGGAGCACCTCAGCCGTATCGCCCCGGGCCGACCGGGCCCGCCGCCACGACGTTCTCCCGCCCGTACCCGCTGCGTAGTTGCGGGTACGGGCGTGTGCCGAGGCCGCTGTTCGGCCATGCGGATTCGACCCCTCATGCAAACACGCCCTGTTGGCCTGACCGAGCGTCGCCGGCCAAGTCCTGGGGTGCGCCGACTAATGCGTCGCGGGCGTCCGGTGCCGCGACCTGTGGTGATCGGATGCTGACGTTCACCGATGTGATCCTCGACTGCCCCGACCGTTCCTAATCAGTGAGCAGGAGTGAGTCTTGGACCCATACCTGGTCACTGCGGACACCCCGAACGGTTTTGGGTGTCCTGGTCGCCCGCGTTCTCGCCGCGTCCGGCGACACGGATCGTGTCCGTGGTCCGGGGATGCGGGGGCGGGGTCCCTCACGCCCAGGGACCGCCGGTCGGGCCTGGGCGGTCCGATGCCCGTGCGCATCGCTCTGGTGTGCACGGGGCGGTGTCGTCCGTCGCCGGATCGGATGCCCTTGGGCGCGTCGCCCGATCGCGATGCTCGCGGCATCGTGACGGGTGGTCTTACGAGTGAGGGTGGCCATCGGCTTCTGCCAGTGTTGGGCGCCCCACTTCGAGGTGTACGCCGGATCGATGGCGATGATCGCGATGCCGGTCTGGTCGGCCATCGAGGTCAGCCGGGCACGCAGCCTGCCGGTGGGTATGCCCGAGATCATCTGTCTGAAGCGGCGTCGGCGGCCGTGCTTCTCGCGGGTCTTCTCCGCCGTGAAGTCGAGGTCTTCGACCGCGATGGCTGTGACACCGCAGGACTTCGCCCAGTTCAGTAGCCGCGACAGGGCGTGCCGCACCTGGGCGTCACGATGGTCCGCGCTGCCGGACAGCTCGTAGCCGAACCGGCGGGGACGGCCGATCGGGTTCCCATGGGCATCGAGGCGCCACGCGGCCAGGTGATCGGCGTTGGTGTCCACACCGATCACGCCGTGGGCGAGGGCTGCTTCCATCGGGACGGTCTTCGTCGGCGGGATCTGCCAGGAGGCCGTCACATACCAGCGCCCACGCCGCACGTCGTAGTGGATGCGGTAGGCAACCGCCCGGTTCGCTTCCACACGGTCGGCCCACTCCTCGCCCCGGTGAGGGAAGCGCACCTTCGCGGCGAGTACGTACCGGCCGTGCCTGGCGTTCGCCAGGCCGGCGAGCGGGGCCGGGAGCCTGATCGACACTTCGCCGTCGGGCGAGATACGGATCGTCTCGTTCCCGAACCTTTTGCCGGACTCCCCGTCAGCGGCGAGGAACCGGCGCTCCGCCTCCCAGCGTTCGCGCCATTCGGTCCCGGTGAGCTGCGCCTCGTCGAGGTGGTGGCGGGTGTCGAGCAGGCGTTTGCCGCCCCGCGTCACGTGTACGACGCCGTTGTCACGGTCGGCGCGGACCTTGTCGAGTCGGTCTTCGAGGACATGAAGGCGGCGCGTCTTGTGAAACCATTCGTGGGCGGAGCGGTAGCCGCCCGGAACGCGCTTGCCACCCTTCTCGCCGACCGGGAGCGACAGGCGGTGCCGGATTGTCCGGACGTCGGCTTCGAGAGACTGAAGGTGCGCTGTCTGTCCGCGCCGGGCCAGTGCCCATTGGTCGTGTGTGGCCTTGGTGATACTTCCCGCCCACCGCGAGGACGACTGGGCCGTCAGCTCCCGCTTCCGCGCCGCCCATGTGTCGGTGGAGTGTTCAAGTCCGTCCATGCAGCGGGCTTTGAGGTCTTTCGACGCGAGCGATCCGAGGTGCACGCCCACCAGCTTGAGCACCTTCTCGTCCTCGGGCGTGAGGTACTTGAGGCGGTCACGAACCGCCACGCCGGACGGGCCGAGAGCGACGAACGGCGCGGCGATCGGGCGGAGGTCAGCCATGTTCGGCGGCCTCCAGTGCCTTGCGGGCGCGGTTCTTTGCCGACCTGCGCCCGTACAACCGGGCACAGAACGACGTCAGCACCTCCACCATGTCCCGCACCAGGTCGTCTTCGACCTCACCGTCGTCCAGCACCAGCAGGCGACGGCCCGTCGCGGACAAGGCAGCCTCGACAAGCTCGACGTTCATCCGGCCGAGCCGGTCCTTGTGCTCCACCACCACGCAGGTCACGTCCGGGTCGGCCAGCAGACGCCGGGCCTTGGAACGGCAGCCGTTCATCCCGGAAGCGATCTCCGCCTCAACACGAACGACTCGGTGACCGGTCTTCGCCGCCCACGCCGACAGCCGAGCGACCTGGCGTTCCAGATCGGTCCTCTGACCGTGCGAGGACACGCGGGCATACAGGCCCAGACCTCCGATGGCCTCGGGCGTGGTGTTCGCGTCGATGTTCACCAGGATCGTGCGTGGCCCGACCCGCTGAGCCGGTACCGGCAGGGTCCCCTCACGGAACCAGCGATACGCGGTCTGCGGATGCACGCCCTGCGCCTTCGCCCATTCCGTCAGATTCACACCCTGGCAACGACACTCACTCACACATGGTTACGCTCACTTAACCGACTTCGAGGACCAGCAGGTGAAGACCCCTGGAAGCTGGCCGAGTTCTACGCCGAGCTGCTGAGCTGGGAGATCAACACCGACATCAGCACCAAGGACTGGGTCAACCTGCGCAACGACGGCGTCGAGCTGCCGTTCCAGCGGGTGGAGAACTACCAGCGGCCCAGCTGGCCGGGCCAGGAGCATCCGCAGCAGTTCCACCTCGACTTCGAGGTGGACGAGTTCGAGCCCGAGCAGCGCAGGGTGATCGAGCTGGGCGCCACCTTCCAGAAGAGCTTCGTCGGCGAGTCCGGCTACGGCTGGCAGGTCTACACCGACCCGGCCGGGCATCCGTTCTGTCTGTGCCGCAACCGTCCCCGGTCCTGACCGCACGCGAGGAGAAACCGCCCGGGCTCCGAACGGAGCCGGACGGTCGGGAGGTTGGAGATGTAGACCGTGCTGCTGGTCGGCTCGGCGTAGGTGGGGCCTGATGCGGATGGCGTTCCGTCGGACGGTGTGGGAGGCCCTTGTGGTCCCGGGGCCGTGGCGGCGGAGGCGGGTGCCTTGTGGAAAACCGTGAGCAGTCGGCGGGTATGTGTCACTCAAGTGCTCAAACGAGCGGCATCGGGGCGGTAGCGGCCGAAGTGCTCACGACTTCGGGACGGTGTGCCTTCCCCGGGACGTGGGCGCATGCCCGGCATCACACACGTCGGGGCCGCCGTCCTGCCGGGCGGTCAACGGATCGACGAGCAGCCGACCTCGGCCCACACCACTTTGCCGGGGGCGGTGTGGCGGGGCACGACGCCCCAGCGGCTCGCGAGGGCGTCGACCAGGAGCAGTACCCGGCCGGACTCCTCCTCGGACGGGCCGGCCGCCGGATCGAGGTGCGGCTTCCGCTCCGCGCGGGTGTCCGACACCTCCACCGTGACGGTGCCGGGCACGAGCGACAGCCGGAGGTGGAAATCCCGGCCGGGGACCCGGCCGTGGGTGACGGCATTCGTGGTCAGCTCCGCCGTGATGAGGGTGACGGTCTCGTTCACGGGGGTGCCGTACGGGTGCCCCCACTCGTGGAGCCGGTGTGACACGAGGTGCCGGGCCAGACGGGCGTCGCGCGGGGTGGAGGTGAACTGCATGGCGAACTCTTCGGCGCGCGCGGGTACCTGCGTCTCGGCGCGCCGAGTGGGCGCGGCGGGGTGGATGTCCATGGGCCCACGGTCCCGCCCGCCGCGCGCCGGTGAACAGGTACGACGCGCCTACGGTGGGGAGCCGTATGCGACGGGGCGGCCGGTGTGGGCGGCGAGCGGCGGCCTCCTGAGAGCGCCGTCCGCCGATGGTCATGCGGCACCCCGCGTTGTCAGCGGGGTCCGTTACCTTCGGGCCATGTCGATCACCGCACAACTGCGCGACTCGGTGAGGCTGCCGGGTGGAGGCGCGCTGGTCCACGGCTTCGCGCTGGAGAGCCGCGGAGACGGTTCGCGCCGCGCCCTCCTCCGGAACGGGCACGAGCTGGAGGTCTACGACCTCCACGAGCTGCTCGCGGGGGAGCGCGCGCCGGCGGCCGTTTTCCCCTTTCCCTGGCCGGGATGGGACCGCGGAGTCCACTCGGTGAGTCCCGAGGGCACGTTCGCGGTGTTCTCGGGACAGCGCGCGGTACGGGCCGTGAGCGCGGGCGGGGAGACGCTGTGGGAGTACCGGCACGGCTGCTGGAGTCCCGAGCTCGATCACCCGCACACGGGGGACGAGCAGGAGGTGTGCCGTGGTTCGGAGCACGGCTCCTGCCGGATCTCGGACGACGGACGGCTCGTGTGGGCGCATGTCGTGGCCGAGCCGGAGCCGGAGCCGGAGCCGGAGCCAGGAGGCTGGGAGGAGCGCTGGGTCGTCCTCGACGCCCGTGACGGGCGGGAGTTGGCGTGGCTGCCCCTGGACAGCGCGGCGGCCGGTTCGAACCACCTCTCCCACCCGGACGGTGTCCACATGGGGTTGGGCATCGGCATGGGTCAGGACGGCATCCTGCTGCACTGGGCGCGCTGGGACGGCGAGAAGCTGACCGCCCGGGGCCTGAACGAGGGCCTGGACCGCATCCTGACGGACGTCCACGCGGGACACCCCGGCTTCCTGACGGTCGAGCACTACGGAGCGGACCTGCGACTGCACGCCCTGGACGGCACCGTGCTCGCCGAGCGGGAGCCCGATCCGGCCGACGACGAGGAGGATCCGCCCTCCTGGGACTACGGCTGCGGCTTCGTCGACGCCGACACCGTCATCGCCTCGACGGCCGACTCCGACGAGGACCCGGAGCGGGCACGCCACTGGCTGCTCGACGCCCGCACCCTGCGGACACGCGGGATGGTCACGTACCCGACGGGCCCCGTCGACAGCGACGTACGCCCGCTGGGCGACGGGACCTGGCTCACCTACGACGACGGGAGCGGAACGCTCAACCGCTGGACTCTGGCGTCACCTTGAGCGAGAGGGCGAAGGAAGGTGAACACCTCGTGGAGAGTCGAGGGTGATTCCGGTTCCCTGTGGCTGCGCTCGCCCCGGTACCGGCCTCCAGGGCCTCCAGCACTCGTTCTGGTGAACCGTGATCGTTCACCGGTTCCCTCGCGTTCCGCGTTCTACGTTGGTGCTGGGTGAGGCCGACCGGGGGCGTTGTAGGCGTTCCGGTGGCGTTTGTAGGCGGGGCGGGCCGTGTCCCTCGGCGAGGCGGGGGAGTTGGGCGGACCGGCCGGTAGGCGGCGGAGGTGAACGGCGATGAGTGAACTGGTGCGGGAGCCGGGGGAGACGACGGCCGAGCGGGGAGAGGCGGGGGCGGCTTCCCCGGAGCCGGGGACGGGCATCTTGCGGGTGTTCGGGCGGCAGATGAAGCTGTGCCGGTTGCGGGCGGGGCTGGAGCGGCCGGAGGTCGGTGCGCGGACGGGATACTCGCCGTCCACCATCGCGGCCTACGAGCAGGGACGGCGGATCCCTCCGCCGAAGTTCATCGACGCGGTGGATGAACTGCTGGATGCAGGCGGGCTGTTGAAGGAGATGAAGGAGGAGGTCGCGCGGGCGCAGTATCCAGCGTTCTTCCGGGATGCGGCTCGGTTGGAGGCGGAGGCGGTTGAGCTGTGGGTCTACGGAACCCATGCGGTGCCTGGACTGCTGCAGACCGAGGAATACATGCGGGCTGTGTTCGAGATGTGGCGCCCTTTGCTGGATGAGGAGACCGTCCAGCAGCGCGTTGCTGCACGGCTGGCTCGGCAGGAAGTCTTCGCCCGCAAGCCTGCTCCGCTCGTGAGCTTTGTCATCGATGAGTCGGTCCTACGGCGGCCATTGGGCGGTCGTGCTGTCATGCGTGGGCAGATGGAACAACTGCTGCTCGTCGGTGCATACCGCAACGTAGAGATCCAGGTCATGCCGTTGGACCGAGAGGACAACGCCGGAGTGGATGGACCGTTCACCGTGCTGCACAGAGACGGTGATGATCAGGTGGCTTATCTGGAGGCGCAGGGACGGAGCACAATCGTGTCGGAGCGAACAGAGGTCCGTGGCATCGTGTCGCGTTATGGGATCATCCGAGCACAAGCTCTCACTCCGCGTGAGTCCTTGGCCTACATCGAGAAGTCGCTGGAGGAACTATGAGCGTCGAAGAGACCGTCCAGCTCGACTGGTTCAAGAGCAGTCACAGCGGCGGAGCTGGTGGTGAGTGCGTGGAGGTGGCCACCTGCCCGCACACCGTGCACGTGCGGGACTCGAAGGACACGAACCGTCCGAGTGTGGCGGTCGGTTCGGGGGCGTGGGCTGCGTTCGTCGGGTTCGCCGCCGACCGGATCGGCTGAGTCGCTGTCTTGCTGCTGTGCCCTGTGGCTCCGAGGGGAGTCACAGGGCACAGGCATGTCCGGGCCGGTTTGGCGGTCAGGCGTCCACGGGCATCGGCTCGGGTGGCGTCCAGCGGCCTGCGGCGATCTCGGCGTCCAGCCGCGCCTGGAAGTGCGCGTGCGCGGCCCGCATCTCGGCCTCACGGTCCGCCTTGTAGAAAGGGGCCTGGTAACCGGCCGGGGGCGGGGTGCGCTCCGGGTCTTCCAGGTGGGCGAGGAGATCGAGGTAGTCCTGCTTGGTCTGGCCGTGACCGTACACGTTGAAATCGCCTGCGATCCTGCGGCCGTTGGCGTCGAAGTAGGTCACTGACTCGTAGTTGTACAGCTGTGGGTAGCGGGACTTGAAGATCGCGACGAGTTGGTCGGCGGTGATGCCGATCCAGGCGGCGACGAGGGCGTCGAGTTCGACATGGGCGGCGCGACGTTCGTGCTCGGTACGGAGTGGAGTGCTGTGCTCCCAGGTCGGCTTGAGGTCGGCGGCCAGAGGCCTCAGTCGGAGCCAATGGGGATTAGCCCAGTCCTCATAGCCTGCCCACTGACGATCAAACAGTTCCGTCCAGAGAGGGGCGTAGTGGAGGGTGAGGGCGTTTAGGCGAAGGGTGCGAAGGAGGAGAGCAGAGGCAAGGGGGTGCTTCGGATCAGGGGCGGGCATCTTGCGCGCTTCGGCAACTTGGAGATCAGAGCGACTGGTGATTCGAAGTAGATAGTCCAGGGGGAGGGCTGCCCAGAAGCCGGCGTTGAGCGTGGTGAGTCGGTTGTCGGGCATGGCCATGGACTGCACGGCATGGATGTGAGCCGGGCCAGGCGGGATGAGGGCGGCGTGCAGGCAGCGACTACTGTCGAAGGGGATCATTCTCCGCCAGGCCAGCCGGAAGTACGAGGTGTACGGCTTTCCGAGCCAGGAGTCCTGTGCCGCGAGGTACGTGGTCTCATCAGTCGCCCGCACATAGTTGGTCACAGGGGCGAACGTCTCGGACAGTTCCGCCGGGAAGAGCAAGTCCCAGTCCCTGTTGCTACGGCAGGGGATCCTCGGCTCCTTTGAAAAGGGAAGCGCTGAGGCGAAGTGGGGTCCTTGAAGAATGACATCCGTGAGCTCGGGGGCAGCCTTGTTCCTCCAGCAGATCACTCCATCCTTTTTAGCGTTAGTTTCGTTGTATCCACCTGTGATCATTGGGTGGTAGTCGGCCAGGGCGTAGGGATAGGCGGCTAGTGCCTCGATAGCTCCTTGCTCGCCAATGAGGACGGGATACAGCAAAGGAGCCTGTGCCGCTTCGCCTGTCGAGCCTGTCAGGGCATGCCAACTGGCCAGCAAATCCGTGGTCACATGCACCACGCGCTCGCGGTGCGGTCGGATGTCCCATGAGCCGCTGTGCTTGATGCCGGGTGTTGCGCCTTCTCCACCGTGGGTCAGTGAATCCGGCAGGACCTCGGCGCCGCGGAGCTCGCTGAGGTGGAGGAAGTCAGGCTCCTGCGGCGTGCCGTAGACGTGCATTCCGAATTCTTGGGACCAGTTGAGGTCATCGAATGCCCACCTGGACGAGTTTACAAAATGTGCGTGCACTCGGAGGTGTTGATATGCGGCAGCCCGGACAGCGCCTTCGCGTACGCCCGCGAAATGAGTATCTGGATGGATCAGGCCCGCACTGCCGCGCAGCGCCATGTGCCGCCACACTTGAGCCATGAATGCGCGGTAGAGGTCGCTTCGGGTGCCAAGAAGAAGCGGATACGTGGTCGGGCTGCTGAGCATTGCCGCGGACCCGGCGTGGGTGGCCAGTTCGTTCAGGACAAAGCCTCGGCCGTCCGCGTGTGTGGCTAGTACTTCTTCCTTGTGTAGGCGCCACTCCGCCGCACTTGGTTTCTCCGCCAGAACGAACCACGGATCCAGCTCTGCGAGAACCTGATTCTCCTGCCAAGTAGGCCTTACCCAAGGCGGATTCCCCACCTGCAGATCAAACCCACCCTGCACAAACACCTGCGCGAAGTCCAGTTCCCAGTGGAAGAACCCCTGCGCCTTCGCCACGTCCCCCGCGACCGCGGCCCAGGGGAACCGTGACTCCAGTTCGTAGAAGTGCTCCATGCCCATCAACCCCGGCAGGGCGTCCTCGTACGGCTCCAGCTCCGCCAGGGAGTCGAACTCCGCCACCAGTGAGTCCGCCGGCACGTCCTGCGTGCCGATCAGCGCCTCCGCGAACTCCAGCCAGTCGTCCAGCCCCGCCAGCGGCACCGCCGCCCGCTTCCGCCGGCCGACGGCCTCCTTGCGGCGGCCGGTCCGGCGGCGCTCCACCGAGCCCGCCGTCAGCTCGCTGCTGCCGGTGACCTCACCGAACAGGTCCGCCGTCTCCCAGGACAGCAGCACCTGGGACGCTTCGGAGTCGAGGTCCGGCAGTTCCGCCCCCGCCTGCGCGTACACCTCGTGCGTGCCGTCCAGCAGCGCGGCCTCCTGGACCGGCCAGAACCACAGGGCGCACCAGGCGTCCATCAGCGTCTTCAGCCGCCAGTACGGGGTGTCCGGCGCCGTCAGGTCCGCGACGACCTTCTCCCGCCGCACCGCCTCCTCCGGCGACCGCAACCAGCCGTCCTCCGCGCCCCACACCGGGATCCGCCGCGAGATGTCCCGCTCGGAGATCTCCAGGCGGCGGACGACGAGGTCCCACAGGAACTCCACCCGCCGGGCCAGCGCCTGGAGCCGTTCCGCCTGCTTGGCGGTGGGCGTCCGGGTGATCATCTTGCGCCAGGCGGCCAGTGCGCGGGCCGCCTCCGGGGCGAGGGCCTTGGCCTCCTTCTCGGCGGCGACCGCGCCCCACTCCTTCGCGGGCAGCAGGAAGTGGTGCACGGCGTTCTCCGTGACCCGCTGCACCGAACCGCTCCGGGTGGTGCGCTCGGTCACCGTGACCGGGAGGCCGCCGCCCGCCTCCGTCAGGGGGAACCGTTCCGGGGTGGTGCCCAGCCAGGCCGCCTTCTTGAGCTTCTCCGGCGGATAGACCTCCCGCCGGCCGCCGATCAGCGAGTTGCCCCGCCGCAGGTGCAGGCCGAACCACGGGGCCTCCATGCCGGGGTGCATGGTGTTGAGCCACAGCGACACCTCCGCCAGCTCCACCGCCGTGTTGTTGAGGTCCACGCCGTAGGAGTTGTGCAGGGCGATGTACGCCTTGGCCTTCTGGAGCTCGACCGCGTACTTCTCCGTGTCGATGGCGATGCCCAACTCGTCCTGCCGCCGCCGCAGGTACTCCGCCGCGACCTGGTTGATCGCCTCGTTGAGGAACGCGCCCGAGCCCAGTGCGGGTTCGCAGATCTTCCAGTCCAGCAGCTCCCGCGCCGCGGTGACCGTGTCGTCCTGATCCAGCCGGTGCTGCAAGGCGAGCTGCACGGTCACCTTGGTCAGCGACTCGGGCGTGTAGTACGAAGCCGACGTCTGCCGGTCGCGCCCGGACAGCCGGTACACGAACGACCCCGGCCGGTACCGGACCCGTACCTCCTCGCCCGTCTCCTCGTCCTTCCTGCGCACGAAGACGGAGTCCGCGTACTCGTCCGCCCGCGAGGCCGGGACCAGCCAGGAGCCGCCCTCGGGATCGCCGCCCTTGGCGACCTCGTACAGCTCCTCGCCGGCCACGAAACCGGAGTACGACATCAGGCCCTCGTACACGGCGCCGAGCTGGTTGATGCCGAGCTGGGCGTAGGAGATGAACCCGCCGCGCTCACCCTTGCGGCCGCGCGTGAGCATCAGCAGCCGCAGGACGTGGTACAGGGTGGCGTTGCGCAGCCGGGTGTCGAGGTGGGCGGGCTCGCCGGTCTCGTCCTCGTCGACGCGGGGATCGGCGACGGACCGCGCGCCGATCAGCTGGATCGAGGCGGGCTCGAACAGCTTGGAGTGCAGCGGTTCGAACCGCAGCCCGACGTCCTCGGACACCGGCTCGGAGTCGGACGCGGGCTCGCCGTGCGTGCGCCGGGGGCGGTGGCCCTCCTGGACCTTGCTGAACAGCAGGTCCAGCGACTCGTACAGGTAGAAGCCCTGGCGGGACTTCTCGTCGACCAGATCGCGCTCGGCGATCAGCTCGCCGAGGCGGCCGAGGCCGTAGCCCATCTGGTACTCGGGGTAGTCCGAGGGCAGGATGCCCAGCTCGGGGCGGGCCTCCGCGTACAGCAGGAACAGGATCCGGTACAGGTAGCGCAGCGACTCACGGGTCAACTGGCGTCCCAGTTCGGGGAGTTCCTTGACCTCCTCCGGGCGGACGCCGGCCTCGCGCATGCGGTCCAGGACCTCGTTGGCGATGAGCTCCACGCTCAGCCGCAGGCCGTCGCGCAGTTCGCCGGAGACGCCCACCGCGTGTCTGGCGGACTTGTCGACCAGCTCGGCGAGGGGGTTCTCGCCGCCCTCCTCCGGGGTGCGCAGCGAGTCCGCGCCGAACAGCGCCGCGACGGTGTCGAGTTCGCCGCCGGCCTTGGTGTCGTTGCGCTGGAGGGCCACGTCGAGGGAGACGGCGAGGTAGCGGCCCTCGCCCCAGGTCATCCGGTCGGCGAGGACGACGACACCTCCGACCAGCAGCAGGACGTAGCGCGGGGCGTCCTCGCAGGCGAAGAGGAAGGAGGCCAGCCTGGAGCCGGTCGGCACCGTGTCGCGGCCGTCGAGCGGGACGGGGTCGAGGAGGCGGCCGGGGCCCTGCGGGTCGAGGGCGGCGTCGGGTTCGGCGGCCCAGCCGCAGTCCACCGCGACCAGGCCCTTCTCGGCGTGCGCCACCCGCACCTCGTACGGCTGGTCGGCGCGCGTCACGGTCAGCGTGCGCGGCTTGGCGTCGTAGCCGAGGGCGTGCAGCACCCGGGCGTTGAGGGCGCGGACCTGCTCCCGCCAGGCGGGGGAGTCGTAGGTCGCCGCGTCGTCCTCGGTGTCCTGGGCGGCGGCCGTGCCGTCCTCGTCCTCGGGGAGGGCGAAGAAGGAGCGGGCGCGGAAGTAGCGGCGGCGCAGGTCCCGCAGGCCGGCCCGGGGGGTGACGGGCAGCGGCTCCGGACCGGTGCCGTCCTCCCCGGCGGCGGTGACGGCCCCGTCGTCCTGCCCGGCGGCCCGCCGCGCCTCGGCCTCCGACCTGGCCCGCGCCTCGTCCTCGCGCTGTTTCCAGGTGTTCAGCAGCCCCGTCCTGAGGTCCTTGGGCAGCACCTCGGCGAGGTAGTGCGCCGAGAAGTAGTCTCCGCGGTTGACCAGGGAGTCGTACGTCATGTCCGGTCTCTTCTCGAGGGGTCACAGGTCGAGGGGCGTCCGGGTCCGGGACCAGGACGGCCGGGGCGCGCGGCAGCGGGCGTCCGGGACGCCCGCCTCCAGCGTGGTCAGGTCGTGGCCGTCCGGTGCGGTGCCGGTCTCTGCTGGGCGGTCACCCGCTGCCTCCCCTGTCCGTTGTGCGCGCCGCTGTCGCCGTTGTTCCGCCGACGCTGTTGTACCGCTCCACTGTGCCCTACGCACGGCAAACCGCGTGAACCACCTTCACTGGGGCAGATGCGCAGGTCAAGGGGGACGGTGGGGGAGGGGCGACGCCCTTTGACCGGGCCGTGCCCGGGTCGGCGCCCAGGTGCGGCACCGCGAGACCCGCGACGTGCGGGGAGACCGTCGAGGTACCACCGCCGCCGTAGGCGCTGAGCCCGTCGGTCAGACGCTCAGGGCGGCGGCGAGGAAGATCGGGTAGAGCACGCCCGGAGAACCGGTGGCGAGGCCGAGGACGCACTGGCCCCGGTTGAGTCCGCGGCCCAGGCCGAGGAGCGCGAAGGTGACGGCGAGGCTGCCGAACAGGAGCGGGATCGCGATGCCGACGAAGCCGGCGAACACCGCGGCCAACAGAGCAGCGCTGCCGAGGACTACGGAGACGGGGCCGTAGAGCGTCGCGGGGCTGTCCGCGGATCCGGTGGACATGTCGGGCTCCTCGCCATGGAGTGTCGGCCTGTTCGGCCCACAGGTGTGCGATCCCTGGATCCCCATCATGGCGCTCTCAGGCCTGTCCCGGACCCGTACCTCATGGAGGGACGCCCCCGTGAGAGCAAGTTCACGCGCAGGTGCGATGCCGCCGAGGTGCGGGCCACGGTCGACGGCTCGGGTGGTGGTCGGTGGCCTGCGGTGGTCTCACCTGCCCGTATGTCGTCTCCGCCGTAACGGGAGTGATGCTCCGAGATCTTTCGGTCACTCCCTGCCAACTCCCTTTCGGGGAAGTGGACTTGATGGTTCCAGGTTCCTCGCTATGGTCTAGACCTACGAACACCGGTCTAGACCGGTGTTCGTCCCCGTCCCGGTGCCTTCGTGGGCCGGGGCGAAAGGTGGTCTCTGCCACGGCGGCGCGACCGCGCGCTGCGCCCTCGTCGGCGCAGGCGCACGTGACATGCGCGGTGCACCTCGGGTGCGGTTGGCGATGTCGTGCTCCGTGGCCGGTTCTCATGTACGCCGAAGAAAGAGTCATTTCATGGACATGAAAAGGCGAGCGTCCCTGGCTGTCGGAGCCCTGGTCGCCCCCCTCCTCGCCGTCAGTCTTCCGGCGGGTACGGCCAGTGCCCACGGTTGGGTGACCGACCCCGGCAGCCGCCAGGACCAGTGCGCCAAGGGCGTCGTCGACTGCGGTCAGATCAAGTACGAGCCGCAGAGCGTCGAGGGCCCCAAGGGCCTGCGCAGCTGCAGCGGCGGCAACGCCCAGTTCTCCGACCTCGACGACGACAGCAAGCCCTGGCGGGTCGCGCAGGTCGGCAAGTCGCACACCTTCAACTGGCGCATCACGGCACGGCACGCCACCGACACCTGGCAGTACTACGTCGGTGACCGGAAGATCGCCGAGTTCAACGACCGGGGCGCGCAGCCTCCCGCCGAGGTCAACCACCGGGTCGACTTCGGTGACCTGACGGGTCGCCAGAAGGTCCTGGCCGTCTGGAACGTGGCCGACACCTCCAACGCCTTCTACGCCTGCATCGACGTCAACGTCACCGGCAACGGCAATGGTGGCGGCAACGGCGGCGGCAACGGCGGCGGCAACGAGCCGGGCTCCTGCGCCGCGCCGACCTGGAACGCCGGTGCCGTCTACAACAACGGCGACACCGTCACCCACGACGGCCGCACCTACCGCGCCAAGTGGTGGACGACGGGCGAGAAGCCCGGCGCGGCCGGCGACTGGGGCGTCTGGGAAGACCTGGGCGCCTGCTAGACCCGCTGAGTGAGACCGGTGCGGCACGCCGGCCCCACGCGGCGCCCGCCGCACCGGTTCTGCGGGTCGTGGGGACCTCGACCCTGTCGGCTCCCTACGATCCGCCACAGGATCAATCGGCTGACGGGTCCTGGCGTGGAGCTCCGAGAGAGCGTCGTGTGAGCTGGTCCAGGTGGCGGGCGAAGACCTCGCGGGCGTCGGGCGTGAGACCGCGCAGCGCCACCAGGGCCGTGAGCGCGACATCGCACAACTCCGCCTGGACGTCGTCCCATCCGTGGGTGGTGCCCTTGCGCGGGTTCTGACCGGTCGCGCCGATCACCGCCTGGGCGACCTCGCCGACCTCCTCGGACAGCTTCAGGACGCGCAGCAGCAGGCCCTCCCGGCCGTCGACCGCACGGTTCGCGTCCAGCCAGGCGTGCAGGGCGTCGACGGAGTCCCAGAGAGCGGCGGATGTCACGGCGGGGGAGAGGGCGGGGGCGGGGGACACGGAGGGGGTCGTGCTCGGATCGCTCATGCCTCAGACCCTGGCACAGGCCACGGACAGTACCCGGCGGTCCTACGCGCAGGGCCGGCCGAGCAGCGGGGTTTCCTCAAACGCGCCGGCCGTCGTCCGCGTCGCGGGGCAGGCCGATGGCGAGCAGCGCTACGTCGTCGTCGAGGCATCCCGCGGCGTACCGGTACAGGTCGGCGAGCAGGACGTCCAGCACGTGGTCCGGGTCCGGCGGGAGGGGGCGGGACAGCCGCGGGACGGGGTCGTAGAAGACCCCGCGGTGGTCGCGGGCCTCGACGACGCCGTCGGTGAACAGCACCAGGACCGCCCCCTCGGACAGGGCGTACTGGTCGACGGGGATGTCCGGGAGGACGTTCGGGGTGCCGAGGTCGGCCAGACCCAGCGGCAGTGAAGGCGTGCCCGGCTCCAGTGGGCGGACCCGGCCGCGGTGGACCAGCAACGGCGCCGGGTGCCCCCGATTGGCCATGCGCAGGGTGGAGCCGTCGGGGGACAACTCGGCGATGACGGCGGTGACGAACGTCTCGAGTCCTGCCCCGTCCTCGGCGACGTGGTCCTCCTGCACCCGTTCCTCCAGCCAGCGGACCACACCGGGCAGGTCCGGAGCGCGAAGGGTGGCCTCGTGGAAGGTGCCCAGCAGCGCGTTGACGGTTCGGACCGCGCCCAGGCCCTTGCCCCGGACATCGGCGATCATCAGCCGGATGCCGTGGGGAGTGGGGTGGATCGCGTACAGGTCGCCCCCGATGGCGGCTTCCCGCGCGGCGGCCTCGTACCGGACGGCCACGGCCAGCCGCCCGATCCGTCCGGGCGGGGAGGGGAGCACCGCGCGCTGGACGGCCTCGGCGACCTCGCGGGCGTTCTTCAACTGCCGCCGCTCGCGAGTCAGCAGCCGGTTGACGACCGCGGCCAGGAAGGTCAGGGTGACGAAGGTGGAGAACGGGACGATGTCGTCGACGCCGAACGGCAGCCTGCCTCTCACCAGCGGCAGGAGCACCGCGGCGAGGAGCGCCGCCCCGCCGGTGGCGATCGTCCCGGCCAGGGAGAACCACGGCGCGACCAGCACGGGGGCGGCCGCCAGCAGGGGGAACACCCTCATGCCGCGCGGGGTGAGGAGGTCGAGGGCGAACACACAGAGGATCAGCGCGGCCGGCAGCCATCGAAGCCACCGCCTTCTGCGGGGCGGTAACGCGCGGGTGGGGCCCATTCTCCTGCGCTCCGGGGTGTTCCTGGACAGAATCCGGGTTTCAGTCTCTGCCGCATCCCCGACCCCGGCGACCGGAGCGCCACGATGGCAGTACGCGTCGAAGCCGGCCGAAGCCGGCCGGAACTACTCGAACAGAGCCTCCTGCTCGCCCTCCTTCGCCCTGCGCAGGCGTCTGGAGCGTGCGCCCACGACCGCCGCGGTGACCGCCGCGGTCGCGGCGAAGGCCGCGAAGACCATCCAGCTCCGGTCGGCAGTGTGGCCGAGGGCGTGGTCCACCGAGAGGCGGCCGGGCCCCGCGACGGCGAGGCCGGCCGCCGTCAGGCCCAGGGTCGCGGCATGTTCGTAGCCGCCCTCCTGGTTGAAGAAGCCGTTGGGCGCGTGCACGGCGGCCGCGCCCGCCATCGCACCGGCCGCCGCCGCACCCGCCGCCGGAGTGGCCAGGCCGAGCGCGAGCAGCGCGCCGCCACCCGCCTCCGCGAGGCCCGCCGCCGTCGCGCTGGCCTTGCCGGGCACATAGCCGACGGCCTCCATGAACTGGCCGGTGCCCTCGATCCCGCCACCGCCGAACCAGCCGAACAGCTTCTGCGCGCCGTGCGCCGCCAGCGCCCCGCCCGTCCCCAGCCGGAGCAGCAGCAGGCCCAGATCGCGTCGGTCGTAACAGGTCACGTCGTCTCCCGGGGCAGTCGCTTCGCGTGACCACCGTCGCACCCCGGCGTCCCGCCCGGCCCGCCGCCGCCCGCCGTTCGGGTGGCGGCGGGTGGCGGCGGCCGAGGCCCGGCAGCACGCTGGCAGGCATGACGATCCAGACCTCCCGTCTCAGCGACCCCGCCGTCCGCGCCTTCGTCACCACGGTCAACAACCATGACCGGGAGGGCTTCATGGCCCTGCTCGCGCCCGGGGCGACCATGGCGGACGACGGCGACGACCGCGATCTCACCGACTGGATCGACCGGGAGGTCTTCTCCTCCCACGGGCACATGGACGTCGACAACGAGTCCGACGACGGACGCAGCCTCCTGGTCCGCTACCGCAACGACACCTGGGGCGAGATGCGCACCCGCTGGAGCTTCACCGTCGACGACGACGGCAGGATCAGCCGCTTCGAGACCGGCCAGGCCTGATCACGGCAGCCGTTCCACCCACCGGCGCGTGCCCCGCGGTCCCACGCGGGGCCACCCCCCTGCCGGTGCGGTGGAACGGCTGCCCTCCCCCTGAAAGTGGCCTGCGGAAGCCTGCTGCCCCAAATGTGAAGCTTTGGTGCAGGAGAGTTGAGCATATGTCCGCTGTGGGCCGCAATGCTGCGGATGTTCGTATTCCGCTTGTGTGGATCAGAGGGGGCCGGGTTCGGCCTGACGGTCCGTCGGTGAAGCGGGGGTCACGCGGCGTCCCCCGGGTAGCGGACGCCGATGCGGTCGCGGATCGCGTCGAGCGTCCGCATCACGGCGAGCGTGCCGTCCAGCGGGACGAGCGGGGACTCCGTCTCACCGGCCCGCAGGGCGCGCATCACCTCGGCGGCCTCATGGCCGAGCGTGTCACGGCGCCCGTCCGCCGGGTCGGCCGTGAACTTCTCGGCCTCCCGGCCCTCCCGGTGCAGCACGAACCCGTCCGGGAAGAAGAAGCCGTACGGGACGTCGATGCGGCCCTCGGAACCGGTGATCGACGCCGAGGTCTCCGTACCACCAACGATGGAGCAGTGCACCGACGCGAGGGCGCCGTCGTCCCAGGAGAGCAGCGCACCCGTCTGGAGGTCGACCTTCTCCTCGGAGAGCGTCGCCCTCGCCGCGACGTCCGACGGCTCCCCGAGCAGCAGCTGTGCGAACGACACCGGATACACACCGAGGTCCAGCAGCGCGCCCCCGCCCAGCGCGGGGTCCCGCAGCCGGTGCGAGGCCGGGAAGTTCCCCGCCAGCCCGAAGTCGGCCCGCACGGTGCGGACTTCGCCGATCGCGCCGTCGTCGACCAGTGCCTTCAGCCGCCGCACCATGGGATGGCAGTACATCCACATGGCCTCCATCAGGAAAAGCCCCCGGTCGCGCGCCAGGGCGACGAGTTCCCCGGCCTCGCGCGCGTTGAGCGTGAACGGCTTCTCGCACAGCACGTTCCGCCCGGCCTCCAGGCACAGCCCGGCCGCCGCCCGGTGCGCCGAGTGCGGAGTGGCGACGTAGACGACGTCGACCTCCTCGTCCCGTGCGAGCGACTCCCAGTCGCCGTACGCCCGCCCGATCCCGAACCGGTCGGCGAACGCCCGCGCCGACTCCGCCGACCGGGAGGCCACCGCCACGATCTCCGCGCCCGGCCCCGCGGCGGAGCCGCTGTGTGCCGCAGCTGCCAGATCCGCCGCGAACCTCGCGGCGATCCCGCCGGTCGCCAGGATTCCCCAGCGCACGTTCCGCCCTGTCATCCGCCCCACCCCTGCTCGTGTCGTCGGCACATCGGCCGCGGAGGTCGATGGGAGCGCTCCCATGACATCGTCGTCGACGCCGAGCACTCCGTACGAGCTGAGAGCATAGGGAGCCGATGGTGCGGAAAGGGAGGGGCCACATGCCCGAGGGCGGCGCGTCCATATCGAATTCGACGGCGAACTCGACGGCAAAAACGGACTCGACGGAAGAATCGACGACGAACCCGGCGGCGAGCGCGGCGCCGCCGCTCCGCGCAACCGCCGGCCGCACCGGCCTGCTGGTGACCTTCCTCCTGGGCGGTCTGACCGCCACGCCCCCGCTGGCGACGGACATGTACCTCCCCGCCCTTCCGGAGGTCACCCGGTCCCTGCAGGCGTCCGCCGCCACCGTCCAGCTCACGCTCACCACCTGTCTGGCCGGCATGGCGCTCGGGCAGCTGGTGGTCGGCCCGATGAGCGACCGGTGGGGACGCCGCCGCCCGCTGCTCATCGGCCTCGCGGTCTACGTCGTCGCCACCGTGCTGTGCGCGTTCGCGCCGACCGTCGGACTCCTCGTCGTCTTCCGGCTGTTGCAGGGCCTCGCGGGCGCGGCCGCCATCGTCATCGCGCGGGCGGTGGTCCGCGACCTGTACGACGGCGTGGCCATGGCCCGCTTCTTCTCGAACCTCATGCTGATCTCCGGCCTGGCGCCGATCATGGCACCGCTCATCGGAGGGCAGGTCCTGCGGGTGACGGACTGGCGGGGCGTGTTCGTCGTCCTCGCCGTCCTCGGGGTGCTGCTGGCGGCCCTGGTCTGGGCGAAGCTGCCGGAGACGCTGGCCCCCGCCGACCGCCACGGCGGCGGCTTCGTCGCGGCCCTCGGCTCGATGCGCCGACTGCTCGCCGACCGGGTCTTCACCGGCTACATGCTCACCGGAGGATTCGCCTTCGCCTCCCTCTTCGCCTATGTCGCGGCCTCCCCGTTCGTCGTCCAGGAGATCTACGGGGCCTCCCCGCAGACGTTCAGCCTGCTGTTCGGGCTCAACTCGATCGGCCTGATGATCATGGGGCAGATCAACGGCAAGGTGCTGGTCGGCCGGGTCCGGCTGGACCGGGTGCTCGGTTTCGGGCTCTGCGTCGTGGTCGTCGCCGCGGTCGCGCTGCTGCTGATGTCGCTGGGTGTGTTCGGCGAGGTCGGGCTGGTGCCCGTGGCCGCCGCGCTGTTCGTGCTGATGTCCGCGATGGGCATCACCATGCCCAACACCCAGACCCTCGCCCTGATGCGCACCCGGCAGGCCGCCGGTGCCGCCTCGGCCCTGCTCGGCACGGCGTCCTTCCTCGTCGGTGCGATCGCCTCCCCGCTGGTCGGGATCGCCGGGGAGGACACCGCCGTCCCGATGGCCGTCGTCCAGTTGACCGCCGCCCTGGTGGCGCTGGCCTGCTTCACGGGCCTGTGCCGCCCCCGGGGCGGACGGACGGGCGCGGCGGCCCCGGTCACCTCCCGCCCACGCGGAACCGAACGGGCGGAGGCGGAGAGCTGAGCGCCCCGAGGCTGCGCCACGGCACCCCCGAACGGGCCGGGCTCGACCCCCGCGAACTCCGGGCCCTCGTCCGCGAGGTGCACGCCGGTACCACCGGGGAACGCCCCTGGGCGGCGGGCGCCGTCGTGGCCGTCGGCCGCGGCCCGGTGCTCGCCGTGCAGGAGGCGGCGGGCTGGGCCGTGCGCTACGCGGCGTACGACGAACACACGGACACCGCGGTGGAACTGCCACCGGACGACCGGGTGCCGATGACCGTGGACACCCCCTTCGACCTGGCGTCCCTGACCAAACTGTTCACCTCGGTGGCCGCCGTGCAGCAGATCGAGCGGGGCACCCTGGGCATCGACGCCCGCGTGGGCGCGTACCTGCCGGACTTCCCCGCGGCCGTCCGGCACGGCATCACCGTCCGGCACCTGCTCACCCACACCTCCGGGCTGCGCCCCGAACTCCCCCTGTACGACTGCGCCGACGACGCGGAACGGCTCGCCCTGCTGCGCGCCGAGCGGCCGGTCGCGGCGCCCGGCACGTACCGCTACTCCGACCTGAACATGCTGCTGCTCCAGCACGTCCTGGAACGCCTCACCGGCCGCACGCTCGACACGCTCGTCCACGACGGCATCACCCGGCCGCTCGGCATGACCGCCACGGACTTCGGCCCGTGTCCGGGCGCGGCGGCCACCGAGGACCAGCGGCGGCCGTGGGCCAAGGCGGACCGGGGGATGCTGCGCGGCGAGGTGCACGACGAGAACGCCTGGGCGCTCGGCGGGGTCGCGGGCCACGCCGGCCTCTTCTCCACCGGCCGCGACCTGG
Source organism: Streptomyces sp. TE5632 (assembly GCF_054061295.1). Lineage (NCBI taxonomy): Bacteria > Bacillati > Actinomycetota > Actinomycetes > Kitasatosporales > Streptomycetaceae > Streptomyces > Streptomyces sp. TE5632. The sequence continues at coordinate 921,442 of NZ_JBSSEA010000003.1, read as the reverse complement.
CGGTCTTCTGCCATGCCCTGCTGGCGGGCGGCGCCCACGGCCCCGCCCGCATCCTCGGACCCGACTTCGTGGAGCTGCTCCTCGCCCCGCCGGGCCTGGGCTTCGCCGTGGACCAGCCGTGGTTCATGGGGGAGCTCGCGGGCCGCGGAGCGGCGGGCCACACCGGCTTCACGGGCACGTCCCTGGTCCTCGACCGCGCCACGGGCACCTACCTCGTCCTGCTCGCCAACACGGTCCACCCCCGCCGCCCCCCGACCCCGGCCAACGGCCCCCGCGCACGTGCGGCCACGCGGGTGGCCCGCGCGGTCCGGGGGAGGTGAACCCGGCCGCCGGCCCGCGCCATAGAATTTCCAGGTGAACGCCCCCGCTCCCGCCTCCCCCACTCCTCCCGCCGACGTCCTGCGCGGCGCGCTCGCCGGGCTGCTCGACGGGCTCCCGCCGCGGCGGGCCGCGCAGGCCGTCGAGCGGCTGATCGCCACCTACCGGGGCGCCACCCCGACCGGGGCGCCCATCCTGCGGGACCGCGCGGACGTCGCCGCCTACGCCGCGTACCGCATGCCGGCCACCTTCGAGGCCGTACGGTCGGCGCTGGCGGCGTTCGCGGACGCCGTGCCCGGGTGGACGCCCGGCGACCACGTCGACATCGGCGGCGGCACCGGCGCCGCCGCCTGGGCGGTGAGCGCCACCTGGGGCGGGGAGCGGCCGGTGACCGTCCTCGACTGGGCCGAACCCGCACTCGCCCTCGGCCGGGAACTCGCCGCCGCGAACCCCGCGCTCAAGGACACCCGCTGGCACCGCTCCCGGATCGGCACGGAGCTCACCCTCGACCGCACCGACCTCGTCACCGTCTCCTACGTCCTCAACGAACTGACCGCCGCCGACCGCGCCGCCCTCGTCGACGCCGCCGCCGGCGCCGCGCAGGCCGTCGTGATCGTCGAACCCGGCACCCCCGACGGCTACACCCGCGTCATCGAGGCCCGTGACCGGCTGGTGTCGGCCGGCTTCCGGGTCGCCGCCCCCTGCCCGCACAGCCTCGCCTGCCCCATCGTCCCCGGCACGGACTGGTGCCACTTCGCGGCCCGGGTCAGCCGTTCCTCACTGCACCGCCAGGTCAAGGGCGGCTCCCTGCCGTACGAGGACGAGAAGTTCAGCTACGTCGCCGCCACCCGCCTGCCCGCCGCCCCGGCCGCCGCCCGCGTCGTCCGCAAGCCGCAGATCCGCAAGGGCCAGGTCCTCCTCGACCTCTGCGAGAGGGACCCGGCCCTGAGCCGCACCACCGTGACCAAGCGCCACGGCGACCTGTACCGGGCGGCGAGGGACACGTCCTGGGGCGACCCCTGGCCGCCGGCGGCCGACGACAGCGGGGACTGACGAGAGGGCCGGCGAGAGGTCTGACGAGGGGACTAGGGCCGGCTTTCCTGCCCGGGGTCCCCTCCCTCCCGGTCCTCCTGCTGTTCCTGCTCTTCCTGCTGCTCTTGCTGTCCTTGCTGCTTCTGCTGTTCCTTCCGCTGCTCCTGGAGCTTGCGCAGCAGCTCGCGTTTCTGGGCCCGGGGGTCGAGGCCGCCCCCGACGCGGCCGTCGCGCCCCCCGCCACGCAGGGCCTCGCGGCCGAGGTGCTTCCGGGCGCCGCCGACGCCCAGCATGTTCCCGGCTCCGCCTCGGGACATGGTGATCTCCTTCCGGTGAGCGCACTCCGCGGACGCACGTGACGAGACGTATCGTCTCGATGCGATCTCCCTCACTGTCAGGCGAGACGCACCGTCTTGTCAACCTGATAAATTCGGCCCATGGCCACGAACAACCCCGCACCCCCCGACTCCACCCGCCGCAGTGAGCGCTCCCGCCGTGCCATCTACGACGCGGCCATCGCCCTGGTCGTGGAGGTCGGCTACCCGAAGACCACCATCGAGGGCATCGCCGCCCGCGCCGGCGTCGGCAAGCAGACGATCTACCGGTGGTGGCCGTCGAAGGCGGACGTCCTGCTGGAGGCGTTCCTCGACCTGGGCGAGCAGGCCGCCCGCGCCGCCGGACAGGAACCGGAAAGCGGCGGGACGTACGGGATCCCGGACACCGGGGACCTCGCCGCCGACCTCAAACTCGTCCTGCGGGCCACGGTCGACGAACTGCGCGACCCGGCCTTCGAGGCGCCGTCCCGCGCGCTGGCCGCCGAGGGCGTCGTCAACGAGGAGCTCGGCCGGAGGTTCGTCGCCAAGCTGCTGGAACCGTCGCTCCAGCTGTACGTCGACCGGCTGCGCTCCGCGCAGGAGGCCGGAGAGGTCCGCCCCGACATCGACCCGCGCATCGCCCTGGAACTCTTCGTCTCCCCGCTCGCCCAGCGCTGGCTGCAGTACACGGGACCGATCACCTACGAGTACACCGACACCCTCGTCGACTACGCCCTGAACGGCCTCGCCCCCCGCTGACCGGGAGCGCCCGCGCTGCCTCCCCGGTCACGCCGGCGTACCCCGGGGTGCACCTTTCGCCCCCTGGGGCACCCCTCGTCCGGTCCGTGCACCGCTTGTCCCAGGTGCGCCTATTGTGGGCTCCGGCCCCCCGATGCGCACGAGGGTGGGACCATAGGGCATGCTGAAAGGCACGAGGGCGAGGCGAGGAGTTAGATGAGCGCGGAGTTCGGCGGCAGGACCGGCAGGCAGGGCAAACTCTCCCGGTGGCTGCGTGGCCGCCGCCCGGAACCGGCCGTCGACGAAGGCGGCCGTGAGGAACTGCTGCTCGCCGCCGCCGGCGCGGGACTGCCGCTCGCGCCCGCCGCCCACCCCGCCGCCGGATACCGATGTTCGTGCGACCGCGTCGGCTGTCCCACCCCCGCCCGGCATCCGGTCTCGTTCGCCTGGCAGACGCAGTCCACCACCGACCGCGCCCAGATCGAGCGCTGGGCCCGCCACCAGCCGCAGGCCAACTTCATCACCGCGACCGGCATGGTGCACGACGTACTCGACGTGCCCCTGAACGCCGGTCGCAAGGCGTTGGAGAGCCTGCTGGCGGCAGGGGTCGAGGTCGGGCCCGTCGCGGAGAGCGACGACGGCCGCATACTGTTCTTCACCCTCACCCGGGGCACCCCCGAGGACGAGGACGAGTGGTGGCCGTGCGAGCTGGACTGCCACCCCGAGACCATGGACGAGCACCCCGGCCTGCGCTGGCACTGCCGCGGCTCCTACGTCCTGGTACCGCCCGCGCGGCTGCCCGGTGACGACAACCGGTCGGTGCACTGGGTACGCGGTCCGGAGCATCCGCTGCCCGACCCGCTGAGCCTGCTGGAGTACCTCACCGACGCCTGCGCCCGCCACGCGGTCGAGCACCCCGACCAGGCGACCACGGCCTGGCCCCTGCGCCGATAACGTCCCGCAAGGACCCGCTGCCCGGACCGCGCGGTCCCGGCCCTACTCGCCCTTCGCCGAGGTCAGCCCCTGGATCCGGCCCAGGATCTCCACCTGGCCGTCGCCCGGGTCCAGCGCCACCTCGTTGGAGACGAACTCCATCGTCAGGGTCTGCCGGATCTCACCCGTGGTCAGCGCCAGCACATCCTTGTTCGGGGCCGGCACGGACGCCCCGTCCGCGGCGGTCTGCTTCTCGAAGTGGCGCGTGGTGAAGAACACCAGCGCCCCGCCGTCCTCGGTGCGCAGCGCCAGGGGCGCGTAGTCGCCGTTCGTCAGCGGCTCGTCGATGTACTGCGTGGCCAGCCCCGGCCGCTCCGACTGCTTCGTGCGCAGCGCCCGCCACACGCTGGTGTGCGGGCCCTCGGCGAAGGTGGCACCGCCGCCCTTCCCGTCCCCGCCGTTTTTCAGGTACGTCGCGTAGGTCGCGCTCAACTCGCCGGGCGGCACGGTGAGATCGGTGGCGTTGGCGGGGACGGCCTCGGCCCAGCCGTCCTTGTCCAGCGGGAACCCGGGTATGTCGTCCGGGGCCACCAGCGTCAGGTACGCCGCCTCCCAGGTCTCCTCGAGACCGCTGCGGGTGAACACCAGCAGCCAGCGCACGTCGCCGCCCTTGTTGCCCGCCGCGTCCGCGAGGAACCAGCGGGGCCAGCCGGCCTTCTTGGGAATGGTGAACTTCGCGTCCGTCAGCTTCAGCGGCGAGTGCCCGGGGTTGCCCTCCGGGTTGTTGGCCTTCCCGGCCGTCAGCCGCGCCTTGTCGATGTCGCCGAGCGCGCCGGTGGTGTACTCGGCGTCCAGGGAACTGTCGTACGCCTCATCGGCCTTGTTGTAAGCGGCCGTGAACTCCTGGAGCGCCTGCGCGGCTTCGGCGCGGGTGGTGGCCGGAAGCACCTCGCGCTCGCCGTGCACCACCACGCAGCCGCTCGCCGTCAACGACAGGGCGGTCACCGATGCCGCGAGCAGCGCGCTCCGGTCGAACCCGCGGAGCCTTCGAAGGCCGAGATCCCTGCTCATCCGGTTTCTTCACCTTCCCCTTCCCGGAGGCGAACCCTACCGGGACGAGGGACAGCGCGAACATGCGGACGGGACACAGCGGCCACACCGTGACCGAGCCGGAGCGAGGGCGGGAGCGGGAAGCGGCCGGGCCGGGGCCCGTCGACGTCAGCCGTCCCTGGTGGGGATGACCGGTACCGCGGACGCGCGATGCTTGAATGCTCTCGTGTCTGATTACGACGTGGTGCGCGTCTTCTGCGGCCCCCGGGACGGGTACGGCAACGAACTCGGCGTCGTCCGCGACGGTTCCGTGCTGCCCGAGCGGAGCGACCGGCAGGAGTTCGCCGCGAAACTCGGCTTCAGCGAGACCGTGTTCGTCGACGACCCCGAGCGCGGGGTGATCGACATCTACACCCCGACCCTGCGCCTGCCCTTCGCCGGCCACCCGTGCGTCGGCGCGGCCTGGCTGCTCGACGTACCCGAACTCGTCACCCCGGCAGGGGTGGTGGGCGCACGGCAGGACGGGGAGTTCTGCTGGATCGAGGCGCGCGCGGAGTGGGTGCCGCCGCGCACCCTGCGCCAGTACGCGACCGCCGCCGAGGTCGACGACCTGGCGGTACCCCCGAAGGGGGAGTGGGTCTATGCCTGGGCCTGGGAGGACGAGGCGGCCGGCCGCATCCGCGCCCGCGCCTTCCCCGGCCGCGACGACGGCATCGACGAGGACGAGGCGACCGGCGCCGCCGCCCTCCTGCTCACCGACCGGCTGGGCCGCGCCCTGAACATCACTCAGGGCGCGGGCTCCCAGATCCTGACCGCACCGCAGCCGCACGGCTGGACCGAGATCGGCGGCCGGGTGCTCCTGGAGCGCTGAGCCCGGGCTCAGCCCATCTCCTCCAGCGTCCTGCCCTTGGTCTCCGGCACCCACTTGAGGATGAACGGGACCGCCAGCGCGGCGAAGATCGCGTAGATCACGTACGACCCGGACAGGTTCCACTCCGACATGCTCGGGAACGTCGCGGTGACCAGCCAGTTGGCGATCCACTGCGCGCAGGCGGCGACACCGAGCGCGGCCGCGCGGATGCGGCTGGGGAACATCTCGCCGAGCAGCACCCAGACCGCCACGCCCAGCGACATGGCGAAGAAGAGGACGAAGGTGTGGGCGGCGACCAGCGCGACGGCGGCCTGGGTGTCGGGCAGCGAGATGTCGGCGCCCGTTCCGGTCTTGTGGGAGAACGCCCAGGCGACGGCCGCGAGGGAGACCGCCATACCGGCGGAACCGGTCACGGCCAGCGGCTTGCGGCCGACCCGGTCGATGAGCACCATCGCGATCACCGTGCCCACGATGTTGATGACCGAGGTGGTGAACGAGTAGAAGAACGAGCTCGACGGGTCGATGCCCACCGACTGCCACAGCGAGGAGCTGTAGTAGAAGATCACGTTGATGCCGACGAACTGCTGGAAGACCGACAGACCGACGCCGACCCAGACGATCGGCAACAGGCCGAAGCGGCCGCGGAGGTCCTTGAACCGCGGTGCCTTGTCGCTGCGCATGGCCTGCTCGATCTCGGCCACCCGGGCGTCGAGGTCGACCTGCGCGCCTTCGAGGGTGCGCAGCACGTCCTTGGCCTCGCCGGTCCTGCCGACCGAGATCAGGTAGCGCGGCGACTCCGGGATGCGCAGTGCCAGCAGACCGTAGACCACGGCGGGAACGGCCGCGATGCCGAGCATGACCTGCCACGCCTCCAGGCCGAGCAGGCTGCCGCGCTGGTCCCCGTCGGCGAGGGCGAGCACCATCCAGTTGACCAGCTGGGAGACGGCGATGCCCAGCACGACGGCGGCCTGCTGGAAGGAGACGAGCCGGCCGCGGTACTCGGTGGGCGCGACCTCGGCGATGTACGTCGGGCCGATCACGGAGGCCATGCCGATGGCCACGCCGCCCACGATGCGCCAGAAGGACAGGTCCCACGCCGTGAACGGCAGCATCGAGCCGATACTGCTGGCCAGGAAGAGCAGGGCGGCCAGCCGCATCACCCGGAGGCGGCCGACGCGGTCGGCGAGCCGTCCCGCGAGCATGGCGCCGGCGGCCGCGCCGAGCAGGGCGATGGCGATGACGGCGCCGAGCGTGGCGGCGCCGACGTCGAACCGTCCCCTGATGCCCTCGACGGCGCCGTTGATCACGGCGCTGTCGTAGCCGAAGAGGAAGCCGCCCATCGCGGCGGACGCCGCGACGAAGACGACGTGACGCAGCCGGTCCGGCCGGGCCGCGAGGCCTCCGGCGGCAGGTTGTCGTGCTGTGCTCGTCACCTATGGACTCCTGTGGTGATGTGTGTCGTTGCCGTCCGCCTCGGGTGAGGTGCGAGAAGCGAGAAGCGAGAAGCAAGGACAGGGAGCGCCGCGGCAGGTGCACACACTGCGGAGGGCGGCGCTCGGTTCGGAAGAGAAGTGGGGCCCGGCTTCCGGACGTGGGAAGCAGGGGAAATGGTTGATCGGCCGGTCGGTCGATCGGGGCGCTCGAACACGCCCGAGCCCGGGCGGCGCCCGGCCCGTCCGCCGTCCGGGAAGGACGGTGTCGCGGAGGACCGGGCGCCGCCCCGTTCGCGGCATGCCGGGTCACGCCGGCCGAGAGGCTTCGGCGCCGACCCGGTGCACGGGGGGCGGGTCCGTCAGTCGTCGAGGCCCAGGCCGCGTCGGCCCGTCTCGTTGAGCCGGTCGACGTCGAAGCGGTCGGTCCAGGTGCGCTCGTAGTGCTCCTCGGGGAAGTCACTGGGGCTGGATCCGGTCAGGAACGCCTCGCGGACCTTCGCCGCGTACTCCTCGTTGCGGGGGCACCAGGGGGCGGCGGGGATGTACATGACGTTGCCCCAGCCCTTCTGGTCGGTGATCGGCGCGACGCTGTGGATCATGTCGCAGTGCCACCAGACGGAGTCGCCCGCCTTGACGTCGGGGATGCCGGTGAGGGCCTCCATGAGGAGCGGGTGCCACTTCTCGTCGGCGGGGAAGACCTGGTTGGTGGTCACCCCGCACATGTCGTCGTCCGGGACGTCCGGGAGCAGCGGCCGCAGCATGAGGTACGCCATGGCCTCGGGGATCGGGACGGTGTGCAGGACGCCCTGGTCGTGGTCCATGTCCGACAGGGCGGTCCAGCCCTGGAAGGTGCGGAACGCCGAGCACATGGTGGAGCCGGGGTACTGGGGGCCGGCCGTGCGGTGGGCGGCGTCCCAGGGGTCGTACTCCTCGACGCTGCCGTCGAACAGGTGGCGGAAGGCCTGCTGGTAGGCCTGCGTCATCCACAGGTCGAGGGTGCCGGGGTCGAGGTGGGTGCCGAGCCCGCCCGAGTCGGCGCCCGGGGGACGGCGGCGGATGCGGTCGGGGTAGAGCGCGTCGCGGTCCGGGTCGAACCACTGCACGCCCTCGGACTCGTGCTTCCACAGGGAGTTGAGGAAGGACTGGACGTTGGCCATCCGGTCGCTCTGGCGGGCCTCCATCTGGGCCTGCGACCAGTAGATGGGGTAGATCTCCGGCTTGGAGCCGACGCTGCCGAAGAAGTCGTCGCCGGGGCCCCGGTAGTTCTCGAAGAACTCGTTGCGCTCCACGTAGTCCACGATCGAGGCGTCCCAGGCGAGGGCCTGGTCGCGCTCGAAGTGGCCTCGGACGACGAGACAGCCGCGGCGGCGGAGCTTGTCGAGCTGCTCCGGGGTGACGGTGCCGTTCGCGATGTCCGCGTAGTCGATGACCGGCCACACGGTCTCGCCGCGCTCCTTGTCCGCCTGGATCTCGGCCAGGCGGGCGCGGACGCGCTCCTCGACGACGGCGAAGACCTCCTCGACGGTGCGTCCGGAGGCCTCGATGCGGGCGCGCAGCGCGGGCTTGATCTCGCGGATGGCGGCGGCCAGATCGTCGGGAGTGGTCTCCCAGTGCGGCAGGGCGGGGAGACCGGCCTGCTGTGTCTCGGTTGCCAGCGTCATTGCTCGGCTCCTTTGGTCAGGACTCCTTACTAGACGGCAACCTAACCGCCCGCCCACATTTGGGCAAGAGTCCTGACTAAAATCCTCGGCATGTCACTGGCCAAGCCGTCACTCGAAATGCTGCGCGCCCTGACCGACGAGAACGTGCTGCGCGCACTGATGGAGGAAGGGCGCCTGACCCGCGCGGAGATCGCCGCCCGGACCGGGATCTCCAAGCCGACGGTCTCCGACAGCGTGCGGCGGCTGAGCGAGGCCGGCCTGCTCGCCGACACGGGCGAGCGCACCACCGGCCGCGGCCGGGTCGGCACCTACTACTCGCTGGCCGCGGACACCGGGGCGGCCCTGGTGGCGAGCATCAGCCCCGAAGGAGTCGTCGCGGAGACGGTCGACGCCTTCGGCACCGCCACCGCCCGCGCCGAGGTCGGCCTGGGCCGCGCCCCGGGCCCGCACGCGACCGCACAGGCCCTGACCGAAGCGGTCGCGCTGGTCCGGCCCCGGGTGCACGGCCCACTGCGTACGGCCGTGGTCAGCGCGGCCGATCCGGTCGACCGCGTCACCGGACGCCTGGTGCACCTGCCGGACGCCCCCTTCCTGGTCGGGGACCTGGACCCGGCGGCGGTGCTGGCCGGTGCGGTGGACGGGACGGTGCTGGTCGACAACGACATCAACTGGGCCGCCCGCGCCGAGCGCGCCACCGGATGCGCCCTCGGCGTCGACGACTTCGTCTACGTCCACCTCGGCGAGGGACTGGGCTGCGCGGTGGTCACCGACGCGGAAGTCCGCCGCGGACACCACGGGTTGGCCGGCGAGATCGCCCACCTCTACACCGCCGGGCCCCGGGGCACGGCGCTGCCCCTCATCGAGGTCTTCGCCGAACTCGGCCTGCGCCGGGCCGAGTCCACCGCCATCGACGTCGACGCCCTGCGCGCCGCTGCCCTCGGCGACTCCGCGACCGCGCGGCGGACCCGCGGCGCGCTGGCCCGCGCGGTGGGCGGCGTGCTGGCGGCGGCGGTCGCCCTGGCCGACCCCCGACTGATCGTCCTGGGAGGCACCTGGGGCACCGAACCGCACATCGCCGAGGCGATCCGCGAGCACTTCGCCGGACTGCCCCGCAGCGTCCCGGTCGCCGCGGCCCAGGTCCCCGAACCCGAACTCGCCGGCGCCCGCACCCGCGCCGTGGAGGCCCTGCGCACCGCCATCATCACCACGCCGCGCCCGGAACCGTCCGACTGACCCGAAGCGTCCGAGTGTTTGGCGCCCACCCGCGACGCCGCTGGTGCCCTGACCGGACAAGTCCCCCTGAAACTCGCGGTGTTCGACATGGACAGGTCATGCCGACCCCCGTAGGCTGATGATCATCTACGAAGGGGGCGGAGTGAACGGCAATCCGCTGTACCACTGGATAGGCTTGGCGGTGTCCACGGTGATCATGCTGCCGTTGTCGGTGGCGGTACTGGCGGGGTGGACACCGCCGTGGATGCGGGAGCGACAGGCCGGGATGCGGCTTCGCGCCTACGGCGTGCTGGGCGTCTACGCCTGCATGCTCGCCAACGGCATCCCCCGGATCGCCGACGCCTCCATCGACACGGTCATGACCTGCATGTACGTGGGCATGGGCTTCATGGCCGTCGCTGTAGTCCTGTTCCTGCTCTCGGCCCGCAAGGATTCAGTCGCTCGGAGGGCCGGCCCGGTCGGAACCCGGGAAGGCTGAGAGGCACCCTGCCGCGCCTGCTTTGGGCGACCCCGGCCCCGGGCCCCGGGGAGACGGACAGCCCTAGCGGTTGAAGGCGGGCAGGGCGAACCGTGCGATGAGCGGGAAGCCGTCCTCCCGGGCGCTCTTGGCGTTCACCGAGTACACCACCGTCCGGGACAGGTCGCGGGTCGCGGCCAGCACCGTGTGGTAGCCGGGCCGGGATCCCGTCTTGCCCCAGATCTCCGTCCCGTTGTGGACGAAGCGCTCCAACGCCATGCCGTAGGACGCGCCCTCGACCTCGGGGACGGTGAGCATCTGGTCCAGAAGCGGCTGCGGCACCACCCGGCCCCGGAACAGGGCCACCAGGAACCGCTCCAGATCGGCGGTGGTGGAGATCATGTTTCCGACCGCCCAGCGGTCGGACATGTTCCACTCCGTCACGTCGGTGGTCCGGCCCCCGATGTCCGTGTAGGCCCGGTGGTGCGGGCCGTGGATACGCGGGTCCGGCCCGACCGGGAAGCTCGTGTGCCGCATGCCCAGCGGACGGAAGATCCGTACCTCGGCCCGGTGCTCGTAACGGTCACCCGTCACCTTCTCGATCAGCAGACCGAGCACGGTGTAGTCGATGTTCTGGTAGACCTGCCGCTCCCCCGGGGCGAACGCCGGCCCCTTCGCGACCGCTGTGGCCACCACCCGCTCGGGGCTGAGGGTCTCGAACCGGTGGGGATACATCTCCTCGGTGGTCGACCCGAGGTTCGCGCCGGGCCGCAGGCCGCTGGTGTACGTGAGCAGATGCCGTACGGTCGGCGGCTCGGTGAAGGAGTCCGGCAGCAGACCGGGCAGATACCGGGTGACGGGCGCGTCGAGCTCCACCCGCCCCTCCGCGACGAGCTGCAGCATCAGCGCCGCGGTGACCACCTTGGTCGTCGACCCGGCCCGGAACCGCGCGTTCTCCAGAGCCGGGGCCCCGGTCCGCAGGTCCCGCACCCCGGCGACCCCCTTCCAACCGCCCTTGCCTCCCACCCGGACAAGGGCAGCAGAGATGTCCCCGTCGGGGATCCCGGTGAGGGCCTTCTCCAGAGCGGCGACGTCGGGTCCCTCGGAGTCCGGCACCGCCACCGCGGGAGCCGTTCCGACGGGCTGGGCGGCGGCCGCTCCGGCAGCAGGCCCGAGAGCCAGACCGGCCAACAACGCGGAGGCGACGGCGATACGGACATGGCCATGAGCACTCATGAACGGGTTCTCCTGCTTCCCCAGGGGCAACACTTCGGGCGAACCCCATCCTGGTGATCACGTACGCCACTGGGATCCTGCGCGCAGACGAGACCAATCCCTCATCTCCAGGTGCCAGTTGTCGGGGCCACCCTTAGTTGGAAGGGCCCACCGGCCCCTCCGCACGGGCCCGCTTTCGGGCTCTGCGGTGCGCGCTCCGAGAGTTCGATCAGGCGGCCGGAGGCGTCTCCCGTGCCCGCAGCGTATGTGCGAGCCGGCCGAGCAGTACGGCGTTGAACAGCCCGGACAGGGCCGCCCCGGCGGAGAAGACCAACGGGTTCAGCCAGGCGAGGGAGGAGGTCCACTCGACGGGGGAGGCCACCAGAAGGGCGACGACGCCGAGCGGCGCCGTGGCCATGGTCGGCCAGATCCCGGCGAACCCCGGGTCCGGCAGCAGGTACGCGGCCACCAGGAAGAACCCCAGTGACGCCGCGACCACGGCGAGATACCCCCGCGCGAGCCAGTTGTCCACCGCGGGTGTCAGCAGGGCCCGCGCCCTGTGCAGACGAGGGGACGCGGGGTGCGCCGTGCCCGTTTCCTCCCGTTCCGGGAGGTCCGAGACAGGAGGGGAGGGCTTGCGGAAGCCGGTTGATGCGGAGGTCGCGGATCTCCGGAGGAGGGCGCCGAGCACGGCGGCGTTCACGAAGGCGCACAGAAGGAGCCATGCGGCCCAGAAGCCGATGGCCAGTACCTCGACCGCCCCGCCGCCCTCGGTGCCCGGGCCGAAGGGCAGGACCATGGTCAGGAGGGAGAGGGGCGCCGTGAGCAGCAGAAAGCTCATGGCGAAGCCGCTCTCCGGGAAGAGGAACATGACCAGGAGGGAGAGGGCGAAGACAGCCAGATAGCCCCGAGCGAGCCAGTTGCCCGTGGCGAGCACAAGGAGCCGGTGCGGAAGGCTGCGGGGACGGGAGTCATTCGGCATCGCGGGTTCCTTCAGATCGGTCCAGGCTCGGTGTTCTCCACGGTGGGCCAGGGAGCCGGTGCAGGGATGAGTACAAGTGCTCATTTCTGCAGGGGATTTCGGGGAGCCGCCCCTCCCCTCGTCGACAGTGGTTTCCGGGTGGCATTCTGGGGCCATGCGACCCTGGACCCTCTCCACCGAGAGCGACCTTCGGCATCTGCTCAACGAGTGGGATCCGGTCGGCGTCGCCGACCTCGTTCAGGACGAGTACGACTGCATGCTGGGCCCTTTGCTCCAGCGGCTCCGTGGTGGTGCGAGCCAGACGGAGATCGGTGAGTTCCTGCGGCGTGAACTGGAGGACCACTTCGGGCTCGACCCTCTGGGACTGCGGCCCGAAGCGATGGCCGCCCGAGTGACCGCCTGGTGGACAGTTGCCGGCCGGCGCTTTGACCGCACAGGTTCGCCGGATTGAGAGAGCAGGCCATGAGGGCGAGCAGTCGGCCTCCGTATCGGATGCCTTGCCTGCTTCGGATCTCGGCACATTCACACCGTCGAAGCGGAACTGGAGTGAGGCAGTGACCTCTCCGCAGGAAGATCCGTCGCCACTACTCAATGAAGACGACCGCGAGACAGCCCTGCAGCGCCTGCAAGAGGCATACGCCGGTCAGCGCATCTCGCACGAGGAGATGGACGAACGTCTCGACCAGGTACTCACCGCCAGGACGCGCAGTGAACTCGCGTCGGCTGTGGCCTCGCTTCCGGAGGAGCACACGGGCACCACGTCAACGATCGCTGCCGCCGGCGGACGGATCCAGCGGCTAGGCGCATGGCGGGTACCACGGATCCTCAAGGTCGAGTCCGCATACGGAAGGGTGCGCCTGGATCTGTCCCGGGCGGTCATCGAGTATCCGGTCCTCGACATCGAGCTGCAACTCGGAACCGGCGGGGCCAGGATCACGGTGCCTCGCGATGCGGTCGTTGACGTCGAGGGTCTGCGCACGGGGTGGAAGGACCTGCGCTACAAGGCCCGGCGGCCTTCCCGCCCCGGCGGGCCGAAGATCCGAATCTCCGGGACCATGGGATTCGGACGTTTGAAGATCCGTCATGCCCGGCGTTGAGGCTCTGTCCGGCACCAAGAGCTGCTGACGGAACGCTTGGTGACGCACCTGTCGGCGTACCTCGCCGAGTACGGGGGTACGCCGCCAGGCCGGCGCCTTTTCCCGGATGGTGTCCCTGCGGCTGGTGCAGGGGATCTCCGAGGTCCCGGTACTGCGGGGCCGGGGAGGGGCGCCTTGCCGAAAAGCGTGAGCAGTCGGCGGGAAAGTGTCATCAGGGCGCTCAAAAGAGCGGCAACAGGACAGTGGTGGCCAAAGTGTTCACGCTTTCGGGAAGGTGTGTCACGCCCGGGGCACGAACGCCTGTCCCGGCCTCGCATGGCTTCGGCCGAGCCGCTCCGCACCTCCTGGATCCTCACCTCCCGAGCATGCCTTTCACCCTCCTGCCGGGGTGCTTGTTCGCTGGTGGGCCGTTGCGGTGAGGCGTTGGAGTGCGGTGTGGGCGGGTGGGCCCCAGGTGGGCTTGCCTCCGGGGCGGCCGTGGACGCCGGCGTCTCCGATGTGGATGCCGGCGAGGGCGCGCAGCACCGCCCAGCCGCGGGCGCGGCGCAGGGTCGCGGCGTCCGGGCTTGGCCGGTAGGTCTGGTGGAAGAGGTCGGCGGCGCCGTCCGGCAGCAGGATCCAGGCGGCGGCCAGGTCGCAGGCCGGGTCGCCGGCGAAGAGGTCGCCGAAGTCGATCACACCGCAGAAGGTGCCGTCCGTGGTCAGGATGTTGGCCGGGTGCAGGTCGCCGTGGAGCCAGAGACGTGGGCCTGCCCACTCGGGCGCGGCGGCGGCGTCTTCCCAGACGGCGCGGACGGCGTCCGGGTCGGGGATCAGCCCCAGCTCGGTGGCCGAGGCGAGCGAGTGCGTGAAGTGTTCGGCGGTGTCGGCCAGCGGGCCACCGCGGTCCCGGCCTTCGGGTGCCCCGGCGGGGGCAGGGCGGTGGAGGGCGGTCAGGAAGGAGGCCAGGGCGACGGCCGCTTCCGCGGGGCGCGTGGCGGGGGCGCGGTCGGCGGGCTCGCCCGGCACCCAGGTGGTGACGAGCCAGGGCCGCGGGAACCGTGCGGAGGGCTCGCCGAGGCGCTGCGGGACGGGGATCTGCAGCGGAAGGTGCGGGGCGAGGAGGGGCAGCCAGGTGTGTTCCTTGCGCAGCAGCGCGTCCGCGGACTGCGTCGCCCAGGGCAACCGGACGGCGAGGTCGTCGCCGAGCCGCCACACCTGGTTGTCCCAGCCGAGCGCGCCGAGTTTCAGGGGGCGGTCCGCCAGGTCGGGGTGCTGCTCGCGCAGCAGATCCCGGATCAGGTCCTCGGTGATGTCCGTCGCGGTGGCCGTCATACGGAGCCACGGTAGTCGGGGAGCTGCCTGCCTGGGTTCCGGTGTGCAGGCGGCCCGTCCTGATCCTGCACTCCTTGCCCGGTCGACGTCAGCCCAGGTGTGCGACGAAAGCGCCCCAGGCGGCACGGCCGAAGGGGATGACCGGCCCGCTGGGGTCCTTGCTGTCGCGTATGGGGGCGAAGGCGGGGACTTCGTGAGCGAGTTCAAGGCATTCGTTGTTGCCGCCGCTGTGGCTGCTGCTACGCCACTTCGCGCCTGACAGATCCGGCGTGCCGTGGCGTGCGGTGTTCATGCCCTGTGCTCCTTGGCTCTGCGTTGGATGACCATGCGAGATTCCACGGGGGAGAGCGCAGAAGTACGGGCTGCGTCGAACAACTCCTGATAGCGGCCGACTTCGGCCTCTCGCTCCAGCCACATCGAGCCGGTGGGATTGTCCGCCAGTACCACGTCCAGCGCAGCTTCCTCGGGGAAGCCCAGTACTACGTACGGCCCGAACATACTCGCATGCGCTCCCCGGGAGAACGGCAGGATCTGGACGGTTACGTTGGGCTGCTCGGACGCGATCAGGAGCTGTTCCAACTGTGCGGACATCACCTTTGGCCCCCCGACCTGCTGAAGAAGTACGGCTTCGGACAGTACCGCCCAGAGCTGGAGTGGTGAGTCGCTGACGAGGCGCTCCTGACGGGCGAGGCGCACCTGGACGAACTGTTCGATCTCGTCCGCCGTCTGCCACTGATGCGAGGCGACGGTCACCGCGCGGATGTATTCAGGGGTCTGCAACAGGCCCGGCACCAGCTGCGCCTGGAAGGTGCGGATGGTGCCGGCCATGGCTTCCAGCGCAATGTAGTCGCGGTAGGTGTCGGCCAGCACCGGTCCGTACTGGTTCCACCACCCTTGCCTGCGGCGGCGATTTGCCTTGCGGGCGAGCAGACTGAGCCTGTCACGCAGTTCGGCGTCCGCAGCCCCGTACGCGAGCAGCATTGCGGTCAGGTCGGGGATGCGAACAGTCACGCGACCGTTCTCGATACGGCTGATCTTTCCCTTGGTGCAGTCGAGTGCCTCGGCCGCTTGCGTGGTGGTGAGTGCGGCGGCCTCACGCAGTCGACGTAGTTCATCGCCGAGTTGGCGTCCGAGGACGGTTGACGGGCTGGAGGCAGTGGCGTTTGCGGACATGGCAACAGCTCTAGCAGCGGGGTGGCTGGGATGTGCGGGACTTAACTCGAAAGATGGAACATTGGGTGCATTCCTACTGGAAACGTTGCTAGTTCGCATGGTGCGCCTTCAGGCTGTCGATGTGCGCAATCCCAGCGGAACTTGCGCCGTGCGGATTTCGCCGCTGAAGCCGAGTCCTGGGGAGCCCTCATGACCTCATCGAACGAAGTCATCTTCCGCCTCTCCCGCAGTCGCGGCAGCGTGCCCGGGCGCGGGCGATGCTGCATGCGGTGCTCGGAGGTTGGGGAGTCGACCAAGACGTTTTGGAAGATGCCGAGTTGCTGCTCTCCGAGCTGGTGACCAACGCGCTGCGCGTGCCGGTGCCGAGTGATCGGCAGATCGGGGTGCGCATCGCACGCTCCGTGGCGGAGGGGCTGCTGCGACTGGAGGTGAGCGACGCCGGGGGCGGCCGGCCCGAGGTCCGGGAGCCCGGTGAGGACGAGACCGGTGGGCGGGGGCTGCTGCTCGTGGCGGCGCTCGCGCATCGCTGGGGGTATGAGGAGCGCACGGCCGGGATCGGGAAGACGGTGTTCGCGGAGCTGAAGGCCCCGGACATCGTGGCCGAGCCCGCGACGCGCGAGACGGCGGCGGTCATGGTCCGGGCCGGACAGGTGGTGCGGGTCCGGGGCGAGTGGCGGACCGTGCTCGGTGTGCGGAATGACCGGTACGCGGCCGGCGGACCCGCCGTGGTGCTCGAGCTCGCCGATGGCACGTCACTGCGGGTCCATGCCGCCGAGCCGTTGACCGTACGGACGGGCGAGCGCTCCGGGCGATGAGGACGCCCCGGACTCGGTGGGGTCCCTGGACGCGGTGACCCGGTTCGGTGACGGGCTTCCGCCGCGTCGGCTGGCCCGGGCGCGGAAGGTGGCCGACAGCGGCGAGTGCGGGGCGTTCGTCACTCCGGTCGAGGTAGGGAAGTGCCTTGACCTCATGGGCCGGTACGCGCATGGGGCATAGACACGTCCCTGTCAGGCGGAGAGGGGGAACTCCTCGCCCAGGGCGTGGAAGACGGCTGTGTTCAGGGCGAAGGCGCGCTTGCACTCGGTGATGATGCGCTGCTTCTCCAGGTCGTCGGCCCGGATGTCGTCAAGGAGTTCGCGGTACTCGCGCTTGAAGGCGGCGGGGTTCGTGATGTCCTCGAAGACGTAGAAGCGGACGCCGTCGCCCTTCTTAGGGAAGCCCCAGGTGCGCTCCGCCTTGTCGCGGATGATCTGGCCGCCGGAGAGGTCGCCGAGGTAGCGGGTGTAGTGGTGGGCGATGTAGCCGGCCGGCCAGTCCCGGGCACACTCGGCGACCCGGTCGGCGTAGGCCTGGGTGGCGGCCAGGGGGGTCAGGGTCGACCGCCATTCGGGGCCGCGCAGGTGGGTCAGGTCCTGCTCCAAGGAGGGCAGGCGCGGCAGTTCCGGGCGGATGAAGGGGCCGGCCACCGGGTCCGACGCCAGCTGCCGCGCGCCCGACTCCAGCGCCTCGTAGACGAACCACAGCTGTTCGGTGTAGCGGGCGTACGCGTCCACGCCCAGTCGGCCGCCGAGCAGGTCGCTCATGAAGGTCGAGGTCTCCGCCTCCATGTGCTGCTCGTGGGAGGCGGTGCGAATGAGGGTCGAGAAGGCTGAGGAGGTCGAGGAGGAGGAGTCCATGAGTCCAGATCTTCTATGGTTAGGTTTACCTAAGTCAATAGCTTGCCGACAGTTTGTCGGTATCTCCCTACCCCGTTGCGGAACGACGGAAGCCCGCCCTCGGGGGAGGGCGGGCTTCGAGGTCGAAGGGCTGGTCGGTGGGGCTAGGGCAGGGTCAGGATGTCCGCGCCCGTGTCCGTGACCACCAGGGTGTGCTCGAACTGGGCCGTTCGCCTGCGGTCCTTCGTCACGACCGTCCAGCCGTCGTCCCACATGTCGTACTCGTGGGTCCCCAGGGTCAGCATCGGCTCGATCGTGAACGTCATCCCGGGCTGGATGACCGTCGTCGCGTGCGGGCTGTCGTAGTGCGGGACGATCAGACCGGAGTGGAACGAGGTGTTGATGCCGTGGCCGGTGAAGTCCCGCACCACGCCGTAGCCGAAACGCTTGGCGTACGACTCGATGACCCGGCCGATGATGTTGATCTGCCGGCCCGGCCTGACCGCCTTGATCGCCCGGTTCAGCGCCTCACGGGTGCGCTCCACCAGCAGGCGGCTCTCCTCGTCCACGTCGCCGACCAGGTACGTCGCGTTGTTGTCGCCGTGCACCCCGCCGATGTACGCCGTCACGTCCAGGTTGACGATGTCGCCGTCGCGCAGCACCGTCGAGTCCGGGATGCCGTGGCAGATCACCTCGTTGACCGAGGAGCACAGCGACTTGGGGAAACCCCGGTAACCGAGCGTCGACGGGTAGGCGCCGTGGTCGCACATGTACTCGTGCGCCACCCGGTCCAGCTCGTCGGTGGTCACACCGGGCGCGATGTGCTTGGCGGCCTCCGCCATCGCCCGCGCCGCGATCCGCCCGGCGGTCCGCATCGCCTCGACGGTCTCGGGGGTCTGCACCTCCGGACCGGCGTACGGCGCGGGAGCGGGCTTTCCGACGTACTCGGGGCGACGGATGTTTCCGGGTACGGAACGGGTGGGAGACAGCTCCCCTGGGATGAGCAGCGACTGGCCAGACATGGCGGCGAGTCTAATTGAGTGGCCGCGGGGGACCATCTTCCGTGACGAGAGGAGCCGGTCATGCCCCTGTTCAAGAAGCGGACGGTCGGGAAGCCGGGCGAGTGGTTCTACTGCCTGGAACACCAGAAGGTCGAGGAGGGTCCGGAGTGTCCCGCCAAGGACCGCTTCGGCCCCTATACGAGCCGTACCGAGGCCGAGCACGCCATGGCGACGGCGCGTGAGCGCAACCTCCAGTGGGAGAACGACCCCAAGTGGCACGACGCCCCCGAGGGCGGCCCCGAGAGCGCCCCCGAGGGCGGCCCCGAAGGCGGTCGCGGGGACTGAGCACGGGCGGGGCGGGGTCGCTCCTGCTACCAGCGGGCCGGGGGCGGGGCCGTCAGGAGGTCCGCCAGCCGGGACAGCCGGTCCCGGAAGCCGCGGCGGCCCCGCGGCGGCAGCGCGTTCTCCCCGGCCGCCGCGCTGACCAGGTGCTGCACGGTGTCCAGGTCCAGCTCGGCGCCCTCGGGGACGGCCAGCGTCTCGTGGGCCAGCGCCGGAAGCTCACCGTCGCCGACGCCGAGGGACAGCAGCGTCGCGCCGGCCCGGCGGGCGTCGGACACCCGCTCCAGCAGCGGGGCCGCGGGCTCCCCGGGCGCCACCACCAGCAGCGTCTCGCCCCGCCGCGCCGCCTCCAGCCGCCCCAGGCCCACCGCGAGATGCGCGGGGTCCGAGGGGCGCGCGCCGTGCCGTACGAGCGTCGGGGCCAGCTCCGGCGTGCCCGACCAGGCGGCCTCGTCCACCAGATGCGCCGCCAGGTGCCACGGCTCGTACTCCGGTGTGCCCACGATCAGCAGCCCGCCCCCGTGCGACACCACCGAGGCCCGCAGCGTTCCCGCGAACCGCCGGGTGGCCCCCAGCCACTCGGTCCCGGCGAGCACTTCGCGCAGCAGCGCGACCCGTACGGCGTCCATGGCGCCGCATCCTGCCCCGGCCGGGCCGTCGCGTCCCGGGGTTCGCCGGGGATTCACCGGCCCGGGGGACATGGAGAACGGTGGGGTGACGGGGCTCACTCGGCCGGAAACGGCGCCGCCGCGCACATAGAGTCAGGCCATGACTTCCAGCATCCCCAGCGACAGCGCACAGCAGCCCCGGAACGCCCCCGCGAAGGCCCCCGCCAAGGACCCCTGGGACCTGCCCGACGTCTCCGGGCTCGTCGTCGGTGTGCTCGGCGGCACCGGACCGCAGGGCAAGGGCCTCGCGTACCGGCTCGCCAAGGCCGGCCAGAAGGTGATCATCGGCTCGCGCGCCACCGAACGCGCGCAGGCCGCCGCCGAGGAACTCGGGTACGGCGTCGAGGGCGCCGACAACGCCGAGACCGCCCGGCGCAGCGACATCGTGATCGTCGCCGTGCCGTGGGACGGCCACGGCAAGACCCTGGAGTCCCTGCGCGAGGAACTGGCCGGCAAGCTCGTCGTCGACTGCGTCAACCCGCTCGGCTTCGACAAGCAGGGCGCCTACGCGCTGAAGCCCGAGGAGGGCAGCGCCGCCGAGCAGGCCGCGGCCCTGCTTCCGGACTCCCGGGTCACCGCGGCCTTCCACCACCTGTCGGCGGTACTGCTCCAGGACCCGGAGATCGACCAGATCGACACCGACGTGATGGTGCTCGGCGAGGTCCGCGCCGACGTGGAGATCGTGCAGGCGCTGGCCGGGCGCATCCCGGGCATGCGGGGCGTCTTCGCCGGGCGGCTGCGAGGCGCCCACCAGGTGGAGTCCCTGGTCGCCAACCTGATCTCCGTCAACCGCCGCTACAAGGCACACGCCGGGCTCCGCGTCACGGACGTATGAGGCGATGGGGGACACTGGTCGACGAAGCAGTGTCCCCCGACAGGAGCCCAGCCGCCATGCCCCGCCTCGCTCTCTACGCCTTCATCGTCTGCCTCCTCGCCGTCGCCGCGGCCGTCGTGTCCTTCGCCCGGGGCAGTTGGCTGGGCGTCGTCTGGATCCTGCTCGTGGGCCTGTCGTCCAACATGACCTGGTACTACGTGCGGCGCGCCCGGGCGCAGAAAAAGCTGCGGGCGGCGCAGGCCGCCCAGGCGGACCAGTCCGCCACGCGCTGACGGTCGGCTCCGGCACCGGCTGCTGACGGCCGGTTCCGTCAAGCGACGACCGAGCAGCGCCCGTTCGTGTCCTGCCAGAAGCGGAACAGGTCCAGACCGCAGTACGTCTCGATCTCGTGGATGCCCAGGGCCGACAGGATCGAGTCGACCACGTCGAAGAACACACCGTTCACCGCGGGCAGCCACAGCAGCGCGAACACGAGCAGCAGACCGAACGGCGCGAGCGGCTCCACCTGCCGCCGGAACCCGTGCGACAGCCAGGGCTCGAGTACGCCGTAGCCGTCCAGCCCCGGCACCGGCAGGAAGTTCAGGATCGCGGCCGTCACCTGGAGCAGCGAGAGGAACGCCAGCGCGAACCGGAAGTGGACCGGTACGCCGTCCAGCGCGTCCAGCCAGAACGGTGCCGTGCACACCACCGCGAACAGGACGTTCGTCAGGGGACCCGCCGCCGAGATCAGACTGTGCCGCCAGCGCCCCCGGATCCGGCCCCGCTCGATGAACACCGCCCCGCCCGGCAGACCGATGCCCCCCATGATCACGAACACCACGGGGAGCACGATGCTCAGCAGGGCGTGCGTGTACTTCAGCGGGTTCAGCGTCAGGTAGCCCTTCGCGCCGATCGAGATGTCGCCGCTGTGCAGCGCGGTGCGCGCGTGCGCGTACTCGTGCAGGCACAGCGAGACGATCCAGGCGGCGGTCACGAACAGGAACACGGCGAAGCCGGCCTGGTCCGCGAACCCGGTCCAGGTGGCCCATCCCGCCACCGCCGTGACGGCCAGGATGCCCAGGAAGACGGGGCTGATCCTCCGGTCGCTGCGGCGGGTGGCGGCGGTGGTCATGGGGCTCCCTGGACTGCTCGTCGGGCGCACGGCGGCACGCGGGGCGGACTGCCCGACCGTACCGGGCGCACCCGGAAAACGTCTCGCGCCGGCCACCGGTTCCGGAGAGGGTGGGACGAGGGCGCCCGGCCCCGGCCCGCCCCCGATCGGGCCACCGGCCCCGACCCGTGATCGCCCCCGCACCACCGGAGACAATGGACCCCGTGCGCTATCGCATCCTCGGCACCACACAGGCACTCCGCCCCGACGGCACCGCCGTCCCGGTCGGCGGGGCGCGGCTGCGCGCGCTGCTGACCGTGCTCGCGCTGCGGGCCGGCCGTACGGTGCCGGTGCGGCTGCTCGTCGACGAGGTGTGGGGCGGCGACCCGCCGGCCGACGCGACGGGGGCGCTGCAAGCACTGGTGGGGCGGCTGCGCCGGGCGCTCGGCGCGGACGCGGTGGCCTCCGAGGACGGCGGCTACCGGCTCACGGCCGAGCCCGACGACATCGACCTGCACCGGTTCGAGCGGCTGGCCGGAGAGGGCCTGCGCGCGCTGTCCGGCGGGGATCCGGCCAAGGCGGGCGCCGTGCTCGACGACGCCCTCGCCCTGTGGCACGGTCCCGCCCTCGCCGACCTGCCCGACCGCACCGCGGAGGCGGCCCGGCTCGGCACCCGGCGCCTGGACGCCCTGCGCGCCCGGCACGGCGCGGCCCTCGCCCTCGGCCGGGCCGAGCAGTCGCTGCCCGAGCTGACCGCCCTGTGCGACAGCCATCCGCTCGACGAACCCCTGCAGGCGCTGCGGCTGCGCGCCCTGCGCGACGTGGGCCGCACCGCCGAGGCACTGGCCGCGTACGAGGACGTACGGCGGCTGCTCGTGGACCGCCTCGGCTCCGATCCCGGCAGCGAACTGCGCCTCCTGTACGCCGAGTTGCTGAGCCCGGACACACCCGCGCCGGAGCCGCCGTCCAAGGCCTCCCGGCCGCCCGGCAACCTGCGGGCCCGGCTGACCTCCTTCGTCGGCCGGGAGGCCGACATCGAGGCGATCCGCCACGATCTCGCCGCCGCCCGGCTGGTCACCCTGCTCGGACCGGGCGGGGCCGGCAAGACCAGGCTGTCGCAGGAGGCCGCCGAAGCCGTCCGCCAGCACAGTCCGGACGGCGTGTGGCTGGCCGAACTGGCTCCGGTCGACGACCCCGCCGACGTCCCCGAGGCGGTGGTCACCGCCGTCGGCGCCCGCGAGACCGTGCTGTACGGCGCCGGTGCCGAGAGCATGCGGGCGGCAGGTGCCGACCGCAGTGACGACCCCCTGGACCGGCTCGCCGAACACTGCGGCAGGCGCCGCATGCTGCTCGTCCTGGACAACTGCGAGCACGTCGTGGACGCCGCCGCCCGGCTGGCCCAGGCGCTGCTGGAGCGCTGCCCCGGCCTCACCGTGCTCGCCACCAGCCGCGAACCCCTTGGCGTACCGGGGGAGTTGCTGAGACCGGTGGAGCCGCTTCCGGAGCCGGTCGCGCTGCGGCTGCTCGCCGACCGCGGGGCCGCCGCCCGTCCCGGTTTCCGCGTCGACGACGATCCGGAGGCCTGCGCGGAGATCTGCCGCCGGCTGGACGGGCTGCCCCTCGCCATCGAACTCGCCGCCGCCCGGCTGCGGATGCTGGCCCCGCGCCAGATCGCCGACCGCCTCGACGACCGCTTCCGGCTGCTCACCTCCGGCAGTCGCACCGCGCGGCACCGCCAGCAGACCCTGCGGGCCGTCGTCGACTGGTCCTGGGACCTGCTCGGCGCGGACGAACGGGACGTGCTGCGGCGGTTGTCCGTCTTCGCCGGTGGCTGCGACCTCGCCGCCGCCGAGGCCGTCTGCGGGCCGGTGGCCCTGGACGCGCTCGGTTCGCTCGTGGACAAGTCCCTGGTGGTGGCGGCCCCTTCGGGCGACGCCGGGATGCGCTACCGGCTGCTGGAGACGGTCGCCGAGTACGCGGCCGAACGTCTCGACGAGGCCGGGCAGCGGGCCGTGGCCGAGCGCGCGCATCTGACGTACTACCGCGAACTCGCCCGGACCACCGATCCGTTGCTGCGTGGTCCGGAGCAGCTCGGGGCCGCCCAGCGGCTGGAGCGTGAGTACGAGAACCTGCGCACCGCGCTGCGGCACGCCGTCGCCGCGCGCGACGAGCACGAGGCACTGTGCCTGACGCTGTCGCTGGTCTGGTACTGGCAGATGCGCGACCAGCGGATCGAGGCCCGCAACTGGTGCCGCGAGGTCATGGCGCTCGGCCCGGACCCGTTCGCCGAACCGGTGCGCCCCGCCGCCGCGTTGTGGCAGCGCTGCACCGACGCCCCGCCGCCGCTGGCCGGTGAGGTGCTCGCCGAGGCCCGGCGCGGCGTGCATCTGGCCCACATGGCGTGCATGGACACGGAGCTGGACGACTGGCAGACCCCGCAGGCACAGCACAGACTGCGCCTGATCGCCGCGGCCTACGAGCCCGGCCTGCCGCAGACCTGCCGCCCGCCCGGCACGTTCTGGGCGTTCGCCCTGATGCTGACCGGCAACATGAGCACGCTGCGCACCGTCCTCGACGACAACGTCCGCACCTGCCGGCGGACGCCCGGCTTCGAGTGGGAGCTGGCCTCCACCCTGCAGATGCGGGCCAACCTCCTCGCCAACCGCAGCGACTGGGCGGGTGACGCGCGACGCGACGCCGACGAGGCCCTGGAGGTCTACCGGCGTCTCGGGGACGCCTGGGGCACCGCAGAGGCGCTCTCCGCGCGCGGGGAGGCACGCGAACGCGGCGGCGAGTACCGGCTCGCCGCCGCGGACTACGAGGCGGCGATCGAGTACGCCGAACACCTCGGGGCCCGCACCCAGGTGGCGGTGCTCACCGCCCGGCTGGGCAGCGCGCTGCTGGAGGCAGGCGACGAAGAGGAAGTGGAGCGCGGCGAACGGCTGTTGCGCGAGGTCATCGACCTGCCGGGCGACAGGCACAACGAGGCGCTGCCCGCCGCCCGGCTCTTTCTGACCGGCTGGCTCGGCATGACCGGCCGGACCGCCGAGGCGCGGACCCAACTACGAGCGCTGCGCGAGGAGTTCCGTATCGCGCACTACGTCGTCTTCGACGCGTTCATCCTCGGGGCCGAGGGCTGGCTGGACATCGTCGACGGGCACGACGAACAGGCGCTGGTCACCGTCCGCGCGGCGCTCGCGCGGTCCGGCGATCCGCTGACCGTGGCCATCGCCTCCCACATGCGCGCGGCGTATCTGACCATGGGCGCCACGGCACTGGCCGTGGTGGACGGCGGACGGCGCGCCCGGGACGCGGCCCGCTGCCTCGGCGCCGCCGACGCCCTGCTGCCGCCCGGCCATGTCGCCGCCCGCATGGAGCGCGAGGTGCGCGTCCTGGCCGAACGGAGGGCCCGGGCCGCCCTCGGCGACCCGGCCTACGAGGCCGCGTACACCGAGGGCGCCGCCCTCTCCCCGGAGAAGGCCGCCACCCTGGTCTGAGCCCGCGTGGTTCCCGGTACGGCGAGGTGCACCGCCCGGTACGGCGCGCCACTCGGCACGGCGGGTCGCACGGCCGCGGGCGGGTACGGAACGCGGTCCGCCGGGTCGCCCGGCGGACCGGGTGCGTTTCCCGGTATGACACATCGCCCGGCCCGGTGGGTCACTCGGCATGGTGGGCGGTCCGGCCCGGCGGAGCGACCGCCGGGCCGGGCGGGCCCGGGCGGTCAGCTCTTGGTGCGGAACTTGTGGACCGCGATGGGGGCCATCAGCGCGGTGATCCCCACCGACCAGGCCAGCGTCATCCACAGGTCGTGCGCGACCGGGCCGCCCACCATCAGCCCGCGCGCGGCGTCCGCCAGCGAGGACAGCGGGTTGTACTCGGTGAAGCTCTGCAGCCAGCCCGGCATCGACTGGGTCGGCGCGAAGATCGACGAACCGAACTGCAGCGGCATCAGCACCAGGAAGCCCATCGCCTGCACCGACTGCGCGTTCTTCATCGCCACGCCCAGCGTGATGAAGATCCACATGAGGGCGGAGCCGAACACCACGGACAGTCCCACGGCGGCGAACAGCCCCGGCCAGCGGGTGATGTCGAAGCCGACCAGGACACCGACGACCAGGAGGATCGTGGTGGCGATCAGCATCCGCAGGATCTCGACCGCGATCTTGGCGAAGAGCACCGAGCCGCGGCCGATGGGCAGCGACCGGAAACGGTCCATGACACCCGTGTTGAAGTCCTGGTTGAAGCCGGTACCCACCCCCATGGCCATGTTCATGCCCATCATGGCCATCAGGCCGGGCACGATGTACTGGACGTACGCCTCCTGCCCGCCGCCCAGTGCCTGCCCGATCGAGCCGCCGAAGACGTACACGAACAGCAGCGTGAAGACGATCGGGAACAGCACGGCGTCGAACATGGACTCCGGGTCCTGCCGGATCCACAGCAGGTTGCGGCGGACCAGCGCGCCGGTGTGGCGCAGATGGGAACGGAGCGGGATACGGCCGTCCGCGCTGATCACGGGAGCCGCTCCGGAACCGTCGGTGGATCCGGGTCCGTCGGTCGAGCCGGGTCCGCCGGTCGATCCGGGCGCGTCGCCGGAAGTGGTCACGGTCGTCGCGGAGCTCATGCGGCGGCCTCCTCGTGGGTCTCGGCGGTCTCGGCGGACACGGTGTCCTGCGGGGCACTGGCACGGTGGCCGGTGAGGGACAGGAACACCTCGTCCAGGCTGGGCAGTTCGGTGGTGATGGAGGCGAGGGTGAGGCCGCGCGCGGTGACGGCGCCGACCACCGCGGTCAGCTGCTCGTCGCTGAGGATCGGGACCAGTACGGTGCCCCGCTCGGTGTCCACGGCCGCGCTCGCGAGCCCGGTGACGCCCAGGCCGTCGAGGGCGTCGGCGAGCGGGCGCAACTGGAGCGGATCGGCCGGACGGACGCGCAGGGTACGGCCGCCGACCCTGGCCTTCAGCTCCTCGATGCCGCCGCTCGCGATGACCTTGCCGCGGTCCACGACGGTCAGTTCGGAGGCGAGCTGCTCGGCCTCCTCCATGTACTGGGTGGTCAGCAGCACCGTCACCCCGTCCCCGACCAGCCGCTTGACCTCGACCCACACCTCGTTGCGGGTGCGTGGGTCCAGTCCGGTGGTCGGCTCGTCCAGGAACAGCACGGTCGGCCGGCCGATCATC
The DNA here is from genome assembly GCF_054061295.1 of Streptomyces sp. TE5632. NCBI lineage: Bacteria > Bacillati > Actinomycetota > Actinomycetes > Kitasatosporales > Streptomycetaceae > Streptomyces > Streptomyces sp. TE5632. The sequence continues at coordinate 894,851 of NZ_JBSSEA010000003.1, read as the reverse complement.
GAGGCGGCCAGGTCCAACCGGCGCCGCATACCGCCGGAGTAGGTGGCCGCCGGGCGCCGGGCCGCCTCGGTGAGCGAGAACCGCTCCAGCATTCCGTCGGCGCGGCTGCGGGCCTCCTTGCGGGGCAGGTCGAGCAGCCGGCCGATCATGTAGAGGTTCTCCCAGCCGGAGAGCTTCTCGTCCACGGAGGCGTACTGCCCGGTCAGCCCGATCACCCGGCGCAGCTGCCGGGGCTGGCGGACCACGTCGTAACCGGCGACGGTGGCTTGGCCGGCGGTCGGGGCGAGCAGGGTGGACAGGATCCGTACGAGGGTCGTCTTGCCGGCCCCGTTCGGCCCGAGCACCCCCATCACGGTGCCCTCGCGGACCTCCAGGTCGACACCGTCCAGCGCCTTGGTCTCGCCGTAGTGCTTGACCAGTCCCCGCACGGTGACGGCACTGCCCGCGCCCCCGGAGTCGTTGTCGTTTCGCGTCATGCCCCCGAGACTGTCACCTCCCACTGACAAACCCCCGACAGACTTCCGACAGGGGCGGGACGGTTTGTCGGCGAGGCCGGCACCGACAGCCCGTCCGGCGCTTGAGGACGAGGCCGTTCAGGCCGAAGGGGGGTCCGGGGGCGCAGCCCCCAGAAGGACATCAGCCCCGGTGGGGCGACGGCCCGCCGACGGGGGAAGATCGGCGGGCCGTCGTGGTGCGGCGTTGGCTCAGCGGCAGCGCTCAGCGCTCAGTGGACGGAGTGCTCCTCCTGCGGGAACGTTCCGCCGACGACGTCCTCGGCGAAGGCCTTCGCCGCGCCGCCCATGACCTCCCGAAGGTTCGCGTACTGCTTCACGAACTTCGGCACCCGGCCGCCGGTCAGCCCGAGCATGTCGGTCCACACCAGCACCTGCGCGTCGGTCCCGGCACCCGCGCCGATCCCGACGGTGGGGATGTGCAGGGTCCGGGTCACCTCGGCGGCCAGCTCCGCCGGCACCAGTTCCAGTACGACGGCGAAGGCGCCCGCGTCCTGCACGGCCTTGGCGTCCCGCAGCAGCTGCTGCGCGGCCTCCTCGCCGCGCCCCTGGACGCGGTAGCCCATGGCGTTCACGGACTGCGGGGTCAGGCCGATGTGCGCCATCACCGGGATGCCGGACTCGACCAGCAGCTCGATCTGCCGGTGCGAGCGCTCACCGCCCTCCAGCTTGACGGCGCCGACACCGGCCTCCTTCACCAGCCGGGTCGCCGAGCGCAGCGCCTGCACCGGCCCCTCCTGGTACGAGCCGAAGGGCAGGTCGGCGACGATCAGTGCGCGATGGGTGCCGCGGACCACCGCGGCGGACAGCATGGTCATCTCGTCGAGGGTGACGGGCACGGTGGTCTCGTACCCGAGGTGGCAGTTGCCCGCCGAGTCGCCGACGAGCATGACCGGGATGCCGGCCTCGTCGAAGACGGACGCGGTCGTCGCGTCGTAGGCGGTGAGCATGGGCCACTTCTCGCCGCGTTCCTTGGCGAGGGCGATGTCGCGGACGGTGATGCGGCGGGTGCCCTTGCCTCCGTACAGCGTCTTGCTGCCGTCGGAGGGGACTGCCTTGCCAGTCGGGGCAGCCGAAAGCTGCGTCATTGCAACGGCTCCTAACAGGTCATCTCGAGGCGCCCTGACGGCGTCCCCGGATCCCCTCCATGGTGGCATTCCGAGCGGGCCGGTGCCTAGGGGAGGTCTGAGGGTTCCGCCCGGCCGCCGCACCGGCCTCCCGGTCGACCACGCAAAGCCCCGCGAAAGGCGGCGCAATGCCCCGGCAAGGTCTCGGCAAAAGGGTTTCGATACGAGACGGTCTCGTATCGAAACGGTTCTACGGTGGCCGCATGACTTCTCCCACCGCCCCGGCCCGCCGGATACCGGAACACGTGCACCGGCGCCGCTGGGTGATCCTCGGCGTGCTCATCCTGAGCCTGCTGATCGTCGTACTGGACAACTCGATCCTGAACGTCGCCATCAAAACGATCTCCACGCCCGCTCCCACCGGCCTGGGCGCCACGCAGAGCGAGCTGGAGTGGGCGATCAACGCCTACACGCTCGTCTTCGCGGGCCTGCTGTTCACGGCGGGCCTGCTCGGCGACCGGATCGGCCGCAAGAAAGTGCTGCTCGGGGGCCTCGCGGTGTTCGGCCTCGGCTCGGCACTCGCCGCGTTCTCCGGCACCCCGGCGGAGCTGATCGGCTTCCGCGCGGTGATGGGACTGGGCGCCGCGTTCGTGATGCCGGCGACGCTGGCCGTGCTGATGAACATCTTCGAACGCGAGGAGCAGCCGAAGGCCATCGGCATCTGGGCGGGCGGGGTGGGTCTCGCCATCGCGATCGGCCCGGTCACCGGCGGACTGCTCCTGGAGCACTTCTGGTGGGGCTCGGTCTTCCTCGTCAACGTGCCGATCGTGCTGACCGCCCTCGCCCTGATGCTGTGGCTGGTGCCGGACTCCCGCGACCCGGACCCCGGCCGGATCGATCCCGTCGGCGTCTCCCTGTCCGTGGTCGGTCTGGTCCTGCTGGTCTACGGCATCATCAAGGGCGGCCAGCTCGCCGACTTCACCGACGCCACGGTGCTGGTGACCGTCGGCGCCGGCCTTGCCGTGCTCGCCGCCTTCGTGGTGTTCGAGAAGCGCAGCACGCACCCGTCCATCGACATGGCGTACTTCAGGAACAAGGTCTTCTCGGCCGCGATCGTCGCGATCGCGCTGGTCTTCTTCGCGCTGTTGGGCGTGATGTTCTTCGCGGTGTTCTACACGCAGAGCGTGCGCGGGTACACGCCGCTGGAGACCGGTCTGCTGATGCTGCCGCTGGCCGCCGCACAGATGATCTTCGCGCCGCGGGCCCGGCTGCTGGTGAACCGCTTCGGCAACAGGGCGACCACCACCGGCGGCATGCTGCTCCTCGCGGCGATGCTGGCCGGGTTCTGCCTGCTGGACGGGGACACGCCGATCTGGGTCCTCGAGGTGATCTTCTTCCTGATGGGTGCCGCCATGGCGAACATCATGACGCCGGTCAGCGTCGTGATCATGCAGACGCTGCCGCGGGAGAAGGCGGGTTCGGCCTCCGCGCTCAGCAACACCTTCCGCCAGCTCGGCGGCGCCCTGGGCATCGCCGTCCTCGGTTCGGTGCTGTCCACCGCGTACCGCTCGCACATCGAGGACAAGCTGGTCCTGCTGCCGCCGGGCCTGCGGGAGTCCGCCGGCGAGTCCATCGAGGCCACCCTGGGCGTCGCGGCCAGGCTCGGCCCGCGCGGTGACGCCCTGGTCGGGCCGGCGAACGACGCGTTCCTGCACGCCATGCACGTCACGGCACTGGGGGGAGCGGGTGTCGCGGTGATCGGCGCGATCGTCGTCGGGCTGTTCCTGCCGGGCCGGACACCGGTGCCCGAAGGGGACGAGAAGGCAGAGGAGTTGGTGTCGACGAGGGACTGACGGCCGAAGGGGTGGTGGGCCGGCTCGCCGGACACCGGGGAGAATCGTCCCAGCCGATCGCCCCCCGGCCCCACGGAAAGGACGCAGCTACGTGAGCCTCACCGACACCGACACCGACACCGACACCGGTACCGGGGCGGACGCCGATCCCCGGCCGGACGGGCCCGCGCGGGGCCGCCCCCGCAGCGAGGCGGTGGAACGCGCGATCATCGAGGGCGCGATGAAGCTCCTGGAGGACGGGGTGCCCCTCGCGGAGCTGTCCATCGAGCGGATCGCCCGCACCGCCGGCGTCGGCAAGGCCACCATCTACCGCCGCTGGAGCGGCAAGGAGGAACTCTTCGTCGACGTCCTGCGGGCCGCCGAACCGGTCGACCCCGAACTCCCCGGCACCTCCATGCGCGACGACCTCGTCGTCCTGCTGGAGTCCCTGCGCCGGCGCGGCCTCGCCAGCAGGGCCTCGGTGATCCTGCACAACGTGCACACCCAGATGAAGAGCAGCCCGAAGATCTGGGCCGCCTACCACAACACCGTCCTCCTGCCGCGCCGCCGCCTCGGCCTGGAGGTGCTGCGCCGCGGCCGGGAGAACGGCGAACTCCGCGCCGACGTCGACCTCGAACTGCTGAACGACATCGTCGTCGGCCCCCTGCTCGTCCGCACCCTCCTGCGCCCCGACGCCGGACTGCCGGACGGCCTCGCGGAACAGGTCGTCGACACGCTGCTCCAGGGCCTGCGCCCCGTCAACAAGGCTTGACCGCCCACCCCGACCCGTCACCCCGACACGCCCCGGCCGACACGCCCCGCCACGGCCGTCTCGATGTGCGCGTTCCGTCATAGAGCGCGCTTTCCATGATCCCGCCCGGAACTCCCGGAGCGGTCCCGCTCGTCCTCGCCTCCGTACGGCCGTCGACGGACGGCGGGAAAGGCGCCGATCATCCCCTAGGGTCTTGCACGCGGGGGCGACGGTGTGCACGGCAAGGTGTGAGGCGACGGTATGGCGCAGCAGGCGTACGCGACGGAGACGGACAACGGCGGCTCGGGGCCCGAGCGTCGGACCCCCGGGCTTCGGCGCCTGTGGGACCGCCTGACCCGGGGCTGGCGCGGGGACCGCCGCATCTGGCGCCGGGGCGTGGTCCTGGCCGTGTTCGCGGTCCTGCTCGCCCTGGTCATGCTGGCCCACGCCCACATCCCCAACGCGGTCGGCAACCTGGGCAGTCTGACCGAGACGTTCCTGCCCTGGCTGGGGCTGGCCGTCCCGGTCCTCCTCCTGCTGGCACTGGTCCGCAGGTCCGCCACCGCCCTCGTCGCGGTGCTGCTGCCCGCCGTCGTCTGGCTGGGCGTCTTCGGCAACCTGCTCTTCGACCGGACCGGCCCCGGCGGCGACCTCACGGTGGTCACGCACAACGTCAACGCCGAGAACCCGGACCCGTCCGGCACCGCCCGCGACATCGCCGCCTCGGGGGCGGACGTCGTGGCCCTCGAGGAGCTGAAGGCGTCCGCGGTCCCGACGTACGAGAGGGCGCTGGCGCCGACGTACAAGTACCACGCGGTGGTCGGCACGGTCGGGCTGTGGAGCAAGTACCCGCTGAGCGGCGTGGCGGCCGTCGACATCCGTCTGGGCTGGGAGCGCGCGATGCGGGCCACGGTGACGGCGCCCGAGGCGCAGGTCGCGGTGTACGTCGCCCATCTCCCCTCGGTGCGCGTGAAGTTGGAGGCCGGTTTCACCGCACGTCAGCGCGACAAGAGTGCCGACGCCCTGGGTTCCGCCATCGCCCGGGAGCCGCTGGAGAACGTCATCCTGCTCGGCGACCTGAACGGCACGATGAACGACCGCGCCCTGAACGCCGTCACCTCCCAGATGCGTTCCACCCAGGGGGCCGCGGGCAGCGGATTCGGTTTCAGCTGGCCGGCGGCGTTCCCGATGGCGCGGATCGACCAGATCATGGTCAAGGGCGCGGAGCCGGAGAGCTCGTGGTCGCTCCCGAGGACGGCGAGCGACCACCTGCCGATCGCGGCCCGCGTGAAGCTCGCCACACCGGGCGACTGAAACCCCAGGTCAACCCCGTCCGTACGGCCGTCGGCAAGCTGTGCGTCGATCGCCGGAACACCGGACCTGAGAGGCTTTGTTCCGCACTTGAACATATGGACGCGCGGAACGGCGCGGAACAGCGCGGAACCCCAGCCTCGAAAGGTCCCCCTCATGCCCCTGGCCCTGCTCGCCCTCGCCGTGGGCGCCTTCGGCATCGGTACCACCGAGTTCGTGATCATGGGGTTGCTCCCGGACGTCGCGGACGACCTGAACATCTCCATCCCGAGCGCCGGCCACCTGGTCTCCGCCTACGCCCTCGGTGTGGTCGTCGGCGCCCCGCTGCTCGCCGCCGCGACGGCGAGGATCTCCCGGCGCACGGTGCTGATCGCCCTGATGGTCCTCTTCGTCGCGGGCAACGCGCTCTCGGCGTTCGCCCCCGACCACGACTGGCTGCTGGCCGCGCGCTTCCTCAGCGGGCTCCCGCACGGTGCCTTCTTCGGCGTGGGAGCGGTGGTCGCCGCCGACATGGTGACCCCCGACCGCAAGGCCCGCTCGGTCTCCCTGATGTTCCTGGGCCTGACGACGGCCAACGTGGTCGGCGTGCCCGCGGCCACCTTCATGGGCCAGCACCTCGGCTGGCGGGTGACCTTCCTCGGCGTCAGCGCGATCGGCCTGGCCGCCATAGCCGCCCTGGCCCTGCTGATCCCGGCGGACCACACCCCGGCCGCCCCCACGGCCGGCCTGCGCGGCGAACTGGCCACCCTGCGCTCCCTGCCCGTCTGGCTGGCCCTCGGCACCACGGTGGCGGGCTTCGGCGGGCTCTTCGCGGCGTACAGCTACATCACGCCGATGCTGACGGACTCCGCCGGCTACGCCGAAGCGAGCGTGACGCTGCTGCTCGCCCTGTTCGGCGTCGGAGCGACGGCCGGCAACCTGCTGGGCGGCCGGCTGGCCGACCACTCCCTGCGCGCCACCCTCTTCGGCGGCCTGGCCGCGCTGACGGCGGTCCTGGCGCTCTTCCCCCTCCTGATGCGCACCGAGGCCGGCGCGGCCGTGGCCGTGACCCTCCTCGGCACGGCCGCCTTCGCCACCGGCTCCCCGCTCCAGCTGATGGTCATGGAGAAGGCGGCGGCGGCTCCCTCCCTGGCCTCGTCCGCCAACCAGGCGGCCTTCAACCTGGGCAACGCCGGAGGCGCCTGGGTCGGCGGCCTGACCCTCGCGGCCGGCTTCGGGACGACGTCCCCGGCCCTCGCGGGCGCCCTGCTGGCCGCTCTCGGCATCGGCGTGGCCGCGGTGGCCCACACGGTGGACCGCAGGACGTCGCCCACCGCGGCCCCGTCCCCGAACCGGGACCGCGTCGTCACCGGCCACGTGCCCCAGCAGGCGCAGTCCCCGGTTCCCCAGCAGGCGCAGGCCCCGGCCGCTACTCCCGCCAGCCGCTCGTGATCGGCAGCCGGCGGTCCTTGCCGAACCCCTTCGGGGAGATCTTCGTCCCCGGCGGGTACTGCCGCCGCTTGTACTCGGCCCGGTCGACCATCCGCAGCGTCTTCGCCACCAACTCCGCGTCGAACCCGCCCGCGACGATCTCGTCCGCCCCGCGGTCCCGGTCGACGTACAGCTCGAGGATCGCGTCGAGCACCGGGTAGTCCGGCAGCGAGTCCGTGTCGACCTGGTCCGGCCGCAGCTCGGCACTGGGCGGCTTCGTGATCGAGTTCTCCGGGATCGGGGGCGTCTGCCCCCGCTCCCGCGCCGAGCGGTTCCGCCACTCGGCGAGCCGGAACACCGACGTCTTGTACACGTCCTTGATGGGCCCGTACGCCCCCACCGAGTCCCCGTACAGCGTCGAGTAACCGACGGCCAGCTCCGACTTGTTGCCCGGCGCCAGCACGATGTGGCCCTCCTGGTTGGAGATCGCCATGAGCATCGTCCCGCGCAGCCTGGACTGGAGGTTCTCCTCCGCCAGCCCGGACAGGCCCAGCGCCCCCATGTACGCGTCGAACATCGGCTCGATGGCGACCGTCCGGTAGTTCAGCCCGGTCCGCCGCGCCAGCTCCGCCGCGTCGTCCTTGGAGTGATCGGAGGAGTACTTGGACGGCATCGAGACGCCGTACACGTGCTCCGGACCCACCGCGTCGCAGGCGATCGCGGCGACGAGCGCCGAGTCGATGCCCCCGGACAGCCCGATCAGCACGGACTCGAACCCGTTCTTCTCGACGTACGCACGAAGCCCCGTGACCAGCGCGGAGTACACCTCCTCGTCGTCGTCGAGCGGCTTCGCGTGCGTCCCCTTCCGCTCCGCCGGGTAGGCGGGCAGCGGTGCCTCGGACAGGACGACGCGGTCGATCCGCAGTCCGTCGTCGACGACCTCGCCGGCGACGGGCGCGTCGGCGGCGGCCGCCGGCAGCTCGAGGTCCAGCACCAGGCACTCCTCGGTGAACTGCGGTGCGCGCGCCACGACCTCGCCGTCCCGGTCGACGACGATCGAGTCCCCGTCGAAGACGAGTTCGTCCTGCCCGCCGGTCATCGCGAGGTAGGCCGTCGTGCACCCCGCCTCCTGGGCCCGCTTGCGCACGAGCTCGAGCCGGGTGTCGTCCTTTTCCCGCTCGTACGGCGAGGCGTTGACCGAGAGGAGCAGCCCGGCCCCCGCCGACCGGGCGGCCGGCACCCGCCCGCCGTCCTGCCACAGGTCCTCACAGATGGCGAAGGCGATGTCCACGCCGTGCAGCCGCAGCACGGGAAGGGTCTCGCCGGGCACGAAGTACCGGAACTCGTCGAAGACGCCGTAGTTGGGCAGGTGGTGCTTGGCGAAGCCCAGCACGACGTCACCGCCGTACAGCACGGCCGCCGCGTTGCGCGGCGCACCGGCGGGCTGGCCGTACTTCGGCTGGGCGGTGGTGCTGCGGTCGAGGTAGCCGACGAGGACGGGCAGCTCCCCGAACCCCTCGTCGGCGAGCCGCGCGGCGAGGGAGCGCAGGGCCGCTCGGGAGGCCGCCACGAAGGACGACCTCAGGGCGAGGTCCTCGACGGGGTACCCGGTCAGCGCCATCTCCGGGAACGCCACGAGGTGGGCTCCCTGTTCGGCAGAGTGCCGGGTCCAGCGGACGATCGCTTCGGCGTTGCCGGCGAGGTCACCGACGCGCGAGTCGATCTGGTTCAGGGCGAGACGTAGTTGAGGCACGCGGCCCAGTGTAATCGTCAAACCGACGCGATGGGGTGGGAGGCCGTGCGGGGGCGGCTGCGGACCCCGCCCGGAAACTCCACAAGAACTCCCCTCGGATAATTTGAATGCCGGATGCGCGTTACCTACCCTGCCCGGTATGAGGCTGCTGCGCTCCACCGACCTCGCCCTGCGGGTCCTGATGCGCCTCGTCGTGGCAGGCGACTCCAACCCGACGACGCGCGATGTCGCGGCGGCCGTCGACGTGCCGTACACCCACGCCGCCAAGGTCGTCGCCGAACTCCAGCACATGGAACTGCTCACGGCCCGGCGCGGCCGGGGCGGCGGCCTCGCCCTCACGGAGCGGGGCCGCACCGCCTCGGTGGGCGCCGTGGTCCGAGCCTTCGAGGGGGAGGACGACGTCGTCGACTGCGAGGGCACCTCGGCCCTCGCGGCCTGCCCGCTCCGTTCCGCCTGCCGCCTGCGGGGCGCGCTGCGGCGGGCCCAGGAGGCGTTCTTCGCCTCACTGGACCCGCTCACGGTGGCGGACCTCGCCACGGGCCCGACGGGCCCGCTCCTGCTGGAGATCTCCCGGGCGCCTTGAGCCCGCCCGTCCGATGGACGCCCCCCGTCCACCCGACAGCTCTCCCGGGGCGTGCTCAGCCCTGCTCGGCCAGCCACAGGTCCGGGCCGAACACCTCGTAGTGGATGTCGGCCGGGGCGACGCCCTTGCCGATCAGCTGCTCCCGCACCGTCCGCATGAACGGCAGCGGACCGCACAGGTACGCGCGCGTGCCCGGCGCGACCGGCACGTCCGTGAGGTCGACGTAGCCGGTGGAGGTGCCGGCCGGGGCGTCCTGCTCGTACCAGAGGTGCACGGTGGAGTCCGCCAGCTTGGCCGCGTACCCCTCGTGGTCGGAGCGCTGGGCGTGGTCGGCGGGGGAGCGGTCGCCGTGCACGACGGTGACCGGGGCCCGGTGCCCGCCGTCGGCGAGGTGCGCCAGCATCGCGGTCATCGGGGTGACCCCGATCCCCGCCGAGGCCAGCAGGAGGGGGGTGCCGGGCTCGGCGTCGAGGACGAGATTGCCGTACGCCTCGGACAGCTCCAGGACGTCACCGGCCCGCACCCGCGCGTGGAGGTGGCCGGAGACCTCGCCCTCGGGCGTTCCGTCCTCGTCGTGCACGCGCTTGACGCTGAACTGCCGCTCACCGGGGCCGGGCGCCCCCGAGAGGCTGTACTGGCGGATCTGCCGGGCGCCGTCGTCGAGGGCGACGCGGACGGAGACGTACTGGCCCGGGCGGAAGTCCCGCACCGGGCCCCCGTCGGCCGGGCGCAGCCGGAAGGAGACGACGTCGGCGGTCTCGGTGACCCGCTCGACGACCTCCCAGGCGCGCCAGCTCGGCCCGCCCTGCTCCTCGTAGAGCCGCTTCTCGACGGCGACGAGGGCGTTCGCCATCAGCCAGTAGACCTCCTCCCAGGCGGCCGCGACCTCGGGGGTGACGGCCTCGCCCAGGACCTCCGCGATGGCGGCGAACAGGTGCTCGTGGACGATGGCGTACTGGTCCGGGGTGATGCCGAGCGAGGCGTGCTTGTGCGCGATGCGCCGCAGCATCGCGTCGGGCCGGTCGTCGGGGTGCTCCAGCAGGTGCGTGGCGAAGGCCGCGATGGAACCGGCGAGGGCTTCGCGCTGGGTGCCCGCGGCCTGGTTGCCGCGGTTGAACAGGTCGCGCAGCAGCTCGGGGCGGGCGGCGAACATCCCGGCGTAGAAGCGCTCGGTTATCTCGCCGAGGGCCGCTCCGACGGCGGGGAGCGTGGCACGGACGGTGACGGCGGACTGCTCGGACAGCATCAGGTCTCCTCGTTCTCGACTGCCTGCGCCACCCATTAAAACTTGCATCTGAAATACCAATTAAGGGGGGGGTGGGGTTGAGCCGACCGAGGGGACCCTGCTGAAGGGCGACGCGCCGGAGCGGCCGCCGACGACGACGTGCCGGTGACGCGCCGACGGCGTGCCGGGGCGGCGCCCGCCGTTACGCACACCGGCCCGAACGGGCAAGATGGACAGCGGGCGCGATGAACCACGGGGCCGCCGGACGATCATGGTCGGCAACACGCGTGAAACCCGGATGTGGTGGGATGGCCCGACTGCCCGACCGCAGCCCGAGGAGGCCAACCGTCGAGGCAAGGGAAAGACGGTCCGACCGGCGATGATGGGGAAGCGGAAGATGGACAAGCAGCAGGAGTTCGTGCTCCGGACGTTGGAGGAGCGCGACATCCGTTTCGTACGGCTGTGGTTCACGGACGTGCTGGGCTTCCTGAAGTCCGTGGCCGTGGCCCCGGCCGAGCTGGAGCAGGCCTTCGACGAGGGCATCGGCTTCGACGGCTCGGCGATCGAGGGCTTCGCCCGGGTGTACGAGTCCGACATGATCGCCAAGCCGGACCCGTCGACGTTCCAGATCCTGCCCTGGCGTGCCGAGGCGCCCGGCACGGCCCGCATGTTCTGCGACATCCTCATGCCGGACGGCTCCCCGTCCTTCGCCGACCCGCGCTACGTCCTCAAGCGCGCCCTGGCCCGCACCTCCGACATGGGCTTCACCTTCTACACCCACCCCGAGATCGAGTTCTTCCTGCTGAAGGACAAGCCGCTCGACGGCAGCCGCCCGACCCCCGCCGACAACTCCGGCTACTTCGACCACACACCGCAGAACGTCGGCCAGGACTTCCGCCGCCAGGCCATCACGATGCTGGAGTCGATGGGCATCTCGGTGGAGTTCTCCCACCACGAGGGAGCCCCCGGCCAGCAGGAGATCGACCTCCGCTACGCGGACGCGCTGTCCACGGCCGACAACATCATGACGTTCCGCCTGGTCATGAAGCAGGTGGCGCTGGAACAGGGCGTGCAGGCCACGTTCATGCCGAAGCCGTTCTCGGAGTACCCGGGCAGCGGTATGCACACCCACCTCTCCCTCTTCGAGGGCGACCGCAACGCCTTCTACGAGTCGGGCGCGGAGTACCAGCTCTCCAAGATCGGCCGCTCCTTCATCGCGGGCCTGCTGAAGCACGCGGCGGAGGTCTCCGCGGTCACCAACCAGTGGGTCAACTCCTACAAGCGCATCTGGGGCGGCTCGGAGCGCACCGCCGGCGCCGGCGGCGAGGCCCCCTCGTACATCTGCTGGGGCCACAACAACCGCTCGGCCCTGGTGCGCGTCCCCATGTACAAGCCCGGCAAGACCGGCTCGGCCCGCGTCGAGGTCCGCTCGATCGACTCCGGCGCCAACCCGTACCTGACCTACGCGCTCCTCCTGGCCGCCGGCCTGAAGGGCGTGGAGGAGAGCTACGAACTCCCGCCCGGCGCCGAGGACGACGTCTGGGCCCTCTCCGACGCCGAGCGCCGCGCCCTCGGCATCCAACCCCTCCCGCAGAACCTCGGCGAGTCCCTCACCCTGATGGAACGCAGCGACCTGGTCGCCGAAACCCTGGGCGAACACGTCTTCGACTTCTTCCTGCGCAACAAGAAGCAGGAGTGGGAGGAGTACCGCTCCGAGGTCACCGCCTTCGAACTCCGCAAGAACCTGCCGGTGCTGTAACGCTCCGCTGCGGCGCGGAAGGGGGTGTCCGCTCTGGCGGTCACCCTCGGCTCACGAACCCTGCCATCCCCAGGAAGTCCGCCCAGGCGGCGACCCGCATGCCCACGGACTCCCGCCGCAGCCTCAACTGCCGCCCCACCGTGGTGATGACGGCCACTCCCCACTCGTCGTCCGGGTCGACCGCCCAGCCCGGCTCGTCCGTCTCATCCCTGACCCGTACCGCCTCACCGTCCACGGACATCCGCACCCCTCCGTCGTACGCGTCGCGTCGTATCGCGAGGCGTACGACGGAGGGGTGCGGCGGCGACGGTGGGTGAGGGAGAGCGGCGCGCGGTACACCTACGGGTGATCCGGACGGTACAGCTTCTTTCGGGGCCTTCCCTCGTCGGCCGTGCGGGGGCCGGGACCCCGCACGGCCGTGGGCCGGGGGATCAGAAGGGGCGGTCGCCCGCGATGGCGACGCGTTCGGCGATCCGGCGGTGGGTGCCGTAGTCGTTGACCGCGTAGTGCTGGGTGGCCCGGTTGTCCCAGAACGCCACGTCGCCGGGCTGCCAGCGGAAACGGACCTGGTATTCGGGGATGTGTGCCTGCTGGAAGAGGTAGCGCAGCAGGCGGTCGCTCTCCTCGCGGGGCATGCCGGTGATCCGGGTGGTGAAGGAGACGTTCACGAACAGCATGCGCCGCCCGGTGTCGGGATGCGTGCGCACGACGGGGTGCTCCACGGGCGGGAAGTGCTCCTGGTGCGGCGCGAGCCGTTCGGGCCCGTAGAACCGTGCGAAACCGGGGATGAAGTCGTGCACGGCGCGGGCACCGTCGATGCGGTCCTTCACGTCCTGCGGGAGGTTGTCGTAGGCGGCGGCCATGTCGGCCCACAGGGTGTCGCCGCCGGCCGGCGGCACCTCGCGCAACTGGAGGACGGCACCGAGCGCCGGCCGCTCGCGGAAGGTGACGTCGGCGTGCCAGACGTTCTCGAACGTCGGAGTGGACCCGCTGCCCTTGTCGAAGCGGACGACGTCCTCGCTGGACCCGGCGGCGAGCAGCGGGTTGGTCTCCAACTCGCCCCAGTGGCGCGCGAAGGCGCGCTGCCGGTCGGGGGCGAGGTGTTGGCCCCGGAAGAACAGCACCTTCCACTCCAGCAGGGCCCGGTGGAGTTCGGCGCGCAGCTCGGGGCCGAGCGGGCGGGACAGGTCGACCCCTCTGATCTCGGCGCCGATCGTGCGCGCCTGCGGCTCGACCTCGAACAGCTCGTAGGGCCGCTCCTCCCACCCCTCGGGCACCCGGCGCAGGACGCGCCGTCCTTCGTAGACGCCGTCTCCGGGGATGCGTGCCTCACGCAGGGTGGCGGGTGGTGCGGTGTTCGTGACGGTCATGGGACGTCCTTCCTCTGCACACGGGTTCGAACGGGTCACGGATGCGGACGGGCCGGCCGTGCCGGGGTACGGGGCGCGGACCGTCCCGGCGTCGCGGACGCCGAGGGGCACACCCGCCCGTACGCGGGTGTGTGGGAGGACTGCCGGGGCGGCCCGGTAAAGGGGCTGTGCGGGGCCGTCGGCCGGGAAGACGGGGAGCGGGCCCGGGTGGTGAGGGGCCGGGCCGGGTCAGAGGGTGCGGTCGGCTATCGGCCGGAGCGCTCGCAGCCGGTTCGATCCGGGACGCGCGGCGCCACCGACATCCTGACGAACCAGTACGTGGTCATGGCGACGATTGTGTGATCTTGCCCGTGTTCTGTCAACGGGCCCCGTCCGGCCGCCGAACGCGTCCACCCGGTCCGGTGCCCGCCATCATCGCCCCCGGGCCGGCCGGGTGTGCGTCACGGTCAACTCAGGTTTGCGCGACTGCCTCCGTAACAAGCGTCAGGAGGGGAAGGAGGAGAGCGGTACACCTACGGGTGATGGGCCGTGACCGGTGTGGCTACCTCGTCGTCACCCTGCTGGTCCTCACCGAGTGCAGCGGTTGGCCGAGATCTTGTGGGTGGGGGCCGGGGGAGGGGTCGGAATGACCGTATGTCGCGGAGTGGTGACGGGATCGTCGATCTACTGCAACCCTCCGGGTGGCGCAAAACCGCACCCCGCCGGGACATAATCGCTGGGATTGTGCGACGGAGGCTCGGTGGGGGAGCCGGTCGGCGGAGGGACGGGGGCGCTGGATGAACCAGGGATCGGTCAGGGTCGCGGTCGTGGCGCGGGGCGCTGTCGCGCGCAGGGGGCTCGCAGCCGTGCTGGGGGAAGCCGCCCAGGTGAAGCAGACCACCGTCTTCCGGCCGGAGGAGTTCACGACGGCGTCGCCCGAGGACGCCGTCCAACTGCTCATCCTCTCCTGCGACGTGCTGGTGCTCTGGTGTGTGAACGGCGCCGGGGAGGGCGAGGACGCGTGGGCCGCCGAACTGGCGGAGGTCGTCCGCCGCAACGGGGTCCGGGTCCTGCTGGTGCTGCCCGGTGCCGAGGTGCGGCGCGCCGCGTCCGGCGAGGTCGTGCCCTGTGACGGAATCCTCGACCAGGACGCCCTGACCAGCGAGGGGCTCGACGAGGCCCTGCGGAACCCGGCCGAGGCGGTCCGGCCGGCGCCGGTGCCGGCCGGGCAGCCGGTGACCGCCCCCTGGTCCGTCAGGCCCGCCCGGGGCGCCGCCGGGCCGCGGAACCGGTTTCCGAGGAGGCAGCTCACCGAGCGGGAGAGCCGGGTGCTGGAACTGCTGGTCGAAGGGCTCAGCAACCGGCAGATCGGGCAGGCCCTCGAGGTGTCCGAGCATGTCGCCAAGCGCACCGTCGCGCTCGTGCTGGCCAAGCTCGACTGCCCCAACCGCACCCAGGCCGCCGCGGTCGCCCTGCGCGAGGGGCTCGTGGGTACGGGCTTGGGGGAGGCGCTGGGCGCGTAGGGCCTTATGGGTGGCCCAGTACCACCGCGAGGTCGGAGCGGCCGTTGACGCCCAGGGCGCGGTAGGTGTGCGTCAGGTGGAGTTCGACGGTGCGGACGCCGACCGACAGCTCCTTGGAGATCGCCGTGTTCGACAGGCCCTCCGCCGCCAGCAGGGCGACCCGCAGCTGAGCCGGACTCAACCGTGCCCGGTTCGAGCCGGGCTGAGCGGCGAGCCGGGCGGCGACCTCCTCGGTGAGCGGGAACGGCCGGCCCCGTCTGACCGCCTCGTCGAGCAGGTGCCGCGCCTCCGTCGACCGGCCGGTGTCGAGCAGGGTGGAGGCCAGCGCGACCATCGCCCGCGCGTACAGCCTCCGGGTCGGCATGCCGGCGAGCAGACGCACCGCGGTCCGTAGATGCCCGAGCGCCGTACGGTCGGGGAGGGCCGGTCCCGCCCAGAGGTGGACTGCGCCGACCGCGCCCGGCGCGCCCCAGGTCCGGGCCGCCGTGAGGCTCTCGACCACCAGGCGCTCCGCCGTCCGCGGGGCCGCGCAGGCCGCCTCCGCCATGGCGAGATGCGAACGCCAGGGAATGACGGCGGGGTTCACACAGCCGAGGGGCCGCAGAATCCGGCCGCACTCGCGCAGATGCGCCCTCGCCTCGGCGGTCCGGCCGGTGCGCAGGCAGAGGACGCCCCGGGCGAACAGCAGGTGGGCACGGCCCAGACCGTGCTCGTTGCGGTCCGGCGGGGCCTCCGCCCGGGCCGACCGCTCCAGGGTCGACTCCGCCAGGTCCGTCCGTCCTGACTCCAGGGCGACGAGTGCCTCCACCGCGGTCAGTCTCGGCAGCGCCCGCGGATGCCAGTGGTGCCTGGGCACCTCGGCGACCGCCTCTGCCAGCCGCTCCCTGGCCTGCTCCAACTCGCCTGTACGCAAGGCGAGTTCGGCAAGACCCAGCAGTGACTGACCGGTCACCGGGCTCACCCTGTGCCGTCGCGCCTCGGCCGTGATCCGCTGCAGCCCGGACCGGGCCAGCGCCACGTCCTCGGTGACGGCGAGCACGCGCGCGGCGAACAGCCGGGGAGTGAACAGCCCGTTTCCCGCCCGGATCAGCACGGTCCCGGCCAGTCGGCGGGCCTCGCCGATCTTCCGCCCGGCCAGACAGTGCCGCCAAGCCTCGGCCGCGGCCCGGGTCGCGTCGAACTCCGGCGCCTCCCGGTCGTCCCGCGGGCCGAGGGCCGAGGCGTCCGGTGCCGGTGCCGGTGCCGATCCGGGCGGGCAGGTTTCCGCGGCCAGCACGTGCAGGCCGCGCAGCGTACGCCGCTCCGCCTCCGACGTCGTCCGCGCCGCCGTCGCGCTGAGCGCCGCCGCCGCGTCGTCCCCGGCGTGCAGCGCCAGCATGTCGGCGGCGAACAGCAGGGCCCCGGACCGGTCCGGGACGCCGGTCTCCCTGAGGATCCGCCGGAATCCGCGCTCGGCCGCCGCCGGCCGCCGCGACGACTGCGCCTTCGCCAGTTCCAGCAGTACGTCCGTGCGCAGCCCGTCGGCCGCTCCGTGGTCCAACGACCGTTCGAGGAACACCACCGCCGCGTCGTCGTCGCCGGACCGGCGCGCGGCCACACCCGCCGCGTGGAGCGCGCCGGGCACCCAGGGCTCGTCCAGCGAGGTCCGCGCGGCCAGCCCGCCGAGCACGTCCTGAGGGAAACCCTCGCGGTGCGCCAACCGCACGGCACACTGGTGGAGTTCACGGCGTCGGTCGCCGTCCAGGAGGCCCAGTACCCGCTCGGCCACCAGCGGGTCGTACAGCCGGGGCCGTACGGCGGAGTCGAGCAGGCCGGTGACGGCCGGCTCCGTACGCGCCCGCTCGCCGTCCGGCACGGAGATCCCGGCCAGCTCGCAGACCTGGCGGAACGAGAAGTGTCCCGCCGCCACCGCGCTCGCCGCGACGAACGCGGACGCCCGCGCGGACGCCCGCGCCAGTACGGTCCTCAGATGGTGCCGGCCCGTCTGGTCGGCGAGCGCGGTGAATTCGGCGGCGTCGGGGGGCGGACCGGGCCATCGCCGGAGCGCGGCGCACAGGACCGCCGGGTTGCCGCCGGTCGCGGCGGTCGCGGCCGGCAGGAGCGAGTCGGCCGCCTCCTCGCCGTACGCCCGTACGAGCAGCGTCCGTACGGCGTGCTCGGTCAGCGGGCGCAGCGACAGCTCGTATCCGGGACCGGCCTGCGCGCCGGGCGGCGCGGGGTCGGAGTCCTCGGAGCCCTCGACGACCACCCGCAACGCGGGTCGCGGTGTCGGGTGGCCCGTGGGGGACGTGGCCCGTTCCGTCTCCGACGTGCCCCGGGTGTCGTCGGTGAACAGGGCCGACGGGCCGCTGATCGAGGCGAGTTCGCCCTGTCCGGGTGCCGTGAGGACGTGCAGGCCGAACTGCCGGGCGAGGGCCGCGCCCTCGGCGAGCAGGGCGCTGCGTCCGGTGCCCGGGCGCCCGCGCACGACGACGGTCGCCGTCCCGCCGTCCACGACCTGGCGCACGGCCCGCTCCAACGTGGCCAGTTCCCCGGCCCGTTCCAGGAGCCCGTCGGGCGCGCCGGGTGAACCCGGGGACCGGAGCGGCCGGTTCACCGTGTCTCGCCGAGCGCTCGCGTCTCGACGGGCTGCGGTCCTTGTGCCGGGAACCACTTCGCGAGGCCGGCCCGCCCGGGGACGCCGAGTTTCCGGTACACGTTCGTCAGGTGGTACTCGACCGTGCGTACCGTCAGGCACAGGGCGTCCGCGATCGCCCGGTTCGACTTCCCGGCCGCCGCCAGTTCCGCCACGGGACGTTCGGCATGGCTGAGCGCCGCCAGGGTGTGCCGGCCCTCCGCCGAGCGGAGCGCGCACCGTGCCTGTTCGGCGACGGAGGTCAGGCCGCACCGCACGGCGATCGCCAGCGCCGCGCGCAGACGGGAGGGCGCACCCCGGTCCGACCGGTGCAACAGGGCCTTGCCGAGGCGGAGTTCGGCGAGGGCGTGGGACTGCCGGTCGGAGCTTTGGGCCAGAACCCGAGCACTCTCGGTGAGCAGTTCGACGCAGCCGGCCGGGTCGGCCGACACGCCCCGGGCCAGCAGACTCAGCCCCGCGCTGCGGGCCGTCGGCCATCGCTCGGCCAACTGTTCTCCGAACTCGGCCCGTCGGGCGGCGGCGCCCGGTCGGCCCAGCCGCATGAGCAGCTCGGTGCTGTGCACCCACCAGAGGGTGAACACCGGGTTGCCCACGCCGGCGGCGGCGAGACTCGCCCCGCACCGCTCGAGCAGACGCAGGGCCTGCTCGGGCCGGCCACGGCCACGCTCGACCAGGGCCAGGGCCGTCAGACGGTGGTGGTACTCCCAGACGCAGTCGTCGAGCCGGCGGCCGTCGAGCCGGAGCAGTACCTCCTGTGCCCGGTCGAGGTCGCCCCGGGCGACCAGGGCGTGGGCGTGGGCGATCGACGCCAGCCGGCTCCGCCCCGACGTGCCCTCTGTCTCGGAGAGACGGGACGCGGCCGACGCCGCCTCGGCGGCCTCGGCCGCCTGGCCCGATTCGAGCAGCACCAGGGCCCGCGCCGAAGCGGCGTGGCACTCGGCCCACATCTCCTCACGCTCGGCGCTGTCGGCGACGGTCCGCTGCAACTGGTCGAGTGCGGTCGCGGTGTCGTCGGCCAGTGCGAGGACCTGCGCTGCGGCGACCCTGGCCCAGGCGGTGTGCGGCCGCCCGGACCAGAGGACCTGACGGGCGCCCGCGACCGCCGTCTCCCGCGCCTCCGGCCCGGAGGCGGTCAGCGCGGTGCGCAGCGCGCGGACGGCGAGGACCGTGCGCTCGGTCGGGTGGTCGGTGAAGACCGGGATGGCGGAGGAGGCGGGTGAGGTGAGGGCGACAGGGATCGCGGAGACCGGAGAGACCTCAGGGACCGCAGAGGCCGTGGGGGCGGTGGGGGCGGGGGCCGGAGCCCGTTGCGCCCGCCCGGTCGGCGGGCCGTCCTGACGGCCGGGGTCCAGCTCACGCAGCAGCGCGTCGAGCGCGGCGGGGGTGTCGGGGGAGTCGTGCACCATGAGGGAGGTGAGCCGGAGCAGGTCGGCGGCGTGGGCCCGGACCAGTGGATCGTCCGTGCCGGGGGGTGTCCCGGCGAGGTGGGCGAGGTGTTCCCGGGCGGCCAGGGGATCGATGTCGACCAGCGCGGTGGCGAGGTCGATGCGGACGGCGACATCGTCGGGGTCGGCGGCGTGGAGCCGCGTCAGATAGGAGACCGCGGCAGCCGGGCGGTCGTGCCGGGCGGCTGCCGCCGCCTCCTTGAGGACGGCACGCATCCAGGAGCGGTCCAGCGTGCTCTGCTCGAGCAACAGGTCGGCCACCTGCTCGGCCGGTTTGGCCGCGTCGTTGAGGATCTCGGCGGCCTGGGCGCGCATTCGCTCCCGCTCGGCCTCGGGCAGGGGGTCCAGCAGCGAGAGGGTGCCGTGGGCCGGTAGGGGCCCGGGGAGCAGGCCGCGGGCCTCGGCCTCCTCCAGGAGCCGGCCCGTCGCCTTGGACGGGAGCCCGGCCAGGGCGCCGACGAGGTCCGGGTCGGTGCTGCCGAGTGCCGCCGCAGCCCGGGCGACCTCGAGCAACCGGGGCTCGCGCCGGGCGAGTTCGGCCAGGTCTTCGGCGGTCGGCCGGGCGGTGTCGGCGGGCCAGAGGCCCGCGGCGTCGATGACCGTGCAGTAGTCCCGCGTCGCCAGTTCGTGGAACGCCGCCGCGGCGGGCCCCGGCAGTCCGGGGGGCAGGTGCAGCAGGACGGTCAGCGGCTGCCGGTAGGTGGCGCGCATCAGCTGGTCGATGAAGCGCAGTGTGCCCTCGTCGCACCACTGTGCATCGCCGATGGCGAGGACGAGCGGCCCGCGCGCCAGCAGCCCGCAGACCAACGAGTGGGCCGCGTAACGGATTTCGTGACCCGGCGGCGAGGCGCCGAGCAGGCGTCGCAGCACGGCGTGCTCCGTGCCGGCCGCTTCACGCCGACAGCCCACGCGCCGTACGTTCGCCTCCCGTCCGTACGTGACACTGACATGGCGGGCGATGGCGTCCACCGAGCCACGGCCGGGGGTACCCAGCATCACCACGCAGCGTGCGCCGCGGTGTCCGCCACGGACCGGGCAGGTGGACGGCCCGCGTGGCGTGGCGGCCGGCACGGCAGCGGTTCCCGTTCTGAGCGTGTGGGAACGGGAGACAGAGAACGAGGGAACCGAAAGAACCGAGGGAACCGGATGCGCCGGCTTTGATCGTCTCGAACTCATAATCATTACGATATGACAGTGCTGTGACTTTTTGTTGATGGTGCCGGGCCTTTGTGTCCAGGCGGCGCGCCAGGGTCAATCGGCCCGGAATGACCCGCACTTGACCGGTTCCGCTGATGAATGGAGGCTCCGTGCGGCTCCTGGAGCGGATAAAGGATCTCGACACGGTCCAACGTGCGATGAACAGTACGCAAACAGGCGACACCGTGCTCATGGCGGTCACCGGAACTCCGGGTGTGGGGCGTTCGGCCTTCCTCGACGCGGTCGCGGTCCACGCGGAACAGCACGGCTTCGTCGTACGGCGAGCCCGAGGCAGCCGACTGGAACAGGGGCTGCCCCTCGGCCACCCCGGTCCGGCCCGCCCGGAACCCGCCGACCGCCCGGTCGCGCTGCTCGTCGACGACCTGCAGCGGGCGGGGGAGCCGGCCCTGACCCGGCTGACCGCGTTGCTCGCCGACCCGGGGCCGGGCCCGCTGCTCATGGCGGTCGCCGTGTGCGAGGGCGAGTTCGCCACCGAGATGCCGGGGGTGCAGGAGATCCTGTCGGCCGCCGACCAGGTGATCCGGATGGGGCCGCTCGGCACGGAGGGAGTACGTGCCCTGCTCGGGGAACGCGGCATCGTGCTCGCCGACGACCAGGTCCACGCCTGGACCCACGCCACCGGCGGCAACCCGACACTGATCATCTCCCTGTTGGAGCGGTTGGAGCGGTTGGAGCGTGCGGGCCGCGGTGCCTCCGCATGCCTGCTCGATCTCGCCCGTGCCCAGCCCGCGCCCTGGAGCCTGCGGTCCCGCGTGGCCGCGGCCCTGACCGGTCACCCGGAGTCCGTCGGCCGGCTCGCCGCCTGCGCGGCGCTCCTCGGCGGGGAGACCGAGACGCACATCCTCGCCCGTCTGGCGGACCTGGACCCGGCCGAAGGGGACGCCGCGACCAGGGCACTGATCAGACTCGGCTGGGCCGCCGACCGCTGGACACCGCCCGTACTGTGGGACTGCGTACGGGAGGCCGCCGAGGAGGGGGATCTCGCTCACCGACCGCGACCGGCTGCACCGCCGGGCGGCCGAGTTGCTCCATGACTCGGGCGCACCGGCCGAGCGGGTCGTCCCCCATTTCATGGAGGTCGGCCCCGGTGACTGGACCGGGGCCGCACGGGTGATGCGGGAGACCGCCCGCGAAGTGTGGCGCAGTGGCGACGACGCGCTCGCGATCCGCTGTCTGCGCCGAGCCCTGCGCGAGTTCCCGCCCGACAGCCCTCAGCGCGGCGACCTGCTGGCCGCCCTCGCCGACGTGGAACAGAACGCCGACACCTCCGCGATGCTGCGCCACGTGGGCCAGGCGCTTCCCCTGCTGGACGCGGTCCCGGAACGCGCCGCGGTCGTGGCCCGTGTGCCGCTCACGCTGTTCCTCTCCGCCCCGCACGCGGCGTCGGAGATGCTGGAACAAGCCGGGGCGGGGCGCACGGAGCCGATGGTGCCGACGGCCGACCCGGTGGAACGGGCCGCCCCGGAGACGTCGGAACTCGGGCTGCGGCTGGAGGCCCGCGTACGGCTGTCGCGGCTGGGCGACCCGGCGGCTCAGGCCGCCGCCGTCCAACGGCTGCGAGCCCTCGATCCCGGCGGATTCCTCGACGCCGGCCGAGCCCTCGACCCCGGACCGGTTCCCGGTCCCGGTACCGCGGCCCGGCGGGAACTCATGGCGGTCCTCGTCTTCGCGGGCGTCCTCGGCGGCCGGCTGCCCGCCACCGAGGTCGCCGACCGCACGCGGTGGCTGCTGGAGCACGAACCGGCGTCGGCCGCCTCGGAGTACACCGCGTCCGCGCTGACGATCGCCTGCGCGGCCGTCGCGGAGGAGAGTGAACCGGCGCGCTGCTGGCTGGACACGGCGCTCGAGACGGCGCGGCAGCGCGACGACCGGCGGCTGCGCACGGCCGTGTTGAGCTGGCGCGCGCTCACCGCCGTGCACGCCGGCCGGCCGGCCGACGCCCGGGCGGACGCGCGGGAGGCCTGCGCGACGGCTCCCGACCCGGCGCGGGACCCGGCAGGGGAATCGCTGGGGGACCACGACTGGCTGACGGTGCTGAGCCTGACGTCCGTGGCGGTCGAGACGGGGGACACCTGGCTGGCGGAACGGCTGCGGGACCGGCTGGCCCAGGGGCAGGGCGCCGGGCAACCGGTGTGCGGGCTCGCCCTGCGGGTGCTGCAGATCCCGCTGACCGCGGAGCGTGAACTGCCCGCCCTCGCGGCCGACCTGCAGGACGCCGCCCGCCGCGCCGAAGCGGCGGGCTGGTGCAACCGGACCCTGTTCCCGGTCGACGTGTGGCGCGCGACCCTGCTGCTCCGCCTCGGCGACCCGGAGGCCGCGCTCCGGCTCCTCGCCCGCGCCTGTGACCGGGCACGGAGCTTCGGCGCACCGACCGCACTCGGCCGGAGCCTGCGCATGTGGGGCACCGTGGTGCGCGGCCGCTACGCCCTGTCCCTGCTCGCGGAGTCCGTCGCCGTGCTCAGGGAGAGCTCCAACCACCTCGAGCTGGGACGGTCGTTGACGGCGTACGGAAACCGGATGCGGGCCGCCGGACGGCCGGGCTCCGACGAGATCCTCGCCGAGGCGGACCGGATCGCCGAGGCGACGGGCGAGGCGGTGCTGCGGCGCTGGACCGCCTCGCAGCCGCCGTCCCCGCACGGTGCGCCGCCGTGCGGAGGCGTACCGGTGGCCGGCGGGGCGCTCAGCGACACCGAGCGGCGGGTCGCCTCCCTGGTGGCCCTGGGGCACACCAACCAGGACACCGCCGAGGCGCTCGGAGTCACCCGGCGGGCCGTGGAGAAGATCCTCACCAGGCTGTACCACCGGCTGGACGTGGACGGCAGGGCCGGGCTGGTTCCGGCGGTGCGCCGCATGGCCGGAAGGGCGGTCTTCGGCTCGGGCGTGCTCGCCGAGCGACTGTGACCCGGTAGTCGGGGCGCCGATGTGGGTAGTGGTGCCGGGGTGAGGGCCGGTGTCGGGACCGGGGGCCGGTGCCCGATCGGTGCACCGAACGGGCTACTCGCCGGTAAGTCGGATTGGTCCCGTCCGGTAATGGAAAATGTGGGTGGAAATGCCGGTAATTCGCGGATGACCGGAGGTTGCCGAGCGGTGTCGGGGGGCGTTTCCCACTGCTTCCCGGGCCCGCCGCGACGGTCTCTCCGAACCCGCGGGACGGCGACCACAGTCTTTCGCGGGGGTTCCGGATTCCATTGCACGTCAACGCCCTTACTCCGTACGCTGGCTCGCGGCCAGTGAAAGATTCGAGAGGGAGGGAAAGGCTTACATGGCCCACGCGAAGATCAGTACGGTGGGCGGGCTCCTCCGGGTGGCGGAGGCGCATGCCACCTTGCCCGGGAAAAGCCCGTATTCCGCCGAAACGCTGTATGAAATAGATTCTTCTCTGTTCGACGCGGAAATCGGAAGCGAGAAGTACCGTGATGCGTTCCTTTCGCTTTTCGAGCGCTCCGGAATCGCTCTCGCCATTCTCGACCTGAATCTTCGGGTGCGTTCCGTCAACAGCCCCGTGATGCCCCGGTGCGCCCAGCGGGCGGACGAACTGCGCGGCCGTGAATTCGTGGAGTTCCTGCACCCGAGCGTGCGGCAGCACATGCTGCGTCAGTTCGGCCTGCTTGTGCAGGGACACCGGACTCGTCTCGTCGGTCACTCCGTCGTCCTGTCCGTCTACGGCAACACGGTCTCCGGCAAGATCACCGCGTTCCCGGTGACCGACGCCGCGGGCCGGGTCGAGATGATCGTGGTCCAGTTCACGCCGGAGGAAACACCCGTCGACCGCGAGGCGCACGACGACTCGCCGTGGAAGCTGGCCCCGCTCAGCGCGAAGGTCCTGGAGGGCGTGGCGGCGGGTGATCCGACCGTACGTCTGGCGGCCAAGCTGTTCCTCAGCCGACAGGGCATCGAGTACCACGTCGGCATGCTGCTGCGGCAGTTCCAGGTGCCCAACCGGACGGCACTGGCGGCGAAGGCGTACTCGATGGGCATGTTCAGCATCGGCAGCTGGCCGCCTAGGGTGCTCCCCGACTACATCCGCTCGGACCAGCAGGGAGCGGGGAACGGATGGGGCGAGACACGCGCACGATCGCGGCAGCGCCAGACCTCGGGACGCTGAACGCCTCGGAACGCTGAGCACGCCAGAACCACGCCAGAACCACGCCAGAACGAGGACGATGTGAAACTACTGGTCGTTGAGGCCAACGAACGGGTGTCGGCGGCTCTCGGGGCAGCTCTGGAGGAACAGGGTCTGGAGGCGGTGTGCGCGTCCACCGGCAGGGCCGCGCTCGAGTTGCTGGACCGGGCCCGCCCGGATGTCGTCCTGCTCGACCTCGCCCTCCCCGACTGTGACGGCTTCGGGCTGTGCGGCGCGATGCGGGCCGCCAGTACGGTCCCGATCCTGGTGACCACCGCGCGCGGGGACCATCTGTCCTGCGTGCGAGCGCTCGACCTGGGCGCGGACGACCACCTCGTCAAGCCCTACAACCTGGCCGAACTGCTGGCCCGGGCCAGGGCGGTGTTGCGCCGCGGCCGGCCCGCCGAGCCCGCCACCACTGACCCCGGAACCGGCACCGCCCCCGCCGCGGCCGTCCCCGACGGGCCCTTCGAGGAGCCGCCGGCAGACCTGCTGCTGGCCGGGCGAGTACGCATCGACCTGCGGGAGCGGGCCGTCCTGGTCGACGGTGCCCCGACCGAACTGCCGGACGACGAGTTCGACATCCTGGCCGCGCTGGCCCGGCAGCCGGGCCGGACACTGCGTGCCGACCAGATCGTCGAGGAGGTCCTGCGCGCGCACCGGGCGTTACTGCACGCCACCCTGCCGACCCGGATCGCCTCGCTGAGGGAGCGGCTCGGACCGTCCCGGCTGGTCGAGTCCCCCGAGGACGGGTGCTACCGGCTCCCGGCCCCCGAACCGTACGCCTGACGGCCCGGGGCGCCCCCGGACGGGCAGGAAGAAGGCACCGTGTTCCGGCCCGGGCCGCGGGCGGTGGAATCCGGGGTGTCCAAAGAGGCCGGGCGAGATGAATTCCCGGATACGGGACCGCTCGGCCTCCCAGGAGTGCGAACGATGCAAGCGCGGGGCGGCAGGTCTGGGAATTCTTTCAGTGATCGGCGTCGAACCCGGCGAATTCCCGCCAATGCGAGGAACGTGGTCGGCGACGCTGGCCGGCGCCGTCCGCGAGGCATGTATCGCCGATCCGCCGGGCATCCGCCGCGCCCCAGGTCATGTGACAACGCATTCTCTTGTGAGGGGACGAAGAGTGTCATCAGCCCGGTTCACCCGTCGCCGTCGAATATCAGCCACCGCCCTGGGATGCGCGGCGGACTCGGGGGTCCGTCGTTCTCGTAGTTCTCGTCGCTCTCGGCGTTCCCATGATCGATCCGGTTGCGGCGTGCTGCCGGTTCTGCCCGGCTGACGGGCCCGTGTCGGGAGATGTCCGGGGATTCGGTCGAACGTCGTGTCCCGGACGCGGCGTTCCTTGTTCTCGATCCACCAGTGCCGTCCGAGGTGTTCCGCGACCGCGGTGATTCTGCTGGTTTCGGCGGGGCGCTTCGCACTGGGCGAGGACGACCCCGCCCGTCCGCGGCGCGGAGCTGACGGACCCGGCCGCCGTCGGGACGGACCGCGCCGCGCGGAGTCCCGCCGTCCATGCCGCCCGGGGCCCGGCGGCCTGGGCGGCGCTTTTGTCAAGGGGAGTCGGGAACCGGGTGGAAGGGGCGGACCGAGGAACCAACGCGTTTGATCCGTAAGTCTGTTGACGCGTCGTTTCCGCAGCAGAGACCATCGATGACCTTGCAGCAACATGTATGTGACCTTCACGGTTCGTGGCACCTGAGCACCGTTCCACGGGGAAGCACGGTCCCCGCAAGACAATCCGAAGGGACACGAAGGGCTTTGACGCACTCGGCGACCGAAAGGACCGACGGCTTCGGTCCTCACCCGGACTGTGCTCACCCGGACGGCACCCATCCACTGCGGATCCGGATCCTCGGGCCGATGGAGATCAGCGGTCAGGGAGGGGACCGGACTCCGTCCGCCCCGATGGCCCGGCGGCTGCTCGCCGTTCTGCTGCTCCATGCCAACGAACAGGTGCGGACGTCCACACTCATCGACGAACTGTGGGACGGCGACCCGCCCCGGCTGGCCCGTAAGACCATCCAGACCTATGTGTACCAGCTTCGCAAGAGCCTGCACTGCGCGGGGGACCCCGGCGAGCGGCTGGAGACCTGTCCCAACGGCTACCGGATCAGGCTCGTCCCCGACGAGGTGGACCTGTGGCAGTTCGAGCGTCATCTCGCGCGGGCGCGCGCCGATCTGGGCGAGGGCGACCCCGAGAGCGCCGCCCGTGAGCTCCGTGCGGGGCTCGCCCTGTGGCGCGGCGACGCGTTCACCGACGTCGAGGCCGGCCCGGCGCTGGCCGCGCGCATCGCGCAGCTCGAGTACGTGCGGCTGAGCGCCCTGGAGCTGCGGATCGAGGCCGATCTGCGGCTCGGTCGCCATCACCGGCTGATGGGTGAGCTGCGGCAGCTGACCGCCGACCACCCGCTGAACGAGGAGTTCGCCGCCCAGCTGATGCTCGCGGCCTACCGCTCGGGCCAGCGGGGCACCGCGCTGGAGACCTTCGTGCGGCTGCGGCGCGATCTGGTCCACGAGCTGGGCATCGAGCCCTCGCAGCGGCTCCAGCGACTCCAGCGCGACGTACTCAACGAGGCGCCGTCGCTGGACCTGGCGCCGGTCCGGCCGGTGGCCGTACGAGCCGTCACCGCCGCACCCGCCACCGGGCGGGGCGGCGTCCCGGCGGGGCAGCCCATGATCGCTCAACTGCCTCCTGACACACCGGACTTCGTAGGCCGGCGGGCGGAGCTGGCCCATATCGTCACGCATGCCGGATCGGGCAACGGCAGGTCATTGGCGGCGCCACGGATCGTGACCGTCCTCGGCGGTGCCGGCTCGGGCAAGAGCGCCGTGGCCGTACGGGCCGCGCATCTGCTGCGCGAGCACTTCGCGGACGGGCAGTTCTACGTGCGGTTGCACGACGGGGGCAACTGTCCGAAGGATCTCGTCTCCGTGCTGCGCGCATTGCTGCGCGATGTTGGCATGCCCATGTCTGAACTGCCCGACCAGATCGACGAGTTGGCGCGGAACTTCCGCAGCTGGAGCGCGAACCGGAGCCTGTTGCTGCTCCTGGACGACGCCTTCGGGCCCGAGCAGGTCCTGCCGCTGCTGCCCGGCGGTTCGCTGAGCGCGGTCCTGGTCACCTCGCGCGTACGGCTGCCGGGTCTGCCCGGTGCGGCCAACATCGAGCTGGGACCGATGGAGACGGACGACGCCGTCGAACTGCTCGCCTCGCTCGCCGGGGCCGACCGGATCGGCGCGGACGTCGCCGCCGCCCGGCAGGTGGTGCGCCTGACCGGCAACCGCGCGCTGGGGGTCCGGGCGGCGGGGGAGAAGCTGGCGGCACGCTCCATGTGGTCGGTCACCGAGCTGGCCGCCCGGCTCACGCCGGAGCACCGCCGGCTGGCCGAACTGAGCAGCGGCTCCCTCGACGTCCGGGGGCGGATGACGGACGCGTGCGCCCGGCTGGCCGAACACGGTTGGGCGCTGGCCTGTCTGGCCCGCGCCGGGGCGGTCCCGTTCGACATTCCCCGCGCGGCGCGCGCCCTGGCCCTGGACACCTGGGCCGCCGACCTCCTGGTGGGCCGGCTCCTGGAACACCATGTGGTGGAGGCCGTCGGCTCGACGCCGGGCTCGGCGACGGTCTACCGCATCCCCGAGCTGATCCGCCTCGTCGCGCTGACCCAGGCGCAGGACGGCGCGGCCGCCGAGCCGAGGACGCCCTCGGGACGTTACGAGCTGGACGCTCCCGTACCGCGCCTCGACTCCGTACCGGCCCCCCGTTTCGGCGGGTGACTGCCGCCGACGCCCCACGTCCGTCGTCAGGCGTTCTGGCCCACCCACGCCCGAACGGGAGGGGCCCGCCCGCGCACTGTGCGCGGGCGGGCCCCCGGTACCGTCCGGCCGCCCAGGGGCTGTCGTTCGGACCAGGCCCTGAGCGGTCGGACGCGTTGCTCAGCGCACGCTCTGAGACCTCGCCTGCCCCTCGGACGCCTGTCCGGACTCCGAAGGAGCGGAAGGCGGCCCCGCGGGCGCGTCCGGCGCCTCGCGCAGGCCGAACCGGTTGTGGAAGCGGACCAGAGGCGCCGGCGCCCACCAGTTGGCGCGCCCCGCCAGCCGCATGAACGCCGGCACCAGGGCGCCGCGCACCAGCGTCGCGTCCATCAGGACCGCGATGGCCAGCCCCAGGCCGATGGCCTTCAGGTACGAGATCCCGGACAGGACGAAGCCCAACCACACGATGGCGATCAGTGCCGCCGCGGCGGTCACCATCGCACCGGTGCGCTCCAGCCCGCGCGCCACCGCCAGGGTGTTGTCCGCCGACCGGTCCCACTCCTCCTTGATCCGGGAGAGCAGGAAGACCTCGTAGTCCATCGACAGGCCGAACGCGATGCAGAACAGCAGGACGGGCACGGTCCAGGTGATGGTGCCGGTGACCACGAAGTCACCGACGAAGCCCTCCAGATGGCCGTCCTGGAAGCCCCACACCAGCACACCGAAGGTGGCGCTGAGACTGAGGCAGTTGAGGACCAGCGCCTTCAGCGGCAGCACCAGACTGCCGGTGAACAGGAACAGCAGAACGAACGTCGTGACGCCGATGATCAGGAGGGCGATCGGCAGCCGGTCGTACATGGAGTCCAGCGAGTCCACCAGTTCGGCCGCCGGGCCACCCACCTGGACGTCGTACGGCGCCTCGGTCGTCCGGATGTCCTTGACCAGCCGTTCGCCCTCCTCGCTCAGCGACTCGCTCTTGGGGATCACCGAGAGGTAGGTGCTGTCGTCCGCGCTGAACCGGTCCGAGCCGGGACCGGGCCGGGCGACCAGCTCACCCGCCGCGAAGGAGCCGACCTCGCTGTCGACCCGGGCCACGTTGCCGAGCGTGGACAGCTCGCGCACGTACGCCTCCACCTCACGCTCCCCGGTCGGCGGGGTGTCGCTCAGCACCACGTTCAGTGCCTGCGACTCCTGGGTGCTGAAGTCCTTCCGCACGATGTCGCTGAACTGGCGCGACTGGGTGTCGGCCGGCAGAACGCGGTCGTCGGCGAGGCTCATGTGCAGTGACAGGAACGGCGAGCCGAGGAAGAGCAGCAGCCCGATCACGGCGACCGCGACCGGCATCGGGAAGCGCATCACGCCCGTGGCGAGGCGGTACCAGAAACGCTCGGCCTCCGGCTTCGGTGCCTTCTCCGCCGTGCCGCGGCCGAGGATGCGGCCCTTGTCGATGCGCGGGCCGAGTGCTTTCAGCAGCGCCGGCAGGAAGGTGACGGAGACAAACGCGGCCAGCAGCGCGGTGGGGATGCCCGCGTACGCGAAGGAGCGCAGGAAGTAGAACGGGAAGACCAGCAGGCCGGCGAGGGCCAGCGCCACCGTCACCGCGGAGAACAGGACAGTCCGGCCGGCGGTGCGCAGTGCCGTCGCGATCGCCTCGTCGGTGCCGGCCCCGCCGCGCAGCTCCTCCCGGTACCGCTTGAGCAGGATGAGGCTGTAGTCGATCGCCAGACCGAGCCCGAGTCCCGTCGCGACGTTGGTGGCCAGCACCGAGACGTCGGTGAACAACGTGAGGATACGGAGCGTCAGCAGCACCGAGACGATGGTCAGTCCACTGACCAGCAGCGGCACCAGCGCGGCCACCACACTGCGGAAGACGAAGAGCATCACGACCAGGAGCACCGGGAAGGTGACCATCTCGATCATGAGAAGGTCGTCCTGGGTGGTGTCCGTGATCTCCTTGTTCGCGACCGCGGCGCCGCCCAGGCGCGTCTCCAGGCCCTCGACGGTGCCGTCGTACTCCGGCTGGATCCTTTTCAGCGTCGTCTGTACCTGGTCCTCGTCACCCGAGATCCGCACCAGGATCAGGGCACTGTCGCCGCCCTCGCCGCGCAGTGCCGGGGTCTTGCCCGTCGTCCAGTAGGAGAGGGCCTGTTCCACCCCGGACTCGGCGCCGATGCGCTGCGTGATCCGCTCACCGGCCGCGCTGACCGCCGGGTCGTCGACACCGCGGGTGTCCGATACCAGCAGGGTCAGATTGGGGGCACCCGAGTGGAATCGTTCGTCCATGATCTCGGCAGTTCGCGCGGATTCGGTGGAACTGTCCGTGAACCCACCGGCGGACAGGGTCGATATCACGCCACCGCCCAGCGCTCCCGCGAGCACCAGAAGTACGCCGGAAAGATAGAGCAACAGTCTGCTGCGGTGTGTGGTGAATCTGGCCAGTGCGACGAACATTCGGCAACCTTTCGAGGGGGAACGCCGTTACGGGGGGCGGCGCGTCGGTCCCGTTCACGCGATCAAAATAGGGATCGCGCGACGGTACTGGCAATGACAACCCTTTGTACGCCGGACGCAGTCGGGTGACCACGGGACAGCCGGAAGGGATCCTGCGCGAAGGTCGGTACCCGTACGTCCCCGGTCTCCCTCTCGGGCCTTCCTCTCGCCGTCCGCCGGCCGACCGCACAGGGCGGGTCCGCTCCGCGTCGGCGGGCCGCAGCAGCATGGCCGGACCGCCGGGGTGCAACTGCTCGACGCCCCGGCGGGCGGTGCTCGTCGGCGCAGTCGGCCGCATCCCCGGCGCGCCCCGGAACGGCTGGGCAGCCTGTGCCCCGACTACGGTCCACCATCGCGTGAATGGGCACAATGACAGATGTGTGCGGGTCATTTCCTGGAGGACTGCTATATCTAACAGACACTTCACCCTCCTAAATTGTGGCGAGAAACGGTCGGGGGTAATCCGAGCCATTCCCTGGAGGGAAATCGAATGAGTCAGCGTGCGAGGACTGCTGTCATCGGCGGAGGGATGGCCGGCTGCGCCGCCGCCAAGGAGTTGCTCAAGGCGGGCCGCGAGGTTGTCATTTTCGAGGCGGCTGCCGGACTCGGCGGCCGGGCCCGTTCGTGGCACCGTTCGGAGATCGAGCCCTCGGTCGGTATCAACCTCTGGTTCACCAGCTTTTACAAGCTGATGTTCGAGCGAATTCACGAGTACGGGCTCGAGGACCAGCTCGTGGAGATGTCCAACAATGTCATCGTCGTGGACGAGGGCCGGCCCGCGGAACTGCTCTCCGACTCGCTGCGCAGCCTGCTCACGTACCAGCACGTCGGCCTCCGCGACCGGATCGGCTTCCTGACCGGCACGATGAAGGAGACGCTCAAGCGCAAGCAGCTCGACATCTTCGACCCGCTCAAGCTCGCGCCGTTCGACGACGGCACCACCGCGGCCGAGTACGCCCGCAAGAGCCTGTCCCAGCGAGGCTTCGACAACCTGCTGCGACCGGAGATCGAGTCGTTCTGGCTGTGGCGCTGCGAGGACGTCTCCGCCGCCCACGTACGGGCGATGCAGGCACAGGTGGCCGGCGCGAAGTTCTTCGTGTTCCGCAACGGCATGGAGGTCATCGCCGAGCGCAACGCCGAGGGGGCCGACATCCGGCTCGAACACGAGGTCACCGACCTCCAGGTGACGGACGGGCGGGTGCACATCACGGCCCGGTCCGCCGACGGCGAAAGCCACTCCGATGTCTTCGACGACGTCGTGGTCGCCACCATCGCGCCGGTCGCCGCCAAGCTCACGGCCGCGCTGCCGAACGACATCGTGGGCCGCGACACCCGCGAGTTCCTGGAGACCCAGGTGTACGAGCCCGCCCTGTCGGTCTCCTACCTCGTCGACTTCAGCAGCATGCCGTCGGAGGCGCACATCGTGGCCGCGGGCGCGGACGACCCGCCGGTGAAGACGATCATCACCTTCCCCCGCAAGGTCAAGGACGCGCAGGGGCGTTCGGTCGACAAGCACCTCGCGTTCGTCTACCCGGGCCGCGCCGAGACGCGCCGTCTGCTCGCGCTGACCCCCGAGGAGCAGTACTCCGAGACGACCCGGCTGGTCACCCGGTTGTGGCCGGACTTCCCCGTCGACGAGGCGGAGCCGTTCGAGATCGCCGTACGCCCGCACGCGATGCCGCTGCCCGCGCCGGGCCGTTACCGGAAGTCCGCTCGGGTCATCGGACTCCAGCACGCGCCGGTCGTCTTCGCGGGCGACTACTTCACCTCACCCATCTCGGAGGCGGCGATGCTCTCGGGCATCCGGGCCGCCGAGAAGCTGACGACGGGCGGGAAGCCGACGGCGGCCCGCTGATCCGGGACCGCGGGAACCAGAGGAGAAGACATGGACGCGTTCACTCCCGCCGAAGCGGCTTCCGGTGCCGGCCGCACCCGCGGCACGGCCCCCGAGGGGTCGGCCGACGCACCGGCGGGAGCCGTCACGGGGCGGCCCGCCGTCGGGGTCCGCAGCCGGTTCGTCGCCTACGCGCGGCTCGCGAAGTTCGAGTTCGTCCTCGACTACTACCTCAGCATGCTGGTGCTGTGGACCGCGCTCGCGAGCGGTGTGCGGTTCGCGCCCGACACGCTGACCACGCTGCTGCTCTTCCTTCTCGGGGAGATCGGGGTCGTCTCCGCCGTGATGGCGCTCGACGACGTGAACGGCATCAAGGACGGCAGCGACCGGGCCAACTACCTGGGTACCGGCGGCACTCCGCTGCGCCCGATCGAGCGCAAGCCCCTGCTCACCGGTGCGCTGACGGTCCCCCAGGCCACCCGCTTCGGCTATCTGAGCCTGCTGTGGGGCACGGTCTTCTGGACGGCGTCGGCGGTCGCGTCTCCTCAGCGGCCGATGTGGGCACTGATCGCCACCGGGCTGGTCCTGTTCGCGGGCTTCCAGTACTCCTGGGGCCTCAGGTTCAGCTACCGGGGCCTGGGCGAAGTCCTCATCATGGGCTGCCCGCTGGTCATCGTGATCGCGCCCTACGGCTTCGTGACCGGACACCTGCCCGCCATGGTGCTGGTACAGGCGGTTCTGTTCGGCCTCTGGCAGATCCTGGTCTCCTGCTACTCCAACACCAAGGACATCAGCGGGGACGCGGCGGTCGGCCGCAGCACGGTCGCCGTGCGCGTCTCGGCACGCGGCAACCTGGTCTTCATCGGCGTGCTGTCCGCCGCGGACCTGCTGCTGACTGTCGGGGCGTCGGCCGTGGGCTGGGCGCCGTGGTGGTTCTTCGCGGCACTGCTGCCTGAACTGATGCTTCGGATACGCCAGTTCGCATCCTTCAGCCGTACCGGTGACGCACTGCTGGCGCGCAGGCGAGGAGTGGTGGCGTTCCGGACGGGCGTCGCCGGCATCGTCCTGGCCAACCTCATCCACTTCGCGAACTGAGGGGCGACGGCCGACCGCCCGAGCCGGCGGCCGAAGCCCCGGACAGGACACACGGACATGGGTACCAAGAACAAACCGACCGGACTCGGCCTGCTCTTCGACGAGCATGCGGCGGCGGGCCGCAGCACCCGCTTCCACCTCAGCCGGCCCTTCGACATCGACCCCGGCGCGGGTACCGAGTTCAGCACGGCCGGTCTCGCCAACCTCGTGCAGCAGGTCTCCGGCCTGCTGTACGAGGCGGGGGCACGGGCCGGCGACCGGGTCGCGATCGCCAAGGACAACCACTGGGACTACCTGATCCTGGCCTGTGCGACCGCGCGCTTCGGAGGCCTCCCGGTGCTGATCGCGGGCAGCCTGCCGGCCCAGACGCTCGGCACCGTACTGAAGAACGCCGAGGCGCAGTTGCTCGTCACCACCGCGGACATCCTGCGCTCGGCCGACGAGCAGGGCGTGGATCTGAAGTCCCTCGTCCCGCGCACGGTGACCGTCGGAGCCGGGGCCCCGGGCGCGGTCGCGCTGGACGACCTGCGCGGCGCGCGCACCCCGAAGGTGTTCAGAACGGCCGGCTACGAGCCGATGATCGCCACTCATACCTCGGGTACCACCGGGGTGCCCAAACTGGTGGTGCACTCCGTCGACACCGTGCTCGGCCACCTCGGCCGCACGGAGTCGCTGCGCTTTCCGATCGTGGCCATGAAGCGCTCCGACACGGTGGCCACCGCCACTCCCTTCAACCACATGCGGATGATCACCTGGAGCACCGGCACGCTGAGGCTGGAGCCCAAGGACGCGTTGCTGCTCGCGGACGCCCACCCGGCCACCGCCGAGCGGATGTTCGCCCGGCGCAGGCCGACGTATCTGGAGGCGGTGCCCGCCACGTACGTCGGCTGGCAGGAGCTGGCCGGACAGCGGCCGGAGCTGTACTCCGACGTACGGCTCTACGTGAGCACCTTCGACGCGATCCACCCGCCCACGGTCCGTCGTTTCCTGCACGCCAGCAAGCGGCGCTTTCCGGCCTGGCTTCAGGGCTGGGGCCAGTCGGAGACCGGCCCCATGACCTTCCGGCTGCTCACCCGCAGGGCACTGGCGGCCGAGGGCGAGCGGCACCCCACGACGCGCGACGTCGGCCGTCCCATCCCCGGCTTCACGGCGATGAAGGTGGTGGACCCGACGACGATGAAGCCGGTTCCGAACGGCACGCCGGGCGTGCTGCTGACCCGCACCGACGGGCGCTGCATCGGTTACCTCGGCGAGCAGCGGCGCTGGCACGACAAGGTGCGGGGCAAGTGGTGGAACACCGGCGACTACGGCGTGCGCACCAGGGCGGGCGGCTTCAGGCTGCTGGACCGCGAGGTGGACGTGATTCCCGGGATGAGCTGCATCGAGCTCGAGGACGTGCTGGCCGACCGGCTGCCACAGCTGCTGGAGGCCGCGGTGATCGGCATACCGGGCAAGCTCCCGCTGCCGGTGCTGTGCACCCGGGACGGCTCGCTGGACGAGGCGGAGTGGCGGCGCGCGACGGCCGACCTGCCCGCCCTCGGGGACCCGCGGGTACTGCCGCTGGAGGAGATCCCGCGTACCAGCACGGGCAAGGTGCGCCGGGTGGAGCTGCGCGAGCGGCTGCTGGGCGAGGAGACGTACGGAACCGGGCGCTGGACCTAGGTCCTGTCGTCGGACTCGCGTCGTCCGCCCGGAGAGCGGGCCTCGCGGCGCCCCGGGGGTCCCTGCCCGAAGAGCTCGGGGGAGTGTGTGCCGGGCCCCGCGAGCCCGGCACGAGCCGAACGAGAGGCCCCGGGGCCTGTCCTGAGGACCCCGGCATCGCGCCCGTCCTGCCCGGGGTCACGTCGTCGTACCAGTCCAGCGGGGCCGCGAGAGCCCCACGGGTCCAGCGGGCCCACAGCGTCGAGAGGGGAGTGCAGCAGCCATGGCTGAGGCGAGCACGGACGTCGATGTGGCCGTCGTCGGAGCCGGGATCGCGGGTCTCACGGCCGCGTACCGGCTGAAGGAAGCCGGCCGCGCGCCGGAGGTCTTCGAGGCCGACAACGACATCGGCGGCCGGATGCAGGCGCGGAAGGAGGACGGCTGGCTGGTGGAGAAGGGGACCGAGACCCTGGCCTCGCACGGCTATCCCGCCACCTGGCGACTGATCAAGGACGTCGGACTGGACCGGGACGGCGGGGTGCTCGAAGTCGGCAGCCTGGCGGGCGTCTGGCGTGACGGCAAGGCGCACGCGGGCAGCGGGCACTGGGTGGGCGCCCTCACCGGCGCCGGGCTGTCGCTCGGCGGCCGGATGGCCATGACCGGGATGCTGGGCGGACTGCTGCCGGCGTTGGGCAAGGTCAGCACCCGGCGGCCGGGGGAGAGCCCGCTCGGCCTGCGTACGGTCGCCGAGTTCGTCGACGGCAGACACCCGGACCTGCACGACTACCTCCTTCAGCCGGCGGCGGGCACCGGCTGGGCCTGGGACACCCGGCGCTCGTGCGTCGCCCCGCTGGTGGCCACGATGGTCGCCACGCGGGGGTTGCACGGCTGGCGCACCTACCGGGACGGGATGGACTCCCTCGCCCGCAAGGTCGCCGCTCGGCTGACCGTGCACACCGGGAGAGCCGTCCAGGAGGTCACCGAGGGTCCGGGCGGCGTGCGGCTGGTCTTCGCCGACGGCAGGGTGGTGACGGCCCGTGAGGCCGTACTCGCGGTGCCGGCGCCGGTGGCCGGAAAGATCTACCCCTCGGCACCCGTCGAGGAACGTCCCTTCCTGGACGCCACGTCGTACTCCCGGATGATCCGGGTGACGTGTCTGGTGAACCGGCCCCTGGCCGTCCCTCAGACGCGCGGCACGAAGAAGGTCTACGCGCTGCTGATCCCGGAGAAGGAGGACGGCTACCTGGCCGGTCTGACCTTCGAGCACTTCAAGGCCGCCAACCGCGCTCCGCGCGGTCAGGGTCTGGTCAGCATGCTGACCGCAGCGCGCGCCACCGACGAGCTGATGGAACGGCCCGACGAGGAAGTCGTCGAGACGCTGCTCGGCCGCGCCGCGAAATACCTGCCCCAGCTGCGTACGGCGCTGGTCAAGTCGTATGTGCACCGGTTCCCCCACGCGGCTCCGGAGGCGACCCCGGACGCTCTGCGGCTCCAGAGCGCGTTCCTCGACCGGCCCGCACGAGCGGTCGAGTTCGCCGGGGACTGGGTCTTCCAGCGTCCCACGAGCGAGGCCGCCGTGCAGGCCGGGGAACTGGCCGCGGAGCGGATCCTGGCCCGGCGGCGGAGCCCCGCCGGGGAAACGGTGCCGACCCCCCGCACCTGACCGACCGGTTCGTCCCCGTGCGCGCCGCAGGTCACCCGCGTCACCGCCTTGCCCGCCCGCCGATCCGTCGGCGGGCGGGCCTTCTCGTCGACACCCCCGTCGTCGGGAACGCGTTGACCAAGCCTTGACCGGTCGTTGGATGGGGTCTGTGAGGTTCCCGTCTAGAGAAAACAAGTCAGTTGTGCGAACAAGATGAGCCACGGGGGCCGAAATGCGCAAACTGGTCAATGGCGTGACAGCAAGGTCGATGCCGGTCAAGGTGGCGCAGGTGGGCGGCGTCCGGCACGCCGCACTCTGCACGCCGCCCGCCGTGCAGCCCTTCACCCACCAGCGGGCGCGCTACGCGCTCACCTCGCGGGTCGGCAGGAACGCGGAACTGGTGGAACTCAAGGCCCGCGCCGCCGCCCCGAACGGGCAGGTGCTCACCCTCACCGGCCCCGTGGGGGTGGGCAAGAGCCGGCTGGCCGCCGAGCTCTTCGAGCAGATCTGCGGCGACTTCGCCGACGGCGGGCGCTACGTGGAACTGGACACGCCCCGGCTGGAGGCCGCCGCCCCCGGCCGAGGGCTCGCGCACGTCGTCGCCGAGGCCCTGGAGCTGACACCGGCTGCCGCCGGCGCGGACGCCGGCGCCCCGCTCGACCTGCTGCGCGATCACCTCGGCGGGCGGGACTTCCTCCTCGTGCTCGACTGCGGAAGGCGTTCCCCGGACGGCATCGCCGAGCTCTGGGAGGCGGTCGCCTCGGCCGCCCACCGACTGTGCCTGGTGACCGTCGGTACCCAGGTGCTCGGGATGTACGGCGAGCACCGCGTCCCGCTCTTCCCGCTGGCGGTGCCCACGGCGCACGACACGGCCGACCTCGGCCGGCTCGGGCAGGTGGACTCCGTACGGCTGCTGGTGGACCGCACCCAGGCGGTACGGCCCGGGTTCCGGCTCACCGAGGAGAACCGCGAGACCGTCGCCGCGCTCTGCCGGATGCTCGACGGACTGCCGCTCTCCATCGAACTGGCCGCCTCACGGCTGAAGGTGAGTTCGCCGCGTGCGCTGCTGGACGAGCTCGGTCGCCGGCCCGGGACGCTGGCGGAGACCGACCGGGACCGGGACGCGGCAGGGGACCCGGACGCCGCGGCGGGTGCGGACGCGCTGGGCCTCGGACCGCAGGCCTTCGAACTCCTTCTACGACTCGGGGTGTTCACCGAGAGCTTCGGTGTCGCCGAGGCCGCAGGGGTCTTCGAACTCCCGCTGGACGTCACCCGGCACGCGCTGGAGGAGATGGTCGACCACAGCGCACTGCTGACCGAGGAGCAGCGGGACGGCAGCATCCGGTTCTGGATGCTGCGCACCTTCCGTGCGCAGGCCCTGGAACACCTGCGGCGGCAGGACGCCCTGGTTCCGGCCCGCGCCGGTCACGCCGCCTTCTTCCTCCGGCAACTGCACGGCATTCGGCGGCAGCTGGAGGGACCCGGGCAGACCGTGGCGCTGGAACAGTTCGGCCACTGGCACCAGGACGTGCTCGCGGCGCTGGAGTTCCTGGTCGAGGAGGGCAACGGTGAGGCCGTGGCGACACTGGCCACCGCCGCGACGCCGTACTGGCTGCTGCGCGGCGAGCCCGGGAGCGCGGTGGACTGGCTCTCCGCTGCCCTGCGGCTCGGCGTCGGACGGCACCGGTTGCACCTCGCCGTGCTGCGAGCACTCGGTGAGGCGCTGCTGCTGACGGACGACCCCGCGGCGGCTCGGCAGCTCCTGGACGAGGCGCTGGCCGCGTACACCGAGTCGGCGGACGGACCGGGGACCGCGACCGTGCGCCGGCACCTGGCCAGGCTCGCCCAGATCGAGCAGAACCTGCCCGCCGCGGAGAACCAGCTGACGCTGGTGCTGGCGGACCTCGACCCGCAGGGCGGTCAGTGGTGCCGGGGGGCAGTGCTGGCACAGCTCGCGGAGGTCCGCCGGGACCGGGGCGATGCGGCGGCGGCCGTGCGGCACGCGTGGGAAGCGGTACGGCTCTTCGAGCGGTCGGAGGACGCCCGGTCCGCGGCCCGTGCCAAGCTCACCCTGGCGGGCCTGACGGGCGCGCAGGGCAACCACGGTCGAGCCGAGCAACTCGCCGCTCAGGCATTGCTGGTGCTGCACGGTCAGGGTGATCTCCCGGAGACAGCACGCGGGTTGGCGATCCTGGCCGAACTGCTCACCCACAAGTACAGCCGCACGGCGGCGGTGTGGGAGCGCGCCGCGCGGCTGCTCGGCGCGGCGGACGCGCTTCGCCGTAGGGTCGGCGACACCCTGGCGGGCCAGCCGGGGGCTGTCAGCGGCACGCTGCTCGACCAGGTCAGCGAGCGTATGGGGAGCAGCGCCTTCGAGAGGGCGTGGCAGGAGGGCGGCCGGTGCACCCCGGACGAGGCCGTTGCGCTGGCCCTCGCCCTGGTCGAACCGGCCGAGCACCAGCCGCACCCGACGGATCTCGTC
The DNA here is from genome assembly GCF_054061295.1 of Streptomyces sp. TE5632. NCBI lineage: Bacteria > Bacillati > Actinomycetota > Actinomycetes > Kitasatosporales > Streptomycetaceae > Streptomyces > Streptomyces sp. TE5632. The sequence goes on along the minus strand of NZ_JBSSEA010000003.1, from coordinate 855,415 downwards.
GGCTCGCTGACCAGGCGGGAGCACGAAGTGGCGATGCTGGTCACGGAGGGCCTGACCAACCGGGAGGTCGCCCGCAGGCTCGGCATCGCGGAGTGGACGGCGGTGAACCACATGCGCAAGGTGATGCAGAAGCTGGGCTGCACGTCCCGCGTGCAGGTGGCGGGCCGCATGCTCCGCCCACTGGAACCCCAAGGCGCCGCCCAGGGCTAGGGCCTGTCCGACGGGTCAGGTCGCAGGGAAACGACGGCGCCCTCATCGGCGCGGGTGAGCGGGGGCGACGGGGGAGCGTGCGGCTGCAAGGCGGCGGAGGACGTGCCGGCCCCCGCGTCTGCGGCATGATCCGCCGCACAGGCCCTGTGAGCTGTCCCGCCGTCCCCGGCGGGACAGCTCACAGGGCCTTTCACCGGGCGTCGCCCGTCGCCCGTCGCCCGGCGGTGCTCAGGCTCCCGCGACGACCAAGGGTTCGCCGGAGGCGACGCCTTCGGCCTCCATCTGCTCGGCGATCTTCATGGCCTCCTCGATCAGGGTCTCCACGATCTTCGACTCCGGGACGGTCTTGATCACCTCGCCCTTCACGAAGATCTGCCCCTTGCCGTTGCCCGAGGCCACCCCGAGGTCGGCCTCGCGGGCCTCGCCCGGACCGTTGACCACACAGCCCATCACCGCCACCCGCAGCGGCACCTCCATCCCCTCCAGCCCGGCGGTCACCTCGTCGGCCAGCTTGTACACATCCACCTGCGCCCGCCCGCAGGACGGACACGAGACGATCTCCAGACCCCGCTGCCGCAGATTCAGCGACTCCAGGATCTGCAGCCCCACCTTGACCTCCTCGGCCGGCGGCGCCGACAGCGACACCCGGATGGTGTCGCCGATCCCCTCACTGAGCAGCGCGCCGAAGGCCACCGCCGACTTGATGGTGCCCTGGAACGCCGGACCCGCCTCGGTCACCCCCAGGTGCAGCGGATAGTCGCACCGCGCCGCCAGTTGCCGGTAGGCCTCCACCATCACCACCGGGTCGTTGTGCTTGACGGAGATCTTGATGTCCCGGAAGCCGTGCTCCTCGAACAGCGACGCCTCCCACAGCGCGGACTCCACCAGCGCCTCCGGGGTGGCCTTGCCGTACTTCTGCAGCAGCCGCCGGTCCAGCGACCCGGCGTTGACCCCGATCCGGATCGGCGTGCGGTGCTCGTTCGCCGCCTGCGCGATCTCCTTGACCTTGTCGTCGAACTGCTTGATGTTGCCCGGGTTGACCCGCACCGCCGCGCAGCCGGCCTCGATCGCGGCGAACACGTACTTGGGCTGGAAGTGGATGTCGGCGATCACCGGGATCTGCGACTTGCGGGCGATGGTGGCCAGCGCGTCCGCGTCGTCCTGGGTGGGGCAGGCCACCCGCACGATCTGGCAGCCCGAGGCGGTCAGCTCGGCGATCTGCTGCAGCGTCGCGCCGATGTCCGCGGTGCGGGTGGTGGTCATCGACTGCACCGACACCGGCGCGTTGCCGCCCACCGCCACCGATCCGACCTGGATCTTCCGGCTCGTGCGGCGCGGGGCCAGGGTGATCGGAACGGACGGCATGCCCAGGGCGACGGCGGTCATGAGGTGAGTGTCCTTCCCGAGGTACCGGATTCGGCGGAGGCCGGGGCCGGAGCGGCGGTCTGTCGGGCCGTACGGGCGATCACCTCGCCGGCCACGGCGTCGGCGGTCAGCCCGCAGTGGGCGAGGACCTGGGCCCGCGACCCGTGGTGCAGGAACTCCTGCGGCAGCCCGAAGTTCCGTACCGGGGTGTCGATCCCGGCGTCGCCCAGGGCCTGCGCGAACGCGGCGCCGGCCCCGCCGACGCGCCCGCCGTCCTCGACGGTGATCACATGCCGGAAGTACGCGGCGGCCTGGACCAGTGTGGGGTTGACCGGCGCGAGCCACCGGGGGTCGACCACGGTCGCCCCGATGCCCGCGTCGGCGAGCTGCCCGGCGACGTCCAGCGCCAGCCGCGCCATCGGACCCACCGAGACGATCAGCACGTCGCGCCCCGGTGCGTTGTGGAGCACGTCGAAGCCGTCGGTCGTGTCGATGGCGGGGATGTCCGCGCCGGTGGTGCCCTTGGGGAAGCGCAGCACCGTAGGCCCCTGCTCCCAGGCGACCGCCTCGCGCAGCAGTTCGCGCAGCCGGGCACCGTCGCGCGGCGCGGCGATGCGGATGTCCGGTACGGCCTGGAAGAGCGTCAGGTCCCACATGCCGTTGTGGCTGGCGCCGTCGTCGCCGGTCACGCCCGCGCGGTCCATCACCAGTGTGACGGGGGCGGAGTGCAGGGCGATGTCGGTGACCATCTGGTCGATCATGCGGTTGCCGAAGGTGGCGTAGAGGGCCAGGACCGGGTGCAGACCGCCGAGGGCCAGGCCGGCGGCGGATGCCGCCGCGTGCTGTTCGGCGATCCCCACGTCGATCGTGCGGGCGGGGAACTTCCGCTGGAACTCCAGCAGTCCCACCGGTTCCGGCATCGCCGCCGTGATCGCGACCACATCGGGCCGTGCCGCCCCGATCCGTACCATCTCGTCGGAGAACACCGATGTCCACGAGGGGCTCGCCGGCGCGGTGGTGGCGGTGGTGGCACGCGCCGGCGCGGCGGGCGGGGTCGCCCGTACGACATGGCACCGGTCCAGCTCGTTGGTCTCGGCCGGTTCCCAGCCGCGTCCCTTCTCCGTCACGACATGGACGACCACCGGGCCACCCAGCGCCGTGGCCCGGCGAAGGGCGTCCTCGACGGCGGCGATGTCGTGCCCGTCGACCGGACCGAGATAGCCGAACCCGAACTCCTCGAAGACGTTCCCCGACGCCGGGCCGCCGCCTTCCTCCGCCGCTGCCCGCAGCCGTCCGAGGTGCGCCGCCAGGCCGCCCACGGTCGGCGCGTACGAGCGCTCGTTGTCGTTCAGGACCACGACCACCGGCCGCTGCGGCGCGCCGCCCAGGTTGTTCAGCGCCTCCCAGGCCAGGCCGCCGGTCAGGGCCCCGTCCCCGATGACGGCGACCACCGCGCGGTCCGTGTCGCCGCTCAGTTCACGGGCGCGCGCCAGCCCGTCCGCGTAGCTGAGCGCCGTCGACGCGTGGGAGTTCTCGATCACGTCGTGTTCGGACTCGGTGCGCGAGGCGTAGCCGGACAGTCCGTCGCGCGTCCGGAGACCGCCGAACGCGGCGCGCCGGCCGGTGAGCAGTTTCTGTACGTACGTCTGGTGGCCGATGTCCCAGAGCAGCGTGTCCTTGGGCGAGTCGAAGACCCGGTGCAGCGAGATGGTCAGCTCGACCACGCCCAGGTTGGGGCCGAGGTGGCCGCCGGAACGGCACACCGTGTCGATCATCACCTCACGGATCTCCGACGCCAGTTGGTCGAGCTGTGCGTGCGACAGCCCGCGGAGATCGCGGGGGGCCGCGATCCTGTCGAGTAGTGCCATGACTGAACCCTCCATGTCCGTGCGGCGGTGGTACGGATCCGTCACGGCCGACTGGTGCCCGGCTCGCCGTCCGTGGACGGCGGCGGCTGGAAGCTGACCTGCGAGCCGGGCCGCAGTCCGGCCTCGGGGCCGGTGAGCGTCCAGGCGGTGTGGATCAGTACGTTGTAGTGGTTGGGGAAGTGGCAGGCGTCGAAGCCCAGGAGGGTGCCGATGGGCTCTCCGTCCACGAGGACGATGTCACCCCGGTCCAGCACCCCGGCCACGGAGATCTCCACGAATCCGAGGAAGCCGACCCGGTCGATCCGGGAGCCCCCCGCGGTCTCCAGGTGGTCGGTGGTGACCAGTTCGTGCAGCTCGCCCCGGCGCACACAGCGGGAGGCGAACTCCTCCAGGCGCATCCCGCGGTCCGTACGGCGGTGCCGCAGTACCTTGACCAACTCGGACCTGACCGTGCGCTTGGCGCCGTTCTCCGGGCTCGGCGCCAGCGGCGCGGGAGTCGGCTGGGCAGGGACCGACGGCCCGTATGCCGTCCTGTTCAGCACGGCGACGCCCCCGCCCGCTCCTGCTCCCCGGCCTGCGCCCGGTACGCCGCGTCGACCAGCTCCAGCATCGCGAGCCCGGCGCGGGAGGCGTCCGTACCGGCGCGTACCGCCTGCTCGAACTCCTGGAGCACGCCGACGTATTCGTGTCGCAGCGAACTCTTGAACCCGTGGTGTCCGGCGAGCATGTCGGCGTGGTGCTCGGTGCCGTCCTTGAGGCGGACGGTGACGTCCTTGGCCTCGCCGTCGGGGTACGACCAGTCGAGTTCGACGGTGGCCGGCACCCCGCCCGCGGAGCGCAGCTCCACCCGCGCCTGCCGGTCGACGCCCTTCTCGTCCCGTACGACCTCGGCGGACTCGACCGTCAGCTCGCCGAGGAACAGGCGTACCACGTCGAAGGCGTTCGGGCCGTTGTCGGCGACGCAGCCGCCGCCGCAGCGCTCGGGATCGAGGTACCAGCGGTCCTGGCCGACGTGCTCCTCGATCTTCTCCAGGTAGCGCACGGTCACCGACTCGACGGCCGCCCCGTCCGGGCCGGCGGGCACGGCACGCAGCAGGGCGAGCACGTTGTCGTTGTAGCGCCGGTGGAACGCCGTGAAGAGCACCGAGCCGCTGCGCACGGCCAGTTCGGTCAGCGCGCGGCCCTCGGCCAGGTCCAGCGCGAGCGGCTTCTCCACGCAGACCGCGACGCCCGCGTCGATCGCGTCCCGGCAGACCGCCGCGTGCGCGTCGTTGGGGACGTTGACCACGATCGCGTCGAGCGGGACCTCGGCCAGCATCCGGCGGTGGTCCCGGTAACAGGGCAGTCCCGCCGCGCGGTGCGGGGCCAGCGCGTCCTCGCGCAGGTCGCACACCGCGACCAGGTCGAGCGTGGGCAGGCCGGGGAAGGCGTCGAGGTAGAACCGGGAGATGACCCCGAGCCCCACCACGGCTGTCCGCAGGGGTTTCATCGCGTGTGTCCTCCTTGGGGGCGTACGTCAGTCGGCGAGGGCGGCCGGGGCGGTCAGGCCGCGTTCGGCGGCGACCGAGTGGAGCTCGTCGAACAGAGCGGCGGACAGCGGGACTCCGCTCTTCTCGTGCTCTGTGGCGCGCTCGGCCTCGAACCAGCCGGGGTAGCGGACGGGACGGTCCTCGTGCACCGCCGGGGAACCGACCAGCGCGTCGAACATCCCGGCCGCGTCCGACTCGAAGTCCTCCCGCGGGCGCAGCTCCGCCGGGGCGACGACCAGCACGGTGAAGCCGATGTCGTCGTCCTGGCCGCTCGGGCTGCCGCTGCCGGACCATGCCTCCGGGGCGGGGCCGAGCCCGGCGCCCGGCAGGAGCGCGCCCAGGACTTCGACGAGCAGGCCGAGCCCGTACCCCTTGAACTCCCCGGTGGCCGGATCGCCGCCGAGCCACTTCAGATAGCCCTCGCCCCGGTCCAGCGCGTGGGGATCGGTCACCGGACGGCCGTCCCCGTCCTCCAGCCAGCCCTCCGGAATGGGCTGTCCGGCCCGCGCCGCGCCCCGGACCCGCCCGGTCGGGACGACGGTGGTGCTCATGTCGAGCACGAACGGGGGGCGCGGACCGGCGGGCGCGGCGAAGGCGAGCGGGTTGGTGCCGAGCAGGGCCGCCCGGCCGCCGGGCGGCCGGATGATGCGCTGCTGACCGCAGTTGGAGACGAGCAGGCAGATCATCCCGCGATCGGCCGCGCGCTTGGCGTGCACGCCCGCGCAGCCCAGGTGCGTGGCGTCGCGTACGGAGACGAGCCCCACGCCGTACCGCAGTGCCCGCTCGGCGGCCAGGTCCACGGCCTCACTCGCCGACCACAGGCCGAGGGCCCGGCGGGCGTCGAGGAGGACGGCGGCGCCCCGGTCGGCCAGCACCTCGGGCTCGGCGGCCGGGTCGCAGCGGCCGTCCTCGAACAGCTTCAGGTACAGACGGGTGAGGTTGGTCAGGCCGTGCGAGGTGATGCCGGTCAGGTCTCCGTGGACCAGGGCGTGCGCGGCGGTCAGGGCCCGCCCCGGGGGCAGGCCGTGGTGCCGGAACACGGCGGCGGTGAACTCCTCCAGCTCGGTGCGGTCGACGCGTCGTGTCGGGGGCGGCGTCGGGGAGTCGGTCGTGTCGGTGGCGGGCGTGGTCGTCGTCATGGGTCAGTTCCCCTGGTCCAGCCGATTGCGTACGAAGGAGATGAGGAGGCGCTCGATGTGCCGTGCGTACCGGTCGAGGTCGGCCAGATCGGCGAACTCGCCCTCGGCGTGGGCCTGGTTGGCGCCGAGATCACCGGGGCCGAAGATCACGGTCGAGGTGTCCGGTACGCCGGCCAGCCAGATCGCGTCACAGGTGAAGGCGGGCAGCCCGGCCGGCCACGGGGCGAGTCCCGCCCCGTCGAGCAACAGCTCGCCGACCCACGCGTCGTCGGTGTACAGCGCGGGCAGGCCGCGCTTGAGCCAGTCCAGCCGGGTCACCCCGGCGGCGTCGCGGGCGGTGGTGGCGAAGGTGGGGCTGTCGGCGAAGAGCTCGCGGAACCGCTCCACCCCGGTCCGCACCACGTCGTCGAGCGCGGTTTCCAGCCTGCGCCCGGTGTCCTGGGAGCCGTACGAGAGATTGATCAGCAACTGCCCGGTGCCGTAGACCTTGTTGTGCATGGTGCCGGTGTTCATCCCGGCCACGCAGACCTGCCCGTCGACCGCGTACGGCGGCAGTTCCGATGCGAGGTGCTGGGCGAGATAGCCCAGGAGCACGGTCGCGTTGTGGCCCGCGCCCGGCTCGTCGTCGATGCCGTCGCGGCCGTCGACACGCAGGCGCGCGGTCATGGAGGCGGTGGCCCTGTTCAGTACGCGGAGTCCGGTCGGCTCGCAGAACACGTTGAGCCGTCCCACGAACCCCTGCTCCACCAGTGGTCTGGTCCCGAACACGCCCATGGCGCCGCCCTCTTCGCCCGAGACGAGCTGGATCAGCACCCCCACCTCGGTGCCGAGCGCGGGGCAGGCCCCGAGGGCGGCCCGCAGCCCGGCGAGCAGTCCGACGGCGGGTCCCTTGGCGTCGATGGACCCGCGCCCGTGGAACCGCGAACCGGTGAACGAGACCGGGCCGCCGCCGGCGACGGTGTCCAGGTGCACGTTGAACATCACCGTGGCCGCGCGCGGCAGCCGGGGGCCGAGCCGCAGCACCATGTTCGGCTGGCAGTCGAGGAATCCGGGCAGGGCGTCGGCCGCCTGGCTCACCGCTCGGGGCACGTCGGAGCGGGTGAGGGCGTCCTGCCCGGCGGGGGCGTGGTGGACGACCCGGAAGCCGAGTTCGGCGGCGGCCTTTGCGAACGCGTTCTGTGCTTCCCAGAGTTCCACCGGCTCGCCGCCGCCGGTCTCCAGCGGTCCGGCGGTGCGCAGGGCGAGCAGGTTCAGGAGCAGTTCCCGGTCGGACTCGGTCAGCCCGGCGGCGGCGCACGCGGTGGTCTGCCGGGGGTGCTGGGCGTAGGTCATGCGGGTTCTCATCTCCGTCCTTCAGTTCGCGCGGTTCGCGGTCGGGGGCGCCGGGCTCAGCGCCCGTACGAGCTCTTCGAGCCGGTGCCCGTAGGCCACGAACTCGTCGAGGTAGTCCCCGGACGGATCCGACCACCCCTCGTGCGGCCGGATGTTGATGTGCGGCTCGATCGACACCACACCGGAGTAGCCCTGGGCGAACAGCAGCCGCAGCGAGTCGGCGACCCGGCAGTCCCCGTCGCCGGGCAGCGTGTAGAACTGCCGGTGGACGTCACCCGTACCGTCCTTCACATGCACATGGGCGACGTACGGCGCGATGTGCGCGAGCAGGTCGTACGCCTCGTAGCCGTACGCGATGCCGTTGCCGACGTCGAAGAGCAGCCGCAGCGCCGGGCTGTCGGCGGCCTCCAGCAGCCGGAGCATGCGCGTGGGGTCGGTGGCGGCCCAGCCCGCGCAGTTCTCGTGCACCAGCACCAGGCCCGCGGACTCGGCGCGGGCCGTGAGCCGGCGCACCCGACGCAGCACCTCGCGTTCCCAGTCGTCTTCCGGGAGACCGGCGTTGGGGTACGACATGATGCGCACACAGCGGGTGCGGAGGGTGGCGCACCGGTCGGCGAGCCGTTCCAGTTCGGCGAGGTCCTCGGAGAACGGGGTGACGACCGTACGGGCCCAGTTGCCGATCCTGGAGTCGACGCAGGAGACGCCGAGCCCGGCGTCGGCGATCCGGCCCGCCACACGGTCGAACGCCGGGTCTTCGAGATCGGCGAGCGGGACGCCGTCGACCGAGCGCAGTTCCAGGCTGTCCCACCCGAGCCTTCGTACCGCCTCGATCTGGCGGTCCAGCCCCGGGGCGGCCTCGTCGCCGATGCCGCTGAAACGGATGTCGGCCCTCATGCCCCGCCCCCGCCCAAAAGCGCGGTGGAGGCGCCCGTCAGGGGCGGCCGGACCTCCGTCGAGCTCTCGCGGGGTCCGCGCGTGGGGATCTCCCGGACCTCGCGGGCCTCTTGTGCGGTGGCCATCAGGTGTGCCTCGTCCAGGAGTTGGACCACGCGCCGGGCGATCGCGTAGTCGTCCGAGACGTCCGGGCCGTCCGAGACGTCCGGGCCGTCCGAGACGTCCGGGCCGTCCGGGCCGTCCGGCCGGTCCGTGCCCGCCCGGTAGTTGCGGTAGGTGTCCTCGATGTAGCTGGTCAGCGCGTCGTCGAAGAGGAGCCGGGGGGCCGCCGTGCCTCCGCCGTCGTGGACGGTCAGGCTGGCGTGGTGGTCGACGTCGCTGATCGGGTAGTGGCCGACGGCATGACCGGTGTCGAACCGCAGCCCGATCCGGCGCTCGCGGATCGGCGAGGTGAGGTCGGAGACGATCTCCGTGGTGACGCCGTCGTGGTGCTCGAGCGTCAGCCGGGCGCCGCCCATCCGGGGGATCACGGTGTCGCCGATCCGCATGTCCGTCAGCGCGGCGTGGGTGATCCGGGCGTCCCCGGCGAGCCTCAGGGCGACCCCGAGCGAGTGCGGCAGCTCCACGTCGAAGGCGGTGGTGTGGTTGTCGGAACGCAGCGTGCGTGTCCACCGGGGCTTGAACTGGGTGAAGGACAGCGAACGCAGCCCGCCCGACGCGCCGTGCCGCACCAGCTCCGCCAGCTCGTGGGTGAGCGAACTGGCCAGCCAGGGCGAGACGATCCGCAGCCGCAGACCGCGCTCACGCGCCAGCATGTCGATGGCCTCCAGCTCGGCGACACCGACGGCCATCGGCTTCTCGACCACGATGCGCGTGTAGCCGAGGTCGGCGAGTTCCTGGAGCGTGGCGAACCGGTCCACCGGCGGGGTGCACACATGGACGACCGTGGTGGCGGGGTCCGCGAGCTCGGCCGCGTGGGCCGGCGAGTTCGCCACCACCAGGCCCTCGGACAGGGCCTGTTCACGGATGTCCTGGAGGTCCCAGATGACGGGCGGGTCCGGTGACCACAGGCCGGATTCGTCGGGCCGGGCGCGCAGCTTGCGCAGCACCGGCCAGTGCAGCCCGAGGCCGGCTCGCCCACCGCCGACGATGAACGTGTTCAGCATGACCAACCTTCGCTCGTGAGGAGACCTGACGACTTCGAGAGGGGACGGGCCGTCGGATCAGCGGTCGCGGTAGGCCACGGCCGATGCCATGTCGGCGAGTTCACGCTTCCACTCCTCGCTGATGGGGGCGGCCGACAGCGCCTCGTGTGCCTGACGCACCAACTCGTCGATCCGGTGCTCCACTTCAGCGCGTACACCGCTGTCGGCCAGCGCCTCGGCCAGGGCCGCGCCGTCCCAGTCGGCGGCTTGGACCAGCTCGCCGACCTGGGCGTCGCGCAGCGCGGCGAGGCTCACCAGGAGTGTCATCTTGTGCTGCGCGATGTCGGCACCCACCGGCTTGCCGACCGCGTCGGCGTCGCCGTACGCGTCGATGAGATCGTCGCGCAGCTGGAACGCCTCGCCCAGCGCGGTGCCGTACGCCTCGAAGGCGGCGGCCGAGGTGGAGTCGCCGGCGATGGCCGCGCCGAGTTCCAGCGGGCGCTGGATGCTGTAGCGGCCGGACTTGGCGTTGGCGATGTAGCGGGCCAGCTTCGGGTCCGGGAGGGATGCCGCGGCGACCGTGACGTCCAGGTGCTGACCGATGATCATCTCGCTCACCAGCCGGCCCCAGACCCGCCGGGCCTCGGCGGGCAGCTCCTGGATGAGCTGTCCGGCGTACGAGAAGGCCAGGTCGCCCGCCAGGACGGCGATGCCCTCGCCGTAGCGACGGGCCTCGCCCTGCCAGCCGTGCGCCCGGTGCTGCTCGATGTGCCGGACGTGGACCGTGGGCTCGCCGCGGCGCAGGGCGGAGTCGTCGATGACGTCGTCGTGGATCAGTGCGAAGGCGTGCAGCATCTCGATGGCCGCAGCGGCGTCCACCACTCGGGAGTCGGCGCTGTCCCCGCCCACCGCGAGGAATCCGGCCGCGCAGAAGGCGGGTCGCAGCCGTTTGCCGCCCGCGCGGATCAGTTCGCCCACGGCGTCGACGGGGACCGCGGCGCGCGCGTCGACCGCAGCCCAGCGGGAGCGCTCCGCGGTGAGGAGGTCGTCGAGCCGCTTCTCGGTGCGGTCCAGGACGGCCGCGCGGGACCGGGCGGCGACCCCGACGTGCTCGACGGCCGGTGCGGGCGGTGAGACGGTCATGAGTGTTCTCCTGTCGTGTCGGCTGTCTGGTCCCTGCGGCCGCTGCGGCCGCGGCTCGGACTCCGGGTCGGGGCCGGCGGCACGACTCGGGCGTACGGGGCCGGCGGTGCGGCTCCCGTCAGGCGGACGGACGCGCCTGGGCGAGGCCCGGCGGCAGCTGGAAGACGACGTCTTCCTTGGCGGTGACGGACAGCTCCACCTCCTGGTAGCCCAACTGGTGCAATTTTTCGAGCAGTTGGTCGACCAGTAGTTCCGGCGCGCTGGCGCCCGCGCTCAGTCCGATCGTCCGCACCCCGTCCAGCCAGCTCGTGTCGAGCTCCGAGACGTCCGGCACCAGATGGGCGGCGGTTCCTTCGCGGAGGGCCACCTCCACCATGCGTACCGAGTTGCTCGAGTTGCGCGACCCGACGACCAGGACGAGATCGCTGCGTGCGGCGATCTGCCTCACCGCGACCTGCCGGTTGGTGCTCGCGTAGCAGATGTCGCCGTCGGCGGGGCTGCGCAGGTCGTCGAAGCGCTCCCTGAGCACGGAGACGATGCCGGCGGTCTCGTCCGTCGAGAGCGTGGTCTGCGTGAGCACCGCCACCGGGGTGTCGCGGGGCAGGTCGAGCCGTCGCGCGCTCTCCACGCTCTCCACGATCACCGTGCGGTCGGGGGCCTCGCCGTACGTGCCCTCGACCTCCTCGTGGTCCGCGTGGCCCACCAGCAGCAGGGTGCGGCCGTCGCGGGCGTAGCGCCGTGCCTCCTGATGCACCTTCGCCACCAGCGGGCAGGTCGCGTCGATGGTGTCGAGCCGGAGGGCCTTCGCGTTCTCGCGGACCTGTGGGGCCACTCCGTGTGCGGAGAACACACACACCGCGCCGGGCGGTACGTCCGCCTCGGAGTCGACGAAGACCGCGCCGCGCCGCTTCAGCACCCCCACCACGTAGTGGTTGTGCACGATTTCTTTTCGCACGTAGACGGGAGCTCCGTGGACCTCCAATGCCTTCTCGACGATTTCTATCGCCCGGCGTACCCCCGCACAGAATCCGCGTGGCTCGGCGAGGATCACTCTTTTGTCGGTCACGACTGGAAACTCCTGTCGATCCGTGGAATTGGACTTCACCGTCGAGCAAACGAAGAGACAGGTCAAGGTTTTTATGACCGGCAATAAGTAAAGAGCCAGGTAATAGGCAGAGTCCTGCACGCGCTTGCCTGCACTGTCCCCCCGCGAGTGCCAATGAGTTGCCGGGTGATTGCTATCGAAGGCGTGTCGGCGTGCGGTCTACGTTCGATCGGACGTCAGGAACGTTCACGAACCGCACCGCTGAGAACCGCTGACACGAGTGGAGTGAAATGGACAGCAAGGCGACGCCGGCCGCGGGGAACGTCCCAGCCATCGCTGTGGACGCAGTCCCGTTCTTCACCCAGGCGGAGTCCTTCGAGCGGCTGTGGCCACGCCTGAGCGCGTATCTCGACGAGGTGTGCGAGTCGGGGACGTACTCCAACGGGCCGAAGACCGCCGAGCTGGAAGCCGCGCTGCGCGCCTACACCGGCGCCCGGCACGCCGTCGCGGTCGGCAACGGCACCGACGCGCTGGTCCTGCTGCTGCGCGCGGCGGGGATCGGCCCCGGCGACGAGGTGATCGTTCCGGCTTTCAGCTTCTTCGCGTCCGCCAGCTCGGTGGCGCTGGCCGGGGCGGTGCCGGTCTTCGTCGACGTCGACCCGCTCACCTACAACCTCGACCCCGGCGCGATCGAAGCGGCGATCACCCCGCGCACCAAGGCCGTCATGCCGGTGCATCTGTTCTGCCAGCCCGCCGACATGGCCTCGGTGCAGGCAGTGGCCGAACGCCACGGCCTGCTTGTCCTGGAGGACAGCGCGGAGGGCGTCGGGATGCGGCTGAACGGACGGCACACCGGGCTCATCGGCGCCGGCGGCGTGCTGTCGTTCTTCCCCACCAAGACCCTGGGAGCGCTCGGCGACGCCGGAATGGTGCTGACCGACGACGACGCCCTCGCCGGTGCCGTCCAGCGGCTGCGCGACCACGGCCGGCCGGCTCTGCCGCCCCCGGCGGCCGGTGCCGGCAAGAAGCCGGCCGACGCCCCGGCGGCGCGCGCCGAGCGGGCACGGCAGGGCGAACTGGCGGGCACCAACAGCAAGATGGACGAACTCCAGGCCGCGGCCCTGCTCACCAAGCTGACCACTCTGGACGACGACATCCGCCGCCGCGCCGTACTGGCCGACGCGTACACCCGCAGGCTGCGCGGCATCCCCGGCGTCCGCAGGCTGCCGACGGTCGTGGAAAGGGGCGAGCCGGTGGACCCCGTCTTCTACGTCTACCTGATCGAGACCGACCGGCGCGACGCCCTCGTCTCCCACCTCGCCGCCGCGGGCATCGGCACCGAGACCTACTACCCGCTGCCGCTGCACCTCCAGCCGTGCTTCGCCCATCTCGGCCACCAGGAAGGCGACTTCCCGCACGCCGAGGCGGCCAGCCACCGAACCGTGGCCCTGCCGCTCTACCCCGATCTGACCCTCACGCAGATCGGCCGGGTGTGCGACGCCGTCCGATCCTTCTTCACCGGGAGTACGTCATGACGATCGAGACGTGGACCCCGCAGGCCCCGTCCCGCGCCGCCGCCTGCGAGGACATCCCCTACGCGTACACCCTGCTCCCCGACAGCGAGCGTGAACTGCTGCGCGAGGCGCTGTACGCGGTCGGCACCGACCCCGAGCAGAAGTTCATCCTCGGCCGCCGCACCGCCGAGCTGGAGCGGCGACTGGCGGACCGCGCGGGTGTGCGCGACGCCGTCGCCTGCGCCAGCGGGACCGGGGCTCTGACCCTCGCCCTGCGGGCCGTCGGGGTGGTTCCCGGCGACGAGGTGATCGTGCCGGCCTTCGGGGCGGAGCCGCTGGCCGCGACGGTGCTCGGCATCGGCGCGGTGCCGGTCTTCGCCGACGTCGACCCGCTGACGATGGTCATGGACCCGGTCGACGCGGAGAGCCGGGTCACGGACCGCACCCGGGCGGTCGTCCCGGCCCACACCTTCACGACGATGGCCGACATGCCCGCGATCCTGGCCTTCGCGCGGCATCGCGGCATCGCGGTCGTCGAGGACGCGGCGGTGGCCCAGGGCGCGACGCTGGGCGGTCGGGCGGCCGGTACCTGGGGAGACGTCGGGCTCTACTCCTTCTTCCCGGTCAAGCCGTTCGGGATGCCGGGCGAAGGTGCCGTCGTCCTCTCGGACGACGCCGAACTCGCCACCGCGGTCAGACGGTTGCGCAACCACGGGCAGGACGGCGTGCAGCGGTTCGTGCACCACGAGATCGGCTTCAACAGCCGCTTCGACGAGGTGCTGGCCGGCTTCCAGCTAGCCCGGCTGGAGCGTGCCGACGGCATGGTCACCCGGCGCGCCGCCATCACCGAGCACTACAACGCGCGCTTCGCGGCGCTGAGCGGGAACGGCCTGATCGCCCCGGCCAACGGCGCCGACGGCCAGTGCCACTACGTCTACGCCGTGCAGACCATCTGCCGGGACTCGCTCGCCGCCCACCTGGCCGCCCACGGCATCGGCAGCCGCGTCTACTACCCGGTGCCGCTGCCGCGCCTCGCCGCCTTCGCCGCGTACGCCGGTGAGGGGGCGCACGGGCGGCGTCCCGGTGCGGAGCTGGCGAGCGCCCGGCATCTCGCGCTGCCACTGAACCTGAATCTGACGAGCAGTCAGGTGGAACGAGTTTCCGACGTGGTCTGCGCCTTCTTCGACTGACCACGGGTGCGGCTCCCCCGACCCCGCCCCCAGCCCGACCGGCTCGGAGCCCCCCTCCGGCCGAGTTGCAGAGCGAGACTTCTTTCGATACGGGAGCAATCGTGAAAAGCAAGGTCGTCGTTGTCGGGCAGGGATACGTGGGCCTGCCGCTCGCGGTCCGGGCCGCACTGGCCGGCCATCAGGTGGTCGGCTACGACGTGGACACCGACCGCGTCAAACGGCTCATCAGAGGTGAGTCCTACGTCGAGGACGTCCCCGACCGGCAGCTCGCCGTCGTCCTCGACCAGGGCTCCTACCTGCCGACCACCGAGCCGGCCGACCTCGACGGCTTCGACGTCGCCGTGGTGACCGTGCCCACCCCGCTGCGGGACGGTGCACCCGACCTCTCGTACATCGAGTCGGCTGCCCACACCCTGGCCGGGCGGCTGCGCCCCGGCGCGACCGTGGTCCTGGAGTCCACCACGTATCCCGGCACCACCGTCGAACTGCTCGTCCCGCTACTGGAGGAGGGCTCGGGCCTGGTCGCGGGCGACGACTTCCACCTCGGCTACAGCCCCGAGCGCATCGACCCGGGCAACCCCACCTGGCACCTGGAGAACACGCCCAAGGTGGTGTCCGGCATCGACGCGGCGTCGCTCACCGCCGTACAGGCCTTCTACGACACGGTCACCAGCACCACCGTGCCGGTGCGCACCACCGAGGTCGCCGAGCTGTCCAAGCTGATCGAGAACACCTTCAGGCACGTCAACATCGCGCTGGTCAACGAGATGGCGATGTACGCGCACGAACTCGGCGTCGACGTCTGGGAGGCGCTGGACGCCGCCGCGACCAAGCCGTTCGGGTTCATGCACTTCACCCCCGGCCCCGGAGTCGGCGGGCACTGTCTGCCGGTCGACCCGGAGTACCTTTCCTGGCGGGTACGGCGGACGCTCGGCCGCAGCTTCCAGTTCGTGGAGCTGGCCAACCACATCAACGGACACATGCCCGACCACGTCGTCCAGCGGCTGCTGCTCGCCCTCAACGCCCGCCGCAGGCCGCTGGCCGGCTCCCGCGTCCTGCTGCTCGGTCTCGCCTACAAGCCGAACACCAGCGACGCACGCGAGTCGCCCGCGCTGCGGGTGGCGGAGCTGCTGCTGGGTCTGGGCGCCGACGTGCGTGCGGCCGACCCGTACGTGGTCGAGGCGGTCACCGTGAACAGCGACCTGACCCGCTGCGCCTTCTCCGAGGAGGAGCTGACGGCGGCGGACGCGGTGGTGCTGCTGACCGACCACGATGCCTTCGACTACGAACTCCTCGCCCGCAGCGCGGACTTCGTACTGGACTGCCGGCACCGGCTGGAGACCGGCCCCACGGTCGAAGTCCTCTGACCGGCGGACGTGCGGCGGACCGCGGGAGCACCCGGCGGAGGAGCACGGCAAGCGAGACGGCCGGCCGTGACGTGAGGCCCTCCTACCGACCGTCCGCCCGGTCCGCCCGTGCCGCCTGTCCCGCCATGCTCGACAGGAGCCGGTGCAGCGGCTCCGTCGCCCGGCGGCGGTACTCCTGGACGGCCCAGCCGTTGCCGTCCGGGTCCTTGAAGTACATGAACGTGGCGCCGTCGTCCGGGGCGTACTCGACCGGCTCGGAGATCTCCAGGCCGCGGGCGGTCAGTTCGGCGCGGGCCGCCTCGATGTCGGCGACGCAGAGCTGGAGGCCCTGGTAGGAGCCGGGGGTCGGCCGGGTGTCGCCCGCCATCTCCCAGATGCTGTCGCCCAGCGCGATCGAGCAGCCGGAGCCGGGAGGGGTCAGCTGGACGATGCGCATGCCCGGCATGACCTCCTGGTCGATGTCGACGTGGAAGCCGACCTTGTCCCGGTAGAAGTCCCGGGCCCGGTCGATGTCGCTGACGGGCAGCGGGAGCACTTCGAAGGTCATGTCCATGGGCACAGCTCCTGTGTCGGTCCGGCCGGCTGTCCTGACCGCCTGGACCGTTCGGCCCGGCTGGGCCGGACGGGCGGTCCGGCCGTCCGGCGGGCGTCGGCCTCGGCATCACGCGTACCGCCACCTCGTCCGGCTGAACGGCTCCCCCTCACCGAAGCCGAAAACGGTGCGCGGCGCCACCGAGAACACGACGGCGTGTCCCGGGCCGTGGCGGAAATACCCGTCCCGGACCTCGAAGTGCCGGAAGCCGCCGTACAACGAGGGCCACATGGGCCTTTGGCGACGCGGAGAGCGTGCCCGTCTCGGACGTCCGGTCGGTCATGGGTACCTCGGCAGTCGGGTTCGGGGCGGCAGGATTCGCTTTCGCCTCGAAAGGTCGGGCCCCGCGCGCCCCGGAACCCGTCGCACGCCGTCCCGGGGCCGGGCCCCGAAGGTGCCGATAGGCTCGTCGCCAGTACGACCACCGTGATCCGAGGACCGAGGGAGGCCGGGGATGACGTCGGCGCCGGGGCGCAGGAGCAGTACCTTCACACGGCTGCTGCGGCACGGTTTCACCGACCCGTCCGCCGCCGAGCGGCTGCTGGACGGACCCGAGCTGATGCCCGTGCGCGACGACCCGGTGCTGCTGGAGGCGCTCGGCGCGACAGCCGACCCCGATCTCGCACTGCACGGGCTGGTCCGGCTGCTGGAGGCGCAGACCACCGCCACCGACCGGCAGGAAGTGCTCGACACGCTGATCGCCGCCAAGCCGCTGCGCGACCGGCTGCTCGGTGTGCTCGGCGCCTCCGAGGCCCTGGCCGACCACCTCGCCCGGCACGCCGGCGACTGGCGGGCACTCGTCACGTACGAGGCGCGGGACCTGCACCCCGGCCTGACCGAGTTCGAGGACGGCCTCGCCGGCGTCACCGACCCCGTGTCGCTGCGCGTCGCCTACCGGCGCTGCCTGCTGTCCATCGCCGCCCGGGACGTCTGCGGCACCACCGAGGTGTCCGAGACCGCCGCCGAACTCGCCGACCTGGCCACCGCCACCCTGCGGGCCGCCCTCGCGCTCGCCGAGGCCGACGCCCCCGAGGACACCGCCCTGTGCAGGCTCGCGGTGGTCGCACTGGGCAAGTGCGGCGGGCACGAGCTGAACTACGTGTCGGACGTCGACGTCATCTTCGTCGGTGAGGCGGTGGGGGGCGCCGACGAGGACAAGGCCCTGCGTGCCGCGACCCGGCTGGCCTCGCACATGATGCGGATCTGCTCCGAGAACACCGTCGAGGGCACCATCTGGCCCGTCGACGCCAACCTGCGGCCCGAGGGACGCAACGGCCCCCTCGTCCGCACCCTCGCCTCGCACCGCGCCTACTACCAGCGCTGGGCCAAGACCTGGGAGTTCCAGGCGCTGCTCAAGGCCCGCCCGGTGGCCGGCGACCTCGCCCTCGGCGAGGAGTACGTCGCCGCCCTCCAGCCGCTGGTGTGGCAGGCCGCCGAGCGGGACAACTTCGTCGCCGACGTCCAGAAGATGCGCCGCCGGGTCGTCGAGAACATCCCCACCGCCCAGGTCGACCGCCAGCTCAAACTAGGCCCCGGCGGGCTGCGCGACGTCGAGTTCGCCGTGCAGCTGCTCCAGCTGGTGCACGGCCGCACCGACCCCTCCCTGCGCAGCGGCACCACCCTCGACGCGCTGAAGGCCCTCGCCGCCGGCGGCTACGTCGGTCGCGCCGACACCGCCCAGCTCGACGCCGCCTACCGCTTCCTGCGCTCGCTCGAACACCGCATCCAGCTGTACCGGCTGCGCCGCACCCACCTGGTCCCGGAGGACGAGGCCGAACTGCGCCGCATCGGCCGATCCCTGGGCATGCGCAACGACCCGGTGACGAGCCTGACCCGCGAGTGGAAGCGGCACGCCACCGTCGTACGGCGGCTGCACGAGAAGCTGTTCTACCGGCCGCTGCTCGACGCGGTCGCCCAGCTCGCCCCCGGCGAGGCCCGGCTCAGCGCGGAGGCGGCCCGGGAGCGGCTGGTCGCCCTCGGGTACGCCGACCCCGGCGCCGCCCTGCGGCACCTGGAGGCGCTGGCGTCCGGCGTGACCCGCAAGGCGGCCATCCAGCGGACCCTGCTGCCCGTGCTGCTCGGCTGGTTCGCCGACTCCGCCGACCCGGACGCCGGCCTGCTCAACTTCCGCAAGGTCTCGGACGCGCTCGGCAAGACCCCCTGGTACCTGCGGCTGCTGCGGGACGAGGGCGCCGCCGCCGAGAACCTGGCCCGGGTGCTGTCCGCCGGACGGCTCGCCCCCGACCTGCTGATGCGCGCCCCCGAGGCGGTGGCCCTGCTCGGCGACGGGGAGGCCGGGGGCCTCAGGCCCCGCTCCCGCGCCCACCTGGAGCAGGAGATCCTCGCCGCGGTCCGCCGCGCCGACGGCGCGGACCAGGCGGTCACGGCCGCCCGCGGGGTGCGCCGCCGCGAGCTGTTCCGTACGGCCGCCACCGACATCGTCGGCTCCTACGGCACCGAGTCCCAGCCCGCCGAGGCCGACCAGGGCGCCCTGGTGGACCTGGTCGGCGGCGCCGTGTCCGACCTGACCGCCGCCACCCTCGCCGGTACCCTGCGCGCGGTCGTCCGGGAGGGCTGGGGGGACATCCTCCCCACCCGCTTCGCGATCATCGGCATGGGCCGCTTCGGCGGCCACGAGCTGGGCTACGGCTCCGACGCGGACGTCCTGTTCGTCCACGAACCGCGTGACGGCGTGGACGAGCGGGAGGCGGCCGACGCGGCCGGCAAGGTCGTCGCCGAGATGCGCCGACTGCTCCAGCTCCCCAGCGCCGACCCGCCCCTGCTCATCGACGCCGACCTGCGTCCGGAGGGCCGGTCCGGGCCGCTGGTGCGCACCCTGAAGTCGTACGAGGCGTACTACCGCCGCTGGTCCCTGGTGTGGGAGCGGCACGCGCTGCTGCGCGCCGAGCACGTCGCCGGCGACGAGGACCTCGGCCGCCGCTTCATCGAGCTGATCGAACCGCTGCGTTACCCGGCCGCCGGGCTCGACGAGGAGGCGGTGCGCGAGATCCGCCGTCTGAAGGCCCGGATGGAGTCCGAACGGCTGCCGCGCGGCACCGACCCCAAACTGCACGCCAAGCTCGGCCCGGGCGGCCTGTCCGACGTGGAGTGGACCGTGCAGCTGATGCAGCTGCGGCACGGCGCGCGGGAGCCCGCTCTGCGCACGACCAGGACCCGGGAGGCGCTGGCCGCCGCCCACGCGGCGGAGCTCATCTCCGAGGAGGACGCGGCCACCCTCGACGAGGCGTGGGTGCTGGCCACCGGCGTGCGCAACGCGGTCATGCTGGTCCGCGGGCGGGCCGGCGACACCTTCCCCACCGACCCCCGCGAACTGGCCGCCGTCGGCCGCTACCTGGGCTACGGTCCGGGCCGCGCCGGCGACATGCTCGACACGTACCGGCGCACGACCCGCAGGGCGCGAGGCGTGATGGAGGAACTGTTCTACGGCGGGTCCTAGGGCCTGTCCGGGGCGCGGGAGCCGCCCGGGGCAAGGGCGGAGTCCGGCGTACGGGGGGCCACCACGCCCGTCTTCCCGCTGTCCGGGACCCTGCTGTCGGGGCTGTCGGGGCTCTCGCCGCCGCCGGTGTCTTCGGAACCCCCGCTCCCGCCGCCCGTGCCGGTGAGGCTTCCGCCGTCGTGGTCCGGCACGAGTCTCGGCAGGGCGTACGGGCGGCCGCCGTACCAGACCGTCGCCAGCGCGTAGCCGAAGGCGAGACAGAGCAGGCCGCCCACCGCGTCCAGCCAGAAGTGGTTGGCGGTGGCGACGATGACCACCAGCGTGCCCGCCGGATACAGCAGCCCCAGGACCCGTGCCCACGGGACGGTCGCCAGCGCGAAGATGGTCAGCCCGCACCACACCGACCAGCCGATGTGCATCGACGGCATCGCGGCGTACTGGTTGGACATGTTCTTCAGGTCGCCGGAGGCCATCGACCCCCACGTCTCGTGGACCACGACGGTGTCGACGAAACCGCCGCCGTTCATCAGGCGCGGCGGGGC
The DNA here is from genome assembly GCF_054061295.1 of Streptomyces sp. TE5632. NCBI lineage: Bacteria > Bacillati > Actinomycetota > Actinomycetes > Kitasatosporales > Streptomycetaceae > Streptomyces > Streptomyces sp. TE5632. The sequence continues at coordinate 835,083 of NZ_JBSSEA010000003.1, read as the reverse complement.
GAGCGGGAACAGGTAGTAGCCGACCAGGGCGACGGCCGTGGTCGAGAACAGCACCGTCCGGGTCGCCGCGTAACGGCCGGGATGGCCACGGTAGAGCCACACCAGGACACCCAGCGTGACCACGAAGTGCAGTGTGGCGTAGTAGTAGTTCATGCCGACCACGAGCCAGGTCACCGAGTTCACCGCGTGGTTGACCGACTGCTCGAAGGCGAGACCGAGCTGCTGCTCCAGGTCCCAGAGCCGGTCCGCGTTGCGCAGCGCCTTGGACTTCTGCTCCGGCACGGCGTTGCGGACGAGTGAGTACGTCCAGTAACTCACCGCGATCAGCAGGATCTCGAACCACAACCGCGGCCGGCGGGGAGTGCGCAGGCGGCGCAGGAACCTCCGCCCCGCCCCGTTTTCGACGGGGTGCGCTGCGGCCCGGTCCTCCCGGCCGTTCAGCGTGGTCACCGTCGTTTCACCCATGGGCACAGAGTCTGCCAGAAAAGCCCCTTCCGCAGATCATCCCCCGGTCGGGGCCGACCCGCATGTTCTCCCCCGGGCAGCGGCCCACGGTCTCCTCCCGGGGCGGTGCGCGCGATGACGTGCCCTCCGGCCTAAGGGCGATTTCGGTCCCCAGGGGCCGAAGCGGTCGAACCGCGCACCACCAGCTCCGGCATGAACACGAACTCACTGTGCGGGGCGGGCGTCCCGCCGATCTCCTCCAGCAGGGTGCGCACCGCGGCCTGGCCCATCGCCGGGACCGGCTTGCGGACCGTGGTCAGCGGCGGGTCGGTGAAGGCGATCAGCGGGGAGTCGTCGAAGCCGACCACCGAGATGTCCTTCGGCACGTCCAGACCGCGCTGCCGCGCCGCCCGTATCGCACCCAGCGCCATCATGTCGCTGGCGCACACCACCGCCGTGCACCCGCGGTCCATGAGCGCGCTGGCGGCGGCCTGGCCGCCCTCCAGGGTGTACAGGGAGTGCTGGACCAGCTCCGTCTCCACGGTCCGGGCGTCCAGGCCCACCTGGTCCTGCATGGCGCGGACGAAGCCCTCGATCTTGCGCTGCACGGGCACGAACCGCTTCGGCCCGAGCGCCAGCCCGATGCGGGTGTGACCGAGGGAGGCCAGATGCGTGACCGCGAGCGCCATCGCCGCCCGGTCGTCGGGGGAGATGAACGGCGCCTGCACCTTCGGGGAGAAGCCGTCGACCAGCACGAACGGCACACCCTGGGCGCGCAGCCGCTCGTAGCGCTGCATGTCGGCGGTGGTGTCCGCGTGCAGTCCGGAGACGTAGATGATGCCGGCCACCCCCCGGTCCACGAGCATCTCCGTCAGCTCGTCCTCCGTCGACCCGCCCGGGGTCTGGGTGGCGAGCACCGGCGTGTAGCCCTGACGGGTCAGCGCCTGCCCGATGACCTGGGCCAGGGCCGGGAATATCGGGTTCTCCAGCTCCGGGGTGATCAGGCCCACCAGGCCCTCACTGCGCTGCCGCAGCCGCACCGGGCGCTCGTAGCCCAGGACGTCGAGGGCGGCGAGCACGGACTGGCGGGTGGTGGCGGCGACGCCCGGCTTGCCGTTGAGCACGCGGCTGACGGTCGCCTCGCTCACCCCGGCCTGAGCGGCGATGTCGGCAAGACGTGTGGTCACAGCACGGGACTGTATCGGCCGGCCCACTCGTTGCACACCGGACGGACGCCTGGTGCGCCCGGTCGAACGGCCCGCTGCGGGCTGCTGGGTCATCGCTGTCCCTCATGTCTTGACATGTCATGGCAAGTCGCGGTCGGCATGTCGTGATCGGCGTCCGCACCGCAACGGATGATTCCCCCGACGGAAACGGATGGCAAGTACTTGCAGAGTCTTGCACAACAGTCCGAACCCCGGTCCTGCGACCGGAAACCCGGGGTCGCACGGTGGTCGGGGAGCCACCCGGACCGGGTCAAGGGGAGGTCACGGCACCATAACTGTCGAGCCTTCTTGCAAAATTTTTCAGCAAGGTCTTTCGGATCGGTTGCATCGCTGTTACGTTCACGTCGCCCGGCGGCCCCATCGGCGCGGCCGGCAGTCGGCAGGACGGCAGACGGGGCCGCACCCTGCACACCCGGGCTTCACACCCTCAAGGAGTACTCATGCGGCGTGGCATAGCGGCCACCGCGCTGGTGGCGTCCCTCGCCCTCACAGCGACGGCCTGCGGCGGAGACAGCGACAGCGGCGACAAGGCCGACGGCCCGGTCACCATCACCTGGTGGGACACCTCCAACGCGACCAACGAGGCACCGACCTACAAGGCCCTGGTCAAGGAGTTCGAGGCGGCCAACAAGGGCATCAAGGTCAACTTCGTCAACGTCCCCTTCGACCAGGCGCAGAACAAGTTCGACACCGCCGCCGGTTCCAAGGGCGCCCCCGACGTGCTGCGCTCCGAGGTCGGCTGGACCCCCGCCTTCGCCAAGAAGGGCTTCTTCCTGCCGCTGGACGGCACCGAGGCGCTGAAGGACCAGGCCGCGTTCAAGCCCAACCTGATCGAGCAGGCCAAGTACGAGGACAAGGTCTACGGCGTCCCGTTCGTCACGGACACCCTAGCCTTCGTCTACAACAAGGAACTGTTCGAGAAGGCCGGCGTCGAGGCTCCCAAGTCCTGGGACGACCTGAAGAAGGCCGCCGCCACCATCAAGGACAAGACCGGCGTCGACGGCTACTGGGGCTCCACCGCGGGCTACTACGCCCAGTCGTTCCTCTACGGCGAGGGCACCGACATGGTCGACGCCGACGCCAAGAAGATCACCGTGAAGTCGGCCGAGGCCAAGAAGGCCTACGGCACCTGGCTGGACCTCTTCGACGGCAAGGGCCTGCACAAGGCCGACGTCACCGCCGACGCGTACGCCCACATCCAGGACGCGTTCATCAACGGCAAGGTCGCCTCGATCATCCAGGGCCCGTGGGAGATCACCAACTTCTACAAGGGCTCCGCCTTCAAGGACAAGGGGAACCTGGGCATCGCCACCGTCCCGGCCGGCTCCACCGGCAAGGCGGGCGCCCCGACCGGCGGCCACAACCTGTCCGTCTACGCCGGGTCCAGCGAGGCGAAGCAGGAGGCCGCGCTGAAGTTCGTCAACTTCATGACCTCGGCCAAGGCGCAGGAGACCATCGCCCTGAAGAACTCCACGCTGCCCACCCGTGACGACGCCTACACCGACGAGGTCAAGGCCGACCCGGGCATCGCCGGCTACCAGACGGTCCTCGAGGCCGCCCAGCCGCGCCCGGCCCTGCCCGAGTACAGCTCGCTGTGGGTTCCGATGGACGACGAACTGCCCCAGATCGCGGGCGGCAAGAAGTCCCTGGACAAGGGGCTGAACGACGCGGAGATCGCCATCACCAAGCTGGTGCCGGACTTCAGCAAGTAACCGCCCGAGTGGCCGCCGGACCCGCTTCCAGGAGGGGAGGGTCCGGCGGCCACCGGCCTGTGCCGAACCCCTTGATCATCCAGAAGGTGCCGAACCATGACAGTCGCCATCGACCGCGCGACCGGCAAACGCCGCGGTGACCGCGCGCCCCGCCCCGGCCCGGTCAGCCGCCTGAAGCACGCCTACCAGAAGTACTGGTACGCCTACGCCATGATCGTGCCCGTGGTCGTCGTGCTCGGCGCCATCGTGCTGTACCCCCTGGCCTACGGCTTCTACCTCACCCTCACCGACGCCAACAGCCTCAACTCGGCCCGCACCATCGGCGTCAACGAGATCGAGGCCACCTACAAGTTCGTCGGCCTGGACAACTACGCCGACATCCTGTGGGGCGAGACGGCGTACGACCGCTTCTGGTCGCACTTCATCTGGACGATCGTATGGACGATGGCCTGTGTCGTCCTGCACTACACCATCGGCCTGGGCCTGGCCCTGCTGCTCAACCAGAAGCTGCGGGGCCGCACCTTCTACCGGCTGATCCTGATCCTGCCGTGGGCCGTGCCGACCTTCGTCACCGTCTTCGGCTGGCGGTTCATGCTCGCGGACAGCGGCATCATCAACTCGGGCCTGGAGTCCCTGGGCCTGCCGACACCGCTGTGGCTGGAGGACACCTTCTGGCAGCGGTTCGCCGCGATCATGGTCAACACCTGGTGCGGTGTGCCGTTCATGATGATCTCCCTGCTCGGCGGGCTCCAGTCCATCGACGGCGCCCTCTACGAGGCGGCCGAGATGGACGGTGCCAACGCCTGGCAGCGGTTCCGGCACGTCACCCTGCCGGGCCTCAGGTCGGTCAGCTCCACCGTCGTGCTGCTCGGCGTCATCTGGACCTTCAACCAGTTCGCCATCATCTTCCTGCTGTTCGGCAACACCGCCCCGGACGCGCAGATCCTCGTGACCTGGGCCTACCAGCTGGGCTTCGGGCAGCAGCCACGTGACTTCGCGCAGTCCGCCGCCTACGGCATGCTGCTGCTGGCCGTCCTGATCGTCTTCACCTCCTTCTACCGCCGCTGGCTGAACCGCAATGAGCAGCAGCTCGCGATCTGAGGCAGGAGCCCCCATGAGCACCACCACCGTCAAGACCGCGGCTCCGACGGACCGTCCGGCCGGCGAGAGGACCCCGCCCGTGAAGGTGCGCGGGCGCGGGGGAACGCGGTCCGCTGGCCAGTCTCACCTCGCACGGCATCCTGGTCGCGGCGAGCCTCATCGCGCTGTTCCCGGTCGCCTGGCTGGTCTTCCTGTCCCTCGGCCCGGACAAGGACGACTACCTCCGCCCCGGCGGCATCTGGGGCAAGATGACGCTGGACAACTACGCGTTCGTGCTGCAGGACACGAACTTCTTCCACTGGCTGAAGAGCTCGCTGATCGTCTCGCTCGGCACCACGGTCATCGGCGTCCTCGTCGCCGCCACCACCGGGTACGCCGTGTCCCGGATGCGGTTCCCGGGATACAAGAAGTTCATGTGGGCCCTCCTGGTCACCCAGATGTTCCCGGTGGCCGTCCTGATGGTCCCGATGTACCAGATCCTTTCCGACCTTCAGCTGATCGACACCTATCTCGGCCTCATCCTCGTCTACTGCTCGACCGCGGTGCCGTACTGTGCCTGGCTGATGAAGGGCTATTTCGACACCATTCCGTTCGAGATCGACGAGGCGGGCCGGGTCGACGGGCTGTCCCCGTTCGGCACGTTCGCGCGGCTGATCCTGCCGCTGGCCAAGCCGGGCCTCGCGGTCGCTGCCTTCTACAGCTTCATCACCGCGTTCGGCGAGGTCGCCTTCGCCACGACGTTCATGCTGGACGACACGAAGTACACGCTCGCCGTCGGCCTGCAGAGCTTCGTCAGCGAGCACGACGCCCAGCGCAACCTCATGGCCGCCACGGCGGTCCTGATCGCGATACCCGTCTCCGCGTTCTTCTACCTCGTGCAGAAGAACCTGGTGACCGGCCTCACCGCGGGCGGCACGAAGGGCTGACCATTGCGCCCTCGTACGAGGACCCCCGCGCGCCCCGAGCGCGCGGGTGGCGGCCGCGGCGGCCCGAACCGACCCCGCCGGCCACCGCGGCCGCCTTCTCTCCTCGTTTACTGCACCACTCCGGTGACACGAACAGGACGACTTGACTTTCTCCTCCGCCTAGAGGCGAGGGATTCCCGCCTTCGCAGGTGGGGCTTCCTGTTTCACCGACGACCGCCCCGTCCGGGAGGACTCCCGTTGAGGTCTTACACCGTCTCCACAGGCAGACACGGCCAGCCCGGCCGCCAGGATGTTGCGTGCCGCATTCACGTCGCGGTCATGCACCGTGCCGCAGTCGCACGTCCACTCACGGACGTTCAACGGCAGCTTCTCGCGGACCGCGCCGCAGGTCCCGCACAGCTTGCTGGACGGGAACCAGCGGTCGATCACGACGAGTTCGCGCCCGTACCAGGCGCACTTGTACTCCAGCATGGAGCGGAGTTCCGTCCAGGCCGCATCGGAGATGGCGCGCGCGAGCTTGCCGTTCTTCAGCAGGTTGCGGACGGTGAGGTCCTCGATCACGACCGTTTGGTTCTCGCGGACGAGTCGAGTGGTGAGCTTGTGCAGGAAGTCCCGGCGCCGGTCGGCGATTCGGGCGTGAACGCGGGCGACACGACGGCGGGCCTTGGCCCGGTTGTTCGAGCCCTTGACCTTACGGGACAACTCCCGCTGCGCTCTGGCCAGCCTCGCGCGGTCGCGCCGCTCGTGTTTCGGGTTCGCGACCTTCTCCCCGGTCGACAGGGTCACCAAGGACGTAAGACCCACGTCGATGCCGACCGCGTCCGTCGAGGCCGGAGCCGACGCGATGGTGTCCTCACACAGCAAGGACACGAACCAGCGCCCCGCAACATCACGGGAAATTGTTACCGTCGTGGGCTCCGCACACTTGGGCAGCGGACGCGACCAGCGGACGTCCAGCGGCTCGGTCATCTTCGCCAGTGTCAGCTTCCCGTTGCGCCAAGTGAACCCGGAACGGGTGTACTCGGCCGATGCACGCGACTTCTTCCGGCTCTTGAAGCGCGGGTACTGAGCGCGCTTGGCAAAGAAATTCCCGAACGCGGTTTGGAGATGGCGCAGGGCCTGCTGGAGCGGTACGGAGGACACCTCGGTCAGGAAGGAGAGTTCTACGGTCTTCTTCCACTCCGTCAGCGCGGCGGACGCCTGCACGTAGGAGACGCGGCGCTGCTCCCCGTACCAAGCGCGGGTGCGCTCTTCCAGTGCCTTGTTGTAGACGAGGCGGACGCAGCCGAACGTGCGGGACAGCTCCGCTGCCTGTTCGTTCGTGGGATAGAAGCGGTACTTGAACGCCCGCTTCACCTGCTGCGACATACCTCACATTTTATCAGCTTCCGTGTGAGTGGAGTACGTTGGGTGGCCGGCAGAGCGTGCTTCGCCGCTGCGCGGCTCCACTCCGAGGAAGCGCTTCCTCCCCGCCCTGAAGGACGGGGTTTCCACGCAAGGAGATTCCGATGAGCCAGCAGCACTCCACATCCCCGGCCGCATCCGCCGCCGTCGCCACCGCCACCAGGCGGCGTGATTGGTGGCGCGAGGCGGTGATCTACCAGGTGTACCCGCGCAGCTTCGCCGACAGCAACGGCGACGGCATGGGCGACCTGGAGGGCATCCGCTCCCGCCTGCCGTACCTGCGCGACCTCGGGGTGGACGCCGTGTGGCTCAGCCCCTTCTACGCCTCGCCGCAGGCCGACGCCGGCTACGACGTCGCCGACTACCGCGCGGTCGACCCCATGTTCGGCAACCTGCTCGACGCGGACGCCCTGATCCGGGACGCCCACGAACTGGGCCTGCGGATCATCGTCGACATCGTGCCCAACCACTCCTCCGACCAGCACGAGTGGTTCAAGCGGGCACTCGCCGAGGGCCCCGGCTCGCCGGCCCGGGACCGCTACCACTTCCGGCCCGGCAAGGGCGCGAACGGCGAACTGCCGCCCAACGACTGGGAGTCGATCTTCGGCGGCCCGGCCTGGACCCGGGTCACCGAGCCCGACGGCACCCCGGGGGAGTGGTACCTGCACCTCTTCGCCCCCGAGCAGCCCGACTTCAACTGGGAGCACCCCGCCGTCGGCGACGAGTTCCGCTCCATCCTCCGGTTCTGGCTGGACATGGGCGTCGACGGCTTCCGCATCGACGTCGCCCACGGCATGGTGAAGGCCGAGGGCCTGCCGGACCTGGGATCGCACGAGCAACTGAAGCTGCTGGGCAACGATGTCATGCCGTTCTTCGACCAGGACGGCGTGCACGACATCTACCGGCAGTGGCGCCTCATCCTCGACGAGTACTCGGGCGAGCGCATCTTCGTCGCCGAGGCATGGACGCCGACCGTCGAGCGCACCGCCAACTACGTCCGCCCCGATGAACTGCACCAGGCCTTCAACTTCCAGTACCTGGGCACCCACTGGGACGCGGAGGAGCTGCGCGAGGTCATCGACCGCACCCTGGACGCCATGCGCCCGGTCGGCGCCCCCGCCACCTGGGTGCTGTCCAACCACGACGTCACCCGGCACGCCACCCGCTTCGGCAACCCGCCCGGTCTCGGCACCCAGCTCCGGCTGCCCGGCGACCGCGAACTGGGCCTGCGCCGGGCCCGCGCGGCGACCCTCCTGATGCTGGCGCTGCCCGGCTCGGCCTACGTCTACCAGGGCGAGGAACTGGGCCTGCCGGACGTCGTGGACCTCCCCGACGAGGTCCGCCAGGACCCGGCGTACTTCCGGGGCGCCGGCCAGGACGGCTTCCGCGACGGGTGCCGGGTGCCGATCCCGTGGACCCGCGCCGGTTCCTCGTACGGCTTCGGGTCCGGCGGCAGCTGGCTGCCGCAGCCGGAGAGCTGGGGCGAGCTGAGCGTCGAGGCGCAGACCGGGACGGTCGGCTCCACCCTGGAGCTGTACCGCGCCGCGCTCGCCGTGCGCCGGGAACAGGCCGACCTGGGCGCGGGCGACACGGTGGAGTGGCTCCCGGCCCCGGAGGGCGTACTCGCCTTCCGCCGCGGCGAGTTCGTGTGCGTCGCGAACACCACGGGGGAGCCGGTGACGACTCCGGCGTACGGTCGGGTACTGCTCACCAGCGCCGACGCGGACCTGGCGGACGAGGGAAGGAACGTGCCGGGCGACACGACGGTGTGGTTCACCACGGGCTGATGCTCACGAGCGGGCCGAGGGCCCGCCGCTTCCTGACGGGGCGGCGGGCCCTCGGCCTGTGATGAGCAAGGATTCCACCATGCAGTACATACGACACGCCAAGGGCGCCCTCGCCGTCGTCGCCGCCACCGCGGCCTGCCACGCCCTCATGTCCGCCGGCTATGCGTGGGCCCGCGACAGTGCAGCCGCGAGCGGGGACACGATATTCTCCGGCGCCTTCGAGTTCTTACTCACCACGGCCGCTTCCTGGGCTCTGATGCCCTTCCTGCTGTGGGCCGGTATGCGGGTGATGGGCGAGACCGGCAACGCCGTGCTCGTGCTCGTCGGGGGGCTGGTCTGGGTGGGGTTCTCCGGGTACTGCATCGACGACATCGACTTCCCGGGCGGGCACATGCCGATCCTCGCCCTCGCCGCCTACGTTCTTCTCGGTACAGGGCTGGCCGGGGTCGGTCCCGGCCGCCGCTGAGGCTCCCCGACAAGGACGTCGCGCAAGCCGGCGGACCGGAATTCTTGCCGCAACTTCGTTCGAGGTGCTGCCCTTTCGGAGGGTGAAGCTTTAACATCTGCGTCACGCAAGGTTTCTGAAGGTTTCAGCAAGAAGCTTCAGGGACTTCGCACTCCCCACACCCTTCGATGAAGAAGGACACCCCACATGGCACGCAGAACCCTCGCCGGGGTCGCCGCGCTCGCGGTCGCCTCGGTTGTCATGACCCCGACTGTCGCGCAGGCCGCGCCGCCCGGGAGCAAGGACGTCACCGCCGTCCTGTTCGAGTGGAACTTCAACTCGGTCGCCCGCGAGTGTACGAACACCCTCGGCCCCGCCGGGTACGGATACGTCCAGGTCTCCCCGCCCGCCGAGCACATACAGGGCTCGCAGTGGTGGACGTCGTACCAGCCGGTGAGCTACAAGATCGCCGGCCGGCTCGGCGACCGCACCGCGTTCCGGAACATGGTGAACACCTGCCACGCGGCCGGTGTGAAGGTCGTCGCCGACACGGTCATCAACCACATGTCCGCGGGCAACGGCACCGGCACCGGCGGCTCGGCGTACACCAAGTACAACTACCCGGGCCTGTACTCCTCGAACGACTTCGACACCTGCACCTCGGAGATCACCAACTACCGCGACCGCTGGAACGTCCAGAACTGCGAGCTGGTCGGTCTCGCGGACCTCGACACCGGTGAGGAGTACGTACGGGGGAAGATCGCCGGGTACCTCAACGACCTGCTCTCCCTCGGCGTCGACGGCTTCCGGATCGACGCGGCCAAGCACATGCCGGCCGCCGACCTCGCCAACATCAAGTCCCGGCTCTCCCACCCCGGCGTCTACTGGAAGCAGGAGGCCATCTACGGCGCCGGCGAGGCCGTCCAGCCCAGCGAGTACACGGGGAGCGGAGACGTCCAGGAGTTCCGCTACGCGTACGACCTCAAGCGGGTCTTCAACAACGAGAACCTCGCCTACCTGAAGAACTACGGCGAGGGCTGGGGCTACATGAACAGCTCCGTCGCCGGTGTCTTCGTCGACAACCACGACACCGAGCGCAACGGCTCCACGCTCAGCTACAAGGACAACGCCAACTACACCCTGGCCAACGTCTTCATGCTGGCCTGGCCCTACGGCGCCCCGGACATCAACTCCGGCTACGAGTTCTCCTCCACGGACGCCGGCCCGCCGAACGGCGGTCAGGTCAACGCCTGTTGGCAGAACGGCTGGAAGTGCCAGCACGCCTGGCCGGAGATCAAGTCCATGGTCGCCTTCCGTAACGCCACCCGCGGCCAGGCCGTCACCAACTGGTGGGACAACGGCAACGACGCGATCGCCTTCGGCCGGGGCAACAAGGGCTTCGTGGCCGTCAACCACGAGTCCGGCTCCCTGACCCGCACCTACCAGACGTCCCTCCCGGCGGGTACGTACTGCAACGTCCAGAACAACACGCAGGTGAGCGTGAACGGTTCGGGGCAACTGACCGCCACCCTGGGCTCGAACACGGCCCTCGCGGTGTACGCGGGCAAGTCCTCCTGCTGAACGCGCGCCGGTCGCACCGCCGTTCACGGGGGTGGTGCGACCGGCGTCCGCATGCAAATCCTTACCGTTACTTTCAAGACCCTTGCTGTAAAGCTTTCAACGGCGATAGCGTCACGCCCGGAGCCCGGTGACATGGCCGAAACAGGCCGCGCCGTGGCGTGGGGTCGGATCCAAACGTGCCGTAATCACAAGGAGTTCACGCCTTGATACCCAGATGGCCCGCGCCCCCGGGGCGCCGCACCGCGAGGGGGAGGCGGGTCGCCGCCGTCACCGTGGCCGCGCTCGCCGTGGCCCTCGTGCAGCCGCTCTCCGCCGGAGCCGCCACACCGCCCAAGCCCCCGTCCGACGCCCGACTGGCGAAGGAGCCCGCGCGGCACGACCTGACCCGGGAGCAGTTCTACTTCGTGCTGCCGGACCGGTTCGCCAACGGTGACACGAGGAACGACCGTGGTGGGCTCACCGGTTCGCGTCTGACCACCGGGTACGACCCCACCGACAAGGGCTTCTACCAGGGCGGCGACCTCAAGGGCCTCACCCAGAGGCTCGACTACATCAAGGGGCTCGGCACCACCGCCATCTGGATGGCGCCGATCTTCAAGAACCAGCCCGTCCAGGGCACCGGCAAGGACGCGAGCGCCGGCTACCACGGGTACTGGATCACCGACTTCACCCAGGTCGACCCGCACTTCGGCACCAACAAGGACCTCGAGACCCTCATCGACAAGGCCCACGCCAAGGGCATGAAGGTCTTCTTCGACGTCATCACCAACCACACCGCCGACGTCGTCGACTACGAGGAGAAGTCCTACGACTACCTCTCCAAGGGCGCCTTCCCCTACCTGACCAAGGACGGGAAGCCCTTCGACGACGCCGACTACGCCGACGGTTCGGGCAAGTTCCCGCACGTCGACGCCGGTTCCTTCCCGCGTACCCCGGTCGTCCCCGCCGCGAAGAAGAACGTCAAGGTTCCGGCGTGGCTCAACGACCCGGCGATTTACCACAACCGGGGCGACTCCACCTTCGCCGGGGAGTCCAGCGAGCACGGCGACTTCTCCGGCCTCGACGACCTGTGGACCGAGCGTCCCGAGGTCGTCGACGGCATGGAGAAGATCTACCAGCGGTGGGTGAAGGACTTCGACATCGACGGCTTCCGGATCGACACCGTGAAGCACGTCAACATGGAGTTCTGGACCCAGTGGGCCACCGCCCTGGACGCCTACGCGGCCAAGAGGGGCCGGGACGACTTCTTCATGTTCGGCGAGGTCTACTCCGCCGACACGGACGTCACCGCCCCGTACGTCACCGAGGGCCGCCTCGACGCCACCCTCGACTTCCCGTTCCAGGAGGCGGCCCGCCAGTACGCCTCCCGGGGCGGCAGCGCCCAGAAGCTCGCGGCCGTCTTCGGCGACGACCACAAGTACACGACCGACAAGGCCAACGCCTACGAGCAGGTCACCTTCCTCGGCAACCACGACATGGGCCGCATCGGGACGTTCCTCAAGCAGGACGACCCGAAGGCGTCCGACGCCGAACTGCTGAAGAAGGCCATGCTCGCCAACGAGCTGATGTTCCTCAGCCGCGGCAACCCGGTCGTCTACTACGGCGACGAGCAGGGCTTCACCGGCGCCGGCGGTGACAAGGACGCCCGCCAGACCCTGTTCGCGTCCCGCACCGCCGACTACCTGGACGACGACCTCATCGGCACCGACCGCACCCACGCCGAGGACACCTACGACACGAAGTCCCCGCTCTACCGGCAGATCAGCGCCCTCGCGGGGCTCCGCAAGGCCCACCCCGCCCTCACCGACGGCGTCCAGCAGCAGCGGTACGCGGCCGACGGCCCCGGCGTCCACGCCTTCTCCCGCACCGGCACGGAGAAGGACACCACCGAGTACGTGGTCGCCTTCAACAACGCCGACGAGGCGAAGAAGGCCACCTTCGCCACGAACTCGGCCCGCATGACGTTCCGCGGCATCCACGGCACCGGCGCCTCCGTGACCAGCGGCGCCGACCGGAAGATCACCGTCACCGTCCCGGCCGGCGCGGCGATCGTGCTCAAGGCCGCGGGCAGGCTCGCCCAGCCCGCCGCGAAGCCCACGCTCACCCTGAAGGCCCCCGAGGCCGGCGCCACCGGCACCGTCGAACTCACCGCCGACGTCGAGGGCGGACAGCTCAACCGCGTCGTCTTCGCCGCCCAGACCGGCAACGGGAAGTGGCAGACCCTCGGCTCCGCCGACCACGCCCCCCACAAGGTCACCCACACCATCGGCGCGGACGTCCCCGCCGGCACCGCCCTGCGCTACAAGGCCGTCGTGATCGACTCGGCCGGACGCACCGCGAGCGCGACGGCCGCCTCCACCACCGGCATCCCGCCCGTCGAGGCGCCGCCCTCCGCCGCCTCCCGCGACCACGCGATCGTCCACTACCAGCGCGCCGACGGCGACTACGACGACTGGGGCCTGTACGCCTGGGGCGACCTCGCCGAGGGCGAGGCCACCGAATGGCCGGACAGCCACCCCTTCACCGGCCGCGACGCCTACGGCGCCTTCGCGTACGTCAAGCTCAAGCCGGGCGCGTCCGACGTCGGCTTCCTCGTCATCGACAAGGACGGGAACAAGGACGTCTCCACCGACCGCACGATCGACGTCACCAGGACCGGTGAGATCTGGATCGAGCAGGGCAAGGAGACCGTCACCACCGAACGCCCCGAGTACCCGGCGCAGGACACGACCAAGGCGGTGCTCCACTACCACCGCGCGGACGGGAACTACGACGGCTGGGGTCTGCACACCTGGGCCGGCGCCGCGAACCCCACCGACTGGTCGAACCCCCTGAAGCCGGTGAAGACTGATCCCTATGGCGCGGTCTTCGAGGTGCCGCTCACCGAGGGTGCCACCAGCCTCAGCTACATCATCCACAAGGGCGACGAGAAGGACCTCCCGTCCGACCAGTCGCTCGACCTCAAGGCGAACGGCCACGAGGTGTGGCTGGTGAGCGGCCAGGAGAAGTACCTGCTGCCGCAGCCCGCCGGTTCCGCGGCCGCCCTCGACCTGACCACCTCCAAGGCGGTCTGGATCGACCGGGACACCGTCGTCTGGAACGGCTCCGACGCCGCCGCCTCCACCCAGCTCCTCGCCTCCCGCACCGGCTCGATCAGGGCGCAGGACGGCACGCTCACCGGCGGCGACGACACGCGCGTGCTCCGGCTGACCAAGACGTCCCTCACCGACGCCCAGCAGGCGAGGTTCCCGCACCTGAGGGGCGACACGGCCTGGACCGTCGACCCGCGCGACCGGGACCGCGTACGCGAGGCCCTGCGCGGCCAGGTCGTCGCCTCCCAGCGGGCCGCCACCGGCGCCGTGCTCGCCGCGACCGGGGTACAGATCGCGGGCGTCCTCGACGACCTGTACGCGGCCGGCGCGACCAGGGCGCAGCTCGGCCCCGTCTTCCGTGACGGCCGGCCCACGCTCTCCGTGTGGGCGCCGACCGCGCAGCACGTCTCGCTGGAGATCGGCGGCTCCACCGCCCGCATGCAGCGCGACGAGGCCACCGGCGTCTGGTCCGTCACCGGTCCGAAGTCCTGGAAGGGCAAGCCCTACCGGTACGTCGTGAAGGTGTGGGCGCCCAGCACCCGCGAGATCGTCACCAACAAGGTCACCGACCCGTACTCGCTGGCCCTGACCACCGACTCCAAGCGCAGCCTCGTCGTCGACCTCGGCGACCGCGAGCTCGCCCCCAGGGGCTGGTCGGACCTGGACAAGCCGAAGGCCGTACCGCTCAAGGACGCCCAGATCCAGGAGCTGCACATCCGCGACTTCTCCGTCGAGGACCGCACGGCGAAGCAGCCCGGCACCTACCTCGCCTTCACCGAAAAGGACAGCGACGGCTCGAAGCACCTGCGGGAGCTGGCGAAGGCCGGCACCTCGTACGTGCACCTGCTGCCCGCGTTCGACATCGCCACCATCCCCGAGAAGAAGTCCGACCAGGCCACCGTCGACTGCGACCCGGCCTCCTTCCCGGCCGACTCCGACAAGCAGCAGGAGTGCGTGGCGAAGGCCGCCGCCAAGGACGCCTACAACTGGGGCTACGACCCGTACCACTACACGGTCCCCGAGGGCTCCTACGCCACCGACCCGGAGGGCACGACCCGCACGGTCGAGTTCCGGAAGATGGTCAAGGCGCTCAACGAGGACGGCCTGCGCGTCGTGCTGGACGTCGTCTACAACCACACCGCGGCGAGCGGCCAGGCGGACACCAGCGTCCTGGACCGCATCGTGCCCGGCTACTACCAGCGGCTGCTCGCCGACGGCTCCGTCGCCAACAGCACCTGCTGCGCCAACACCGCGCCCGAGAACGCCATGATGGGCAAGCTCGTCGTCGACTCGGTCGTCACCTGGGCCAAGGAGTACAAGGTCGACGGCTTCCGCTTCGACCTCATGGGCCACCACCCGAAGGCCAACATGCTCGCCGTGCGCAAGGCCCTCGACGCGCTGACCCCGAAGAAGGACGGCGTCGACGGCAAGAAGATCATCCTGTACGGCGAGGGCTGGAACTTCGGCGAGATCGCCGACGACGCCCGCTTCGAGCAGGCCACGCAGCAGAACATGGCCGGCACCGGCATCGCCACCTTCTCCGACCGGGCCCGTGACGCCGTCCGCGGCGGCGGCCCCTTCGACGAGGACCCCGGCGTCCAGGGCTTCGCGTCCGGCCTCCACACCGACCCGAACTCCTCCAAGAGCAACGGCACCGAGACCGAGCAGAAGGCCCGGCTCCTGCACTACCAGGACCTGATCAAGGTGGGCCTGAGCGGCAACCTCGCCGAGTACCGCTTCACCGACACCGACGGCAAGGAGGTCAAGGGCTCCCAGGTCGACTACAACGGCTCGCCCGCCGGATACGCGGCCGTGCCGGGCGACGCCCTCGCCTACGCCGACGCGCACGACAACGAGTCCCTGTTCGACGCGCTCGCCTTCAAGCTGCCGGTCTCCGTGAGCGCCGACGACCGGGCGCGCGCGCAGGTCCTCGCCATGGCGACGGCCACCCTGTCCCAGGGCCCGGCGCTCTCCCAGGCCGGCACCGACCTGCTGCGCTCCAAGTCCCTGGACCGCAACTCCTACGACAGCGGCGACTGGTTCAACGCCATCCACTGGAACTGCGCCGCGGGCAACGGCTTCGGCCGCGGTCTGCCGCCGGCCGCCGACAACGCCGACAAGTGGCCCTACGCCACACCCCTGCTGGGCGCGGTACAGGTCGGCTGCCCGCAGATCGAGGGCGCCTCGGCCGCGTACCGGGACCTGCTGAAGATCCGTACGTCGGAGAAGGTCTTCTCCCTCGACACCGCGGAGCAGGTGCAGTCCCGGCTGTCCTTCCCGCTGTCCGGCAAGGACGAGACACCCGGCGTGATCACGATGCGGCTCGGTGACCTGGTCGTGGTCTTCAACGCCACGCCGGAGCGGCAGAAGCAGCGCGTCGACGCCCTCGCCGGCACCGGCCACCGCCTGCACCCGGTGCAGGCCGCGGGGTCGGACCCGGTGGTGAAGACCTCGTCCTACGCGGCGAAGACCGGCACCTTCACCGTCCCGGCCCGCACGGTCGCGGTGTTCACCACGACCGGCTGACCGGACGGCTGCGGCTAGGGTGGGCCCTCCGACCTGCAACTGGAGGGCCCACCGATGCCGCAGATCACCGTCGACTACTCCGATCAGCTGAAGGCCGGCTTCGACTTCGACCGGCGCGCCTTCGCACGGGACCTGCACACCACCGTGGTGGAGATCGCGACGGCGAGACCGGCGGCGTGCAAGACCCGGTTCCGCCGGACCGAGGACGTCGTGGTCGGCCCCGACATCGACGGCCACGCCCTGGTGCACGTCCACATCGGACTGCTCCCCGGGCGGACCGAGGAGACCAAGGCCCGGCTCACCGAGGCCGTCCTGGAACTGGTCCGGCAGCATGTGAAGTCCCTCGACGGCACGATGCTGCACGCCTCCGCGGAGGTACGCGAGCTCGACGCTTCGTACCGGAAATTCGAAGAGTAGGGGCGTAGGGCCGTAGGGGAGCAGCAGCCGGGCGGCCGGTCAGGACGAGGACGCCAGCGCGATCAGCCGGGTGACCAGGTCGGTGAACGGCCCGTCACCCGGCTCGTCCTTGAGCAGGCCGCGCAGCAGTGTGCTCAGCTCCTCGTCGTGCGCCGCGGCGACGGCGGCGAGCGCCGCGAAGTCGTGCACCAGCTGGGCCTCCAGCTCGGCCCGCGGTATGCGCCGGCCGTCCAGCCAGATCAGCGCCGTCGACTCGGCGAGCGAGATCCAGGAACGCACCACCAGATCCAGCTGCGCGGGCGGGTCCACCGCGCCCATGTGCGACAGGATCTGTTCGTACGCCCGCTGCCGTACGGAGTCGACCAGCGCGTTGGTGGTCGATGAGCCGACCGCCGGGCCGCCGCGCATCAGGGCGGAGAAACCCGGCCCGTGCTCGTCGACGAAGTCGAAGTACCGGCCCATCACGCGCAGCAGCCGAGCCCCCAGCGGGCCCTCGTGCGGCTCCACGAACCGCGACGCGAGGTCGTCCGAGGCACGCCTCAACGCGGCCTCGTAGAGGCTGAGTTTGCCGGGGAAGTAGTGGTAGACCAGCGGGCGCGAGATACCGGCCGCCGATGCGATCTCGTCGATGGAGACGTCGTCGGGCGAGCGACGGCTGAACAGTTCGAGGGCGACGCCGATCAACTGCTGCCGGCGCTCCTCGACTCCCATTCTGCGGCGTGCCCCGGTAGTCATACCCACAGCCTACCGATCGATTCCGGACTCGAACGGTCCGGACCGGGCGGCGGTGATCACCGGGTCAGCCGAGCCCGGTGATCGAGCCCCCGTCCTTCAGGGTGCCCACAAGGTCGGCCTGGGAGCCCTGTTCGGCCTCGACGGTCAGCAGGTTGCCCTGCGCGGTGCCCTCGACACCGCCCGTCGCGGTGACGGACGTCGTGCCGCGGCTGCCGGCGGCCAGCAGGTACCAGGTGCCCGCCGGGGACTTCCACAGCACCCCGGCCAGCACCCGCGGCTCACGCGCCCCGCACTGCGGAACGTCCTCGGCCTTGGCCACCACCGTCCCGACCGGCCCGCCCGGCGTGTGGAACTGCGCCAGCACCCGGGTGCCACCGCCCCGCCAGGTCTCGGCCCGCGTGCACACCCAGTCCGCCGGACCCGCCCCGCCGTCCGGCAGCGGCTGCTCGGCGAACGTCCACGTGTTCACGCTCCGTACGCCCGCCGAACGCACCGAGGTCAGCGAGCACGCGAACGGCGCCCAGGCACGCAGTGCCTCGGCGCCGGACGCCTCACCGGCGGCCCCGGGCCGTCCCGCGGTCAGCCGGGCCGGGACCAGCTCGGCGAGGTCGGTCATCAGCCGGGTGCCGGTCCCGTCGGTCAGTTCCAGCACGTTCCACGAGGTGCACGAGCCGGCCCGCAGCGCCGGACTGGCCAGCGGCGAGGTGACGCCGCCGGTGAGCGTGAGGTCCGTCGCGTCGGTGTCGGGCTCGCGCAGGTCCCGATGACGGGCCTCGCGTACCCAAGGGGCCGTCAGATAACGGACGTTGCCGTCGACCCGGCTCAGCACCACCGCACTCGCCCCGGCCCTGTCCGTGCCGTCGACCCGGGCGAGGTCGAGAACGGCGCCCCGGGCGCCGCCCTTCGGCTCGGCGTACCTGGCGATGCGCAGACCGTCGTGGAGGATCACCACACGCGCGCTGTCGACCGCCCCCGCGTACAGCAACTGGGGCGGTCCGGCCGGGCCGCCGGACGGGGTGCCCGGCGTCGCCGACACCTGGACCCGCTCGCCGGGCCGGGCCCACACGGCGAGGGCGCGGCGCAGCAGGTCCGTGTCACCGGTCAGGTCGCCGCGGGCGGGCCACACGGAGAAGTCGGTGCGCGCGGAGGTCTTCCAGGCGGCGGGGGAGACCCGGGTCAGCTTCGCCGGGTCCAGGGCGGCCTGCGCGGCCGGGTTCCGTGCGTACGGCGGCGCGGCGGCACCGTCGGGCCCCCAGCCGTCACCCGGCAGCCCGAGCAGCGCGCCGCAGACGACGAGCGCGCACCCCGCGGTCAGCCCGGCCTTCAGGTGCCGGCGGCGGCGCAGCAGATCGGTGGGCCGGGCCTGGAGCGAGCAGGGGTCGAACTCGGCGGAGTCGAGCAGCCGGTACTCGGCCGGCACCCCGTCGGCCTCGCGCAGCGCGGCGGCCGCGTCGGCGACCCCCGCGTCGGTGAGCACCTTGCGTACGTCGTCGTCCGCGAGCCGCTCGAGGCCCCGCAGCACGTAGGCGGCGCG
Organism: Streptomyces sp. TE5632; assembly: GCF_054061295.1. Taxonomy (NCBI): domain Bacteria; kingdom Bacillati; phylum Actinomycetota; class Actinomycetes; order Kitasatosporales; family Streptomycetaceae; genus Streptomyces; species Streptomyces sp. TE5632. Next base: position 816,153 of record NZ_JBSSEA010000003.1, on the reverse strand, counting down.
GGCCGGTCCGGACAGGGCGGACAACCGCTGGTCCAGGGCGAGTTCGTCGGCGCCACCGGACCGCGGGTGCAGCCGCAGCCCCCACACCCGGGGCAACGGCGGCGACAGCAGCGCCCGCCTGAGCGGCCCGCCCGCCCGCAGCGCCGTACGCACCACCTGCAGCCGGACCAGCGTGTACCCGGGATCGCCGTCCCACCCGGGGGACGGGGCGGCCTGCGGGGCCTCGGCGGACTGGACGGCCTGGGTGGTCTGGGCGGGGATCACGGGCGCCGTGGTGCGGCCGCGGGGCAGCGCGCGCTGGGCCAGGGCGTGCGCGGTCAGCACCCGCCTGCTCCGGCCCGTACCCGGTGGCAGCAGCAGGTAGGCGAGCCGGACGAGCCGCGGATAGTGCTCGGCGAGCGCGGCCTCGGCCTGCTCGACATCGACGACCGGGCCGTCGGGGGAGGAGTGCGGGAGGCGCTGGGCGGCATGCTGTGACTGCACGCCCAACAGAACGAGCAAACCGGTCGATGGTCACCTGATTGCGGAGCGTCACTGTCCGCCCGAGCGGGCCCTCAACGGCCGGACTGCTCCTCCCCATCGACCAGCAACCGGGCGTAGGCGGCCATCGAGCGCTGGTAACGCGGCAGATGAGGGGCGAGAGCTCCGAGGACCAGCGACAGCCCCTCGCGGTCCCGTCCGAGGCTCGACAGGCACAGTGCGAGACAGGCCCGTACGGCGTCGTCCAACTCGTCCGAGGAGGAGTCCAGTTCGGGCGTCAGTAGCTGTACTCCCTCCTCCGCCCGGCCGATGTTCCGCAGGGAACTGGCCAGTTGGATCTTCGCCCGGCGCGCCTTGTATCCGCTGAGACCGGCGAGTCCGCCCTCCAGCGCCTGCCGGTAGAGCGGAACCGCATGGTCCGAGCGTCCCGTCGAGTCCCAGGCACAGGCCCGCTCGAACGGCCCGAGCGGACTGCCGTCGGGCAGCTCGGCGACGAGCGCGTCGATCACGGCGCGGAAGGCGGGCGCCTCGTCCTCCGCATAGTCGTCGAACGTCGCCCAGGCGGCGGTCATGCGATCTTCCCAGTCCTTGTCCACCGGGTCACCCTCGCACGCGGCCGCGCTCCGACGCATCCGGGAGCGAACATTCCGGCGCCCGGGATTGAGCAGTCCGGGCGTCGGAGCCGTATCGAAGGCGAAGAGCCCCCTGCCGGGGCTCCGTGCGGCATGTCGCCGGAAGGACCGGAGGAACTCATGAGGCTGACCCGACAGGTGCTCGCGCTGACCGGCGCGGTGGCGGTACTGGCGCTGGCGGGCTGCGGGTCCGGCAAAGCCGAGAGCGAGGTGCCCGCCACGGCCACCGGCAGTCTGGAGCACCTGGCCGCCGAGGCGAAGTGCAAGCCGGACATGCAGACCGACGCCGACACGATCCGTCAGGCCATCTGCAAGAAGGGCAAGGAGAAGTACGTCCTGGCCACCTTCGCCACCGACCGCGGCCAGCGCGAGTGGATCGACATGGCCAAGGACTACGGCGGTCACTACCTAGTCGGGCGCAAGTGGGTCGCCGTCGGTGAGGAGAATGTGCTCGACGACCTGCGCGGCCGGCTCGGCGGAGACGTGGAGGAGGGCATCGACCACAGCAACATGGACCACGGAGGCGGTGCGCACGCGTCCGGCCACGCCGGGCACGGAGGCTGAACAAGCTCACCGGGTACACCGGGCACACAGGGCACACGAGAGGAGGGCCGGTGGCGGGAATCCCGCCGCCGGCCCTCCTCCTCTCAGTGGGCGACCGAGTGAACCGATGGAACTACGTGCACTTCTTGCCCTTGTTGATGCACTTGACCACCTTGTTCATCAGGCTCTCGTCCATGACGTTGATGAAGTCGTTGTGGTCGGTGATCGGCTTGTGCAGCTGCTCCGGGAAGCTGTCCACGGCGTACGGGTTCTTCACCTGACCGTTCTCGATGGTCGGGGTGGGAACGTCGTACACCAGGCGGACCTGGAGCTGCGGGATGGCCTTGAAGCCGTTCGCGCAGCTGCCGTCCGCCTGGACGAACGCCACGTGGTCGCGGTGGTTGGCGCTGTCGGCGTTCTGTCCGTCCCAGCAGCTCTGGAAGTTGGACGTGCGCACGAGCTTGCTGCCCTCGGGGCACAGCACGTACTTGTCCGTGGACTGCCGGTCCTCGAAGCCGGTGCAGCTGTACGAGGTGTTGGCGTTCTTGAGGCCGTTGGTGAACGCCTTGGCGTCACCGGTGATGATGCGCATGAGCTTCGGGATCGCGACGACCTTGCTCCGCTTGTTGCCGACGAACCGGAGCTGGGCCTCCTGGACCTGCAGGATCCTGCCGACGTTGCCCTCGGCGCCGCCGCCCTGGTCGGCCGCGTCGAATTCCTGGGTGCCGTCCTGCACGCGCAGCACCGGCCAGAAGTACGAGGACTTGTCGCCCTGGTTCTGGCAGCTGGTCTCGGCGGCGACCAGGTCGTCGTCGCTGGAGAGCGAGCTGTTGCTCTGGTTGCCGACGTAGTCGTGCATGTGGTGCGCGCCGTTCGCGACACCGGGGGCCACGATGATGTTGTCGCTGTTGTACAGCTTGTTCTCGTTGACGCCGCACTTCGTGGTGAAGCTGCCCTTGGAGCCTGACCTGCCGTTGGCGGCCAGACCGTTCGGCAGGTTGCGCGAGTTCGGCGGGACGTCGTTGATGTCGATGAAGTCCTCGGCGAACGGACCCGCGGCACCGTTGCCGTTGTCGTTCGGGGTCTGCCCCTCGCCCTGGTCCTGACCGTCGCCCTGGCCCTGGCCGTTGTCCTGGCCCTGGTCATTGCCCTGGCCGTTGTCCTGGCCGTTGTCCTGACCCTCGCCGTTCTGACCGTCGCCGTTCTGGCCGTCGGTCGGCTGCGGCTGGTCGGCGGGACGGCCGGAGCAGGAGGCGAGCTCGTCCAGGTTTCCGGGAGCCTGGCCGCCCGCGCGGCTGATCTCCAGCTTGATCCGGTCGAGGAGCACCTTACGACGGTCCTTGAGCGGACCCAGAATGGCATTCTGGACGTACCGCGAGTCCCCGGCCTGTGCCTGGCGCGTGGTGACCAGGCGCTGGTAGGCGTCGGTGATCTGCTGGTCCATCGAGGCCAGTTCACCGTCGACCTCACCGCGTGCCTGGTCCGGCACGTCGGAGAGCTGCTGACCGACGTCCGGGCAGTCGATCGTGGCGATCTGCGCCGCGCTCGCCTTCGTCCGGCTCTGCGACGGGTCCGACTCGCCGGCCGAAGCGTAGAAGTTCGCCCAGACCAGCCCGCCCCCACCGAGTGCCAAGGCCGCCGTCCCGGCCACGGCTTTGGCGGCCAACGGCATACGGCGTTTTCTTGTATTGCGTCCCATCATTCTCCTCGCAAGGGGGCCCTTGGCCTTCCCGGTGCTCTGGTAATTTGCGCTCTGCCCCCGCAAAGGGGTCGGTTCGGGCTGGACCGCAACCTTCGGGTTGGAAGCCCGCCGCCTCAGCGGTGGGTGGAGTCACGGAACTCCTCTGACCTTGTTGAGGAGCACCCCCTTACGGGCATCGAATCGCCCAACAGAAGCGGAGCGGCTCCCTTGAGTACGGGAGCCGCCCCGGGGGTGTTCAACCGTCACGGAAATTGATGAGAAGTTCGTACGGCCCTCTGGTTTCAACGCCCTCTGGAACAACGGGGAGTTGCTGGTCATGGACGTCGGGTGAGGGTGCGGGCCCGGTTTCACCGGTCCTGGTCGAGATACGCGAGAACCGCCAGCACACGACGGTTGTCGTCGTCCGAGACCTCCAGTCCCAGTTTGGTGAAGATGTTCGCGGTGTGCTTGGCGATGGCCCGTTCCGTCACCACCAGCCTGCCGGCGATCGCCGCGTTGGAGCGCCCCTGCGCCATCAGCTCCAGCACCTCCCGCTCCCGGGGCGTCAGCCGCGCCAGCGGCCGGTCGTCACCCGACCGCCGCGCCAGCAACTGCTGGATCACCTGCGGGTCCATCGCCGTACCCCCGCCCGCCACCCGCCGTACGGCGTCCACGAACTGCTCCGCGTCGAACACCCGGTCCTTCAGCAGATAGCCCACCGCACCACTGCCGTCGGCCAGCAGCTCCCGCGCGTACAACTGCTCCACGTGCTGCGACAGCACCAGTACCGGAAGCCCCGGCCTGCGGCGCCGTGCCTCGAGCGCGCACTGCAGCCCCTCGTCGGTGTGCGTCGGCGGCAGCCGTACGTCGACCACGGCCACGTCCGGCTCCGACTCGGCCAGTGCCCGGGCCAGTTCGGGTCCGGACTCCACGGCCGCGGCGATCTCGAAGTCATGAGCCCGAAGGAGCCGGACCAGCCCGTCGCGCAGCAGGAACAGGTCTTCGGCTAGGACAACTCGCAAGGGATCTCCATGGTGACCATGGTGGGACCGCCCGCGGGGCTGCTGACGGCCAGGACGCCGTCGAATGTACCCAGGCGCCGTTCTACCCCGGTCAGCCCCGAGCCGGCCCCGATCACCGCCCCGCCCTTGCCGTTGTCGGTGACGCTCACCCGAAGATGGCCGCCGGTGTGGTGCAGATCGACCCAGATCCGGTCGGCGTCCGCGTGCTTCACCGCGTTGGTGAGCACCTCGCTGACGGCGAAGTACACGGCCGACTCCACCGGCGCCCCGGCCCGGCCCGGCAACTCCACGTTCACTTCGGTGGCCACCGGCAGCCGCAGTGCCAGCGCCCGCACCGCGTCGCCCAGGCCGCGCTCGGCCAGCACCGGCGGATGGATACCGCGCACCAGCTCCCGCAGTTCCGACAGCGCCTCCACCGAGGACCTGCGGGCCTGTCCGATCAACTCCCTCGCCCGTTCCGGGTCCTTGTCGAGCAGTGTCTCGACGGTCCCCAGATCCATGCCCATCGCGACCAGCCGGGCCTGCGCCCCGTCGTGCAGATCCCGCTCGATGCGCCGCAGCTCGGCCGCGGACGTGTCGACGGCGTCACGCCGCGTTTCGGTCAACACCCTCACCCGTTCGCTCAGTTCACCCTGACTGGGGGAGAGGACGGCGCGGGTGAGCCGGTAATGGGCGTTCAGCGCCGACGGGGTGACGAAGTGGGCGAGGAAGACCAGACCGAGGGCAAGTGCGCCGGCGCCGAGCGCGGACGCCTGGTCGCCGACCGGGACGAAGCCGTACCAGTACGGGTCCGGCATCACCCGCCACAGCCCGGCCGCGAGCGCGAACCCCTCCAGCGGGTACAGCAGCAGCACGGCCGGCAGCAGCGCGGTGACGAACCCCGCGGTCATGTCGACCGGCAGCCACCACAGTTCCCGCCAGGTCGCCGGATCTCGCAGCATTCCGAAGGTACGCGCCCACGGGTTGGCGTCCTTCGGCAGCGGACGGTACGCGGGCGGGATGCGCACCCCGCCCCACTCGGCGGCCAGCACCCGCCGCCAGTTCGCGTAGGTGCGCGCCCGGGTCAGCACGTACGGCGTCGTGACGATGCCGATCCCGACCGGAATCAGCGCGATCGACAGCAGGGTCAGGGTGAAGCACAGCACTGACAGCGGGAGCGACACCAGCGCCAGCCCCAACCCCCGCAGTGCGGCCTTCGCAAGGCCCTTCGTACGTCTGGTGCCGCTTCTCGTGTCGATGCTCATGTCACAAGTCTGTCCGAGCACCGACACCCGGGTCACTGGCCCGAACCCCCGGTCACGGGGTGGTGCCACGTACACCCGGCCGGGCACACCCCCCGCCCTACGGCTCACCCTGCTCTACGGCTCGCCCCGGCCTCCCTCCGCCGCGAGCACCTTCGCCTCCACCTCCGGGTCGAGCCCCTTGAACGTCCGGTCCGGACGCTGGGGTGAGGTTCCGCCGATGGCCCGCAGCCAGCGCCAGGTGTCGGCCACGGTCTCGGCGACGGGACGGCAGCGCAGCCCCGTCGCGACCGCCCGGGAGACGTCCGCGCGGTGCAGGGCGCCGTGCGCCTCGCTGTCCGGCGGCACCCACACCGGCAGCTGCGTCCACGGTTCGATGCCGGCCTGAAGGATCGTCTCCGGCGCGGTCCAGCGCAGTTCGGCCGCGCCCCCGGTCACCTCCGCGCACGCCTCCAGCAGTGCGCCGATCGTGGCGTGCCCCTGCGGGCCGAACAGGTTGTACGGCCCGCCCAGTTCCCGCTCGGCCGCCCCGAGGATCCACTCGGCGAGGTCGCGGACGTCGACGTACTGGACGGGCAGGTCACGCGGCCCCGGAGCGAGGACCGGGCCGCCGCGTGCCATCCGGTTCAGCCACCAGGGCAGCCGGCCGACGTTCTCGTACGGCCCGAGGATCAGCCCCGCCCGCACCAGCACCGACCGGTCCGCGCCGAAGGAGTCCACGGCGGCCAGTTCACCGCCCCGCTTGTCCTGCGGGTACTCGGTGTGGTCGGCGTCCGCGCGGGCGCCCGCCACCACCGGGGCCTGCTCGGTGTACCCGGCGGGCGCGGGCCACTCGTACACCGAGCAGCTCGACACGTACACGTACCGCCCTGCGCGGCCCCGCAGCAGCCGCGCCGTGTCCCGGACGGCGCGCGGGGCGGCCGACCAGGTGTCGACGACGACGTCCCACTCGCCGGCCGCCTCGTCGAGCGCGGCCAGACCGTCCACCGCGGTCCGGTCGCCCAGCAGCGACCGGACGCCCGGCGGGGCCCCGCGCCGCCCCCGGTGGAAGACGGTCACCTCCCAGCCCCGCCCGAGCGCCGCCTCCACGACGGCCCGCCCCGCGAACTCCGTGCCACCCAGCATCAGAAGCCTCATACCGTCCGACTCTGCCGGGTCGGGAGGGCCGGGGGAACAGGAATCTGCCGAGGGCAGAGCAGAGCAGGGACGGGCCGCCCTCAAGGCGTGTACTTGTAGCCGACCCGGCGCACGGTCTGGATCCTGCCCCGGTGCTCGGCGCCCAGCTTGCGGCGCAGCCGTGCGACGTGGACGTCGACGGTGCGGCCATCGCCCACATGGCCGTAGCCCCACACGGTGGCGACCAGGTGGTCGCGGGTGTGCACCCGGTTCGGGTGTGCCACGAGATGGGCGAGCAGTTCGAACTCCAGGTAAGTGAGGTCGAGTTGCCGCCCGTCCACCTCGGCGGTGCGCCGCACGGTGTCGACGCGGACCGGTTCGTCGGCCTCGTCGGGCCCGGAGGGCGCGGCGAGGGCGGACGACGGGCCGGCGTCCGGTACCGCCACCGGGAACGGCGGCTGCTGGTCGGCGGGGACCAGCACCAGGTAGCCGACCATGGGCGGGCGTCCGGGCAGGACGGGCAGGGTGTGCTGGGGTGCGGGCAGCCAGGTGGCCCCCGGAGGGAGCAGGTCCGCGACCGTGACGACCTCGTCCGGGGCGACGGCCCGCAGCCGGTGGCGGGGGCGGCCGTCGGCCGGGGCGGTACGGGGTGCGATGGGGGCAGCGGGTGAGGAGGACGCCGAGGCCACCGGGGCCACGGAGTTCGCAGCGCGCACGGAGTTCGCGGGGGCCGCAGCGTTCGCGGGGTTCACGGGATTCGCGGGGGAGAGGGAACGAGTGGTCGCCATGAGGGGTCAGCTCTTTCGCGCGAAGGGTTCGTCGAGAGGACTCGACCGCCACGAGTTCGTGGTCGGGCTGGTCGAGGACGTACGCGGTTCGCGCCGGTGGAAGGCCGGGAGGTGCGGCGTCAGAGGGCCGGCGCGGTCGTCGCGCGGCAACACTCGCGGTCGAAGTCGTCGTGCTGACGGGAGGGCCAGAAGGGCTCGAGGTCCTGACGACCTGTCGCGATGAGCTCCCGGAAACCGTCCATGCGCCGATTGAAGCAGACCGGGGCCCCAGCAGGAACCCCGGTTCACAACGTGGACTGCGTGGGGCCCTCGCCCCCGGACGCAGGGAGCCCTCCCCCGCTCTCGACGGCGGTCGAGCGGGGAAGGGCTCCGGTCACACCCCGGGGCGGCGACCCGGGTCGGGGCGGTACCGTGGCACGCCCCGCCCCCCGAACTGGGTCTCCGCCCCGGGGGGCTTGTGGCTGCCCGAGGTCAGCCCACCTTCTCGATGAGCGCCCGGCGGATCAGGAACTTGCCGGGCTCCCGGACCTGCTCGAAGGCCGCGTCGTTGAGCAGGGCGCAGCTGCCGGACACCCCGGTGACCTCCACCGTGGTGGACTTGTTGTTGTCCAGGTTGGTGACCTTCAGCTTGGTCCCGGCCGGGAACTGGTTGCTGGACGCCGCCGGGGCGCCGGCCTCACCGGAGAGGGTGACCGTGGAGCCGTTGCACACCTGCTGGCCGGAGGCCGCCGCGCCGTCGCCGCCCGGGTTCTGCGCGGCGTCGCCCCCACCGGCCTGCTCACCGGGGGCGGGCTGCTCGGGCTGTGCGGGCTGCGAGGGCTGTGCGGGCTGGGAGTCCTGAGCCGACTCCCCAACCGTGCACCCGGACGCCCGCTGCTTGAGCTCGATCTCCGCGATGACCGCTTCGCGGTTGGCGATCCGGGCCTCGGACTGCGCGTCGGGATTGGCCCGTTGGCCCTCGATGAACTTCTGGTTGTTGCCGAGCGCCGTGGCGAGACCCTGGCAGACCGTCGAGTCGGCCGCCGACTTGGTGGTGGCCGCCGTCGTCTGGGAGGCGTTCGACGTGGTCGCCATGACGAAGGCGCCGCCACCGGCCACCGTCGCGGCGCTCAGCAGCAACGCGAGCTTCTTCTTGGGGCCGAGAGTTCTCCTGCGCGACATGCGCGCCTCCTGAAGCGGTAGGGGAACGTACGCCGCTATGTACGAGATGCCGAACGAAGTTACTCAGCGGTCCGGTCGACTCCCCGAAGTGGCCTGTGTCACAGGCCGCTTGGTCTCAGGTCTCAGGTCTCAGGTCTCAGGTGTCAGGCGTCAGGTGTCAGGCGTCAGGTGTCAGGCGTCTGACGGGACAGGGCGTCCCGTACCGCCTCCTCGCTGCGGGCCACGACCGCCGTGCCGTCCTCGGCCGTGATGATCGGGCGCTGGATCATCACGGGGTGTTCGGCGAGCGCCGCGATCCAGCGCTCCCGTGAGCCGGCGTCCCGCGGCCACTCCCCGAGACCGAGTTCCTTGGCGGCCGTCTCCCCGGTGCGGGTGATGTCCCACGGCTCCAGTCCCAGCCGCTCCAGCACCTCACGGATCTCGCCCTGACTCGGCACGTCCTCCAGATAACGGCGGACGGTGTAGGCGGCGCCCTCGGCGTCCAGCAGGGTGAGGGCGCTGCGGCACTTGGAACAGGCCGGATTGATCCAGATCTCCATGCCGCTCACCGTACGCCCCCTCCGCTCCGCCAAGCCGCTGTTCGAATTCCCCGTCACCTCGGGGACATCTTCCGAACCAGGGGTTCCATGGCCGGAACCCCTTCTTCACCTGGGCATTCGGCGAACGTTCAGGGACCCCCGGATGTCAGTGCCGGGCAGTAAACTGGATGCAGTGTTCGAGGGTGTTACCGGGATCGGCGTGGATCTCGGTGGGCACCCTGACCGCGACAGGAGGATGCCGTGCCCGCTGCCGCACTGAAGCCGAAGCCCCTGCCCACCCAGTCCACCGCGAAGCGTCCCGTCCTGCTCGAAACGCCCTGCGCGCCCGTCGAGAAGCGGCCGCTGCCGCCGAGCCGTCCGCGGGAGTGGTACGTCACGCACAACCGCCGGCTCAAGGCGATGCGGCTCGCCATCGCCCTGCTCGACTCCGGCGTCTACCTGCCCGACCAGGCACCCGACGAGACGATACGAAGCACGGCGGAACTGATCGGCATACACCCGCCGTCGCACACGACCTGCCACATGGTCCGCACCTTCATGCGCCACAACCGCTAGCCGACAGGGCCGACGGGCGGGGTCTGTCTCAGGAGGGCAGCCCCGCCTCCCACTTGCGTCGCTTCAGGACGTACTCGCTGAACAGATGGCCGGCCCGGTCGAGCAGTTCGCCCACCTCCGGGTCCCCGGGGCGCGTGTCGGCGGCCGGATGCCAGCGCTGCACCGACTGTCCGGCCCACATCCGCAGTTTGTCGTCCGGATCCTCCAGCAGGGTGACCGCCGCCCGTAGCCCGATGACCCCGCCCCGGGCGTCGAGCAACCGGAACGCGGTGACCCGGACATGCCGGGGGCACCCGCTGTCGAGGAGCCCCAGCAGACGGCCGGCGGGGAGCGCCCCGGCCAGGGGAAGCAGAGAGGCGGCCGCCTCCCGCACCACACCGGACGCGGGGTCGTCGAGCAGCGGCAACAGCTGCTCCGTGGCGCTCACGTCGAGGGTGCGCAGCCCGGCCACCGCCCGTGCCCGTACGGCCGGTGCCGGGTGGGCGAGCAGCGGCCACAGCAGTTCCGCGTCGGCGCGCTGCCCGCACTCCGCCAGTCCGATGACCGCACCGGGCGGCACCGCCGGGTCCGTGCACCGCTCCCGATACCAGGGCAGCGGATCCGTCCCGTGCTGTCGTAGAACGTAGCGCGCGCAGGCCCGGACGACCGCGGACCGGTCGGCGAGGAACTCCACTGCCCGCTCGGGCCGCCCGGCCCGCCTCAGCGCGGTGACACCGGCCGACCGTGCCCGCGGGTTGCGCGCGCCCAGCAGCGGCTCCAGCACGTCGTCCCAGTCGTCCCGGCCGTCGCCGGTGCTTGGGGCAGCCAGGGCGGCGTCGGCGCAGAGGGTCTGGACGACCGCGTCGTCGTCCCGTGCGGCGTGGCGGGCCAGCTCACCGGGGGAGAGGAGACCTCCTTCGACGGCCGCCCGGAAGGCGAACCGGCGCAGGAGGCGGTCGGGGTGGGCGCACAGGGGCAGCAGCAGCTCGTGCGGAGCCCGGCGGAGCGCGGTGCCGAGCAGTTCGAGACCGAAGTCCCCGCGCTCGCGGCGGGCGACCCGCAGAACCAGCGGTGCGAGGGAGACGACCCTCTCGGCACTCACCTCCCCGGCAAGGGCCTCGCCCAGCAACTGCCGGGCCCGTTCGCGCACGGGTCCGGCCCAGTCGGCGGCACGCACGACGATCAGGGGCAGCAGTGCGGGGTGCTCCGCCACCCCGGCCAGCGCACGCTCACGTATCCGCCCGTCGGGATGGCACAACGCCAGAGCCAGCCACGACTCTTCCGGCAGTTCCACGGACCCTGCGTCCGGCAGCGGCGCGGGCCGACACCACGCCGACGCGCGCACGCCCTCGTCCAGCGAGATCCAGGCACTCCCACTCGGGTCGGCGATGTCCAGCACCTCACCGAGGGCGGCCCCCCGGGCCAGGCGCACCGCCGCCGTCTCCCCGCTGACGACGTCCTCGTTCATCCCGTGCTGATCAGTACGGGCGGAAGTTGATGTAGCCGAGGAAAACGATCACCGCGGCGACGCAGCCGAGGACCACGGCCGTGGACGCCCAGGACGACGATCCCCGGGGCGACGACCGTCGGGATCCCCTGTGCTCCGGCTCGCCGCGGAACGGGACCGGACCGGGCGGGTTGTCCTTCCAGCGCGCGGCGAGCATCCGGGCACGGGCCGACGGCTCCTTGTGCTCGGCCCTGTCCGCCCACTTGATGTCGAACTCGCGCTCCTCGTCGTCCCTTTCGGGCATCCCCGTGAACCTCTCTCGAACAGCAGTGTCAGTTTTCCATCATCCCTCTCCGGCCCCGCCGAGGAAAGCATGTTCCGGACACGCGAGACGCCCCTGCTCCCGGAGACACAGGGGCAGGGGCGCCGTATCAAGACGGTGTCCCGCCGGGTGGTGCAGGGGGATCTCCGCAGCCCCGATGCTGCGGGGCCGGAGACGGATGCCCTGCGGAAAACCGTGAGCAGTCAGCGGATATGTGTCACGTGAGCGCTCAAACGAGCGCTATCGGGACAGTGTTGGTCAAAGTGCTCACGCCTTCGGGGCGGTGTGTCCTCCCCGGGGCATGGACGCGTGTCCCGGCAGCGCACACGTCGAGACCGCCGCCCCACCGGGCGGTCGGGGAACTTCGAAGCAGCCGCCGCCGGGCAGCGCCTGGCTGCTTCCGGGGCCGACCACAGAGTCGCCCCGGGTATTCCACTGGAGGGGACAGCGGACGAACGCGCGGCCCGTCACGCGGTCGAAGCCGCAGCGCCGTACCTCCTGGACCGCTGGGACAGTGAGGATGAAGCCGTGCAGTTCACCCTCGCCGCCCTCGCGGCAGCAACTCGGCACGGCGCCTCGGGTACGCGTCCTGCACCTGGCGGAGCGCTGGACGACGGGGCCCCGGACGGATGCTCTGCGCTTTGCAGCTGCTTCGGCCGAAACCGACTCCGCCGAGGTGACCACCGTTCTCCGCAGCATCGTCGAGAGCGGTGTCGTACGCCCCGACAAGGCCCCGAGTCCCCTCGCGCCCATACGCGGCGCGGCGCTCGACCTGCTCAAATCCCTGGTCGAGCGGGAGATGTCTCCGCTGCCGGCCCAAGGAGACAGCGATGCTCACCGGGCTTCGCCCTGCTCTCCTCACCAGGAGAGCAAGGAGGCTGCCGCCGTACACAGAGCCTGGAGATTCGGCGAGGGCCGCCACCCCGACCATGGGGTGGCGGCCCTCGTGGCGTCTCTGGCACGAGATCAGAAAAGGGGCCGGGCGGTGCACACCCGGTGCACAAGGCCGGGTCGCCCGACCTCGGGTCTCACACGTCGAAGAAGTGACGGGCCGGGTCCCTGACCTGCGTCCGCTTAATCGATCAACGTTGCGACCTGCGGCTTAGCTGTCAACGGTTGTCAACGTTGGTCGTCGTTGAGCACCCCCGCACGGCCCAGAGACGGCCCGAGCGGGGGTGTCGTGGTGTGCCCCTCGATGCGAACTACGGGCGGGGCGGTCGCTGAGGTCTCCTGGGCTGGTCAGACGGGCTGTGAGCGACACAGACGGCTGAAGTTGGTCGACGAGGTTGCTGTACTTCGCTGCTGTACAGCCACAACTGATCACCGGCGGCCGTGACCTGCGGCCGCCTTACCGATCAACGTCCTGACCTGCTGCCGAGCTGTCGGCAGTTGTCGACGTTGGTCATCATTGAGCGCCCTTCCACGGCCCGAGGACGGCCCGGGAGGGCGCTCGTGCGTGAGGCTGCGCCACTAGATCACTGAATCCACACACAGTGCCAGTTGGTTCGTGGTGGGATGTCCGTCAGCTGTAGTGATGCAGGCCGAGCCCACCCCTCGACACACGGATGGCGCAGAAGTGAGTTCTCCGACAGCAGACGACCTCGACAAGGAACAGCTTGACCAGCTTCATGCGGCAACACTGAAGGCTTCAGAAGCTTGCCTAGAACTCAAGAAGCTGTGTGCTCTTATTCTTGTTCCGGTCGGGACCATCATCACTTCCTTTGGTGACAAGAAGCCGGGGCCTTCACTATTCGCGGCTGGCCTTATGGTAATAATCGCCTTTTGGGTTGCTGACAGTTTCAGCTACTTCTATCAGAGGAAGATCAGGGGGGCGATGGTTGATATTTGGCAACGGAGAGTGCAGCGTTGTCCGGCTGGCGAGAATCCTCCGCCATCTGTTCCGACGTCGGGCGCCGTTACTGCCTGGCGCGCGGCTTTCAACGCATCGATGGCTTACTATGCAATCCTCGGCGTATTGTTCGCCCTTGCGTCATGGGCCTACGCCGTCGGTTGGCTCGATGGATAGGATGCTAGTTGGTGCGCTACTTTGTGAGTTATGCAAGGCGTGATAACAGCGTCGAGCGCCTGCACGAAGTGCGAGCGCTCCTCGGTGAGGCAGGTCACGTCTATGTGGATGACCTAGAGGCTCACAGCCTGGGTGCCGATAGAGTGCAGTCTGTAGTAAACGCGCTAACGTGTGCAGACATCTTCGTTGCCATTCGGTCGGACAGCTATCTGACTACTGAATGGACTCGGTGGGAGTTTGATACTGCGCTGCACATGGGGATCGAAATGCTAGCGGTGCTGCCTGGCGACGTTGTCGTGCATCCTGCTGATGCTCGATGGCCTTGGTCTAGGAGCTTTTCTCCTGTGACAGTGGTTGCGGTTCCATAAGGCCCGTGGATCCTTATGAGTGAGTCAAAATCATTGAGTGTGAGTAGCGGCCGGTTTACTGATTACTCCTTCCGATTTCCAGCGGAACAAAAGAGGCTCACGGCTTTGACCAGGTCAGATGTCGTGGGCTTCTGTCGTTGTTGGTCGGCGCGGGTTGACCTTGAACAGCCCAGGGACGTCCCGGACTTAGATCAGGTTATTTCCGGTTGACGCAGGAGCACGGGGCCGATTCTCCTCACCGTCAGCTTGCGTTATGCCTGGCCGGCACCACACGACCTCTTCGTCCCGAAGCGACCTGAGCGGGCGCCTGACCTGGGGTCGCTGCGCCTCTCACCTGCGGCCGTGGTGCGTGGATGTGCGCGGTTGGTTGCTGCTTCACGTCGGCGTTGTCACGCAATTAGAAATGCACTGCAAAGCTCCCGCGCCTGCGACGCGCTGCCCTGAACGGCATCGCCGTGTTCGGGTGTTTGAAGTGCTGCTACCCGCGATTACTGCGGCAGGGCCGTGAGTAACCTTCCGCGTCAGTACTCATCCTCCCCTCCGCCCCATTTCAACGGAAGAACTGTATTTTCATCAGTTATTGCCTCGGCTAGTTGATCTTGCTCCAGTCCGCGAACGGTACTCAAGTCGACGCCGCGAAGGTTAGTTCCGTTAAGTTTTGCGCGGGTGAACCTTGCATTTCTCAGGATTGCGGGGGGTAGCGGGGGGTTCCCATCTTCTGCATACCTTCGCCCAAAATCAGATCCACTCAGGTCGCAGCCATAAAAATCGCAATCCACTAGATCGGCTGCAAGAAACCAGCAGTTTCGATAAATGGCATTCACGAAGTTGGCTCCACGGGCAGTGGAGCGCGTGAAAGCTGCTCTTTCTGCCTCACAGAAAGACAGGCCCGCACCGTCGAGCTGTGCGCCTGAGAACCCGGCTCCGGTCAAGTTGCTGTAGTAGAACATAGACCTCCGGTAGTCTCCACGCAGATGAGCATCAGTCAATCCACAGTGGTAGAAGTCCAGCCTGGAGTCGCTCGGGTCGAATGATCGCCTTCCAAGCACGGTGAGGGCGGCCTGAACGTCTGCGGTCACATGAGTATCTTTAGGGGAACGCGGATCATCTCTGGTGTTCTCACGGATATGGGCTGTTAGTAGCTCCACCACCGTGGGCCTATCGTCCTTTGAATCCCTGGCGATGCGTTCGAGCGAGAAAATCCCGCCGATCCTCACTGTCATATTTTCCGAAGACAGGAGTTTGATCGCCTCTACGTACCTGTCAGTTACTTGACCCTCGCGGGTAAGCTGCGCCTGCTCTCGGTCCTTCTCTCGCGTGTGCTCGAAGAGTTTCTCTGACTGTTCGAAGAGTCTTTCTGTGTGCTTATGGCTGCGGTGGGTGTAGTAAAGCCCGAGTCCAGCGATCGCCCCTGCGCCCAGTGCTACGAGGGTCGTGCGGAAGCCCGTGATGACAACACCGTCTGCGGGTTGGAGATCTTTCTGTCGCAGGTGGCTGCTATCGAACCACCAGGGCCCCTTCCAAAGGAGGAGCCCATATCCCAGCACGACCGCGGCGACCGCAAGACCGATACTCACAGGTTTCACCCATGCCCTCATGCCTCGGCGAGCAAGGACACAACCACTGAACTGTGCAACTCTGAGGAACAATTGAGGTACGAGAACCAAGGAAGCCAACAGGGTGTACGAAGGTCGGCGGAGCGGCTTTGGGCGGGAGCTGCTTTGGGGCGAGTGATCATGGCCCCGTAAGCTTCCGGCGAGTCGGGCAGTCTGTGGACCTGCCCGTTAAAGCACGACGTTGGGGCCATGATCTTCGAGGCTCGCCCCAAAGTGGCTGCCTAAAGCCGTGGAGCCGACCGCCCCAGCCACAGAGGGTGTCTCCCACCTTCATGCCCGCAGCCGCTAGCGCGCCGCCGGGCGGGGCCGCCGCTGGCGAAGACAGGGCGGCGGCCCCGCCGACAAGGCGGCGCGCGCCCGCGCCGTGCGCGGGCCTTGATGAAGTAGAGAAAGTTGTACCGCGTTGGGAGCATGACGGTTTCAAGAGCGTCCCGTTATCGCTGCCCACACGGTCGTTGACCTGCTCCTTTCTGCTGCAACCACAGACGTGCGCGGCCGGTTTGGCCGGAGGGTGGCCGCACCACGTCGCGCGGCGCCGTCCAGCACCTCAATTCCGCTCTGTGGTCTCCGGCACAAGCCGACTGGTGAAACCGGCGTCGCGTAGGCGCTCATACGCTGTGGTCACGTCCCCGGGAACGTTCTGCTCAGTCATGAATCCCTGCCGGGGGTAGATCATGAGCCGCTGCTGTGCGCCGGCCAGCATGTCGATGACCAAGTGTGCGTCCCCGATGGAATCGACGTACTCGGACATGGTCATGGGTGTTGACGCGCTGACCCACTCAACCTCGGGCCACAGTTTGCACGCCGTCGCGTAGGACCGCCGTTCCTCGTACGGCTTGCTGATCAGCAGGGCCGACGAGACGGGGGCATGCCGTTCTTCCAAGAGCGTGCGGGAGAAGCGGATGTTCTCTCCCGTGTTCCGGGCCCGCGGCTCAACAAGGATCGCCTCGGACGGCACCCCCAGCTCTACCGCTCGTTCGCGGTAGTGCTCGGCCTCGCCGCGGGGCATGCGCTCACGAGTCGTCCGGCTGGTCGCTCCCGTGAACACGATCAGGGGCATCATGCCGCGGTGGTAGAGATCAGCGGTCGTGTCCGCCACCCCGAGGTCATGGCTGCCCAGCCCGATGGCGACAGAGCATGGGCGCACGTCGTGGCCCATCTGCTGGAAGTCCCAGACCCGTTGCGCGTCCGCCCATGCCTGCGCTGAGATCACTTGCTCTCGCCCTCTGCCTTCGCTGAGTCGGGAACCTTGAAGTCGTACGTCCACGCGAAGCGTGTCGCCGCGTGAACTCCAATCGCGAACTCCACCACGGTTCCATCCGCGGTGCAGGTCGTCCGGTGCAGCTCCACCACCCACTCCCCCGGCGAGAGCTGGAGGAGCTGCGCTTCCTCCGCCGTGGGGACACGCGCGAACAGGGTCTCCTCCATGTGGTCAATCTCGTACCCGGCGTCGTACAGAACACGGAAGCCACCGCCTCGCCCGGCTGGTCCCGGCGTGGGGTCGACGATGCGCGTGCCTTCGACGTGTTCGGGGCGGTAGTAGCTGGTCAGCGTGTGCGTCGGCTGCGTACCTTCCTTCACCACGCGCGCACGTGCGTAGACCTCTGCGCCTTCCGGCAGGCCGTGCGCTTGGGCGACGGCGGCCGGCGCCTTCACTCGGCTGACGGTCTGCGTCTGTTCGTTCCGCTTGTACGTGCGTCCGGACGCCACGCGGTCCGCGATGAACGCCACTTCGTCGCCGTCGCGCCACTTCGCCTTGTCGTACCGCGCGATACCCAGCCGCTTCAGCGGTGTCTGCTCGCGCACGACCGTGCCGTGGCCCCGCGATGACGTGACCAGCCCTTCGGCTTCCAGTGCCTTGTACGCCGCGTGGACAGTGGATTTCGAGCCTTCACCCGCTTCCACCAGCTCCCTGATCTGCGGCAACTGGGCACCGGGCGCGTACTCGCCGTTCCTGATCTGTTCGGCCAGCCGGTCCGCAAGTTCCCGCCACTTCGGCGCCATGCAGCACTCCTCTCGACATCGACCAGTGAAACACAGTCCCAGGACTGTTGACAGTCCTGGGACTGTGAGCCATTGTCTTGCTTAGCGGCTCGCAGTCCTAGGACAGCGGGTAAGGAGAGTCCTATTTGGGCTGTCCGAGCGCAGGGCGGAGGACGCTGCAAGACCGCCCGTAAAGGCCAGGGGACAGGGTTTCGGCCCGACTGGCGAGGTGGCCCGGTGACCGCGAGCAACGGCCGGCGAGTGGGGACGTGGTCCCCCTTGCAGTGCTTCATCCCTGTTGTTTTCGCCTGAGAGGAATCCCGGTGTACCGACGAAGACTTTGGGCGACCGCCGCGATGGATCGACCGGCGGCGCCCGTACGACAAGCCCGGTCCATCTCATCCGGTTTCGCAGTGCGTGACGCTGCGGCCGACTGCCTCTCCCGCCCGTCCGTTCCGCGCATTGCGTGAGGACGTACGGACGGGAGCGCGGGGAGCCGGAACCGACTCCAACGGCGTGCGCCCCCGGTGCTGGAACACCGGGGGCGCTGTTCGGGCCGTTTCACCTGCTAGGGAGACCACGACCCATGAACCACATCGTCACTGTTCAGGATGCTGTTACCGCGTTCGCCGACTTCATGGAGCCGACGGCCGCGGAGTTGGACGCGATCGAGCGGGAGATGCCCGTGATCCTCGCGGATGTCGACCTGTTGGACGCGCAGATCATCACGTTGGACCGCACGCCGACCGAGCTGGACGCGCGCCGCATCCGCCGGGCCCGCCGTCGGGCGCTGGCCGCGCGGGTCGCGCTGCTCAACCGCACGGCCGGCGCGAGCCTGCCCGGGGGTGTCGCGTGAGCGTCACCGACCGGAACCTGAGTGCCGCGCACGCCGAGGTGAAGGCGGAGATTACGCGGACGGACACGAAGACGGCGCTGTTGCTGGCGTTCGTCGGCGCGGTCCTCGCCGGCACGTGGACGGTCGCCCGCGACCTGCCGCTGAACCCCGCCGCCTGTGTGGCGGGCGGGTGCGGTCTGGCGCTGCTGGTCGGCGCGGCCGGTCTGCTGCTGCGGTCGGTGCGCCCGAACCTGCGTGGCCGGCACGGCTTCCCGCTGTGGGCCACGCTCCCGGCCGAGGAGATCAGTACCGCCGTCGCCTCGGATCCGGCCGCCGACATCGCCGGCCTGTCCCGCCTCGCGGTCGCCAAGTTCACCTGCCTGCGCCGCGCGGTCGACCTCACCCTGACCGGCGGCGCCCTGCTCATCCTCGCCGCCCTGCTCGCCCTCGGGGGTGCGGCATGAACCTTCACCGCAAGGGACGCGCCGCCCTGGTGCTGGCCCTGGTCGCCGTCGTCGCCATGGCGTTCCGGGTGTCCTGGAACGCGCTGCGGGACATCGCCGGCGCCGTCGGAGCCGACGACACGGCCGCCATGCTGTACCCATTCGTGGTCGACGGCCTGATGGCGCTCGCCCTGGTCGCCACCCTCGTACTCGCCGACCGCGACCGGACGTTCGCGCTGCGGGTGCTGGGGGCCTACACCGTCGCTTCCCTGGTCCTCAACTACGTGCACGGACTCGTTCCGGAGCTGCACGACGGCACGGTCGACTTCGGCCGGTTGGCCGACTGGGACCCGGCGAACTGGGCGCTCGTGCTGCTCGCCACGTCGCTGCCGGTCGGATCGATCTACTTCGGTTCCGATCTGGTCGCCAAGGTGCTCCACCGCCGCCCCGGCCCGATTCCACCCGTGAGTACGAATGCGGAGGAAGCGACCGAGACCGATGGGAAACGGTCTACGGCTGACCTCGCGGTATCGACCCCGGCGCCGATCACGTCGAACGCGGCGGTGCTGCCCCGACCGGTGGCCGTCGGCTTCCTGAAGTCGAGTCTTCCGGCCAAGCCGCTGCCCTCGATCGCACCGGCCCCCGTCGTCTCGATCGAGCGGCGCCCGGTGGCGGCAGAGTCGACCCGATCGCGCCGCGCCACCGGGCGTGTCCCGGCGGTGGCGAAGTCGAGTCGACCCAGGCGCACGCCGGAACAACTGCTCGCCGAAGCACGGTCGGTGACGGCCGGCTGGCCGGACTCGAAGGTGACCGCCGAGGGCATCCGCCGCGCGGTGCGCACGTCGCCGGTGAACGCGCGGACGCTGCGGGACACGATCCTTACCGAACGCGCCGGGGCGGGGGCGACCTCGTGAGTACACCGGCGCTGGTTCTGATCGCGGCCGGTGTGGCGCTGGTGTGGGGTGTCCACGGATGGTGGATGTCCCGCCGTCTGCGGACCGCCCGCCGGGACCCGCTCACGGGGTTATGGACGCGGGAGGCGTTCACCCGCCGGGCCCGCCGCCTGCTGCGCAACCCGCACGCGGTGGTGGTCCTGGCGGACGTGGACCGCTTCAAGCAGGTCAACGACGCCCACGGCCACGCCGCCGGTGACGCCCTGCTGGCCGCAACGGCCGACCGGCTCGCCCACGCGGTCGGCCGTGCCGGCGTGGCCGGCAGGCTCGGGGGCGACGAGTTCGCCGCCGTGCTCATCGACCACGACCATACGGCCGCCGACCGGTTCGCCGTCCTCTCCCGCGTCCTGGCCCGCCCCGTCGATACCGCACCCGAGGTGCACACCACGGTGTCGCTGGGCTGGGTCCGGCGCGGTGACCATCCGTCAGATGACCTGTCGGGGCTGCTGCGGCGGGCGGATGAGGCCATGTATGCGGCCAAGCGTGGCCCCGGCCGCGTCCACCGCGCCGCTCTGGGCCGCCTGCTCACCGGCGTCATGGGCCGCCGGCCCGGCCGCCGGGGCGCGGCATGAGCACCCTGCCCGTCTACCCGTGGCGGCTGGCCCCGGACGGCTACGCCACCCGCCGACAGCTCCGCGCCCAAGGGTTGCGGCCCGGCGGTCAGGACGTGGCCGCGCAGCTCGAGCGGCCGCGCCGCCGCCGGGGCCCGCTGGTCGCCTACCTCTACCGCGTCGACCTGGCCAAGCCGGTACGGCCGATGACGCCGGCCCGGTGGGCGGCGCTCGCCGCCGCGAACCGGGCCCGCCGCACCTGCCCCGCCTGCCGGCGCGATGCCGGCTACGTCATCCCCGCCGCGCTCGGCACCTGCGTGCCCTGCGCCTACCCCGACCCGCACGACTCCGAAGGGAACACCTGATGGGCAATGCTGACCTGCGCCGCCTGGACCGCGAGATCAAGGTGACCGCGAAGAAGCTGGAAGCGGTCCGCCGCGGTGAGTGGTGGCCGCTGAACGGCAGCGAGCGCCGGGCCATGGCCCGCGCGCTGGCCGGCGGCTCCTACCGCGTCGTGCGTGGCCGCAGCACCGGCCGTGCCGAGTCGCAGATGGACTCCACCGGCAGCGCGGCCGAGATGCGGCTGAACGCGGAACTGACCGCCCTGCACGCCGAGCGGCAGCGGCTCATCACCGAGGCCGCCCGCGACAAGGCCGCCAAGAAGTCGTCGGGGTGGTGGTGACGGTGCGGCACACCGCCCGGCGCTGCGCTGCCGCGCACCCCGAGGACCCGACGCCGTGCACCGGTCCGCTCGCGGTGACCGTGCTGGACGCCACGGGCGCGGGGGCAAACGGCTGCGAGCACCACGGCGCCCGACTGCTCGCCTCCCTGGACCGGGGCCGCGTCCACGCCCTGCCGAACGCCCCGGCGGGCGCCGCGCTCCGCACCTTCAAGGCCGCCGACACCATCCGCCCGTTCTGCTGGATCGACGGACCGCGCACCGACCCCTCCCAGCTCAGCCGCGCCGAAACCCGCGCCCGCAACAACCGCTGACCCGCCCGCCCCGCCCGTGCCGATGCCGGGCGGGGGCGGTGCCTCGCCCCGCTTCCGGCCCCCCTGTGGGGCAGTCAGGAGAACCTCCCGCATGTCCGAGAACGTCGTTCACCTGCACAAGCCCACCGACCCCCCGACCCCCGACACCGCCCCCACCGTGCTCACCGTCGTGCCCGACCCGGCCCCGGCCGCCCCCGTGCCGCTGTGGGTCCGCTCCGGCCGCGCGGTGAAGACCGCCGCCACGCACGAGACGACCCGGGCGACGGTCCGCGCGGCGGCCCGGCACAGCCTCTACACCCTCAACGGGGGCCGGATCGTGGCCCGCCGCACCTGGGACGGCCGCACCGGCGCCCGCTACGAGCGCATGATCCGGACGGCGGAAGCCGCGGGAAACCTGGAAGCGGCCGAGGAGTGGGAGGAGCGGCTGCAGCGCTTCCGCGCCGCCCGCCACCACCGCCGCATGGACCTCCTGCACTCCCCCATCGACGCCGCGAAGGGGGTGGCCGTCGGCGCCGGCATGAGCGTCGGTGTCCTGGTCGCCCTCGGGGTCGTGATGGCCCTCAACACCGGGCACGTCGGGGACGTCGTCACCCCGCTGTCGGCGACCGTCGACTTCATCGCCCTGCTGATCCGGATCGTGCAGGTGGTGTGGGGTCCGGCGCTGACGATCGGCCCGTTCCTGGCCCTGCTCGCCCTGTGGGCCGTCGGACGCAAGCAGCACGCCGCCCCCGCCTGGGCCCTGCCCGCCAACGTGCGCAACGGCGAGGGGGAGCCGATCACGCCGTCGATCGTGGTCAAGGCCCTCCGAGACTTGGGGGTGCCCGCCCTGGCACGGGCCATCAAGGAGATGGGCGACGCCGGCGCGTCCATGCTCGGACCGATCACCATCGCCGGATGCGGTGTCGAGGTCGACGTGACCCTTCCCTCCGGGGTGTCGACCAACGAGGTGCAGGGCAAGCGGCGCAAGCTTGCCGAGAACCTGACCCGGCACGAGCACGAGGTGTTCATCACCATCCCCCAGGCCGCCCGGACGGTGCGGCTGTGGGTCGCCGACTCGGGGGCGCTGGACGAGCCGATCGGGCCGTCGCCGCTGGTCACCGACGAGTCGATGACCGCCGACTACGCCAAGGGCAAGGCGCCGTGGGGGCAGGACCTGCGCGGGGACGCCGCCGCGCTGAGCCTGTACCAGCGTCACCTGCTCATCACGGGCCTGTCGAATCAGGGCAAGACGGTTGCCCTGCGCTCTCTGGCGCTGTGGCTGTCGCTGGACAGGTCGGTGCAGTTCCTCATGGGTGACCTCAAGGGCGTGGGCGACTGGGCCATGTTCGACGGGCTCGCCACCACCCTGATCCAGGGGCCGACGGATGAGCACGTGATCCAGGTGACCGAGATGGTCGAGGGCGCGGTCGACGAGATGAACCGCCGGATCCAGGCCCCGCCCGGCACCGTGTTCCCGCCGCTGATCGTGCTGGTGGATGAGGCGCAGGTGGCGTTCATGTGCCCGGCCAAGGACGAGGACAGGCGCCCGTATGGCGGGTCGAAGGCCAACTCCCGGTACTTCATGGCCGTCCGGAAGATTCACAATCAGGGGCGGGCGGTGAACGTGCTGATGTGGCAGGGCACTCAGGACCCGACCAACGAGAACCTGCCCAAGCTGGTCCGCGAGGGCGCCCACACTCGCGCCTCGCTCGCTCTGGGCACCGAGTCGCAGGCCCGGATGGCGCTGGGGGACAAGGCCGTCGACGGCGGCGCGGCTCCGAACCTGCTCCGGCCCGGTTTGGACCGGGGCACCCTGGTCGTCGCCTCCGACGGCATCACCATCCCGGCCGGACAGGCGTCCCTCACGGTGCGTACGCACTACATCGACGACGACGCCGCCACCGCGATCACCGACAGGGCCAGGGCCCTGCGCGACGGCGTCACGACCCTGCACGCCGTCGCGCGGGGCGCGGCACACGATCCGCTCGCCGACGTCGCCGCCGTCGTCGGCGACGCGCCCCGCGTGCGGACCAAGGACGTGCTGGCGCGGCTCGCCACGCTCAACGCGGACGCCTACGGCGGCTGGTCGTTCATCGACCTCAAGCGCGTCCTGGACGACGCCGGCGCCGAGCCCTACAAGTCCGACGGCGTGATGGTCGTCGCCCGCGACCGCGTCGCCCGCGCCCTCGCCCACCGCGACACCGAGGGTTCCGCTTCTGCCGACTGACGACAGGGAGCGCACCGCCGACGGGTCAGGGAGGCAGGGAGAACTCCCTGACCGCCTCCCTGACCCGACTCCCTGGCCCTGACCTGCACGAATGATCGTTCAGGGAGTCAGGGCGGCACGCAGCTCAGACCCCCCGAACACCCCTCCACACGGCACCCCCAAGGGGGTGTCTCCACCTCCCTGGCCTAGCGCCGGAAGGGATTCCGCATGTACCCCGACCACACCCACCACCCGCCCGCCGAACGGACCATAGAGGTCCACCACCTTACCCCGCTCCCGCCCGCCGTCGCCGTCCCGGCGCCGGTCGTTGCGGTGCAGCCGGGCGCGGTCCCGGCGGTGGCGAGCATCGTCCTGCCGGACGGCCGTGTCGTCACCGGCTACGCGATCAGCCCCGTTCAGCCCGAGCCGGTTGCGGTCAAGCCGGCCGTTTCCCGCGCGGCGGTGAACGTCGCCCTCGGGGGCGTCGGGTTCCTCGCGGTCTGCGGCGGACTGCTGCTGCTCACCTCGTTCATCGCCGCCCTGACCGCGTTCATCACCCAGCTCATCACCCTGGCCGCCGTCGTCTTCGGCGGCTGGATCGCCGTCCAGGTCTTCACCGGCACCGGCCACCGGGGCGGCAGCACGGTGAACATCCGCCGGGCCGTCATCAAGCGCAACCACTTCCACCAGTAGCTACGCCAAGGGCGGCCCCCACCTCACGCCAATGAACGCGGGGCCGCCCTTGCTCGCCAGCATCCGTTCAAGAAACTGGAGAACCCCAGCATGACCCAACCCACCACTATCCGGCGAGCGGTCGGCCCACGGCCACGGCTGCTGGATCTGTTCTGCTGCTCGGGCGGTGCCGGAACCGGCTACGCGCGGGCAGGGTTCGACGTGGACGGCTGCGACATCGCCGACCGGCCGAACTACCCCTTCCCCTACCACCACGGTGACGCCCTGGAATACCTCGCGGCGCTGATCGCCTCTGGGGGAATCCGCCGGTACGCGTTCGTCCACGCCTCCCCGCCCTGCCAGCACGGATGCGCGCTCACCGTGGGCACGAACGCCTCTCAGGGCTGGGGCGGCACACACGTCGACCTTGTGGCGCCGACCCGCGCCCTGTTGGACGCGACGGGTCTGCCGTACGTCATCGAGCAGCCCAACGGCCGTGCGGAGATCCGTAAGGACCTGACCCTGTGCGGGGAGATGTTCGGGCTCGGGGTGATCCGGCACCGCAACTTCGAGTTGGGCCGCTGGACCATCGCACGGCCGGCGCACCGCCCGCACCGGGGCCGCGTGCGCGGCTACCGGCACGGCCGCTTCTACGACGGTCCGTATGTCGCCGCCTACGGCAACGGCGGCGGTAAACCCACCGTCCTCGAGCTGCAAGCCGCGATGGGCATCGACTGGACCGACGTCCGCGAGGAACTCACCGAGGCCATCCCGCCCGCCTACACCCAGCACATCGGCCGCGCCTTCCTCACCACGGCCGCGCTGGGGGTGGCGGCATGAGCGAGACGCTGCGCCCCCTGCCCACTGCGCTGAGCCTCGCGGCGTCCGGCGTGCCGGTGCTGCCCCTGCGGCGGGGCAAGGTGCCGTTCGGCAACTGCCGCTCCTGCGCGGGCAACGCGTGCGGCGGCCGGCCGAACATGAAGCACCCGGGGTCCTGCCGGTGCCCCGGTGTCTGCCACGCATGGGCCGCCGCCACCACCAACCCAGCCGCCCTCACCTCCCCGTTGTGGACGGCCGCATGGCGGCGGGCCGTCTCCGTCGCCTACCACCCCGGCGGCGCCGGTCTGACCGTGGTGGACCTGGACAACGCGGCAGCTATCGCATGGGCCCACAGTGCCCTGCCCGCCACGCGGACCGTGCCGACGACGCGCGGTGAGCACTGGATCTACCGGGGCGCGATGCGCTCCGTGAACTCCGTCCGTGACGGCATCGACATCAAGTCGACCATGGCCTACGCCCGCTACCTCGGTCCCGGCACCGGCACCATGACCGCCCTGCCGGACGCCGTGCGCGCGCTGGCCGTGAAGGAACCTCCCACGGTCCGGCCGGCGTCGCACGCCCTCACCGTTCCCGCACGGTCCGGGGACGGGGAGTGTCGCCATCGCACGCCCGCCTACCTGGAGCGTGGCATCGCCATGGCCGAGCAGCGCATCACCGACGCCCGCAGCGCGATCCACGCCACCGTGTACCGGACCTTCCTCGCCGTGCTGTCCGTCCACGGCCGGTGCGGCTGCCTCACCGACGCCCACATGGCGCGGCTGTTCACCGCCGCGCAGGCCAAGGGCGAGACCCCGCGGCACTGCACCGACGCGTGGACCAACGCCCGCACCACGTTGGGACTGTGACCATGTCCGACGACGACAAGACTCCCGCCCGCGAGGTCATCGCGGACTACGCGCAAGCGCACTTCCGGTACTTCCGCACTGCGGACGGGACCGTGTTCGCGCAGAAGAACGGCCACCCCGTGGCCCGTCCGATCCGCTCCCAGGGCACCTCGGGCAGCCACCGCCAGGAACTCATGGTCGGTCTCTTCCGCGACGGACTGGGCGTGTTCAACGGCACCGCGCTCAAGGAGGCGTTGGACTTGATCGAAGCCCTGGCGATGAGCCAGGACGTGCAGCCCGTGCACATCCGCGTCGCGCCGGGATTCGACGGGGCGACGTGGCTGGACCTGGGCCGCGATGACGGGCGCTCCGTCCGTATCCACCCCACCGGCTGGGACATCACCGTCCCCGACCCGCGGGAGGTGTGCTGGCGGCGCACCCAGCTCACCGGAGAGTTGCCCCTGCCGGTCAAGGACACCGACGGCAAGGGCATCGATCTGCTGTTGCGGCTGTGCAACTTCGCCACCGCGGAGACCGAGTGCCTGGCCGTCGCCTGGCTCATCGGCTGCCTCGGGCCGTCCGTGCCCGTCCCCGCCCCGTTCCTCACCGGCCCGCAGGGCGCTGGCAAGTCCACCGGCGGGCGGATGCTCGTGCGGATCATCGAAGGGATGAGTGGTGACCTGCGCCGCGCGCCGAAGGACGAGGAGAACCTGATCGCGGCCGTGGCCGCCGGATGGGTCACCGCCCTGGACAACCTCTCCCACCTGGCACCAGACCTGTCCGACCTCATGTGCTGCATCGTCACCGGCGCCGAGACCATCAAACGCGCCCTGTACACCGACGGCGACGTCGTCCGCGCCCGCTACCGCCGCCCCCTGCTCCTGACCGGCATCGACGTCGGCGTCATCCGCCCCGACCTCGCCGAACGCCTCCTGCCGCTGCGCCTGGAACGCCCCCGCACCCGGCGCACCGAAGCCGAACTGTGGGCGGAGTTCGAAGAAGTCCTGCCCATCGTCCTCGGCTCCCTCCTCGACCTCACCGTGCAGGTGCGGGCGGCGGAGGCGGACATCCCCACCGACCTGCGGATGGCCGACTTCGCCCACCTGTGCGCGCAGCTCGACGCGGCGACCGGTCTCGGAGCGCTGGGCGCCTACCGGGCCGCCCTGGACGACCTCAACGACGACGTCATCGAGGGCGACCTCCTGGCGCAGACCGTGCTGAAGCACGCCGTCGGCCTGGATGCCGGGGCAGAGCAGCGGATGACGTCCACCGAGTGGCTGCACTGCCTCACCGGTCTCTACAGCGGTGAGGAGTGCCGTCCCCTGCCCAAGGGCTGGCCGACCACGGGCAAGGTGCTCTCCGACCGCCTCAAGCGCCTTCAGCCCACCCTCGCGGCCCGGGGCGTCCTCATTGACTGGGGCCGCACCCGAACGGCCCGCTACATCGAAATGACCCGACCCCCGGCCTCACTGCCCCCGCAGGAGCAGGAAGCGGCGTTCTGACCGGCGGCACTACGAACGCCGGCACAAGCAAGAGGAGCACCCCCGCCAGACGTGCTCCTCTTGCTGTTCGGCGGCGGTGCCGCCCTGCGATGGTCGCGCCGCGAAGCGGCTCCTTCTTCACGCTCTGAGCCGCGCACCACAACAGACACCGCCTCTCTTGTCCGAAGAAAAGAGACGCTGCGTCACCTGCGTCACCCATGGACGGAAAACGGCCCGTGACCTGCCGATAGAGCGGTGACGCAGATGGGCAAAGGCTGCGTCACCCCGCGTCACCCGCGTCACCCGGTGACGAAAGCCTGCGTCACCGGATGACGCATCCCGAACCCCCTGCGTCGCTCAAACCCGCAGGTCAGAGCCATGTATGACACAGATGACGCGGTGACGCAGAAATCCGCCCCTCGGACAGACGCGGGCTGCTGAGCCACTGAAACCAACACCATTCGCAGGCTCCGCCTTCTCTGGAGGTCTCGACGTGCCGACCGTTGTCGCGAGCGACCCCCGCGTGACCCTCCGCGGCGGTCTCCCAGACCGGTATCTCACCCCCGACGACATCGCCGACATGTTCGGCGTGCCGCTCGAAACCGTTTACCAGTGGCGCAGGAAGCGCACCGGACCGCCCGGCTTCCGTATCGGCAAGCACCTCCGCTACGACCCGGCCGACGTGCGCGCCTACGTCATTCAGCGCAAGAGCGCCTGCCAGGGCACCGCGTAGCCAACCAACCCCAGATAGCAGGGAGAACCGCCGCGGGCGGCTCTCCCTGCTGCATGTCGAGAGGACCGCCGCCGTATGGCTGGCCACATCCAAGACCGTTGGTACAAGACCGAGACGGCATCCAATGGCAGGACGATCAGGGCAAAGACCGACCGATATGGGACGGGCTTGCGCTACCGGGCCCGCTACGTCGCCCCGGACGGGAGCGAACGCAGCAGGTCCTTCCCGGACAAACAGAAGCGACTCGCAGAAGCGTGGCTGACGCAGATCGCGGCTGACATGACCCGTGGCCAGTACGTCGATCCGTCGGCCGGCAAGGTGACGTTCAGGGAGTTCGCCACTCAGTGGCTGGCATCTCAGACCACAGATCCTTCCACCATCGTGAACATGGAGCTGAGGCTCCGGCTGCACGCCTTCCCCTACATCGGCTCTCGCTCCCTGAGCGTGTTTCAACCTGCCCATATCCGCATGTGGGCACGGGCCCTCGCAGACTCCGGGATGGCAGCGTCGTATCAGCGGACGGTCTTCGCGAACGTCTCTGCTGTGTTCGGTGCTGCCGTGGACGACGGCATTCTGGCCCGGAATCCCTGCCGCGCAGGCTCCGTACGGGCGCC
This sequence comes from Streptomyces sp. TE5632, assembly GCF_054061295.1. NCBI lineage: Bacteria > Bacillati > Actinomycetota > Actinomycetes > Kitasatosporales > Streptomycetaceae > Streptomyces > Streptomyces sp. TE5632. The sequence goes on along the minus strand of NZ_JBSSEA010000003.1, from coordinate 787,530 downwards.
CAAGCTGGATCGGCGGAAGATCAAGCCGTGGACACGTGCCCGGGTGGTCGCCGTCCGGGACGGACTCCCGAGCCAGTACGCGATGGCCGTCGACGTCGGTGCCGGGTGCGGTTTGCGGCAGGGCGAGATTTTCGGGCTTGCCGTCGACGAAGTCGACTTCGTCGGGGGAGTGGTGCACGTCGTGCGACAGGTCAAGCTGGTCGGCCCGCAGATGGTGTTTGCCCCGCCCAAGGGAGGCAAGCTGCGAGACGTGCCGCTGCCCGACGTGGTGTCGGATGCGCTTGCCGCACACATCACCCGCCGGCCCCCTACTGACGTCACTCTGCCGTGGAAGACCCCGGACGGCCCGCCGGTCACAGCGAAATTGCTGTTCTACTCGCGGGAGCGTAAGGCGCTGAACAGGAACTACTTCAACATGTACCTGTGGAAGCCCGCTCTGATTGCTGCCGGCGTCATTCCGGAACGGGTGCCGGGGGAGCGGTTCAAGCCGTCGCGTGAGCACGGCATGCACGCCTTGCGGCACTACTACGCGTCGGTGCTGCTGGACTCGGGAGAGAACATCAAGGCCCTGGCCGAGTACCTCGGTCACTCCGACCCGGGATTCACGCTCCGGACGTACACGCACCTCATGCCGAACAGTCAGGACCGTGCCCGTAGGGCCATCGATGCCGCGTTCGGCGTGCCGGGTGCGGACACCGGTCCTGGCGAAGCTGATGCGCTGATCTGAGCGACGGCCCGGCCGTAGCCCCGACGATCGTTCGCGGTGCAGGGCCCGAAACAGGCCGTCGGCCGTGTCCTTCCACGCAGGAAGGACACGGCCGACGGCCCACAGACGGCCCAGGGGAGCGGAAACCCGCTCTGACCTGGGTCAATATCACACGTCGAAGTACAGCTCGAACTCGTGCGGGTGCGGGCGGAGGGCCAGGGGGGCGATCTCGGTGGTGCGCTTCAGGTCGATCCAGGTCTCGATCAGGTCGGACGTGAAGACGTCGCCCTGGAGGAGGAACTCGTGGTCGGCCTCGAGGTGGTCGAGGACGGCGGTGAGGGAGGTCGGGACCTGGGCCACGTTGGCGTGCTCCTCGGGAGCCAGCTCGTAGAGGTCCTTGTCGATCGGCTCGGCCGGCTCGATCTTGTTCTTGATGCCGTCCAGGCCCGCGAGCAGCAGGGCCGAGAACGCCAGGTACGGGTTGCCGGAGGCGTCCGGGGCGCGGAACTCGACGCGCTTGGCCTTCGGGTTCGAGCCGGTGATCGGGATACGCATCGCGGCGGAACGGTTGCGCTGCGAGTACACCAGGTTCACCGGGGCCTCGAAGCCCGGCACCAGGCGGTGGTACGAGTTCACCGTCGGGTTGGTGAAGGCCAGCAGCGACGGGGCGTGCCTGAGGATGCCGCCGATGTAGTAGCGGGCCATGTCCGACAGGCCGGCGTAGCCCTGCTCGTCGTAGAACAGCGGTTCGCCACCCGCCCACAGGGACTGGTGGACGTGCATGCCCGAGCCGTTGTCACCGAAGATCGGCTTCGGCATGAAGGTCGCGGTCTTGCCGTTGCGCCAGGCGACGTTCTTCACGATGTACTTGAAGAGCTGCAGGTCGTCGGCGGCGGCGAGCAGGGTGTTGAACTTGTAGTTGATCTCGGCCTGGCCGGCGGTGCCCACCTCGTGGTGCTGGCGCTCGACCTTCAGGCCGGAGCGGGCCAGCTCCAGCGAGATCTCGGCGCGCAGGTCGGCGAAGTGGTCGACCGGCGGGACCGGGAAGTAGCCGCCCTTGTAGCGGACCTTGTAGCCGCGGTTGTCCTCCAGCGCACCGGTGTTCCAGGCGCCCGCCTCGGAGTCGATGTGGTAGAAGGACTCGTTCTCGGACGTCTTGAAGCGCACGCTGTCGAAGACGTAGAACTCGGCCTCGGGACCGAAGAACGCGGTGTCCGCGATGCCGGTGGAGGCCAGGTACGCCTCGGCCTTCCTGGCCACGTTGCGCGGGTCGCGGGAGTACTGCTCGCCCGTGATCGGGTCGTGGATGAAGAAGTTGATGTTCAGCGTCTTGTCGCGGCGGAACGCGTCGAGCCTCGCGGTCGAGAGGTCCGCGCGCAGCGACATGTCGGACTCGTGGATGGCCTGGAAACCACGGATCGAGGATCCGTCGAAGGCCAGCTCCTCGTCCGGGTCGAACGCTTCGGCGGGCACCGTGACGTGCTGCATCACACCCGGGAGGTCGCAGAAGCGGACGTCGATGAACTTGACGTCCTCGTCCGCGATGAACTTCTTGGCCTCGTCGGCGTTCTGGAACATCCAGCTCCTCCTACTCCCGACCGTCCCGCCGGGGTGGTAGATCGTTCGTGCGGCCGGTGCAGGTGGCCCGCGTCGTACTCGACCCTAGGGACGGGGCATTTCTCCGGCGTGACCCATTTGTTTCGCACAAGTTAACCGGCACATCCCTCACGGTAGTCCGGACACGCGTCGCCGTCGCGCCTCGTCCCGAGCCCGGACCGCCCCCGGCCCGCACCCCGCTGTCCCTCGGCCGTATTCGGGCGCAGTACCGTGTAGGGGTGGACAACAGGCAGGTAATCGGATCGTGGCTTTCGGGGCCGCGCGCGGCCCTGGAAGAAGCCGGCGCCGACTTCGGATACCGGGGTGAGCAGCTCGGGCTGCCGAAGGACGGGCCGGGCTCCATCGCCCGTCCGGGCCGGAGGCTGGGCGCCCTGGCCGTCGACTGGGGCCTGTGCGCGCTGGTCGCATCCGGCCTGATCACCAACGGCTTCAACGGGCAGACGACCAGCAACTGGACGCTGCTGGTGTTCTTCGTGCTGAGCGTTCTCACCGTCGGCACGGTCGGGTTCACTCCGGGCAAGCGCCTGTTCGGCCTGCGCGTCGTCGCTGTGGACAGCGGCCGGGTGCAGCCGCTGCGCGCCCTGGTCCGCTCCGCGCTGCTCTGCCTCGCCGTCCCCGCCCTGATCTGGGACCACGACGGCCGCGGCCTGCACGACCGACTGGCCCGCACGGTCGAGGTCCGGATCTGAGCCGGACCCGAAGGACCCCGAGGGCACCCGAGGGACCCCGAAGGACAGCGACGACAGAGCAGCAGGCAGGACCGTCGTTCACGACGAGGGGCGCCCGGAAACATTCCGGGCGCCCCTCGTCGTGAACCGTGTGTACCGCGGCGTGAACCGTGTGTACCGCGGCCTCAGCGGGACTTCGGGCCGCCGCCCTTGGGGAGCTTCATGCCCTTGGGCATGGGGCCCTTCGGGAGCGGCATGTTGCTCATCAGGTCGCCCAGCGCGCGCAGCCGGTCATTGGTCGCGGTGACCTGCGGGCCGGTGAGGACACGGGGCAGCTTGAGCATGGTCGTGCGCAGCTTCTTCAGCTCGACCTGGCCCTCGCCCGTGCCCACGATCATGTCGTGCACCGGGACGTCCGCGACGATGCGGTTCATCCGCTTCTTCTCGGCGGCGAGCAGGCTCTTCACCCGGTTCGGGTTGCCCTCGGCGATCAGCACGATGCCGGCCTTGCCGACCGCGCGGTGCACCACGTCCTGGTTGCGGTTCATCGCGACCGCGGGGGTCGTCGACCAGCCCCGGCCGACGTTGTCCAGTACGGCCGCGGCGGCGCCCGGCTGTCCCTCCATCTGCCCGAAGGCCGCCCGCTCGGCCCTGCGCCCGAACACGATCGCCGTCGCGAGGAAGGCGAGCAGGACGCCCAGGATGCCGAGATAAACGGGGTGACCGATCAAGAAGCCGATCGCGAGGAAGACACCGAAGGTGACGATTCCGATAGCCGCGAGTACAAGGCCGATCTTCTTGTCGACCCTGCGGGTCATCTTGTAGGTCAGAGCGATCTGTTTCAGTCGCCCGGGGTTCGCAGCGTCCGCTGCGGTTTCCTTCCTCGCCATGCCACGAAGTCTACGTGTCCCCGGAAGCGAGGACGACGGCAGTGCCTTCGGAGGCTCAGAGACCGGTGACGGTCGGGGACTGGTCGAGTACGCGCTCCGCCTCCACCCGGTCCTTGGCGCGACGGCGGTCCTCCAGGACGGAGGTCCAGGCGTTGCGACGGGCGGTGCGCTGGCCGCTGCTCATCAGCAGTGACTCGACGGCGCGCAGCGCGGTGCCGAAGGACGGGATGGCGGTGGCACGGACCGGCGCGGCCTGCATCGTGGAGGTCCCTCTCGAAGCGTCTTCGGGTACGGGTGCGGGTGCGACTGCGAGCACGGCAAGTGGGTGCGGCTGTGAGCGCGGGTGCACGTGCCGTGATTCCAGGGTCACTGATTGGTGTTACCAGGGCGTGACCCCCCGGTCAAACGCACATGAAGCCCCGGTTCGAGCCTCGCGAACGCCGACGCGGCCCCGGCGTACGCCCTCATCTGCGAGGACGGCCGGGACCGCGTCGTCTCGGCCATTACTGGCCGGTAGTTTCTTGTGCGCGAGTTCACACGCATGCCGCACACCGCATCGCGGTGTCCCCGCGTCCCGCGCGAGTGCGGGACGCGGGGACACCGGGACGCGGGGGACGCAGTGTCAGACGGCCTGGGCGGCGATGTACGTACCGCGCTTCTCGACCGCCATCCGGTAGAGGCGGCCGGCCCGGTACGAGGAGCGGACCAGCGGGCCGGACATCACACCGGAGAAGCCGATCTGCTCGGCCTCCTCCTTCAGCTCCACGAACTCGTGCGGCTTCACCCAGCGCTCGACGGGGTGGTGCCGCACCGACGGGCGCAGGTACTGCGTGATGGTGACCAGCTCGCAGCCGGCGTCGTGCAGCTGCCGGAGCGCGTCGCTGATCTCCTCGCGGGTCTCGCCCATGCCGAGGATCAGGTTCGACTTGGTGACCAGGCCGTAGTCCCGGGCGGCGGTGATGACCTTCAGGGAGCGGTCGTAGCGGAAGCCGGGGCGGATCCGCTTGAAGATGCGGGGCACCGTCTCGACGTTGTGCGCGAACACCTCCGGACGGGAGGAGAAGACCTCCTCCAGCTGCTCGGGGACCGCGTTGAAGTCGGGGGCCAGCAGCTCGACCTTGGTGCGGCCGTCCGCGCGCCCGGCGGTCTGCGCGTGGATCTGGCGCACGGTCTCGGCGTACAGCCAGGCGCCGCCGTCCTCCAGGTCGTCGCGGGCGACGCCGGTGATGGTGGCGTAGTTCAGGTCCATGGTGACCACGGACTCGCCCACGCGGCGCGGCTCGTCACGGTCGAGCGCCTCGGGCTTGCCGGTGTCGATCTGGCAGAAGTCGCAGCGCCGGGTGCACTGGTCGCCGCCGATGAGGAAGGTCGCCTCGCGGTCCTCCCAGCACTCGTAGATGTTCGGGCAGCCGGCTTCCTGGCAGACCGTGTGCAGGCCCTCGCTCTTGACGAGGTTCTGCATCTTCGTGTACTCGGGCCCCATTTTCGCCCGGGTCTTGATCCACTCGGGCTTGCGCTCGATCGGGGTCTGGCTGTTGCGGACCTCCAGGCGCAGCATCTTGCGTCCGTCCGGTGCGACTGCGGACACGTCGGCTCCCTAGCTTCGATTCTTCGGCGTACACCAGGGTACGCCCGTGTTTGACGGGCCTGACGGTCAGGCCAACCTCCGAGACCCGGGGCCCATTCCCACCGCGTCGGACGGTCGTGACCGCCGGGTCAGGCGGTGGCGCGGACGATCTCCCGCGGCTTGAGGTCGGCGTGCTCCAGGATGTCGCGCAGATGCCGCTCCACCACGGGGAGCACCTCCTCGATCGTGATGTCACGGCCCAGTTCGCTCGCGAGGGAGGCGACGCCCGCGTCGCGGATGCCACACGGGATGATCCGGTCGAACCACTTGTTGTCGGGCTGCACGTTGAGCGCGAAGCCGTGCATCGTGACGCCCTTGGCCACCCGGATGCCGATCGCGGCGATCTTGCGGTCCTCGCGGCGCTGGCCGGCGTTGGAGGGGGCGTACTGGGGGCCGTTCAGCCGCGGGTCGAACTCCTCGTCGTGCAGGCGGGGGTCGAAGTCCAGGGAGAGCCCGCCGAGCGCCGGGCGCTGCTCGACAGGGTCGCCGAGCACCCACACACCGCTGCGTCCCTCGACCCGGGTGGTCTCCACGCCGAACTCCGCGCAGGTGCGGATCAGGGCCTCCTCCAGGCGCCGGACGTGGGCGACCACGTCCACCGGGCGGGGCAGCTTCTGGATCGGGTAGCCCACCAGCTGGCCGGGACCGTGCCAGGTGATCTTGCCGCCGCGGTCCACGTCGATGACCGGGGTGCCGTCGAGGGGGCGCTCGCTGTCCTGGGTGCGCCGGCCGGCCGTGTAGACCGGGGGGTGCTCCAGCAGGATGACGGTGTCGGGCACCTCGTCGGCGAACCGTGCCGCGTGCACCCGGCGCTGCTCGTCCCAGGCCACCTGGTAGTCGACGGCCTCGGCCCCGAAGCCCATTCGGACGAACCGCAACTCACTCACGGCGAGCGCCTCCCGGAAGGTAGTAAGGCAGAACAAAGGTGGAACGTGGTTCCACGCGGAACCACGCGGTTCCACGCGGAACCACGCGGAACCACGCGGAACCACGCGGAACAACGCGGAGCGCAGTAAGGCACGAAAGGTGCCCAAGCCACTGTACGACCGTACGACCGGCTTTCCTTTCGGCGGCGGTTCCGGGGGGCGGCTCCGGTGGCAGTCCCGGCGCGCGTCCGGCGCGCGTTCGGCGCGCGTGCGGGCCCCGTGCCGGTCGCTGTCCGTCAGCCTCAGCGGTAATTCTCACACGATCGGATGAATGCGGATCGAAATGTGCGACCAGGCGTTTACTCTCCGCTACATTCGCGCCGTCCAGGAGGCCATAAGGGCTGCTCACAGGTAATCCGGGCATCAACGTTCGCCGGAAGGCAGGAGACCGCACCACAGATGACGGAACGATCCGCGCAGCGCACCCCCAACCGCCAGCTCGCCGCGCTCATCGCAGAAGCGGGGTTCTCCAACGCGGGACTCGCCCGTCGCGTGGACCAGCTCGGTCTTGAACACGGGCTCGACCTGAGATACGACAAGACCTCCGTCACCCGCTGGCTGCGCGGGCAGCAGCCCAGGGGGGCCACACCCGCGCTGATCGCCGAGGTCTTCACCCGGCGCCTCGGCCGTCGGCTCACCGCCCAGGACCTCGGCCTGGACGCCTGCGCCCCCGTCTACGCGGGCCTGGAGTTCGCCGCCTCCCCGGAGGAGGCCGTGGACATCGTCAGCGGGCTGTGGCGCAAGGACTCCGGCAGCCACGCCGAGCTGCGCAAGATCGCCTTCACCTCGGCCGGGCTCGTCGTGCCCAGCCGGGACTGGCTCATCGGCCGCGCCGACGAGAAGGTGGCCCGCCTCGAGCCGCCGGTCCGCGTCCCCGCCCAGGCCCGTCCGGTCGGCCGCCCCACCGGGCTGCCCGAGTTCGGCACCCGCCGCCGGACGGCCGAGCGCGGCCCCGGCCAGCGGGTCACCGGCGGCGACATCGCCGCGCTGCGCTCGGTCGGCGAGCTGTTCCGCACCCTCGACGACGCCTACGGCGGCGGCCACGCCCGCCAGGCCCTGGTGCGCTACCTGGAGCACGAGTGCGAGCCGATGCTGCGCGGCACCTACGGCGAGCAGACCGGCCGCCGCCTGTTCGCCGCCGTCGCCGACCTGACCCGGCTGGCCGGCTGGACGTCGTACGACATCGGCGCGCACGGACTCGCCCAGCGCTACTTCGTGCAGGCGCTCCGCCTCGCGCAGGCCGCCGCGGACCGGACCTACGGCGCGTACGTGCTGGTCACCATGAGCCGGCAGGCCGTCTACCTCGGCCACGGGCGGGAGGCGGTGCAGCTCGCGCGAGTGGCCCAGCAGGGCGCGGGCGGCTCCGCCCCGCCCGCCGTGCAGTCCCTGCTGCACGCGGTCGAGGCACGCGGGCACGGCGTGCTCGGCGAGGTACGGGCCTGCACCGCGGCCCTGGTGCGCGCCGAACGCGCCCTGGAGAACGCCCGGCCCGGCGACGAGGTCCCGCACTGGGTGCGGTTCTTCGACGAGGCCCAGCTCGCCGACGAGTTCGGCCACTGCCACCGTGACCTCCAGCAGTACCGCGCCGCGGCCCAGCACGCGGAGCGCTCGCTGCAGCTGCGCGCCCCCGGTTACGCCCGCAGCCGCCTGTTCTGCCGGGTCGTCCTCGCCACCGCACGCCTCGGCCTCGGCGAACTCGACCAGGCCTGCCTGCTCGCCGCCGAGGCGGCCGGCCAGGCGTCCGAGATGCGTTCGGTGCGGGCCGTGGAGTACGTCCGGGACTTCGAACGCAGACTGGAGCCCTACCGCGACACGGCGCCGGTACGCGTCTACCGCGACAGGATCGCGGCGTACTGCTGAGCCGCTGAGCCACCGCGGCCGAGCCACCGCGGTGGTGCGTGGTTGGAGCCACCACGCCCCTCCGGGGGTGGTCACCGAAGGGACGCGGGGCGGCTGGGGGGAGCGGCCGGTCAGGCCGCTCGGGCCGTGGGGAGGGGGTCCGCCCTGTGCATCGGGCGGCCCGCGCCGAGGTCCGTGAGGATCGCGGCCGAGGCGCGGCGGCCCGAGTGCAGGGCGCCCTGCACGGTGCTGGTGTCCCGGTGGTCGCCGCACACGTACAGGCCCGCCAGCAGCCGCACCGGCCGCCGCAGATCGTGCGGCGGCCGCATGGCCGGGACGGCGTCGGCGGTGTGATACACCCCGAGCGTCTCCCAGCGCGCCGTCGACGTGCCGTACAGCCTGGCCAGATGCACGCGCACACCGGTGTCGATCTGGGCGCCGGGCGGGCCCAGGACCGTGGACGAGACCAGCGCGCGGTCGGCCGGGGCCCGGGACGGGTCGACCCGGCTGACCACCGTCGTGTGCGCCACCGGTCCGCCCCGGTCGGCGTCCAGGAGCAGCGAGGCGCCGGTCTCCGGGGGCTCGTCGGTGGCGTGGTGCACCACCGTCACCGGGTGGAAGTCCGGCACCCGCAGTCCCGGCAGCAGCTGGGCGGCGGCCCGCGCGTCCGTCGCGATCAGCACCGCGCGGCAGCGGAACTCGCCGTGCTCGGCGGTGGTCACCGATGTCGTGGAGACGGAGGTGACCCGGACGCCCGTGTGCACCGTCCCCGGCGGCAGCCCCCGCGCCAGCAACTCCGGCAGCGCCTCCGCGCCGCCCTCCGGCACACACAGCCGCCCGGCAGCGAAGGCACGCAGCGCGAGATCCGCGCACCGGCTCGACGTGGTGAGGTCCGGGTCGCTCAGCAGGGCGGCGAGCAGCGGTCGGAGGAAGCCGTCGACGGTGCGGGCCGGCAGGCCCCGGGCGGTGAGTGCCTCGGCGGCGGTCGACTCGGGCCGGGCCAGCAGCCGCTCCACCGGAGTGCCGGCCAGCCGGGTGAACGCGGCGCCCAGGCGGGCCTGGTCGACGGCCGTGCCCAGCGGGGCGCCGGTCCGGCTCCGGGGCGTGGACACCTGCCGTCCGGGAACGGCCGCCGGCCTCCTGGGCGCGGCCCCCGCCCGGGGGGCGCTCGCGAGGGCGCGCACCGTGTGAAGTGCGCCCCTTGCGCCCCTCGCACCGATCGGTACGCCGGCCCGGTGGTGGCGTCCGCCGCTGTGCAGCAGGACGCCGGGTGCGAACGGGCGCAGGGCGAGCCCGTCCCGGTCGGCGGCCGGCCGCGGTTCGGGATACGCCGTGGACAGCAACTGCCCGATTCTGTCGAGCCGGAAGCCGTCGACCTTGTCGGTCGCCATCCGGCCGCCCACGGTATGGGCGGCCTCAAGGACCACGGTGGTGACTCCAGCGCTGGTCAGGCGTCGCGCCGCGGAGAGTCCGGCGACCCCGGCTCCCACGACGACGACGTCCGCCTGGTACGTGGGCTCAAGCACGTGCCCCTCCTCGAGGTTGCGCGGACGCTGGAGACGTGATGCCCCCAACAGGCCCCAGGAATACCCGAGTTCTGGTCGAGGTTAGGTCCGTGACGGATCGCGTGGCGTCGCGCATCGGCAGGGGCACGGGCGCACGGCGGTCGCACACACACGCCGGACGGTCACCGCACGGACCCCCGGGGGCGCACCGGCTTCGGGCACCGGCCCTCCGCGCCCCTCCCGCCCGCCCCTCGGGGCGGGAGGGGCGCGGCTCAGGTGTGCTGACGGAGGCTCACAGGGCCGCGCGGATCGCGCCGTCGATCTCCGGGAAGGCGAAACGGAACCCCGACTCCAGCAGCCGGGTCGGCAGCACCCGGGCACTGCCCAGCACATCCCCGGCCATCTCGCCGAGCACGGTCCGCAACACCGGCGCGGGCACCGCGAACACCGCCGGCCGGTGCAGCACGCGCGCCATCGCCTCGGTGACCTCACGGTTGGTCACCGGATGCGGCGCGGTCAGGTTGAACGGCCCCGACAGCCCGTCGGTGTCGAGGAGATGACGCAGGGCGGCCACCTCGTCGTGCAGCGCGACGAACGACCAGTACTGGCGCCCGTCGCCCAGCCGCCCGCCCAGTCCGGCCCGGAACAGGGGGAAGAGCCTGGCCCACGCCCCGCCCTCGCGGGCCACCACGAGACCGGTCCGGGCGAACGCCGTCCGCACGCCCGCCTCCCGCGCGGGCGTCGCCGCGGCCTCCCACTCGACGCACAGCTCCGGCAGGAAGCCCGTGCCCGCCGGCGCGCTCTCGTCGACGGTCCGCTCACCGGTCTCGCCGTAGTAGCCGATCGCGCTGCCGTTGACGAACACCCGGGGCCGTACGTCCGGTGCGAGCCCGGCGAGGGCCTCGGCGAGCGCCGCCGTGCCCCGCACCCGGCCGGTGCGGATCCGCTCCTTGTACGCGGGCGTCCAGCGCCGGTCGCCCACCCCGGCACCGGCGAGATTGACCACGGCGTCGCACCCGGCGAGACCGGCCGCGTCCACGGAGCCGCGCTCCGGGTCCCACCGGACCTCGTCCGCCGCGCGCGGCTCGGCCCGCACCAGGCGTACCACCGTGTGCCCGTCGGCGGTCAGGGACCGTACGAGCGCGCCGCCGATGAGACCGGACGCGCCGGCCACCGCGATGCGGGAGGGCCGGGAAGACCGGGAGGACCCAGAGGATGCAGAACTCATGGCGACCATCCTGCACGCAGCCCGGGCGACACCGCGGGCGCACCGCGCGAGCGGTCGTAAAGTGACCCTCATGCCCGAGCCGTTGATACGCGCCGCCCGCCCCGCCGACGAGAGGGAACTGGCCCTGTTGGACCGGGAGACCTGGTCCGTCCTGCACGCCGTCACCCCGCCGCCGCAGCCGCCGTACGACTCCTTCTTCAGCGAGCGGTCCGGCCCCCGCGACCACATCGTCGCCGAGCACGCGGGCCGCGTCGTCGGCTATGTGCGCCTCGGCTTCCCCACGGAACTGTCCTCGAACGCGCACGTCCAGCAGATCCGCGGTCTCGCCGTCGCCGAAGCGGCCCGCGGCACGGGAGTGGGCCGGGCCCTGGTGCGGGCGGCCGTCCGGGAGGCCCGGGAGCGCGGCGCGCGCCGCATCACCCTGCGCGTCCTCGGCCACAACTTTGCCGCCCGCGCGCTCTACGCGTCCGAGGGCTTCGTCGTCGAGGGCGTCCAGCCGGAGGAGTTCTGTCTCGACGGCACATACGTCGACGACGTGCTGATGGGGCAGTCCCTGCTCTGACCTCCGGCCCCGCCCGGGCGTGGTCCTACGACGTCGTCAGGTCGCCCGTGTCCACCGGTGCCGTGGCGTTCGCCGCGCGCCGCGCGTCGTCGGCGACCTCGTCCGCCGTCAGTACGTAGCCGGTCTCCGCGTCCGAGGTGGAACGGGCGAACACCACGCCGTACACCCGGCCGTCGGTGGTCAGCAGCGGGCCGCCGGAGTTGCCGGGGCGCACGAGGGAACGGATCGAGTAGATCTCGCGGACGACCGACCGGTCGCCGTAGATGTTCTGCCCCTTCGCCTGCACCCGGTTGGCGACCGTCGCCGCCCGCAGGTCCAGATCGCCGTCCTGCGGATAGCCCGCGACGACCGCCGCGTCGCCGCGGTCGGCGTCGTCGTCGAACCGGAGGACGGGCGCCCGCAGTTCGGGGACGTACAGCACGGCCACGTCCTTCTGCGGGTCGAACAGCACCACCCGGGCCTCGTACGCCCGCCCGACGCCGCCGACCCGCACGGTCGGCTCGTCGATCCCGGCCACCACATGGGCGTTGGTCATCACGCGCTCCGTCGCGTACACGAAGCCGCTGCCCTCGCGGCCCTGGACGCCCGCGACGCCCTCGACCTTCACCGTGCTCCGCTGGGCGGCCCGGGTGGCGGCCGCGGTGACACTGTCGCCGGAGGGCTCGGCGACCTCGGCGGTCGACTCGTTCTCGAACGGGTTGAAGACCTGTGGGAAGCCCGCCTCGGTCAGCTCCGAGGTGGCCCGCGAGAACCAGGCCGGCGTGGTGTCCGGCATCACCTCGTGGACCGCGCCGAGCAGCCGCGAGTCGCGGATCGCGGAGGTGACCAGCGGGGACGAGGAGGCGCCCAGCACGGACGCGACCACCCAGGCCACGATCAGCACGGCCACCGAGTTGGCCGCGGCCCCGCCGATCCCGTCCGCCACCCGCAGCGGCCCCCGGTCCAGCTCCCGCCGCAACCGCAGCGCCAGCCGGCCCGCCAGTTCATGGCCCACCGCGGCCGGCAGCAGCACCGTGAAAACGGCCGTCACCGTCGCCGCGGTCGTCCCCGGGTCCACCAGATCCGTCACCCAGGGCAGAATCCACACGCCGACGACCGCACCGCCCACGAAACCGGCCAGCGAGACACAGCCGGCCAGCAGACCGCGCCGGTAGCCGGACGCCGCGTAGGCCAGGACGACCAGCAGCAGCAGAATGTCGAGCAGGTCCACGCACGCCGCCTTTCTCTCGGACCCCCTCATACGTGGGGGAGGGGCCCGGTGATCAGCCACGCGCGCGTGGAACCACGGAAGCGGTCACGCGCGCGTGCACTCGGAAGAACGCGGCGGACCAGGGAGATGGTTCCACCGGTCGGCACAGCACACGTCGCGGACGGGGTGGATCCGACCGACAGTGAAACCATGCGTGTCCTCATGAGGCCGCGGGGAGCGCGGCGGCGCCCTGCTTCCCGGATACCCCACAGCCCGGGCCTCACGGGCCTGCCCAGAGGCGTCAAGGTGCTGCTCGGCTGTCTGCCGGGCATCGCCGCGGCCGTCGCGCTGGTGCTGTGCGCGTACGGCGTCGAGCGGGCCGCGGAGTCCTCGGCCGCCCCCACCGCCACCCGCGAGGCGGCCGCGTACACGGCGCCCAGGCCGCCCATCGTGTCCAGAGCGGCCTGGACGGCCGGCGCCGCCCACGAGCAGCCGCCCCCGCGCTACGACGACGAGGTCGTCGCCGTCTTCATCCACCACACCGACTCGCCCAACGACTACGACTGCGCCGAGGCCCCGGCCAACATCCGCAGCGTCTACGAGGGCCAGACCTTGGGCCGGGACTGGGACGACATCGGCTACAACTTCGTCGTCGACCGCTGCGGCACCATCTACGAGGGCCGCGCGGGCGGGACCGACCGTCCCGTCACCGGCGCCCACACCCAGGGCTTCAACCACCGCACCGCGGGGATCGCCGCCCTCGGCACCTTTACCGCCGGGGTGCCGGTGCCGCCCGCGATGGAGCGCGCGATCGCCGAGCTGGCCGCCTGGAAGCTCGGCCTGTCCGGCACCGACCCGCGCTCCGACGTCCGGCTGGTCTCCAGCAACGGCGCCAGCCGGTACGCGGCCGGCACCACGGCCGTGCTGCCCGCCCTCGCGGGCCACAGCGACGGCTACATGACCAGCTGCCCGGGCGCCGCCCTGCAGGCCCGCCTCCCGGCGATCAGGCAACGGGCCGCGGAACTGCAGGGCCGCCGGCCGGGCGCCCGGCAGCAGGAGGACAGCCGGATCGCGGGGTCCTCCGGGGGGCGGGACGAGGGACAGGGCGGGGAGCAGGGCGGGAATCAGCACGGGGAACAGCACGGGAATCAGGACCGGAACCGTTCCCAGAGCCGGGGGTAGCCTTCGGCGAGCCGGGACTCGTTCTCGAAGTCGACCGGCGTGCCCTCGGGTTCCGCGGGGGCCGGCGGGAGGTCCAGATCGGGCGCCACCGTGCCGGTGAGCTGCTCGTACGCCTCGTCCGCCGCGTAGCCGAGGTCCTCGGCGTCGCCGTCGACCTCCTCGTCGAAGTCCTCCAGCAGGCCGGCCAGGGCGTCCGGATCGTGCAGCGCGCCCTCGAAGACCTCACGGCCCTGGCCGATCAGCCAGCACCGGAAGAAGTCGAAGGCGTCGTCGCTCGCCCCGTCCAGCAGCACCCAGGCGGCGCCCCACAGGTCCCAGCGGTAGGCGCGGTGATAGCGGGACTCGAAGTGCCGGGCGAAGTCCAGGACCGACTCCGGGTCCAGCCGCGCGAGCCGTTCCACGAGCAGGTCGGCCTGCTCCTCCGGGTCGCCCCCGGCGTCCTCGCGGGCGGTGTCGACCAGCTCCCAGAACTCCGTCTCGTCCATCACGCGTCAAGCATCGGCCCTGGGACCGGGGGGCGCACCCCGGAGTGTCACCCGGATCGCTCAGGGGCAGGGGCAGGGCCGGTGTCGGTGCCGGGAGCGTCCCTCCCGTACAGCAGGGCCAGCCGCACGGCCTGGGCGGCGAACCGCTCCCGCAACGACGCGGGCGCCAGCACCTCCACCTCGGGACCCAGCGCCGTCAGCTGGGTGTGGGCGACCTCCTCGGACTCCACCGGCAGGGTCACCGTCACCCACCCGCCGCCGTCCCCTCCGAACTCCCCGGCTGCGTCGGCCGCCTCAGCGGCCTCGGCCGCCGCGGCCAGTGCCTCCCGTGCGGCCGCCGCGGCCGACGCCTCAACGGAGTGCGGCAGCGCGCGTACCCCCTCGGGCGACAGCCGCACCACCACCTCCGTCCGCAGGAGCGAACGTGCGAACTCCTCCGCCCGCTCCTCCCAGAACACGGGCAGCTCGAACTCCCGGTCGCGTTCGAAGCGTGCGGGGTGTGCCGGGCCCGGGTCGACCGGCTCCACCGCGGTGAACCGGTCGACCCGGTACACCCGGAACGCCCCGTGCCCCGGCACCCGCGCGCACAGGTACCAGACGCCCGCCTTGAGCACGAGCCCGTAGGGCTCCAGCTCCCGCACGACCTCCCGCCGGTGCTCCCCCTCCCCGCGCAGATAGCGGGCGGTGACCCGGCGGTCGTCCCACACCGCGTCCGCCACGGCCGGCAGCAGTTCGGGCGTCACCGGCTCACGGAACCAGCCCGGGGCGTCCAGATGGAAGCGCTGCGCGGCCGTCCGCGACGCGTCCCGCAGGGAGGGCAGCAGTGCCGCCGACACCTTCAGCCGGGCCGCGGAGGCCGCGTCCTCGAGCCCCATCTCCCGCAGCGCCCCCGGCACCCCGGACAGGAACAGCGCCTCCGCCTCGCCCCGGGCCAGCCCGGTCAGCCTCGTCCGGTACCCGCCGACCAGCCGGTAGCCCCCGACCCGTCCCCGGTCCGCGTACACCGGCACCCCGGCCTCGGACAGCGCCTGCGCGTCCCGGGTGACCGTCCGCTCCGACACCTCCAGCTCCCGCGCCAGCTCGGCGGCGGTCATGGAGGGCCGGGACTGGAGCAGCAGCACCATCTTGATCAGCCGGGCAGCGCGCATACGGCCCATCATGCAGCAGGAGGCCCCCGCCGCAGCGGGGGCCTCCTGCCTCACATCCGTAGCACCCGGGTGCCTACAGACCGTACTTCTCGCGCGCTTCCTTCACGGCCGTCACCTGCACCTCGCCGCGCCGGGCGAGCTGCGCCAGGGCCGCGACGACGATGGACTCGGCGTCGACACCGAAGTAGCGGCGGGCCGCCTCGCGGGTCTCCGACAGGCCGAAACCGTCGGTGCCCAGCGAGGTGTAGTCCTGCTCGACCCACTGCGCGATCTGGTCGGGAACCTGGCGCATGTAGTCCGAGACCGCCAGCACCGGACCCTCGGCGCCCTGGAGCGCCTGCCGGACGAACGGCACCCGCTCCTCGCCGCGCAGCAGCGCCTCGTCCGCCTCCATGGCGTCCCGGCGCAGCTCGGTCCACGACGTCGCCGACCACACGTCGGCCGCCACGCCCCACTCCTCGGCGAGCAGCTGCTGCGCCTTCAGCGCCCAGTGGATCGCCGTACCGGAGCCGAGCAGCTGGATGCGCGGGGCGTTGGCGGGTGCCGTCAGCCCCGCAGACTCCGCCGTGTTGAAGCGGTACAGGCCCTTGAGGATGCCCTCGTCGACCCCGGCACCGGCCGGCTTGGCGGGCTGCCGCAGCGGCTCGTTGTAGACCGTCAGGTAGTAGAAGACGTCCTGGTCCTCGTCCGGGGCCGCCGCGCCGTACATCCGGCGCAGGCCCTCCTTGACGATGACGGCGATCTCGTACGCGAACGCCGGGTCGTACGTCAGCGCGGCCGGGTTGGTCGCGGCGATGACCGGGGAGTGACCGTCGGCGTGCTGGAGGCCCTCACCGGTGAGCGTGGTGCGGCCGGCGGTGGCGCCGACGAGGAAGCCGCGGCCGAGCTGGTCGCCGAGCTGCCACATCTGGTCGGCCGTGCGCTGCCAGCCGAACATCGAGTAGTAGATGTAGAACGGGATCACCGGCTCGCCGTGCGTCGCGTACGACGTCGAGGCGGCGATGAAGCTGGCCATGGAACCGGCCTCGGTGATCCCCTCGTTGAGGATCTGGCCGTTCTTGGCCTCCTTGTAGTACATCAGCTGGTCGCGGTCGACCGGCTCGTACGTCTGGCCCTTGGGCGAGTAGATGCCGAGCGACGGGAAGAGCGACTCCATGCCGAAGGTGCGCGCCTCGTCGGGGACGATCGGCACCCAGCGCCTGCCGGTCTCCTTGTCGCGGACCAGGTCCTTGACCAGGCGGACGAAGGCCATGGTGGTCGCCACGTTCTGCGAACCGGAACCCTTGTCGAAGGCGCTGAACGCCTTGTCGGCCGGGGCCGGCAGCGGGGCGACGGGGTGGACGCGGCGGGCCGGGGCCGGACCGCCGAGAGCGGCGCGGCGCTCCTGGAGGTAGCGGACCTCGGGGGAGTCGGCGCCCGGGTGGCCGTAGGGGACCACGCCGTCGACGAAGTCGCTGTCCTTGATCGGCAGGTCGAGGCGGTCGCGCATCGCCTTGAACTCGTCCACCGAGAGCTTCTTCATCTGGTGGTTGGCGTTCTTCGAGGCGAAGCCCTCGCCGAGCGTGTGGCCCTTGACCGTCTGGGCCAGGATCACGGTCGGCGCGCCCTTGTGGGCGAGCGCGGCACGGTAGGCGGCGTAGACCTTGCGGGACTCGTGGCCGCCGCGCGAGAGGTGGAAGCACTCGAGGATCTTGTCGTCGCTCAGCAGCTTCGCCATCTCGACGAGCGCCGGGTCCTTGCCGAAGAAGTCCTCGCGGATGTAGGCCGCGTCGCGGGTCTGGTACGTCTGGACCTGCGCGTCGGGCACCTCGCGCAGACGGCGGACGAGCGCGCCGGTGGTGTCCAGCTGGAACAGCTCGTCCCAGGCGGTGCCCCACAGGCTCTTGACCACGTTCCAGCCGGAGCCGCGGAACAGGGCCTCCAGCTCCTGCACGATCTTGAAGTTGGCGCGGACCGGACCGTCGAGGCGCTGCAGGTTGCAGTTGATGACGAAGGTCAGGTTGTCCAGGCCCTCGCGGGAGGCGAGGGTGAGGGCGGCGGTGGACTCCGGCTCGTCCATCTCGCCGTCGCCGAGGAACGCCCACACGTGGGAGTTCGTCAGGTCCTTGATGCCGCGGCTGGTCAGATAGCGGTTGAACCGCGCCTGGTAGACCGCGGAGATCGGGCCGAGGCCCATCGACACCGTGGGGAACTCCCACAGCCAGGGCAGACGCCGCGGGTGCGGGTACGAGGGGAGGCCGTCACCGCCCGCCTCACGGCGGAAGTTGTCCAGGTGCCGCTCGCCGATCCGTCCGTCGAGGAAGGCGCGGGCGTAGATGCCGGGGGAGGCGTGGCCCTGGATGTAGAGCTGGTCGCCGGAGCCGTCGGCCTCCTTGCCGCGGAAGAAGTGGTTGAAGCCCGTCTCGTAGAGCCAGGCCGCGGAGGCGAAGGTGGCGATGTGGCCGCCGACGCCGTACTCGCTGCCGCGGGTCACCATCGCGGCCGCGTTCCAGCGGTTCCACGCGGTGATGCGGGACTCCATCGCCTCGTCGCCGTCCACCGCGGGCTCGGCGGAGGTGGGGATGGTGTTGATGTAGTCGGTCTCGAGGAGCTTCGGCAGTGCGACGCCGGCCTCCTCGGCGCGCTCCAGCGTACGGCGCATCAGGTACGCGGCACGGTGCGGCCCGGCTGCCTCGGTGACGGCGCCGAGGGAGGCCTGCCACTCGGCGGTCTCCTCGGGGTCGCGGTCCGGGAGCTGGTCCAGCTCGCTCGGCTGGATGGCCTTGGGGTCGGTCATGTCGCCGCCTTCCTCAGTCGAAGGGGGTTCCCTCATCGGTAAGGGTTCGGGGGTGCCCTTGGTCTTTGGCAGGACAGGGCTGGGGCTCTGGTGGAGACCCCGCTGGCGACAATAACCCGCTGATCGATGATCGATCAAAGGTACTAGGCCGAAAAAGTCTCGATATCAAGAAATTGGCATCCTGTGCCGGAGATTCAGGCACGCGGTGCCGCATTTTCCCTGCTCATCTGAGGGATGGGCGGCCGATTCGGGCGGGGTGCGGGCCGGCTCGGACGTGCTGAACGCCGGTGGGGTCGAACACCCGGGTGGCCTCCGGGTGTTCGACCCCACCGGCGTCCGGGCGGGACTGTCAGGCCGGCAGCGGCTGCGTCACGGTCTCCGTCCGTTCGGTGTGTTCGTGCCCCTGGCGCTGCCGTGCCGCCTGCTCGCGGGTGATCACCTCGGTGGCGGCGCCGACGGCGACCGCGACCGGCCAGCCGATGGCTCCGGCGACGGTCATGCCGCCGAGGACGCCGTAGAGGGCCAGCTTGCGGGGCGAGGGGAGCAGGGAGGTGGCCGTGGACACGGGTGCGGCCTTGCGGGCGCCGGAGAACATGTCCCCCGGGGTCACGTAGGGGATCGGAACCCGGGCGTGCGCGGTGTGCAGGTGCAGCAGCTTGCCGCCCGTCCGCTTCTCCTCCGGGCGCTCCGTCGGGGCCTGCTGTTGCGGTGGCTGGGTCTGTGCTTCTGGGGAAGTCATCTCCGTCCTCTCCTGCCGTGAGGCGCGAGTGGCGAGGGGTCTTCCTGGCCGCCTTCCATCAACGCACGCGAATAAACCCGCCTGAACGGACAATTCGGGCAAGCCGGTTCGGGGTCGCTCAGGCGTGTGCGGTCGCCGGGCGCCCGCTCGTGCCGAAGGCCTTCCAGAGCTGGACGGCCAGCCGGACCACGGCGGCCTCGAGCAGGGCGACCGCCGCCTGGGTCAGGATCGTGGTGAGGATGTGCGGCATGGTCCGCCGCCTTTCGTGTGTGTCGTGCCGGGTACGACTCCTTTGTCGGCCCCGATGTCATCCAGCAGGCTGCACACGGGTGTTCTGCAGGTGAACTTTTTTCAGCGTACCGGCGGCGCCCCGGACCGCGAGGGGCACCGGCACCGATCCCGCCGCCGACGCCAGCGCGATCGTCCAGGCCGCGGGGCCCGGGGGCCGGCTGCCGAAGAAGTGGCTGAGCCCCGGCACGCCCACCACCGGATCACGGCCCGCGTCCCGGAGCGTCTGGAACAGCCGGGAGGTCACCAGGGCGGCCAGGGCGGTGTCGGCGCGCCCCCGGGTGCCGGTGGCCCGGGCGACGATCCAGGCGGCCGTAGCCGCCGCCGTGGTGACGGCGGCAGGCAGCCGGATGTGACGGATCAGTGCCTTGCCGAGCGAGGCCTCCGGGCCCTCCGCGAGCCGCCGGGCGGGGTGGTCGGCGGGCGGCCGGGCGGCGATGGCCATGGCGGGCAGCATGTCCGTGAGCAGGTCGACCAGGAGCAGCCGGCGGGCGTTGAGCGCGCTGCACCCGGTGAACAGTGTGGTCGCCGGCGTGAAGACGGTCTCTCCCGGAATGCCGCCGAGCAGGATGCCCAGCGCCCTGCGCACCGAGCCCCACATGGCCCGGCCCTCGACGAAGGCGTCGACGATGGTCTCGATCCGGTCGTCGGTGACGAGCACGCCGGCGGCGGCGCGGGCCGCCGGCGTGGCCCGGGATCCCAGGGCGGTGCCGACGTCGGCGATCCGGATGGCGGGCGCGTCGTTGGCGCCGTCGCCCGTGACGGCGACGGTACGGCCGGCCGGGCGCGGCGAGGCGGGAGGGCGGTGCCGGGGCCGGAACGGGTGCGGACGGGAGATCAGGCGGGGGCGTCGGCGGCGTGCGGCGCGCAGCCCAGCACATGCTCCTTCACCAGGCGGCCGATGTCCGGATCCTGCCGCCGGAACGCCGCGACCAGCTCTTCGTGCTCCTCGGCATAGGACTGCTGGACCGTGCCCAGCCAGCGGATGGACAGGGCCGTGAAGACCTCGATGCCCAGGCCCTCCCAGGTGTGCAGCAGCACCGAGTTGCCGGCCGCGCGGACCAGTTCACGGTGGAAGGCGACCGTGTGCCGCACCTGGGCCGTGCCGTCGGCCGTGCGGTCGGCCTCGTACAGCGCGGCGACATGCGGCTCCAGCGCCGAGCAGTCCTCCGCCAGCCGCTCCGCCGCCAGCTCCGCGGCGATCGCCTCGAGACCCGCCCGTACGGGGTAGCTCTCCTCCAGGTCGGTGGCCGAGAGGTTGCGCACCCGCACGCCTTTGTTGGGCGCCGACTCGATCAGCCGCAGCGACTCCAGCTCGCGCAGCGCCTCCCGCACCGGTGTCTGACTGACCTCCAGCTCGGTCGCGATCCGCCGCTCCACGATCCGCTCGCCCGGCTGCCAGCGCCCGCTGATGATCCCTTCCAGGATGTGCTCGCGGATCTGTTCGCGCAGCGAGTGGACGACGGGCGCGGTCATGAGTGCTCCTTGGACAGGGCTCGTGAATCCGGGGCAGCCGCCCGAAAGGCCCCGTCGAGGGGCGGCGGACGGACGACGGACAGGACCCTTGAGGTCGATTGACCCTTAGACAATACGGCTGACACACCGTCCCGGAGGGGCGCACGGGGTGCTTTCGCCCAGGTGAGACGAGGCTTACACGGCGCATACGGCGCGGCTCACGCCGTGCCCACGACAGTGCCCCCGCCCGGGAGCCTGGAAGCTCCGGACGGGGGCACCGGTGACCGGGATCAGCGGCCGTGGATCACAGGCCGAGCTCGACCTCGAACTCGCCCGCCTCCAGGA
Organism: Streptomyces sp. TE5632; assembly: GCF_054061295.1. Classification (NCBI taxonomy): domain Bacteria; kingdom Bacillati; phylum Actinomycetota; class Actinomycetes; order Kitasatosporales; family Streptomycetaceae; genus Streptomyces; species Streptomyces sp. TE5632. Next base: position 766,355 of record NZ_JBSSEA010000003.1, on the reverse strand, counting down.
TCGCCTTGACCGAGTTCAGGTAACGGGCCGCGTCGGCACCGTCCACCAGCCGGTGGTCGTAGGAGAGGGTCAGGTAGGTCATGTCGCGGACGCCGATGACCGTTCCCTCCTCCGTCTCGATGACGGCCGGACGCTTGACCGTGGCACCGATACCGAGGATCGCGACCTGGCCCGGAGGCACGATGATCGTGTCGAACAGCGCGCCGCGCGAACCGGTGTTGCTGATCGTGAAGGTCCCGCCGGACAGCTCGTCCGGGGTGATCTTGCCGGCCCGGACCTTGCCCGCCAGCTCCGCCGTGGCCTTGGAGATACCGGCGATGTTGAGGTCACCGGCGTTCTTGATGACCGGGGTCATCAGGCCCTTCTCGGAGTCCACCGCGATACCGATGTGCTCGGTGTCGAAGTACGTGATGGTCCCCTCGGCCTCGTTGATCCGGGCGTTGACGGCCGGGTGGGCCTTCAGCGCCTGGGCGGCGGCCTTGACGAAGAACGGCATCGGGGAGAGCTTGACGCCCTCGCGGGCCGCGAACGAGTCCTTGGCCCGCGCCCGCAGCTTCATCAGCCGGGTGACGTCGACCTCGACCACCGAGGACAGCTGCGCCTGCTCACGCAGCGCCTTGACCATGTTGTCGCCGATGACCTTGCGGATCCGCGGCATCTTCACGGTCTGGCCGCGCAGCGGCGAGGCCTCGAGGACCGGGGTCCGCTTCGCCGCGGCCGGAGCGGCGGCCGGAGCCGCGGCGGGGACGGCCTTCGCGGCCTCAGCGGCGGCGACGACGTCCTGCTTGCGGATACGGCCACCGACGCCGGTGCCCTTGACGGTGGACAGGTCGACGCCGTGCTCGGCGGCGAGCTTGCGCACCAGCGGGGTCACGTAGGCGCCCTCGTCGGTCGGCTGCGCGGCGGCCGGAGCGGCAGCCGGGGCCGGAGCGGCCTGCGGGGCGGCGGGGGCCGGGGCGGCCGGTGCCGGGGCGGCCTGCGGGGCAGGAGCCGGAGCCGGGGCGGGAGTGGGAGCCGGGGCGGGAGCGGCCGGCGCGGGAGCCGGAGCGGCCTGCTGCGGGGCCGGGGCGGGCTCGGGCTGCGCCGGGGCGGCCGGAGCCGCCGGTGCCGGAGCGGCCGCCGGGGCGGCACCCGGAGCGCCGATGACGGCGAGCTTCGCGCCCACCTCGGCGGTCTCGTCCTCGCCGACCGTGATCTCCAGCAGCACACCGGAGGTGGGCGCCGGGATCTCGGTGTCGACCTTGTCGGTGGAGACCTCGAGCAGCGGCTCGTCGGCCTCGACACTGTCGCCGACCGACTTCAGCCAGCGGGTGACGGTGCCCTCGGTGACGGACTCGCCGAGCGCGGGCAGGACCACGTCCGTGCCCTCGGCGGAGCCGCCGCCGGCGGCGGCCTCAGCGGTGGGAGCGGGCGCCGGGGCGGCCTGCTCGGTGGAGGGGGCCGCGGCGGCCGGCTCGGGAGCCGGTGCGGCGGGCTGCTCGACGGCCGGGGCCGGAGCCTCGGCAGCCGCTCCGCTGCCGTCGTCGATCAGGGCCAGCTCGGCACCGACCTCGACGGTCTCGTCCTCGGCGACCTTGATGGAGGACAGCACGCCGGAGGCCGGAGCGGGGATCTCGGTGTCGACCTTGTCGGTGGAGACCTCGAGCAGCGGCTCGTCGGCCTCGACGCGCTCGCCCTCGGCCTTCAGCCAGCGGGTGACAGTGCCCTCGGTGACGCTCTCACCGAGCGCCGGAAGGGTTACGGAAACCGCCATGGTTTCGGTTGCTCCTTAGAAGTGCGGAAGTCTGTGTCGTCGTGCCCGTGACCGAAGGCGTCAGTCGTGGGAGTGGAGGGGCTTGCCCGCGAGGGCCAGGTGGGCCTCGCCGAGCGCCTCGTTCTGCGTCGGGTGGGCGTGGATCAGCTGCGCGACCTCGGCAGGCAGCGCCTCCCAGTTGTAGATCAGCTGGGCTTCGCCGACCTGCTCGCCCATACGGTCACCGACCATGTGGACGCCGACCACGGCACCGTCCTTGACCTGGACGAGCTTGATCTCGCCGGCGGTCTTGAGGATCTTGCTCTTGCCGTTGCCCGCCAGGTTGTACTTCAGGGCGACGACCTTGTCCGCGCCGTAGATCTCCTTGGCCTTGGCCTCGGTGATGCCGACGGAGGCGACCTCCGGGTGGCAGTACGTCACCCGCGGCACGCCGTCGTAGTCGACCGGGACGGCCTTCAGGCCGGCCAGCCGCTCCGCCACCAGGATGCCCTCGGCGAAGCCGACGTGCGCCAGCTGGAGCGTCGGGACGAGGTCGCCGACGGCGGAGATGGTCGGGACGTTGGTGCGCATGTACTCGTCGACCAGGACGTAGCCGCGGTCCATGGCGACCCCGGCCTCCTCGTAGCCCAGGTCCTGCGAGACCGGGCCGCGGCCGATGGCGACGAGGAGGACCTCGGCCTCGAACTCCTTGCCGTCGGCGAGGGTGACCTTGACGCCGTCCTGGGTGTACTCGGCCTTCTGGAAGAAGGTGCCCAGGTTGAACTTGATGCCCCGCTTGCGGAAGGCGCGCTCCAGCAGCTTCGAGCTGTTCTCGTCCTCGACCGGGACGAGGTGCTTGAGGCCCTCGACGATCGTGACGTCGGTGCCGAAGGACTTCCACACGGAGGCGAACTCGACGCCGATGACGCCGCCGCCCAGCACGATCGCGGACTTCGGCACGCGGTCCAGGACGAGGGCGTGGTCCGAGGAGATGATCCGGTTGCCGTCGATCTCCAGGCCCGGCAGCGACTTCGGCACGGAGCCGGTCGCCAGCAGGACGTGGCGGCCCTGGATCCGCTGACCGTTCACATCGACGGAGGTCGGCGACGACAGCCGGCCCTCACCCTCGATGTAGGTCACCTTGCGCGAGGCGATCAGACCCTGCAGGCCCTTGTACAGGCCCGAGATCACGTCGTCCTTGTACTTGTTGACGGCCGCCATGTCGATGCCCTCGAAGGTGGCCTTCACACCGAACTGCTCGCTCTCGCGGGCCTGGTCGGCGATCTCGCCCGCGTGCAGCAGGGCCTTGGTGGGGATGCAGCCGTTGTGCAGGCAGGTACCGCCGACCTTGTCCTTCTCGATCAGGGCGACGTCCAGGCCCAGCTGCGCCCCGCGCAGCGCCGCGGCGTAACCACCGCTGCCACCGCCGAGGATCACTAGGTCGAAAACAGTGCTGGCGTCGTTCGCCACGTCACGTCCTCCATGCATGTGCGCCACGCCGGTCTCCAGTGACCGGTCGGCGGCTGGTGTCCGGCCGCTTTTGCCTTCGGCCCTTCGGTGGGGCCCTGTCCTGCCGAGCCCTATCCTCGCACTTGTCCGAGCCGAACGAGACGTGGGGCAGGGGTGTGACACGTCCCACGTTCGAACGTCCGCCCGATCACACGCGCGAGGACTTCCGGGACCGCATGCCCCGGCACACGCGCCGACACCCGCGGCGGATCCGCATGACGCGCCGGCCGGCGGGGCCCCGTCCTACCCGCGCACGGGGCCCCGCCGGTGACCGGTCGGCTCAGCCCAGGTCGCCGGCCGCCGTCTGCTCCGCGAGGCGGACCAGCGTCCGTACCGCCGAGCCCGTACCGCCCCTGGGCGTGTACCCGAAGGGGCTGCCCTCGTTGAAGGCCGGACCGGCGATGTCGAGGTGGGCCCAGGTGATGCCCTCGCCGACGAACTCGCGCAGGAAGAGCCCGGCGACGAGCCCGCCGCCCATCCGCTCACCCATGTTCGCGAGGTCGGCCGTGGCCGAGTCCATGCCCTTGCGCAGGTGCTCCGGCAGCGGCATCGGCCAGGCGGGCTCGCCGACCTCCTCGGCGGCCTCGTGCACCGCCGTGCGGAAGGCGTCGTCGTTGGCCATGATCCCGAACGTGCGGTTGCCCAGCGCCAGCATCATCGCGCCGGTCAGGGTCGCGACGTCCACGATCGCGTCCGGCTTCTCCTCCGAGGCGGCCCACAGCGCGTCGGCGAGCACGAGCCGGCCCTCGGCGTCGGTGTTGAGCACCTCCACCGTCTTGCCGCTGTACATGCGCAGCACGTCACCCGGGCGGGTGGCGGAACCGGAGGGCATGTTCTCGGCCAGGGCCAGCCAGCCGGTGACGTTGACCTCGAGACCGAGGCGGGCGGCGGCGACGACCGCGGCGAACACGGCGGCGGCACCGCTCATGTCGCACTTCATCGTCTCGTTGTGCCCGGCCGGCTTCAGCGAGATGCCGCCCGAGTCGTAGGTGATGCCCTTGCCGACGAAGGCGAGGTGCTTCTTCGCCTTGGCGGAGGTGTACGACAGCTTCACCAGCCGCGGACCCGACGCCGAGCCGGCGCCGACGCCGAGGATGCCGCCGTGGCCGCCCTTGGCCAGCGCCTTCTCGTCGAGCACCTGCACCTTGATGCCGTGCTCCTTGGCCGCGGCCTGGGCGACGGCGGCGAACGCCTCGGGGTCGAGGTCGTTGGGCGGGGTGTTGATCAGGTCGCGGGCCCGGTTGAGCTCCTCGGACACCGTGGTGGCACGCTCCACGGCCGCCGTGTACGCCTTGTCGCGGGACTTGTCGCAGAGCAGCACGGCCTCGGCGAGGGGCGCCTTCGCGTCCTTCTTCTTGTCCTTGCCGCCTTCGGCCTTGTTCTTGGAGGCGTCCTTGTTCTTGTGGACGTCCTTGCTCTTGTAGGCGTCGAAGGAGTAGGCGCCGAGCAGCACGCCCTCGGCGACCGCGCCGGCGTCGGCCGCGTCCGTCAGGGGGAGGGCGAACGCGGCCTTCTTGGATCCGGTGAGGGCACGGGCGGCCACACCGGCCGCCTTGCGCAGCGCCTCGGGGTCGGGCGCGGCGTCCTTCTCGGGCTGGGTGCCCAGGCCCACCGCGACCAGGAGCGGCGTCTTGAAGCCGGCCGGCGCGGGGAGCTTCGTCACCTCACCCTCGGCGCCGGACGCGCCGAGGGTCTCCAGGACGCCGGTGAGCCCGCCGTCGTAGGCCTTGTCCACGGCTTCGGCACCCGGTGCGACGACCAGGCCCCCGGGCCCGGACGCAGTGCCCTTGGCGACACCGATCACGATCGCGTCGGCCTTCAGACCGGGGATCGCGGCGGTGCTGAGAGTGAGAGCAGTCACGGTGGTGAATTCTCGCTTCCGATGTGAAGTTGCTGTGGCCGAAAAGCGTGGGTCGACCGGGCCCGGCGCCGACCCTAACGACGACCTGGCGGTACGGTCTCGGCGGGGCCTGCCCCGGTACGGCGCACACTGCGGACGAGCCTACGCGCGTCTGCGCGTACGCTCCCTCGCGCGGTCTTCACCGTTCGGTGACGTGACGGACACCTTCCGGGCCCCGCCCCCCTCAAGGACCACCCTACGAACTGGGGGGCCGGCGCCGTGCCTGCCGGGAGGCGGGCGCGGGCCGCCGGGCTCTCAGCCCAGTGCCGCGACGACGAGCGCGGTCGTCGCCGCGGTCTCCGCGAGCGAGCCGAACACGTCGCCGGTGATCCCGCCGAAGCGGCGGACGCAGTGCCGCAGGAGCGGCTCCGCGGCCGCGACGGACAGCAGTACCGCGAGGACGGCGCGGACGGCACCGTCCACCCCGAGCAGGGCGCCCCCGGCGGCGGCCGCCGCCCCGGCCACCGCGAGGGCGACGGCCACCGCACCCGCCGGTGGGACGACCCCGGCGACGGCGGCTCCCAGCCCTTCGGGCCGGGCGGGCGGCACCCCGGCGCGGGCGGCGAGGGTGAGGGCGAGCCGGGCCGTGACCGCCGCGACCACGGCGGCGAGCGCCCCCCGCGCCCAGGAGTCGCCGTATGCCTGGGCCAGCGCGGCCACCTGCGCCAGCAGCACGAGGACGAGGGTGAGCACGCCGAACGGCCCGATGTCCGACTGCTTCATGATCCGCAGCGCGTCCTCGGCCGGCTTTCCGCTGCCGAGCCCGTCCGCGACGTCGGCGAGCCCGTCGAGGTGCAGCCCGCGCGTGAGCGCGGCGGGCGCGGCGACGGTGGCGACGGCGGCGAGTGGCGCGCCCGCCCCGAGGGACAGCAGCAGCAGTCCGCAGGCGGCGGCCACGGCACCGACCGCCAGCCCGGCCAGCGGGGCGCACAGCATGCCGCCGCGTGCGGCCGGGCGATCCCAGCGGGTCACCTCGACGGGGAACACGGTGAGGGTGCCGAAGGCGAAGCGGAGGCCGTCGGTCAGGGGGGTCGGGAAGGGCGCGGGCACCGGCGCAGATTATCCGGCGGTCAGCAGGGTGCCCCCGGCGGTCGTGGATAAAGTGCGCTTATGGGACATTGGTTGCAGCGGAACATCATCGAACCGGGCAAGCTGCCGCTGCTCCTCGCCCTCGCCGCCTTCGTCCTCACCTTCGTGATCACCCGGGTCGTCACCCGGCTGATCCGGGCGGGCAAGGGCCCCTTCGGCAACGTCGAGTCGGGCGGTGTGCACGTCCACCACGTCGTGCCCGGCGTGATCCTCACCGTCGTCGGCGGCTTCGGCGCGGTGGCGAGCGGCCGGCACGGCTTCGGCTCGGCGTTCAGCGCGGTCGCCTTCGGCATCGGCGCCGGCCTGGTCCTGGACGAGTTCGCGCTGATCCTGCACCTCCAGGACGTCTACTGGACCGAGGCCGGCCGCCAGAGCGTCGAGGTGGTCGTCATCACCGCCTCCCTGGTCGGACTGCTGCTGGCCGGGTTCTCGCCGTTCGGCGTCGACGACGTCTCCCAGGACGAACTCCAGGACCGCGCGAGCGTCGCCCTGAACGTGGCGGTCAACTTCCTCTTCTCCCTGATCGCCCTGAGCAAGGGCAAGACCAGGACCGCCGTCTTCGGAGTGATCGTGCCCGTCGTCGCCCTGATCGGCTCGCTGCGCCTGGCCCGCCCCGGTTCCCCGTGGGCCAGACGCTTCTACCGGAGCCGGCACCGCGCCCGCGCCAAGGCCCTCCTGCGGGCCTACCACCACGACCGCCGCTGGTCCGGCCCCCGCCGGGCCTTCGAGGACTGGCTCGGCGGCAAACCGGACCCACCCCGACCCTGAAGGGGCGCGGGGAACTGCGCGAACGGGGGGGCTGGGGGCGGAGCCCCAGGGACGATGGGGGTCCCCCTGCTCATGGGGGTCCCCCCTGTTCGAGCGGAGCCGAGAGCTCGGGGGAGGAACCGAGAGCTCGGGGGAGGGAAGGGGAGGCGGGGGGCGAGGAAAAAGGGCAGACGCCCTCGGTCACTCCGGCTTCTCAGGCTCCCCCGGCTTCTCCGGGAGCTCCGCCGCCAGCGCGGCCGCGGCCTGCACCAAGGGGAGGGCCAGCAGGCCCCCCGTGCCCTCGCCCACGGTGACCCCGTGGGTGAGGAGCGGCTCCAGCGCCATCCGGTCCAGTGCCTTCGCCTGCCCCGGCTCCCCGCTGTCGTGCGCGGCCAGCCACCAGTCCGGTGCCCGGAACGCGATCCGCTGCCCCACCAGCGCGCACGCCGCCGTCACGACGCCGTCGAGCACGACCGGCATCTTCCGTACGGCGGCCTGCAGCAGGAAGCCCGTCATCGCGGTGAGATCGGCCCCGCCCACCGTCGCCAGCAGCTGCAACTGGTCGCCGAGCACGGGCCGGGCCCGCCGCAGCGCGTCGCGGATCGCCGCGCACTTGCGCATCCAGGCCAGGTCGTCGATGGCCAGCCCGCCGCGCCCGGTGACCACGGACGCGTCCGTCCCGCACAGCGCACCCACCAGCACACCCGCCGCCGTGGTGCCGCCCACGCTCACGTCGCCGAGCACCACCAGATCCGTACCGGAGTCGGCCTCCTCGTCGGCCACCGCGACCCCGGCCCGGAACGCCGCCTCGGCCTCCTCGAGGGTCAGCGCGTCCTCGATGTCGACGCGTCCGCTCCCGCGCCGCACCCTGTGCCGTACGACGTCCTCGGGCAGGGTCTCCGGATCGCAGTCCAGGGCCATGTCGACCACCCGCACCGGCACCCCGAGCCGCCGTGCCAGCACGGAGACCGGACGGCCGCCCTCCAGCACCTCGCGCACCAGCTCCCCGGCGCTGCCCGCCGCCCGCGCCGAGACGCCCAGTTCGGCGATCTTGTGGTCACCGGCGAAGAGGACGACCCGCGGCCGTTCGACCGGCCGCACCGGCACCGCGGACTGCGCGGCGGCCAGCCACTCGCCCAGTTCGTCGAGGCGGCCCAGCGACCCGGGCGGTACGACCCGGCGCTCGCGGTGCTCCTCCGCGTCACGGCGCACCCCGCCGTCCGGACGCTCGATCAGATCGGTGAAGTCGTCGAGATTAAGCGAGCTCATTCGCCGAACAGTACCGGCCCGGATCGAACACCACGGAGTCCCAGGTCCCGTCGATGATTTCCCGCCCGCCGGGTGACGCCACCCCGACGTCGTTACGCCTCGGACGGCCATCCGATCCGTAACGTTTTGCAGTGGAATGTCATCCGCACGTGCCGACGTTCCACTCGCCCGCCCCTGCGTCCCCCTGCTCGTCCGCTCGTCCGCTCGCCCGCCCGACCCACCGGGAGCCGCCCATGTCCGTGCCCGACGCACCCATCGCCTCCCCGTCGGCCGCCTTGCCCGGCGCCGGCGCCGTTGTCGTACCCGCCCAGCAGGCCTCCGCGCGGGTGCACGAGCCGCGCCGCGCCGACTGCCCCTGGTGCGGCTCGGCACGGCTGCGCAACCGGCTGCGCACCGGCGACCTGCGGCGGCACCGGCCGGGCCGGTTCACCGTCGACGCCTGCCGGGACTGCGGGCACACCTTCCAGAACCCCCGCCTCACCGCCGAGGGCCTCGCCTTCCACCGGCGGGTGCTGCGCGGAGCCCCCCGGGACGCCGTCACCGACGCCGTCCTCGCGCTGCGCGACGCCCCGCGCCGCCGCCGTGCCACGGCCCGCACGATGCTGCGCTTCGGCGAACCGGAGAGCTGGCTGGACGTCGGCACCGGCCACGCCCGCTTCCCGGACACCGCGCGGGAGTTCTTCCCGTACACCGCGTTCGACGGCACCGACCTCACCCCGCGCGTCGAACGCGCCCGCGTCCTCGGCCGGGTCGAGGAGGCCCACATCGGCCCGCTGACGTCCCCACGGCTGCGGGCCCGGGTGGCGGGCCGCTACGACGTGGTCAGCATGCTGCACCACCTCGAACACACCACCGACCCGAGGGCGGAACTCCACGCCGCCCTCGACGCCCTGCGCCCCGGCGGCCATCTGCTCATCGAGACCCTGGACCCCCGCAGCGCGTTCGCCGCCCTGTTCGGCCGGTGGTGGCTCTCCTACGACCAGCCCCGCCGACTGCACCTGCTCCCGCCGCACAACCTCCGCGCCGAACTGGAGCGGCTCGGTTGCGAGATCGTCACCACCAGGTCCGGAGCCCCGTTCGGATCCGGCTCCGGGCACCGCGCGGTGCACGTCCCGTACGACCTGGCCGGTGCCACCGCGCTGGCCCTCTCCCACGCCCTGCCCGCCCCGGACGCCCCCTGGCGCGCCATCCCGCCGACCCCGTTCCAGCGGCATGCGCGCACCGTCCTGCTGCGCGCGGGCACCCCGGTGGTGGCCGCCGCGGCGATCACGGACCTCGCGCTGGCCCCGCTGCTGCGGCACACCCCGTTCGCCAACGCGTACCGGATCATCGCGAGAAAGCCGACGGGCTGACCCGGCCCGCCCGCTCACCCCTTCAGCATCAGCGCCTGCCCCGCCACCACCAGCAGCACCTGCTCGCACTCCTGCGCGAACGCCGCGTTCAGCCGCCCGAGTTCGTCCCGGTAACGGCGGCCGGACGCGGTGGCGGGCACGATGCCCGAGCCCACCTCGTTGGAGACCGCGACCACGGTCCGCCGGGTCGCGCGCACCGCGTCCGTCAGCTCACGCACCCGCTCCCTGAGCGCCCGTTCCCCGCCGTCGGCCCACTCGGCGTCGTCCCACGCCCCGACGGAGTCCATCGCGTCCGTCAGCCACAGCGACAGACAGTCCACCAGCAGCGGCGGCCCGTCGTCCTCCAGCAGCGGCACCAGATCACAGGTCTCGACGGTCCGCCACGACCCGGGCCGCCGCTCCTGATGGGCCGACACCCGGGCCGCCCACTCGGTGTCCCCGTTGCGGGACCCGCCGGTCGCCACGTACAGCACCTGAGGGAGCGTCTCCAGCCGGCGCTCGGCCTCCACCGACTTGCCCGACCGGGCCCCTCCCAGCACCAGCGTCCGCCGCGGCAGATCGGGCACGTCCTCGTAGGCGCCCACCTCCAGCGTGGTCCCGTCCGGCACGGCGCGCGCCCCGGCCGCCGCGAGCCGACGGCGCACCTCCGCGCCGGGCGGCACGTCGTGGTCCAGGTGCACGGCGACGACGTCCGTCGTCGGCCCGACCGCGCCCACCGCCCGCAACCGCGCCAGCGCGTCCGGGCGCCCCACGACGTCCAGCAGCACCATGGCGTACGGTTCGGCCGGCTCCTCGAGACCGGCCGGCGCCGCGCCCGGCGGCAGATACAGCAGCCGCTGCCCGTCCGGGCCGGTCACCGCGTACCCGGTGCCCGGCGAGTCCAGCGCCACCGCCCGCACCCTGTGGCCCGTCAGCAGCGCCAGCTCCCGCCCGTCCGGCACCCGGCCGGGCTGCGGCAGGCCGGCCGGCACCTCGACCGGGGGCCCGTCGTGCGGATGGGAGAGCAGCACCTGGCGCACACCGCCGAGCGAGTGCCCCGCGCGGGCCGCCGCGAACGCCACACCCGGCATGAGGTCGAGCAGCAGTGAGCCGTCCACCAGCAGCGCGGTCGCCGCGCGTGCGTGCGGGCCGGCGGCGGACGCGCAGGCGGCGCAGGGACAGTCGGGGCGGGGCAGCCCCGCCGGGGCACCGGTACCGAGCAGAGTGAGTTCCACGGACCCGATTTTCACCCGTCCCCAGGGCTCCTGCGCGCCCGACCGGGCAACCACCCCACATGATCCACCGCACGGACGCCACGTCCTGGCCTAGGCTCTTGCAAGGAGCCGGACCAAGATCCGGCTCCTGTTGTGCAGTGTGCTGACACCCACGGAGGCGTACATGGCGGCATGGACGTGGCGGTTCGAGAAGGCCGACGGGACGCAGGTCGAGCCCGCGGTGCAGCCGGAGGAGTTCACCACGCAGGGGGACGCCGAGTCCTGGATCGGGGAGAACTGGAAGGCCCTGCAGGAGGGCGGCGCCGACCAGGTGCGGCTGCTGGAGGACACCACGGAGATCTACGGGCCGATGAGTCTCCACGCTGACCAGGCGAGTACTGAGGTCTGAGGTCTGAGACCTGAGCTGATGGGCGAGGGCTCCGGCCCTCGCCCACTTCGGGCCCGCCCGGCCGTGCCCGCGTCAGCCCCGTACGCCGCACAGGTGCAGCAGCGACGCCACTCCGCGGTAGGGGTCCGTCCGCCCGGCCCGCTCCTCGACCTCCAGGAGGGTCGCCAGGTCGTCCGGGACGCCGGGGGCGCGCGTGTCGCCCGCCGCCGTGTCCGTGAAGACCCGCACGCCGTACCAGGTGTGCAGCGGCGCCCCGAGCCCGGCGAGGGTCGCCGTCAGCTTCTTCAGCCGGTCGGCCCGTATCTCGAGCCCCGACTCCTCGTCCACGTGGCAGGTCGCGTCGAACGCGGTCAGCGCGCCGGCCCAGTCGCCGCGCAGGCCGGACCGCATCGCGGGCGCGTCACCGTTGCGCACCAGCAGCGACAGCAGTCCGCCGGGGGCGAGCATCCGGGCCAGCCCCGCCACCAGCGGGTCCGGCTCCGCCACGTGCATGAGCACGCCGTGGCAGAGCACCACGTCGAAGCTGCCCGGCAGGAAGTGCACCCCGGTGTCCCGGCCGTCGCCCTCGACGACCCGCATCCGCTCCCGGATGCCCTCCGGCTCCCGGGCGAGCGCCGCACGCGCGGCGGCGAGCATCTCCGCGTCCCGCTCGAGACCGGTCACCGAGTGACCGGCCCGCGCCAGCCGCAGTGCCTGTGAGCCCCGGCCCATGCCGACGTCGAGCACGCGCAGCCGCCGCCCGACCGGGAACCGTCCCACTATCTGCTCGTCCAGCTGACGGGCCACCAGCTCCAGCCGTACGACCTCCGGCACACCACCGGACCCGCCCGGTCCGCCGGTCCCGACCGGCGAGGCCGGCGCGGGTACCGCGGGCTGTGCCGGACTCGTCGCCGGACTCGCCGAGGGCGCCTCGCCCTCGGCGAACGGCAGGGTGCTCAGGGCTGCTCTCCGCGCTTGACCTGGGGCTTGGGCAGCCGCAGCCGGCGCATCTGGAGCGAACGCATCAGGGCGTAGGCGACGGCCCCGCGCCGGTTGTCGGTGGGGAAGCGCTCGGCCAGCCGCTTCTTCAGCCGGAAGCCGGTCACGATGGAGTCGAGCACGATCGTCACGATCACGAGCAGCCACAGCAGCAGCGCGATGTTCTGCAACTGGGGGACCCGGACCATGCTCAGCACCAGGATGACCACGGCCATCGGCAGGAAGTACTCCGCGATGTGGAACCGCGAGTCGATGAAGTCGCGCGCGAAGCGGCGCACCGGCCCCTTGTCACGGGCGGGCAGGTAACGCTCGTCGCCGCTGGCCAGCGCCTGGCGCTGACGCTCCATCGCGGCACGGCGCTCGTCACGCTGCCGCTTGGCGGCCTCCTTGCGCGTCATCGACGTGTTGGCCACGCTGCGGCGCTGGGTCTGGGCCACGCTGCGCTTGGGCGTGGGACGGCCCTTGGGGGCCTCCGGGTGGCGGGTCTGCTTGGAGTCGGTCACCGTCGCCTTGTCGGCGTGGGCCTTCTCTTCCTTGGCACGGCTACGGAACACAAAACCCAAGGGTACGGGGTCCGTGGGGTTGGACCCCAGTCCCGGGGGGAACGATCCGGCAACACCAGTCGTCTGTAGAAGGACAGAGGGGACGTTGCGCACGTCTTGGGGTGTGTTGTCCCGTCCGCCCCGGGGGTCACCTACTCCCTGGGCCGGAGCGGGCGGCCACTCAGTCGTCCTTGGGGATGAGCGCATCGGTCCCCGAACAGTGCGGTAATGGATGCAGGGCCCGTACTGTGGGTTCTGTCGCAGAGCTGTGAGCCGGAGTCCGTCAGAAGGGGGCGCGCGAAGCCCATGAGCGGTGTCATGAAGCGTATGGGGATGATCTTCCGCGCGAAGGCGAACAAGGCCCTTGACCGGGCCGAGGATCCGCGCGAGACCCTCGATTACTCGTACCAGAAGCAGCTGGAGCTGCTCCAGAAGGTCCGGCGCGGTGTCGCCGACGTGGCGACCAGCCGCAAGCGCCTGGAGCTCCAGCTCAACCAGCTCCAGTCCCAGTCGGGCAAGCTGGAGGACCAGGGGCGCAAGGCGCTCGCGCTGGGCCGGGAGGACCTGGCCCGCGAGGCGCTCTCCCGCCGCGCCGCCCTCCAGCAGCAGGTGACCGATCTGGAGACGCAGCACGCCACGCTCCAGGGCGAGGAGGAGAAGCTCACCCTCGCGGCCCAGCGGCTCCAGGCCAAGGTCGACGCCTTCCGCACGAAGAAGGAGACCATCAAGGCCACGTACACGGCGGCCCAGGCGCAGACCCGGATCGGCGAGGCATTCTCCGGCATCTCCGAGGAGATGGGCGACGTCGGGCTGGCGATCCAGCGCGCCGAGGACAAGACCGCCCAGCTCCAGGCGCGGGCCGGAGCCATCGACGAACTGCTGGCCTCCGGTGCCCTGGACGACCAGTCCGGCATGCACAAGGACGACATCCAGGCCGAGTTGGACCGGCTCTCGGGTGGTACGGACGTGGAACTGGAGCTGCAGCGCATGAAGGCCGAGCTGGCGGGAGGCCCCTCCGCCGAGCAGCAGGCCATCGAGGGCGGCAGCGAGCAGTCCCAGGCCCAGCAGCAGCCGCAGGACACCCCGCGGTTCGACAAGCAGTGACCGCCGCACGGGAAGCCGTGCCGACGACCGAGGTCCTCGCCGGACCCAGGAGGCCGACATGATCGTACGGATCATGGGGGAGGGGCAGGTGGCTCTGGCCGAGAGCCACCTCGCCGAGTTGAACAAACTGGACGAGGAACTCCTCACCGAGATGGAGACCGGCGACGGCCCCGGTTTCCGCCGTACCCTCACCGCTCTGCTGTCCAGGGTCCACGAGCTCGGCGAACCGCTGCCGGACGACGCGCTGGAACCCTCCGACCTCATCCTGCCCTCCCCGGACGCCACCATCGAGGAGGTCCGGGAGCTGCTCAGCGACGACGGACTGATCCCGGGGCCGTGAACACCGGGCCCGGGAACCCCGGGCCCGCCGGGTCCCCCCCCACGGGCGGTCCACGACCGGCCCGCGCACCGGGCGCCGCACCGGACGTCACGGGGGCGCCGTACGGTGAACGGTCGTGAGCACCATCCAGCGCGCCCGGTGCCGGCTGCGCGCCCATCCCTTCGCCCTGGACGCCGCCCTGGCCGCGGGCGTCCTGGTGTGCATGGTGGCAGGGTCTTTCGTGGACCCGCACGGCCCGCACGGCGTCACCTGGGAGCTGCGCACCCCCGACCCGCTCAGCCTGGCCCTCATGGCCCTCGGCGCCGCCGCGCTGGTCCTCCGGCGCCGGGCACCCCGCGCGGTCCTCGCCCTCACCGGCGCCGCCTCCGTGGTCGAGTCCGTCACCGGCGACCCCCGCGCCCCGGTCGCGATGTGCGTGGTCGTCGCGCTCTACACCGTGGCCTCCACCACCGACCGCCCCACCACCTGGCGGGTCGGCCTGCTCACCATGACCGTCCTCACCGGCGCCGCCGTGATCGCCGGCCCGCTGCCGTGGTACGCCCAGGAGAACCTGGGGCTCTTCGCCTGGACCGGGATCGGCGCCACCGCCGGGGACGCCGTCCGCAGCCACCGCGCCTTCGTCCAGGCCATCCGGGAACGCGCCGAGCGGGCCGAACGCACCCGTGAGGAGGAGGCCCGCCGCCGCGTCGCCGAGGAACGCCTGCGCATCGCCCGCGACCTGCACGACGTCGTCGCCCACCACATCGCCCTGGTCAACGTCCAGGCCGGGGTCGCCGCCCATGTCATGGACAAACGGCCCGACCAGGCCAAGGAGGCCCTCGCCCACGTACGGGAGGCCAGCCGCTCGGCGCTGGGCGAACTGCGCGCCACCGTCGGTCTGCTGCGTCAGTCCGACGACCCCGAGGCACCCACCGAGCCCACCTCCGGGCTGGACCGCCTCGACGAACTCGCCGGTACCTTCCGCAGCGCCGGCCTGCGGGTCCTGGTCGCCCGCGAGGACCAGGGCCCCGCGCTGCCCGCCGCCGTCGACCTGGCCGCCTACCGGGTCATCCAGGAGGCCCTCACCAACGTCCAGAAGCACGCAGGCAGCGAGGCGAAGGCGGAGGTCAGCGTCGTCAGGGTGGGGCCCCGCATCGAGATCACCGTCCTCGACGACGGCGCCGGAGCCGCCGGCCACGGTGACGGCGGGCAGGGCGCCGGCCACGGCGGCGGGCACGGCCTGCTCGGCATGCGGGAACGCGTCACCGCCCTGCGCGGCACCCTCACCACCGGCCCCCGCTTCGGCGGCGGGTTCC
This sequence comes from Streptomyces sp. TE5632, assembly GCF_054061295.1. Lineage (NCBI taxonomy): Bacteria > Bacillati > Actinomycetota > Actinomycetes > Kitasatosporales > Streptomycetaceae > Streptomyces > Streptomyces sp. TE5632. The sequence goes on along the minus strand of NZ_JBSSEA010000003.1, from coordinate 750,896 downwards.
GCGTCCATGCGATCCTGCCCGTCGAGCCCCGCACGTCCGCAGCCCAGGACGGTCCGTGACCAGCGCCCCCCGGGGGGAATCCGTATGACGATCCGAGTCCTGCTCGCCGACGACCAGGCGCTGCTGCGCAGCGCGTTCCGCGTGCTCGTCGACTCCGAGCCGGACATGGAGGTGGTGGGCGAGGCGTCCGACGGCGCCGAGGCGGTCCGCCTCGCCCGTGAACAGCGCGCCGACATCGTCCTCATGGACATCCGGATGCCCGGCACCGACGGCCTCGCGGCCACCCGGCTGATCAGCGCCGACCCCGAGCTCGACGGGGTCCGCGTGGTCATCCTGACGACCTTCGAGGTCGACGACTACGTGGTGCGGTCGCTGCGGGCCGGCGCCTCCGGCTTCCTCGGCAAGGGCTCCGAACCCGGGGAACTGCTGAACGCCATCCGGATCGCCGCCGAGGGCGAGGCGCTGCTCTCCCCGGCCGCCACCAAGAGCCTGATCGCCCGCTTCCTCGCCCAGGGGGGCACCGCCGACGACACCGACCGCGACCCGGCCCGCGCACAGCGGCTCGACTCACTGACCGTGCGGGAGCGTGAAGTGCTGGTCCAGGTCGCCGGCGGCCACTCGAACGACGAGATCGCCGAACGCCTGGAGGTCAGCCCGCTGACCGTGAAGACCCACGTCAACCGGGCCATGGCCAAGCTCGGCGCCCGCGACCGGGCCCAGCTGGTGGTGACCGCCTACGAGTCGGGGCTGGTACGCCCGCGGGTGGAGTGAACGCCACCGCGCGTACTGCGGCGGGAGTACCCGCCGCCCGAGGAACAGGACCTCGGGCCTACGGATCGGCCCTCGTCGATGCCCCAGTGTGGAGAACGGACGCCTCTCGCGCCCGTCCCTACCCCTCCCAGGTACGTCCCGTACCCCTGACCGTTCACAGAAGAGAGACCCGTCACCCATGTCCTGGCTGGCCAGATTCAGCCTCGCACAACGGGCGCTGATCGGACTGATGTCGATCATCGCGCTCGTGTTCGGGGCGATCGCGATACCTCAGCTCAAGCAGCAGCTGCTGCCCACCATCGAACTGCCCATGGTCTCCGTGATCGCCCCGTACCAGGGCGCGTCCCCCGACGTGGTGGAGAAGCAGGTCGTCGAGCCCATCGAGGCCAACCTGGAGGCCGTCGACGGCATCTCCGGCGTCACCTCGAAGGCCAGCGAGGGCAGCGCCGTGATCATGGCGTCCTTCGACTTCGGCAACGACACCGAGCAGCTCGTCGCCGACGTCCAGCAGGCCGTCAACCGGGCCCGCGCGATGCTGCCCGACGGCGTGGACCCGCAGGTCGTGGCCGGTTCCACCGACGACATGCCGACCGTGGTCCTCGCCGTCACCTCCGACAAGGACCAGCAGGCCCTCGCCGGGCAGCTCGACCGGACCGTGGTGCCCGCGCTGAAGGACATCGACGGTGTCGGCCAGGTCATGGTGGACGGCGTACGGGACCTCCAGGTCACCGTCACCCCCGACGACGCGAGGCTGGCCAAGGCCGGTCTCACGCCGCAGGCACTGACCCAGGCCCTCCAGGCGGGCGGCGCGACCGTCCCGGCCGGCTCCTTCGACGAGAACGGCGCCAACCGCACCGTCCAGGTGGGCGGCGGCTACACCTCGATCCAGCAGATCGAGGACCTGATGGTCACCGGCGAGCCCGGCAAGGGCAAGCCGGTCCGCCTCGGTTCGGTGGCCGACGTCGAACAGCGGGAGGCCACGACCGACTCCCTCACCCGCACCAACGGCAGCCCCAGCCTCGCCGTGGTGGTCACCATGGACCACGACGGCAGCGCGGTCACGATCTCGAACGCCGTCGCCGACCTGCTGCCCGGCCTGCGCGAGGACCTCGGCTCGGGCGCTGAGCTCACCGTCGTCAGCGACCAGGGCCCGGCGGTGTCCCAGGCCATCGAGGGCCTGACCACCGAGGGCGCGCTCGGCCTCGTCTTCGCGGTCCTGGTGATCCTGGTCTTCCTCGCCTCGATCCGCTCGACGCTGGTCACGGCGGTCTCCATCCCGCTCTCCGTGGTCCTCGCCCTGATCGTGCTGTGGACGCGTGACCTGTCGCTGAACATGCTGACCCTGGGCGCGCTGACCATCGCGATCGGCCGGGTCGTGGACGACTCCATCGTCGTCCTGGAGAACATCAAGCGGCACCTCGGCTACGGCGAGGAGCGCCACGAGGCGATCATGAAGGCGGTGCGTGAGGTGGCCGGCGCGGTGACCTCCGCGACGCTCACCACCGTCGCCGTCTTCCTGCCGATCGGCCTGGTCGGCGGCATGGTCGGTGAGCTGTTCGGCTCCTTCAGCCTCACCGTCACCGCCGCGCTGCTGGCGTCCCTGCTGGTGTCGCTGACGGTCGTCCCCGTCCTGTCGTACTGGTTCCTGCGGCCCCCGAAGGGCACCCCCGAGGACGCCGAGGAGGCCCGCCGGCTGGCCGAGGAGAAGGAAGCCAAGAGCCGCCTCCAGCGCGGCTACCTCTCCGTGCTGCGCTTCGCCACCCGGCGCAGGCTGGCCAGCCTGGCCATCGCGGTCGTCGTCCTGATCGCCACGCTCGCCATGACGCCGCTGCTCAAGACCAACTTCTTCGACCAGGGCGAGCAGAAGGTCCTCACCCTCCGTCAGGAGCTGAAGCCGGGCACCAGCCTCGCGGCCACCGACGCCCAGGCCGAGAAGGTCGAGAAGCTGCTCGGCGAGACCGAGGGCGTCAAGGACCACCAGGTCACGATCGGCTCCTCCGGCTTCATGGCGGCCTTCGGCGGCGGTACGGAAACCAACCAGGCGACGTACCAGGTGATGCTGGAGGACTCCGCCTCCCACGAGGACGTGCGGGACAGCCTCGAGAAGGGGCTCGCCGGCCTCGACGGCATCGGCACCACCACCGTCGCGGCCGGCGACGGCTTCGGCAACCAGGACCTGAGCGTCGTCGTCAAGGCGGCCGACCCGCAGGTGCTGCGCAAGGCGGCCGACCAGGTGCAGAAGGCCGTGGCCTCCCTGGACGACGTCACCGACGTCACCAGCGACCTGGCGCAGAGCGTGCCGCGCATCTCGGTCAAGGCCAACTCCCGTGCCGCCGCGGCCGGTTTCAACGACCAGACGCTCGGCGCGGCCGTCGCCCAGGCGGTACGGGGCACCCCGGCCGCCAAGGCGGTGCTGGACGACACCGAGCGGGACGTCGTCGTCCGGTCGGCTCAGTCGGCCACGACCCTGGCCGAGCTGAAGAAGCTGCCGCTCGGCCCGGTGAAGCTGGGTGACATCGCCACCGTCGAGCTGGTGGACGGCCCGGTGTCCATGACCCGGATCGACGGCCAGCGCTCGGCCACCGTCACCGCCCGGCCCACCGGCGACAACACCGGCGCGGTCAGCGCGGAACTCCAGGCCGAGATCAACGCGCTCTCCCTCCCGGCGGGCGCGACGGCGGAGATCGGCGGCGTGACCGCGGACCAGGACGAGGCGTTCACCAACCTCCTCCTGGCGATGCTCGCGGCGATCGCGATCGTCTTCATGCTGCTGGTCGGCACCTTCCGGTCGCTCGCCCAGCCGCTGATCCTGCTGGTGTCCATCCCGTTCGCGGCGACCGGCGCACTCGGCCTGCTGATCGTCACGGACACCCCGATGGGCGTCCCGGCGATGATCGGCATGCTGATGCTGATCGGCATCGTGGTGACCAACGCGATCGTGCTGATCGACCTGATCAACCAGTACCGCGACCGCGGCTACGGCGTCGTCGAGGCCGTACTGGAGGGCGGCCGTCACCGGCTGCGCCCGATCCTGATGACGGCCCTGGCGACGATCTTCGCCCTGCTCCCGATGGCGCTCGGCGTCACCGGCGAGGGCGGCTTCATCGCCCAGCCGCTCGCGGTGGTGGTGATCGGCGGCCTGATCACGTCGACCCTGCTGACGCTCCTCCTGGTCCCGACCCTCTACGCGATGCTGGAGCTCCGCAAGGAGCGGCGGGCGAAGAAGAAGGCGCTGAAGAAGGGCACGGCCGCCGGGGACGAAGTGGAGCCGGCGGAAGCGGAGGAGTCCGCCGAGTCCGGCGAGCCGGAGGCCGCGCAGGTCTGACGGCCGTACGCGTACGGCGAAGGGGCGCCCCGTGGAGTCATCCCGGGGCGCCCCTTCGTACGTGCTTACGCTTTCAGCGAGTTGACGAAGACGTCCCAGGCGGCAGCCGGGACGACAACGACGGGGCCGTGGGGGGTCTTGCTGTCGCGCACGGGGACGATGCCGGGGAAGTCCCCTGTGATCTCGATGCATTCGCCCCCGTTGGCGTTGCTGTAGCTGCTTCGGCGCCAGCGGGCAGAGATCAGCTCGGGGCTGTGTCGCATGGCTTGTAGTCCTCCATCGCCTGTCGGATCAGCTCCGCCGAGGCAGCCGGAGAGAGAGCCTTGGCGCGGAGCACCTCGTAGTGCCGTCGCCACTTCTTCACCGAGTCCCGGTCCTCGTAGAGGTGACCGACCTCGATGCCCTCTTCGTAGGCCACGGTTGAGCCGTTGGGAAGGGTCAGCAGGGTCAGCGCGCCGCCCATCAGGTAGTGCGCACCAACGCTGAAGGGCATCACCTGGACCTTGCTGTCTGGAGTATCCATCTGTTCGAGCAGCCGGGCCAGTTGCCTGTACATGCTTTCCCGGCTGCCGAAGGGGCGCAGGAGCACGGACTCGTCGATGATCGCCCACCGCAGCGGGGGCTGGGCCGAGCGGATCCTCTCCTGTCGGGACATCCGTGCGTTGACCCGTTCCTCCACCTGATCGGGCAGCAACTCCTCCCGCAGGCTGAGCTGGGCGTCGGCGTACTCCCTGGTCTGCAACAACCCCGGAAGAGCCTGCGCCCCGAAGTTCTCGACGACCTCCGCCTGCGCCTCGAAGTCCATGAACCGCCGGTACTGGTCCGGGTGCGCCTCGCGCTTGGCCAGTTCGTACAGCCCGTGGAAGTGCCGGTCCGTGCCGAACGCGGCGTCCAGCCGGTCCGGCAGGTCCGGCGGCGGCATCAGCTCCGCCGTCTCGATGCGCGCCAGCGTGCTCTTGCTGGAGTTGAGGATGTCCGCGAGCTGCAGCAACGACAGCCGGGCGGCCTCGCGATGACGACGCTGTTCGGCGCCGAAGTAGTGGCGGGCGGACAGATAGGGGGTCAGGGTCTGCGGCTTGAACGTCATCGGCTGCCTCTCTGGCTGATCGTCTCGTTCTCCACGCTGGGACGCGGCGCTCCTGGTGCGAGCAGGTCCCGCAGCGCGACGATGGCGACACGGAAAGTAATGAAGGCGGATCCGGCTCCGCAGCGAAACGGCCGGATCTCACCGGAGGGAGCGACAGGATGATCCGCGACGGACGGGACGGCACGCCACTGCGGCTGCTGCCGTGGACGACACCGGAGGGCGCCCCCTGCTACCTGAGCACGGACGACCCGCACAGCCGACTGTCCCGCCTGGCCGACGAGTTGGAGGCCGACCTGCTCGACTCGGCCGAGACGGTCCTGACCCAGGCCAAGCCGCTGCTCGCCGACGAGTGCGCGGGGGGAGCGGGAGTTGCGCTTCGCGGGCACCCGCCTCGCCGAAGCCCTCACGGACGCACTCCGGATCGCGGCAAGCCGAGGCGCCCGCCTGCCGGAACCGTGAACGGATCGGCCGGCGGTACCGCCGGCCGACCGCCCGATACGAGCGCGGAGGCAGCCGTCAGGCGTTGAGCTCCTCGAGTGTCCTGCCCTTGGTCTCCACTGCGAAGCAGGCGACGATCGCGCCCACCGCGGCGACGCCCGCCAGCTGGATGAAGATGACGTCGAGGCTGGCTCCGGAGGCGATGATCGCGCCGACCGTGATCGGGCCGAGGATCACACCGAGGCGGTTCCACACACCGCCGAACGCGGCGCCCTTGGCGCGGTTGCGCGTCGGGTACAGCTCCGGCGAGTAGAGGTAGAGCGAGGCGTTGATGACGAAGACGAAGAAGGTGGCGCAGGAGGCGAAGAGCGCGACCTGGCCGCCGGAGGTGGCGCCGGCCACCGCGAGCGCGGCCAGCGCGGCCGCGGTGCCGAGCAGTGCGGTGAGCAGCAGCGGCTTGCGGCCGATGCGGTCGACCACCAGCGCGGCGATCAGCGTGCCCAGCAGGCCGGTGGCGTTGCTGATCAGGGAGTAGGTCAGCGCGGCGGTGAGGTCCAGCCCGAACTGCTTGGTGTAGAGCGACGGCAGCCAGGTGATGATGCCGTGGTTCACGTAGTAGGCCGCGAACCACAGGGTCGACAGGATGACGGTGCGCCGCAGATAGCGGCCCTGGAAGATCTCGCGCAGGCGGCCGCGGGACTCCTCGGCCGGGATGTCCGGGGAGGGCTGGGGCAGCGGCTCCTTGACCGAGGCCCGGACCTCGGCCTCGATCCTCGGTGATGACCTCCTCGGCTTCCTCCAGGCGTCCCTGGGAGGCCAGCCAGCGGGGCGACTCGGGCACCTTGCGGACCAGGAGCAGCGCCAGCAGCACCGGCAGGCCGCCGATCAGGAACATCGCCTGCCAGCCGAGGTTGGGGACGATCCAGACGGCGGTCAGGGAGGCCGCCGAGAGACCGGCGGGGAAGATCAACTCGTAGAGCAGCACCAGCTTGCCGCGGTTGTCGGAGCGGGCGATCTCGTTGATGTAGGTGGCGGCGATGGGCACCACGCCGCCGATGCCGATGCCCTGGACGAAGCGGAAGCCGGCGAACATCTCGATGTCGGCGGAGCAGGCCACCAGGATGCCGGCGAGGCCGGTGATCAGCACGCCGAGGGCGACGGTGCGCACCCTGCCGATCCTGTCGCCGAGCCAGCCGGCGCCGAACGCGCCGAGCAGCATGCCGACCGAGGCGGCGGTGACGGCGAAGGTCGCCTGGCCGGTGGAGAGGTTCCACTGCTCGGTCAGGACGGGCAGTGCGGAGGCGGCGAGCAGGAGGTCGAACCCCTCGAAGAAGGTGACGGCGCCGATCAGGAAGCGGACCTTGACGTGCCACCGAGAGTGCGGCAGCCGTTCGAGTCTCGCGGCGACGGAGCCCAGGCCCAGGCCTTTTTCTGTGGCCACGGTCGACATGGGGATCCTTCCGCGCGCGGTGCGGGAGCCCGCGCAGTTGCCGCGACCCCGGGTGGCGTTACCAGGCGGTCGACAATTTAGCGCTCAGCCTCGATCCGTCAGCGGGTTTCGGCCGCATCGGCGGAAAGACCCCGAAGGTTCCGGGCAGGGGCCCGAGACGGGTGTCCTGCGGGGAATCTTCGGGGCCTTCGCGCGGGGGAGTTCCTCGTGCCGAGGAACGGCCCGGCTACGGCAGCGCCAGCATCCGCTCCAGGGCCAGCTTGGCGTACTCCTCGGTCTCCTTGTCGACCTCGATGCGGTTGACCAGCTTGCCCTCGGCGAGGGACTCCAGGGCCCAGACCAGGTGGGGGAGGTCGATGCGGTTCATGGTGGAGCAGAAGCAGACCGTCTTGTCGAGGAAGACGACCTCCTTGCCCTCGGGGGCGAAACGGTTCGCCAGTCGGCGGACCAGGTTCAGCTCCGTGCCGATGGCCCACTTGGAGCCGGCCGGGGCCGCCTCCAGCGCCTTGATGATGTACTCGGTCGACCCGACATGGTCCGCCGCGGCCACGACCTCGTGCCGGCACTCGGGGTGGACCAGCACGTTGACGCCCGGGATGCGCTCGCGCACGTCGTTGACCGAGTCCAGGCTGAAGCGGCCGTGCACCGAGCAGTGGCCCCGCCACAGGATCATCTTCGCGGCCCGCAGCTCGTCCGCCGTCAGCCCGCCGTTCGGCTTGTGCGGGTTGTAGACGACGCAGTCCTCCAGGGACATCCCCATGTCCCGCACCGCGGTGTTGCGGCCGAGGTGCTGGTCGGGGAGGAAGAGGACCTGCTCCCCCTGCTCGAAGGCCCAGTCGAGGGCGCGCTTCGCGTTGGAGGAGGTGCAGATGGTGCCGCCGTGCCTGCCGGTGAAGGCCTTGATGTCGGCGGAGGAGTTCATGTACGAGACGGGCACGACCCGGTCGGCTATGCCGGCCTCGGTCAGCACGTCCCAGCACTCCGCGACCTGCTCGGCGGTGGCCATGTCCGCCATGGAGCAGCCGGCCGCGAGGTCCGGCAGGACGACCTTCTGGTCGTCACCGGTGAGGATGTCGGCGGACTCGGCCATGAAGTGCACGCCGCAGAACACGATGTACTCGGCCTGCGGACGCGCGGCGGCCTCCCGCGCCAGCTTGAACGAGTCGCCCGTGACGTCGGCGAACTGGATGACCTCGTCGCGCTGGTAGTGGTGGCCGAGCACGAAGACCTTGTCGCCGAGCTTCTCCTTGGCGGCGCGGGCGCGTTCCACCAGGTTCGGGTCGGACGGCGAGGGCAGGTCGCCGGGACACTCCACACCGCGCTCGCTCCTCGGGTCGGCCTCTCGGCCGAGGAGCAGCAGGGCGAGGGGCGTCGGCTGTACGTCGAGCTCCTGGGTCTGGGCGGTGGTCACGACACGCACCCTTTCTGTTCTGCGGCTCGCCGGGCCGTGAGGAACGGCCCGGCGGGACAAGCGGGACACCGGTTCGACGACTTCTCGTCGAATTGACGCTATTATCATATCCGGTTCACGTCAGTTTGACGACGGCCATAGCGTCCATGTGACGTGAATCCCGGCGCCCCGCCGTTCATTCCCGAAGCCCCGCCAAAACGATTCGGAACGATTCCGAAGGGGGCCGCATGGACCGTTTTCCGCCCGCCGGGGCGTGTGCGAGCATGAAGACGGAGCCGAGAGAACAAGCTCCCGGCCCGGAATGAATCCGCGGCCCCGCCGGTTGCAACCGTCGGCAAGCAGTCTCCGTACAACCCGGGAGAGATGTAGATGTCCGTATCGGACGAGACCACCACCGCCACCGACGGCATCATCGTGACCGACGCCGCCGCGGCGAAGGTCAAGGCGCTGCTCGACCAGGAAGGCCGTGACGACCTCGCGCTGCGCGTCGCCGTCCAGCCCGGAGGCTGCTCCGGCCTGCGCTACCAGCTCTTCTTCGACGAGCGTTCCCTCGACGGCGACGTGGAGAAGGACTTCGACGGGGTGAAGGTCGTCACCGACCGGATGAGCGCCCCGTACCTGGGCGGCGCCACCATCGACTTCGTCGACACCATCGAGAAGCAGGGCTTCACCATCGACAACCCGAACGCCACCGGCTCCTGCGCCTGCGGCGACTCCTTCAGCTGAGCCGGGCCCTTCCGGGCCGGGACCCCTCCCGGACGGAACGGCACGGCACATGACGAAGGCGGCGGCCCCCTCCGACGGAGCCGCCGCCTTCGTGCTGTCCGGACGTTCTCAGCGCTTCATCGCGTCCTGTCGGCGGAGGGTGCCGTGGGCAGTCGCGCGCCGTCCTTGTGCAGCGGCACCGGCTCGCCGTCGGCGTCCACCACCTCACGGGCGGCCAGCGGCGCGTCGAGCCGTACCGTCTGCTGGTACTGCTTGGCGATCAGGATGCACACCTTGTTCGGCCAGGGCGTCTCGGTCACGGTGACGGTGACCCGGTCCCCGCGCTCGCTCGCCGTCGCCTCGTAGTCGGCGCACACCCCGCCCGTGAAGGTCACCGTCAGCTCGCCGCCCTCGGCGGTGTAGCCCTCGACCCCGACCTCGCGGGTGGACGGCGCCGAGGTCGGCTCGTCGCCGTTGCCCGGCTCCGTGGGCCGCCCGGTGCCGGACTCCCCGGGCCGGGCCCCGGGGGCGAGGTACTCAGGGGCGACCGCCGGATAGGTCACCGTGCCGCCGTCCTGCGAGGCCGTCGGCCGCGTCTCGAACAGCCAGGACGGTACGAGCATCTGCCGCCCGTCCACCGAGTGCGCGGCCAGCCCGAACACCGCCTTGTCGACGGTGACCGTGTCCTTGGCCGGCAGGGTCGTCGCCGTGACACACGGCTCCGACTGCTCCTGCTGCTCGCCCTCCAGCGGTACGGGAGTGGCGCAGCCGCCGATCTCCGCACGGTCGCCCGCGCCCGGTGCCGTGTTCATCAGCGCCAGCGCCTTTTCGGCGCTCACCACGGGATACGTGTCGCCCTTCACCGGCGTCGACAGCCGGCCGCTGCCGCCGACGACCTCGCCTCCGGCGCCGACGACCACGCCGGTCGTCCAGCCGTGCGTCGGCAACCCGCCCACCTCGGGCTCCGCGTTCACCACCCGCTTGACGCCCATGACCTGGCTCGCGTCGAGCTTCGCGTCGTCCTGGCCGAGCGCCTTCAGCACGGGCGCGGCGGCCTTCCTCGCGGCCTCCTCGGTCACCGCCGGATCCCCGCCGATCGGCGGGGTCCGGCAGGTCTCGCCCTTGCAGTCGTCGGTGCCCGGCGTGTACCGGCTGAACGTCCAGGTGCCGGGGGCGTCCCGGTCCACCCGCAGGGTGGGCCCGCTGCCGTCCTTGCCGCCGATCCGCCAGGAGTCGCCCTCCGCCACCGGCTTGCCGTCGACGTCGAGCGCCTTCGCCAGGTCGGCCACCTGCGCCTCGGTGATCTGCCCCCGGGCGCGGTAGACCGGCGCCGAGTCGGGGCCGTCGGGGAGAGCGCCGTCGGCGCGGTAGGCGGCGCCGTACGGGTTGGGCTCACCGGGCGCGATGCCGTGCGGCCCGCCCTCGGCGTAGGCGTCGAGGGTGAGCGGCGGGGGAGTGGCGTCCCCGTTCGCCCCCGGAGCCGTACCGCCGCCCGACCCGCCGACGGCACTGGCGGCGAGGTACGCTCCGCCGCCCCCGACCAGCAGCACGGCCGCGGCCACCGACGCGACCAGCACCGGCGACCGCCGCCACCCGGCTCCGCCGCCGTCTCCGTCACGACCGGCGCCGCTCCCGGACTCCGGGCTGACGGCCGCCTGCGGGGCGGCGGGCTCAGACGCTCCTGCGTCACCCTCCGGCACCTCGGCCCCGCCGCCCACGGCCTCCGGTTGCCCGTCCCGGTCCGGACGGGTCTCACCGGGTTCGCTCCCGGGGGCCCCGGGCTCACCTTCTGGGACCTTCGCGTTCTCGGGCTCCGGCGTCGACGGCTCGGCGGCGTCGGCCCGCGTGGCGTCGGCCTCCGAGGCCCCGGTCTCCGGGTTCTCGCCTTGATCCTGGTCGGCCGTCGAGGGCTCGCTCTTCGGGGCCGGGTCCTCGCTGCTGCCCGCCTCCGCGGCCGCGGCTTCCGGTGCCGGGCTGTCCGTGCCGTCCGCCGAGGGTGCCTCGGGCTCGCCTTCCGGGGGCTTCGTGTCCTCGGGCTCCGGGGTCTGCGGCTCGGTGGTGCCGACCTTCGCGTCACCGGAGTCCGGACCTTCGGCCTCCGGCTGTCCGGCCTGGGGCCGGGGGGCTTCCGCGGGGCCGTTCTCCGGGCCCTTGCCGCCGGCGGCCTGCGGGGCGGCTTCCCCTGCCGGGGTGGTCTCCGGGTCGTCCGCCGACGGCTCCGGCGCCTTCGCTGCATCGTCCTCGACGGCTTCCTCGGCGGTGGCCTCGGGCGTGGCGGAGCCGGATGCGGGGGTTCGGTCCGGGGCCTGCTGCTCCGGGGCGTCCTTCGTCGGGCCGTCGGCCGAAGCGCCCCCGGTGTCGCGCGCGCTGCCGGAGGCCCTCGCCTCGGCGTCGTCGTTGTCGGGCCGCTCGGTGTTCACCGCATCGCTCCTTCGGCTGCACAGCTGTCCCTGACGACCCTTCCCGGTCGCACCGGGACTGCTGGTGGGTCGTATCCCGTATCCCCTTTACGGGGGACAGCGATGGGACGCAGCGGGGGAGCGCACGGTTCCCGTTTGTTTCCCCGGGAGCCGTGATCCTGACCGGCGAAGGCCCGGCTCAGTCGCCGTAATCCGACATGGCGTCCAGCAGCCGGGCCGAGGACGACGGCACGGACACGCCGTGGATCAGGGACGGAGGCACCGGCCGGGTGTCGCCGTGATCCGGCGCCGCCCAGCGGGAGGCCATCCGGGCGCAGTCGCCGCGCAGCGACTCCAGGTCGCCTTCGAGGTCGGCCTGCGTGGGGACGTGCACCTTGAGGTTCGTCATAGCGGCACCGTACGCATGTCGAAGGTCACGAAGAAAGATCTACTATCGGGTAGTTTTGTCGGCTTCAAGTGGACGGCTGGTACCCGGTAGCGTGGGGTGTCAATCCCCCCTCCCTCAGGAGAGTCCACGCCGTGCGCATCGCAGTCACCGGCTCCATCGCCACCGACCACCTCATGACGTTCCCCGGGCGCTTCTCCGACCAGCTCGTCGCGGACCAGTTGCACACGGTCTCGCTGTCCTTCCTGGTCGACCAGCTCGACGTGCGCCGGGGCGGCGTGGGCGCGAACATCGCCTTCGGCATGGGCCAGCTCGGCACCCGGCCGATCCTCGTCGGCGCCGCGGGCCCCGACTTCGACGAGTACCGGGCCTGGCTGGACCGGCACGGCGTCGACACCGCGTCCGTCCGCATCTCGGAGACGCTGCACACCGCCCGCTTCGTGTGCACCACGGACGCCGACCACAACCAGATCGGCTCCTTCTACACGGGCGCGATGAGCGAGGCCCGGCTGATCGAGCTGAAGACCGTCGCCGACCGGGTGGGCGGCCTCGACCTGGTCTCCATCGGCGCCGACGACCCGGAGGCCATGCTCCGGCACACCGAGGAGTGCCGCTCGCGGGGCATCCCGTTCGCCGCCGACTTCTCCCAGCAGATCGCCCGGATGAACGGGGAGGAGATCCGCATACTGCTGGACGGGGCGACCTACCTCTTCTCCAACGAGTACGAGAAGGGGCTCATCGAGACCAAGACGGGCTGGACCGACGCCGAGATCCTCGCCAGGGTCGGCCACCGCGTCACCACCCTCGGCGCCCGGGGCGTACGCATCGAACGCGCCGGTGAGGACCCCGTCGAGGTCGGCTGCGCCCGGGAGGAGCGCAAGACGGACCCGACCGGCGTGGGCGACGCCTTCCGCGCCGGGTTCCTGTCCGGACTGGCCTGGGGCGTCTCACTGGAGCGCGCCGCGCAGGTCGGCTGCATGCTCGCCACCCTGGTCATCGAGACCGTCGGCACCCAGGAGTACCAGCTGCGCCGCGCCCACTTCATGGAGCGCTTCGCGCAGGCCTACGGCGACGAGCCCGCGGCCGAGGTGCAGAAGCACCTGGCCTGACGCCCCCGACGGGTTCCCCGGCCCATGTGGTCCGCCCGCTCAGGAGAGCCGGCGGACCACATGGGCCGAGCCGTGGTCCGCCGGCTCCTCGCCCACGTACTCCTGCCCGCGCATCTCGCACCACGCCGGGATGTCCAGCCGGGCCGCCTCGTCGTCCGCGAGGACCCGGACCGTGCCGCCCACCGGCACGTCGCCGATCACCTTGGCCAGCTCGATCACCGGGATCGGGCAGCGCCGGCCCAGCGCGTCCACCACCAGGGCGCCGCTTCCCCCAGCGGTGTGCTCGGCAGCTTCCCCGGCTCCCGCGGCCCCCGCCGCCACCGGAGCCCCCAGCTTCTCCCGCACCTCCGCCACCACCCGGGGCAGGACGGTCAGGAACCGCTCGACGTCCTCGGACTCCGTCCCCGGCGGCAGCGAGACCCGGACGTTGCCCTCGCTGAGCACCCCCATCGCCCTCAGCACATGGCTCGGGGTGAGCGTGCTGCTCGTGCACGAGGAACCGGACGACACGGAGAAGCCCGCACGGTCCAGCTCGTGCAGCACCGTCTCCCCGTCGACGAAGAGACACGAGAAGGTGACGATCCCCGGCAGCCGCCGCTCCGGATCGCCGACCACCTCCACGTCCGGCACCAGGGCCGGCACCCGCGTCCGGATCCGCTCCGTCAGCTCCCGCAGCCGGGCCGCCTCCTCGGCCGCCTCGGCGCGCACCGCCCGCAGCGACGCCGCCGCGGCCACCGCCGCCGGGATGTTCTCGAACCCGGCCGCCCGCCCCGATTCCCGCTCGTCCGGCGGCCCCTGGGGAGCGAACCGCACCCCCTTGCGCACCACGAGCAGCCCGACCCCCGACGGGCCGCCCCACTTGTGGGCGCTCGCCGTGAGCAGCGACCAGTCACCCGCCACCGGCCCCCAGCCCAGCGACTGGGCCGCGTCCACCAGCAGCGGTACGCCGGCCGCCCGGCACGCCTCGGCCACCTCGGCCACCGGCTGCACGGTCCCCACCTCGTGGTTGGCCGACTGGAGACAGGCCAGCGCGGTGTCCGGCCGCAGGGCCTGTGCGTACGCCGCGGGATCCACGGCACCCGTACGGTCCACCGCGACCTCGGTGACCGAACCGCCCCCGGCCTCGTGCACTTCCGCCGTATGGAGGACCGACGAGTGTTCGACCGCGGACACGATCAGGTGCGATCCGACGCGTCGCCGCCCGGCCAGCGCCCCCTCGACACCGGCGTGCACCGCCCGTGTGCCGGACGGGGTGAACACCAGCTCGTCCGGGCGGCATTCCACCGCCTCGGCGGCCGCCTCGCGCGCCGCGTCCAGCAGCAGCCGGGCCCGCCTGCCCTCCCGGTACAGCCGCGCGGGGTCCGCCCACCCCTCGTCCAGTGCGGCCAGCAGGGCCTGACGGCCGACGGGGTGAAGCGGGGCGGAGGACGCGGCGTCAAAGTAGGCCATACGGCAACGTTAAGGCGTGGCCCGGCCGGAGAGCGGCCAGGGGCCGCGCCCCTCGGCTGTCTTGCCACGGGGAAGGGCGGACGAGCCGGCCCTTCTGTACCCGCCTCGGCCCCGTCCCACACCCGTCCCGCCGGCCGAGTCCCCCGTGTGAGCGGTACTTTCAGGTGACAGGACGCCTCCTTCCCCTCTCTTCGGGGTGACGGGCGGCGCGTATGCCCCCCTCCCCGCGACCCCTCGGAAGGCGTCGGCTAGGGTTTGGTCCGCATAAACATCCAAACCCCTGCCCGACGCAGGGCGGCGACCGACCAGCGAGAAGGCCAGGCCGCAGCCGTACAGCGCGGGCGAGACTCTCGGGAAGGCGCTACGTGAGTCCCAACGGCTCCGACCTCCCCCACGGCCTGAAGGGCGTGGGTGGTACCCCCAAGCCGCGGCGCCCGATGCAGCGGAAGCTGCTGCAGGCACTGACCGCGGGCCTGGTCCTGGCGACCGCCACCGGTTGCACATGGGAGGACTTCCCTCGCCTTGGTATGCCCACCCCCACCTCAGAGCAGGCGGAGCGAATCCTCTCCCTGTGGCAGGGTTCGTGGGCGGCCGCGCTCGCCATCGGCGGGCTCGTGTGGGGCCTGATCCTGTGGAGTGTTTTCTTCCACCGGCGCAGCCGCACCAAGGTCGAGGTACCTCCGCAGACCCGGTACAACATGCCCATTGAGGCGCTGTACACCGTGGTTCCGCTCATCATCGTTTCGGTCTTCTTCTACTTCACGGCCCGGGACGAGTCCGAGCTGATGAAGCTCGACAAGCCCGACGTCACCGTCAACGTCGTCGGCTTCCAGTGGAGCTGGTGCTTCAACTACATCGAGAACGTGGAGGGTTCCTCCGGCGACGCGAAGACCTCCAAGGAACTCGACGCGATCCCGGACCGCTACAAGAACGCCTTCCCGGCCGACGCCGGCGGTGTCAACGACTGCGGTACCCCCTCCACGCGGAACCCGCAGACGAACAACCCGGGTCCCACCCTGTGGCTGCCCGAGGGCAAGCGGGTCCGGTTCGTCCTGACCTCGCGCGACGTCATCCACTCCTTCTGGGTGGTGCCGTTCATGATGAAGCAGGACGTCATTCCGGGCCACACCAACGCCTTCGAGGTGGTCCCCAACCGTGAGGGCACCTTCCTCGGCAAGTGCGCCGAGCTCTGCGGTGTCGACCACGCCCGGATGCTGTTCAACGTGAAGGTCGTCTCCCCCGAGCGCTACGAGGCGCACCTCAAGGAGCTCGCGGAGAAGGGACAGACCGGTTACGTTCCCGCCGGCATCGCGCAGACGAGCCACGAGAAGAACCGGGAGACGAGCACACTGTGAGCATCCTCAACGAATCCCAGGGTGCCGCGGCAGCTGTGGACTCCTATGAGAACGAGCTGCCGGTACGGCGCAAGCAGCCCGGCAACATCGTGGTCAAGTGGCTGACGACCACGGACCACAAGACGATCGGCACCATGTACCTGGTGACGTCGTTCGTGTTCTTCTGCGTCGGTGGCGTCCTTGCGCTGGTGATGCGCGCGGAACTCGCCCGGCCTGGTCTGCAGATCATGTCGAACGAGCAGTTCAACCAGGCGTTCACGATGCACGGCACGATCATGCTGCTGATGTTCGCGACGCCGCTGTTCGTCGGCTTCGCGAACTGGATGATGCCGCTGCAGATCGGCGCGCCCGACGTCGCCTTCCCGCGGCTGAACATGTTCGCCTACTGGCTCTACCTGTTCGGCTCGCTGATCGCGATCGGCGGTTTCCTCACCCCGGACGGAGCGGCCAGCTTCGGCTGGACCGGCTACGCCCCGCTCTCGGACGCCGTCCGCTCGACGGGCGCCGGCTCCGACATGTGGATCATGGGTCTGACCCTGCAGGGCTTCGGCACCATCCTGGGCTCGGTCAACTTCATCACCACGATCATCTGCATGCGCGCTCCGGGCATGACGATGTTCCGCCTGCCGATCTTCACCTGGAACGTGCTGCTGACCGGTGTCCTGGTCCTGCTCGCCTTCCCGGTGCTGGCCGCCGCGCTGTTCGCGCTCGAGTACGACCGGAAGTTCGGCGCGCACATCTTCGACGCCACCAACGGCGGGGCGCTGCTGTGGCAGCACCTGTTCTGGTTCTTCGGCCACCCCGAGGTGTACATCATCGCGCTGCCGTTCTTCGGCATCGTGAGTGAAATCGTGCCGGTCTTCTCGCGCAAGCCGATCTTCGGCTACATGGGTCTGGTCGGCGCGACGATCGCCATCGCGGGTCTGTCGGTGACGGTGTGGGCACACCACATGTACGCCACCGGCGGGGTGCTGCTGCCGTTCTTCTCCTTCATGACCTTCCTGATCGCGGTCCCGACCGGCGTGAAGTTCTTCAACTGGGTCGGCACCATGTGGAAGGGGTCGCTGAGCTTCGAGACCCCGATGCTCTGGTCCATCGGCTTCCTGGTCACCTTCCTGTTCGGTGGCCTGACCGGTGTCATCCTGGCCTCGCCGCCGCTGGACTTCCACGTCACCGACTCGTACTTCGTCGTGGCGCACTTCCACTACGTGGTGTTCGGCACCGTCGTCTTCGCGATGTTCGCCGGCTTCCACTTCTGGTGGCCGAAGTTCACCGGCAAGATGCTCGACGAGCGGCTCGGCAAGGTCACCTTCTGGACGCTGTTCATCGGCTTCCACGGCACCTTCCTGATCCAGCACTGGCTGGGTGCGGAGGGCATGCCGCGCCGCTACTCGGACTACCTGGCGGCCGACGGCTTCACCGCGCTGAACACGGTCTCCACGATCGCCTCGTTCCTGCTCGGCATGTCGCTGCTGCCGTTCTTCTACAACGTCTGGAAGACGGCCAAGTACGGCGAGAAGATCGAGGTCGACGACCCGTGGGGCTACGGCCGTTCCCTGGAGTGGGCCACCTCCTGCCCGCCGCCGCGGCACAACTTCCTCACCCTGCCGCGGATCCGCTCCGAATCCCCGGCCTTCGACCTGCACCACCCGGAGATCGCCGCTCTCGACCAGCTCGAGAACGCCGGTCACGGTGAGAAGGCCCTCTCCGGCGGTAAGGAGGCCGGCAAGTGAAGATCCAGGGCAAGATGTTCATGTGGCTGAGCCTCTTCCTGCTCGTCGTGGCGGTTGTCTACGGCGTGTGGTCGAAGGAGCCGGCCGGCACCACGGCCCTCTTCCTGGCCTTCGGCCTGAGCATCATGGTCGGCTTCTACCTGGGCTTCACCGCCCGGCGGGTCGACGTGGGCGCGCAGGACAACAAGGAGGCGGACGTCGCCGACGACGCCGGCGAAGTCGGGTTCTTCAGCCCGCACAGCTGGCAGCCGCTCGGTCTGGGGCTCGGTGGCGCCTTCGGATTCCTGGCCATCGCCGTCGGCTGGTGGCTGATGTACTTCGCGCTGCCGCTGATCCTGCTCAGTATCTGGGGCTGGGTCTTCGAGTACTACCACGGTGAGAACCGCACCCAGTAGCACATGCCGCGCGCCGCAGGGCCCGGACACTCCGTCAGGAGCGTCCGGGCCCTGCGTCTGCCATGTCATATGTCACTCGTTCGAGTCTTTCGGCGCGCCAGGGTTGACGAAGCTTCCTAGCGTGAGGCCATGAGACGTGATCCGCGTAACCGCACCGTCGTCGGCTGCACGCTGCTGGTGATCGCCCTGGGTGCGGGCGTCGCCGGCTGCTCCGCCGCCGGCGACCCGCTGTCTGCCGAGCCCTACGACGCGGCGGACCAGATATCCTTCAACGGCCCCACCGCCGAGGGCGGGACGGCCGACCCGGACACGCCCCTGGAGGTCGTCGCCGAGGACTCCGACGGGCGCATCACCGACGTCACGGCCGTGGACACCAAGGGCCGCCACGTGGCGGGCGAACTCGCCGCCGACGGCAGCCGCTGGCACAGCACCTCCCCGCTCGTCGCCGACGCGAGCTACACGATCCGGGTGAGCACCGAGGGCGTGGACGGGGCTCCCGGCCGCAAGGTCCTCGCCCTCACCACCGGCAAGCCGGCCAGCAAGAGCCTGGGCGTCGCCTTCGGCCCCGAGGCGGGCACCTACGGCGTCGGCCAGCCGCTCACCGCCGAGCTGACCGAGCCGGTCAAGGACCCCGCGCAGCGCGCCGTCGTGGAGCGCGGCCTGAAGGTGTCCTCCACGCCCTCGGTGCAGGGCGTCTGGCACTGGGTGGACGACAAGAAGCTCCACTTCCGTCCGAAGGACTACTGGCCCGAGAACGCCACCGTCCGGGTGCGCAGCACCCTGGAGGGCGTCAGGATCAACGACCGCCTCCGGGGCGGCCGGACCGAACCGCTGACGATCAGGACCGGCGACCGCGTCAT
This sequence comes from Streptomyces sp. TE5632, assembly GCF_054061295.1. Lineage (NCBI taxonomy): Bacteria > Bacillati > Actinomycetota > Actinomycetes > Kitasatosporales > Streptomycetaceae > Streptomyces > Streptomyces sp. TE5632. The sequence continues at coordinate 732,003 of NZ_JBSSEA010000003.1, read as the reverse complement.
AGCCGTCACCGACGTCGCGTCGCACCGGCTGACGGTCTACAAGGGCGACAAGCAGATCAAAACGATCCCCGTCACCGCCGGCAAACCCGGGTTCGAGACGCGCAACGGCGTCAAGGTGGTCCTCGGCAAGGAGCGCACCGTACGGATGCGCAGCAGCAGCATAGGCATAGCCGAGGGCTCCGCCGAGTCGTACGACATGCCCGTCCACTTCGCCGCCCGGGTGACCTGGAGCGGCGAGTACGTGCACGCCGCCCCCTGGTCCGTCGGCTCCCAGGGGTACGCCAACGTCAGCCACGGCTGCGTCGGCATGAGCACCGGTGAGGCCGAGTGGTTCTACGCCACCGTCCGCAGGGGGGACCTGGTCACGGTCGTGAACTCGGGCGGCGCCGACATGGAGCCGTTCGGCAACGGCTTCGGCGACTGGAACCTCAGCTGGACCGACTGGCGCGCGGGCAGCGCCCTGACGGGCGGCGCCGCGGGGGGCCCCGCCCCGGAGGAGAAGGCCCGCCTGCGCCCGCAGCCGGCCTGAGAGCCACCGCGAGCGCCGCGCCGGTGAGGACCGTGCGTTCAGACGTTCAGGGCGCTCTTCTGCCGCAGCAGGGAGGCGAGGGCCGAGGCGAACTCCACCGGCTCCACCGGCAGCGTCACAGCCGCCTCCGCGCGGCTCCAGGTGGCCAGCCAGGCGTCCTGGGGCCGGCCGATGAGCAGCAGCACCGGCGGGCACTCGAAGATCTCGTCCTTGATCTGCCGGCACAGGCCCATGCCGCCCATGGGCGTGGCCTCGCCGTCCAGGACGCAGACGTCGATGCCGCCCCGGTCCAGCTCCTTGAGGACGGCCGGGACGGTCGCGCACTCCAAGAACTCCACGACGGGCACGTCCGGGGCCGGCCGCCGGCCGGTGGCGAGCCGCACCTGCTCCCGGGTGTTGGCGTTGTCGCTGTAGACCAGCACCGTGGCGGTCGCCTGCATTGTTCCTCCACGCTTCTGAGGGGGCTCGGCATCGGCGGTACCGCGCGTGCCGATGGCGCGGATGCTACCCCTTCCGGCAGCTTGTCAACACTGGTTCGGACGTCGCTTCGATGGGCCATCCGGGCACTACAGGAGGGGCGAACACACCGAACGGCACCCCCCGGGGTGAGGGCGGGATAAGCGACCGACATAATGTCGGCGTGGCGACAGCAACGACAGTAGACACCGGGCACGCGCTCCCGTCGGTCAACCGACCGAACCTCACCAGCGTCGGAACCATCATCTGGCTGAGTTCCGAGCTGATGTTCTTCGCGGCCCTCTTCGCGATGTACTTCACCCTGCGATCGGTGACCGGACCCGACTTCTGGTCGGAGAAGGCCGACACCCTGAACTTCCCGTTCTCGGCGACGAACACCACGATCCTGGTGCTCTCCTCCCTCACCTGCCAGCTCGGCGTGTTCGCAGCCGAGCGCGGTGACGTGAAGAAGCTCCGGACGTGGTTCATCGTCACGTTCATCATGGGATCGGTCTTCGTCGGCGGTCAGGTCCTGGAATACACCGAGTTGGTCAAGCACTACGGTCTGACCATCTCCTCCGACCCGTACGGCTCGGTCTTCTATCTGACCACCGGCTTCCACGGCCTGCACGTTCTGGGCGGCCTGTTCGCCTTCCTGCTGGTCCTCGGCCGGACCTACGCGGCTCGGAGGTTCACCCATGACCAGGCGACGGCGGCCATCGTCGTGTCCTACTACTGGCATTTCGTCGATGTCGTCTGGATCGGCCTCTTCGCCACGATCTACATGATCAAGTAGGCGGGCTCGAATCCGCGCGCTCGAAGAGCGCATCCATCCAGAAGCATCGACGCAGAAGATCCTGACACCGGGGTAATCCGTGAAAAAGCTCTCCGCACGACGACGCCACCCGTTGGCGGCGCTCGTCGTTCTGCTCCTCGCGCTGGCATGCACCGGGGGGCTGTACGCCGTGTTCGCACCCGCGAGCAAGGCGCAGGCCGACGAAACCGCCCAGTCCCTCGCCATCGAGGAGGGCAAGAAGCTCTACGCCGTCGGCTGCGCCAGCTGCCACGGCACCGGCGGTCAGGGCACCACCGACGGCCCCAGCCTGGTGGGCGTGGGCGCCGCGGCCGTTGACTTCCAGGTGGCCACCGGCCGGATGCCGGCCGCCACCTCGCAGAGCGCGCAGCTCCCGCGAAAGAAGGCCGTCTACAACCAGGCCGAGATCGACCAGCTGGCGGCGTACATCGCCTCCCTGGGCGCCGGCCCGGCCATTCCCACCGAGGAGCAGTACGGCCCCGAGGGCGCCGACATCGCCAAGGGCGGTGAGCTGTTCCGCAACAACTGCGCACAGTGCCACAACTTCACCGGCCAGGGCGGTGCGCTCACGCACGGCAAGTACGCCCCGAGCCTCGAGGACGTGGACCCCAAGCACATCTACGAGGCCATGCTGACCGGTCCGCAGAACATGCCCTCCTTCCCCGACGGTTCGCTGTCGGAGCAGAACAAGAAGGACGTCATCGCCTACGTGAACGCGGTCAACGGCAAGGAGACCTCGAGCCCCGGCGGTCTGACGCTCGGCGGACTCGGCCCGGTGTCCGAGGGTCTGTTCGCGTGGATCTTCGGACTCGGCGGGCTGATCGTGACCGCCGTCTGGGTCGCCGCTCGGACCGCAAAGGCCAGGAAGTCATGAGTAGCCAAGAGACCCCCGACGAGAAGCTGCCCGCAGAGCAGGGCGGCGCGGTCCGCGTCGCGGACGAGAAGAACCCGTTCGCCGACCCCGGGCTGCCTCCGCACGAGCCCCGGATCCAGGACATCGACGAGCGGGCCGCCAAGCGGTCCGAGCGTACGGTCGCCCTCCTGTTCACGCTGTCGATGCTGGCCACCGTCGCCTTCATCGTCGCGTTCGTGGCGATCCCGATCGACAAGTCCGTCTACATCTTCCCGCTGGGTCAGATCGGCGCGCTGAACTTCGCGCTCGGTACGACCCTCGGTGTCGCCCTGTTCGCCATCGGCGCCGGCGCGGTCCACTGGGCCCGCACGCTGATGTCGGACCACGAGCTCACCGACGAGCGGCACCCGATCGCGGCACCGCCCGAGGTCCGCGAGAAGGTCATGGACGACTTCCGCCAGGGCGCCAAGGAGTCGGTGCTCGGACGGCGCAAGCTGATCCGCAACACGATGTTCGGCGCGCTCGCCCTGTTCCCGCTCTCCGGAGTGGTGCTGCTGCGTGACCTCGGGCCGCTGCCCGAGGACAAGCTGCGCCACACCCTGTGGTCCAAGGGCAAGCTGCTCATCAACATGAACACGAACGAGCCCATGCGGCCGTCCGACATCGCCGTGGGCTCGCTGACCTTCGCCAAGCCCGAGGGCCTGGAGGAGGACGAGCACGGGTTCATGAACGAGATCGCCAAGGCCGCCCTGATGCTCGTCCGCATCCAGCCGGACAACATCAAGGACAAGCAGTCGCTCGAGTGGTCGCACCAGGGTATTCTCGCTTACTCGAAGATCTGTACCCATGTCGGTTGCCCGATCTCCCTGTACGAGCAGCAGACGCACCACGCCCTGTGCCCCTGCCACCAGTCCACCTTCGACCTTGCCGACGGAGCCCGGGTCATCTTCGGTCCCGCCGGACACGCCCTGCCGCAGCTGCGCATCGGTGTGAACGACGAGGGCTACCTCGAAGCGCTCGGCGACTTCGACGAGCCCGTCGGTCCTTCATTCTGGGAGCGCGGATGAGTACCACGACCAGTAGCACGAACCCATCGGGCGCGGGTCGCTCCCGTGGGAAGGCGCCGGCCGGCGAACGGGTCGCCGACTGGGCGGACAGCCGGCTGGGGATCTACTCCCTGGCCAAGGCCAACATGCGCAAGATCTTCCCGGACCACTGGTCGTTCATGCTGGGTGAGGTCTGCCTCTACAGCTTCATCATCATCATCCTCACGGGTGTGTATCTGACGCTGTTCTTCCACCCGTCGATGAACGAGGTGGTGTACCACGGCAGCTACGTCCCGATGCAGGGACAGCTGATGAGTGAGGCCTACAAGTCGACGCTGGACATCAGCTTCGACGTCCGTGGCGGTCTGCTGATCAGGCAGATCCACCACTGGGCCGCGCTGATCTTCGTGGCCGGCATGTTCGTGCACATGATGCGTGTGTTCTTCACCGGCGCGTTCCGCAAGCCGCGTGAGGTCAACTGGGTGTTCGGCTTCCTGCTGCTCGTCCTGGGCATGTTCACCGGGTTCACCGGCTACTCGCTCCCGGACGACCTGCTCTCCGGCACCGGCATCCGCTTCACGCAGGGCGCGATCCTGTCCGTCCCGATCGTCGGCACGTACATCTCGATGTTCCTCTTCGGCGGGGAGTTCCCGGGGGACGACTTCGTCGCCCGGTTCTACTCGATCCACATCCTGCTGTTGCCGGGCATCATGCTCGGCCTCGTGGTGGCGCACCTGATCCTGGTCTTCTACCACAAGCACACGCAGTTCGCGGGCCCCGGCAAGAGCAACAAGAACGTCGTGGGCATGCCGTTCCTGCCGGTGTACGTCGCCAAGGCCGGAGGCTTCTTCTTCCTGGTCTTCGGTGTGCTGTGCGTCGTCTCGGCGGTCGCGACGATCAACCCGGTCTGGAACATCGGCCCCTACCGGCCGGACATGGTCTCCACCGGAGCCCAGCCCGACTGGTACATGGGCTTCTCCGAGGGCCTGGTCCGTGTGATGCCGGGCTGGGAGATCAACTTCTGGGGCCACACGCTCGCCCTGGGTGTGTTCATCCCGCTGATGGTCTTCGGGCTGGTCCTGGTGTCCATCGCCGTCTACCCGTTCATCGAGTCCTGGGTCACCGGGGACAAGCGCGAGCACCACATCCTGGACCGCCCGCGCAACGCCCCGACGCGCACCGCCTTCGGCGTCGCGTGGATCACCCTGTACTTCATCTCCCTCGTCGGCGGTGGCAACGACCTGTGGGCCACCCACTTCAACCTGTCGATCAACGCGATCACCTGGTTCGTCCGCATCGGGTTCTTCGCCGGGCCCGTGGTGGCGTTCATCGTCACCAAGCGGATCTGCCTCGGCCTGCAGCGCCGGGACAAGGACAAGGTGCTGCACGGCCGCGAGACGGGCATCATCAAGCGCCTGCCGCACGGTGAGTTCATCGAGGTCCACGAGCCGCTCAGCCAGGAGCAGCTGCACACCCTCACGGCGCACGAGCAGTACAAGCCGGTCGAGATCGGCCCGCTGGTCGACGAGAACGGCGTCGAGCGCAAGGTGAAGCCGACCGAGAAGCTGCGCGCCAAGCTCAGCAAGGGGTACTACGGCGAGGGATCCCAGATCTCGAAGCCGACCGTCGAGGAGTACAAGGAGATCACGAGCGGCCACGGCCACCACTGATCACCTGAACCTCGTACGACACCCAAGTCGCCACACGACGGCGAAGGGCCCCCGTCCGCAGACCGGACGGGGGCCCTTCGCCGTGCTCCGGGCTGGATAAGGTGGGAGACGAACCCCTTCTTTACACCTGTCTATGACCCAGGAGCGGCAGATGAGCGCTGTGACCCCCGCAGGAGGCAACACCGCGGCGGACCGCTCCTGGCCCGTCCTGCTGAACGGACTGCTGGACGGACACGACCTGTCCGCCGACGACACCGCCTGGGCGATGGACCTGATCATGCGCGGTGAGGCCACCGACGCGCAGATCGCCGGGTTCGCCGTGGCCCTGCGGGCCAAGGGTGAGACGGTCGACGAGATCGTCGGCTGCGTCCGGGCGATGTACGAGCACGCCGTCGCGATCGAGGTGCCGGGGGAGACCGTCGACATCGTCGGCACCGGCGGCGACGGCGCCAAGACGGTGAACATCTCCACGATGTCCTCGATCGTCATCGCGGGAACCGGAGCGAAGGTCGTCAAGCACGGGAGCCGGGCCGCCTCCTCCGCGTCCGGCGCCTCCGACGTCCTGGAGAAGCTCGGCGTCAACCTGGAGCTGACCCCGCAGCGGGTCGCCGAGGTCGCGGAGGAGGCCGGGATCACCTTCTGCTTCGCGGTGAAGTTCCACCCGGCGCTGCGCCATGTGGCCGCCGCGCGAGGACAGCTGGGTGTCCGTACGGTGTTCAACTTCCTGGGCCCGCTGGCCAACCCGGCCCGGGTCCGGGCCCAGGCCGTCGGGGTCGCCGACCCGAGGATGGCGCCGATCATGGCCGGTGTGTTCGCCGACCGCGGTCACTCCTCGCTGGTGTTCCGCGGTGACGACGGCCTCGACGAGCTGACGACCACCGGCACCTCGCGGGTGTGGGTGGTCCGGGACGGCAAGGTGACCGAGGAGCACTTCGACCCGCGAGACGTCGGCATCGAGCCCGTGCCGCTGGAGGCGCTGCGCGGCGCCGACGCCTCGTACAACGCCGAGGTCGCCCGGCGGCTGCTGGACGGCGAGCGGGGCCCGGTGCGGGACGCGGTGCTGCTGAACTCGGCGGCGGCGCTGGTGGCGCTGAAGCCGGGCACCGGGACCCTGGTGGAGCAGATCCGGGCGGGGATGGCCGAGGCCGCCGACTCCATCGACTCGGGAGCCGCCAAGCGGGTCCTGGAGCACTGGGTGGCGGTCAGCAACGCGTGAACCGCCGCCGCGGCGGCCGGCCCCCGTTCGGCCGCCGCCCGGCCGCATCCGACGCGACAGGGGCGCGGTCCGGAACCGTCCAGGATCCGGACCGCGCCTTGCGTGTCGCGGACCGTGTGGCAGGATCTCGGACCAGGTCATGAGTGACAGCCATCAGGCCCCGGCCGGCTGTCCGGCAACCCTCCGTCCGTGGCGGGGTGCCCCGGGTGAGGACCAGGCCGCGAGCAGCAGGGCTCGCGGCAAGCGCGGACCCCTCGCACTCGATCGAGTGGACACACCAGGGGTCCTGGTCGTTCGAGGGAGCCTCCCAGTGAACCAGCGAATGCGCTAGGGCGTTTCTGACGGCCCCGAAGAGGCCGCAGAGCCCCGCCTCCGCACCCCCTTTTCGCCTCTCCCACGCTCGAGCCGTGTGCGCTCGCGTGGTGATTCCGCCTGCCTCCACGGGAGTTCACCCATGTCCGTTTCCACTGTCCCCGCTGTCGCCCCCGTCGCCGACGACCGGTTCGGCGGTGCGCTGCTGCCGGTCCTGGGGCGCGACGTCGCCGTCCCGCTCGTCACCGGCGGCGAGATCGGCCACGCCGCGCTCGACTACGCCGCCAGCGCCCCCGCGCTCCAGCGCGTGTGGGACGACGTGGCCGCGTACGCGCCGTACTACGGCAGCGTCCACCGGGGCGCGGGACATCTCTCCCAGCTCTCCACCGAGCTCTTCGAGAACGCCCGCCGGACCGTCGCCGAGTTCCTCGGCTGCCGTGACGGGGACCAGGTGGTCTTCACCCGGTCCACCACCGACTCGCTCAATCTGCTCGCCGCCGCCCTCCCGGAGGACTGCCAGGTCTTCGTCTTCGAGACCGAGCACCACGCCTCGCTGCTGCCCTGGCGCGGAGGTTCCCGCGTCACCCTCCTCGACGCCCCGGACAGTCCGGAGCAGGCCGTGCGGTCCCTGGAGCACGCCCTCGTCGACCGTGAGCCCCACGGCCCGGCCCTGGTCTGCGTCACCGGCGCCTCCAACGTCACCGGCGAGCTGTGGCCCGTACGGGAACTGGCCGCCGCCGCCCACGCGCACGGCGCCCGGATCGTCCTGGACGCCGCCCAGCTCGCCCCGCACCGCGCGGTGAGCGTGCGTGACCTGGACGTCGACTGGGTGGCCTTCTCCGGCCACAAGCTGTACGCGCCGTTCGGCTCCGGTGTCCTGGCCGGCCGCGCCGACTGGCTGCGCCGGGCCGAGCCCTACCTCGCGGGCGGCGGCGCCAGCCGCACCGTCACCCGGCGCGCGGACGGTTCGCTGGACGTCCGGTGGCACGAGGGTGCGGCCCGGCACGAAGCGGGCTCGCCCAACGTCATCGGAGCCCACGCCATCGCCTCGGCCTGCGAGGCGCTCGGCGAGGCCGGGTTCGACGCGCTGGCCGCCCGTGAGGAGCGGCTGATCCGCACGGTACGGGACGGGCTCGCGGACGTGCCCGAGGTGCGGTTCCTGTCGCTGTTCGGGGACGACGCGCCGCGCGTCGGCGTGCTCTCCTTCGTCGTCGACGGCTGGAGCAGCTCCCACTTCGCCGCGGCCCTGTCCGCCGAGTACGGCATCGGCGTACGGGACGGGCTGTTCTGTGCCCACCCGCTGCTGCGCGCCCTGCTCGGCGGCGACCCGCGGACCCCGGGCGAGTGCGGTGCCCCCGAGGCGGCGTCCGGCGAGAGGCCCCTCGACGCGATCCGCGTCAGCTTCGGCGCGGGCACCCCGGACGAACACGTGGAGCGCTTCGTCCGCGCCGTCAGGGAGCTCGTGCGGGACGGCGCCCGGTGGAGCTACCGCACGGTCGACGGCCGCTGCGTACCGGACACGTCCGCCTGAGCCGGGCCGCCCAGGGCACCGGGCCGGAGCCCGGCGGAGGCGGGGCCGGGCAGGCGGGTGCCCGGGACGATCACGCGCAGGGCACGTTCCGTGGCGCCGGTGAGGAGTTCGGCGCCGCGGGCCGGCGCCTCGGCGAGGGGCGTCGGGGCGGGGAGGACGCCGTGGCAGGCGTCCACGCCCGGCACCTCGTGCGCGCCCTCGCCGAGCGTCCCGGCCAGGGCGAGCACCGCCCGCCGCCCGTACAGCTCGGCGCGGCGGGCCACCTCCGCCGGTACCTTCCCGCGCGGTGTCCGGTGGTCCAGGGCGCCCTCGGGCTGTGCGGGGCTGTCGGAGAGCGCGAAACCGGTCGCGGCGATGCCCGGCGGGATCAGTGCGACGGCGGCCAGGTCCGCCGTCCGGCGGGTGAAAACCATGGACCCGGTCCTGCGCACCCGACCGGACTGCGCGGATGAGCAGGAGACGAAGGACTCCTCATCTCCGGCCGCCCGGCCGCGGTGGTCGCGGTGGTCGCCTCAGCTGTCCAGACCGATCGCGAACGCGGCCTCCAGGTCGTGCTGCGAGTACGCGCGGAACGCCACGTGCGTGTCGGTCCCCTCCACGCCCGGGATCTTGCTGATCCGGCCCGGGATGACCTCCGCCAGGTCCTCGTGCTGCTTGACCCGCACCATGGCGATCAGGTCGTAGGTGCCGGTGACGGAGAAGACCTCGCTGACGCTGTCCAGTGCGGCGATCTGCTCCGCGATCTCGGGGATCCGGTCCACGCTGGTCTTGATGAGGACGATCGCGGTGATCACGGCTGGTTCTCTCCCTCGGGAGCCGGAGCTGGGGCGGCTCTCACTGTAGTCGCCCCTCGGAAACGCGCCCACGCGCAGCAGAAGCCCAGCCCGAAGCCCACCAGGTGCGCCAGATACGCCACCCCGGGACCGTCGGAGGCGGGCACCGCCGCCAGCCACTGCAGCACCGCCCAGAACGGCAGCACGACCCATGCCGGGAAGCGCACCGGCAGGAAGAACAGGAACGGCAGCAGACTGGTCACCCGCGCCCGGGGGAACAGGAAGAGGAACGCGCCGAGGACCGCCGAGATCGCTCCCGAGGCCCCCACCACGGACTGCTCGGAGTCCGTGTGGACGGCGGCGTACCCGAGCAGGGCCAGGTAGCCGCAGCCGACGTAGAACAGGAGGAACTGCAGGCGGCCCATCCGTGCCTCGGCCATCGTCCCGAAGACATGGAGGAAGAGCATGTTGCCGAGCAGATGCACCCAGCCGCCGTGAACGAACAGGGCCGTGGCGGGGGTGAGAGCGGCGCCGGGGGAGCCCTCGAACAGTTCTGCGGGGATCACGCCCCAGCGGCGGAAGTAGCTCCGCTGCGCGGCCAGCAGTTCCTCCCCGGACCCGTACGCCGGATCGAGCCCCGAGGCCGGTCCCATGAGGAAGACCGCGCAGCACAGGACGATGAGGGTGTGGGTCACCGGTGCCGACGGGCGCCTCAGCGCTCCGGCGGCCGACGCCCCCCAGTCACGGATCATGAACACAGAGCATGACGTAAGGGGACGCAACCGCACAGACCGCCTCGCCGCCGTGGACGGGCGGGCGGCGAGGACCCGCCAGGCCGTAGGGTTACGTGCCACACGCGCCGGGGTGCCCGGCGCGTCACGGACACTGGAAGAAAGGCGAACAGCCACGATGACGGTCCCCCAGCCGACTGCCGCGACACGGTGGCGCTGCACCCTCTGCGGCAACCTCACCCGGTTCGACGTGACCCGCTCGTCCAAGGTCGTCGAGTACGTCCACCTCGACCTGGCGGGGGAGCCGAAGGTCGAGGAGCGCGAGGTCCTCGGTGAGACGATCGAGTCGGTGCGGTGCCGCTGGTGCAACGCCGTGGACCAGGTGGAACTCGTCGACAGGCCGGGCGCCGGCTCCTGAGTGGAGCGGGCCCCGCTCAGCAGACCCCGCACGCGGGGTCGCACACAGGCATTGGGGTGTGACGGATGGTGGAGACCGCGGACGGGAGGCCGGAGGACGGCGCCGCTGAGGTGCTCGACCGTCCGCTGCCCGACGGCGTGCGCCGCCGGGTCGTCCAGATCGTCTCCGACGGCTTCGGCGGACTGACGGTCACCGAGCTGCCCGCCCAGCTCAGGCAGTACGCCCGGTTCGCCCCGAACCGCCGCGCCAAGTTCGCCGGCAACGCCATGGCCGCCGCGCTGGAGAGCGAACCGCTGTTCCGCCAGCGCATCGCGGAGCGGCTGAAAGAGGCCCAGCCGGAACTGTCCGGCGCCCTAGAGGCAGGCTCCCCGCCCCCGGCCGCCGACCCGCTGGACGTGGCGGCCGCGGCCTATGTCATGCGGCCGCCCGGCTGGGTGAAGCTGGTGACCGCCGCGGGCGAGGAGGCCCAGCGGGCCGACGCCGAGCGCGCCGACGAGGAGAGCCGGGCCGAGGTGGAGCGGCTGCGCGCCGAACTCGTCCGTGCCCGCGAGCACGCCAGGTCCGAGACCGAGCGGCTGCGTGGCGACCTGGACTCGGCCAGGAAAGAAGCGGATTCCCTGCACCGCAAGCTGCGGTCCGCGCTCAGTGACGTCAAGCGCGGTGCGGCCGCGCTGCGCAAACTGCAGGGAGAGCTGGACGCCGTCCGCGCCGACGGGCAGGCACAGGTGTCCGCCGCCGAGAGCGAGAGCCGGCGGCTCAAGGCGCGCCTCGGTGAGTCGGAGGCGGCCCTGGAGGCCGCCCGCCGGGCCGCCCGGGAGGGCCGCAGCGTCGAGGACATGCGGGTGCGGCTGCTCCTGGACACCGTGCTGGACGCAGCCCAGGGGCTCCGGCGCGAGCTCGCGCTGCCCCCCGTGTCCGTCCGGCCCGCCGAGACCGTGGACGCCGTCGAGCCGGGGCGCATGTCCCCCAAGGACATCGCGGCCCGGGCGCTGTCCGAGGACGACCCGGCCGTCCTCGAGCAGCTGCTGGCGCTGCCGCAGGCGCATCTCGTGGTCGACGGCTACAACGTCACCAAGACCGGTTATCCCCAGATGCCGCTGGAGAAGCAGCGCCTGCGGGTGCTCGGCCAGCTCGCCCAGCTCGCCGCGCAGACCGGCGCCGAGGTGACCTGCGTCTTCGACGGGGCCGAACTGGCCGCTCCGGTACTGCTGGCGCCGCCGCGCGGGGTGCGGGTGCTGTTCTCCAAGCCCGGCGTCACCGCCGACGAGCTGATCCGCCAGCTGGTCCGGGCCGAGCCGCCGGGGCGGCCGGTCATCGTCGTCTCCACCGACCGCGAGGTCGCCGACGGAGTCGCCCGCGCGGGTGCCCGCCCGGTCGCTTCGGCGGTCCTGCTGAAGCGCTTCTCCCGGGCGTAGAGCGCAGAGCGCGGAGCCCGGTGGCGACGGCGGAGCGGTACGTCCCATCCGGAACGTAAGCCCCAACCGCAACGTACCTGCCGATTGACCGAATTGGCGCGGTATTCACGCAACGTAGCGTCAGGTCGATATCACTGCACGTGAGTTGAGGGCAAAGAAACGTACTGTGACGTAGATTTTGTGCCCGAGGATTTGAACTGATCACAAGAGAATCACTAGGGTCAGGCCTCGAACCTCCGCTCGGGTGATCGTTCACATGGGGTGGCGACGGCGGAGGTCCCGCCCGCCGGCGTGTCGGTAGGCGGCTGGAGGAAGAAGGAGCTCGCCTTCGTGGCGTCCCACCGTCGTCCCAAGCAGCCGAACCGGGCACGTGTCACTGTGCTCACCACCGCTGCCGCAGCTGCCGTCGTCCTGAGTTCGCAGGCCGCCAACGCGGCCCCCAGCGAGAAGCCGAGCAAGGGCGAGGTGAAGGCCAAGGTCGACAAGCTCTACCAGCAGGCGGAGCAGGCCACCGAGAAGTACAACGGCGCCAAGGAGAAGCAGGAGAAGCTCCAGAAGGAGATCTCCACCATCCAGGACAACGTCGCCAAGGGCCAGCAGGAGCTCAACGAGCTGCGCGACGGCCTCGGTTCGATGGCCAGTGCCCAGTACCGCAGCGGCGGCCTGGACCCCTCGCTCCAGCTCTTCCTCTCCGCCGACCCGGACGACTACCTCGACAAGGCGTCCACCCTCGACCAGCTCAGCACCCAGCAGGTCGACGCGCTGAAGAAGATCCAGGAGAAGCAGCGCGAGCTCGCCCAGCAGCGCTCCGAGGCATCCGGCAAGCTCGAGGACCTCGCCTCCACCCGCACCGAACTGGGCAAGAAGAAGAAGGAAGTCCAGGGCAAGCTGGGCGCCGCGCAGAAGCTGCTCAACAGCCTGACCGCGGAGGAGAAGGCGCAGCTCGCCGAGGAGGAGGCCCGCGCCACCCGCGCCAGCGAGCGGGAGGTCCTCAAGGCTTCCGGCGCCGGTTCCGGTGCCGACGCCGGCACCGCCGCCGGTACCGGTACCTCCGCCCCGGTCTCGAGCGGCTCCGGCCGCGCCGGTGCCGCCTTCGCCGCCGCCCAGAGCAAGCTCGGCACCCCCTACGTCTACGGTGCCACCGGCCCGTCCTCCTTCGACTGCTCGGGCCTCACCTCCTGGGCGTACGCCCAGGCCGGCGTCGGCCTCCCGCGCACCTCCGAGGCGCAGACCGGCGCGGGCACCAGGATCTACTCGGCCAGCCAGCTCCAGGTCGGCGACCTGGTCTTCTTCTTCAACGACCTGCACCACGTGGGTCTTTACGCGGGCAACGGCCAGATCATCCACGCCCCGCGCAGTGGCACCGTCGTCCGCTACGAGTCGATGAACACCATCGGCGGCCCGTTCATGTTCGGCGTCCGCGTCTAGAAGGGGTCGGAGCGCAGGGTCTGTCGGACCCGGCTCGTACTCCTCTCGGCCTCCTGTCGGCCGCGGCAGGGCCGCGTACCTCCGTTCGGGGGAATCGTGGCCCGCCGTCCGACCCCACGCCCCGCCTGTGACCTGCGGTCAGAGGCGGGGCGTCACCGTGTGTGGCCGGCCGGGTCATTGGTCGGCCGCCCGCCTCGGGGTTACTGTCTGCCGCGTTTCCCTGTCCGTCAGCGGAAGGAGCGCGGTCCCCGTGGGGTCCCATCGACGCCTTGCACCCTCTCCCGGTCTCGACCGGGGCACCACCGTCGCCGTAGGTCTCCTGTCCGCGGCGGCGGCCGCCCTGGGCGCCGTACCGGCGACGGCCGTCCCGCACGACGACCCGACGGCCGACGTGGACCGCCTCTACGAGGAGGCCGAGCGGGCGACCGAGGCGTACAACGAGGCCGACTCCCGCGCGGACACCCTGCGGGGGCGGATCAACACCGTCCAGGACGAGATCGCCCGGCAGCAGGAGCGTGTCAACACCCTGCGGGAGTCGCTCGGTTCGCTGGCCGGCGCGCAGTACCGCTCCGGCGGGCTCGACCCCTCCCTCACCCTGCTCCTCTCCGAGGACCCGGAGGACTACCTCGAGCGGGCCTCGGTGCTCGACCGGCTCACCGTCCGCCAGACCGGCCGGCTGAAGGAACTCCAGAAGACCAGGCGCTCCCTGGACCAGAACCGGGCGAAGACCTCCCACAAGCTGGAAGAGCTGGAGCGGAGCCGCAGGGCGGCCGCCGCCCACAAGAAGACCGTGGAGCGCAAACTCGCCGAGGCCCGGCGGCTGCTCGACGCGCTCCCCGACGCCGAACGCGCCGCCTACGAGCGGACTGCCCGATCCGGCCGCTCCGGCCTGCCCGGCCCGGTCGGCGCCGCGGCCGCCTCCGGCCGCGCGGCCGCCGCCGTCGCCGCCGCCCGCTCCGCCCTCGGCTCGCCCTACGTCTGGGGCGCCAACGGGCCCTCCGGCTTCGACTGCTCCGGCCTGATGCAATGGTCGTACGCGCAGGCCGGGGTGGCCCTGCCACGCACCTCGCAGGCCCAGCGGCACGCCGGCCGGCAGGTCCCGCTCTCCCAGGCCCGGCCCGGTGACCTGGTGCTCTACCGGTCCGACGCCAGCCATGTCGGGATGTACGCGGGCAACGGTCAGGTGATCCACGCGCCCTACCCCGGCGCCCCCGTGCGCTACGACCCGGTCGGGATGATGCCGGTCTCGTCCGTCACCAGGGTCTGACCGGAGCGGCCCGGCGCCCGTACCCTCACAAGGGTGGCTGGTCGGAGGCGGGTGTCGGGTGCGCCGGTGATGGCGCTGTGCCTGCTGCTCGTCTCACTGGTCGGCTGCGGCGACCGGCCGGCCGTCGACGGCGCCCACGCCGAGGTGCAGGCACTGCTCGACCGGCGGGCCGGGGCCGTCCTCGGCCACGACGCCGCCGCCTACGCCCGTACCGGCACCCGGGCCGGGTACGACAGCCTGCGTGAGGTGCCGCTGGCCGACTGGACCTACCGCGTGACCGCGGTGCGCCGCACGGGTGACACCGCCACCGTCGACGCCTACCTCGGCTACCGCGTCGCGGGCTACGACCGGGCCCCGGTCACCACCGCCCGCACCCTGCGCCTGACCCGGCACGACGACGGCCGGTGGTCCGTCGACTCCGACCGGCCGGCCGGGAAGACCGGCCGGCAGCTCTGGGACCAGGGCGCGGTGCGTGCCGTGCACGGGGAACGGAGCCTGGTGCTCGGTGTCGGGCAGTCCGACGGGAAACTGCGCGACTACGCCGAACTGGCCGACCGCGCGGTGCCGTCGGTGTCGGAGGCGTGGAGCCCGCGGTGGGAACGGCGCGTGGTGGTCCTGGTCCCGGGCTCCCTGGAGGAGATGGCGGGGCTGCTGGGCTCGCCCGCCTCCTCCTACCGGGGGATCGCGGCCGTCACCACCGGCGAGACCGGCGCCGACGCGAAGTCACCCGCGGACCGGGTCATCGTCAACCCGGATGCCTTCGGACTGCTCGGCGACTCGGGCCGGCAGGTCGTGGTCACCCACGAGACCACCCACGTCGCCACCCGCGCCCACACCACCGCCTCGACCCCGCTGTGGCTGTCCGAGGGCTTCGCCGACTGGGTCGGCTACCGGGGCGGCGACCTCCTCCCGGCCGACGCGGCACCGGAACTCGCCCGTGCGGTGAGCCACGGGGAGGTGCCCTCCGGGCTGCCGGACGACGGCGACTTCGGCTTCTCCGGCGACGCCGACGGCCTCGCCCGCGCCTACGAGAGCGGCTGGATGGCCTGCCGCCTCATCGCGGAGCGCTGGGGCGAGGAACGCCTCGGCGCGTTCTACCGTGCCGTGGGCGCGCACGCGCAGCGGGACGGCGCGGTCGAGGACGCGATGCACCGGGTCCTCGGCACCACACCGGAGGCCTTCACCGTCGCCTGGCAGGACTACCTGCGCGAGCAACTCGACTGATCCGGCCCGGGCGTTCGCCGCACCGGGAGGCCGGGCCGGAGCCAGGAGGAGACCGGTCAGGAGGAGACCGGTGCTCGCGTGGCGCTTCGGGGATGGGGAGCGGGGGCCGCGGGCGGGAGCCCCCGGGGGACCGTCGCGCGCCACAGGGCGCGGGCGGCGAGGAAGGTGGCGGCCACCAGCAGGCCGTTGCGGAGGAACAGCAGGGCGATGCCGAGCGGGTCACTGGCCACGACGTGCGCGAACCACAGCGGGAACTCCAGCACCGTCACGAACGAAGCGACCAGCACCAGGGCCACCGGCAGCCGCATCCGGCTCCCGGGGTGGCACAGGCAGACCGCGGCGAGCCCGACCAGCCACACCATGTACTGCGGGCTGATCACCCGGCTGGTGGTGGTGAACATCAGCACGGCCACGAACGCGGCGTCGGCGAGGGTGTGCGGCTCGAAGCGGGTGGCCAGCAGCCGCCACAGCACCAGCCAGGCCAGGGCCGCCCCGGTCAGGACCATGGCGCCCGTGCTCACCCAGGTCACATACGGGCCGAGGAACTCCACCGAGCCGTAGTTGAGCAGCACCTGGCCGTCCCAGCCGTAGTGCCGGGCGACATGGAAGACCAGCGCGCCCAGCGACTCCACCTCCGTGCCCCGGTCGCGCTGAAAGCCCAGGAACGCGAACGCGCCCGGCATGAACACCGCGAACCCGCCCGCCACCGCGACACCGGTCACCGCGGCCGACACCCACGCGGAACGCCGGCGGACACCGAGCAGCAGCATCGCCGGCCACACCTTCAGCAACGCGCCGAAGGCCGCCAGCGCCCCCAGCAGCCGGGGGCGCCGGGCACCGGCCAGCAGCGCGGCCACCGCCACCGCGGTCACCATCACGTCGTAGCGGGCGTACACCGTCGGCCCGAGCAGCGGCACGCCCGCCACCCACACCCAGGCGCCGCGACGGCTTCGGCCCGGCCGTCCGCCCGCGTACAGCAGCAGTGCCAGGGTGGCCAGGTCGGCGAGGAGCACCAGGACGAAGAACGCCGTGGCGTACTCCAGGAACGGCAGCAGGCCGGGGGAGAGGATCGCCAGCGCCGCCGCGGGCGGGTACTGCCAGGTCACGTCGTCCAGCGGGAACGTTCCGGTGCGCAGGACGTCGTACCAGCCCCGGTAGATCCCGGACACGTCGCTGGTGACGTCAGGGCCGGGGAAGACGACCACCTTCAGGACCCACAGCAGCAGGACGGTTCTCGTCAGCCCCCAGAGTGCGAGCGGCCGAGCCGGGAACCCGCGCGAGCCCATCGTGTCCACGTGATTCCTGCCCGTCCGTGTGCGGTCCTGAGGGGCCATGATGTCGCGGACCCCGGTGAGCGTGCCACAGCGGCCCGCCGGGACCCGGTGCCGACCAGCCCACCCGGCCGGTTCGGTGCCGGGTGCCGGCGGTTCGGTAGGGTCGGCGACGATGCACAAGACCCTGATCGTGACCAACGACTTCCCGCCCCGGCCCGGCGGCATCCAGGCATTCCTGCACAACATGGCGCTGCGGCTCGACCCCGAGCGCCTCGTCGTCCACGCCTCCACCTGGAAGCGCACCCGGGAGGGCATCGAGGCGACCGCCGCCTTCGACGCCGAGCAGCCCTTCACCGTCGTACGCGCCCGTACGCCGATGCTGCTGCCGACCCCGCAGGCGACCCGGCAGGCCGTCGCCCTGCTGCGCGAACACGGTTGCACCTCGGTGTGGTTCGGAGCGGCGGCGCCGCTCGGGCTGATGGCACCGGCGCTGCGCCGGGCGGGCGCCGAGCGGATCGTGGCCACCACCCACGGCCACGAGGCGGGCTGGGCCCAGCTCCCCGCCGCCCGGCGACTGCTGCGCCGGATCGGTGAGTCCACGGACACGATCACCTACCTCGGCGAGTACACGCGCTCGCGGATCGCGGGGGCGCTCACGCCCGGGGCGGCCTCGCGGATGACGCGGCTGCCGCCCGGGGTCGACGAGAAGACCTTCCACCCCGGCTCCGGCGGCGACGAGGTCCGGGCCCGGCTCGGCCTGACCGACCGCCCGGTGGTCGTCTGTGTCTCCCGGCTGGTGCCGCGCAAGGGGCAGGACACACTGATCCGCGCCATGCCCGCGATCCTGGCCGCCGAGCCGGACGCCGTGCTGCTGATCGTCGGCGGCGGGCCCTACGAGAAGGACCTGCGCCGGCTCGCCCAGGACACCGGGGTGGCCGGCTCCGTCCGCTTCACCGGCGCCGTGCCCTGGTCCGAGCTGCCCGCCCACTACGGCGCCGGCGACGTCTTCGCGATGCCCTGCCGCACCCGGCGCGGCGGACTGGACGTGGAGGGGCTCGGCATCGTCTACCTGGAGGCCTCCGCGACCGGCCTGCCCGTCGTCGCCGGGGACTCGGGCGGCGCCCCCGACGCGGTCCTCGACGGCGAGACCGGCTGGGTCGTCCGGGGCGACACCCCCGCCGAGTCCGCCGACCGCGTCATCACCCTCCTCGCCGACCCCGAACTCCGCCGCAGGATGGGCGAGCGGGGCCGGGCCTGGGTCGAGGAGAAATGGCGCTGGGACCTCCTGGCCGAACACTTGAAAGCGCTGCTGTAGGACAACCCCCAGGGGCGCGGGGCTGTGACGTTGTGCGGCTCCGCCGTGTGGGCGCGATCAGCCACAAACAACCCGCGCCCGCCGGCGCAGCGCCCCCGGCACCCCAATCGGCACCGCAGTCCTACTTCGCGTAGATCGCCTCGATCTCGTGCGCGTAGTCCTTCGCCACCACGTTCCGCTTCAGCTTCAACGACGGAGTCAAGTGCCCCGACTCCTCCGTGAACTGAGCGGGCAGCACCCGGAACTTCCGCACCGACTCCGCCTTGGAGACCGCAGCGTTCCCGTCGTCGATCGCCGTCTGGATCGTGGCGATCAGATCGGGGTCCTCGCTCAGCGACGCCGCCGTGGCCCCCTCCGGCTTGCCGTGCTCCGCCGCCCAGCGGACCAGGAACTCCTCGTCGACGGTGACCAGCGCGCCCACGAACGGCCGCCCGTCGCCGACCACCATGCACTCCGCGACCAGCGCGTGCGCGCGGATACGGTCCTCGATCACGGCCGGCGCCACGTTCTTGCCGCCCGCGGTCACGAGGATCTCCTTCTTGCGCCCGGTGATGCTCAGGTACCCGTCCTCGTCGAGGGTGCCGATGTCGCCGGTGTGGAACCAGCCGTCGGCCAGCGCCTCCTCCGTCGCGCCCGGATTGTTCCAGTACTCCTTGAACAGGTGCTCGCCGTGCAGCAGCACCTCGCCGTCATCGGCTATGCGGACCACCGAGCCGGGCAGCGGCTGTCCGACCGTGCCGATCTTCGGCCGGTCCCAGGGGTTGAACGTGGTGGCCGCGCAGGACTCGGTGAGCCCGTACCCCTCCAGCACCGTGAAGCCGATGCCGCGGAAGAAGTGGCCGAGGCGCTCGCCCAGCGGCGCGCCGCCGGAGATGGCGGCCTCGCCGCGCCCGCCGAGCACCGCGCGCAGCTTGCCGTACACGAGCCGGTCGAAGACCTTGTGCTTGATCCGCAGACCGAGGGACGGGCCCGACGGCGTGTCCAGCGCCTTGCTGTACGCGATGGCGGTGTCCGCCGCCTGGTCGAAGATCCGGCCCTTGCCGTCGGCCTGCGCCCTGGCCCGCGCCGAGTTGTAGACCTTCTCGAAGACCCGCGGCACGCCCAGGATCAACGTCGGCCGGAACGCGGCCAGTTCGTCGGTGAGCTGCTTGATGTCCGGGACGCAGCCCAGCTTGATCGGCGCCATCATCGGCGCGATCTGCACCAGCCGGCCGAAGACGTGCGCGAGCGGGAGGAAGAGCAGGACCGAGCACTCGCCGGTGCGGAACAGCGGGCGCAGCCGCTCCACGATGTTGCCGCACTCGGCGAAGAAGCTGCGGTGGGTGAGCACACAGCCCTTGGGGCGGCCGGTGGTGCCGGAGGTGTAGACGATGGTCGCCGGGTCGTCGGCCCTGGCGACGGAGCTGCGCTCCTCGACCGTCTCGTCGGTGACGTCCTGACCGAGCCGCCCCAGCTCCTCGATCGCTCCGCCCGCGATCGCGCCGTCGATCTGCCACACGTGCTTCAGCGCGGGCAGCCGGTCGCGCAGCGACTCCACCGCAGCCGCGTGGCCGTCGCTCTCCACCACACAGGCGGTGGCGCCGGAGTCGCCGAGGATCCAGGCCACCTGTTCCGGCGAACTGGTCTCGTACACCGGCACGGTGACCGCGCCGGCGCTCCAGATCGCGAAGTCCAGCAGGGTCCACTCGTAGCGGGTGCGGGACATCAGCCCCACCCGGTCGCCGGGCCGGACACCGGAGGCGATGAGCCCCTTGGCGGCAGCCCGCACCTCGCCGAGGAAGGCGGTCGCCGACACGTCCTGCCACGCGCCGCCGACCTTGCGGGCGATGACGGCGACATCGGGGTGCTGCGCGGCGTTTCTGCGGACGATGTCGGTCAGATTGCCGTCCGCGGGGACCTCGTACAAAGCCGGAAGGCTGAACTCGCGCAAGACTGCTGCTCCTCTTAGGGCGCCGGCGCCACGACGTTGTGCGACGCGACGAAGGTGCGGTCCAAGGCTTGGGCGGGTACTCGAGGATTCAGCTGTTGAAAACCCGAGCACGAGTGGACTGCCCGGACGTTACCCGTCGGTATGGGTACTACGACAGGGGGCCCGGGGAGATGTTCGCTGCGTCACACAGCTGGGTGCTTCATCACGCACAGTATTCCACTGCCGCACCGCCGAGCCAGTTACCGCAGGTCCGGTCACCACTGTTCACACGGGACGTACACGCCTACCCTTGATCGCCATGGCTTCCACACCAGACGGGGACCGGCGCACGCGCGTCCATGTGGTCAGCGACGTGCACGGCAACGCCCGTGACCTGGCCCGCGCCGGCGACGGCGCGGACGCCCTGATCTGCCTGGGCGACCTGGTGCTCTTCCTCGACTACGCCGACCACTCCCGCGGCATCTTCCCCGACCTGTTCGGCGTGGAGAACGCCGACCGGATCGTGGAACTGCGCACCGCCCGCCGCTTCGAGGAGGCACGCGCGTTCCAGTCCCGGCTGTGGGCGGGCATCGGCGCGGACCGCGCCGGGGCGATCGAGAAGGCGGTGCGCAAGCAGTACGCCGAGCTGTTCGCCGCCTTCCCCGCACCCACGTACGCCACCTACGGCAATGTCGACATACCGGCTCTGTGGCAGGAGTACGCCGGCCCCGGCACCACCGTCCTCGACGGCGAACGGGTGGAGATCGGCGGCCGGGTGTTCGGCTTCGTCGGCGGCGGTCTGCGCACGCCCATGAGAACGCCGTACGAGATCAGCGACGAGGAGTACGCGGCGAAGATCGAGGCCGTCGGCGAGGTCGACGTGCTGTGCACGCACATTCCGCCGGAGGTCCCGGAGCTGGTGTACGACACCGTCGCGCGCCGCTTCGAGCGCGGCAGCCGGGCCCTGCTGGACGCCATCCACCGCACCAGGCCGCGGTACGCGCTGTTCGGGCACGTGCACCAGCCGCTGGTCCGGCGCATGCGGATCGGGGCCACCGAGTGCGTGAACGTGGGGCACTTCGCGGCCGGCGGCCGGCCCTGGGCCCTCGAGTGGTGAGGATGTCCCAGGTCGGACGAGTCGCGGTCGGATGAGTGGCGCCCGCCGGGTGCGCGATAGCCTTCCGCTGCACGGGCGTGCGCGGGGGCCACGCACGGCGATCCGAACTACCGGCCCGCACCTGGAGGAGCCACGGCGATGGCGGAACACACCAGCTCGAGCATCACGATCGAGGCGGCACCGGCCGATGTCATGGGGGTGATCGCCGACTTCGCCCGCTATCCGGACTGGACCGGCGAGGTGAAGGAGGCCGAGGTCCTCACGTCCGACGACCGGGGCCGGGCCGAGCAGGTGCGCCTCGTCATGGACGCCGGCGCGATCAAGGACGACCAGACCCTCGCGTACACCTGGACCGGTGAGCACGAGGTCTCCTGGACGCTGGTGAAGTCCCAGATGCTGCGCTCCCTGGACGGCTCCTACCTCCTGACGCCGACCGGCGCGGGCACCACCGAGGTCACCTACCGGCTCACCGTCGACGTCAAGATCCCGATGCTCGGCATGATCAAGCGCAAGGCCGAGAAGGTCATCATCGACCGGGCCCTGGCGGGACTGAAGAAGCGGGTGGAGTCGGGCGAGGAGCCGGCCGCCGGGTCCGGCGGAAAGCCGGCGGCGGAGTAGAGCACCGGCCGGGAGGGAGCGGCGCCGGTCGGGCACGGGCCCGGGTACCGTTCACCCTCATGCGTACCCTCCTGATCACGGGCCCCGGCGGCAACGGACGTACCACCGTCGCGGCGGCCACCGCGCTCGCCGCCGCCCGCGGAGGCGCCCGCGTCCTGGTGCTGGGCACCGACCGGGTGGACACGCTGGGCACCGTACTGGGGACACCCGTGGGCGCCGAGCCCGTCGAGGTCGAGCAGGGGCTCACCGCCCGGCGGGTCGACGCCGGTGCGGACTTCCGCGCCGACCTGGCCGCCCTGCAGGACCGGGCCGCCACGGTGCTCGACCTGCTCGGCGCGTCCCGGCTCGACCCCGAGGACCTCGGCCCGCTGCCCGGCGCCGAGGAGCTCTCCGTGCTGCGCGCCCTGCGGGACGCGGCGCTGTCCGAGGCGTACGACCTGCTCGTCGTCGATCTCCCGCCCACCCCGCAGGCCCTCGCCCTCCTCGCCCTCCCCGAGGAACTCCGCCGCTGCCTGCGCCGCCTGCTCCCGCCGGAACGCCAGGCCGCCCGCGCCCTGCGTCCCGTACTCGGCCGCCTCGCCGGGGTCCCGATGCCCGCGGAGTGGCTGTACGAGACGGCCGCCCGCTGGGACACCGAACTGGCCGCGGTCGAGGCCGTCCTCGCCGACCGGGGCACCGCCGTACGGCTGGTCGCCGAACCCGGACCGGCCGGCGCCGACGCGGTACGCACCGCGGGCCTGGGCCTCGCCCTGCGCGGACTGCGCACCGACGCGCTGGTCGCCGGGCGCCTCCTGCCCGAGAACGTCGAGGACAGCCGGCTCGCCGGCCTGGTCGCCCAGCAGCGCAAGACCCTGGAGGAGTGGCGCGAGACGTACGACGTCCACCCGGTCGCCCACCTGGGACGCGACCCGCGGGGGCCGGACGACCTCGCCGCGCTCGCCGTGCCCGGCATGCCGGCCGTCGAGGGGGCGCGGGCCGGGGTCGAGTGGCCCGTCACCGGCCTTCCCCACTCCCGGCTCCCCTCGAGCGGGGAGCCCTCCGCCGCCGACGACGGCGTACTGGTCTGGCACATCCCCCTGCCCGGCGCCCGGCGCGAGGAACTGGACCTGATCCGGCGCGGCGACGAACTCGCCGTCACCGCCGGGCCGTTCCGGCGGACCGTCCCGCTGCCCTCCGCGCTGCGCCGCTGCACCGTGGACGGCGCGGCCCTGCGCGAGGGAGAGCTGCGCATCCGGTTCCGGCCGGACCCGCGGCTGTGGCCGCGCACCTCGTGAAGCCGGTGCGGCCGTTCGGGTAACGTCGGAGGGGCCCACCGTAGTCAGGAGTCCATCATGAGCGATCAGCTCCCCCCGCCCGACGCCGCCGGGGACGAGCCCGTGGACGACGTGCGCGCCGTGGAGGACGACGTACGCGCCGTGGACGAGGCGCGCACCGCCTCCGACGCGGATGCCTGGGCGACGGCGTGCGCCGAGGACCTCGAGGCGGAGAAGGTCCGCCGCCGCGCCCAGTACGGACCGCCGCCCGGCTCGGCGGCCGAGGAACTGCGCAAGCTCGTCGACGCGGTCGCCGAGAAGTTCGACCAGTTCACCGGAGGCCTCCAGTCCCCCCTGTTCGGCGCGGTCGCCGGGCCGGCCGCGCAGCAGATGGTGCGCCAGGTCGTCCAGCAGGCCAAGGCGGCCGTGGAACCGGTCGTCGAACGCAACCCGGACGTCTTCGACCACCTTGCCGCAGCGGGCAACGAACTGCTCGCCGCCTACCGCTCCGCGGTCCAGGACCAGGAACGCCGCTGGACGACCCGGGACACCCGTGCCTGGAACCCCGACGAGGCCCGGGACGAGGGCGACAAGGGCGACGAGGACGACCCGGGCCCGGACCGGGGCGACGAGCCGGGCCCCGGCGGGGAACGCATCGACCTGGACTGAGAGCCCGAAGCCGATGGCCGGTCCCGCCGGTGCCGGGAACCCGGCGGCAGGGCCTCGGGTACCGTGGGCGGTAGCGGGGCTCGACCGGAACTGAGGGATTCATGGGACTCACCATCGGCGTCGACATCGGCGGCACCAAGATCGCGGCCGGCGTGGTCGACGAGGACGGCAACATCCTCTCGGTCCACAAGGTGCCGACCCCGGGCACGCCCGACGGCATCGTGGACGCCATCGCCTCCGCGGTGGAGGGCGCGCGCGCGGGCCACGAGATCGTCGGCGTGGGCATCGGTGCGGCCGGATACGTCAACCGCCAGCGTTCGACGGTGTACTTCGCCCCCAACATCTACTGGCGCAACGAGCCGCTCATGGAGAAGGTCGAGGCGCGCACGGGTCTTCCCGTCGTCGTGGAGAACGACGCCAACGCCGCGGCCTGGGGCGAGTACAAGTTCGGCGCCGGCAAGGGCCACCGCAACGTCATCTGCATCACGCTCGGCACCGGCCTGGGCGGCGGTGTCATCATCGGCAACAAGCTGCGCCGGGGCCACTTCGGCGTGGCCGCCGAGTTCGGGCACATCCGGATGGTGCCGGACGGCCTGCTGTGCGGCTGCGGCTCGCAGGGCTGCTGGGAGCAGTACGCCTCCGGCCGCGCCCTCGTCCGGTACGCCACCCAGCGCGCCAACGCGACTCCCGAGAGCGCGGAGACGCTGCTCTCCCTGGGGGACGGCACCCCCGAGGGCATCGAGGGCAAGCACGTCTCCATGGCCGCCCGCCAGGGCGACCCGGTGGCCGTCGACTCCTACCGCGAGCTGGCCCGCTGGGTCGGCGCGGGCCTCGCCGACCTGGCCTCCCTCTTCGACCCGTCCGCGTTCATCGTCGGCGGCGGTCTCTCCGAGGAGGGCGAGCTGGTCCTCGACCCGATCCGCAAGTCCTACAAGCGCTGGCTGGTCGGCGGCAACTGGCGCCCGGTGGCCGAGGTCCGCGCCGCCGAACTCGGCAACAAGGCCGGCCTGGTGGGCGCAGCCGACCTGGCCCGCCAGCCCGACCCGATCATGTGATCTCCCTTTCCCACGCGCACGGCGGCGCCCGCCCGGTCCCCTCGGGGACGGCGGGCGCCGCCGTTTCCGCACCGCACGTGCCTGCGGCCTTCTGCAGAGGACGGCCGCGGGCTGTGCAGGACGGCCGCAGGCCTATTCCTCGCCTACCGTCGCCGTCGACCGTCGACCGTCGACTTCAGCGAAGGGAACGCGATGCCCGAGCAGACCGACGCCGCACCGGAGGGCCGTACCACCGTCGCGCCCCGGGTCGTCACCGACGACACGGGGGCCTTCCTCGACTTCGTCACCCGGGCGTTCGGGGGTGAGGAGCGCGGCAGGGTGCGGACCGGGGACGGCTCCATCGGGCACGGTGAGATCCGGGTCGGGGACACCGTCGTGGCGGCCTTCGACCGGCGCCCGGACTGGCCCGCCCTGCCGAGCCTGCTGACCGTGTTCGTCGCCGACGCGGACCAGGCGTGCGCGCGGGCCGTAGCGGCGGGTGGCCAGGTCGTCACTCCGGTGGCCGACGACGCCTTCGGGCAGCGGGGAGGGCGTGTCAAGGACCCCTTCGGCAACATCTGGTGGGTGACCAGCCACGTCGAGGACCTCTCCGAGGACGAGATGTGGGAGCGGCTGCAGGACCCCGTGTACGCCGAGGGGATGCGGGTGGCCCAGGAGACGCTCGACGCCGAGCTCAGCGGCCGGCGCCAGGGGCGCGCCAGTGCCCCGGTCAGGTCGACGACCGGATGACCCGCGGCGGGCTCACGGCCCGCACACGGCGGCCCGTACGGGCCGTGGCCGGGCTTCACGCGCAACCCGCCCGGCCGCCTGGGCGTTGTACGGCTGCAAGGTGTGCCACCAGCGCGACAGGGGGGTCGTCGTCCATGGCGAACGGCAGCACGCTTGAGTCGTCCGACGGTCTCAAGGCCTTCGGGGCGGCCCCGAAGACGTTCCGAAAACGTGCCCTGCCCGCCCAGGAGCAGCTCGCCGGGCGGCCCAACCGCCCGCACGCGTCGGTCGCTTCGGTCGAGCAGGGAAGACGGATGCCGACCGCCGTCTTCGTCGAACGGGCGGAGGAGACGCCGACCCGGTTCGTTCCGGGCCGACGCCGACCCGTGTGACCCTCCCGGCCGGGCGGGTCGGCGTATCTTGATCCCCATGGCGACGACTCCGCTGCTGCCCGACTCCCGTACCGAGCCGGACGGTTCGGCCGTGGTCCGGGTGCTGAGTTACAACATCCGTTCGATGCGCGATGACACCGACGCGCTGGCCCGGGTGATCGGGGCGTGTGCGCCCGATCTGGTGCTCGTGCAGGAGGCGCCGCGGTTCTTCCGGTGGCGCAAGAAACTGGCGCGGCTCGCCTCCGCCTCCAAACTGGTCACGCTGTCCGGGGGTGCCACGGCCGCCGGGCCCGCCGTCCTGTGCTCCCTGCGGGCGACCGTCGAACGCACCGAGGACGTGCTGCTGCCGCTCACCCCGGGGCTGCACCGGCGCGGCTTCGCCACCGCCGTCGTACGGTTCGGCGGTGCCCGGCTCGGGGTGCTGAGCTGCCATCTGTCGCTGGCGAAGGACGAGCGGTACGCGCAGGGCGGCATGCTCCTGGACCGGCTCGCCGGGATGGGCGTGGAGCACGCGGTCGCGGGCGGTGACGTCAACGAGCGGCCGGACGGCCGCACCTTCCGGCGGCTGGGCGACTCCCTCACGGACTGCTGGGCGGCCGCGCCCTGGGGCGGTGAGTACACCTCGACGCCCACCGAGCCGCATCAGCGCATCGACGCCCTGTTCACCACAGAGGGCGTCGAGGTCCTGGGCTGCGGTGTCCCGCTCGACCAGCCCGGGGTGAGCGAGGCCGACCTGAGGGCGGCCACCGACCACCTGCCGGTCCTGGCCGCTCTCAGAGTGCCGGCGGTCGCGTAGAGCGCGGGCCGTGCGGGTGAGGGGCCCGCTCTCAGACCACCGCGCCGCGGCCGGGATCGTCGTCCTCGTCGCCGGTGCGCATCCGCATCACCAGGGTGGCGAAGCCGCCCAGGAAGCCGCCGATGCAGAGCGTGGTCAGCCACCAGGTCATCTCCCAGCCGAGCAGTATCGCCAGCAGGAGCAGCACCGGGCCGCCCAGCACCCCCAGCCAGGCGGCCTTGGAGGTGAGGTCGGACTCGGGCAGCGGCGGCGGCTCCGGCGGTACGAAGTGGCCCTCGTCGCCGTCGTCGAAGTCGTCGTCCGAGGGCTCGGACACGCTGTAGTCGCGCGGGCCCACGCCCGGCGCGAAGGCGATGGAGCCGCCCAGCGGCTTGGCCGGTTTCTCCCCGGTCTTCGCCGGGGCCTCGGCCTGCGCCGGCCCCTCGTCATTGGTCTCGGACTCCAGCAACGCCAGATCCTCGACCGACTTGAACGGCTTGGCGCCCGCCGGGTCCGGCGGCTCGTCCCCGTACCCCGCGACGATCGCCGCCCATGCGGCATCCTCGTCGAAGGGAACGGCCTGTTCCTCCGGACCCCGGCCGTCACGGCCCCGGCCGACCTCGCGCGCCTCCCGGTCCTCACGCCCTTCGCGGTCCTCACGGTCCGAGTCGTGCTCAGCCACCTGTGGTCGTCCCTTCCTTGCCGAGACCGGGCTCGTTGACGGCGCCGGGTGCGAGCCGGCCGATGAACGCGGTGCTCTCCTGGAAGATCCGCTCCGCGTCGTAGTCCAACGTCGCCACGTGGTAGCTCTGTTCCAGCAGGATCTCCGTCACGTCGAGCGACGAGACCCGGCCGAGGATCCGGGCCGAGTCCGCGGGCGGCACCACATGGTCCTGCGGGCTGCGCAGAAGCAGCAGCGGCTGGGTGACCTGGGGCAGTTCGCCGTCGAGCATGCGCAGGAAGGTGCGCAGGGAGTGGGCCGCGTGCAGCGGTACCCGGTCGTACCCCAGCTCCGTGACCGACGGGATCGCGATGTCGCTCGCGATCCCCTTCGTCGTGGGGATCAGATGGCGGGCCACGGGGAGCGCGTGCGCGGTCAGTCCGTGCACCTTGTTCGCCGGGTTGACGACCATGACGCCGCTCACCGCGTCGCCGTGCCGCGCGGCCAGCCGCAGGGCGAGCGCGCCGCCCATGGACAGGCCGGCCACGAACACCCGCGCGCACCGGTCCCGCAGCAGCCGCAACTCGCGGTCCACCTCCGCGTACCAGTCCTGCCAGCCGGTCACCCGCAGGTCCTGCCAGCGGGTGCCGTGCCCGGGGAGCAGGGGCAGCGAGACGGTCAGGCCGTGCTCGGCGAAATGCTCCGCCCAGGGGCGCAGCGACTGCGGCGAACCGGTGAAGCCGTGGCAGAGGAGGACCGCGGTCTCTCCGCCCTCATGGCGATACGGCTCGGCTCCGGTCAGGAGCGGCACCTTGGCCTCCCGGTCTGAAAGTCGTAGGAGTCGTAGCAGTCGTACAAAGGGGCTGTACGCCATGACGGTCATGGCGCGGGTGTCATGGGTCGCGCCCGCACACGAGTTGCAGGACCTTCACCGTACGCGACCGCACTGACACCGACCAGGGCCGTCGGAGCCATTGACGGTGCCCCGGGATATGGTCTGACCCACACGCAGAGGAAGGCACTCGGTTGTTGTACGGCGCGATGAAGTTCACCGTCGGAGGGTCGCTGAAGCTCGCCTTCAGGCCCTGGGTGGACGGTCTGGAGAACGTACCCGCCGACGGCCCGGCCATTCTGGCCAGCAACCACCTGTCGTTCTCCGACTCCTTCTTCCTGCCGGCCGTGCTCGACCGCAAGGTCACCTTCATCGCCAAGGCCGAGTACTTCACCAGCCCGGGTGTCAAAGGCCGGCTCACGGCCGCCTTCTTCAAAGGTGTGGGTCAGCTTCCGGTCGACCGTTCCGGCGCGCGCGGCGCGGGCGAGGCGGCGATCAAAAGCGGTATAGAGGTCATCGAGCGCGGTGAGCTGTTCGGCATCTACCCCGAGGGCACCCGCTCGCCCGACGGGCGTCTCTACCGGGGCAAGCCCGGCGGTCTCGCGCGCGTGGCGCTGGCCACCGGTGCGCCCGTGATACCCGTCGCCATGATCGACACGGAGAAGGTCCAGCCGCCCGGGAAGGTCGTCCCGAAGCTGATCCGGCCGGGCATCCGCATAGGCAGGCCGTTGGACTTCAGCCGCTACCACGGTATGGAGCACGACCGTTTCGTGCTCCGCGCGGTGACCGACGAAGTCATGTACAAAATCATGAAGCTCTCCGGCCAGGAGTACGTCGACATCTACGCGACCGCCATGAAGCGGCAGCTCGCGGACGCGGCCAAGGCCGACAAGGAAGCGGAGAAGGCGGAGAGGAAAGCACAGCGGGACGAGGCCGCCGAGCAGCGGCGGTCCGATCCCCAGTAGTCCGTCGGCGGGTCCGGGGCGGGAGTGGGGGAGGACATGCCCAGGGGTGGGAAAGTCATGAGGATGTCGGTCGAGCAGCCGCTGTGGCGCGCGCTCACCGGCTACCGGGTCCTCGCCATGGTCTACGCGGTCGGCCTGTTCGCCACCGCCCACGACGAGTTCGAGCGCCCCTGGCTCGCCGTGGCCTACTTCGCCGTGCTGGCCGTGTGGACCCTGACCACCCTGCCCCGGATCGCGAACGCCGCCCGCTGCACCAAGCCCTTCCTCACCGCCGACCTGACCGTCGCACTCGTCGGCATCCTGCTCACCCCCGTCGCCGACGCCCACGAGCGGGTCCAGGCGGGCGGCCCGACCATGCCCTCGATCTGGACCGCCGGCTCGGTGCTCGCCTTCGCCATCAAGGGCGGCTGGCGCTGGGCGGCCCTCGCCTCCACCCTGGTCGCCGTCGCCAACCTGATCGAGCGCGGCAGCCCCGCCCGCGACACCGTGCACAACGTGATCCTCGTCTGGGTCGCCGCCATCGCCATCGGCTACGTCGTCGAGGTCGCCCGCGCCTCCGAGCGCACCCTCGCCCGCGCCCTGGAGATCGAGGCCGCGACCAGGGAACGGGAGCGGCTCGCGCGCGACATCCACGACGGCGTGCTCCAGGTGCTCGCGATGGTGCAGCGGCGCGGCGCGGTGATCGGCGGCGAGGCGGCCGAACTGGGCCGGATGGCCGGCGAGCAGGAGGTGGCGCTGCGCACACTGGTCTCCGGCGGCCTGGTGCCCGTACCCAGGGCCCCGCGGGACACGGCCGGGGGAGAGGCCGTACGCACCGTGGACGACACCGCCGGTGCGGCCGGCGGCGTCCCGGAGAACGGCAGCGGGGACGGCCCCGTCGACCTGCGTGCCCTGCTCGCCCCGTACGCCGGTGCCCTGGTCAACCTCGCCGAACCCGGGGCGCCGGTGCCGCTCGCGCCGGCCGCCGCGCGGGAGGTCGCCGCCGCCGTCGGGGCGGCCCTGGACAACGTGCGCAAGCACGCCGGGCCGGACGCCCGCGCCTGGATCCTGGTCGAGGACGAACCGGACGAGGTGATCGTCACCGTCCGCGACGACGGGCCCGGCATCCCCGAGGGCCGGCTCGCCCAGGCCGAGGGTGAGGGACGGCTCGGGGTGGCCCTGTCGATCCGCGGACGGCTGCGCGACCTCGGCGGCAGCGCGGAACTGATCTCGGTGCCGGGCCAGGGCACGGAGGTCGAGCTGAAGGTGCCCAAGGACATGAAGGAAGCGGACGACCCGCGGGGGAAGGCGGAGCAGCGATGACGGACACGGCAGCCGAACGGGGAACAGGCCAGGGCCCGGTCAAGGTGATGGTGGTCGACGACCACCCCATGTGGCGCGACGCCGTCGCCCGCGACCTGTCCGAGTCCGGCTTCGAGGTGGTCGCCACCGCCGGTGACGGCGACCAGGCCGTGCGCCGCGCCAGGGCCGCCGTCCCCGACGTCCTCGTCCTCGACCTGAACCTGCCCGGCAAGCCCGGTGTCCAGGTCTGCAAGGAGGTCGTCGCCGCGGACCCCGCCCTGCGCGTGCTGGTGCTCTCGGCGAGCGGTGAGCACGCCGACGTCCTGGAAGCGGTGAAGTCGGGCGCCACCGGCTATCTGCTGAAGTCGGCCTCGACCCAGGAGCTCCAGGACGCGGTGCGCCGTACGGCGGCCGGCGACCCGGTGTTCACCCCGGGCCTGGCCGGGCTGGTCCTCGGTGAGTACCGCCGTCTGGCCTCCGATCCGGCACCCGTCCCGGAGAGCGGCGGAACCAAGGCGCCCCGGCTGACCGACCGGGAGACCGAGGTGCTGCGTCTGGTCGCCAAGGGCCTCAGCTACAAGCAGATCGCCGAACGGCTCGTCATCTCCCACCGCACGGTGCAGAACCACGTCCAGAACACCCTCGGCAAGCTCCAGCTGCACAACCGCGTGGAACTCGTCCGCTACGCCATCGAACGCGGCCTCGACGACGAGTAGGGCCCGTCAGGCCCCAGCCGCACTCCGCTCCAGCCCCGTATATTCACGCATGAGGCGACAAGCCCGGCACGACCCCCGGAGGGACCCCGTGGAAATCCTCGCGTTCGGTGTGCAGTCCGACGAGAAGCCCATGATCGAACGGGCCTTCCGGGGCCATCACGAGGTACGTGGCCTGGACGTCTTCCTCAACGAGGACACCGCCCTCATCGCGACCGGCCACGAGGTGATCTCCACCAGCGTCAACTGCGACCTCGGCGCCGGGGTCCTCGAGAACCTGGCGGCCGGCGGCACCCGGATGATCGCCCAGCGGTCCACCGGCTTCAACAACGTCGACCTGAAGACGGCCGAGCGGCTCGGCCTGACGGTCGCCCGGGTGTCGTACTACTCGCCCCACTCGGTCGCCGAGTTCGCCTGGACCCTCGCCATGGCGGTCAACCGCCGTATCGTCCGCGCCTCCACCCGCACCCGCGACTTCGACTTCCGCCTCGACGGCCTGATGGGCCGCGACATGCACGGCCGCACCGCCGGCGTCCTCGGCACCGGCAAGATCGGCGAGGCGTTCGCCCGGATCGCGCACGGCTTCGGCATGCGGCTGCTCGGCTGGGACGTCGCCGAGAACCCCGCCTGCCGGGAACTCGGCATGACCTACGTCCCCAAGGAGCAACTGCTCGCCGAGTCCGACCTGGTCACCCTGCACGTTCCGCTCGTGCCGGAGACCCAGCGGCTGATCGACGGACCCGCCCTGAGGACGATGCGGGACGACGCGATCCTGGTGAACTCCAGCCGCGGCGGACTCGTCGACACCGCCGCCCTCGTCGCCGAACTGCGCGCGGGCCGCTTCACCGGCGTCGGACTGGACGTGTACGAGGCGGAGGCGGGCCTGTTCTTCCTCGACAAGTCCCTGGAGGCCGTCGAGGACGACACCCTGGCCCGCCTCGTCACCTTCCCCAACGTCCTGGTGACGTCCCACCAGGCGTACTACACCGTGGACGCGGTCAGCCAGATCATCGAGACCACGGTGCGCAACGTCCTCGACTACACCGAGGGCCGCCGCTCGGAGAACGTCCTCGTACCGCGCAGCTGACCCATCAGCTCCGCGACGAGCGCCGCGCCGTTCAGGGTGAGCACCGACTCGGGGTGGAACTGCAGCGACGCGAAGCCGGGCCCGCGCAGGGCGTGCACCTCGCCGTTCGCCGCGCGGCTCACCTCGATGCCGTGCGCGGCCAGTTCCGCCGCCGCCCCGTCGTCGCACCGGGCGACGAAGCTGTTGTAGAAGCCGACCGTCTCCGGCCGCCCGAACAGGTCGATCCCGGTCTGCGCCCCCTGGTACGGCACCTCCTTGCGGACCGTGTCGAGACCCAGCTCGGCCGCGATCAGCTCGTGGCCGAGGCAGACGCCGAGGACGCCGTGCCGGTGGTCCCTGATCACCGCGGCGGTCAGGCCGCGCAGGAACCGCATCTTCGCGTCGGCCGTGTCGGACGGGTCACCGGGGCCGGGCCCCAGCACCACGGGCCCCTCGTGCCCGAGCACCGTCTCCCGCAGCCCCGGTTCGTCGTACCGCCGGACGGTGACCGCGAGCCCCGAGGAGCGCAGCACATGCGCGAGCATCGCCGTGAAGGTGTCCTCCCCGTCGACGACCAGGGCGTGTCCCGCGAGTCCCGCCCGTCCCGCCGGCGCGGCCGACGGCTCCCGCATCCGCAGCCAGAACGGGGCCAGTGAGGCCCGCCGCCCGTCCAGCGCGGCCCGCACCCGCGGATCGTCGGCCAGCCGCGGCCGTACGGACTCCTCACGCGGCCGTCCCGGGCGCACCCCCAGCGCGACCAGCACCCCGGCCGCCTTCGCATGGGTCTCGGCGACCTCGGCCGCCGGGTCCGAGCCCCGCACCAGCGTGGCGCCGACCGGCACCCGCAGCCGCCCCGCCGCGTCGATGTCGGCGGTGCGGATGAGGATGGGGGAGTCGAGGCTCTGCGCACCGACGGACCCCTCCCGCCCGCCACCCGCGGACCGGCCGATCAGCGCCAGCGCTCCCGCGTAGTACCCGCGCCCGGCGGGCTCGTGCCGCCGGATCACCCGGCAGGCGTTCTGCACCGGCGACCCGGTGACGGTCGCGGCGAACATGGTCTCCTTCAGCACCTCCCGCACATCCATCGAGGAGCGGCCGCGCAGCTCGTACTCGGTGTGGGCGAGATGCGCCATCTCCTTCAGCCGGGGACCGACCACGACCCCGCCCATGTCACCGACGGTGCACATCATCTTGAGCTCCTCGTCGACGACCATCGACAGCTCCTCGATCTCCTTGCCGTCGGCGAGGAAGTCCAGCAGGTGCTCGGGGGTCGGTCCCCCGGCCGGGTAGCGGTACGTGCCGCTGATCGGGTTCATCACGACGGTCCCGCCGGACGCCCGCACATGCACCTCGGGGCTCGCGCCGACCAGCGTCCGCCCGCCCGCCTCCTGCCCGGTGCACACCACGAACGTCCAGTACGCGCCCCGCTCGCCCTCCAGCAGCCGCCGGAACAGCGCCAGCGCGTCGGCCCGCCCGAACCCGGGGATCTCACCCTCGTAGGTCCGCCGGATCACGAAGTTGGCGCCTTCGCCCCGTCCGATCTCCTCCCGCAGCACCCGCCCGACGATCTCGGCGTACGCGTCGTCGTCGACGTCGAAGCCGCCGCCCTCCACCCGGACGTCGTGCGCGGGCAGCTGTTCCAGGGCAGCGGAGAGCGGGATCTCGTGGCGCTCCTCGGGAGTCAGCACCAGCAGCGGGGTGCCGTCGTCGCGCACGTCGAAACCGCGCTCCCGGATCTGCCGGAAGGGGATGAGCGCCAGCCCCTCGTCGGGCAGGTCGGCCAGCCGGTCACGGGGGCTGACGGGGCCGAGCAGCAGCTCCACCACGGTGTCGTCGTGGCCGGGGGTGCGGCGGCGCAGCAGGGCGAACGGGCGGGGGTCGTCCAGCAGGTCGAGCAGGTTCATCGGTCGTGGTCCCTCGGTGACGGAGGGCCGGCCGGGGCGCCGCGCGGGCCGCGAAAACGCCGAAGGCCGCCCCTCGGGCGGCCTTCGCGGAGTCTTGCGTACGCGCGATGAGTCAGTGGGCCGCCGGAGAAGCGGTCCACCACCAGTTCTGGATCGAGTGCGCGAACATGTCACGCACGCTAACACGATGAGGATGCGTGACGTGTGCCGTCCCGCGTCGTTGCACACGATGTTCCCCGCCGAGGCGGGGGCGCTCCGCTCAAGACGTTGCTCCAGATGGGCGTCGTGCGGTTGCTCCCCGCCGCTGTGGGGATGTGAGGGTCTGTGCCCCGGTTCGCACCGGCCGGGCAGACCCGTCTCACGGACTGAGCGTGGCGATGGATAGCCGAATCGACCGCGTACTGTTGGACCCGTGACCGTGAACGCTGATTCTCGAAACGTCGCCGCTCAGGCGACTTGGCGAAACCTGCCCGCGGCGCAGCAGCCCGAGTACCCGGATGCCGAGGCTCTGCGCGATGTGATCG
Organism: Streptomyces sp. TE5632; assembly: GCF_054061295.1. Lineage (NCBI taxonomy): Bacteria > Bacillati > Actinomycetota > Actinomycetes > Kitasatosporales > Streptomycetaceae > Streptomyces > Streptomyces sp. TE5632. Next base: position 697,289 of record NZ_JBSSEA010000003.1, on the reverse strand, counting down.
CCGAGCTTGAAACGTATCCCCCACTGGTGTTCGCCGGCGAGTGCGACCAGCTGCGCGCGCGTATGGCCGCGGTCGCTCGGGGCGAGGCGTTCCTGCTGCAGGGCGGCGACTGTGCCGAGTCCTTCGACGCGGTGTCCGCCGAGCACATCCGCGCCAAACTCCAAACCCTGCTTCAGATGGGCGCCGTCCTCACCTACGCCGCCTCCGTGCCCGTGGTGAAGGTCGGTCGGATCGCCGGCCAGTACTCCAAGCCGCGCTCCAAGTCGACCGAGACCCGCGACGGCGTGACCCTGCCCACCTACCGCGGCGACTCCGTCAACGGCTTCGACTTCACCGAAGAGGCCCGCGTCCCGGACCCCGAGCGGCTGAAGCGGATGTACAACGCCTCGGCCTCCACGCTGAACCTGGTGCGCGCCTTCACCACCGGCGGCTACGCCGACCTGCGCCAGGTGCACGCCTGGAACCAGGACTTCGTGAAGTCGTCCCCGTCCGGCCAGCGCTACGAGCAGCTCGCCCGCGAGATCGACAACGCGCTGAACTTCATGCAGGCCTGCGGGGTCGAGCCGGAGGAGTTCAAGACCGTCGAGTTCTTCTCCTCGCACGAGGCGCTGCTGCTGGACTACGAGTCGGCGCTGACCCGCGTCGACTCGCGCACCGGCCGGCTGTACGACGTCTCCGCGCACATGGTGTGGATCGGTGAGCGCACCCGGCAGCTGGACCACGCGCACATCGAGTTCGCCTCGAAGATCCGCAACCCGATCGGCGTCAAGCTCGGCCCGACCACCACCGCCGAGGACGCGCTGCAGTACATCGAGCGGCTCGACCCCGAGCGTGAGCCGGGCCGGCTGACCTTCATCGTCCGGATGGGCGCGGACAAGGTCCGCGACCGGCTTCCCGAGCTGGTCGAGAAGGTCACCGCCTCCGGTGCCACCGTCGCCTGGGTGACCGACCCGATGCACGGCAACACCTTCGAGGCGGCCTCCGGGCACAAGACCCGCCGCTTCGACGACGTGCTCGACGAGGTGAAGGGCTTCTTCGAGGTCCACAAGGCGCTCGGCACCCACCCGGGCGGCATCCACGTGGAACTCACCGGCGACGACGTCACCGAGTGCGTGGGCGGCGGCGACGAGATCTTCGTCGACGATCTGCACCAGCGCTACGAGACCGCCTGCGACCCCCGGCTGAACCGCAGCCAGTCGCTGGACCTGGCGTTCCTCGTCGCCGAGATGTACCGGGACCAGTAACACCGCTCACCTGCCGAAACGGCGAGGGGTGGGGCACGGATCACACAGGATCGGGCCCCACCCCACTTTTCTGCCCTCCGGACGGCAGGTAAGGTTAGGTTAGCCTCACCGATCAGGGGTCGGGACGGCACGACCCAGCACTACCTCGGGAGGTGGACCGCGTGTTCGTCTGCAGCTGCTTCGGAGTGACCGAGGAGCAGGTGAGGAGCCACGCGGCCGCCGGGGCCTGCACTCCCCGGCAGATCGCCTCCGCCTGCAAGGCGGGCACTGACTGCGGTGGCTGCGTGCGACGCATCCAGGCGCTGCTCGGGCGTGGTGCCTGCCCCGGTCGGCAGCCGACCGGCCAGGACCGGCCGCCCCTCACGACGGAGCTCCCCGAAGCCGCGTAAGCCCTGTCGTCCTAGTGGGTCGAGAATCCGCTCGTCCCCGGGCCCGAGGAGTCCGGCTGCGACTGCTCGATCACCGTCGACAGATACAGCGCCTCCCCCAGCTTCTCGATGAGCTCCAGCTGGGTGTCCAGGTAGTCGATGTGGTGCTCCTCGTCGGCGAGGATCGCCTCGAAGATGTTGGCGGACGTGATGTCGTTCTTGTTGCGCATGACCTCCACGCCGCGGCGCAGGCGGTCGATGGCCTCGACCTCGATCTTCCGGTCGGCCTGGAACATCTCCGTCACCGTCTGCCCGACCTGGACGTGGAAGAGCCGCTGGTAGTTGGGCAGGCCGTCGAGCAGCAGGATGCGGTCGGTGAGGACCTCCGCGTGCCGCATCTCGTCGAAGGACTCGGCGCGCGTGTACTCGGCGAGTTTGGACCATCCTTTGTGGTCCTGCAGCTTCGAGTGCAGGAAGTACTGGTTGATCGCGGTCAGCTCGGCGGTCAGCTGCTCGTTGAGGAATTCGATGACCTCGGGATCGCCCTGCATCGCAGCGGCTCCTTCCATGCGAATGAACGGGCCAGATGCGCCGCATGATTCCACCGGCCGAGAAGATCGTCCAGTAAGCCCATACTTACTAAGTAAGGGAGTGCTTGCTGCTATTTGACAGATATTGTCCGACTTCATGGAGCCCCGGTCCGATGCGTCGTACCGGGTCTGTCAGGATGGAAGCATGGGTCAGCCGGCGGAACGCGAATCGGGGGAGCGCACAGCAGAGGGAGCGGCGCGGTTCGAGCTTCCGCCGGGGCAGCGGCTGCAGAAGGGCTGGCCGGTCACGCACTACGGGCCCGTCCCCAGGTTCCGGCCCGAGCGCTGGGAGTTCAGGGTGTTCGGCGCCACCGCCGACGGCGACAAGCACTGCTGGAACCACGAGGAGTTCACGTCCCTGCCGTACCACAGTGTCGTGGCCGACCTGCACTGTGTCACGAAGTTCAGCATGCTCGGCGCCGAATGGGGCGGGATTCCGGCCCGTACCCTCCTGGAAATCGCCCCGCCCGCGCCCGACGTCACCCATGTGATGGTGTGGGCCGAGTACGGATACAGCTCCAACCTGCGGCTGGCGGACTTCTCGTCCGAGCAGGCGCTCTTCGCCACGCACAAGGACGGCGAACTGCTGACCGCCGAGCACGGGTTCCCGCTCCGTCTGATCGTCCCCCACCTCTACGCCTGGAAGGGGCCGAAGTGGGTCCGCGGCGTGGAGTACATGACCGCCGACCGCCGCGGCTTCTGGGAGGAGCGCGGCTACCACAACGTCGGCGACCCCTGGAGGGAACAGCGCTACTCCTACCAGGAGGAACCCGGGGACGGCCCCGAACTCTGACCGGGCCGGGCGGCCCGCAGGCCCCTGATCTGCGGATCAGAGGCCCTGATCCCGGAGTTTCTTCAGGCGTTCCACGTCCGCAGCATGACCCTCCTTGCCGCCGGGGGTCTCGATGATCAGGGGCACTCCCTCGGTCGCCGGATGCGTCATCAGCGCGCGGAACGGTTCCTCGCCTATGTGGCCTGCGCCGATGTTCGCGTGACGGTCCTTGTGTGCGCCGACCACATCCATGGAGTCGTTGGCGTGGATGAGCTTCAGCCGACCCTCGCCGACCGTTTCCACCAGCAGATCCAGCGTCCGGCGCATCCCGCTCGGCCCGGTCAGGTCGTGGCCGGCCGCGAAGACATGGCAGGTGTCCAGGCAGACGCCCAGCTTCGGATGGGCGTCCAGCACCTCGAAGTACGGACCGAAGTCCCGGATCAGCGAGCACAGGGAGGCGCCCTGGCCGGCCGTCGACTCCAGCAGCAGGAACGGGTCGTCGTCATGGGTGAGCTCGTCGAGCAGCGGCAGCAGGTACTCCCGTACCTGCCTCAGCGCCACCGACCGCTCCCGTCCGCCGGTCGCGCTTCCGGTGTGCACCACCACACCCAGCGCCCCGATCTCGCGCCCGCGCCGCAGCGAGTGGCGCAGCGACTCGGCGGACCGTTCGGCGGTCGCCTCGGTGTGGGACCCGAAGTTGATCAGATACGGAGCGTGCACGTACGCCGGGATCGACTCGGCCGCACACGCCTCGCGGAACGCCGCGTCCTGCTTCGGGTTGCCGGTCGGCGTCGCCCAGCCGCGCGGGTTGGCGACGAAGACCTGCACGGCCTCCGCGCTCAGCTCACGGGCATAGGACAGACCGACGGAATGCAGACCGCCGGCCACGGGGACATGGCCGCCGACCGGGTTGCGGGCAGGGCCGGACAGGTGACTCTTCACCCTTCCAGGGTGTCATGCCCCGGGTCGCCGAAGCCCCTGAGCCCTCCGTCAGCGGATCTTGAGGGTGATCGTCGAGCCCTTGGGCGCGGTGTCCCCGCCGGACACGGACTGGGCCTTGACGGTGTCGCCGAACAGACCGAGCAGCCCGCGGTCCTCCTTGACCCGGAACCCGGCACCCTCCAACTTCCCGGTGGCCTCGTCCACACTGTCGCCGACCACGTCCGGGACCGGGACCATCTCGGGCCCCTTGGACAGCGTCAGCGTCACGCTGTCCCCCTCGGCGGCCTCACGGCCGGCCTCCGGGCTCTGCCGGGCCACCCGGCCCGCGTCGTGCTCGGAGGTGACCCGCTCGGCGGCGATGCTCACCTTCAGACCGGCCTCCTCCAGCTCGGCGCGCGCGTCGTCCAGGTCCTGGCCGACCACCTCGGGGATGTCCACCGGGCTGCCCTTGCTCACGGTGAGCGCCACCGCCGAGCCCGCACGGACCTTCGTGCCCTTGCCCGGCCCGGTGGAGACCACGAAGCCCTTGGACACGTCCTCACTGAACTCCCGGGTGACCATGCCCGGTTCCAGGCCCGCGTCCTTCAGCACGGACCGCGCCTTGTCCAGCCGGTAGCCGTCGACATCGGGAACCCGCACGGTCTGCGGCCCCTTGGAGAGGGTGAGCGAGACCGAGTCGGTGCCCCGGATACGGGCACCCGCCTTGGGATCCGTGCTGATCACCGTGCCCCGCTCCACGGTGTCGCTGTACGCCTCCTCGACCTGGCCGACACCCAGCCCGGCGTCCGCCAGCCGCTCCCGGGCCTCCTTCTCGGTCTTCGCCAGCAGCGGCGGGACCTTGGTGAACTGGCCGGAGTTGATGTACCACACGCCTGCCCCGGCGCCCAGCACCAGCAGCACGGCGACGACGATCGCCATCGGGCCGCGCCGCAGCAGCGGACCACGCAGCGACACACCGCGCCGGGGCGGCGGCGCCGGGGACTGGAGCCGGCTGGTGTGGCGGTCCTCGTCGACGGGCAGCGGGCGGGGCACCGTGAGCGCGCGCGGGATGACGCTCGTACGGTTCTCGGCGCCCCGGACGGACTGGTCCTCCGAGGTCAGCGCCTGCGGCGGCATAGCGTCCAGCTGCTCGTCGTCGAGTCCGCCGCGCGCCTCGCGGACCTGCGCGAGGAGTGCCACCGCGTCGTACGGGCGGACCTCCGGGTTGCGCGCGGTCGCCGAGGCGACCAGCTCGTCCAGCGCGTACGCCATACCGGGAACGGCGGCCGACGGCGGCGGCACGTCGTCGTGCAGATGCTTGTAGAGCACGATCGCGGGGGAGTCGCCGTCGTGCGGCTTCTCACCGGTCAGCATCTCGTACAGCAGGATGCCGCACGCGTACACGTCCACGCGGGGGTCGGCGCTGCCGCTCTCGATCTGCTCCGGCGCCAGGTACGAGACCGTACCCAGCACGGTGCCGGTGGTGTTCGTCACCGTGTCCACGGCCCGGACCAGCCCGAAGTCGGCGACCTTGACCCGGCCGTCGTCCCCTATCAGCACGTTCTCCGGCTTCATGTCCCGGTGCACGAACCCGGCCCGGTGCGCGGCGCCGAGCGCGGCCAGCATCGGCTCCAGGATGTCCAGCGCGGCCCGCGGCTGCAGCGCACCGCGCTCGCGCAGCACGTCACGCAGGGTGCAGCCGGCGATGTACTCCATCGCCAGGTAGACGTACGCGCCGTCGGTGCCCTGGTCGAAGACCTGCACCACGTTCGGATGGGCCAGCCGGGCGACCGACTTCGCCTCGCGGATGAACCGCTCGACGAAGGAGCCGTCGGCGGCGAGCGCAGGGTGCATCACCTTGAGCGCGAGCACACGGTCCAGACGGGTGTCCACGGCCCGGTAGACCGTGGCCATCCCGCCGACCGCGATACGCGCCTCGACGCGGTACCGGCCGTCGAGCAGCTGCCCGACCAGAGGGTCCTGAAGGGTCGTGTCCACGCTGGGAGTCTACGAGGAGCCGCCGACGGCGCCGACCGGATCGATCCGGAACGGTCCCGGATCGGGGCACGACTGCAGCCGGCCTGTGACGCACCCCACGAAGGAACCCCCTACGCCCGCCGGTCTCACCGGCTCCCGCGGCCGTCGGTGCGATTCGGTCCTGCGGCCGCCGCTGGGGCTCGGTGCCTGCGGTTGCCGCCGTCGGCAGCAGCCGCGGTCGCCGGTGGTGCTCGGCCCCCGCGGGGAGCCTCCGCCTCTCGGCCGACTGGAAACGGGTGGTGCGCGGGTGGGAGAACACCCTCAGAACGCCGGCCGCTCCGGATCCAGCACGGCCAGCCCCTCCGCGGGAGAGGACGCCTCGGCGAAGTGCCGCCGCGGAATCCGCCCCGCCCGCCGCGCCAGCCGCCCCGCCTCGACCGCGCTCCGCATGGCGGCGGCCATCAGCACCGGCTCCTGCGCCCGCGTCACCGCCGAGGCGAGCATCACCCCCGCGCACCCCAGCTCCATCGCCAGCGCCGCGTCCGACGCCGTACCGGCACCCGCGTCCAGGATCACCGGCACGCGCGCGTGCTGCGTGATCAGCTCGAAGTTGTGCGGGTTGCGGATGCCGAGCCCCGACCCGATCGGCGACCCGAGCGGCATGACCGCCGCACAGCCGACGTCCTCCAGCTTCCGCGCCAGCACCGGATCGTCGTTGGTGTACGGCAGCACCGTGAACCCGTCGTCGACCAGGGTCTCGGCCGCCTCCAGCAGTTCGACGGGGTCCGGCAACAGGGTGCGCTCGTCGGCGATGACCTCCAGCTTGACCAGGTCGGTGCCGAGTGCCTCCCGCGCGAGACGGGCGGTGAGCACCGCCTCCCCCGCGGTGAAACAGCCCGCCGTGTTCGGCAGCACCCGGATGCCCAGCCTGTCCAGTACCGAGAGCACCGAGCCGTGCACCGAGGGGTTCACCCGCCGCATCGCGACGGTCGTCAGCTCGGTCCCGGACGCCACCAGCGCCCGCTCCAGCACCTCGAGGCTGGGCGCCCCGCCGGTGCCCATGATCAGACGGGACGTGAAGGACGTACCGCCGAGGACGAACGGATCGTCGGCCATGATCAGCCTCCCTGCACGGCGGTCAGGACTTCCACCCGGTCCCCCTCGGCGAGGGGCGTGAGCGGCCACTGCGCGCGCGGGACGACCGTTTCGTTGAGGGCGGCGGCCACCCCGGAGTGCGCCTCGGTGAGCGTGCCGACCAGCGCGTCGAGCGCCGTACCGGGAGCCACCTCGCGCGGCTCCCCGTTGAGCGTGACCGGGACCGTGACCGGGGTATGCGCAGGAGTGTTCATCTGAGTCCTTTCGTGGAGACCCCCGCCTTCAGGCAGGGGAGAAACGAAACCCCCGCGGATCGGGACATCGAGCGGTTTTCCGCCGTCAAGGCGGAGAACTATGCCCTGACCGGCAGATTTGATGCTCACAGGCAGTCGCACTAGTTTGTGAGCGTGACCACGGCGTGCGTGAAGCGGGCGTTCAAGTACCGCTTTTACCCGACCGACGCGCAGGCGGCCGAGCTGTCGCGCACGTTCGGCTGCGTGCGGAAGGTCTACGACCTGGCCCTCGCGGCCCACACCGAGGCCTGGGCACGCCAGGAACGGGTCAACTGCAACCAGACGTCGGCGCTGCTGACAACCTGGAAGAAGACCGAGGAACTCGCCTAGTGCCGCATCAAGCAACGTTCGCCCTGTCGACGACGACGCGTAGGCGCTGGTCGTCGGCGTGGCGGTTTCGCCAGATGATGTAGCGGCGGATCATGCTGCCCTGTTCCTTGTGGTCGGCGTGGTCGGTGCCGTCGAGGGTGAAGTAGCGCAGGGCCGTGAACTGGGCCTCGATGCGGTTGAGCCAGGAGGAGTTGGTCGGGGTGTAGGCGATCTCGACGTTGTTCGCAGCCGCCCAGGTGCCGACCCGCTGGCACCTCTTCGTGGTCAGATGCGGGGAAAAGTTGTCGCAGACGATCGCGATCCGCACCGTCGGAGGGTGGAGGCTGCGCAGGTAGCGGCAGAACTCCAGGAACTGCGTCCGCTTCTTGACCGGTTTGATGTGGCCGTAGAGCTTGTCCCTGGACAGGTCCAGGGCGGCGAACAGGTGCCGCACTCCGCCGTAGCGGTTGTAGGTCGCCCGCCGCCTGCGGCGTGGTTCACGGGCGGGGTCTTTGTGCCTGCCGCCGCGCTCGGCCCATTGCCGGCCCGGGTGGGGCATCAGGTTGAGCGGTCCGAACTCATCGAGGCAGAAAATGACTTCAGGCTCGCCGTCCTCGGGTATGACCTCGCCGTCGGCGATCGCGTAGAGGTGTTCGACGCGTGCCTTCTTGGCCGCGTAGTCCGGATCGCGGGAGGTCTTCCAGGTCTTCAGGCGTTGAAACGAGACGCCTTCCTCGCGGAGCAGGATGCGCAGGCCCTCGTGGCTGATGTCGTCGACCACCCCCTCGGCAACCAGGAAGTCCGCCAGCTTTGTCAGGCTCCAGGTGGAGAACGGTAGGTCGTGCTCGGTCGGCTTCGACTTCGCGATCTTCTTGATCTCGCGCCGCTCGGGCAGCGTGAACGTCTTGGGGCGGCCGCCCTTGTACTTCGGATACAGCGACTCGAAGCCGTCGGCGTTGAAGTTGTGGATCACGTCCCGGACCCGGTCATCGCTGGTGAACGACACCTCGGCGATCTTCGCCACCGGCATGCCCTGCGCGGACAGCAGCACCATCTGGGCCCGCCGCCAGGTCACCACCGACCCCGTGCCACGGCGGATGATCCGCAGCAGCCGTCGGCCCTCGTCATCGTCGATCTCGCGTACATGTACTCGTTCAGCCACCCCGACAGGATGCCGGTGACGTGCCGTCCAGCACAGCTTCTGGACGGCACGTCACGACAGGCGAATGCTCCCTGATCTGGCGTCATACACCGGTGCTGCCATCGATGCGTTCCCGGAGCAGGTCGGCGTGGCCGTTGTGGCGGGCGTATTCCTCGATCATGTGGACGTAGATCCAGCGGAGGCTGACGTCCTGGTCCATGAAGCGACCCGTGTCGGTCAGGGCACGGTCGGCGCAGTGCTTGCGGGCGTGGGCGATCTCCTCCTGCCAGGTGGTGAGGGCGTCACGCAGGGTGGCGCCCTCGGCCAGGTCGAAGCCGCCGTCAGGGGCGGACGGGTCGGCCTGCGGGTTGTAGATGGGCGGGGCCTGTTCTCCGGCGAACACTCGGCGGAACCAGTTCCGCTCCACCTCCGCCATGTGCTGGACGAGGCCTGTCAGAGTAAAGCCGGACGGCGGCACGGACGCGACGGTGGCCTGCCCATTGTCCAGACCTTCGCACTTCATGGCGAGGGTGGTGCGGTGAAAGTCAAGCCAGCTTTCGAGCGTGGCGCGTTCGTCGACGTTCAGGGGCGGCATGGGACGTTCGATGGCGCTCATCGGTCGATTATCACCAGGGGCCGAAGAGGTTGACAGGCGGGACCTCACAACAGGGCGAACGTTGCCTGATGCGGCACTAGCTCAACGAGGTCTCCTCGGTCCCGCTCCAGCAGTGCCTGCGCCACCTGCAGGCGGCGTTCACCGGCTTCTTCGGCAAGCGGGCGAAGTATCCGCGCTTCAAGTCGAAGAAGTCGAAAAAGTCCGCCGAGTGCACCACCAGCGGGTTCCGCTACCGACACGGGAAGCTGACCCTGGCCAAGATGGGCGAGCCGCTGGACATCGTCTGGTCCCGGCCGCTGCCAAAGGGCGCGCAGCCGTCCACGGTGACCGTCTCGCAGGACGCGGCCGGCCGCTGGTTCGTGTCCCTGCTGTGCGAGGACCCCGCCGTGCGGCCGCTGCCCGCCACCGGTACGGCGGTCGGGATCGACGCGGGCCTCACCCACCTGCTGACCCTCTCCACCGGGGCGAAGGTCACCAATCCCCGGCACCAGCGCCGCGACCGCGCCCGTCTGGCCCGGGCCCAGCGGGAGCTGTCGCGCAAGACGCAGGGCTCGGCCAACCGGGCCAAGGCCCGGCGCAGGGTCGCCCGCATCGCCGACCGCAGGCGGGACGTGCTGCACCAGCTGACCACCCGACTCGTGCGTGAGAACCAAACGCTCGTGATCGAGGACCTGGCCGTGCGCACCATGGTCAAGAACCGGAGCCTGGCCCGCGCCATCAGTGATGCCGCGTGGTCGCAGTTCCGGAGCCTGCCGGAGTGCAAGGCCGCCTGGTACGGGCGGGAAGTGATCGCGGTCGACCGCTTCTTCCCCTCCTCCCGGCTGTGCTCCGCCTGCGGCACCCTCGCAAAGAGGATGCCGCTCGGCGTCCGCGCCTGGACGTGTGAGAGCTGCGGCACGGTCCATGACCGGGACGTGAACGCGGCGCAGAACCTGCTGGCCGTCGGACTGGCGGTGTCGGCCTGTGGAGCCGGTGTAAGACCTCAACGGAGAACTCCGGGCGGGCGGTCGGCAGTGAAGCAGGAAACCCCACGGCGCGAGCCGTAGGACTCCCCCTCCTTCGGGAGGGGGAGGAAGTCAAACGGGCTGCTCCGTGAGTGCGGCGGCGGTCGCGGCGAACCGCCGGGGGGTGAAGGGACGGGCCTGTGCCGGGAGTTCACCGGTGGCCAGGAACTCCGCCAGGGCGTCGCCGGTGACCGGAGTGAGCAGCACACCGTTGCGGTGGTGCCCGGTCGCCAGGACCAGCCCCTCGAGCCCGGACGGGCCGAGCAGGGGCGCGTTGTCGGGGGTGCCGGGGCGCAGTCCGGCCCGGGTCTCGGTGAGCGGCAGCTCGGTGATGCCGGGAACCAGTTCGTGGGCGTCGCGCAGCAGCTCGTACACCCCGCCCGCGGTGACGGTGGTGTCCCAGCCCTGCTCCTCGCTGGTCGCCCCGATCACCAGCTCCCCGCTCTCGCGCGGCACCAGATACACCTGGCTGCCCCGCACCACCGCACGCACCGTCCGGCTCAGGAACGGACCGAACCGGTCGGGCATCGCCAACCGGAGCACCTGCCCCTTCACGGGACGCACGGGAGGCAGCAGGTCCGCGGGGACGCCCGCGAGCCGCCCGCTGAGGCTGCCTCCGGCCAGCACCACCTGTCCGGCGGTCAGCTCGGCGCCGTCGGCGGTGACCACGCCCGTGGCCCGCTCCCCGGAGACGGTGAGCCGGTCGGCCCACGCGCGGTGCAGGACCACGCCCGCCCGCTCGCAGGCGGTCACCAGCGCCGCCGCCAGCCGCCGGGGGTCGATCTGGTGGTCGCCGTCCACCCGCAGCCCGCCGCGCACACCGGGTGCGAGCATCGGCTCCAGGCGCCGGCACTCCCGCCCCGACAGCCACTGCGCGTCGAGCCCCGACTGCTGTTGCAGGACGTGCAGTTCGCGCAGATGGGTGCGGTCGTCGGCGTCCAGCGCGACCGCGAGGGTGCCGCACCGGCGGTAGCCGAGGTCGTGACCGGTGGCCTCGGTGAGCTCGGCCGCGAAGTCGGGGTAGCGGAGCGCGGAGGCGAGGTTCAGGCCGAGCAGGGTCTGCTCGCCGTAGTGCAGTTCCGTGACGGCGGCCAGCATCCCGGCGGCCACCTGGGCGGCGCCGCCGCCCGGCTCGGGGTCCAGCACGGTCGTGGCCAGCCCGCGCTGCGCGGACCGCCAGGCCGTGACCAGACCGATGACGCCGCCCCCGACGACGAGGACGTCGGGGGAGCGCTGCGAGGTGTGTGTGGGCGGCATGGGCGTCCAGCCCCTCCCTTCGCCGGCATGACCCGGATCAGGTTCATACGGTCGGAGGCCGCCAGCCTCCCTCTCAGCCCGGTGCGTCCGGGCTCCCGCGAGTGTCTTACGTTGGCCACCCTAGCCTCCGGATCAACGAACGTGTAGGGAGCCTTCGCATGGCCGGTTCGCTCGACGGTCTCGTCCTCGCCCCCGTCGCCGACCAGGCGCCGGGCCAGGTCGGCACCCGCACCCGGTTCACGTACCACGAGCGGGACGGCGGGATCTGGGCCGAGTACGCGGGTGGTGACGTCGTCCGCGGGTACCTGGTGGGCACCCGGGAGGGGGACCGGCTGGACTTCCGGTACGTGCAGCTCAAGCAGGACGGCACCACGTCCTCGGGACACTGCGTGTCGACGGTCGTGGAGCTGCCCGACGGGCGGGTGCGGCTGGAGGAGACCTGGGAGTGGGAGTCGCAGCCGGGCAGCGGGACCAGCGTCGTGGAGCAGCTCACGAGAGCCGGAGACCGACTGACCGATGGTCAGGTGTCTATGGTGATCAGGTGAGCGAGCAGACGCAGGAACGGGGACCGTCCGAGCCGCGGCGCGTGGTGGTGACGGGGGCCGGAATGGCCGGTGTGCAGACCGCCGTCGCCCTCCGGGAGCAGGGATTCACCGGCACCGTGACGATGATCGGCGCCGAACCCCACCAGCCGTACGACCGGCCTCCCCTGTCCAAGGCGGTGCTGCTCGGCAAGGCGGAGGGCTCCGCCTTCGACGTCGACTTCGAGGCGCTCGGCATCGAACTGCGGCTCGGCTGCGAGGTGCTCGGGCTGCGTCCCGCCGACCACGAACTGGACACGGAGGCCGGTCCGGTCCCCTACGACGTCCTGGTCGTCGCGACCGGTGCCGAACCGGTCCGGCTGCCGGGCGCGGACGGGGTCCCGGGCGTCCATCTGCTGCGCACCCTGGACGACGTCGAACGGCTGCGGCCGGTGCTCGCGGGCCGCCAGGACATCGTGGTCGTCGGCGCCGGCTGGATCGGCGCGGAGTTCGCCACGGCTGCGCGCGAGGCGGGCTGCGCGGTCACCGTCGTGGAGGCGGCCGACCGGCCGCTGGCCGAGGCGCTGCCCGCCGAGGTGACCGCCCCGATGACCGCCTGGTACGGCGACGCGGGGGTGGTGCTGCGCACCCACGCGCGCGTGGAGCGCGTCGAGCCCGGAGCGGTGGTGCTGGACGACGGCTCGCGACTGTCCGCGGGCGCCGTCGTCGTCGGGGTCGGGGCCCGCCCCGCCACCGCCTGGCTGGACGATTCCGGGGTCGAGCTCGGCGAGCGCGGTGACGTGATCGCCGACCCGCACCTGATGACCTCCGTGCCGGACGTGTACGCGGTCGGCGACTGCGCGTCCTTCCCCTCGGGGCGGTACGGCGAACGCCTGCTGGTGCACCACTGGGACAACGCCCTGCAGGGCCCGCGCACGGTCGCGGCGAACATCCTCGGGGCGGCCACCGGCGAACCTCCGGCGGTGTACGACCCGGTGCCCTACTTCTGGTCCGAGCAGTTCGGCCGCTTCGTCCAGTACGCCGGGCATCACGCGGACGCCGACCGGACGGTGTGGCGCGGGGACGCCGACGGGCCTGCCTGGACGGTCTGCTGGCTCCGCGCGTCCCGGCTGGTGGCGCTGCTCGCGGTGGGCCGCCCCCGCGACCTGGCCCAGGGGCGCCGCCTGATCGAGGCGGGCACGGTGATGGACGCGGAGCTGCTGGCCGACCCGGCGAGGCCACTGAAGTCGGCGAAGGGGTGAACCCCGGCCCCTGGAGTCCGTCCGGCCGACACGTCCGTGCACGGTGATCCGCCGGACGGACCCCGGGCGGAGGGGCTCGGCTTCCGACTGTCAGTGCCAGATGGCACGCTTGTCCCGTGACCGAGATTGACGCAAAGATCGATGCTCTCGTCCCCGCCTGGCTCACCCTGCCCGACATCGCCGAGATGCTCGGTGTCGAGGTGACGCGCGTCCGGCAGCTGGTCAAGGAGGGCCAGCTCATCGCCGTACGCCGAGGTGAGAACCGCGCACTGCACGTCCCCGCCGCCTTCATCGACGAGGACAAGGTCGTCAAGGGCCTCTCCGGCACCCTGACGCTCCTGCGGGACGACGGTTTCACGGACGAAGAGATGCTGGAATGGCTCTTCACCCCCGACGAGAGCCTGCCGGGCACGCCCGCGCAGGCGCTGAGCGAGAACCGCGGCACGGAGGTGAAGCGCCGCGCCCAGGCGCTCGCCGTCTGAGCCCGCGACGACACACCCGGGCCCGGGCCCCGGCCCGTACCCGCATCGGGACGGGGACCCGCATCCGGCTGTGAACCGCCGCCCGGCGCCGCTGTCCCAGGGCGCCGGGCCCGGGCCCGCGACCGTCCGGCACCCCGTGCCGTAGTCCGCCGTGGGCCGTGCTCCACCCGGCCCCGGGGCGCCCCGGTCCGGCCGCCACCGACACACGGGGGGACACCCGCATGCCAGTCACCACCGCAGGTACTACCGCGCGCGCCCGGCTCTCCGACGCCCTGGTCTACCTCTGCACCGACGCCCGCAAGCGGCAGGGTGATCTCGCGGAGTTCCTGGACGCGGTCCTGGCCGGTGGCGTCGACATCGTGCAGCTGAGGGACAAGGGCATGGAGGCCGGCGAGGAGCTGGAGCACCTGGCGGTCCTCGCGGACGCCTGCGCCCGGCACGGCAAGCTGCTCGCGGTGAACGACCGCGCGGACGTCGCCCACGCCGCCCGCGCCGACGTACTGCACCTCGGCCAGGGAGACCTTCCCGTCCCCGCGGCCCGAGCCGTCCTGGGCGAGGACGTCCTGATCGGCCGCTCCACGCACGCCGAGCCCGAGGCAGCCGCCGCGGCCGTGCAGGAGGGCGTGGACTACTTCTGCACCGGCCCCTGCTGGCCCACCCCCACCAAGCCCGGCCGCCACGCCCCCGGCCTCGACCTGGTCCGGTACACCGCCGCCCTCGGCACCGACCGCCCCTGGTTCGCCATCGGCGGCATCGACCTCGGCAACCTCGACGAGGTGCTGGAGGCCGGCGCCCGCCGGGTCGTCGTCGTACGGGCCGTCACCGAGGCGGACGACCCGGGCGCGGCGGCGTCCGAGTTCGCGAAGCGGCTGCGCGCGGCGCCCGGCACCCGGTGACCGAGTTCGTCTCAGGTTTGTCCAAAGGGTGGACAAGAAAGCGGCCAACCGGGCAAATAACCCCCATTCGGTTGGGTGACCGCCGCCCCCTGGCTAACCTGCCGGTATGGCCCTCGGAACCGCATCGACCAGGACTGACCGCGCACGCACCGTGCGCGACATGCTCGCCGCCGGAAAGACGACGTACTCGTTCGAGTTCTCGGCGCCGAAGACTCCCAAGGGTCAGCGGAACCTCTGGAGCGCGCTGCGCAGGGTCGAGGCGGTCGCCCCGGACTTCGTCTCCGTCACCTACGGTGCCGGGGGATCCACCCGCGCGGGCACGGTCCACGAGACCGAGCAGATCGTCGCGGACACCACCCTCACCCCCGTCGCCCACCTCACCGCGGTCAACCACTCCGTCGCCGAACTGCGCAACATCATCGGCCAGTACGCCGACGCCGGGATCCGCAACATGCTCGCCGTGCGGGGCGACCCGCCCGGCGACCCGATGGCCGACTGGATCCCGCACCCGCAGGGGCTGACCTACGCCGCCGAACTCGTCCGGCTCATCAAGGAGTCGGGTGACTTCTGCGTCGGTGTCGCCGCCTTCCCGGAGATGCACCCGAGGTCGGCCGAGTGGGACACGGACGTCGCGCACTTCGTCGACAAGTGCCGGGCGGGCGCCGACTACGCGATCACCCAGATGTTCTTCCACCCCGAGTCGTACCTGCGCCTGCGTGACCGAGTCGACGCGGCGGGTTGTGAGACGCCGGTGATTCCCGAGGTCATGCCGGTGACCAGTGTGAAGATGCTGGAGAGGTTGCCGCAGCTCAGTAACGCGTCGTTCCCGGATGCCCTGAAAGAGCGGATCCTCACAGCGGCGGACGATCCGGCGGCGGTACGCTCCATTGGCATCGACTTCGCCACGGAGTTCTGCGCGCGGCTGCTGGCCGAGGGAGTGCCCGGACTGCACTTCATCACGCTCAACAACTCCACGGCGACGCTGGAAATCTACGAGAACCTGGGCCTGCACCACCCGCTGCGGGCCTAGACCGGTCGCACCGGTGTACGACACACTGCGTAGCGGCCGCTGGGAGAGGGGCGTACATGGGCTGGACGGTCCTCTACATCGCGTTCGGCGTGGTCGCGTTGTGGCTGCTCGGCGAGGTGTTGCTGCAGTACAAGGCACGCTTGCGCTGGCGGCTGCTCGCCTTCGCCGGCTTCCTGGGCGTCGTGCTCGGTGTGCTGATCCAGGCCGTCCTCGTCATCGGACTGGGTGCCGCGGCCTTCGCGATCGGCCAGACCTACGTCACCCTGTCGTTCCGCCGCGGCTTCGCGGCCGGCTGGGCGGTCAACGCCCCTGCGCTGGCCGCCGTCAAGGGCGGCCGGGGTGACCGCGGGCGGCAGGAACCGACCCTGGAGGTCTCCGGCCTGGAGGCCACCGGCGACGGCCACGGGGACGGCTATGGCGGCGGGGACGGCTACGGCGACGAGGCCGCCGCCTACCGCACCGACCGGAACTCCTACGCCGCGGACGACTACGACCGCGACGACGTGTTCACGCCGGCGCGCACCGAGCAGCCGACGGCCGCCGAGACCACCGCCGTCTACGAGCCGCAGCCCATGCCCGACGACACCGGCTCGTACGGCGTCTACGGCGACAACGGCGACAACGGGTACGGCACCCCGGCCCAGGACCAGTACGCGGCGACCGCCCAGAGCCCCGACCAGGGCTATGCCACCGACCAGAACTACGCCTACGACTACTCCGGTTACGGCCAGCAGCAGGCCGCCTACGACAGCACGGGCCAACAGCAGCAGTACGCCGCCTACTCCGACCCGTACATCGGCAACTCGAGCTATGGCGACGCCTCGTACGGCACCGGTTACGCCGACCCGCAGCAGTACGGCCAACAGGACTACGGCCAGGACCAGTACGGCGGTGGCACCTACGACGGCGGCACCTACGGCGGCGAGACTCCGGCCGGCGGCCTGTGGGTTCCGCAGCAGCGCAACGCCGACGACCTGTACGGCGGTGAACTCCCGCAGGAGCAGCCGTACCCGTACCAGGGCGACGGCCAGACGGGCCAGGCGCCCGGGAACGGCAACGGGTACGACGAACAGCAGTACCGTTACTGATCAGCCAGGATCCGAAAGCGTCCCCGTCGTTCACTGGGAGCCGCGGAACTCCGGGCCCTCCACGATCAGGCCGGCGACCAACGCGCCCGACATCCCGGCGTGCGGCAGCCCTCCGCCGGGATGCGACCAGCCGCCGACCGTGAACAGCCCGGGTACGCGCGTGCCGTTGGACGGGTGGAGCAGCCGTCCGTCCGCCGCGGCGAGCGCCGGTACGGGCACGGCTCCGCCCTCCGCGCCCGTCGCCTCCGCGATGTCGGCCGGAGTGCGCACCTCGTGCCGGATCAGCCGGTCGCGCAGGCCGGGTACCGCCCGCTCGGCGGCGGTGATCATGCGCTGCGCGTGCCCGTCCAGGCCCGGCCCGGCGCCCGGGGGCACCACCGAGGTGAGGGTGACCGCTTCATGGGCGCCGTCGGGGACCAGCGCCGGGTCGTCGGGCCGCAGGACCGTGACCGTGGGGTGCGCGGGCAGGCTCGCGGGGGAGCCGGTCAGGGACTCCAGCTCGGCCTCCGGGTCCTCCGCGTGCACGACCGTCCGGTGCGGTGTCCCCTCCGGACGCCCCCCGCGCAGCGCCAGCAGCACCGTCAGACGGCTCGCCGCCCCGGTCCTGCCCGGAACCTCGCCGTCACCCCGTACCCGGCTCCCCCGGGTCAGCCGGTCCAGCACCGCGGGCGTCACCCCGGCGACCACGTGGTCCGCCTCGGCCACCGTTTTGCCCCCGGAGGCCGGGGAGCGGCCCCCGGCGAACTCCACGCCCGCCACCCGGCCGTCCTTCTCCAGCACGCCGGTGACCTCGGAGCCGAAGTGGAACTTCACCCTGCGGGCCACACACCGCTCGTACACCGCGCGGGCCAGTTCCCGCATGCCGCCGCGGACGTACCAGGTGCCGAAGGCGTGTTCCATGTACGGCAGCACCGCCGCGCTCGCCGGCGTGGACCGGGGGTCGAGGCCGTGCTCGAGCGCGTAACTCCCCAGCAGGGAGACCAGCCGGGGATCGCGCAGCTCCCAGGCACCGATCTCGGCGAGCGTGCCCGCGGTGCGCGTGCGCAGCAGCTTCTTGTGGGGGACGGCCGGGTAGGGCTCGCGGTCGGCGAGCACCCGCCAGTTGGGCCACAGCGGCTCCTCCAGGAGCGGTCGGCGGGTCCTGTCCCAGGCCTCGCGGGCGCGCACCAGGAAGTCGCCCCAGCGCTGTCCGGCAGCGGGACCGAGGGCCTCCTGCAGGGCGGAGACGACACCCGCGCGGGACGCGTTCGGCAGCGAGACACGCGTACCGTCCGCGAACACATGGTGGGACGACGGGTCCACCTGGACCAGGTCGACGCAGGCGTCCAACGGCTCCTTGCCGGTCTTGACGAACAGGTCGCGGTAGACCGCGGGCAGCGGGAGCAGTCCGGGGCCGGTGTCGAACGCGAAGCCGTCCCGCTCCAGCCGGCGCAGCGCGCCGCCGTACGTGTCCGTCCGCTCGTACACCGCCACCCGGTGGCCCGCGACGGCCAGCCGGGCAGCGGCCGCCATCGCGCCCATCCCGGCGCCGATCACCGCAATCCGTGCCATGCCAGGGACTTTATCCGCCCCTGCTGACACCCCGGCCCCGAGTACCGGCGCCCCCGCTCCGGTGACCAGCCGGCGACACGGCGTCGTGGGGGCGGGTGCGCAGGACTGAGTATCCGTACCTAGTTCCCGAGATGAGTACGCGCGCGGATGGGCCACGACCTGCGGAAACGAGAAAGTGGAGAGCACGGAGAGGGGCACGGCTCCGGAACCGGCGACACGGGGCGCCGGAAACGGACCGGCCCGCGATCCGCTCCTTCCGCCGGCGTCGTCGGCGGGAGCGAGGCACGGGGGGTACCGGGGGACGACCGCAACGGGGGCCCTGCGGGGGGACGTACAGGGGGAACCACGGGGGAGCAGGAAGGTGCCGGTCCGGCAGTGGCTCGCGGGGGACGCAGCCACCGCCGGACCGGCGCTTTCGTGCGCGCCGGGGCGCACGACCGGGTGGCACCGCCCGACCGGTAGGCTCAGGGGCGGCCGCCCACACGTCCCGGCAGCAGCCGGGACAGCGCCGCGTGCACCTCGTCCAGGGAGCGCCCCGGCTGGAAGGCCTGCCAGTCCAGGGCGGCCACCAGCACCATGCCGACCAGCGCCGCGGCCGTGAGCGGAACGTCGGTCTGCGCGCTGAACTCGCCGCTCTCCACGCCCTCGCGCAGCACGTCCTCGACGACCGCCACGGCCTGCTGCCGGACCACCAGCAGCGTGGACTGCCAGGCCCGGTTGGTGCGCCACAGTTCGGCCACGTACAACTGGGTGAAGGCCGGGTAACGGTCGATGAAGACGAGCCCCGCGCGGATCATCGCGTCCAGGGCGTCGCCCCTCCCGCCGCCCTGGAGGGCCGTCCGGTCGGCCGCCTCCCGCAGCGAGGCGGCGAGGATCCCGACCCCGTGCCGCAGCAGCTCCTCGAAGAGGACCGACTTGCTCGCGAAGTTGTAGTAGACCGTGCCCTTCGCGACCCCTGCCCGCTCGGCGATCTCGTCCACCGTGGTGGCGGAGAAACCCTGTTCGGCGATGAGGGTGACGGCCGCCTCGTAGAGCTTCTGCCGGGTGACCTCGCGGCGGGTGCTGCCGCCCGACGTGGTGCTGCTGCGTTCCATGGCCCTGATTGTCACAGGACCGCCGCCCCGCCCCTCCACAGGCTCGGCCCAGGGGGCGGCCGGTCCGGGCTCGAACTGTCGATCGAAGCAGAACCCCGTAAAACCTCAGGTCGGAACGGGTTGTCAGTGCCATACCGCACGATGAGCGCATACGGCACCCGGTAGCAGGGGATGCCGTCACGAAGACGACAGGAGGTTCGTCATGGCCCACTCCTCCGCAGCGGCCGCCCGTCGGCGCCGCGCAACCGGCCCTGCCCCCTCACTGACCGGCCCGGCGGACGACGTCCACCCCGTGCTGCGCCGTGCCACCGCCCCGCCCGCCGCCCTCGACCTGCTCGCCCAGGCCCGTGCCGGACTCGACGAGGCCACCGTCCTCGACCCACCCAACGAGCGCTATGCGACGGCCCACCTCGCCGCCCTGCGCACCGCCGCCGCCGTGCTCGCCGCGCGGGGGCGGCCCGAGACCACGCCCCGGGCCCGGAGCAGGATCCGCAGCGCCTGGGACGTTCTCCCCGAAATCGTGCCCGAACTCACCGAGTGGAGCGCCCTGTTCGCTTCGGGCGCCCGGCGTCGCGCGCGGGCCGAGGCGGGCATCCGGGACGCGGCGAGCGACCGGGACGCCGACGACCTGATACGGGACGTGGCGATGTTCCTGCGCCTGGTGGAGCGGATGCTCGTCCTCCAGCCGGTCCTCCCGCAGCCCCGTACCGACACGGAGCGCCCGAACCGCACCGCCCGCGCCGCCCACCCCGACGGCCACGACCCCGGCGGCGGCGCGGACCGGGACATGCCCGACGCCGGCTGACCCGCGCGGGCGCGCCGGCGCCCGCCACCGCGGGGCGGCCCGGGGTGCCGCCCCGCGGTGGCGGGGGAACGTGCCGCAGGCAATAGGGTGGAAGGCGCCTGAAGCCTCCGCCGCCCTTACCTGTGTCCGGGCCGGGGAGGCAGCCCGATCGCTCCGCCGTGGATGAGGCGGTGCCGCGCCGAGGAGTCAACTGCCGTGTCGGACACCCTGCGCCCCCGCGCCGCTCTCCGTACCGCCGTGGTCTGGGAGATCCTTCAGGACGCCCTGCGACGCCGGGCCGAGGCGACCGGCCGGCCGGCGCTGGACGTCCTCGACACCGGCGGCGGCAGCGGCAACTTCGCGGTGCCCCTGGCCCGTCTCGGCCACCGGGTCACCGTCGTCGACCCCAGTCCCAACGCGCTGTTCGCCCTGGAGCGCCGCGCCGTCGAGGAGGAGGTCGCCGACCGGGTCAGGGGCGTCCAGGGCGACGTGCACGGTCTCTTCGACGTGGCCGAGCGCGGCGGCTACGACGCGGTGCTGTGCCACGGCGTCCTGGAGTACGTCGACGACCCGGCCGAGGGCGTGCGCAACACGGTGGCGGCCCTGCGCCCCGAGGGTGTTCTCAGCCTGCTCGCCGCCGGCCTCGGCGGCGCCGTGCTCGCCCGCGCCCTCGCCGGTCACTTCAAGGAGGCCCGGCAGGCGCTCGATGACCCGAACGGCCGATGGGGCACGGGCGATCCCGTACCGCGCCGCTTCACCGTCGACCAGCTCACCGGTCTGGTCGAGGACGCGGGACTGCGGGTCGGCGCCGTGCACGGGGTGCGGGTCTTCGCCGACCTCGTCCCCGGCGTGCTCGTGGACACCGAGCCCGGTGCCCTGGACGCGCTGCTGAAGCTGGAGGCCGCGGCGGCGGAACTCGACGCCTTCCACTCCGTGGCCACCCAACTCCATGTGCTCGGTGAGGCGCGGGGGACCACCGGGGCCTGAGTGATCGCCGGCGGACGCGTCGCTGATCAGCGACGCGTCCGCCGGCCCGCCTGTGCATGGAGTGCGCCACAGGCCCCCCGAATGGCGGCGGGGCACCGTATGATCGAGGGAGACCGTCCGGCATGACGGCTCGGCCATCGGGGAATGAGAAGTCTCGAGCGGCCCGGGACGAGCATGGCGGGTTCCGGTCGGCCAATTGGCGCAGAGGGGCGGGTTTCACGGGGTCGATTCCCCGCCTATCCTGAAGGGACCCCCCGGGTCGCCCCGGCGACTTGCACGATGAGGAGGACGCCGTGCCGCTCTCGGAGCACGAGCAGCGCATGCTCGAGCAAATGGAGCGAGCGCTGTACGCCGAAGATCCCAAGTTCGCGTCGGCGCTCGAGGGAAGTGGCCTGCGTACGTACACCCGTCGGCGGGTCTACCAGGCGATCGCGGGCTTCCTCGTAGGTATTGCGCTCCTCATGGCCGGAATGGTCGCCCAGCAGGTCTGGCTCAGTGTGGTGGGCTTCCTCGTCATGCTGGGCTGCGCGGTTCTCGCCGTGACGGGCTGGCGCAAGGCACCCAAGCCCGGTGAGCAGGCCGCCGGAGCCGAGGGCTCCACGGGTCTGCCGCAGTCCGGCCGTCAGGGCAGGCAGCGGCGCTCCGTGATGAACCGCATAGAGGAGCGCTGGCAGCGCCGCCGCGACGAACAGGGCGGCGGGCAGTAGCTCCCGCACCCGGCTCCCGCAGACAGCTCCAGGACATCTGAAGACATGGATCAGGGGGTGGCCACCGACCCGGTGGCCACCCCCTGATCCATGTCCGCACCGGGGCCCGGAGGCGGGGGCCTCACAGCTCCGCTCGGCCCCCGCCCCACCCCGCCTGCTTCACTCCCGCTTCACCCCTGCTGCCGCAAGGGCTCCTGCGGCGGCTTCCCACTACGTGGGCCGCCGCCACGTCGGCCGCAGCGCGAGGGCGCGTTCCCGGACGCCGGCCCACCGGGCCGACGCCGTCCACACCACCCGCACCGTGGAGCGCGGGGCGAACAGCGCGCGCAGCCGCGTGCCACGGCCGGCCACGGACCGCAGACCGGCCGTCACCCGGCGCACGTCGTCCGCCGGCCCCACCGCGGGGCGCGGCCGCGGCGCGTAGAGGACCTGCTCCACGGCGTCCGCCACCCGGTGCGCCGAGGCCGCGGCATCCGGGTCGAGCCGGCCGAGCCGGACGATCCGGGCCGCCGCCTTGCGCGGGGTCAGTGACTCGTCCGGGGAGATGCCGAAGTCCCACGCGGTGTCGGTCAGCTCGTCCCAGACGGCCAGGACGTGCGTGGCCGCGTCCGCCTCCGAACGGCCGTGCGCGCCCAGGCGCACCGCCCGGATCCGCAGCCGCCACAACATCGGCGCCAGCGGCAGCACCAGGACGGTGAGACCCGCCAGCGCCCATGCCGGCGCCGTGTACCACCGGGGCCCGTCGCCGTCCGTGGGCAGCGCCGCCGACGGCGCCTCGCTCTCGCAGTCACCGTCCAGCCTCCTCTGCTCCAGCGTGCAGCCCTCGCGCAACGACGGGGCGGCCGAGGGCTCCGAGGACGCGGCCTCGGACGGCTGGGCCGGGTCGGGCACCGTGCTGTCCGAGGTGTCCGGCACGGTGTAGGAGGGCGCCGAACCACGGGTGGGGGTCGGCTCGAAGCGGGTCCAGCCCACGCCCTCGAAGTACAGCTCCGGCCAGGCGTGCGCGTCCCGCAGTCCCACCGACACCGAGCCGTCCGCCTGCGGGGTGCCGGGCGCGAAGCCCACCGCGACCCGGGCGGGTATGTCCAGCGACCGGGCCATCGACGCCATGGCGAAGGAGAAGTGGACGCAGAAGCCCTCCTTGTCCCTCAGGAAGCGGGCGATCGCCTGCGAGCCGCTTCCGACGGCGACCTCGGTGTCGTACTCGAAGTCGCCGGTCGAGGCGAAGTACTCCTGGAGCTCGACCGCCCGGTCGTAGTCGTTCGTCGCCCCCTCGGTGACCTGGCGGGCGGTCCGGGACACCAGCGCGGGCAGCGAGTCCGGCAGCTCGGTGTAGTCCCGCTTCAGGGCGGCCGGCGGTGCCGACGCGTCGGCCAGCTGCTCCGCCGTGGGCCGCACGTCGAGGCTGCGCACGCTGTACGTCAGTCCCCGGGTGTTCTGGCCGTGGTCGCCGACCAGCGTCATCCCGACGGGCTCGTAGCGCCAGTTTCCCCTGATGTCCACGCCGCTCGGCGGGTACGGCATCGGCAGCCAGTCCTGCCCGTACCAGTCGGCGGTCGAGACCGTCGTGGCGATCTCCGCACGCTCGATGTCCGGGCCGAGGCCGGCCGGAGTCGGGAAGGCGCCGTCGGGCACGGTGGTGATGGACCGCTTGGACGGCTTCCAGGTGGTGCCGTCGAAGTCGTCCAGGGAGACGATCCGCAGATACAGGTCCGAGACGTCCTCCATCCCGGTGCGCACGGACATGACCTGGCGGTCCTCGTCCACGTTCAACGAGTCGCGCAGCGACACCAGCGGGTTCACCGCGGAGATCGTGCCACCCCCGCCGGAGCCCGACCCGGCGCCCGAACCCGCCGGGTCCAGCAGGCCGCCGTTCATCGTGGGCAGGGCGAGCGGCGCCACCAGGGCGATGCCCACCGCCAGCAGCCCGATCCGCCGGCCGGTGCGTACCGGGGCGAGGGCTCCGGTCGACTCGGTGGCCGGACCCCGAGCCGCCCCGCCGAAGACCCGCCCCCACTGGGAGAGCCGGTCACGCCCCTCCGCGAGGAGCAGCGTCAGATAGCCGACCGCCGCCAGCAGGAACCACAGCCAGTCGTTGCCGCCGTCGGACAGCCCAGCGGCCACCGAGTACAGCGCGAGCAGTGGAAGCCCGGCCGGGGCCGCGCTGCGGAAGGTCACCGCGAGGGCGTCCACCAGCAGCCCGATCACCAGGACCCCGCCGATCAGCATCAGCCGGATGCCGTCGGACAACGGCGCCGGTATCGCGTAACGGCCGACGTCGGTACCGCCCTGTCCGAGCAGCTCGGCGAAGAAGCGGAAGGCGTCAGGTCCCGGAACCAGGCCGGCGAACGCGTGCTCACGCGCGAACACCAGCGTCAGCAGCACAAGCGCGACCAGCGCCTGCACGGCCACGGTCAGCGGGCGGGCCAGCGGCACCCGCCGGGCCAGCGCGCCCGCGCCGGACTGCACGGTCAGGAGAAAGGCCGCCTGCACGATCCAGGAGGCCGGCTTGACCAGGGGCAGCAGCGCGCACGCGGCCAGCAGCGTGGCCGCCCACGAGGCCAGCGTCAGCCGTAGTCGTCCGCTCACCCTGCTCCCTCCCCACCGCGCGCCGCCACCAGACCGAACCGCTCCCGGTCGGCCAGCCGCCACTGCTCCTCCAGGGAGGCGCCCCGCGGCACGCTCACGGCCGTCCAGCCCGCTTCGCGCAGCATCCGCAGCCGCTGCCCGCCCCCGTCCAACGGGCCGGACACGTTCGACGGTTCCCGCAGCCAGGTCCCGCTGTCCAGCACGAAGGCGACGGCGCCCCCGCTGCGCTGCCGCATCCGGGCGAGCACCGCCGCCTGCTCCTCGTCGAGATCGCCGAGAAAGGCCACCAGCAGCCCCTCGTTCCCCCCGCGGACCATGTCGTACGCCCGGGACAGGCCCGCCCCGTCGGAGTGGTCGACCACGGCGAGGGTGTCCATCATCAGCCCGGCCGCGTCCGCCGACTCCTGGCTCGCGCCCGCGAACCCGTCGGAGCCCTCGCCCGGCACCGAGTTGCCGGTGTCGGTCAGCAGCCGCACCGAGAAGCCCCGCTCCAGCATGTGCACCAGGACGGAGGCCGCACCCGACACCGCCCACTCGAACGCCGAGTCGGGCCCCGCGCCGTCGTAGGCGACGGCGCGGGTGTCCAGCAGCACCGTGCAGCGGGCCCGCTGCGGCTGCTCCTCGCGGCGCACCATCAACTCGCCGTAGCGCGCGGTGGAACGCCAGTGCACCCGGCGCAGATCGTCGCCGTAGCGGTAGCCGCGAGGGATCACGTCGTCCTCGCCGGCCAGCGCCAGCGAACGCTGCCGTCCGTCGCCGTACCCCTTCGCCTCACCGCTCAGCCGCACCGGCGGCAGCGGCTCCACGCGCGGGATCACCGTCAGCGTGTCGTACGTCGAGAAGGACCGGGTCAGCTCGCACATCCCGAACGGGTCGGACAGGCGCAGCTGCAACGGGCCGAGCGGGTAGCGGCCGCGCAGGTCGGAGCGGACCCGGTAGGACACCTCGCGGCGGCCGCCCGCCTCCACCCGGTCCAGCACGAACCGGGGACGCGGCCCGAGCACGTAGGGCACCCGGTCCTGGAGCATCAGCAGGCCCGTGGGCATACGGGAGACGTTGTCCACCCGCAGATGCACCCGCGCCTCGGAGCCGGCGGGCACCCGCGCGGGGGACAGCCGGCGGCTGCCCGCCACCCGGTAGCGGGTGCGGCAGAGCACGCCCGCGCACAGCAGCGGAAGCACCGCCAGCAGCAGCCCGACCCGCAGCAGATCGCTCTGCCCGAGCACGTAGGCGCAGACCGTGGCGGCCACACCGGCGGCCAGGAAGGAGCGCCCGCGGGTGGTCAACCCGGCCAGAGCCGTGCGCAGGCCGCCCCTGTCACCGCGGTCACCCTCCGCTCGGGCCGATCCCGCGGTGGTCATCACAGCCTCCGCAGCTGGTGCCGGCCGTACCCCAGACCGCCCCGGCCCAGGCCGATGCCGGCCTGCTGCGGGGCGGCGGCGGGTACCGGGGTGCGCTGCAGGATCTCCTGGACCACCTGCTCCGCGGTGCGGCGGTTGAGCTGGGCCTGGGCGGTGGGCAGCAGCCGGTGGGCCAGCACGGCCACGGCGAGCGCCTGCACGTCGTCCGGCAGCGCGTAATCCCGGCCGCTCAGCGCCGCGGACGCCTTCGCCGCGCGCAGCAGGTGCAGCGTCGCGCGCGGCGAGGCACCGAGTCTGAGGTCGGGGTGCGTGCGGGTGGCGGCGACCAGCTCCACCACGTACCGGCGTATCGGCTCGGCGACATGGACGGCGCGCACCGTCTCGATCAGCTTCAGGATCTCGTGCGCGTGGGCCACCGGCTGGAGGTCCTCCAACGGGGAGACCCCACCGTGCACGTCCAGCATCTGCAGCTCGGCCTCCGCGCTCGGATAGCCGACCGAGACCCGGGCCATGAACCGGTCGCGCTGGGCCTCCGGCAGCGGATAGGTGCCCTCCATCTCGACCGGGTTCTGCGTCGCCACCACCATGAAGGGGCTGGGCAGCTCGTAGGTCCTGCCGTCGATGGTGACCTGGCGCTCCTCCATCGACTCCAGGAGCGCGGACTGCGTCTTCGGCGACGCGCGGTTGATCTCGTCACCGATCACCACCTGCGCGAAGATGGCACCCGGCTTGAACTCGAAGTCCTGACGCTGCTGGTCCCAGATGGACACACCGGTGATGTCCGACGGCAGCAGGTCCGGTGTGAACTGGATGCGCCGCACCGAGCAGTCGATGGACCGCGCCAGCGCCTTGGCCAGCATCGTCTTGCCGACTCCCGGAACGTCCTCGATGAGCAGATGTCCCTCGGCGAGCAGCACGGTCAGCGAGAGCCGTACGACCTCGGGCTTGCCCTCGATCACGCTCTCCACCGAATCCCGCACCCGCTCGACCACGGCGGTCAGGTCATCCCCCACGCTGGGCTGCGCTCGCGTGGGGGAACCCCCAAGGCTCGCTCGATCGTCATAGGTCGGCACCCGGCCCTCCTCGGCCTTTCCCCTCGCTCCCAAGGAACAAGGGCCCCAAATGTCCGGGCCGGCACCTTGCTGTGCGGCCCGGCTCACCCCGAATCACGGACACCGCGCGGGAAAGTTCCGCGCGGCACCACTCCCGCATTCTTGCCGCCGTTACCGATTCGTGTCACTCGCCTGTGGACAACCGGCGGCGATATGGCATGTCGTGCGACCTTTGTGGAGCCGGAGACCGGTCACCCTCGGGGCGGGGCAGCAGGTCAGGCGGGGTCGATCTCGCGCAGCAGGCCGGTCTTCACGTCGAAGACGAACCCGCGCACGTCGTCGGTGTACAGCAGGAACGGTGAGGTGCGCACCCGCTGCATCGACTGCCGTACGTCCTGGTCGACATCGCGGAAGGACTCCACGGCCCAGGCCGGACGCTGACCGACCTCCATCTCCAGCTCGTGCCGGAACTCCTCGGTGATGGCTTCCAGGCCGCAGTTGGTGTGATGGATGAGCACCACGCTGCGGGTGCCCAGCGCGCGCTGGCTGATGGTCAGCGACCGGATCACGTCGTCGGTGACCACACCGCCCGCGTTGCGGACGGTGTGGCAGTCGCCGAGCTCGAGGCCGAGCGCGGCGTGCAGGTCGAGCCGGGCGTCCATGCAGGCCACCACGGCGACGCGCAGAACGGGGCGGGCGTCCATCCCGGGATCGGTGAAGGCGCCGGCGTACTGCTCGTTGGCATCGACCAGCCGGTCGGTGACCGTGCCGTGGTCGACCGTCGCACTTCCGGAGCTCGCGGGAACCGATGCAGAAGTCGTCATAGCCATGACGGTACTGGCCACATGCTCTCCGGTCCTGCTGTGAGACAGGACAAAGAACGTCATCATGCTTTGGAGTGAGATGACCCACAAGGGTGGCGTGATCCTCCTCGTACGGGTGGTTTCCCTCGACGAGGGGTGTCGCCGAGCCGAGGGCCGCGCCGCACAGGCCGGTTGATTGACCGGGCGAAACCGTGGACTAAAGTGACGCGGAGCGGGAGGCGACACCCTCCCCACTGCACTGATTTCCCCCGGAGACCCGGGCAGCGTCCCGGAGATCTCCCCGCGTGCGCTGCGCGTACGTACGGCTCGGCCTCCTCCCGTTCCCGGCCGGCTGACGCCTCCGGCGCCGGCAGGCCGCCCCGTCCACACCGGGGGAGGGGCGGGGACCCGGCGGTGCGTCACGGCCGCGCCGGACCTTGAGAGGGCCCAGATCCAATGGGGCGCGAAGCGTTTGCGAACACGGGCGGGCAGAGTCGGCACGTCCCGGTGATGCTCCAGCGGTGCCTGGACCTGCTGGCGCCCGCCCTGGAGCAGCCGGGAGCGGTGGTCGTCGACTGCACCCTCGGTCTCGGCGGCCACAGCGAGGCCCTGCTGACGCGGTTCCCCGAGGCGCGGCTGGTCGCCCTGGACCGGGACAAGGAGGCCCTGCGCCTGTCCGGCGAACGGCTCGCCCCGTTCGGCGAGCGCGCCACCCTGGTGCACGCCGTCTACGACGAACTCCCCGAGGTGCTCGACCGGCTCGGCATCGCGCGCGTGCAAGGCGTCCTGTTCGACCTGGGAGTGTCCTCCATGCAGCTCGACGAGGCCGACCGGGGCTTCGCCTACGCCCAGGACGCCCCGCTCGACATGCGCATGGACCAGACGACCGGCGTCAGCGCCGCCGACGTCCTCAACACCTACCCGCCCGGTGAACTCGTCCGCATCCTGCGCGCCTACGGCGAGGAGAAGCAGGCCAAGCGGATCGTGGCCGCGGTGGTGCGCGAGCGGGAGAAGGAGCCGTTCACCAACAGCGCACGCCTGGTTGAGCTGATCCGGGACGCGCTTCCGCAGGCCGCCAAACGCACCGGTGGCAATCCGGCGAAGCGTACCTTCCAGGCCCTGCGCATCGAGGTCAACGGCGAACTCTCCGTACTGGAGCGGGCCGTCCCGGCCGCGGTGAAGGCGCTCGACGTCGGTGGCCGGATCGCCGTGCTGTCGTACCACTCCCTGGAGGACCGGCTGGTCAAACAGGTGTTCGCGGCGGGCGCCGCCACCACCGCGCCCGCCGGGCTGCCCGTCGTCCCCGAGCGCTACCAGCCCCGGCTCAAGCTGCTCACACGTGGTGCCGAACTTCCCACCGAGGAGGAGATCGCCGAGAACCGGCGGGCCGCACCCGCACGACTGCGGGGGGCCCAGCGGATCAGGGAGCACCTTGAATGAGACGTGTGAGGCGGAGGGGCGCGTGAGGCGGTCACGACACGTGAGCCCGGCGCCGCGCAGGGCATGCGGGTGCGGAAGGCAGGCGAACCCAAGGGAGCGCGAGTGAGCAGGAAACCCGAACTGAAGGGGAGGGCGGCCCGTCTCGCGAGGCTCCTCCCCACGGGACGGGCCCAGGCGGCCCGCACCCCCTTCGTGCTGCTCGTCGTCCTCCTCCTGGGCGGTGGCCTGATCGGGCTCCTGGTGCTGAACTCGGCCCTCAGCGAGGGCGCGTTCGAACTCGACGACCTCAAGCGGGAGACGAAGAGCCTCACCGACGAGGAACAGGCCCTGCAACGGGACATCGACACCTACTCCGCCCCCGACGCCCTGCAGCGCCGCGCACGCGAACTCGGCATGGTGCCCGGCGGCGACCCCGCCTTCCTGAGCCCCGACGGCAAGGTCAAGGGCGCCCCCGCCCCGGCCTCCGCCGCCCGCGCCCCCCTGGTGATCCCCCCCGAGGCACTGGCCACCGCGACGGCCCCGCCCCCCTACGCGGTACCGAGCATCGCAGCCGTTCCCCCGACCCCCGCGGTCACGCCCACGCCCGCGTCGACTCCCGGCAGGTGACGGAAGTGGCCGACAACACCGGAAACACCGGAAACACCGCCAGGCAACCGCCGCGCCGCCGCGTGCCCGGGCCCGCCCGCCCGAGAGCCCGGCAGCGCCCCGGACCCGGACACCGCCCGGCCCGCCGCCCCGCCCCGCCCCGCCCGGCGGCCCCGAAGGCCCTCCGGCTGGGCAGCCCGCGCCCCCGCCTGCGCCTGGTCGGCCTGGCCCTGACCCTCATCATGAGCGTCTTCGTCGTACGCCTGCTCCAGGTGCAGGCCGTCGAGGCCGACACCTATGCGGCGAAGGCCGGACAGAACCTCCAGGTCGGCCAGGTGCTGGACGCCGAGCGCGGCGAGATCACCGACCGCAACGGCGTCGCCCTGGCGACCAGCGAGGACGCCTACGACATCACCGCCGACCCCACGATGTTCGCCCCCGACCAGCTGGAGATCGCCGACGGCCCCGAACAGGCCGCCGCCCTCCTCGCCCCGATCCTCGGCCAGGACCAGGACAAGCTGGTCGAGAAGCTGCGGCCGGACAACAAGGCCCTGCGCTACGTCAAACTCGCGAGCCGCCAGACCCCGCAGGTCTGGAAGCAGATCAAGGATCTGAAGGCCGCGCTGGCGAAGAAGGCGGAGACCGACACGTCCTCCGCCAACGTCCTCGCGGGCGTCCTGTCCGTGCCCACCAGCAAGCGGGTCTATCCGAACAACGAACTCGCCGCCGGGATACTGGGCTGGGTCAACGCCGAGGGCAAGGGCGGCGGCGGCATCGAACTCCAGCTGAACAAGCGGCTCGCCGGTGAGGACGGCAGCATCCGCTTCGTCCAGTCCGGTGGCCGTCTGGTGCCGACCGCGGGGTCCAGCGAGACACCGGCCGTGCCCGGTAGCGA
Organism: Streptomyces sp. TE5632; assembly: GCF_054061295.1. NCBI lineage: Bacteria > Bacillati > Actinomycetota > Actinomycetes > Kitasatosporales > Streptomycetaceae > Streptomyces > Streptomyces sp. TE5632. The sequence continues at coordinate 666,575 of NZ_JBSSEA010000003.1, read as the reverse complement.
CGTCGAGCTCACCGTCGACCGCGACATCCAGTGGGCCGCGCAGAACGCCATCAGCGAGCAGGTCGAGAAGTCCGCGGCCGACCGCGGCTACGTCATCGTCCAGGACACCCGCACCGGTGAGGTCCTCGCCATGGCCAACGCGCCCGGGTTCGATCCGGGCGACCTCTCCGAGGCCGATCCGGCGGCGCTCGGCAACGCGGCCCTCCAGGACGCCTTCGAGCCCGGCTCCACCGCCAAGGTCATGTCGATGGCGGCCGTACTGGAGGAGGAGGCGGCCACCCCGCAGACGCACGTCGTCGTGCCCAACCGGCTGCACCGCGGCGACCGGCTGTTCAAGGACGACGTAGACCACCCGACCTGGTACCTGACGCTCAACGGGGTGCTCGCCAAGTCCAGCAACATCGGCACCATCCTGGCCACCGGCCAGCTCGGCAAGACCCAGGCCCAGGCCAACAAGGTCCTCTACGACTACCTGCGCAAGTTCGGCCTCGGCAGCCACACCGGACTCGGCTTCCCCGGCGAGACCAAGGGCATCCTCGCCCCGCCCGACGCCTGGTCGACCTCGCAGCAGTACACGATTCCTTTCGGCCAGGGAGTGTCCGTCAACGCCATGCAGGCCGCGTCCGTCTACTCGACCATCGCCAACGGCGGCGTACGCATCGAACCCACGCTCGTACGCGGCACCAAGGGACCCGAGGGACGCTTCACCCCCGCCCCGGAGCCCGAGAAGTCACGGGTGGTCAGCGAGAAGACGGCGAAGACCCTCGCCCGGATGCTGGAGTCGGTCGTGGACGACGAGGAGGGCACCGGAACCAAGGCGCGCATCCCCGGCTACCGGGTCGCGGGGAAGACGGGTACGGCCAACCGCGTGGATCCGGCCACCGGCAAGTACCACGGCTACACCTCCTCCTTCGCCGGGTTCGCACCCGCGGACAAGCCCCGGATCACCGTCTACTGCGCCATCCAGAACGCCACCGAGGGCAGTTACTTCGGTGGCCAGATCTGCGGACCCGTCTACAAGAAGGTCATGGAGTTCGCCCTCAAGACCCTCCAGGTGCCGCCGACCGGTGCCGAACCGGCCAACCTCCCGGTCACCTTCAAACGCTGACCGGCCGCGAACCCCTCGCGTCCGGCCGGCACGGAACCACCCAGGAACAGCCCGTGACAACGATCACCCCCGATCCCGGGAACCGGGACGCCCCCCGCCGTGTACCGGACCCCTCGTCCACGCCGCTCCCCCCGTCACCCCCGCCGGACGGGGCCGCGGGCGAGCCCCGCTTTGGCTCCGCGGCGGGTGCGCCCGGTACGCTCACCGCCGTGCCACACGCTGATCAGTCGCAAACCACTCAGAAGGGTCAACCCGTGACATTCCCCGGGCCGCCCCGGCCGGCGCGGGTCTCCGCCACCCCCCTCGCGGAACTCGCCGGTCAACTGGGTGTCACCGCACCGTCCCGGACCGCCGACGTCACGGGCATCACCCATGACTCGCGCGCCGTACGTCCCGGCGACCTGTACGCCGCCCTCCCCGGCGCCCGCGCGCACGGCGCCGACTTCGTCACCCAGGCCGCGGGCCTCGGCGCGGTCGCCGTGCTCACCGACCCGAGCGGTGCCGAACGCGTCGCCGCGGCCGGACTGCCCGCGCTGGTGGTCGACGACCCCCGCGGGGAGATGGGCGAACTGGCGGCCACGATCTACGGCCACCCTGGCCGCGATCTGCTCCAGATCGGCATCACCGGCACCTCAGGCAAGACCACCACCGCCTATCTCGTCGAGGGGGGCCTCAGGGCCGTCCACAGCACGGACGAGGGGGGCCGGCGCGAAGCGCCGTCGGTCGAGGGTGGTGGCGGGCGACGGGTAGGGCTGATCGGCACCGTCGAGATGCGCGTGGGTGACGAGCGCATCAAGTCCGAACGCACCACGCCGGAAGCCACCGACCTCCAGGCCCTGTTCGCCGTCATGCGCGAACGCGGGGTCGACGCGGTCGCCATGGAGGTCTCCAGCCATGCCCTGGTGCTGGGCCGGGTGGACGCCTGTGTCTTCGACATCGCCGTCTTCACCAACCTCAGTCCGGAACACATGGAGTTCCACTCCGACATGGAGGACTACTTCGCGGCCAAGGCGCAGCTCTTCACCCCCCGGCGCAGCCGGCTCGCCGTGGTCAACGCCGACGACGAGTACGGCCGCCGCCTCACCAAGGAGGCCGGCGTCCCCGTCATCACCTACTCCGCGGAGGGGCACCCCGACGCCGACTGGCGCGCCGAGGACGTCGAGGTCGGCCCGACCGACTCGACGTTCACCGTGATCGGGCCCAGGGCCGAGCGGATCACCGCCCGGTCGCCGCTGCCGGGCCCGTTCAACGTGGCCAACACCCTCGCCGCGATCGTCGCCCTGGCCGCCGCCGGACTCGACCCGCAGGCCGCCGCCGACGGTGTCGCCGCCGTCCCCGGCGTGCCCGGCCGGCTGGAGCGGGTGGACGAGGGCCAGCCGTACCTCGCGGTGGTCGACTACGCCCACAAGACCGACGCCGTCGAGTCGGTGCTGCGCGCCCTGCGCAGGGTCACCGAGGGCAAGGTGCACGTGGTGCTCGGCTGCGGCGGCGACCGGGACGTGACCAAGCGCGAGCCGATGGGCGCCGCGGCGGCCCGGCTCGCCGACACCGCCGTACTGACCTCCGACAACCCCCGCTCCGAGGACCCCCTCGCCATTCTCGCCGCCATGCTCCAGGGCGCGGCCTCCGTGCCCGCCCACGAGCGCGGCGAGGTGCAGGTCTTCGAGGACCGGGCCGCGGCGATCGCCGCCGCCGTAGCCCGCGCGCAGCCCGGCGACGCCGTGCTGGTCGCGGGCAAGGGCCACGAGCAGGGGCAGGACATCGCCGGGGTGGTGCGTCCCTTCGACGACCGCCAGGTGCTTCGCGAAGCTATCCAGCAGACCCAGGGATGAACTTGTGATCGCCCTCTCCCTCGCCGAGATCGCCGAAGTCGTCGGCGGGCAGACGCACGACATACCGGATCCGTCCGTCCAGGTCACCGGAGGTGTCGTCCGGGACTCGCGGGAGGCGGGTCCGGGCAGCCTCTTCGTCGCCTTCGTCGGCGAACGCGTGGACGGCCACGACTTCGCGGCCGCGGTCGTCGAGGCGGGCGCGGCCGCCGTGCTCGCCTCCCGCCCCGTGGGCGTGCCCGCGATCGTCGTCGACGACGTCCCAAGAGCGCTGGGCGCCCTCGCCCGGCACGTCGTGCAGCGCCTTGGCGCGACCCTCGTCGCACTCACCGGCTCGTCCGGCAAGACCAGCACCAAGGACCTCATCGCGCAGGTGCTGCGGCGCAAGGCGCCCACCGTCTTCACCCCCGGATCGCTCAACAACGAGATCGGGCTGCCGCTGACCGCGCTCACCGCCACCGAGGAGACGAAGTTCCTCGTGCTGGAGATGGGCGCCCGCGGGATCGGCCACATCCGGTACCTCACCGACCTGACGCCCCCGAAGGTCGGACTCGTCCTCAATGTCGGCACCTCCCACATCGGCGAGTTCGGCGGCCGGGCGCAGATCGCCCAGGCCAAGGGCGAGTTGGTGGAGGCCCTGCCGCCGGCCGAGGAGGGCGGCACCGCGATCCTCAACGCGGACGACCCGCTCGTACGCGCCATGGCGTCCCGTACGAAGGCGAAGGTGCTCCTTTTCGGAGAGACCGACGAAGCGGACGTTCGGGCCGAGAACGTGCGACTCACGGACAGCGGACAGCCCTCGTTCAGGCTTCACACACCCTCCGGTGCAAGCGATGTGACCATGCGCCTGTACGGTGAGCATCACGTGTCGAACGCGCTCGCCGCGGCCGCCGTCGCCCACGAGTTGGGCATGTCCGCAGAAGAGATCGGACTCGCGCTCTCCGAGGCGGGCTCCCTCTCCCGCTGGCGGATGGAGGTCACCGAGCGCCCGGACGGCGTGACGGTCGTCAACGACGCCTACAACGCGAACCCCGAGTCCATGCGAGCCGCCCTGCGCGCGCTCGCGGCCATGGGCAAAGCCTCACAGGCGAAGGGGGGCCGTACGTGGGCGGTGCTCGGCAAGATGGCCGAGCTCGGGGACGAGGCGCTCGCCGAGCACGACGCGGTCGGACGGCTCGCCGTCCGGCTCAACGTCAGCAAGCTCGTCGCGGTCGGGGGCAGGGAAGCCGCCTGGCTGCAACTGGGCGCATATAACGAGGGTTCGTGGGGTGAGGAGTCGGTGCACGTGTCCGACGCACAGGCGGCTGTCGACCTGTTGCGCAGCGAATTGCGCCAGGGAGACGTCGTTCTCGTGAAGGCGTCCCGTTCGGTCGGTCTCGAGAGCGTGGCGCAGGCGCTGCTCGCGACCGGTACCGAGGGTGAGGTCGTCACCCGATGATGAAGCAGATCCTGTTCGCAGGAGTCATTGGCCTCTTCCTGACGCTGGTCGGCACCCCGCTGCTGATCAAGCTGCTCGCACGCAAGGGGTACGGGCAGTACATCCGTGACGACGGCCCGCGCGAGCACGCCAGCAAGCGCGGTACGCCGACCATGGGCGGTATCGCCTTCATCCTGGCGACGGTCGCCGCGTACTTCCTGGCGAAACTGGTCACGGGCTACGTGGACCCGAAGGTCGACGCGGCGCCGACCTTCTCGGGTCTGCTGGTGCTCGGCCTGATGGTGGGCATGGGCCTGGTCGGCTTCCTGGACGACTACATCAAGATCGTCAAGCGGCGTTCGCTGGGCCTGCGGGCCAAAGCGAAAATGGCCGGCCAGCTGATCGTCGGTATCGCGTTCGCGGTGCTCTCGCTGCAGTTCGCGGACAACCGCGGCAACACCCCGGCGTCCACGAAGCTGTCGTTCATCACCGACTTCGGCTGGACGATCGGCCCGGTGCTGTTCGTCGTCTGGGCGCTGTTCATGATCCTCGCGATGTCGAACGGCGTGAACCTGACGGACGGCCTGGACGGTCTGGCCACCGGCGCCTCCGTGCTGGTCTTCGGCGCCTACACGTTCATCGGCGTCTGGCAGTTCCAGGAGTCCTGCGCCAACGCGACGACCCTGACCAACCCGGGTGCCTGCTACGAGGTGAGGGACCCCCTCGACCTCGCGGTGGTCGCCTCCGCGCTGATGGGTTCCTGCCTCGGCTTCCTGTGGTGGAACACCTCGCCGGCCAAGATCTTCATGGGTGACACCGGTTCGCTCGCGCTCGGCGGTGTCCTCGCGGGCCTCGCGATCTGCTCCCGCACCGAGCTGCTGCTCGCCATCCTGGGCGGCCTGTTCGTCCTCATCACCATGTCGGTGGTCATCCAGGTCGGCTCCTTCAAGCTCACCGGGAAGCGCGTCTTCCGGATGGCGCCGCTCCAGCACCACTTCGAACTCAAGGGGTGGTCCGAAGTCCTTGTGGTGGTCCGCTTCTGGATCATCCAGGGCATCTGTGTGATCGTCGGACTCGGCATCTTCTACGCGGGATGGGCAGCGGACAAGTGACCGACTGGCAGGGCAAGCACGTCACCGTCGCCGGGCTCGGAGTCTCCGGTGTCCCGGCGGCGAAGGTGCTGCACGGGCTCGGCGCGCGGGTCACCGTCGTCAACGACGGAGACGACGCACGCGCCCGCGAGCAGGCCGCCGAACTGGAGGCGCTCGGCATCGCCGTGCGCCTCGGTGACGGCGCGACCCTGCCCGACGGCACCGAGCTGATCGTCACCGCTCCCGGCTGGAAGCCGGACAAGCCGCTGTTCATGGCGGCGGACGAGGCCGGGGTGCCGGTGTGGGGCGACGTCGAACTCGCCTGGCGGCTCAGGAGGCCCGACGCGGCGCCCTGGCTCGCGGTCACCGGCACCAACGGCAAGACCACCACCGTCCAGATGCTCGCGTCGATCCTCCGCGCCGCGGGCCTGCGGACGGCCGCCGTCGGCAACATCGGCGTCTCCCTGCTCGACGTCGTCACCGGCGAGGAACAGTACGACGTGCTCGCCGTGGAGCTGTCCAGCTACCAGCTCCACTGGGCGCCGTCCCTGCGCGCCCACTCGGCGACGGTGCTGAACCTCGCCCCCGACCACCTCGACTGGCACGGCTCCATGGAGGCGTACGCCGCCGACAAGGGCCGTGTCTACGAGGGCAATCGGGTCGCCTGCGTCTACAACGCCGACGCCACCGACAAGCCGTCCACCGAGGACCTGGTCCGCGCGGCCGACGTCGAGGAGGGCTGCCGCGCCGTCGGCTTCACCCTCAACGTCCCTGGCCCCTCCCAACTCGGCGTCGTCGAAGGCATCCTGGTCGACCGCGCCTTCGTCGAGGACCGGCACAGCAGCGCCCAGGAACTCGCCGAGGTCACCGACGTCAACCCGCCCGCCCCGCACAACATCGCCAACGCCCTTGCCGCGGCCGCCCTCGCGCGCGCCTTCGGGGTGCCGGCGGCGGCCGTACGGGACGGGCTGCGGGCCTTCACCCCGGACGCCCACCGCGTCGCGCACGTCGCCGACGTGGACGGGGTCGCCTGGGTCGACGACTCCAAGGCGACCAACACCCATGCGGCACAGGCGTCGTTGGCGGCCTACGAGTCGGTCGTGTGGATCGCCGGCGGACTCGCCAAGGGCGCCACCTTCGACGAACTGGTCGCGGGGGCGGCGAAGCGGCTCCGCGGCGCCGTCCTGATCGGCCGGGACCGCGAGCTGATCCGCGAAGCCCTGGCGCGACACGCCCCGGAGGTACCCGTGGTGGACCTCGGCCGGACCGACACTGGGGCGATGCTCCAGGCTGTCCAGGAGGCGAAGCGGCTCGCACGGCCCGGCGACACGGTGCTGCTGGCCCCGGCCTGCGCATCGATGGACATGTTCGCCAACTACAACAGGCGCGGTGAGGCGTTCGCACAGGCGGTGCGCGAACTCGGTGCCTGACCCGGCCGCCTGCGCCGGGCGACCTTGGGAGGGACCTGTGGGACCGTCGAGGCACCGTGGGGCGCACAGCGGAGGCCACCATGCCCAGTAGCCGCACCGGGCGGCCGCCCGCGCCGCGGGCGCCCCGCCCGCCCACCGCGCCCCGGCCCGCCCGCCGGAACACCGTCCGTACCCTGCACACACGGGCGCGCAGGGCCTGGGACCGGCCGCTGACCGCCTACTACGTGATCCTCGGCGGCAGCGCGCTGATCACCGTGCTCGGTCTGGTGATGGTCTACTCGGCCTCCCAGATCACCGCGCTGCAGAAGTCGCTGCCGGGCTCGTACTTCTTCCGCAAACAGCTCCTGGCCGCCGGCATCGGGACCGTGCTGCTGCTCGCGGCCGCCCGGATGCCGGTGAAACTGCACCGGGCGCTGGCCTACCCCATCCTCGCGGGCTCCGTCTTCCTGATGGTCCTGGTGCAGGTGCCGGGGATAGGGATGGCGGTCAACGGCAACCAGAACTGGATCGACCTCGGCGGCTCCTTCCAGCTCCAGCCCAGCGAGTTCGGCAAGCTCGCCCTGGTGCTGTGGGGCGCCGACCTGCTCGCCCGCAAACAGGGCAGAAGGCTGCTGGCCCAGTGGAAGCACCTGCTGGTGCCGCTCGTCCCGGCCGCCTTCATGCTGCTCGGACTGATCATGCTGGGCGGCGACATGGGCACGGCGATCATCCTGACGGCGATCCTGTTCGGCCTGCTCTGGCTGGCGGGGGCCCCCACCCGGCTGTTCGCGGGTGTACTGGCCGTCGCCACGCTGATCGGCGCGTTCCTCATCTGGAGCAGCCCGAACCGCATGGCCCGGCTCGCCTGCCTCGGCGCCACCGAACCCCAGGCGGGCCCCGTCGACTGCTGGCAGGCCGTGCACGGGATCTACGCCCTCGCGTCCGGCGGGATCTTCGGTTCCGGACTGGGTGCGAGTGTGGAGAAATGGGGCCAACTACCGGAAGCCCACACCGACTTCATCTTCGCCGTCACCGGTGAGGAACTGGGCCTGGCGGGGACGCTGTCGGTACTCGCCCTGTTTGCGGCTCTAGGCTATGCGGGTATCCGCGTGGCCGGACGCACGGAGGACCCCTTCGTGAGGTATGCCGCGGGAGGCGTGACCACCTGGATCACGGCGCAGGCCGTGATCAACATCGGTGCGGTCCTCGGACTGCTGCCGATCGCCGGTGTCCCGCTCCCGCTGTTCTCCTACGGGGGGTCCGCCCTGCTGCCGACCATGTTCGCCATCGGGCTGCTGATCGCCTTCGCGCGTGACGAGCCCGCTGCGCGGGCGGCGCTTGCGATGCGGCAACCTCGCTTTGGTAGAAAGCGGGCCGGGGGTTCTCAGCAGCCCCGGAGATGGAACACGATGCGACGGCGCGCCACGGCGGCACGTTCGTCCGGAGAGCGGTGAATTTCGGTGCATGTCGTACTCGCCGGCGGAGGAACCGCGGGCCACATCGAGCCCGCGCTCGCCCTCGCGGATGCCCTGCGCAGGCAGGATCCGACCGTGGGCATCACGGCCCTGGGCACGGAACGCGGTCTCGAGACACGTCTGGTACCCGAGCGCGGGTACGAACTGGCGCTGATCCCCGCCGTACCGCTGCCGCGCAAGCCCACCCCGGAGCTGATCACCGTCCCGGGCCGGCTGCGCGGCACCATCAAGGCGACGGAGCAGATCCTGGAACGCACCAAGGCGGACGCCGTGGTCGGCTTCGGCGGTTACGTGGCCCTGCCGGGCTACCTCGCCGCCAAGCGGCTCGGTGTGCCGATCGTCGTCCACGAGGCCAACGCCCGCCCCGGCCTGGCCAACAAGATCGGCTCCCGGTACGCGGCCCAGGTCGCGGTCTCCACCCCGGACAGCAAGTTGCGCGACGCCCGCTACATCGGGATCCCGCTGCGCCGCTCCGTGGCCACCCTGGACCGGGCCGCCATGCGCCCCGAGGCCCGCGCCGCGTTCGGGCTCGACCCCAACCTGCCCACGCTGCTGGTCTCCGGCGGCTCGCAGGGCGCCCGCCGGCTGAACGAGGTCGTCCAGCAGGTCGCGCCGTGGCTGCAGCAGGCCGGGATCCAGATCCTGCACGCGGTCGGCCCGAAGAACGAGCTGCCCCAGGTGCAGCAGATGCCGGGAATGCCCCCCTACATCCCGGTAAGTTACCTGGACCGGATGGACCTCGCGTACGCCGCGGCCGACATGATGCTCTGCCGCGCGGGCGCGATGACCGTCGCCGAACTCTCCGCCGTCGGGCTCCCGGCCGCCTACGTTCCGCTGCCGATCGGCAACGGCGAGCAGCGGCTGAACGCCCAGCCGGTGGTCAAGGCCGGCGGCGGTCTGCTGGTCGACGACGCGGAGCTGACGCCGGAGTGGGTGCGGCAGAGCGTGCTGCCGGTGCTGTCCGACCCGCACCGGCTGTACGAGATGTCCCGCGCCGCCGCCGAGTTCGGCCGCCGGGACGCCGACGACCTGCTCGTCAGCATGGTGTACGAGGCGATCGCCGCCCGTGCGCGGCACTAGGACAGGCCCTGGACGCGTAGGTGAACGCGGATGACGGGAGGCAGGATTCGTGGCCGGATCGACGACCGCTGAGCGCGGTGGACGCCAGCGGGAGTCGTCCGGCCCGCCGCCCGTCAGGCGCTTGAGGCGGCGGCACCTTCGTCTGATCATCATCCTGGCGGTCGCCCTGGTGTTCCTCGGGAGCGGGACGTTCTGGCTGTTGTACGGCTCCGATCTGGCCAGGGTGGAGCGGGTTTCCGTGTCCGGGACCCGTGTTCTGACTCCCGGGCAGGTGCGCGAGGTCGCCGACGTTCCCCTCGGGGACCCGCTGGCCATGGTGGACACCGAGGCGATCGCATCGCGGCTCCGCCAGGAAATGCCCCGAATCGGAACGGTTGACGTGGTTCGTTCCTGGCCGCACGAAATCGGGTTGAAAATCACCGAGCGCGCCCCGGTTCTCCTGATGGAAAAGGGCGGGGAGTTCGTGGAGATCGACGCCGAGGGTGTCCGGTACGCCACGGTTTCCAAGGCTCCCCGCGGCGTTCCCCGGCTGGAACTGACCGTCCGCCGGAGCGGCACCACGGCCGCGAGTCTGCGTCGCTTCGGCGAGGCGCGGCTGGTGCGGGAGGCGGTCCGGGTCGTCCGCGACGTCCCGGACTCCGTCGCCCGGGTCATCCGGAGCGTCAACGTCCGTACCCACGACGACATCTCGCTCAAGTTGACGGACGGCAGGGAGGTCGTCTGGGGGAGCGCGGAGAAGGGTGCCGCGAAGGGTCGCACCCTCACCGCTCTGCTGAAAGCGGCGCCGGACGCGCGGCACTTCGACGTGAGCGTGCCCACCGCCCCCGCGTCATCAGGGGGTTGACGTGCATCAGTGCACGTCAACCCCCTGGTTGGGCGGTGCCACGGCTGATCACATAGGGTGAAAAGAAAAACGGGAGGTTCGGCGTGTTCGTTGAACGCGCGCCACTTGTCGACTTAGTGTCCTGTTCAGAAGACTCCAGGGAGCAGACACACTGGTAACCCTAAACTTCAACGTTAGGGTTCGGGTCGGTGATACGGACCGTCCCCATCGGCATCAGTCGTCGGACCGCGGCAAGGCCGTGAGACGGCGACACGTAACTCGAGGCGAGAGGCCTTCGACGTGGCAGCACCGCAGAACTACCTCGCAGTCATCAAAGTCATCGGTGTCGGCGGCGGTGGTGTCAATGCCATCAACCGGATGATCGAGGTCGGTCTCAAGGGCGTCGAGTTCATCGCCATCAACACCGACGCGCAAGCCCTGTTGATGAGCGACGCCGACGTCAAGCTCGACGTCGGCCGGGAACTCACCCGCGGACTCGGCGCCGGAGCCAACCCGGCCGTCGGCCGCAAGGCGGCCGAGGACCACCGCGAGGAGATCGAGGAGGTCCTCAAGGGGGCCGACATGGTCTTCGTGACGGCCGGTGAAGGCGGCGGCACCGGCACCGGCGGCGCCCCCGTCGTGGCCAACATCGCCCGCTCGCTCGGCGCTCTCACCATCGGCGTGGTCACCCGCCCGTTCACCTTCGAGGGCCGGCGCCGCGCCAACCAGGCGGAGGACGGCATCGCCGAGCTCCGCGAAGAGGTCGACACCCTCATCGTCATCCCCAACGACCGGCTGCTGTCCATCTCGGACCGCCAGGTCTCGGTCCTGGACGCCTTCAAGTCGGCGGACCAGGTCCTGCTCTCCGGTGTACAGGGCATCACCGACCTCATCACCACGCCCGGCCTGATCAACCTGGACTTCGCCGACGTCAAGTCGGTCATGTCCGAGGCCGGTTCGGCCCTCATGGGCATCGGCTCGGCCCGCGGCGACGACCGCGCGGTGGCGGCGGCCGAGATGGCGATCTCCTCACCGCTGCTGGAAGCCTCCATCGACGGCGCCCGGGGCGTGCTGCTCTCCATCTCCGGCGGCTCAGACCTCGGCCTGTTCGAGATCAACGAGGCCGCCCAGCTGGTCAGCGAGGCCGCCCACCCGGAGGCCAACATCATCTTCGGCGCGGTCATCGACGACGCGCTGGGCGACGAGGTCCGGGTCACCGTGATCGCGGCCGGCTTCGACGGAGGCCAGCCGCCGGCGAAGCGGGACAACGTCCTCGGCTCGTCCTCGGCCAAGCGCGAGGAGCCCGCCCCCGCGCGGCAGCCCGAGAGCAGGCCGTCCTTCGGCTCGCTCGGCAGCGTCACGCCCAAGGAGGAGCCGGAGCCGGCCCCCGAGCCGGTCAGTGACATCCCGGTGGCCCAGCCGCCGGTCCAGCCGACGAGGGCCTACTCGGACAGCGCGGCCGAGGAACTGGACGTCCCGGACTTCCTCAAGTGATAGGACGGCACGAGAGCGTGCGCGGCGCGCACTTCGCCTTCACCGACCGGTGGGGCGGGGTGAGCGCCGCTCCGTATGCGGAACTCAACCTCGGCGGAGCGGTCGGCGACGATCCCGACGCCGTACGCGTCAACCGTGAACTGGCCGCGAAGTCCCTCGGCCTCGACCCGGCCCGGGTGGTGTGGATGAACCAGGTGCACGGCGCCGACACGGAGGTGGTCGACGCGCCGTGGGTCGATCGTCCGGTCCCCGAGGCCGACGCGGTCGTCACCGCGCGACGGGGCCTCGCCCTTGCCGTGCTCACCGCCGACTGCGTGCCGGTGCTGCTCGCCGACCCCGTCGCCGGTGTGGCCGCGGCGGCCCACGCGGGACGGCCCGGACTGGTCGCGGGGGTGGTCCCCGCCGCCGTGCGGGCCATGATCGGACTCGGCGCCGACCCGGCCCGGATCGTCGCCCGCACCGGGCCCGCCGTCTGCGGCCGGTGCTACGAGGTGCCGGGGGAGATGCGCGCCGACGTGGCCGCCGTCGAACCGGCGGCGCACGCCGAGACGAGCTGGGGGACGCCGGCGGTCGATGTGGACGGGGGCGTACACGCCCAGCTCGAACGGCTCGGGGTGCGCGACCGCGAGCGGTCGCAGGTGTGCACTCTGGAGTCGGACGATCACTTCTCGTACCGGCGCGACCGCTCCACCGGGCGGCTCGCGGGCTATGTGTGGCTGGACTGATGGGGCATGACGGAACGTAGGGAAGAACTCGCCGCGAACCTCGCGGATGTGGAGCGACGGATCGCCGCCGCGTGCGCGGCCGCCGGACGTGGGCGGGACGAGGTGACCCTGATCGTGGTCACCAAGACCTTCCCCGCCGGTGATGTGCGGATCCTGTCGGAACTCGGTGTACGTCATGTCGCCGAGAACCGTGACCAGGACGCCGCCCCCAAGGCGGCCGAATGCTCCGATCTGCCCCTTTCTTGGCATTTTGTCGGACAACTTCAGACCAACAAGGTGCGATCCGTGGTCGGTTACGCGGATTTCGTGCAGTCCGTCGACCGTGGGCGTCTTGTCACAGCTCTCGCCAAGGAGGCCGTGCGGGCCGGGCGCGAACTCGGCTGCCTCGTCCAGGTCGCGCTCGACGCCGATGAACGCGCGGCGGGCGGGGGCCGCGGGGAGCGCGGTGGCGTCGCGCCGGGCGGTGTCGCGGAGTTGGCCGATCTGATCGCCGGGTCCGAAGGGCTGCGGCTGGACGGGCTGATGACCGTCGCCCCGCTCGCCGGGGAGTACGCCGGGCGGCAACGGGCGGCGTTCGAGCGCTTGATGGATTTGTCGACCGACCTGCGCAAGGCTCATCCGGCTGCGAAAATGGTTTCTGCGGGGATGAGTACGGATCTCGAACAGGCCGTTGCGGCCGGAGCGACACATGTGCGCGTCGGCAGTGCGGTACTCGGAGTCCGCCCCGGGCTCGGGTAACGTCGCCAGGAAGTCGGACCACAGTAGAAAATATGGTCATTGCCGCTGATGGGCGGACTTGAGGACCTTGTGGATCGCAGGCACTTGGCGGTCGTCAGCGGATCCACCACAGAGGAGGACTCGGAGCATGGCCGGCGCGATGCGCAAGATGGCGGTCTACCTCGGCCTCGTGGAGGACGATGGGTACGACGGCCGCGGATTTGACCCAGACGACGACTTCGAGCCCGAACTCGACCCGGAGCCCGAACGGGACCACCGGCGGCACGAACCGTCGCACCAGTTGCATGGGGCACATCAACTCCAAAGGGACGAAGAGGTGCGAGTGGCGCAACCGCCCCCGCCCCGCGAACCGGTTGCCCGGTCCGCTTCGCTTCCCGCTGAATCGGCACGCCCGGCGCGGATCGCGCCCGTGGCATCCATCACACAAGAGCGCGCGAACCTGGAGAAGAACGCACCGGTGATCATGCCCAAGGTCGTGTCGGAACGAGAGCCTTACCGGATCACCACACTTCACCCGCGGACCTACAACGAGGCCCGTACCATCGGGGAACACTTCCGTGAGGGCACTCCGGTGATCATGAATCTTACTGAGATGGATGACACAGACGCGAAGCGACTTGTCGACTTTGCGGCCGGTCTGGTGTTTGGTCTTCACGGCAGCATCGAGCGGGTGACGCAGAAGGTGTTCCTGCTGTCTCCTGCTAACGTCGATGTCACGGCGGAGGACAAGGCCCGTATCGCAGAGGGCGGGTTCTTCAACCAGAGCTGAGACGCAGTACCGGACAGAAGCAGGACACAGGGGAGAGGGACCGACAGACCATGAGCGTGTTCGCGCAGGTGATCTACATCGCGCTGATGGTGTTCCTCATCGTGCTCATCTTCCGTCTGGTCATGGACTACGTCTTCCAGTTCGCCCGCTCGTGGCAACCCGGCAAGGCGATGGTGGTCGTCCTGGAGGCCACCTACACTGTCACCGATCCACCGCTCAAGCTTCTGCGGCGGTTCATCCCGCCGCTGCGTCTCGGGGGCGTGGCGCTCGACCTGTCCTTCTTCGTACTGATGATCATTGTCTACATTTTGATCTCCCTCGTGGGCAGTGCGCTGAGGTGACTGTGGACGACATGGGCCTGCCGACTGCCGATGACTACGTTGAGGTGAAGAGATGCCGTTGACCCCCGAGGACGTGCGGAACAAACAGTTCACGACCGTCCGCCTCCGAGAAGGCTATGACGAGGACGAGGTCGATGCCTTCCTCGACGAGGTCGAAGCCGAACTGACGCGCCTGCTCCGCGAGAACGAGGACCTGCGCGCCAAACTGGCCGCGGCCACGCGCGCTGCTGCCCAGAACCAGCAGAACATGCGCAAGCCTCCTGAACAGCAGGACCAGCAGGGCCAGCAGGGGCCGCCCCCCCAGGGCATGCCCCAGCAGGGCATGCGAGGTCCCGGCGGACCGGTGCCCGCCGGCATATCGGGCCCGCCGCAGCAGCAGATGGGTGGCCCCATGGGTGGTCCGCCCCAGCTGCCGAGCGGTGCGCCGCAGCTGCCCGCCGGCCCCGGCGGACAGGGCGGCCCGCAGGGTCCCGGCCCCATGGGTCAGGGTCCCATGGGCCAGGGTCCCGGGCCGATGGGCCAGGGCGGCCCGATGCAGGGCCAGATGGGCCAGGGCGGTCCGATGCAGGGCCAGATGGGCCAGGGCGGTCCGATGCAGGGCCAGATGGGCCAGATGGGCCAGATGGGCCCCGGCGGCCCGATGGGCGGCCCCGGCGGCCCCATGGGCGGTCCTCCCGGCCTCCCCGGCCAGCAGGGCGGCCCCGGTGGCGACAGCGCGGCCCGCGTGCTCTCGCTGGCCCAGCAGACCGCGGACCAGGCGATCGCCGAGGCCCGTTCCGAGGCCAACAAGATCGTCGGCGAGGCGCGTTCGCGTGCCGAGGGTCTCGAGCGGGACGCCCGCGCCAAGGCGGACGCCCTGGAGCGGGACGCGCAGGAGAAGCACCGCGTCGCGATGGGCTCCCTGGAGTCCGCCCGCGCCACGCTGGAGCGCAAGGTCGAGGACCTGCGCGGCTTCGAGCGCGAGTACCGCACGCGGCTGAAGTCCTACCTGGAGTCGCAGCTGCGTCAGTTGGAGACCCAGGCGGACGACTCGCTCGCCCCGCCGCGTCAGCCGGCCGCCGCGTCGCTGCCGCCGTCCCCGGCGCCCTCGATGGCTCCGGCCGGTGCCGGTGCGCCGTCCTACGGCGGCAACCAGCCGATGGGCGGCGGTCCGGGCGCCCAGCCCGGCCCGTCCTACGGCAGCCAGCAGCAGATGCAGCCGGCGATGACCCAGCCCATGGCGCCGGTGCGCCCGCAGGGGCCGTCGCCGATGGGTCAGGCCCCCTCGCCGATGCGCGGGTTCCTGATCGACGAGGACGACAACTGACGGCCTCACGGCCATGAGTACGGCCTGACGGCCGACAGCGTTCAGGGCGGGGCCCCGGGTTCGACAACCCGGGGCCCCGCCCTTTCGCTACGCGCGTTCGGGCTCTTCGCGGTGGTTGTTCGAGACCCGGGGCAGTTGTCCGACGGACACAACGCCGAGGGCCCGGGCCCGCCGAGAAAGTTCGGCGGGCCCGGGCCCTCGGGGGTACTGGGCGACGCGGGGCGGGTGCCCGGGTGCCTACGCCTTGCGCAGCCGGAACGTCAGGGACAGGCCTTCGTCCGTGAACGCCTGTCCGTAGGAGCCGTCCGCCTCTCCCTGGGCGAAGTCCGTCGCCAGGACTTCCTCGGCGATCAGGGCGGAGTGCTCGGTCAGGGCCGCGACGGTGGCGGCCTCCGTGGCCGTCCAGCGCAGGGCGATCCGGTCGGCCACATCGAGGCCGCTGTTCTTGCGGGCCTCCTGGATCAGCCGGATCGCGTCCCGGGCCAGGCCCGCGCGGCGCAGCTCCTCGGTGATCTCCAGGTCCAGTGCGACCGTGGCACCCGAGTCGGACGCCACCGACCAGCCCTCACGCGGGGTTTCCGTGATGATCACCTCGTCCGGGGAGAGGGTGATCGTCTCACCGTCGACCTCCACCGAGGCGGTGCCCTCGCGCAGCGCCAGGGACAGCGCGGCGGCGTCCGCGTCCGCGACGGCCCGGGCCACGTCCTGGACCCGCTTGCCGAACCGCTTGCCCAGCGCGCGGAAGTTGGCCTTCGCCGTCGTGTCCACCAGTGAGCCGCCCACCTCGGACAGCGACGCCAGGGACTCGACGTTCAGCTCCTCGGTGATCTGCGTGTGCAGCTCGGGGTGGAGGGCGCCGAAGCCGCTCGCCGCGATCAGGGCGCGCTTGAGGGGCTGGCGGGTCTTGACCCCCGACTCCGCGCGGGTGGCCCGTCCCAGCTCCACCAGGCGGCGCACCAGCACCATCTGGGTGGACAGCTCCGGGTCGATCGCGGTCAGGTCCGCCTCGGGCCAGGAGGACAGGTGGACCGACTCCGGGGCGCCCGGGGTGACCGGCACGACCAGGTCCTGCCAGACCCGCTCGGTGATGAACGGGGTCAGCGGGGCCATCAGCTTGGTGACCGTCTCCACGACCTCGTGCAGGGTGCGCAGCGCGGCCTTGTCGCCCTGCCAGAAGCGGCGCCGGGAACGGCGGACGTACCAGTTGGACAGGTCGTCGACGAACGCGGACAGCAGCTTGCCGGCCCGCTGGGTGTCGAAGCCCTCCAGCGCCCGGGTCACCTGGTCGGTGAGCGCGTGCAGTTCGGAGAGCAGCCAGCGGTCCAGCAGCGGACGGTCGGCGGGCGCCGGGTCGGCCTCGGACGGGGCCCAGCCGGAGGTGCGCGCGTACAGCGCCTGGAAGGCGACCGTGTTCCAGTACGTCAGGAGCGTCTTGCGGACGACCTCCTGGATGGTGCCGTGTCCCACCCGGCGGGCCGCCCACGGGGAACCGCCGGCCGCCATGAACCAGCGGACCGCGTCCGCGCCGTGCTGGTCCATCAGCGGGATCGGCTGCAGGATGTTGCCCAGGTGCTTGGACATCTTGCGGCCGTCCTCGGCGAGGATGTGGCCGAGGCAGACGACGTTCTCGTACGACGACTTGTCGAAGACCAGCGTGCCGACGGCCATCAGGGTGTAGAACCAGCCGCGGGTCTGGTCGATGGCCTCGCAGATGAACTGCGCCGGGTAGCGGGCCTCGAACAGTTCCTTGTTCTTGTACGGGTAGCCCCACTGCGCGAACGGCATCGAACCCGAGTCGTACCAGGCGTCGATGACCTCCGGCACGCGCGTGGCGGTCTTCGCGCAGCCGTCCTGCGGGCAGGCGAAGGTGACCTCGTCGATGTACGGGCGGTGCGGGTCGAGGCCCGACTGGTCGGTGCCGGTCAGCCCGGTCAGCTCGGTGAGCGAGCCGACACAGGTGAGGTGGTCGTCCGCGCAGCGCCAGATCGGCAGCGGGGTGCCCCAGTAGCGGTTGCGGGACAGCGCCCAGTCGATGTTGTTGTTCAGCCAGTCGCCGTACCGGCCGTGCTTGACCGAGTCCGGGAACCAGTTGGTGTTCTCGTTCTCCTCGAGCAGCCGGTCCTTGACGGCCGTGGTCCGGATGTACCAGGACGGCTGCGCGTAGTACAGCAGCGCGGTGTGGCAGCGCCAGCAGTGCGGGTAGCTGTGCTCGTACGGGGTGTGCCGGAAGAGCAGGCCGCGGCTGTCCAGGTCCTCGGTCAGCCTCTCGTCGGCCTTCTTGAAGAAGACGCCGCCGACCAGCGGGACGTCCTCCTCGAAGGTGCCGTCCGGGCGGACCGGGTTCACCACCGGCAGACCGTAGGCGCGGCAGACCCTGAGGTCGTCCTCACCGAAGGCGGGGGACTGGTGGACCAGACCCGTGCCGTCCTCGGTGGTGACGTAGTCGGCGTTCACCACGTAGTGGGCCGGCTCGGAGAACTCGACGAGCTCGAAGGGCCGCCGGTACGTCCAGCGCTCCATCTCGGCGCCGGTGAAGGTCTGCCCGGTGGTCTCCCAGCCCTCGCCGAGGGCCTTGGCGACCAGCGGCTCGGCGACGACCAGCTTCTCTTCGCCGTCGGTGGCGACCACGTAGGTCACCTCGGGGTGTGCGGCGACCGCGGTGTTGGAGACCAGGGTCCAGGGGGTGGTCGTCCACACGAGGAGCGCGGCCTCGCCGGCCAGCGGACCGGAGGTGAGCGGGAAGCGGACGTAGACGGACGGGTCGACGACCGTCTCGTAGCCCTGCGCCAGCTCGTGGTCGGACAGGCCGGTGCCGCAGCGCGGGCACCAGGGGGCGACACGGTGGTCCTGGACCAGCAGACCCTTGTTGAAGATCTCCTTCAGCGACCACCAGACGGACTCGATGTACTCCGGGTCCATGGTGCGGTAGGGGTCGTTGAGGTCGGCCCAGTAGCCCATCCGGGTGGTGAGCTCTTCGAAGGCGTCGGTGTGGCGGGTCACCGACTCGCGGCACTTGGCGTTGAACTCGGCGATGCCGTACGCCTCGATGTCCTGCTTGCCGGAGAAGCCGAGCTCCTTCTCCACCGCCAGCTCCACCGGGAGGCCGTGGCAGTCCCAGCCGGCCTTGCGGCCCACGTGGTAGCCCTGCATGGTCCGGAAGCGGGGGAAGACGTCCTTGAAGACGCGCGCCTCGATGTGGTGGGCGCCCGGCATGCCGTTGGCGGTGGGCGGGCCCTCGTAGAACACCCACTCGGGGCGGCCCTCGGACTGCTCGAGGCTCTTGGCGAAGATCTTCTGTTCCCGCCAGAAGTCGAGCACGGCGTGCTCGAGGGCGGGCAGGTCGACCTGGGCTGGCACCTGTCGGTAAGTCGGCGTTGTCATCAGCGGGCTTCCTCCGGCGGACTTGCTGCCTTCCGTCCGGAGGGACGAGAGCTGTGTCGATCCCTGCGCCGCCGTCGGCGCGCTCCCGCGGTACCACCCTCCTTGGCCCCCCGGTGCGTCGTGTGCTCCGGTGAGCCCCCTCATTGGGGTCGCGATGCCGGTTCTACTCGCCCGGGCGGACCTGTGGGCCGAGCCCACTGTCCAGGACTTTCCTCCGGCGGCTCCGGGGTGATCTTCACGTCGGGCTCGCCCCCGGGCTCACACCGTCCCCGGGTCGCTCTGGGCTGCGTACGCCGCTACTCGTCCCCATCCACGCTTTTCGCTGCGCCCAGTGTACGGCGCGGAGGCGACAGCGGCCGACCGGTTGTCGAGCGGGCGGCGGGCGAGGCCCGCGCGGGCGCCGCGGAGACTCCCTGTGGGGTGACATACGCCCAAATGGAGTGGTACGGACGTTCGGATTCGCGGACGTCCGGCTTGATGGCATACCCGGCGGGGAGCTGGGCACAACGCATGCAGGTCCGCCGCGCGGCGTCGGCGGGGCGGGCGAATCGGGCGGTGCGCCCCGTTGCCGCGGGACCCGAGTCGATTTATCGTCCCAGCACGATTCGCGCGCAAGATCACGGTATGTGAAGGGGCCGCGGCCATGGTGGCGAAGAAGACCGCCGACGAGAAGTCGGCGTCCAGCAGGGCCGCGCCCGTTCCCGGCGGCGGAGCCAAGGGGGAGGGCGGGAGGAGGAGTGCCCAGGGGGACGGGAAGACGACGGCGGAGAAGGCGGCCGGGAAGGC
This sequence comes from Streptomyces sp. TE5632, assembly GCF_054061295.1. Classification (NCBI taxonomy): domain Bacteria; kingdom Bacillati; phylum Actinomycetota; class Actinomycetes; order Kitasatosporales; family Streptomycetaceae; genus Streptomyces; species Streptomyces sp. TE5632. Next base: position 646,803 of record NZ_JBSSEA010000003.1, on the reverse strand, counting down.
GACGGCCACGAAGAGAACGGCCATGCGGAAGGCGGCCGCGAAGAAGGCGGGGGGAAAGGCCGCGAAGGGAACGGCGGGGAAGGCGGCGGCCGCGAAGAAGGCGGTCTCCGCAGCGGCGGCGGCCGACGGCTCGGGCGGGAAAGCGGCCGGAGCGGGGGCCGGCGTCGGGCGGGCCGGTGCTTCGCGGGGCACCGGGGAGCGGACCGGCCGGGGCGCCGCACACAAGGGCACCACCAGGACCAGCGGGGGCACACAGGACATGGCCGGGCGCGGCACGGCCACTGACGCGGGCGCGGCCGGGACCGCGACGCAGACGGGAGCGACCACGGTGGGTGCTAAGAAGACTCCTGGTACGGCGACGGCGGCGAAGACCGCCGTGCCCAAGGCGCGGATCGCGGCGGTGGAGCCCGGCGATCTCGCGGTGCGCCCGGGCGAGGATCCCTGGACACCGGAGGAGGTCGAGGACGCGCGGGTCGAACTGATGACCGAGGTGCTGCGGCTGCGCGAGGAGATCAGCTCGTCCGAGCGATCGCTGGCCGGCCTGATGCGGGACTCCGGTGACGGCGCGGGCGACGACCAGGCCGACACCGGTACGAAGAACATCACGCGGGAGCACGAACTGGCGCTCGCCGCCAACGCGCGCGAGATGCTCACCCAGTACGAGCGCGCCATGCAGCGTCTGGACGCCGGCACCTACGGCCTGTGCGAGAACTGCGGCAACCCCATCGGGAAGGCCCGTATGCAGGCCTTCCCCCGGGCCACGCTGTGCGTCGAGTGCAAGCAGAAGCAGGAGCGACGCTACTGATCACCTCCATATGCCTCCTGAGCACGGGGGCCGTGCGGGGTGTGTCGTACCCTCGTCCTCAGTCAGGTACCTAGGTTGAGGGACTCACGTGGCAGAGGCGGAGCGCATCATCGGTACGCCGGAGACCCCGGACGCGGACCGGGACGGGCAGGACCGGGCCGAGGAGGTCCGGGCCGATGCCCAGGCCGATGGTCAGGACACGGCAGCCGGGACATCCCGCGGCAAGCGGCGGGTGGCCGTGCTGTTCGCCGTCGCCGCCGTCGCCTACGCCCTCGATCTGATCAGCAAGATGATCGTGGTCGCCAAGCTGGAGCACCACGAGCCCATCGAGATCATCGGGGACTGGCTGAGGTTCGAGGCCATCCGCAACGCGGGCGCGGCCTTCGGTTTCGGCGAGGCATTCACCGTGATCTTCACAGTGATCGCGGCGACGGTGATCGTGGTGATCGTCCGGCTCGCCCGCAAGCTGTACAGCCTGCCCTGGGCGATCGCACTGGGGCTGCTGCTCGGCGGTGCCCTCGGCAACCTCACGGACAGGATCTTCCGCTCCCCGGGTGTCTTCCGGGGAGCGGTCGTGGACTTCATCGCGCCCAAGCACTTCGCCGTCTTCAACCTGGCGGACTCGGCGATCGTCTGCGGCGGCATCCTGATCGTCCTGCTGTCCTTCCGGGGCCTGGACCCGGACGGAACCGTCCACAAGGACTGACCGGCCCACTGAACGCGCGTACGGGGTTGTCCGACCGGTCCGGCATACTCGACGGGTGAGCACCATTCCCGAGATCCGTACCCTGCCCGTGCCCGACGGCCTGGAGGGCGAGCGCGTCGACGCCGCCATCTCCCGCATGCTCGGCTTCTCCCGGACCAAGGCGGCCGAGCTCGCCGCCGCGGGAAAGGTCACGGTCGACGGATCGGTGGTCGGCAAGTCGGAGCGGGTCAGCGGCGGCGCCTGGCTCGAGGTGGAGATGCCGCAGGCGCCCGCGCCGGTCCAGGTGGTGGCCGAGCCCGTCGAGGGCATGGAGATCGTGCACGACGACGACGACGTGGTCGTGATCGTCAAGCCGGTCGGGGTCGCCGCCCACCCCTCGCCCGGCTGGACCGGACCGACCGTGATCGGCGGTCTCGCCGCCGCCGGGTACCGGATCTCGACCTCCGGCGCCGCCGAGCGCCAGGGCATCGTGCACCGCCTGGACGTCGGCACCTCCGGTCTCATGGTGGTCGCCAAGTCCGAGTACGCGTACACGTCGCTGAAGCGCCAGTTCAAGGAGCGCACGGTCGACAAGCGCTACCACACGCTGGTCCAGGGCCACCCCGACCCGACCAGCGGCACCATCGACGCGCCCATCGGCCGCCATCCGAACCACGACTACAAGTGGGCGGTCATCGCCGAGGGCAAGCCCTCCGTCACGCACTACGACCTCGTCGAGGCCTTCCGCGCCGCCTCCCTCCTCGACGTCAAGCTGGAGACCGGCCGCACCCACCAGATCCGCGTCCACATGGCCGCCCACCGGCACCCCTGCGTGGGCGACCTGACGTACGGCGCCGATCCCACGCTCGCCAAGCGGCTCCGCCTGACCCGCCAGTGGCTGCACGCCGTGGGGCTCGGCTTCGAGCACCCGGGGGACGGCCGGTGGGCGGAGTTCACCAGCGACTACCCCGATGACCTGCAGCAGGCGCTGGACCAGGTCCGGGAGGAGACGTACGCGTGAGCACCCCGTACGTGGTCCGCGAGGCGGTGGGGCCCGGCGACCGGGAGGCGTGCTTCGCGGTGCGCAAGGAGGTCTTCGTCGCCGAGCAGGGCGTGCCGGAGAACCTCGAGTACGACGCGTACGACTCCGGTGCCGTGCATGTGCTGGCGCTCGGCGAGGACGGCACGGCGCTCGGCACCGGTCGTCTGCTGCACGGCGAGGCCGCCGCCGCGAAGAACGGCGGGGATGCGTCGGTCGGCGCTCTGGGGCGGCTCGCGGTGACCCGCCGGGCGCGCGGGCTCGGCGTCGGGGCGGCGCTGGTGCGGGGCATCGAGGAGGCGGCCCGCGCACGCGGACTCACCGCCGTCGACCTGCACGCGCAGACCCATGCCCTGGGGTTCTACGAGCGGCTGGGGTACGAGGCGTACGGGCCGGAGTTCCCGGACGCGGGCATGCCGCACCGGGCCATGCGGCGCGTTCTGTAACCGGGGCATCGAACGGCCTGGTGAGGGCAGGGACGTGGCAGGCTGGAAGCCTGCTGTGCGACCGTCGACCCGCCCGGAGCGCTGACCGTGGATCAGTTGGCCTTGCTGTTCACCGTGTTGCTCGGGGCCGTGGTGAGCGTCCCGGTCGGGGACCGGCTGGGGTTGCCGGCGCCGGTGCTGATGACGGTCTTCGGGATCGCCCTGGCGCTGCTGCCGTTCGTCCCGAACATCGACATTCCGCCGGACCTGATCCTGCCGCTGCTGCTGCCGCCCCTGCTCTACGCCGCCGTCCGCCGGACGTCCTGGCGCCAGTTCGCCGCGAACGTCAGACCGATCCTCCTGCTGGCCGTGGCGCTGGTGTTCGTCACCACGCTGTGTGTGGCCGTCGTGGCGCACGCGATCGTGCCGGGTCTGCCGCTGGCCGCCGCCGTGGCCCTCGGTGCGCTGGTCGCGCCGCCCGACCCGGTTGCGGCGACCGCCGTCGCCGGGAAGCTGGGGCTGCCGCGCCGGCTGGTGTCGATCCTGGAGGGCGAGGGCCTGTTCAACGACGTGACGGCGATCGTGCTGTACCACGTGGCGATCGCCGCCGCCGTGAGCGGAACCTTCTCGCCCTGGCGGGCGGGGCTGGACCTGGTGCTGTCGGGGGTGGTGGCGGTCGCGGTCGGCCTCGCGCTGGGCTGGGGGGCCAACAGGCTGATGGGCCTGCTCGGGGACGCGACCCTGCAGATCGCGATGAGCCTGCTGGTGCCGTTCGCCGCCTACGCCCTGGCCGAGGAACTGCACGGCTCGGGGGTGCTCGCCGTACTCACCACCGCGCTGTTCCTGGTGGAGTACGCCACCGACGCCGACGAGGTCATGACCCGGCTGGCCGGGCACGCCTTCTGGGACATCGTGGACACGCTCGTCACCGGCGTCGCGTTCGGGCTGGTCGGCCTCGAACTGCACAACGCGCTCAGGACCGCGGCCGGCCACTGGGGCGAGCTGCTCCGCTGGGCGGCGGCGATCGTGGGCGTGGTCGTCCTCGTCCGGCTGCTGTGGCTGCTGCCGGCGACCTGGCTGACGAAGCGGCTGCACTCCGCGCGGAACCTCGACGAGGAGATTCCGGTCGGCTGGCGCGAAGCCGTGGTGATGTGGTGGTCCGGGATGCGCGGGGTGGCCTCCGTGGCGCTGGCGCTGGCGATTCCGCTGCAGACCGATGCCGGGGACGCCTTTCCCGTCCGGAGTGAGATCGTCTTCATCGCGTTCGGTGTGATCATGGCGACGCTGCTGGTCCAGGGGATGACCCTGCCGTGGCTGGTGAAGCGGCTGGGAGTGGAGGCCGACACCGGGCGGGAGAAGGAGTACGAGCGGGATCTCGCGGTACGGGCGGCGCGGGCGGCCAAGCGGCGGCTGCGGGAGATCGAGGAGGTCGAGGAGCTGCCGGAGGAGCTGGCCGAGCAGATGCTGAGGAGCGCCTTCGACATCGGGATGCGGATCAACCCGGACATGGCGGAGGACGAGCGGCGGGAGTTCCACCGGCAGCGGGCCCGGCGGGCGAAGCGGGTGCGGCGGATCCAGGGCGAGATGCTGAGCGCCGCCCGGCACGAGGTGCTGGCGGCGCGCAGTGAGGCGGGGGCCGATCCCGGGGTGGTGGACCGGGTGCTGCGACATCTGGATGTGCGGAGCATGCGGTGAGTTCGTCCCCTGGTGCGGCCCTCTGTTCGTAGGGTCGGGGTATGACGAGAAACGTGGTGATCAGCGGGGGCGGTACGGGGATCGGGCTGGCGGCGGCACGGATGTTCGCCGCGGACGGGGACCGGGTGCTGCTGCTCGGGCGGCGCGGGGACGTGCTGGAGCGGGCCGGGGCCGGGGTGCCGGGGGCGTCGGTGTACGCCGCCGACCTCGCCGACCCGGTGGCCGTGCGCGGTGTCAGCGGCTTCGTGGGCCGGGAGTTCGGGGCCGTCGACGTGCTGATCCACAGCGCCGGGGGCAACGGCCTCCTCGAGCCCCCCGCCGGGGGCGACGACCCGCTCGACGCCGTCGCCCGCCACTGGACGGTCAACTTCCGGCTCAACCTGCTGACCGCCGTACTGCTCACGGAGGCCCTGAAGGACCGGCTCGCCGAGCCCGGCGGGCGGGTGCTGTTCCTGAGCTCCATCGCCGCCTACCGGGGGTCCGGGCAGCTCGCGTACGCGGCGGCCAAGGCCGGGCTGCACCCGTACGCCCACGACCTCGCCCGGAAGCTGGGGCCGCACGGCATCACGGTCAACGTGGTCGCGCCCGGCTACATCGAGGACACCGCCTTCTTCGGCGACGGCCTCGACGACGAGCGGCGGGCGCGGCTGATCGCCGAGACGTCCGACGGCCGGGCCGGGAGGCCCGGGGACGTGGCCGCCACCCTGCACTGGCTGGCCTCCCCGGGCGCCGGGCACATCACCTCGCAGATCATCCAGGTCAACGGCGGTGCGGAACGCGGCCACTGAGACGCCGTCAGCGCTGGTCGGTGCTTGTTGAGCTTGTTGAGCTTGTTGCGTTTGCCGGGTTTGACGGGTTTGCAGGCGTTTCCCGTTTCCCGGTGGTCTCGTGCGGGCCGCGGGCCGCCGGTACGGTGCCGGGGGAGCGACGGTGGCCGTCGAACTCCGGCGCCAGGCCCGGCGGCAGCTGCGCGGCGGCCGTGCTGACCCGGGGCAGGGCGTAGGGGTGCTCCTCGGCCAGCCAGCGGATCATCCGCTCGCGGACCGTGACCCGTACCGTCCATATGTCGTCCGCGTCCCTGGCCGTCACCAGGGCCCGCACCTCCATGGTGCTGGGCGTGCTGTCCGTCACGGTCAGGTTGTAGGCGCGGCCGTCCCAGGCCGGGCACTCCCGCAGGATGTCGCGGAGCCTCTCACGCATCGCCTCCAGCGGGGCCGAGTGGTCGAGGTGCCAGAAGACGGTGCCGGTCATCTGCGGTGTGCCGCGCGACCAGTTCTCGAACGGCTTGGACGTGAAGTACGACACCGGCATGGTGATCCGGCGCTCGTCCCAGGTGCGCACGGTCAGGAAGGTCAGGGTGATCTCCTCGACCGTGCCCCACTCGCCGTCCACCACGACCGTGTCGCCGATGCGCACCATGTCGCCGAAGGCGATCTGCAGTCCGGCGAACAGGTTGCCGAGTGTGGACTGGGCGGCGACACCGGCGACGATGCCGAGGACACCGGCCGAGGCCAGCAGCGAGGCACCGGCCGTGCGCATCGCGGGGAAGGTCAGCAGCATCGCGGCCGCCGCCACCACCCCGACGATCGCCGAGACCACCCGCCTGATCAGCGTCACCTGGGTGCGCACCCGGCGGACCCTGGCCGGGGAGCGTTCGCGGTGCACGTTGGCGTACCGGGTGTACGAGGTCTCGACGACGGCCGCCGCGATCCGGATCGCCATCCAGGCGACCGATCCGATCAGCACCAGCGTCAGAATCCGCCCGATGCCTTCCCGGTGGTCCTCGAACAGCCGGGCCTGGTCGTACGTCCCTCTCAGCAGGGCCGCGCAGATCAGCAGCTGGTAGGGGATGCGGGCGCGGCGGAGCAGCTCCCACAGCGGGGTCTCGGGGTGCTGTTCGTCGGCCTTGCGCAGCAGTCGGTCGGTGGCCCAGCCGAGCACCAGGGTGAGCACGACCGAGCCGCCGACCACGATCAATGGGCGGAGCACATCTTCCATGCCCTCGAACGTAACCGGCCTCGCGCGGAGTGAACATGTGAGGTTCGCGCCGTCGTGGGTACGGCCCCCGGCCCGGCCGACCGGGCCGGCACGGGATGTCACACCCGGCTGGCACCATGGGCGTCATGAACATCATGCTGTTTCACTCGACCTACGGCCTCCGGCCCGCGGTGTCCCGGGCCGCGGACCGGCTGCGCGGCGCCGGACACGAGGTGTGGACGCCCGACCTCTTCGAGGGCCGTACGTTCGACACGGTCGAGGAGGGCATGGCCCACCAGGAGTCGATCGGCAGGGACGAGTTGCTGAGACGGGCCGTCCTCGCCGCCGCGCCCTACTCGGAGCGGGGGCTGGTGTACGCCGGTTTCTCCTTCGGCGCCTCGGTCGCCCAGACGCTGGCCCTGGGCGACGGCAAGGCGCGCGGGCTGCTGCTTCTGCACGGCACCTCGGACATCGCGGCGAACGCCGAGGTGGACGACCTTCCGGTGCAACTGCACGTCGCCGAGCCGGACCCGTTCGAGACCGACGACTGGCTGAGTGCCTGGTACCTGCAGATGGGCCGCGCCGGAGCCGACGTCGAGGTGTACCGGTACGCGGGGGCCGGTCACCTCTACACCGACCCCGGCCTGCCGGACCACGACGAGGAGGCCGCCGAGGCCACCTGGCGGGTGGCGCTCGGCTTCCTCGACTCGCTGGAGGACTGATCCGGGGACGTCAGACCGGGGTGTGGACGCGCTCGACCCGCTGCGTGCCGCTGCGGGTCCGGTACGAGCGGGCCCACGCGGACGTGGCGGCCGGGTCGGTGCGGCCGGACAGCACGTAGTAGTCCATCTGCGCCCGCTCGGCGGTGACGTCCAGCACGCCGTAGCCGTGGCGGTCGGTGTCGACCCAGTGGACATGCCGGTTGGCGGCCCTGATCAGCGGTGAGGCGACCGTGGAGACGGTGCCCTCGGGAACCTTGACGATGTCGTCGAGGTTGTCGGAGGTGACCGAGGTGACGACGAACTCGGTGGCCGCCGACGGGGACAGCGGATAGGTGCCCGCGTTCACCGGCACGTCGTTGGCCCACGCCATGTGGATGTCGCCGGTGAGGAAGACCGTGTTGCCGATCGCGTTCGTCCGCAGATGGGCGAGGAGTTCGCGGCGGTCGTCGGTGTAGCCGTCCCACTGGTCGGTGTTGAGGGCGAGGCCCTCCTGCGGCAGGTCCAGCAGCTCGGCGAGCGGCTTCAGCAGACTGGCCGGGAGCGCGCCGAGGGCGAGCGGCGAGATCATCACCGAGGTGCCGACCAGCCGCCAGGTGGTGTCGGACGCCGACAGTCCCGCCTTCAGCCAGTCGAGCTGGGCGCGGCCGGTGAGGGTGCGGTCCGGGTCGTCGACCTCGCCGTCGCCGAGCGGGACCTGCTGGGAGCGGAAGGAACGCAGGTCCAGCAGCGAGAGGTCGGCGAGCCTGCCGAAGCGCAGTCGGCGGTAGGTGGTGCCGGCCAGCGCGGGACGCACGGGCATCCACTCGAAGTAGGCCTGCTTGGCCGCGGCCTGACGTGTGGCCCAGGAGCCCTCCGCGCCCTCGGTGTGGTTCCCGGCGCCGCCCGACCAGGCGTCGTTGGCGAACTCGTGGTCGTCCCAGATCGCCACGACCGGTGCCTTGGCGTGCAGCGCCTGGAGGTCGGGGTCGGTCTTGTACGTCGCGTGCCGGACGCGGTAGTCGGCGAGGGTGACGATCTCGTGGGCGGGCGCGTGCGGGCGGACGGTCCTGCCGCGGGTGCCGTACTCGCCGGTGCCGTACTCGTAGATGTAGTCGCCGAGGTGCAGCCAGGCGTCCAGGTCGCCGCGGGCCGCGAGATGGCGATACGCCGAGAAGTGCCCGGCCTCCCAGTTGGAGCAGGAGACCACGCCGAAGCGCAGACCGGTCACCGCGGCGTCGGCGGCCGGGGCGGTGCGGGTACGGGCGACGGGGGAATCGGTGCCGCCGGCGGAGAAGCGGAACCAGTAGTCGGTGGCCGGCGTCAGGCCGCGGATGTCGGCCTTGACGGTGTGGTCGGAGGCGGCGGTGGCGCGGGTCGAGCCCTTCGCGACGACGGTGCTGAACGCCTTGTCCAGGGCGACGGTCCAGCTGACCTCGGTGTCGGGGCCGAGTCCGGAGCCGGGTATCGCCTCCGGCGTCGGAGTCACCCGCGTCCACAGCAGGACGCCGTCCGGCAGCGGGTCGCCGGAGGCCAGCCCGTGCAGGAAGGCGGGGGCCGGGGCGGTGGCGGCGCGGGCGGACGGCGCGGCGGCGAGCGGCCCCGCCAGGACCGCACCGGCGGCGGCTGCCTTGACGACCGTACGGCGGCGCGGAGCAAGGGAGTTGGCGTCCGCGGCGGCGGAGCCGGTGCTCTCGGATGATCTGTGTCGACTGGTCACAGCCGATCAGGTTACTGGCAGGTACACGTGAGAGCGGGCGAACTCGCAAAAGTTCGCCCGCTCTTCAGTGCGTGGTCAGCCGACCGGGCTTCTCACGGGCTCAGGCCCTGCCTTCCTTGCTGCCGGAGCAGTACGTGAGAGTGCCGTCGGCGCCCTTCTGAGGCAAACCTCCAGAAGGGCCCGGTTTGTCTCGGTAACGCTGAAGTCCCGGGCGGCGCGATACCCGGCCGCCCGCCCCCGGGGGCAGTGCCACGTCGTGCGGAGGAATCAGCCCTTGAGCGCCGCGTCGATCGCCGTCGTGTACTCCTCGGCGGTCATGGGGGTGTTCTGGCCGTCGCTCCCGGTGACCTTCTTGTCGTCCATGACCAGGCTCGGGGTTCCCCGGAAGTCGTACTTGTTCCCGTCCTCGTTGAACTTGTCGCTCATGAGCAACGCCCACTTGTCGTAGGTGCCGTCCTTCACGTCCTTCTGGAACGCCGTGTTGCCCTTCAACGCGTCGACGCTGTTCGCCACCTTGATCAGGTAGTCGTCGTCCTTGAACTTGTCGTCCGTCTCCTCGGGGTAGTACTCCGTCGAGTAGAGGGCCGTCTTGTAGTCCAAGAACGCCTCGGGGCTCACGTTCAGAGCGGCGCCCAGTGCGCTCAAGGCGTTTCGGGAGCCCTCGCCGGGGACGTTGTTGTCGATGAAGGTGGCGCCGACGTACTGAATCTTGTACTTACCGGCCTTCACGTCCTTGTGTATCGTCGGGCCGACCTGCTGCTCGAAGGCGGCGCAGGCCGGGCAGCGCGGGTCCTCGTACAGCTTCAAGGTCTTCTTCGCGTCGGACTTGCCGACGACGACGGTCGTGCCGTTCTCGCCGCTGCTGTTGGCCGGCTTGACGAGCTTGGCGTCCGCCGCGGCCTCCCAGGCGCTGGGCTGGTTGGCCTGGACGATCGCGTAGCCGATGCCGCCGGCTATCGCCAGGACGCCGACGATCGAGCCGGCGACGACGAGCTGGCGCTTGACCTTGGCCTTCTTGGCCTCGCGCTCGCGCTCGACGCGCAGACGCTCACGGGCCGCCGTCTTCGCCGCCTGGCTGTTCCGCTTGCTCATGGTGATGCTCTCCACAGGGGACGCGCACAGTGTGTGTGCGGGATACGTATGGGGGGACTGCAGATGCTCGGACTCCGGGTCGCCGACGCCGGGGCGGAGGGCCGCCTCAGACGAGGGCGGCGGAGCGCGGCGGTCCGCGCCGTCCCAGGGAGTGCACGAGGAACCGGACCACCACGGCCGTGGTGGTCCGGAGGGCCGGGCGATGCGGCCGACGGGCCTTCGGGGCCCGGCGCACGGTCACCGCGGCGACCGCCAGCAGCAGCGGCCGGAACGTGTTCGCCGCCATCGCGCCCAGCAGCTGGGCCAGCGCACGCTCGCCGCGGTGCAGCCAGGCGGCGGCGAGCAGGCCGACGCCGATGTGCGCGCCGAGCAGCAGCCAGGCGATGGCGGGGTCGGCCTGGGCGAGCAGACCGGCGAACCGGTCACCGCCCTCGGCCGCGGTGCCGGCCACCCGGGTCAGCGGGGTGCCCACACTGCCGCCGTCGCCGCACAGCAGGTCGAAGCCGACCGAGCGCAGCGGACCCGCGACCGGGCCGCCCATCCGTCCGTAACAGAGGTGCTGCCCGGTGGTGAACACGGTGTCGGCGGCCAGCTCCAGCGGGATCAGCAGGGCCGCGATCCGCCCGAAGGAGCCTTCCCGGCCCGCGAGCGCGTAGGCCAGGACGAACACGGCGGCGGCGATCATCGCCACCGTGTTCAGCGGCAGCGGAGCCCCGGACAGCAGCACGTGCGACGCGGCGCTGAGGGTCACGACCATGGTCGTGAACAGCGCCGCGCGCACGGCTCTGAGCGGGGCTCCGGGTATGTCCATGATGGGAACGAGTGTGTCACGTGCTCCGGTAAGGGATCCCTGAAGGGGTCCTGTGGACTGTGTCTCCCCGGCGGGCCGTGCCTCCCCGGGCAGGGGGAAGGTCACAGGCCCGGGATCCTGCCGTTGCGGAACAGGTCCAGGAAGATCTGGTGGTCACGGCGCGCGCGTGCGCCGTAGGTGTGCGCGAAGTCGACCAGCAGGGGCTCCAGCCCGTCCTCGTCGGCCGCGATCGCCGCGTCGATGGCGCGCTCGGTGGAGAACGGCACCAGGGACTCGCCGGAGGTGTCGTCCGCGGCCGCGTGCATCGTGGCCGTGGCCCGGCCGAGGTCGGCGACGACCTGGGCCATCTCCTCCGGCTCGTCGATGTCGCCCCAGTCCAGGTCCACGGCGTACGGCGAGACCTCGGCGACCAGCTGCCCCGCGCCGTCGAGCTCGGTCCAGCCCAGCCACGGGTCGGCGTGCGCCTGCAGGGCGCGCTGGGAGATCACCGTGCGGTGGCCCTCGTGCTGGAAGTAGTCCCGGATCGACGGGTCGGTGATGTGCCGGGAGACGGCCGGGGTCTGCGCCTGCTTGATGTAGATCACCACATCGTTCTCCAGGGCGTCGCTGTGCCCCTCCAGCAGGATGTTGTACGACGGCAGCCCGGCCGAGCCGATGCCCACGCCCCGGCGGCCCACGACGTCCTTCACGCGGTAGGAGTCCGGGCGGGCCAGCGAGGCGTCCGGCAGCGTCTCCAGATAGCCGTCGAAGGCGGCGAGGACCTTGTAACGCGTGGCGGCGTCGAGCTCGACCGCGCCGCCGCCGGAGGCGAAGCGGCGCTCGAAGTCACGGATGACGGTCATCGAGTCCAGCAGCCCGAAACGGGTCAGCGAGCGGGCGTCGCGCAGCGCGTCGAGCAGCGGACCCTGCGCGGTGTCCAGCGTGAACGGCGGCACCTCGTCGCGCTTCGCTCCGGTCGCCAGCGCGTGGACGCGCTCCCGGTAGGCGGCCGTGTAGATCCGCACCAGCTCGGTGATCTGCTCGTCGCTGAGCGCCTTCGCGTAGCCGATCAGCGCCATGGAGGCGGCGAAGCGCTTGAGGTCCCAGGTGAAGGGGCCGACGTAGGCCTCGTCGAAGTCGTTGACGTTGAAGACCAGGCGGCCGTTGGAGTCCATGTACGTGCCGAAGTTCTCCGCGTGCAGATCGCCGTGGATCCACACCCGGGACGTCCGGTCGTCCAGGTACGGGCCGCTGTACACCCTCCCACCACCCCGCCCGGCGTTCTCGGATTTCTCAGCTTTCTGATCATGGTAAAAAAGGCACGCCGTGCCCCGGTAGAACGCGAACGCCGAGGCCGCCATCTTCCGGAACTTCACGCGGAACGCGGCCGGGTCGGCGGCCAGGAGCTCGCCGAAGGCGGTGTCGAGAACGGCGAGGATCTCCTCGCCGCGGTGCTCGTCGTCGAGCTGCGGGACCGACATCGCTGAGTGCCTCCTGGTACGGGACGTCCGGGGACGGCTGATCCGTCCCCTGCCTAACGCGCGGCGCGTCACGGGAGTGCCCGCGCCACTCGCCGGAAGGTACGACGGCGGGGCCCTCGAGTGTCAGTGCCGGAGCATAGACTTCGACGTTGACCACCTGCCCGTCACCCCTCGTTCTCCTCGGAGGCCGCACCGTGCCGAAGTCGCCCTTCACGCACCTGCACGTCCACACCCAGTACTCGCTGCTGGACGGTGCCGCGCGGCTGAAGGACATGTTCAACGCCTGCAACGAGATGGGCATGAGCCACATCGCCATGTCCGACCACGGCAACCTGCACGGCGCGTACGACTTCTTCCACACCGCGGAGAAGGCCGGAGTCACCCCGATCATCGGGATCGAGGCGTACGTCGCGCCCGAGTCGCGGCGCACCAAGCGCAAGATCCAGTGGGGCCAGCCGCACCAGAAGCGGGACGACGTCTCCGGTTCCGGCGGTTACACCCACAAGACCATCTGGGCGGTCGACAGCACGGGTCTGCACAACCTCTTCCGGCTCTCCTCCGACGCGTACGCCGAGGGCTGGCTGCAGAAGTGGCCCCGGATGGACAAGGAGAGCATCGCCCAGTGGTCCACCGGGCTCGTCGCCTCCACCGGCTGCCCCTCCGGTGAGGTCCAGACCCGGCTGCGCCTCGGCCACTTCGACGAGGCGCTCAAGGCGGCCGCCGACTACCAGGACATCTTCGGCAAGGACCGGTACTTCCTGGAGCTGATGGACCACGGCATCGACATCGAGCACCGGGTCCGCGACGGCCTCCTGGAGATCGGCAAGAAGCTCGGCATCCCGCCCCTGGTCACCAACGACTCGCACTACACGTACGCGCACGAGGCGACCGCCCACGACGCGCTGCTGTGCATCCAGACCGGCAAGAACCTCTCCGACCCCGACCGCTTCAGGTTCGACGGCACCGGCTACTACCTCAAGTCCACCGAGGAGATGTACGCCATCGACTCCTCCGACGCCTGGCAGCAGGGCTGCGACAACACCAGGCTGATCGCCGAGATGGTCGACACCACGGGCATGTTCGAGAAGCGCGACCTGATGCCCAAGTTCGACATTCCGGAGGGGTACACCGAGGTCAGCTGGTTCCGCGAGGAGACCCTGCGCGGCATGCACCGCCGCTTCCCGGGCGGCATCCCGGACGACCGCATGAAGCAGGTCGAGTACGAGATGGACACCATCATCTCGATGGGCTTCCCCGGGTACTTCCTCGTCGTCGCCGACTTCATCATGTGGGCCAAGAAGCAGGGCATCGCGGTCGGCCCCGGCCGTGGCTCCGCCGCCGGCTCGATCGTCGCCTACGCCCTCGGCATCACCGACCTCGACCCGATCCCGCACGGCCTGATCTTCGAGCGGTTCCTCAACCCCGAGCGCATCTCCATGCCCGACGTCGACATCGACTTCGACGAGCGCAGGCGCGTCGAGGTGATCCGGTACGTGACGGAGAAGTACGGCGCCGACAAGGTCGCCATGATCGGCACCTACGGCAAGATCAAGGCGAAGAACGCCATCAAGGACTCCGCGCGCGTGCTGGGCTACCCGTACGCCATGGGCGACCGGCTCACCAAGGCCATGCCCGCCGACGTCCTCGGCAAGGGCATCGACCTCGACGGCATCACCAACCCCTCGCACCCGCGTTACAACGAGGCCGGCGAGATCCGCGCGATGTACGAGAACGAGCCGGACGTGAAGAAGGTCATCGACACCGCCAAGGGCGTCGAGGGCCTGGTCCGGCAGATGGGTGTGCACGCGGCCGGCGTGATCATGTCCAGCGAACCCATCGTCGACCACGCCCCGATCTGGGTGCGGCACACCGACGGCGTGACCATCACACAGTGGGACTACCCCCAGTGCGAGTCGCTCGGCCTCCTGAAGATGGACTTCCTGGGCCTGCGCAACCTCACGATCATGGACGACGCCATCAAGATGGTGAAGGCCAACAAGGGCATCGACCTGGAGATGCTCGCCCTGCCGCTGGACGACCCCAAGACCTTCGAACTGCTCTGCCGCGGTGACACCCTCGGTGTCTTCCAGTTCGACGGCGGTCCGATGCGCTCGCTGCTCCGCCAGATGCAGCCCGACAACTTCGAGGACATCTCCGCCGTCTCGGCCCTCTACCGGCCGGGCCCGATGGGCATGAACTCGCACATCAACTACGCGGAGCGCAAGAACGGCCGCCAGGAGATCACGCCGATCCACAAGGAACTGGAGGAGCCGCTCCAGGAGGTGCTGTCGGTCACCTACGGCCTGATCGTCTATCAGGAGCAGGTGCAGAAGGCCGCCCAGATCATCGCGGGCTACTCACTCGGCGAGGCCGACATCCTCCGCCGCGTGATGGGCAAGAAGAAGCCGGAGGAGCTGGAGAAGAACTTCGTCATCTTCCAGGCCGGCGCCCGCAAGAACGGCTACAGCGACGAAGCCATCCAGGCCCTCTGGGACGTGCTGGTGCCCTTCGCCGGCTACGCCTTCAACAAGGCGCACTCCGCCGCGTACGGACTGGTCTCGTACTGGACCGCCTACCTCAAGGCCAACCACCCCGCCGAGTACATGGCCGCGCTGCTCACCTCGGTCAAGGACGACAAGGACAAGTCGGCCGTCTACCTCAACGAGTGCCGCCGCATGGGCATCAGGGTGCTCCCGCCGAACGTCAACGAGTCCGAGTCGAACTTCGCCGCGCAGGGCGACGACGTGATCCTCTTCGGCCTGTCCGCGGTCCGCAACGTCGGCACCAACGTCGTCGAGTCGATCATCAAGAGCCGCAAGGCCAAGGGGAAGTACGCCTCGTTCCCGGACTACCTCGACAAGGTCGAGGCGGTCGTCTGCAACAAGCGGACCACGGAGTCACTGATCAAGGCGGGTGCCTTCGACTCCATGGGGCACACCCGCAAGGGCCTCACCGCCCAGTACGAACCGATGATCGACAACGTGGTCGCGGTCAAGCGCAAGGAGGCCGAGGGACAGTTCGACCTCTTCGGCGGCATGGGCGAGCAGGAGACCAGCGAGCCCGGCTTCGGCCTCGACGTCACCTTCACCGACGACGAGTGGGACAAGACCTACCTGCTCGCGCAGGAGCGGGAGATGCTCGGCCTGTACGTCTCCGACCACCCGCTGTTCGGACTGGAGCACGTCCTGTCCGACAAGGCCGACGCGGGCATCTCCCAGCTCACCGGCGGTGACTTCGGCGACGGCGCGGTGGTCACCATCGGCGGCATCATCTCGGGCCTCCAGCGCAAGATGACCAAGCAGGGCAACGCCTGGGCGATCGCCACCGTGGAGGACCTCGCCGGTTCCCTCGAGTGCATGTTCTTCCCCGCGACCTACCAGCTCGTCTCGACCCAACTCGTCGAGGACGCCGTGGTGTTCGTCAAGGGCAGGCTCGACAAGCGCGAGGACGTGCCGCGCCTGGTCGCCATGGAGCTCCAGGTGCCCGACCTGTCCAACGCGGGCACCAACGCGCCCGTCGTGCTCACCATCCCGGCCACCAGGGTCACCCCGCCGATGGTCAGCCGCCTCGGCGAGATCCTCGGCCACCACAAGGGCGACAGCGAGGTCCGCATCAGGCTCCAGGGGCCGACGAAGACGACGGTGCTGCGCCTGGACCGGCACCGGGTCAAGCCGGACCCCGCCCTGTTCGGCGACCTCAAGGTCCTCCTCGGCCCGTCCTGCCTGGCGGGCTAGTACCCCGAGGGACCCCAGGGACCGGTGTGCGCCGGGCCGGTCGGCCGACGTGTGAAGAGATACCCGAGACGTAAGAGGGGTGCGCCCGGTGACGGGCGCACCCTTCTGCGTGTACCGTGCGCGGGGCGCTCAACGGCCCCTCGCGCAGGTGTCAGTTGTGGCCGAAGCGCTTCTGCCGGCCCTTGCGGGAGATGTCGCCGGGAGTGATCTGCGGGCCGTGCTGCTCGGTCTGCGGTTCCGCGGCGGCCGGCTGGGTCGCCTGCTGGGAGCGCGCGGCCGGCTGTTGCTTCCGTTCACGGTTCTTGTTCTTGGCCATGGTGATGCCTCCTGTGGGGGATCTAGGGGCCAGGGCCGGGACCAGACTCACATAGCAGAGTGATGGTCGCATGTCGGACAATTACCGTGTGTGACAGGGTGAGTGGGCGAAGGGAGTGTGGAAACGCCACGCCGAAGATCGAGTTCGGACCGTTAACCCCGGCACGGTCGGGCAGACTCGAAGCAAGCCCGAAGCAAACCTCCCGGAAAGAGGGTGGATCGCGTGGACCGCTGCATCGTCCTGGTGGACGCCGGGTATCTGCTGGGGGCCGCCGCCAGTCTCCTCGCCGGGGAGCCCTCGCGGTCCCGCATCACCGTCGATCACGCCGCCCTCATCCAGGGGCTGCGCGACCGTGCCGAGTCCGACACGAGTCAGCCCCTGCTGCGGATCTACTGGTTCGACGGCGCCCCCGACCGCGTGCCGCAGCCCGAGCACCGCCGGCTGCGGGTGATGCCCAGGGTCACCGTTCGGCTCGGAGCTCTCACGCGCAGTGACGGCCGTTGGGCGCAGAAGGGCGTGGACGCCGCCATGCACGCCGAGTTGACCGAGCTGGCCCGCAACCGCGCCTGTTCCGACATCGTCCTGGTCACCGGCGACGGCGATCTGCTGCCCGGCATGATGGCGGCCAAGGAGCACGGCGTCGCCGTCCACCTGTGGGCCGTGCAGGCCGCCGACGGCGACTACAACCAGTCCGAGGACCTGGTCGCCGAGGCCGACGAACGCCGGGTGCTGGACCGTGCGTGGATCACCAAGGCGGTGCGGGCCAAGGACTTCTCCGGGGTGTGCGCCCCGCCGCCCCCCGCCCGTCCCGACATCGCCGCGATCCTCTCCGCCCCGCTGCCGGAGTCCGCCCCGGCCGCCGAGCAGGCCGAGCAGGAACCCCCGCATCCGGTCGGCGCCGGGCACAACGGCACCGGAGAGCGGTCGCCCGCCCCCAAGGGCGTACCCACCCCCAAGGATCTGGCGGCCCTCCGCGGCCCCAGTGCCCCGCACCCGCACCAGCCGCAGTCCGCCACCCTGCGCTGGTCCTCCGACAAGGGCTGGGTCGACCGGTCCGTCACCGAGCCCGCCGACGCCGCATCGCTGCCGACGCTCGCCCAGCTGACCTCCGCGGAGCAGCGATGGGCCGACCGCGAGGAGGACATCACCACGGTCGGCGGAGACCCCTTCGAGGTGGGGCAGGTCTTCGCCCGCCGCTGGGTGGACCGGCTCGGGGACCAGAGCGGCATCCAGAGGCTGTCCGCCATGTACCCCCGCATCCCGCACCGCGTCGACGGCGAGCTGCTGCGCTACGCCGCCCGCTTCGGCCTGCTCGCCCACAAGGACGACCAGATCGACGAACGCGACCGGTACGCCATCCGCGCGGGCTTCTGGCGCGAGCTGGACCTGCGCACGGGGACGGAGCGCGCAGCGGCCGCGGAGTGACCGAGAGCCCGCCCGGTGTCCGCGCCGCCGCGCGACGGCGGCCCTTCGCGGCGGGTGCGGCGGGTTTGTCGTTCTACCGGTGGTTTTGGGGCGGTCGGCCGACCCGGGAGCGGACCCGGGCCGCGGACCCCGTAGTCTCGTCCCTTGTGAGCACGCGCGCGGTACACGCATTCCGGCACGATGGCGACATCGTGTGCGCGGTGCGCGGGCTGACCAAGACGTATCCGGCGGCCCGCGGACGCCGCGGAGTCCCGGCGACCCCCGAGGTCCGGGCCACCGACGACGTGACGCTCGACGTCCGGCGCGGTGAGATCTTCGGGCTGCTCGGGCCGAACGGGGCCGGCAAGTCCACCCTGGTACGACAGCTCACCGGTCTGATGCGGCCCGACCACGGCAGTGTGCGGATCCTCGGCCACGACATCGTGCGTCACCCCGAGCGCGCCGCGCGGATCCTCGCCTACCTCGGGCAGGAGTCCACCGCGCTCGACGAGCTGACGGTCTCGCTCGCCGTCGAGACCACCGCGCGGCTGCGCGGCCTCGACGCGAAGCAGGCTCGTACGGACCGGGACGCCGTCCTCGACGAACTGGGGCTCACCCCGATCGCCGGACGCCCCTTGAAGAAGCTGTCCGGAGGTCAGCGCCGGCTGGCCTGCTTCGCCACCGCGCTGGTGGGGGAGCGGCCGCTGCTCGTGCTCGACGAACCCACCTCCGGGATGGACCCGGTGGCGCGGCGCGCCGTGTGGTCCGCCGTCGACCGGCGCCGGGTCGAGCACGGCACCACCGTGCTGCTGGTCACCCACAACGTCATCGAGGCCGAGACCGTCCTCGACCGGGTCGCCGTCCTCGACCGGGGCCGGGTGATCGCCTGTGACAGCCCGGCCGGGCTGAAGGAGCGGGTCGCGGGCGAGGTACGGGTCGACCTGGTGTGGCGCGAGGCGGCCCCGCTGCACGTGCCCGAGGTGGCCGCGCTCGTGGACCGCGCCGTCGAGTCGGGTCGCCGCTGGACGCTGCGGCTCGCACCCGAGGAGGCCCGTACGGTCGTCGCCACCGTCACCGGCGGCGCCGCCTTCGCCGCGCTGGACGACTTCACGCTCGCCACGCCCAGTCTGGAGGACGTGTACCTGGCGCTGGGCGGTGCCGTGCGGCAGGGACTGGTGAAGGCGTGAGCGACGGCGGGGCGCTGAGCGCACCGGGCACCGTATCCGTACGGAACAGGACGGCTGCCGGGGTGGATACGAGTGAGTCTCCGGCTGAACCTCCGAGGGAACCTCCGTTGGAATGGGAAGGGGAGCGCGACGTGAGTGTCGTACCCGCCGATGTCCTGCCGGGTGGCGCCCTGGCCGCGGAGGAGGCCGCGCCGGAGCCGGCCGTACTCGGGCCGCGGGCGCGGCTGTGGCCCTCACTGGCGGCCGTGTACCGGGCGCAGCTGTCCCGGGCGCGGGTGGCGCGGATCCCGCTGCTGTTCGTGGCGACCTTCCAGTCCGTCGGGATCATGATCCTGATGCGCGGGGTCGTGGACGGCGGCGGTGAGGCGCGGGCGGTGGTCGCCGGATCGTCCGTCCTGGTCGTCGCCTTCGTCGCGCTCAACCTGCTCGCGCAGTACTTCGGACAGCTGCGGGCCGGCGGCGGCCTCGACCACTACGCGACCCTGCCCGTCCCGCCGGCGGCGGTGGTGCTGGGAGCCGCCGGCGCCTACGCCTCGTTCACCGTGCCGGGGACCGTGGTGACCGCGGCCTTCGGATGTGTGCTGTTCGGGCTGCCGCTGACGCATCTGTGGGTGCTGGCCGCGGTGATCCCGCTCTCGGGAGCCGCGCTCGCCGGGCTGGGGGCCGCGCTGGGGCTGCTCGCGCCGCGGGCCGAGTTCGCCACGCTCCTCGGCCAGCTGGGCATGTCGGCGGCACTGCTGCTGGGTGTGCTGCCGGCGGAGCGGATGCCGGAGGCGGTACGCCTGGCCCGGGACCTGCTGCCGTCGACGTACGGCGTCGAGGCCCTCGCGCGGACCTTCGCGCCGCATCCCGACTGGGCCCTGGTCCTGGGCGACCTCGCCGTGTGCGGGGTGGTCGGTGTGCTCTCGCTGGCCGTGGCGACCTGGGCGTACCGCAGGGCCGCTGTCCGGTGACGCGTCGCACAGCCGGGCCTGGCACGATGTCAGGGTGAGCGCACCTCTGACACCACCACCGCCTCCGCATGAACATTCCCCGCACGGCGGGTGGCAGCCGCCGTCGGCCGGCCAGGTGGCCGCCGCGTCCGCGGACGGGTCCACCGGCCCCGGCCATACCGGGCCCGCCGGATCCGCCGGGCCCGCCGGTCACGGTGGCCACACCGGCTACGGCTGGTACGAACAGGACGGCCCCGGGATGAGGACGGAACTGCGCGAGGCCGCCGTGACCGCGGTGGCGGTGGCGCTCGGCGGGGTGCTGCTCGGCGTGCTGTGGTGGTGGCTGGCGCCGCGCGTGCCGCTGACGGGCGACGTCGTGGGCGACAACTGGGTCGTCTACCTCAAGGACACCGAGGGTGAGCAGGCCATCGGGGTGGACGGGACGTTCACGCTGCTCGCCCTGGGGCTCGGCGCGGTGAGCGCGCTCGCCGCGTTCCTCGTGCGACGGCGCGGGGGCGTGCCGCTCGTGGTGGCGCTCGGGGTCGGCGGGCTGCTCGGGTCGTTGCTGGCGTGGCGGCTCGGGGTGTGGCTCGGGCCCGCGCAGGACGTCGTCGCCCACGCGAAGGACGTGGGCAAAGGGGTGACGTTCGACGCGCCACTGAAGCTGAGCGCCAAAGGAGCGCTGCTGGCCTGGCCGTTCGCCGGGCTGGTCGTCCACCTGGGACTGACCGCGCTCTTCGGCCCCCGCGACCCCGACCCCTTCCCGCCGGTGGACTCCTATGTCCCGTACGTCCCGCAGCGGCCGGACGACGGGGCCCCGGGAGCGTAGCTCCCCGGCGGTCCGGGGCGGGGCGTGCGGAGGTCCGGTTCGGGCGGGGCGCCTGCCGTGGTTCGCACGGCCCGTCCCGGTGCGCCACTTGCGTTTGCGGGTTTTCTCCGACAAGCCCCGCCGTGCCTCTTCTGATCGACCGAAGAAGTGGGGCTCGTCGAGGGCTCAGACACGCCCGATCGGGGCGAGTACCGCCGCGGTCAGCTCGGCCAGGTCGCCCGGGGCGAGCTCGACCTCCAGGCCGCGGCGGCCGGCCGAGACACAGATCGTCTCGTGCAGGCCGGCCGAGTCGTCCAGGACCGTCCGGAGCCTCTTGCGCTGGCCCAGGGGCGAGATGCCGCCGCGGACGTAGCCCGTGGTGCGTTCCGCGAGGGCGGGGTCGGCCATCGCGGCCCGCTTGCCGCCCACCGCCGCCGCCAGGCCCTTCAGGTCCAGCTGCCCCGCCACCGGGACCACCGCCACCGTCAGCACGCCGTCGACGTCCGCCACCAGCGTCTTGAAGACACGGTCCGGGGAGACGCCCATCGCCTCGGCCGCCTCCTTGCCGTAGGACGGGTGCGCGGGGTCGTGGTGGTAGGAGTGGACCGTGAACGGCACCCCGGCCGCGGTGAGTGCCACCGTCGCGGGCGTACCGCCCGGCTGCTGCTTCTTGGACTTCTTCGCCATTCCTGCCCCCTGGCCCTGCCGCTGCCGCTACTGCCTCTGCTGCCTCAGTTGAGATTGGTCGGTCCGCGGGTCAGCTCGGCCGCGGGCAACGACGGCAGGTGGCGGATGATGGCCGTCTCCGTGCGAAGGAGTCTCAGCTCGTCGCGGAGCCGGGACGCCGTGTCCGGTGCCTGGAGCAGACGCTGCTTGGTCGGCGTGTCGAGCATCATCGCGGCGGCGACCAGGTACGACACCACTCCCGGCTCGTCCGGCAGTTCCGCGCCGGTCGCCAGCGACCGCTCCCGCGCTCCCGCCAGCCGCTTCTGGTACTGGCGGAACGCCCGCAGCACCCCCTCCGCGAGCGCCCCCGCCTCCTCACCGGGTTCCTCGGCCACCGGTTCCAGCTCGGCCGTCAGGAACGGCCCGGAGGCGTCGACCGACAGCAGCCGCATCCGGGTCGTTCCCGTCGCCAGCACCTCGAAGGTGCCGTCGGACCGCTCCCGGATCGTGGCCGCGTCGGCCACACAGCCCACCTTGTGGAAGGCCCGCAGCGGGTCCGGTCCGAAGCCCGCCGCCGGGCCCCGCTCGGGTACGGCCGTCGGGTCGGGCATGCCGGGGGCGCTCGGGGCGACCTCGTGGCCGTCGCGAATCGCCACGACGACGAACCGGCGCGGCTCGTCCTCGGGGGTCTTCAGAAGCTCGCGCATCATGGCGCGATAGCGCTCCTCGAAGATGTTGAGCGGAAGCACGAGCCCCGGGAACAGCACCGAGTTCAGGGGGAAGAGCGGGAGCCGGACGGTGGTCACGACGCAAAAGCCTAATGGTCGCCGAAGCGGACCCGGCCGCCACGTTCACTCCGTGGATGCCCGGAGCCCGTGGTGAAGGCGCCGGAGCCCGTGGTGGAGGCGGCGGCGGGACCGGCGGCCACCGCCGCGTACACGCCCCGGCGAACCTCCAGGAACCGGCCGAGGGGATCGTCCGTGTCCCGGTCCCAGGGCGAGGAGGTGGCGTACGGGCCGGTGAGGCGCAGTTGCTCCAGGGTGTCCGGCCATCGCTCCAGGCGCAGGAGGACGTAGGCCAGCAGGTTGCGCAGCTCGGCCGGCCGGGGGTGGGCCGCCGGAAGCCGGGCGGACAGGGACGCGGCGCGGTCGGCCGCCGCTTCGAGCCGAGCACGCGGCACCTCGGGACCGCAGCCGTCGGTGAGGTAACCGAAGGCCGCCCACAGCGGCAGCGCCTGCGTGAGCGAGCCCTCCGGCGCGTCCTGCGCGGCCTGGTCGGCGAAGTCGAAGCACTCGTGGTGCGCGCCGTGCCAGGAGGACGCCAGGTAGCGCAGGGCCGCCACATGGCAGCCGTAGTGGTGCGGGGCGCGGCGGACCGCCGCCTCCCACAGCTCCTGGAAGTACCGGTGTCCGGCGCGTGCGCCGCGGGCGTGGTCCAGGGCGAGCCGCCACGGCACGGGGTCGCGGTGGTCGGCCCGGGCGGCGGCCGTGATCAGCGGGCTCACCTCGCGCAGCGCTTCGGCGCGGGCCGGTGAGTCCCAGGCGCGGTGCACCGCCCGCTGGGCGTCCACGAGCAGCCCGTCGGGGTTGTGCGGGTCGAGGACACGCCAGGTGTCCAGCCACTCGGGGCGCGAGCGCGCGAAGGCCGCGAGCTTCTGCACCTTCCGGTCGCGGTGCTCCCAGGCCCCGCTGCGCCGGGTGGCGGCGAGCAGTTCGGCGGCGGGCGTGGGGTCGCCGGCGGCGGCCCCGACCAGTGCCGGACCCAGCGCCTCGTCGGGCGCGTCGAGGAGCACCTCGTCGTCGGCGGGCAGCACAGGGGCGGTGGGCGAGGCGGTGCCCGTCTTTCCTCGCACCCGGGACGCACGGGTGAACGCATGCAGCAGAGCCATGGTGTCGACCATTGAAAGACCGCAGGTCACAGCAGCGCCAGACCCTTCACGGAAGTCACGGAAAGTTGTACGCGACCTGGTCAAGGCCGGGTAAAAAGCCCCCGGGCTCGCCGGGACTGCCGGGGCCGGGGGAGTGCTGTCGGGGCTGGTCCGGGCAGGGCCGATCAAAGGGGGTCAAAGGGCATCAAAGGGTGTCGAAGGGTGTCGAAGGGAGTCGGAGAAGGTCAGAGGCGGCGCAGGGTTCGGGTGGCCCCCGCCGCCACCGTTGTGGCGAGGATCCAGCCCAGCAGGATGAACGCCGCCGCGAGCCACTGCCAGCCGCCGCGCAGCTGCCAGAACCCCACCTGGCCCAGGTCGATCACCGGCAACAGCAGGTCCAGGGCGAAAAGGGCGGGATTCCACGTCGGGTGCTCGCCGTCCTTGATGGGCGGATGGTGCGCGTGCGCGAACGCCAGTGAGCCACCCGCCCACAGCACCGCCATCCACACCGCGGCCCGCCCCGGCCGGTAGCCGTAGGCGACCGTCCAGTCCTGCGCGTAGCCCCACAGCTTGGCCGCCACCGGCAGACTCTCGCGGCGCCTGCGCTGCTTGGCGAGCAGCACCTCGCGGGCGTCCTCGTCCTCGCCGCCCGCCCGCAGCACGGCGGCCAGCCGCTCGTACGGCTCCGGGGTGTACTCGGCGCTCGCCGCGGCCACCCACTCCAGCCGCTCCGCCAGCGAGAACGGCCCGCGCGGCACGAGGGTCTCGTAGACGAAGCCGCCCATGTGCAGCCGACCGGGCCCCGGCCAGCTGTCCGCCCGGTCCACCAGGTTGACCACCCGTGCTCCCGACAGCGTCACCCGCCCGCGGGCCGGCCGCTCCCCGAGGAACCGCAGCTCCGGCGTCTGCACCCGGCACAGCGACAGCTCCTGGTCGTCGGTCAGGGTGAACCGGGCCCGCTCGAAGTCGACCGCGTCACCGAACCGCCCGTCGTCCAGCCGCACCCCGCCCCGGCACTCGAACCGCTGTATCCGCGTCCCGCGCGCCGGTGTCATCCCGCTCCTCGCCTGGGAACCGACCCCGGCGGGCGTCAGATACAGCGACCGCTCGACGGTCAGCTGGGGCGCGTTCAGCGCGAGCCGGGCGGACGGATTGTCCAGCAGGGCCCCGCGCAGACTCAGCGAGACACCTATCTGCGCGGTCCGCAGGCTCAGTTCGCCGTGCGACTCCAGCAGTTCGGCCTGGAGGTCCTGGCCGACGGTCATGCCGTCCGCGGCGATCGAGCGGCCGCTGCGGTCGCGGTGCACGACCGCCTGGTTGAGCAGCAGATCCGTACCGATCTGGGCGTCGGTCAGCCGTATGCCACCCGAAAACCGGCAGCGCGGCAGATGCAGATCGCCCTCCGTCTGCAACCGGGCCGCCTCCAGACGCGGCACCGAGCAGTCCACCAGCCGCATCGTCGTGAACCGGGCCTCCGGCAGCAGCACGTCCCGCTCGAAGCGGCAGTCGCGCATCTCGACGTACGGCGCCACCGTGCCGCCCGCCAGGTCCAGCACACCGCTGATCCGCACTCCGACCAGCTTCAGTGAGGAGACCCGGCCGGCCAGCGCGGACGGTCCGTCCAGCAGGAGCCAGCACACGACGCGGGCCCGCACGGTCCGCTCCGGCCCCCACGGGTGCCCTCCGTGCGGATCGTCGACGACGCTGTCCCCGCTGCTCAGGTCGTACACGCTGCCGTTGCGGAAGGCCTGCCACATGCCCGCCTCCACGGCGGTCAGGTCGTCCGGCGGCTCCCCGGCGCGCGGCCCCGCTCCCTCGGTCACGTCCTCCCCCCTTTCCGGCCTTTCCAGGTGTTTCCCCGGATACTTGCGAGTTCGTCTCTTCGTACAGCGGTTCATGCCCACTGGGTGACCCGTTGAACACAGAAAGTGAGGAAGGTCTTCTCGATGTGCACAATGCGTCACCGTGAGGAGTCCGTATCAGTCACTGGAACGCTCGCACGGCGTCCGGCGCGGGTCTGAGAGAATTGACCCCGTGCTGCAACATTCCTTCCTGGCCCGAATCGATCTGCGCGGCGCCGCCCTCCCCGAGGGCCCCGCCCTGCGCGCCCTGCTGCCCCGAGCCGACTTCGACGTCGCGGCCGCCCTGGAGAAGGTGCGGCCCATCTGCGAGGACGTGCATCATCGGGGCGACGCGGCGCTGATCGACTTCGCCGAACGGTTCGACGGCGTGCGTCTGGAGTCCGTCCGGGTGCCGGCGCGGGCCCTCACCGACGCGCTGGAGCAGCTGGACCCGGCCGTGCGCGCGGCCCTCGAGGAGTCCATCCGACGCGCCCGCCTCGTCCACCGCGCACAGCGCCGCACCACCCACACCACCCAGGTCGTGCCCGGCGGCACGGTCACCGAGAAGTGGGTGCCCGTCGACCGAGTGGGCCTGTACGCGCCCGGCGGCCGGTCCGTCTACCCGTCCTCCGTGATCATGAATGTGGTCCCGGCCCAGGAAGCCGGCGTCGAGTCGATCGCGCTGGCCTCGCCGGCCCAGAAGGAGTTCGGCGGACTGCCGCACCCGACGATCCTCGCCGCGTGCGCGCTGCTCGGCGTCGACGAGGTGTACGCCGCGGGCGGCGCCACCGCCGTCGCGATGTTCGCGTACGGCACCGAGTCCTGCCCGCCCGCCCCCATGGTCACCGGCCCCGGCAACATCTGGGTCGCCGCCGCCAAGCGCTACTTCACCGGCAGGATCGGCATCGACGCCGAGGCCGGCCCGACCGAGATCGCGATCCTCGCCGACGCCACGGCCGACCCGGTGCACGTCGCCTCCGACCTGATCAGCCAGGCCGAGCACGACCCGCTGGCCGCCGCCGTCCTGGTCACCGACTCCGCGGACCTCGCGGACGCGGTGGAGAAGGAACTGGAGCCGCAGGTCAAGGCCACCAAGCACATCGAGGACCGGATCGTCCCGGCGCTCGCCGGCCGGCAGTCCGCGATCGTGCTGGTCGACGGCCTCGACGAGGGCCTGCGGGTGGTCGACGCCTACGGCGCCGAGCACCTGGAGATCCAGACCGCCGACGCCGCCGCACTCGCCGACCGGGTGCGCAACGCCGGCGCGATCTTCGTCGGCCCCTGGTCCCCCGTCTCCCTGGGCGACTACGCGGCCGGATCCAACCACGTCCTGCCCACCGGCGGCTGTGCCTGCCACTCCTCGGGCCTGTCCGTCCAGTCCTTCCTGCGCGGCGTCCACATCGTCGACTACACCGAGGACGCGCTGGCCGACGTCGCGCACCACGTGGTCACACTGGCCGAGGCGGAGGACCTGCCCGCACACGGCGCGGCGATCAAGGCGAGGTTCGGCTGGAAGGTGCCCGAGAGCAAGTGAACGACACGCACGTCACCATCGACGACCTCCCCGTACGGGACGAACTGCGCGGCAAGTCCCCCTACGGAGCGCCCCAACTGGACGTCCCCGTACGGCTGAACACCAACGAGAACCCCTACCCGCTGCCCGAACCGCTCGTCGAGCGGATCGCCGAGCGGGTCCGTGAGGCCGCCCGGCACCTCAACCGCTACCCCGACCGGGACGCGGTCGAGCTGCGCACCAGGCTGGCCGAGTACCTGACGAAGACCGGCTCGCACCCCGTAGGCGCCCGGAACGTCTGGGCGGCCAACGGCTCCAACGAGGTCATCCAGCAACTGCTGCAGACCTTCGGCGGGCCCGGCCGCAGGGCGATCGGCTTCGAGCCGTCGTACTCGATGCACGGACTCATCGCGCGCGGCACCGGCACCGAATGGATCTCCGGCCCCCGGGGCGACGACTTCACCGTCGACGTGCCCGCCGCCGAGAAGGCGATCGCCGAACACCGCCCGGACGTCGTCTTCGTCACCACCCCCAACAACCCCACCGGCAACGCGGTCCCGGCCGAGACGGTCCTCGCGCTGTACGAGGCCGCCCAGGCGGCCAAGCCGTCGATGGTGGTCGTGGACGAGGCGTACGTCGAGTTCAGCCACGGCGACTCGCTGCTGCCGATGCTCGAGGGACGCCCTAACCTCGTCGTCTCCCGCACCATGTCGAAGGCGTTCGGCGCGGCCGGCCTGCGCCTCGGCTACCTCGCCGCGCATCCGGCGGTCGTGGACGCCGTGCAGCTCGTCCGGCTGCCCTACCACCTGTCGGCGATCACCCAGGCGACCGCGCTGGCCGCCCTGGAGCACACCGACACGCTGCTGAAGTACGTCGAGCAGCTGAAGCGGGAGCGGGACCGGCTGGTCACCGAACTGCGTGACCTCGGCTACGACGTGACCGCGTCCGACGCGAACTTCGTCCAGTTCGGCACGTTCGCGGACGCCCACGTGGTCTGGCAGAAGATCCTCGACCGGGGCGTCCTGGTCCGGGACAACGGAGTACCGGGACGGCTGCGGGTCACCGCGGGCACCCCGGCCGAGAACGACGCGTTCCTCGACGCGGTCCGTGAACTGGTCAGTTACGTGGGGGCCACCCCCACACCCCCTAAGGAGCAGAGCGCATGAGCCGCGTAGGACGCGTGCAGCGGACGACGAAGGAGACGTCGGTCCTCGTCGAGATCGACCTCGACGGCACCGGAAAGACGGAGATCTCCACCGGGGTCGGCTTCTACGACCACATGCTCGACCAGATCGGCCGGCACGGTCTGTTCGACCTGACCGTGAAGACCGAGGGCGACCTGCACATCGACTCCCACCACACCATCGAGGACACCGCCCTCGCCCTCGGCGGCGCCTTCAAGCAGGCGCTCGGCGACAAGACGGGCATCTACCGCTTCGGCAACTGCACGGTCCCCCTGGACGAGTCCCTCGCCCAGGTCACCGTCGACCTGTCCGGCCGCCCCTACCTCGTGCACACCGAGCCCGAGAAGATGGCGCCGATGATCGGCGAGTACGACACCACGATGACCCGGCACATCCTGGAGTCCTTCGTCGCCCAGGCCCAGGTCGCCCTGCACGTGCACGTGCCGTACGGGCGCAACGCGCACCACATCGTGGAGTGCCAGTTCAAGGCACTGGCCCGGGCCCTGCGGTACGCGTCCGAACGCGACACCCGCGCGGCGGGCATCGTGCCCTCCACGAAGGGCGCCCTGTAGGCATGAACGGCCTGTCCACCGCCCTGATCGTCGTCGGCCTGTTCTTCGTCGGCGGGGTCGTCTCGTTCATCAAGCAGAAGATGCCCAAGAGTCTCGTCGTGGTGCTCGCGATCGGCGCCGCGATGTGTCTGACCGCCGGCGTCCTTCGGCTGGAGGTGTGACCGTGAGCGCCACCAAGCGGGTCGTGGTCTTCGACTACGGCTTCGGCAACGTCCGCTCCGCCGAACGCGCCCTCGCGCGCGCGGGCGCCGACGTGGAGATCACCCGCGACTTCGACACGGCGATGAACGCCGACGGCCTGCTGGTCCCCGGCGTCGGCGCCTTCGCCGCCTGCATGAAGGGCCTCAGGGAGGCCAGAGGCGACTGGATCATCGACCGCCGGCTGTCCGGCGGCCGGCCCGTGATGGGCATCTGCGTCGGCATGCAGATCCTGTTCGCGCGGGGCATCGAACACGGCGTCGAGACCGAGGGCATGGACGAGTGGCCCGGCTCGGTCGAGCCGCTGCGGGCCGACATCGTGCCCCACATGGGCTGGAACACCGTGGACGTGCCGGCCGGCTCCGAACTGTTCGCCGGACTGGACGCGGACGCCCGCTTCTACTTCGTGCACTCCTACGCCGTCCACGACTGGACCCTCCCGGCGGACAACCCGGTGATGCGGGCGCCGACGGTCACCTGGTCCACGCACGGCAAGCCGTTCGTCGCCGCGGTGGAGAACGGTGCCCTGTGGGCGACGCAGTTCCACCCCGAGAAGTCCGGCGACGCCGGCGCCCAGCTCCTCACCAACTGGATCGGAACCCTGTAGCGACATGGCCAAGCTCGAACTCCTCCCCGCCGTCGACGTCCGCGACGGCCAGGCCGTCCGCCTCGTGCACGGCGAGTCCGGCACCGAGACCTCCTACGGATCCCCCCTGGAGGCCGCGCTCGCCTGGCAGCGCTCGGGTGCCGAGTGGCTGCACCTGGTCGACCTGGACGCCGCGTTCGGCACCGGCGACAACCGCGAGCTGATCGCCGAGGTCGCCCGTGCCATGGACATCAAGGTGGAACTGTCCGGCGGCATCCGCGACGACGCCTCCCTGGCCGCCGCC
Source organism: Streptomyces sp. TE5632 (assembly GCF_054061295.1). Lineage (NCBI taxonomy): Bacteria > Bacillati > Actinomycetota > Actinomycetes > Kitasatosporales > Streptomycetaceae > Streptomyces > Streptomyces sp. TE5632. The sequence continues at coordinate 617,284 of NZ_JBSSEA010000003.1, read as the reverse complement.
CTGGCCACCGGCTGCACCCGCGTGAACCTCGGCACCGCCGCCCTGGAGACCCCCGAATGGGTCGCCAAGGTCATCGCCGAGCACGGCGACAAGATCGCCGTCGGCCTCGACGTGCGCGGCACCACCCTCCGCGGACGCGGCTGGACCCGGGACGGCGGCGACCTCTACGAGACGCTGGAGCGCCTCAACAAGGAGGGCTGCGCGCGGTACGTCGTCACCGACATCGCCAAGGACGGCACCCTCCAGGGCCCGAACCTGGAGCTGCTGAAGGACGTCTGCGCCGCCACCGACCGCCCCGTGGTGGCCTCCGGCGGCGTGTCCTCGCTGGACGACCTGCGGGCCATCGCCGAGCTCGTCCCGCTCGGTGTCGAGGGCTCCATCGTGGGCAAGGCCCTGTACGCGAAGGCGTTCACCCTGGAGGCGGCCCTGGAGGCGGTAGCCCAGTGAGCGACGTACGACGCGTCATGACCGGCGCGCCCTGGGAGGAGTCGTTCGGCTACTCCCGGGCGGTCCAGCTGCCGAACGGCCTCGTGCTGGTCGCCGGCTGCACGTCGATCGTGGACGGTCAGATCGTCGGAGGCGGCCCGTACGAGCAGACCGTCAATTCCTTCGGCGTCGCGTTCGCGGCGCTGGAGGAGCTGGGCCTCGGCCGTGACGACGTCGTACGGACACGTATGTACATCACCCACGCCCGGGACGTGGACGAGGTGGGGCGCGCACACAAGGAGCTGTTCGACTCCGTCCGCCCCGCCGCATCCATGATCATCGTCTCCGGCTTCGTCGACCCCAGCCTGGTGGTCGAGATCGAGGTCGAGGCGTTCCGTCCCGGCGGAGACCACGGAGTACCCGCATGAGCCTGGCCGTACGAGTCATCCCCTGCCTGGACGTGGACAACGGCCGGGTCGTCAAGGGCGTCAACTTCCAGAACCTGCGTGACGCGGGCGACCCCGTCGAGATGGCCAAGGTGTACGACACCGAGGGCGCCGACGAACTGACGTTCCTGGACATCACCGCCTCGTCGGGCAACCGCGAGACGACCTACGACGTGGTGCGCCGCACCGCCGAGCAGGTGTTCATCCCGCTGACCGTGGGCGGCGGCGTCCGCACCGTCGAGGACGTGGACAAGCTGCTGCGGGCGGGCGCCGACAAGGTCGGCGTCAACACCGCGGCGATCGCCCGCCCGGACCTCATCCGGGAGATCGCCGAACGCTTCGGCCGTCAGGTCCTCGTCCTGTCGGTCGACGCCCGCCGCACCGGGTCCACCGAGTCCGGTGAGTCCGGTGAGTCCGGCGTTTCCTTCGAGGTCACCACGCACGGCGGCCGCCGGGGCACCGGCATCGACGCCGTGGAGTGGGCGCACCGGGCCGCGGAGCTGGGCGCGGGCGAGATCCTGCTCAACTCCATGGACGCGGACGGCACCAAGGACGGCTACGACCTGGAGATGATCGCCGCCGTCCGCAAGCACGTCACCGTCCCGGTGATCGCCTCGGGCGGCGCCGGCCGGCTCACCGACTTCCCGCCCGCGGTCGCCGCGGGCGCCGACGCGGTCCTCGCCGCCTCGGTGTTCCACTTCGGCGACCTGCGCATCGGCCAGGTGAAGCAGACCCTGCGGGAAGCGGGCCACCCGGTCCGGTGACGCCCCGCCCCGTAGGGCAGTTGGCCCCGGCCGTCTCGAGACGGCCGGGGCCAACTGCCCTACGGGGCGGACGCATGCGCCGCCGGCGCTCAGTCCTTGGGCTGGGAGAGCTGGACCAGGTTGCCCACCGTGTCGTCCAGGAGGGCGGTGACCACCGGGCCCTGCTCCTGCGGCTCCTGCACGAAGATCACGCCCTCGCCGCGCAGCCGCTCGTACTCCGCGCGGAGGTCCGTCACGGAGAACACCATGGCGGGCAGGCCCGCCTCACGCACCGCCCTGCGGTACGGCTCCGCGATGGGCCCCTGGCCGGGCTCCAGCAGCAGCTCCAGGTCCCGCTGAGCGCCCTCGGGAGCCCCGACCGTGATGAACAGCGTGCCGCCGCCCAGGTCCATCCGGGTACGGGTCTCGAAGCCGAGCACATCGGTGTAGAACGCGTGCGCCTTCGCGACGTCGTCGACATACACGCTGGTCATGGCGACCTTGATCATGGGACTTCTTCTTCCGATCTCTCAGGTGCCTCAGATCTATCAGATCTCCGGGGGAACGAAGTCTCAGATCCCGAGCTGCTTGGACTCGTTCAGCTTCGTGATCGCGTCCGCGTCGCCCTCCAGCTCGACCTTGGCGGCGCCGTGCCGCCCGTAGGCGAACAGCACCAGCTCCGACGGCTCGCCGGTCACCGTGACCACGGGCGTGCCGCGGTGGGCCACCGCGGTCTGGCCGTCCGGACGGCGCAGCACCAGGCCCGTGGGGACGCCGCGGCCCATCAGCCGGGCGCTGCGCTCCAGCCGGGACCACAGGGCGTCCTGGAACACCGGGTCCAGCTCACGCGGCGTCCAGTCGGGCCGGGCGCGGCGCAGGTCCTCCGTATGGACGTAGAACTCGACGATGTTCGACAGCTCGTCGACCTGCTTGAGGTTGAAGGGCGAGAAGCGCGGCGGGCCGGTACGGATCAGCTGGATCAGCTCCTCGTACGGCTTGGCGGTGAACTCCGCCATCACCCGCTCCAGACGCGGCGCGAGCTGCTTGACCAGGATGCCGCCGGCGGCGTCGGGACGGCGCTCGCGCACCACCACGTGCGCGGCGAGATCACGGGCGCGCCAGCCCTCGCAGAGAGTGGGGGCCTCCGGGCCCGCCGTCTCCAGCAGATCGGCCAGGAGAAGTCGTTCACGCTTGGCATGGGTCGACATGGGGTCAGCCTACGGCGACCCGCCCGGCCCGCCCACCCGATCCGCCCCCTTTCCAGTCGGTGGACGGGACCCGGGCACACCCGTCCCGCACGGCACAATGGTCCCCATGACCAGCACGTCCCGGCCCGGCCGCCTAGACCCGCAGATCGCCGCACGGCTCAAGCGCAGCCCCGACGGTCTCCTGCCCGCCATCGCCCAGCAGTACGACACCCAGGAGGTGCTGATGCTGGGCTGGATGGACGACGAGGCGCTGCACCGCACGCTGACCACCGGCCGCTGCACCTACTGGTCGCGCAGCCGCCAGGAGTACTGGGTCAAGGGGGACACCTCCGGACACGTCCAGCACGTGAAGTCCGTCGCCCTGGACTGCGACGCCGACACCCTCCTGGTCAAGGTCGACCAGGTCGGCGCCGCCTGCCACACCGGCGCCCGCACCTGCTTCGACGCCGACGTGCTGCTCACGGACGCCCGCCCGGACGGCGCCGGCACCGACGTGCCCGCCTCGGATCAGTAAGGTCGGCCGGCATGGACCTCGAGACGTTCCGCAAGCTCGCCACCGACCGCCGGGTCATCCCGGTGACCCGCAAGCTCCTCGTCGACGGCGACACCCCCGTCGGCCTCTACCGCAAGCTCGCCGCCGAGCGCCCCGGCACCTTCCTGCTCGAGTCCGCGGAGAACGGCAGGTCCTGGTCCCGGTACTCCTTCGTCGGCGTCCGCAGCGCCGCCACCCTCACCGAACGCGCCGGACAGGCGCACTGGGAGGGCACCCCGCCCGTCGGAGTGCCGGCCGAGGGCGACCCGCTCGTCGCGCTGCGCGCCACGCTCGAAACCCTGCACACCCCGCGCGACCTCGCCCACGACCTCGGCCTGCCGCCCTTCACCGGCGGCATGGTCGGCTACCTCGGCTACGACATCGTGCGCAGGCTGGAGAAGATCGGCCCCGGCGAACGGGACGACCTGCGACTGCCCGAACTGACCATGCTGCTCACCAGCGACCTCGCCGTCATGGACCACTGGGAGGGCTCCGTCTGGCTGATCGCCAACGCGATCAACCACAACGACCTGGACACCGGCGTCGACGAGGCCCACGCCGACGCCGTGGCCCGCCTGGACGCCATGGAGGCCGACCTCACCCGCGCGGTGGCCCAGCCCCCGGCCGTCCTCCCGCCCTCCGAACTCCCCGACCACACCGCGCTGTGGGGCGGCCCCGACTTCCGCGCGGCCGTCGAGGACATCAAGGAACGCATCCGCGCGGGGGAGGCCTTCCAGGTCGTCCCCTCCCAGCGGTTCGAGACCCCGTGCACGGCGAGTGCCCTGGACGTCTACCGGGTGCTGCGGGCCACCAACCCTTCGCCCTACATGTACCTGTTCCGGTTCCCCCACGGGGACGGCGAGGCCTTCGACGTGGTCGGATCGTCCCCCGAGGCACTCGTGAAGGTCGACGACGGGCAGGCGATGGTCCACCCCATCGCCGGCACCCGGCCCCGCGGCGCCACCCCGCAGGAGGACCAGGCCCTCGCGGAGGAACTGCTCGCCGACCCCAAGGAGCGCGCCGAGCACCTCATGCTCGTCGACCTGGGCCGCAACGACCTCGGACGGGTCTGCGAGCCCGGTTCCGTCGAGGTCGTCGACTTCATGTCCGTCGAGCGGTACTCGCACGTCATGCACATCGTCTCGACGGTCACCGGCCGGGTCGCGGCCGGCCGTTCCGCCTTCGACGTGCTCACCGCCTGCTTCCCGGCCGGCACCCTCTCCGGTGCGCCCAAGCCCCGGGCCATGCAGATCATCGACGAACTCGAGCCGTCCCGGCGCGGGCTGTACGGCGGCTGCGTCGGCTATCTGGACTTCGCGGGCGACTCCGACACCGCCATCGCGATCCGCACCGCGCTGCTGCGCGGGGGCACCGCGTACGTCCAGGCGGGCGCCGGAATCGTCGCCGACTCCGACCCGGTGGCCGAGGACGTCGAGTGCCGCAACAAGGCGGCCGCGGTGCTGCGGGCCGTGCACACGGCGAACCGGCTGGGCACGGTGTGAGACGGTGCGGGGCGGTCCGGGACGAGCCCCGGGTGACGGTTCGCGCACGGGTCACGCGATAGTGGAGTACGTGACTGCTGCACCTCCCCCCCGTTCCGACGCCGCCGGCCCCGCCCGCGCCGGCCGCCTCAGTCTCGCCGTCGCCCTGCTGTGCGGGGCCCTGGGCGCGGCCGTGGCCCTGCTCGCCACCCGGCAGCAGTGGTCCCAGGGCACCGCCACGGTGGCCGGCGGCGCCTTTCCCCTGACCGCCAACGGCAGTGACGTCACCGGCGTCCCCGCCGCCCTCGCCGTGGTGGGTCTGGCCGCGCTCGTCGCCGTCTTCGCCGTCCGGCGGACCGGCCGCCTCGCCGTCGCCGCGCTGCTCGCCCTGTCCGGCGCGGGCATCGTCACGGCCGCCCTGCTCGGCGCCTCCGACAGCTCCGCGCTCGACGACAAGGCCGCCGAGGTCTCCGGCGACACCTCCGCCACGGTGGCGGCCCTCAGCCACACGGCCTGGCCCTACGTCGCGGCCGTGGGCGGTCTGCTGCTCCTGCTGGCCGGCGCGCTCGCCCTGCGCTACGGCAGGCTGTGGCCCGCGATGTCCGGCCGCTACGAGCGCGGCGGTGCCCCCCGGCCACGCCGCGCGGCCGCCGCCGATCCCGACCGGCCCGAGGAACTGTGGAAGGCCCTCGACCGCGGGGAGGACCCGACCGGGACCTGAACCGGGCCGCACCGCGGTCCGGTCGAGCACCGGAAGGCATGTTCGCCGCGCGGAGGTGCACCCCCACTGACGGCACGCACGCGGGTGCGGGACAATGAGTCCGAGCATCCTGCTCAGACAAGTACACAGCAACGAGGAGCAAGCAATGGCGGGCAGCAGCCACGGTCACACCCCGGCCGCCTGGACCGGTGTCATCATCGCCTTCATCGGTTTCTGCGTCGCGAGCGTGTTCACGGTCGTGAGCTCGCCGGTCGGCTTCTGGGCCGGCATCGGCATCGCGCTGCTCGGCGGTGCCGTCGGCGGGATCATGAGCAAGATGGGCATGGGCAAGCCGGAGCACGTCCACCCCCTGAACCAGGCCACCGGCGACCGCGAGCCGGCCCGCGCCCAGAGCTGAACGCCGGGAGCGCTCCGGCCAGGGGCGGTCGGCACACGGGTGCCGCAACCGCCCCTGACGCATGCGCGCGGGGCACAATGCACCCTGTGAACGCCGTCAGCCCCCGCACACCCGGCACGCCCCGCGCACCCCGCGGCAGGGCCGCACGCCTGGCCCTCCCCGCCGGGGCGCTCGCCGCCGTCGCCGGGGCCTTCACCTACGTCGGAGCGGTGGACCCCAACGAACCCGGCCACTACCCCGTCTGCCCGCTGCTGCGCTTCACCGGCCTGTACTGCCCCGGCTGCGGAGGGCTGCGCAGCGCCCACGCCGTCGTCCACGGCGACCTCCTGACGGCCCTCCAGGCCAACGCGCCCGCGGTCCTCGGCTACGCGGCCCTCGCCGTGCTCTGGACCGCATGGGTGGCCCGCGCGGCGCGCGGCAAGCCCCTGCGCATCGACCCCCCACCCGCACTCCTGTGGTCCCTGGGGGCGCTGCTGCTGGTCTTCACGGTTGTCCGGAACCTGCCGTTCGGCAGCTGGCTGCACCCTTGATCAACCGCTGAACGTCCAGCCAGTGGGACCGGCATCCACCGGATGCGAGGGGTACGCCCCATTACGGATACCATCGCAATGACCACCGGTTTCGTCCGGCGACCCGACCATGAGGGCGGGGACGCCCCGGGACGGAAACGAACGCACTGAAGACGGACCGTCTGGAAGGGGGCCTCTCGCGTGAGTGTGCTCGACGAGATCATCGACGGAGTCCGTGCCGACCTCGCGGAGCGGCAGGCACGTGTGAGCCTCGACGAGCTCAAGGAGCGTGTGGCCAAGGCCCCCGCGGCCAAGGACGGCGTGGCCGCCCTGCGGGGCGAGGGCGTCAAGGTGATCTGCGAGGTCAAGCGCTCCAGCCCGTCCAAGGGCGCGCTCGCCGCGATCGCCGACCCGGCCGGACTCGCCGCCGACTACGAGGCGGGCGGCGCGGCCGTCATCTCCGTCCTCACCGAACAGCGCCGCTTCGGCGGCTCGCTGGCCGACCTGGAGGCGGTCCGTGCGCGCGTGGACATCCCCATCCTGCGCAAGGACTTCATCGTCACCTCGTACCAGCTCTGGGAGGCGCGGGCGCACGGCGCCGACCTCGCGCTGCTCATCGTCGCCGCCCTCGACCAGCCGGCCCTGGAGTCGCTGATCGAGCGTGCCGAGTCCATCGGGCTCACCCCGCTCGTCGAGGCGCACGACGAGGAGGAGGCCGAGCGCGCGATCGACGCGGGCGCCAAGGTCATCGGCATCAACGCGCGCAACCTCAAGACCCTCGAGGTCGACCGCGGCACCTTCGAGCGGATCGCCCCCGAGCTCCCGGACCACCTCGTCAAGGTCGCCGAGTCCGGCGTCCGGGGCCCGCACGACCTGATCGCCTACGCCAACGCCGGCGCCGACGCCGTCCTGGTCGGCGAGTCCCTGGTCACCGGCCGCGACCCGAAGACGGCGGTCGCCGACCTGGTGGCGGCGGGCGAGCACCCGGCGCTGCGGCACGGCCGCGGCTGACCCCCCGGTAGGCTTGGCCCCGATGACGCTCCCGATCACCCTGACCGCCAGGGACCCGTACGCGCGCCTCGCCCGTGGCTGCCGCCCGCGCGGCTGCCGCGCGCCCGCGCGCCGGGTCCACGGGCGCCGGGTCCGGTACGCGATCGGTGACGAGCCGGGTCAGGTCAACGGCATGCGATGGCAGCGCCCCTTCCAGGGGCGCGGGACTGTACCTGAACACGTGCGGCTCCGTCGCGCGGACGCGACGAGCCGCACACGGCCCGCAGCGGCCTGACACCCCCGCCCCCACGGCGACCAGTGACCGAGAACAACGCTCACCGTGAGGTTTCCGCATGCCCAGCCAGTTCTTCATCCCCGACCCGGAGGGTCAAACCCCCAACGCCGAAGGCTACTTCGGAGCGTTCGGCGGCAAGTTCATCCCGGAGGCGCTCGTCGCCGCCGTGGACGAGGTCGCCGTCGAGTACGACAAGGCCAAGGCCGACCCCGAGTTCGCCCGCGAACTCGACGACCTGCTGGTGAACTACACCGGCCGCCCGAGCGCCCTCACCGAGGTGCCGCGCTTCGCCGAACACGCCGGTGGTGCCCGGGTCTTCCTCAAGCGTGAGGACCTCAACCACACCGGCTCACACAAGATCAACAACGTGCTGGGCCAGGCGCTGCTCACCAGGCGCATGGGCAAGACCCGGGTCATCGCCGAGACCGGCGCCGGCCAGCACGGCGTCGCCACCGCCACCGCCTGCGCCCTGTTCGGCCTCGACTGCACCGTCTACATGGGCGAGATCGACACCCGGCGTCAGGCCCTCAACGTGGCCCGGATGCGCATGCTCGGCGCCGAGGTCATCGCCGTGAAGTCCGGCAGCCGCACCCTCAAGGACGCCATCAACGAGGCGTTCCGCGACTGGGTCGCCAACGTCGACAACACGCACTACCTCTTCGGCACCGTCGCCGGGCCCCACCCCTTCCCCGGCCTGGTGCGCGACTTCCACCGGGTCATCGGCGTCGAGGCCCGCCGCCAGCTCCTGGAGCGCGCCGGACGGCTGCCCGACGCCGCCGTCGCCTGCGTCGGCGGCGGCTCCAACGCCATCGGACTCTTCCACGCCTTCATCCCGGACGCCTCGGTACGGCTGATCGGCTGCGAACCCGCGGGCCACGGCATCGAGAGCGGCGAGCACGCGGCCACCCTCACCACGGGCGAGCCCGGCATCCTGCACGGCTCGCGTTCCTACGTCCTCCAGGACGACGAGGGCCAGATCACCGAGCCGTACTCCATCTCGGCCGGGCTCGACTACCCGGGCATCGGACCCGAGCACGCCTACCTCAAGGACTCCGGCCGCGGCGAGTACCGCGCGGTCACCGACGACGCCGCCATGCAGGCACTGCGGCTGCTGTCGCGCACCGAGGGCATCATCCCGGCCATCGAGAGCGCCCACGCGCTGGCCGGTGCCCTGGAGGTCGGCAGGGAACTCGGCAAGGACGGGCTGATCGTGGTCAACCTGTCCGGCCGGGGCGACAAGGACATGGACACCGCCGCCCGCTACTTCGGGCTGTACGACACCGGCCCCGCCGACGCCGGTGCCACCACCGCCACCACGGACAAGACCGTCGCCGCCGACGCGGACACCGACACCGCCGAGATCGAGAGGGACGCCAAGTGAGCGGGAACGTGCAGCTGCTGAGCGACACCCTCGCCGCGGCCAAGTCCGAGGGCCGGGCCGCCCTCATCGCCTACCTCCCGGCCGGGTTCCCGACCGTGGACGGCGGCATCGACGCCGTCAAGGCCGTCATCGACGGCGGTGCCGACGTCGTGGAGGTGGGCCTGCCGCACAGCGACCCCGTCCTCGACGGGCCCGTCATCCAGACCGCCGACGACATCGCCCTGCGCGGCGGCGTCCGGATCGCCGACGTGCTGCGCACGGTCAGGGAGGCGCACCGGGCCACCGGGAAGCCGATCCTCGTCATGACGTACTGGAACCCCGTCGACCGCTACGGCGTCGAGCGGTTCGCCGCCGAGCTCGCCGAAGCGGGCGGTGCCGGGTGCATCCTGCCCGACCTGCCCGTCCAGGAGTCGGCGCTGTGGCGGGAACACGCCGACAAGCACGGGCTCGCCACCGTCTTCGTCGTCGCGCCCAGCAGCAAGGACGAGCGGCTCGCGGAGATCACCGCGGCGGGCAGCGGCTTCGTCTACGCCGCGTCCCTCATGGGGGTCACCGGAACCCGCGAGTCGGTCGGCACGCAGGCCGAGCAACTCGTGGCACGCACCCGGGCGAGCCGCGCCGACCTGCCGGTGTGCGTCGGGATCGGCGTCTCCGACGCCACCCAGGCCGCCGAGGTCGCCCGCTTCGCCGACGGTGTGATCGTCGGCTCCGCCTTCGTCAAGCGGATGCTGGACGCCCCCGACCCGGCCGCCGGGATCCAGGCCGTCCGGGCGCTCGCCGGCGAACTCGCCAAGGGCGTGCGCGGACAGGCGTGAGCACGCCGTTCCCGGACCGGACACCGCGGGTGGCCGGTCATCCGCAAGTCGTCAGCAGATAGTCATACGGGTCCCTCGTACGGGTGGACCTGAGGCCGGGGAGGCGCGGTGCGCCTCCCCGGTTCGTTCTGCGGGGTGTGAGCGAGAAGAATCGTGAGGGAAAGCGCACCGCCCGGGAGCGGCTGGCGGTCGAGCGCGAGAAGCAGAGGACGGCGGACAGGCGGCGCCGCACCCTGATCGTGGGTGCGAGCGTGGTCTGTGTCCTGGCGCTCGCGGCGGTGATCGGAGTCGTCGCAGCCAACGCCGGAAAGGACGACGGAAGTGAAGAGGCCGGCCCGGTGGTGGCGCCCTCGGGGGCCCTCGGCAAGGACGGCCTCGCCATCCCGGTCGGCAAGGAGAACGCCAAGTCCACGCTCACCGTGTGGGAGGACTTCCGCTGCCCCGCCTGCAGGTCCTTCGAGCTGGCGTACCGCCCGACCCTGCACGAGCTGACCGGGTCCGGCCAGCTGAAGATCGAGTACCACCTGGTCACGCTCATCGACGGCAACATGGGCGGCACCGGCTCCCGCAACTCCGCCAATGCGGCGGCCTGCGCCCAGGACGCCGGCAAGTTCGCCGAGTACCACGACGTGCTGTTCGACAACCAGCCCCAGGAGACGGACGACGCCTTCGCCGACAACGGCAAGCTCATCGAGCTGGCAGGCAAGGTCGACGGTCTCGACACGCCCGCCTTCCGCGGCTGTGTCGAGGACGGCACGCACAACAGCTGGATCGGAAAGTCCCAGCAGGCCTTCCAGAAGGGCGGTTTCTCGGGCACACCGACCGTCCTGCTCGGCGACAAGAACATCTACCAGGACCAGACGATGACGCCGGCGAAGCTGAAGGAGATGGTCCGGAAGGCCAATCAGGGACAGTAGGCGCGCCTTCCCGTTATGGAGCCGTAGCCGGGCCACCCGACGTGGGACCGGTCCGGCACGGTAGCGTCGACCCTGCCATGGAACTTGCCTACATTCCCAGCCCGTCGAGCGGGGTGCTGTACCTGGGCCCCATCCCGCTGCGCGGCTATGCCTTCAGTATCCTCGCCGGCCTCTTCGTCGCCCTCTGGATCGTCGACCGCCGGTGGGTGGCGCGCGGTGGCCAGAAGGGCACCGCCTGGGACATCGCGTTCTGGGCGATCCCGTTCGGCCTGGTCGGCGGCCGTCTCTACCACGTCATCACCGATTACCAGCTCTACTTCGGAGAGGGCCGCGACTGGGTCGACGCCTTCAAGATCTGGGAGGGCGGCCTGGGCATCTGGGGAGCCGTCGCCCTGGGCGCCCTGGGCGCCTGGATCGGCTGCCGGCGCCGGGGCATCGCCCTGCCGCCGTACGCCGACGCCGTGGCCCCCGGGCTGGCACTGGCACAGGCGATCGGACGCTGGGGCAACTGGTTCAACCAGGAGCTGTACGGGCGGGAGACGGATCTTCCCTGGGCCCTGCACATCACGTCCACGGAGGGTGGCCGGGTACCGGGGTACTACCACCCGACGTTCCTGTACGAGTCGCTGTGGTGCGTCGGTGTCGCCCTGCTGGTCATCTGGGCGGACCGTCGTTTCAAGCTCGGGCACGGGCGGGCGTTCGCGCTGTACGTCGCGGCGTACTGCGCGGGCCGGTTCTGGATCGAGTACATGCGCGTCGACGAGGCCCACGACATCCTGGGCCTGCGGTTGAACAACTGGACCGCGATGATCGTGTTCGTGCTCGCGGTGGTCTACATCGTGGTGTCGGCGAAGAAGCGGCCGGGACGCGAGGACGTGGTGGAACCGGGCGCGGCTGCCGCCTCCGGCGGTGCGGCCGAGGCCTCCGGTGGGACCGGGACCGGCGAGAAGGGCAAGGCGGACTCCCCGGAGGCGAAGGACGACGCCGAGCCGACGGAGGACACCGAGGCGGGCGAAGACGCCGACGCCGAGGAAGACGCCAAGAGCGCCAAGGCCGAGGAAGACGCCGAGGCGGTTTCCGGGGACGCCCGTTCCAAGGACGGGGCCGGGTCGGCGAAGAAGAACTGACGGCCTGCCGGCCTTCTGCGACAACGACGCCGTGGGGCGCCCGGGACCTCCGGGCGCTCCACGGCGTGTGTGGCCCTCAGGCCCGGCGGGCCAGGGACAGGACGCACCGGGCGGCCGTCACCACCGCCGCATCGATGAAGCAGCCGTCGGAAAGGGCCTGGGCGCCCCGTTCGCCGACCGCCGCCTTGACGATCCGCTCCGCCCGTTCGATCTCTTGCTCCGTCGGCAGATAGGCGCGCTCGATGACCGGCAGCTGTCGGGGGTGGATGGCGGCGCGGCCCATGAAGCCCAGGTCGCGGCCACGGAGGCAGGAGGCGAGGAGGCCGTCCAGGTCGCGGGTGTCCGGGTGGACGGACTGGGTCGGCGGGGCCAGCCCCGCCGCCCGCGCGGCGACGACCACACGGGAGCGGGACCAGTCGAGGCCCGCGTCGTCCCGTACGCCCAGGTCGGCCCGTAGGTCCGCCTCGCCGATCGAGATGCCGCGCAGGGACGGGTGCGCGGTGGCCACGGCGTGCGCCCGTTCGATGCCGAGGGCCGTCTCCAGCAGTGCGTACAGGGGGAGCGCGCCGCCGCGGGCGGACACGGCCCGCTGCGCGGCCCGTACGACGTCGGCGGGTGAGGACACCTTGGGCAGCCGGAGGCCGGCCAGGCCCGGGGCCGGGGCGACGGCGGTGAGGTCGGCCTCGCCCCAGGGACCGGTCAGGGCGTTGACGCGGACGTGGACCGGGACCGGCTGCGGGTCGTGCAGCAACTCGGCGGTGGCGGCACGGGCGTACGCCTTGCGGTCGGGGGCGACCGCGTCCTCCAGGTCGATCACCACCACGTCGGCCCCGCAGCCGAGGGCCTTCGCCACCACCCGCGGCCGGTCGCCGGGGGCGTAGAGCCAGGTCAGCGGGGCGGCTTTCGCCGTCGTCCCCGGCACGGCCGCCCCGGGCACCGCCCCCGTCACAGTGCGCCCTCCGCGCGCAGCGCCGTCAGCTCGGCCGGGGTGAGGCCCAGTTCGGTCAGGACCTCGTCGGTGTCCGCGCCGTGCGGGCGGCCCGCCCAGCGGATCGCGCCGGGGGTGTGGGAGAGCCGGAAGAGGACGTTCTGCATGCGCAGCGGGCCCAGTTCCGGATCGTCGACCGTGGTGATGGTGTTCAGGGCCTGGTACTGCGGGTCGGTCATCACGTCCCGCACGTCCTGGACGGGGGCCACCGCGGCCTCGGCCTTCTCGAAGGCCGCGAGCACGTCGGTGCGGGTGCGGCGGGCGATCCATCCGCCCACGGCCTCGTCCAGCGTGTCCGCGTGCCGGGCCCGGCCGGCGCCGGTGGCGAACCACGGTTCGTCGATGAGTTCGGGCCGTCCCACCAGCCGCATCACCCGCTCGGCGACCGACTGGGCCGAGGTGGAGACGGCGACCCAGGTGCCGTCGGCGGTGAGGTAGGTGCCGCGCGGGGCGTTGTTCTGGGAGCGGTTCCCGGTACGGGGCTGGACGTGGCCCAGTTGGTCGTACCAGGTCGGCTGCGGGCCGAGCGCGGTGAGGATCGGTTCGATGAGGGCCATGTCGACGACCTGGCCCTCGCCGGTGTGCGCGCGCCCGGCGAGCGCGGTCAGCACCGCGTACGCCGTGGTCAGGCCCGCGATGGAGTCGGCCAGCCCGAACGGCGGCAGCGTCGGGGGCGCGTCCGGTTCACCGGTGATGGCGGCGAAGCCGCTCATCGCCTCGGCGAGGGTGCCGAAGCCGGGGCGATGGGCGTACGGGCCGAACTGGCCGAAGCCGGTGACCCGGGCCAGGACCAGCCGGGGGTTGGCGGCGGACAGTTCGGGCCAGCCCAGGTCCCACTTCTCCAGGGTGCCCGGCCGGAAGTTCTCGATGATCACGTCGGCGGTCTCGGCGAGGCGCAGCAGGGTCGCCCGGCCGCCGGGCGTGGACAGGTCGAGGGTGATGGTCCGTTTGTTGCGGCCGAGCATCTTCCACCACAGCCCCACGCCGTCCTTCGACGGTCCGTGGCCGCGGGAGGGGTCCGGTTTCCTCGGGTGCTCGACCTTGACGACCTCGGCGCCGAAGTCGCCGAGCAGGGTCGCGGCGAGGGGCCCGGCGAAGAGGGTGGCGAGGTCCAGGACGCGCAGGCCGGTCAGCGGGGGGCCGACAGGGGCGGTGGGGGCGGTGGGCCGGGTCATGGGCGGGAGGCCTCCAGGTGGGTCAGACGGGCCAGGGTGTCGAAGCCGATGCCGTCGAAGGTGCCGACGGAGGTGGCCAGCCGGTTCTTCAGCGGGGCCGTCCAGCGTTCGGGGAGCGCGGTGGGGGAGCCGGCGAGGAGAGCGGCGATGCCGCCGGCGGTCGCGCCGCCCGAGTCCGTGTCGAGGCCACCGGACACGGTGCGGCAGATCGCGCCGGTGAAGTCGCCGTCCGCGTGGGTGAGGGCGGCGGCGATCAGCGCGGTGTTGGGCACGGCGTGCACCCAGTGGACGTCCGCGTGCCGGGCGTGGATCGCGTCGACGACGGTGGCGAAGTCGTCGTGCTCGTGCGCCAGTCGCACGGCGTGGCGCACGGCGCGGGCGAGCCGGGAGCGGGGCGGTACGACGGCGAGACCGGCCCGCAGACAGGCATGCACGTCCTGGCCGCCGCCGCTGCCGGCGGCGCGGTCCGCGGCGGCGGCGATGACGGCCGCGGCGAACATCGCGGCGTAGACGCCGTTGGCGGTGTGGGTGAGGGTCGCGTCGCGGTGGGCCTGTTCCGCCGCGCCCGCCGGGTCCCCCGGGTTGGTCCAGCCGTGCACGTCGGCGCGGATCAGGGCGCCGATCCACTCGCGGAACGGATTGCGGTGCCGGGCGGTGCGCGGGGGCTCCAGGCCGCTCAGGAGGTTGCGGTAGGCGATGCGTTCGGCGGTGAAGGCGCGGCCCGCCGGGAGTTCGTCCAGCCAGAGCCGGGCCACGTCCGTGGTGGTGAAGTCCCTGCCGTACCGCTGGAGCAGCAGCAGGTTGAGGAGGGGGTAGTCGAGGTCGTCGTCCTCGGGCATGCCGTCGATGTTCTCGGCGAGGGACGTGGCCGCGGAGCGACGGTTCCAGGGGTACCGGGCGGCCAGTTCCCCGGGGACTCCGCGGGCGGTGAAGTAGCCGTTCAAGGGCCAGTTCCCGGTGGCCCGGGCGAGCATGCGGATGCCGTCGAGGGGGAGCTTCTCCACGGGCTTGCCGAGCAGGCAGCCGACGGCCCGGCCGAGCCAGGCGGCTTCGAGGCGGTCGGTACGGCGGTGGTCCGCGTCGGCGTGGCCGGGAGCCGGCGGACCGGTGCCTGCGGGGGAGGGCCAGTCGGGGCACAGGGACTTGATCGCGGCGAGGTCCGTCGGCTCGTCGTCCGCCAGGCTGCTGGGCAGGTCGGCCAGTTCGTCCAGGAGGTCCCCGGCCAGCAGCCTGAGGTAGCGGGACACCGGACGCGGGGAGGCGCCGGCGCGGAGCGGGGCCTCGGAGCCGCCCGCCGCGCGCCAGCGGGCCGCGACGGCCGAGGGCGCCCTGCCGTCCTGGGCCGCCTGGCGCAGCTCGTGGCCGATCAGGTCCTCCGGCTGGACCCAGGTCAGTCGGAGCATGCCGGGCCTCCCAACTCGGCGAACGCCTGCTCGTGCGCTCGGCGTCGGGACACGTCACGCGCGAAGACCTCGCAGGTCACCGCGGTCAGCGCGACCGCGGGCGCCCAGAGGTCGAGACGGCTGGCGTCCGCCACGGTCTTCGCCCAGTCCCCGGGGACCGGCGAGCCGAGGGCGCCGGTCACCGCCCCGGCCATCGTGGCGATGGAGTCGCAGTCCCGGCCGTAGTTCACCGCGCCCAGCACCGCCTGCCGGAAGTCGCCGCGGGCCACCACCACCATGCCCAGCGCGACGGGGAGTTCCTCGACGGCGTGCAGCCGGGACGGCCGGCGGGCGCCCAGTGAGGGGGAGCGGTAGTCGGGGCCCACGGTGTCGTACGGGGCCACCGCCTCCCGCAGCGGGCGCAGCGCGGACTCGAAGTCCGGGTGCCGGGACGCCTCTTCGCAGACCCGTTCGATGGCCTCCCGGGTGCCGTCCTTCGCCAGCGACAGGCACGCGTCGACGACCGAGTCCGCACTCGCCCCCGGCGCGCACGCCGCCGCCACGGCCGCGGCGAGCACCCCCGCCGCCTCCCGGCCGTAAGACGACTGGTGGGCCCCCGCGACATCCAGCGCCTCGGCGTACGCGCCCGCCGGGTTGGCCGCGTTGACCAGGCCGACGGGGGCCATGTACATCGCGGCACCGCAGTTGACGATGTTGCCGGCGCCCGCCTCGCGCGGGTCGACGTGGCCGTAGTGGATCCGGGCCACCAGCCACTTCTCCGCGAGGAAGATCCGCTGGAGCGGGAGCGCCTCCGCCTCCAGTTCCGGGATCCAGCGCGGGGTGCCCATCAGGTCCGGCACCAGATGGTCGGCGACGGCGTGGGCGTCCAGATGGTCCCGGACCCGCGCGTACACCCGGACCAGGGCGTGCGTCATGAGGGTGTCGTCGGTGACGTGTCCGTCTCCCTTGTGGTACGGGGCGATGGGCCGGGCGGTGCGCCAGGCGTCGCCGTTCCAGGGGCCGACGACACCGTGGACGCGGCCACCGTGGCGTTCGGCGATCTGCTCGGGGGAGTACCCCTCGACGGGGCCGCCGAGCGCGTCGCCGACGGCGGCTCCCACCAGCGCGCCGGTGATCCGCTCCTCCAGGGGCGCACCCCGGCCCCGCTTGTCGTCCTCTGTGAGCGTCATGTCCGAATCATCCCCCTGGCGGGGGCGGTTGCGCGGCTTCCAGGAGTCCGGCGAGTTCCACCAGGTCGGTGCCGGTGAACCGGGGGAGCGCGCAGCCGGAGAGGGTGCGGCAGCTCTCCCGCCACGATCCGGGGATCGCCGCACCGCCGCCCAGCGCGCCGGTCAGGGCGCCCACGAGGGCGGGGGCGGAGTCCGCGACCCGGGACAGGCAGGCCGCGGCGGGGACCGCCTCCGCGATCCGGCCGTGGGCGGCGGTGGCCAGGGCGAGAGCGACGGGGACGGTTTCGGCGGCGGCGACGCCGTAGCTGTAGACGTGGTCGACGATCTGGTGTTCCAGAAGCGGTACGAGGGCGAAGGCGCCGTCGGTGTCCGCGGCGAGCCGCAGGGCGTGCCGGGCGTTGCGGCCGATCTCCGTCTCCTCGGGCAGCTCGGCGACCGCGGCGGCGACACACGCCGCCACGTCCGCTCCGGCCAGCGCGAGGGCGACGGCGGCGGCCATCGCGCGGGCGCCGTGCACCCCGTCGCCGTCCTGGGTGTACCGGGCGTCGAACTCGGCGAGCGCCGCGGCGCGTGCGGGGTCTCCGGCTTGGGCGACGGCCAGCACGCAGGCCCGTACGCAGGCCGCGTCGTCGAAGTAGTGCGGGTTGTCGTGGCCGGTGGCGGGCGGACGCAGACCCGTGGCGAGGTTGCCGAGCCCGGCCCGTACGGAGATGCGGGCGCGCAGGGGGAGCACGGCCGACTCGATCTCGGGGGCGCGGGCGGCCGCCGCGGCGACCTCGCCGGCCACGACGTTCCAGGTCAGGTCGATGGCGGCCCGGGTGCGGCGTTCCCGGCTCAGGTCCCCCAGGACGCTGTCGTGGCCGGCCAGCAGGACCGCCTCGGCCGCGAACGCCGCCCACTCGGCGTCGTCGGAGGGGCCGAGCCGCAAGGGCTCCGGGCACTGGTTGAGGGCGATCGGCACGGGGAGGGTGGTGGTCGCGTTCTGCTCGGCGAAGGCGTCCAGCTCCCGGGTGAGCCGCCGGGTCCACTCGGGCATCCGGGCGGCCCGGTGCCGTGCGGCGGGCCAGCCGGCGGCGTCACCGGCGGCGAGGCCGAGCAGCAGGCCCTCGATGCGCGCCCGTGGCGGCGGGGAAGGGGGTGGGGTCATGCCGGGGCCTCCATGTCGTTGTCCGCTGCCAGGACGAAAGTGCCTGATGCGAGCAGGTCCGCGATGTCCAGGACGTGGTGGCCGGCCATCGCGGGGAGGCAGCTGCCGCGGGCCGGGCCGATGGCTGCGGCCCAGGCCTCCGGGATCGCGTGAACACCCCGGGTCGCCCCCGCGAGGGCGCCCGCCACGGCCGCCGTGGTGTCGGCGTCGCGGCCCATGTTGACGGCCGTCAGCACCGCTTGTTCGAAGTCGCCGTCCGCGGCCGCGTACGCGCCGAAGGCGAGGGCGACGGCTTCGGGGGCCAGGTCGGTCCAGGGGTAGCCACCGACCACGACGGCGGAGCGGACCGCGCGTTCGCCCAGGTGGGCGGCGGTGACGGCGCGGCGCAGGGAACGGGCGGTCCAGGAGTCCTCCGGCACCAGGGCCAGCGCGGAGGCGACGACGGTGACCACCGGTGCCCCCGCCATCGCCGCCGCCACGCCCGCCGCGACCGCCTGGCCGCCGTAGATGCCCTCGCCGTCGTGGCTGACCGAGCCGTCGACGGCCGCCAGCCGGGCGGCCTCGGCGGGACGGCCGGCCGCGAAGACGCCGTGCGGTGCCGCCCGCATCGCCAGCCCGTCGCTCCAGGGGTGGCGGTGCTGGGCGGAGAGGGGGGCGGCCAGTCCTCGGCGGAGGTTCTCCAGGGTGCCGCGTTCGCTGAAGCCCGCACCACGGAAGGACCCCTCGGAGCGGTCCGCGATCCACTCGTGCCAGGCCGCCCCCACCTGCTCCGGGGTGAGCGCGGAGCCGTGCCGGGCCAGCAGCAGGCCGGTGAGGATCGCGTACTCGGTGTCGTCCGTGCCCGCGGGGTGCTCCGCGACGTACCCGGTGATACGGCCCCACCGGGCGCGGATCTCGGAGGGCCGCATGTTCTCGGCCGGGGCGCCCAGCGCGTCGCCGACGGCCAGGCCGAGCAGCGTGCCGCGTGCCCGCTCGCGGAGCCCGGCGGAGCCTTCGGGCGCCGGGGCGGAGGGGATGCAGGCGATCGATGCCATACGCGGCTCTCCTCTCAGGGGCGCCCCGAGAGGCGCGAAGCCCTTTGCGGAACTGTCCCCGGTGAGGTGTGCGGCGCAGCCTCACACGCCTCAGCGTCACCCGGTCGACATCTGCGCGGCCCTCCGCACAGACGTGCAGGATCCGCAAAACCGCAGGTTAGCCCAGCCTTTCCTTGCTGGCGGAGGGGAATCAGGAGGGGTATCTTGAGCGTTGTAAAAAAGTAGAACGTGTCTAAAGTTGCGTCTGTTCGCAGACGCTCCCGTGAACTCCCTGGGGGACCGCATGGCGATCATCGAGACCGAGGCGACGCTGCACGAGGCGCACCGCGACAACCACACCCACCGTGACGTGAACGGCGGCTGGCTGCGCCCCGCCGTGTTCGGCGCGATGGACGGACTGGTCTCCAACCTCGCGCTGATCACCGGCGTCGCCGGCGGCTCGGTCGGTCAGCAGACCATCGTCATCACCGGCCTCGCGGGCCTGGCGGCCGGAGCCTTCTCCATGGCCGCCGGCGAATACACCTCCGTCGCCTCCCAGCGCGACCTCGTCGAAGCCGAACTGGACGTCGAACGGCGCGAACTGCGCAAGCACCCCGAGGACGAGGAGGCCGAACTCGCCGGTCTCTACGAGTCCCGCGGTGTCGAGCCGGAGCTCGCCCGCGAGGTGGCCCGGCAGCTGTCGAAGGACCCCGAGCAGGCGCTGGAGATCCACGCCCGCGAGGAACTGGGGATCGACCCCGGCGACCTGCCCTCGCCCACCGTGGCCGCCGTCTCCAGCTTCGGCGCCTTCGCGCTGGGCGCGCTGCTGCCCGTACTGCCCTATCTGCTCGGCGCGAGCAGCCTGTGGCCGGCCGTGCTGGTGGCCCTGCTGGGACTCTTCCTGTGCGGCGCGCTGGTGGCCAAGGTGACCGCGCGGACCTGGTGGTTCAGCGGGCTGCGGCAGCTCGCCCTCGGCGGCGCGGCGGCCGGCGTGACCTACGCCCTGGGCACGCTGTTCGGAACCGCCATCGGATGACCCGGCTCCACCCGGCCCGGACGGGCGATCCGGTTCGGATGATCCGGTTCGGATGATCCGGTTCGAACGGCCCGGTCGGATCACGCGGCTCGCGTGATCCGACCGGGCCGTCCGGCGATCCGGCTCCGCTTTCGTGCGGCGGACCGCACAAGTAGCCGTTACTCGTTGGTTTCGAGCGTGTGACGACGGGGCATGAGCCGAAAGCGCTGCGGGTAATGAAGCTCGTGACGCACCCGCGAGGGCGGGCGAAGACGCCCTCCCCCCGCCCTCGGACCGGCGGACACCGATCTGTCCGCCCCGGTCCCCCCAGCCTCCACCGCCAGGTGCGGAACCCCGCCTTGACCTGCAAAATGTCCGCATAATGGGATGGAAAATCCCGCTTTCCGGGACTTGATCCATCATGTAATCCGCACGAAATTTCCCAGCCACGCAGAGGGCCAACGTCGTCCCTCGGCACATGCCACATGACGACGACGGGAGAGCCGATGCGTATGCCGCGTCAGCCGTGCCAGCATTCCGCACAAGGCCAGAACCGGTCCTCCATGGATGCCCGCCCCGCCCCCCAGGGCCTGTACGACCCCCGCGACGAGCACGACGCCTGCGGCGTGGGCTTCGTCGCGACCCTCACCGGCGAGGCGTCCCACACCCTGGTGGAGCAGGCACTCACCGTCCTGCGCAACCTGGAGCACCGCGGCGCCACCGGCTCCGAGCCCGACTCCGGCGACGGCGCGGGCATCCTCTCCCAGGTCCCGGACGCCTTCTTCCGCGAGGTGGCCGGATTCGAACTGCCCGAGGCCGGCGCCTACGCCGTCGGCACCGCCTTCCTCCCCCTCGACACGGCCGACGAGGCCGCCGCCCACATCGAGGAGATCGCCCGCGACGAGGGCCTGACCGTCCTCGGCTGGCGCGACGTGCCCGTCGCACCCGAACTGCTCGGCGCCACCGCCCGTTCCACGATGCCCGCCTTCCGCCAGATCTTCGTCACGGACCACGCGTCGACCGGCATCGACCTCGACCGCACGGCCTTCGCGCTGCGCAAGCGCGCCGAGCGCGAAGCCGACGTCTACTTCCCGTCGCTGTCCGCGCGGACCATCGTCTACAAGGGCATGCTCACCACCGGCCAGCTGGAGCCCTTCTTCCCGGACCTGTCGGACCGCCGCTTCGGCTCCGCGATCGCGCTCGTGCACTCCCGGTTCTCCACGAACACCTTCCCGTCGTGGCCGCTCGCGCACCCCTACCGCTTCGTCGCCCACAACGGCGAGATCAACACCGTCAAGGGCAACCGCAACTGGATGCGCGCCCGCGAGTCCCAGCTGGTCTCCGACCTGTTCGGTCCCGAGAAGGACCTCGAGCGCATCTTCCCGGTGTGCACCCCCGACGCCTCCGACTCCGCCTCCTTCGACGAGGTCCTCGAACTGCTGCACCTCGGCGGGCGTTCACTGCCGCACTCCGTGCTGATGATGATCCCGGAGGCGTGGGAGAACCACGCATCGATGAACTCCAAGGACGCAGCCCGGCGCGCCTTCTACCAGTACCACTCCACGATGATGGAGCCCTGGGACGGTCCCGCCTGCGTCACCTTCACCGACGGCACCCAGGTCGGCGCCGTACTCGACCGCAACGGCCTGCGCCCCGGCCGCTACTGGGTCACCGACGACGGCCTGGTCGTCCTCGGCTCCGAGGTCGGCGTCCTCGACATCGACCCGGCGAAGGTCGTCCGCAAGGGCCGCCTGCAGCCCGGCCGCATGTTCCTGATGGACACCGCCGAGCACCGCATCATCGAGGACGACGAGATCAAGGCCGCCCTCGCCGCCGAGCACCCCTACGCCCAGTGGCTGGAAGCCGGCGAGATCGAACTGTCCGACCTGCCCGAGCGCGAGCACATCGTGCACACCCACGCCTCGGTCACCCGACGCCAGCAGACCTTCGGCTACACCGAGGAGGAACTGCGCGTCCTGCTCGCCCCGATGGCCAAGACCGGCGCCGAGCCGATCGGCTCCATGGGCACCGACTCCCCGATCGCCGCGCTCTCCGACCGCCCCCGGCTGCTCTTCGACTACTTCACCCAGCTGTTCGCGCAGGTCACCAACCCGCCACTGGACGCGATCCGCGAAGAACTGGTCACCTCCCTGCGCAGCTCCCTGGGCCCCCAGGGCAACCTGCTCGAGCCGACGGCCGCGTCCTGCCGCTCCGTCGTCCTGCCCTTCCCGGTCATCGACAACGACGAGCTGGCCAAACTCATCCACGTCAACGCCGACGGCGACCTGCCCGGCTTCAAGGCCGCCACCCTCTCCGGCCTCTACCGGGTCTCCGGCGGCGGCGACGCCCTCGCCGCCCGCATCGAGGAGATCTGCGCCGAGGCCGACGCCGCCATCGGCAACGGCGCCCGCCTGATCGTCCTGTCCGACCGGCACTCCGACGCCGAGCACGCGCCGATCCCGTCGCTGCTGCTCACCGCGGCCGTCCACCACCACCTCATCCGCACCAGGCAGCGCACCCGGGTGGGCCTCCTCGTCGAGGCCGGAGACGTCCGCGAGGTCCACCACGTCGCCCTCCACATCGGCTACGGCGCCGCCGCCGTCAACCCGTACCTGGCGATGGAGTCCGTCGAGGACCTCGTCCGCGCGGGCACCTTCCTGCCCGGTATCGAGTCCGAGAAGGCCATCCGCAACCTCATCCACGCCCTCGGCAAGGGCGTCCTGAAGGTCATGTCCAAGATGGGCATCTCCACCGTCGCCTCCTACCGCGGCGCCCAGGTCTTCGAAGCCGTCGGCCTCGACGAGCGGTTCGTCGAGAAGTACTTCCACGGCACCGCCACCAAGATCGGCGGCATCGGCATCGACGTCGTCGCCCAGGAGGTCGCCGCCCGCCACGCCAAGGCCTACCCCGCCTCCGGCATCGCCCCCGCCCACCGCGCCCTCGACATCGGCGGCGAGTACCAGTGGCGCCGCGAGGGCGAACCGCACCTGTTCGACCCGGAGACCGTCTTCCGCCTCCAGCACTCCACGCGCTCCGGCCGCTACGACGTCTTCAAGCAGTACACCGACCGCGTCAACGAGCAGTCCGAACGCCTGATGACGCTGCGCGGCCTGTTCGGCTTCACCACCGACCGGAAACCGATCCCCCTCGACGAGGTCGAGCCGGCCTCCGAGATCGTCAAGCGGTTCTCCACCGGCGCCATGTCGTACGGCTCCATCTCCCAGGAGGCGCACGAGACCCTCGCCATCGCCATGAACCAGCTCGGCGGCAAGTCCAACACCGGCGAGGGCGGCGAGGACCCCGAGCGCCTGTACGACCCGGCCCGCCGCTCCTCCATCAAGCAGGTCGCCTCCGGCCGCTTCGGCGTGACCTCCGAATACCTGGTCAACGCCGACGACATCCAGATCAAGATGGCCCAGGGCGCCAAGCCCGGCGAGGGCGGCCAGCTGCCCGGCAACAAGGTCTACCCGTGGATCGCCAGGACACGCCACTCGACGCCCGGCGTGGGCCTCATCTCCCCGCCGCCGCACCACGACATCTACTCCATCGAGGACCTCGCCCAGCTCATCCACGACCTGAAGAACGCCAACCCCCAGGCGCGCATCCACGTCAAACTGGTCTCCGAGGTCGGCGTCGGCACCGTCGCCGCGGGCGTCTCCAAGGCACACGCCGACGTCGTCCTCATCTCCGGACACGACGGCGGCACCGGCGCCGCCCCGCTGACCTCCCTCAAGCACGCCGGCGGCCCCTGGGAACTCGGCCTCGCCGAAACCCAGCAGACACTCCTCCTCAACGGCCTGCGCGACCGGATCGTCGTCCAGACCGACGGCCAGCTCAAGACCGGCCGCGACGTCGTCGTCGCCGCCCTCCTCGGCGCCGAGGAGTTCGGCTTCGCCACCGCACCCCTGGTCGTCTCCGGCTGCGTCATGATGCGCGTCTGCCACCTGGACACCTGCCCGGTCGGCATCGCCACCCAGAACCCGGTGCTGCGCGACCGGTTCGCCGGCAAGGCCGAGCACGTCGTGAACTTCTTCCGGTTCATCGCCGAAGAGGTCCGCGAACTCCTCGCCGCACTCGGCTTCCGCTCCCTCGAGGAAGCCGTCGGCCACGCCGAGGTCCTCGACGTGACCCGCGCCGTCGACCACTGGAAGGCACAGGGCCTGGACCTGGCCCCGCTGCTCCACGTCCCGGACCTGCCCGACGGCGCCGCCCGCCACCGGACCGTCCCCCAGGACCACGCACTGGCCAAGGCCCTCGACAACGAGCTGATCAAACTCGCCGCCGACGCACTCGCCGCCGACGGCGCCCCCGACGCCCAGCCGGTCCGCGCCCAGGTCGCCATCCGCAACATCAACCGCACCGTCGGCACCATGCTCGGCCACGAGGTGACGAAGAAGTTCGGCGGCGCCGGCCTGCCCGACGACACCATCGACATCACCTTCACCGGCTCCGCCGGCCAGTCCTTCGGCGCCTTCGTCCCCCGCGGCATCACCCTGCGCCTGGAGGGCGACGCCAACGACTACGTCGGCAAGGGCCTCTCCGGCGGCCGCATCGTCGTCCGCCCCGACCACAGCGCCGACCACCTCGCCGAGTACAGCGTCATCGCCGGCAACACCCTCGCCTACGGCGCCACCGGCGGCGAGATGTTCCTGCGCGGCAAGGTCGGCGAACGGTTCTGCGTCCGCAACTCCGGCGCGCTGGTCGTCTCCGAGGGCGTCGGCGACCACGGCTGCGAATACATGACCGGCGGCCACGCGGTCGTCCTCGGCGAGACCGGCCGCAACTTCGCGGCCGGCATGTCCGGCGGCGTCGCCTACGTCATCGACCTCGACCGGGACAACGTCAACGCCGGCAACCTGGACGCCGTCCACGAACTCGACGACACCGACCGCGCCTGGCTGCACGACGTGGTGCGCCGGCACCAGGAGGAGACGGGCTCCACCGTCGCCGCCAGGCTGCTCGCCGAGTGGGACGGCCCCGGCGCGGGCGCTGCCCGCTTCAGCAAGATCACCCCCCGTACGTACCAGGCAGTGCTCGCCGCCAAGGACGCCGCCGAGCGAGCCGGACTCTCCGAGTCCGACACCCACCAGAAGATGATGGAGGCGGCGACCCATGGCTGACCCGAAGGGCTTCTTGAACCACGGGCGCGAGGTCGCCACCTCCCGCCCGGTCACCGAACGCGTCAAGGACTGGAACGAGGTCCACGTCCCCGGCTCCCTGCTGCCGATCATCAGCAAGCAGGCCGGCCGCTGCATGGACTGCGGCATCCCGTTCTGCCACAACGGCTGCCCGCTGGGCAACCTCATCCCCGAGTGGAACGACTACGCCTACCGCGAGGACTGGCAGGCGGCCTCCGAGCGCCTGCACGCCACCAACAACTTCCCGGAGTTCACCGGCCGCCTGTGCCCCGCCCCCTGCGAATCGGCGTGCGTCCTCGGCATCAACCAGCCGCCCGTCACCATCAAGAACGTCGAGGTCTCGATCATCGACAAGGCGTGGGAGACCGGCGACGTCGCCCCGCGCATCCCCGAACGCCACTCCGGCAAGACCGTCGCCGTCGTCGGCTCCGGCCCCGCCGGCCTGGCCGCCGCCCAGCAGCTGACCCGGGCCGGCCACACCGTCGCCGTGTACGAACGGGCCGACCGCATCGGCGGCCTCCTGCGCTACGGCATCCCCGAATTCAAGATGGAGAAGCGGCACATCAACCGCCGTATCGAGCAGATGCGCGCGGAAGGCACCAAGTTCCGCACCGGCATCGAGATCGGCCGTGACATGCCGGCCACCGCACTGCGCAAACGCTACGACGCCGTCGTCCTCGCCGTCGGCGCGACCACGGCACGCGACCTGCCGGTGCCGGGCCGCGAACTCGGCGGCATCCACCAGGCCATGGAATACCTGCCACTGGCCAACAAGGTGCAGGAGGGCGACCACGTCACCCCGCCGATCTCCGCCGAGGGCAAGCACGTCGTCGTCATCGGCGGCGGCGACACCGGCGCCGACTGCGTGGGAACCGCCCACCGCCAGGGCGCCGCCTCCGTCACCCAGCTGGAGATCATGCCCCGCCCGGGCGAGGAACGGAACCCGCTCTCCCAGCCGTGGCCGACCTTCCCCATGCTCTACAAGGTCACCCCCGCGCACGAGGAGGGCGGCGAGCGGGTCTACTCCGTCTCCACCACCCACTTCGAGGGCGACGCCGACGGCAACGTGCGGCGGCTGCACCTGACCGAGGTCGAATTCGTCGACGGCAAACTCACCCACAAGCCCGGCACCGAGCGGGCGATCCCGGCCCAGCTGGTCACCCTCGCCATGGGCTTCACCGGCACCGACCGGGACAACGGCCTCGTCGAGCAGTTCGGCCTGGACCTCGACGAACGCGGTAACATCGCCCGAGACACCGACTTCCAGACCAGCGTGCCGGGTGTCTTCGTCGCCGGTGACGCCGGCCGCGGCCAGTCCCTCATCGTGTGGGCGATCGCCGAGGGCCGCTCCGCCGCCCGCGGCTGCGACCGACACCTCACCGGCGCGAGCGACCTGCCCGCACCGATCCGCCCCACCGACCGCTCACTGACGGTGTGACGG
The DNA here is from genome assembly GCF_054061295.1 of Streptomyces sp. TE5632. Classification (NCBI taxonomy): domain Bacteria; kingdom Bacillati; phylum Actinomycetota; class Actinomycetes; order Kitasatosporales; family Streptomycetaceae; genus Streptomyces; species Streptomyces sp. TE5632. The sequence continues at coordinate 590,807 of NZ_JBSSEA010000003.1, read as the reverse complement.
CCCGCCCCGCCCACCACCCGGTGGCGGACCGCACCGCACGAGGGACCTGACGGTCCCCCACAGAGGTCCCGTACAACGGCGTACGGAACACCAGGTGGCGCCTGCCCGCCGTCCCCGACCGGACGAAACCGGGCAGGCGCCGCCGCATCCCGTCAGGGAACCCGGAAGGTGCTCCCGTTCACCTGCCACGTCAGCGGCGTCGCCAGCTCCAGATTCCCCTCCCGCAGGAACCGGCGCTGAACGGTGTCCACCCGGGACGTGTCGGCGCCCGGCTTCCTCGCGAGCACGGCCGCGCGGCGCACATCGAGGAACGCCTCCAAGAACGCCTCCTCACCACCGCCCTGCCCCGGCGTCCTCGCCTTGCGCATGGCCTGCTCCCGCATGCCGTAGAAACCGTCCGGGCCGGTGTCGGGACCACGCCGGACCATCGCGTCGTAGTACACGAACTGGCCGAGCGTGCCGAGACCGTCCAGCTTGGCCATGCGCACCGCCGGATCGAAGTAGACCCGGTCGCGCTCGGCCTCCTGGGCCGCGCGGAAAGCAGGCTTCTCCGACTCCGCCCGCCAGGCCGTTGTGAAGCCCGGGTCCAGACCCTCGTGCGAGTCCGTGCCGTCCACCTCACGCAGCGCGGGCAGAAACTCCGCCAGCCCGTTGTCCGGGTGATCCTTCGTGTAGCCCTCCACGAGGGCGAGCAGGTCGTGGGTGCCGGTGGTGAAGCCGACGATGCCGGCCGTGTAGCCGACACCGTCCCCGACGTCCTCGATGGCGCCGTAGGTCTCACGCCAGCGCAGCGTCGAGTTCTCGGCACTCGCCACGAGCTGCTGGGCGAGCTCCTTCTTCGCCGGGTCGGCCAGACCCGGCGGCCGGCTCGCCACCAGCGCGTCGTCCTTGGCCGACTCCGACTCGGCACGCTCCTTGGCCTGCTCGCGCGCGTTCGGCGAGACGGACACGGCCGGACCGTGGCCGGCGGCCGCACCGTCCGACCCACCGGGCATCAGCATGTACACGGCCGTCGCCACCACCGGAACGGCCGCGATCAGCAGCGCCGGACGCCTCACCGGAAAACACCTCCACCGGTCAGATCCGCCACCTTGACCGCCGCCAGGACGACGAGCAGCGCGAACAGCACCAGACACGCCCCCGCTTGCAACAACGCACGGTGCCTGCCCCTGGGCACATACGCGAAGGCCACCGCCACCGCACCGCCCGCCAGCAGCCCGCCCAGGTGCCCCTCCCACGACGTGAACACCGCGGAGACCACCAGCCACAGCAGCAGCCCCGCCATGAACCGGTTGACCGCGCTCATGTCGGCACCGATCCGACGCGCCACGACGTAGTACGCGGCCCCCAGCCCGAAGATCGCCCCGGACGCCCCGACCACGACGTCCTGCGGCGCGAGCAGCAGCACCAGCACCGAACCGCCCAGCGCCGACAGCAGATACAGGGCGAGATGGTGGACGCGGCCCAGCATCGGCTCGACGACCCGGCCCAGGTTCCACAGCACCACCATGTTCATCACGATGTGCAGGATGCCGAACGTTCCCCCGGTGGGCGGCAGATGCAGGAACGCGCCGGTCAGCAGCCGGTACCACTCCCCGCCCGCCACACCCTCCGGACGGAAGGCCCCGAAGTACCCGCCCTCGACCCACACGTAGTGCCCGCCGTCCGGCCCGACCAACCCCGCGCCCAGCATCGCGAACCGGTCCACGACCTCCGGCAGCGCCACCTCCGCCAGATAGGCCAGCACATTGACGACGATCAGCGCGTACGTCACCACCGGCACCGCCGAGACCCGGCCACCCACCACGGTGCGGGCCTGCCGCATCGACCGCACGCCCTCCTTCACGCACTCGGGACACTGGTGGCCCACGGCCGCCTCCCGCATGCAGTCCGGACAGATGTACCGCTCGCAGCGCACACAGCTGACGTGACACTCCACCCTGGGATGGCGGTAACAGGTGGTGACGGTGGACTCGGAATCCACGAGCCGGCTCCTTGTGAGGGACGGGACGGACGAGCCGGCGGGGACGGCGGCGAACAAAAGTATCGAACATCGGTGCAGTCACGCGGAAGCGGGGTCGAAGCGCCCGGGCCGCAGGCCGCGGTCCACCCCGGAGAACCATGGACGCCCGCCCCGGACGCCCACCCCTACGTGTCGCACTCCAGCACCGTCCGGCACAACCCGCACCGCACCCGCACCCGCCCCCGCACCGCGACCCTGATCCACTGATGACAGGTCGGACACGGAAACGACACCCGCAACGCCCCCTCACCGTCACCGCCGGACGTGAAGCTGTACGGCACACCCCCCGACGCCGACGGAACCGCGACGAGAGCCTGCCGCCGCTCCCCAGCCTGCCGGCGGTCCCGCGCGTACCGCCGACGCCCCACCCAGCCGGCCGCCGCCAACGGCGGCTGCTGCCCGTCCCGCCGCGCCAAATCCATCCCCTTCACATACGCCGCATAAGCCTGCGCACTGGTGAACCACACCGACGGATCCTCACCGAACACCAGCGACCGCTTCGCCAGCACATACCCGAACTCCTCCGGCGTGAGATACCCCAGCTTCTGCGACGACACCCCGTCCTCCCGGAACGCGTCCAGCAGCAGCCACCCCGCACCCAGATACGTCGCCGCCGTGTCCGTCAGGATCTCGTTGTCCCGCGTACCGGGAAACGACAACCCCAGACGATGCAGATACACATGCATCACCTCATGCGCCAGCGCCGCCCCGATATCCCGCCGATGCGTCCGGAACCGATCATTCAGCTCCACGAAATACTCCGGACCAGCCGCAAGCTCGACATTCGCCGCATGCCGCATCTCACGAAAACCGACGATCAACCGCGCATCCGGCAACCGGTAATGCCGCACCAACTCCCGCGCCACCCGCTGCGCCCCCAAATGAAGATCATCCAGGTCGTCGAACGCCACATCCACCGGAGCCACACTGGTCGAGAACGACCGCACCGTGTCGTACGACAAACGCCGGTACACCGCCGTGACAGCCGACCGCACCGTCTCCAGATGCGGAAAACCGTGCTCCACCGGCCCACCGTTCGCCACGCCTCACCCCCAAGACGCCAAAAACCGATTCCACCCTACGGCCCCGCCCCGACAACCGCCCCCGACCGACCACCCCCGACAACCACCCCCGACCGTCCACACCCCGAACACCACACCCCCCACCCACCACCGCCCCGTAGGCTGCCACCCCATGACCACCAGCAACACCGGTACCGGACACAACGACCCCGCAGTCCGCGAGGAACTCGCCCGGTTGCGCGACAGCATCGACAACATCGACGCCGCCGTCGTCCACATGCTCGCCGAACGCTTCAAATGCACTCAACAAGTCGGCCGCCTCAAAGCCCGCCACCACCTGCCACCCGCCGACCCCGCCCGCGAAAGCCGACAGATCACCCGACTGCGCACCCTCGCCGAGAACGCCAAACTCGACCCGGCCTTCGCCGAGAAATTCCTCAACTTCATCATCGCCGAGGTCATCCGCCACCACGAACACATCGCCGACACCACCACCAAGAACACCACCGGCAACCCCCCACCCACCACCGACTGACACCCCCGAAAACCCACAGAGGCGCGCATCGGAGAGCCCCGACAACACCGGACATACACCGCGTACCGATCCGCCCCTGTGCCACACCGGCGGCATCGGGCAGCATGGCCTGCATGTCCGTACTGACGCGCGACGAAGCGCACAACCGAGCACAGCTCCTCGACGTCCACCGCTACACGATCGAACTCGATCTCACCACCGGTGACGACACCTTCGACTCCCACACCCCTGATCCGCTTCACCGTCCTCACCGACCAGGACAACACGGACACCTTCGTCGAAGTCAAGCCCGCCGAGCTGCGCTCCGTCACCCTCGACGGACACCCCCTCGACCCCGACACCCTCGACGGCAACCGACTGCCGCTCAAGAACCTCACCCCCGGCGAACACGAACTACGCGTCGACGCCACCATGCACTACTCCCGCACCGGCGAAGGCATGCACCGCTTCACCGACCCCGCCGACGGCGAGACCTACACCTACACCCAGCTCTTCATGGACGACGTCCAACGCGTCTTCGCCGCCTTCGACCAACCCGACCTCAAAGCCGTCTTCGACGTGACCGTCACCGCCCCCCACAACTGGACCGTCCTCGCCAACGGCATCACCCGACACCTCGGCCAAGGCCGCTGGAAAGCAGCCCCCACCCCCCTCATCTCCACCTACCTCGTCGCCGTCGCCGCAGGCCCCTGGCACACCGTACGCACCGAACACCGCGGCCTGCCCTTCGCCCTCCACTGCCGCCGCTCCCTCGCACCCCACCTCGACACCGACGCCGACGAACTCCTCGACATCACCCGCGCCTGCTTCGACCGCTACCACGAAAAATTCCAGGAACCCTACCCCTTCGACTCCTACGACCAGGCATTCGTCCCCGAATTCAACGCCGGCGCCATGGAAAACCCCGGACTCGTCACCTTCCGCGACGAATTCGTCTTCCGCTCCGCCGTCACCGACACCCAACGCCAGACCCGCGCCATGGTCATCGCCCACGAAATGGCCCACATGTGGTTCGGCGACCTCGTCACCCTCACCTGGTGGGACGACATCTGGCTCAACGAGTCCTTCGCCGAATACATGGGCTACCAGACCACCGCCGAAGCCACCCGCTTCACCGACACCTGGACCGACTTCGGCATCACCCGCAAACCCTGGGGCTACGACGCCGACCAACGCCCCTCCACCCACCCCGTCGCCCCCGAAAACGTCCAGGACACCGCCTCCGCCCTCCTCAACTTCGACGGCATCTCCTACGCCAAGGGCGCCTCCGCACTACGCCAACTCGTCACCTGGCTCGGCGAAAAGGACTTCCTCGCCGGCATCAACACCCACATCGACCGGCACAAATTCGCCAACGCCACCCTCGCCGACTTCATCGACTCCCTCGCCTCCGCCACCGACCGCGACGTCCACGCCTGGGCCAACGCCTGGCTCCGCACCACCGGCGTCGACACCCTCACCCCCCAACTCCACACCGACAACGGACACTGGCACCTCACCATCCGCCACACAGACGGCGACAACCGCCCCCACCGCATCACCCTCGGCCTCTACGACCACGACCTCCACGACACACGCAGCCTCACCCCCCGCACCCGCCTGGAAGCCGACCTCCCCACCCACGGCGACACCACCATCAGCGCCCCGGGCCCACGCCCCGCCCTCCTCGTCCTCAACGACGGCGACCTCACCTACGCCAAGATCCGCTTCGACGACCAGTCCTTCCAGACCATCCGGACCCACCTGTCCGGACTGCCCGACCCCCTCACCCGCGCCGTCGTCTGGAACGCCCTGCGCGACGCCGTCCGCGACGGCGACCTCCCCCCCACCACCTACCTGGACATCGCCCGCACCCACCTCCCGCACGAAACCGACCTCGCCCTCGCCCAAGGCGCCCTCGCCTTCGCCACCACCCACATCGCCGACCGCTACATCACCCCCGAACAACGCCCCGCCGCCCTCACCACCCTCACCGACCTGTGCCGCGACCTCATCCGCCGCACCGAGGACGGCGACCACCCCGACCTGCGCCTCATCGCCGTACGCCACCGCATCGACACCGCCGCCCACCCCCACACCATCGCCGCCTGGCTCGCCGACGGCACCGTCCCCGGCGGCCCCGAACTCGACCCCGAACTCCGCTGGCGCATCCTCACCCGCCTCGCCGTCCTCGACGCCACCGACGAAACCGCCATCGCCGCCGAACTCGCCCACGACCCCAGCGCCACCGGCCAGCAAGGCGCCGCCCGCTGCCGCGCCGCCCTGCCCCACGAAGACGCCAAGGCCCGCGCCTGGGACGCCATGTTCCACACCGACGACCTGTCCAACTACCTGTTCACCGCCACCGCCCAGGGCTTCTGGCAACCCGAACAAGCCGACCTCGTACGCCCCTACGTCGCCCGCTACTACAAGGACGCCGTCGCCCTCGCCGCCCGCCGCGGCCCCGCCATCGCCGAAGCCGCCGGCCACTGGGCCTTCCCCGTCCACGCCGTCGACCCCGAAACCCTCCGCCTCGGCGAGAAATGCCTCCGCAAGGCCGACCCGACCCCCGCCCTCCGCCGCAAACTCGTCGACCAGCTCGACGACCTGGCCCGGGCACTGCGCGTACGCCAGGCATAAATTGCGGACGCTTCGCTGTCGGGGCGCCGCACCTCACGGCACCCCGACCATGCGAACTCATGACCGACATATGGGCGGTAGCCATGAATGCTCATACGAGCATCCGGTCGCACAATTCAACTCTTGCCCATAACCATTCATGCGCAGTCCGCCAAACGGTCACATATGACCTCATCGCTACCCATCGGTAAGCCCTAGGCTCACACCATGCGCCGAGCCAAAATCGTCTGCACGCTAGGGCCCGCCACCGACACATACGACCAGATCAAAGACCTGGTCGACGCCGGAATGGACGTCGCCCGATTCAACCTCAGCCACGGCACCCACGCCGAGCACGAGGAGCGCTACCACCGCGTACGAAAAGCCGCCGACGAAACCGGCCGCAGCGTCGGCCTCCTCGCCGACCTCCAAGGCCCGAAAATCAGACTCGGCCACTTCACCGAAGGCCCCGTACTCCTCGAACACGGCGACACCTTCACCATCACCGTCGAAGACGGCGCCCAAGGCGACCGCCACACCAGCGGCACCACCCACGCCGGCCTCGCAGACGACGTCACCCCCGGCGAACGCATCCTCGTCGACGACGGCAAAGTCACCCTCGAAGTCACCGGCATCGACGGCCCCCGCGTCCACACCACCGTCATCGAAGGCGGCATGGTCTCCGACCACAAAGGCCTCAACCTCCCCGGCGTCGCCGTCTCCGTCCCCGCCCTCTCAAAAAAAGACGAAGACGACCTCCGCTGGGCCCTGCGCACCGGCTTCGACACCATCGCCCTCTCCTTCGTACGCAGCGGACGCGACATCAAGGACGTCCACCGCATCATGGAAGAAGAAGGCCGCCACCTCCCCGTCATCGCCAAAATCGAAAAACCCCAAGCAGTCGAGAACATCGACGACATCGTCGCCGCCTTCGACGCAGTCATGATCGCCCGCGGAGACCTCGGCGTCGAAATGCCACTCGAACAAGTCCCCATCGTTCAAAAACGCGCCATCAAACTCGCCAAACGCAATGCCAAACCAGTCATCGTCGCCACCCAAATGCTCGACTCGATGATCGACAACGCCCGCCCCACCCGCGCCGAAGCCTCCGACGTTGCCAACGCCGTCATCGACGGCACCGACGCCGTCATGCTCTCCGGCGAAACCAGCGTCGGCAAACACGCCATCCACACCGTCCGCACCATGGCCCGCATCATCGAAGCAGCCGAAGAAGACATCCTCGCCAAAGGCCTCCCACCCCTCACCGAACGCAACAAACCCCGCACCCAAGGCGGCGCCGTGGCCCGCGCGGCAGCGGAAATCGGCGACTTCCTCGACGCCACGTTCCTCGTCGCCTTCACCCGGTCCGGCGACACCGCCCGCCGCCTCTCCCGCTACCGCTCACCCATCCCCCTCCTCGCCTTCACCACCGACCCCGCCACCCGCTCCCAGCTCAGCCTCACCTGGGGCGTCGAAACCTTCCTCGGCCCCCACGTCGGCACCACCGACGCCATGGTCGACCAGGTCGACGAGCTCCTCCTGCGGTACGCCCGCTGCGAGAAGGGCGACACGGTCGTCATCACGGCCGGCTCCCCACCCGGCGTCCCCGGCTCGACCAACCTCGTCCGAGTCCACCACATCGGCGAGGACGACACCCCCAAATAGCCTTCGCAGGGCCCCGGTTCAGTACTTGGGGCCCACGTGGAGATCCATCAGGGCGACGGATGCCTTCTTGGCGACGGAGATGTTGAAGGGGGCGCCGCCCCGGGTGCAGTGCGTCCACTCGACACCGAGCCGGTCCAGGGTGTGGGTGTACAGCCTCCGGATGTCGTCCGACTTGTTGGTGAAGAAGTACCGGGGGTACTCATAGCGTTTCCGCTCACCGCCGACCATGCGGGTGGTCCAGTTGGTGATCCGGCACCCGTCGGAGTGAATGAGGCCGCGAACGAACTCCCAGGGGTGAGCGTCGACGGCGGCCTGCTGCCAGGGCTCGAGGACGATCAGGCGCTCGTGCTTCTTTCCGGGGCCGTGCTGGGGGAACATGCAGATCCAGTGCTTGCTGTACGACTTCACCTCGACACAGCCGGTCTTGTGTCGCTGCGACACGCTGGGTAACGGCATGACCCTGCGCATGGCATCTTCGGCGGCAGCGATCAGGCCGGTCTGGGTGGCGTTGCAGAAGATCGACAGATGGTGCTGCTTGCGCTTCGAGATGATGTGTCCGTCACCGAGGTACAGACCCAGCAGGTATGAGTACGCCCCGGTGTCGAACTCGCGGTCGATGCATTGGGGGCAGTCGGTCGGCGGCTCGTACACCTCGCCGCGTGCTTTGCGGTCCTCGCTGCGCCACCAGCCGACGGTACCCCGGGGGACTCTGAGCCGCTCCGCGACCACACGGTTCGGAACGCCTTGGCGCATCAGGCCGACAGCCTGCGCGCGGATCGAAGGGCTGTGCTGATCCATGCGGCCACTGTGCGTCATGCATCATCACTGAGTGCATGGAAAAGCGGAGGATCGCGCGAATGTGATCCTCCGCTTGCTGGGTGCCGGGTGCGGGACTCGAACCCGCAAGCCCTCTCGGGCAGATGTGTTTGAGACATCCGTGTATGCCATTCCACCAACCCGGCAGGACTGGCTGTTCGGAAGCATACCGGGTCAGCCGTAGTCGCCGCTGCTAGGTAGGCTGCATAGGCAGCAGCACCTGCCCGGCCTGCCATCAAGGAGCCCACGTGAGCGTCCCCGAGTTGCCCCAGCCAGTAGACGCGTCCGACGACGACAAGTCGCACGTGCCTCCGATGACGACGCGTGTCGTGATCGCTGAGGACGAGGCGCTGATCCGGCTCGATCTCAAGGAGATGCTGGAGGAGGAGGGGTACACCGTCGTCGGTGAGGCCGGTGACGGTGAGCGGGCGGTGGAGCTGGCGCGGGAGCACCGGCCGGATCTGGTGATTCTCGATGTGAAGATGCCGAAGCTGGACGGTATCTCGGCGGCGGAGAAGATCGCTGAGGAGAGTATCGCGCCGGTGTTGATGCTGACGGCGTTCTCGCAGCGGGATCTGGTGGAGCGGGCGCGGGATGCGGGGGCGATGGCGTATCTGGTGAAGCCGTTCTCGAAGAGTGATGTGGTGCCGGCGATCGAGATGGCGGTGTCGCGGTTCACGGAGTTGCGGGAGCTGGAGCGTGAGGTCGCGGATCTGAGTCTGCGGTTGGAGACGCGGAAGTTGGTGGATCGGGCGAAGTCGGTGTTGCAGACGGTGTACGGGTTGTCGGAGCCGGCGGCGTTCCGGTGGATTCAGAAGACGTCGATGGATCGTCGGATGTCGATGCAGCAGGTGGCACAGGCGGTTATCGATGATGCGGCGGAGAAGAAGGCGTCGAAGGGGTAGGTGTGGGTTGTGCGCTTGAGGCCCGGTTTCCAAGGGGGAGCCGGGCCTCAGTGCTGTGTTGCGTTGTGGGTGGGTCAGTCGACGCCGAGGTAGGCCTTGCGGACGGATTCGTCGTGGAGGAGGTTCTGTCCGGTGCCGGAGAGGACGATGTTGCCGACTTCCATGACGTGGCCCTGGTCGGCCAGGGAGAGTGCTGCCTGGGCGTTCTGCTCGACGAGCAGAATTGTGGTGCCCTCGGATTTCAGTTCGGCGATGGTTGCCATGATCTTCTGCATCATGATCGGGGAGAGGCCCATGGAGGGTTCGTCGAGCATGAGCAGTTTCGGCTGGGACATCAGGGCTCGGCCCATGGCGAGCATTTGCTGCTCGCCGCCGGAGAGGGTGCCTGCGGCCTGTTTTCTGCGTTCGCCCAGGATGGGGAAGAGGTCGTAGGCGTGCTGGATGCCCTTTTCGATGCCGTCCTTGTCCTTGCGGAGGAAGGCGCCGAGCCGGAGATTGTCCTCGATCGTCATCCGCGGGAAGATGTGCCGTCCCTCGGGGGAGTGGGCGAGGCCGAGGGAGACGATCTGGTGGGCGGGGACCTGCTTCAGCGACTTGCCGTTGAACTTGATCTGTCCGCCGACCGGCTTGAGCAGCCCGGAGAGGGTGCGCAGGGTGGTGGTCTTGCCGGCGCCGTTGGTGCCGATGAGGGTGACGATCTGGCCGGCCTCGACTGTGAAGGAGATGCCCTTGACGGCTTGGATCTTGCCGTAGGCGACGCGGAGGTCCTCGACTTCGAGCAGTGCGGTCATCGGTCGTTCTCCTTGCCGGGCGTGGCGTCCGTCGTGGTGTCGGCGGCCTCGGCGTCTGTCGTGGTTTCAGCCTCTGCCCCGGCCTGCGTCTCGGCCTGCGTCTCGGCCACTTCGGCCTGCGTCTCGGCCGCTTCGGCCCTCTCGACCTCGGCCCTCTCGACCTCGGCCCTCTCCTCCTCGCCGGGCGCTCCCTCGAAGGGCTCGCCGAGGTAGGCGGCGATGACGCGTTCGTCGTGCTGGACGGTGGCGCTGTCGCCTTCGATGAGCTTTTCGCCTTGGACGAGTACGGCGACGCGGTCGCAGAGGTTCATGATGAACCGCATGTCGTGCTCGATGACGAGGATGGCGATGCCCATGTCCCGGATGGCGAAGATCAGTTCCTCGGTGGCGCGGGTTTCCTGCGGGTTCATGCCGGCGGTGGGCTCGTCGAGGAGCAGCAGGCCGGGTTCGCTGGCCAGCGCGCGGGCGATCTCGAGTTTGCGCTGTTCGCCGTAGGGCAGGTTGCGTGAGAGGTGGTCGGCCTTGTGGGCGAGGCCGACGAACTCGAGGAGTTCCATGGCGCGTTCGCGGGAGGCGGCTTCGGCCTTGTGGAAGCCGGGGCCGCGCAGCAGGGCTGACCAGAGTCCTTCTTTGGTGCGGGTGTGTCGGCCGACGAGTACGTTTTCCAGCACTGTCATGTTGGCGAACAGGCGGATGTTCTGGAAGGTGCGGGCGATGCCGGCTGCGGTGACCTTGAAGGATTTGGGCGGCAGGACCTTGTCTTTGTAGCGGACTTCGCCCTCGGTGGGGATGTAGAGGCCGGTCAGGCAGTTGAAGAAGGTGGTCTTGCCGGCGCCGTTGGGGCCGATGAGTCCGACGATCTCGCCGCTGTTGACGGTGAGGTCGACTCCGCGTACGGCGGTGAGGCCGCCGAAGCGCATGGTGACGCCTCGTGCGTCGAGGACGGTCTCGCGGGGGGCGGTCGCGTCGGGCGTGGTGCCCTTGGTGGTGGTGTCGGTTGTCATGGGTCAGACCCCTGCCTTGCTGAGGGCTGCGGGCGTTTCCGTGTCTTCGTGGAACTCGAGCTGGCGGCGCCGGTTGGGGATGAGGCCCTCCGGGCGGAAGCGCATCAGCAGGACGAGTGCGAGACCGAAGGCCAGGAGCTGGTAGTCGCCGAGGAACTGGAGCTTGGCCGGGATGAGGTAGAGCAGGGCTGCGCCGACGAGCGGGCCGCTGATGGTGCCCATGCCGCCGAGGACGACTGCGGCGAGCAGGAAGGCGGAGTTGGGCGGGACGACGTGGGCGAACATGTACTGCTCGGGGGTCACGGTGTAGGTGACGTGGGCCTGGACGGCGCCGGCGAGGCCGGCGAGGGTGGCGCCGAGGGCGAAGGCGATGAGCTTGACGCGGAAGCCGTTGATGCCCATGGCGCGTGCGGCGGTCTCGTCCTCGCGGACGGCGATCCAGGCGCGGCCGATGCGGGAGTCGCTGCTGCGCCGGAAGACCACTACGACGACCAGTGTGATGAGCAGCATCAGCAGGAAGTAGTTGGCGAAGCGGCCGATGGTGAATCCGAGGAGGGTGTGTTCCTGGCCGAAGTCGAAGCCGAGGATCTCCAGGTTCGGGATGGAGGAGATGCCGGCGGAGCCGTTGGTGATGTCGGGTCCGGAGGTGCCGTCGGTGTTGAGGACGGCGATACGGAAGATTTCACCGAAGCCGAGGGTGACGATGGCGAGGTAGTCGCCGCGCAGTCGCAGGGTGGGGGCGCCGATGAGGACGCCGAAGATCATGGAGACCAGGGCGCCGAGCAGTGCCGAGGCCCAGAAGGGCAGTTGAAGGTGCAGGGGTGAGGAGGGTGAGCCGGAAACCAGGGCGGCGGTGTAGGCGCCGACGCCGAGGAAGGCGACGTAGCCGAGGTCGAGGAGGCCGGCGAGGCCGACGACGATGTTCAGGCCGAGTGCGACGGTGGCGAAGATCAGGATGTAGACGCCGATGGTCGCGTACTGGTCGTCGGACTGGGTGAAGGGGAAGGCGGCGGCCGCGACGAAGGCGCCGATCATGGTGATGTTGCGGTGTTTGGCGGTGATCGTCGAGATGCGGGCGACCAGTCCGGCCTTGAGGAGCGCGGTGAAGCAGAAGCCGACGGTGATGAGGAAGCCGATGAAGAGTTCGTCGTACGCGGTGCCGATGCCGTAGGTGAAGACGGTGAGGCCGATGGCCATGGCCGCGATGATGATGAGGATTTCGGCGTAGGAGGGGAGCTTGCCGAGGGGGCGGGTGGTGCCGGTGGCGAAGGCTGCCTGGAGTTGCTTCCTGCGGTGGGCTGTTTTGTGCTTGAGCTGGTTCCAGCCGTTGTCGTCGGGGTCGATGGGGTCGGGGTCGGGGTGTTCGAAGGGGAGGGCCAGGGCGCCGAGGAGGGCGGTGAGGCTGGTGGCGGCGGCGAGGTAGCCGCCGGGTTCCAGGTTGACGACGCCGCCGAGTTTCACGCTGATGGCGAGCACCGTGTACCAGGTGGTGCCGAAGGTGGCGAGGGCCGTGAGTTTGATGGCGGCGTCGGCGCCGGCGGGGGTGGCCCAGCCGAGGCCCTTGATGGTGTAGGAGGAGAGGGCGAAGAGGGCGGTCAGGGTTCCGCTGATGAGGACGAGTACCTGGAGGCCGCCGGGGTAGCCATAGACGGTGAGGTTGCCGGGGAAGGCGGAGGTCCAGGTCCAGGCGAGGAAGGTGGAGACGATGGTCAGGAGGGCGCCGCCGGTGGCCAGGGCGCGGCCGATGTGTTCCGGGAGGGGGATGAGTCCGGTGGGTTCGCTGCCGGTGGTGGGGGCGCTGGGGGTTTCGGGTGCGGTGGTCTGTGTGGTCATCGGTGTCACGCCCTGTCCGCGACGCGCTCGCCGAGCAGGCCTTGGGGCCGGAACAGCAGCACGAGGATGAGGAGTACGAACGCCCAGACGTCGGCCCAGGACTGGCTGCCGAACTGGTGCATGCCGGGGATGTCGGAGATGTAGGCGGTGGCGAGGGTTTCGGCGACGCCGAGGACGATGCCGCCGATCATGGCGCCGTAGATGTTGCCGATGCCGCCGAGGACGGCCGCGGTGAAGGCCTTGAGGCCGAGGATGAAGCCCATGCGGAATTCGATCTGGCCGTACTTGAGGCCGTAGGCGACACCGCCGACGGCGGCGAAGGTGGCGCCGAGGGCGAAGGCGACCACGATGATGCGGTTGGTGTTGATGCCCATGAGTTTGGCGGTGTCGGGGTCCTGGGCGGTGGCCTGCATGCCGCGTCCCGTGCGGGTCTTCATGACGAAGTAGCCGAGGATGGCCATGCTGATGGGGGCGGCGCAGAAGACGAAGATGTCACCGGTCTGGATGGTGACGCTGCCGATCTCGAAGGGGCCTCCGTCGATCTGCGGGAAGGGGCGGGCGGACTTGGCTTCCGGGTACCAGGCCCATACCGCCTGCTGCAGGGCGAGGGAGAGGCCGATGGCGGTGATCAGGGGCGCCAGGCGTGGGCCGCCGCGCAGGGGGCGGTAGGCGAACCGTTCCGCCCCGATGGCGACGAGGACGGCGACGATGATGGCGCCGAGGAGCATGAGCGGCAGCGCGATCCACATGGACGTGCCGTTCGGAAGTACCCACAGGTAGACCGAGAGTGCGCCGAAGGCGCCGGTCATGAAGATCTCGCCGTGGGCGAAGTTGATGAGCTGGACGATGCCGTAGACCATTGTGTAGCCGATGGCGACCAGCCCGTACATGGATCCCAGTAGCAGGCCGTTGACCAGCTGCTGCGGCAGTTCGTTCACCGCATGTCCTCCGAGACTTTCGGATGCTTCGACGGATTGTGGCCGGATGCGAGCACGCGCGGAGCGCCAGTGGAACAGCGCTCCGCGCGGCTGGTGAGTGGTGGGACTTGATCAGCCCGTGAAGGTACCGGACTTGACGGGCGCGAAGGCGCCGTCCTTGACGGTGTAGACGGTGAGCTGCTTGTTGGTGGCGTCACCGAACTCGTCGAAGGAGACCTTGCCGGTCACTCCGTCGAAGGAGACGTTCTGCATGGCCTCGGTGACCTTGGCGCGGGCGTCGGAGGGCAGCTTGCCGCCGTTGTCCTCGACGACCTTCTTGACGGCCTCGATGATGGCCCAGGCGGAGTCGTAGGAGTAGCCGCCGTAGGCCGAGTACTCGTCCGTGTAGCCGGCGGCCTTGTAGTCGGCCACGAACTGCTTGGCGGAGTCGAGTTCTTCGACCGGGGCGCCGACGGAGGTGGCGAGGTCGCCGGTGCTGTCGGGGCCGGCCAGTTTGACGAAGTCGGCGTCGTTGATGCCGTCGCCGCCGACGAGCGGGATCTTGGCGCCGGCGGCCTTGATCTGCTTGCTGAGCGGGCCGGCCTGCGGGTACTCGCCGCCGTAGTAGACGACGTCCGCGCCGGACTTCTTCACCTTGGTGGCGACTGCGGAGAAGTCCTTGGTGTCGGGGTTGATGTGCTCGGTGCCGACGACCTTGCCGCCGAGCTTCTTGAACTCCTCGGTGAAGGTGCCGGCGAGGCCCACGCCGTAGGTCTTCTTGTCGTCGATGACGAAGACCTTCTTCTTCTTGGCGTCGTTGTAGACGTACTGCGCGGCGAACGGGCCCTGGACGGCGTCCGTGGTCGAGGTGCGGAAGTACGCCTTGTACTGGCGTACCTTCTTGGTCTGCCAGTCGGGGCCCTGGCTGAGGGAGGGGCCGGTGTTGGCGGGGGAGACCTGGACCAGCTTCGCGTCGTCGAAGACCTTCTGCATGGACTCGGAGACGGAGGTGTTGAGGGGGCCGACGGCGCCGAGGACGGTCTTGTCGGCGACGAGTTTGACGGCGTTCTGCTGGCCCGAGGAGGGCTGTGCCTGGTCGTCGAGGGCCAGGATCTTGAAGGTGACGCCCTTGACGAAGTTCTGCTTGTTGGCAGTCTTGGCGGCCAGGTCGGCGGAGTTCTTGATGCCGAGACCCAGTGCGGACAGGTCGCCGGTCAGCGGGGCGTCGACGCCGATGGTGACGGTGGTGCCGCCGTTGCCGGAGTCCGAGCCTTCGTCTCCGCCTCGCGAGCCGCAGGCGGTGAGGGTGAGCGTTCCCGCTGCCAGCGCGGCAGTGATGGCGATGAGCGAACGTTGACGCACGATCCAGTCCTTTCCCCTGACGGGCGTTTCCCGGTGGAAACGGCCGAGTCGAGCGCTGGGCCGAAATGACAATCAGGCGGCGCGGTGACTGGCCGTGACTCTAAGCGGGTGTGGGGAATAGGGAGGAGGGTCTGACCAAGGCTGTGACTCTCTTGTTATGACACGACGTATTGCAGAGCGGTACTTGGCGGGGGGAACGGTGGAATTCCCGCCGTTTTGCCCCGTCCGCATCATGAGAAACCGCAGGACCCGGCGGGGGGTGTTCAGGTGTATCAGCCGTTTTGGTGATTACTT
Source organism: Streptomyces sp. TE5632 (assembly GCF_054061295.1). Taxonomy (NCBI): domain Bacteria; kingdom Bacillati; phylum Actinomycetota; class Actinomycetes; order Kitasatosporales; family Streptomycetaceae; genus Streptomyces; species Streptomyces sp. TE5632. Next base: position 575,042 of record NZ_JBSSEA010000003.1, on the reverse strand, counting down.
GAATTCGTTGCCGCGGGCGACTTGCAAGGGGTGTGAGAAGCTCCGTGGGGGGTGTGATCCAGGAGTGAAGGATAATACCTGTATTGCACACGTAATACGTAGAGTCACGGCCGGGAAGGGGAACTCGGCGTTCCGTGGAACGTTTCTGCACTCCGGGGTGCACGGACCCGGTGGTGATCTTGCGGGGAGAGTCGGTTCTTTGTCCGGAAAGGGGATGCGTGGGGCGGGGAGAGCGGAAAGGACGCCTATGGCCGGGATGTCACCGTAACGGTGACCGTAGTGCGGGATTCCGCCCGGAGCCCGGCGGCGGACATGGCGTTCCGTTTTCCTGTTTCAGGGGGTGTGACCTGCGGTTTCGGCTGGACGACGGGGAGGGCGGCGAGTTCGTCCACGGGACCGCCCCGCTCATCTCCAGGGGGCCGGGCCCGGCGTGTCGGCGCGGTACCGCTCGGCGCAGGCCTCACGCACCTGACGGTCGATCACTCCATGGGCGGCCTCGGCGCCTTGGCGTTTCCTGACGGGGCGTGCGGCGTCCACCGCTTCGCACAGGATGGCGTACTGGCCGTTGGACAGCCCCATCGACCGGTAGTCGCCGTAGGAGGTCCCGGTTCGGCACCTCGCGGGCCCAGGGGGCGACGAGCCGCACGCACACGTCCTCGGCGGAGGTTGCCGACGGTGACGACGAAGGAGGAGCGCCGGTGCGGCCGGTTCCGGACGGGCCGCAGCCGGTGGCCAGGACGACCGTCAGGAGCGGTACCGCGGTGAGCGGGGGGCCGAGAGCCCGCCCCGCGGGCCGAAGGACGCCTCCCCGCTTCATGGCCGAAACGATAGAGCGCCCGCCGCCCCCGGGCGACGGCGGTGCGGGGCCGCGGCGAGGCCGGGCCGGGGAACGGGTGCGGGGGCGGCCGAACGGCCGCCCCCGCACCCTCACATGCCGGTCAGTTCGTGGCGCCGGCCGTCCGCTCCGCGTCGCCCGGGTTCACGTCCCGCAGCAGACAGGTCAGGCGCGCGGTGCACACCCGCTTGTCGGCCTCGTCGCTGATGACGATCTCGTACGTCGCCGTGGACCGCCCCCGGTGCACCGGGGTGGCGACGCCGGTGACCAGGCCGGAGCGGGCGCCCCGGTGGTGGGTGCAGTTGAGGTCGACGCCCACGGCGATCTTGGAGCTGCCGCCGTGCAGCATCGACCCCACCGAGCCCAGGGTCTCGGCCAGTACGGCGGAGGCGCCGCCGTGCAGCAGCCCGTAGGGCTGGGTGTTGCCCTCCACCGGCATCGTCCCGACGACCCGCTCGGCCGAGGCCTCCAGGATCTGCACGCCCATGCGCGTACCGAGATGGCCCGCGGAGAAGAGCGCCTGCAGATCCACGCCGAGCGCGGCGTACTCGTCGATGACCTCTTGCGGGAACTTCACGTGCTGCTGCTCTCCCATGGGGCCCGGCTCCGTTCGTCGTGATCACTACGGCATACGGCACTGCGGCCACCGCCGCGACCGCGGCGGTGGCCACTGAGCAAACGCTCAGTCGGTCGCCGATTGTTCCAGGCGGACCACGACGGACTTGCTGGCCGGGGTGTTGCTGGTGTCCGCGGTCGCGTCCAGCGGCACCAGGACGTTGGTCTCCGGGTAGTACGCGGCGGCGCAGCCGCGGGCCGTCGGGTAGTGCACCACGCGGAAACCGGGCGCCCTGCGCTCCACGTTGTCCTCGTCGGCCCTCCACTCGCTGACCAGGTCGACGTACGAGCCGTCCGCGAGCCGCAGTTCCCGCGCGTCCTGCGGATTGACGAGCACCACGCGGCGGCCGTTCCTGATGCCCCGGTAGCGGTCGTCCAGGCCGTAGATCGTGGTGTTGTACTGGTCGTGCGAGCGCAGTGTCTGCAGCAGCAGCCGCCCCTCGGGCAGTTCGGGGTACTCCACCGGCGCGGCGGTGAAGTTGGCCTTGCCGGTGGCCGTGGGGAAGCGCCGTTCGTCGCGCGGGGCGTGGGGGAGGGTGAACCCTCCGGGGCGCGCCACGCGTGCGTTGAAGTCCTCGAAGCCGGGGATCACGCGCGCGATGCGGTCGCGGATCGTCGCGTAGTCCTTCTCGAACTCCTCCCACGGGACCTTGCTGTCCGCGCCGAGGACCCGGCGGGCCAGCCGGCACACGATGGCCGGTTCGGACAGCAGATGCCCGCTCGCCGGTTCGAGGCGGCCGCGGGAGGCGTGCACCATGCCCATGGAGTCCTCGACCGTCACGAACTGCTCGCCGCCGGCCTGCAGGTCGCGTTCGGTGCGGCCCAGGGTCGGCAGGATCAGGGCGCGCGCGCCGGTGACGGCGTGCGAGCGGTTCAGCTTGGTCGACACGTGCACGGTCAGCCGGGCCCGGCGCATCGCGGCCTCGGTGACCTCGGTGTCGGGGGAGGCGGCGACGAAGTTGCCGCCCATGGCGAAGAACACCTTCGCCTTCCCGTCGCGCAGCGCGCGGATGGCCCGTACGACGTCGTAGCCGTGCTCGCGCGGGGGCGCGAAGCCGAACTCCTTCTCCAGGGCGTCCAGGAACTCCGGTGCGGGTCTCTCGAAGATGCCCATGGTGCGGTCGCCCTGCACGTTGGAGTGGCCGCGCACCGGGCAGACGCCCGCGCCGGGGCGGCCGATGTTGCCGCGCAGCAGCAGGAAGTTGACGATCTCGCGGATCATGGGCACGGAGTGCTTGTGCTGGGTGAGGCCCATCGCCCAGCACACGATGACGCGCTTCGATTCGAGGACCATGCGCAGGCACTGCTCGATGTCGCCGCGCGTGAGGCCGGTCGCGGTGAGCGTCGTGTCCCAGTCGGCGGCGCGGGCGGCTTCGGCGAACTCCTCGTAGCCGTGCGTGTGTTCGCGGACGAAGTCCTCGTCGACGGCGCCGGGCGTGTCGACGATCAGCTTGTTGAGGATGCGGAAGAGGGCCTGGTCGCCGCCGAGGCGGATCTGCAGGAACAGGTCGGTCAGCGCGGCGCCGGTGGTGAGGCCCTTGGGGGTCTGCGGGTTCTTGAAGCGCTCCAGGCCCGCCTCGGGCAGCGGGTTGACGGTGATGATCCGCGCGCCGTTCGCCTTGGCCTTCTCCAGGGCGGACAGCATGCGGGGGTGGTTGGTGCCGGGGTTCTGTCCGGCGACGATGATCAGGTCGGACTTGTAGAGGTCCTCCAGCAGGACGCTGCCCTTGCCGACGCCGATCGTCTCGGACAGGGCGGAGCCGGAGGACTCGTGGCACATGTTCGAGCAGTCGGGCAGGTTGTTGGTGCCGAGCTCGCGCGCGAAGAGCTGGTAGAGGAAGGCGGCCTCGTTGCTGGTGCGTCCGGAGGTGTAGAAGAGGGCCTCGTCGGGGGAGCCGAGGGCGGCGATCTCCTCGGCGACGATGTCGAAGGCACGCTCCCAGGTGATGGGCTCGTAGCGGTCGCCGCCCTCGGGGAGGTACACGGGGTGGGTCAGGCGGCCCTGCTGGCCCAGCCAGTAGCCGCTGCGGCCGGCCAGGTCGGCGACGGGGTGCGCGGCGAAGAACTCGGGGGTGACCCGGCGCAGGGTGGCCTCCTCGGCCACGGCCTTCGCGCCGTTCTCGCAGAACTCCGCGGTGTGCCGGTGCTCCGGCTCCGGCCACGCGCAGCCCGGACAGTCGAAGCCGTCCTTCTGGTTGACGTTGAGCAGGGTCAGCGCCGTCCGTCTCAGGCCCATCTGCTGGTGCGCCATACGCAGGCTGTGGCCGATCGCCGTGAGGCCCGCGGCCGCGTGTTTCGGCTCGGTGACCTGCGGCGCGTCCTGGACCGGATCACCCTTGGGCGGCTTGGTGGCCATCGCGCACTCCTCTTCGCGTACACGTGTGACGTAAGCCTCCGATCCTCGCACGCGGCGGTGACGACGAGGGAGGCCGAAGGACGTCGAAGGATGCCGAAGGACGCCGAAGGATTCGGAGCGCGGGCAGCCGCGGGCAGCCGCGGGGTACGGGGGCGGGGCCGAGTGTCAGTGGCGCGTGGCAGGATCGGGGGCGTGGCAGAGACAGCAGCGAAGAAGACCGACCAGACCTCCGGCGAGGCCCGTCCGCGACTGATGCTCATGGACGGGCATTCGCTGGCCTACCGCGCGTTCTTCGCGCTGCCCGCGGAGAACTTCACGACCGCGACGGGCCAGCCGACGAACGCGATCTACGGTTTCGCGTCGATGCTGGCGAACACGCTGCGCGACGAGGCGCCCACCCACTTCGCGGTGGCCTTCGACGTCTCCCGCAAGACCTGGCGGTCGGCGGAGTTCCCCGAGTACAAGGCGAACCGCTCCAAGACACCGGACGAGTTCAAGGGACAGGTCGAGCTGATCGGTGAGCTGCTCGACGCGATGCGCGCCCCGCGCTTCGCCGTCGAGGGCTTCGAGGCGGACGACGTCATCGCCACGCTCGCCACCTGTGCCGAGGCCGAGGGCTTCGACGTGCTGATCGTCACCGGCGACCGGGACTCCTTCCAGTTGGTCTCCGAGCGCACCACGGTGCTGTACCCGACCAAGGGCGTCTCCGAGCTGACCCGGTTCACCCCGGAGAAGGTGGTCGAGAAGTACGGGCTGACCCCCGCGCAGTACCCGGACTTCGCGGCGTTGCGCGGCGACCCGTCCGACAACCTGCCCGGCATTCCCGGCGTCGGCGAGAAGACGGCCGCGAAGTGGATCAACCAGTTCGGTTCCTTCGCGGACCTCGTCGAGCGCGTCGACGAGGTCAAGGGCAAGGCCGGGCAGAACCTGCGCGACCACCTGGAGTCGGTCAAGCTCAACCGCCGCCTCACCGAGCTGGAGCGGCAGGTCGAGCTGGGCAGGGGCGTCGCCGACCTGGAGCGGACCGCCTACGACCGCAAGGCCGTCGCGATGATCCTGGACACCCTGGAGATCAGGAACCCGTCGCTGCGTGAGCGGCTCTTCGCCGTCGACCCGGGCGCGCAGGAGTTTGAGGCCGCCCCGGTCGTCGCGGACGGGGTGGAGCTGGACGGCACCGTCCTGGGCGCGGGCGAGCTGGCCGGCTGGCTCGCCGAGCACGGCACCGCGCCCCTCGGCGTCGCCACGGTCGACACCTGGGCGCTGGGGACCGGCTCGGTCGCCGAGATCGCCCTGGCCGCGGCCGCGGGACCGGCCGCCTGGTTCGACCCGGCCGAGCTGGACGAGGGCGACGAGCAGGCGTTCGCCGCATGGCTCGCCGACGCGGACCGGCCCAAGGTGTTCCACAACGCCAAGGGCGCGATGCGGGTCTTCGCCGAGCACGGCTGGAGCATCCGGGGCGTCGCCATGGACACCGCGCTCGCCGCCTACCTGGTCAAGCCGGGCCGCCGCTCCTTCGACCTGGACGCGCTGTCCCTGGAGTACCTGCACCGCGAGCTGGCGCCCGCCGCCGCGGCCGACGGCCAGCTGGCCTTCGGCGCGGACGACACCGCCGAGGCCGAGGCGCTGATGGTGCAGGCCCGCGCGGTCCTCGACCTGGGCGAGGCCTTCGAGGGCCGCCTGCAGGAGGTGGGCGCCGCGGATCTGCTGCGGGACGTGGAACTGCCGACGTCCGTCCTGCTGGCCCGCATGGAGCGGCACGGCATCGCGGCGGACCGGGCCCACCTCGAGGGCATGGAGCAGATGTTCGCGGGCGCCGTGCAGCAGGCCGTGAAGGAGGCGCACGCGGCGGCGGGACACGAGTTCAACCTGGGCTCGCCCAAGCAGCTCCAGGAGGTCCTCTTCGGTGAACTCGGCCTGCCGAAGACGAAGAAGACCAAGACCGGGTACACCACCGACGCCGACGCCCTGGCCTGGCTGGCGGGCCAGACCGACAACGAGCTGCCGGTGATCATGCTCCGGCACCGTGAGCAGGCGAAGCTGCGCGTCACCGTCGAGGGGCTGATCAAGACGATCGCCGCGGACGGCCGCATCCACACCACGTTCAACCAGACGGTCGCCGCCACCGGCCGCCTGTCGTCGACCGACCCGAACCTGCAGAACATCCCGGTCCGTACCGACGAGGGCCGCGCGATCCGTCGCGGGTTCGTCGTCGGGGAAGGCTTCGAGTCGCTGATGACGGCGGACTACAGCCAGATCGAACTGCGGGTGATGGCCCACCTCTCCGAGGACGCCGGACTCATCGAGGCGTTCACCTCCGGCGAGGACCTGCACACCACCGCCGCCGCGCAGGTGTTCGGGGTCGAGCAGTCCGCGGTCGACGCGGAGATGCGCCGCAAGATCAAGGCGATGTCGTACGGCCTCGCGTACGGACTGTCCGCCTTCGGCCTCTCCCAGCAGCTGAACATCGAGGCGGCCGAGGCCCGCGCCCTGATGGACGCGTACTTCGAGCGGTTCGGCGGGGTGCGGGACTACCTGCGCCGCGTGGTCGACGAGGCTCGGGCCACGGGTTACACGGCGACCCTCTTCGGCCGTCGGCGCTACCTGCCCGACCTCAACAGCGACAACCGCCAGCGTCGGGAGGCGGCCGAGCGGATGGCGCTGAACGCGCCGATCCAGGGCACGGCGGCGGACATCGTCAAGATCGCCATGCTGAACGTGGACCGAGCGCTGCGCGAGGCGGACCTCACGTCCCGGATGCTCCTCCAGGTCCACGACGAAATCGTCCTGGAGATCGCCCCCGGCGAGCGCCCGGCCGCGGAAGAGCTGATCCGCCGGGAGATGGCCGCCGCGGTCCGGCTCCGCGTCCCCCTGGGCGTCTCGGTCGGCGCGGGCCCGGACTGGGAGTCGGCGGCGCACTAGCCCTGCCGGGCGGAGTCGGTGGGTCGTGCCGGAGGGCGCTCGACGGGCGCCCTCCGGCACGAACCCGTGACGCCCCGTGCGCGGGCAGGCCGCCCGAAGGTGCCGGCCCGGCCCAGTGCGGTGGCCACGGGGCCGGCCCGCCGAGCGCAGGCCGCCGCGGGCACCAGGGCCCCGCTGTTGACGGCACCTGCGGTAGGCCACCCGTCCGTCGCGTGGCGGGGCCGGCCGGGGCTGTCGGGTGTCCCCTCCTCGGGGCTTTCGCGGTCCGTGGCCGGCACACCGTGTGCCGGCCACGCCCGTGTCCCGTGTCCGTGATGGGGTCTCACTCGCGTGGACCTCGCGGGCGGGCCGTCGCGGGGGCCGGGCGCCAGGATGCGGGGCATGGGTATACGCATGCTTCACCGCAGAGCGGGGCCCCCGCCGACCGACGCCGACGGACCCACCCTCGAGGCGTTCTCGCCGGTTCCGGTCTTCGCGGCCACCGCAAGTACCGCCCGTACTCCCGCCCCCCTCACGACCGCGCTGCGCCGCGCCGGCCGACGGTGCACCGGCCGCGGTGCCACCGCAGCACCGCCCGCCCCGTCGCCCGGCGTCGGCGAGCGGCCCCCGTGGCGGCTGTGGGCCGAGCTGACCCGCAGCTATCTGGCGCTCGCCCTCACCCTGCTGCCCCGCCCCCGCCCCGTCCGTACCGTCACCGTGTTCGTGGCGGCCGGGGAGACCCTCAGCGTGCGGCCGTACGGCTCGGCCGCCCCGTACCGACGTCATCGGGATCCCCGGTGGCCGGGACCGGACGCAGCGCCCTGACCGCCACGGCGTACAGCGGCAGCGCGGCCACGAGCCCGGCGCCCGCTCCGAAACACACCGTGGGGATCAACTCCCAGGGCTTCGCGGCCGCTCCCCAGTAGTCCCACCACCGCGAGGCCCGATGCACGGCCCCCGCCAGCGCGCAGCCGCCGAGCAGCGCGGCGGCCGCCCACCGGTCGGCCGTGGACAGCGACGGCACTCCCGCCGGCGCGGACCGGGGCGCCGCCCGCTTCAGCGCCCGCGCCAGGAACACGACGATCACCACCGCGGCCACCGCCGAACCGCCGTACTGCAGGTACCAGTACAGCGGTGAGCCCGCGATCTCCCGTCCCAGGACGGGAAAGACCCGCATCCCCCACCGGTCGAGGTGCGTGAAGGCGTCCCACACCACATGCGTCAGCGCACCGAGCACGGCCGAGACGTACCAGCGCGCCACCAGGGAGGCCCGCACGCGCGCGGGGGGCGTGCCGCAGCGCAGCAGGGCGGCCGGCCGGCCCTGCCAGGGCCGCGGCAGCAGCGCCACGAGCGGTTCGCGGATCAGGAGCCACAGACCCACCAGCGCCCAGGCGATGCACACATCCACGGTGAGAACGCCGGGGAACGAGTGGGTGAAGTCTCCGAACTCCATTGCTCCGGACAGGACACTGGCCGCGTAGTAGGTCAGGTCCGGAGCGAGACTGCCCGCCACGAGAACGGCCGGCACCAGGGGGCCCCGGCCGGTCCCGTCGGTTCGTACGGCGGGCAGGACCGCCGCCGCATGGCTCAACGTGAAGGGCAACTCGGCTCCTCGGGTGGGTCGTTGACCGGGCTGGTCGGCCCCGGCGCTCGGCGGACCCCAGTATGCGCGACACCCCGTCCGTGCCCGTGCGGGGACGAACGTGGCCAACCGGCGAATACCGGGCGTGAACAGGTGTGCGGGCAAAGGATGTTGCCGTAGGGTCGCGAGAGTCGCCGTGCCAGGTGCAACCGGCGGGCGGGCTGAATCGTCACAACTGGGCGAGCGTGGCAGACGTTGACGGATGCTCCGGTGTCCGCGGGGAGGGGTTCACTCTATGGCGGCGCATTTCGGCAGGAGGCTGCGCAAGGGAGCGGCAACCACCGCCGTGGCGGCGGCCGCGGTGGCGGCCCTGTCCGCGTCCCAGGCTCCGGGTGCGACGATCGACGACCCGGCGGGACGGGCCGCCCCGGACGCCGCCTCGGCGCCCGAGGAGAGCGCCGACGGCCCCGGAGCGACCGGCAACTCGCCCTACTACACGGACCTGCCGCCGCTCAACAGCCCCAACCCCTCTCCGTCCGCGAGCACCGACCCGCTCACGCCGGGCGCTTCCGAGGCGGGCATACCCGCGACCGTCCTCGACGCCTACAAGAAGGCCGAGGCGGCGCTGCGCGAGTCCAAGCCCGGCTGCAACCTGCCCTGGCAACTGCTCGCCGCCATCGGCAAGGTGGAGTCCGGCCAGGCCCGCGGCGGACGCGTCGACGCCGAAGGCACCACCCTCTCCCCGATCATCGGCCCGCAGCTCGACGGCAACGGCTTCGCGCTCATCCGGGACACCGACAACGGCGTGTACGACGGCAACAGCGCCTACGACAACGCCGTCGGCCCCATGCAGTTCATCCCGTCCACCTGGGCGTGGGCGGGCCGCGACGGCAACGGCGACGGCCGCAAGGACCCCAACAACATCTACGACGCCGCCCTGGCCGCCGGCCACTACCTGTGCCGCTTCGGCTGGGACATGTCCGACCGGGCGGACCTCGACAAGGCGATCCTCAGCTACAACCCGTCGAGGGACTACCTGAACACCGTCCTGTCGTGGCTGGAGTACTACCGCAAGGGCACGCACGAGATCCCGGACGGCACCGGCGCCCTGCCCGGCGAACGCAGCGACGACCACACCACGCGCCCCACCCCGGCGGCGTCGGCGCCGTCGACGCCGTCGACGCAGCCGGGCACCACCCCGGCGGCCCCGGGCACGTCGCCGAAGCCCAGCCCCGACAAGCCGGGTGGCGGCAGCAGCACCGGCCCCAAGCCGCCGGCCTCCTCCCCGGGCACGCCGAGCACACCGCCGGGCACGACACCGCCCCCGACGACACAGCCCCCGACGGCATCGCCGCCCAGCAAGCCCCCCACGCCCACCGACACGGTGGACCACCTGGAGAACGCCGGCACGGGCAAGCTCACCGCGAGGGCGGGCGACGCGTTCACCGAGAGGATCCGCGCCCGCGCGGAGACGGACGACGGCAAGGCCGTCGCGAAGGTGCGGATCCGCTTCACCGTCCTCGGCGACACCGACACCACCTTCACCGGCGGCGAGAGCGTGGCCACCGTCGTCACCGACAGCGCCGGTGTCGCCGTGGCGCCCGCGCTGCGGGCGGGCGAGAAGACGGGCCACGTCACCGTCCGCGCCACCGTCGTCGGCCGCGTCGTCCCGGGCCTCGACTACCGGGCCACCGTCACCGAGCGCACCGCCGACACCGTTGTGCGCACCGGTGACGAGGCACTGACCTGCACCCCGGGCGGCGAGTTCGCCCACCGGGTCGAGGTACGGGCCACCCACGACGGCGCCCCGGCCGGCAAGGTCGCGGCCACCGCCACGCTGATCACGTCGGCCGACGACCCGGCCGTCAACGACGAGGGCCCCTACTTCAAGGACGGCGACGGCAAGGCCGTCCGCACCCTGAGCGGTCTGGAGACGGACGCGGACGGTCTTCTGACGCTGCCGCAGCTCTACGCGGACGACACCACCGGCACCTTCCTGCTCCGCGTCACCACCGCGGGCGGCGCGACCCTCACGGTCGAACTGACCGTGGCCACCGCCGAGACGGCGTCCCCCGGCCCCACCACCGGCTCATAGCCGGCCGTACCCCTACCGGCCCGGTCACAGGGCGCGGGTCGGAGACGGAGCAGGAGCAGGTCACCGCCTGAGCCGCGCGTTGGTGTGCCGGGTCGGCTCGGCGGCAGCCGGGTCCTCGGGCCACGGATGCCGGGGGTAACGGCCGCGCAGCTCGGCCCGTACGCCCTTGTACCCGTCCTGCCAGAAGGAGGCGAGGTCGGAGGTGACGGCGGCGGGCCGCCCGGCCGGGGAGAGCAGATGCACCAGCAGGGGCACCCCGGCCACCCGCGGCGTCTCCTGGAGCCCGAACATCTCCTGGAGTTTCACCGCGAGCACCGGCTGTCCGGCGTCGGAGTAGTCGATCCGGATCGCGGACCCACTGGGTACGGTGATCCGCTCGGGGGCCAGCTCGTCCAGCCGGGCGGCCTGCCCGGACGCCCACGGCAGCAGCCGGCCGAGGGCCTGGCCGGCGTCGATCCGCGCCAGGTCGGCCCGGCGCCGGGCGCGGCTCAGCTCGGGCTCCAGCCACTCCTCCACGCGCGCGTGGAGCGCGTCGTCGGACACATCGGGCCAGGGGGTGCCGAGCCGGCCGTGGAGAAAGGCCAGCCGCTGCCGCAGCACGGCCGCTCCCGCCGGCCACCGCAGCAGCCCGAACCCCTCCTGCCGCAGCCCGTCCAGCAGCGCGGCCCGTACGAGGGCGGGCTCCGCGTCGGTGCGGGGCCGTACCGCCAGCTCCACCGCCCCCAGCCGCTCGACACGGCGGGCTACGACATCGCCGTCGGCCCAGTGCACCTCCTCGCGTGTCTCCAGCAGGGCCCCGGCCGCCCACCGCGCGGTCTCCTCGTCGACGACCGCGCCGAGCTGCACGCGCGCGTGCCCCCGCCCCACCGGCCGGTCGGCGGCGGCGACCGCGATCCAGGGAGCGCCCCGCAGCCCGGTGTCCTCGCCGGCCTCGGCACGCGTCCCGGACACCATCAGATACGAACCGCCCTCCGCGCGGGCGATCCGCTCGGGAAACGCGAGCGCGGCCACCAGCCCGACACGGGCGCCCTCCCCGCCCTCCCGGCTACCGCCGCCCACCGTGCCCGTCGGCACGGGCGGCGCGGCGTGGACGGCTTCCGGGGAGACCTCCGGGGAGACCTCCGAGGCGAGCGACCGCAGCCGGCGCGCCTCCACCCGCCACCGCTGCGCATAGGCGTCGTCCCCGCGCCGCGCGGTGCGCAGCGCATCGGCGAGATCGTCCCCGTAGCTGCGTGGTGCCTCCTCGCCGATCAGCGCGACCACTTCGGCGGCGAGCGCGCGCCCCACGGCCGGTGCCGCGTCCAGCAGCGCCCGCCCCAGCCGGGGATGCAGGCCCAGCCGGGCCAGCCGCGTGCCCCGCTCCGTGGCCCGCCCGTCGGCGCCGACGGCCCCGATCGCCGTCAGGACGGCGCCGGCCGCCGTCATCGCCCCGCGCGGCGGCGGATCGAGCAGCGCGAGCCCGGAGGCGTCCGGATCGCCCCAGCAGGCCGCCTGCAGCGCGAACGACGTCAGGTCGGCCACCTTGATCTCGGGAGCGGGGAACCGGGGCAGCCGCGCGTCCTCGGCCTCCGCCCAGCACCGGTACACCGCACCCGGCGCCTCACGTCCGGCCCGCCCCGCCCGCTGCCTGCCCGCCGCCTGCGAGGCCCGTACCGTCGTCAGCGCGCTCAGCCCGCGCGCGTGGTCGACGCGGGGCTCACGCGCGAGCCCCGCGTCCACGACCACCCGGACCCCCGGAACCGTCAGCGACGACTCCGCCACCGAGGTCGCCAGCACCACCCGGCGCCGCTGTCCGGGTGCCAGCACCGCGTCCTGCACCGATGCCGGCGCCCGCCCGTGGACCTGGAGCACCTCGACCTCTCCGCGCTGCCCCGGCTGCCCCAGCCGCGCGGCGACCCGGGCGATCTCGCCCACGCCGGGCAGGAACACCAGGACGTCACCGTCCCGTTCGGCCAGCGCCCGCCGCACCACCGACGCCACATGCGTCAGCAGCGCCGGGTCGACCCGCATGCCGTGCGGCGGCCGTACCGGACGCGCGGGAGGGGCCCACACCACCTCCACCGGATGGGCCGTGCCGTGCGCCTCGACCACGGGCGCGTCGCCCAGCAGCCGCGCCCAGCCCGCCGCGTCGGTCGTCGCCGACGCGGCCACCAGCCGCAGCTCCGGCCGCAGGGTCTCGCGCACGTCCCACAGGAACGCCGCCGCCGTGTCCGCGTCCAGATGCCGCTCGTGGCACTCGTCGAGCACCACCGCGTCCACCCCGGTCAGTTCCTGGTCCCGCTGCAGCCGCTGCAGGAGCACGCCGGTCGTGACGACCTCCACGCGCGTGCGGCGCCCGACCACCCGCTCCCCGCGCACCGTGAAACCCACGGACCCGCCGACCTTCTCGCCCAGCAGCCAGGCCATCCGCCGGGCCGCCGCCCGCGCCGCGATCCGCCGGGGCTCGGCGACCACCACCCGCCGCGCGGGCCCGCCACCGATCAGCCCGGCCAGCACCAGCGGCACGAGGGTCGTCTTCCCGGTGCCGGGCGGTGCGACGAGAACGGCGGTGCCGTGCGCCTCCAGGGCGTCGGTCAGCGCGGGAAGGGCCTCGCGCACCGGGAGGGCGTCGAGAGCGTCGTGGCGGATCACGCACTCAGTCCCGTACGCACACGAAGATCGCCGTGCCCGGGATCAGGTGTCCGCGCAACGGGGACCAGCCTCCCCACTCGGAGGTGTTCCACTCCGGCCACTGAGGTTCCACCAGGTCCACCAGACGAAAGCCCGAGGCGGTGATGTCGCGGACGCGGTCGCCGAGCGTCCTGTGGTGCTCGACGTACACCGCGCGGCCCTGCTCGTCCTGCTCGACGTAGGGCGTGCGGTCGAAGTAGGACCCGGAGACGCTCAGTCCCTCCGGGCCGGGCTCGTCCGGGAACGCCCAGCGGATCGGATGCGTGACGGAGAAGACGAGCCGGCCCCCGGGCCGCAGCACCCGGCGCACCTCGCGCAGCACCAGCCGCGGGTCGGCGACGAAGGGCAGCGCCCCGTACGCCGAGCAGGCCAGGTCGAAGGAGCCGTCCGCGAACGGCAGGGCGCCCGCGTCGGCGCACACCAGCGGGAACGGGCCCCCGATGCGCAGCGCGTGCTGCAACTGCCGGTGCGAGATGTCCAGGGCCACCGGACGCGCGCCCTGCGCGGCCAGCCAGCGGGAACACTGGGCCGCGCCGGCGCCGAGCTCCAGGATGTCGCGGTCCTTCAGGTCCTCCGGCGGGCCGAGCAGCTCGGCCTCCACCTCGTCCAGCCCCTCGGGGCACCACACGAAGCGGTCGTCGCCGAGGAACGTGCCGTGCTCGACCTGGTACTCGTCCGCGTTGCGGTCCCACCAGCCCCGGTTGGCGCGGGAGCTCTCGGTGACGCCGGCGTTCCGTCGGGTCGCCTCGGGTTCGGACGCTTCGGGCTCTTGGATGATCGGCTCCATCGTCGTACTCTTCCGTCCAGTTGCCCCGGCTGTCGCCTACATGGGGGCGCGTGAGGTCCTGCGTGGCGCGGGTCCGCGTGGTCTCGAGGCGGCATCTGACATGCGGCGCTCCCCCAGAAGGGGGAATTGTGCCGGTTATGTGGCGATCCGCCCCGGGTGGGGGGCTTCGCGCATTGACCCTGCCCGGCTGCCCCCGTATGCTACAAGTTGCGCTGCGGGCCTGCGCGCCTCAGACATAGCAGGCTGCGCTCGCATCTGTTGTATGTCCCCTCGGTTCTCGAGGCGCCACCGGTATACCCGGTGTCTGGAACGGCGCTTCTTTTGCTGTCCGGCTTCTGCAGAGCGAAACGGGCTCCGGCGTAGCAGTACCTACGACTCACTGTCCGTACCGGAGCCCTTTCCCACATGACGAGCAGCACCGAGACCACCGCCACCACCCCGCAGGTTGCGGTCAACGACATCGGTAACGAGGAAGCCTTCCTCGCAGCGATCGACGAGACGATCAAGTACTTCAACGACGGCGACATCGTCGACGGCGTCATCGTGAAGGTCGACCGGGACGAGGTCCTGCTCGACATCGGTTACAAGACCGAAGGTGTCATCCCGAGCCGCGAGCTCTCGATCAAGCACGACGTCGACCCCAACGAGGTCGTCGCCGTCGGTGACGAGATCGAAGCCCTTGTTCTCCAGAAGGAGGACAAGGAAGGCCGCCTGATCCTCTCGAAGAAGCGCGCCCAGTACGAGCGTGCCTGGGGCACCATCGAGAAGATCAAGGAAGAGGACGGCATCGTCACCGGTACCGTCATCGAGGTCGTCAAGGGTGGTCTCATCCTCGACATCGGCCTCCGCGGCTTCCTCCCGGCCTCCCTGGTCGAGATGCGCCGCGTCCGCGACCTCCAGCCCTACGTGGGCAAGGAGCTCGAGGCGAAGATCATCGAGCTGGACAAGAACCGCAACAACGTGGTCCTGTCCCGCCGTGCCTGGCTGGAGCAGACTCAGTCCGAGGTCCGCCAGACGTTCCTCACCACCCTCCAGAAGGGTCAGGTCCGTTCCGGCGTCGTCTCCTCGATCGTCAACTTCGGTGCCTTCGTGGACCTGGGTGGCGTCGACGGCCTGGTGCACGTCTCCGAGCTGTCCTGGAAGCACATCGACCACCCCTCCGAGGTCGTCGAGGTCGGTCAGGAAGTCACCGTCGAGGTCCTCGACGTCGACATGGACCGCGAGCGTGTCTCCCTGTCGCTGAAGGCGACCCAGGAAGACCCGTGGCAGCAGTTCGCCCGCACCCACCAGATCGGCCAGGTCGTGCCCGGCAAGGTCACGAAGCTGGTTCCGTTCGGTGCGTTCGTCCGCGTGGACGAGGGCATCGAGGGTCTGGTCCACATCTCCGAGCTGGCCGAGCGCCACGTGGAGATCCCGGAGCAGGTCGTCCAGGTCAACGACGAGATCTTCGTCAAGGTCATCGACATCGACCTCGAGCGCCGTCGCATCAGCCTCTCGCTGAAGCAGGCCAACGAGGCCTTCGGTGCCGACCCGACGGCGGTCGAGTTCGACCCGACCCTGTACGGCATGGCCGCGTCCTACGACGACCAGGGCAACTACATCTACCCCGAGGGCTTCGACCCCGAGACCAACGACTGGCTCGAGGGCTACGAGGCTCAGCGCGAGGCGTGGGAGACCCAGTACGCCGAGGCGCAGTCCCGCTTCGAGCAGCACCAGGCGCAGGTCATCAAGTCCCGCGAGGCGGACGAGAAGGCCGCTGCCGAGGGTGGCGACACCGCGGGTGCGGCTCCGGCCGCGTCCGGTGGCGGCTCGTACTCCTCCGAGGGCGGCGACAACTCCGGTGCGCTGGCCTCGGACGAGGCGCTGGCCGCGCTGCGGGAGAAGCTGGCCGGCGGCCAGAGCTGAACTCCGGTCGCTGAGGTTTAGCCGGTAACTGAGGGGCCGCACCTTTCGAGGTGCGGCCCCTCAGTGCTGCGCTTCGGGGTCGGACGTTGCCCGTGGGCCGGCGGGGGCCTGTCGCGCCCGTGCGGCGGAGCCGCGTCGACACAGCCCCGCGCCCCTCAGGGAGTTGTCCTCACCCGGGAATGCAGGTGCCGCGCGTCACGTTGTCCACTAGGAACACGAGGAGGAGCGGTCACGGTGCTTGATCCGCAGGGTTTGTACGCATGGGAGCCGAAGGGGCTGGCCGTCGTCGACATGGCGCTCGCCCAGGAATCGGCCGGACTTGTCATGCTCTACCACTTCGACGGGTACATCGACGCGGGCGAGACCGGCGACCAGATCGCCGAGCGGCTGCTCGACTCGCTGCCCCACCAGGTGGTCGCCCGATTCGACCACGACCGGCTCATCGACTACCGGGCCCGGCGCCCACTGCTGACCTTCACCCGCGACCGCTGGACCGACTACGAGGTGCCCGCCCTCGAGGTGCGACTGGTCCAGGACGCCACCGGGGCGCCGTTCCTGCTGCTGTCCGGGCCCGAACCGGACGTCGAGTGGGAGAGGTTCGCCGCCGCGGTGCAGCAGATCGTGGAGCGGCTCGGCGTCCGCCTGTCGGTGAACTTCCACGGCATTCCGATGGGCGTCCCGCACACGCGGCCGGTGGGCATCACCCCGCACGGCAACCGCACCGACCTCGTCCCGGGCCACACCGGCCCCTTCGAGGAGGCGCAGGTGCCCGGCAGCGCCGAGGGACTCGTCGAGTACCGGCTCATGCAGGCCGGGCACGACGTGCTGGGTGTCGCCGCGCACGTGCCGCACTACATCGCCCGCTCCGCTTATCCGGACGCGGCGCTGACCGCCCTGGAGGCCATCACGGCCGCGACCGGCCTGGTCCTGCCGGGTGTGGCGCACTCCCTGCGCACCGACGCCCACCGCACGCAGACCGAGATCGACCGCCAGGTCCGGGAGGGCGACGACGAGCTCACGGCCCTCATCCAGGGCCTCGAGCACCAGTACGACGCCGCCGCGGGCGCCGAGACCAGGGGCAACATGCTCGCCGAGCCGGTGGAGATCCCGTCGGCGGACGAGATCGGGCTCGAGTTCGAGCGGTTCCTCGCGGAGCGCGAAGGCGACAACTGAGACAGGGCCGCCACCGTCGCCGCCGGTGGCAGGCCCTAAGCTTCGGGTCATGCTGACGGTGGGCCTGACCGGCGGGATCGGAGCCGGCAAGAGCGAGGTGTCGCGGCTGCTCGTCGAGTGCGGGGCCGTACTGATCGACGCGGACCGCATCGCGCGCGAGGTCGTCGCACCGGGGACACCCGGACTCACGGCGGTCGTGGAGTCCTTCGGCGAGGGCGTACTCGCCGAGGACGGCAGCCTGGACCGGCCGGGACTGGGATCGATCGTCTTCGCCGACCCGGAGAAGCTCGCCGTCCTCAACTCGATCGTCCACCCCCTGGTGGGCGCACGCTCCCGTGAGCTGGAGGAAGCCGCCGCCGAGGACGCCGTCGTCGTCCACGACGTACCCCTCCTCACGGAGAACGGCCTCGCTTCCCTCTACGACCTCGTGATCGTGGTCGACGTGAGCGCCGAGACCCAGCTCGACCGTCTCACGGGCCGCCGCGGCATGAGCGAGCAGGACGCACGCGCGCGGATGGCGGCCCAGGCGACGCGCGAGCAGCGCCGGGAGATCGCGGACATCGTCATCGACAACGACGTCCCCCTGGAGGACCTGGCGCGGCGGGTGAAGGACGTATGGGCCGAACTCGTCCGCAGGGAGCGGGCGGCCCGTCGGCCCGCGCAGGAATAGGCGCCCCCGTCCGGGGCGTTGAACCGGTTCGACGAGGGAAGGATGCGGCTGTGCCCGAGCTCAGTGGTTCGACCGGACGTACGCCGGAGACGCATGTCATCGACTTCCGTGCCGCCGAGCAACTGCTCGCCTCGCGGGACCCGCGGGGTGCGGTGAAGCTGCTCGACGGGGTCATAGACGCGTACCCGGAGAACACCGCTGCGCGGTTGCTGCGCGCGCGTGCGTTCTTCGCGGCGGCCCAGCTGAGGCCGGCCGAGCTCGAGTTCTCCATCGTCCTGGAGCGCGAGCCGGACAACGCCTTCGCGCACTTCGCGCTCGCCCGTACCTACCAGCGGCAGAGCCGGCCCGACCCGGCCAGGCGCCACTTCCGGCTGGCCGCCGCGCTGGACCCGAACCCGGAGTACCTGAAGGCCGCGAGCTTCGACACCTGAGCGGGACCGCCCGCGCTTCCGCCGGTCACACGGTCATCACGGGCCCCTGGGCGGTTCGTACGGGGGGACGCCGCGGCCCGGCTGGTAGTGCGGCCCCTGACGGAGGTGCCGGACGACCACGATCAGATCGATCGTGACGACCAGCCACAGCACCCCGCACAGGAGCGCCCAGCCCGGGTGGCCGGAGAGCATGAACGCCACCGTCCCGCAGACCGTCCACACCTCGCCCCACACACTCAGCCAGAGCCGCGCGCGCAGCGCACTGCGCGCGGTCCTCGGCTCACTGCCTGTACGCATCTCGTCACCACCCCTCCCGACTTCACCGTACGCCAGGACGGCGAGGGGCGGCGTCTTCACTCGTTCGGGTGGACCGAGGGAGGAGGGGAACGGGCTTGCGGATCCGGTCCGTTGGACGGACATGGAGCCGAGAACGCGTGAGGGATACAAGGGGACGGGCCCCGGGGCGATCACCCCGGACGGCTGCGCGGTGGAGCTGTACTCGCGACTGCCCGTCGGTGACGAGCCGGACATCATCGCCGCCGCCGTTCCGGCCGGCGCGCGCATCCTGGAACTGGGCAGTGGAGTGGGGCGGATGACCCACGCGCTGCTGGAGCGCGGATTCGAGGTCACCGCGGTGGACGAGTCCGCCGAGATGCTGGAGCGCGTCCGCGGGGCCCGGACCATATGCGGCCCCGTAGAGGAGCTGCGACTGGACGAGACGTTCGACGTGGTGCTCCTCGCGTCGTTCCTGGTGCACGCGGGCGACCCGGAGGTACGGCGGGGAATGCTGCGTACCTGCGCGCGGCATCTGGCGGAGGGAGGGTGCGTACTGATCCAGCGGGAGGGCGAGGACTACCACACGAATCTGCCGCGCGAGCGGGTGGACCCGGCCGGCTTCACCGTGCGGATCGTGTCGGCCGAGCCGGTCGGCGACGGGGTCGACTCCGTGCACGCGGAGTACGTGTTCCCGGACGCGGTATGGACGCAGACGTTCCGGTCGCGGCGGTTGACGAGGGAGCAGTTCGAGGAGGCGCTGGAGGAGGCGGGCCTGGCCGTGGACCGGTATCTGACGAAGGACGGGATCTGGGTGAGGGCGGTGGCGCCGGAGAGCCGGTGACACCGCCCGTCCTGATCGTGGGCCCGCCTCGGACCGGCGCCGTTCCTTCAGGGGCGCGGCGCCGTGCCGCCGGGGACGCCAGGACCCCCCAGACCTCGCAGGCGTTCCAGTTCGCGTCGGTCGCGCTTGGTCGGGCGGCCCGCGCCGCGGTCCCGGACACCGGCGGGGGCGACGGCGTCGCGGGGCGGAGGCGGCGGGGAGTTGTCGACATAGCACTGGACGGCCACCGGGGCGCCCACCCGCTTGCGGATCAGCCGCTTGACGACGACGACCCGCTCCCGGCCCTCGTGCCGCAGCCGCACCTCGTCACCGACGCGCAGGGAGTGCGCGGGCTTCACCCGCTCGCCGTTCACCCGCACATGGCCGCCCCGGCAGGCGGTGGAAGCGAGGGAACGCGTCTTGAGCAGGCGCACGGACCAGATCCAGCTGTCGGTGCGAACGGTCTCGCCGGCCTGCGGGCCGGCAGCCTCGGCAGCGGCCACAGCGGCGGCGGTCTTCGGATCCTCGGAAGCCATGGTCCCGACCTTAGCCCTCCGGGACGGCCGGGCGGGAAGGGAATTCGCCGGAACCAAGATCCCAAAGAAGTTCCGCATCCGTCGCCCTGGAGGGAACGGCGTGAGCGCCGAACCGCTGGGCCGCCGGAGACACGGACGGTCCGACGCCGCTACGTCACCGTCTGCGCTCTGCCCTGGCTGCCCCGGGTCGCTGCCCTGGCTGCTGACGGCGGCCATGCTGCTCTCGGGAGCTCTCCTGTGGCTGCGCGAGCCCGACCGGCCCGCCGTGTCGGCGGCGCGCGGCACCATCCGGTCAGCGCTGTGAACCCGCGGGCCGTGAACCCGCGGACGGCGGCCCGTCCTACCGTGGAGCTATGGACCCCAGCGGCCTCCCCGGCCCGGCCGGCACCCACGACCTCCCGGGCCTTTTCGACCTCGACCGGCGCATCGCCGGCTGTCGCGCCTGTCCGCGGCTGGTGGACTGGCGGGAGGAGGTCGCCCGTACCAAGCGCGCCGCGTTCGCCGACTGGACGTACTGGGGCCGGCCGGTGCCGGGATTCGGGTCGCCGGACGCCAGGCTGCTGATCGTCGGGCTGGCACCCGCCGCGCACGGCGGCAACCGCACCGGCCGGATGTTCACCGGGGACCGCTCCGGCGACGTGCTGTACGAGGCGCTGTACGACGTCGGACTCGCCTCGCAGCCGACCTCCACGCACGCCGGGGACGGCCTGGAACTGTACGGCGTACGCATCACCGCACCCGTGCACTGCGCCCCGCCCGCCAACAGGCCGACCCCCGGGGAACGGGACACCTGCCGGCCCTGGCTGGTCCGGGAACTGCGGCTGCTGCGGCCGACGCTGCGGGCCGCGCTCGTCCTCGGCGCCTTCGGCTGGCAGGCCGCGCTGCCCGCGCTCACCGAGGCGGGCTGGACCGTGCCCCGCCCCCGCCCGGCCTTCGCCCACGGCACCCGTGTCACGCTCCCCACCCCGGACGGCGACGACCTGCACCTGTACGGCTGCTTCCACGTGAGCCAGCGCAACACCTTCACCGGCAAACTCACCCCCGGAATGCTCCGGGAGGTGCTGTACGCGGCAGCCGAGGCGGCGGGGCTGCCCACGCGGAAATAGAGATGAGCCCGCGCTGCACGGCCCGCTACGGTGCAGCAATGGGCCTGTATCCGGAGATCGAACCGTACGACCACGGCATGCTCGACGTCGGCGACGGCAACCGCGTGTACTGGGAGACCTGCGGGAACCCGCACGGCAAGCCCGCGCTGGTGCTGCACGGCGGACCGGGAAGCGGCGCGAGCCCCACCCTCCGGCGCTACTTCGACCCGGCCGCGTACCGCATCGTGCTGCTCGACCAGCGCGGCGCCGGACGTTCGACCCCTCACTCCGCCGAATCCGCCACCGACATGAGCGTCAACACGACCGTGCACCTCATGGCCGACCTGGAGCGGCTGCGCGCCCACCTGGGCATCGAGCGGTGGCTGGTGTGGGGCGCGTCCTGGGGTTCGGTGCTGGGACTGCGGTACGCGCAGACGCACCCCGGGGTGGTGTCCGAGCTGGTGCTGACGGCAGTGGCGACCGGTTCCAACCCAGAAGTGGCCCTGCTGACCCGAGGACTGGGGAAACTCTTCCCGGAGGCCTTCGCCCGCTTCCTCGCCGAACTGCCCGCCGACGAGCGCGACGGCAACCTGGCCGCCGCGTACAGCAGGCTGCTGGAGTCCCCCGACCCGGAAGTGAGGGAACGGGCCGCACGGGCCTGGACCGACTGGGAGACGGCGACGATCCCCGCCCCGCCCGGTTCGGTCGCGCGGTTCGAGGACCCGGAGTTCCGTACGGGTTTCGCCCGCGCCGTCACCCACTACTGGGGCCACGACCACTTCCTGGGCGAGGGCAACGACGAGGGTGTGGTCCTCCGCGACGCGCACCTGCTGAAGGGCATTCCCGGCACCCTGGTCCAGGGCAGCCTCGACTTCGGCAACCTCCTCGGCACCGTCTGGCGCCTCCATCACGCCTGGCCGGACAGCGAACTGGTGATCGTGGACGAGGCCGGGCACGACGCCGGAGCGACCGGGAACGACGTACTGGTGGCAGCGACCGACCGGTACGCGCGCACTCACGGCTGACGATCCGCCCTACGGCCGCCACACGTACCGCACGTCCGGCTCCCGCTCCTCGTTCCCGCAACCGTCCGTCCACTCCACGGCCTCGAAGCCGTGCCGCTCGTAGAAGCGGTGCGCGGGCGCGTTGACCTGGAAGGTCCACGGGGAAAGCCCCTCGGGGCCGCGCTCCTCGGCCGGCGCGACGAACCGGTCACCGAGCCCGCGCCACTCGGGGGCGAGGTACAACTGCGCCGGCTCCTCTTTTCGTTCGCCCCTCCTCGGCCACCCCCGTACCCTGCGCGTCGGCCACCCCGCACACCGATGACCGTCAGGAGCTCCGCAGTGCCCCCCTCCCTCCCCGACCGGGCATTCCTCGACCGCACCGCCGACCGGCTCGCCACCCTCCCCGGCGTCCGGGCCGTCACCCTCGGCGGCTCACGAGCCCAGGGCGCCGAACGGCCTGACAGCGACTGGGACTTGGCGGTCTACTACCGGGGATCCTTCGACCCCGACGACCTGCGCGCCGTCGGCTGGGAGGGCGAGGTCTCCGAGATCGGCGGTTGGGGCGGCGGCGTCTTCAACGGCGGCGCCTGGCTGACCGTCGACGAGCGCCGCGTCGACGTCCACTACCGTGACCTCGACGTCGTCGAGCACGAGCTGACCGAGGCGGAGCACGGTCGTTTCCGCGTCGAGCCGCTGATGTTCCACCTCGCCGGCATCCCGACATACCTGCTGGTCGCGGAGCTCGCGATCAACAGGGTGCTGCGCGGCGACCTCCCCGGCCCCGCCGCCTACCCGCGGGCCCTGCGCGAGACCGCCCCGCCCCGCTGGTACGGCACGGCCACCGCCACCCTCGCCTACGCCAAGGCCGGCCACGCGCCCAAGGGCGCCCTCACCCAGGTCGCGGGGGCCGTCGCCGTCGCCGCGACCCACACCGCGCACGCGGTGATGGCGGCGCGGGGGGAGTGGGTCACCAATGAGAAGGGCCTGATCCACCGGGCGGGACTGACCGAAGTCGACGCTCTGCTGGAGGGACTGACGGCAAGCCCGGACGATCTCGTGCGCGCGGTCACGGCAGCCGAAGCGCTGTTTCGCCGGGCCGTGGAGACGGCCCGGCGGCGATCCGGCTGAGCGCAGGCGGCGTCGGCGGTGTCAGCCGGCGAGCAGCGGTGCGAGGAATCTGCTGGGCGTGCCGTGCCAGAGGACGGCCAGGGCGTCGCGGGAGCGGGTGGCCGCGACGAAGAGCGGGGAGCGGGCCCGCTGGAGTTCCCGGCGGTGGCGTAGCGCGTCGGTGTGCTGCACGCGGATCACGTCCGCGCGCGGCACGAGGCCTTCCGCCGCGCCGACGACGATCATGCGCTGGTACTCCAGGCCCTTGAAGCGGAACATCGTGCCGATGTGCACGCCTTCGTCGCCGCGTGGCCCGTCCGGACCGGTCTCCACCGCGTGGACGCCCGCCTGCCGGAGAGCCACGGCGACCTCCACGCCATGTCGTTCGTCGGTACGCAGACCGCGATCTGTTCCGACGGGACGTCGCTCCACTCCGTGACCAGCTCGGCGACGGCTTCCCGATGGTCCTCCCAGTCGGCGCACGCAGCAGCGGGCGGGTGCCGCTGAGCACCGACCGGTATCCGGCAGGGGTCTCCTCGCTGCCGTCGAGGTGCTGCCGTCGAGGTCGTCGAACGGCTCCCCGCTCAGCAGCCCGAGCGCCGAACCGAGGATCTGCCGGGTGGTGCGGTAGCCGAGGTGAGCCGGGCGGAGCGGCCGCGGACGTTGACGCCGAAGCTGCCGAGCGTCACCTGGTTGCCGTAGCCGCGCTGGTGGGTGTCGCCGACGAGGAACATGTCGTTGCGGTCGCGGGTGACCATGGCGCGCAGCGTCTTCCAGTGGCCCGGGCGCAGGTCCTGGGCCTCGTCCACGACGATGTGCCGGTAGCGGTGGCGCAGCCACCCCGCCGAACCGTCCTGGAGGTGGACAAGGACATCCGCCGAGGGGCTTCGCCACCGACCACGACGGACGGTGGCGAAGCCCCTCGGCGGGACAGGAACGAACTGTGCGACCTTCAGGCGGTGACGGTTGCCGCCGGGGCTGTGACGGCCGGTCGGCGCGGGTTACGCGTCGGCCAGTACGGCGGACGAACCGAGGGCGTCGGTCTCCAGCACCGGAGCGTGCGCGCTCAGAGCGGACAGAGCCGTGGCCTTCATGACCCGGACGCCCACGGCGATGCACTCCTCATCCACGTCGAACGCGCCCGAGTGGAGGTCCGGGGCGCTTGTCCGCCCGCGTTCCCGGACCCCCAACCGCAGCAGCCCTCCCGGAACCTGTTCGAGGTACCAGGCGAAGTCCTCGCCACCGAGGCTCTGCGGGGTGGGGTAGGTGGCTCCGGGTCCCAGTACGTCGGTGACGGCCTTGCTCATCACCGCCATCGCCTGCGGATCGTTGGTCACCGCCGGCGCGACCTGTACGAAGTCCGTGGCACAGGTGACGTTGTAGGTGGCCGCGATGGCGCTCGCGATGCGGTCGAAGTGGCCGGGCGCCTCCGCCCAGGCGTCACGGTGCAGCGAGCGGATGGTCCCCCGGGCGGTGACCCCCGCCGGTCCGTCACCGGTCCCGGCGTCGCTGTTGAGGGCACTGAAGACCACGGACGAGACCATGTCCGGTCCCGGCGTCAAAGCGTCCTGGAGGGCCCGCGGCATCTGGACGACGAGCAGGGACGCCACCGCGATGAGATCCACGCGCCGCGCCGGGCTCGCTTCGGCATGGGTGAGGCGGAGGTCGAACGTGGTCAGGCTGGAGGTGATGGGGCCCACCCGGACGCCGACCGTACCGACCTCACCGGCGGGATCGCAGTGCAGTGTGTAGATCACCGAAACGTCTTTGAGCACTCCGGCGTCGATGGCATCGAGTGAACCGCTCGGCACCGATTCCTCGGCGGGCTGGAAGATCAGCCGGACGCGCCCCTCCAGTTCGTCGGCACGAGGAGCGAGTTCCATCCCCACGCCCAAGACGACCGTCGTGTGCACATCATGACCGCACGCGTGACAGAAACCGGGCTTCGTCGACCTGTAGGGAACGTCTTTCTCGTCCGTCACCGGAAGAGCGTCGATGTCGGCGCGCAATGCCACGATCGGGCCGTTCTCGGTTCCGATGTCACAGAAAACGCCCGTCCCCGAGGGGAACAACCGGGGTTCGAGCCCTAACCCCCGCAACGTGTCGGCGACAAGCGCGGTCGTGGCGAATTCCTGACGTGCGATTTCAGGGTTCGCGTGAATACGGCGCCTGATTTCGATCAACGTGTTGAGCGTCGCTGAGTCCATGGTCAACTTTGCTTTTGATGGGGATGCGTCCGGCGCGCGCGGCCTTACCGCGTCCTCTGGCCGATGAGCGCCGAGACTAGCAGAGCGGTGAGGTCGGTTCAGGGCGTTTTGACCATGCCGGTGGCGGGCTGTTTCGCCTCGGATGTGGTGGCTTTGCCCGGCATTGCTGACTCCAGGTCGCCGGGGTCGGTGTTGGCGCCGCACAGCACCACGGCCACGGTCTCGTCCGCTCTCGGCTCGTAGACGTGGGAGAGCAGGGCGGCCAGTGGTGCCGCCGAACCCCATTCGACCGGCAGTCGGGCCGCCTTCCACAGGTCCCGCCGGGCCGCGGCGATCGCCTCGTCGGTGACCAGTACGCTCGACACCTCGCGCGAGACGGCCTGGTCGTAGGCGAGCCGGCTGACCCGGCTGGCCCCCAGCGCGTCGGCGGCGATGCCGCCCACCGGGGCGTCGACCGGTCCGCTCGCCCGGATGGCCCGGTGCAGGGAGGGGCAGCCCTCCGACTCCACCGCGACGACGTGGACGTGCGCCGGGGTGCCCGCGATCACCCCGGCCAGGAGTCCGCCGCCGCCCACCGCGACCAACACCGTGTCGACCTGCGGTAGTTGTTCGATGATCTCCAGGCCCATGGTGCCGTGGCCGATGGCCACCTCCGGCTGGTCGAAGGCGTGCAGGAACAGCGCGCCCGACGTCTTCGCGTGTGCCTGGCTGGCGGCCAGCGCGTCCGGGTAGAAGTCGCCGTCGATGCAGACCTGCGCGCCCCATTGCTCCAGCTTGCGCACCTTGACGGGGGAGACGGTCCGCGGCAGGAAGACGCGGACCGGAACCCCGAGGGTGCGTGCCGCGTGTGCTGCGGCGAGCCCGGCGTTCCCGCCGGACGCGATCACGGCCCCGGCCGGTCCGAGCGTGCCCGCCTGCCGGGCCAGGAGCATCTTGTTGAAGATGCCGCGGGGTTTGAACGATCCGGTGACCTGCTGGCTCTCCAGTTTGAAATGAATCCCTCGCATGTTCGGGAAGTCGACGCTGATCACCGGAGTCCGGCGTACGTGTGACCGAATGCGATCCGCCGCCTCCAGGATGTCCCGTTGTGCCAGCATCGCATCTCCTTGTCTGCGGAAAATGTGAGGGGATTATAGGGGGTTGGTGGATGTGAGGGGAATTCCGCGGTCCGCTGTCGGAAACGGCTGAAGAGACGTTCCGGAGGGGGTTCTTCTAATCTTTCAGGACCAGGTGATGATATGACCGTCGGCCGTCAGTCCGAGGCAGAAGCTCAACGTGATACGCCTGCCCCCTTCGGACGGGTCCACTTTGTGGAACCAGCGGGATCCGAGCAGCACGACATCTCCGATCCCGGGTGCCACCGTCGCGCCGGCGATTTTGGACACCACGTCGTCCTCGTAGCCGTATCCCCGTCTCCGTTCCTCGTCCCCGTGCTGCCAGCGGTGACGCCACACATGTGTGGTTCCGCCCCTCTCCGGAACCGATAAAAACACGTTCATGGCGGCCTGCCCTATCAGATCCAGAGGTCTGAACAGTTCGGGGCACTCGTGCAGGACGTCATCGAAATGAACATGTGTTCCGTGGTTGATCTCCCGCACCATTCCCGCATACAGCCTGCGGCCCTGGAGCGGCGCTCGCGTCACCGGTGCTCCCCACGCCTCACCCACCGCGGCGAGGACCCGGCTGCGAAGCCCGCCTCCCCAGGACGTCGTCCGCCAGAACCGGTCCGCGCGCTCCGCTTCCTCCCAGTACGGGGCGGGCAGCGCGGTGGCCGCCTCGAACTCGTTGACCGCGGGCCCCAGTTTGGCGATGGGGGGAAAGACGACCTTCCGGTCGTACTCCCCGGTTCCGGCGGCCGTGATCTCGTCGACGGCGAGACGGCACTCCTTTTCCGCGACCACCTGGGCCACCTGGACCATGGTCACCCGGCCGGAGAAGACCTCGGCCAGAGCGGACCGGGTGAGCCGGGGAGCCCTGAGTACGTCGTCGTCGACGAATTCCGGCGCGTTCTCCATCACACAGCCTCCGCTGTCTCACTGCTCTCCTGGAACCGACCGCACCGTTCCTCAGGTCCGGCAATCACGCCATGCGATCTCGAAGCCGAGCACTTCCCGACCTCCCTGCTCGGCCGTGGCGCGCTCCGCAGCCGACTCCTCCTGCTTGCCCAGTGCGTCGAGGGCGTCGGCCAGCGTGGTGCGTACCGCCAGGGTCTCGGGGTTGAGCGGCCCCCAGAGCTGGAGACGGGCCACGAGCACCTCACGCAGGATGTACTCTGCCTCCTCGGTGCGACCGTGTCTCAGCAGCGTTCTGGCCAGACTGTGCCGGACGTTGAGTGCTTCGGGCGCACTCGACTCCCCCCGCCGCTCCCACAACGTGGCGATCTCCTGTATCTCCCGCTCGGCCTCCTCCGTACGATCCAGCTGGAGCAGCGCACGCGCCAGACTGTGCCGGACGGTGAGGGTGTCGGGGTGGCTCTCCCCGCGCAGCACCCGTTCGTCCGCCACGACCACCGAGAACTGCTCCTCCGCGTCCCCCCAGCGGCCCTGTTCCAGCAGTGAACGGCCCAGCTTGTGCCTGGTCGCCAGGCAGTCGGCGTGAGCCATGCCCAGCAGAGCCGTCCTGGCCTCCAGGACCTCCCTGAACTCCGCTTCCGCCGCATGCAGTTTGCCCTGCTCCAACAACGACCTGGCGTACTCGTGCCGGACGGCGAGGACCCTCGCACGGCAGTCCTCGGAGCGGACCGCGTCGAGGGCGAGCACGTCACGCAGGAAGAGCTCGCCCTGCCGCGGGAGCCCGGACGCGATGATGTACCTGGCGACGACACGGATCAGGCGCAGGGCCTCCTTGCGCAGGGGCAGCCGCAACGGGACCTCCCGCCGCAGCGCGCGCAGCAGGGGATCCGCGCAGTGCGGGCTGAGCCGCAACCACGAGGTCCAGCACTCCGGGGCGTCCGGGTCCAGGCCTGCCGTCGCGTCCGTCAGAAGGTCGATGACCAGTTCCTGGTACCGGGTGCGGTCCTTCTCGCCCGGCCCCGTCCAGCAGCTCGAACGCACCAGGGGATGAATGGTCAGATGGTGAGAGTACGTGGGATCGGTGGCCCCGGCGGTGCTGCCCAGCTCCACCAGCGCCATGTCCGACAGCGCGCGGACGGTCGCCCGTAACTGGGCCGAGGTGATGTCGGCGAACAGCGGAGTGCGCCGCATCACCAGGTGGCTGAGCACCGCCGCATACGGCAGGGGCGCGTCGGCGAGCAGGGCCAGCAGCTTCAGCAGCGGCCGGGCGACGGGCAGTCCCGATTTCTCCAGCAGCGTCAGGGACAGCTCGGACGTCTGGTGCACCGCCTCCATGACGGTCTGCTCCTCGGGGCCCATCTCCCGCGGATGCTGCCACGAATCGCCCAGGGCCCGATCGAGGGCGGCCTGGTACTGCGTGAACGTCCGGGTGGTACTGCCCGAGCGCCAGACCGGACCGGCCAGTTCGCTGGCCAGGTAGCGTCCGGCGGCTCGCAGCGCGAGGGGCAGCCCTCCCAGCCGCTCGGCCAGGCGGTGGGCTTCCGCCGTCGGACCGGCGTCCGGGCCCGCGTAGTCCAGCAGGATGAGCGCGCCGACGGCGGGATCCACGACGTCCACGTGGTGCAACCGCACCCACGCCCCCCACGCCCCCACACTTCCGTTGCGTGAGGTGATCAGGACCCTGCCGAAGGGCGTACGGGGCGGCCGGAGCCAGCCGGTCCCGTCCGGCACCGGGCGCCCGGACGCGGCCAGCAGCCCCGGCTCGTCGGCGTTGTCGAAGATGAGCAGCCACGGCGTCCTCAGCGCGTCCAGGTGGTCCCACAGCAGGTCGGCCGGGCTGCGCTTGCCGGACCAGGCGATGTCCACCTGACTGGGGTCGGCCCCGAGCCGGCCGATGACCTCCCGCAGTCCGCTGCTGATGCGGGCGGCGCCGCGCGCGTCGATCCACCACACCATCCTGCCGTTGCCGGTGGCCTGCGACGCGACCTGCTGGGCGATCCGGCTCTTGCCGCAGCCTCCCAGCCCGTGCAGCACGTGTACCCGGGCTTGCGCGTCGTCCCCGTCGGCCGCCGCGGGCACCAGGGCCAACGAGGGCTCCAGGACCGCGAGGAGACCGTCCCGGCCACGCAGCCGGTGCGGATAGTCCGTCAACGGTACGTCGATGGAGTGGGCACGGAACTGTTCGGCCGACCGGTCCGAGTGGTGCGGATACCAGTAGTTGATGTCACGGTAGGCGAACGCCACCCGGCTGCTGCCGGAGGCGTTGAGCGACGTGCCGGAGGGGATGTGCTCGGAATCCCGCTGCCCGTACCGCGGGTCCTGGTCGTGCGGACCCCGGTCGCCCGGTCCGGACGCCGGGTCCTGGCAGTCCATGTGTCAATCCCCGTCGGTGATGTGCATGTCCCGGGCGGCTATGTAGGCCCGTGACTGGTCGTGCGTCTCCGTCTTGACGACGATCGACCGGACCTGGTCCTGCTCGTCCGGCTCCAGCGTGGGAACGATCCGCTCCTCGAGTACCGTCCGCATCTCCGCCGAGAGTGCGGGGTGTTCCGACAGGAACTCCTGAAGCCGTAGCCGCCACATCCCCGCCAGGGCTTCCTCGGTCGCCGTGTCCTCGTCCTCCCGGGCCGACACGACCTGCGGCCGCAGCACTTCCAGTTCCCTGCCGACCGCTTCGGCCGTTTCCGGCCGCCCGCGGCGCCACATGGCCACCAGCGCGTCCTTGGCCTGCTTCCAGGTGTCGGTCGCCATCGCGGACACCAGCGCCGTTCCCAGAGCCATGGTGATCGGATCCAACACGTCCCCCCTCATCGGTCGGCCGGAATTCAACTGTAGAGCCATTCCACCGCTTCACGGACATGCTTGAACAAATCCCTTTTATCCCTTGGGTAACGCGAGTTGCCTTTCCTCTCTTCTTTCCGTCCGGCGAGGGGGTGGTGAACCGGTGGTGCGGGGCGGAGCGCTCGAGGGCGCGATCGCGGGGGCCAACGACGTTGTTCAGAGCGGGGGGTTGGGTTACGGAGGGGGCATCGTCGCGGCCGGGGGGAACGCACGCCTCCCGGTGGATCGGAAGGTTCGGGGGCTTCGACGGGTCCCTGTCTGCTCACACTGGCCGGTACGGCCGGTACATCCCTGGTGGGACTGCTCGTCGCCGAGGGCTGGCAGCAGACGCGGGACGGGGTGGTGACCGTCTGGCGCCGCTTCCGTCCGGGGGTCGCCGAGGAGGTCGAGCGGGAGCTGGAAGCGTCCCGGGCCGCCGTGCTCGACGCCGGTGAGGGGGACGGTCCCGATCCGGCCGGGCGGCTGGAGGGGCAGTGGGTCGGGCGGTTCGCCGCGCCGCTCGGTGAGCACCCCGAGGCCGCCGACGAACTGCGGGACCTGGTGGACGGGTCGCAACGGCGGGCGGCCGGCGGCCAGGAGATCCGCGGCGACGTGCGCATGGAGGCGCGGGCGGAGGGCAACGCCCGCGCCTACCAGGCGGGCCGGGACCAGCACATCATCGGGCGATGAGAGAACCGGAGGATGGCGAGGGCGCCGGGACGCGGGGCCGCGCCTCGGGCAACGGGCAGGTGTACCAGGCCCGCGGGAACCAGTACGTGATCAACATCCACACCGCCGAGGCGCGGACCCGGACCGTACATGAGGCGCGTCAGCGAGCCGATGCCGTGTGTCGTGGTTCTGATGCCGAACCCGGCCGCGGGCTGGGCGTACGGGTGGCCGTTGCGGAGCTTGGCGGACAGGAAGCGCAGGGCGGAGCTGGACACGTCGACGCGATGGAGCCCCTCCTGCTCGAGCAAAGCCGAGAGCTTCGGTCCGCGCCCGCGCCGGACGCCGTCCGCGGCTCCATGACCCATTCCGGGCGCGGCCGCACAGTCGTGCGGGAAGTCCTACGGCAGGAGGTCGTCCGCCTCCATGAACACGGTGTGGGCGAACACCATGAAGCCCACGCACGCGGCGATGACCACACCGAGGAAGGCGAGCACGCAACCCGTCCCCGCGGCGAGCTTCCCGCGGGCCGGGGCGTGCGCCGTGGCACGCTCCGGGCTGTCGGCGAGGTAGTACACGGTGACGTGGTCGCCCACGACGACCGTCGACGGGCCGTTCGGCTCGTCGAAGCGGATGACACGCCCCTCCCGGGTCGTGAACTCGTAGACGTGGTGCAGGGTGGTGCGCACGCCGGTGTCCCCCGCGCCGCCTCTGGCCCTGGTGTAGGTCCGCAGACATCTCCCCTCGGCCGTGAGGCCGTGGTTCCAGGCGCCGCTGACCTGCCTGCTGCGGCTGATGGTCCTGGCGGCCATGACGGACACGCCGACGATCACGATGACAGGTATGACGTAGAAAAGAGCTTCCATCAGTTCCCCCACTGGTTCCGTCCGCGTCGGGGACGACCGGCACGGTGGGCGCCTGGTCACGGCGCCCGCAGAAGTGTCACACGGAAGATGCCCGAACCATGACGGAGAGATGCGATCTCTCGGCTTCATGCCGGCAGACCACCTGGGGATCTTTTGCCTCATGACAGTGAAACCCGATGCCCGTGTCACCTCCGTGTCAGCGACGGACCCTCACGTACCTCCCACGGTGACCGACGGGAAAACGGCCGGCAGCAGCCGACGGTGACTGCCGACCGGGCGACTGGCGGTGGTGCCCCGAGGCGGGGTGTGGTGGTTCCCGTTCGGTCCGCTGGTCAGTGACCAGCGGACCGGTGAGGGGGCCTCGACCTTCACCGTGGCTCGGGGCCTGGTCCGCTTCAGGTCAGTTCGTTGTAGGTGCTGCTGACTTCGCCGTCGACGCACTCGAGCGGAAAGCCGAGCCCGATCGGGTCGGCGGAGACGGTCAGGGTGAGCGTCTCGTTCGCCGGTGAGGCGTACGGGCGGCCCATGCGTCCAGGCGGTGCGAGACCAGCCGGCGGGCGAGGCGCGCGCCGCGCGGGGTCGAGGTGAACTGCATCGCGAACGTGTGGGTCGGCCGGGACGTATGTCTTTGCGGGGGAGCTGCCGACTCCATGGGGTAACCGTTGCGAACTGTACGTAGCGTCGGGTGGGTGTGACGCGCTGACCGGCGGTGGCTGTACGTCGCCGACGCGGGGCTTGTACACGGGGTGAGCCGTGACGGGGCCTCCGCGGGGCGGGTTGGTTGCGTACGCGATGACCACGCGGGGTGTTCGGCGGTGAGTACGTACGGGAGGTGCCGGGCGTGGAGGAACAGCGGCAGCAGGTGGACGGCCGGGAGCAGGAGGCGAGCGCGGGCATCCTGCACGTCTTCGGGCGGCAGTTGAAGCTGTGCAGGGAGCGGGCGGGGCTGGATCGGGCGACGCTGGGGAGCAGGGCGGGGTACTCCGCGTCGACCACCGCCGGCTTTGAGCAGGGGAGGCGGATCCCGCCGCCCAAGTTCATCGACAACGCGGATGAACTGCTGCACGCGGGTGGGTTGTTGAAGGCGGGGAAGGGGGAGGTGGCTCGGGCGCAGTATCCGGCGTTCTTTCGGGATGCGGCGCGGTTGGAGGGCGAGGCGGTTGAAATTCACCTGTACGACACTCATCTGGTCAACGGGCTGCTGCAGACGGAGGAGTACGCGCGGGCGGTCTTCGCCATGTGGCAGCCGCTTCCGGATGAGGCGATCATCGAGCAGCGTGTCGCCGCGCGACTGGCACGACAGGAGATCTTCACTCGGCGCCCCGCGCCACACCTCAGCTTCGTGATCGAGGAGACTGTCCTGCTCCGCCCGATTGGCGGCAAGGCAGCCTGGCGGGGCCAGTTGGAGCACCTGATGCTGATAGCGGAGAAGCGCAACGTGGTGATTCAGGTGATGCCGCTCGCTCGTCAGGAACACGCGGGACTGGCCGGCCCGTTCACCTTGATGGAGACCAGGGATGAGCGGAGGATCGCCTACACGGAAGTGCAAGGTGACAGCCGTGTCCACACAGAGCGTCAGAAAGTGCGAGGTCTTGAGCGCACGTACGGGATCCTTCGCGCGCAGGCCCTCACTCCGACAGACTCGCTTGCGTTGATCGAGAAGTTGCTGGGAGAGAGATGAGCGGGGACAAGGCCAGGTTCGATGACTTGGCGTGGTTCAAGAGCAGTTACAGCGCTGGAGATGGCGGCCAGTGCGTCGAGGTGGCTGCCGGGAGCGGCGCCCTGTATGTGCGCGACTCGAAGCACAGGGCTGGCCCCATGGTCAGCCTCGCACCGGAGACGTGGGCGGAGTTCGTCGGGTTCGCCGCTCGGCACACCGCGTAGAGCGAAGAGCACCCCAGTGCCCCGTGACCGCTGACCTGGGTCATGGGGCACCGGCGTACCCACGAGGACTGCGGCGGCCGGCGGCCGGCCGCGATCTCGGCACCCGTGGCCCACGGGAGGGAGGACCGACCCCGGTCCTGCGGGAATCCCACGGAACAAGCGCACCGCGGACCGTGTTCCTCCGAGAACACCCCTTTCGCTCGCACCGTCACATCCTGGAAACGAGACTGCCCCCTTCCCTCCGACAGTCCCGTTTACGGTGGACACCGCGCCCCTGCCCGGTCACCGTCGCCCGCGAGCCCGACCCCGCCCCCGACGAGACGACTGGAGCACCGTGTCCCGCACCACGCCCGCCGTACCTCTCTGGCTCGCCCACGCCCTGCGGGCCCAGCGCGGACCGGTCCCGTGGAGCGCGGTCACGCGGGGAGTGCTGGGCGGCGGACCCCTGCTGGTCGCCGCCGTCCTCGCCGGGCGGCCCACCCTCGGCGTCGTAGCCGTCATCGGCGCCATGTTCGCCGGGATCAACGACCGGCCGGGCAGCCGACGCGCCTCCGTCAGCGGGATCGGAGCGCCCGCGCTCGCCGGGGCGGCCGGACTCCTCGTCGGGACGCACGCGGGGGACCACCTCCCAGCCGTGCTGCTGACGCTGACACTGACCGGGTGCGGGCTGGTCGCCGGCGCGGTCAGCGCGCTGAGTCCCATCGGCTCCGCCGCCGGGATCCAGTTGCTCGTCGGGGCCGCCGTCGGCGCCGGAATGCCCCTGCCCGAACCCGGAGGGCAGCGGGCGCTCGCCTTCCTCGCCGGAGCCGCGTGGCTGCTCCTGCTGCGGCTGGCGCTGCCCGCTCCGGGGTCCCTCGCAGGAGACTTCCGGTTCGACGGCGAGCGGCATGCCGTGGCCGGCGTGTACGAGGCCGTCGCCGCGCTGCTCGACGCCGCCGGCTCACCCACCGCCACCGCGCGGCGCGCCGCACTCACCGCCGCCCTCGACCACGCGCAGGACGCGCTCGCCGGACCCCGGCTGCGGCGGTACGCCGGTTCCGCGGCCGAACGGCGACTGCACGCGCAGTACGCCGCCGCGCTGCCGCTGGCGGAGGCCGCGACCGCGCTGGCCTGGGCGGGGGAGGTCGTACCGGCTCGCGCGTCCGAAGGGCCCCGGCGGCTCGCCGTCGCCGTACGCGGCGGCGTCCCCAGCGGGCCGCTGCCCGCACCCTCCCGGTCCGTCCCCGCGCTGCGCGCCCTCGACGACGCCCTCCTGCGCGCCGCCGTGGCCTTCGACCGGGCCGACGGCGGCGACCTGCACACGCGCCGCCGGTCCCGCGCCGCTCTCACCCGTACCCTCCTCGGCACCCGGGGACAGGAGTACGGCCTGCGGGTCGCCCTCTGCTTCGGCGTGAGCGTCGCCGTCGCCCAGGCCCTGTACCACGCCCGCTGGTACGGGCAACACGAGTACTGGTACTGGCTGCCCGTCACCGCCGTCTTCCTCGTCAAGCCCGACCTCGGACCGCTCGCCTCGCGGGTGCTGAACCGGGCTGCCGGAACGGTGCTCGGGGCGCTCCTGTTCGCCGGGTCCGCCGCCGTGCTGCCCCGGCCGGAAGGACTCATCTCGCTGGTGGCGGTCAGCGGGGCGCTCATCCCGGTCGCCGCCCGGCACTTCGCCGCGCAGACCACCGTCATCACCGTGCTCGTGCTCGCCCTGGTGATGGTGGGAGGTGAACCGCAGGCCTCCGTGGCACGGATCGGCGAGACGCTGCTGGCCTGTGTCATCGTGCTCGTCGTCGGACACCTGCCGATGCCCGTGCGGCGCGGCGGCGCCATCCGGGTCCGGCTCACGGAAGCGGGGGAGGCCGCGCACGCGTACCTCGCCCATGTGCTGGAAGGGTCCGGCGACCGCGCGGCCCGCTGGGTCCTGCGCCGTGAGGCCTACCGCGCCCTCGCCGAGGCCCGCGGCGCCATCGCGCTCGCCTCCGCGGAGCTGCCCGCGCTCGCCCGGCACGCCGACGGCGCGGACGAGTTCGCCGCCCTCCTCGAACGGCTCGTCGACACCACCACCGCCTGCGCCGTCCACCTCGACGACACGGGACGGCTCGACGCCCGTCACGCCGAGCAGCTCGCCGAACTCCGGGACGCCCTCGACCGGCGCCGCGAGCGCGTCGGGGGCCGGCTGCCGGAGCTGCCCGTCGCCGGGCGAGCCGATGACGGGGTGCGGTCCGTGCTGCCGTGAGCGGCCGGTACCCCCCTCGGCGCACCCGCGCTCGCGCGACCGGTGCGAAAAATCCTGGAACCGGGCGGGCGGGTTCCGATGAGTTCCGAAGGCGTCGTCGGTCACCCCTCGCAACGGGACCGTCGCACAGGAGGAACCATGTCGCTTCCGGAGATCGTCTCGCGTGCCGACTGGCGCGCGGCGCGCGAGGGACTCCTGGTCAAGGAGAAGGTCGTCACCCGCGCGCGCTATCACGACGAGTACGACGAGTAGGACGGAGAGGTGGCCCACTCCTGACGGTGAACGGGTGACGAGTAGGTCTCAGTAGCGTCACTGGGCGAGGCGTTTCCTCTGCCGTCGGCGTTTGACTCTACGAGTGCGACGCCGAACGGGAGGCAGCAGGTGAACGGGCGAACGGTGATTGAACGCTTTCCCGCGGGTGGGCCGCGGGGGTCCTGGCCGGCGGAGGAGTTCGCGCGGGCACGGCGTCTGGAGGGCCTGCCCGCCGAGGTCGTCATGGACCTCGCGACCGACATGTTCCTGGTGATCGTCCGCGGCGGCGACGGCGGCGCCCCCGCGGCCGCGGGGGGCCCGGTGCCTAGGCCGTGATCGGGCGGGACCAGCTCGGGGTGGTGTCCGTCAGGCGGCACACCGCGAGGTAGAGCGGTATCGGCGGGGTGTACGGGAGCGTGCAGTCGGGGCGGTGGATCAGGTCGGGGAGGTGCGGGGCGTCCGGCACGAGGGCACCGGTGTCGTAGCGCGCGGGGGCGGGCCACTCCAGGGCGTAGTCGGAATCGGACGGAACCAGCCACCACCAGTGCGTCTCGTCGGCGTAGACGCATCCCACCCGGGGCAGCCGGGGCATGACCAGTGGTCCGAAGCGGGCCGGGACCGCCACCGCGTCGCAGCCCATCGGCGCCGTCATCCCGTCGGGGACGGGCAGCCGCCGGGGCGGTACGGCCGGGGCGTGCCGCCCGCGCTGGAGGTGGACCAGCGTGTTCAGGCTCATGGTGCGAGCGCCCGTCACGCCCGTCCTCCGTCGAGGCTGTGCCGGTGCGTGGGGACGTACTCGCGCTGATGTGCGTGCGGGGCTGCCGTCGATGTCGCGGACGCCGCGGGCTTCGGGGCCGCCGCGGCGTGGTGTCGCTGCTGGGCTTCTTCGTCGTCCGGGGCGCCGTCCGGGCCGCCGGCGGGGTCCGGCTTGGGCCGCTCGCCCCAGCCGAGGTCGTTGTGCGGCTCGTTGGGAGGGCGCGCCAGGCCCGTCTTGCGGGGCAGCTCGGCCCAGACCAGCAGCCCGGGACCGTGCTCGTGGGCGCCCCAGGCGTGGCACATGGCGTCGACGAGAAGCAGGCCCCTTCCGTGCTCGTCCTCCGGCTGCCGCCGGGTGTTCGCCCGGGGCTGGTCGGGGCCGCAGCCCTCGTCCCGCACGGCTATGCGCACCAGATCGTCGCCGTCGTGCAGCTCGCAGACTATGTGGCTGCTGGCCGTGTGCACGATGGCGTTGGTGACGAGCTCGGAGACGACCAGGACCGCCGTGTCGCAGGTGTCCTCGCTCACCGACCAGCCGGTCAGCCGGGCCCTCGTCAGGCGTCTGGCCTGCGCGGGGGAACCCGGATGGGCGGCCAGTTCGAAACGGAACCGGCGCCGGGCGGCAGCCCCTGCGGCGTCGGTGGCTCCCGGGGCGGGGCCGAGACCGGAGGGGCTCGCAGCGGTGTCTGTTTCTAAGGGCGCGGGCGGAATCACGCTTGCCACTATCGCCCCGCCGTGCACACTTGGCAAGCATCACTCTGAAAAATCCAGAGTGCTGTGTGACGGTCTGGACGGCCGTGGCACACTGCTCGCAACAGCACCCCGCGCGGCGCCAGTTGAGGCTGTCGAAGAAAAGTTCGCATGAGTGGACGGATCTTCGAGGAGCTCTCGGATTGGCGCCGCCGGGCTGTCAGGAATCCTTTTCGTGGAGGTGGAGCGTGAGTGAACCGCGGTCCGCGCCGACGGTCGGCCAGGTCGTCCTCGGCCGGCGTCTGCTGGATCTGCGGGAAAGCGCCGGCCTCAAGCGTGAGGAGGCCGCCCGCGTCCTTCGCGTCGCCCCTGCCACGATCCGCCGCATGGAGACGGCCGAGGTCGCGCTCAAGATCCCGTACCTCCAGATGCTGCTGAAGGCATACGGCGTCTCCGACGAGGAGACCGACGCCTTCGTGCAGCTGGCCGAGGACGCCAACCGGCCCGGCTGGTGGCAGCGCTTCCACGAGATCCTGCCCGGCTGGTTCTCGATGTACGTCAGCCTGGAGGGCGCGGCCACCCTCATCCGCAGCTACGAGCCCCACTTCGTCCCCGGACTGCTGCAGACCGAGGACTACGCGCGTGCCGTGCTGCGCTCGGGTGCCATCGGGCAGACCAGTCCCGAGGACATCGAGGGTCACGTCGCGCTGCGCATGCAACGACAGGAACTGCTCACCCGTGACGACGCGCCCCGGCTGTGGGTCGTCATGGACGAGACGGCGTTGCGCCGCCCGGTCGGCGGCCCGGAGGTGATGCGTGCCCAGATCGACAGACTTCTCGACGCCACGAAGATGTCCAACGTGACGCTTCAGGTCGCCCCGTTCGCGGGCGGTCCGCACCCCGGCACGTACGGGCCGTTCGTGCTGTTCCGGTTCGGCATGCCCGAACTGCCGGACATGGTCTACAGCGAGTACCTGACCGGTGCCGTCTACCTGGACGCGCGTGCCGAGGTGGCGACCCACCTCGAGGTCATGGACCGCATGGCGGCGCAGGCCGCCACAGCACATCGCACGAAGGTGATCCTCAGGGATCTCCGCAAGGAGTTGTGAATGAACCACCTCACGTCCCTGTCCCTGTCCATGGCACTGGGCTCCCCCCTCCCGCTGCCCCGGCCGCGGGTCCGCACCGAGCGGATCTACAACGGCATGCCCGCGCGGGAGCTGGGCAGCGAGGGCTGGCACAAGCCGTGGAGCGGCGGCAACGGCGGCAACTGCCTGGAGGCGATGAAGCTCGACGACGGCCGGATCGCCGTACGGCAGTCCACCGACCCGGACGGGCCGGCGCTCATCTACACCTCGGCCGAGATGACGGCCTTCATCGAGGGAGCGAAAGCGGGAGAGGCGGATTTCCTGCTGTCCTGACGCTTGCCGACCGTTCTACCGTTGCCTCCCTGCGTACAAGCCGACGTTGATTGTTTCCCCCCGCACCCTGGTTCGGCCCTGAAATTGATCACTGACAGTTGCAGACACTTACGGAGTTCGTCATGACCGGGCAGCAGCCCTCCGTCGAGATCGACACGAGCAAGCCGCACACCGCGCGGATGTACGACTGGTACCTCGGCGGGAAGGACAACTACCCGGTCGACGAGGCCATGGGCCGGCAGATGCTCGCTCTCGACCCGAGAGTGCCGGTGATGGCCCGGGTGAACCGCGCCTTCATGCAGCGCGCCACGCGCTGGCTGGCCGGCCAGGGCGTACGCCAGTTCCTCGACATCGGCACCGGCATCCCCACCGAGCCCAACCTCCACCAGGTCGCCCAGGGGATCGCACCCGACGCGCGCGTCGTCTACTGCGACAACGACCCGATCGTGCTGGCCCACGCCGGGGCGCTGCTGCGCGGCACCGACGAGGGGGTGACCGAGTACATCCAGGCCGACGTACGCGAGCCGGAATCCATCCTGGAGGGTGCGCGGAAGATCCTCGACTTCGGCCGGCCGGTCGCGCTCTCCCTCATCGCGCTGCTGCACTTCGTCTCCGACGAGGACGGCGCCCACGAGCTGGTCGGACGGCTGCTGGCCGAGCTGCCCTCCGGCAGCCACCTGGTGATCTCCCACGCGACCTCCGACTTCACCCCCGAGGAGTCGAAGGCGGCCACCGAGAAGCTCAGGGCCGCGGGCGTCACCCTGGCCCTGCGCTCCCGCGAGGAGTTCACCCGCTTCTTCGACGGCCTCGAACTGGTCGAACCCGGTGTCCAGGTGCCCCACCTGTGGCACCCCGAGCTGGGCGAGCCCGTGCCCGGCCAGGACGACGGGGTGATCCCGGGATACGGGGCGGTGGGGCGCAAGGCGTAGGCCGCGGGGCCCGCGGGGCGCGGCTCGTACGGGTCGCGGGTCGGCCGGGTTGCCCGGGGCGGTTCCCGTCGGTGCGTCATGCCCTCATCGGGCGGTCGTACGGGCCGATGGGAGCCGGGAGACGGGTGGTGCCGTCGGTCAGGTGACGGTCGACGGCCGCCGCCACCGCCCGGCCCTCGGCGATCGCCCACACGATCAGCGACTGCCCACGGGCGGCGTCCCCCGCCGCGAACACGTCCGGCACGTTCGTGGCGAAGCCGGCGTCGCGCGCGATCGTGCCGCGCGGCTCCAGCTCCAGACCGAGCCCGCTGACGAGCCCGTCCGCCCGGTCCGGTCCGAAGAAGCCGAGCGCGAGGAGGACGAGGCCGGCCGGGAGAACACGTTCGGTGCCCGGTACGGGGCGGCGCTCCGCGTCCACCTCGACCAGGTGCACCGCCCGGACCCGCCCGTCCGCGTCGCCGGTGAGGCGGAGCGTGGACGCCGCGAACAGCCGCGCGTCGGAATTCCCGGTATTCCCGGCATTGTCGGCATGTTCGGCTACCGCAGGTGCCGTCCGCAGGGCGCGGGCCTCCTCGTGCGCGGGGGACAGCCGGTAGAGCTTCGGGTACGTCGGCCAGGGCTCGGTCTCCTCGTCGCGAACGGCGCCCGGCCGCTCGTAGATGTCCAGCTGGGTCACGGACGCCGCTCCCTCCCGCACGGCCGTGCCCAGACAGTCGGCGCCCGTGTCGCCACCCCCGACGATGACGACATCCCTGCCCGCGGCGGACAGCGGGGACGTCTCCAGGTCCCCCGCACAGACCCGGTTGGCGAGCGGCAGATACTCCATGGCCTGGTGGACACCGGTCAGTTCCCGTCCCGGGACGGCCAGTTCACGCCACGCGGTCGCCCCGGTGGCGATCACCACGGCGTCGTGACGCGCCCGCAGCTCGGCGGCGTCGACATCGCGCCCGACCGTCGTGGACGTACGGAACGTCGTCCCCTCGGTCCGCATCTGCTCGATGCGCCGCTCCAGATGACGCTTCTCCATCTTGAACTCGGGGATGCCGTACCGCATCAGCCCGCCGAGCCGGTCGTCCCGCTCGTACACGGTGACCGTGTGACCGGCCCGGGTCAGCTGCTGGGCCGCGGCCA
Source organism: Streptomyces sp. TE5632 (assembly GCF_054061295.1). NCBI lineage: Bacteria > Bacillati > Actinomycetota > Actinomycetes > Kitasatosporales > Streptomycetaceae > Streptomyces > Streptomyces sp. TE5632. The sequence goes on along the minus strand of NZ_JBSSEA010000003.1, from coordinate 534,342 downwards.
GACCGGTGGGACCCGAGCCGATCACCGCCACCGTACGGCCGGAGAGCCGGTCCGGCGGGACCGGTGCGGCGAAGCCCTCCGCCCAGGCGCGGTCGGCGATGGCGCACTCGACGTCCTTGATGGTGACGGCGGGCTGGTTGATGGCCAGCACACATCCCGCCTCGCAGGGCGCCGGGCAGAGCCTGCCGGTGAACTCGGGGAAGTTGTTCGTGGCGTGCAGCCGCTCCGCAGCGGCCCGCCAGTCCTCGCGCGAGACCAGGTCGTTCCACTCGGGGATCAGATTGCCCAGCGGGCACGCCTCGTGACAGAAGGGGACACCGCAGTCCATGCAGCGGTCGGCCTGCTTGCTGACGATGGGCAGCAGCGCGCCGGGGACGTACACCTCGTCCCAGTCGCGGACCCGCTCCTCGACGGGCCGGCGCGGCCGGTCCTGGCGCGGCGTGGTCAGGAAACCCTTGGGATCGGCCATGGCCGTCTTCCTTGCGTACGCGGTGACGGGCCAGGCGTCGTGGGGCGGCGCTCCTCGGCGGTGGGGCGGCACCCCTCGGGTGCGCTCTCCCCGGCGCTCTGCTCCTTGGCCACGATACGACTGCTCATGCCCGCGCGCAGGCCTGCGGACAGCGCTTTTCGCCTCCGTCAGGTGAGGGCCAGTACATAGGACAGCGCGGCACCCGCCGAGGCGGCCGTGCGCACGTGGTTCCACCGCGTCCACTCGCGCACATAGGCGGTCCAGTACGCGGAGGCCTCGGCGGTGCCCGGGGCGAGCCCGGCCGGCACGTCGTTGCGCGGCACGTTCGCGACCACGGTGACCCCGAACCCGCCGAACAGATACAACGCGCTGCCGACCAGCAGTTCGACCGCGCCCTCGTCCGGCCACCTCAGCGACGTCACCACGGCGATCGCCGCGCACAGCAGCGCCGAGCCGAGGAACACCAGCATGAAGGGCGCCCGCACCGCGGCCACATTGACCGACCGCATCGCGGCCACGCCCCGCGCGGGCGGCAACGCCGCGAGCCCTCTCATCACGAACGTCGAGAAGGCGCAGAAGACTCCCGCCACCAGCCCGGTCCCGAGCACCCCCGGCACCGTCAGCACGGAGGATGGTCCCTCGATCACGTCGTCGACTCCCGTCCGGCGGCCGGGACCCTTTCCCGCCGCCCACCGTCACCACCAGTGAAGCCGGACACGGGCCCGGTGCCCATGGCCGAGCGTCGCGGGACCGTACGCGGACGTCCAGCGCGCCTCCGGCGGAGAACCCGGAGCAGGTGGGTGTCGTCGCCGGCGGACGGCGCATCATGGCCGTGTGCGATTCGAAGCGATCACCTGGGACCGGCTCGGCGACCTCCTCGCCGAGCGCCTGACGACGCTGCGGACGGCCGACGGCAGCCCCTGGCCGCGCGTCGCCCTCGACGGCGCCCCGGCCGGCCGTCCCGGAGATCTCGCCGAACGCGTCGCCGCGTCCCTGCGCGTCCTCGGGCGCCCCTCCCTCGTCGTGAACGCGGACGGTTTCCTGCGTCCCGCCTCGGTCCGGCTGGAGTACGGCCGCCAGGACCCGGAGTCCTACTACGACGGCTGGTACGACACCGGCGCCCTCCGGCGTGAGGTCTTCGGGCCCCTCGAACCGGGAGGGAGCGGACGGGTCCTGCCCGACCTGTGGGACCCGGTCACCGACCGCGCCACCCGCAGCCCCCGTGTCCCGCTGCCGCCCGGCGGCGTACTGCTGCTGCACGGCCCGCTCCTCCTGCGGCACTGGTTCCCCTTCGACCTGAGCGTCCACGTCTCGCTCTCCCCGGGCGCCCTGCGCCGTCGCACCCCCGAGTCCGGGCACTGGACCCTGCCCGCCTTCGAGCGCTACGAGCAGGAGACCGACCCGGCCGGCACCGCCGACGTCCTGGTGCGCGCCGACGACCCACGCCACCCGGCCTGGCACGGTTGATACTTGGCAGCGGCTGTGACCTGGAACGGCTGAGACGTCGCGGGGCCGGGACGTCGCGGGGTCGGGACGTCGCGCACACGTGCCGGGGCCGGGCGGAAGTGCGGGGCCCGTGTGGTGCGGCGGACAATGGAGAGCGCCGGTACTCGCGGTGCGCCCCGTGCCGCGCCGGCCGTCCGGTATCGGGAGGCACCTCATGACCACCGCCGGAGACATCATGCACCGCGGCGCCCAGTGGGTCCCCGCCCACGAGACGCTCGACCGCGCAGCCCAGCTGATGCGCGACCTGAACGTCGGCGCGCTGCCCATCAGTGATGAGAACGAGCGGCTCTGCGGCATTCTCACCGACCGCGACATCGTCGTCGGCTGCGTCGCCATGGGCCACGACCCGGCCAGGACCACCGCGGGTGAGATGGCCAAGGGGACACCGCGCTGGATCGAGGCGGACGCCGACGTCAGCGAGGTCCTCCAGGAGATGGAGACGCACCGGATCCGCCGGCTTCCCGTCATCGACGACAAGCGCCTGGTCGGCATGATCAGCGAAGCCGATCTCGCCCGGCACCTGACGGACGACCAGCTCGCCACCTGGGCCGAGAACGTCTACGCCAGGACCGCGACCGGCTGACCCCCGTTCCCCACCGCCGTCCTCCCGCTCTTCTGCCTCTCCGTCCGTCCCGTCCGCCTGGTTTCCGGCTGGGCTGTGGACACGAACGGGCCGGAGCGTCACCCGTGCCGGACAAGCCGGGCAACTGGGATGATCGCGGCATGATGCGAACCGACGGGTACCCGCTCGATCACCGGGAGACCGAGGCTGCGGAGCGCCTCGACGCCTTCGCCGATCTGTTCGATCCCACCACGTTCCGGTATCTCGAAGGGGTCGGCGTCGGGCCCGGCTGGCGCTGCTGGGAGGTCGGCGCCGACGGCGTCTCCGTGGTGTCCTGGCTCGCCAAGAAGGTCGGACCGACCGGACGGGTGCTGGTCACCGGCACCGACGTCACCCGGCTCGCCCCGGTCGCCCGCCCGCCGGTGGAGGTACGCATCCACGACATCGGCACGGAGGAGCCGCCGGCGGGCGGTTTCGACCTGGTGCACGTCCGGCTCCCGCTCATCGACGTGGCGCACCGCGAGCGTGCGGTGCGGTCGATGGTCGGGGCCCTGCGCCCCCGCGGGCGTCTTCTGGTCGAGGACACCGACCCCGCCCTGCAGCCCCTGGTCTGCCCGGACGAGTACGGCCCCGAACAGCGGCTCGCGAACCGGCTCCGGCAGGGCCTGCGCAAGCTCCTCAGCGACCGGGGGACCGACCTCGCCCGTGGCCGCAGACTCCCGCGCCTGCTGCGGGAGACCGGACTGACCGAGGTGCGGGCCGACGCGTACTTCCCGGTCGCGGCACCGGCCTGTGAGGCGTTGGAGTCCGCCACCATCCGCCTCGTCCGAGACCAACTCGTCACCGCGGGCATCGCCACGGCCCAGGACATCGACCGCCACCTCGCCAACGTCGCCTCCGGCACCCTGGACCTGGCGACGGCCCCGATGATCTCGGCCTGGGGACGCAAGGCGTAGGCCCGGGGCCGCCGGATGCCCGGACGCGTGGCCGGCCGGACGGTCGGGCCCGTCACACGGGTGAGGGCGGGCGGCCGCCCACCTGTCGCACCGCCAGCGCACCCGCCCTGCACCCCTCCGCCGCCGCGTGCCGCGGACCGGCGCCCGCCATGAGGGCGGTGAGGAACGCGCCGGTGAAGGCGTCACCGGCGCCCGTGCTGTCCCGGGGCGTCGTGGCCACGGCGGATATACGGGCGCACACCCGGCCGGACCGGGCCAGCAACGCGCCCTCGGCGCCCTGCTTGGTCACGACCAGGGGGAACCGTCGGCTCAACCGGGCCGCCGCGTCCGCCGTCTCGGACGCCCCGGTGAGCAGGCATGCCTCGTCACGGCTCGGCAGCAGGACGTCCACCCCCTCGACCAGGGCCAGGAAACGGTCCGTACCCAGCTCCGCGAGGAAACCGGCCGACGCCGGATCCAGGCTCACCGGCACCCCACGTGCGCGTGCCGCCTTCACGGCCACCGCCACGAACGCCCTGCTCGGTTCGGCGAACAGCAGATATCCCGACAGGTGCAGCCGGGCCACCCCGTCCAGCAGCGCGTCCGACCAGTCACCGGGTTCGAGCCGCAGGGAGGCGCCACTGTCGGTCAGGAAGGTCCGCTCGGCCGCCGCACCTTCGTCGACCATGCAGATCACCGTCCCGGTCGGTGCCCGCGGATCGACCACCAGCGAGGGGCGCACCCCGCGGGCGATCAGCTCCCGGGTGTGCCACGTCGCCGAGTCCTCGCCCACCCGTCCGAGCAGCCGCACCTCCGTGTCACCCCAACACGCCGCCCAGCAGGCCACATTGGCCCCCGCGCCACCGGGGACCGTCCGTATCGCCGCCGCCGTGTCCGTACCGGGGGCGAGCGGCCCCCGGTGCCGGGCCACCACGTCGGTGATGACGTCACCGACGACCAGCAGCGCACCAGAACGTCCGCCGGCCGGCCCCGCCGTGCGGCCCGCGGCGCCGGACCCGTCGCCCGGCCAGGGCTCCGTCACGCCCCGGTCCAGGCAGCCGCGACACGTGCCGCCAGCCGTACGTTGCCCCGGACCGCCGCGAGGTTGGCGGCGAGGGAGGCGCCGTCGGTGTGGCGCACCACGTGGTCGAGCAGGAACGGAGTGACGGCCTGACCGGTGACGCCCTCCGCCTCGCACGCGCGCAGCGCCTCGTCCAGCACACGCGCGTGCAGCCCGGGATCCAACTGCTCCTCCTCGGGCACCGGGTTGGCCACGATCAGCGCCGACCCGGGCCCACCGAGCGCGTCCTGCGCCCGCATCACCCCGGCCACCTGCTCCGGGGTGTCCAGCCGCCAGTCCACGGGGTGTCCCGAGTCCGACAGGTAGAAGCCGGGGAAGCGGTCCGTGCCGTACCCGGCGACCGCGACCCCCAGGGTCTCCAGCCGCTGCAGCGTCGCCGGTACGTCCAGGATCGACTTCACCCCCGCGCACACCACGGTGATCCGGGTCCGCGCGAGGAGCCCCAGGTCGGCCGACTCGTCCTGCGTCACGATCCACTCGCGGTGCACCCCGCCGAGCCCACCGGTCGCGAAGACCCGTACGCCCGCCAGCGCCGCGAGCAGGGCGGTGGCCGACACCGTGGTGGCGCCGCTCGTCCCGGAGGCCATCGCGAGCGGCAGGTCACGATGGCCGAGCTTGCGGATGCCGTCCTCATGGGCGATCCGCTCCAGCTGATCCTTGTCCAGGCCGACTTGGGGCCGCCCGTCCAGCACCGCGATCGTGGCGGGTACGGCACCCTCCTGCCGCACCGCCGCCTCCAGCTCCGTCGCCACCCGGAGGTTGCGCGGCCGGGGCAGCCCGTGCGCGATGATCGTGGACTCCAGGGCCACCACCGGCCGACGCGCGGCGATGGCCTCCCGTACCTCTTCGGACACCGTCAGGGTCACGCGCCGTCTCCCGTCTGTCGCTCCTCCCTCATCCCTGGCGGGCCGGACGCCGAGACAAACCTCTTGCGCCCCGTCATGGACGTCACGGAGCCTGGGAACCATGACGGACAGCACGGCACGTCTCGACCACGTCGTCCTCTGGGTGCGCGACCCGATCGCCGCCGCCGGCTTCTACGAGGAGGCGGTCGGCCTGGAACCGGTCAGGGTCGCCGACTTCGCCGCGGGCGAGGCGCCCTTCCCCTCGGTACGGGTCAACGAGGAGACCCTCCTCGACCTCATGCCCCTCACGATGGCGGAACGGATGACGATGCTCCCCGGCGCGGCCGACAGCTCCGGTCACCCCGTCAACCACGTCTGTCTGTCCCTGCCCGCCGACGACTTCGAGGCACTGCGCGGGCGCCTCGAGGAACGCTCCGTACCGGTGACGGACTTCTCGCACGACTCCTTCGGGGCGCGCGGCCCGGCCAGGCGCAGCTTCTACTTCCGCGACCCCGACGGCAACGTGCTCGAAGCGCGCCACTACGACTGACGCGGACTGACGCGGACTGACGCGCCCGTCAGAAGAGCGGCTCGGGCAGCACACCCTCCAGCGCGAGCAGTCGGCGCTTGGTCTCCACCCCGCCCCCGAACCCGCCGATGCCGCCGTCGCTCTCCACCACCCGGTGGCAGGGCACGACCACCGGCAGCGGATTGGCGCCCATCGCCATGCCGACGGCCTGGGCGCCGCCGGGCTGACCGGCCCGCCCTGCCAGATCGCCGTACCCGACGACCGTGCCGTACGGAACACCGGAGGCCAGCTCCCGCAGGACCGCGCGGTTGAAGCCCGAGTTCCCCGAGACCAGCGACCAGTCCAGTGGCAGGTCGAAGTCGTGGAGCTCGCCCGCGAAGTACGCCTCGACCTGGCGTATCGCCTCGGTCAGCAGCGGGGAGCCGGGGTCCTCGGAGGGCTCGGTGCCGAGCCGGGACGCCAGCCGCTCCAGCGCGCCGTCGCGCACCTCGTCGGTGGCGTGGAACACGACGTTGACCAGGCCCTCACGGGTCGCGGCCAGCAGCAGTGGGCCGATGCCGGTGCCGACGACCGCCCACACGACCCGCTGCTCGTACTGCCCATGGCTGTCCATGCGCCCCACCGTACGACCCGCCACTGACAACGCCGGGCGCGAAGAACCGCGAAGAACCGCGAAGAACCGCGAGGGGCACCGTGCGGTGGGCCATCGGCCGTCAGCCGTCAGCCGTCAGCCGTCCACCGCGTCCCGCACCACGTCGGGCTTGTTGCTGATGATCCCGTCGACCCCGAATCCCGCGACCCGCCGGGCCGCCGCCGCGTCGTTCACGGTCCAGGTGAGGACCTCCAGCGGCTTGTCGTGCGGCCCGTCGAAGGCCTGGACCGCCGCGACGTAGGCGCCGGACAGCGAAGTGTGCGGGGGGTTGATCTGGTCGGCGAAGTCCGCGTACGCGGGCAGATCGCTCACCGGGGGCGCACCGATGACACCGGTCTTCACCCCGGGCTTCAGCTCGTGGACGGTCCGCACGCTGTCCACGCTGAAGCTCTGTACGACCAGCCGGTCCCTCAGATGCGCGCGGTCGAGCCACCCCTCGTTGCTCAGGACCTTCAGGGTCTCCTGCTCGATGCCGGGATACAGCTCCGGGCTCTTGAGCTCCAGCAGCAGCTTCTGGTCGTGCTGCTCCACACGCCGCACGAACTGCTCCAGAGTCGGCACGCGCGTGCCCGCGTACGCGGGGTCGAACCAGCTGCCCGCGTCGAGACGGGCGATCTCCGCGGCTGTGAAGTCCTTCACCTTCCATGGCGACCGGCCGGGGAAGACCGTCTCGACGTTCGTGGTGCGCGCCAGACTGTCGTCGTGCAGGACGACGAGTTCACCGTCCTTGGTGCGCTGGACGTCGTTCTCCACCCAGTCGATGTCGAGTGCGGCGGCCTCGTCGACGGCTGCCAGGGTGTTCTCGGGCGCGTATCCGGAGGCGCCCCGGTGGGCGACCACCACGGGCGGTGCGCCGCTGTCGGCGGCACGCGCGGCGGAGAGGGGAAGCAGGAGAGCGGTGGTTCCCAGGAGCGCGGTGGTCGAGGCGACAACGGCGCGCATGTACATGCGGACTCCTCGCGTCGAGCGGTCGGGCTGTTCCGGTCGTTTCGGATGTTTCAGACATCCCGAGCAATGCGGACAGTGCAACTCTGACAGCAGAAGGTCAACGCGGGACGGGTGCGGGATGACCACGGATTGAACGGCCTTGCCCCAACTCCGCACACTGGAGCCGCACAAGTGAGGCAAGAGCGTGTTTCTTTGCCCGGATAGTCGTTCGACCATTCCGGTGGCAGTCATACTCTCTGCGTCAACCCTGACCGCCGAGCGGTCCTGGGAGGGGGTTCACGACACACGATTCCGGGATGCAAACGGCGGGAAAGGGCAGCCGCGCATGCAGAGCACGGTCGACGGATTCAGCTACGGCATGGTCACACCGGTGGCGGCCTTCCTCATGGCCTGCCTCGGCGGTGCCCTGGGCCTGCGGTGCGCCACCAGGCCCCTCGCCGTGGCCCGGTCCTGGCGCCCCGGCTGGCTCGCCCTGGGTGCGGCGGCCATCGCCTCCGGTATATGGACGATGCACTTCATCGCGATGACGGGCTTCACGATCGAGGGAACGCCCATCCACTACGACCGTGTGACGACGCTCGCCAGCCTGGGTGTCGCCCTCGCCATGGTGGGCATCGGGATCTTCATCGTCGGCTACCGGGGCGCGACCGGGACTCCGCTGTTCACCGGGGGCACCATCACCGGCCTCGGTATCGCCTCCATGCACTACCTGGGCATGGCCAGCATGAGCCTCGACGGAACGCTGGAGTACGACACGCTCACCGTCTCCGCGTCCGTCGCCATCGCCATGGTCGCCGCCACCGCCGCCCTGTGGGCGGCCGGACAGGCCAGAGGCTTCCTGTGGAGCGTGGGCGCGAGCCTCGTCATGGGCCTCGCGGTCACCGGCATGCACTACACCGGCATGGCCGCCCTGGAGGTCCACGTCCACGGAACGGCCGCCCCCGCCGAGGGAGAGTCCGCGGCCTCCCTGCTCGCGCCCATGATGCTCGGCCCGCTCGCCCTCCTCGTCCTGGCCGGTGTCGTGGTGATCTTCGACCCGCTGATGATCATGGGGCGGCCAGGCCCGGCCCCCGCCGAGCACAAGCCCGGCGTCCCCGCCCACCGCCGACACCACTCCTCCTCCACCTCCTCCTCCACCTCCTCCACCTCCGCCGCCTCCGCAGCCGCCTCCTTTCCGACCCGTCTTCGGCTGCGTGCCCGCGGCCCCGTCGAGCACCGCTCCCGCACCCCGCAGAAGCGCTGACCGCAGTCCTCCACCGGGCCCGGTCGGGACCCGTTGTCAGTGGCGGGTCGTACGGTGGGTGACATGCGGCCCGTTTCCCAGATCGAACGCACGGTGGCGCCCTTCGAGGTCGTCAGCCCCTACCAGCCCAGCGGCGACCAGCCGGCGGCCATCGCCGATCTCGCCCGGCGTATCGAAGCCGGTGAGAAGGACGTCGTCCTCCTGGGCGCGACCGGCACCGGCAAGTCCGCCACCACCGCGTGGATGATCGAGAAGCTCCAGCGCCCCACCCTGGTGATGGCACCGAACAAGACGCTGGCCGCCCAGTTGGCCAACGAGTTCCGCGAACTACTGCCGAACAACGCGGTCGAATACTTCGTCTCGTACTACGACTACTACCAGCCCGAGGCGTACGTCCCGCAGTCGGACACCTACATCGAGAAGGACTCCTCGATCAACGAGGAGGTCGAGCGGCTGCGCCACTCCGCGACCAACTCCCTGCTCACCCGCCGTGACGTCGTCGTGGTCGCCTCCGTCTCCTGTATCTACGGCCTCGGCACCCCGCAGGAGTACGTCGACCGCATGGTGCCGCTCCGCGTCGGCGAGGAGTTCGACCGGGACGAGCTGCTGCGCCGCTTCGTGGACATCCAGTACACGCGCAACGACCTGGCCTTCACCCGCGGCACCTTCCGCGTCCGCGGCGACACCATCGAGATCTTCCCGGTCTACGAGGAGCTCGCCGTCCGCATCGAGATGTTCGGCGACGAGATCGAGGCGCTCTCCACTCTCCACCCGGTCACCGGCGAGATCATCAGCGACGACCAGCAGCTGTACGTCTTCCCCGCCTCCCACTACGTCGCCGGCCCCGAGCGCATGGAGCGGGCCGTGGGCGACATCGAGAAGGAGCTCACCGAGCGCCTGGCCGAGCTGGAGAAGCAGGGCAAGCTCCTGGAGGCCCAGCGTTTGCGGATGCGCACCACTTACGACCTCGAGATGCTCCGCCAGATCGGCAGCTGTTCCGGCGTCGAGAACTACTCGATGCATTTCGACGGCCGCCTGCCCGGCTCCCCGCCGAACACCCTGATGGACTACTTCCCGGAAGACTTCCTCCTGGTCATCGACGAGTCGCATGTCACCGTGCCGCAGATCGGCGCCATGTACGAGGGGGACGCCTCACGCAAGCGCACCCTCGTCGACCACGGCTTCCGGCTCCCCTCCGCCCTGGACAACCGCCCGCTGAAGTGGGAGGAGTTCCAGGAGCGCATCGGTCAGGCCGTGTACCTCTCGGCCACCCCCGGCCAGTACGAGCTCTCCCGCTCGGACGGAGTCGTCGAGCAGATCATCCGCCCCACCGGACTGGTCGACCCCGAGGTCGTCGTCAAGCCCACCGAGGGCCAGATCGACGACCTGGTGCACGAGATCCGCTCGCGCGTCGAGAAGGACGAACGTGTCCTGGTCACCACGCTCACCAAGAAGATGGCCGAGGACCTCACCGACTACTTCCTCGAACTCGGCATCCAGGTGCGCTACCTCCACAGCGACGTCGACACCCTGCGCCGGGTCGAGCTGCTGCGGGAGCTGCGCAGCGGCGAGTACGACGTCCTCGTCGGCATCAACCTGCTGCGGGAGGGCCTCGACCTGCCCGAGGTGTCCCTGGTGGCGATCCTCGACGCCGACAAGGAGGGCTTCCTGCGTTCCGGCACCTCCCTGATCCAGACCATCGGCCGGGCCGCGCGCAATGTCTCCGGCCAGGTCCACATGTACGCCGACAAGATCACCCCGGCGATGGAGAAGGCCATCGACGAGACCAACCGCCGCCGGGAGAAGCAGGTCGCCTACAACCAGGCCAACGGCATCGACCCCCAGCCGCTCCGCAAGAAGATCAACGACATCGTCGCGCAGATCGCCCGCGAGGACATCGACACCGAGCAGCTGCTCGACTCCGGCTACCGCAAGGCCAAGAAGGACGGCGGCGCGGCCAAGGCACCCGCGCCCGCGCTCGGGAAGGGCGCGAAGGGCGCGAAGGGCAGGGCCAAGAGCGCCGAGCCGGTGCCCACCGACCGCCCCGCGGCCGAACTCGCCGAACAGATCGAGGAGCTGACCTCGCGGATGCGGGCAGCCGCCGCCGACCTCCAGTTCGAGATCGCGGCCCGGCTGCGTGACGAGGTCTCCGAGATGAAGAAGGAACTGCGCCAGATGCGCGAGGCCGGCCTGTCCTGACGGCGCCGGCGCCGGGCTCGTGCGGTTCTCCGCCCCGCACGGACTGTGTTGCAAGACCGACACAAAGTACGGACCGGGGTACGTCACCGTCAGTGCCCCTGCGTAGGGTTCTGGGCAACCGCGGTTCCGCGGCAACAGGGGAAGTCCGAGAGGGGAATCAGCGCGTGACCGTCAACATGACCAAGGGTCAGGCCATCAGTCTGCAGAAGAACGACGGCGGCAGCCTGACCGCGGTCCGTATGGGTCTCGGCTGGCAGGCGGCCCCCCGCCGCGGCCTGTTCGGCTCGCGTACCCGGGAGATCGACCTGGACGCCTCCGCCGTTCTGTTCGCCGACAAGCAGCCGGTCGACGTCGTCTTCTTCCGCCACCTGGTGAGCGACGACGGCTCCGTGCGCCACACCGGCGACAACCTCGTCGGTGGCGTCGGCCAGGGCGGCGACGACGAGGCCATCCTCGTCGACCTTTCCCGTGTCCCGGTCCACATCGACCAGATCGTCTTCACCGTGAACTCCTTCACGGGCCAGACCTTCCAGGAGGTGCAGAACGCGTTCTGCCGGCTCGTCGACGAGACCAACGGCCAGGAACTGGCCCGCTACACGCTGGCCGGCGGCGGCGCCTACACGGCCCAGCTCATGGCGAAGGTGCACCGCTCGGGCACGGGCTGGACGATGACGGCCCTCGGCAACCCGGCCAACGGCCGCACTTTCCAGGACCTGATGCCGTCGATCCTGCCGGTGCTCTGAGCCGCACCGCACGCGACCACCGCACCGCACGTGACACAGGGGGACGAAGGCAATGACGGCTGAGCTGGTGCGGGGGCAGAATCACCCGCTCTCCCAGTCCCGTCTCGAGATCCGGGTCTCGGCCGGTACGCCGATCGTGACCGCGGCCGCGCTCGGCGACGAGAACGGCCGGATCCACGGGGTGGAGTGGGTGGCCCACCCGGGCGCGCCCACCCGGCCCGGCCTGGAGGTGTCGCGGCAGGCCGCGGCCGACCACCGGCTCGCGGTGGACCTGGACGCGCTGGCGGACGCGGTCCACCGCGTCAGCGTGCTGCTCGCCCTGCCCGCCGCGGCCGACGGCCGGGGCCCCGCCCGCTTCGGCGCCGTCGCCGCCCCCTTCGTCGCGGTCACCGGGCTGGACGGCACCGAAGTGGCCAGCTACACCGTCACCGGCCTGGACGCCGAGTCGGCCGTCGTCGCCCTGGAGCTCTACCGGCGCCAGGGCGCCTGGAAGGTCCGTGCGGTCGGCCAGGGCTACGCCGGGGGCCTGACCGAACTCTTCACCGACCAGGGCCTGCCCCAGGCACGGCAGCTCGCGGGCGACATCGACGAAGCGGTCGCGCGGGGCCTCGCCCGCTCCGTACAGGCACCTTCGTCCCGTCCGTCCGACGGCGACCGTTCCCGGCAGACGGCCACCCCGGCCCGCCACCTCGACCAGGGCGCCGGCACCGCACCACAGGGCACCTCCGACCCCGTGCCGCCCGCGTACGGCGGTCAGCCGGCCGGCCCGCCGGGACAGGGCGGACCGCAGCCGGCGTACCCCGGGGGAGCCGCCGACCCGTCCGCGGCGACCACCGGTGGCCCGATCGACTACAGCCACCCCCGCCGGCGGAACGCCGCTCCGCCGCCGCCCCCGCCGACCGCGCCCCCGGCCCAGCCGGGACAGCCCGCCCGGCCCGTCGCCGGTGACGCGACCGGCTGGTCCATGGACGAGCGCCTCTACAACCAGGTCTGGGGCATGTTCGAGGACCTGGCCCGCACCACCGCCGCCTACCGCAGCGCCGTCGACTTCGCCGAGTCACGCATGGACAAGGAGCTGGAACAGGTCCTGTCCGACCCGCGCAGCCGGATCGGGAGCCAGGGCGACGCCGCGCGCGAGGCGGCCAGGGCACGGCAGGCCCAGCTCGTCGACCAGGCGAGGGAGGTATTCGACCGGGACCTCGCCCAGCTCGTCGCCGAGGCCGATGTCGTCGAGCCCGCCCTCCCGCCGGCCTACGCGCGCTGGGACAACCCCGTCTGGCACGCCTACCGGGTGCCGATGGAGATACCCATGGCGCTGCGCCTGGGCGACCTCCGGCTGCCCGAGGCCGACCGCCTCCGCATCCCGATGCTGCTCCGGCTGCCGCTGGAACGCGGTCTGTGGATCGACAGCGGACGGGCCGACGCGCTGGACGAGTCGTTCACCGACCCCCACGACATGCGACGCCTCGCCATGGAGACGGCCGTGTCCCACGCGGCCCGGCTGCTCGCCGTCCATCCGGCGGGCGAGTTCACCGTGCACGTCATCGACCCGGCCGGATCGGGCGCGCAGCCGCTGGCACCGCTGACGCGGGCGGGTGTGCTGGCGGCCCCGCCCGCCCAGGGCGCCGCGGGCGTCGCGGAGGTCCTGAGCCGGCTCACCCAGCGGGTCGACCTGGTGCAGATGGCACTGCGCGGCGGAGCGGCCGACTCGCTGCCGCCCGGTTTCGACACCTCCCAGCAACTGCTGATCGTCAACGACTTCCCGCACGGCTTCGACGACCGTGCCGTGAACCAGCTGCGGTACCTCGCCGACGAGGGCCCGTCCGTCGGCGTCCACCTGATGATGGTCGCCGACCGTGAGGAGTCCGCCGGCTACGGCCCGCTGCTCGACCCGCTGTGGCGGGCGCTGCTGCGGCTGACACCGGTCGCCGACAGTCACCTGGCCGACCCCTGGGTCGGGCACGCCTGGACGTACGAGCCCCCGCTGGTGCCGCCCGGCAGCGAGGTCCTCCAGCAGGTGCTCACCCGGGTCGCCGAGGCCCGCCGCGCCTGGGGGCCCTGACCGCGCCCCGGTCCGCCCGACCGGGCGTGTCCCGCCCCTTGGAACGAGTGCCCATCGCACCACGTCTCATCTGGCACTTTGGCCTTTCTTTTACCCACCTCTTTACCAATCCTTGGGCATGGGGGTAAAGTTTTCCGCACGGAGGGGAGTACTCCCTGCCTGTGCGGCGACCCCGTCAATACGGATCAGACCTGATCCCGGGGCGTCGGCCCGAGGTGTTGTCCGGCGCTGCTTTCGAACGCCGGAACCCGGGTGGAAGAGACCTCCGGCAGCGACGACGCTGACTTTTGCCGTGAGACGTATCTGCCGGAGGCGTAGTGGATGTTTCCCTGACCCTGTGGGTCCTGACAATCGTGGGCCTTGCCGCCCTCATCTCGGTCGACTTCTTCATCGGCCGCAAGCCGCACGACGTATCGATCAAGGAAGCCGGGATCTGGACCATCGTCTGGATCGTCCTGGCCGTGCTCTTCGGACTCGGCCTGCTGGTCTTCGGCGGCGGCCAGCCCGCCGGTGAGTTCTTCGCCGGCTTCATCACCGAGAAGTCGCTGAGCGTCGACAACCTCTTCGTCTTCGTCCTGATCATGACGAAATTCGCGGTGCCCTCGCAGTACCAGCAACGGGTGCTCCTCGTCGGTGTGCTCATCGCCCTGGTGCTGCGGGCCGTCTTCATCGCCGCGGGCGCCGCGATCATCGCCAACTTCTCGTGGATCTTCTACATCTTCGGCGCCTTCCTCATCTGGACCGCGTGGAAGCTCATCAAGGAGGCCCGCGCTCCCGAAGCGGAGGAGGAGTTCGAGGAGAACAAGCTCCTCAAGGCCGCCGAGCGCCGGTTCGGCGTGGCCGACCGGTACCACGGCACCAAGCTGTGGATCGAGCAGAACGGCAAGCGGGTCATGACCCCGATGCTGGTCGTGATGCTCGCCATCGGCACCACCGACGTGCTCTTCGCGCTCGACTCGATCCCCGCGATCTTCGGCCTGACCCAGGACCCGTACATCGTGTTCACCGCGAACGCGTTCGCCCTGATGGGCCTCAGGCAGCTTTACTTCCTCCTCGGCGGCCTGCTGAGCAAGCTGGTCCACCTGGCCTACGGCCTTTCGATCATCCTCGGCTTCATCGGCGTGAAGCTGGTGCTGCACGCGCTGCACGAGTCCGGGGTGCACGTTCCCGTGATCAGCATCCCGGTGTCGCTGGGCGTGATCTGCTCCGTCCTGATCGTCACCACGATCACCAGCCTGCGGGCCTCCAAGAAGCAGGCCCAGGCCGAGGGCTCCGTCGACAAGAACAGCATCGACGTCTGACCCGGTCCGTAACCGGACAGGAAATTTCCGGGAGCGGGGCGCGGCCCACAGCCGAGCACCGCTCCCGGTATCTGCCTGTCTCCCGCCGGATCACGACAGGAAACCTCAGCGGAAGGAATCGCGGCCACACTCGCTGCCGCCCGTCACTGACCATTCCTCCAGCAGTAGAGGAGATCATGCGCGACAACGACTACCCCAGAACGACAAGGAACGTGCAAGCGATGGGGCTCGCCGGACACCGGCGAGACCGGCCGTACTGCCCGAGACCCGCCGGCAGTGCGGATGTTGAGGCAGCCGGTGTGACGAGCGGGCCGTCAGAGCTCGGGGAGACCGGAATGCGATGCTCGTTCATCTCCGAGAGCCTCGCTTCATGAGCAGGTGGGTCAAAGGGCTGACGAACCGGTGGACGACCGTGGTGCCGGTGCTCGCCGTGGTGCTTCTGCTGCTCACCTGGGGACGCGAACTGCCCGGAGCGGTCGTCGCCGTGGCGGTCGTCGTGCTGGCGGCAGCGGTGCTGGCCGCCGTGCACCATGCGGAGGTGGTGGCCCACCGGGTCGGTGAACCCTTCGGTTCACTGGTCCTCGCGGTCGCCGTCACGATCATCGAGGTCGCGCTGATCGTCACCTTGATGATCGACGGGGGGCCCGAGACCGCGTCCCTGGCCAGGGACACCGTCTTCGCAGCCGTGATGATCACCTGTAACGGCATTCTCGGCCTGAGTCTTCTGGTCGGCTCACTGCGTCACGGCATGGCCGTCTTCAACCCGGAAGGCGCCAGTGCGGCGCTCGCCACGGTGGCGACGCTGGCGGGGCTCACCCTCGTGCTGCCGACGTTCACCACCAGCAAGCCCGGGCCGGAATTCTCCGCGGTGCAACTCACCTTCGCCGCGGTCACCTCACTGATCCTCTACGGCTTGTTCGTCGCCACCCAGACCGTTCGACATCGTGACTACTTCCTGCCCGTACAGAAGCTGGGCAAGCAGGGCATGCCGGTCACGAAGGTCGAGGACGAGGACGAGCACGCCGTCGCGCCCTCCAACCGCACCGCGCTGATCAGCCTCGGTCTGCTCGGCCTGGCCCTGGTCGGGGTGGTCGGCCTTGCCAAAGGAGTCTCGCCCGCCATCGAGTCCGGTGTATCGGCTGCCGGGCTGCCCCACGCCGTCGTCGGTGTGATCATCGCGCTGCTGGTCCTGCTTCCCGAGACCATCGCAGCCGTGCGGGCCGCGCGGCGCAATCGTGTGCAGACCAGTGTCAATCTCGCACTCGGTTCGGCGATGGCCAGTATCGGACTGAGCATCCCCGCGGTCGCGATCGCCTCCTTCTGGCTCTCCGGTCCGCTCGTTCTGGGCCTCGGCAACACCCATATGGTGCTGCTCGCTCTGACCGTGATGGTCGGCGTCCTGACCGTACGCCCCGGCCGGGCCACACCGCTCCAGGGCGGGGTGCACCTGGTGATCCTCGCCGCCTATCTCGAACTGGCGCTCAACCCGTAACACCGATCGCGGAACCGCCTCCGGGCGGGCGCGCGCCCCGCGGCACACGCGCGGGCGCACCCCCACCCGGAGGCGGTTCCGTCGGCACCCCCGGGGGCCCGGCGTGCGTCCGGGGCCCCGTGATAGACCGGTCCGAGCAGCGTTCCGGCGACGACCGGCCGTTGCGACCGACTTCATGCCGGTTCATGCCGGTTCCTGAATTTTTCATGCCCGTTTCATCGCGAACCTTCCGAACAGACCGGAGGAACTGTGCGCCGCAACCTGGCCGATGCCCCGATCATGATTCTCAACGGCCCCAATCTGAACCTGCTCGGGCAGCGCCAGCCGGAGATCTACGGCTCCGAGACGCTCACCGATGTCGAGGCGCTGTGCGTCGAGGCGGCGGGCCCGCACGGGGGCACGGTGGATCTGCGGCAGTCCAATCACGAGGGCCAGTTGGTGGACTGGATCCACGAGGCGCGGCTGAACCACTGCGGCATCGTGATCAACCCCGGCGCCTACTCGCACACCTCCGTCGCGATCCTCGACGCACTCAACACCTGTGACGGCCTGCCCGTGGTGGAGGTCCACATCTCCAACATCCACCGGCGCGAGTCCTTCCGGCACCACTCCTACGTCTCGCTGCGGGCCGACGGGGTCATCGCGGGGTGCGGGGTGCAGGGCTATGTGTTCGCCGTGGAGCGCATCGCGGCGCTGGCCGGCCCGGGCAGGGCACAGGCGTGAGAGCCCCGAACAAAAGGGGCGCCCTCCGGGCGCCCCTCACCCGCGCCGGCCCCGCAACCCTTACCGGTCCGTCCGCAGCGTCGCCCGGTGGCGCTCACCAGCCCCGGGCGCGCCACTCCGGCAGATGCGGACGCTCCGCGCCCAGCGTGGTGTCGTCGCCGTGTCCGGGGTAGACCCAGGTCTCGTCCGGGAGCACGTCGAAGATCTTGGTCTCCACGTCGTGGATCAGGCTGGCGAACGCCTTCGGGTCCTTGTGGGTGTTGCCCACACCACCCGGGAACAGGCAGTCCCCCGTGAACACATGGGGATGCCCGTGCGGATCGTCGTAGACGAGGGCGATCGACCCGGGAGTGTGGCCGACGAGATGGCGCGCGGTGAGCTCCACCCGCCCCACCCGGATCGTGTCGCCGTCGTCGACCAGGACGTCCGTCGGCACCGGGATGCCCTCGGCGTCGTCCCGGCCCGCGTGGGTGCGCGCGCCGGTGGCCGCCACGACCTGGGCGAGCGCCTGCCAGTGGTCGCCGTGCCGGTGGGTGGTGACGACGGACGCGATGCCGTCGTCACCGATCGAGCCCAGCAGGGTCTCCGCGTCGTTGGCCGCGTCGATCAGCAACTGCTCGTCGGTGGCCCGGCAACGCAGCAGATAGGCGTTGTTGTTCATGGGCCCGACCGCGACCTTGGTGATCATCAGGTCCTTGAGTTCGTGCACGTCGGCCGGCCCGCCGACCGACACCTGCCCGCTGTAGGTCATGGCGGCCAGCCTATATCGGAGGAAGGGCGGGCAGCGGGCCGTTCTTCACCGTCAGCCCGGAGCCGTCGCGGCGTCCGGCGAGCCAGCCGAGCAGGTCGGCGGCCGGACCCTCCACCTCGACCTCGACCGGGCCGTCCGGCGCCCCGCCGCCGGTGGTCCAGCTCCGGCCGTCACTCGTGGTCAGCCGCGTCGTGGGCACGTCCTGGTGGCCCTTGAACCGTGCCACCAGGAAGCGGATCTCCCGCTCGGTGAACTCCGCCGAAAGATCCTCCAGCTCGTGGCCGATGCCGAGGTCCACGTGGTGCAGTTCCACCTCGATCAAGCGCCGGAACGGCACCCGGGCCGCCCGGTCCGTGACCCCGTTGCGCAGTGCCACGGTGCGTGACCAGTCCGCAGGCGCCGCGCCCACCTCCTGGAAGCGGGCCCCGGTCTCCCGCAGGTCCGCGAGCTGGACGTCCAGGGGGCGCGGGGCGTCCCGTTCGATGTCGGCCTCCCGGGCTTCGGCGGAGAGGTACATCGGACGCCCCTCCAGGACGTTCACGAGGGCGTCCGCGTTGCGGGCCAGGTGGGCCAGCACATGTCCACGCGTCCAGCCGGGAAGCCGTGACGACTGGGTCACAGCGGCGTTGTCCAGTGCGCCGACCGCGTCGAGCAGCCGCTCGGTCGCGGCACGTACAGATGCCAGGTCATGAGCGTGATCGGTCATGGGACCGACCCTAGCCCCGCCACACCTTCGGGTGAAGGCGGCGAAGAAGGGCCGTAAATCGAATGCACGTGCTATAAGGTCGTTTCCGGCGTCGGGCATGCTGGAGAGCCGGGGATTGTTGTCAACCCGTGAATCCGACCGGCGTTGTCAGTGGCTCGCCCTAGTGTGAGAAAGCACGGGGGTCCCGCCCCTGTCACTTCTCTCAAGAAAGGTGCGGACCGGCGTGGCCGACCGTCTCATCGTCCGTGGAGCACGCGAGCACAACCTCAAGAACGTCTCGCTCGACCTCCCCCGCGACTCGCTCATCGTCTTCACGGGCCTGTCGGGGTCGGGCAAGTCCTCGCTGGCCTTCGACACGATCTTCGCCGAGGGCCAGCGGCGCTATGTGGAGTCGCTCTCCTCGTACGCCCGGCAGTTCCTCGGCCAGATGGACAAGCCGGACGTCGACTTCATCGAGGGCCTGTCCCCGGCGGTCTCCATCGACCAGAAGTCGACCTCGCGCAACCCGCGCTCCACGGTCGGCACCATCACCGAGGTCTACGACTACCTGCGGCTGCTCTTCGCGCGCATCGGCAAGCCGCACTGCCCCGAGTGCGCCCGGCCCATCTCGCGCCAGTCGCCGCAGGCCATCGTCGACCGGGTGCTGGAGCTGCCGGAGGGCAGCCGCTTCCAGGTGCTGTCGCCGCTGGTGCGCGAGCGCAAGGGCGAGTTCGTCGACCTTTTCGCCGACCTCCAGACCAAGGGCTACTCCCGCGCGCGGGTGGACGGCGAGACCGTCCAGCTCTCCCACCCGCCCACGCTGAAGAAGCAGGAGAAGCACACCATCGAGGTGGTCGTCGACCGCCTCACGGTGAAGGACAGCGCCAAGCGCCGGCTCACCGACTCCGTCGAGACCGCGCTCGGCCTGTCCGGCGGCATGGTCGTGCTCGACTTCGTCGACCTCCCGGAGGACGACCCCGAGCGCGAGCGCATGTTCTCCGAGCACCTGTACTGCCCGTACGACGACCTGTCCTTCGAGGAACTGGAGCCCCGCTCCTTCTCCTTCAACTCGCCCTTCGGCGCCTGCCCCGAGTGCACCGGCATCGGCACGCGCATGGAGGTCGACCCGGAGCTGATCGTCCCCGACGAGGAGAAGAGCCTCGACGAGGGCGCCATCCACCCCTGGTCGCACGGCCACACCAAGGACTACTTCGCCCGTCTGATCGGCGCCCTCGCCGACGCGCTGGGCTTCCGTACGGACATCCCCTTCGCCGGTCTGCCGCAGCGCGCGAAGAAGGCCCTGCTCAACGGCCACAAGACCCAGGTCGAGGTCCGCTACCGCAACCGGTACGGGAGGGAGCGCCGGTACACGACGGCCTTCGAGGGCGCCGTCCCCTTCGTCAAGCGCCGGCACAGCGAGGCCGAGAGCGATGCCAGCCGTGAGCGCTTCGAGGGCTACATGCGCGAGGTGGCCTGCCCCTCCTGCGCGGGCACCCGCCTCAAGCCCATCGTTCTCGCCGTCACCGTCATGGAGAAGTCGATCGCCGACGTCTCGGCCATGTCGATCAGCGAGTGCGCTAACTTCCTCGGCGCCCTGAAGCTCACCGCCCGCGACAAGAAGATCGCCGAGCGCGTGCTGAAGGAGGTCAACGAGCGGCTGCGCTTCCTGGTCGACGTCGGCCTCGACTACCTCTCGCTGAACCGCGCCGCGGGCACGCTCTCCGGTGGCGAGGCCCAGCGCATCCGCCTGGCCACCCAGATCGGCTCCGGCCTGGTGGGCGTCCTGTACGTCCTCGACGAGCCGTCCATCGGCCTGCACCAGCGCGACAACCACCGGCTGATCGAGACCCTGGTCAGGCTGCGCGACATGGGCAACACGCTCATCGTCGTCGAGCACGACGAGGACACCATCAAGGTCGCCGACTGGATCGTCGACATCGGTCCGGGCGCCGGTGAGCACGGCGGCAAGGTCGTGCACAGCGGCGCTCTGAAGGAGCTGCTGGACAACGCGGAGTCGCAGACCGGCCAGTACCTGTCCGGCAAGAAGGCCATCCCGCTGCCGGACGTCCGCCGCCCGCACGACCCGGCGCGCCGGCTCACGGTGCACGGCGCCCGCGAGAACAACCTGCAGGACATCGACGTGTCCTTCCCCCTGGGGGTGTTCACCGCGGTCACCGGAGTCTCCGGCTCCGGCAAGTCCACCCTGGTCAACGACATCCTGTACACCCATCTGGCCCGCGAGCTGAACGGCGCACGCAGCGTCCCCGGCCGACACACGCGGGTGGACGGCGACGACCTCGTCGACAAGGTCGTGCATGTCGACCAGTCGCCCATCGGCCGCACCCCGCGTTCCAACCCGGCGACGTACACCGGTGTCTTCGACCACGTCCGCAAGCTGTTCGCCGAGACGACCGAGGCCAAGGTCCGCGGCTACCTGCCCGGCCGCTTCTCCTTCAACGTCAAGGGCGGACGCTGCGAGAACTGCGCGGGCGACGGCACCATCAAGATCGAGATGAACTTCCTCCCGGACGTGTACGTCCCGTGCGAGGTCTGCCACGGTGCCCGCTACAACCGGGAGACCCTGGAGGTCCACTACAAGGGCAAGTCCATCGCCGACGTCCTGAACATGCCGATCGAAGAGGCCATGCACTTCTTCGAGGCCGTCCCGGCGATCTCCCGCCACATGAAGACGCTCCACGACGTCGGTCTCGGGTACGTCCGGCTCGGCCAGGCCGCGACCACCCTGTCCGGCGGTGAGGCGCAGCGGGTGAAGCTCGCCAGCGAACTGCAGAAGCGCTCCACCGGCCGCACGGTCTACGTCCTGGACGAGCCGACCACGGGCCTGCACTTCGAGGACATCAGCAAGCTGCTGGCGGTCCTCTCCGGCCTGGTCGACAAGGGCAACACGGTCATCGTCATCGAGCACAACCTCGACGTGATCAAGACCGCCGACTGGGTCGTCGACATGGGCCCCGAGGGCGGCGCCGGTGGCGGCCTGGTCGTCGCGGAGGGCACCCCCGAGCAGGTCGCGGCCGTCTCGACCAGCCACACCGGCAAGTTCCTCCGAGACGTCCTGGGAGCGGAGAGGATCAGCGACGCCGCCTCGGTGCCCGCCCCCCGCAAGACGGCGGCGAAGACCGCGGTGAAGAAGACGGCCGCCGCCAAGGCCACCACCCGGAAGACCGCGGCGACCGCCAAAACCGGCGCCAAGGGAGCGCCCCGGGCGGCCAAGGCCTGACCCCGCGGGACGTTCCCGCGCGGGTGCCCCGCGGGAACGTCCCGCGGGGCACCCGCGCGAAGGCTCGGTCCGACGGCTCGGACGGTGTGCTCAGCCCGCCAGCTCGTGGGCGTACGGGGGTTCCGCCCCCGCGCGTGAGCAGGTGATCGCCGCCGCGCGGGCCGCGAAACCGAGCACGTCCCCCCATCCGTCCGCGCCCAGAGCGGACGTCCCCCGCTCACTGAGCGCGTCCCGGGTCGCCAGGCCGTGCAGCAGCGCCGCGTTGACCGTGTCGCCCGCGCCGATCGTGTCCACCACCTCGACCGGCTCACCCGGCACGGAGTACTCGCCGCCGTCCCGGGTGAAGGCGGTCAGCCCGTCACCGCCCCGGGTGACCACGACCGCCGCCGGACCGGCCGCCAGCCACTCTTCGGGGGTGCCGCCGAGCCACCGGGCGTCCTCCTCCGACAGCTTCAGCAGTGACACCGACGGCAGCCACCTCCTGAACCGGGCCCGGTAGGCGTCGGCGTCCGGAATCAGCCCCGGCCGGATGTTGGGATCCAGCGCCGTGAACACGCCGCGCGCGTGAGCGGCGCGCATCAGCTCCTCGTACGCGCTCGCCCCCGGCTCCAGCACGAGCGAGCAGGTGCCGAAGGACACCGCGCGGGTACCGGGAGGCAACGCCCGGGGCGCCGTGAACAGCCGGTCCGCGGTCCCCTCCACGTAGAACGAGTAGACCGCGGAGCCGTCCGCGCCGACCGTGGCGACGGCGAGTGTCGTCGGTTCGTCGCCCCGCTGCACCGCCGAGACCGCCACGCCGGTCCCGCGCAGCCGGTCCAGCAGCGCCTCGCCGAAGGCGTCGCGGGACACCCGGGAGCAGAACGCGGTGGGGGAGCCGAGACGGCCCAGCGCCACCGCCGTGTTGAAGGGGCCGCCGCCGAGCGCCGGCGTCAGTGCCGCGAGCGCGTCCGCGCCCCGCGGTACCAGGTCGATCAGTGCCTCACCGGCTACGACGATCACGAGGGGTTCCCTTTCTCGGGCTGCTGGGTCTTCTGCCCGGGCCGCTGTGTCCGTGGCGGCTGCGGGGGCCGTGCGCGCTGCTCCGGCCGGTCCGGGCAGCCGCAGGAGGTGCGGTGCACGAAGGCGCAGGGGAGCCGGACCGTCCGCGCGGGTCGGTCCGGCGCGGCGAGACGGTCCAGGAGCACCTGGACGGCCCGGGCGCCGATCTCCCTGCTGGGCTGGGCGATCGCGGTGAGCCGGGGCGAGAACAGGTCCGCCCAGGCGAAGTCGTCGAAGCAGCACAGCGCGATGTCCTCGGGCACCGAGAGACCGTGGGCGCGCAGGGCGCGCAGCGTGCCGATCGTCATGGCGTTGTTGGCGGTGACCAGGGCGGTCGGGGGAGCGTCGAGGGACAGCAGGGCACCGGTGGCCCGTTCGGCGCCGGCCGACTCGGAGTCGCCGTGCACCAGGAGCCGTTCGTCGAACGGCAGCCCCGCGCCCGTGAGGCCGTGCCGGTACCCGGTGATCCGCTCGGACGTGGTGCTGAACCCGGGCAGCCCCGCCACCAGGGCGATCCGGCGGTGACCGAGCCCGGCCAGGTGCGTGACCAGGCGGGCCACGGGCTCCGCGCTCTCGGCGCAGACCTGGTCGAAGCGCGGACCGCCGTCCCCCGGTTCCTCGACCACCCGGTCGAGGAACACGGCCGGCACCCGGTGACGCCCGAGGTAGGCGAGGAGCTCGCGCGGATGCGCGGAAGGCGCGACGATCATGCCTTCCACCCGGCGCTCGTGCAGCAGCTGGACGACCTTGCGCTCGTGCTCCGGGTCGTCGTGCGGGTCGGCGATGAGCAGGCTGTAGCCGCGCTCCAGGGCAGCCGCCTCGACACCCTGGAGGATCTCGGTGAAGTACGGGTTGCTGATCGCCGACACCGCGAGCCCGATCGAGCGGGTGCGGGAGGTGACCAGTGAGCGGGCCAGGGTGTTCGGGGTGTAGCCGAGCTCCTCCACGGCGTCCAGGACCGCCTGGCGCGTGTGCGGGAGCACCGGCCGGGTGCCGTTCAGGACGTGCGAGACGGTCGCGACCGAGACACCGGCGCTCCGCGCCACGTCCGTCATGGTCGCCATCGCCCGCCCCTTTCCGGTCCGTGTACCGGCTGCCGTCCGTCCTCGCGGCGCCGTGACGAGGAAGGTATCCCATCCGGCAGCAGACGTAAACGTTTGCGCAAGCGTTTACGTCCGGCGGCGGGAGCCCGCCCGCCCGGCGGCTCACTCGCTCCCCGCCCGGAAACCGGAACGGCCGCCCCCGGTATGGTCGGCCTCGTACAACCGTCCGACCAGTGGAGTTCCCATGCCCGGCCGACCCGCCGCGAGCCGTCGTACCGTTCTCAGAGGCGTGGCCCTCACTTCAGTCGCCGGACTCGGCCTCACCGCCTGCGGGGCCCCCGAGGAGAGGCCCGCGCC
Organism: Streptomyces sp. TE5632; assembly: GCF_054061295.1. Classification (NCBI taxonomy): domain Bacteria; kingdom Bacillati; phylum Actinomycetota; class Actinomycetes; order Kitasatosporales; family Streptomycetaceae; genus Streptomyces; species Streptomyces sp. TE5632. The sequence continues at coordinate 509,940 of NZ_JBSSEA010000003.1, read as the reverse complement.
GCCGACCGAGCCCGTCGAGCTCGGCGCGGAGAGCGAGATCGCTCCGGGGAGCACCAAGCTGTTCCGGGACCACAACATCGTCGTCAGCCGGGGCGCGGACGACTCCTTCACGGCCTACAGCACCGTCTGCACGCACGCGAGTTGCGCCATCGGCAAGCTGGAGGGGACGAAGCTGATCTGCCCCTGCCACGGCAGCGAATTCGACGCCACCACCGGCAAGGTGCTGCGCGAGCCCGCGGTGGCGCCGCTGACACCGCTCTCCGTGGACGTGCGGAACGGCACGATCGTCGCCGGCCCGCAGAGCTGACCGGGCCGCCCGGCCCGGCCCTCACCCGGCCTCAGTCCCAGTCCCAGCCGATCCCCACGTACCCCGACCGCAGCCGCGGTTCGACCAGGTGCACCGAACGGTGCAGGTCGCTCACCGCCAGCTCCTGGTGACCGCCGCGCGGTGCCGCTGCGGAGTGCTGGGTGAACCGGTGGCAGCGCGCGGGCAGTGCTCCGGCGTCGAAGCACACCTGGAGCGCGTACTGGCCGCCGGGGGAGTCGGTCCCGTGCACGTACTCGCGTGAGACGCCGGCCGTGCCGTCCTCGACGGCGTAGCGGAAGAGGAACGTGTCACCGGTCCGCAGCCGGGTGTCGAAGAGCAGCTCGGCCGCGAGCACACCGGTGTCCTGCTGCAGGCGGATCCGGCCGGTGCGGCAGTTCTCCAGGGCGTGCACGGTCATCCGGGCCGGCGCGGAACCGGGATCGCCGTGGTGGACGGCCACGAAGCGGTCGATGCCGTCCCGCTGGGCGCGCACGATGTGGTGCGACTCGCGCTCCGCAAGCTCGCGGTGTGCCCCGATCAGGACCCGCTCGTGGTGCGCCAGAGTGTGCAGCCCGTTGTCCCGTGTGACGCCGAGCTCGGCCAGCAGCCCCGCCAGGACGCCCGAAGCCTCCACCAGCGAGCGGTAGGAGCGGCCTGCCGGGCCGCGGTCCGGTGCCTGATCGCCGGAATCCGCGAGCAGGCGGATCAGCGACTCCTCCGGCAACTGCAGAATCTCCTCCAGGGCCCGTACGGCGCGCAGCGATTCGGGACGCTGCGGGCGGCGGGCGCCCTGCTGCCAGTAACTGAGGCTGGTGACGCCCACCTTCACGCCGTGGCGCGACAGATGGTGCTGCACACGTTGCAGCGGCAGTCCGCGGGCGGCTATCGCGGCCCGCAGGGCGACATGGAAGGGCCCGCCCCGCAGAACCGAGTCCAGTTCCGCGGTGGTGGTGTCCGTGTGCGGTGTGGCGTGCGGCATGCAGGGGCCTTTCTCTGAATGTCCACAACGGCTGGTCAGACCGTTCGCTCGGGGCACCCCGGGTCCGCCCCCCGTCGGCGCGGCGGAGCGTTCACATCCGTACGCCGTCGTTCAGGGCCCCGAGTTCCCCCGCATTGAAGCGTGTTGACCAATTCCCGACAACACCTGATGCCCGACGGAGGCGCACCCGCACGGTGTGTACGCGCGGAGCACACAACTCAGGGGCCGTACCGGACCCGAAGGTCGGTACGGCCCCTGAACTGCGGCTCTGCCGCGACTGAGCCCTCTAGGAGCGGCCGGTTCGGCCATGGTCGTCCGCAAGGCGCGCGCGCAGGCGCTTGGCGCGCACGATGGCGGGATCGCGCGGGTCGAAGGGGCCCAGGGAGCCAAAGGAGCCAAAGGAGCCAAAGGGGTCGAAGGAGTCGAAGGAGTCGAGGAATGGAGCCGTCTCGTCCGCGGACCGGCGCGCGCGGGCCGGCGTTCGCCGTTTCTCGACCTGTGTCTGCCGCATTCGACCAGCCTCCGACTCGTGACCGCGTCCGCTTCCCGTCCTGCGGCCTGTCCTCAGGCCGGACCTCCCATCTTCCCGCTTCCCGGCGGCCGTAACCTTCCGGAGCGACGCCCGTCCGGCGGTTCCGCGGCCCCGCCGCGGTGTCGGTCTTCGCCAGTAGGGTGTGAGACATGGCCGACCCCTCCAGCTACCGCCCCAAACCGGGTGAGATCCCCGACTCGCCGGGGGTCTACCGGTTCCGCGACGAGCACCGCCGGGTGATCTACGTCGGAAAGGCGAAGAGCCTGCGCCAGCGCCTGGCGAACTACTTCCAGGACCTCGCCGGACTCCACCCGCGCACCCGCACCATGGTCACCACGGCCGCCTCCGTGGAGTGGACGGTGGTGTCCACGGAGGTCGAGGCGCTCCAGCTGGAGTACTCCTGGATCAAGGAGTACGACCCCCGGTTCAACGTCAAGTACCGCGACGACAAGAGCTACCCGTACCTCGCGGTGACGATGAACGAGGAGTTCCCGCGCGTGCAGGTGATGCGGGGTCACAAGAAGAAGGGCGTGAGGTACTTCGGTCCGTACGGGCACGCGTGGGCGATCCGCGACACCGTGGACCTGCTGCTGCGGGTCTTCCCGGTGCGCACCTGCTCGGCCGGTGTGTTCAAGAACGCCGCCCGCACCGGCCGCCCCTGCCTGCTCGGCTACATCGGCAAGTGCTCGGCGCCCTGCGTGGACCGGGTCTCCGCCGAGGAGCACCGCGAGCTCGCCGGGGAGTTCTGCGACTTCATGGCCGGCCGCACCGGCACCTATCTGCGCCGCCTGGAGCAGCGGATGACCGAGGCGGCCGAGGACATGGAGTACGAACGGGCCGCCCGGCTGCGTGACGACATCGGCGCCCTGAAGAAGGCCATGGAGAAGAGCGCCGTCGTACTCGCCGACGCGACCGACGCCGACCTGATCGCGGTCGCCGAGGACGAGCTGGAGGCGGCCGTCCAGATCTTCCACGTCCGCGGCGGACGCGTGCGCGGCCAGCGCGGCTGGGTCACCGACAAGGTGGAGGAGATCACCACCGGCGCCCTCGTGGAGCACGCCCTGCAGCAGCTGTACGGCGAGGAGACCGGCGACGCCGTGCCGAGGGAGGTCCTGGTCCCCGCGCTGCCCGACCCGTTGGAGCCGGTCCAGGAGTGGCTCACCGGGCGGCGCGGGTCGGGCGTCTCCCTGCGGGTCCCGCAGCGCGGGGACAAGCGGGCCCTGATGGAGACCGTGCAGCGCAACGCCCAGCAGGCTCTCGCCCTGCACAAGACCAGGCGCGCCTCCGACCTCACCACTCGCTCGCGCGCGCTGGAGGAGATCGCCGACGCCCTCGACCTGGACAGCGCCCCGCTGCGGATCGAGTGCTACGACATCTCGCACCTCCAGGGCGACGACGTCGTGGCCTCCATGGTCGTCTTCGAGGACGGGCTGGCCCGCAAGAGCGAGTACCGCCGCTTCCAGATCAAGAGCTTCGCCGGCCAGGACGACGTCCGCTCCATGCACGAGGTGATCACCCGCCGCTTCCGGCGCTACCTCGCCGACAAGGAGAGGACCGGCGAGTGGACCGACGGCACCGAGGCGACCGACGGCGTGCCCGATGGAGCGGACAGCACCCCCGCCGGCACCCCCGGTGAGCCGCCCGCGAGCACGCTCACCGAGGACGACGGCCGCCCCAAGCGCTTCGCCTACCCGCCCCAGCTCGTGGTCGTCGACGGCGGCGCCCCCCAGGTGGCGGCGGCCCGCAGGGCCCTGGACGAGCTCGGCATCGACGACATCGCCGTGTGCGGTCTCGCCAAGCGGCTGGAGGAGGTGTGGCTGCCGGACGACGACGACCCGGTGGTGCTGCCCCGCACCAGTGAGGGCCTCTACCTGCTCCAGCGCGTCCGTGACGAGGCCCACCGCTTCGCCATCGGCTATCAGCGCGTCAAGCGGGCCAAACGCTTCCGGTCCGGTCCGCTGGACGATGTGCCGGGCCTCGGCGACACCCGCAAGCAGGCACTGATCAAGCACTTCGGGTCGGTGAAGAAGCTTCGCTCGGCGACGATCGAGCAGATCTGTGAAGTGCCGGGCATAGGCCGCAAAACGGCCGAGGTGATCGCCGTGGCCCTCGCCGGGGCGGCCCCGGCCGCCCCGGCCGTGAACACGGCGACGGGCGAGATCATGGATGACGTGGAAGAACCCGGGAAGGCGCCGGGTTCCCCCGGGGAGCCCGTGTCCGCGGGCGCCCCGGACGACCGACGGGGGCTGGAGAGATGACCGAGCACGAGACACACCGGAACGCAGGCCATGAGACATCCCATGGCACACCCCATGACGCTGCACAGGACGCGGGTCGGGGCACACACGACGAGACGCGTCAGAACGACGGAGCACAGGTGAATACGGGCAAGGAAAAGGCCGGGGTCTCCGAGACGGCGATCCCCGAGCTGGTGATCATCTCCGGCATGTCCGGGGCCGGCCGTTCCACGGCCGCGAAGTGTCTGGAGGATCTGGGCTGGTTCGTCGTCGACAACCTCCCGCCCGCGCTGATCCCCACCATGGTGGAGCTCGGAGCCCGCTCCCAGGGCAACGTGGCCCGGATCGCGGTCGTCGTCGACGTCCGCGGCCGGCGCTTCTTCGACAACCTCCGCGAGTCGCTCGCCGACCTCGACACCCGGGGCGTCACCCGGCGGATCGTGTTCCTGGAGTCCTCAGAGGATGCCCTGGTGCGCCGCTTCGAGTCGGTGCGCCGCCCGCACCCCCTCCAGGGCGACGGCCGCATCGTCGACGGCATCGCCGCCGAGCGGGAACTGCTGCGCGAACTGCGCGGCGACGCCGACCTGGTGATCGACACCTCCAGCCTCAACGTGCACGAGCTGCGCGCCAAGATGGACGCCCAGTTCGCCGGTGACGAGGAGCCCGAGCTGCGGGCCACCGTGATGTCCTTCGGCTTCAAGTACGGCCTCCCGGTCGACGCCGACCTGGTGGTGGACATGCGGTTCCTGCCCAACCCGCACTGGGTTCCCGAGCTGCGCCCCTTCACCGGCCGACACGAGGAGGTGGCCGCGTACGTCTTCAACCAGCCCGGCGCCAAGGAGTTCCTCGACCGGTACACCGAGCTGCTGCGGCTGATCGCCGCGGGCTATCGCCGCGAGGGCAAGCGCTATGTGACCATCGCCGTCGGCTGCACCGGTGGCAAGCACCGTTCGGTCGCCATGTCGGAGAAGCTCGCCGCCCGCCTCGCCGCGGAGGGCGTGGAGACGGTGGTCGTCCACCGGGACATGGGCCGGGAATGACCGCACGTACTCCGAGGCTGCACCGGCTGCGCCGGGCGCAGCCCGAAGGGCGCGTCGGCCGGCCGGTCGGGGCCCGTGGGGCCAAGCCGCGACGCCGTGGCACCCAGCCCAAGGTGGTGGCCCTCGGCGGCGGCATGGGGCTGTCCGCCTCGCTCGCCGCGCTGCGCCGGATCACCGGTGACCTCACCGCCGTCGTCACCGTGGCCGACGACGGCGGCTCCAGCGGGCGGCTGCGCGACGAACTGGGCGTGCTGCCGCCCGGCGATCTGCGCAAGGCGCTGGCCGCGCTGTGCGGCGACGACGACTGGGGCCAGACCTGGGCCCGGGTCATCCAGCACCGCTTCCAGTCCAAGGGCGACCTGCACGAGCACGCGGTCGGCAACCTGCTGATCGTCGCCCTGTGGGAGCAGCTCGGCGACCACGTCCAGGCCCTGGACCTGGTCGGCCGGCTGCTCGGCGCGCACGGGCGCGTGCTGCCCATGTCCGCGGTGCCACTGGAGCTCCAGGCGCTGGTCAAGGGGCACGACCCCGAGCATCCGGACGCCGTGGAGACCGTCCGGGGACAGGCGACCGTCGCCCTCACCCCCGGCGAGGTGCAGTCCGTGCACCTCGTGCCGAACGACCCGCCCGCCGTCCCCGAGGCGGTCGCGGCGGTCCTCGACGCCGACTGGGTGGTGCTCGGTCCCGGTTCCTGGTTCTCCTCGGTCATCCCGCACCTCCTGGTGCCCGAACTGCTGGAGGCGCTCGTCGAGACGAAGGCGCGCCGGGTGCTCTCCCTGAACCTCGCCCCGCAGCCCGGAGAAACCGAGGGCTTCTCCCCGCAGCGTCATTTGGAGGTTTTGGGGCGACACGCCCCTAAACTCGCCCTGGACGTGGTGCTGGCCGACGAGGCCGCCGTACCCGACCGCGATGTGCTGACCGAGGCCGCGAAGGGGTTCGGCGGTGCCGCGGTCGAGCTGGCGCCGGTGGCCCGGCCCGACGGAAGCCCCAGGCACGACCCGGAGCTGTTGGCCGCCGCGTACGACCGTATTTTTCGGATGCATGGAAGGATCGGCCCATGGCGATGACGGCAGCGGTGAAGGACGAGGTTTCCCGGCTCCCCGTCACCCGGACCTGCTGCAGGAAGGCGGAGGTCTCCGCCATGCTGCGGTTCGCCGGCGGCCTTCACCTGGTGAGCGGGCGCATCGTGATCGAGGCGGAGCTGGACACGGCGATGGCCGCCCGCCGCCTCAAGCGGGACGTCCTGGAGATCTTCGGCCACAGCTCCGAACTGATCGTGATGGCACCCGGCGGGCTGCGCCGCGGTTCGCGCTACGTCGTCCGGGTGGTCGCGGGCGGCGACCAGCTGGCCCGCCAGACAGGCCTGGTGGACGGCCGGGGCCGCCCGATCCGCGGCCTGCCTCCGCAGGTGGTCTCTGGGGCCACCTGCGATGCCGAGGCTGCCTGGCGCGGGGCCTTCCTGGCGCACGGCTCCCTCACCGAGCCGGGCCGCTCCTCCTCCCTGGAGGTGACCTGCCCCGGCCCCGAGGCGGCGCTCGCCCTGGTCGGCGCCGCCCGGCGGCTGTCGATCGGCGCCAAGGCCCGCGAGGTGCGCGGCGTGGACCGGGTCGTCGTCCGTGACGGCGACGCGATCGGTGCCCTGCTCACCCGGCTCGGCGCCCACGACTCGGTGCTGGCCTGGGAGGAACGCCGGATGCGCCGCGAGGTGCGCGCCACGGCGAACCGGCTGGCCAACTTCGACGACGCCAACCTGCGCCGCTCGGCCCGCGCGGCCGTCGCCGCCGGTGCCCGGGTGCAGCGCGCCCTGGAGATCCTCGCCGACGACGTCCCGGAGCACCTCGCCGCGGCCGGCCGGCTGCGCATGGAGCACAAGCAGGCCTCCCTGGAGGAACTGGGCGCGCTCGCCGACCCGCCGCTGACCAAGGACGCCGTCGCCGGGCGGATCCGCCGGCTGCTCGCCATGGCCGACAAGCGCGCCGCCGACCTCGGCATCCCGGGCACGGAGGCCCACATCGGAGAGGAACTCGCCGACAACCTCGTCGGCTGACCCCTGACCCGCCCGCAGCCGACCGGCAACGGCCGTGTGCACGGCCGGTCGGCGGTCGTCAAGGGAGCCGGAGGTTTTCGGTCGAGCCGGAAGGGGCCGCGGGGCCCCGGTGGTTGGGTCCGACCAGGCGCATCGGACTGGGCGGTCCATGCCTTACCGACGGGTAAAGGGCGTCGTGCCGGGTATGCGTCGACTCAATGTCACGGCCGGGGCCCCGGAGAGGTAGGGTCGGGGGTGGTCGGGGACATCCCATACAGCTCGCCGGCGACTTGAGCCGGCGCACCAACGAGGAGATCGGTTCGTGACGATCCGCGTAGGCATCAACGGGTTTGGCCGCATCGGTCGGAACTACTTCCGCGCATTGCTCGAGCAGGGCGCAGACATCGAGATCGTGGCGGTCAATGACCTGGGTGACACCGCGACCACTGCCCACCTGCTGAAGTACGACACCATTCTGGGGCGCCTCAAGCAGGAGGTCTCCCACACCGCCGACACGATCACCGTGGACGGCAAGACGATCAAGGTGCTCTCGGAGCGCAACCCCGCGGACATCCCGTGGGGCGAGCTGGGCGTCGACGTCGTCATCGAGTCGACCGGCATCTTCACCAAGAAGGCGGACGCCGAGAAGCACATCGCCGGTGGCGCCAAGAAGGTCATCATCTCGGCTCCGGCCAAGGATGAGGACGTCACCATCGTGATGGGCGTCAACCAGGACAAGTACGACCCGGCGAACCACCACGTCATCTCCAACGCCTCCTGCACCACCAACTGTGTGGCGCCGATGGCGAAGGTGCTCGACGAGAACTTCGGCATCGTCAAGGGCCTGATGACGACGGTGCACGCGTACACGAACGACCAGCGCATCCTGGACTTCCCGCACAAGGACCTGCGCCGCGCCCGTGCCGCCGCCGAGAACATCATCCCGACGACCACCGGTGCCGCGAAGGCCACCGCCCTGGTGCTGCCGCAGCTCAAGGGCAAGCTGGACGGCATCGCGATGCGCGTCCCGGTCCCGACCGGCTCGGTCACCGACCTGGTCGTCGAGCTCGGCCGCGAGGTCACCAAGGAAGAGGTCAACGCCGCCTTCCAGAAGGCCGCGGAGGGCGAGCTCAAGGGCCTCCTCGAGTACACCGAGGACCCGATCGTCTCCTCCGACATCGTCAACGCCCCGGTGTCCTGCACGTTCGACTCGTCCCTGACCATGGTCCAGGACGGCAAGAGCGTGAAGATCATCGGCTGGTACGACAACGAGTGGGGCTACTCCAACCGCCTCGTCGACCTCACGGTCTTCGTCGGCAACCAGCTCTGATCGTGGAGCAGACCGCCTGATATGAGTGCAGGGCTCGGCCGGCGCGCCACAGCGCTGTCCGAGCCCTGACGCACGTATCGGAGCGGTCGACCTCTTCCGATCACGAGCGATCACGAGCGAACACAAGCTCTCTTCAAGGAGTCCCCTCATGAAGACGATCGACGAACTCCTCTCCGAAGGGGTCGAGGGCAGGCGGGTCTTCGTCCGCGCCGACCTCAACGTGCCGCTGGACGGCACCACCATCACCGACGACGGCCGTATCCGCGCCGTGCTGCCCACGGTCAAGGCCCTCGCCGACGCGGGCGCCCGCGTGGTCGTCGCCTCGCACCTGGGCCGCCCCAAGGGTGCCCCGGACCCCGCCTTCTCGCTCGCCCCGGCCGCCGCGCGCCTCGGTGAACTCCTCGGTACCGACGTGGCGTTCGCGACGGACACGGTCGGCGACTCCGCCACCGCCACCGTCGCGGGCCTCGCCGACGGACAGGTCGCGGTCCTCGAGAACCTGCGCTTCAACGCCGGCGAGACCGCCAAGGACGACGCCGAGCGCGGGGCCTTCGCCGACCGGCTCGCCGCGCTCGCCGACCTCTACGTGGGCGACGGATTCGGCGCGGTGCACCGCAAGCACGCGTCCGTGTACGACCTCCCGGCGCGCCTGCCGCACGCCGCGGGCTTCCTCATCGCCACCGAGGTCGGCGTCCTGAAGAAGCTCACCGACGACGTCGAGCGGCCCTACGTGGTGGCCCTCGGCGGCGCCAAGGTCTCCGACAAGCTCGCCGTCATCGACGAACTGCTCGGCAAGGCCGACCGCATCCTCATCGGCGGCGGCATGGCGTACACCTTCCTCAAGGCCAAGGGCTACGAGATCGGCACGTCGCTGCTCCAGGAGGACCAGCTGTCCGCCGTCACCGAGTACCTGGAACGCGCCGAGAAGAACGGCGTGGAGCTGGTGCTGCCGGTCGACACGCTGGTCGCCGAGGAGTTCCCGGACCTGAAGACCAAGGCTCCGGCCCATCCCGCCACCGTCGCCGCGAACGCCATTCCGGCCGACCGGCAGGGCCTGGACATCGGTCCTGAGACCCGCACCCTGTACGCCTCGAAGCTCGCCGACGCGGCCACCGTCTTCTGGAACGGCCCCATGGGCGTTTTCGAGCACCCCGACTACGCCGAGGGCACCAAGGCGGTCGCCCAGGCCCTTCTCGACTCCCCGGGCTACACCGTGGTCGGCGGCGGCGACTCCGCCGCGGCCGTACGCATCCTGGGCTTCGACGAAAAGGCATTCGGCCACATCTCGACCGGAGGCGGCGCCTCCCTCGAATACCTCGAGGGCAAGACGCTCCCCGGCCTCGCCGCACTGGAGGACTGACCCCCAATGACCGCTGCTGAAAAAGGCCGCATGCCGCTGATGGCGGGCAACTGGAAGATGAACCTCAACCACCTCGAGGCCATCGCCCACGTCCAGAAGCTCGCCTTCGCCCTGGCCGACACGGACTACGAGGCCGTCGAGGTCGCCGTCCTGCCGCCCTTCACCGATCTGCGCTCCGTCCAGACCCTCGTCGACGGCGACAAGCTGAAGATCAAGTACGGCGCCCAGGACATCTCGGCGCACGACGGCGGCGCCTACACCGGTGAGATCTCCGGCCCGATGCTGTCCAAGCTGAAGTGCACGTACGTGGCGGTCGGGCACTCCGAGCGCAGGCAGTACCACGGCGAGACCGACGAACTGGTGAACGCCAAGGTCAAGGCCGCGTTCAAGCACGGCATCACCCCGATCCTGTGCGTCGGCGAGGAGCTGTCCGTCCGCGAGGCCGGCAACCACGTCGCCCACACCCTCGCCCAGGTCGAGGGCGGTCTGAAGGACCTCCCCGCCGAGCAGGCCGAGTCCGTCGTGATCGCCTACGAGCCCGTCTGGGCCATCGGCACCGGCAAGGTCTGCGGCGCCGGGGACGCCCAGGAGGTCTGCGCCGCCATCCGCGGCAAGCTCGCCGAGCTGTACTCGCAGGACGTCGCCGACCAGGTCCGCATCCAGTACGGCGGTTCGGTCAAGTCCGGCAACGTCGCCGAGATCATGGCGCAGGCCGACATCGACGGCGCCCTCGTCGGCGGTGCCTCGCTGGACGCGGACGAGTTCGTCAAGATCGTCCGGTTCCGCGACCAGTGAGCCGAGCAGTGAGTATGCGCTAGCGGCGATCCGTCGTACCCTTGCGGGGTCCAGTCCTGTACTGGACCCCGCGTCGTCCATCCGAATCCGAGGAAGTTGGTCCAGCCGTGGTTCTGGGGTTCTCGATCGCCCTGATCGTCTTCAGCCTGTTGCTGATGCTGCTGGTGCTGATGCACAAGGGAAAGGGCGGAGGCCTCTCCGACATGTTCGGTGGCGGCATGCAGTCCTCCGTCGGCGGCTCCTCGGTCGCCGAGCGCAACCTCGACCGGATCACCCTCGTGGTGGGTCTGCTCTGGGTCGCGTGCATCGTCGTGCTGGGCATCATGATGAAGACGAACAGCTGACCCGGGAGAACAATCCGTACGCATCGGGTACGCATTCCATACGTAAGGCCCCATGTCCGGTACGCGCAGCACAGCGCGTCCTATCATGGGGCTTGCGTCTGGATGGGGGAGCGGTAACTCCAATGACTGGACGCGCGTTGGGCCTTACGTAGACTGAGGCGCTCGCAGCGAAGCGGCACGCCGACTCGTTTCGCCGCACCATCACGCAGGGAGTTACGACCGTGGCAAGTGGCAACGCGATCCGGGGAAGCCGGGTCGGGGCGGGGCCGATGGGCGAGGCCGAGCGCGGCGAGTCCGCGCCGCGGCTGCGCATCTCCTTCTGGTGCTCCAACGGGCACGAGACCCAGCCGAGCTTCGCGAGCGACGCGCAGGTGCCCGATACCTGGGACTGCACCCGCTGTGGCTTTCCGGCCGGTCAGGACCGTGAGAACCCCCCGGACCCGCCGCGTACCGAGCCGTACAAGACGCACCTCGCCTATGTGCGCGAGCGGCGCAGCGACGCGGACGGTGAGGCGATTCTCGCCGAGGCGCTCGCCAAACTGCGGGGCGAGATCTAGCAGTTGCGGTAGTCGCCGCAGTCGCACCAACGGTCGGCCGCGCCGTTCACGGTCGGCTTCTTCCTCCTGCCCGCAGCTCCGTTCGCCGTCCCGCCTGTCGCCGTGCTGATACCCGGGGGCCGGACGGCCGTATCTGTTGTCGTGCCCCACGAGGGCGGCACGACAGGTCACGTCCACCGCTGCTCCATTAGGTTGGAACCGGCAGCGGGGCGGATACGCAGCACAGGCAGCAAGGAAGAAGGCTGAGTCCGAGATGAACGCAGACGGCCGTACCAGGCTCGACCAGACCCCCGAGTGGACCGCACTGGCCAAGCACCGGGAGGAACTCGGGGACGTGCGGTTGCGCGAGGTGTTCGCCGCCGATCCCGACCGCGGCACCGGGTACACCCTCCGGGTCGGTGACCTGTACATCGACTACTCCAAGCACCTCGTCACCGACGAGACCCTCCGGTTGTTGCGTGAACTGGCCTCGGCCACCGATGTGTTCGGACTGCGCGACGCCATGTTCCGCGGTGAGCGGATCAACACCACCGAGGACCGGGCCGTGCTGCACACCGCGCTCCGGGCGCCGCGGGACGCGGTGATCGAGGTCGACGGGGAGAACGTCGTACCGGGTGTGCACGAGGTCCTCGACAAGATGGCCGCCTTCGCGGACCGGGTCCGCTCCGGGGAGTGGACCGGCCACACCGGCAAGCGCATCCGCACCGTGGTCAACGTCGGCATCGGCGGTTCGGACCTCGGCCCCGCGATGGCGTACGAGGCGCTGCGCGCCTACACCGACCGCGACCTCACGGTCCGCTTCGTGTCCAACGTGGACGGCGCCGACCTGCACGAGGCCCTCCGCGACCTGGACCCGGCCGAGACGCTGTTCATCATCGCGTCCAAGACCTTCACCACCATCGAGACGGTCACCAACGCCACCTCCGCCCGGACCTGGCTGCTGAACGCGCTGGGCGGGGACGAGGCCGCCGTCGCCAAGCACTTCGTCGCCCTGTCGACGAACGCGGAGAAGGTCGCCGACTTCGGCATCGACACGGCCAACATGTTCGAGTTCTGGGACTGGGTCGGCGGGCGCTACTCGTACGACTCGGCGATCGGCCTGTCCCTGATGATCGCCATCGGCCCGGACCGCTTCCGGGAGATGCTCGACGGGTTCCGTCTCGTCGACGAGCACTTCCGGACGGCTCCCGCCGAGTCCAACGTGCCGCTCCTGCTGGGCCTGTTGGGCGTCTGGTACGGCAACTTCCTGGGCGCCCAGTCGCACGCGGTGCTGCCGTACTCGCACTACCTGTCGAAGTTCACCGCCTATCTCCAGCAGCTCGACATGGAGTCCAACGGCAAGTACGTCGGCAGGGACGGGCGTGAGGTCCAGTGGCAGACCGGCCCCGTCGTCTGGGGCACGCCCGGAACCAACGGGCAGCACGCCTACTACCAGCTGATCCACCAGGGTACGAAGCTGATCCCGGCGGACTTCATCGGCTTCGCCGAGCCGGTCGCCGAGCTGAGCGACGACCTGAAGGCGCAGCACGACCTGCTGATGGCCAACTTCTTCGCCCAGACGCAGGCCCTGGCGTTCGGCAAGACCCCGGACGAGGTGCGCAGCGAGGGCGTGCCCGAGGAACTGGTGCCGCACAAGACCTTCAAGGGCGACCACCCCACGACCACCATCCTCGCGCGTGAGCTGACGCCGTCCGTCCTCGGCCAGCTCGTCGCCCTCTACGAGCACAAGGTGTTCGTGCAGGGCGCGATCTGGAACATCGACTCCTTCGACCAGTGGGGTGTCGAGCTGGGCAAGGTGCTCGCCAAGCGCGTCGAGCCCGCGCTCACCGAAGGCGCCGGCGTGCCGGGCCTGGACGCCTCCACCCAGGCCCTGGTCGCCACCTACCGGGAGCTGCGCGGCCGGCGGTGAGCACGGTGCGGGAAGCGGACGGCAGGGTGCCGTCCGCTTCCCGTAGAATCCCCGGCGATCATGCAGGCGGACGCTCGCGGGGGAACACGAGGTGGCACGTGCAAGCGGTGGTTGGACGGACGGCACGCTGACGGCCGGGTCCTTCCTGAAGCCCCACAAGGTCGCCCGGGTGCTGTTCCATCCCGCGTGGATACCGGATTCGCCCGATCCGTCCATCGAGCGGCTCAAACGCATGCGGGTCGTCGCCGGGGTGGTCGCGTCGCTCGGTGTCTACACCTTCGTCCAGGGCGGTTTCGACTTCACGGAGCTGCTGGAGAACACGATGACCGCCTCCGCGGTCCTGCTGATCCTCACCCCGCTCACGGTCGGCGTGATGCTCCTCGTCTGGCGACGCACCGGTACCGTGCGGCAGTTGCGGGCCCCGCTGCTCAACTCCCTCAAGCTGCTCCTGCTGTTCATCGGCTGCGTGACGGCGCTGGTTCTGCTGACGCAGACGTCGGGCACGTCGGGGGGCGTGCTGCTGTCCCTGGCCACCGCCGGGATGCTGCTGTGGATGGTCGTCTTCGTGGTCTGGGGAGCCGTGCGGGTCTCCGGCAACTTCTTCGGCACGGCCGCCGTGCACCGTTCGCTGCCGGCCCTGCTCGCCACCGTCACCAGCTGGCTGATGGCCGTCCCCGACCTGGTCACCGGTGACCTGCACGGGCTCAGCCTCACCATGGGCGTCGTCTTCATCCTGGGCGCCCCGGTCACCGTCACGGCCATCGCACTGCTGGAGACGAGCCGGCTCAAGCGACGCTACGGCATCCGGCTCGGCACGCACCCGGCAAGCCTTCCGTCCACCCCCGCCCCCGGCACCGTCCCGCCGATGCCGCCGACCGGGCTGCCGCACGTACCGCCACAGGGGAACCCCTACAGCCACCCGCACCCGCCCGCGACGGGCGGCAACCCGTACGCGCCCGGCCCGCGGCATCCGTACGCCCCGCCTCCGCAGCCGCCGTACCCACCGCGGCGTCACCCCTACGGAGGCTGACGGCCGGGGCGTCCCGGCGCCGACGTCAGGCCACCGCGCTCAGCGTGTCCGCGAGGCGGCGGCGGGCCGCGCGGGCGGCCGGGAGGGCGGCCAGGGCGGCGGCGCCCAGCACCGCGGCGGCGCCGAGCAGCAGCAGAAGCACGGGGGAGGGCCCCCGGGCGATACCGGCGCCGATGCCGCTCGACCTCCCCTGCTCGTCGATCAGCCAGTGCGCCAGCGGCAGCCCCAGGGCCAGGGCGACGAGCACGGCGGCCAGCGCCGTACCGGCGGTGGCCGTGACCGTGATCGCGGTGATCTGCCGCGGGGAGAGGCCGATGGCCTTGAGTGCGAGCAGGTCCCGTTCGCCCTCGCGGACCGTGCCGCCGATCGCGGTGAGCAGTTCGACCAACCCGATCAGGGCGAGTACGGCGATCAGACCGAGGACGACCGCGCGCAGCGGGGACAGCCCGTCGGCCGGGTTGGTCACGGTGTGCACGTCGAGCAGGCCGCCCCCGGCCCTGGTCAGCCGCTCGGCGACGGTCTGCGGGTCCGCGCCGGGGTCCAGCCGGAGCTGGTAGAGGGTCGGCCGCAGGTCGGGGTCGTTGCCGCGGAGGGTGTCGAGCGAGGTGGAGATGGTCCGGCCGGCGTTCTCCGGTTCGATGCTGCGTCCGACGATGTGCAGGATCTGCGGCCGGTCGCCGACGGTCATGCGCACCCAGTCGCCGACCTGGACGTGCAGCAGGTCGAGCAGCCCCTGCCCGGCCACCGCCTCGTCGGGCCCGTGCGCCGCGCGGCCCTCGGCCAGGGCGAACGGGTACGGCTCCTGGTGGGTGCCGTAGCCGCGCAGGGCGATCGTGGCGGTCTGGCCGGGCACCAGGGCGGCCACCTCGACGCCCGGGTGGGCGGCGGCGACCTGCGGATCGCGCTCCAGCAGGGCGCGGGCCTGACCGTCACTGAGCGAGGTGTCCGCACGGACGCTGAGCGCGGTGGGCAGCCCCATCCGCTCCGGGCTGCTCTGGAAGCGGTCGATGGTGGTCCACGCGCTCAGTGCCACCACGATCAGCAGCAGCGGCAGGGTCAGCCTGGCCACCGTGCCCAGCGCACGCGGGCGGCGGGTGAACGCCTTGTGCCAGCCGAGGACCAGTGCGGGCGGCACCCGCGCCCCGAGCGCCCGCCGCGCCACGCCCGTCAGCCCGCCCGCCTCGGGCGCCGCCGGCCTCGGCACCGGCACCGGCGGCACCCGGCCCGCCCGCCACGCCGCGAGCCCGGTGGTGGCGCCGATGAACAGCACCGCCCCCACGGGCACCACGAACAGCGCCAGGGTGTGGCCGGGCAGCCCCTGCCACACGCCGACCGCCTCCCCGAGCCGCCCCGGTATGCCGCTGCCCAGCGCCCCGGTCAGCGCGGCGGCGGCCACGGCACCCAGCAGGGCGTAGCCGAGATGCTGGAGCAGGAAGACACGGACGACCTGTCCCGGGGTGAAGCCGATCGCCTTGAGGACGGAGATGTCCCGCAGATGCCCCCGGATCCGGGTGCTGATCGCCCCGTGCACGGCGAAACCGGCGGCGACCAGCGCGCCCAGACCGAACAGCCCCAGCACCTGGCCGAGCAGCCGGTTGTCGCCCTGCGCCTCGGCCCGTGCCTGCTGCCAGGTGGAGACCTCGCCGATGGCGCCCGCACCCAGTACCGTCACCGCCCGCTGCACCGCGTACCCGGTGTCGGCGGGGTCGGTCAGCCGCAGCCCGGTCACCTGCCCGTCGGGGTCGGTCACGGCCGACGGCAGCGCCCACACCAGGCCGGGCTGTTCCCCCGGCCGGTAGCGCGGCTCGGCGCTGTCGGCCACGCCCACCACGGTCAGGGTCCGCGCGGTGCCGGGCACGGTGAGGGTGTCGCCCGGCGTGGTGAGCAGGGCACGGGCGAGACTGCCCTCCAGGACCACGCCGTCGGGGGTGCCGGGGTCCAGCCAGCGCCCCGAGGTGATCAGCGGGCGGCCGGTGCCGGGCTGTTCGGCGGTGCCGCGCAGTTCGGCGGAGGCACGGCTGCCGCGGGCGGCGAGGGTGACGGCGGCGGTGGGGTAGGGGCCGGCGACGGACTCCACGCCGTCCAGGCCGGCCAGCTTCGCGGCGTCGGCCGGGGCGGTGGTGTGCAGCGTGACGTGGGCGCCGCGCGCCTGGGCGAAGATCCGCTGCCAGGGGTTGGTCGCGTACCCGAACAGGGCCGTGGCCAGCAGCAGGGAGGCTACGACGCCCGCGGTGGCGAGGACCAGGAACAGCGCCTCACCGCGGTGCGTGCGCAGATCGGAGTGCGCCCAGCGCAGGGTCGCTCGCACCGGTGTCAGCCCCTTCGCTCACGCCGGACGCCCGGACCGTCGTACATCCGCATGTCAGTCCTTGAGCT
Organism: Streptomyces sp. TE5632; assembly: GCF_054061295.1. Lineage (NCBI taxonomy): Bacteria > Bacillati > Actinomycetota > Actinomycetes > Kitasatosporales > Streptomycetaceae > Streptomyces > Streptomyces sp. TE5632. The sequence goes on along the minus strand of NZ_JBSSEA010000003.1, from coordinate 493,118 downwards.
CCAGCACCCCGGAGATGCCCCGGCCGCGCGAGGGCGCTCCGTCGAGTTCCGCGTCGTCGGCGATCCGCCCGTCGAAGAAACTGATCACCCGGTCGGCGGCGCTCGCCAGCCGGGCGTCATGGGTGACCAGCAGGATCGTCTGGCCACGCTGGTGGAAGCGGGACAGCAGCCGCATCACCTCGCGGGTGCCCTTGCTGTCCAGGCTGCCCGCGGGTTCGTCGGCGAGCAGCAGCGGCGGATGGTTGACCAGGGCACGGGCCAGCGCGACCCGCTGCTGCTCACCGCCGGACAGCTCGCCCGGCATGCTCCGCTCCTTGCCCGTCAGGCCCAGCTCGGCCAGCAGCCCCTCCCGCTCGGCGCGGGCCTTTTTCGGCGACGTCCCGGCGAGCAGGGCAGGCAGTTCCACGTTGTCGGCGACCGACAGGTCGGAGACGAGGTTGAAGAACTGGAAGACGATCCCGATGCGCTTCCTGCGCTCCACCGCCCAGCGTGCCTCGCTGTAGGCGTCGGTGCGTTCGCCGTCCAGCCAGATGCTGCCGGAGTCGGGCCCCTGGAGCCCGCCGAGCAGATGCAGCAGGGTCGACTTGCCGGCGCCGGACGGCCCGGTCACCGCCACGAACTCGCCGCGCGTCACCCGCAGGTCGACCCCGCGCACCGCGTGCGCCGGGGCTCCCTCACCGTGATGCGTCTTGACGAGGCCTTCGGCGCGCAGCACGGGAGCGGTGCTCTCGCTCACTCCAGCTCCTCCAGCTCTTCCTGGCACCGTTCCAGCCAGTCGAGGTCGGCCTGCAGGTGCAGCATCGCGCCCTCGATCAGCAGATGGGCGACCCGGTTGTCCCGGTCTTCGGCGGCGGCCAGCTTCGACAACTGCCGCATGGTGTTCAGGTACTGGCGCCGCTGCCGGTTGATCAGGGCGATCTGGTCGGCGAGCCCGCTCTGCGGTGCGAGGGCCAGCTTCATGAAGAACTCGTCCCGCACCCGCGGCTCGTCCGCGGTCTCCTCGAACCAGGCGCGCAGCGCCTCCCGCCCGGCGTCGGTGAGGTGGTAGACCTTCTTGTTGGGCCGGCTGGACTGCTCGACGTCCTCGCCCTCGATCAGCCCCGACTTCTCGAGGCGGCCCAGGGTGACGTAGATCTGGCCGACGTTCGGCTGAGGGTACGCGGAGCCCAGCAGTTGCTCAAGGTCCTGCTTGAGCTCGTAGCCGTGGGCCGGGCCGCGGGCGAGCAGGGCCAGGAGGGACTGCCGCACTCGTGCTCTCCTCCCCGCGTCCTTCGTGCCGTGTGCCACGCGTCCGATGCCGAGCGTCTCGCCCGACGCGATGTCTCACCCGACGCAATGTGTCGCGGGCCCTAGTATCGCCCATACCTAACAGGTATACATGGCCTCTGACCCCGGCAAGGGTGCCCGGGTGCCGGTGCACAGGGAGGAACCTATGCGGTGGATCCATGCCGCGGGTAGGGGCCTTCTCGTCCTCGTCGTGCTCCTGACCGTGGGTGTTGCCTCCGGTGCGCGGGCCGAACAGGCCGCTCCCGCCGACGGCCGCGGTCCGCTCACCCTGGCCACCGCCGGGGACCTCACCGGCTATCTCGGCCCGCTGCTCCAGGGCTGGAACCGCACCCACCCCGGCGAGGAGGTCACCCTCGTCGAACTGCCCGACTCGGCCGACGAGACCCGCGCGCAGATGATCACTGAGCTGCGCGACGCCGGCCGCGGCCGCTTCGACGTGCTCAACATCGACGTCAGCTGGACCTCGGAGTTCGCCGCGGCCGGCTGGATCCGCCCGCTGCCGCGCGACCGCTTCCCGCTGGACACGTTCCTGCCGCGCGTGGTGGACACCGCGACCTACGACGACCGGCTGTACGCCGTCCCGTACGTGACCAACGCCGGCCTGCTGCTGTACCGCCGGGACGTCCTCGACGCGGAGGGCGTGGCGCCCCCGCGCACCTGGGCCGAACTGGAACGGGCCGCGAAGACCCTTGCCCCGCGGCACGGCCTCGACGGCTACGCGGGCCAGTTCCTGCCCTACGAGGGCCTGACCGTCAACGCGGCCGAGGCCGTCTACTCGGCGGGCGGCACCATCCTCGGCGACGAGGGCGAGCGCGTCACCGTGAACTCCCGGGCGGCCCGCGAGGGCATCGGGTTCCTCGCCCGCGGGGTCCGCGAGGGCTGGATCCCCGAGGAGGCGCTGACGTACAAGGAGGAGGAGTCCAAGCAGGCATTCCAGGACGGCCGGCTGCTCTTCCTGCGCAACTGGCCCTACGCCTACGTCGCCGCGTCCGCCGAGGACTCCGCGGTCGCCGGGAGGGTCGGCGCCGTACCGCTGCCGGGACCGGACGGGCCGGGCACGAGCGTCCTCGGCGGCTCCAACCTCGCCGTCGCCACCCACGCGCGCCACCCCGACTCCGCCGCACGGCTGATCGCGTACCTCACCGGCGAGAGCGTCCAGCGCCAGGTCCTCACCCGGGGCGCGCTGCCGCCCGTACGGGCCGCGCTGTACGACGATCCGGAACTGATCCGGCGGTTCCCCTATCTGCCGACGCTGCGCGAGAGCGTGCTCGCCGCCGCCCCGCGCCCCAAGAGCCCGCACTACGACCAGGTGAGCCTGGTCGTGCAGGCGGTGGTGCACGACGCGATGGCCGGGCGGCAGACGCCCGGTGCGGCGGTGCGGCGGCTGGCGCGCGAACTCGCCGCCGTCTCCGCGCGCTAGACGGCCCTTCGGGCCCCTCCCCGGGCCGCTCCTCCCCGGGCCGCCCCTTCCCGGGCCGCTCCTCCGCGGCTTCCCGGGGCCTCGCATCCCAGCCGGCTGCCTCTAATTACCCGTTAGGTAACGCGGACGTCTCAACTGTGCCCGATGTATCCAGATAGGTGAGCGTTCGTCCATGTCGACTGCCCGACAGATTGTGTTCGTTCATTGACACCCTCGCGACACCTCTACCTAACATGCATGCATAACGGCGGCCGGTACCGCCGGCCCGGGAGTCCCGGGTCTCCGCACGCACAGACGGGTCGACGGGGTGAGTCTCAAGCGCATCGACACCCACCGCTGGTGGCGCGACGCAGTGATCTACCAGGTGTACGTCCGCAGCTTCCTGGACAGCACCGGTGACGGCATCGGCGATCTCGCCGGGGTCAGGGCGGGCCTGCCCTATCTGAAGAAGCTCGGCGTGGACGGGATCTGGCTGAGCCCCTTCTACCCCTCGCCGCAGCACGACCACGGCTACGACGTGGCCGACTACCGCGACGTCGACCCGGTCTTCGGCGACCTCGCCGAGTTCGACCTGCTGATCGGGGCCGCCCGTCGGCTCGGCATCAAGGTGCTGCTGGACATCGTCCCCAACCACTGCTCCAGCGAGCACCCCTGGTTCCGCGAGGCACTCGCCGCGGCCCCCGGCAGCCCGGAACGCGCCCGCTTCCACTTCACCGACGGCCGCGGCCCCGACGGCGCCGAGCCGCCCAACAACTGGCACGCCATGTTCGGCGGGCCCGCCTGGAGCCGCGTCACCGAGCCGGACGGCCGGCCCGGCCAGTGGTACCTGCACATGTTCACGCCCGAACAGCCGGACTGGAACTGGCGCAACCCCGAGATCGCCGCCGACTTCGACCGGACCCTGCGGTTCTGGCTGGACCGGGGCGTCGACGGCTTCCGCATCGATGTCGCCGCCGGCCTGTTCAAGCACCCGGAACTTCCCGACTCCCCGGACCCGGAGGCCGACGCACGCACCCGGGACTCGGTCAACCCGCTGGCCTGGAACCAGCCCGAGGTGCACGACGTGTGGCGGCACTGGCGCGCGGTGTGCGAGGAGTACACCGCCCGCGACGGCCGCGAACGGCTCCTGGTCGGCGAGGTCTCCGTGCCGACCGCCCGCGAACACGCCCGCTACGTCCGCCCCGACGAGCTCCACCAGGCCTTCTTCTTCGACCTGCTCGGTGCCCCCTGGGACGCCGACGCCTTCCGCAAGGTCATCTCCGAGGCCATGCAGGACATCGCCGGCACCGGATCGACCGTCACCTGGGTCCTCAACAACCACGACCAGGTCCGCACCGTCACCCGCTACGGCGAACCCACCCCCCAGGGCAGCGGCCTCGGCGCCGCCCGCGCCCGCGCCGCCGCGCTGCTGATGCTGGCGCTGCCCGGCGCCGCCTACGTCTACCAGGGCGAGGAACTGGGCCTGCCCGAGGTCGTCGACCTCCCCGACGACGTGCTCACCGACCCGATCTTCCGCCGCACCGGCAGCCGGGCCCGGATCCGCGACGGCTGCAGGGTGCCGCTGCCCTGGTCGGGACAGGCATCCCCGTTCGGCTTCACCTCCGGCACCGAGGGGGCCGCCCCCTGGCTGCCGCAGCCCGAGTGGTTCGCCGAACACGCCACCGACCGCGCCCTCGCCGACACCCGCTCCTTCTGGCACCTGTACCGCGACGGTCTGCAACTGCGGGCCACGCTGCCCCAGTTGGGCGAGGGCACACTGCGCTGGCTGGAGACCGAGCCGGACGTCCTGGCCTTCGTCCGCGCCGACGGCCTGGTGTGCGCCGTCAACTTCGGCACCGCCCCCGCACCCGCGCCGGTCCCCGGCACCCCGCTGCTGGCCAGCGGCCCGTGCCCGGACGGAGTCCTCCCCGGTGCCACGGCCGCCTGGTGGATCGACGACTCCTGAAACCCGCTCACTCCACGCACCCGAAAGTCTTCCGAACGTAATCTCGAACGCTTCTGAAGGGACATCAACGATGATGCGACGACGTACCACCCTGCTCACCGGCTGCACCGCCCTGGTGCTCGCCCTCGGCGCCACCGCCTGCGGCTCGGGCGAGCCCGTCTCGGCCGGCGGCGGTGACGGTGACAAGGCGCTCGGCGGCCAGACCGTCTCCGTCGCCGGTGTCTGGTCCGGCAGCGAGCAGAAGAACTTCCAGAAGGTGCTCGACGCCTTCACCGAGAAGACCGGCGCCAAGACGGAGTTCGTCTCCACCGGCGACAACGTCTCCACCGTCGTCGGCAGCAAGATCGAGGGCGGCAACGCCCCCGACGTCGTGATGGTCCCCCAGGTCGGCGTGCTGAAGCAGTTCGCCGAGGCGGGCTGGCTCAAGCCGCTGGACAAGAAGGTCCAGGGCACCGTGGAGAACAACTTCGCCGAGGTGTGGCAGAACTACGGCAGCGTCGACGGCACCCTGTACGGCCTCTACTTCAAGGCCGCCCACAAGTCGACCGTCTGGTACAGCCCCGAGGCCCTGGAGCAGGCGGGCATCACCCCGCCGAAGACCTACGACGCCATGCTGAAGGACGGACGCACGGTCTCCGACTCCGGCCTCGCCGCCTTCTCGGTCGCCGGACAGGACGGCTGGACGCTGACCGACTGGTTCGAGAACGTCTACCTCTCCCAGGCCGGGCCCGAGAAGTACGACGCCCTCGCCGCGCACGAGATCAAGTGGACCGACCCGACGGTGGTCAAGGCGCTCACCACGCTCGGCGAACTCTTCAAGGACAAGCAACTCGTCTCGGGCGGCCAGAAGGAAGCCCTGAACACCGACTTCCCCGGCTCGGTGGAGAAGGTCTTCGGTCCCCAGCCGGACGCCGCCATGGTCTACGAGGGCGACTTCGTGGCCGGCGTCGCCAAGGACCAGTTCGGCAAGAACATCGGCACCGACGCGAACTTCTTCCCGTTCCCGCCGGTCGGCGACGGCGAGGCTCCGGTGGTCAGCGGCGGCGACGCGGCCGTGGTGCTCAAGGACGGCAAGAACGCCGAAGCCGGCATGGCGCTCCTCGAGTACCTCGCCACGCCGGAGGCCGCCGCCGTGTGGGCCGAGGCCGGCGGCTTCCTCTCCCCGAACAAGGAGCTGGACCTCTCCTCCTACGGCGACGACGTCACCCGCGCCACCGCCGAGTCCCTGATCGAGGCCGGCGACTCGGTCCGCTTCGACATGTCGGACCAGGCCCCGGCGGCCTTCGGCGGCACCCAGGGCAAGGGCGAGTGGAAGATCCTCCAGGACTTCCTGCGTGACCCGTCCGACCCGAAGAAGACCGCGGCCGAGCTGGAGAAGGCGGCGGCCAAGGCTTACGGGAACTGACGGTCATGACCGCCACCCTGGTGAAAGAGGCGAGCCCTCCGGCTCCTTCGCACCCCGATCGTGCCCGCCGCCGGCGCCTGCGCCGGCGGGGGCGGATCGTCGCCGTGCTGTTCGTGCTGCCCGCCCTGCTCCTGCTGGGCGCGCTGGTCGTCTACCCGGTGCTGTTCTCCGTCGGACGCAGCCTCTTCGACGCCTCCGGCACCCGGTTCGTGGGCGGCGAGAACTACCTCGAGATGTTCCGCGACCCGGTCACCCTCAAGGCCGTCCGGAACACCGCGATCTGGGTCGTCATCGCCCCCACCCTGCTCACCGGCCTGGGCCTGATCCTGGCCGTGCTGGTGGAGAAGATCCGCTGGGCCACCGCCTTCAAACTGCTGCTGTTCATGCCGATGGCGGTGTCCTTCCTGGCGGCCGGCATCGTCTTCCGGCTCGCCTACGACGAGGACCCGGACAAGGGCGTGCTGAACGCGGCCGTCGTCTCGGTCCACGACACCTTCAAGGGCAGCTCCTCGTACCCGACGGCCCGCGCCCGCGAGGGCGACGGCGCAAGCCTGACCAAGGAGGCGGACGGCTCGTACGTGACCGGGACGGACGTGTCGCCGGGCGGCACGGCGGCGCTGGGCCTGGTCGGCGTGGCCCCCAAGGACCTGCCCGGCGACGCGGCACCCGCCTCCCCGGCGGCCTCCCGCGAGGCGGCCGCCGACGAGGTCGGCGGCGTGGTGTACCTGGACTTCACCCCCGGCGGGGGAGGAGAGCAGGGCCGGGTCGACGAGGGGGAGAGCGGACTGCCCGGGATGAAGGTCGAGGCGCTCCGCGACGGACGCACGGTCGCGAGCACGACGACCGGGGCCGACGGCTCGTTCCGCTTCACCGGCCTGGACGACGGCCCCTACACGCTGAAACTGCCCGCCGAGAACTTCGCACCCCCCTACCAGGGCATCTCCTGGCTCGGACCGGCACTCGTCACCCCGGCCATCATCGGGGCCTACCTGTGGATCTGGACCGGGTTCGCGATGGTGCTGATCGGCGCCGGCCTCGCCGCGCTGCCGCGGGACGCGCTGGAGGCGGCCCGGATGGACGGCGCCAACGAGTGGCAGATCTTCCGCCGGATCACCGTCCCGCTGCTCGCACCGGTCCTCACCGTCGTCTTCGTCACCCTGGTGATCAACGTGATGAAGGTCTTCGACCTCGTCTACATCATCGCGCCCGGACCCGTGCAGGAGGACGCGACCGTGCTCGCGACCCAGATGTGGCTGGTGTCGTTCGGCGGCGGCAACGACCAGGGGATGGGCAGCGCGCTCGGTGTGCTGCTCCTGCTGCTGGTCGTCCCCGCCATGGCCTTCAACGTCCGCCGCTTCCGAAGGAGCCAGCGATGAACGCGATCCGGCGCGGCCTGGGCAACGCGGTCGTGCAGGCCTTCCTGGTCGTGATCGGCCTGGTGTGGATGACCCCGCTGGCCGGCCTGTTCCTGTCCTCGATGCGCTCCGCCGAGGACACGGCCAAGGGCGGCTGGTGGACGGTGTTCACCAGCCCCGGGCAGCTGTCCTTCGACAACTACGCGGCCCTGCTGAAGAACTCGGGGATGACCCAGGCGTTCTGGAACACCGTGCTGATCTCGGTGCCGACCACGGTGCTGGTGGTGATCGTCGCGGCGCTCGCCGGATACGCCTTCGCCTGGCTGGACTTCCCCGGCCGGGACACGATCTTCCTCGTCGTGGTCGCCCTGCTGGTGGTGCCCGTGCAGATCGGGCTGCTGCCGGTGGCCAAACTCTTCGGCCAGCTGGGCCTGTTCGGCACCATCCCCGGGGTCGTGCTGTTCCACGTGGCGTACGGACTGCCGTTCGCGGTGTTCCTGCTGCGGAACTACTTCGCCGAGATGCCCAAGGAGATGCTGGAGGCCGCCCGCATGGACGGCGGCAGCGAGTGGCGCATCTTCACCCGGCTGATCCTGCCCGTCGGGCGGCCGGCGATCGCCAGCCTGGCCATCTTCCAGTTCCTGTGGGTCTGGAACGACATGCTGGTGGCGCTGCTGTTCGCGGACAGCTCCTCGCAGCCGCTGACGGTGGAACTCCAGTCGCAGATCCGCCAGTTCGGCAGCAACATCGACGTGCTCGCGCCGGGCGCGTTCCTGTCGCTGGTGGTGCCGGTGGCCGTGTTCTTCGCCTTCCAGCGGCACTTCGTGCAGGGGGTGATGGCGGGCTCGGTGAAGTGACGACACCGTCCCACCCGAGACGCACGGACCCCCGCTTCGTCAGGAAGCGGGGGTCCGTGCGTCTCGTGCGCCGCGCGCGTTACGCCGACGCCGGTGGATACATCGACCGCGGCAGCTGCGAGGCCGCCGCCGCATCCAGCAGCCACAGGGTGCGGGCCCTGCCGTACGCGCCCGCCGCCGGGGCCTGGATCTCGCCCGCGCCCGACAGGGCGATCGCCGCGGCCTCCGCCTTGTCCTCACCGGCCGCCAGCAGCCACACCTCGCGGGCCGCGCGGATCGCCGGGAGGGTGAGTGTCACCCGGGTCGGCGGCGGCTTGGGCGCCCCATGGACGCCGACCACCGTGCGCTCCGTCTCCCGCACCGCGGGCAACTCCGGGAAGAGGGAAGCCACATGCGTGTCCGGGCCGACACCCAGCATCAGCACGTCGAACGTCGGCACCGCGCCGTGGTCCGTCGGGCCCGCGGCACGGGCCAGCTCCTCGGCGTACGCGGCCGCCGCCGCGTCCACGTCGGCGCCGTGCGGTCCGTCGGACGCGGGCATGGCGTGCACGCGCTTCGGGTCCAGCGGCACCGCGTCGAGCAGCGCCTCACGGGCCTGGGTGACATTGCGCTCCGGGTCGCCGTCCGGCAGGAACCGCTCGTCGCCCCACCACAGGTCGATCCGGCTCCAGTCGACCGCGTCCCGGGCGGGCGCGGCCGCGAGCGCGGCCAGCAGACCGTTGCCGTTGCGGCCGCCGGTCAGCACCACGGACGCCGAACCCCGCGAGGCCTGCGCGTCCACGACCCTGGTGATCAGCCGGGCCGCCGCGGCCTGCGCCATCAGCTCCTTGTCGCGGTGCACGACCAGCTGCGGTGCCGTACTCACTTCGCCTCCACCTTCTTCAACGTTGCCTGCGCCGTCGCTTCGCCCGCGGAACCTTCCGCAGCCGGTCCGCCGGAAGCGGTGCCCGCCGCTCCTTTGGCCGGCGACTCACCCGCCGGCTTCCCGGAGCCGCCCGATGCCTCGTCCAGCGCGCGCGACACCTCGTCGAGCGCGGTCGACGCCTCGGTCAGCCCGCGCGACACCTCGTCCAGAGCACCGGACGACGCCTTCGTCGCGCCCGCCCCCGTCGCCGGACTCCGCAGCCGCTCGATCCCGTACCGCAGGGCCGACGCGTAGGTGTCGTCCGGGTCCAGCCGGCGCAGCTCCTCCGCGACCAGCTCCGCGGTGTCCCGGCGCTTGAGCGCCACCGCCCGCTTCGGCTGGCCCTGGATGGACAGGGTCGCGAGCGAACCGTCGGCACGGTCCAGCACGATCGGGCCGCAGTCGGTCGACAGCCGGACCGCGGTGAGCCCCGGACCGCTCGACAGCGAGCGCTTCACGGGCACGCCCAGCCGGTCCGCGAGCCACATCGCCAGCAGCTCGCAGCTCGGGTTGAACTCCTCGCCCTCGACCTCCACGCCCTGCACCTCGCAGGTCACCTGGTCCAGAGCCGCGGCCAGCATCGAACGCCAGGGCGTGATCCGGGTCCAGGACAGGTCCGTGTCGCCCGGGGTGTAGGCCTCGGCGCGGGCCGCGAGCTCCCGCACCGGCTGCTCGCAGGCGTAGGTGTCGGTCACCCGGCGCTGGGCCAGCGCGCCCAGCGGGTCGCCGGCCGGGTTCAGCGGGGCGTTGACCGGCCACCAGACCACCACCGGGGCGTCCGGCAGCAGCAGCGGCAGCACCACCGACTGGGCGTGGTCGGCGACCTCGCCGTACAGCCGGAGCACCACCGTCTCGCCGGTGCCCGCGTCCGCGCCGACCCGCACCTCGGCGTCCAGCCGGGACTGCGTGCGGTCGCGGGGGGAGCGGGACACCCGCTTGATGACGACCAGGGTGCGCGAGGGATGCTCGCGCGAGGCGTCGCCGGCTGACTTCAGGGCGTCGTAGGCGTTCTCCTCGTCGGTCACGATGACCAGGGTGAGCACCATGCCGACCGCCGGAGTGCCGATGGCCCGGCGGGCCCGCACCAGCGACTTGTTGATCTCGCCGGCCGTGGTGTCCGTGAGGTCTATCTTCATGGCCGGCGCCAGCTCCGTCCGTCTCGCTCGAGCATGTGGTCCGCCTCCACGGGCCCCCAGGTACCGGCCGGGTACTGGGCCGGTCGGCCGTGGTTGTCCCAGTACTCCTCGATCGGGTCGAGGATCTTCCAGGACAGCTCGACCTCCTCGGTGCGCGGGAAGAGATTGGAGTCACCGAGCAGGACGTCCAGGATGAGCCGCTCGTACGCCTCCGGGCTGGACTCGGTGAACGACTCGCCGTAGGCGAAGTCCATCGACACGTCCCGGATCTCCATCGACGTGCCCGGCACCTTGGAGCCGAACCGCACCGTGACACCCTCGTCCGGCTGGACGCGGATCACGATCGCGTTGGAGCCCAGTTCCTCGGTGGCCGTCGTGTCGAACGGCGAGTGCGGCGCCCGCTGGAACACCACCGCGATCTCGGTGACCCGGCGGCCCAGCCGCTTTCCGGTGCGCAGGTAGAAGGGGACGCCCGCCCAGCGGCGGTTGTCGACCCCCAGCTTGATCGCGGCGTACGTGTCGGTCCTCGAGGAGGCGTTGATGCCTTCCTCCTCCAGGTACCCGACCGCCTTCGCGCCGCCCTGCCAGCCCGCCGCGTACTGCCCGCGCACGGTGTCCCGGCCCAGGTCCTTCGGCAGCCGCACGGCGCCGAGCACCTTGGTCTTCTCCGCGGCCAGCGCGTCCGCGTCGAAGGAGGCCGGTTCCTCCATGGCGGTGAGCGCCATCAGCTGGAGCAGGTGGTTCTGGATGACGTCACGGGCGGCGCCGATGCCGTCGTAGTAGCCGGCCCGGCCGCCGATGCCGATGTCCTCGGCCATGGTGATCTGCACATGGTCCACGAAGGACCGGTTCCAGATCGGTTCGAACATCGTGTTGGCGAAGCGGAGCGCCAGGATGTTCTGGACGGTCTCCTTGCCCAGGTAGTGGTCGATCCGGAAGACCTGGTCCGGGGCGAACACCTCGTGGACGATCGCGTTGAGCTCCTCGGCCGACTTCAGGTCGTGGCCGAAGGGCTTCTCGATCACCGCGCGCCGCCAGGAACCGCTGCTCTGGTCGGCCAGCCTGTGCTTCTTCAGCTGCTGGATGACCACCGGGAAGGACCGCGGCGGCACCGACAGGTAGAACGCGAAGTTGCCGCCCGTGCCCTGCGCCTTGTCCAGTTCCTCGATGGTGCCGCGCAGCCGCTCGAAGGCGTCGTCGTCGTCGAAGGTGCCCTGGACGAAGCGCATGCCCTGGATGAGCTGCTGCCAGACCTCCTCGCGGAACGGAGTGCGGGCGTGCTCCTTGACCGCGTCGTGCACCACCTGTGCGAAGTCCTCGTGCGCCCACTCGCGGCGGGCGAACCCGACCAGCGAGAAGCCCGGCGGCAGCAGACCCCGGTTGGCGAGGTCGTACACGGCCGGCATCAGCTTCTTGCGCGAGAGGTCGCCCGTGACGCCGAAGATGACCAGGCCCGACGGCCCCGCGATACGCGGGAGCCGTCGGTCCGCTGGGTCACGCAGCGGGTTGCTGCTCGACAAGGTGTCAGCCCTCCGAAGGGGCGAGGCGCGCGAGCTCCGCCTCGGTCGACTTCAGCAGGTCGTTCCAGGACGCCTCGAACTTCTCGACGCCCTCCTCCTCCAGCAGCTGCACCACGTCGTCGTACGAGATCCCCAGCCGCTCCACGGCGTCGAGGTCGGCGCGGGCCTGCTCGTAGGTGCCGGCGACGGCGTTGCCCTTGATCTCGCCCTGCTCCTCGGTGGCGAACAGCGTCGCCTCCGGCATGGTGTTCACCGTGTTCGGCGCCACCAGGTCGTCGACGTACATCGTGACCTTGTACGCCTTGTCCTTCACCCCGGTGGAGGCCCACAGCGGACGCTGCCTGTTGGCACCCTCACGCTCCAGCGCGCTCCAGCGGTCGGTGGCGAAGACCTCCTCGTACGCCTGGTAGGCCAGGCGCGCGTTGGCGACGGCGGCCTTGCCGCGCAGCGCCTTCGCCTCGTCGGTGCCGAGCGCGTCGATCCGCTTGTCGATCTCGGTGTCCACGCGGGACACGAAGAACGACGCCACCGAGTGGATCTTCGACAGGTCCAGGCCGCGCTCCTTGGCCTTCTCCAGGCCGGTCAGGAACGCGTCCATGACCTTGCGGTACCGCTCCAGGGAGAAGATCAGCGTGACGTTGACGCTGATGCCCAGGCCGATGACCTCGGCGATCGCCGGGATGCCCGCCTCGGTCGCCGGGATCTTGATCAGGGTGTTGGGCCGGTCCACCAGCCAGGCCAGCTGCTTGGCCTCGGCGACGGTGGCGCGCGTCTCGTGCGCCAGACGCGGGTCGACCTCGATGGAGACCCGGCCGTCCTTGCCGTCGGTGGCGTCGAAGACCGGGCGCAGGATGTCGGCGGCGTCCCGGACGTCCGCCGTGGTGATCATCCGGATGGCCTCTTCGACCGTGACCCTGCGGGCGGCGAGGTCGGCGAGCTGCTGCTCGTAGCCGTCACCCTCGGAGATCGCCTTCTGGAAGATCGACGGGTTGGTGGTGACGCCCACGACGTGCTGCTGGTCGATCAGCTCGGCGAGGTTGCCGGACGTGATCCGCTTGCGCGACAGGTCGTCCAGCCAGATCGCGACGCCTTCGTCGGAAAGGCGCTTCAATGCGTCTGTCATGGAAATTCCATCTCCTACTACGTGTCGTATGTGAGCGTCAGCGCTGGGCTGCGGCGAGTGAATCCCGGGCCGCGGCCGCCACGTTCTCGGCGGTGAAGCCGAACTCCTTGAACAGCACCTTGCCGTCGGCGGACGCGCCGAAGTGCTCCAGGGACACGATGCGCCCGGCGTCCCCGACGTACTTGTGCCACGTCAGACCGATACCGGCCTCCACCGCGACGCGCGCCTTCACGGAGGGCGGCAGGACGCTGTCCCGGTACCCCTGGTCCTGCTCCTCGAACCACTCCACCGACGGCATGGACACCACGCGCGTCGGTACCCCGTCGGCCTGGAGCTGCTCACGGGCCTCGACGGCGACGTGCACCTCGGAACCGGTGGCGATCAGCACGACCTGCGGCTTGCCGCCGTCCGCCTCGAACAACACGTAACCACCGCGCGCCGCGTCCTCGTCGGGCTCGTACGTCGGCACGCCCTGGCGGGTGAGGGCCAGACCGTGCGGCTGGCCCTTGCCGAACTCCTTGGTCCAGCGCTTGAGGATCTCGCGCCAGGCGATCGCGGTCTCGTTGGCGTCCGCCGGGCGGACGACGTTCAGACCGGGAATGGCGCGCAGCGAGGCCAGGTGCTCGACCGGCTGGTGGGTCGGGCCGTCCTCGCCCAGACCGATGGAGTCGTGCGTCCACACGTACGTCACCGGCAGGTGCATCAGCGCCGACAGCCGCACCGCGTTGCGCATGTAGTCGGAGAACACCAGGAAGGTGCCGCCGTAGATCCGGGTGTTGCCGTGCAGCGCGATGCCGTTCATCTCCGCGGCCATGGCGTGCTCGCGGATACCGAAGTGGATGGTGCGGCCGTACGGGTTCGCCTCGGGCAGCGGGTTGCCGACCGGGAGGAAGGACGACGTCTTGTCGATCGTCGTGTTGTTGGAGCCCGCCAGGTCGGCCGAGCCGCCCCACAGTTCCGGGACGACCGCGCCGAGCGCCTGGAGCACCTTGCCGGAGGCGGCACGGGTGGCGACCGCCTTGCCCGGCTCGAAGACGGGAAGCGTGTCCTCCCAGCCCTTGGGCAGCTCACCGGCCGCGATCCGGTCGAACTCGGCCGCGCGCTCCGCGTTGTTGCTCCGCCACTCCTGGAACGACTTCTCCCACTCGGCCCGCGCCTGCTTGCCGCGCTCCAGCGCGCCACGGGTGTGGCCGAGGACCTCGTCGGTCACCTCGAAGGTCTGCTCCGGGTCGAAGCCCAGCACCCGCTTGGTGGCCGCCACCTCCTCGTCGCCGAGCGCCGAACCGTGGGAGGCCTCGGTGTTCTGCGCGTTCGGGGCCGGCCAGGCGATGATCGAGCGCATCGCGATGAACGACGGCCGGTCGGTGACCTTCTTGGCTTCCTGGACGGCGTCGTAGATCGCGTTCGGGTCCAGGTCGCCGTCCGGCTTCGGGGCCACCCGCTGCACGTGCCAGCCGTAGGCCTCGTACCGCTTGGTGACGTCCTCGGAGACGGCCGTCTCGGTGTCACCCTCGATCGAGATGTGGTTGTCGTCCCAGAGCAGGACCAGGTTGCCGAGCTTCTGGTGGCCTGCCAGCGAGGACGCCTCCGCGGAGATGCCCTCCTGCAGGCAGCCGTCACCGGCGATGCAGTAGACGAAGTGGTCGAACGGAGACTCGCCCGGGGCGGCCTCCGGGTCGAACAGCCCGCGCTCGTAGCGGGCGGCCATGGCCATGCCGACCGCGTTGGCGACGCCCTGCCCCAGCGGCCCGGTCGTCGTCTCCACGCCCGTGGTGTGCCCGTACTCCGGGTGACCCGGCGTCTTCGAACCCCAGGTGCGGAACGCCTTCAGGTCGTCCAGTTCCAGACCGAAACCGGCCAGGTACAGCTGGGTGTAGAGAGTCAGGGACGAATGGCCGGCGGACAGGACGAAACGGTCCCGCCCGACCCAGTCGGCGTCCGCGGGGTCGTGCCGCATCACCTTCTGGAAGAGGGTGTACGCGGCGGGCGCCAGGCTCATCGCCGTACCGGGATGGCCGTTGCCGACCTTCTGTACGGCATCGGCGGCCAGGACGCGGGCGGTGTCCACGGCCCGCTGGTCCAGTTCGGTCCACTCGAGGTCTGTGGTGGTCGGCTTGGTGCTCACCCTGAGTCAGGGCTCCTCTCCACATGTTTTCGGATGCCGGATGAGTACACACCGGCGAGGTCGAGCCTACCCCCGTAGGACGCGCATCCCCCGAGTCGTTCCAGACTGCCGGGAGTCCCGGCGATCCGCCTCCTGACTGGGAAGTCTTCCCGTTCGGCAGATGAATACGGAGCCGCTCATCCGGTTGCTCAATCGAGCTCGGGACTCTGTTGTGAGCGGCCGCCGCCAACACGACCGGACCCCCGCGATTGTCCGGGTCTGGGCAGCGTCTAAGGTGGCGTGGTACGCGCGAGCCTTTACCGACACCTCACACGGGAGGGCTTGCTGGGAACTCTGTCAGGGGTGCGAGTGACGGCCGTTGAATCCCGTCCTGCGGGGATTGTCGGGACCAGCCAGAGCCCGAGTCACCGGCCGTTCGGGGCCCGTGTCAGGGCGTTCGTGGCGCTGACCAAGCCGCGGATCATCGAACTGCTGCTCATCACCACGGTCCCGGTGATGTTCCTGGCGCAGCAGGGTGTGCCCGACCTGGGACTGGTGCTGCTGACCTGCGTCGGCGGTTACCTGTCGGCGGGCGGTGCCAACGCGCTCAACATGTACCTCGACCGCGACATCGACGCGCTGATGGACCGCACCTCGCAGCGCCCCCTGGTCACCGGCATGGTCAGCCCGCGCGAGTGCCTGGCCTTCGGCATCACCCTGGCCGTCGTCTCGACGCTGTTGTTCGGCCTCACCGTCAACTGGCTGTCCGCCTGGCTCTCCCTCGGGGCGCTCTTCTTCTACGTCGTCGTCTACACGATGATCCTCAAACGGCGTACGGCGCAGAACATCGTGTGGGGCGGCATCGCCGGCTGCATGCCGGTGCTGATCGGCTGGTCCGCGGTCACCAACTCGATGTCCTGGGCACCGGTCATCCTCTTCCTCGTCATCTTCTTCTGGACGCCGCCGCACTACTGGCCGCTGTCCATGAAGGTGAAGGAGGACTACGCGCGCGTGGGCGTGCCGATGCTCCCGGTGGTCGCCAGCAACAAGGTCGTCGCCAAGCAGATCGTGCTCTACAGCTGGGTCATGGTCGCGGTGTCGCTGCTGCTCACCCCGCTCGGCTACACCGGCTGGTTCTACACCGCGGTCGCGCTGGCCGCGGGCGGCTGGTGGCTGTGGGAGGCGCACGCGCTCCTCAACCGCGCCAAGTCCGAGGTGACCGGCAGCAAGCTCAAGGAGATGCGCCTGTTCCACTGGTCCATCACCTATGTGTCGCTGCTCTTCGTGGCCGTCGCGGTGGACCCCTTCCTGCGGTAGGCGACCTCGGAGACGTTCCGACGGGCGGGGTCCGTGGCCAAGGCCACGGACCCCGCCCGTCGCCGTTCGATCTACCCGTCGGTAGCATCCTGGTCATGGCAGACAAGCAGCAGGCGGACCCGGCGGCCGAGCAGAACAGCGGTCAGCGGGCCGAGCAGAGGACCGAACGCAAGGCCGCGCGGAAGGTGGCCCGGCTCACCAAGCGGATCAACGGCTTCGCCACGGCCCACGGCGGCGCCGAGGGGCAGATCGCCTACCTGGGACAGCGCGGCGCCCGGATCGTGCTCGTCGGTGAGGACGGCGACTGGGGCGACCTGGTCGCCCACTCCTACGCGATCGCCGAGAAGGCGGCCGAGAAGGCGGGGATCACCCTCCACGAGGACTTCGACGGCGAGTTCGCGGCCAAGGTCAGGACCGGCCCGTACGAGTGGACCCGGATGGCGGGCAGTCAGATCGGCGGCCCGGCCAACGGCTGACCCCGGGCCTGCCGGCCCACCGATCAGCCCACCGGCCGTCCGCGGCAGGCACCGTGTCGGACGCACCGCAACACCTCGACCCCGGTTCACCCGTTAGAGACCTGTGGAAGCAGGCACAGCGTCTCTCGCGGGGAGCCCGGATGATCGACATGCCGTCCCTCGTGGACCAGTACTGCCACGGCGTGCTGCGCACCGAGCTGGGCCTCGGCACCTTCGAGGCCCAGCTGGTCCGCACCGAGGGCCCGCCCGCCCCGGGGACCACCCTGTTCGACACCCAGACCGGCTTCGCCGTACGCCGCTGGTGCCCGCCCCTGCTCGGCCTGGAGCCGCACTGCCCGCCCGTCCGCTATCTCGCCCGGCGCCGCGAACTGGGCGTGGCCGAGACGGCCCGCCGGCTGCTGCGGGCCAGTGGCATCACCACCTACCTGGTCGACACCGGACTGCCCGGCGACCTCACCGGCACGGCCGAGCTGGCCACGGCCGGCGCCGCCGCGGCCCACGAGATCGTGCGCCTGGAACAGCTGGCCCAGCAGGTCGCCGACACCTCCGGCACCGTGGAGTCCTTCCTCGCCAACCTCGCCGAGTCCGTGCACGGAGCCGCCGCGCACACCGTCGCCTTCACCTCCGTCGCCGGCATACGGCACGGGACGGCGCTCGCGCCCGATCCGCCGGGGCCCGGAGAGGTGCGCGGCGCGGCCGCGCGGTGGCTGGCCGCACGCCGGGTCGGGGACGAGCCGAGCGACCCGGTGCTGCTGCGGCACCTGCTGTGGACCGCCGTCGCCTCGGGCCGGCCCCTGCAACTGCACGCGGGGCTCGGCGCGCCCGGCGGCTCCCGGGCGGAGGGCACCGACCAGGGGTTCCTCGACGGGTTCGTCCGGGCCACCGCCGGGCTCGGCACCGACCTCGTCCTGCTGCACGGCTACCCGGACCACCGCCACGCCGCCCACCTGGCCGGCGTCCACCCGCACGTCTACGTCGACTCCGGCGCCGCCCTGGCCCGCACCGGCGCCCGCGCGGCGACCGTCCTCGAGGAGGTCCTGGAACTCGCGCCCTTCGGCAAGATCCTCTTCTCCAGCGGCGCCCAGGGACTGCCCGAACTGCACGTCGTGGGCGCCCGGCTGTTCCGTGAGGCGCTCGGCCGGGTGCTGGGCGCCTGGGTGACCGAGGGAGCCTGGTCCCTGGAGGACGCGCAGCGGGTGGCCGGGATGATCGCGTCGGGGAACGCGGGCCGGGTGTACGGGCTGGACTGACGGCTGCGGGGGACCGGAACCGAGGGCCCACCGCCCCGCAGGCTCAGGCGGTCGTCAGCTTCGTCTCGGCCGCCGCGTCCGCCGGACCCGGCAGATCGGCCACGGCCTCGGGCCGCTCCCGCAGGGACAGCAGCACCCGCACCACCCAGATCCACATGACGCAGGAGCCGAACATGTGGGCGCCGACCAGGACCTCGGGCAGGTCCGTGAAGTACTGCACGTAACCGATCACACCCTGCGCGAGAATGATCAGGAACAGTTCGCGGGTGCGGTGCAGCGGCCCCTTGGGCGCGTCCACCGCCTTGAGCACGAACCACAGGGCGAACGTCAGCGTCGCCACGATCCACGCCAGCACGGCGTGCACCTTGCTGACCATCGCCGGGTCCAACGGCATCCGCGCGACCTCGCTGGAGTCACCCGCGTGCGGTCCCGAGCCGGTCACCACCGTGCCGACCGCGATGACCAGGACGGACGCCACCACCAGGAACCACACCAGCTGCCGCACGGCTGCGCCGACCAGCGGCCGGGGCTCCCCGTCGCCCTCACGGACGCGCTGCCACATCACCGCGGCCACCGCGATCAGCGCCGAGGAGAGCAGGAAGTGCGCCGCGACCGTGTACGGGTTGAGGCCGACGAGGACCACGATGCCGCCGAGGATCGCGTTGCCCATCACGATCCAGAACTGCGCCCAGCCCAGCCGGGTCAGTCTGCGCCGGTACGGCTTCTGGGAGCGCGCGGCGACGATCGCCCAGCCGACGGCGGCGCACAGCACGTACGTCAGCAGGCGGTTGCCGAACTCGATGACCCCGTGCAGGCCCATCTCCCGGGTGGAGACGAGCGAGTCGTCGGTGCACTTGGGCCAGGTGGGGCAGCCCAGGCCGGAGCCGGTGAGCCGCACGGCCCCACCGGTGACCACGATGACCACCGCCATGACGAGCGCGGCGAGGGCCGCCCGCCGGACCGTCCGGGGGTCCGGGGTCCAGCGTGCGGCGATGAAGGCGAGCGGGTTGCGCAGGACCGCCTGGGCGTCGGCGCGGGTCACGTTTGGCACGCGTCCATCGTAGGGCGCCCGCTTGTGCACGCTTTCACGAGGGTCCTGGTCGGTGGGTCGGTGGTACCGGGAGCCTTCTCACTCCCAGCGGAAGAACCGGCCGGCCGCCGCGAGCCCCGCCGCCGCCCACACGGCGAGGATCCCGAGGTCGCCCCAGGGCAGCCCGGCCCCGTGCTGGAGCACGTCCCGCAGGCCCTCCGACAGCGCCGCGATGGGCAGCAGGCCGAGGACGTTCTGTGCGGTCTCCGGGAAGGTGTCCAGCGGCACGACGACCCCGCCGCCGACGAGCAGCAGCAGGAACACCAGGTTGGCGGCGGCCAGCGTCGCTTCGGCCTTCAGGGTGCCCGCCATCAGCAGACCGAGTCCCGAGAAGGCGGCCGTGCCCAGCACCAGCAGCAGAAGCACGGCGAGCGGGTTGCCCTGCGGCGACCAGCCCAGCGCGAACGCGATCACCGTGAGCAGGACGATCTGGAGCGCCTCGGTGACCAGCACCGACAGCGTCTTCGCGGTCATCAGCGCCCACCGCGGCAGCGGTGAGGACGCCAGCCGCTTCAGCACCCCGTACCGGCGCTCGAAGCCGGTGGCGATGGCCTGCCCGGTGAACGCCGTCGACATCACCGCCAGCGCGAGGACCCCGGGGGTGAGGAAGTCCACGGCCTCGCCCTCGCCGGTGTCCACGATGTCCACGGTGCTGAACAGCACCAGCAGCAGTGTGGGGATGACCACGGTGAGCAGCAGCTGCTCACCGTTGCGCAGCAGCATCTTCGTCTCGAGCAGGGCCTGCGCCGCGATCATGCGGGGGAGCGGAGCCGCGCCCGGCCGCGGCGCGTAGGCGCCGGATCCCGGGGGTGCCGGAGTCGCCTGATTCACCGGGTTCGCCGGGTTTACCGGGTTCACCGGGTTCACTGGATTCACGAACGCAGCTCCTTGCCCGTCAGCTCCAGAAAGACGTCCTCGAGGGTGTGCCGTTCGACCGAGATCCGGTCCGGCAGCACGCCGTGCTGTGCGCACCAGGACGTGACCGTGGCGAGCAGCTGCGGGTCCACCTCGCCGACGACCCGGTACGAGCCGGGGGTCAGCTCGGCGGCCTGGGAGTCGGGCGGCAGGGCCTTGAGCAGGGAGGCCACGTCCAGCCCCGGCCGGCCCGAGAAGCGCAGGGTGTTCTCGGCGCCGCCCCGGCACAGCTCCTCGGGGCTGCCCTGGACCACCACCCGGCCGGCGTCGATGATCGCGACGTCGTCGGCGAGCTGCTCGGCCTCGTCCATGTGGTGCGTGGTGAGGATGACGGAGACCCCGTCGGCGCGCAGATCCCGTACGAGGTCCCAGGTGGCGCGGCGGGCCTGCGGGTCGAGTCCGGCGGTCGGCTCGTCCAGGAACACCAGCTCCGGGCGCCCGACCACGGCCATCGCCAGCGCGAGCCGCTGCTGCTGGCCGCCGGAGAGCCGCCGGTACGTCGTACGGCCGCAGGAGCCGAGCCCGAGGCGTTCGATCAGCGCGTCCACGTCCAGGGGGTGGGCGTGCAGCTTCGCCGTGTGGCGGAGCATCTCGTCGGCCCGCGCGCCCGAGTAGACGCCGCCGGACTGGAGCATCACGCCGACCCGGGGCCGGAGCGCGGCCGACTGCCGGACCGGGTCCAGGCCCAGGACGCGCACCGTGCCGGAGTCCGGCCGCCGGTATCCCTCGCAGGTCTCGACCGTGGTCGTCTTGCCCGCCCCGTTGGGTCCGAGCACGGCCGTCACGCCCTGCCGTGCCACCAGGTCGAGGCCGTCCACCGCGGTCTTCGTGCCGTACCGCTTCACCAGGGCCTGCACCTGGACCACGGGCTCACTTCGCATGGGTCACGAGTCTAGGGACGCGCCGGGACCCCCGGACGCCGGGGGCGGGTGCGGGCATGCCCGGGAGGGTGCCGGAAGCGGCACCGGAAACCGCTGGTCCGAGCGATCAAAGATCGTTTCCGCAGGTCGGATTAGGTTTACCTAAGTGATGAAGTGCACCCGGGGGTGATCGGGTGCGGCTTGCCCGGCCCTGATGAATTACGCAACAATGGCGTTGTGAAAAAGGTTGGCGAGGCTCCCCAGGAGGAACTTGCGACCGGTGAGCGGTCCACCCGCAACCGGGTCGCTCGGTCCGTGCTGGACCACGGCCCGTCGACCGTCTCCGAACTCGCCGAGCGGCTCGGGCTGACCCAGGCGGCCGTCCGTCGCCACCTCGACGCCCTGGCCACCGACGGGATCGTGGAGGCGCGCGAACGACGGGTCTACGGAGCACGCACCCGCGGGCGCCCGGCCAAGGTCTTCGCCCTCACGGACTGCGGACGGGACGCCTTCGACCAGTCGTACGACAAGCTGGCCGTGGACGCCCTGCACTGGATCGGCGAGCAGGGGGGCGGCGACGAGGCGATCGCGGCGTTCGCCCGCGCCCGGATCGCCGCCCAGGCGGGCGCGTACCGCGAGGCGGTCGAGGCCGCGGGCCCCCGAGGAGCGGACCCGGGCGCTGGCCAAGGCGCTCAGCGCGGACGGGTACGCTGCCACGGCGCGCAGCGCCCCCGACCCGCAGCAGGGCGAGCAGCTGTGTCAGCACCACTGCCCGGTCGCCCACGCGGCCGAGCGGTTCCCGCAGCTGTGCGAGGCGGAGACGGAATTTTTCGCCGAGCTGCTCGGTACTCATGTGCAGAGGCTGGCCACCATCGCGCACGGCGACGGTGTCTGCACCACCTTCATCCCGAAGGGATCGCAGACGGCGACGTCCGCACCGCAGCCCGCGCCGCGGTCCGCCAGGACCGCACGCACCTCACAGACTTCGAAGACTTCTGCGAAGAAGACTTCGCCGCACATCCACAACGCATCTGCAAGCACGGCCGGGAGGAACCCCGCATGACTCTCCCCACGGAGACTGCCCACCCCGAACTCGAGGGCCTGGGTACGTACGAATTCGGCTGGGCCGACTCCGACGAGGCAGGCGCCGCGGCCAAGCGCGGTCTGAACGAGGACGTCGTCCGCGACATCTCCGCGAAGAAGAACGAGCCGGAGTGGATGCTGAAGCTGCGGCTGAAGGGTCTGCGGCTGTTCGACAAGAAGCCCATGCCGAACTGGGGCTCGGACCTGTCGGGCATCGACTTCGACAACATCAAGTACTTCGTGCGCTCCACCGAGAAGCAGGCCGCCTCCTGGGAGGACCTGCCCGAGGACATCAAGAACACCTACGACCGGCTCGGCATCCCCGAGGCGGAGAAGCAGCGCCTGGTCGCCGGTGTCGCCGCGCAGTACGAGTCCGAGGTCGTCTACCACCAGATCCGCGAGGACCTGGAGGAGCAGGGCGTCATCTTCCTCGACACCGACACCGCGCTGAAGGAGCACCCGGAGCTCTTCCAGGAGTACTTCGGCACCGTCATCCCGGTCGGCGACAACAAGTTCGCGTCGCTGAACTCGGCCGTGTGGTCCGGCGGGTCGTTCATCTACGTCCCCAAGGGCGTCCACGTGGACATCCCGCTGCAGGCCTACTTCCGCATCAACACGGAGAACATGGGCCAGTTCGAGCGGACGCTGATCATCGTCGACGAGGACGCCTACGTCCACTACGTCGAGGGCTGCACCGCCCCGATCTACACCTCGGACTCGCTGCACAGCGCCGTCGTCGAGATCATCGTCAAGAAGGGCGGCCGCTGCCGCTACACGACGATCCAGAACTGGTCGAACAACGTCTACAACCTGGTCACCAAGCGCGCCGTGGCCTACGAGGGCGCGACCATGGAGTGGGTCGACGGCAACATCGGCTCCAAGGTGACGATGAAGTACCCGGCCGTCTACCTCATGGGCGAGCACGCCAAGGGCGAGACCCTGTCCATCGCCTTCGCCGGCGAGGGCCAGCACCAGGACGCCGGCGCCAAGATGGTCCACATGGCCCCGAACACCTCGTCGAACATCGTCTCCAAGTCGGTGGCGCGCGGCGGCGGCCGTACCTCCTACCGCGGTCTGATCGAGATCGGCGAGGGCGCTCCCGGCGCCAAGTCCAACGTGCTGTGCGACGCGCTGCTCGTGGACACCATCTCCCGCTCCGACACCTACCCCTACGTCGACGTCCGCGAGGACGACGTGTCCATGGGCCACGAGGCGACCGTCTCCAAGGTCTCCGAGGACCAGCTCTTCTACCTGATGAGCCGCGGTCTGACCGAGTTCGAGGCGATGGCGATGATCGTGCGCGGCTTCGTCGAGCCGATCGCCAAGGAACTCCCCATGGAGTACGCGCTCGAGCTCAACCGGCTGATCGAGCTGCAGATGGAAGGCGCGGTCGGCTAACACACCACGCCGTTCCGTCAAGCCCCTTACGCAAAGGAAAGCGAGCACTACGACAGCCATGGCTGAGGCTCAGAACATCCCCGTGGGCTCCACCACCACGGGCTCGATCGCGGTCGCCGCCGAGTCGACCGTCGCCACCCGCATGAGCGCGCCCCCGTCCTTCGACGTGGCGGACTTCCCCGTCCCCCACGGCCGTGAGGAGGAATGGCGGTTCACCCCGCTGGAGCGGCTGCGCGGTCTGCACGACGGCACCGCCGTCGCCACCGGCGAAGGCGTCAAGGTCGCCGTCGACGTGCCCGAGGGCGTCCGCGTCGAGACCGTCGGCCGCGACGACGCGCGGCTCGGCCGGGCGGGCAAGCCGGTCGACCGCGTCGCCGCCCAGGCGTACTCCGCCTTCGAGCAGGCCTCGGTCGTGACCGTGCCGAAGGAGACCGTCCTCACCGAGCCGATCCGCATCGCGGTGCACGGCGAGGGCGGCGCCGCCTACGGGCACCAGGTGATCGAGCTCGGTGCCTTCGCCGAGGCGGTCGTCGTCCTCGACCACACCGGTGACGCGGTGCTCGCCGCGAACGTCGAGTACGTCCTCGGCGACGGCGCCAAGCTCACCGTCGTCTCCGTCCAGGACTGGGACGAGAAGGCCGTGCACGTCGCCCAGCACAACGCCCTCGTCGGCCGCGACGCCTCCTTCAAGTCGGTCGTCGTCACCTTCGGCGGCGACGTGGTCCGGCTGCACCCCCGGGTGGCCTACACGGGCACCGGCGGTGAGGCCGAGCTGTTCGGCCTGTACTTCACCGACGCCGGCCAGCACCAGGAGCACCGCCTCCTGGTCGACCACAACGTTCCGCACTGCAAGTCGAACGTCGTCTACAAGGGCGCGCTCCAGGGCGAGGACGCGCACGCCGTGTGGATCGGTGACGTGCTCATCGAGGCCAAGGCCGAGGGCACCGACACCTACGAGATGAACCGCAACCTGGTGCTGACCGACGGCGCCCGCGTCGACTCCGTGCCCAACCTGGAGATCGAGACCGGTGAGATCGTCGGCGCCGGCCACGCCTCCGCGACCGGCCGCTTCGACGACGAGCAGCTCTTCTACCTGATGGCCCGCGGCATCCACGAGAAGGACGCCCGCCGCCTGGTGGTCCGCGGATTCTTCGCCGAACTCGTCCAGCAGATCGGCGTCCCGGACATCGAGGAGCGCCTGATCGCCAAGATCGAGGAGGAGCTGGAGGCCGCGGTCGCATGACCTTCCAACGCGCCTGCGGGCTGAGCGAGCTGGAGGAGGACACCCCGAAAAGGGTGGAACTCGACGGCACGCCGGTCTCCATCGTGCACACCGAGGGCGAGGTGTTCGCGATCAACGACATCTGCTCGCACGCCAACGTCTCCCTCTCGGAGGGCGAGGTCGACGACTGCCACATCGAGTGCTGGCTGCACGGCTCGCGCTTCGACCTCCGCTCGGGCAAGCCCGACAGTCTTCCGGCCACGCGCCCCGTCCCCGTATACCCCGTAAAGATCGAAGGGGACGACGTGCTCGTCTCCCTCACCCAGGAGTCCTGAGGCACCCATGGCAACGCTTGAAATCCGAGACCTGCACGTCACCGTCGAGGCCGACAACGCCACGAAGGAGATCCTCAAGGGCGTCGACCTCACCGTGAAGCAGGGCGAGACGCACGCCATCATGGGCCCCAACGGCTCCGGCAAGTCGACCCTCGCCTACGCCCTGGCCGGTCACCCCAAGTACACCGTGTCCGGCGGCAGCGTCACCCTCGACGGCGAGGACGTCCTGGAGATGACCGTCGACGAGCGCGCCCGCGCCGGCCTGTTCCTCGCCATGCAGTACCCGGTCGAGGTCCCCGGTGTCTCCGTCTCCAACTTCCTGCGCACCTCCGCCACCGCCATCCGCGGTGAGGCGCCCAAGCTGCGCCACTGGGTGAAGGAGGTCAAGGAGACCATGGAGCGCCTCCACATGGACCCCGCCTTCGCCGAGCGCAACGTCAACGAGGGCTTCTCCGGCGGTGA
This sequence comes from Streptomyces sp. TE5632, assembly GCF_054061295.1. NCBI lineage: Bacteria > Bacillati > Actinomycetota > Actinomycetes > Kitasatosporales > Streptomycetaceae > Streptomyces > Streptomyces sp. TE5632. Next base: position 467,654 of record NZ_JBSSEA010000003.1, on the reverse strand, counting down.
GAAGAAGCGCCACGAGATCCTCCAGCTGGAGCTGCTCAAGCCCAAGGTCGCCATCCTCGACGAGACCGACTCCGGCCTGGACGTCGACGCGCTGCGCATCGTCTCCGAGGGCGTCAACCGGGTCCGCGAGTCCGGCGAGGTCGGCACCCTGCTGATCACGCACTACACGCGCATCCTGCGCTACATCAAGCCCGACTACGTCCACGTGTTCGCCGACGGCCGGATCGCCGAGTCCGGCGGCGCCGAGCTCGCGGACAAGCTGGAGAACGAGGGCTACGAGGCATACGTGAAGGGTGGCGCATCCGCGTGACACAGCTGCCGGGCCTCCTCGACACCGAGGCGATCCGCAAGGACTTCCCGATCCTGGACCGCCAGCTCCACGACGGGCGGAAACTGGTCTACCTGGACAACGCGGCGACCAGCCAGAAGCCCCGTCAGGTGCTGGACGCGCTCAGCGAGTACTACGAGCGTCACAACGCCAACGTCCACCGTGGCGTGCACGTCCTCGCCGAGGAGGCCACGGCACTGTACGAGGGCGCACGCGACAAGGTCGCCGCGTTCATCAACGCGCCCAGCCGCGACGAGGTGATCTTCACCAAGAACGCCTCCGAGTCGCTCAACCTCGTGGCGAACATGCTCGGCTGGGCCGACGAGCCCTACCGGGTGGACCACGAGACCGAGATCGTCATCACGGAGATGGAGCACCACTCCAACATCGTGCCGTGGCAGCTGCTCGCGCAGCGCACCGGTGCCAAGCTGAAGTGGTTCGGCCTCACCGACGACGGCCGCCTCGACCTGTCCAACATCGACGAGATCATCACCGAGAAGACGAAGATCGTCTCCTTCGTGCTGGTGTCCAACATCCTGGGCACGGTCAACCCGGTCGAGGCGATCGTGCGCCGCGCCCAGGAGGTCGGCGCCCTGGTGTGCATCGACGCCTCCCAGGCCGCGCCGCACATGCCGATGGACGTACAGGCCCTCCAGGCCGACTTCGTGGCCTTCACCGGCCACAAGATGTGCGCTCCGACCGGCATCGGCGTCCTGTGGGGACGCCAGGAACTGCTCGAGGACCTGCCGCCGTTCCTCGGCGGCGGCGAGATGATCGAGACCGTGTCGATGAGCTCGTCGACGTACGCCCCGGCCCCGCACAAGTTCGAGGCGGGCACCCCGCCGGTCGCGCAGGCGGTCGGCATGGGCGCGGCGATCGACTACCTGAGCGCCATCGGCATGGACAAGATCCTCGCCCACGAGCACGCCATCACCGAGTACGCCGTCAAGCGGCTGGCCGAGGTCCCGGACCTGCGCATCATCGGCCCCGCCACGGCCGAGGAGCGCGGCGCCGCGATCTCCTTCGTGCTGGGGGACATCCACCCGCACGACGTGGGCCAGGTCCTCGACGAGCAAGGCATCGCGGTCCGGGTCGGCCACCACTGCGCGCGGCCGGTCTGCCTCCGGTACGGAATTCCCGCGACCACGCGAGCGTCGTTCTATCTGTACTCCACGCCGGCCGAGATCGACGCTCTGGTCGACGGACTGGAGCACGTACGGAACTTCTTCGGCTGAGGGGCTGGCGAGCGATCGCATGAAGCTGGATTCGATGTACCAGGAAGTCATCCTGGACCACTACAAGAACCCGCACGGGCGGGGCTTGCGGGATGGCGACGCCGAGGTGCACCACGTCAACCCGACGTGCGGCGACGAGATCACGCTGCGCGTGAAGTACGACGGCACGACGATCAGCGACGTCTCCTACGAGGGGCAGGGCTGCTCCATCAGCCAGGCCTCCGCCTCCGTGCTGAACGAGCTGCTGGTCGGAGAAGAGCTCGCCAGGGCGCGGAAGATCCAGGAGACCTTCCTGGAACTGATGCAGTCCAAGGGGAAGATCGAGCCCGACGACGCCATGGAGGAGATCCTGGAGGACGCGGTCGCGTTCGCCGGGGTCTCCAAGTACCCGGCCCGGGTCAAGTGCGCCCTCCTCAGCTGGATGGCGTGGAAGGACGCGACGGCCCAGGCGCTGGGCTCCGACGCCGAAAGGACAACGGCATGAGCGAGACCGTGGAGATGAAACCGGCCTCCGAGGAGGAGGTCCGCGAGGCCCTGATGGACGTCGTCGACCCCGAACTGGGCATCGACGTCGTCAACCTCGGCCTGATCTACGGCGTCCACGTCGACGACAGCAATGTGGCGACCATCGACATGACCCTCACGTCCGCGGCCTGCCCGCTGACGGACGTCATCGAGGACCAGGCCAAGTCCGTGACGGACGGCCTGGTCAACGAACTGCGCATCAACTGGGTCTGGATGCCCCCGTGGGGTCCCGACAAGATCACGGACGACGGCCGTGAGCAGCTGAGGGCGCTCGGCTTCAACGTCTGAGACACACGGCAGGCGCACGCACGTCGGAGGAACGGCGGGTGGTGATCCCCACAGGGGGATCACCACCCGCCGTTCCTCTTTGCCGTTCTCCACGCTCGGGTGGCCGTCCGTTGTGTACGCTCGTACACATGGGATATCTGCTGCTCGCCGGGGCGATCGTCGCGGAGGTGGGCGCCACCACCGCCATGAAGTACAGCGACGGCTTCAGCAGACTCTGGCCCTCACTGCTGACCCTGCTCGGCTACGTGGTCTCCTTCAGCCTGCTCGCCCAGACACTGCGCACCCTCTCCATCGGCACCGCGTACGCCATCTGGGCCGGGGTGGGCACCGCCGCCATCGCCGCGATCGGCGTCATGTTCATGGGGGAGGGGCTCACCGCGGTCAAGGCCCTCGGCATCGCGCTGATCATCGTGGGCGTGGTCGTGCTCAACCTCGGCGGCGCGCACTGATGGCCCGGCGGTACGACCCCGAGCGGCGCCGGCGGATCATCGACGCGGCGATCCGGGTGGTCGGCAGGAGCGGCATCGCGGGGCTCAGCCACCGCAGCGTCGCCGCCGAGGCCGATGTGCCGCTCGGCTCCACGACGTACCACTTCAAGACCCTCGACGAGCTGATGGTCGCCGCGCTGCGCCAGGCGAACGAGGGCTTCGCCAAGGCCGTCGCCTCACGCGGCGGCCTGGAGGACACGCGCACCGACCTGGCGACCGAGCTCGCCGGGCTGCTCGGCGAATGGCTCGCGGGCGAGCGCACCGGCGTCGAGCTGGAGTACGAGCTGTATCTGGCCGCCCTGCGCCGGCCCGCGCTGCGCCCCGTGGCGGCCGAGTGGTGCGAGGACGTCACCGTGCTGCTGTCCCGCCGCACGGACCCGGTCACGGCCCGCGCCCTGGTCGCCCTGATGGACGGCATCTGCCTCCAGGTACTGCTGACCGACACGCCGTACGACGAGGCGTACGCGCGGGAGATGCTGGACCGGGTCGTCTCCGGTAGCTGAGACGGCGCGACACCGGTTCGCATCGCCGGGCTCTCCCCGGTTAGGTTGCCCTCATGACCGACACGACTGCTCAGAGCACCACCGGCGCGGTGGCCGCCGGCCTCGCCACCCTCGCCGCCGACGGCACCGTCCTCGACACCTGGTTCCCCGCCCCCGAACTCTCCGACGCGCCGGGCCCGTCCGGCACCGAGCGGCTGTCCGCCGAGCGCGCCGCCGAACTGCTCGGCGCCGGCGCGACCGCGGCGATCGGGCCGGACGCCCGCCGGGGCGTCGAGGTGGTCGCGGTCCGCACGGTCATCTCCTCGCTCGACGCGAAGCCGGTCGACGCCCACGACGCCTACCTGCGTCTCCACCTGCTCTCGCACCGTCTGGTCAAGCCGCACGGCCAGAACCTGGAGGGCATCTTCGGCTTCCTCGCCAACGTCGCCTGGACCTCGCTCGGCCCGGTCGCCGTCGACGACATCGAGAAGGTGCGGCTGAACGCCCGCGCCGAGGGCCTGCACCTGGCCGTCACGTCCATCGACAAGTTCCCCCGGATGACGGACTACGTGGCGCCCAAGGGCGTCCGCATCGCCGACGCGGACCGGGTCCGCCTGGGCGCCCACCTCGCCGAGGGCACCACGGTCATGCACGCGGGCTTCGTCAACTTCAACGCGGGCACCCTCGGTACCTCGATGGTCGAGGGCCGCATCTCCGCGGGCGTCGTCATCGGCGACGGCTCGGACATCGGTGGCGGCGCCTCCACGATGGGCACGCTGTCCGGCGGCGGCAACGTGATCATCTCCATCGGAGAGCGCTGCCTGATCGGAGCCGAGGCGGGCGTCGGTATCGCACTCGGCGACGAGTGCGTGGTCGAGGCCGGCCTGTACGTCACCGCGGGCACCCGTGTGACCATGCCCGACGGCGAGGTCGTCAAGGCCCGCGCGCTGTCCGGCGCCTCCAACATCCTCTTCCGCCGCAACTCGCTCACCGGCACGGTCGAGGCCCGCCCGAACAACGCGGTCTGGGGCGGCCTCAACGACGTCCTGCACCGCCACAACTGACCACCGGCAGCCGGCAGCTCCGTCGGCACCGCGGTCACCACACCGAGCGCCCTTCCACGGCCCCAGAACGGCCCGGGAGGGCGCTCGTGCGTGGACAGGGGGCTCCCGGCTCCCATCGTCGAGGACGACCTGGCCGGCTACAAGGCGCAGGCCAAGGCCGTCGCGGCCGCTCTCGACGCACACGTCGAGGGCCTGAGCGGTATCGAGGGCACCGAGGTCGGCAAGCTCCGTGCGACGCTGAGGACGGTGGCTTCGTCTTCGATCAGACGGTCGGGTCGGGCATGATCTCCCGGACCTCTTGCGCGCAGCGGCACGCGGCGGCGATCTTGGCAGCCCACTCCAGCGCGTCCTCGCGTGAGGGCACATCGATGACCGAGAACCCGCCGAGCACCGCCTTGGTCTCCGGGTGCGGGCCCTCGGTGACGGTCCCGTCGGTGGCCACGACGCTCGCCTGCTGTCTTTCCAGTCCGCCGCCGAAGACCCACACACCGGCGTCCTGAGCCTCCCGCACCACCTTGTGCGAGGCCTCGGCCACCTCGGGCAACTCCTCCTCGGGGAAGGTCATCGCGCCGTCATCGAACGAGATCAGGTACCGCGTCATCCATGGCTCCCTCGGCCGGTGGCCTCCTTCGGCCGCCTCTCACCCTACGACGAACGCCTCCCCTCAGAGCCGATGCTCTCCCCGGCTTTCGAAACAGGCCCCAACGCCCGTTGTAGGCATGTTGGGGCGCCGAGTGAAGCCGTCGTACGGGTAATGACCCAGGGATCACCCTCAGAACCGGGTCGGCGGACGAGTACCGCAGCGACGTCTGGGACATGGTGCAGCGAAGGCCGTCACGGGGACGAGCCGACGGCTTCTGGCCAAGGGGGAGCAGGGGCATCGCCGTTGAGCGGGGTGAGCGGCAATGATCAGTACATGAACGAGATCGTGCTGATGTCGGATCCGAAGATCGCGGCGATCCCGGTGGCCGACTGCGGTGAACCACTTGTCGACGTCCGGCTCCAGGAATCCCTCGCCGTCGACTCCCGTAAAGCCGATCGAGCATCGGCGTGCAGGTGGGCGCGCAGCCAGGCGAGGCTCTCGGCGAACACCTCGGGCCGGCCCTGTTGCAGGGCGGAGGTGTGGATCCAGGGGCCGACGAGCAGGGCGGTCTCGCAGCCGGCCCGCCGCAGCCGGTCGTACTGCTCGAAGGTCTGACCGGCCGGCGCGTCGTGCCATCCGGTGATCAGGCTCGTGGGCACGCCGAGCCGCTCCGCCGGCCGCGCCAATGACGCGCCGTGCCAGTACGGGTTCTTGGGGTCCGGGTGCGTCATGGCGTCGTCCAGCCAGGGCAGCTCGCCCCCGAGGGCCGTTGCGTACGCCCCGCGCAGGGGCTGGGCGGTGGTGACGTCGCGTAGACGGCGCTGCAGGCGCAGAGTCGCCCTCAGGAAGGGTGCCATGCCCTGGTGCTGGTAGGTCATGCCCACCCCGACGGCGAGGGCGTTCTCCAGGCGCAGCGCACCGCGCGTGTGGAACAGGGCGTAGGGATCGTGCAGGCCCACCTGCACCACCATCGCCTTCAGTTCCGGCGGCGGGTCCAGGGCGAGGGCCCATTGCACGTAGCCCAGGTGACTGGGGCCGACGGTCCCGAGTGTTCCGTTGAACCAGGGCTGCTCACGCAGCCAGGACACCGTGGCCCGCCCGTCGGCGGCCTCGTTGCGCCCCCGGCCGCCCACTCGCCCCCGAAGCCACCTTCACCCGATTCCTCAACCGCCTGATCGACGGCCTCACCACCGACTGATTCCGACCGCCTGCCCCGACCGTGAGAACGGTCGAATCCGGTCTCCGGCCCGGGGGCCGACCGGAAATCAGGTGCGTGTGAATCGCCGGGCATGTCAGGCTCCGCCCGTGGACCGGGAACAGATCTCCAGGCGTGCTCATGCGGACCATCCGATCGCAGCCCCGCTCGACGACGACGCGGTGCGCCGACTGCTGGAACGTGGTCTCTCACGCGGTGCCGAGCGCGTACTCGACCTCGGCTGCGGCGGCGGAGAGTGGCTCCTGCGGGCCCTGGCCGTGCATCCGCGGCTGCGGGCCGAGGGCGTCGACATCTCCAAGAGCTCGCTGGCACAAGCGCGTCAGGCTGCGCGTCGGCTCGGGGTGGAGGACCGCCTGGTCCTCCATCATCAGGACGCTGTGCGTTTCGCGGCCTCCCACGCCTTCGACCTGGTGCTTTGTGTGGGAGCCACGCACGCTTTCGGCGGCCTGCTCCCCACTCTTGCGGCGGCGCGTGAGCACCTGGCCCCCGGGGGGTGCATTCTGGTCGGTGACGGATTCTGGGACCGGGAGCCCTCTCCCGAGGCTGTCGAGCTGTTCGGGGACCTCGCCGACCTGCCGACCACGCTGGATCGGGTCGTCGCGGACGGGTGGACGCCTGTCCAGGGACATATCAGCACCCGCCAGGAGCTCGACGACTACGAGTGGGCCTGGACGGGGTCGCTGGCCTCATGGGCCCTGGACCATCCCGACGATCCAGGCAGCGCCCAGGCGCTCGAGGTGGCCACCACTCACCGCGACCAATGGTTGCGTGTCTACCGGGACGTGCTGGGCTTCGTCTGCCTCGTCCTGCGTCCGACGCGGGACTGAACTCTGGGCGAAGCTGCGCTGGTGGGGGCAGGCTGTGGTCAGGGCCTTGTAGAGGGAGCTGAGCCCGTCGGCCGTTGCACGGTCGGCGGGCTTCAGGGGCGGACGAAGAGCCCGAGTTCCCCTCGGCGAGTCGGTGCCTCAGCCGCCCGTGGGGCGGTGCTCTGCGAGGAGCAGGGCGAGCGGCCCGGCAGGAAGGAGGAACCGCCCCTCGTGGACGGCCTGGAGGGCGTCCGTCATCGTCCACCACATCAGTTTGAAACCTTGTTCCGTCCCGGTGAGTTCCTGCGGGCCGAGTGTCAGGTCACGGGCCTCGTAAAGGTGGACGCGCGCGGGGGAGGCCTGCGTGATCGCGTGCGATCCGAGTGAACGCCACCGCTGTGCGGTCACGCCGGCTTCCTCGCGCAGTTCACGGCGGGCGCATTCCAGCGGGCTCTCGCCGTCTTCCCGGCGGCCGCCGGGAAGAAACAGGTACTCGCCTCCATGGGCGGGGAAGTCCGCGCTCAGCAGTGCGACCAGGTCGTCTGCGTCGCGTGCCAGGACCACGGAGGCGTCGCGCATCGATCCCTCGCTCATGGTGAGCGAGCGTAGCGTTCAGCCCTGCACCCAGGAGGCGAACGGCACGTTCCACACGACGGGGTGGGCGATGCCGCGGCCGTGACAGCCGTCGTCACCGTAGGCGTCGCCGTGGTCGGCGCACATGATGACGAGCCAACTTCCCCGGCTGGTCAGCCCGTCGAGCAGCCTCCCCACGTGCCCGTCCGCATAGGCGAGCGCCGCGGCTTGTGAGGCGGTGGTGTCCTCGCTGCTGCCCAGATAGTGGCTGTGCGGCACATGCGTGGCGGAGACGTTCACGAACAGGAACAGCGGCGTGCGGCTGCCGGCGCGGTCAGCGATGTCGAGGGCTTGGTCCACTTGGTGGCGGGTGGATTCGATCGCCGGGGAGCAGAACTCGGGTCGCCAGCGCGCTTCGTGGAACATGACGGGCAGCACCGATCCGAGAGGCGTCTCCTGGGAGAAGTAGGTGACTCCGCCCACGCACACGGTGCGGTAGCCGTGCATGGCGAGACCCTCAAGGAGATTCGGAGCGTCGAAGACGAACGTCTCGGTCGGCACTGTCTTGAAGGCCGGCGGCCGACACTCCCACAGGCGTGCCGGTTGCTCGGGCTGGGGCAGCTTGGGCAGGAAGCCGGAGAAGAACGCCATGTGCGCGGGAAGCGTGAAGGTGCCGGGAGTCTGCCGTCGTTCCCACTGCCCGCCCGGAAGGTATCCGGCGAGTCGTGAGGTGCGGCCTTCTGCCAGTGCGGTGCGGGCGACGTCGTGGCGCAGGGAGTCGAACGTCACGAACAGGATGTTGGTGCCGGAGTCGATGATCCGTGCTGCGTCGATCACGGGCGGCCTCCCTCGGTCGTCTGGGGCTGCCAGGACTCGATGCTCCCCTTGGCCCGGGTGTTCACGGGGATCGGTACGCGGTCCTGGGCGATGAGGTCACGGATCGCGGCGAGGCCGTTGGCGTCGTCCAGCAGCGCGCCGTGCGAGTCGTACAGACGGATCCGCATGGTGGTGAAGCTCTCGGCGACGTCGGCGGACAACCACGCTCCAGGGGCCCGGTAGGGGTCGGTCATGGCGGCGAGCAGTTCCTGCTCGGACTGTTGGCCGAGGTGGCGGACGTTGCAGGCGTAGTGCTGGGCGTTGATCGCTCCTCGGCACAGTCGTTCTGCGAACACGGCGCTGACGGGGTGTCCGTCGTGAGCGACCGCGAGCCGCGATGCCTGGAGGGTGACGATCATGCAGGCGCCGAGCCACCAGGCGACGCCTTCGTGGATCTGGTCGGGGTACTGCCCGACCGCACCGCCGTCACGGATGACGGCGGCCGTGTCGATGGGGTTAAGCAAGGGTGTGCTCCAGATCGGCAAGGACCTGGTCGGCGAGTTCCTCCGGCGTCCTGCCGTCGGTGTCGAGCCAGACCGCGGTCTTGTCTCGTTCGGCCACATGGGCGAAGTTCGCGAGCAGCCGGGACAGTCGGCCGGGAACCTCGAACAGGTCGGTGTCGTCGCTCTTCACGTCCTGTTTGGCCGCCATCCGCTCACGCAGCGACTCCTCCGAGCAGCGCAGATAGACGGTGCGGGTCGGCGTCACCAGGTAGGGGCGGAAGGGCTCCAGGAGATTGGCGACGGTGTCCACCGGTACGTGATGGACGGCGGCGTGACAGGCGATGACGGACGACACGTAGCGGTCCGCCACCACGGGGCCGAGTGTGCGGGCGTGGCGTACGCGGTCGGAAGCATGCAGTACGCCGGAGAGGTAGAACGCGAACTGCGGCAGAGACCGTAGGTGCGCGTTGATGGTGGGCGACCAGCCGGTGTGTGGCTCCGGCAGGGTGTGGAAGCTGGACGCCTTCAGGCGCCGGGCCAGCAGGTCGGCGAGTGTGGACTTGCCGATCCCGGAGACGCCTTCGAGGACGATGACCGGCTGCGGCCGGCTCTCGAAGAAGAGCGGTTGGTAGGGAGGTGGTAAGCGGTTCATAGCGTCCCTTCCGTGAATGACGTGATGTGTCCGGCGACGACTTCGACCAGCCGCTTCGGGTCGGCCAGGAACTCGTTGACGTTCAGGCGCAGGTCGTCGCGCAGCAGGCACGGCTGGACGCCGCCGTTGTGGTCGACCCGCAGCGCCCAGAAGCCTTCGACGCACTCGGTGCGGCGGGGGCAGGCGCCACACTGGCCGACGTGGTGACGGCCGAGGTTGCGGTGGATGACGTCGACCTCGATGCTGTCGATACGGAAGACGCGCCGGCCTTGGCCGACCCCGGCGACCTCCACGTGTTCGTCCGTGGTGAGCGTGCGCAGGTGGTTCAGGATCGCTTCGGCCGACACCGCGGAAAAGGCTCGGCCTTCGTTGAAGTCCGTACTCACCAACTCGATGAACTGCACCGGCAGGCGCCGCTCCAGGGCGAAGTCGAGGATGCGTTCGACCTCGTGCGCGTTCTCCCGTTGGAGCAGCGTGTTCAGTTCCACCTGGGGGAAACATTTCCCGGGCGGCCTCGATGCCGTCGAGGATGGTGTCGATGCTGATGCGGGTTCCGGCGATGGCGCGCAGGCTCTCGTCCGAGAAGTAGTGCAGCGACACCTTCACCTTGTCCAACCGGGTGCGTGCCAGCCATGCCCGGTGGGTGCGGATGCGGGTCCCGTTGGTGAGCAGGGTGTACGAGGCGTCCGGGCCCTGCTCCGGCAGGTTCTCCAGGACCGGCCGGGCCATGGGGGACGTCAGCGGTTCACCGCCGGTGAAGTACACGCGCCTGAGACCTGCGTCCATCAGCGTCTTGACGATCGCCAGATAGCCGTCCGGATCCAGCGCGCGGGCGCGGGGCTGCCGGGAGCGGTCGACCTTGGTGAGCGGGGGCGGAACGTCGCCCTCGTTGTGGCAGAACCAGCAGGCGATGTTGCACCGCGGCGTGAAAGAGACGCGGAGCTGCCCGCGAAGCGCAGCGAAGTTGCGCAGGGCCGTGAAGTCGACGATGTCGGTTTCTGCGGGCCTGGTCAGTTCTTGCACGTGGGCCTCCAACCCATTCTTCGGGAGAGCCCCTTTGCTGCTCCGTCGAGGGCAGCGAGGCAAAGGGGGATCGGGACCGGCACTGGATCAGTGGGGGAGCAGGTCAGACAACCGGCACCGGGAGTTGGTCCTGCTCCGGTCGGTCCCGGCTTCGAGAGGACATTCGGTCCGCCGGGGCAGGTGTCTATGCGGCGAACTTCAGTTCATGCACCAGTTCGCCCAGGTCCATGCGCCGGAAGGAGCTGAGCCGTCGGACCAGTGAGGTTGTCCGGGGCGGCTTCCTCGCCCTCTCGCTGGAGGGCAAAGCGGACCAGGACTGGCACGGTGCCCTGGGCGGTCACGGCCGGCCGCCAGGGAGAGCGAGGTTGCACCAAGTGGTGGCTCCGTCGTTGCTGGTTCCCCAGGTGCCGCCGTGGGCGGCGGTGAGGCACTGGACGAGGAAGAGGCCGCGGCCTCGCTCGGCATCGTCGTCGGTGTTGCAGACGACCGGGCGGCCGGGCATCTCGTCGTGCACAGAGATACGCAGGAAGCCGCCGTCGACCGTCAGGACGAAGGTGATCCGTGTGCCGCCGCTGTGCTGGATGGAGTTGGTGACCAGCTCCGAGACGATGAGCGTGGCGTCGTCGACCAGGCTCTCCAGTCCGCAGTACCGCAGCCGGGCCGCGGTCACCCGCCGGGCCATCTGCACACGACGCGCGTCGTCCTCGGCGATGTCGCCCCCGGCCCGGCCCGGGGAGATCTCGAAGCACACGCTCAACAGATCGTTGGTCAGGCGTGTCTGCCCGGGCCGACGCTCCTGGCCATGACCGCCTGCCTCCGCGGCGGCGCCTTTTCTCGATGGTGGTGCGCTGGTCACCCTCTGCTCCCAAGGGACGATCGGTTGCTTGACTCGTAAGAGGTAACCGCGCGGTCACTGTCTGCGGGTACCGTTGATGGCAGGTGGGACCGTGAACACCGTGAACGCCATGGGGCTATCGGGAGTTGAGAACATGGCCACGAGGAAACGCACGCCCAACCCTGCCTTGGACAGGTTGCTTGAGCAGGCACGATGGACTCGTACGCAGCTGGCCCAGCAGGTGAACAGGCTCGGCCCGCAAGCCGGGCTGCACCTTTCGTACGACCGGACGGCCGTTGCGCACTGGATCGCCGGTACACCGCCGAAGCCCGAGGTCAGGCCGCTGATTCTTGAAGCCTTGTCTGCTCGGCTGGGGCGGCCGATCACCCACGCGGAAGCTGGGCTCCGGCCTGCTGTGTCCGCCGACGGCTCGCAACCAGTCGACACTGTGGAGGAGTTGATCGAACTAGGAAGGGCGGATATGGACCCATCCCGTCGCGGTGTCCTGGCCGTGACTCTGTTCTCCGCGGCTCTTTCCGTTCCCGGGTTCCAGCACAGTGCCCGAGCCGCTACGGATCCGGTTGTCCCAGGGAAGGCCACCACCCGGATCGGGGCCTCCCAAGTCGCATCGGTGCGCTCCATGACGGCGCGGATCGCCGACATCCTCGACGAGTTCGGTGCCGGTCACGCGCGCCCCATGGCGGCCGCGTTCCTCGTCAACACAGTCGGTCCATGGCTCAAAGTGGAGGCGTCCGAGCCGGTGAAACGGGACATACTGGCCGCAGCGTCCGACCTGACCTATCTGACCGGGTGGATGGCCATGTACGAGAAAGCCCACGGCCTGGGACAGAAGTACTACGTCCGGGCGCTCAAGCTCGCTGATGAGGCGAACGACCACGTCACCTACTGCCGCACGCTGCGCGGCATGTCGCTTCAGGCTTCGAACCTGCGGCACGGGCGGATGGCACTGGAGTTGGCGGACTCCGCTGCTGAGGCAGCGCCGTCGGCGGGCCCGCGCCTTGTAGCGTTCCTGCGGGGGCAGCAGGCTCATGCGGCGAGCATGGTCGGGGACCGGCGTCAGGCCCATGCCCGGCTCAGTGAAGCCGAGACGGCGCTTGCGAAGGCCGACAACCGGCGTGACGCGATCGGCGGTTACGACCAGACGGCCTACCTCTTCCACGTCTCCCACGTGCTCATGGAGGAGAACGATCTGCCCGGCAGCATCAATGCTCTGCGACAGTCCATCAAGGTCCAGCCGGCCAATGAACGGCAGGGCCGTGTCCACGCCCACGCGCTCCTGGCGCAGCGCCAACTGCGGCACGGGCACCTGGAGGCGTCGTGCGAGTCGTGGGGGCGGTTCCTGGACGAGTACGAGCATGTGTCGTCCGTCCGCGGTGACGACCACTTCGCCACGATGCGCAAGGACCTGACACCGTACGCCAAGACGCGCGCGGTGCGAGAGCTGACCGGCCGGGTACACCAGGTCGCGGCGGCCAAGGCCTGAATCGGGGTGCCTCCGGGAGTTGTCGGCAAACCCCGAAGGTTCTCGGGCCACAACTCCTGGGCGACCCGGCAGCCGGGCGGTCAGTTCGCCATGAGGTCGTCGTAGGTGGACCTGAGCCCGTCGACTGTCGCGCGGTCGGCAGGCTTCAGGGGCGGGCGGGGTGGGCCTGCGGGGAGGGAGAGGGTGGTGAGGAGGGCCTTGGTGGTGACCGTGCCGGGGAGGCCGTTCGCCGTCATCGCCTCGATGAGGGGGGTGGCCCGCTGCTGGAGGTCGGCCGCGCGGGCCGTGTCGCCCGCGTCGAAGGCGTCCAGGACGGAGCGCAGGTGGTCCGGGACCACGTTCGCGACCGTGCTGACGTACCCGGCGCCGCCGACCGCGTACAGGGCGAGGATGTGCTCGTCGCAGCCCGCGTAGTAGGCGAGATCCGTGCGGGCGATGATCTTCTGGGCGGCCAGGAAGTCGTACGAGCAGTCCTTCACCGCCACGATCCGGGGATGCTCGGCGAGCCGCAGCATCGTGTCCGGCTCGATGCGGGTGCCCGTGCGGGCCGGGATGTCGTACAGGGCCAGGGGGAGGCCCGTGGCGTCCGCGACCTCGTGGAAGTGCGCCTCGATCGCGTCCTGCGGCGGGCGGCTGTAGTACGGGGTGGCGACCAGGAGACCGTCGGCGCCCGCCCGCTCGGCCTCACGGGCGAGGTCGGCGGTGTGCGCGGTGTCGGCGGTGCCGACGCCGGCGACGATCGAGGCGCGGTTGCCCACGGCCTCCCGTACCGCCGTGATGAGGGCCGACTTCTCCGCGTCCGTGGTGGTCGGGGACTCGCCCGTCGTACCGGACAGCACCAGGCCGTCGCAGCCGTGGCTCACCAGGTGGTCGGCCAGACGCGCGGCACCGTCCAGGTCCAGGGCGCCGACAGGGGTGAACGGCGTGACCATGGCGCACAGGGCGCGGCCGAAGGGGGGCGTCGATGGGGTCATGGGAGCAGTCTCTGCCCGATCACTGTGTAGCTCTACTTAAATCTTCTATCCTTTATTGATAAGCATCAGTAAGGGATGGCGCTCAGGATAGGCGCCCCGCGCTCCGGGTACTCGGAAGGCACCCGACCGAGAGGAGGCGGAACACCGTGACCGCAACCATCGAGCAACCGCCGGTTCGCGACACGCGCAGCCGCGACAGCGGCAGCCGCGCCGAATACAGCCATGACGAGCACAGCGTGGGCGAACTCGTCGGACAGGCCACCGAGCAGGTCTCCCGGCTGGTGCGGCAGGAAGTGGCCCTGGCCAAGGTGGAGCTGGCCGAGAAGGGCCGCCGGGCCGGACGCGGCGGCGGCATGCTGGGCGCCGCGGGCGCCTTCGCCTACGCCGGCCTGCTGGCGACGGCCTTCACCGGCGGTGCCGCACTCTCTCTCGTCCTGCCGGTGTGGGCGGCGGCGCTGATCATCACGGCCGTGCTGTTCGTGATCGCCGCCGTGCTGGCCGCGCTCGGCCGGGCCGAGCTCAGGAAGGCCACGCCGGCCACCCCGGAACAGACGCTGGGCAGCGTGAAGGCCGACGTGGAGGAGATCAAGGGGAGGGCGCACCGATGACGCGGGATGTGAACGGGGCGAACCCGCCTGCGAGGGCGGTGGGTTCCGGTTCCGGGGCCCACATCGAGCCCGGGGTCGAGCAGGACACCGCCGCCCGCGGAGCCAAGGGGCCGGACGAACTGCGGCAGGAGATCGAGCGGACCCGGCACGAACTCGGCGACACCGTCGAGGAGCTGGCCGGGAAGATGGACGTCAAGGGGCATGCGCTGGCCCGTGTGGACGACCTGCGCGACAAGGCCGGTGCGATGACCGTGCAGCTGCGGAGCAGCGCCACCCAGGTCCGGCGGGCCGGAACACGGAAGCCGTGGCCGGTAATGGTCGCCGGGGGAACGGCGGCCGGGCTGGCCGCGACGGCCGGGATGGCGGTGCTGCGGCGGCGCGGGGCGCACTGACCGCGGACCGGGGTGTACCGGCCGCGGACCGGAAGCGCCGCGGACCCGGGCGGGCACGGCCGGGCGGGCACGGCCGGGGGCCGGCCGGACGGGAGCGTCCGGCCGGCCCCCGACGCGGGTGTACGCCCTACGGGCGGAAACGCAGGATCTGCGGGTCGTGGTCGCTGATCTGGTCGTGGAACTCGGTGTTGAGGTGCACGCTGTCGTACGTGAACGACCCGCCGCGGCGGATCGACGGGCTGATCAGGATCTGGTCCAGCACCTGGCTGTTGCCCTGGTAGACGTACGAGTAACGCTCGCTCCGAGGCAGGGACTTGACCGCCGACCAGAGCGTGCCCCGGCCCTCGAGGATCCTCGTGGTCGTGGAGAACTCGAAGTCGTTGATGTCACCGAGGACGACGACGTCCGCGTTCTTCTGGGCGGTGAGGATCTTCGCGGTGAAGTCGTGGACCTCCTTCGCCTGGAGGTGGCGCTGGGTCTCCGAGCTGCGCGACGGCGGCTGGTACTGCGACGTCAGGGCCTGGTCGCCGCCCTTGGAGGCGAAGTGGTTGGCGACCACGACGACCGTGCGGCCGCGGAAGACGAACTCGCCGGCCAGCGGCTTGCGGCTGCCCTCGAACGCCTCGGCACCGGGGGCGATGCGGCCGGGGGAGACCGTCAGGGCCGCCTTGCCGCGCACCTTGGTGACGCCGGTGGCCGTCGTGGCGTCGCCGCCCGCGCGGTCGGTGAAGGAGACCCGCTCCGGGTTGAAGAGGAACACCTGGCGGATGTTGCCGCCCGGCTCGCCGCCGTCGGCCTTGTCGGCCGGGTCGATCCCGCGCCAGTCGTAGCGCGGGCCGCCCGCCGCCTCGATCGCGTCGATCAGCCGGGCCACCGTCCGGTCGGCGGCGACCGTGCCGTCGTCGGTGGCGCCGTTGTTGTCCTGGATCTCCTCCAGGGACACGATGTCGGGCGACTTCAGGTTGCCCACGATCGCCTCGGCGTGCGCGGCGAACGTGTCGTCGGACGGGTCCAGGTTCTCCACGTTGTACGTGGCGACCGCCAGCTCGCCGGAGCGCTGCGCGCGCGTCGACTCGCGCCGCAGGTCCCCGCTCTCGAGCGTGCCGAGTTCGCCCGCCACGAGCGTGTAGCCGCCGAACTGGTTGAAGTCCAGCGGGCCCGCGGTGGTGCCGGCGAGGGTGTCGCCGACGTTCGCGTCGGGGAAGTCCGCGGCTCGGCCCAGGGACTGGATCTGCAGGCGGCCGGTGTTCCGGTCGTCGTAGGAGCCGTAGACCGTGCCGCCGCGCAGGTTGCGGTTCTCCCACGGCTTCACGGTGACCCAGAGTTCGGTGTACGGGTCGGTGGCGCCGACCACCCGGGTGTCGGAGACCCGGACGTTCATGCCCTCCAGGGACTCGTAGCGGTCCAGGGCGTACCGCTCGGGGCGCAGCGGGAGCGCGTTGACCGAGCCGTTCGCGGCGGGGTCGCCGGCCGGGGCGTAGGCGGCGGGGACGGACCTCGCGTCGATCCTGGTGGCGGCCGGGACCGGGTTGCCGCGGGAGACGACGGCGACCGTGGGGCGGGTGATCTGCGTCAGCGACTGGTTGCCGGAGGCCGTACCGCCGGGGACGAACTCCGTGACCGTGCCGGAGACCGTGACGGCGTCGCCTGCGGCCACCCCCTGGGGGGTCGAACTAGTGAAGACGAAGACGCCCTCACTGGTGGCCGGGTCGGCATCCGGGTTCGGGTCCTGGATCCAGAAGCCGCGGGACGAGCCGTAGGTGCGGACACCGGTGACGATTCCGGTCACGTCGGTGACCTGCTGTCCGGCGTACGGCGATATCCGGGTGTCGCCCTGGATGTCGTAGATGCGCACGGACTCCGCGTGCGCGGGCGAAGCGAGGGTGACGGTGGACGCCGCGCACACGGCGGCGACGGTGAGCGCGGCGAGGCGCGCGGACGACTTGCTCGGCAACGGATTCCCTCCGGGAAACGTGATGAGTGCCGGGGCGAGAGTGGCAGGTGCGACGTGCGGGGCGTGCGTGCAGGACATGCGGGACGGGATGGGCCCGTGCGGGTCCGGTGAACAACCGTCCGCCGTTTTCTACGCGCGTCAATCTCCAGCCTGGCCAGGCCACTTGTCAAGGTTTCAGCCATGTACGGCGGCTGAAGGAGAGGTGAAGCGGGCGGCTTGGGGGGAAATCCGTCTAGGCTGGGCGGTTGAGTCGCAAGAGGCGCCGAGGACAGCACCTAGGAGAAACAGCCGATGTCAGACAGCTCCACCCTGCCGCCGGTGCGGCTGCACCCCGACGCGGAGCTGGCGCGTGAAGCACTGTCCACGCCGTTGCTGTCCCGGGCGGTCCGGCTCGCCCGTTGGGCCGGGCCCGCGACCCGGGTCGACGCCGGTGGCGGGCTCGTCGACGAGCAGCTGCCCGCGGCGGCCGAGGCGCTCGGGCTGAGCGGGGAGGAGGCCGCCGCCGACGCCGGTGAGGCATGGCGCGTCGCCGTGGACGCCGGGCTCGTCGACGTGGTCGACGAGGAGGAGGGCACCGTCACCACGGGTGCCGACCTCGCGCTGCTCACCGGAGGCTCGCCGCAGGACGTCCTCACGGTCTGGCTCGCCGCCCTGGAGACGGTGCTCGCCGACGCGAGCGTGCCCGACCTGGACGGGCTCGTCGACGCCATCGCCGCCGGGGACGGATCCGGCGAACTCGACCTCTCCTCGCTCGACTGGGACCCCGAGGCCGAGGCGGAGTTCCTGGACGGGGTGCTCCGCAACCTCTATCTGCTGACCGCCGGCGAGGAAGGCCCCGCCGGGGCACCGGTGCCGCTGCCCGCGCTGGCCGCGTCCGTGCTCGTCCCCGACGACATGCCGGAGCCCACCGACGACGTCCTGCGGCAGGTGTCCGACGCGATGATGCGGCTGGACGACCAGTTCCGCATGCTGGAGCCGGTCGGGCTCGTGGAGTACCAGCCGGTCGACGAGGCGCTGTTGGTCGAGACCGATGAAGAGCCCGGGGAGCCCGCGGAGTCCGGGGAGCCGCAGGACGACACCGACGTCTCCCGCTACGGCGTGGTGCGGCTGACCCCGCTCGGGCTGTACGGGCTGCGCGCCCGGCTGCTGGAAGCCGGGTTCGAGGCACCGGCGGTCGGGGACCTCGCGGACAAGGGCGCCGACGCGCTGCTCGACGGCACGGCCGTGTTCCCGCCGGCGGCGGCCCACGCGGAGACCGAACAGTGGCTCGCCCGGCGTGAACCGCTCGCCGCGGCACGGGAGTTGCTGGCCGCGGCGCGCGGGAGCGACAAGAGCGCCCCACTGCGGCGGTTGCAGTGCCAGCAGGCGCTGTCGCTGGTCGGCCTCTCGGCCGAGCCCGCCCT
Organism: Streptomyces sp. TE5632; assembly: GCF_054061295.1. Lineage (NCBI taxonomy): Bacteria > Bacillati > Actinomycetota > Actinomycetes > Kitasatosporales > Streptomycetaceae > Streptomyces > Streptomyces sp. TE5632. The sequence continues at coordinate 449,402 of NZ_JBSSEA010000003.1, read as the reverse complement.
GCGGGAGGTGCTCGACGACGCGGAACTCGGCGGGCTGGCCCGGGTGTGGCTGACCGAGCACGGAGCCACCGACGTCCCGCCGCCCTCCGAGGCAATGATCTTCTGGCTGACCGTCGACACGGTCGCCGCGCAGCTCGCCGCCGAGGGCAACTCCGAGGAACTGCGGGCCCTGGTGGAGGGGCTGGCCCGCCAGCACAGCGGATTCTTCGCCACGGCCTGGCGGGTGGAGCACCCGGCCACGGCGGACGTGCTGGAGGCGATGGGCCGGTTGCACCCGGACAAGAAGATCGCCAAGGAGGCCCGCAAGGCAGCCTTCAAGGCCCGCTCGCAGCACGGGGGTTGAGGGTTCCCGCTCGGGGGCCTTGGAGCACGCGCGGGGCCGGACGGCCCCGCGCGGTTCACCGAAGCGGCCGCCGGGGTGTCCCGTGGAGTTCAATCGGCGTTCAGGCGTGGGCGGAAGCGTGACGGTGTACGAGGTCGGTCCTCACGGCAACCCACCGCCACAGGAGACTCCATGTCGCTCACCCGCAGGGACTTCACCAGAACAACCGCGGTCGCCGGTGCCGGTGTCGCACTGGTGGGCAGCGTCGGCGCCCTCGCCTCCGCACCCCACGCCCTCGCGTCCCACGACGCCGAGAGCGTGGGGGAGGAGCGGGAGCAGGCCCGGCACCACCCCGCGGTCGGCTACGGCCCCCTGATCCCCGACCCCGACGGCATTCTCGCCCTGCCCGCCGGCTTCTCGTACCGCATCCTCACGTACACGGGCAGGACCAGGCTCGAGTCCGGCGAGTTCACCCCGTCCGACCACGACGGCACCGCCGCCTTCGAGGGCCCCCGCGGCACCACCCTCCTGGTCAACAACCACGAGATCGACGGCCCGCGCGACGAGGCGGAGCACCCGGTTCCGCTCGCCGAGGGCCTCGTCTACGACCCGGGCGCCCCCGGCGGCTGCACGGTCGTCGAGGTGCGCCCCGACGGCAGCGTCGCCGAGTGGGTCGGCATCGCCGGCACCGCCGACAACTGCGCGGGCGGCAGCACCCCCTGGGGCACCTGGCTCACCTGCGAGGAGAACTCCGACCGGGCCGGCGAGAACGGCATGACCAAGGACCACGGCTACGTCTTCGAGGTCGACCCGGCCGACCGGCGCGCCAACCGCGACCCCAAGCCGCTGAAGTTCTTCGGCCGTTACGACCACGAGGCCGTAGTCATCGACCCCAGGCGCGGCCACGCCTACCTCACCGAGGACGCCGACGAGCCCAACGGCCTGTTCTTCCGCTGGACCCCGCCCAAGGACTTCCGCCACGGCCCCGGCAGGTTCCGCGCCCTCGCCGACGACGCGGGAGTCCTCCAGGCGCCCAAGTGCTACGACTCCGGCGGCCGGTTCGTCGACGACCTCTCCCGCGCCACGAGGACCGGCACGGTGTACGGCGTCGACTGGGTCGACGTACCGGACCGCGACGCGCGGACCGTCTCCGTGCGCGAGCAGTTCGGGCCCGGCGAGATCACCCGGGGCCGCAAGCTGGAGGGCATGTGGTGGGGCGACGGCGGGGCGTACTTCGTCTCCTCGTACGCCCGTGAGGAGAGCCCCGTTCAGCACGACGGCCAGATCTGGTTCTACGATCCCCGGCGCCGCACGGTGACCCTCAAGGTCCTGCTCGGCGTGAACCCCGACCCTGGCGAAAACGGCGCCTTCGACGGCCCCGACAACATCACCGTCTCCCCGTACGGCGGGCTGGTCATCGCCGAGGACGGCGACGGCGTGCAGCACCTGTTCGGCGCCACCGACGGCGGACGGACCTACCCCATCGCACGCAACGAGCTGAACATCGGCACCGAACAGGAGCCGGAGTTCAGCGAGTTCACCGGCGTCACCTTCTCGCCCGACGGGAAGACCCTGTACGCCAACATCCAGGAACCGGGCATCATGCTCGCCGTCACCGGCCCCTGGAAGCGCCAGCAGCGCGACTGAACCCTCTGCCCGTGTCACCCGCCATCACGGTGGCGAGGAGCAGCGCTTGCGCCGGTGTTCGGGACCGCTGAGGGAGGGGTTGCGACCGTGGCCCCCCGGTCCGGGGCCGGGTGCCCCGGGGGCGCCCCCTGCGGACGGGGGCGCCCCCGGGCACGTCCGCGCGGTCGGTTCGTCCGCGCGGTCAGAGGGACTGGGCGGACGGCTTGACCATGCCCCGTACCGTGCGGGACTTCACGAACTCGCCCAGCGCGGTCATCTCCCACTCGCCGGAGAACTGGCGGATCAGCTTCGCCATCATCACGCCCGTCTGCGGCTCGGCGGAGGTGAGGTCGAAGCGGACCAGTTCCTCGCCGGTGGTGGCGTCCAGGAGGCGGCAGTACGCCTTGGCCACCTGGGTGAACTTCTGGCCGGAGAACGAGTTGACCGTGAAGACCAGGCCGGTGACGTCCTGGGGGAGGCGGCCGAGGTCGACCGTGATCGTCTCGTCGTCCCCGCCGCCCTCGCCCGTGAGGTTGTCGCCGGAGTGCTGGATCGCGCCGCCCACGATCTGGAGCTTGCCGAAGTAGCAGCTGTCGATGTGGTTGCGCTGCGGGCCGTAGGCGATGACCGAGGCGTCGAGGTCGATGTCCTTGCCCCGGTACGCGGGCTCCCAGCCGAGGCCCATCCGGACCCGCGAGAGCAGCGGGCGGCCGCCCTTCATCAGGGAGACGGTCTGGTTCTTCTGGAGGCTGACCCGGCCCTTGTCCAGGTTGATCTTCCCGGTGCCGGGTGCGGCGGCGGGCGGCGCCGGGGGAGCGGCGGGCGCCGCCGGGGCCTGCGGGGAGGGCATCGGCGGGGCCGGCGGGCTCACCGGCGGCTGTATGGCGGACGGGGGCGGAGTGGTCGGCTGGGCGGGGGCGGCCGGTTCCTCGACCGTGACTCCGAAGTCGGTGGCGATGCCGGCCAGGCCGTTGGCGTAGCCCTGGCCGACCGCGCGGGCCTTCCAGGCGCCGTTGCGCAGGTAGATCTCGACGATCACCAGGGCGGTCTCGGTGCCGAGGCGCGGGGGAGTGAAGGTGGCCAGGACCGCGTTGTCGTCGGCGCTCCGGATGGTGGCCGTCGGTTCGATGCCCTGGAACGTCTGGCCCTGGGCGTCGGGGCTCGCGGTGACGACGATCTTCTCGATGCCGGGCGGGACCGCCGCGGTGTCGATGGTGATGGCGTCGGGGGCCGTGCCGCCGCCGGAACGGTAGGTCACACCGGGGCCCGCGGGCTGGTTGTAGAAGATGAAGTCGTCGTCGGAGCGCACCTTGCCGTCGGCGGTGAGCAGCAGGCCCGATACGTCGAGCCGCACCGGGGCGGCGACGTCCACCGTCACACGGGCGGTGGGGAGGGGGATGTTCGAGCCGGGGGTCATAGCTGTCATGCCGGGTGAACGAGCGGAGGCGATTTACCGTTCCCTTACCTGTGGCTCGAACGGGGCGGTGACGCTCAGCGCCGGTTGCGGGGGTGGTTGCGGGCGGTGCGTTCGTTGCCGTGTTTGTAGTTGCCGGTCCAGCGGGCCATGACGAGCCGGGGGGCGCCGGCGGTGGTGACCGCGGTGAGGAAGCGGGCGGCGCGGTCGCCGTTCAGGCTCGATGACGGCGGCCTTCATTTCACGGCTCCCAACGACAGACCCTGGACGAGTCTGTCCTGAGCGGCGAACCCCGCGGCGAGCACCGGCAGGGAGACGACGAGCGACGCGGCGCACACCTTGGCCAGGAAGAGGCCCTGGCTGGTGATGAAGCCGGTCAGGAAGACGGGGGCGGTCTCGGCGACCACGCCCGTCAGCACCCGGGCGAACAACAGTTCGTTCCAGCTGAAGATGAAGCAGATCAGGGCCGTCGCCGCGATGCCGGGCAGCGCCATCGGGGCGACCACGCGCGCCAGTACCGTCGGCAGCCGGGCTCCGTCGATCTGGGCGGCCTCGATCACCGCGACCGGGATCTCCGAGAGGAACGAGTGCATCATCCACACGGCGATCGGCAGGTTCATGGAGGTGTAGAGCAGGACCAGCAGCCAGATGTTGTCGAGCATCCCGGCGTTCTTGGCGAACAGGTAGATCGGCAGCAGACCGGCCACGACCGGCAGCATCTTGGTGGAGAGGAAGAAGAACAGGACGTCCGTCCACCGCTTCACCGGACGGATGGACAGGGCGTACGCCGCCGGGAGGGCGAGCAGCAGGACCAGGACCACCGAGGCCACGGACGCCACCGTCGAGTTGATCAGGGACGGCCAGGGGCTCGCGCCGCCGCCCGCGCCGAAGAACTCGCGGTAGCCGTCCAGGGTGAGGGCGGCGGTGAAGGACGGCGGGTTGGTGGCCGCGTCCTCCTCGGAGTGGAAGGACGTCAGAGCCATCCAGGCGATGGGCAGGAAGAAGACGATCCCGGCCAGCCAGGCCACCAGGCCGAGACCCGCTCCCTTGCGGATCCGGCCGTGGCCGCGTACGGCGGTGGTGCTCATGCGCGGGCCACCTCCTCACGGAACAGGGACGACACGACGCGCAGGGCGAAGGTCGCGATGATGATCGAACCGATGACGACCAGGACGCCGGCGGCCGAGGCCAGACCGTTCTCATGGGCCTGGTAGAAGGTCTGGTAGACGGTGTACGGGAGGTTGGCGGTGCCCAGGCCGCCGGACGTGAGCGTGAAGACCGCGTCGAAGTTCTGCACGATGTAGATCGAGCCGAGCAGGGCGCCCAGTTCGAGGTAGCGGCGCAGGTGGGGCAGGGTGAGGTGGCGGAAGATCTGCCAGTCGCTCGCACCGTCGACGCGGGCCGCCTCGATCTGCTCCTGGTCCCGGCTCTGCAGCCCGGCGAGCAGGATCAGCATCATGAACGGCGTCCACTGCCACACCAGCGCGGCCTGGACCGCGAGCAGCGGGGTGCCCGAGATCCAGTCGGGCTGCGGCCCGCCGACGGAGTGCAGCAGGCCGTTGAACAGGCCGTACTCGGGGTTGTAGAGGACGTGCTTCCACAGCAGGGCCGCCGCCACCGGCACCACCAGGAACGGGGCGATGAGCAGGGTGCGGACGATGCCCCGGCCGCGGAACCTCCGGTCGAGCAGCAGGGCGAGCAGCAGTCCGAGGACCAGGCTGGTGAGGACGACCGCCACCGTCAGCAGGATCGTCGTCCAGACCGACTGGCGAAGGCCGGGGTCGCCGAGGACCTCTCCGTAGTTCTCGAAGCCGGCGAACCGCCGGGCGTCGGGATAGAGGGAGTTCCAGTCGAAGAAGGAGATCACCAGCGTGGCCACGAAGGGCAGCTGGGTGACCGCGATCATGAAGATCAGGGCGGGCAGCAGCGGGGCCCTGGTGGCCCAGCCGCGCAGCCGGTCGGAGCGCCGGCCGCCGCTCGGGCGGATGTCCGGGGCGGCCACGGGGGCCGTTGTCGTGGCGGTCACCGTCCCTCGTACTCCTCGGAGATCTCTTCGGCGAGCCGCTGGGACTTCCTCAGGGCCGACTCGACGGACTGGCGTCCGGCGATGGCCGCGCTGATCTCCTGGGAGACCCGGGTGCCGAGGTCCGTGAACTCGGGGATGCCGACGAACTGGATGCCGGGCGCGGGCCGCGGCTGCACACCCGGGTCGTCCGGGCGGGCTCGCCCGATGACCAACCTGGTCATCTCCTGGAAGGCCGCGGCCTCCGCGCGGTAGTCGGGGTTCTCGTAGGTGGAGGCGCGCTTGCCGGCCGGGACGTTCGACCAGCCGATCTCGTCGCCGACCAGCCGCTCGTACTCCTTGCCGGAGGCCCACGAGACGAACTTCCAGGCGTTGTCCGGGTTCCGGGAGGCGTTCTGGATGCCCCAGGCCCAGGTGTAGAGCCAGCCGGCCGACTCCGTCTTCTCCACGGGGGCGGGGGCGTAGCCCATCTTGCCCCTGACGGGGGAGCCGGCGGACTCCAGGGAACCGGCCGCGGAGGTGGCGTCGTACCACATGGCGGTCTTGCCCTGGGTGGTGTTGTTCAGGCACTCGGCGAAGCCGGACTGGGCGGCGCCGGCCTGGCCGTGCTCGCGGACCAGGTCGACATAGAACTTCGTCGCTTCGTGCCACTCGGGGGAGTCGAGGCGGGCGTTCCAGTCCTCGTCGAACCAGGTGCCGCCGAAGGTGTTCACCACGGTCGTCAGCGGTGCCATGACCTCGCCCCAGCCGGGCAGCCCGCGCAGGCAGATGCCCTTCATGCCGGGCTCGGCCCCGTCGAGCTTCGCGGCGATGTCGGCCACCTGCTCCCAGGTGGGGTCGGCCGGCATCGTCAGGCCCTCCCGCTCGAGGACGTCCTTGCGGTACATCAGGAACGAGGACTCGCCGTAGAAGGGCTGGCCGTAGAGCCTGCCGTCGTCCCCGCTGAGGGACTGGCGCATCGGCCCCAGGATGTCCTGCTCGTCGTAGGCGGTGTCCTCGGCGACGTAGGAGTCCATCTCCCGGAGCCAGCCGTTGCGGGCGTAGATCGGGATCTCGTAGTTGGACAGGGTGGCGACGTCGTACTGGCCGGCCTGGTTGGCGAAGTCCTGGCTGATCTTGTCGCGGACGTCGTTCTCCGGCAGCACGGTGAAGTTCACCTCGATGCCGGTGTCCTTGGTGAAGTGCGCGGCGGTCAGCTTCTGCAACTGCACCATCTGCGGGTTGTTGACCATCAGGACGTTGACGGCGTCACCGCCGGATCCGGCCCCGCCCGCTCCGACCCAGCAACCGGAGAGCAGCGGGGCGAGCAGCGTCCCTGCGGCGACCGCGGCGAGCGTGGCTCGCGGCGGCCGCCGTCGGCTCTGGGTTCGCATGGATCACTCCTCGACGAAAGCGGTGGTACAGGGAGGTACCGGACGTCGCCCGGACGGCTCGGCCCGCGGGGAGGCGGAACCTTGCGCGGTGCGCGGTGCGCGGTGCGTGTGATGCGTGGGGTGCGCGGGGTGCGGTTCCGCCGGGTCAGACCCGGATGACCTGGGGTCCCAGCATGGAGTAGCGGTGGGCCTCGGCCGCCGGGAGCAGCGTGCTCGTGACGACCGCCTCCAACGCGCCGACCTCGGCGAACCGGCAGAAGCTGACCGCCCCGAACTTGGTGTGGACGCCCGCGAACACCACCCGGCGCGCGGCCCGGACCGCCTGCGTCTTGACCTCGCTGACCGCCGGGTCGGGCGTGGTCAGACCGTGTTCGCGGGAGATGCCGTTGGCTCCGATGAACGCCAGGTCGACGACGAAGCCGGAGAGCATCTTCGTCGTCCAGTGGTCGACGGTGGCGAGGGTGCCGGAGCGGACCCGGCCGCCGAGCAGGAGTACGGACATGGTGCCGGTCTCGGCGAGCGCGCCCGCGACCGGCAGGGAGGCGGTGACCACGGTGAGCGGCCGGTCCCGGGGCAGTGCCTCGGCTATGAGCTGCGGGGTGAAGCCCTCGTCGACGAAGACCGTCTCCGCGTCGCCGAGCAGTTCGGCCGCGGCGTTCGCGACTCTGCGCTTCTCGGCCACATGGCTGGTGGCGCGGAAGGCGAGCGTGGTCTCGAAGGCGGCGCTCTCCACGGGGTAGGCGCCGCCGTGGGTGCGGCGCACCAGGCCGTGGTCCTCCAGAGCGCGCAGGTCCCGTCGTACGGTCTCCTTGGCCACGCCCAGATCGGTGGCGAGCGTCGTGACGTCGACCGAGCCGGTGGCGCGCGCCACCCGCACGATCTCACGCTGGCGCTCTTCGGCCGTTCTGTCGCGCATGGCCGAACACCTGCTTCCTGATGTCGCTGCCCGTTCGGGCCCTGTGGGGGCCTTGCAGGCAGTTGTACAGGTGATGTGCGCTGCTGACCAGGTCTGTTGTGGAATCGGTACTGCCTGTTTTTGCCCGTTAGGCTCCGGCTGTGTCCGGCTCGGACCTGCGCGGGGACGGACCGCGGCACGCAAACGGGCATCACGCGTGCCCGAATGCGGCGGCGGGCGGGCCCGTTCGGTGCCCGCCCGCCGTGGGGCGTCGGATTCTTGCCGCGGCCGCGCATACGCGTGCCGTCGATGTGCCGGTGCCGGTGCCGGTGCCGGTGCCGGTGCCGGTGTCGATGTCGGGCCCGCGGCTTCGGTGGCGCGTCGGACTCGTGGTCTCAGTACGGCCAGATCGGCGGGTCGGTCACGAAGTGGCCGCCGATGCGCGCGTGCGCCTCGTTGTCCGGATCCAGCTTGCCCTGCTCGGCGACGAGCTTCGCGGCGAACGGCTCGGAGTCGTCCTGCGGGTCGTAACCGAGCGCACGCGCGGAGGTGAGGTCCCACCACAGGCGTGTGTTGGCGGAGGAGCCGTGGACGACGGTGTGGCCGACGTGCTCGGCGGTGAGGGCGGCGTGCAGGAGGCGGGCGCCGTCGGCGGGGCTCATCCAGATCGAGAGCATCCGCACACTGGTCGGCTCGGGGAAACAGGACCCGATGCGTACGGAGACGGTCTCCAGGCCGTGCTTGTCCCAGTAGAGCTGGGCGAGGTCCTCGCCGAAGCACTTGGACAGGCCGTAGAAGGTGTCGGGGCGGTGCGGGGTGTCGACGGGGATGAGCGGGTCGCCGGCCGGAGGGCGGGGGGTGTAGCCGACGGCGTGGTTGGAAGAGGCGAAGACGATGCGCCCGACGCCCTCCTCGCGCGCGGCCTCGTACAGGTGGTAGGTGCCCTCGATGTTCGCCGCGAGGATCTTCTCGAAGGAGGCCTCGAGGGAGATGCCCGCGAGGTGGATGATCGCGTCGACACCGCGGACCGCCTCGCGCACGGCCTCCTTGTCGGCCAGGTCCGCGACGATCGCGTCCGGCTCGCCCTCGACCGGATGCAGGTCGAGCAGGCGCAGCTCGTAGCCGTAGTCCGGGAGCAGGCCCCGCATCAGGGTGCCGAGGCCGCCGGCGGCGCCGGTGAGCAGAACGGTGCGGGGAGCGGGCATCCAGGGATCTCCTTGCGTCACCGGCCGTGCACATGCATGCACGGCATTCATGTTCGTGGACACGCTAAGGAGGTGGGCCGTGGCCCGTCAAGTATCCCGCGTCTTCCCGCGGATGGAGGGGAATCGGTTGGTGTCTGCCGGGCTGGCGTGCTTGACCGGCGTCCCCGGGGCGCCTTAGCGTGACACGATTCAGGGATGTAGACGTCAATCACGAATATGACCAGGGAGAGCTTGTGACACCAGCCCCTCTCGCCACCCGACTCGGCAACCCCGGCGGACCGCTGTTCTTCCCGGTCACCGCCTACGGAACCGACGGCACCATCGACCTCGACACCTACCGGCTCCATGTACGGCGCGGGGTCGAGGCCGGGGCCGCCGCCGTCTTCGCCTGCTGTGGGACCGGGGAGTTCCACGCTCTGACGCCCGAGGAGTTCGAGGCCTGTGTGCGGGCCGCCGTCGAAGCGGCCGAGGGACGCGTCCCGGTCGTCGCGGGCGCCGGCTACGGCACCAAGCTCGCGGTGCACTGGGCCGGGCTCGCCGAACGCGCCGGGGCGGACGGGCTGCTCGCCATGCCGCCCTACCTGGTACGGGCCGGTCAGGAGGGGCTGCTGCGGCACTACCGGGAACTCGCCGCGGCGACCGCCCTGCCGGTGATCGTCTACCAGCGCGACAACGCCGTGTTCACCCCCGCGAGCGTCGTCGAACTGGCCCGCACCGACGGGATCATCGGCCTCAAGGACGGCCACGGCGACCTCGACCTCCTGCAGCGGACCGTCAGCGCCGTACGCACCGAGGCTCCCGGTGACTTCCTGTACTTCAACGGGCTGCCCACCGCCGAACTGACCCAGCCCGCCTACCGGGGCATCGGCGTCACCCTCTACTCGTCCGCGGTGTTCTGTTTCCTGCCCGAGGTCGCCCTCGCCTGCCACCAGGCCCTGCGCACCGGCGACCGGGTCACCGTGGACCGCCTGCTGGACGGCTTCTACCGGCCCTTCGTCGAACTGCGCGACCAGGGCCCCGGGTACGCCGTCTCCCTGGTCAAGGCCGGGGTACGGCTGCGCGGACTCGACGTGGGCGAGGTACGGCCGCCGCTGAACGAGCCGTCCGGGGATCATGTCGAACAACTCGCTCGGCTGATCGAGCGAGGACTCGCGCTGCTCGAGGAGGCCAAGTGAAGGCATCGGCGTTCGTCTACCCCTGGGACGTCAACGGGGACCCGGAGGCCCCCGCGCGGATCGCCGCGCTCGGCGTGGCGCAGGTGACGCTCGCCTCCGCCTACCACTCCACCCGCGCGCTGACCCCCCGCCACCCGCGCCACCGCGTCGTCACCGCCGAGCACGCGGCCGTGCTCTACCCGGCCGGCGCCCACTGGTCGGGCCGCACCCCGCGCCCCCACCCGGCCGGGGACTGGGCCCCCGGCGACGCCTTCGGCGAGGCCGCGACGGCGCTCGCGGACGCCGGCATGGAGGTGCACACCTGGGTCGTGCTCGCGCACAACTCGCGGCTCGGCGCCGAACACCCCGAGACCTCGGTCGTCAACGCCTACAGCGACCGCTACCCCTGGGCACCGTGCATCGCGCAGCCCGCCACGCGCGCGTACCTGACCGACCTGGCGGCCGAGGCGGCGGTGCGGCCCGGAGCGCGCGGCACCGAGCTGGAGTCCCTCGGCTGGTACGGGCTGGCGCATCTGCACGCCCACGACAAGACCGCCGGGGTCGGCCTCGGGGACGCGGGGCAGTACCTGATGTCCCTGTGCTTCTGCCCGTCCTGCCGTGAGGGCTACGGGGCCCAGGGCCTGGACGCCGGTGAACTGGCCGCGTCCGTGCGGACCGTGCTGGAGCCGGTGTGGCGGGGAGCGGCCTCCGGTGGGGGAGGCTGGACGGGCGTCGAGAAGCTCCTCGGTGCCAAGACGGCGGCCGCCACGCGCGCGTGGCGCGAGGAAACGGCCCGCACGCTCCAGGAGGCGGCGGTCCGGGCGGTACGCGGCGCGGCGCCCGAGGGCTTCCAGGTCCTGCTGCACGCGGACCCGGTGCCGTACCACTGCGGCGCCAACGCCGGCGTCGACCCCGCGCACATCCTCTCCGTCGCCGACGGTGTGGTCGTCCCCTGCACCGGGGGCCCCGGCCTGCTGACACCGTTCGCACAGGAGAACCACGGCGGGAGCGTCCTCGCCGCCAACTTCACCGTGGTCTCCGGCATGGGCGGCAACCCCGGCACCCTCACCACGGACGCGTCCGAGGCCCGCCGCCTCGGCGCGACGGAACTACGGCTCTATCACGCCGGGTTGGCGTCGGACGGCGACCTGGAGGCGGTGCGCTCGGCGCTCGCCGCGCTCTGAAACAACCCCGCCGCCGGCACCAGCAGGGCGAGTCCGAGGGCGGCCAGTACGGGCCGGTGGTCGATCAGCTCCACCAGTGCCGCGCCGGCCGCCAGCCCGATCACGTTCGGGGTGAACACCAGGGTGTTGGCGGTGGCGGTGACCCGGCCCAGCAGCGGGCCCGGGGTCTCGCGCTGCACGGCGGTCAGCGCGGCGATCAGCAGGGCGGGCAGCCCCGCACCGATCGCCGCGCTGCACGCCCACGCCACCGGATCGGACGACACCGCCCGCAGTGCCACCCCACCGGCCAGCAGGACGATCCCGTACGCCGCGAACCGCCGCTCGCCCAGGCGGCGCAGGGCGGGCCCCGCGCACAGGCCGAGCGCCACCGACCCGGCGCCCTGGACGGCGTACAGCACACCGGAGTACGCGGGGGAGTGGCCGAGGCCGTCGACGACGGCGTGGACCAGCGCACCGTTCAGCCCCGCGCACAGCATCGTGGCGCCACCCGCCAGGACCAAGGGGCGCAGGACCGGGTGCGAGCGGAGGAAGCGGACACCCTCGGCGGTCCGTCCACGTCGGCCGTCGGTCGGCGGCGCGGGACGCTTCTCGCGGACGTTCAGAAACAGGTACAGCACCGCCGCGCCTACGAACGTGACTGCGTCCAGAAAGGCGACTGCCGGTCCGCCGTGGGCCGTGTAGAGCCCCGCGCCCGCCAGTGGGGCCAGCAGTTTCATGCCCTCGGTGGCGGTCATGCGGAGCCCGCCCAGGTCACCGAGGAGCGACCGGTCCACGGCGGTGGCGGCCAGCGCCGACTCGGCCGCGTCGTTCACGACGCCCGCCGCGCCGTACATGACCAGGACGGCGTAGAGGAGCCACACGGTCTGCGGTGAGTCGACGGTGAGGAGGGTGAGCAGGAGCGCGGCCATCAGCAGACTCGTGCCGATCAGCAGGGGCTTGCGAGGCACCCGGTCGGCGAGTGTGCCCAGCAGCGGGCCGGCCAGGGCGGGCGCCCACATGGCCAGCAGGCACAGGGCGGCGAGGCCGTCCGAGCCGGTGAGGTCCTTGACCCAGATCCCGGAGGCGAGCCACAGCGCGGAGGTGCCGAAGCCGGAGACCACGACCCCGGCGAGGAGGAGCCCGGCATTCGGGTCACGGAGCACGCGCACCAGCGCCCACGTCGGGCCGTTCGGCGTCCTGCCTGTCGTCCTGTTCGTCGTCATACCCGGTCATCGTGGGGCTAAGGACCGGACGCGGGGATCGGGCAGGCGCCGTAGAGGGGACAGGGAGGAGCGATGAGTTCCGGGTCCGGCATAGGTCCACCTCCCAGGAAGCACATCCATGCACGGCCACGGAGGAGCAGCCCATGACCGACTCGATTCTCGACCTCGGGCCGCAGGTGCGGGTCGTGGCGCGGCTTGCCGAGGGGGTCGCCGACGTGCAGCTCGTGGACGGGACGCCCTGCCCGCGGTACGCGGTGCGCGACATCCTGAGCCACCTCGTGGGGCTGTCCGCCGCCTTTCGTGACGCCGGGCGCAAGGACCTCGGCGCCACCACCGACACCAGCCCGGACACCGCCCTGCCGGACTTCGGGCCCGGCTGGCGCGAGGAGCTGCCCCGGGTGCTCGGCGAACTCGCCGACGCCTGGCGGGACCCCGGGGCCTGGGCCGGTATGACCAGGGCCGGGGGAGTGGACCTGCCGGGCGAGGTGGCCGGAGCCGTGGCCGCCGACGAACTGGTGATCCACGGCTGGGACCTGGCCCGTGCCACCGGCCAGGACTACGCGCCCGACCCCGCCGCCCTCGACGCCGCGCACGCCTTCCTCCGCGCCGCCGCGGCGGAACCCGGCCGGGACGGCGGTGAGGGCATCTTCGGCCCCGTGGTGCCGGTGCCGCCCGAAGCCCCGCTGCTGGACCGGACCGTGGGGCTGAGCGGCCGCGATCCGGGGTGGACGCGAAAGGCCTGACCAGGAGTTCTCCCGGACGGCCGGGCACCCGGACGAGGCGGGTGCCCGGCCGTCGCGTGCGCGGCCCCGGAACTTCCTTTGTCAGAAGCATTGACGAAACCCCGGGCCGCTTCTAGTTTCATCGCGTCGTACTTCGTACGTCATATATGAGACGCGATATGTGAGATCCGAGAGGCGCGCATGACCTCTGTGCCCATGCCGATCCCCTCCCGCACGCAGTACGTGCTGGAGGAGATCAAACGACGCATCCTCACCGGCCGGCTGACACCGGGCCAGGCTCTGGTCGAGACCGACCTCGCCGCGCAGTTCGGGGTGTCCAAGACCCCGGTGCGCGAGGCCCTCAAGACCCTGGCCGGTACCGGGCTGGTCGTGATGAGCCAGTACAAGGGCGTCACGGTGCGCATGGTCGACGCGGACATGGCGCGCGAGGTCCAGGACGTGCGGCTCCTCCTCGAACCCGAGGCGCTCCGGCGCACCGTCCGGCGCGGTGCCTCCCTGGACGCCGCGCGCGACGCGCTGACCCGGGCCGACGAGGCCACCGACACCGCCGAACGCTCCCTGAGCAACCGCGAGTTCCACCGCGCGCTGTACCTGCCGTGCGGCAACCCGCTGCTCGGCCGGATGCTCGACGAGGTCCGCGACCAGGCGGCGCTCGTCTCCACCGTGGCCTGGGCCGCCGACCCCTCCTGGGAGCGGGAGGCGAGCGAGCACCGCGAGATCCTGCGCCTCGCCCTGGGCGGAGACGCGGACGGTGCGGCACGCGCCCTGCACGCGCACATCGCGTCCTTCGTGCGCCGGGCCTTTCCCGACGCGGACCTCGACGCGGACCTCGACACCCAGGTACCCCGGGCAGCCAGGGAAGTACCGGAAGTACCGGAAGCCCAGAACCAGAAGAGCGAGGACGGTCAGGCATGACGACGACGTTCGAGACCCAGCGGGCGGCCCTGGCCGACGTGGTGGCGATCCCGGTGACCCCGTTCGCCGAGGACGGCTCCGTCGACCCGGCCGGCTACCGGGCCCTGCTGCGCCGCCTCCTCGACGCCGGCATCACCACCCTGACCCCCAACGGCAACACCGGCGAGTTCTACGCCCTGACGCCCGAGGAGCGGCGCACCGTCGCCGAGCTGACCATGCAGGAGACCGGTGACGGCTCGTCCGTCCTGGTCGGCGTGGGCCACGACGTACCGACCGCGGTCGCCTCCGCACGGCACGCCCGTGACCTCGGCGCGCGGATGGTGATGGTGCACCAGCCCGTCCACCCCTACGTCTCCCAGAGCGGCTGGGTCGACTACCACCGCGCCGTCGCCGAGGCCGTGCCGGAACTGGGCGTGGTCCCCTACATCCGCAACGCCCGGCTCACCGGTTCCCGCCTCGCCGAACTCGCCGACGCCTGCCCCAACGTCATCGGCGTGAAGTACTCCGTGGCGGACGCGGCGAAGTTCGCCGCCTTCGCGCGGGACGCCGGCATCGAGCGGTTCGTGTGGGTCGCCGGGCTGGCCGAGCCGTACGCCCCCTCCTACTTCTCGGCGGGCGCCACCGGCTTCACCTCCGGCCTGGTCAACGTCGCCCCGTCGGTGTCGCTGAACATGATCGGGGCGCTCCGGGCGGGTGACTACGCGACCGCCATGAAGGTCTGGGAGCAGATCCGCCGCTTCGAGGAACTGCGCGGCGCCAACGGTTCCGCCGACAACGTCACCGTCGTCAAGGAGGCCCTCGCCTCCCTCGGGCTGTGCCGCCGCGAGGTCCGCCCGCCGAGCAGGCAACTGGCCGAGCACGAGCGGGCCGAGGTCGCCGCGATAGCCGCGGGGTGGTCCGTATGAGCACCCCGCTGGGCACCCCGATGGACACCCCGAAGAAGCGGCCCGAGGAGCTGCGCAGCCACCAGTGGTACGGCACGGACGGGCTGCGCTCCTTCAGCCACCGCGCCCGCACCCGTCAGCTCGGCTACCTGCCCGAGGAGCACCTGGGCAAGCCCGTCATCGCGGTGCTCAACACCTGGTCCGACATCAACCCCTGCCACAGCCACCTGCGCGACCGCGCGCAGGCGGTCAAGAGGGGTGTCTGGCAGGCAGGAGGCTTCCCGCTCGAGTTCCCGGTCTCCACGCTCAGCGAGACCTTCCAGAAGCCGACCCCGATGCTCTACCGCAACCTCCTCGCCCTGGAGACCGAGGAACTGCTGCGGTCCTACCCGGTCGACGGCGCCGTGCTGATGGGCGGCTGCGACAAGTCCACGCCCGCCCTGCTCATGGGCGCGGCCAGCGCCGACCTGCCGACGGTTTTCGTCCCGGCCGGGCCCATGCTGCCGGGCCACTGGCGGGGCGAGGTGCTCGGTTCCGGCACCGACATGTGGAAGTACTGGGACGACAAGCGGGCCGGCGTCATCGGCGACTGCGAGATGCAGGAGATCGAGAGCGGCCTGGCCCGCTCGCCCGGTCACTGCATGACCATGGGGACGGCCTCCACGCTGACCGCCGCCGCCGAGGCCCTCGGCGTCACGGTACCGGGCGCCTCCAGCATCCCCGCCGTCGACTCCGGGCACGACAGGATGGCCGCCGCGGCCGGCCTGCGCATCGTCGAACTGGTCCACCGGGACCGGAGACTGAGCGACATCCTCACCGCGGAGGCCTTCGAGGACGCGGTGACGACCGTCCTGGGCCTGGGCGGCTCCACCAACGCCGTGATCCACCTGATCGCGATGGCCGGCCGCGCGGGCGTCGGACTCACCCTCGACGACTTCGACCGCATCGCCCGCACCGTCCCGGTGCTGGCCAACGTACGGCCCGGCGGACAGACGTACCTGATGGAGGACTTCCACTTCGCGGGCGGTCTGCCCGGCTTCCTCTCCCGGATACCGGACCTGCTCCACCTGGACCGGCCCACCGTCTGTCACGACACCCTGCGCGAACAGATCGCCGGCGCGCAGGTGCACCACGACGACGTCATCCGGCCCAGGGACAAGCCGGTCGCCGACGAGGGCGGGCTCGCCGTACTGCGCGGCAACCTCTGCCCGGACGGCGCCGTCATCAAGCACATCGCCGCCGAACCGCACCTGCTGCGGCACACCGGGCCCGCGGTCGTCTTCGACGACTACCGGACCATGCAGCGCACCATCAACGACCCGGACCTGGGCATCACCGCCGACCACGTGCTGGTGCTGCGCAACTCCGGCCCCAAGGGCGGGCCCGGCATGCCCGAGTACGGCATGCTGCCCCTCCCCGACCACCTGCTCAAGCAGGGGGTGCGGGACATGGTGCGGATCTCCGACGCCCGGATGAGCGGCACGAGTTACGGCACCTGCGTGCTGCACGTCGCCCCCGAGTCGTACGTCGGCGGGCCGCTGGCGCTGGTACGCACCGGCGACTCGATCACCCTCGACGTCGAGCAGCGAAAGCTGCAACTCAACGTGGACGAAGAAGAGTTGGCGCGGCGCAGAGCCGAGTGGACGCCGCCGCCCGTGCGCTACGAGCGCGGTTACGGCGCGCTCTACAACGAGCAGATCACCCAGGCCGACACCGGCTGCGACTTCGAGTTCCTCGCCCGGCCGGGCGCGGTGCAGGACCCCTACGCCGGCTGATCCGCCGGATCGCCGGCCTGTCCGCACACCCATGTAGAAAGCGCTTCACCCCGCATCGGGAACGCACCGTACCGGCACCGCACCGCACCGGCACCGCACCGCACAGCACGACGTACCGAGAAACGGAGAACAGTCATGGCCCAAGCCGCAGCCGTGGCGAAACCGCCCACGCCACCGAGGCGGCGCCGTGCCTCCGCCACGCCGCGCAGACTGCCGTACCTGCTGATCGCCCCGGCGGGGCTGCTCATGCTGGGCTTCATCGCCTACCCCGTCATCAGCGTCTTCTACTACAGCCTGCAGCACTACAACCCGACCAAGCCGTGGCGGAACGGATTCGCGGGCTTCGACAACTTCGTCCACCTCTTCACCGAGGACCCGCTGTTCTGGGACACCCTGGTCTTCAGCGCCAAGTGGGTCTTCGTCGAGGTCGGCCTGCAGCTGATGTTCGGGCTCGCGCTGGCGCTCATCGTCAACCAGACCTTCGTCGGCCGGGGCATCGGCCGCGCCCTGGTCTTCTCCCCGTGGGCCGTCTCCGGCGTACTGACCTCGGCGATCTGGGTGCTCCTCTACAACTCCCAGACCGGCATCACCCGTTACCTCGCCGACATGGGCATCGGCGACTACGGCACCAGCTGGCTGTCGGACACCTCCACCGTCTTCTCGGCGGTGGTCGTCGCCGACCTGTGGCGCGGTGTCCCCTTCTTCGCCATCCTCATCCTGGCCGACCTCCAGTCCGTCTCCAAGGACCTGTACGAGGCCGCCGAGGTCGACGGGGCCAGCCGCTTCCAGCAGTTCACGCACATCACCCTGCCCCACCTCAAGGACGCCATCATCCTGTCCACGCTGCTGCGCGCGGTGTGGGAGTTCAACAACGTCGACCTGCTCTACACCCTGACCGGCGGCGGACCGGCCGGCGTGACCACGACGCTCCCGCTCTACATCGCCAACACCAGCGTCGACGCCCACAACTTCGGTTACGCCTCGGCGCTCACCACGGTCGCGTTCGTGATTCTGCTCTTCTGCTCGATCGTCTACCTGCGGCTGAGCAAGTTCGGAGGCGAAAGCAAGTGATCACCAAAGAGGCGGCCCCGGCCGCCCCCGCCCCCGCGCGCTCCACCGCCGAGCCGCCGAGCCGCCCCGCGAGGAGGAAGCACCGCGCCTGGGACGAGGTGCCCCGCTGGCACATCTACCTCCCGCTGGGCATCTACCTGCTGTTCACGCTCATCCCCTTCTACTGGATCCTGCTCTTCGCCCTGCGCCCGGCCGGCTCGACCTCGCTGGTGCCCTGGCCGATGACCACGGTCCACTTCGAGAAGGTCTGGACGGACCGCGCCTTCGGCACCTTCTTCCAGAACAGCGTGCTCGTGGGCGTCGCCACCCTGCTCGCGACGACGCTCGTCGCACTGGCCGGCGGCTACGCGCTCGCCCGGTTCGACTTCCGCGTCAAGCGGGTCTTCATGCTCGCCCTGCTGTGCTCCCAGTTCGTGCCCGGCGCGCTGCTCCTGGTCCCGCTGTTCGAGATCTTCGCCGGGCTGCAGATGATCAACTCGCTGGGCAGCGTCATCATCGCCGAGACGGTCTTCCAGCTGCCGCTGTCGATCATCCTCATCAGCAACTTCATCAAGAACGTGCCGTACTCCCTGGAGGAGGCCGCCTGGGTCGACGGGTGCAGCAGGATGCGGGCGTTCCGGGTGGTCGTCCTGCCGCTGCTGCGGCCCGGTCTGATCGCCGTCGGCTCGTTCGCCTTCGTCCACTCCTGGAACCACTTCCTGTTCGCCCTGATGTTCCTCAACAACCAGGAGAAGCAGACCATCCCGGTCGGCCTCAACACCCTGATGAGCGCGGACAGCGTCGACCTCGGCGCCCTCGCCGCGGGCGGCATCATCGCGGCCGTGCCCGTCGTGATCGTGTTCGCCTTCATCCAGAAGTGGCTGATCACCGGCTTCAGCGCGGGGGCGGTGAAGGGATGACCGCGCCCCAGTCCGCGCCCCGGTCCGCGCCCCGGTCCGCGCCCCGGTCCGCGCCCCCGCCGATCCCCGTCGTGCTCGCCGGTGCCCGCGGCCACGGACGCTGGCACCTGGAGAACATCCGCCGGCTCCAGGAGGCGGGACTCGTCCGGCTGGCCGGCGTCTGCGAGCTCACCCCGCTCACCGAGGACGAGTTCGAGGGTGGGTCCGGGGACGAACTTCCCGAGCAGTCAGCCGACTTCGGCGCCCTGCTGGAGTACACCGGAGCCGGGATCGCCGTCGTCTGCACCCCGATCCCCACCCACACCGACCTCGCCCTCGCCGCCGCCGAACGGGGCGTGCACCTCCTGCTGGAGAAGCCGCCCGCGCCGTCCTACGCCGAGTTCCGCCGGATGGCCGACGGGGTCGCCGCAGCCGGTGTCGCCTGCCAGATCGGTTTTCAGTCGCTGGGCTCGCACGCCGTGCCCGCGATCCGCGAACTGGTCGCCGAGGGCGCGATCGGCCGGGTCACCGGGATCGGCGGCGCCGGGGCCTGGGTGCGCGCCGAGGACTACTTCCGGCGGGCGCCCTGGGCGGGCCGGCGCCGGCTGAACGGCGTCGACGTGGTCGACGGGGCGCTGACCAACCCGCTTGCCCACGCCGTCGCCACCGCGCTGGCGCTGGGCAACAGCACCCGCGCCGAGGACGTCACCGGCATCGAGACCGAACTGCTGCGCGCCAACGACATCGAGTCCGACGACACCTCCTGCGTCCGGGTCACCACCGCCCAGGGCCGGCCGGTCACCGTCGCCGCGACCCTGTGCGCGGAGCGGGCCGACGAGCCGTACGTCCTCGTGCACGGCACCAGCGGCCGGATCACCTTCTGGTACAAGCAGGACCGCGTACTGCTCCAGCGCGCGGGCCACGGTCCCGAGGAACTCCACTTCGACCGCACCGACCTGCTGGAGAACCTCGTCGCGCACCTCACCACCGACGCCCCCCTGCTGGTCCCCCCGGACGCGACCGGCGCCTTCATGAAGGTCGTCGAGGCGATCCGGCAGGCCCCCGACCCCGCCCCGCTGCCCGACGGCGCCTGGCACCGCGTTCCCGGCGAGAACCGCCGTGCCGTGCCCGGCATCGACCGGCTCGTCGAGGCCGCCGCCGACACCCTGTCCCTCTACTCCGAACTCGGCGCCCCCTGGGCGCCGCCCGCCCAGCGCCCCGCACAGCACCCGCCGAAAGAGGTGAACACCCGATGACCAGCGACGACTCCACGGTCCTGCGCGTCGCCGGGCGGCCGGTCGGCCGGTACGTCCCCCGGCCCGAGCTGCCCCGCAGGCTCTCCCCGCGCCCCTATCTGCACCCCGTCACCACCCTGGCCGGCACGGCGGTCACCGAACTGTCCCCCGCGGACCACACCCACCACCTCGGCGTCGGTGTCGCCGTTCCCGACGTCGAGGGGCACAACTTCTGGGGCGGACGCACCTACGTCCGCGACCGGGGCCCGACCGAACTGGACAACCACGGCTCCCAGCGGCACACCTCCTTCCAGCTGCGGGACCCCGACGGCTTCGTGGAGGAACTGCGCTGGATCGCCGCACCGGGCGAGCTGCTGCGGGAGCGCCGTACGGTCACCGCCACCGAACTCACCGACACCGCCTGGGCGCTGGACTTCACCTTCTCCCTCACCAACGCCACCGGGCTCCCGCTCTCCATCGGCAGCCCGGCCACCAACGGCCGCCCCGGCGCGGCCTACGGAGGCTTCTTCTGGCGGGCCCGCAAGGAGGCGACGGCACCGGACGTCTTCACCGCCTCCACCGAGGGCGAGGCCGCGGCACACGGGCACCGGGCCGACTGGCTCGCCCTGGCCGGCACCCGCTGGACGCTGGTCTTCGCCGGGGCCACCGAACCGACCCGCCGCGACCCCTGGTTCGTGCGCACCGCCGAGTACCCCGGCGTCGGCTCCTCCCTCGCCCACGACGAACGGCTGCCGATCCCGCCCGGGGAGACGGTGGTCCGCCGTGTCGTCACCGTCGTCGCCGACGGCCGGCTCGGCCGGGACGACGCCGCCGCCCTGGTCCGCAAGGCGGTGAGCCGATGAGCGTCGCGCCGTCGGACGCCACCTACCAGAACCCGGTCCTGAACGCCGACTGGTCCGACCCCGACGTGATCCGCGTCGGCGACGACTTCTACCTGACCGCCTCCAGCTTCGGCCGTGTCCCCGGTCTGCCGCTGCTGCACTCCCGCGACCTGGTCAACTGGACGCTCGTCGGTCATGCCCTCGAACGACTGGAACCCGAGAGCGAGTTCGCGGTCCCCCGGCACGACTGCGGGGTCTGGGCGCCGTCCCTGCGCCACCACGACGACCGGTTCTGGATCTTCTGGGGCGACCCCGACCAGGGCATCTTCCAGGTCAACGCCCCGCAGATCCGGGGGCCCTGGACCCGCCCCCACCTGGTGAAGGCCGGCAAGGGCCTGATCGACCCGTGCCCGCTGTGGGACGAGGAGAGCGGCGAGGCGTATCTCGTGCACGCCTGGGCCAGGTCCCGCAGCGGCGTCAACAACCGGCTCACCGGCCACCGCATGCATCCCCACGGCACCGGACTCCTCGACGAGGGCAAGGTGATCGTCGACGCCGACCGCATACCCGGCTGGTTCACCCTGGAGGGCCCCAAGCTCTACCGGCACGACGGCTGGTTCTGGATCCTGGCGCCCGCCGGGGGAGTGGAGACCGGCTGGCAGGGCGCCTTCCGGTCGCGTGAGTTCTTCGGGCCGTACGAGGAGAAGGTCGTCCTGGAACAGCGGGACACCGACGTCAACGGCCCCCACCAGGGCGGCTGGGTGCGCACCCCGTCCGGCGAGGACTGGTTCCTGCACTTCCAGCAGCGCGGGGCGTACGGCAGGGTCGTGCACCTCCAGCCGATGCGCTGGGAGTCCGCGGGAGGCTGGCCAGTGCTGGGGGACGCCGGCGCGCCGGTCGCCGGGCACCGCCGGCCGGACCTGCCCGCGCAGCCGGCCACGGCGCCCGCCACCGACGACGACTTCCCCGGAGGCCGCCACGGCAGCCAGTGGCAGTGGACCGCCAATCCTCCCCCAAGCTCTCGGCTCCTCCCCCAAGTTCTCGACTTTGCTCGAGCAGGGGGGACCCCCACGAGCAGGGGGGACCCCCACGACGGCTGGGCCACCCAGCACTCCGCCGACGGGCTGCGGCTGACCTGCGTGCGCACCGCCGACGCACACGACCTGCGCAGGCTGGCGAACGTGCTCACCCAGCGGCTGCCCGGCACCCCGTGCACCGTCGACGTGGAGCTGCGGCTCGACAGCCGGGAGCCCGGGGCACGGGCCGGCCTCGCGGTCCTCGGCGACGCCTACCGCTGGATCGGACTCCAGCGGGGACCGGACGGCACCGCGCACCTGGTGCACCGGTTCGCCGAGACGGCCGCCGAGAAGGAACGCGACGCCGCCCACCCGCGGCTCGCCCCCGAGGGCCGGGCGAGGCTGCGGATCGAGGCCGGTGCCGGAGCCCGCTGCCGCTTCTCGTACGACACCGGGGACGGCTTCCGCTCCTCCGGGCAGATCTTCGCCGCCACTCCGTGGCGCTGGGTCGGCGCCCTGCTCGGCCTGGTCGCCCTCGCCCCGACGGGCCAGGGGCACGCCGGGACGGCGACCTTCACGCAGTTCAGGATCAGCGCCGCGTAACCACCCTCCTCCGTGAGCCTGTCGGGAGCCGCAATGACGCATCTCCACGGCAAGCGCTTGCCGACACCGCCCCCACGTGGCTGAGCGCCACCGGACGACCGCGAGACGCCCCCACACCCGCACATCCCGTTGGAACCAGAAGAAGAGAGCCGACCAATGAAGATCAGCAATCGCAGAAGCAGCACAGGCAGGCGCCGGACGTCGGCCGCCGTCGCCCTGGGCGCCGTGCTCGCGCTGACCGTCACCGCCTGCGGCGACGACGGCAGCGGAGCCGGCGGCGACAAGGGTGCCGAGGGCAGCGGCACGGGCAAGATCACCTTCTGGGACAACAACGGCGGTGTCCGCACCGCGATCTGGAAGGAGATCATCGCCGACTTCGAGAAGGCCAACCCGGACATCGACGTCGAGTACGTCGGGATCGCCGCCACCGAGTACCAGTCCAAGGTCGACACCGCCATCCAGGGCGGCGGCCTGCCGGACGTCGGCGGGATCAGCGCGTCGATGCTCGCGGGCTTCTCCGCCCAGAAGGCGCTCGCCCCGCTGGACGACCGGCTGGGCAAGTCGCCCCTCGACGGCAAGCTCAACAAGGACATGATCGAGTCGCTGCGCGCCGCCGGCGGCGGTGACGACCGGCTGTACTCGGTCCCGACCTCCGCGAACAACGGCGTCCTCTACTACCGCACCGACCTGTTCGAGAAGGCGGGCCTCGAGGAACCGACCAGCTGGGAGCGCTTCTTCAAGGCCGCGGAGAAGCTCAGCGACAAGGGCAAGAACGAGTTCGGCTACACCATCCGCGGTGGCGCCGGCTCCATCGCCCAGGCCCTGGACGCGATGTACGGCCAGTCCGGCATCACCACGTTCTGGGACTCCACCGGTGAGAAGACCACGGTCAACGACCCGAAGAACGTCGACGCCCTCGAGAAGTACGCGGGCCTGTTCAAGAAGGTCACTCCCGCCGCCGACCTGAACAACGACTTCACCAAGATGGTCGCGCAGTGGGACTCGGGCACCATCGGCATGCTCAACCACAACCTCGGCTCGTACCAGGACCACGTGAAGGCGCTCGGCGACGACAAGTTCCGGGGCATCCCGCAGCCCACCGGCCCCGACGGCGGCCGGGTCCAGGTCTCCAACCCGGTCGACGGTCTCGGCGTGTTCCAGAGCTCCAAGAACAAGGACGCCGCCTGGAAGTTCATCGAGTACGCCGTCTCGGCCGAGGCGAACTCGAAGTTCAACGAGTCCGCCGGCCAGGTGCCCTCGAACCTGGACGCCGCCAAGGACGACTGGATCGCCGAGGCGGAGCCGACCAAGCTGGCCGCGGACGCGCTGAGCGACGGGTCGACGACCATCGTCCAGCTGCCGTACTACCTGCCGGACTGGAACACCATCTCCAAGGCCGACAACGAGCCGAACTTCCAGAAGGTGCTGCTCGGGGACATGAGCGCGAAGGACTTCCTCGACAACCTGGCCGAGCAGCTCAACGAGGCCCAGGCCGAGTGGCAGGAGCAGATGGCCTGAGCGGTTCCCGGCGTCACCGCGGGGCGGCCGCCGGCCCGTTCGCTCCGGGCCGCGGCCGTCCCCGCGCCCGGCCGCGCCCCCGCGGCGCGGCCACCCGCACACAGGTACAGTCCCGCGCCCCCGAGAGGCGCTCTTTCGGACCCTTGCTGAAAGGCACAGGCTTGTGTCGCTCACTCGCAGACAGGTTTCCGCCGCCGGACTCGGCCTTCCCCTCGCCCTCGCGGTGACCGGCACCGCCCAGGCCGCGCCCCGGCGGCCCCGGCCCCGCACCCTCTACATCGCCGGGGACTCCACCGCGGCCCAGAAGTACGCCGACGCGGCGCCGGAGACCGGCTGGGGCATGGCGCTCCCCTTCCTGCTCCGCCATGACCTCGTGGTCGCCAACCACGCCGTGAACGGACGGAGTTCGAAGAGCTTCGTCGACGAGGGACGGCTCGACGCCGTCCTCGACGCCATCCGGCCCGGTGACCTCCTGCTGATCCAGTTCGCGCACAACGACGAGAAGGCCACCGACCCGAGCCGCTACACCGAGCCCTGGACGACGTACCGGGAGCACCTGCGGCTGTACGTCGCCGGGGCCAGGGCCCGCGGGGCGCGGCCCGTGCTGGCCACCGCCGTGGAGCGCCGGAGGTTCGACCCGGCCGGCGACGCCGTGCCGAGCCACGGCGCGTACCCGGAGGCGATGCGGGCGCTGGCCGAGGAGGAGCGGGTCGCGCTGCTCGACGTCCAGGCCCTGTCGCTGGCGCTGTGGCAGGAGCTGGGCGTCGAGGAGACCAAGAAGTACTTCAACTGGACGCCGACCGAGCAGGACAACACGCACTTCAACCCGCCCGGCGCGATCGCCGTGGCCCGGCTGGTCGCCCGGGAACTGCTGCGCACCCGGGTGCTCGCGCCGCGGGACGTGCGCCGGCTGGACGAGGCGATCCCCGAGTCCTGGATCACCTGGCCGGACGCCGTCTCACCGGCGGCTGACCGATCTGACGAGGACCACGAGGACCACGAGGACCACGAGAAACAAGGGAGAGCGGCACCTTGACATCTCTCCCAGCCGAAGCAGGGAGATTCAGCCCTCGCGGGTCGGTTTTTCTGCTTCATCGACAGCGGCCGGCCCGAATGAACGGCAGGGGCCGGTGTGCCAGCCATCGGTCTTGAGCCGGCTCCACAGACCTGACATCCCGCCGCCCCGGCGGCAGACCCGACCGACTTGGTTTTCGCCAGCAGGGCGAAGCCGACTCCACCACTCAATCCACCCGACTCCCGCTGTACGGAGAGACTTGATGAACAGACCGAAATGGCAGGGGCATGCCATAGTGAGAGCCGCCTCGCTGGCCGGCTGCACCGCCCTCGTGCTGGCCCTGACCGGCACCGGCGCCCTGGCCCACTCCGGCCATCACCCCGGCCACCCCCGCGACGTCGCCCGGCAGACGCTCGGCGCGAACGACGGCTGGGCGTCCCACGGAACCGGCACCACCGGAGGCGCCGACGCCACTGCCGAGCACGTCCACACCGTCAGCGACTGGGCCGGATTCAAGGCGGCCCTGGCGGACGGCGGCAGCGCCCCGAAGATCATCAAGGTGCGGGGGACGATCGACGCGGTCTCCGAGGGCTGCGCCGCGCTCGCCGCCCCCGGCTACGACTTCGACGACTACCTCGAGAAGTACGCGCCCGAGACCTGGGGCCTGGAACAGGACCTGGCCGACGAGCCCGACGACAGCCCCGAGGGCCTGCGCAGGGCCTCGGCCGCCAACCAGGACACCGCCGTCAAGGTGAACATCCCCGCCAACACCACGATCATCGGCATTGGCCGGAACGCCGGGTTCAAGGGCGCCAGCCTGCAGATCAAGGGCGTGGACAACGTCATCGTCCGCAACCTCACCCTCGAGAGCCCGGTGGACTGCTTCCCGCAGTGGGACCCGACCGACGGCGACCGGGGCAACTGGAACTCCGAGTACGACACCGCCGTCGTGTACGGCTCCACCCATGTCTGGCTGGACCACAACACCTTCACCGACGGCGACCACCCCGACAGCGAGGCCCCCACCCACTTCGGGATGCTGTACCAGCAGCACGACGGCGAGCTGGACATCGTCCGGGGCGCCGACCACGTCACCGCCTCCTGGAACGTCTTCACCGAGCACGACAAGACGATCCTGATCGGCAACAGCGACAGCGAGTCCACGGCCGTCGGCGACCGGGGCAAGCTGAAGGTGACCTTCCACCACAACCTGTTCTCGAAGCTGGTCGAGCGCGCACCGCGCGTCCGCTTCGGACAGGTCGACGTCTACAACAACCACTTCGTGGCCGGCCAGGGCTACGGCTACAGCTTCGGCGTCGGCAAGGAGTCCCAACTCGTCGCCGAGCAGAACGCGTTCACGCTGGCCAAGGGCGTCAGCCCGGCGAAGATCCTCAAGCGGTGGAACGACTCGCCGCTCACCGCCCGGAACAACCGCGTCAACGGCAAGCAGGTCGACCTGATCGCCGTGCACAACGCGGAGAACCCCGAGGGGACCCTCCGGTCCGGTGCCGGCTGGACGCCCACCCTGCGCACCGCAGTCCACCCGGCGCAGGCGGTCCCGGCGCTGGTCGAGCACGGCGCGGGAGCGGGCCGCATCCGCTGACACCCCTCGCACCCCCGTTCGCCGGGGCGGGCGCGTTCCACCCCCACTGTGGCGCGCGCCCGCCCCGGTCCTCCCGTACCGAAGGAGCCCCGCATGCCCTCCTCGCTGCCCGTGTCCAGAAGGGGTCTGCTGCTGGCAGGCGCCTCGGCCGCCACCGCGCTCGCCCTGGCGGACGGGGCACCCGCCCGGGCGGCCCACCACCCGCGCCGTCCGTTCGGCCGGTACGGTTCGCCGGCCGACCGCCTGACCCCCGGGACCCTGTACGTCCACCTCGGCGGCGCCGGTGACTTCACCTCGGTCCAGGCGGCCGTGACCGCCGCGACCGGCACCGGACGCGTCCTCGTCCTGGCCCCGGGCACCTACCGGGAGACGGTGTCCGTGGCCGCCGACCGCACCGACATGACCTGGATCGGCGCCTCGCAGAACCCCCGTGACGTCGTGATCGTGTACGACAACGCGGCGGGCACCCCGAAACCGGACGGCTCCGGAAACCACGGCACCTCCGGCTCCGCCACCACCACCGTGCGCCCCGACGGCTTCACCGCCCGCTGGATCACCTTCGCCAACGACTGGCTGCGCACCGACCTCCCCGGCACCAGCGGCACCCAGGCCGTCGCCCTCAAGGTGCAGGGCGACCGCAGCGCCTTCACACACTGCCGGTTCCTCGGCCACCAGGACACCCTGTACGCCGACTCCACGGCGCTCGGCACCTTCGCCCGCCAGTACTTCTCCCACTGCTACGCCGAGGGCGACGTCGACTTCGTGTTCGGCCGGGCGACCGCCGTCTTCGAGCACTGCCACTTCCGCACCCTGATCCGTCCGGACCTGACCGGCCCCCCGCACGGCTTCGTCTTCGCGCCCTCCACGGCCGGCGCCAACCCGCGCGGCTACCTCGTCACGCGGAGCAGGATCAGCAGCGAGGCACCCGACGGCTACTACAAGCTGGCACGCCCCTGGGTTCCCAGCTCCGACCCCACCGCCCGCCCGATGCTCACCGTCCGCGACACCCACCTCGGCCCCGGCATCGACGCCGTCGCGCCGTACACCGACATGGCGAGCGGCCACCCCTGGCAGGGCCAGCGCTTCGCCGAGTACTGCAACTCCGGTCCCGGCTCCGTGGTCACCGTCCCCGAGAACCGGCCCCGGCTCACCCGCGCCCAGGCCGCCGCCCACACCCGCGAGAGTCACCTCGGCGACTGGCGCCCCCGGACCGGCCCGTGAACCCCGTCCCCGGTCCGCCCGGTCCGCCCGGCCTCCATCCGGCGCTCAAGGACGACCTGACGTTCCCACTGGCCTGGGGCACCTCACCCGTCCGGGACTTCCCGGCGTGGCGGCGGACGGCCCGGGACAAGGTCGGGGAACTGCTCGTCGTGGCGGACCAGGACGGCACACCGTACGCGCCCGAGTTCACCGCGGGCCCTCCCGGGGACGGCTACACCCGCGAGTGCGTGGAGCTCTCGCTCACCCGGTACGGCAGGGTCCGCGGCGCCCTGCTCACCCCGTGGGGCGCCGGGCCCTTCCCAGCCGTACTGCTCCTGCACGACCACGGTTCCCGCTTCGACATCGGCAAGGAGAAGGGCGTCCGGCCCTGGTACGACGACACCCGACTCGCCTCCGCCGAACAGTGGGCCGAGCGGTACTTCGCCGGGCGCTTCGTCGGCGACGAACTCGCCCGGCGCGGCCATGTCGTGCTCTGCCTGGACGCCCTCGGCTGGGGGGAGCGGGGGCCGCTGGTCTACGAGCGGCAGCAGGAACTGGCGAGCAACCTCTTCCACCTCGGCTCCTCACTCGCCGGACTCCACGCCCGCGAGGACCAGCGGGCCGCCGCCTTCCTGGCCGGCCTCGACCGGGTGGACGCGCGCCGGGTCGCCGCCCTCGGCTTCTCCATGGGCGGCTACCGGTCCTGGCAGGTGGCCGCGCTCAGCGACCACATCGCGGCGGCGGCGAGCGTGTGCTGGATGACCGGGCTGAAGGAGATGATGGTGCCCGGGAACAACACGCTGCGCGGGCAGTCGGCGTTCCACATGCTCCACCCCGGGCTCGCCCGGCACCTGGACATCCCCGACGTGGCGAGCATCGCCGCACCCCGGCCGATGCTGTTCTTCCACGGCGGGCTCGACGCCCTGTTCCCCGCCGACGGGGTGCGTACCGCCTACGACAAGCTGAGTGCCGTCTGGCGTTCACAGGGCGCCGAGGACCGGCTGCGGCTGAAGACGTGGCCGGACAGGGGCCACGTCTTCGACGACGCGATGCAGGACGAGGTGTACGCCTGGCTCGGCTCCGTCCTGTGAGGGCCACCCGCCCCCCGACCCTTCGACCGGACCGGGCAAGTCCGTCGCGAAGCCTGTCACGAAGTCCGTCACGCTCCGTCGTCGGTCGCGAAGCCGCCGCCCACGGAGAGCTGTTCGGACCCCCCGGCGGCGGTCGCCGCATAGGTGTCGTTCCGCGCGTCCCGGCCGCCGCGCGCATGGTTGTACTGCCCGGCGAACACCCACTCGCCCGGCGGGACCGTGCGGCCCCCCTTCAGCGTCCAGGTGTAGACGAGGTGACCGTTCCGCTCGTCCACCGTGAGTGCGAAGTCCTCCTCGGGCAGCGACCGCCAGGCCCCCGTCGAGGAGACCCCGCCGGTCTGCGCGATCCGCAGCCGCACGGTCAGCGCGGTCAGCGGCTCACTCGTCCGCAGGGTGACGTCGCTCTGCGCCCAGAACTCGTTGCTGTGCGGGTTCACCGCACCGTCCGACCACAGGGGACCGTCCTCGACACCGGCGGGCGGCCCCACCGTGCCGGGCGCGTCCGGTGCCGACGTCGGCACGGGGGCCGGGGAGACGGCCACCTGCCGCTGCGGGCGTGCCTCGTCGCCCCGTACCGCTGATGTCACCGTGTAACCGCCCACCACGAGCACACCGGCCACCGCGGCCGTCGCGCCCGTCACCCGGACCCAGCCCGACACCGGTGGACGCGAGGCCGGTCGGACCGGACGGACCGTCCCGGCCGTGCCGCGTTCGACCCGGGCCAGGATGCGCTCCCGGTCGGGCTCGTGCTCCCCGGCGACCTCGTGCAGCCGGGCGCGCAGCTCGTCGTGCACGTCCCGCCGCATCGTCATCGGTCCCTTCCCGTGTCCTCGCCGGCGGGCCTCCCCGGGCACCCCGCCGCGGCGTGCACCTTTCGGGGCACCTCCGCCGTGCCCAGCAGCCGCTGCAGTTCGGCCATCCCCTTCGAGGTCTGGCTCTTCACCGTACCCACCGAGACGCCCAGAGCCAGCGCGGTGTCCTTCTCCGACAGGTCGAAGGAGTGCCGCAGCACCACACACGCCCGCTTGCGGAACGGCAGCCTGCGCAACGCCTCCCGCACATCCACCACGCCCGCGACGTCCGGATTCTCGACCCGCTCCTCGCGCTGCGACCAGAACAGGGCGATCCGGCGCCGCTCGCGCACCGCGCCGCGGATGCGGGTACGCGCCATGTTGGCGACCACGCCCCGCGCGTACGCCACCGGATGCTCGGCGGCGCGTACCCGGTCCCAGCGGTGCCACAAGGCCAGCAGCGCGTCCGCGGCCAGGTCGTCGGCGGCGTCCGCCTCGCCCGTCAGCAGCCAGGCCAGACGGGACAGTTCGGCGTAGTGACGCTCGAAGAAGGCGTGGAACTCCACGGAGGCGGCGTCCTCGACGGGCGGGCCCACGGGCCACCTCCCCTCGCAGCGGTGTCGGGTGCCCCGCGAGCCCCGGAGCGTAGCAGTGATCACCCGTCGGTTCGTATGGCTGATCGAACGGTGCACGACCGGTCGTCGCCCGAACCCGGAACACGAGGCGCAGCCGAATGAGGCGTGGCGGGCGGGGAGATCGGGTCGCCGTCGCACGGCACCGCGCGCAGGGCGGTCTGCGCGGTCAGAGCCTCCGGGTGGCCAGGGTCAGCCGGTCGCGCGCGTCGAACAGGGCGTCCTTGACCATCTGTTCGTGCGCGGGGGTGAGCCTGGCGACCGGCACCGAGCAGCTGATCGCGTCCCGTGCGGGCGTGCGGTAGGGGATCGCCACCCCGAAGCAGCGCAGCCCGAGCGTGTTCTCCTCGCGGTCCACGGCGAAGCCCTGCTCACGCACCTGGTGCAGCTCCTCGATGAGCTTCTCCCGGTCCGTGATGGTGTTCTCGGTGAGGGCGGGCAGCGTCTGAGGGAGCATCTTGCGCACCTGCTCGTCCGCGTACGTGCTCAGCAGCGCCTTGCCGAGCGACGTCGAGTGCGCGGGCAGCCGGCGGCCGACCCGGGTGAAGGGGCGCAGGTAGTGCTGCGACTGCCGGGTGGCCAGATAGACGACGTTGGTGCCGTCGAGCCGGGCCAGGTGGATGGTCTCCGTGGTGTCGTCCGAGAGCCGGTCCAGGGTGGGACGGGCCGCCGCCACCACCTCGTCGCCGTCGATGTAGGACGTGCCCACGAGCAGCGCCCGCACGCCGATGCCGTACCGCGTGCCCGTCGCGTCCGTCTCCACCCAGCCGAGGTCGACAAGGGTGCGCAGCAGCATGTAGAGACTGGACTTGGGGTAGCCGACGGCCTCCTGGACCGCCGCCAGGGAGTGCATGCCGGGGCGCCCGGCGAAGTACTCGAGCAGTTCAACGGTCCGCACCGCGGACTTGACCTGCGCGCCGCCGCCCGTCTCGCCAGCCGACATGCCCTTGACCCTTCGTTCGACGAGAAGCTGAAGTTATAGTCTCCAGCAGCACATTCATCATCAGAGACAGTGTTCAGTATATCGAACGCCGCCGACGGGTGACGTACATACTGCGGCATTGAGGGCGGCAGTCAAGTGGAGGGACTCGCGGTGGCAGCAGCACCAGTCTGGAGCGTCGACCCCCGAACCGGGAAGCAGCGGGAACAGGTTGCGGTGGAGGCCACGGCCCAGGAGGTGGACGCCGCCGTCCGGGCCGCGCACGACGCGCGGAGCGCCTTGGCCGACCGCACCGTCCGTGCGGCCTTCCTGCGTTCCGCCGCAGACGAACTCGAGGCGGCCCAAGGCCGGCTCGTCGAGGCCGCCGACGCCGAGACCGCCCTCGGCCCCGTGCGGCTGACCGGCGAACTCGCCCGCACCTGCTACCAGCTGCGGGCCTTCGCCGACATCGTCGACGAGGGCGCCTTCCTCGACGTCGTCATCAACCACCCCGACGACACCGCGACCCCGCCCGTCCCGGACCTGCGCCGCTACAAGGTCCCGCTGGGTGTCGTCGCCGTCTACTCGGCCTCCAACTTCCCCTTCGCCTTCTCCGTCCCCGGCGGCGACACCGCGAGCGCGCTCGCGGCCGGCTGTCCGGTGGTCGTCAAGGCCCACCCCGACCACCCGGGCCTGTCCGAGCTGGTCGCCAAGGTGCTGCGCCGCGCGGCGGCCCGGCACGACGTCCCCGAGGGCGTGCTCGGCCTGGTGCACGGCTTCGAGGCCGGCGTCGAACTGGTCCGGCACCCGCTGGTCGCGGCAGCCGGCTTCACCGGATCGGTGCGCGGCGGCCGGGCTCTCTTCGACGCGGCGGCCGCCCGCCCGGTCCCGATCCCGTTCCACGGGGAGCTGGGCTCCCTGAACCCGGTCCTCGTCACCGAGGCCGCCGCCG
Source organism: Streptomyces sp. TE5632 (assembly GCF_054061295.1). Classification (NCBI taxonomy): domain Bacteria; kingdom Bacillati; phylum Actinomycetota; class Actinomycetes; order Kitasatosporales; family Streptomycetaceae; genus Streptomyces; species Streptomyces sp. TE5632. The sequence continues at coordinate 417,321 of NZ_JBSSEA010000003.1, read as the reverse complement.
CCGAGCGCGCCGAGGCGATCGGCGCCGGTCTCGCCGGTTCGATGACGCTGGGCGTCGGCCAGTTCTGCGTGAAGCCGGGCCTCGTCCTCGCCCCCGCCGGCGCGGCCGGCGACCGCCTCGTCAAGTCCCTGACCGACGCCGTCAGCGACACCGACGCCGGTGTCCTGCTCGACCACCGCATGCGCGACAACTTCGTCGCCGGGGTCGCCGAACGCGCCCAACTGCCCGACGTGGAGTCCCCGGTGACCCCGGGCTCGGGCGGCGAGCACACCGTCAGCGCCGGCTTCCTCACCGTCCCGGCGAGCAGGCTCGCCACGGACGGCGAGCACGACCTGCTGCTGGAGGAGTGCTTCGGCCCGGTCACCGTCGTGGCCCGCTACGAGGACGACACCGAGGTCCGCTCCGTCCTCTCCCGCCTCCCCGGCAACCTCACCGCCACCGTCCACCTGTCCGAGGAGGAGGGCACCGGCCAGGGCCGGGGCGCCGAGATCCTCGCCGAGCTGACCCCGCTCGCCGGCCGGGTACTCGTCAACGCCTGGCCGACCGGCGTCGCGGTCGCCCCGGCCCAGCACCACGGCGGCCCGTACCCGGCGACGACCTCCACCTCCACCTCGGTCGGCGGCACCGCCATCGAGCGCTGGCTGCGTCCCGTCGCCTACCAGAACAGCCCGGCCGCCCTCCTGCCGCCGGAACTGCGCGACGACAACCCGCAGAAACTGCCGCGCCGCTTCAACGGGAGCCTGGAGCGCTGAACGCGCGCCCGGCACCGCACGGCACGCGGGGCCCCTCCGGCACGACCCGCCGAAGGGGCCCCCGCGCGACGGAAGCCGCCCCCCGGGAACCACCCGCCCGCCGGGGAACGTCGTACAGCGCATGATCAGATCGCACCGGACCACGGACTCCCTGTTGATCAGGACCGCCCTGACGGCCGAGGTCGCGGACATCGCCGCGTTGCACCTGCGCGCCCGGTCCACGTACTACCCGGACGGCCTCCCCGACGACGGCGCCGACTGGCGGGCGCGCTGGCAGGAGGCCGTCGAGCACCCCGACGGGCAGGTGCTGTGCGCGGTGCGGGACGGCCAACTGGCCGGCATCGCCTCGTTCCGCACCCCGCCGGACGCCCCCGCCGGCACGGTCAAGCTGTTCCAGTTCCACGTCGACCCGGGCCAGTGGCGCGCCGGCATCGGCACGGCCCTGCACACCGCCTGCGTCGAGGAGTGGCGGGCGCAGGGCCGGCGGACCGCCGTGCTCGAGGTGCACGCCGACAACCGGCGGGCCCAGGCCTTCTACGCCCGCCGGGGCTGGATCCCGGACCCGGGGCATCCGCCCGCCGAGGACGACCACCACCTCCACCTGTGCTTCGCCGTGCCGGGGGAATGAACCCCACTGGTTGAACGTTCACGCAGGCAGCGGAGGGAGTCTCCGTGTCCCCACGGCCGGGAGAGTGCCTGAACGATGCGTGTCGAAATCTGGTCGGACATCGCGTGCCCCTGGTGTTATGTCGGCAAGGCGCGGTTCGAGAAGGCGCTCGGCGAGTTCCCGCACCGTGACGACGTCGAGGTGGTGCACCGCTCCTTCGAGCTGGACCCCGGCCGGGCCAAGGACGACATCCAGCCCGTGCTCACGATGCTGACCAAGAAGTACGGCATGAGCCAGGCACAGGCCGAGGCCGGTGAGGACAACCTCGGCGCCCAGGCCGCGGCCGAGGGACTGCCGTACCGCACCCGGGGCCGTGACCACGGCGCCACCTTCGACATGCACCGCCTGCTGCACTTCGCCCGCACCCAGGGCCGCCAGGTGGAGCTGCTCGACCTCCTCTACCGGGCGAACTTCGCCGAGGAGCGGTCCGTCTTCGGCGACGACGAACGCCTCCTCGAACTCGCCGCCGACGCCGGCCTCGACACCGACGCCGCCCGCGCGGTCCTCGCCGACCCGGACGCGTACGCCGCAGAGGTGCGCGAGGACCAGCGGGACGCCGCGGAACTCGGCGCACGGGGTGTGCCCTTCTTCGTCCTCGACCGCACGTACGGCGTCTCCGGCGCCCAGCCCGCCGAGGTGTTCGCCCGGGCGCTGACCCAGGCGTGGGGCGAACGGTCGCCGCTGAAGATCGTCGACGGCGACGCGGAGGCCTGCGGCCCCGACGGCTGCGCGGTCCCGCAGAGCTGACTCCGCCGGACGGGCCTGAAAGCCGATGGACGGGGAGGTCCCGGGACCACAGAGTGGTGCCATGGAGACCTTCGCGAACCTCGTCCGTGCCGAGTTCACCCCGAAGAGCACCTTTCTGAACACCGCGAGCAGTGGCCTGCTGCCCGCACGTACGGTGACCGCCCTCGAAGAGGCCGTTCGGCTGAGGGCCGAGGGCGGCCCGCTGGATCCGCTGTTCGACGACGTCGAGGCGTGCCGGGCCGCCTACGCCCGGCTGGCCGGTGTCCCCGTCGAGCGCGTGGCGGCCGGCGCCACCGCCGCTCTCTGCACCGGGCTGATCGCGGCCGCACTGCCGCCGGGCGCCGAAGTCCTCACCGTCGAGGGTGACTTCACCTCGGTGCTCAACCCGTTCCACGTCCGCGGCGACCTCAAGGTGCGGGCCGTTCCCCTGGAGCGGCTCGCCGAGTCCGTCCGTCCGGACACCGCCCTGGTCGCCGTGAGCGCCGTGCAGTCCGCCGACGGCCGGATCGCCGATCTGCCCGCGCTGCGGGAGGCGGCCGGGGAGCACGGGGCGCGCACCTATGTCGACTTCTCCCAGGCGGCCGGCTGGCTGCCGGTCGAGGCCGACGCACACGACTACTCCGTCGCCATCGTCCACAAGTGGCTGCTCGGCCCGCACGGGGCGGCCTTCCTCGTCGTGCCGGAGGACTTCGGTGGGCTGACCCCGGTGCAGGCGGGGTGGGTCGCGGCGGAGAGGCCCTGGGACAGCTGCTACGGACCCGTCACCGAACTCGCCCACTCGGCCCGCCGGTTCGACGTGAGCCCTGCCCTGTTCACCTACGCGGGACTGCGTACCTCCCTCGAACTCGTCGAGGAGATCGGTGTGGAGACGATCCACGCCCATGACCTCGCCCTCGCCGACCGCTTCCGGGCGGGGCTTGCCGGGCTGGGCCACGAGCCCGTGCCCGCACCCGGCTCGGCCATCGTCTCCGTGCCGGAACTGGGCCGTCTCGAGCCCGAGTTGGACAGGGCCGGCCTCGCTCTGTCCAACCGGGCCGGCCATCTGCGGGCGTCCTTCCACCTCTACAACACACCGTCCGAGGTGGACCGGCTGCTGGACGCCCTGTCCGGCTGAGAAGGCCGGGGACCCACGCCGGCCCGGTCACGCGCACGACAGCGGGCCGGCGCCTCCCGTCCCACACGAGGAGGCCCGGCCCGCAGCCGCCGTCACGCGCGCACGTCACGCGTTCGCGGCACCTGTCTCAGGTCCCGCGCTCACGTCACCGGCGTGAAGTCCCGCGCCCCGATGTAATCGGGACGCCGGACCGGCGCCGCGAACGGCTCGACGGCGGTGTTCTCGACGCTGTTGAACACGATGAACACGTTGCTGCGCGGGAACGGCGTGATGTTGTCCCCGGAGCCGTGCATGCTGTTGCAGTCGAACCACGTAGCCGAGCCGGCCGCGCCGGTGAACAGCTTGACGCCGTGTTCGGAGGCCAGCGCGGTCAGCGCCTCGTCCGACGGCGTGCCCGCGTCCTGCATCTGCAGCGACTTCTTGTAGTTGTCCTTCGGTGTGGCCCCCGCACACCCGAGGAACGTCTTGTGCGACCCCGGCATGATCATCAGTCCGCCGTTGGTGTCGAAGTTCTCGGTCAGCGCGATCGACACGGACACCGTCCGCATCCGCGGCAGACCGTCCTCGGCGTGCCAGGTCTCGAAGTCCGAGTGCCAGTAGAAGCCACTGGCCCCGAAGCCCGGCTTGACGTTGATCCGGGACTGGTGGACGTACACGTCCGAGCCGAGGATCTGCCGGGCCCGGCCGACCACCCGCTCGTCGCGCACCAGCCGCGCGAACACCTCACTGATCCGGTGGACCTCGAAGACCGAGCGGATCTCCTTGGACCGCGGTTCGACGATCGACCGCTCGTCGGCCCGGATCGCCGGGTCGGCGACCAGCCGGTTCAGTTCGTCCCGGTAGACGGCGACCTCGTCCTCGGTGATCAGCTGATCGACGGCGAGGAAGCCGTCACGCTCGAACGCCCCGAGGTCGGCCGGCGAGATCGGGCCGGGCGCGTCCGGGGCGCCCCAGACGACCGGGTCCTGCCGCGGGGTGATGACCTCGGCGGAGCCGCGGGTGGGATAGAGGTCGGGGACGTGCGTCTCGGTGCTGGGGGTCACGGTGGTCATGGAACCTCACACCTCCTCGGTGAGCAGCGGGTATACGCCGTTCTCGTCGTGGTCCTCCCGTCCGGTCACGGGCGGGTTGAAGACGCAGATGCAGCGGAAGTCCTTCTTCACCCGCAGCGTGTGCTTCTCGTGCCCGTCGAGGAGGTACATGGTCCCGGGCGTGATCGTGTGCGTCAGCCCGGAGTCGTGGTCGGTGAGCTCTGCCTCTCCCTCCACACAGACGACGGCCTCGATGTGGTTGGCGTACCACATCGACGTCTCCGTACCGGTGTACAGGACGGTCTCGTGCAAGGAGAACCCGACGTTCTCCTTGGCGAGGACGATGCGCTTGCTCTCCCAGGTGCCCGACGCGGACTTCACATGCCGGTCGGTGCCCTCGAGCTCCTTGAAGGAACGGACAATCACGGTGCTGCGATGCCTCCTTGGCGATGGTGGCGATGGTGGTGATGGTGCCTGCGGGTCGTCCGGGCCCCGGGCCGAGGCCGGGGGCCCGGACGGCTCAGCAGGTGGTTCAGGTGGTTCAGGCGGTCTCGCGGACGGCGCGGGCCAGCGTCCTCAGCCCCTCGTCCAGCTCGTCCGGGGTGATGGTCAGGGCCGGGAGGAGTTTGACGACCTCGCTCTCGGGGCCGGAGGTCTCGATCAGCAGTCCGAGCTGGAAGGCGCGCTCGGCGACCCGCCCCGCGCGCTCCTTGTCGTGGAACTCCATGCCCCACACCAGCCCGCGACCGCGGTACTCCTTCACGTCGGCGAGGTTCTCCTCGGCGATGGCGATCAGCGACTGCTCGACCTGCTCGCCGCGCGAACGGGTCTGCTTCTCCATCGCCGCCCCGTCGGCCCAGTAGGCCTCCAGGGTGGCGGTCGCCGTGACGAAGGCCGGGTTGTTGCCGCGGAAGGTGCCGTTGTGCTCACCCGGTTCCCAGACGTCCAGCTCGGGCTTGAACAGGGTCAGCGCCATGGGCAGGCCGTAGCCGCTGATCGACTTGGACACGGTGACGATGTCCGGAGTGATGCCCGCCTCCTCGAAGGAGAAGAAGGCGCCGGTGCGGCCGCAGCCCATCTGGATGTCGTCGACGATGAGCAGCATGTCCTGGCGTGCGCACAGCTCGGACAGGGCGCGCAGCCACTGGGGCCGGGCGACGTTGATGCCGCCCTCGCCCTGCACGGTCTCGACGATCACGGCGGCCGGCTTGTTGAGGCCGGAGCCCTGGTCCTCCAACAGCCGCTCGAACCACAGGAAGTCCTCGACCGTGCCGTCGAAGTAGTTGTCGAACGGCATGGGCGTGCCGTGCACCAGCGGGATGCCGGCCCCGGCCCGCTTGAAGGCGTTGCCGGTCACGGCGAGCGAGCCCAGGGACATGCCGTGGAAGGCGTTGGTGAACGACACGATCGACTCGCGCCCCTTGACCTTCCGCGCCAGCTTCAGCGCCGACTCGACGGCGTTGGTGCCGGTCGGGCCCGGGAACATGACCTTGTACGGCAGGTCGCGCGGGCGCAGGATCCAGTTCTGGAAGGACTCCAGGAAGGCGCGTTTGGCCGTCGTCGACATGTCGAGCCCGTGGGTGACGCCGTCCCGCTCCAGATAGTCGATCAGCGCCCGTTTCAGTACGGGGTTGTTGTGGCCGTAGTTGAGTGAACCGGCTCCGGCGAAGAAGTCGAGGTACTCGTGGCCGTCCTCGTCGTACATGCGGCTGCCGTGTGCGCGGTCGAAGACGGTGGGCCAGCCACGGCAGTAGCTGCGCACCTCGGACTCAAGGGTCTCGAAGACGCTCAGATCGGGCTGGGTGATGGTCACGACGAATCGCTCCTCGTTGGCGTGGGAGGTCGGAGGGAGACGGGGATCGGCGGAGTGAGGCACTTCTTCGTGCGCGGGGGCCGAAGGTCAGGGGGCGAGGGGACCGATGCGGTACAGGACCTCGGGGGCGTGCGGTCCGTCGGGGAACTGGTCGGTCTCGAACAGCACCTCGCGCTCCAGCCGGGCGCCGTGGCGTTCGGCGAACGCGGTGAACAGGCGCTCGGAGGCGGTGTTCCCCGGGGTGATGGTGGTCTCCACGGTGTTCACTCCGTGTTCCGCGGTGGTCCGTGCGACCAGACCGTCGAGCAGCGCGGCGGCCAGACCGCGGCCGCGGTGCGCCTCGTCCACCGCGACCTGCCAGACGAGCAGGGTGTGCGGGCTGCTCGGCCGTACGTAGCCGGTGACGAAGCCGATCGCCTCCCCGCCGGCGTCGCGTGCGACGGCCGAGGTGGCGGCGAAGTCCCGGCACCACAGGAGATAGCTGTACGACGAGTTCAGGTCGAGGGTTTTCGAGTCCCTCGCTATCCGCCACAGCGCGGCTCCGTCCGCCAGGGCGGGGCGGTCGATTTTCGGGTCTGCTTGAGCGGCAGTCATGTGAATTCAACTTACCCAGGTAAATTCGAAAATGCATCGACTGCCGGGGTTACCTGGTGGCTTGAACTATGTTATCGCGCGGGCGTGAAGCCGCAAGCGGAAGCTCGGCGAGATGCCCCGTTTTGCAGTGAATACAAGGCGCAAATCGGTCGCGCTGTGGGGCTGGTCACAAGTACGTAACTCCCGTGAGGGGGCCCCGGATGCGTCACTTCCCGCCCCGCTGAATCGCTGCGTTTAGGTCCGAGAAAAGCGGGCAGAAGGAAGTGGGAAGCTGCTCTGGAAGGTCATATTGAAATAAGCGGGAGAATGCCGGTCAAGAATGCCCTCGATTGGTTCCGGTAATCCTGTGGAATTCACGATTCGGTCATCCGTGGCCGACCGGTCGCTCAGGTCCCCGTCGTGCCGTCGGCGCACTCCCGCTCCGCTTCGGGGCGTCCCGCGCGGGCTTACCGCCAGGCGTCGTCGGCCGCGCTCAGGGCGCCCCGCACGTCCACCGTCAGGCCCTGCTCCGCCAGTGCGGTGCCCAGGGCCGCCAGGCTCGCCCGCACCGCGCCCCGGGTCGCGTCGGAGCCGTAGTGGTTGACGCGGATCATCTCCTTGGCCAGTGCCCCGCCCCCCGCGGCCAGCGGCAGCGCCGGGTCCACGGCCAGGGCGTGGGCCACCAGCTCCGCGGCCACCGTGCCCGACGGGGCCCGCAGGGTCGTGGCGACCGGAGCGGCCTCGGACGCCTCGTGGACGTACGGCACCAGGCCGCCGCCCAGTGCGAGCGCACCCGCCCGCGTCGCCGCGGCGGCCGCCGCGTGCCGCGCCGTCACCGTGTCCAGGCCCGCCGCCTCGATGCGCTCCACGCACGCCTCCAGCGCCAGCATCTCCAGCTGCGCCGGCGCGTGCGGCAGCGCCGTACGGCCCCCGTCGATCCAGCGCTCCTTCCAGTCCAGCAGCGACAGGTACGAGCGGCGCGGCGCCCGCGGGTTCGCCGCCATCCGGGCCCACGCCCGCTCGCTCACCGACACCGCCGACACGCCCGCCGGACCGCCCATCGCCTTCTGCGCCCCGATCACGCACAGGTCCACGCCCCACGCGTCCGGCAGCACCGGTTCCGCCCCGATCGACGCCACCGCGTCCAGGTAGAACAGCGCTCCGTGCTCCCGCACCGCCTCGCCGATCTCCGCGACCGGGTTGGTGTTCCCGGTGGCCGCCTCCGCGTGCACCAGGGAGACGAAGTCGATCTCCGGATGTTCGGCGAAGGCCTCGCGGATCTGTCCGGCCGTCACCGCCGTGTGGAACGGCACCGCCAGGTCGACCACCGTGGCGCCGCAGTCCCGCAGCCAGTCCCCGAAGGTCTGCCCGTAGGGGCCCGTGACGACGTTCAGGGCGGTCGTGCCGGGGCCCGCGGCCGCGCGGATCGCGCCCTCCAGCGGCAGCAGCGCCTCCCCCTGCATGATCACGACGTCCTGCGTGGTGCGCAGCAGCCGTGCCACGCGGTCCTCGATCGAGGCGAAGCGCGTGGCGCTCAGCGGGGCCAGGCCGAGGAAGGGGTGGGTGCTCACGGCGGTGCTCTCTCCAGGTCGCGGCTTCACGAGGTGGTGCCGCCACGATGCCGTGCCTGCGCGAGGCCGGGCCTGCACGAGGTCGTGGGGTACATCTGCGAGCGTACGGGAGCCTGTCCGACGCCGGGTTCTTAGGTCGGACGGCTCTCCAACCATCGGTTTGGTTTGAGATGCCTAAACCTCTCCTTATAATCAGAACCCACAGTTCCCTGACAGGAGGCCCACGTGAAGACGCCCCTCGGCCGCCGGACCCGCGTTCTGGCCGCCACCACCGCTACGGCCGGGCTGGTGCTCCTGACCGCCTGCACCTCCAGCGACGACGGAGACGGTGCCTCCAGGACCACGGCCGGCGGTGTGGAACTCGTCAAGGCGGGGCAGCTCACCACGTGCACCCACCTCCCGTACCCGCCCTTCCAGTCGGAGATCGACGGCAAGGTGCAGGGCTTCGACGTGGCGGTGATCGACCTGGTCGCCGACGACCTCGGCGTGGAGCAGCAGATCCTCGACACGCCGTTCGAGAACTTCAAGACCGGCGCCTTCCTCAACTCCGGCGAGTGCGACCTGGCCGCGGCCGGCATGACCATCACCGAGGAGCGCAAGAAGAACGTCGACTTCTCGGACCCGTACTTCAACGCCACCCAGGCCGTCCTCGTCGACAAGAAGGCCGGCGTCACCTCGCTGGCCGAGGTGAAGTCCGAGAACGTGAAGCTCGGTGCCCAGGCGCAGACCACCGGCGAGGACTACGCCAAGAAGCAGGGCTTCGACCCGGTCTCCTTCGAGTCCTCCGACGCCGTCCTCAACGGCCTGCGCACCGGCCAGGTCAAGGCCGTCGTCATCGACTTCCCGGTGGTCCAGGGCTGGCTGAAGGACAAGGCCACTGCCGACTCCTTCGAGGTCGTCGACAACCTCGACACCGGTGAGCAGTACGGCTTCACGGTGAAGAAGGGCAACACCGAGCTGCGCGAGGCCGTCAACAAGGCGCTCTCGGACGCCAAGGCCGACGGCACGTACCAGAAGCTGTACGAGCAGTGGATCGGCCCGTACGACGAGTCCGCCGCCGAACCGTCCGCCACCTGATCCCATGGCCGACACGAAGGTGCAACCGGAGCTGAGGAAGAAGGGCCTGACGCGACGTCAGAAGCGCGGCCTGTCGCGCGGCGCCCAGTACGTCGTCTTCGTCGCGGCCGTGGCCGCCTTCGCGGCCTCGGCCGACTGGGGCAGGCTGCAGAACCAGTTCGCGCAGGCCGACATCGCCGAGCGGATGTTCCCGGACGTCATCACCCTGGCGCTGAAGAACACCGTGATCTACACGCTGACCGGCTTCGCCGTCGGGCTCGCCCTCGGCATGGTCATCGCGCTGATGCGGCTGTCGTCGGTCGGCCCGTACCGCTGGCTGGCCGGCGTCTACATCGAGATCTTCCGGGGCCTGCCCGCCCTGCTGATCTTCATCTTCATCGGTGTGGCCGTGCCGCTCGCCTTCCCCGGTACGGAGATCATCGGCGGTACCTACGGCAAGGTCGCCCTCGCGCTCGGCCTGGTGGCCGCCGCCTACATGGCCGAGACGATCCGCGCGGGCATCCAGGCCGTGCCCAAGGGACAGATGGAGGCGGCCCGGTCACTGGGCTTCTCGCCCGCGCGGGCCATGATCTCGATCATCATCCCGCAGGCGTTCCGGATCATCCTGCCGCCGCTCACCAACGAACTCGTCCTGCTCTTCAAGGACTCCTCGCTGGTGCTGTTCCTCGGCGTCACCCTGGAGGAGCGCGAACTGTCCAAGTACGGCCGCGACCTGGCCAGCCAGACCGCCAACTCCACCCCGATCCTGGTCGCCGGCCTGTGCTACCTGCTGATCACCATCCCGCTCGGCTTCGTCGTACGCCGTATGGAGGCCAAGGCCCAGGAGGCCGTCAAATGAGCCGACCGGACAAGCGATCGGAGAACCGGCCGGAGGGCGGCCCGGAGATCCGGGTCAGCGGGCTGCACAAGTCGTTCGGCGGCAACGAGGTGCTGCGCGGCATCGACCTGGAGATCCGCCGGGGCGAGGTCGTCTGCGTCATCGGCCCGTCCGGCTCGGGCAAGTCGACCCTGCTCCGATGCGTGAACCTCCTCGAGGAACCCACCAAGGGCCAGGTGTACGTCGGCGGTACGGAACTCACCCACCCGGACGTCGACATCGACGCCGCCCGCCGCCGTATCGGCATGGTCTTCCAGCAGTTCAACCTGTTCCCGCACGTCACGGTGACCGAGAACCTCACCCTGCCGCAGCGCCGGGTGCTCCGGCGGGGCAAGGCGGAGGCCGCCCGGATCGCCGCCGCGAACCTGGAGCGGGTGGGCCTCGCGGAGAAGGCGGACGCCTACCCGTCCTCCCTCTCCGGCGGCCAGCAGCAGCGCGTCGCCATCGCCCGCGCGCTGGCGATGGGCCCCGAGGTGATGCTGTTCGACGAGCCGACCTCGGCGCTCGACCCCGAGCTGGTCGGCGACGTGCTCGCCGTGATGCGGATGCTGGCGAACGAGGGCATGACCATGATGGTCGTCACCCACGAGATGACCTTCGCCCGCGAGGTCGCCGACCGGGTCGTCTTCATGGACGGCGGGGTGATCGTCGAGGACGGCACCCCCGAGCAGGTCATCGGCGCCCCGCGGCACGAACGCACCCGGCACTTCCTCTCCCGGCTCCTCGACCCCGCCATGGCGGACGTGGAGGAGGAGACCTCCGACCAGGTGGGCAAGTCCGTGGAGTGAGCCGTGGGCGCGGCGGGCAGCGGCTCACCGGGTCCTTCGTCCGGGTCCGTCGTCCGGATCGCGCCGGACCGGGCGGCGGTGCCCGGTCCCGGGAGCCCGGCACCGTCCGGACGGCAGGCTCTAGGGTGCCGTACATGAGTGAACGCGCGGTGCTGCACGTGAAGGGGCGGATCCTCGTCGGGCCCGACGAGGTCCGCGACGAACTGTGGGTGGTCGACGGGCGGATCTCCTACGACCGTCCCGGCACCGCCCGTGACGTCCGGACCGTCGAGGGCTGGGTGCTGCCCGGACTGGTCGACGCCCACTGTCATGTGGGCCTCGACCGGCACGGCGCGGTCCCCGCCGAGGTCGCGGAGAAGCAGGCGCTCACCGACCGCGACGCCGGCGCCCTGCTGCTGCGGGACGCGGGCTCACCCTCCGACACCCGCTGGATCGACGACCGCGACGACCTCCCGAAGATCATCCGGGCCGGCCGGCACATCGCCCGCACCCGCCGCTACATCCGCAACTACGCCTGGGAGGTCGAACCCGACGACCTCGTCGCCTACGTCGCCCAGGAGGCCCGGCACGGCGACGGCTGGGTCAAACTCGTCGGCGACTGGATCGACCGAGACCTGGGCGACCTGTCGGCCTGCTGGCCGCGCGGCGCCGTCGAGGCGGCGATCGCCGAGGCGCACCGGCTGGGCGCCCGCGTCACCGCGCACTGCTTCGCCGAGGACTCCCTGCGGGACCTGGTCGAGGCCGGCATCGACTGCGTCGAGCACGCGACGGGCCTGACCGACGACACCATCCCGCTGTTCGCCGAACGGGGCGTGGCGATCGTCCCGACCCTCGTCAACATCGCCACCTTCCCGGAACTCGCCGACGGCGGCGAGTCCAAGTTCCCGCGCTGGTCGGCCCACCTCCGCCGGCTCCACGAGCGGCGCTACGACACCGTGCGCTCCGCCTACGACGCCGGCATCCCCGTCTTCGTCGGCACGGACGCGGGCGGCACCCTCCCGCACGGCCTGGCGGCGGCCGAGGTCGCCGAACTGGTCACCGCCGGCATCCCGCCCGTCGACGCCCTCGCGGCCGGCACCTGGGCCGCCCGGGCATGGCTCGGCCGCCCCGGCCTGGAGGAGGGCGCCCCGGCCGACCTCGTGGTCTACGCGTCCGACCCGCGCGCGGACGTACGGGTGCTCACCGATCCGCGCCGGGTGGTACTGAACGGGCGCGTGGTCGGCTAGGACCCGCTGCTCGGCGGGTGAAACCCGCCCACCGGGTGACGCGTGGGCGGCGGTGGGGAACAACCGTGCCCCGGGATTCGAATGTGCCGACGGGCCCGCCACGAAGGAGTGAAGTGTCCTCGGATCGCTGACGGTGGTCTCCCGGGGCGGTCATTCTTTCCGGGTCCCACTCACGTCTCATGGGGGTCCCACCACCTTGAACAGCACCAACTTCCGCATGCCCGCACGCCGCCTGGCCGTCGTCGCCGCGGCCACCGCCCTCGCCGCAGGTCCCGCGGCGCTGGCCGGAGCGGGCTCCGCGCAGGCCACCGGGGAACACGGCAGCGCGAGCGCGGCCGTCCTGCGCGCCGGGCTCGACGTGGCCCTGCTCGACAAGAGCGCGAACGTCCCGCTCGGCGTCACCCTCAACGAGGTCCACGCGCCGCAGAGCGCGCAGAAGACCGTCCTCACCGCGGACCTGGAGGGCGTCGACAAGGGCCGACCCTTCAGCGTGCTGCGCGCGGAGGTGGCCGACGCGAAGGCGACGGTGGAGGGGGAGCGGGCCGAGTCCTCCACCACCCTCGCCAAGGCCCGGGTCCAGGTGCCCGGACTGCCGCTGCTGTCGCTGATCGAGCTCGAGAAGGTCACCTCCAAGGCCGTCTGCGAGACCGGCCGGACCCCGCTCGCCTCGGCCACCCTGCCCGGCTCGGTGACCGTGCTCGGCAAACGCGTCACGCTGACCTCCGAGGGCACCACCGAGGTCGCGGTGCCGGGCGTCGGCGAGGTCCGCCTGGACCTGTCCAGGACGGAGACCACGTCCCGCACCGCCGCCGCCACCGCGCTCCAGCTCAAGGTCTCCGTCAACCCGTCGAAGCTGAACGTCGCCGAGGTCAACGGCACCGTCACCCTGGCCGAAGCGACGTGCGAGGCCCCCGCCGCACCGGCCGAGCAGCCCGCCCCGGCCGAGGAGCAGGCGGCCCCGGCGGAGTCCGAGGAGTCCAAGACCGCCGACGTGCAGCCCCAGGGCGCGCGGGCCCGGCAGGCGGCCCCCGCCGAGCAGCCGGCCGGGGCGGACCTGGCCGAGACGGGCGGCGACTCGACGACCCCGTACATCGCGGGCGCCGCCGTCGCGCTCCTCGCGGCGGGCGGCGCGGGAGTCGCCCTCTCCCGCCGGGGCCGCCGCAACTGACGCCGGACACCGGTATGTCGACGGGGACCGGCGCTCCCACCGCCGGCCCCCGCCGTACCCACCGGGACACCGACGGCCGGTCCCTCCCCGCGGGCCGCGCAGGGCAGGTCAGGTCAGCTTCCGTCCAGCGCCTGCTCCAGCGCCCCCAGGAACGCGTCCGTCGTCTGCCGGTCGCGTACCGCGAGGCGCAGCCACCGCTCGTCCAGCCCCGGGAAGGTGTCTCCGCGGCGTACCGCGAAGCCGAGGTCGCGGAGCCGACGGCGTACGACGGTCGCGTGCTCCAGCCGGAGCAGCACGAACGGAGCCTCGGCGGGACGCACGACGCTCAGACCGCGCGCGGCGAACTTCTCCAGCCCCGCGAGCAGATGGGACCGGTCCGCGGCGATGCGGTGGGCCGCCCCGGCCGCCTCCGCCAGCGCCCCGGCCCCCACGCACGCCTCGGCCGCCGCCAGCGCGGGTGTGGACACCGGCCACAGGGGCTGCGCCCGCTCCAGCACCGTGACGGTCTCCGGCGCGGCCAGGACGTAACCGATGCGCAGCCCCGCCAGCCCCCACGTCTTGGTGAGGCTGCGCAGGACCACCAGGCCCGGTACGTCCGTCCGGCCGGCCAGCGCCTCCCGCTCGTCCGGCACCGCGTCCAGGAACGCCTCGTCCACGACCAACGTCCGCCCGGGACGGGCGAGTCGGGCGATCGCCGCGGCCGGGTGCAGCACCGACGTCGGGTTCGTCGGGTTGCCGATCACCACCAGGTCCGCGTCCTCGGGGACCGCCGCCGGGTCCAGCCGGAAACCGTCCTCCGCGCGGAGCAGCACCCGGCCGACGGTGTGCCCCGCGTCCCGCAGCGCCGCCTCCGGCTCCGTGAACTGCGGATGCACCACCACCGGCCGGCGCACCGTCAACGCCCGCGCCAGCAGCACGAACGCCTCCGCCGCCCCCGCCGTCAGCAGCACCCGCTCCACCGGCAGCCCGTGCCGCGCCGCCACCACCGCCCGCGCCGCCCGCCCGTCCGGGTAGGCGGCGAGACCGGTGAGCGAGGCGGCGATGTGCTCCCGCAGCCACGCCGGGGGCGTGTCCGCGCGGACGTTCACGGCGAGGTCGACCAGAGCGGCGCCGTCGTCACGGACCTCGGCGTCCCCGTGGTGCCGCAGGTCGTGCACCGTCATTGGTGCGGCGGCTTCCGGTTCAGTGCGCATGGGAGTGCGTGTGGCCGTGCCCGTGGTGGCCGTGATGGTGGTGGCCGTCGTCGTCCGGGTGGAAGTGCGGCTGCTGCGGCGCCCCGACCTTGTCCTCGAAGCCCGGCAGCGCGATCCGGTACACGCAGCTGTCGCAGTTCATCCGCAGATCGCCCTGCACGGCCTCCGCGTACCGCTCCATCACCAGGTCCAGCAGCTCCGGCTCCGGCCCGATGACGTCCGCCGACCGCACCTCCGTCTCCGGGTGCGCCGCCGCCCACTGCTCGGTCTGGTGCCGCACCCGGTCCGGCAGGATGCCGGTGAACAGGAAGTACGGCAGGACGACGATCCGCCGGGCGCCGAGCCGCGCACACCGGTCGAGCCCGCTCGGCACGTCCGGCGCCGCCAGCGACACGAACGCCGTCTCCACGGCCCCGTAGCCGCGCCCCTCCCACAGCAGCCGCGCCGCCTTGAACACCTCGGCGTTGGCGTCCGGGTCCGTCGAACCGCGCCCCACCAGCAGCACCGTCACCTCGGCGGGGTCCCAGGACGGATCCGCCGCCTGCCGAAGCCGCCGCTCCAGCACGCTCAGCAGGGCGGGGTGCGGGCCCAGCGGACGGCCGTAGGTGTACGAGATCCCGGGGTGGCGCTCCTTCTCACGGGCCAGCGCCGCCGGGATGTCGCCCTTGGCGTGCCCGGCGGACACCAGCATCAGCGGCACGGCGGCGAACCGCCGCACCCCCTGCCCGACCAGCTCGGCGACGGCCTCGCCCAGCGGCGGCGGGGACAGCTCGATGAAGCCGCCCGCGACGGGCAGTTCGGGGTGACGACGCCCCAACTCCCCTACGAAGTCGCGGAACGCCTGTGCTCCGGCGTCGTCCCGGGTGCCGTGTCCGGCGATGAGCAGGGCGGGCGGGGTGGTCACAAGGTCTCCTCAAGCGAAGTGGGTTGGTACAGCAGGGCGTTGAGCGCGGCTGCGGCGACCGCCGAACCGCCCTTCTCGGACACGTTGCTCACCGCGGGCAGTCCGCTCTCGCGCAACGCGGCCTTGGACTCGGCCGCTCCGACGAAACCGACGGGCAGCCCGATGACGAGCGCGGGGGAGGCGTCCAGGGTCAGCAGTTCCTCCAGGGCGGTCGGCGCGCAGCCGATCACCCAGAGGGCCCCGGGGCCGACCTCCTCGTACGCCAGACGCATCGCGTGCGCCGAACGCGTGAGCTCGGGCCCGGCCTCGGCATCCTTGAGACGGCAGACGGTCCCGCGCCGGGTGATCCCGGCCGCGACCATCTCCACGTCCACCACGACGGGCGCCCCGGCGTGCAGCACCGCGTGCGCCTTCGCCAACTCGCCCTCGTCCATGACGAGATCGTCCGCGTACGCCAGATCGGCCGAGGAGTGGATGACCCGCTCCACGACCGCCCGGGTCAGCGGCGGGAAGTGCCCGGTGTCCAGACGGGCGCGCAACCGGCGGAAGGACTCCTGCTCGATGGGATGGACCACACGCTTCACCGGGACTCCTCCTGCCAGCGGTAGCCGCGCGGGGTGACCATGCGCCCCGCGATCTCACGGGTCGCCGTGTTGCCCACGGTCACGACCGTCATCATGTCGACCGTCGCCGGGTCGAGCGCGGCGAGCGTGGTCAGACGACTGGACTCGTCGGCACGGGACGCGTTCCGTACGACACCCACCGGCGTCGTCGGCTCCCGGTGCCCGGCGAGGATCGCCAGCGCCTTCGGCAGCTGCCAGTCACGGCCCCGGCTGCGCGGGTTGTAGAACGTCACCACGATGTCCGCCTCGGCCGCCGCCCGCACCCGCCGCTCGATGACCTCCCACGGCGTGTGCAGATCGGACAGACTGATCGACACGTGGTCGTGGCCCAGCGGCGCGCCCAGGATCGCCCCGGCCGCCAGCGCCGCCGTCACCCCGGGCACGCCGACCACGTCGATGTCGTCGGACGCCTCGGCGAGCGCCGGGGAGGCCATGGCGTACACGCCCGCGTCCCCACTGCCGATCAGCGCGACCGTCCGCCCCCGGCGGGCCTCCTCGACGGCCGTGCGCGCCCGCTCCTCCTCCGCGCCGAGCCCGGACTCCAGGATCCGGGTGCCGGGCCGCAGCAGATCGCGGATCTGGTCGACGTACTGGTCGAGGCCCACCAGCACGGACGCGCCCCGCAGTTCCGCCTTCGCCCGCGGGGTGAGCAGGTCCCGGGCACCCGGCCCGAGTCCGACCACCGCGAGCCGCCCGCGCCCCGGCCGCCGTACGACGGCACAGGTCGCCATCGCCGGCTGCCCGTCCGCACGTTCCGACTTCCGCTTGGGCACGAGGAGTTCACCCCCGCGCGCCAGCGCCGCGGCCTCCGCGACCGAGGGGGTTCCCACGGCGGCGAGCGGCGCGTCGGAGGGGTTCGGCACCTCGATGCGCGCCAGCGCCTCGGCGGCGTACGCCACCAGCGGCACGTTCAGCCGCCGGGCCGCCTCCACGATGCCGGGCTCGTCGGACTTCGCGTCCACGGTGGCCAGTTCGGCGAGCGACGCGGCCGACAGACCGGCCTCACGCAGGGTGCCCTCGACCAGCGCGAGCACCTCCTCGACGGGGGCACCCTTCGAGGCACCCACCCCGACCACGAGGGTGGGCGGCCGGAGGACGGCCTCCCGCTGCCCCGCCTCGACCAGCCGGTCCGTGAGACGGATCGTGTACGCACCCTCGTCCGCGACCGGCAGCGGGGGCAGCGGCCAGGCCACCTCGGTGCGCAGCGCCACCGGTTCACCGTCCAGCAGGGCGCGCGACACGGCGGCCACGTCGCCCTCCGCCGGGAGGCCCAGCGTGTCCAGACCGGGCAGCCCCGCCGCATCGGTCGCCGTGGTCACCACCGGTTCGGCGCCCAGCACCTCGGCGACCTCACGGGCGAGGTCGTTCGCCCCGCCGCCGTGCCCGCCCACCAGGGAGACCGCGAACCGGCCGCCCTCGTCGACACAGACCACGCCCGGGTCGCTCGCCTTGTCGTCCAGCAGCGGTGCCACCAGCCGCACCACGGCACCCGTGGCCAGAAAACACACGAGCTGCTCGCACTGCGCGAACGCGGCCCGTACGGCGTCCCCGACGGGACCCTCGTACACCCGCGTACGGTCCGGCCACGCGGCTGCCAGTCGGTCCCGCGCGGCGGCTCCCGCCGCGGTGGCGGAGATGAGGCCGATCACAGGGCGGCTCCTTCGATGTCGGTACGTGCGGGGGATCTGGAACCCCACAGCAGGAAAACGGGATTGGCCGCCGCCAGCCGGGTCACGTCCCCGGGCAGCGGCGCCAGCCGCGACGACTGCAACAGCACCCCGTCGCAGCTGAAGCCGGCACCGGCCAGCGCCTCGCGCACGGCCGGCACCCGGTCCAGGGCGGCCAGGGCGACGACGACCGTGCGCCGCGCCCGCCGCGCGCACGCGGTGACGACGGCGGGCAGCTCCCGCCCGCCCCCGCCGACGAACACGGCGTCGGGGTCGTCGAGATCGGAGAGCACGGTCGGCGCCTCCCCGTGCACCACGTGGACGTCCACCCCGTGCGTCAGGGCGTTGGCGCGGATCCGCCCCACCCCGTCCGCGGTCTTCTCCACCGCGGTGACGGCGGCGCCCAGCCGGGCGCACTCCACGGCCACGGACCCCGAACCCGCGCCGACGTCCCACACCAGTTCGCCGGGGCGCGGCCCGAGCCGGGCCAGGGCCAGCGCCCGCACCTCGAACTTGGTGATCATCGAGTCCCGGTGGGCGAACCCGGCCTCGTCCAGCGCCCAACCGGCGGGCGGCGCGCAGGAGCCCGCGACGGTCCGCACGGGACCGAGAGCCCGCGACTCGTCCAGGCACAGCACGACACTGACCGCCGGACCCCAGTCCCGTGCCGACGCGGCGGCGGGCGTGACCCGCTCCACCCGCTCCCGCCCGGGGTCGCCCAGCGCGGAGGCGACGACGAGGACCCGGCCGGGGGAGTGCCGGGCCAGCGCCGCCCCCAGCTCCGCCGGACCGGCCCCCGGTCCCGTCAGCACGGCGACCTTCGGGTGAGCCCGGCACAGGTTGACGGCCGTCCGCGGATCCCGGCCGTGCGCGCTGACCACCACGGCGTCGTCCCAGGGCAATCCGACCCGTGCGAAGGCGGCGGCGACGGAGGAGACACCCGGCCGCACGTCCAGCCGCTCGGACCCGAACCGCTCGGCCAGCGCCCGTACGACCCCGAAGAACCCCGGGTCGCCGGAGGCCAGCACGACGACCGGACGCTCCTCGGCGACGTACTTCCCGACGGTGTCCAGCGCGGGAGCCAGCGCCCCGAGGACGACCCGCTCGGCTCCCTCGGGCAGCCGAACGGCGTCCAGGTGCCGCCGCCCGCCCACGACGAGCTCCGCCCCGGCGAGCACGGCCTCCTCGACCGGCGCCCCGGTCCCCGTACCGACGACCGTGATCACGTGTTCGCGCCCCGGGTGCGCAGCGCCCTGCGGGCCTCGGGGTCGGCCTTGCGGTAGCCGTGGAAGTGACCGGGGTGGTACAGGTGCGAGCGGGTGCCGCGCGCGTCGAGGGCGGGGCCGACCAGGAACAGCGTGTGCTTCCAGAGCCTGTGCTCCTTGACCGTCTCCTCCAGCGTGCCGATCGTGCACTTCACGACCAGCTCCTCCGGCCAGGTCGCCTGGTACGCGACCACCACCGGCGTGCTCGTCGGATAGCCGCCCTCCAGCAGCTCCCGCACCAGCTGCCCGCTGCGCGCGGCCGACAGGAAGATCGCCATGGTGGTGCCGTGCCGTGCGAACTCGCGGACCTCCTCCCCGGGCGGCATCGGCGTCTTGCCGCCGCCGAGCCGGGTCAGCACCACGGACTGCGCCACCTCGGGGATGGTCAACTCCCGCTGTGCCAGCGCCGCGACGGCGGAGAAGGACGACACACCCGGCACGATCTCGGTCGCGATGCCGAGCTCCACGCACCGGTCGAGCTGCTCCTGCGTGCCGCCCCAGAGCGCAGGGTCCCCGGAGTGGATCCTGGCCACCCTCAGCCCCTGAGCGCGGGCCCGCCCGTACACGGCCACGACGTCCTCCAGCGACATCGTCGCCGAGTCGAGGATCTCGGCGCCCTCCCGCGCATGCTCGAGGACCTCCGCCTGGACCAGGCTGGCGGCCCAGATCACGATGTCGGCCTCGGCGATCGCGCGCGCGGCGCGCAACGTCAGCAGATCGGCGGCGCCGGGGCCGGCACCGACGAAGGTCACCTTGCCGGTGGGGGCATCGGCCATGGGGAAACGATCCTCTCGTGCGGTTCGTGCGGTTGGTGTGATGTCTGCGAAGGGACCGGGCGGTCGGCTGCCCTCGCCCGGCTGCCCGCTCACAGCTTGCCGCCCCGCCCGCCGTCGCGCCGGGGCGGCGCGATGAGCGTCGACAGATAGGGCAGGGGCGACCCGTCCAGCGCGGCGGCCGGCCGGACGAACTCCTCCGGCAGCCCGAGCGCCGACCCCCAGACGGCGTCACCGAGCCGCCCGCTCTCCCGCAGCGCCTCGGCCACCTCGCCCGCCCGCCGCCCGAACTTGTAGGCGACGACCGTGCCGGGGCCGGCCAGCGCCTCCTTGAGCACGGCGGCCCCGGCGGTCACCGGCACCAGGGTGAGCGGTTCGGTCCCCTCGGTGAGCACGGCCCCGGAACGCGCCGCCAGATCCTGCATCGCGGTGATCCCCGGCACGGTCTCGACCACCGTCCCCGGCACCGACTCCGCGACGGTCTGGGCGAGATACGTGAACGTCGAGTACACGTTGGGGTCGCCGATGGTCGCGAACGCGACATGGCCCCGCTCCCGCAGCAACCCGGCCACCCGCTCACCGGCAGCGTCCCAGGCCGCCTCGCGCCGCGCCCGGTCGGTGCGCTCGTTCAGCGCGAACACCACCCGGACGACCTTCTCCTCGGGCACGTAGTGCAGCACGGTCGCCTCGGCCCGCCCCGGCTCCCCGCCGTCCCTTCCATCGGGTGCGGCCATCACCGGTACGACGACGACGTCCGCGGCGCGCAGGGCGTTGACGCCCTTGACGGTCACCAGCTCGGGGTCCCCGGGGCCCACCCCGACTCCGATCAGCCTGCTGCTCATGACGTCCGGCACCTCTCCACGAACCGACGGGCGACACCGGGCTCGGACGCCCAGTGCGTGTGCAGGAAGCTCGCGTGCACACCTCGCTGTACAAAACCCTCGACGCGGCGCTCGGGCGCACGCATCCCCCACGCGGGGGCAGCCCCCGCCCCCGGCTCCACGACCGTCCGGTGGAACTCGTGCCCCCGCATCCGCGTCCCGGCGGCGGCCAGCGCACTGTCGGTCACGGCAACGGCGTCCCGGTAGCCCAGGGTCAGCCGCTCGCTCATCCGCGCGGAGGCGTCCAGCACCCCGCACAGGGGCAGCCCGTCCAACTCCCGGCACAGATACAGCAGCCCCGCACACTCGGCGGCGACCGGCGCACCGCTCAACGCCAGTTCGGCAACGGCCCTGCGCAGTGACTCGTTGGCGGACAGCTCCGCGGCGTACACCTCGGGGAACCCGCCGCCGATCACCAACCCACGGGTCCCGTCGGGCAGTTCATCGTCCCGCAGGGGGTCGAAGACGACGACCTCGGCTCCGGCGGCGGCGAGCAACTCGGAGTGCTCGGCGTAGGAAAACGTGAACGCGGCCCCACCGGCGACGGCGACCCGAACCAACGGGTCCGCAGGTGCAGCCCCCCGGGGCGAGGAACCCAAGACCTCAGCGGCATCCCACGCAGCACACGACAACGCACCAGCACCCCGAGCCAGCGCGACCAGCCCCTCCAGATCGCACCCCGCCTCCACCTGCGCGGCCATGGCCGCAACCGCCCCGACCGCCGCGGCCCCCCGCTCGGCGACCGGCACCAGCCCCAGATGCCGCGACGGCGTCCCGACCCGGGCGGTCCGCCGCAGCACACCCAGCACGGGCACACCGACGGAGTCCAGCGCCTCCCGCAGCAACACCTCGTGCCGGTCCGACGCGACCTTGTTCAGGATCACGCCCCCGACCCGCACCTCCGGATCCCACGTCACGAACCCGTGCACCAGCGCCGCCACCGACCGCGACTGCGACGAGGCGTCCACGACCAGGACCACCGGCGCCCGCAGCAGCTTCGCCACATGGGCCGTG
Organism: Streptomyces sp. TE5632; assembly: GCF_054061295.1. Taxonomy (NCBI): domain Bacteria; kingdom Bacillati; phylum Actinomycetota; class Actinomycetes; order Kitasatosporales; family Streptomycetaceae; genus Streptomyces; species Streptomyces sp. TE5632. The sequence continues at coordinate 395,597 of NZ_JBSSEA010000003.1, read as the reverse complement.
GACGCCAACTCCCCTTCCCCCGCGGCCCCGTCGTACAGCCCCATCACGCCCTCGACCACGGCGATGTCGCACCCGCGCGCACCCTGCGCGAACAGGGGACCGACCAGCTCCGGACCGCACAGGTACGCGTCGAGGTTGCGCCCCACCCGTCCCGTGGCGAGCGCGTGGTACCCGGGGTCGATGTAGTCCGGCCCGACCTTGTGCGGGGACACCGCGAGCCCCCGCGCGGTGAGCGCGGCCATCAACCCCGTGGCGACGGTGGTCTTGCCGCTGCCCGAAGAGGGCGCGGCAATCACCAACCGGGGTACGGAGGTCACCACTCGATGCCCCTCTGCCCCTTCTGCCCGGCGTCCATGGGGTGCTTGACCTTGGACATGTCGGTCACCAGGTCGGCGAACTCCACGAGCTCGTCGGGCGCGTTCCGCCCGGTGATCACCACATGCTGCGTCCCCGGCCGGTCCCGCAGCACCGACACGACCTCGTCGGTGTCGATCCACCCCCAGTGCATCGGGTACGCGAACTCGTCCAGCACGTACAACTTGTACGTCTCGGCGGCCAGGTCGCGCTTGACCTGCTCCCAGCCCTCGCGGGCCTTCTCCTCGTTGTCCATCTGCGCGTCCCGCTGGACCCAGGACCAACCCTCGCCCATCTTGTGCCAGTCGACGCTGCCACCCTCGCCGGAGGCGCCGAGCACCCGCAGCGCGTTCTCCTCGCCGACCTTCCACTTCGCCGACTTGACGAACTGGAACACCCCGATCGGCCACCCCTGGTTCCAGGCCCGCAGCGCCAGCCCGAACGCGGCGGTCGACTTGCCCTTGCCGATGCCCGTGTGCACCACGACCAGCGGCCGGTTGCGCCGCTGACGTGTCGTCAGTCCGTCGTCCGGTACGACACTCGGCTGCCCCTTCGGCATTACGCGGCCCTCCTCGAAGTCCCCTGTACGTCCCTGACCAGCCCGGCGATCGAGTCCGCCCGCAGCTCGTCCAGCGTCACCGCCGTACCGCCCAGCTCACCCGCGAGCTGCCCGGCGAGCCACAGCCGCACCGGCCCCGACTCGCAGTCCACGACCACGGACGCGGTCCCGTCGGCGGCGAACAGCCGCGCCGCCCGCCCCGCGAGGGCGACCGGTTCCGGACCGCCGGTGGCCCGGCCATCCGTCACCACGACCACCAGCGGCCGTCGCGCCGGGTCCCGCAACCGCTCCACCCGCAGCACGTCGTGCGCCTTGAGCAGCCCCGCCGCCAGCGGCGTACGCCCACCCGTCGGCAGCGACTCCAGCCGGGCCGCCGCCGCGTCCACCGACGAGGTCGGCGGCAGCGCCACCTCGGCGGCCGATCCCCGGAAGGTGACCAGCCCCACCTTGTCCCGCCGCTGATAGGCGTCCAGGAGCAGCGACAGCACGGCACCCTTCACGGCACTCATCCGCTGCCGCGCGGCCATCGAACCGGAGGCGTCGACGACGAAAAGGACGAGATTGGACTCGCGCCCCTCCCGCGTCGCCTGCCGCAGATCGTCCCGCCGCACCACGAGCCCCGGGCCACTGCGCCCCCGCGCCCGCTGATGCGGGGCCGCCGCCTGCACGGTCGCCGAGAGGTGCAACTTGGTCAGCGTCCCCTGCGGCCGCCGGGCCCCGGTGGTCCGTCCCTGCTCGGTCCGGGCGCGGGAACGCCGCCCGGCGGCCCCCTGGCCGATGCCCGGCACGTTCAGCACCTTCGTCCGGAACGGCTCCGCGGCCCGTACGGCGGACTGCTCCCCGGCACCGGGTCCCGCCTGAGGCTCCCCGCCCTCACCGGCCTCGGGCCGGGCAGCGGTGTCACCATCGCCCTGAGGGCCCTCATCGGGTGCCGGCTGCCCACCCGGGCCACCGCCGGGTCCCGGGTCGGGATCGTCCTCGCCCCCGTCCTCACCAGGCCCGCCGAACTCCTCCAGCGTCTCGTCGAGCTTGTCCTCGTCGAGTCCGGGCGCGTCGAACGGCGAACGACGCCTGCGGTGCGGCAGCGCCAGCAGCGCGGCCTGCCGCACGTCCTCGGCGAGCACGTCGGTCCGTCCGGCCCAGGCCGCCAGCGCGGTCGCGGTCCGCGCCATCACGATGTCGGCCCGCATACCGTCCACCTCGAAAGCCGCGCAGGTCGCCGCGATCTGCCGCAGCGCCCCGTCACCGAGGCGCACCGAGAGCAGCAGCTTCCGCGCCGCCACGATCCGCGCCCGCACGGCGGCCTCCTCGTCGGCCCAGCGTGCGGCGAAGCCGGCCGGGTTGTCGTCGTACGCCAGCCGCCGACGGACGACCTCCACCCGCTGATCGGGCTCCCGCGAGGCGGACACCTCCACGGTGAGCCCGAAACGGTCCAACAGCTGGGGTCGCAACTCGCCTTCTTCGGGGTTCATGGTCCCGACGAGCAGGAAACGCGCCGCGTGCCGCACGGAGACACCCTCGCGCTCGACGTACGAGGCACCCATGGCGGCGGCGTCGAGCAGGAGGTCGACGAGGTGATCATGCAGGAGATTGACCTCGTCGACGTACAGGATCCCGCGATGCGCGTCGGCCAGCAGACCCGGCTCGAACGCCTTCACACCCTCCGCGAGCGCCCGCTCGATGTCGAGCGCACCCACCAGCCGGTCCTCGGAAGCACCGACGGGCAGCTCGACCATACGTGCGGCCCGAGCGGTGCTCCCGCTGGACTCGTGCGGGCCGTCCGGACATGCGGGGTCCGAGGCCAAGGGATCACAGGAGAAGCGACAGCCGGGCACCACTGCAACCTCCGGCAGCAGTGCCGACAAGGCGCGTACCGCCGTCGACTTCGCGGTGCCCTTCTCGCCGCGCACCAGCACACCGCCGACTGCCGGGGAGACGGCATTCAACAGCAGCGCGAGGCGCAGATCGTCCTGGCCGACGATCGCGGTGAACGGGTAGGGGGTACTCACGAACTGATCACTCCTCCGGGTGATTCATGCCAGGTCTCCATGAGCGCCGGCTGCCGAGCTGCCATGGTCGAGAGGTGCTCCCCGCCGACGCGGGGATGGTCCGAACGTCGACATTCGGGAACACGACCTTGTCGACTGCTCCCCGCCGATGCGGGGATGTTCGGGGAGATCACGCGTCTCCCTCCAGATCGCCCTCGAGCTCGAGGTAGGTCGCCCGGAGCCGGTCCAGGGTCTCCTGGTCCGGCTCCGCCCAAAGGCCACGGTCCGCCGCCTCCAGCAACCTTTCGGTGATGCCTCTCAGGGCCCAGGGATTCGACTTCCGCATGAAGTCCCGGTTCTCGGCGTCGAAGACGTACTCGGCGCTGAGCTTCTCGTACATCCAGTCGTCCACGACCCCGGCCGTGGCGTCGTAGCCGAAGAGGTAGTCGACGGTCGCCGCCATCTCGAAAGCACCCTTGTAGCCGTGCCTGCGCATCGCGGCCATCCAGCGGGGGTTGACCACCCGCGCCCGGAAGACGCGGTGCGTCTCCTCGCCCAGCGTGCGTGTCTTCACCTGGTCCGGTGTCGCCGAGTCCCCGACGTACGCCTCCGGGCTCTCGCCCGTCAGGTGTCGCACCATGGCGACCATGCCGCCGTGGTACTGGAAGTAGTCGTCAGCGTCGTGGATATCGTGCTCGCGCGTGTCGACGTTTTTCGCCGCCACCGCGATCCGCCGGAACGCCGTCTCCATGTCGCCGCGCGCCGCCCGGCCGTCGAGCCCGCGCCCGTAGGCGTAGCCGCCCCAGACCGCGTACACCTCGGCGAGGTCCGCGTCGCTGCGCCAGTTCCGCGCGTCGATCAGCGGCAGCAGACCGGCGCCGTACGCGCCCGGCTTGGAGCCGAAGACGCGGGCCGTGGCCCGGCGCCGGTCGCCGTGCTCGGCGGTGTCCTCGTCGGCGTGGGCACGGACGTAGTTCTGCTCGGCGGGCTCGTCCAGCTCCGCCACCGCCCGCACCGCGTCGTCGATCAGCCCGACGACGTGCGGGAACGCGTCCCGGAAGAAGCCGGAGATGCGGACCGTGACGTCGATGCGCGGCCGGCCCAGCTCCTCCAGCCCGACCACCTCGAAGCCGGTCACCCGGCGCGAGGCGTCGTCCCACACCGGACGGCAGCCCAGCAGCGCCAGGATCTCGGCGATGTCGTCGCCCTGGGTGCGCATCGCGGAGGTACCCCACACCGTCAGGCCGACGGACTTCGGATACTCACCCGTGTCCTGCAGGTACCGCTGCACCAGAGAGTCCGCCAGCGACTGCCCGACCTCCCAACTCAGCCGGGACGGGATCGCCTTGGGGTCGACGGAGTAGAAGTTCCGGCCGGTCGGCAGGACGTTGACCAGCCCGCGCGTCGGTGAACCCGACGGGCCCGCCGGGACGTAACCGCCGTTCAGCGCCCGCAGGATGTGCCCGATCTCGTCCGTGGTCCGGGCGAGCCGCGGTACGACCTCGGTGCAGGCGAACTCCACCACGGCCACAGGGTCCGGGAGTTCGGCACCCAGCACCTCGCGCACCAGCGGCGCGCTCGCCTCGACCGCCCAACCGCGCTCCTCCATGCCCTCCGCGATCCGCCGGCACAGCTGCTCCAGCAGGTCGATCGCGTCGGAGGCCGACCGCGCCGGGCCGTCCACCAGGTCCGTCAGCTCGGCCGGCACCTTCAGCGGGGCGCCCGGCTCGGCCAGCAGTTCCTTCTCCACCAGGCCGAAGTGCTCGGCGAGGGAAGCCCGAAGCCCCGGCAGCGCGTTCGCCTGGCCGCCCCACACCTGTGAGGCGCGCAGCACCGCGAGCACCAGGTTGACGCGCGGCTCACCGACCGGGCCGCCGCCGAGAACGTGCAGGCCGTCGCGGATCTGCACGTCCTTGATCTCGCACAGATAGCCGTCGATGTGCATGACGAACGAGTCGAAGTCGTCGTCGTCCGGCTGGTCGTCCACGTGCAGGTCGTGGTGGAGTTCGGCCGCCTTCACCAGCGTCCAGATCTGCGCCCGTACCGCCGGGGCCTTGTCCGGGTCCAGGTCGGAGACCAGGGCGTACTCGTCGAGGAGTTGCTCCAGCTTGGCCAGGTCGCCGTAGGTGTCGGCGCGGGCCATCGGCGGGACGAGGTGATCGACCACCGTCGCGTGCCCGCGCCGCTTGGCCTGGGTGCCCTCACCCGGGTCGTTGACGATGAACGGGTAGATCAGCGGGAGGTCGCCGAGGACGGCGTCCGGCGCGCAGCCCGAACTCAGCCCGAGGCCCTTGCCGGGCAGCCACTCCATCGTGCCGTGCTTGCCCATGTGCACGATCGCGTCGGCGCCGAAACCCCCCTCCGATGTCGCGGCCTCCAGCCACCGGTAGGCCGCCATGTAGTGGTGCGACGGCGGCATGTCGGGGTCGTGGTAGATGGCGATGGGGTTCTCGCCGAAGCCGCGCGGCGGCTGGATCATGACCACGACGTTCCCGAACTGGAGGGAGGCCAGCACGATGTCGTCGCCGTCGACGTACAGCGAGCCCGGCGGCTCGCCCCACGCCTCGGTCATCGCGTCCCGCAGCTCCGGGTCCAGCTTCTCGAACCAGGCCCGGTAGTCCGCGAGCGGCACCCGCGCGGGCGCGGCGGCCAGCTGGTCCTCCGTCAGCCACTCCACGTCGTGGCCGCCCGCCTCGATGAGCCGGTGGATCAACTCGTCGCCGTTGTCGGGGTACCCGTGCACCCCGTACCCCGCGTCCCGCAGCGCGTCCAGCACCCGTACCGCCGAGGCGGGGGTGTCGAGCCCCACCGCGTTGCCGACGCGGGAGTGCTTGGTCGGGTAGGCGGTGAAGACCAGCGCGAGCTTCTTCTCCGCGTTGTCCAGGTGCTTCAGCCGGGCGTGGCGTACGGCGATCCCGGCGACGCGCGCGGCCCGCTCGGGGTCGGCGACGTAGACCGGGACGTCGGCCCCGTCGTCGTCGACCCGCTCCTTGAAGGAGAACGGGACCGTGATCAGCCGTCCGTCGAACTCCGGGATGGCGACCTGCATCGCCGCGTCCATGGGGGAGAGGGCGGCGTCCGACTCCTCCCAGGCGGCGCGTGACGAGGTCAGGCACAGTCCCTGCAGCACCGGGACGTCCAGGTCGGCGAGCGCCCCGATGTCCCAGGCCTCGTCCTCCCCGCCCGCCGACGCCTGCGAGGCGTGCGTGCCGCCGGCCGCGAGCACGGTGGCGACCAGGGTGTCCGCCCGCCCGAGGATCTCGTACAGCCCGGGGTCGGCGCCGCGCAGTGAACCGCAGTACACGGGCAGGGCGTTGGCGCCGTGTGCCTCGATCGCGTCGCAGAGCGTGTCCACGAAGGCGGTGTTGCCGCTCAGTTCGTGGGCGCGGTAGAAGAGCACGCCGACGGTCGGACGGTCCGGCGACACGATGCGGGAGCCGTGCACCCCGTACTCCGGCATCCTGCGCGGCTCCTCGAAGCCCTCGCCGGTGAGCAGCACGGTGTCGGACAGGAACCGGGCCAGCTCGGCCAGGTTGTCCGGGCCGCCCTCCACCAGGTACTTCAGTGCCTCCGCCACGACACCCGCGGGCACCGACGACTCGGCCATCAGCTCCGCGTCCGGCACGGCCTCGCCGCCGAGCAGCACCGTCGGGATGCCGGACGCCCGGAGCGCCGCGAGTCCGTCCTCCCAGGCACGCTTGCCGCCCAGCAGCCGTACGACGGCGAGGTCCGCGCCGTCGAGCAGCGCGGGCAGTTCGGCCGCCACGTCCACGCGGGTCGGGTTGCCGATCCGGTAGGAGACGCCGGTGGCGGCGCGGGCCGCCAGCAGGTCCGTGTCGGCGGTCGACAACAACAACACTGTGCTCATGCGGGCGCTCCCGGTGGAATGAAAGGCAGTCCTTGTGGCGCGCCCGACTCGATGAGCCGCCAGAGCGCGTCCGTGTCCGCGTGCTGTTCGATCAGGTCGCCGAGCCGGTCGAGCTGCTCCTCGCGCAGCGCGGCGAACGAGGTGTCGGGGGCCGGCACGAAACGGCGCCCCGCGGCGGCGGCCACCTCGCGCAGGAAGGCCCGCCGGAAGCCGTCGGACTCCAGTGAGCCGTGCCAGTGCGTGCCCCAGGTCTGGCCGACCCGGCAGCCGTCCAGGCCGTGTCCACTGTCATCAGAGATGAACGCTGTGCCTCCCTGCACGTCGGCGACCCCGTGATGGATCTCGTACCCCTCGACGGACTCCCCGAGGGCTTCCCCGACGGGACGGGTCAGCGTCTTCTCCCGCGCGAACCGCACCCGTACGGGCAGCAGTCCGAGCCCGTCGACGTGCCCCGCGCGGCTTTCGACCTCGTCCTCGATGTGCTCGCCGAGGATCTGGTAACCCCCGCAGATCCCCAGCACGGGCCGCCCCTCGGCAGCCCGCCGCTCCAGGGCGTCCGCCAGCCCCCGCTCGCGCAGCCACTCAAGGGCCCGCACGGTTCCGCGGGTTCCCGGCAGCACGACGAGGTCGGCGTCGGCCAGTTCCTCGGGCCGGTCCACGAACCGCACGACGACGCCCGGTTCGGCGGCCAGCGCGTCCACGTCCGTGAAGTTGGACATCAACGGCACCGCGCACACGGCGACCCGCAGCACGTCCTCGCCGACCGGCGGGGCGACGGCCGACTCCCGCACGGCACCGCGCAGGGACACCCCCAGCCCGTCCTCCTCGTCGATGCCGAGCCCGTGCCGGAAGGGCAGTACGCCGTACGTGTGCCGCCCGGTCAGGCCGTGCAGCATGTCGAGGCCCGGCTGCAGCAGGGTCACGTCGCCCCGGAACTTGTTCACCAGGAACCCGGCGACCAGCGCCTGGTCCTCGGGGGAGAGCAGGGCGACGGTGCCGAAGAAGGAGGCGAAGACCCCGCCGCGGTCGATGTCGCCGACGACGAGGACGGGGAGCCCGGCGTTCCTGGCGATCCCCATGTTCACGATGTCGGTGCGCCGCAGATTGATCTCGGCCGGGCTGCCTGCCCCCTCACAGATCACCGCGTCATACGTGCCCCGCAACTGTGCGAGGCAGTCCAGCACCGTGCCCAGCAACTGTTGTTGCCGTCCGCCGTGGTAGCCGCGCGCGCTCAGTTCGCCGACCGGCTTGCCCAGCAGCACCACCTGGCTGCTCCGCTCGCCGCCCGGCTTGAGCAGCACGGGGTTCATCAGTGCGGTCGGCTCGACCCGGCAGGCCTGGGCCTGCATGGCCTGTGCCCGCCCGATCTCGGCGCCCTCGCGCGTCACGAACGAGTTCAGCGACATGTTCTGCGCCTTGAACGGCGCGACCTTGACGCCCTGCCGTACCAGCCACCGGCAGATCCCGGCGGTCACGACGCTCTTGCCGGCGTCCGAGGTGGTACCGGCGACCAGCAGACCCCCACCGCTCATGACCTGTGTCCCTTCCCGACGATCCGCGCGGCGACGATCCGCGCGACGGCACCGACGCCGAGCGCCAGCCAGCCGACGCGCCGCGAGAGCCGTACCGCCCGGTCGATGTCCGCCACGGCCACGGGACGGCCGGCGCCGTTGAGGACGGGCCGGTGTTCGACCCGCCCGGAGTAGGACAGCGTTCCGCCGAGCCGCACGCCGAGCGCGCCCGCGAAGGACGCCTCCACGGGGCCGGCGTTGGGGCTGGGGTGTTTCGCGGCATCCGCGCGCCACGCCCGGACGGCGCCCCGCGGGTCCGGCCCGGCGACCGCGGCGAGTACGGCGGTCAGCCGCGCCCCGGGCCACCCGGCGACGTCGTCGAGGCGGGCGGAGGCCCAGCCGTAGCGCCGGTACCGGGGCGACTTGTGGCCGACCATGGCGTCCAGGGTGTTGACGGCCCGGAACCCGAGCAGTCCCGGCACCCCGGCGACGGCGCCCCACACCAGGGCGCCCACCACGGCGTCGGAGGTGTTCTCGGCGACGGACTCCACCACCGCGCGGGCGATCCCGTCGGCGTCCAGCGCCTGCGGGTCCCGGCCGCACAGGTGCGGCAGCCGTGCCCGCGCCGCCTCGATGCCCTCGGCGGTCCCGGTCTGAAGGGCCTGCCCGATGGCGCGGGCCTCGACCGCCAGCGACGTCCCGCCGACGACGGCCCAGGTGGCGGCGCCGGTCAGGGCGACCGAGGCGGCGGGGGAGGAACGTACGCACCGGGCGGCAAGGCTCCCCAGAGCGAGGGCCCCGCCGACGCAGACGGCGGTGTGCAACGCGCCCCGGCCACGGTCGTCCCGCCACAGCACCCGTTCCACGGCAGCCGCGGCCCGCCCGAAAGCGGCGACCGGATGCCCCCGGCGGGGATCGCCGAGGAGCAGGTCGCCGAGGAGGCCGACGGCGGCGCCGTACGCGAACTCGCGATCGGCACCCACGGGTTCAGCCGGTGGGGGATCCGGTGGAAATGTCCGCCCCGAGCCGGGGTGGGGCGTCGCTGGTCGACCTCGACGGGCAGCCGGGCATGGCGATATGTCCTCACTCAGGGTGTCCGCGCCCTGGTTCGACGAGACCGGCGGTGAGAGTTCCTGGCTCCCGGGGTGTTCACCCCGGTGACAGTGGCGGGACCGCGCCGGACTTCCACCGGCTTCCTCTCCTGCCGCCGCATTGGCATCCGGCAGTCCACCACGGTCCGGAAGAACCGTCAACCTGCCTTTGACCTGCGAGGCTGAAGTGTGCTGAGGCCCACAGAGGGGTTCCGGTGGGGGAACGCGAACGGGCGGTGCGGGGCGCGAAGCCCCGCACCGCCCGTCGGACGGAGACGACCTTGATCAGGCCTTGATCAGGCCTCGATCAAGCCATGATCAGATAGATCCCGTATGCCACCGCCGCCGTGCAGGCCGCGAAGCAGGCGTAGGCGCCGGCGACCGCCAGGGCCGCGGACCCGCCCTGGGCGGCGGCCCGCTCATGGCGGGACAGGCCGACGATGCCGAGGGTGAACAGGGCCACCAGGGCCACGGTGGCCACGAGGCTGACGCCGAAGACGGAACCGAGGGCCGCCCAGTCGATCTTCATGGTGCTCTTCTTCCTTCGTACCGGGGCGCGGTCAGACGGTGGTCTTGGCTGCCGGATCGGTGGGGACCGGGGCCGGGATGGTGGCCGAGAGCTCCTCGCTCAGGCTGCCGGCCGGGGGCGGGGTCACCGCGGCCATGGCGGCGGTCACCACACCGGCAGGCTCCTCGGCGGTGGCGTCGGTGGCGCCGGTGTCGTTGACGTTGGTGTGGTCGACGACCTCACGCCGGGAGATCTTCCAGATCGCCGCGCTGGAGGCGACCAGGAAGACGGCGACGACGGCGGTGCCCCAGCTGCCGGCCCGGCAGACCAGTTCGGCGATGGCCCCGACCAGGGCCGCCGCCGGCAGCGTCAGGCCCCAGGCGACGAACATCCGGGTGGCCGTCGACCAGCGGACGACACCGCCCTTGCGGCCCAGGCCCGCACCCATCACGGCACCGGAGACCGAGTGCGTGGTGGAGAGGGAGAAACCGAGGTGGGAGGAGGCCAGGATGACCGTCGCGGCGCTGGTCTGGGCGGCGAAGCCCTGCTGCGGCTGGAGGTCCGTCAGGCCCTTGCCCATCGTGCGGATGATGCGCCAGCCGCCGAGGTAGGTGCCGAGCGCGATGGCGACGCCCGCGGACACGATGACCCACAGGGGCGGGTCGGAGTCCGGGGCGAGGGTGCCGCCGGCGACCAGGGCCAGGGTGATGATGCCCATCGTCTTCTGCGCGTCGTTGGTGCCGTGGGCCAGCGAGACGAGGCCGGCGGAGGCGATCTGACCCGCCCGGTAGCCCTTCTCGGACGCCTTGCCGTCGGCCTTCTTGCCCAGACGGTAGGTCAGCCGCGTCGCGAACATCGCGGCGAGGCCGGCGACCAGCGGCGCGGCGATCGCGGGGATCAGCACCTTGGTGACCAGGACGTCACCGTGCACCGCGCCGAAGCCCGCCGAGGCGACGGTGGCGCCGATCAGGCCGCCCATCAGGGCGTGCGAGGAGCTGGACGGCAGACCGACCAGCCAGGTCAGGAGGTTCCAGAGGATCGCGCCGACCAGTGCGGCGAAGATGACCTCGGGACGGATGCCGGCCTCGTCGACGAGGCCTTTGGAGATCGTGTTGGCGACCTCCACGGAGAGGAAGGCGCCCACCAGGTTCAGCACGGCGGACATGGCCACCGCGACCTTGGGCTTGAGAGCACCGGTCGAAATGGTTGTCGCCATCGCGTTCGCGGTGTCGTGGAAACCGTTCGTGAAATCGAACGCGAGTGCGGTTACCACCACAATCGCGAGGATCAGCGAGAAGCTTTCCATTTACCCAGGCAATCGTTCGAAGTCATTGGCGCGTTGAACGTAGGTAACCTGAGTGAACAGAAGATGAACTGGGATGGGCGCCGGGATGACCGTGATGGGTGTGGCCGCTCCGTCGGACGGCCCTATGTCCACCATGTCCCTTCCGTGGCGGTGCGGCTGAAGGGCTGTGCGCCGTCGACGGGCGTCCGCGGCCGACCGCGGAGCCGTTGAAGAGACCTTCGTCACCCGGCAGGATCACTGCATGACCGAGCAGCGACGGGACGTGAGTGACGAGGAGACGCGTGCCTGGACCGGCCTCGTAGAGGCCGCCCGCCGGACCGTCTCCGACGGGCTCGTCGTCGGCACCTCCGGAAATGTCTCGGTGCGGGTCGGTTCGACCGTGCTGGTCACCCCGTCGGGAGTGCCCTACGACCGGCTGACCCCGCACGACGTGACCGGTGTCGACCTCACCGGCCGACAGGTCCTCGGCACCCTGGTCCCGACCAGCGAGCTGCCCATGCACCTCGCGGTGTACCGCACGACCGGAGCCCGCGCCGTGGTGCACACGCACGCCGTGCACGCGACGGCGGTCTCCACGCTCGTCGACGAACTCCCGCTCGTCCACTACATGGCCGCCGCGCTCGGCGGGCCCGTCCGGGTCGCCCCGTACGCGACGTACGGCACCGACGAGTTGGCCGAGCACATGCTGCGCGCCCTCGACGGCCGCACCGGCTGCCTCCTGAGGAACCACGGCACCCTCACCCACGGCACCACCCTCGACCAGGCCTACGACCGCACCGCCCAGCTGGAGTGGATGTGCAGGCTCTGGCTGACCGCGTCGTCCGTCCCGGGCCGCTCCCCGGCCCTCCTGTCGGCCGACCAGCTGGCAGAGGTCGCGGACCGCCTGCGGGGCTACGGGCAGCGCGGCTGAGGTGTCCCCCGGGCGGGACGTCCACTGGCCGGGGGACCGGTCCCCCGGGACACTGGGTTCCGTGCGCACTGTCAGAGCGACGGCCGCTGCCGTCACCGCCGTGATAGGTGCCGGAGCCGCCGCGGTGGCGGCCGGCCGGCTCGCCAGCGACGCGGCCCTCAAGGCGCCGCCGGGCAGACCGCTGCCCACCGAGCCCCGGCTCACCGTGCACGGCACCGCCGCCGGCCAGGTCAGCCTCACCCGGGACCTCGCCGCGCTGCGCCCCGGCCGCTACGGCCTCGCCGGTGACGACTCCCACGCGGTCGTCGGACCCGTACTGGAAGGCATGTCGGACTCCGCCGACACCGTCGTACGCCGTCTCGAACGCGTCGTGCGGGGCACCCTGAAGCCCGGCGACCGGGCCTGGCTCACTCCGAACCTGTACATAGGCGACCCGGGCACCGCACTGGGCCTGGACCACACCGACGTCGTCGTCCTCGGCGAACTCGGCCCCCTTCCCGCCTGGTTCCTGCCGGGCGTCCGGGAGACCTGGGTGCTCGCGGTGCACGGCCTCGGCACCACCCGGGAACACCCCATGAACGTCATGGAGTTCCTGCACCGCCACCACTTCCCGATACTCGTTCCCTCCTATCGGGGCGATCCGGGCGCGCCGCGCTCGCCCGACGGCCTCAACCACTTCGGCGAGACCGAGTGGCGCGACCTCGACGCGGCGATCCGCCACGCGCTGGACGCCGGTGCCCGGCAGGTCGTCCTGCTCGGCTGGTCCACCGGAGCGACCATGGCGCTGCGTGCCGCAGCCCGTTCCACCCTGCGCGACCACATCGCCGGGCTCGTCCTCGACTCCCCGGTGCTCAGCTGGGAATCGACCCTGCGTGCCCTCGCCGCCGCCCGCCGCACCCCGGGCGCGCTGCTGCCGCTGGCGGTCCGCGCCGCCCAGGGCCGCACCGGCCGCTACGGCGACCACCACCCCGGCACCGCGGGGGAGGAACGCGTCGACGTGCCCACCCTGATCGTCCACGGCCCCGGCGACGTGGTGGCCCCCTGGCGGCTCTCCCGCCGCCTGGCCGCCGCCCAGCCCAACACGGTCACCCTGCTCACGGTCGAGGACGCTCCGCACGGCGCCATGTGGAACGCCGACCAGGACGCCTACGAAGAGGCCCTGCGCCGCTTCCTCACCCCTCTCATGTGACCCCCGAGCCTTCCGCGTGTGACCCCTGTGCCCGGCCCGTCCGGTTCGTCCGCTCCGGCGGGTGGCCGGTGGAGCGGGTCCCCGCCGGGGATTCCGCTCGGGGCCGTGGCACCGGCCTGTCACCACCTCTCGACCGCCCGCGCGACCCGGTGCGTTGGCCCTCTCCGTCGCCGCCCGTGACATTCCGTTTGGGTTTTCGGACCGTCAACCGCAAGACTGCACCCGTGACGTCCCGTATCCCGCGCGACTCCAGGCTTCGACTTGTCCGCCCGCGACCCCTGGCCGCCGCCCCCAGGGCGATGAACCAGCAGCGCTCGCGCCGTCCTGCGCCGCGCCCTCCGGAAGGCACACCGGCCCCCGCGGAGCTGGCCAGGATGGCACGCTCCGGTCTGGCCGGCGCGGCTCGCGTCGCCCGCTGGGCCGACGCGGCCCTCGGTCCCGGCCGGAGCAGCGCCACCGCCGCCGGCAAGGCCATCCTCTCCGACACGACCGCCGAGTGGGCGGCCGACGACCTGGGTCTGACCCCGGCTCAGGTCCGGGCCGACTGGGACACGGCCCGGCTCGCCGGTCTGGTCGAGGTGCACGGCGACACGGCCCGTCCCGGCTGGCGGCTGCGCGCCTGGGACCGCGACGACAGCGCCGTGCTGCGGGGCTGGGTCGCCCTCTTCGACGCCTGGTCGCTGGCGCACCCGGAACCCGAGGACCACGAACCCGCCACCGTCAGCGAGGTCGTCTCGGCCATGCCGCAGGTGCTCTCCTTCCTCCAGCTCTCGGCCGGGCCCGTCCCCGTGCCCCAGCTCCTCGACCTCCTGCAGCAACGGGTCACCGAACTGCGCACGGAGCGCTGCGAGGTCGACTACGCGCCCCACTCCGCCGACACCGCCCACCCCGGGGCCACTCCCGGCCCCGCACTCCGTTCCGCCCGGCCCGCGCCCGTCGAGCCGGGCGCCGCCGACGCCCCGCTCGCCCCGCTTCTCGAATGGGCCCTGCGCGCCCTCGCCGCGGTGGGCGCCCTCACCTACGGTGAGGGACAGGCCACGCTCACCCCGCTCGGCAGCTGGGCGGTCTGGGTCAAGCTGGAGCAGATCTGCGTCGCCGCGCAGAGCCCCGCCGGGAACATCGAGCAGAGCGCCGAGGACATGCTCCGCGGCTGCGCCCAGCTGCGCCCCAACGCGGCCCGCGCCGAGTACCGCGCCTGGCTCGCCGCCCGCCCGGTCGCCGGCGCCGTCACCGAACTGCTCGAGGCCGCCCGGGGCGAGGACGCCCTGCTGCGCGGCCTCGCATTCGAGGCGCTGCGCGTGGTCGGCGCCCCCGCCGAACCCGAGGTCCGCGCCGTGCACGACGAGCCGACGCTGCGGCCCTACGCCCTGCTGTGGCTGGCCGAGTACGAGGGCGCCGACCCCGAGGACGCCCACCAGGTCCTCACCCGGGACGAGGCCACCTGGCTGTGGGTGGACACCGCCGCCGCGGTCGCCGACCACGGTGAGGCCCCGCTGCTGGTACGGCACCTGGAGTCCGCGGTCCAGCCGACCGTCCCCGCGCTGCTGAACGAGGTGCGCGCGGTCGGACACCCGCGCACCGTGCAGGTACTGGTCGCGCTCGCCGCCGCGCACCCCGACCCGGCCCTGGCCAAGGCAGTCCGGCGGGCAGCCTTCCAGGTGCACACCGGAGGCTGACACCGCCGCCGCCGCCGTCCCGCGGAGTCCCACGAGATCCCACCGGCCCGCGAGGGCGACGTCCCGGCTCCGTCGGCCCGGGACCGGGCTCAGGCCCCGGTCTCGGGCGCGTACGTACCGAAGCTCCAGATGTTGCCCTCGCGGTCCCGGGCCGTGTAGTCCCGCGAGCCGTAGTCCTGGTCGGTCGGGGGCATCAGGATCTCCGCGCCCTGTTCCACCGCCCGCCGGTGGTGTGCGTCGACGTCGTCCACGACGACGTACACCCCGGCCGGCCCCGCACCCTTCATCGCCGCGTCGAACACGCCGCCGCGGCCCTGGGACCCCAGCATCACCGCGCCGTTGCCCTGCACCAGCTCGGCGTGCATCACCGCGCCGTCCTCGCCCTCGTACACCGACAGCTCCGTGAAGCCGAAGGCTTCCGTGAGCTGCCGGATCGCCGCCTTCGCGTCCGCGTACAACAGCGTCGGAAAGATGCTCGGACGCCCGCCACCCGTACCTGCCACGGCCCCACTCCTCACCTCCCGCAGCCGGATGCCCCGCGACGGGAAAACCACCGGAAACTCGACCTTCCGCCAGTCTGGCAGCGACCACTGACAACGCCCCGTGACCCGGCCGGGCGCGGGGCATCGCACACCCGCACCCCGGGAAAGTGGTTGCGCGACCCCGTTAGAATGGCTCGCATGGCCATTCTCCTTGTGCATTAGACGGCGGGAACGCCCTCAGCCGCCCACCGCCGACTTCCCCCGGGCTCCGTTCGAGCAGGGGACCCCAACGCCTGGAGTCTGACCCGTGATCTCCGCCTCCGGCATCGAGCTGCGCGCCGGTGCCCGTGTCCTCATCGAGAGCGCCACCTTCCGCGTCACCAAGGGTGACCGCATCGGCCTGGTCGGCCGCAACGGCGCCGGCAAGACCACGCTCACCAAAGTCCTCGCCGGCCAGGGCATCCCCGCCGCGGGCAACGTCACCCGCTCCGGCGAGGTCGGCTACCTCCCCCAGGACCCCCGCACCGGCGACCTCGACGTGCTCGCCCGCGACCGCATCCTCTCCGCCCGCGGCCTGGACGTCCTGATCCGCAAGATGCGCGAGAACGAGCAGCGCATCGCGAACGGCCAGGGCGCCACCCAGGAGAAGGCACTCAGGCAGTACGAGCGCCAGGAGACGGAGTTCCTCACCAAGGGCGGGTACGCCGCGGAGGCCGAGGCCGCCACCATCGCCGCCGCGCTGAACCTGCCCGACCGGGTCCTGGGCCAGCCGCTGCACACGCTCTCCGGCGGTCAGCGCCGCCGTGTCGAACTGGCCCGCATCCTGTTCTCCGACGCGGACACCCTGCTGCTCGACGAGCCGACCAACCACCTCGACGCCGACTCGATCGTCTGGCTGCGCGACTACCTCAAGACCTACCGCGGCGGCTTCATCGTCATCTCCCACGACGTCGACCTGGTCGAGACGGTCGTCAACAAGGTGTTCTACCTGGACGCCAACCGCTCCACCATCGACATCTACAACATGGGCTGGAAGCTCTACCAGCAGCAGCGCGAGGCCGACGAGAAGCGCCGCAGGCGCGAGCGGCAGAACGCCGAGAAGAAGGCCGCGGCCCTCAACGCCCAGGCCGACAAGATGCGTGCCAAGGCCACCAAGACGGTCGCCGCGCAGAACATGGCCCGCCGCGCGGAGCGCCTGCTGTCCGGTCTCGAGGACGTCCGCCAGTCGGACAAGGTCGCCAAGCTGCGCTTCCCCGACCCGGCACCCTGCGGCAAGACCCCGCTGACCGCCGAGGGCCTGTCGAAGTCGTACGGCTCCCTGGAGATCTTCACCGACGTCGGCCTGGCCATCGACAAGGGCTCCCGGGTCGTCATCCTCGGTCTCAACGGTGCGGGCAAGACCACCCTGCTGCGCCTCCTCGCCGGAGTGGAACAGCCCGACACCGGCATGGTCGTGCCCGGCCACGGGCTCAAGGTCGGCTACTACGCCCAGGAGCACGAGACCCTCGACCAGGACCGCACGGTGCTGGAGAACATGCGCTCCGCCGCGCCCGACATGGACCTCGTCGAGGTCCGCAAGGTGCTCGGCTCGTTCCTGTTCTCCGGCGACGACGTCGACAAGCCCGCCGCTGTCCTCTCCGGCGGCGAGAAGACCCGTCTCGCGCTCGCGACCCTCGTGGTCTCCTCGGCGAACGTGCTCCTCCTCGACGAGCCCACCAACAACCTCGACCCGGCCAGCCGCGAGGAGATCCTCGGCGCGCTGCGCACCTACAAGGGCGCGGTCGTTCTGGTCACCCACGACGAGGGCGCCGTCGAGGCGCTCCAGCCGGAGCGGATCATTCTGCTGCCGGACGGCGTCGAGGACCTGTGGGGCGCCGACTACGCGGACCTCGTCGCCCTCGCCTGAGCCGCCTCGGGCCGCCGCGCGCGTGACGGCAGGTGCGACCGCGGGAGTGACTGCTGACATGATCGACGGAGTGATCCACCGCGTATGGATCATTCGGCCCATCGGTGATCCACCATTCGTGTGAGATCCCCTCATACCGAGGTGTGTCCTCCACGCGTTTCGCGGCCGAGCCCCTGATTCCCCGGGGCTCGGCCGCGACGTCTTTCTGACCTGGGACTTCGCGGGACAACCCGTTCGGTGGTGTCCTCGGCATCCGGCGGAATCTATTACTCCGTTTGTGGGGATGCGCTCCTGTCGTCACAACCTTGTCGCACGGACCTTGCCGAATGGGTGGCCATCGGGCCCGAGAGGGGTGATCATGAGGAGACCAGAGCGCACTTCCCATGAGGAGGCACGGGTGGCCGAGACTCTGAAGAAGGGCAGCCGGGTGACCGGCGCCGCGCGCGACAAGCTCGCGGCAGACCTGAAGAAGAAGTACGACGCCGGTGCGAGCATCCGGGCGTTGGCCGAGGAAACCGGCCGCTCGTATGGCTTTGTGCACCGCATGCTCAGCGAGTCGGGCGTCACGCTCCGAGGGCGTGGCGGGGCGACGCGAGGCAAGAAGGCCCCTTCGGCCTGATTCCGGGCGCCGCCTTTCGACCCCGATGGTGGCCACCCGGTCGGCCGACTGACCGGCCGGGTGGTTACTGTGCAGTCACTTAGCTGTGCCGCAGGACGGCTCGACGCCGTCGTGCGGTGCGGAAGACGACCGCACCCATCGGAGGCGCCCCATGGCTTCGTCCGCCCAGGACCTCGGTCCGGTACTCGACAAGGACGGCGTACGGCTCACCGTCGACGACGCGATCGCCACGGTGACACTGACCAACCCGGCCAAGCGCAACGCGCAGAGCCCCGCTCTGTGGCGCGCGCTGACCGAGGCGGGCCGGCTGCTGCCGGGCTCCGTCCGGGTCGTGGTGCTCCGGGGTGAGGGCAAGTCCTTCTCCGCCGGGCTCGACCGGCAGATGCTCACGCCCGAGGGGATCGAGGGCGAGACCTCGTTCGTCGACCTCGCGCGCGGTGGGGAGGCCGAGCTCGACGCGACCATCGCCGGGTACCAGGAGGCGTTCACCTGGTGGCGGCGCAGTGACCTCGTGTCCGTCGCGGCCGTGCAGGGACACGCCATCGGGGCCGGTTTCCAGCTGGCCCTCGCCTGTGACCTGCGGATCGTCGCGGACGACGTCCAGTTCGCCATGCGCGAGACCAGCCTGGGGCTGGTACCGGACCTGACCGGCACGCATCCGCTGGTCGGGCTCGTCGGGTACGCCCGCGCGCTGGAGATCTGCGTGACCGGGCGGTTCGTCACGGCCGAGGAGGCCGTGAGCACCGGGCTGGCCAACCTCGCCGTGCCGGGCGACGAACTGGACTCGGCGGTGCGCGACCTCGCGGCGGCGCTGCTGGCCGCGCCCCGCGACGCCGTGATCGAGACGAAGGCGCTCCTGCGCGGCGCCCAGGAGCGTACGTACGAGGAGCAGCGGGTCGCCGAGCGCGCGGCCCAGGGCCGCAGGCTGCGGGATCTGGCCGGTCTCGGCGAGTGAGGGACCCGCGCCTCACCGATGAGGAACCGGGAGGCGCAGATGAGGCACGGGGGAAGCGCGGGAAGCGTCAGTCGAGCGCCGTGACCAGTACCGCCACCGTCGGGTGATCCGGCAGGGCGGCCGACACCGCCGAGCGGACCGCTCGGGCCACGTCCACCGCCCGGCGGTCCGCTCGGGCGGCGAGGTCCACGCGCGCGTGACGGCGGGCCAGAAAGGCTCCGCCGGGCTGCTGGTGAGCCGTCAGGTGCACCGGGCGGCCCAGGGCGCCCGTCAGCCGGGACACCCCCGGGACGGCGAGCGCCGCGGCGGCCACCCGGCTCCCGTCGGAGTCACCGGGCTCCGGCGCGCCGAACGGCGAGGCGTCGGCCGACCCGTCCGCCCCCTCCACGGGACCGCCCGCCGCCCCCGCACCTGACGCCGGGCCCGGAGGCGGCCCGGCCTGCGGGTCCAGCAGTTCGGTCACCCGCAGGTCCACCTCCGCCACCACCAGCCCGATCCGCTCCGCCGCGGCCCGCGACAACACAGCCCGCAGACGGTCCGCCGTCACCGGCAGCGGCTCTGCCGCCGTGGCCGCGAACCGGACCGTCACCCGCAGCGCCCCCGGTGGCAGGGCGCTCGGCGGGAGCGGCACCACCGACTCACCGGCCTCCTGCGGATCGGCGAGCGCGATCCGCAGTCCGTCCACGCGCACGCCCGGTTCGTCCCGCGCCACCGCGCGCCGCAGGGCCTCCCCGGCGGCTGCTTCGGAGATCCACGCGCCGTCCCGCGGTCCGCCCAGAGGCAGAAGTCTGCCCAGCCCCAACTGCTGTCGCACTGTCCGAGTCCACCGGTCCGCCGTCATTCCTCCAGCCTGCCGTATCCACGGCGCGCTATCACGCAACCGCGCATACGGTGGGCACGTGGACGACGACCGGAAGGGACGTGCACCGATGACCGACATGACGGAGGGCGGCTCGACGAGGGCTACCGACCTCGAGAAGACCGTGCCGGACACCTCCACGCGCAAGGGGCCGGGCACCCGGCGCGGCGGAGGCGAACCCGCCACCCGCGGCCGCACCACGATCGCCGACGGCGTCGTGGAGAAGATCGCCGGTCTCGCCGCGCGGGACGTGCTCGGCGTGCACACCATGGGCAGCGGCCTGTCCCGGACCTTCGGGGCCGTGCGCGACCGGGTACCGGGCGGGTCGAAATCGGTGACGCGTGGGGTGAAGGCCGAGGTCGGTGAGGTACAGACCGCGCTGGATCTGGAGATCGTCGTCGAATACGGCGTGTCCATCAGCGACGTCGCCAAGGACGTGCGGGAGAACGTCGTCGCGGCGGTCGAGCGGATGACCGGCCTCGAGGTGGTCGAGGTCAACATCGCGGTGAGCGACGTGAAACTGCCGGACGAGGAAGAAGAGGAGCCGGAGACCCGTCTCCAGTGAGGCAGACCCGTGGGAGTCGAGGAGCTGAGGAGCTGAGGAGCGCACCATGAACATGGCCGTGGTCGGCATGATCGCCGGCATGGCGCTGGGCTTCGCCGGATACTTCGGCGGATTCGGGGCTTTCGTGCTGGTGGCCGCGTTGGGGGCCGTCGGTTTCGTCGCCGGGCGGTTCCTCCAGGGGGACCTGGAGCTCGGTGACTTCTTCCGCCCCCGTGACGATCGTCGGAGGTGACACCGGTGAGCACGGGGCAAGGCGCAGCCGACGGCGCTCGCGTCGTCGTGCCGCCGCGCGAGCGCGGTGCGACCAGCATCGCCGACCGGGTGGTCGCGAAGATCGCCTCCCAGGCGGCCCGTGAGGCGCTCGGACCGCTGCCCCCGGACGCCGAGCCGCCGCACGCCACGGTCGTCGTCCACCGCGACGACACCGCGCGGGTCCGCGTCCACGTCGAACTCGGCTACCCCGGCGACATCGGCGGCCGGTGCGGGCGGGTACGCCGCCAGGTGGTCGAACGGGTGTCCGTGCTGGCGGGCATGCAGGTGCCGGAGGTCGTCGTCCAGGTGGAACGGCTGCACCTGGAAGCGGCGCCGGGAGCGGCACGGGGGAGGACCCGATGAGCGGACCCGGAGCCGTCGAGCAGCCCGCGGGCACCGTCCTGGAGAAGACACCGCCCCCCGCGCCGGACGACGCCGCGGCCCTGGGCCCCCGGCGCTTCTGGTCGGCGCGCAAGGTCCCCGCGGGCCTGCTCGCGCTGCTGCTCCTGGTGATCGCGGTGGCGTTCCTGTACGACATCGCCGCGGTGCGCGCCGGCCGGCCCGCGATGAGCTGGCGCCGGGAACTGGCCCGCCAACTGGCCGAACGGCCGCTGGACGACGTCTGGGTGCTGCTGGGCGCCGGGGTCGCCGTCGCCCTCGGACTCTGGCTGCTCCTGCTGGCCCTCACCCCCGGGCTGCGGGCCCTGCTCCCGATGCGCCGCACCCACTCCGACGTCCGCGCCGGGCTCGACCGGGAGGCGGCGGCGATGGTGCTGCGGGACCGGGCCATGGAGATCGCCGGGGTGCAGACGGTGCGGGTACGGGTGGCCCGCAAGCGGGCCGACGTCCGCGCGGTGTCGCACTTCCGTGAACCTGACGACGTACGGGCCGATCTGGACGCGGTACTCGCCGACACCGTCAGGGGCCTGGGGCTGTCCCGGCCGCCCGCCCTGTCGGTACGGGTACGACGTCCCGGCCGGAAGGGGTGAGGCCGGTGATCAGGGTCGTCAACCGTGTACTGCTCGGGATCACGGGCCTGCTCCTGGTGGCCCTCGGAGGGTCCGTGCTGGCCATCGGGCTGGGGGCGCCGGCGCCCTCCTGGTGGCTGCACCACGGACGGCACGACGTACTGCTGAGCGACGCCGAGCGGACCCGGTGGCGGGACGCGGGCTGGTGGTGGCCCGTCGTGATCGCCGCACTCGCGGTCCTCATCCTGCTCCTGCTCTGGTGGCTGGTCGCGGTCATGCGCCGGCGCCGGCCGGCCGAGGTGTTCGTCGACACCGGCGACGGCGACGGAGCGATCCTGCGCGGCCGGGCCCTGGAGGCCGCACTCGCCGAGGAGGCGGGCCGGCTGGACGGCGTCGACCAGGCCCACGTCCGGCTGACCGGCCGCCGCGGTGCCCCGCGGACCCATGTCCGCCTCCGTCTGGAGCCCCACGTCGATCCCGGCACCGCGCTGAACACCCTCACCACCGGAGCCCTCACCCATGCCCGGGAGGCGACGGGCCTGACCGCCCTCCCGGCAGAGGTCCGCCTACGAGCGGTCAAACACCGCGCGGAACGCGTCAGCTGACCCCGGCCCCCCGACCCGGAACCGGACGGGTCCCGGTGCCGGACGCGACCCTAGAACCCGTGCCGCACCCCGCCGTCCACCGGGACCATGACGCCGGTGACGTAGGAGGCGGCCGGGGAGAGGAGGAAGGCGGCGGTGCGGCCGAACTCGGCCGGGGTGCCGTAGCGGCGCAGGGGGATGCGGGACCGGGCCGCCTGACGGGTGGCCTCCGGGTCGGCGGAGAGGGCGTCGAGCTCACGGACCCGGTCCGTGTCGATCCGCCCGGGGAGCACCCCCACGACGCGGATGCCGCGCGGGCCCAGCTCGTCCGCGAGCGACTTGGCGAAGCCGGCGAGTCCGGGGCGCAGGCCGTTGGAGATGGTCAGACCGGGAAGCGGCTCGTACACCGAGCCGGACAGCACGAAGCCGATGACGCCGCCCTCGCCCAGCTCCGCGGCGGCGGCACGGGCCAGTCGCACCGCGCCCAGGAACACCGACTCGAACGACGACTGCCACTGCTCATCGGTGGCGTCGGCGACGAACCCGGGCGGCGGTCCGCCCACGCTGACGAGGATGCCGTCGAAGCGGTGGAACCGCTCACGCGCGGTCGCGATCAGCCGTTCCGGTGCCCGGGGGTCGGCGTTGTCGACCGCCACACCGACCGCGTCCGGCCCGAGACCGGCGACCGCCTCGGCGACGCTCTTCTCCTCCCGGCCCGTGACGACCACCTTCGCACCGTCCGCGACCAGTTCGCGCGCGGTGGCGTTGCCCAGCCCGCGGGTCGCCCCGGTGACGACGTACACCCGGTCCTTCAGTCCAAGATCCATGGCCCTATCCTGCCTCCTCGTCCCCGAACAGGGCGAGGGCGGTGTTCACCAGGCCGATGTGGCTGAACGCCTGCGGGAAGTTGCCCAGCAGCCGCCCGCCCACCGCGTCGTACTCCTCCGCCAGCAGACCCACGTCGTTGGCCAGCCCCAGCAGCCGCTCGAACAGCTCACGTGCCTGATCCGTCCGGCCCGCCATGTGCAGGGCGTCCGCGAGCCAGAACGAGCACACCAGGAACGTGCCCTCCTCACCGGGCAGACCGTCGACGGATGCGGCGTCCGGGGTGTAACGGCGTACGAACCCGTCCTGGCCCAGCTCCGCGCGGATCGCGTCGATCGTGCCGAGCACCCGGGGATCGTCGGGCGGCAGAAAACCCACCCGGGGGATCAGCAGCAGCGCGGCGTCCAGTTCGCGCGATCCGTAGGACTGCGTGAACGTGTTCCGCTCGGGGTCGTACCCCTTCTCGCACACGTCACGGTGCACCTCGTCACGTAACGCGCGCCAGCCGTCGACGTCGCCCTCGAGGTCCGGGCTCTCCTCCAGGAGGCGCACGGCACGGTCCGCGGCCACCCACACCATCACCTTGGAGTGCACGAAGTGGCGGCGGCCGCCGCGCACCTCCCACAGCCCCTCGTCCGGCTGCCGCCAGGCCGTGCGCAGGAAGTCCAGCAGCACGGTCTGCAGGGCCCACACGTCCGGGTGCGGGGAGAGGCCCGCACGCCGGGCCAGCGCCAGCGAGTCCACGACCTCGCCGTACACGTCCAGCTGGAGCTGGTTCACGGCGTCGTTGCCGACCCGTACCGGGGTGGCGCCGTCGAAGCCGGGCAGCCACGGCAGCTCGTACTCGGGCAGCCGCCGCTCGCCCGCCAGCCCGTACATGATCTGCAGATCCGCGGGGTCGCCCGCGACCGCGCGCAGCAGCCAGTTGCGCCAGGCCTCCGCCTCCTCCTGGTACCCGGCCGCCAGCAGCGCGCTCAGGGTCAGCGTGGAGTCACGCAGCCAGCAGAAGCGGTAGTCCCAGTTGCGCACCCCGCCCGGCTCCTCCGGCAGCGAGGTGGTGGCCGCGGCGACGATACCGCCGGTGGGGGAGTAGGTGAGCGCCTTGAGCGTGATCAGGGACCGGACCACCGCGTCCCGGTGCGGGCCGGTGTAACGGCACCGGGACACCCACGCACGCCAGTCGGCGATGCTGTGCCGCAGCGAGGAGTACGGGTCGACCAGCGGCGGGCGAGGCTCGTGGGAGGGGTGCCAGGTGAGGACGAACGCGACCCGCTCGCCCGGCCCGACCGTGAACTCGGAGTGCGTGCCGAGGTCCTCCCCCCAGGTGGGCACCTCCGGCACACTGCGCAGCCACACCGAGTCCGGCCCCGCGACCGCCACCCGGTGGCCGTCGTCCCTGCGCACCCAGGGCACCACCGAGCCGTAGTCGAAACGCAGCCGCAGCGTGCTGCGGACGGTCACCTCGCCGCGCACGCCCTCGACGATGCGGACCAGGTCGGGGGCACGGTCGCGCTGCGGCATCAGGTCGGTGACGCGCACCGCGCCCTCGTCGGTCTCCCACTCGGTGTCCAGGACGAGGGTGTCCCGGCGGTAGGCGCGGCGCGTGTACCGCTCGGCGCCCAGCGGCGCGAGTCGCCAGTGACCGTTGGTCTCGTCGCCGAGCAGCCGGGCGAAGCAGGCACCGGAGTCGAAGCGGGGCAGACAGAGCCAGTCGACGGACCCGTCCGCGCCCACCAGGGCAGCGGTCTGTTCGTCGCCGATGAGCGCGTAGTCCTCGATGCGGTGCACGAGGTGCGGATGCCCGGCCACCGGGGGCGGCAATCAGGGACGGCGCCGGGGAGTGACGACCGTCGCGGCGACGGCGACGGCGACGGTGACGGCGGTGGCGACGGTGACGGCCCGGAAGGCCGCCCCGTCACCGGCCAGGTCCTAGAGCGCCGCGGGTTCGGCCCGCTCCGAGTCCGCCGTCCCGGCTGCCGCCCGCTCCGCCCGCTCCCGTGCCTCGCGGCGGACCAGGATCACCCAGCCGATGGGGACGCCCGCGGTGAACAGCCACCACTGGACGGCGTACGCCATGTGCGGGCCGATCTCGTCGTGCACGGGCTCGGGGATCAGCTCCGGGGAGCCCTCGCTCGGCGCGGGCTCCGTCAGGTCGACGTAACCGCCGAGGACCTCCTTGCCGAGCCGCTCGGCCTCCAGCTCGCTGTTGATCAGCATGATCTGCCGGTCGGGCAGGCCCTGGAGGTTCTTGATGCCGCTGTCCTCGGTCGTCTGGTCCTGCATCAGCCGTCCGGTGACGGTGATCTCACCCTCGGGCGGCGGGGGGATCTCGGGGAACTCGCTCTGGCTCGGACCGTCCGCGGGAACCCAGCCCCGGTTGACCAGCAGGACCCTGCCGTCCTCGAGGACGAACGGGGTCAGCACGTGGTAGCCGACCTTGTCGTCCGCGTTGGTCCGGCGGCGCACGACGACCTCGTCGGCGGTGTCGAAGCTTCCCCTCGCCGTCACCCTGCGGTACAGGTGCTCGTGCTCGACCTTGGCCCCGGGCGAGGTCAGGGACTCGGCGGGCACCGGCTCGGCCGCCAGGGAGTTGGCGATCACCTGGTTCAGGGCGACCTTGCGTTCGTGACGGTGCAACTGCCAGAAGCCCAGCTCGATCATCGTCGGGATGAGCACGAGTGCCAGGAGGGTGAGGATCACCCACTGGCGGGACAACAGGAAGCGGTACACCCCACGACCGTACAACCAGGGCCGTGGGGTGCATTCAGGCGGGTACGTCCTCACACCCGGTCGACGAGGCCCGCCCTTCCCTCCGCGCGCAGTGCTCGCAGATCGGGGCCGTGCGGTGGAGCGTGCGGGAGGAGCACCCGGGCGGGCCCTGCCCACGAGCCCCCGGTGAGTTGCTCTCGGCGACGGCGGCGGGGAGTCCGTCTCCGCGCAGGGCGAGGTGGGTCTCCGGGGCGGCCGGCTTCGAGGAGGCCCGGGCCTCCGGCGACGTCGGGCTGGGGCTCTCGGCGGTCCGGCAGGAGGTTCCTCCACTCGGGTGTGCCGGCCCTGCACCCCTGCGGACCGTCACCGGAGTGAACCGGGCGAGGGCTCGGCCGCGCATGTGGCTTCGATCGGCTTTCCCGCTCGTAGCCTGGCGGCATGGCAACTCCGCAGCGCAGGATCGGGTCGGGTTTCGGAGCGCGGAGCACCGCGGAGGAGGTCCTGCGCGGGATCGACCTCACCGGAAAGCTCGCGATCGTCACCGGCGGCTACTCGGGCATCGGGCTGGAGACGACGCGCGCGCTCGCCGGCGCCGGCGCCCGTGTCGTGGTGCCCGCCCGGCGCCGCGCGGCCGCCCAGGAGGCGGTCGCCGGCATCGGCGGCGTGGAGGTCGACGAACTGGATCTCTCCGACCTCGGGAGTGTCCGCGGTTTCGCCGAACGCTTCCTCGCCTCCGGCCGCAGCGTCGACTTGCTGATCAACAACGCCGGGATCATGGCCTCCCCGGAGACACGGGTCGGACCGGGCTGGGAGGCGCAGTTCGCCACCAACCACCTCGGCCACTACGCGCTCGTCAACCGGCTCCGGCCGGCGATCGCGCAGGGCGGGGCGCGAGTCGTCGCGGTGTCCTCCAGCGGCCACCAGTTCTCGGGCATCCACTGGGACGACGTGCAGTTCGAGCACGGCTACGACAAGTGGCAGGCATACGGTCAGGCGAAGACGGCCAACGCACTGTTCGCCGTACAGCTCGACGTGCTCGGCCGGGACACCGGTGTACGGGCGTTCTCGGTGCACCCCGGCGTCATTGTCGCCACCCGGTTGGGGCGCCACGTGCCCAGGGAGGAAATGTTCGCTGCCGGCTGGATCGACGAGGACGGCAACCCGGTGGACGCCGGGTTCAAGACCCCGGCCCAGGGGGCGGCGACCCAGGTGTGGGCGGCGACCTCCCCGCAGCTGGCGGGCATGGGCGGCGTGTACTGCGAGGACTGCGACATCGCGGAGCTCACGGACGACGCGGAGTCCGCGGGCGACGGGGAGATCACCGAGGGCGTACGCGCCTACGCGACGGACCCCGGGCAGGCGGCGCGGCTGTGGAGGCTCTCGGCCGAGCTCACAGGTGTCGACGCGTTCACGGCCGACGTCTGAGAGGCCACCGTATGCCGAGCCCTTGTTTGCAGGTGCCCCCGGGTGTTTGCAGGTGACCCCGGGCGCACACCTGATCCGTGGGGATCCCCGAGTCCCCCGCCCCGTCGGGAACGGTCGGGGCACGGCGCCCCGACGACAGGCTGAGACGACGGGTTCATCGGCGGGCGAGCCGTTCCCGGTACCAGGCAAGGGTGCTGTCGAGCGTCTGCGTGAGCGGTGCGGGAGCGCGTCGGAGGTGTCCTGGAAGGCGGAGGAGTCCATGATCTGCGGCTCGGTGTGCTGGTGGAAGAGCTCGGCGTACTCGTTCATGAAGGTCTGGTCGAAGGGGCCGAACGGGCGTGCCTCTTGGAGGACGACGACGTTCAGTGGCCGGCCGACGCGCTCTTCGATCATGCCGTGGATCCAGCGCGTGGTGAGCGCGGGTGCTGTGGGGAGGTGCCAGACCCGACCGTCGCCTTCCGGGTGCTCGCCCAGCGTGGCCAGCCCCGCGGCGACATCGGCTGTGTCCGTGTAGCTGTGCGGCAGATCGATGTCGCCCAGACCCAGCACCTCAGTACCGGTCAGGGCGCCGGGGAACACGGCTCCGCCGAGGGTCGAACTGATCACTCCGGGGCCGACGAAGTCGGCTGACCGGCCCAGCACCACGCGGGCGCGACCCTCGCGGTGGGAGGCGAGGTAGTTCCTGTCGAGCTCCGCGCGCATGCGCCCTTTGCGTGTGGTGGCGTTCCACGGCGTGTCCTCGGTCATCGGCCTCCCGTGGGTTTCGCCGTACGGGTGGAGGGTGTCGAGCACCACCAGACGCGCTCCTGTGGTCTCCACCGCGTCGAGCACTGCCTCCTGGATCCGCGGCATCACCTCCACCTGCAGGTGATAGCCGACGTTCACACAGTGGTAGACCACGGCGGCTCCCGCCGATGCCGCCCTGGCACCTTCTGCGGTGCTCACGTCCGCGGCGTACCTCTCCGCCCCGGCCACCTCAGGGCCTGTGGCCTTGCGGTCGACAAGACGCACTGCGTGGCCGCGGCGGACCAGTTCCTGAGCCAGTGCAGACCCTGCCGGTCCGGAGCCGGGTACGACCTGCAGATCACCGTCGGCAGTGGACATGACGTCTCCTTCACGGTGCTCTCGGTTGCCGGGCGCGTCCGGATGTCCCCGAGGAGTCCCTTACGGGCCGATTGTCACCTGATGCAGAAATTGCGCTCCGGGTGGCGCCGGCTTGCGAGCGCCCGTCCCGCCTCCGACGATGAGGCTATGACACGTTGCGAAGTGTGCGGGAACGACTACGCGCTGGCGTTCACCGTCGAGACCCGGGACGGGGCGCGTCACGTCTTCGACTCGTTCGCCTGCGCGATCCACCGGATGGCCCCCATCTGCGAGCACTGCCGGGTGCAGATCATCGGCCAGGGTGTCGAGGTGGACGGCCACTGGTACTGCGGCGCCCACTGCGCCCGCGCGGAGGGCAAGGTCGGCATCGTGGACAAGGTGGGTTCTGCGGTGTAGCCGACAGGCTCCTTGGCGTTCGGGTCAGGATGCGGGGAAGACCGGCGCGGGCCGAGCGGAACCGGCCGCCGCGGCCTTTTCGGCCTGTACCGGGCAGCAGGCGCCGGGACCGCCGAGGACCGGGCCCCGTGACATGTCGCCGTGCGCCACGGGGCGGGCCGCCGGTGCGGGCGAGCGGGCGACGGGTGAGTCGCCCGCACGGCTGACCGCACCCCGGCGGGCGTGCGGCCCCCTCCGCGCTCCGGCGGGCGTGCGGCGTCCCGCCCGCCGTCGGCGCGGTCAGCCCTCCGACGCGGGGGCGACGTCACCGAGCAGCTGGCCGAAGGCCGCCTCGTCCACGACCGGGGTGCCGTACTGCCGGGCCTTGACCACCTTGGACGTGCCCGAGTCCGGATCATTGGTGACGAGGAGGCTGGTCAGCCGGGACAGGCTGGTGGCGACGTGCAGCCCGGCCTCGGTCGCCCTGTCCTCCAGCAGGTCCCGCTCCACGGAGGTGTCACCGGAGAACGCGACCCGCATGCCCTGCTTGAGCGGCTTGCCCGGTTCGTACCGTCCCGGGTTGGGGTAGGGGCACGCGGGCCGCTTGCGGGAGGGACGCCAACCGGTGGACCGAGAACCGCCGCCGTACCCGGCCTGCTGAGCGACCCGAGGCCGGTCGGTCCACTCCGTCAGCGGCAGACACTCGTGCAGTGGCAGTCGCACCCCGCCCACCGCCGCCGCCCGCAGGCTGGGCCGGAACACCTCCGCCAGCACCCGCGCGTCGTCCAGCGCGTGGTGCGCGCGCTGCTGCACCACACCGAAATGCGCGGCGAGCGACTCCAGCTTGTGGTTGGGCAGCGGCAGCCGGAGCTCCTTGGAGAGGACGATCGTGCACAGCCGCTGCTTCACCGGCGCCTGCGCGCCGGCGCGGGCGTACTCGCGGGCGATCATCTGCCAGTCGAAGACGGCGTTGTGCGCGACGAGCACCCGCCCCTCCAGCCGGGTGGCGAACTCTTCGGCGATGTCACCGAAGAGGGGCGCCCCTTCGAGCGACTCGCTCGTCAGACCGTGGATCCACACCGGACCGGGGTCCCGCTCCGGATTGACCACCGTGTACCAGTGGTCCTCGACCTCACCGCGCGCGTCCAGCCGGTAGACGCCCGCGGAGACGATGCGGTCGTCCCGGGCGAGTCCCGTGGTCTCC
The DNA here is from genome assembly GCF_054061295.1 of Streptomyces sp. TE5632. NCBI lineage: Bacteria > Bacillati > Actinomycetota > Actinomycetes > Kitasatosporales > Streptomycetaceae > Streptomyces > Streptomyces sp. TE5632. Next base: position 365,805 of record NZ_JBSSEA010000003.1, on the reverse strand, counting down.
ACGTCGACGACCGCGTACCCCCGCGGATACGAGGCCGGCCAGACGGTGGCGGAGGATGCTGCGGTCGTGAGGTCTTCGAGCATGGTTCATGAGGATACGGGCCACGACTGACAGCCCTGCCCGTCAGGTACCCTGCGGGCCCCGCCGCCCGGCCTCACCAGCGGATCGGTACCGGAAGCGCCGTCAGGAGGCCCGACACCGCCACCACCAGGGCCAGCAGGTACGCCTCCGCCCACGCGGGGCCGCGGGCGCTCAGCGGATCGGCCGCGCGGGCCAGTCGGATCCGGGCCCACAGGGCGAGGGCCGAGACGCCGGCCATCAGGATCACCTTCGCGAGCAGGACACGCCCGTACGCGGTGTCCGTCAGCTGCTCCAGGATCGTCCCCGGCGGCATCCGGCGCAGTGAACTGCACACCCCGGTCGCGGTGATGGCGGCCAGCAGAACGGCCGCCACGCGCGCGTACAGCCCCAGCAGCACGCCACCCGCTTCCGAGCCCCGCCACGCCCGCGTGGTGCGCAGCGCGTACAGCAGGCCGCCCACCCAGAGCGAGGCGCAGGTCAGGTGAATCAGCGTCAGGCCGGAGCCGATCAACGGGGTGTACTCGGTCTTCGGGTGCGCGCGCAGGGCCTCGGCGGCGATGACCGCGGCCAGCGGCCAGGCCTGCGTGCCCGGGCGGCCGGAGGCGGCGCACAGGGCCGCGAGCAGGAACGCGTTGACCTCCAGGAGGGCCAGCTTGCCGTCCCGGGAGTCGTACAGGCCGCCCACGTCGATGGCGGCGAGGCTTTCGGGAACCAGGTTGCCGGTGGCCACGACGGAGGCGAGTCCGACGGCGGCCGCGAAACCGACGGCGTTCGCGACGGTCGACCAGCTGCGGGGCGCGGGCGGGGGCGCGTCGGGCACGGAACGCAGGAGCCGCTTCACGAACAGTTCGCCGACGGGTATCGCCAGAGCCGCGAACAGCACCGTCCGCAGCAGGGCTATGCCGCCGGTACCGGGCGCCTGGGCCTCACCGGTTCCGCGCAGGGCGGGGGACGGGCCGAGGAGGGGTATCAGCGCCGCCAGCGCCACCAGCACGAGTACGGCGACGGCCGGGCCGGTGCCGGAACGCCGCGTACCGCTGTGCGCACCGGCCGCCCCGAACCTGGGATTTGTCAGAGTCACCCCAGGATCTTCACAAGCGCTCACAGAACGGGCAAGCGTGGGGTGCGGAGGAGGGGACGGTTCGCGCCAAAACCGGATCCAACGCCCCGGCCGTGCTCGTGCGGCCTGCCGACACCGGCCGCGGTCCGTCCCTCCCGACGCTTCCAGTGCTGTCCGGCGCCGTCCCCACCGTCAGCCCCGTCCCCACCGCGCGGTGTCCGCCCCCCACGGTCCGGGCGGCCGGGCCCAGTCACGGGGCCCTCCGGCGAACGACACCGCGGGCCGGACGTACCGCAGCCTGCCCTGCGCACTGTCCGCCTCCGTGAGCCAGGCGTCGGCGGACCCGCCCGCGACCGGGGCGGAAGCGGCTGCCGCCCCTCCGGCCGGCGCACGCGTGTGTGCGGCTCCTTCCAGCAGCCAGCCCGCCGTCCGCGCCAGCGCCAGCCGCACGAACCGGCTGCCCCCCTCGTCCGCCTGCTCGGTCAGCGCCCGCAGCACCGCCGCCGCCAGCAGATACCCCGTGCCGTGGTCGAGGGCCTGCGCCGGGAGTGCCCCCGGCCGCTCCGGTGAACCCTCGCTCGCGGCGATCCCCGTGGCCACCTGCACCAGGCTGTCGAAGCCGCGCCGGTCGCCCCACGGCCCGTACGCACCCCACGCCGACAACTGCGCCACGACCACCCCGGGCCGGCGCTCGGCCAGTGCCTCGGGGCTCAGCCCGAGGCGGTCCAAGGACCCCGGCCGGTACCCGGTGACCACCACGTCCGCGGCCGCGAGCAGCTCCTCGAAGGCATCCCGGTCGGCCGTCAGATCCAGCAGGGCCGAGCGCTTCCCGAACCCCGTGTCGGTGTGCTGGCCGGGGAGTTCGGGCAGCCGCGGGGAGTCCAGGCGCAGCACGTCCGCGCCGAGCAGGGCCAGCGTGCGGGTGGCGACCGGCCCCGCGATGACCCGCGTCAGGTCCAGCACCCGCAGCCCTGCCGCGGGCAGCAGCGGATCGCGGCCCACGGGGGCGAGCACGCGCGCGGGTGCGGCGTCCAGCCGCCCGCGCTCCACCAGCGGACGCTCCGCCACCGCCGCGGCCTGCTCGTGCGCCGCCCACCGCCCGGGCGTCCGCAGCGCGACGGCGAGTCCCCCGGAGGCGTACACGGCCTCCTCGACCTCGACGGCCGACCGCTCGGCGAGCGCCGCCGCCACCGCCTGCGTGTCCTCGGACGTCCCCAGCGCGGCGAGCAACCGGGCCCGGTGGTGGGGGTAGTTGGCGTGCGTGCGCACCCATCCGTCGGCCGTGCGCCAAAAACGCGACAGCGGCGCGAAGGCCACCGGGGCCCGCCCGTCGACCAGCAGATGCCGCTCGCTGACGAACGCCGCGGCCACCGCTCCGTCGTCCACTCGCACAGCGGGCGTCCCGGAGACTTCGGGACGTCCCGTAGGAGCGCGCCCCGAAGGCGTGCGCGCCGCCCGCCGCGCGCCCAGTTCGGCCGCGGCCAGCGCGCACGCGCCCACACAGGCGCGCGCCAGCTCCCGTACCGGCAGCCGGGCGGGAAGCACTTCGGGGCGCTCGACGGTCGACACGCGCGTGAGGAGGGCGGGATCGCCGCCGAGCGAGGACCACGCGGCCGCGAGGCCGACGCGGGATTCGGTGTTGGGCATGGGTGCACTGTGCCGCACCGGCCGCCCATGCGGCACGAGCCGATCATCACACTCGGGCACCCGCTGACGCCCCGCCCACGATCCACCCGTAGGGCCCCCGGGACACCGGAAGGGCCGGGCGGATCGCCCGGCCCTTCACCTCTCACAGGTCTCACAGGTCGCACAGGTCACGCGGTGCTGCTACTGCTCTGCCTATCGCTTCACCGCGTCCAGCGCGTCGACGATGCCGAAGCCGTAGAAGCCGTTGACCCGCTTGCCGCCCTCGCACGTCGCGTCCTGCACTCCGTCGCCGTCCTGGTCGTAGGACGCCGGGCAGCCCGGGTTGTCCGCCTGCGCCTTCAGCAGCGCCTGCAGCGCGGCCGGGGTCGCCCACGGGTGCTTGGACTTCAGCAGCGCGGCCACACCGGCGGCGTGCGGTGAGGCCATCGAGGTGCCCTGGAGGAAGCCGTACGCGTTGTTCGGCATGGTGGACAGGATGCGGCCGTTCTTCGACGGTGTGTCCGGCAGCTGGTAGCGGCTGTCGCCGCCCGGTGCCGCGACATCCACCACGCGGTTGCCGTAAGTGGAGAAGAACGACTTGGCGTTGTGCACACCGGTCGCGCTGACCGTGACCACACCCGGCAGCTGGGTCGGCAGGTCCAGGCACTCGGAGGGGTCGATGGTGCGCTCGACCGGAGTGGTGTCGTTCGGGCTGGAGGCGTCGTCGATCGCGTCCGAGGCCAGGTCGTGGTTGGAGTTGCCGGCCGCGGCGACGTGCAGGGTGCCCTTCTTCTGGGCGTACAGCTGGGCCCGGTTGACCGCGTCGACGATCGCCTTCTGGTCGGGGTCCTCCTTGCAGTTGTACAGCCAGGGGTCCACGTAGTAGCTGTTGTTCGTGATCTCGACGCCGTGGTCGGCGGCGAACACGAAGGCGCAGACGACGTTCTCCGGGTAGAAGAGACCGTTGTCCGGGTCGCTCACCTTGATGCTGGACACCTTCACGCCGGGCGCGACACCGGCGACGCCGATGCCGTTGCGGGCCGCGGCGATCTCACCGGCCACGTGGGTGCCGTGGTAGTCGTCGTCCGTGTACGGACGCCAGGCGCCCTCGCTGGTGTCCGCCTTGCCGCCGACGCAGTTGGCCGACTGGGCGGCGGAGAAGTTCGCCTTGAGGTCGTCGTGGGTGTCGTCGACGCCGGTGTCGATCACGGCGACGGTCACCTTCTGGCTACCGGGGTTGATCCGCGCGGCCTTGTCGGCGCCGATCGCCCGCAGGTCCCACTGGTCGGCCTCGAGGGGCTCGCTGCCGGGGACCTTGTCCGAGGCGGCCTTCGTCTTCGCGGCCTCGGCGGCCGTCATGTAGTCGGCGGCTCCCACGTCGGTCGTCCCGGCCGGGGCCAGCGGCGCGGTACGGGTGGCCCCGGCCGACTGCACTCCCCGCGCGGCGCGGATCTCCTTGCCGAAGTCCGGGTTCGCCGAGTGGACGACGATCACACCGATCTTGTCGTACGTGACCACGACGGTCCCGCCGGCCGCGGCGATCGCCTTCTTCACCGACGCGATGGTGCGGTGGTCCGCCTTGGTGTTGACGACATACGCCAAGGCGGGCGCGTCCGTCGCCTGCTTCGCCGCCGGCACCGCCTGCGGAGCCGCCGACGCCGCCACCGGCAGGAAGCCGAGCGAGGCGGTCAGGGACAGCGCGACAGGCACGGCGAGGGCGAGACGGCGTCTGGAACGCAGATGAGCCATGGGATCTCCACATCATCCGGAAACGAAACCGCCCGAGGCACAGGTGGTGCTCGGGCAGGGACATGACGGGTGGTGCAGGGTGAAGTTATCCCGTGCCCTCTCCGGGCAACAACGTTTTGCCGTAACGACTTCGGAAAACGTCCCCCGAAAAGAAAACGCGGACCGTTGAACCGGTGCTCGCGTGGCGCCGTGACGTTGTGCAGGGAGCGCGAGGACACTCGCCCCCGTTCCCGTCGTAGTCCCGTAGTTCCGTAGTCCTGTCGTTCCGTCATTCCGTCATTCCGCCGTAACCGCACCCGCAACGCGAGGAGACTCCGTGGCCGCCGAAGCGCCATCCCCCTCAGCAGAGGAACACAAACTCCCCACACCCGAGGAGTTCACCGCGGTGCAGGAGAGCGCTGAGTTCGGTGAACTGCGCCGCTCCCACCGCTCCTTCGCCTTCCCCCTGACCGTCGGCTTCATCCTCTGGTACCTGCTGTACGTGCTGCTCTCGAACTACGCGGGCGGCTTCATGGGCACGGAGCTGTTCGGCAACATCAACGTCGCCCTCGTCTTCGGTCTCCTGCAGTTCGTCACCACGTTCCTCATCGCGTGGTGGTACTCCCGGCACGCCGCCACCAACCTCGACCCCAAGGCCGAGGCCATCAAGACCCGTATGGAGGGCGGCGCATGAGCCCCGCGATCACCCACGTCACCCTCGCCGCGAACGAGGCGAGCGAACACCGCGCACTGATCATCACGCTGTTCGCGCTGTTCGTCGTCGCGACCCTCGGCATCACCGTCTGGGCGGGCCGGCAGACCAAGGACGCCGCCGACTTCTACGCGGGCGGACGGCAGTTCAGCGCCTTCCAGAACGGACTCGCGGTCTCCGGCGACTACATGTCGGCCGCGTCCTTCCTCGGCATCGCCGGCGCCATCGCCCTCTTCGGCTACGACGGCTTCCTCTACTCCATCGGCTTCCTGGTCGCCTGGCTGGTCGCCCTCCTGCTGGTCGCCGAGCCGCTGCGGAACTCCGGCCGCTACACGATGGGCGACGTCCTCGCCTACCGCATGCGCCAGCGGCCCGTGCGCACCGCGGCCGGCACCTCCACCATCGTGGTGTCGATCTTCTACCTGCTGGCCCAGATGGCGGGCGCCGGCGTCCTCGTCTCGCTGCTGCTCGGCATCACCTCCGACGCCGGCAAGATCCTCATCGTCGCCCTCGTCGGCGTCCTGATGATCGTCTACGTCTCCATCGGCGGCATGAAGGGCACCACCTGGGTGCAGATGATCAAGGCCGTGCTGCTCATCGGCGGCACCATCCTGATCACCTTCCTGGTGCTGCTGAAGTTCAACTTCAACATCTCCGACCTGCTGGGCAAGGCCGCCGACAACAGCGGCGCGGGCGCGGCCTTCCTGGAGCCCGGCCTGCAGTACGGCGCGAGCGGCACCACCAAGCTGGACTTCATCTCCCTCGGCATCGCCCTGGTGCTCGGCACCGCCGGTCTGCCGCACATCCTGATCCGCTTCTACACGGTGCCCAACGCCAAGGCCGCCCGTAAGTCCGTGAACTGGGCCATCGGCATCATCGGCGGCTTCTACCTGATGACCATCGCCCTCGGCTTCGGCGCCGCCGCGCTGATCTCGCGGGACGAGATCATCGCCTCCAACCCGTCCGGCAACACGGCCGCGCCGCTGCTCGCCCTGCACCTGGGCGGCACCGACTCGACCTGGGGCGCGATCCTGCTCGCCACCATCTCGGCGGTCGCCTTCGCCACGATCCTCGCCGTGGTCGCCGGTCTCACCCTCGCCTCGTCCTCCTCCTTCGCGCACGACATCTACGCCAACGTCATCCGCAAGGGGAAGGCCACGGAGAAGGAGGAGATGAGGGCGGCCCGCTGGGCGACCGTCCTCATCGGCGTCGTCTCCATCGCGCTCGGCGCCCTCGCCCGCGACCTGAACGTGGCCGGTCTGGTCGCGCTGGCCTTCGCGGTCGCCGCGTCCGCCAACCTGCCGACGATCCTCTACAGCCTGTTCTGGAAGCGGTTCACCACCCAGGGCGCCCTGTGGTCGATCTACGGCGGTCTCATCGTCGCCGTCGGCCTGGTGCTGTTCTCGCCCGTCGTCTCCGGAGACCCGACCGCGATGTTCCCCGACGTCGACTTCTCCTGGTTCCCGCTGAAGAACCCGGGACTCATCTCCATCCCGTTCGGCTTCCTGATGGGTTGGCTCGGCACCGTCCTGTCCAAGGAGGAACCGGACGCCAAGAAGTACGCGGAGCTGGAGGTCCGGTCGCTGACCGGCACCGGCGCCCACTGACCCGCACCGGCGGCCGGGCCGCGTCGTGCGGACCTCCCCGGAGGTCCGCACGACGCGGCCGTCGTACATCCCACCGCCTCGGGACGCTGTGCTTGTCGGTGCCGTCACGTAGGCTCGCAGACAGCCGGAGTACGCGTGATCCGAGTGATCCGAGTCGAGGGAGGGGGCCACGTGCTCATCGACACGTACGGCCGCGTGGCAACCGACCTGAGGGTGTCACTGACCGACCGGTGCAATCTGCGGTGCACCTACTGCATGCCCGAGGAGGGTCTGCAGTGGCTGGCCAGGCCCGACCTGCTCACGGACGACGAGATCGTCCGCCTCATCGACATCGCCGTCACCTCCCTCGGTATCGAGGAGGTCCGCTTCACCGGCGGTGAGCCCCTGCTCCGCCCCGGCCTGGTCGGCATCGTCGAGCGGGTCGCGGCCCTGGAGCCCCGTCCCCAGACGTCCCTCACCACCAACGGCATCGGCCTCGGACGCACCGCGGCGGCCCTGAAGGAGGCGGGCCTGGACCGGGTCAACGTCTCCCTCGACACGCTCCACCCGGACGTCTTCAAGACCCTCACCCGCCGCAACCGCCACCAGGACGTCATCGACGGCCTGTACGCGGCCCGCGAGGCCGGCCTGACCCCGGTGAAGGTCAACTCGGTCCTGATGCCGGGGCTCAACGACGACGAGGCCCCCGACCTGCTGGCCTGGGCCGTGGAACACGGCTACGAGCTGCGCTTCATCGAGCAGATGCCCCTGGACGCCCAGCACGGCTGGAAGCGCGACGGCATGATCACCGCCGGCGACATCCTCGCCTCCCTGCGCACCCGCTTCGAGCTGACCCCCGAGGGCGACGAGGCCCGCGGCTCCGCCCCGGCCGAGCGCTGGCTGGTCGACGGCGGCCCGCACCGCGTCGGCGTCATCGCCTCCGTCACCCGCCCGTTCTGCGCGGCCTGCGACCGCACCCGGCTCACCGCCGACGGACAGATACGCACCTGCCTGTTCGCCACCGAGGAGACGGACCTGCGCGCGGCCCTGCGCTCCGACGCGACCGACGAGGAGATCGCCCGGATCTGGCGGCTGGCCATGTGGGGCAAGAAGGCGGGCGCCGGCCTCGACGACCCGACGTTCGTGCAGCCCGACCGCCCGATGTCCGCCATCGGCGGCTGAAGCGGCCGAAGGGCTGGGGCTCGGAGGCCGGGGCAGGGGTCGGGACTACGCCTCTTCGGGCGCCCGCCACTCCTCGAAGCGCACCACGTCCTTCAGGAACCCGCGTACGCCGAGGAACTGCGACAGATGCTCCCGGTGCTCCTCACACGCGAGCCAGGTCTTACGGCGCTCCGGCGTGTGGATCTTCGGGTTGTTCCAGGCGAGCACCCACACGGCGGCGGCACGGCAGCCCTTGGCGGAACAGATCGGTGTCTCGGGATCAGGGTCCATCACACCGCCGACCCTAACCCGACCGGCTCAGTGGCAACGGCCGGGAGCACCTGGCGCACCCGGCGCAAAGGCGACGCCGAGCAGCCACGGGGGGAGCTGCCCGGCGTCGGTCTGTCGCTCCGACGGGGGATGCGGAGCGCGTACGAAGTATGTCATGGGTCACCCCGCCCCCGGCACCGGAACAACATGATTGATCTGAGCTTTTCTTGAGCTTGGCGGGGAAGTGTCTTTTGGTTCCGGGCCGGTCATGGTCATGTTCCGAAGGTCATGACGGCCCGGGCCGCTCCGTTCGTGTGCCGGGCGTGGGCTCGGGGGTGGGTTCGGACCCCGCACCCTCCGTCCCGGGTTCCGCCGTGTCGTCATCCGTCGCCGACGGCTCGATCATCGGCCGCATCTGCGTCGACATGTAGGCCGACGGCAGTGACGGTGCGTTCTCACGCCCGGCGTTGGCGATCACCACCGCGATGTACGGCAGCAGCATGCCGAGGGCCAGCGCCACGATCGCGACGTGTCGTTCCACGTTCCAGAGCGACGCCGCGAGGATGACCGAGATCGTACGAACGGTCATCGAGATCACATACCGGCGCTGCCGCGCACGCACATCGTCCTGGAGGCCCGCCCTGGCTCCGGTGATCCGGAACACCTGGACGCTGCTGCCGTGCTGCTTCCGCATCACATTCCACCATCCGCCCGTATCGGACTTTTCCCGCCCCTGGCCGCCTCGCGACCGGCCGGGGCACCGGGCTCGTACGCGGACCACGTTACGCCGCGCCCGCACCGCCCACGAGACCGGGGCACCCCGGTCCGCGGGTCCGTCCACGTCCCCTGTCCGTACCCCCTTTCCGTCCGCCCTGCCTGCGCCGCAGCCTCTGCGGCGCACCCGACATGCGGCGCAACGGATTCGGGCCGACACTGGCCGTAATGCTCGCGTCTAGGCATATGGGAGGCAGTCATGGGCTGGTTGTGGGCGATCATCGTGGGATTCGTGCTCGGCCTGATCGCCAAGGCGGTCATCCCCGGCAAGCAGCACAGCCCGCTGTGGCTGACCACCATCTGCGGCATCCTCGGCGCCATCGCGGGCAACGCGATCGCGCGCGGCTTCGGTATCGCGGAGACCTCGGGCATCGACTGGGGTCGGCACATCTTCCAGCTGGTGGCGGCGATCGTCATCGTCTTCTTCGTCGACATGCTCTACATGCAGATGCGGGGCCGCAAACAGCAGCGGGCCTGACGCACGGGCCCCACGAGGTGCCGTCCGGGCACCCGGCATCCTGCGAGGTTGTTCGCCCCCTCGGACGTCCGGGTGCCCGGACGGCAACCGGACGCCCGGACGTTTCAGCGGCTCAGGCGGCCGTGACCTCCACCGCCGCCAGGTTCTTCTTGCCCCGGCGCAGCACCAGCCAGCGCCCGTGCAGCAGGTCCTCCTTCGCGGGGACGGCGTCCTCGGCGGCGACCTTGCCGTTGTTCACGTAGGCGCCGCCCTCCTTGACCGTGCGCCGCGCGGCCGACTTGCTCGCCACCAGGCCGACCTCGGCGAACAGGTCGACGACCGGACCGAGCTCGGCGACCCGGACGTGCGGCACCTCCGAGAGGGCCGCCGCCAGCGTCCGCTCGTCCAGCTCCGCCAGCTCACCCTGACCGAACAGCGCCTTCGACGCGGCGATCACGGCGGCCGTCTGGTCGGCACCGTGCACCAGGGTCGTCAGCTCCTCGGCCAGGGCGCGCTGGGCGGCACGCGCCTGCGGACGCTCCGCCGTCTGCCGCTCCAGCTCCTCCAGCTCCTCGCGGGACTTGAAGGACAGGATGCGCATGTACGACGAGATGTCCCGGTCGTCCGCGTTCAGCCAGAACTGGTAGAACGCGTACGGCGTCGTCATCTCCGGGTCGAGCCAGACGGCACCGCCCTCGGTCTTGCCGAACTTGGTGCCGTCCGCCTTCGTCATCAGGGGCGTGGCCAGCGCGTGCACCCCGGCGTCCGGCTCCAGGCGGTGGATCAGGTCGAGCCCGGCCGTGAGGTTGCCCCACTGGTCGCTGCCGCCCTGCTGGAGCGTGCAGCCGTAGCGCCGGTACAGCTGGAGGAAGTCCATGCCCTGCAGGAGCTGGTAGCTGAACTCCGTGTAGCTGATGCCCTCGGAGGACTCCAGCCGCCGTGCGACGGAGTCCTTCGTCAGCATCTTGTTGACGCGGAAGTGCTTGCCGATGTCCCGCAGGAACTCGATCGCGGACAGGTTCTGCGTCCAGTCGAGGTTGTTGACCATCGTGGCCGCGTTCTCGCCCTCGAAGGACAGGAACGGCTCGATCTGGTCGCGCAGCCGGTCCACCCAGCCGGCCACCGTCTCCGGGTCGTTCAGCGTGCGCTCCGCCGTCGGGCGGGGGTCGCCGATCTGGCCCGTGGCACCGCCCACCAGCGCCAGCGGCCGGAGCCCGGCCTGCTGGAGCCGACGCATCGTGAGCACCTGCACCAGATGTCCGACGTGCAGTGACGGCGCGGTCGGGTCGAAGCCGCAATAGAACGTGACGGGACCGTCCGCGAGCGCCTTGCGCAAAGCGTCCTCGTCGGTGGACAGGGCGATCAGCCCGCGCCACTTCAGCTCGTCGACGATGTCCGTCACGGTTCTCGCGTCTCCTCGAAGATCTTCGGTTCGCCGGTCCTCGGCCGGTCGGGTGACCGCCGAGGGCGAACGCCTACGAGGTTATACGCCCTGGCTGACAGAACTCATATTGAAATCGGGGACGCGCAGCGGCGGCATCGCGGCCCTGGTGAACCAGTCGCCCCACTCCCGGGGCAGCGTCCTCTCCGTACGCCCCGCCTCCGTGGCACGGCCCAGTACGTCCACCGGCGACTCGTTGAACCGGAAGTTGTTGACCTCGCCGATGACCTCGCCGTTCTCGACGAGGTAGACGCCGTCCCGGGTCAGACCGGTGAGCAGCAGCGTCGCCGGGTCCACCTCGCGGATGTACCACAGGCAGGTCAGCAGCAACCCGCGCCCGGTGGCGGAGACCATCTCCTCCAGGGAGCGGTCCTCGCCCCCGTCGAGGACCAGGTTGTCGATCGCCGGAGCCACCGGCAGCCCGCTGAGGGCCGCGCTGTGCCTGCTGGTGGTCAGCCGGTTCAGTTCGCCGTCGCGCACCCAGTCGGTGGCCGTCAGCGGCAGCCCGTTGTCGAACACCGACCGGTCGCCACCGGAGGAGTGGGCGATCACGAAGGGCGCCGACTCCAGCCCCGGCTCGGCGGGGTCGCTGCGCAGGCTCAGCGGCAGCCCGGTCAGCCGCTCGCCGACCCGGGTGCCGCCGCCCGGCTTGGAGAAGACCGTACGGCCCTCGGCCGCGTCCCGGCCCGAGGCCGACCACAGCTGGTAGATCAGCAGGTCCGCGACGGCGGTCGGCGGCAGCAGCGTCTCGTACCGGCCCGCGGGCAGCTCGAGCCGCCGCTCGGCCCAGCCCAGCCGCACGGCCAGCTCGGCGTCGAGCGCCCCCGGGTCGACGTCCTTGAAGTCCCGCGTGGCACGGCCCGCCCACGCCGAGCGCGTACGGTCCAAAGACTTGGCGTTCAGCTCCAGCGTCCCGCTCGGCTGGTCGTGCCGCAGCCGCAGCCCCGTGGACGTACCGAGGTAGCTGGAGACCAGCTCGTGGTTGGCGAAGCCGTACAGCTCCCGGCCGCCCGCACGCGCGTGTGCGAACGCCTCACCGAGGGCGGGTGCGAAGTCGGCGAACACGGCGGAGGAGGTCTCCGCGGGCGCCTCCCTGAAATCGGGAGACTCAGTCGTCCCCGTCACCCCCGTCACCAGCGGCTGGGCGTCCTCGGCCGGCCCGGCGCCCCGCGCGGCGGCCTCGGCGGCCCGCACCAGGGGCTCCAGTTCGTCGACGGTCACCGCGGACCGGGACACGACGCCGGACGCCGTGCCCTCCCGGCCGTCCACCGTCGCGATGACGGTGAGCGTGCGCCCGCGCGTGACACCGTTCGTGGTGAGCGAGTTGCCCGCCCAGCGCAGATTGGCGGTCGACTCCTCGTCGGCGATCACGACACAGCCGTCGGCCCGGGACAACTCCAGAGCACGCTCGACGAGCTCGTACGGCTTGGTGGTACGAGCGCTCATCGCCCCGCCTCCTGGGTGGTGTTGAGAATGCCGACTCCCTTGAAGAGGGCGGACGGGCAGCCGTGCGAGACCGCCGCGACCTGCCCCGGCTGGGCCTTGCCGCAGTTGAAGGCGCCCCCGAGGACGTACGTCTGCGGACCGCCGACCGCCGTCATCGAGCCCCAGAAGTCGGTGGTCGTCGCCTGGTAGGCGACGTCCCGCACCTGCCCGGTGAGCCGCCCGTTCTCGATCCGGAAGAAACGCTGCCCGGTGAACTGGAAGTTGTACCGCTGCATGTCGATGCTCCACGACCGGTCACCGACGACGTAGATGCCCCGGTCCACGCTCCCGATCAGATCCTCGGTCGACAGGCCCGCCGGATCCGGCCGCAACGACACATTGGCCATCCGCTGCACCGGAACATGCCCGGGGGAGTCCGCGAACGCGCACCCGTTGGACCGCTCGAACCCGGTCAGCCTCGCGATCCGCCGGTCCAGCTGGTAGCCGACCAGTGTGCCGTCCTTCACCAGGTCCCAGGACTGCGCCGCGACCCCCTCGTCGTCGTACCCCACCGTCGCCAGCCCGTGCTCGGCGGTGCGGTCACCGGTGACGTTCATCAGCTCCGAGCCGTACTTCAGCTTCCCCAGCTGGTCGAAGGTGGCGAACGAGGTGCCCGCGTAGGCCGCCTCGTAGCCGAGGGCCCGGTCCAGCTCCGTCGCGTGCCCGATGGACTCGTGGATGGTCAGCCACAGGTTGGACGGGTCGACGACCAGGTCGTACAGGCCCGGTTCCACGCTCGGCGCGCGCATCTTCTCGGCGAGCAGCTCGGGGATCCGCTCCAGTTCGTCGTCCCAGTCCCAGCCGGTGCCCCTCAGGTACTCCCAGCCACGGCCCACCGGCGGCGCGAGCGTCCGCATGGAGTCGAACTCCCCGCTCGACTCGTCCACCGACACGGCCGTGAACACCGGATGCAGCCGCACCCGCTGCTGGGTGGTCGTGGTCCCGGCCGTATCGGCGTAGAACTTGTTCTCGTGCACGGTCAGCAGCGAGGCGTCCACGTGGTCCACCCCGCGCGCCGCCAGCAGCCGCGCGCTCCACTCGCCCAGCAGCCCGGCCTTCTCCGCGTCGGGCACGGCGAACGGATCGACCTCGTACGACGACACCCAGGTCCGTTCGGCGTGCACGGGCTCGTCGGCGAGTTCGACCCTCTCCTGCGACCCGGCCGCCCGGATCACCCGCGCCGACAGCTGCGCCATCGCCACGGCCTGCGAGGCGACCTTGGCGGCGGCGTCGAGGGTGAGGTCCACCCCGGAGGCGAACCCCCACGTCCCGCCGTGCACCACGCGCACCGCGTACCCGAGGTCGGTGGTGTCCGACGACCCGGCCGGCTTGGCGTCCCGCAGCCGCCAGGAGGCGCTGCGCACCCGCTCCAGGCGGAAGTCCGCGTGCTCCGCCCCGAGCGCCCGCGCCCGCGCGAGCGCGGCGTCGGCGAGGGCGCGCAGGGGCAGTGCCAGGAACGACTGATCGACTTCATGGGGCACGAGTGGGGGTTCCCTTCGGGCGCTCGCCTGCTGACCGTCGAAGGCAGTGAATCACGCACGGAGACACCTGCGACGCATCAGAGCCGACAGCACGCCCCCGGGACGGCGGTCGTGTCCAAGGGAGTCTGTGAGCCCGCCGACTGTAGGGATCCAACAGTGGCAACCCGGTGTCACTGTCGGTGCCCGATCGCTCCGGGGAGCGGGTGGACCGATAGGTTTTCGGTGAAGGCGCCTGCCGCGCGCAGGGGCTCCAGACCGCTATCGAAAGGGTGATCCGTTGAGCCGCTCGGTTCTCGTCACCGGAGGTAACCGGGGGATCGGCCTCGCCATCGCCCGCGCGTTCGCCGATGCCGGTGACAAGGTCGCGATCACGTACCGCTCGGGCGAGCCCCCCACGGGCTTCCTCGCCGTCAAGTGCGACATCACCGACAGCGAGCAGGTGGAGCAGGCCTACAAGGAGATCGAGGAAGCGCACGGTCCCGTCGAGGTGCTGGTCGCCAACGCCGGCATCAACAAGGACCAGCTGCTGATGCGGATGTCGGAGGAGGACTTCACGTCCGTCGTCGACACCAACCTCACCGGCACCTTCCGTGTCGTCAAGCGCGCCAACCGGGGCATGCTGCGGGCCAAGAAGGGCCGCGTCGTGCTCATCTCGTCGGTCGTCGGGCTCCTCGGGTCCGCCGGGCAGGCGAACTACGCCGCCTCCAAGGCCGCGCTGGTCGGCTTCGCGCGTTCCCTCGCCCGTGAGCTGGGCTCGCGCAACATCACCTTCAACGTCGTCGCCCCCGGCTTCGTCGACACCGACATGACCCGGGAGCTCACCGAGGAACAGCAGGCGAAGATCCTCGCGCAGGTACCGCTCGCCCGGTACGCGCAGTCGGAGGAGATCGCCGCGGCCGTGCGGTTCCTCGCCTCGGACGACGCCTCGTACATCACTGGAGCCGTCATTCCCGTTGACGGCGGACTGGGAATGGGTCACTGAAAGACATGAGCGGAATTCTCGAGGGCAAGCGCGTCCTGATCACCGGTGTGCTGACGGAGTCCTCCATCGCCTTCCACGCCGCCAAGCTGGCACAGGAGCAGGGCGCCGAGATCATCCTGACCGCGTTCCCGCGGCCCACCCTGACCGAGCGCATCGCCAAGAAGCTCCCCAAGCCCGCCAAGGTCATCGAGCTCGACGTCACCAACGACGAGCACCTGGGCCGCCTCGCGGACGTCGTGGGCGAGGAGCTCGGCGGCCTCGACGGCGTCGTGCACTCCATCGGCTTCGCGCCGCAGGACGCGCTCGGCGGCAACTTCCTCAACACGCCGTTCGAGTCGGTCTCCACGGCCATGCACGTCTCGGCGTTCTCCCTGAAGTCGCTGACCATGGCCTGCCTGCCGCTGATGCAGAACGGCGGCTCCGTCGTCGGCCTCACCTTCGACGCGCAGTACGCCTGGCCGCAGTACGACTGGATGGGCCCCGCCAAGGCCGCCCTGGAGGCGACCAGCCGCTACATGGCCCGCGACCTGGGCAAGCAGAACATCCGCTGCAACCTCGTCTCGGCGGGCCCGCTCGGTTCCATGGCCGCCAAGTCCATCCCGGGCTTCAGCGAGCTGGCCTCCGTCTGGGACACCCGTGCGCCGCTGGAGTGGGACCTGAAGGACCCGGAGCCGGCCGGCCGCGGCATCGTCGCCCTGCTGAGCGACTGGTTCCCGAAGACCACCGGCGAGATCGTCCACGTGGACGGCGGTCTGCACGCCATCGGCGCCTGAGCGCCGCGACCTGGCCCGAAGCGGCCGGTGAGGGCCCGTACCCGGGAAGGGTGCGGGCCCTCACGGCGTCACCCGTTCGGCTCAGCAGCGCGGGCGGTGCGCGGCGCCGGCGGGGCACTGTGGAGCGACAGGTCACTGTGAGCATGCGGACATCGCGTGATCCCTGCCTGATCCCCGCTTGATCTCCCTCCCAGCACGGCCGAGGAGGTCCCCTTGTGCGCTTTTACCGCCTGGCCTCAGTGACCTTCACCATCGCTGTCGGCATCGCTCTCGTGCCCGCCCTGGCGTACGAGGCGATGCCGCACGAGGCGACGTCGCACGCGCGCGTGGCGTCGGCCGTCGGGTCGTCGTCAGACGGCGCGGAGTCCGAGGATCCGTTCGGAGCCGCCTGCCGGATCGAGGCCGACGGCTCCCGGGTGACCGCGTACTGCCACAACCCCTATCCGGACACCGATCATGTGAGCCTGCACATCGAGTGCGTCCCCTGGTGGGACCTCGACAGCGACAGCGCCCCGGTGGCCGTCGCGCCCGCACAGACCGTGCGGCTGACCGGCCGCTGCTGGAAGGAGGTCGGAGCCGCGTGGATCAGCCACCGGAAGGCGGACTGAACCGTCCCGGACGGCACATCAGCGAGTGGGCGGCGGCCTCCTCGGCCGCCGTCGCCGCGTCGCCCGCGCGGATCGCGTCCAGCAGCCGCGCGTGGTCCGTGTGGGTCTCCGGGGTCAGCTCCCGGCCGACGTCGTCGCGCAGCCAGTCCCGCAGCACCTCGCTCAGGTCCGCGTACAGCTCGGTCAGCACGTCGTTGTGCGACGCCGCCACGACGGCCAGGTGGAACGTCGTGTCCGCCGCCACGAACTGCTCCGCCGCACCCGACGCCCAGGCCTCCTCACGGCGCAGCAGCAGGGTGTCGAGCTGTTTGAGGTCCTTCTCGGTGCGCCGCTCGGCGGCCAGCCGCGCCGCGGACGACTCCAGGGCGGAGCGCAGTTCCGCGATGTGCCCGGGGTCGGCGTCGGCGAAACGGCGCTGCATCACCCCGGCCAGCTCGCTCGTGGTGACGACATACGTGCCCGAGCCCTGACGGATGTCGAGCAGCCCGTTGTGCGCCAGGGCGCGCACGGCCTCGCGGACTGTGTTGCGTGCCACCCCGAGCTGCTCGACCAGCTCCGGCTCGGTCGGAATGCGGGAGCCGACCGGCCACTCACCTGAGGTGATCTGGGCCCGCAGAGCAGCGATGACCTGCTCGGACAGCGCGGAACGACGGGGATGGCTCAGGGACATGACACACCTCTGCACGGCAGGAGCGTTGACGCCGGACGGTAGTCTCGCCATGGACAACCAATCATCCCATGATTCTATGATGTCTCTCATGGCTGGTGAGGAAACCCGGACGCTCAAGTCCACGACCGTACGCACGGCGACTCCGTCCGAACCCCGGGAGACCGCGGATACCGCCCCGCACGCGTGGACGATCCGGCTGCTCGTCGTCGGCATCGTGCTGGCGG
The DNA here is from genome assembly GCF_054061295.1 of Streptomyces sp. TE5632. Lineage (NCBI taxonomy): Bacteria > Bacillati > Actinomycetota > Actinomycetes > Kitasatosporales > Streptomycetaceae > Streptomyces > Streptomyces sp. TE5632. Next base: position 348,686 of record NZ_JBSSEA010000003.1, on the reverse strand, counting down.
CGCTGAACCTCCGTCCCGCCATCACCAGCCTCGGCGCACTGCTCGAGGAGGTCCGGACCGACCTCGCCATGAGCGGCAGCGTGGCCGGGCTGCTCACCTCCGTGCCCCCGCTGTGCTTCGCCGTCTTCGGTGTCACCGCCCCGCGGCTGGCCCGCCGCTTCGGAGCGGGCGCGGTGGTGTGCGCCGGCATGGTCGCCATCGGCGCGGGCCTGCTGATACGCCCGTTCACGGGAGGCACGGCGGGCTTCCTGGCCGCCAGCGCCCTCGCGCTCATGGGCATCGCCGTCAGCAACGTCCTGATGCCGGTCATCGTCAAGCAGTGGTTCCCGGACCGGGTCGGCTCCATGACCGGCCTGTACTCCATGGCCCTCGCCCTGGGCACGGCCACGGCCGCCGCGGTGACCGTGCCGCTGACCGAGGCACTGGGCGGGAACTGGCGGTCGGGACTCGCCCTGTGGGCGGCGCTCGCCGCGGCCGCCGTACTGCCCTGGATCCCGTTCGCGGGAAACACGGGAAAGCGGGGCGGGCCACCGGCCGAGCGGGCCCCCGTGCCCGGGCCGTCGTCCGCGGGCACGGCGGCGTCGGCGGGCGCGCCCGCGCCCGAGGTGCGCATCACCCGCAGCCGGACCGCCTGGGCGCTGGCCGTCTTCTTCGGGCTCCAGGCGACCGTCGCCTACATCACCATGGGCTGGATGCCACAGATCTTCCGGGACGCGGGCGTGCCCGCGAGCACGGCCGGGCTGCTGCTCGCGTTCATCATGATGATGGGCGTGCCGCTCGCCTTCGTCATCCCGCGCCTCGCCACGCGCCTGCCCCAGCAGGGCCCGATCGTGCTCGTGCTCGGCGTGAGCGGCCTGATCGGCTACACCGGTCTGTACTTCGCACCGGCCGCCGGCGCCCTGGTCTGGGCGCTGCTGCTGGGCATCGCCAACTGTGCCTTCCCCCTCGCGCTCACCATGGTCGGGATGCGGGCCAGGTCCGGCGTGGGCGTGGCCAAGCTGTCGGCCTTCGCCCAGAGCACCGGCTATCTGATCTCCATCCCGGGCCCTCTCCTGGTGGGCGTGCTCTACCAGCACAGCGGCGGCTGGGGCCTGCCGCTCGCGCTCCTGGCCGGCCTGATGATCCCGCAGACGATCGCCGGAGTCCTGGCGGGCCGTGACCGCACGGTGGAGGACGAGGCGGCGGCCCGCTGAGCCCGCTCCGCCCGACCCCGGGCGCGCTGCAGCGCCGACGGGTGCGAGACTTGACCCATGCCAGTCCTCGACCCGAACCCGCAGAACGGCCAGAAGAAGCTGCTCCTCGTCTTCGGAGCGTTCTTCGCCATCTTCATCGTCATCGGTGTGATCGCGACCCTCCTCGCGCCGTGACACCCCCGGCACCGGCCCTGTCCGGGGGCCATGGTGGTGCTGGCCCCCCTGTCCCCTAGGGGGCCAGGCTCAGGGTCAAGTGGGTGGGTCACCGGATGGGTTGAGGGCCGAGGAGTACATACCTTCGAGATGTGGCCGCGGGACGCGGCCCGGAACACTCGAAGAGCGGAGGCCCCCATGTCGGCGAGCACCCACACCCGGCCCCACCCGGCCCTCCGGGGCGGCGTCGACAGCCGGCTGCCGTGGTGGGCCCTCGCCCTGCCCACGCTCGCCTTCGGCACGCTGCTCGCGCTGATCCTGAATCCCGCCGACGCGCACGCGGTGACCGCCGAGCCCGGGATCACCCACCTCCTCGAGCGTGTTCAACAGCTCATAACCCGCTGAGTGCCCCGGAAGTGGCCGTCAACTACCCGCGCCCCATGGCCTGTTTCATGCGAAGCTGGGGCACATGAGCGTCGCAGAACCCCGCAGGATTGTCCTTTTCCGGCATGCGAAGGCCGACTGGCCACCGGTGACCGATCATGAGCGTCCGCTCGCCGAGCGCGGCAGGATGGACGCCGCAGTCGCCGGACGCAAGCTCGCCGACTCCGCCATCGCGTTCGACCTGGCCCTCTGCTCCACCTCGACCAGGACCCGGGAAACGTGGAAACTCGCGGTGCACGAGTTCCCACAGCGCCCGAAGACGGTCTACGAGGAGCGGATCTACGAGGCCTCGCCCGGTGAGCTGATCACCCTGCTGAACGAAACCCCCGACGACGCGCAGAACGTGCTTCTGGTCGGCCACAATCCCGGCGTCCAGGGAGCCGCCGAGATCCTCTCCGGGGCGGCCGAGGGGGACGCGGGTGAGCGGATGAGCCGTCGCGGCTATCCCGCCGCCGCCTTCGCCGTGCTGTCCTTCACCGGCTCCTGGAAGTCCCTCGAGCCCGGGGTCGCCACCCTGCTCGACTACTGGGCGCCCAGCGAGTGACCCACACGCCATGACAGCGGGGCCCGGCACCGGTCCGGCGCCGGGCCCCGCACCGCCGTGAACCGGATGCCGTGGGCCCGCGTGGCTCAGTCCAGGTCGAGGATGTCCGCCGCCTCGACCTCTTCACGCGTAATGCCCAGCAGATACAGGACCGTGTCCAGGAAGGGGAAGTTCACCGCGGTGTGGGCCGCTTCGCGCACCACCGGCTTGGCGTTGAACGCGACGCCGAGACCCGCCGAGTTGAGCATGTCCAGGTCATTCGCGCCGTCGCCGATCGCCACGGTCTGCGACAGCGGGACACCCGCCTCGGCCGCGAACCGGCGCAGCAGCCGCGCCTTGCCCGGCCGGTCCACGATCTCGCCCGTGACCCGGCCGGTCAGCTTTCCGTCGACGATCTCCAGGGTGTTGGCATGGGCGAAGTCCAGCGCCAGCCGCTCCTTCAGATCGTCCGTGACCTGGGTGAACCCCCCGGAGACCACGCCCACCTGATAGCCGAGCCGCTTCAGCGTGCGGACCAGGGTGCGGGCACCCGGTGTCAGCCGCACCTCACTGCGCACCTTGTCCACCACGGAGGCGTCCAGCCCCGCCAGCAGCCGCACACGCGCGTGCAGCGACTCCTCGAAGTCCAGTTCCCCGCGCATCGCCGCCTCGGTCACCTCGGCGACCTTGTCCTCGCAGCCGGCATGGGCGGCGAAGAGCTCGATCACCTCGTCCTGGATGAGTGTGGAGTCCACGTCCATGACGACCAGGCGCTGGGCCCGGCGGTGCAGACCGGCCGCGACCACGGCGACATCGACCCCGAGCTTCGACGCGTCGGTCACCAGGGCGGTGCGCAGCGGTTCCGTCTCCACGCCGGACACCGCGAACTCCACCGCGGTCACCGGATACTTGGCGAGCCGGAAGACACGGTCGATGTTGGCGCCGGTCTTCGTGATCCGCGCGGCGATCGCCGCCGCCGTCTCGGCGGTCAGGGGGTGGCCCAGCACGGTGACCAGGGAACGGCCGAGCCCGCGCGGACGGTTGTCGCCGATGCCGGAGATGATCTCCGTCTGCATCTTCATCGAATCGGCCCAGTTGTGGACGGTCACCCGCAGGCTGCCCTCCAGGCCCTGCGCCGGCTGGGTCACGAGCACACACAGCACGATTCGGCCACGGGTGACGACCTGCTCGATGTCGACCACGTCGACGGAGTAGGCGGCGAGGGTGTCGAGGAGACCGGCGGTGATACCGGGTCGGTCCTTGCCGAAAATCTTGACAAGGAGTGTGGGAACGTCCGAGGTCTGCGATGCGTTCATGGTGTTCTTACCGTATCGGGCACGCAGTGCCCTGCGCGCCCGAGGTCCGTCTGGCGGACAGCGAACTCTCGGCGTCGCCGAGGTGTCTTGGACCTTACGCGCTTTGGCCGCCGCCCGCCTCACCGGTCCCCGCCGGGTCGACGTGGCGCCGGGGGAGGGGGCGGCGGAGGCGGAGGCCCCTCGTCCGGCCACAGTGAGGGGCGCTTCCCCGTGGGGGATCCGGCACCACGCCCGGACCGTCCGCCCCCGGGCCTCCCGCGCGCGGCCCTTCCCGGTGGCGGCGGCTCGACGGGACGGATCACGGTCGGAGCGCCGGAGACGTCGCCGTCGTCCGGCACGCCGTCGTCCCCGGGAGGCTCGTTCGGGGGCCGGCCGGGCGGCCGCATGTCACCGAGTGCCGCCGGCGGGCCGGGCGGCCGCGCGTCATCGGGCTCCGGCGGGGGAGCGTGCCCCGACCACGCGCCGGGCCACCGCCCCGCACCACCCGGCCGGGCCTCCGCCCGCCCCCGCAGCTCCTCGGGCACCACCAGGTACGGATTCGTCCCCGGATTCGGTGGCCGATACGGCACCCCCGGCGCATACGGTCCGACCTCCGCCCCGGCAGGTCGGGGCCCGGCCCCCGTGCCGTCCCCCGGGCCGGCGGCACCCTCGGTGCACCCCGGGCTCCCGGCGCCTTCCACCGCCCCGCCCCCGGCCGCGACCCGCGCCCATGGCGCCGCCCGCCGACCCGCGACCCCGCTCACCCATGCCAGCAGAGCCCCCGCCGCGCCCGCGCCCGCACCCCAGACGGCCCCCAGGAGCAGGGCCACGCCGAGGTGACCGCGCAGCTCGACGCCCGCGCCGAACGCGTCGAAGCCGAGCACGGACAGCGAGGCGTCCACCGACACCTCCGTCAGCCACACCAGCAGCGGCAGGGCCGACGCCGTCGCGACCCCCAACCGCAGCGCACACCGCCCGGCGAAACCCGCGGCGCCCCCTTCCCGTACACCACCGGCACCACCCGCCACCCCCAGCGGTGTCCGCGCCGCCACCAGCACACCGGCCAGCAGCATCGTCACCGCGGCCGCCACCCCCAGCAGCCACACCCGCCCGTCGAACCCGGCCAGCCGGGCCAGGGTGACCGGCCGGCCGGAGTCCATCCGCAGCAGGTCGTCCAAGGGGTGCGGCAGAACGCCGAGCAGCGCCCCCGTCGCCCGCCCCTCCCACGGCACGAACAGCCCGACCGGGATGCCGAGCCACACCCCGTTCGGCACCCCCAGCAGGGCCGCTCCCGCGATCCGCCGGGGATGGTCGTCACCGGTCGCCGCACACCCCGCCGCCGCGTACCCCGCCGCCACCGCCACCAGCCCCACCACGACGAGGGCGGACACCGCGGGCCGTACGGCGCGGTGCAGGACGGTCCAGCCACGCGGCAGCGGAGTGCGCCTGGACGCCAGCAACGCGACGACCAGGACGCCGACCGACCAGCCCAGGCCACCGAGCACCGTCGGCACGGTGTCGACGGTGAACCCGACCGCGGCCTTCGCGTCGACGAGATCACCGATCCGCTCCGGCAGCAGACCCCCGACATCACCCAGTCCCGGGATCTCGATCCCGCCGTCGCCCCCGCCGGCGCCCGGCCACCCGTCCGGACCCAGCGCGTCCCCGTCGATGGAGACGACGCCGTGACCCGCCCACACCAGGCCGCCCGTCATCCCCACGAAGAGCGTCACGACCGCGCCGGCGCGTGCGGCGAGTTCGGCCGGGGACAGGACGTCACCCGCAGTCCGCAGCGACCGCAGGAAGACTGACGACAGCAGCAGCGCGCCCACCAGGCTCACTCCCAGCGGCGTGACCCCGACGGCCGTACTCGCCTCCGCGCCCGACAGCCCGAACGCCGACATCTCGACGGACGGCGTGACCGAGCCGCCGGCCGCCGACGCCACCACCGCGGCCGTCATCGGCCCCAGCGAACCCGCCGAGTCCGCGTCCAGCAGACGCAGCCCGAGCGCCGCCGTCCCCGCCATCCCGATCAGCGTCCAGCTCACCGCGGCGACCGCGGACATCACGACGTCCACCCACGGCACGCGCGTGCCGTGCCCCGCGGTACCGACGCCCGTGGCAGCGCTCATGGCAGACCCCCCGACCCGCGGCGCGGCACACGGTGGCCGCGCATGTCCCCCTCGGGTGGATTACCACTCTCCGGCCCGGTTTCAACCCCGTCGACGGGAGCACGGAAAACGTCCGAGAGCCCCCTTCCCATGGCCCGGCTTCCGGTTCGGCGGCCGAGCCTGAAATAGTTCCCCCCGATGTTCGACATCCCTAGACTCCCTGCGACGGGGGGAATTCGGGGGACAACTCAGTGGGGCATGGAGTGCCGGAACTCGTACTGGAATCAAACGGACGGACCTGGACGCTCGATCCGTCCAGGTCCTACACCCTGGGACGCGATCCGCAGGGGGACGTCGTGGTGGACGACGCCAGGGTGTCCTGGCGACACGCCACGATCAGCTTCAACGGCCGCAGTTGGGTCGTCGAGGACCATGGCAGCACCAACGGCACGTTCGTGCAGGGGCAGCGGATCCATCATCTGGAGATCGGCTCCGGTACGGCGCTGAACCTGGGCAACGCGACCGACGGGCCGCGGGTGACCCTGTCCGGCACCGCGGCCCAGGCCGCCTCGCCGCAGCAGCAACCGCAGCAGACGCAACAGCCGTACGCGGCGCAGGGGGTGCAGGGGGCGGTCCCGGGCTGGGTCCAGCAGGGGCAGCAGCAGATGCATCAGCAGCAGTCCGCGCAGGCCGGCTGGCAGCAGCAGGCACAGCCGCAGCAGCCGGTGCCGCAGCAGCAGTCCACGCCGTATGTCCCGCAGCAGCAGGGCCCCGGTGGCGCGGCGGGGGCGCCGCCGGTGTACGGCGACCGCAGCCCGACCACGTTCCACCAGTTCTCGTTCGGCCGCGTGATGCGTATCGGCCGTGCTCTGGAGAACGACCTGGTCGTCTCCGACCTGCAGGTCTCCCGCAACCACGCCGAGTTCCACTCGACGCCCGACGGCCGCATGGAGATCCGCGACCTGGGCTCGCACAACGGCACCTACGTCAACGGTGTGCCGATCGCCAAGGGCGGCACGCAACTGCTCGGCCCGACCGACATCGTGGGCGTCGGCCACTCGACGTTCCGGATCGTCGGCGACCGGCTCGAGGAGTTCGTCGACACCGGTGAGGTGTCCTTCTCGGCCCGCCACCTCACCGTCACGGTCGACGGCGGCAAGCAGATCCTCAAGGACGTCTCCTTCGGCGTCCCGGAGAAGTCGCTGATCGCGGTCATCGGCCCCTCCGGCTCCGGCAAGTCCACCCTGCTCAAGGCGCTCACCGGGTACCGGCCCGCAAACCAGGGCGAGGTCCTCTACGACAACCGGAACCTCTACAAGCAGTTCGCCGAACTGCGCCAGCGCATCGGTCTGGTCCCGCAGGACGACATCCTGCACAAGGAACTGTCCGTCAAGAAGGCCCTCGGGTACGCGGCCAAGCTCCGCTTCCCGGCCGACACCACGGCCGCCGAGCGCGACGCCCGCATCGACGAGGTGCTGCGCGAGCTGAAACTGGACCCCCACAAGGAGAAGAAGGTCACCTCCCTCTCCGGCGGCCAGCGCAAGCGCGTCTCGGTGGCCCTGGAGCTGCTCACCAAACCGTCGCTGATCTTCCTGGACGAGCCGACCTCCGGTCTCGACCCGGGCATGGACCGCGACGTGATGACGCTGCTGCGCGGTCTGGCCGACGACGGCCGCACCGTCCTCGTCGTCACCCACTCGGTGGCCGAGCTGGCGATCTGCGACAAGCTCCTGGTGATGGCGCCCGGCGGCTCGGTCGCCTACTTCGGTCCGCCCGAGGAGGCGCTGAACTTCTTCGGCTACGACACCTGGGCCGACGTCTTCTCCGCCTTCGAGAACTACCGCGACTACGACTGGGCGGGCCGCTGGAAGGGCTCGCAGCACTACCAGATGTACGCGGCGGACATCGACGCGGTCGCGCCGCAGTCCGTACAGGTCCCGGCGATGCAGGCGATGAAGCCGCCGAAGCCGCAGGGCTGGATGTCACAGTTCACCACCCTGGTGCGCCGCTACATCTCGGTGATCGTCTCCGACAAGGGGTTCCTCGCCCTGACGGTGATCCTGCCGGCCGTCCTCGGCGCGGTCAGCCTGCTCATCGAGGCCGACAAGGGTCTGCTGCCGAACCCGCCCGACCCGCAGACCGGCCGGATCATCCCGAACGGCACGGCGACCACGGTCCTGCTGATCCTCGCGGTCGGCGCCTGCTTCGCCGGTGCCGCGAACTCCGTCCGTGAGCTGATCAAGGAACGGGTCATCTACGAGCGGGAACGCGCGACCGGCCTGTCCCGCTCGGCGTATCTGATGTCCAAGGTGTTCGTGCTCGGCATGATCACCGTGCTGCAGGGCCTGATGGTCGGCGTCATCGGCTTCTCCAACCGGGAGCTCCCCGAGGAGGGGCTGGTCCTCGGCGGCTTCACGCTGCTGGAACTGTCCATCCCGATCATGGCGCTCGGCTTCACCTCGATGATGTTCGGCCTGATCATCTCCTCGCTGGTGAAGACCGCCGAGAAGACCATGCCGCTGCTGGTGATGTTCGCGATCGTCCAGGTCGTCTTCACCGGCTGTCTGTTCGCGCTGCACGGCTCGATCGGCGTCAACCAGTTCTCGTTCCTGATGCCGTCGCGCTGGGCGGTCGCCGCCTCCGGTGCCACGCTGGACTTCAACAGGATCAGCCCGCCGGAGACCGCAGGTGACCCCGACCCGCTGTGGGAGCACACGGCGGGGGCCTGGTTCATGGACATGGGCGCGCTCATCGCCCTCGGCGTGATCTGCGGCTTCTTCGTGGCCCGCTTCCTGCGTCGCCACGAGCCCGAGGTCATGCGCAAGTAACGCGAGTAACGCAAGTGACCGGCGCGGCCGTTCGCGCGCCGTACGCCCGAAGGGCGGCACCCCGTCAGGAGGGTGCCGCCCTTCGGCGTATCCGGGCGCGTCAGGCCGCGTGAAGAGGTCCGCGCCGACCTCAGTACGCGCTGTTGACGTTGTCCATGGAGCCGTACCGGTCGGCCGCGTAGTTGCAGGCGGCGGTGATGTTCGAGACCGGGTGGTAGATGTCCTTCGGCGTGCCCGGGACGTGGTACGCCTCGAACGTCGGCGGGATCACCTGCAGCAGCCCCTTGGACGGGATGCCGTTCTTGGCGTTGATGTCCCAGAGGTTGATGGCCATCGGGTTGCCGGAGGACTCCCGGATGATGTTGCGGTGGATGCCCTCGTAGGAACCCGGGATCCCGTGCTTCTTCATGATGTCCATGGACTCGCGGATCCAGCCGTCCAGGTTGTTGCTGTAGGTCTTGGGGGCGGCCTTGTCGACCTCGGCCCGCTGTGCGGAGCGGTCTGCGGCCTGCTCGGCCTCGCGCTCCTTCGCGGCCTGCTCCTTCGCGGCAGCCGCCGCGGCCTGCTTCTCGGCGACGGCGTCGGCCGCGGCCTGCTTCTTCGCCGCGATCTGCTCGGTCTTCACGCCGGAGACGGCGAGCTGGTCGGTGACGGTGCCCTTGACGTCCTTGATCGGCTCGGTGCTGTAGGCGACCTGCGCGGTGGGAGCGGCCTCGCTCGTGACGGTCGTCGACGCCTCGCTCGGCGTGGCCGAGAAGGCGATGGCGGCGGCACCGAGGGCGGCGACACCGGCGACGGCGATCTTGTGGTGACGGTTCAGAGCACGAATGCGACCTCGGGCGAGGAAGTTCTTCGACATGGGTGATGGACCTCTTCGAATAGCGCGGAGGTCGCTCAGCGTCCGGTGGGGACAGGGGTTCTTCCGGCACGAACGCCGCGGGCGGAACCCGCGGCGCTGAGCGACGGGAGCCATTCTTAGCGGCCGCAAAATGGCTAGGCAAAGGTGTGACGTACGAAGCCGGGTAGTGGATCGGGGGAGGTCAAAACAGGGCAGAGGGGACTATTTTCGCCGCTCACATGCCCGTTATGGCCCTCCTATGCTCCTTCGTACGTGATGTGTGCCCTATGCCCGGCCTCACACCGGGCGGCCGTCGCCCTTACCTGGAGTTGCTGGCGCAATGCTCTGTGTGAGGGGTGTGGCGAGCCCTGGGCCGGCCCGCGAAAGGACCAGGGTCCGCCCCGGGGAGACCGGAGGTCCTAGGACCTCCGGCCCAGGTCGCCGCCGCTACTGGTCGGATCCGCGGTGCCGGTGCCCGCCGGTACCGTGAGGACATGAGCCACGGCCCCCGGTCCGGCCTCGCAGCGGTGAGCACCGCGTTGCTGGCCATGAGCAGGCACCTCGAGGTGCGTGACGTCCTCAAGACGATCGTCGCCTCGGCCCGCGAACTGCTCGGCGCGGAGTACGCCGCGCTCGGCGTCCCCGACGACCACGGCGGCTTCGCCCAGTTCGTGGTCGACGGCGTCAGCGACGACCAGTGGAAGGCCATAGGTCCCCTCCCGCGCCAGCACGGCATCCTCGCCGCGATGCTCCGGGAGGACGGACCCCAGCGCCTCGCCGACGTACGCAGGGACCCCCGCTTCGAGGGCTGGCCCAGTGCCCACCCCGACCTGGTCGACTTCCTGGGCCTGCCCATCCGCGACGGCGACGAGGTCATCGGCGCCCTGTTCCTGGCCAACAAACGGACCCCCGCGGGGGAACACCCCCAAGACCCCTCAGGCCCTCCGTGCCCCGCACCCGAGGGCACCTGCGGGTTCACCCAGGACGACGAGGACGTGCTGGGCATCCTGGCCCAGCACGCGGCGATCGCCCTCACCAACGCCCGGCTCTACGAGCGCAGCCGCGAACTGACCATCGCCGAGGAACGCTCCCGCCTCGCCCATGAACTGCACGACGCCGTCAGCCAGAAGCTGTTCTCCCTGCGCCTCACCGCCCAGGCGGCCGCCCGCCTCGTGGACCGCGACCCGACCCGGGCCAAGGGGGAGCTCCAGCAGGTGGCCGCCCTGGCGGCCGAGGCCGCCGACGAACTGCGCGCCGCGGTCGTCGAGCTGCGCCCCGCGGCCCTCGACGAAGACGGCCTCGTCCCCACCCTCCGTACCCAGATCCAGGTCCTCGACCGCGCCCACACCGCGCGTGTGACCTTCGCCGGGCACGGTGCGCGGGCCCTGCCCGCCGCACAGGAGGAGGCAGTGCTGCGCGTCGCCCAGGAGGCGCTGCACAACGCCCTGCGGCACTCGGGGGCGGACCATGTCGACGTCACCCTGGGCCGCCGCGGCAGTGGCGCCGTTCTGCGGGTCACCGACGACGGCAAGGGGTTCGACCCCCAGATCATCCGCAGCGCAGGACGACATCTCGGCCTGGTCTCCATGCGTGACCGGGCGAGCGGGGTCGGCGGCAGCCTGACCGTGGAATCGGCGCCCGGCAAGGGCACCACGATCGAGATGGAGGTCCCCGGTGGCTGACGCGATCAGGGTGCTGCTCGTCGACGACCACCAGGTGGTCCGCCGAGGGCTGCGCACCTTTCTGGAGGTGCAGGACGACATCGAGGTCGTCGGCGAGGCGGCGGACGGCGCCGAAGGAGTCGCCCTCGCCGGGGAGCTGCGGCCCGACGTGATCCTGATGGACGTCAGGATGCCGGGCATGGACGGCGTGGAGGCCCTGCGCCGGCTCCGCGAACTGGACCACCCCGCGCGCGTGCTGATCGTCACCAGCTTCACCGAGCAGCGCACTGTGGTCCCGGCCCTGCGCGCGGGCGCCGCCGGATACGTGTACAAGGACATCGACCCCGACGCGCTTGCCGGAGCCATCCGCTCGGTGCACGCCGGACACGTCCTCCTCCAGGCCGAGGTCGCCGGCGCCCTGCTGGCCCAGGAGGAGACCCACTCCGGCCAGGGCCGGGCCGGTTCGCTCACGGAGCGGGAGCGCGAGGTGCTCGGCCTCATAGCGGACGGCCGCTCCAACCGGGAGATCGCCCGCGCCCTGGTCCTCTCCGAGAAGACCGTGAAGACGCATGTCTCGAACATCCTGATGAAGCTGGACCTGGCGGACCGCACCCAGGCCGCCCTGTGGGCGGTGCGCCACGGCCTGAGTGGCTGAGCACCCGGGCATCTGAGTAGCCGAGTAGCCGAGCAGGTGAGCCGGGGAGCCGGGGAGGCCGACCCGTGACGTACCGGGTCGGGCGGATGGTTCCCCTCCGGTGCGAGATTCATACCGTAGTGGGAATGTCCCCCGGATGGCGCATCCTTCTTCGGCCTCCCGCCGTTCTCCAGTGCGTACCGCGGCGCCTGCCGCGGTGACCGCGAGGAGGGCTCGGAAAGTGAAGAACCTGAAGAGGGCAGCGGCCGTGACGATGGTGGCCGGCGGTCTGCTCGCCGCCGGTACGGGCATGGCCTCCGCCACCGACGGCGCGCACGCCGGCGGCAAGGCCGTGGGCTCCCCGGGCGTCGTCTCGGGCAACGTCATCCAGGTCCCGGTCGACGTCCCGGTCAACGTGTCCGGCAACAGCGTCAACGTGATCGGCCTGCTGAACCCCGCCTTCGGCAACGTGGCCGTCAACGGCTGACGCCCGTCACCCCACCGGTGACGCTCCCGGCCTCCCGGCCCCACCCGGGAGGCCGCTCGGCCTGCCCGCGCCGGTCACCGCAGGGGCCGGGACTCACCCGACTCCCCGCTCCCGTTCCTCCACAACGGAGTTGTACGCCGCGACCTGCGCCCGCCGGGCCGTCCGCTCCACCGGCCGCAGGGCCTCCCCGCGCGCCGCCATCTCCGAGGCGCTCACCGCGCCCCCGTGCCCGTTCGCACCGGCCAGCGAGACCAGCGTCCCCACCCGCCGCGCCAGCTCCAGCACCCGTACCGCTCGCGGCGGATACCCCGGCGCCAGCACCTCACGGCCTGCCTCCGCCCGCGCCCGGTACGCGTCGATCGCCGCCTCGGCCACCGGTCCCGAGCCGGCCACGTCCAGCCGCGTCAGCACCTCGGTCGCCTCCCTGAGCGCCTCCGCAAGCTCCCGCTCCGCCTCGCCGAGCGAGGGCACGTCGGCGGGCGGCGCCTCCCGCACCGCCAGGCAGTGCCAGACGACCTCCACATGCACATCACCCGCGGGCCCGGCCTCCCGTACCTGCGGCACCAGCCCGAAGGCGGCCCCGTGACCGACCACCGCCTCCCCGGCCTCCAGCGCCCGCGCGTTGAACTCCGGCGGACCGCTCAGCCCCAGTGGATGCCCCGGCATGGGCAGCGCGACCCGCAGCCCGGTCACCCCGAGCGTCCGCAGCCGCCCCAGCGCCAGCGTGAGACCCACCGGCGCGGACTCACCCGGCACCCCCTCCACCCGGTGCACCGCGTCCTCGCCGACGATGGCGAGCACGGCGTCATCCGGCGAGACAAGACCGGCAATAAGGGCATTTCCCCAAGAGGTGAGACGTCCTGAACGTGGTTCCGAGAGCATGCCTCCACCCTAAGGACAGGACCGAGGGGATGTCCGGGCCGACCGGTGGCGTAGATTTCATGGAGGGCCGCGTCCACGGGCACGGCGGACCGACCACAGGCGTACGACAGAGCCGAGAACCCGGCCACACTGTAAGGGGAGACAACGCGCTCATGAGCGATGTTCTGGAGCTTCAGGACGTATCCGTGGTCCGCGAGGGCCGGGCTCTGGTGGACCAGGTCTCCTGGTCGGTGAAGGAGGGCGAGCGCTGGGTCATCCTCGGTCCCAACGGCGCCGGGAAGACCACCCTGCTGAATATCGCCTCCAGTTACCTGTTCCCGAGCAAGGGCACCGCCACCATCCTCGGCGAGACCCTCGGCGCCCCCGGCATCGACGTCTTCGAGCTGCGCCCGCGCATCGGCATCGCCGGGAACGGCATGGCCGACAAGCTCCCCAAGAACCAGACGGTCCTGCAGACCGTGCTGACCGCCGCCTACGGAATGACCGCCGGCTGGCAGGAGGAGTACGAGGACATCGACGAACAGCGCGCCCGCGCCTTCCTCGACCGCCTCGGCATGTCCGAATTCGTCGACCGCAGGTTCGGCACCCTCTCCGAGGGTGAGCGCAAGCGCACCCTCATCGCCCGCGCGCTGATGACCGACCCCGAGCTGCTGCTCCTCGACGAGCCCGCCGCCGGCCTCGACCTGGGCGGCCGCGAGGACCTCGTGCGCCGCCTCGGCCGCCTCGCCCGCGACCCGATCGCCCCCTCCATGATCATGGTCACGCACCACGTCGAGGAGATCGCCCCCGGCTTCACCCACGTTCTGATGATCCGCCAGGGCCAGATCCTGGCCGCCGGCCCGCTGGAGCTCGAACTCACCTCCCGCAACCTCTCCCTCTGCTTCGGCCTTCCGCTCGTCGTGGAGCAGGTCGGCGACCGCTGGACCGCGCAGGGCCTCCCGATGGCCTGAACCCGGTCGGCGGGTTCCGCCCACTCAGAAACCGGGCCTGGAAGGCCCTTTCGAATGCCCCGGCGCCCTGTCGGTGACCGGGTGCGCGGTCCTACCATGCCCATGTGGACATCGATGCATGGCTGTGGTGGCTGATTGGCGCGGCGGTACTCGGCATCGCGCTGGTGATCACCGCGATGCCCGAACTCGGCATGCTCGCGGTGGGCGCCGTCGCCGCGGCGGTGGTCTCCGGAATCTTCGGCGGCGGCGCCGTGGTCCAGGTCGTGGTCTTCGCCGTCGTCTCGACCGCCCTCATCGCCGTCGTACGCCCCATCGCGAACAGACAACGCGCACAACGACCCCACCTCGCCAGCGGCGTCGACGCCCTGAAGGGCAAGCAGGCCGTCGTGCTGGAGCGGGTCGACGGCTCCGGCGGCCGGATCAAGCTGGCCGGCGAGATCTGGTCGGCACGTGCCCTCGACGCCTCCCGCGTCTACGAAGTGGGCCAGGAAGTGGACGTCGTGGAGATCGAGGGAGCCACGGCGATCGTCATGTGATCCCGCACGACCGGCTCACACAGGACAACAACTGGGCCGAACGGCCACCGAGTTGCACGACGGTCTGTCAGACTCGACAGCAAGATCCGTAACCGGCACAGGATCTGACGAAAACGCCGAGGCGAAGAAGGGTTCGGGAAACCGACGATGCAACCGATCATCATCGTTCTGATCATCCTGGTGGTGTTGGTCTTCATCGCCCTGATCAAGACGATCCAAGTCATCCCGCAGGCCAGCGCCGCCATCGTCGAGCGCTTCGGCCGCTACACCCGCACACTCAACGCGGGCCTCAACATCGTCGTCCCGTTCATCGACACCATCCGCAACCGGATCGACCTGCGTGAACAGGTCGTCCCGTTCCCGCCGCAGCCGGTGATCACCCAGGACAACCTGGTCGTCAACATCGACACCGTCATCTACTACCAGGTGACCGACGCACGGGCCGCGACCTACGAGGTCGCCAGCTACATCCAGGCGATCGAGCAGCTCACCGTCACCACCCTGCGCAACATCATCGGCGGCATGGACCTCGAGCGCACCCTGACCTCCCGCGAGGAGATCAACGCGGCCCTGCGCGGGGTCCTCGACGAAGCCACCGGCAAGTGGGGCATCCGCGTCAACCGCGTCGAACTCAAGGCGATCGAGCCGCCCACCTCCATCCAGGACTCGATGGAGAAGCAGATGCGCGCCGACCGCGACAAGCGCGCCGCGATCCTCCAGGCCGAAGGTGTCCGGCAGTCCGAGATCCTGCGGGCCGAGGGCGAGAAGCAGTCCCAGATCCTGCGCGCCGAGGGCGAGGCCAAGGCCGCAGCCCTCCGGGCCGAGGGCGAGGCCCAGGCCGTCCGTACGGTCTTCGAGGCGATCCACGCGGGCGACCCCGACCAGAAGCTGCTCTCCTACCAGTACCTCCAGATGCTCCCGAAGATCGCGGAGGGCGACGCCAACAAGCTCTGGATCGTCCCCAGCGAGATCGGCGACGCACTCAAGGGACTCTCCGGCGCCATGGGCAACTTCGGTGGCCTGGGCGGCGGTTCGGGCGGCAACAGCGCCTCCGGCAGCATCCCGGAGCGCCGCGAGAAGCCCTCCATCGACTGACCGCCGCTGCGCATCGAACAGGTCCCCGCACCCCTCCAGGGGTGCGGGGACCTGTTCGATGCGCAGCTCCGCCCCCCCCCGGGTGCGATCAGCCACGAACAACCCGCAGCCGGGAACCCCAAGCCCTACGGCGAAACCCTCACGCCGCGTCCAGCACCAGCCAGTCCGGCAGCGCCTCAAGATCGTCTCTCGCCAGCGCGAGCAACATCGCGTCCGCCGGCGTCGGCTCGAACGGCTGCCGCAGCAGCGGCATCCCCGCCTGCTCCGGAGTCCGGTTCGCCTTGCGGTGGTTGTCCTCCGCGCACGAGGCCACCGTGTTCAGCCAGGTGTCCTGCCCACCGTGCGACCGCGGCACCACGTGGTCGACGGTGGTGGCCCGCCGCCCGCAGTACGCGCACCGGTGCCGGTCCCGCACCAGCACACCCCGCCTCGACCACGGCGCCCGTCTTCGGAACGGCACCCTGACGTATTGGCAGAGCCTGATCACCCGTGGCACCGGTATGTCCACCTCGGCTCCCC
The DNA here is from genome assembly GCF_054061295.1 of Streptomyces sp. TE5632. NCBI lineage: Bacteria > Bacillati > Actinomycetota > Actinomycetes > Kitasatosporales > Streptomycetaceae > Streptomyces > Streptomyces sp. TE5632. The sequence goes on along the minus strand of NZ_JBSSEA010000003.1, from coordinate 332,537 downwards.
GCATCCGCAGTTCGGGGTGGGCCTGCTCGACGACCGCCTTGTCCTGGAGCACCAGAACGACGGCTCGGTTCAGCGTCACCGTCGACAGCGGCTCGAAGCTCGCGTTCAGTACCAGCGTGTCCCGCATACCAGCCCACCTCCCGTGTGCACCGGCCCACCCCTCGGCGGGCTGGGATCAACTCTGGCCGGGCACGCCGGGATGAACAACGCAATATCTGCTGCTTCGACGGGAGGCGACCCCCGCGCCCCCGGCAACAAAAATGCCCGCCCCTGATCAATTCCAAGACCAGGGGCGGGCAAACGTTCCGTGAACGCCGGGATCGGCTCAGGAGCCGGCGGGCACCTCGTACTCACCGATCAGCTGGGCCCGCGCGAGCGTGTGGAACCGCAGATTGAAGCCCACCACGGCAGGGGACGCGTCCGAGTCCGGACCGAGCTTCTCCTGATCCACGGCGTACACCGTGAACACATACCGGTGCGGCCCGTCCCCGGGAGGCGGCGCGGCCCCGCCGAAGTCCTTGGTGCCGTAGTCGTTGCGCGCCTGAATCGCGCCCTCGGGCAGTCCCTCGAACCCGCCGCTGCCCGCGCCGGCCGGCAGCTCGGTCACCGAGACCGGGATGTCGAATGCCACCCAGTGCCAGAACCCGCTGCCCGTCGGGGCATCCGGGTCGTAGCAGGTCACGGCGAAGCTCCTGGTCTCCGGCGGGAAGCCCGACCAGCGCAGCTGCGGCGACGTGTTGCCGCCCGCCCGCACCTGGGCGTCCGGGAGCGTCGCGCCCTCCTCGACGTCCTCGCTCGTCACCGTGAACGACGGCACGGGCGGGTGGAAGTCATGGGGGAGCGGACGCCGCTCGAGCTCGGTCACCTCGGTACCTCCTGATCGATTGCGTTCAGTCGGAGGCGAGCCTAGAACCAGTTGCGCTTGCTGCCGACCTCCGACAGCCACTGGTTGAGGTACGCCGCCCAGTCCGTGCCCTGGTAGTCGTTCAGCCCCACCTTGAACGACCGGAACGTGTCGCTGCCCTCGCTGAACAGACCGGGCTTCTTGTCCATCTCCAGCACGACGTCCATCGCCTGCTCGTCGGCCACGAAGGTCAGCTCGACCTGGTGCAGCCCCCGGTACTGCTGCGGCGGGAAGAACTCGATCTCCTGGTAGAACGGCAGCCGCTGACGCGTCCCCCGGACATGCCCGCGCTCCATGTCCGCGCTCTTGAACCGGAAGCCCAACTGGATGAACGCGTCCAGGATCGCCTTCTGCGCCGGCAGCGGGTGCACATTGATCGGGTCCAGGTCACCCGAGTCCACGGCCCGCGCGATCGCCAGCTCCGTGGTCACACCGATGTTCATCCCGCGCAGCGACTGCCCGTCGATCATCGTGATCGGCGTCTCCCACGGGATCTCCAGCCCGAACGGCACCGCGTGCACCGCGCCCGCCTGGAGCTCGAAGGCGCCGCCGAGCCGCGACTTGGTGAACTCGATGTTCTGCTTGTACTCCTCGTCGCCGCTCTCCACCTCGACCTTGGCCTGCAGCCCGACCGACAGACCTTCGATCTGCTGGTTCACGGACCCGCCCTGGATGCGAACCTCACCCTGGACGACCCCACCCGGAACGACGTTGTCCTCGTGCAGCACCGTCTCGACCGAAGCCCCGCCGGCTCCCAGGCTCGCGAGCAGCTTCTTGAACGCCATGTCTCTCCCCTTGTCGTCCTCTATCGCGTCGTTGCCACGCGTGGACCTTCGATCCCTAACAACGCGATCCGGCCCTGGCCGGTTCCGTGTCCGTCACCCTTGCAAGCACGGCGTCCGGTGACCACCCCATGGCAGCACCCTGGCAGGAGTACGCTCGGACGCCATGATCGCGACCCCTGACCGTACGCCCCTGCTCAGGAAGTTCTTCGACCGCCCTGTCCTCGAGGTCGCCCTCGACCTGCTCGGCCGAATCGTCGCGCGTACCACCCCGGACGGTCCGATCGCCCTCCGCCTGACCGAGGTCGAGGCCTACGACGGCTCCAACGATCCCGGTTCCCACGTCTACCGGGGACGCGCCTCTCGCAACGGTGTGATGTCCGGTCCCCCCGGCCACGTATACGTCTACTCCACCTACGGCATGCCAAGGCGGTCGGCATGAACGTTGTGGATCTCGCTCACCCCGCTGAAGAAGTCGCCCCCGAGCTGCTCGGTGCCGTCCTCACCCACGAGACCCACGAGGGGACCGTGAGCATCACCATCACGGAGACCGAGGCGTACTCCGGTGCGGCCGACCCCGCCTCCCACGCCTACCGAGGCAGGACACCCCGCAACGCCGTCATGTTCGGGGCCGCGGGACATCTGTACGTCTACCGGTCTCACGGTCTCCACTGGTGCGCCAACATCGTCACCGGAACAGACGGCACCGCCTCGGCCGTCCTCATCCGCGCGGGCAGGGTTATCGAAGGGGAAGACCTGGCACGCAAGCGGCGAGGGGCGAAGATCGAGAGCCCACGCCTTGCGCGCGGTCCGGGGAACTTCTGCCAGGCGCTCGGCATCACGGCAGAGCACAACGGCACAGACCTGCTGACAGGCGCCTCGGTCGTGCTGTCCGAGGGCGAGCCGGTACCCGCCGCACTCATCCGGGTCGGCCCTCGGGTGGGTGTGAGCAGAGCCCATGACTGGCAGCATCGCTTCTACCTCGCCGGTGATCCATCAGTCTCGGCGTACCGACTGAGCCCGAGGGCCAAGCAGTCCGGCGGAGCCTGAGCCGCTGTGCGCCGCGCCGGCGAGCCGACGGTGAGCCCGTACCGGGCCCATGTCCCGAAGCGTTGACGAAGTTGACTCCCCCCTGGAAGACGCGTAACGTGGCCCGAGCCGCTGAACCGGGTACGGCAATCGCCTGCAGCCGGAGCGGCCAACCCACTACTCAAGATCGCCCCTCATCGGGGTCGAATTCGTCATGCTCGCATGCCTGAATTTCGAACCCGGAAGCCCGATTATGAATCGAGCGGGGGAATCGGCTAACGTAGTGAATGTCGAAAGGCCGACGAGCGAAAGCCCTGAAGCCGACGGTACGTCCCGCCGACCGGGAATCAGGACCGAAAGAGTCTGATAGAGTCGGAAACGCAGGACCGAAGGGAAGCGCCCGGAGGAAAACCCGCGAGGGTGAGTACAAAGGAAGCGACCGTTCCTTGAGAACTCAACAGCGTGCCAAAAATCAACGCCAGATATGTTGATACCCCGTCTCCGGCCCCCAGGGCCGGGACGAGGTTCCTTTGAAAAAACACAGCGAGGACGCTGTGAACCGCCGGATCATTCCTCCGGCGGTTCCGCTCCCGTGTGTGTCACCGGGACACCCCGGAAGCATTCACGGAGAGTTTGATCCTGGCTCAGGACGAACGCTGGCGGCGTGCTTAACACATGCAAGTCGAACGATGAACCACCTCGGTGGGGATTAGTGGCGAACGGGTGAGTAACACGTGGGCAATCTGCCCCTCACTTCGGGACAAGCCCTGGAAACGGGGTCTAATACCGGATGACACCCCCGCCCGCATGGGCGGGGGTTGAAAGCTCCGGCGGTGAGGGATGAGCCCGCGGCCTATCAGCTGGTTGGTGAGGTAACGGCTCACCAAGGCGACGACGGGTAGCCGGCCTGAGAGGGCGACCGGCCACACTGGGACTGAGACACGGCCCAGACTCCTACGGGAGGCAGCAGTGGGGAATATTGCACAATGGGCGCAAGCCTGATGCAGCGACGCCGCGTGAGGGACGACGGCCTTCGGGTTGTAAACCTCTTTCAGCAGGGAAGAAGCGCAAGTGACGGTACCTGCAGAAGAAGCGCCGGCTAACTACGTGCCAGCAGCCGCGGTAATACGTAGGGCGCGAGCGTTGTCCGGAATTATTGGGCGTAAAGAGCTCGTAGGCGGCCTGTCGCGTCAATTGTGAAAGCCCGGGGCTCAACCCCGGGTCTGCAGTCGATACGGGCAGGCTAGAGTTCGGTAGGGGAGATCGGAATTCCTGGTGTAGCGGTGAAATGCGCAGATATCAGGAGGAACACCGGTGGCGAAGGCGGATCTCTGGGCCGACACTGACGCTGAGGAGCGAAAGCGTGGGGAGCGAACAGGATTAGATACCCTGGTAGTCCACGCCGTAAACGGTGGGAACTAGGTGTTGGCGACATTCCACGTCGTCGGTGCCGCAGCTAACGCATTAAGTTCCCCGCCTGGGGAGTACGGCCGCAAGGCTAAAACTCAAAGGAATTGACGGGGGCCCGCACAAGCGGCGGAGCATGTGGCTTAATTCGACGCAACGCGAAGAACCTTACCAAGGCTTGACATACACCGGAAACGCCCGGAGACGGGCGCCCCCTTGTGGTCGGTGTACAGGTGGTGCATGGCTGTCGTCAGCTCGTGTCGTGAGATGTTGGGTTAAGTCCCGCAACGAGCGCAACCCTTGTCCTGTGTTGCCAGCAGGCCCCTCGGGGTGCTGGGGACTCACGGGAGACCGCCGGGGTCAACTCGGAGGAAGGTGGGGACGACGTCAAGTCATCATGCCCCTTATGTCTTGGGCTGCACACGTGCTACAATGGCCGGTACAATGAGCTGCGATACCGCAAGGTGGAGCGAATCTCAAAAAGCCGGTCTCAGTTCGGATTGGGGTCTGCAACTCGACCCCATGAAGTCGGAGTCGCTAGTAATCGCAGATCAGCATCGCTGCGGTGAATACGTTCCCGGGCCTTGTACACACCGCCCGTCACGTCACGAAAGTCGGTAACACCCGAAGCCGGTGGCCCAACCCCTCGTGGGAGGGAGCCGTCGAAGGTGGGACTGGCGATTGGGACGAAGTCGTAACAAGGTAGCCGTACCGGAAGGTGCGGCTGGATCACCTCCTTTCTAAGGAGCACTTCTCACCCGGACCTGTCCGGGTCAGGGGCCAGAACACCGGCGCACGTCCGGTGCTGGTTGCTCATGGGTGGAACGTTGATTATTCGGCACGGTCCAGGACGGACCAGGCGCTAGTACTGCCCCTCGGGGCGTGGAACGCTGATCTGGTCGGCCGGCCGTGTCGGGCACGCTGTTGGGTGTCTGAGGGAACGAACCCTCAGTTGCCGGCCCCGGTACAGCACCGCGCACGCGGTGCGTGACGGGTGGTCGGTCGTTGTTTGAGAACTGCACAGTGGACGCGAGCATCTGTGGCCAAGTTTTTAAGGGCGCACGGTGGATGCCTTGGCACCAGGAACCGATGAAGGACGTGGGAGGCCACGATAGGCCCCGGGGAGCCGTCAACCAGGCTGTGATCCGGGGGTGTCCGAATGGGGAAACCCGGCAGTCGTCATGGGCTGTCACCCACTGCTGAACACATAGGCAGTGCGGAGGGAACGCGGGGAAGTGAAACATCTCAGTACCCGCAGGAAGAGAAAACAACCGTGATTCCGGGAGTAGTGGCGAGCGAAACCGGATGAGGCCAAACCGCATGCGTGCAAGACCCGGCAGGGGTTGCGCATGCGGGGTTGTGGGATCTCTCGGTCATGGTCTGCCGGCCATGAGACGAGTCAGAAACCGCTGGCGTAGACGAAGGACATGCGAAAGGTCCGGCGCAGAGGGTAAGACCCCCGTAGTCGAAACGTCAGCGGCTCGTTGGAGAGACACCCAAGTAGCACGGGGCCCGAGAAATCCCGTGTGAATCCGGCGGGACCACCCGCCAAGCCTAAATATTCCCTGGTGACCGATAGCGGACAGTACCGTGAGGGAATGGTGAAAAGTACCGCGGGAGCGGAGTGAAATAGTACCTGAAACCGTGTGCCTACAAGCCGTGGGAGCGTCGCGCGGGGATTCGTCCCCGCGTCGTGACTGCGTGCCTTTTGAAGAATGAGCCTGCGAGTTTGCGGTGTGTTGCGAGGTTAACCCGGGTGGGGAAGCCGTAGCGAAAGCGAGTCCGAACAGGGCGCCCCAGTAGCACGCTCAAGACCCGAAGCGGAGTGATCTAGCCATGGGCAGGTTGAAGCGGAGGTAAGACTTCGTGGAGGACCGAACCCACCAGGGTTGAAAACCTGGGGGATGACCTGTGGTTAGGGGTGAAAGGCCAATCAAACTCCGTGATAGCTGGTTCTCCCCGAAATGCATTTAGGTGCAGCGTCGCGTGTTTCTTGCCGGAGGTAGAGCACTGGATAGGCGATGGGCCCTACCGGGTTACTGACCTTAGCCAAACTCCGAATGCCGGTAAGTGAGAGCGCGGCAGTGAGACCGTGGGGGATAAGCTCCATGGTCGAGAGGGAAACAGCCCAGAGCATCGACTAAGGCCCCCAAGCGTACGCTAAGTGGGAAAGGATGTGGAGTCGCACAGACAACCAGGAGGTTGGCTTAGAAGCAGCCATCCTTGAAAGAGTGCGTAATAGCTCACTGGTCTAGTGATTCCGCGCCGACAATGTAGCGGGGCTCAAGCGTACCGCCGAAGTCGTGTCATTGCGATATGTGCCCCCAACGGGGATCGTGATGGGTAGGGGAGCGTCGTGTGCCGGGTGAAGCAGCCGCGGAAGCGAGTTGTGGACGGTTCACGAGTGAGAATGCAGGCATGAGTAGCGATACACACGTGAGAAACGTGTGCGCCGATTGACCAAGGGTTCCTGGGTCAAGCTGATCTGCCCAGGGTAAGTCGGGACCTAAGGCGAGGCCGACAGGCGTAGTCGATGGACAACCGGTTGATATTCCGGTACCCGCTGTGAAGCGACAGACATCGAACCAGGCGATGCTAAGTCCGTGAAGCCGCCCCGGATCCTTCGGGTGAAGGGGAGTGGTGGAGCCGACGGACCAGACCTGCAGTAGGTGAGTGATGGGGTGACGCAGGAAGGCAGTCCAGCCCGGGCGGTGGTTGTCCCGGGGTAAGGGTGTAGGACGTCAGGCAGGCAAATCCGTCTGACACGTAGTCTGAGACCCGATGCCGAGCCGATTGTGGTGAAGTGGACGATCCTATGCTGTCGAGAAAAGCCTCTAGCGAGTTTCATGGCGGCCCGTACCCCAAACCGACTCAGGTGGTCAGGTAGAGAATACCGAGGCGTTCGGGTGAACTATGGTTAAGGAACTCGGCAAAATGCCCCCGTAACTTCGGGAGAAGGGGGGCCATCACCGGTGATCCGATTTACTCGGTGAGCTGGGGGTGGCCGCAGAGACCAGCGAGAAGCGACTGTTTACTAAAAACACAGGTCCGTGCGAAGCCGTAAGGCGAGGTATACGGACTGACGCCTGCCCGGTGCTGGAACGTTAAGGGGACCGGTCAGTCACTCTTCGGGGTGGCGAAGCTGAGAACTTAAGCGCCAGTAAACGGCGGTGGTAACTATAACCATCCTAAGGTAGCGAAATTCCTTGTCGGGTAAGTTCCGACCTGCACGAATGGCGTAACGACTTCTCGACTGTCTCAACCATAGGCCCGGTGAAATTGCACTACGAGTAAAGATGCTCGTTTCGCGCAGCAGGACGGAAAGACCCCGGGACCTTTACTACAGTTTGATATTGGTGTTCGGTTCGGCTTGTGTAGGATAGCTGGGAGACCGTGAAGCCGCCACGCCAGTGGTGGTGGAGTCGTCGTTGAAATACCAGTCTGGTCGTGCTGGATGTCTAACCTGGGTCCGTGATCCGGATCAGGGACAGTGTCTGATGGGTAGTTTAACTGGGGCGGTTGCCTCCTAAAGGGTAACGGAGGCGCCCAAAGGTTCCCTCAGCCTGGTTGGCAATCAGGTGGTGAGTGTAAGTGCACAAGGGAGCTTGACTGTGAGACCGACGGGTCGAGCAGGGACGAAAGTCGGGACTAGTGATCCGGCGGTGGCTTGTGGAAGCGCCGTCGCTCAACGGATAAAAGGTACCCCGGGGATAACAGGCTGATCTTCCCCAAGAGTCCATATCGACGGGATGGTTTGGCACCTCGATGTCGGCTCGTCGCATCCTGGGGCTGGAGTCGGTCCCAAGGGTTGGGCTGTTCGCCCATTAAAGCGGTACGCGAGCTGGGTTTAGAACGTCGTGAGACAGTTCGGTCCCTATCCGCTGCGCGCGCAGGAGTCTTGAGAAGGGCTGTCCCTAGTACGAGAGGACCGGGACGGACGAACCTCTGGTGTGCCAGTTGTTCTGCCAAGGGCATGGCTGGTTGGCTACGTTCGGGAGGGATAACCGCTGAAAGCATCTAAGCGGGAAGCCTGCTTCGAGATGAGGGCTCCCACCCACTTGATGGGGTAAGGCTCCCAGTAGACGACTGGGTTGATAGGCCGGATATGGAAGCGCCGTAAGGTGTGGAGTTGACCGGTACTAATAGGCCGAGGGCTTGTCCTCAGTTGCTCGCGTCCACTGTGTAAGTTCTGAGACAACGACCGTTGTCGGCTTTGAGCGGAACACAATAGAAGAGTGTGCTTGTTCGCTCGAAACCATTAGGGTTTCGGTGGTCATAGCGTAGGGGAAACGCCCGGTCACATTCCGAACCCGGAAGCTAAGCCTTACAGCGCCGATGGTACTGCAGGGGGGACCCTGTGGGAGAGTAGGACGCCGCCGAACAATCTTTGGAAGGACCCTTGGTCCCAGCGTTCAGCTGGGACCAAGGGTCCTTTTTTATTTCTGGAGCGCACCGGGGGTCCGGCTGCGCGAGAATGTTTGCGGTACCGAAGACAGGAGTCACCCATGTCCACCAACTCTCCCGACGATCGACCGGAGCGCGACCAGCGGCGACGGGACAGTGGTGACCGTTCGGACCGTGGCGGTCAGCGAGGAGGCCCGCGTCGGTCCGGTGACCATGACCGCAGGGACGGAGACCGCGACCGCGGGTTCCGTCGGGACGACCGTGGTGGCAGCCGGCCGGAGCGCGGTGGTTTCCGAGGCCGTGACGACAACCGTGGTGGCGAGCGCGGTGGTTACCGCAGTCGGGACGACCGCAGCGACGACCGCCGTGGTGGTGAACGCGAGCGTTCCGGCTTCCGCCGCGACGACGACCGGGGTTACGGGCGCCGGGATGACCGGCGTGATGACCGCCGGGATGACCGGCGTGACGACCGTGGTGAGCGGGGTGCTTACCGAGGCCGCGACGACCGTGGTGGTGACCGGGGCCGCGAGGACAGCCGTGGTGGTGACCGGGGTTACGGTCGGCGCGACGACAGCCGTGGCGGCGAGCGGGGCGGTTTCCGCGGGCGTGACGATCGTGGCGGCTTCCGCCGTGACGACCGTGGTGACCGCGATCGTGGTGGTTTCCGTCGTGACGACCGTGGTGGTGACCGGGGCCGCGACGACCGTGGTGGTGACCGGGGCCGCGAGGACCGTGGTGGTGACCGGGGCCGCGAGGACAGCCGTGGTGGTGACCGGGGTTACGGTCGGCGCGACGACAGCCGTGGCGGCGAGCGGGGCGGTTTCCGCGGGCGTGACGATCGTGGCGGCTTCCGCCGTGACGACCGTGACGACCGCGATCGTGGCGGCTTCCGCCGTGACGACCGTGGTGACCGTGATCGTGGTGGTTTCCGTCGCGATGACAGTCGTGGTGGTGAGCGGGGCGGTTTCCGAGGCCGTGACGACAACCGTGGCGGTGAACGCGAGCGTTCCGGCTTCCGCCGCGACGACGACCGGGGTTACGGGCGCCGGGATGACCGGCGTGACGACCGCCGGGATGACCGGCGTGACGATCGTGGTGACCGGGGTGCTTACCGGGGCCGCGAGGACAGCCGCGGTGCCGACCGGGGCTACGGTCGGCGCGACGACAGCCGTGGCGGCGAGCGGGGCGGCTTCCGGAGTCGCGAGGACCGTGGCCGCGACGACCGTGGGCGTGGGCCGCGCCGGGATGACCGGGGTGGGCGACCGGGTGGGTTCCGCGGGCGCGACGACCGGCACGGAGGCGGCCGGTTCCATGAGGAGCGCGACCGGGACCGCGAGCCCATCAAGCGGCTGCCGATCCCCGAGGACGTCACGGGCGAGGAGATCGACAAGGACGTACGGCAGGAGCTGCAGAGCCTGCCCAAGACCCTCGCGGACGATGTCGCCAAGAACCTGGTGATGGTCGCCCGGCTGATCGACGAGGACCCCGAGGGCGCTTACGGCTACTCCAAGGTGGCTCTGCGGCTGGCGTCGCGTGTCGCCGCTGTACGGGAAGCCGCCGGCTTCGCCGCTTACGCCAACCAGAAGTACTCCGAGGCGCTTGCCGAGTTCCGGGCGGCGCGGCGGATGACCGGGACCGCGGAGCTGTGGCCTCTCATGGCCGACTGCGAGCGTGGGATCGGGCGACCGGAGAAGGCACTGGACATGGCCGGTGCTCCCGAAGTGCAGAAGCTCGACAAGGCCGGGCAGGTCGAGATGCGGCTCGTCGCGGCCGGCGCTCGGCGTGACATGGGGCAGCTGGACGCCGCCATCGTGACGCTGCAGAGCTCCGAGCTCGCGTCCCACTCCGTGCAGCCGTGGACCGCGCGGCTGAGGTACGCGTACGCTGATGCGCTTCTCGCCGCCGGACGGGCCGGCGAGGCACGGGAGTGGTTCGCGAAGGCCGTGGAGGCCGACCGGGACGGCAGCACGGACGCTTCGGACCGGCTGGCCGAACTGGACGGCGTGGAGTTCACGGACGCGCTCGACGACGAGAGTGACGACATCGACGCCGACTCCGACGCCTCGGAGGGCAAGGACGAGAGCGAAGCCGACAAGGATTGACGGATCGCGCCTGTGACGCAGGACGAAGGGGTGGGATTTCCGGTTCCCTTGACCGGGAATCCCACCCCTTCCCGTTTCCCCCTTCCCCCCTTTCCCCCTTTCTGTTTCCCGAGCCACCCGTCAGAACGCGCGCAGCACCAGCCCCGACGCCGGCTTGGGCCCGAAGGACGTCGACTTGCGGGGCATCGTCACGCCCTGGCGGGCGAGGTCGCGGACGACTTCCTCACGGACCGGGTGCAGCAGTACCGCCGTACCGCCGTCGCGTTCCGCCTTCTCGACGGTCGCGGCAGTGTCGTGGATGTAGGCGATATGGGCCGGGGAGTCCTCGGGGATGCGCCACACCTGCTTCAGGAGCGTGGAATGCAGGACCGTGGCGTCCAGGGTGCGCCAGGCCGCCGGGCGGTCGCCGGGGACGGTGCGGGCCAGCAGATCAGGGTCCGGGCGGTCGACGAGGTGGAAGGTGCCGTCACCGGCCAGCAGGAAGGCGTTGCCCGTGCCGGCCGCCTCGGCCAGTACCTCCAGGGCGTCCGGCAACGGGGCGTCCACGCGGCGGACCCGGAACAGGCCGTGCAGGGCGGCCAGCGCGTCCGCGACGGGCAGGCCGTGCAGCAGGCGATGGATCGCACGGACACGCAGCGGGTACCGGGCCGTGTCGACCAGGAGCACCAGGCCGTCGTCCCAGGGACTGGGGGAGGGGTGCTCCGAGCGGAGCCGGCGGTAGGTCGCCCAGCGGTGGTGGCCGTCGGCGATGAGGGCCTGCTGGCCGGCCAGGTCGGTCCGGACCGTGGCCAGGTCGGCGGGGTCGGTGAGGGACCAGAGCCGGTGACAGAAGCCGTCCTCGGTGGTGGTCGCGAGGAGGGGAGAGGTCTTGGCCGTGCGCTCGATCAGGTTGGCGGTGGCATCGGTCGAACCGTCGCCGGGATAGCTCAGCAACAGGGGCTCGAGGTTCGCGGACGTGGCCAGCATCAGGGCCGCGCGGTCGGCGACGATGTGCGGCATGACGTCCTCGTGCGGCAGGACCAGCCGTTCGTCGGGGTCCGAGACGCGCAGGGTGCCGATGATCCCGCGTTGCAGCAGGCCGTCGCCGTCGCGTTGTTCGTAGACGTACAGGCAGGGTTCGGGGTCCGCGGTCAGGACGCCTTCGGCGCGCCAGCGGTTCAGGGTGTCGGCGGCCTGGACGTTGCGGGCCTCGGGGGTGTCGGCCTCGGGCAGGATCAGCCGGACGATGTTGTAGGGGTCGGCGGACTGCAGGTGATGCAGCCCGTCGGGGCGGACGACGACGTCGTACGGCGGGGATGTCACGGCGGCCAGGCTGCCGACCCGGTCGGGATCGTAGCGAAGGCCCTGGAACGGGGTGAGTTCCAGGCCTCGGCGCGCTTTTGCTTCCGAGGGACCTGCAGTCTTCATCAGGGCATCGTACGGGGCCGGTGGCATGAGGGATGATCGGGGGAAAGCCGTCGAACGAGGAGCGATGCGGAATGAGCCGGAGCGTCAGGACGAGGCCCGGGGGCAGTGGGCAGGCCCTGAGCGAGGCGTACGACACGGCGCTGCTCGACCTCGACGGTGTGGTGTACGCGGGCGGGGAGGCGATCGTCCATGCGGTCGACTCGCTGGCCACGGCTCGCGAGGGAGGCATGCACCTGGCGTACGTGACGAACAACGCCCTGCGCACTCCGGACACGGTGGCCGCGCATCTGACGGAGCTGGGGATACCGACGGACGCCGGAGACGTGATCACATCGGCGCAGGCGGTCGCGCGGCTGATCAGCGAGCAGGTGCCGCAGGGGGCCAGGGTGCTGGTGATCGGCGGCGAGGGCCTGCGGGTGGCGCTGGGTGAGCGCGGCCTGGTGCCGGTGGACTCGGCGGACGACGATCCGGTCGCGGTGGCCCAGGGGTACGGCGGGCCCGACTTCCCGTGGGGCCGGTTCGGGGAGGCGAGTTACGCGATCGCGCGCGGGGTGCCGTGGTTCGCGTCCAACACGGATCTGACGATCCCCAGCGGGCGGGGCATCGCCCCGGGCAACGGCGCGGCGGTGGAGGTCGTACGGATCGCCACGGGCGCCGAGCCGCAGGTGGCGGGCAAGCCGCTGCCGCCGATGCACCGGGAGACGATTCTGCGCACGGGCGCCGAACGGCCCCTGGTGGTGGGGGACCGGCTGGACACGGACATCGAGGGCGCGTTCAACGGCGGGGTGGATTCGCTGCTGGTGCTGACCGGGGTGACCGACGGGGCGCAGCTGCTGGCCGCGCCGCCCCAGCACCGGCCGACCTACGTCGACGCCGACCTGCGCGGGATGCTCACCGGGCAGCCGGAAGTGACCGTGGCGGACGGCGACGGCGGATTCCGGTGCGGCGGCTGGACGGCGGCAGCGGACGGCGGGGCCCTGGCGTTGGACGGGGACGGTGCCGCTCTGGACGGGCTGCGGGCGTTGTGCGCGGCGGCGTGGACAGCGGCGGGCGACGGCGTGTGCGCGTTGGACGGAGCGAAGGCGCTGGCCCGGCTGGGTTTGTGAGGCACCCTCGACTCAGAACCTCAGAACCTCAGGATCGTGATCGCTTGGGAGGGTAGGCTAACCTAACTGCGTGTTGGTCGACAGTCCTCCCGAACCGCGCGCGGACATTTCTCCCGCGCCCCCGAACCGCCGGGCGATGCTACGCGTCCTCGGTCTGTTCCTCTCCGCCGCGATCCTGGTGGTCATCGCCCTGGCGAGTATCGCGATCGGGGCGAAGGACCTGTCCCTGGACCAGGTCTGGCACGGCTTGTTCGAGGAATCGGGCACCTACGGTGACGTCGTCGTCGCCGACCGGCTGTCACGGACCCTGCTCGGCGCGCTGGCCGGCGCCGCGCTCGGCCTGGCGGGGGCGGTGCTGCAGGCGCTCACCCGCAATCCGCTCGCCGATCCGGGACTGCTCGGCATCAACGCGGGTGCGTCGGCGGCGGTCGTCACGGCCATCACCTTCTTCGGCGTCACGTCGCTGTCGGGCTATGTGTGGTTCGCGTTCTGCGGGGCGGCCGGGGTCGGGGCCCTGGTGTGGTTCCTCGGCGGCAGCCGGGGCGCGACCCCGGTGCGCCTGGTGCTGGCCGGCACCGCGATCACCGCGGCGCTGTACGGCTACCTCCAGGCGGTGATGATCCTGGACCAGGCGGCCCTGGGGAGGATGCGCTTCTGGACGGTCGGGTCGCTGTCCTCGGCGAGCGGCTCGGTCATCCGGCAGGTACTGCCGTTCCTGCTGGTCGGTTTCGTGCTGGCGCTGCTGCTCGCCCGGCCGCTGAACGCCATGGCCATGGGTGACGACACCGCCAGGGCCCTCGGCGCCAACCTGAACCGCACGCGGGCGCTGGCCATGCTCGCCGCGACCGTGCTGTGCGGGGCCGCGACGGCCGCCTGCGGGCCGATCGTCTTCGTGGGTCTGATGGTGCCGCACGTCGTGCGCTCGTTCACCGGACCCGACCTGCGCTGGATCCTGCCGTACGCGGCGGTCCTGTCGCCGGTGCTGCTGCTCGGAGCCGACGTCCTCGGCCGTGTGCTGGCCCGGCCCGCGGAACTCCAGGTCGGCATCGTCACCGCGATCATCGGCGGCCCGGTCTTCATCTTTCTCGTACGACGGCGGAGGACGGCCCAGCTGTGAAGACCAACCGTGCTGTGCGGACGCCGGGCGGCCTCTCGTTCCGGGTGGACGTGCGGGCCCTCGTCGTCGCCGTCCTGCTCCTGCTCGTGGCGCTCACCGCGAGCGTGGTGCTGATCGGCACCGGCGACTTCCCGATCCCGGCTGCCGACGTGATCCGGACCCTGCTGGGCGAGGGCGACCCGGGCCAGGAGTTCATCGTCACCGAACTGCGGCTGCCCCGGGTGCTGGTCGGACTGCTGGTCGGCGTCTCGCTCGGGCTCGGCGGTGCGCTGTTCCAGTCCATCTCCCGCAACCCCTTGGGCAGTCCGGACGTCCTCGGCCTCGGCCAGGGAGCCACGGCCGGCGCACTCGTGATGATCGTGCTGTTCTCCGGGACCGCCAACCAGGTCGCCGTCGGTGCGCTGATCGGTGGACTGGTGACCGGGTTCGCCATCTATGTGCTCGCCTGGAAGCGGGGCGTGCACGGATACCGGCTGGTCCTGGTCGGTATCGGTGTCTCCGCGATCGTCACCGCGGTCAACGGCTATCTGCTCACCAAGTCCGACATCGTCGACGCGGCCCGTGCGGTGGTGTGGATGACCGGCTCCCTCGACGGCCGTGACTGGGACCAGGTCTGGCCCCTGCTCGCGCTGTGCGTCATCCTCGTGCCGCTGGTCCTCGCCAACTCCCGCGGGCTCAGGATGATGGAGATGGGCGACGACATCTCGTACGCCCTCGGGGTCCGGGTGGAGCGCGTACGGCTGCTGCTGATGCTCTCCGCCGTACTGCTCACCGCGTCCGCGACCGCCGCCTCCGGGCCGGTCGGCTTCGTCGCGCTCACCGCGCCGCAGCTCGCCCGGCGCCTGACCCGTTCGCCCGGTCCCAACCTGGTGGCGTCGATGTGCATGGGCGCCGCCCTGCTGGTGAGCGCCGACTGGATCTCGCAGCGGGCCTTCGGCGCCGAGCAGTTGCCCGTGGGGGTGGTCACCGGGGTACTCGGCGGCGTCTACCTGCTGTGGCTGCTGGTCACCGAGCGCAAGGCGGGCCGGATATGAGCACCGGGAGCGCCAGGAACCCCACCACCGCCGGCGGCGGACGGAACAACCGAAGGAGCACCGTGAACCGACTGTCCGCCGAGGACGTCACCCTCGCCTACGACCAGCGTGTCATCGCCGAGCAGTTGTCGGTGGAGATACCGGACAACTCCTTCACCGTGATCGTCGGCCCGAACGCCTGCGGCAAGTCGACGCTCCTGCGGGCGCTCTCGCGGATGCTGAAGCCCACTCAGGGACGGGTGCTGCTGGACGGCCAGGTCATCCAGTCGATGCCCGCGAAGAAGGTCGCCCGCACCCTCGGACTGCTGCCCCAGTCGTCCATCGCGCCCGACGGGATCACCGTCGCCGACCTGGTGGGCCGGGGCCGGTACCCGCATCAGGGCATCCTGCGCCAGTGGTCGGCCGAGGACGAGCGGGTCGTCCAGGAGTCGATGGCCCGGACCGGCATCGCGGACCTCGGCGAACGCCATGTCGACGAACTCTCCGGCGGACAGCGCCAGCGCGTGTGGATTGCCATGGCGCTCGCCCAGGAGACCCCGCTGCTGCTCCTCGACGAGCCGACGACCTACCTGGACATCCAGCACCAGATCGACGTGCTCGACCTGTGCGCGGAACTGCACGAGGAGCAGGGACGCACCCTCGTCGCCGTCCTGCACGACCTCAACCACGCCGCCCGGTACGCCACCCACCTCATCGCCCTGCGCGGGGGAAAGGTCATCGCGCAGGGTGCGCCGAAGGAGATCGTCACCGCCGGGCTGGTCGAGCAGGTCTTCGGACTGAGCTGCCAGGTCATCGACGACCCCGAGACGGGCACGCCGCTGATCGTGCCGGCGGCCCGCAAGGCGCGCGTCGCAGCCGGCACCAGGCGGGTCGCGGGCCGGCAGGAGAAGGTGGGCGCTAGAGAAGCTTCCTGAGGTGGAACAGGTCGCGCAGACCCGCCTCCAGTCTCACCCGGCCCGAGGCCCAGGCCCTGGCGAAGTGCAGTTCGCCGTCGACCAGGGCCAGCAGGTCCTCCCCCTTCGTGGCGAGCCTGAGCTGGGCCTTCTCGCGCGGAGGGCCCTCAAGGGTGTCGTGCACCTCGATCCGCCCGCCGGTGAGGCGGCCGACGAAGGTCACGTCCAGGTCGGTGATGTGGCAGCTGACGGAGCGGTCCATCGCCGCCGCCGCACGGACGTCGCCCTCGGCGTGCTGCATGTTGTCCGAAAATCTGGTGAGCGCGGCGCGGCACTCCTCGATCGTGGCCATCGCGGACGACGGTACCCCAGTGGTTCGCGGTAGCGTCGGAGCATGAACGACGCAGTACCCCGGCCGGGGAGCGCGCAGCAGCCGCCCCCGCAGGCGGAGCAGGCCGCACCACCGGCCGAGGACACCACACCCCGCACCGCGCCCGAGTACGCCCCCGCCGCCCCCGCACCCCTGAACGTGCCCCGTACCCCCACCGGCGACGCCGAGGTGGACGCGCGGCTGGAGCGGCTGGCCGACGCCGACCACCTCACCACGGACGGCCATGTCGAGGTGTACGAAGATGTGCACCGGGGGTTGCGCGACGCGCTCACCGAGCTCGACGCCCGCCCGGGGCCTCCGGCTCCCACCCGTCACCCGACCACCACCCCTCACCGGGGCCCCTCGGGTCACGAGTCCCATTCGCCGCACCGACAGGGGAGCTGAACCGAACGTGGCAGGAGTCGCACGCCGCCGTCTCGACGCGGAGCTGGTCCGCCGGAAGCTCGCGCGCTCGCGTGAACACGCGGGCCAGCTGATCGCCGCCGGGCGGGTCAGCGTCGGCAAGACCGTCGCGACCAAACCCGCCACGCAGGTGGAGACCGCCGCCGCGATCCTCGTCGCCGAGGACGCCGGAGACCCGGACTACGTGTCACGCGGCGGCCACAAGCTCGCCGGCGCCCTCGAGGCCTTCATGCCCGGAGGGCTGGTCGTCGAGGGGCGGCGGGCGCTGGACGCCGGCGCCTCGACCGGGGGCTTCACCGACGTCCTGCTGCGGGCCGGGGCCGCGCACGTGGTCGCCGTGGACGTCGGATACGGACAACTCGCGTGGTCTCTCCGCAACGATGAACGCGTCACCGTCAAGGACCGTACGAACGTACGGGAGTTGACGCTTGAAGCAATCGATGGGGAGCCTGTGGATCTTGTCGTGGGGGATCTTTCCTTCATCCCGCTCGGGCTGGTCCTGCCCGCCCTGACACGGTGCGCGCGGCCGGACGCCGATCTGGTGATGATGGTCAAGCCGCAGTTCGAGGTGGGCAAGGAGCGGCTGGGCAGCGGCGGAGTCGTACGCAGTCCGCAACTGCGCGCCGACGCCGTGCGGGGGGTGGCCGCCAAGGCCTGGGAGCTGGGACTGGGAGCGAAGGGCGTGACGGCGAGTCCGCTGCCCGGACCCTCGGGGAATGTCGAATACTTTCTGTGGCTGCGGGCCGGGGCTCCGGAACTGGACCCGGCCGACGTTGACCGTGCAGTGGCGGAGGGGCCGCGTTGACACCGAATCGAGTTCGTACCGTTTTCCTGCTCGCCCACACCGGCCGCCCCGCGGCCATCCGCAGCGCGGAGCTCGTGGTCAAGGGGCTGCTGCGTTCCGGGCTCGGCGTGCGGGTGCTGGAGGCCGAGGCACAGGACCTGCCGCTGCCGGACGAGGTGGAGACCGTCAAGGAGGCCACGCCCGAGTGCCTCGACGGCTGCGAACTGCTGATCGTGCTGGGCGGTGACGGCACGCTGCTGCGTGGCGCGGAGTTCGCCCGCGCCTCGGGGGTGCCGATGCTCGGCGTGAACCTCGGCAGCGTCGGATTCCTCGCCGAGGCCGAGCGGGACGACCTCGACAAGGTCGTCGACCGGGTGGTGAGCAAGGCGTACGAGGTCGAGGAACGGATGACCGTCGATGTCGTCGTGCACCGGAACGGCACCATCGTGCACACGGACTGGGCGCTGAACGAGGCAGCCGTGCAGAAGGTGTCCGCCGAGCGGATGCTGGAGGTCGTGCTGGAGATCGACGGGCGGCCGGTGACCGGATTCGGCTGCGACGGGATCGTGTGCGCCACCCCGACCGGATCCACCGCGTACGCGTTCTCCGCGGGCGGGCCCGTGGTGTGGCCGGAGGTCGAGGCGCTGCTGATGGTGCCGATCAGCGCGCACGCGCTGTTCGCCAAGCCACTGGTGACCTCGCCGGACTCGGTGCTGGCCGTGGAGGTCCTGCCGCACGTTCCGCCGGGTGTGCTCTGGTGCGACGGACGGCGGACCCTGGAGCTGCCGCCCGGGGCGCGGGTCGAGGTGCGGCGCGGCGCGGTACCGGTACGACTGGCCCGGCTGCATCACGCCTCGTTCACGGACCGGCTGGTCGCGAAGTTCGCCCTGCCGGTCTCGGGGTGGCGGGGGGCTCCGCACTAGGGCGTGCCCTGAGGCGGTGCGTGGCCGGACCCGCCGGGGAGCGGTTCCCACTCACGGGTGACGGCCTGCCACGATCCCGGACGGCCGGGGGGCGGCGTCGCACAGCACGAGGAAAACCTCGTAAGGTCTGGGACGTGTTGGAGGAGATGCGGATACGGTCGCTCGGAGTCATCGACGACGCCGTGGTCGAGCTGTCACCAGGTTTCACCGCCGTCACCGGTGAGACGGGCGCGGGCAAGACCATGGTGGTCACCAGCCTCGGGCTGCTGCTGGGCGGAAGGGCGGACGCGGCCCTGGTGCGGATCGGCGCCAGAAACGCGGTCGTCGAAGGGCGGATCGCCGTGCCCGAGGACGCCGCGGCCGTCGCACGCGCGGGGGAGGCCGGGGCCGAGCTCGACGACGGAGCGCTGCTGATCAGCCGCACCGTTTCCGCCGAGGGGCGCTCACGGGCGCACCTGGGCGGGCGGAGCGTGCCCGTGGGGCTGCTCGCCGAACTCGCCGACGACCTGGTGGCCGTGCACGGGCAGACCGACCAGCAGGGGCTGCTGAAGCAGTCCCGGCAGCGGCAGGCGCTCGACCGGTACGCGGGCGACGCGGTCGCCGGTCCGCTCGCCAAGTACACCGGGGCGTACAAGCGGCTGCGGGCCGTCGCCGCGGAGCTCGAACAGATCACCACCCGCGCGCGTGAGCGGGCCCAGGAGGCCGACATGCTGCGCTTCGGGCTCGACGAGATCGCCGCCGTGGAGCCCCGCGCCGGTGAGGACGCGGAGCTGGCCGAGGAGGCCGAGCGGCTCGGTCACGCCGAGGCCCTGGCATCCGCCGCGCACGCCGCGCACACCGCCCTCGCCGGTAACCCGGAGGACCCCGAGGGCGTCGACGCCGGAACGCTCGTCGCGGGCGCCCAGCGGGCCCTGGAGGCCGTCCGGGCGCACGATCCCGCGCTGGCCGATCTCACCGACCGGATCGGTGAGATCGGCATCCTGCTGCGTGACGTGGCCGGGGAGCTCGCCGGGTACGCCGAGGACCTGGACGCCGACCCGCTGCGGCTGGCGGCCGTCGAGGAGCGGCGGGCCGCGCTCACCGGGCTGACCCGCAAGTACGGCGAGGACGTCGCCGCCGTACTGGCCTGGGCCGAGCAGAGCGCCGCGCGGCTCACGGAACTGGACGGTGACGACGAGCGGATCGAGGAACTCACCGCCGAGCGGGACGGCCTGCGCGCCGAACTGGGCGGGCTGGCGCAGGCGCTGTCGGAGGTACGGACCGAGGCCGCGGAGCGGTTCGCGGCGGCCGTCACCGCGGAGCTGGCGTCCCTCGCCATGCCGCACGCGCGCGTGTCGTTCGACATCCGGCAGACGGACGACCCGGACGGTGTCGAGGTCGGCGGGCGCACCGTCGCCCACGGGCCCTCGGGTGTGGACGAGGTCGAGCTGCTGCTGGCCCCGCACCCCGGGGCGCCGCCCCGGCCCATCGCCAAGGGCGCGTCCGGCGGTGAGCTGTCGCGCGTGATGCTGGCCGTGGAGGTCGTGTTCGCCGGGACGGACCCGGTGCCGACGTATCTGTTCGACGAGGTCGACGCCGGTGTCGGCGGCAAGGCGGCCGTCGAGATCGGACGGCGGCTCGCCAAACTGGCGAAGAGCGCGCAGGTCGTGGTCGTCACGCATCTGCCGCAGGTGGCCGCGTTCGCCGACCGGCAGCTGCTGGTGGCGAAGACCGACGACGGGTCGGTCACCCGGTCCGGCGTGAAGGTGCTCGAAGGGGAGGAACGGATCCGGGAACTGTCCCGGATGCTGGCCGGCCAGGAGAACTCCGAAACGGCCCGTGCCCACGCGGAGGAACTCCTGGCGACAGCCCGCGCGGAGGGCTAGCCGTCGTACCTCCCGGCGCCTCGGCCGACGGGAGGTTCTTCCGCACTCGTGTGGGTGAAATTTCTGTCCGGTCCGGTGCAGGCGGGCGCTCCCGTCGTTGCCGCGATCCCCGTGCGCCCTGGCATGCTTGGCGGAGCACGCGTGAAAGACCGTGCGGTACACCCTCTCCGCACGGTCCTTCTGTACGTTCTTCGGGACCATCCGACCCGAACCAGGAGCTCGGCCACGTGACCCCCGTGAGCAGCCACTCACCGCACGGCCAGTCGCCGCTGCGCACCGTGCAGGTGCTGGGCGGTGGCAACGCCGCCACCAGCGCCCATGTGCGCTCACTGGCGGCGGGGCTCGTCGCACGGGGCGTGCGGGTCACGGTGTGCGCCCCCGCCGAGGCGGAGCACACCCACGACTTCACGGGCGTCGGCGCCGGCCATGTGCACGTCCCGCGCAGCAGCGACCCCGGCTCGGTGGCCGCCCTGCGGACGGCCTGTGCGAACGCCGACCTGGTGCACGCGCACGGCCTGCACGCCTCCTTCCGGACCGTGCTCGCCCTCAGCGGCCGGCACACCCCGCTGATCGTCACCTGGCACGACCGGGCGCCCGCCGACGGCGCCCGCGCGCACTTCCTGCGGCTGCTGGAGCGGAGGGTCGTCAAGGCGGCCACCGTGGTGCTCGGAACCACCTCCGCCCTGGTCGACCGGGCCCGCCGGACCGGAGCGCGGGACGCGCGGCTGGCGGCCGCCGCCTTCCCCGCGCCCCGCACGGCCGAGGAGCCGGAGGATTCCGACGGGGCGCGGCCCAAACTGCGTGCCGAACTCGGCGCCGTCGGTCGCCCCTTACTGGTCGCGGTCGGCTCCCTCGAACGGCGCCGTGGCCACCACACCCTGCTGGACGCCACGCACGGGTGGCGCCGCCTCGACCCCGTGCCGCTGGTCGTCGTCGCGGGGGAGGGCCCGCTGCGCGGTGAACTCCAACGGCGGATCGCGGACGAGGAACTGCCGGTCCGGCTCGTCGGACGACGCGACGACGTCACCGAGTTGCTCGAGGCCGCGGATCTCGCGCTGCTGCCGAGCCGGTGGGAGGGGCGCTCCGCGCTCGCCCAGCAGGCCCTCCACGCGCGCGTGCCGCTCGTCGCGACCAGGGCCGGCGGCATGCCCGAACTCGTCGGCGACGCCGCCGAACTCGTTCCCCCCGGCAACGCGCGTGCGCTCGCCGACGCCGTCGTACGGCTGCTGGGCGACCCGGGGCGCCGGGAGGAACTCAGGGCCAGGGCCACCCGGCAGGCGGCCGGGTGGCCGACGGAGGACGAGGCGGTGGCCCAGGTGCTCAGTGTCTACGACGAGTTGACGCAGCACCGCCCGTTGATCTGACGTCACCTGCCGCGTCAGGGCACGTGCCGCCGTGCCCGCAGGGCCAGGCTCAGGGTCAGGACCGTGTGCGGGTCGTCGAGGTCACTGCCCAGCAACTCCCCGATCCGGGCCAGCCGGTTGTACAGCGTCTGGCGGTTCAGGTGCAGTTCGCGGGCCGTCTCCGCCTTGCGGCCCGCATGGGCCAGATAGGTCTCCAGGGTGGGCAGCAGCGGCGGCCGCGAGCGGCGGTCGTGCTCCAGGACCGGGCCGATCGCGCGGTCCACGAAGGCCGCCAGGTCCGGCTGGTCGCGCAGCCGCCACATCAGCAGGTCGATGTCCAGGCGGCGGGCGTCGTACCAGGGACGGTCCGGCAGCCCCTGCGCCGCGCTCGCGGTCCGGGTCGCGTGCCGCAGACCCGCCGACGCCGCCGCCCAGTCACCGGCCGCCCCGACCACCACCACGGGCGGCCGTGCCCCCGGCGGCATCATCCCCGCCCGCTCCGCCCCGGCGCGCAGCGCCGCCGCCACCCGGTCCGCGATCGCCGGCCGTTCCGTCTGCGCGCGCAGCCCGAGCAGCAGCGGCACCCGCCCCTCCACCGGCCGCACACCCAGCAGTACGGGGACCCCGAGCGAGGCCAGCTCCTCGGCGACCGCGCGGGCCAGCACCGCCCAGCCGCCGTCCTGCGGGGACAGGACGTCGTCGAGCCGCATCACCACCGGGAGCAGCGGGCCGGTGCCCGGTCTGAAACCCAGCACGCGCGCCTGCGCGGGCGCGTCCTGCGGGGCGACCCGGCCCTCGGAGAGGTCGACGAGGAAGTCGCCGCGTCCGCGTGCCGCCAGTTCCTCCTCCTGACGGGCCTGCATCAGCACCACGGCGAGCAGGCCCGCCGCACGCTCGGCCGCCATGCGGTGCACCGGCGCCGGCGCCGTCCGCACCGGAAGCAGCACCAGACGCGCCCGCACCCCGCCGCCGCCCGGCCCGCCGCCCGGCACGTCGACGAGCGCCGAACCGGCCGGCGGGGCGTCCTGGTGCCGGTCGCGCAGCCCCTCCCACACCTGAAGCGGGTCGGCGCCCTCGGGGCCCTCCCCGGCGGCGTACAGCAGCCGTCCGTCCGTCGTCTCCAGGAACACCGGGTTGCCGCTGACGTCGGCCAGGATCCGCAGGACCTGGGGGACACCCCCACCGCCCAGCAGCGCCTCGGTGCAGCGCCGGTGCACCTCCTCGGCGCGCCGCAGCAGCGTGTAGTGACCGTTGACGATCTCGGTGTGGATCTCCTCGGTCACCGTCACGTACGGCACCTCGCGGTGCAGCTGGACCAGGGGCAGCCCCGCCGTCCGTGCCGTGTCGACCAGGGCGGCGGGCAGGCGGGTGAAGCGGGTGCCGAGCTCCACGACGAGGGCCGCGATGTCCCGCTCGGCCAGTGTGCGCACGAACGCCCGCTGCTCGGCGGGGCGGCTGCCGAGACCGTATCCGGTGGTCAGCAGCAGCTCCCCGCCCTTGAGCAGCGAGGCGATGTTGGGCACCTCGCCCGCGTGCACCCAGCGCACCGTGCGCCCCAGGCCGTCGGCTCCGGCCACCACCTCGGGCAGCCCGCTGCGCAGCGCGGGCAGTTCCAGCGCCTGCCGCACGGTGATCCCGGCACCCTGCGTGTCGTACTCGCCGTCCCTGCCCCTGTCGCTGCCGCCCATGCACCGGACGCTACCCGTGCGCACGGGCGCACGGGTCGTCGGGCGGCCCCTCAGCCCCCGTACGCCCCCGAGGCGGTCAGGCGCAGGGCCGTGTCGATGAGGGGGACGTGGCTGAAGGCCTGGGGGAAGTTGCCGACCTGGCGCTGGTTGACCGGGTCCCACTCCTCGGCGAGCAGGCCGAGGTCGTTGCGCAGGGCCAGCAGCCTCTCGAACAGCCTGCGGGCCTCGTCCACGCGGCCGATCATCGCCAGGTCGTCGGCCATCCAGAACGAAACGGCGAGGAAGGCGCCCTCGTCGCCCGGCAGCCCGTCGACGCCTTCGTCGGCGCCTTCCGTCGGGTAGCGCAGGATGAAGCCGTCCGGGGTGGACAGCTCGCGCTGGATCGCCTCGATGGTGCCGATCACCCGCTTGTCGTCCGGCGGCAGGAAGCCCACCTGCGGGATCAGCAGCAGCGCGGCGTCCAGCTCCTTGGAGCCGTACGACTGCGTGAACGTGTTGCGCTCCTTGTCGTAGCCCTTCTCGCACACGTCCCGGTGGATGTCGTCGCGCAGCTGCTTCCAGCGCTCCAGCGGGCCGTCCGCGTCACCGGACTCGATGAGCTTGATGGTGCGGTCGACGGCGACCCAGGCCATCACCTTGGAGTGCACGAAGTGGCGGCGCGGGCCGCGCACCTCCCAGATGCCCTCGTCCGGCTCCGTCCAGTGCTTCTCCAGGTAGGAGATCAGCTTCACCTGGAGCAGGGACGCGTAGTCGTTGCGTGTCAGACCCGTCATGTGGGCCAGGTGCAGGGCCTCGGTGACCTCGCCGTACACGTCCAGCTGGAGCTGGTGAGCCGCGCCGTTGCCGACCCGGACCGGAGTCGAGTTCTCGTAGCCGGGCAGCCAGTCCAGCTCCGCCTCGCCGAGCTCGCGCTCACCGGCGATGCCGTACATGATCTGCAGGTTCTCCGGGTCGCCGGCCACCGCGCGCAGCAGCCACTCGCGCCAGGCGCGGGCCTCCTCGCGGTAGCCGGTGCGCAGCAGCGAGGACAGGGTGATCGCCGCGTCCCGCAGCCAGGTGTAGCGGTAGTCCCAGTTGCGGACGCCGCCGATGTCCTCCGGCAGGGAGGTGGTGGGCGCGGCGACGATGCCGCCGGTCGGGGCGTAGGTGAGGGCCTTCAACGTGATCAGGGAGCGGATCACGGCCTCGCGGTAGGGACCGTGGTACGTACAGTGCTCCACCCACTCCCGCCAGAACTCCTCGGTCGCCTCCAGCGACTGCTCCGGCTCCGGCAGCGGCGGCGGCTCCTTGTGCGAGGGCTGCCACGAGAGCGTGAACGCGATCCGGTCGCCCGGCGCCACCGTGAAGTCCGAGTACGTCGTCAGCGACTCCCCGTACGTCTTGGCGGATGTGTCGAACCACACCGAGTCCGGGCCCGCGACGGCGACCGTGCGCTCCTCGTGCCGGTGCACCCACGGCACCACCCGGCCGTAGGAGAAGCGCATCCGGAGCGCCGAACGCATCGGCACCCGGCCCGAGACGCCCTCCACGATGCGGATGAGCTGCGGGGCGCCGTCGCGCGGGGGCATGAAATCGATCACCCGGACCGTCCCGTGCCCGGTGTCCCACTCCGACTCCAGGACCAGCGAGTCGCCGCGGTAGCCGCGCCGGGTCGCGGCCGGTGGCGGGGCGTCGGGGGCGTGCGCCGGGCCGATCCGCCAGAAGCCGTGTTCTTCGGTGCCCAGTAGGCCGGCGAAGATGGCGTGCGAGTCGAAGCGGGGCAGGCACAGCCAGTCGACTGTGCCGTCCCGGCAGACCAGGGCGGCGGTCTGCATGTCTCCGATGAGTGCGTAGTCTTCGATGCGCCCGGCCACGTGCAACTCCAGTCGAACGGCCACGTCACCCCACGAGGGGGCTGTCGCTAGTGCGGTCAAGGGGACAGTGAACGATGAATGACGTCATGCGTCGTTGAGCGACGAAGCAAAGCAGTCGCTCAGCCATGAATGCAAAGCGCCGATTATTAGTCAACGAACTGACGAGCTTTCGTTGTTCCGGTGTGACGGGCTGGGGTGGTGCCGTCCGGCCGGTCGGGCTCGACAGTGGGGTGTCCGAGCAGGATACGACGCACATAGAGGGTCTGTGTGCCGCTCCGGGCAACGCACCACCGCCGAACGGGTGAGCAGCGGGTGATGGGCCTGTGAGAGGTGACGGACCCGTGCCGGAGCGTGCGCGGAGCGTGGCCGGACGGCATCGCCCCGCGTCGCTGATACGCTGGTAGCCCGTGGACCGGTGGGCCCCTTCCCCAGAGGGAAATCCGAACAGGGCACCCCCGAACCGCAGCGACGGCACCGTCGGAGACCTCCGGCAGGCAGCCGCCCCGCACCCCCAGACCGCGACCACGGGAGCCCCCTCTTGGCCATGCCAAAATCCACGACGACCAAGCACATCTTCGTCACCGGGGGTGTCGCCTCCTCTCTCGGCAAGGGCCTGACCGCCTCCAGCCTCGGCATGCTGCTCAAGGCCCGCGGCCTGCGCGTCGTGATGCAGAAGCTCGACCCGTACCTCAACGTCGACCCCGGCACGATGAACCCCTTCCAGCACGGTGAGGTGTTCGTCACCAACGACGGCGCCGAGACCGACCTGGACATCGGGCACTACGAGCGTTTCCTCGACCGTGACCTGGACGGCTCCGCCAATGTCACCACGGGCCAGGTCTACTCGACGGTGATCGCCAAGGAGCGGCGTGGCGAGTACCTGGGCGACACCGTGCAGGTCATCCCGCACATCACCAACGAGATCAAGCACCGCATCCGCCGGATGGCGACGGACGAGGTCGACGTCGTGATCACCGAGGTCGGCGGCACGGTCGGCGACATCGAGTCGCTGCCGTTCCTGGAGACCGTCCGCCAGGTGCGGCACGAGGTCGGCCGTGACAACGTGTTCGTCGTCCACATCTCGCTCCTGCCGTACATCGGCCCCTCGGGTGAGCTGAAGACGAAGCCGACCCAGCACTCGGTGGCCGCGCTGCGCAACATCGGTATCCAGCCGGACGCGATCGTGCTGCGCTGCGACCGCGAGGTGCCGACCGCGATCAAGCGGAAGATCTCGCTGATGTGCGACGTCGACGAGGCCGCCGTGGTCGCCTGCCCCGACGCCCGTTCGATCTACGACATTCCGAAGGTCGTGCACGCCGAGGGCCTGGACGCCTACGTCGTGCGCAAGCTGGACCTGCCGTTCCGGGACGTGGACTGGACGACCTGGGACGACCTGCTCGACCGGGTCCACAACCCCGACCACGAGATCGTCATGGCCCTGGTCGGCAAGTACATCGACCTGCCCGACGCCTACCTGTCGGTCACCGAGGCGCTGCGCGCGGGCGGCTTCGCCAACAAGGCCCGGGTGAAGATCAAGTGGGTCACCTCCGACGACTGCAAGACCCCGGCCGGCGCCCAGGCGCAGCTCGGTGACGTCGACGCGATCTGCATCCCCGGCGGCTTCGGGGACCGCGGTGTGCTCGGCAAGGTCGGCGCGATCCGCTACGCGCGCGAGAACCGGATTCCGCTGCTCGGTCTCTGCCTGGGCCTGCAGTGCATCGTGATCGAGGCGGCCCGCAACCTCGCGGACGTCTCCGACGCCAACTCCACCGAGTTCGACCCGGCCACCTCCCACCCGGTCATCTCCACCATGGCCGAGCAGCTCGACATCGTCGCCGGTGAGGGCGATCTGGGCGGCACGATGCGGCTCGGCATGTACCCGGCGAAGCTGGCCGAGGGCTCGATCGTGCGCGAGGTGTACGACGGCAAGGAGTACGTCGAGGAGCGCCACCGGCACCGCTACGAGGTGAACAACGCCTACCGCGCGGAGCTGGAGAAGAAGGCCGGCATCGTCTTCTCCGGTACCTCCCCGGACGGCAAGCTCGTCGAGTACGTCGAGTACCCGCGCGAGGTCCACCCGTACCTGGTCGCGACCCAGGCACACCCGGAACTGCGGTCGCGTCCGACGCGTCCGCACCCCCTGTTCGCGGGTCTCGTCAGGGCCGCCGTCGAGCGGAAGATCTCGAAGTAACACACCGGTTGTACGGTTGCCGGGGTGCGAACCCTCAAAGGGTGAGCACCCCGGCCGCTTTTCTCACCCACCGCAATCGCACGACCCCTGTACGTCGGGAAGGACGGGCATGACGATCAAGGACACCCCGGAGGAGTGGGAGATCCGGGCGACCCGGACCCCCTTCGTCGGCAACAAGACCTCCGTCCGCACCGACGACGTGGTCATGCCCGACGGGACCGTGGCCCACCGCGACTACCAGGTCCACCCGGGCTCCGTGGCCGTCCTTGCCCTCGACGACGCCGATCGCGTTCTGGTCCTGCGCCAGTACCGCCACCCCGTGCGCCACAAGCTGTGGGAGATCCCGGCCGGTCTGCTCGACGTACCCGGCGAGAACCCGCTGCGCGCCGCCCAGCGGGAGCTCTACGAGGAGGCGCACGTCAAGGCCGAGGACTGGCGGGTGCTGACCGACGTCTACACCACCCCCGGCGGCTGCGACGAGGCCGTACGGATCTTCCTGGCCCGCGGACTGTCCGAGGCCGAGGGCGACCGCTTCGAGGTCGAGGACGAAGAGGCCGACATGGAACTGGCCCGGGTGCCCGCCGTGGACCTGGTCCGCAAGGTGCTGGCCGGTGAACTGCACAACAACTGCCTGGTGGTGGGCGTCCTCTCGCTCGTCGCCGCACGGGGCGGGGACGGGCTCGACGCGTTGCGCCCCGCCGAGGCGCCGTGGCCGGCGCGCCCGTTCGAGGTCTGAACCGCCTCGGCCCCTTGCGATGTGACCATCGGCTGATCCGATCGAGGGACGCATTCGCCGCGCTCCACACGGAACGTAGCAGAGCGTGAACTAGGCTCGGGAAAACGCCCGATCCGGAGTCCCGGCGGGCTTGCGCGTGCGGTGGGACGGGAGTGTGGCCCGTGACGGATCAGGCGATGGACACGGACGGTGCACGGCTCTCCCAGGACGTTACCGTGGGTGATCGATTCCTGGGCCGTGCCAGGGAGTTGAAGGAACTGCGCGCCGACATCGAGCGCGCGGGACTGGACACCCTCTCCGGCCGCAAGGCTCCCCGCGCGCGTGTGCTGCTCATCGCCGGCCGGCCGGGTTCGGGCCGTACGGCTCTCGGCGAGGAACTCGTACGCCAGGTCGCCGACCGGTACCCCGACGGGGTGCTGCGCGCCCGGCTGAGCGAAACCGACGGCACACGCGTGCCCGTCGAGCGCTCCGCGCGCGAACTGCTCGACGCGCTCGAGGTGTCCGCCCCGGCCGGCGCCGCCGAGGACGATCTCGTCGAGGCGCTGCGGACCGCCCTCGCCGGCCGCCGGGTGCTGCTCCTGCTGGACGACGCGGCCGACGCCGAGCAGGTCGACGCCCTGCTGCCGGACAACCCCGACTGCCTGGTGGTCGCCGTCTCGGAGGGTCCGCTGACCGGTATCTCCGACGTCCGCCCGTGCACCCTCGGCGGCCTCGACACCAAGTCCGCCGTGGAACTGCTCTCCCGGTCCACCGGCTCGGTCCGCATCACCGTCGACCCCCGGGCCGCGGAGGGCCTGGCCGAACAGTGTCAGGGGCAGCCGGCCGCCCTGGTGCTGGCCGGCGGCTGGCTCGCCGCCCGGCCCAAGGCCGCCGTCGCCGACCTCGCCAGGCAGCTGCACGCCGACCCCGACAACGGCACCGTCGGCACCGCGGGCACCGCGGTCAGCCGTGTCCTCCACCTCGTGCACGCCGAACTGCCCGCGCCCGCAGCTCGGACCCTGCGCCTGCTGAGCCTGGCCCCGGCCGGCCTGGTCGACCCGCACACCGCCTCCGCGCTCGCCGGCTGCCCGGTGAGCAGCGCACGCGCCACCCTGGACGACTTCGTCTCCGTGGGCCTGCTGCACCCGGTGGGGTCGTCGCTGCCGCAGTACGAGGTGCCCTGCTGCCTGCACCCCCTGCTGCGCGGTCTCGCCGAGACCCATGAACGGCCGGGGGAGCTCCAGCTGGCCCGCGCCCGCATGCTGGAGCGGACCGTACGGCTGCTCCAGTCGTGCAGGGCCATCACCGAGACCGACAGTCCCCAGGCACGCGAGAAACTGCTCGGGATGCCGCGCTCCCTGCGCTTCGCCACTCCCCGGGACGCCGCCGACTGGCTGCGTGCCCGCAGGCCCGCCCTGCTGGCCTCGGCCCGGCTCGCGGTCGCCGACGGGACGCTGGACACCCTGGCCCGCCGCCTGATGTCGCAGCTGGTGCGTGCCATGGTGGCCCACTTCGGCACCCAGGCCGCCGCGAGCGACCTGTACGGCATCCACCACCTCGTCCTCGACGTGGCCGAGCGCCGGGGACTGCCCCGCGAGAAGGCCGCGGCCCTGCTGAACCTCGGCGACCTCGACGCCCGGACCGGCCGCACGGCCGACGCGCTGGCGCGCTACCGGGCCGCGCTGGACGCCGGACGCGCGGCGAACGACCCGTACGCGACCGGCCGCGCGATGGAATCCGTGGGAGGCGCCCATCTGGAGCTCGGGGACTTCGACCGGGCCGCCGACTGGTTCGGGCGGGCCCTCGCCGAGCGGCTCGCCCGGGACGAGCGCGCGGACGCCGCCCGCCTCTACGGCCGGATCGCCGCCGCCCACACCTATGTCGGCCGCTACGGCGAGGCGCTGCGGAACTGGCGGGCGGCGGTCGCCGGGTACCGCAAGAGCGGTGATGTGACCGCCCAGGCGCGGGCGCTGAGCGAACTGGCCCGGGTCCAGGAGTACGCGGGCCGGCCCGAGGAGTCGATGCGCACCTGCCGGGAGGCGGTGGAGTGGGCCCGGCGGGCCGAGGACACCCGGCTGCAGGCGGCGCTGCACCTGCGGCTCGCCGACACCTTCGAGCACCTCGGCGACCCCGCGTCGGCCGCGCTGCACCGGGAAACGGCCGAGCGGATGCTGCAGGAGGAGGCCGAGGCGTCCCAGGCATCCGGCATCCGCCCGGAACAAGGAGGCGGCGCCTGTGAAATTCGTGGGGTCCCTGCGGAGAGTTGATGCTTTGCAAGGCCGGGCAGCGGTAAGGCCTTCATTGGGAAGGTGCTGCGGCGTTTCCTTCAGCGGTCTCCCGGTGTGCGCGCGTGTGCCCGGGGAGGGGTAGTAATACCTCATACCCTGCGAACCGAGGACCGTGATCGATGTGAAGGTCGGCATCCCCCGCGAGGTCAAGAACAACGAGTTCCGGGTGGCCATCACCCCCGCCGGCGTGCACGAGCTGGTGCGCCACGGCCACCAGGTCGTCATCGAGCGCGGCGCAGGCGTCGGCTCCTCGATCCCGGACGGTGAGTACATCGCCGCGGGAGGGCAGACACTGGACACCGCCGACGAGGTCTGGGCCGCCGCCGACCTGCTGCTGAAGGTCAAGGAGCCGGTCGCCGCGGAGTACCGCCTGCTGCGCAAGGACCAGACGCTCTTCACCTATCTGCACCTGGCCGCCTCCAGGGAGTGCACGGACGCGCTGCTGGCGTCCGGCACCACCGCGATCGCCTACGAGACCGTCGAGCTGCCCGGCCGTGCGTTGCCGCTGCTCGCGCCCATGTCCGAGGTCGCGGGGCGACTGTCCGCCCAGGTCGGCGCCTACCACCTGATGCGGGCCAACGGCGGCCGCGGCGTGCTGCCCGGCGGTGTCCCCGGGGTGCAGGCGGCCCGGGCCGTCGTCATCGGCGGAGGAGTCTCCGGCTGGAGCGCCGCGCAGATCGCCGTCGGCATGGGGTTCCACGTGACCCTGCTCGACAAGGACATCAACAAACTCCGTGAGGCCGACCGGGTCTTCGGCACGAGGATCCAGACCGTCGTCTCCAACACCCTCCAGCTGGAGAAGGCCTGCCTGGAGGCCGATCTGGTGATCGGCGCGGTGCTGATTCCCGGCGCCAAGGCGCCGAAACTGGTCACCAACGACCTCGTCTCACGGATGAAGACCGGGAGTGTCCTTGTCGACATCGCGATCGACCAGGGCGGCTGCTTCGAGGACTCCCGCCCGACCACGCACGCCGAGCCGACCTTCACGGTCCACGAATCGGTCTTCTACTGCGTCGCCAACATGCCCGGCGCGGTGCCCAACACCTCCACCTACGCCCTCACCAACGCCACGCTGCCCTACGTCGTCGAACTCGCCGACCGCGGCTGGGTGGAGGCGCTGCGCCACGACCCCGCGCTCGCCAAGGGCCTCAACACGCATGACGGCAAGGTCGTGTACCAGGAGGTCGCCGAAGCCCACGGCCTGGACCACGTGGAAGTCGCCGCGCTGCTCGACTGAACCCGGGGGAGGAGGGGAAGGTGACCTCCGGGCGTCAAGTCGACCAAGTCACCGACCGGCAAAGGCGATAGGTCAACCTCCTTCATCAACGCGGCCGACTCGGCCCGGCCTTGCCCGTCAGGCCCGGCGAGATGTGTGTATGGTCACTTCACGGATCCAGGGCAACTCGCCTCGAACGTAACGCTTCCACCGATTCGCACACCGGTGAAACCTGCTGTGCGACGGTCGTACGCCCTTGACAGAGGGATGTTTCATTGTCGACACATCGGGCCGGGTCCGGCGGATTGTGTTGCTGCGGACCGCCGACACGCCATAGAGTCGCCAACCGTCGGCATGATGCCACGCTGACCTGTCTAGAAGTTTCCTGGTCACCAAGGAGGTAAGACGACTTGTGAATGAGTCGACATTTACTCCCGGGGGTGGTCAACCAGGAACGCCTGCACGGGACCGGGGTCCCGCGGGGTTCGCTGCTGTCGGCTCCGTCGCCGTGCACACCTTCGCAGCCCAACAGAGTCAGCAGGCGACTCTCACTGCACACCCGAGCATGGATGGCCATCACGTGAACGCCATGGCCGGCGACGGAAGTGGCGCGCCCCACAACCAACTCGCCGACTACGACGAACTGCCCGAGGGGCATTTCTACGACCCCGACGCCGAGTACGAGCCGGATCCCGAGTACGCGGCCACCCTCGCGCCCGACGCTGCCCGCCAGCGCCGTGAGCGCGTCGGCCCGACCGGCCGCCCGCTGCCGTACTTCCCGATCCCGGGCCCGCTGACCGACCACGGCCCCGCGAAGATCATCGCGATGTGCAACCAGAAGGGCGGCGTCGGCAAGACGACGTCGACCATCAACCTGGGTGCCGCGCTCGCCGAGTACGGCCGCCGGGTGCTGCTCGTCGACTTCGACCCGCAGGGCGCGCTGTCGGTCGGGCTCGGCGTCAACCCGATGGAACTCGACCTCACCGTCTACAACCTGCTCATGGAGCGGGGCATGGCGGCCGACGAGGTGCTGCTGAAGACGGCGGTCCCCAACATGGACCTGCTGCCCAGCAACATCGACCTGTCGGCGGCCGAGGTCCAACTCGTCTCCGAGGTCGCCCGCGAGTCGACGCTTCAGCGCGCGCTGAAGCCGCTCATGGACGACTACGACTACATCGTGATCGACTGCCAGCCCTCGCTCGGCCTGCTCACGGTCAACGCGCTGACGGCGGCGCACAAGGTGATCGTGCCGCTGGAGTGCGAGTTCTTCGCCCTGCGCGGTGTGGCGCTGCTCACCGAGACCATCGAGAAGGTCCAGGAACGGCTCAACCCCGAGCTGGAGCTCGACGGGATCCTCGCCACGATGTACGACTCGCGCACGGTGCACAGTCGCGAGGTGCTCGCACGCGTCGTCGAGGCGTTCGACGACCACGTCTACCACACGGTCATCGGGCGTACGGTCCGCTTCCCGGAGACGACCGTCGCCGGTGAGCCGATCACCACGTACGCGTCCAACTCCGTCGGTGCCGCCGCCTATCGCCAGCTTGCCAGGGAGGTGCTCGCCCGGTGTCACGCCGAGTGAGTCTGCCGGGGGCCGACGAACTCTTCCGTACGACAGGGGGGATGGCGCTCCAGGCGTCCACGCCGAGGCGCCAGGCGGGCGGCGAGGCCCGGGTCCCCGCTCCCGCGGGGGAGGGCGGCGCGGCCGCGGCCCAGAACGACACTCCGCAGTCGGTGCCCGCGCAGGGCGGCGACGGCGAGGGTGCCGAGCACGTCGCCACGGACGCCGAGCCGGCCGAAGCCGGCGAGTCCCGCAGCCGCGCCGCGCAGGAGCGCCCCGCGCGACGGCAGGGGGCGACGGGTTCGGCCGGCTCCGCCGGTACGGCCGCCGAGGCGGCCCCGCGCAAGCGCGGAAGAGCGGTGGCGCGACGGCCCAGTGGACGTGAGCGGCACGACGAGAAGATCACGGTGTACGTGTCCGCCGAGGAGCTCATGGACCTCGAGCACGCCCGTCTGGTGCTTCGGGGCGAGCACGGACTGGCCGTCGACCGGGGCCGGATCGTCCGCGAGGCGGTCGCCGTGGTCCTCGCCGACCTGGAGTCCCGCGGAGACGCCAGCATCCTCGTACGGCGCCTGCGCGGGCGGTAGGGGTAGCCTGCGGAGGCCATGACCTCGAACGACACCCCCGCCACCGGCCACGGTCCGCGGCCCGGCCGCCGGCGTGCGCTGGGGCGGGGGCCGGGGGTCGCGCCGCCGGTGACACCGCCCGCGGAGGCGGGGGCCGAGGGACCGGGACCGATGACCGTGCCTCCCCCCGAGGTCCAGGCTCCGGCTCCGGCGGCCCTGGAGGACGTACCGGACGCCGGGCGGCCGCCCGAGCCGGCACCCGGGAGCCCTGAGGCGGGTGAGGGGGCTGAGGGTGCCGAAAGCACCGAGGGCACCGAGGAGGGCGACGGCGGGTTCAAGGTCCGGTTGTCGAACTTCGAGGGACCGTTCGACCTGCTGCTTCAGCTGATCTCAAGACACAAGCTGGACGTCACCGAGGTCGCGCTGTCCAGGGTGACCGACGAGTTCATGGCGTACATCCGGGCACTGGGACCGGACTGGGACCTGGACGAGACGACCGAGTTCCTGGTCGTGGCGGCCACCCTGCTCGATCTCAAGGCGGCACGCCTGCTGCCCGCCGCCGAGGTGGAGGACGAGGCGGACCTCGCCCTGCTGGAGGCCCGGGACCTGCTGTTCGCCCGCCTGCTCCAGTACCGGGCGTACAAACGGATCGCGGAGATCTTCGACGGGCGGCTCGACCAGGAGGCCCGGCGCCACCCCCGGACCGTGGGGCTCGAGCCGCACCACGCCGAGCTGCTGCCCGAGGTCGTCATTAACATCGGCGCGGAGGGGTTCGCCAGGCTCGCCGTCAAGGCGATGCAGCCCAAGCCCAAGCCGCAGGTGTACGTCGACCACATCCACGCGCCGCTGGTCAGCGTGCAGGAGCAGGCCGGGATCGTCGTCGCACGGCTGAAGGAACTCGGCGAGGCCGGTTTCCGGGAGCTGATCGAGGACACCGACGACACGCTGACCGTCGTCGCCCGCTTCCTCGCGCTCCTGGAGCTGTACCGGGAGAAGGCCGTCGCCCTCGAGCAGGAGACCGCGCTCGCCGAGCTGACCGTGCGCTGGACCGGCGGTGACGGGGACGTCGCCCCCGCCGTCACCGACGAGTTCGACCGGCCGCCCGAGCAGCAGAGGGAGTCGGAGGAGCGGCCGGAGGGACGGCCGGAGGGACGGCCGGAGGAGGAGAAGGCGTGAGCGAGGACACGACCGACGTTCCCGCGGGGCTGCGCACCGTCGCGGACCTCGACCTCGGGCCCGCCCTGGAGGCGGTCCTCATGGTCGTGGACGAGCCCGTGACCGAGGAGCACCTGGCGAAGACACTGGAACGGCCGAGACGCCAGGTCGCGGACGCGTTGCGCGCGTTGGCCGACGAGTACACCGTGCAGGGGCGCGGCTTCGAGCTGCGGATCGTCGCCGGCGGCTGGCGTTTCTACAGCCGCCCCGAGTACGCCGCGGCCGTCGAGGGCTTCGTCCTGGACGGCCAGCAGGCCCGGCTCACCCAGGCCGCCCTGGAGACCCTCGCGGTGGTCGCCTACCGCCAGCCGGTCAGCCGCAGCCGGGTCTCCGCCGTACGCGGAGTGAACTGCGACGGGGTCATGCGCACCCTGCTGCAGCGCGGTCTGGTCGAGGAGGCGGGCACGGAACCCGAAACAGGTGCGATCCTGTACACGACGACGAACTACTTCCTGGAGCGGATGGGCCTGCGCGGTCTGGACGAGCTCCCGGAGCTCGCGCCCTTCCTCCCGGAGGCGGAGGCGATCGAGGCCGAGACCCAGGAAGCCGTACCGTCGTTCGATCCGGACGCCCCGGACCCGGACGACGGTCCCCCTACGAACACGGAATTGTGATGCGAAGCAGCGGCAGCGGCAAGAGCGGCGGACGCGGTACCCCCCGCGGGGCAGGCGGCAACAGGGGCCAGAGGCAGGGGCAGGGCCGCCCCGACAAGCCCCGCCCCGAGGAGCGCCGCTACGACGTGGGCCCCGGGGACACCAAGGACGGCCCCAAGTCCGGCCGTGGCGGCGCCAAGCCGCCGTCCCAGAAGAGCGGCGGCCGGGGCGGTCGTACCGCCCCGGGGCGTTCGCGCGAGTACGAGACGCGGATCGAGGAGCGCAACCGCGACCGGTACGCGGGCAAGAAGGACGTGAAGCTCCCGAAGACCTTCCCGGGCGCCGAGCAGGAGGGCGAGCGGCTGCAGAAGGTGCTCGCCCGCGCGGGGTACGGCTCCCGGCGCGCCTGTGAGGAGCTGATCGAGCAGGCGCGGGTCGAGGTCAACGGCGAGATCGTGCTGGAGCAGGGCCGCCGGGTCGACCCCGAGAAGGACGAGGTCAAGGTGGACGGGCTGACCGTCGCCACCCAGTCCTACCAGTTCTTCTCGCTGAACAAGCCCGCCGGTGTCGTCTCCACCATGGAGGACCCCGATGGGCGTCAGTGCCTCGGCGACTACGTCACCAACCGGGAGACCCGGCTGTTCCACGTCGGCCGGCTCGACACCGAGACCGAGGGCGTCATCCTGCTCACCAACCACGGTGAGCTGGCGCACCGGCTGACCCACCCGCGGTACGGGGTGAAGAAGACCTACCTCGCGCACATCATCGGACCGGTCCCGCGCGACCTGGGCAAGCGGCTGAAGGACGGCATCCAGCTGGAGGACGGTTACGCGCGCGCGGACCACTTCCGCATCGTCGAGCAGACCGGCAGGAACTACCTCGTCGAGGTGACCCTGCACGAGGGCCGCAAGCACATCGTGCGCCGCATGCTCGCGGAGGCCGGCTTCCCGGTCGACAAGCTGGTGCGCACGGCGTTCGGGCCGATCGCCCTGGGCGACCAGAAGTCGGGCTGGCTGCGCCGGCTGTCGAACACCGAGGTCGGCATGCTGATGCAGGAGGTCGAGCTCTAAAGGCTTGTCGCCGACCCACACCCCCTTTTATAGTCGTCCTGACTATAAAAGGGGGTGTGGGTCATGGACGGCTACGACAAGTACGCCTTCGAACCCTTCGCCGTCACCGTCGACCTCGCCGTGTTCACGATCCGCGGGGGCGCGCTGCACGTGCTGCTCGTCGAACGCGGCCAGGAGCCGTACGCCGGCCGGTGGGCGCTGCCGGGGGGCTTCGTCCGGCCGGACGAGTCCGCGGAGGGCGCCGCGCGGCGCGAGCTGGGCGAGGAGACCGGGCTGACGGACGTGTCCGGGCTGCATCTGGAGCAGCTGAGGACCTACAGCGAACCCGGTCGGGACCCGCGGATGCGCGTCGTGTCCGTGGCCTTCGCCGCGCTGCTGCCCCACGCTCCCGAGGCGCATGGCGGCAGCGACGCGGCACAGGCCCGCTGGACGCCGTACGACTTCGCGCGGAAGCTCGCCTTCGACCACGACCGGATCCTGGCCGACGCCCGGGAACGCGTCGGCGCCAAGCTCGAGTACACCTGCCTCGCCACCGCCTTCTGCCCGCCCGAGTTCACCCTCGGGGAGCTGCAGCAGGTCTACGAGACCGTGTGGGGCACCGCGCTCGACCGACCCAACTTCCGGCGCAAGGTGCTCGCCACCCCGGGCTTCGTCGAGGCCGTCCCGGGCGCCGCGCGCCTCACCGGCGGCCGGGGCAAACCCGCCGCGCTGTACCGCGCGGGCACCGCCGCCACCCTCCACCCACCACTGCTCCGGCCGACTCCGGAAGGACGTCCCGCATGACCACGACCACCGTCACCAAGCGCGCCGCCACAGGTGCGCTCACCGGACTCGCCCTGGGGGACGCGCTGGGCTTCCCGACCGAGTTCAACGACGTTCCGTCGATCCTCGCCAAGTTCGGTCCCTGGCGGGGGATGGACCTGCCGAAGCCGGCGATCGTCACCGACGACACCCAGATGACCCTCGCTCTGGGGAGGGGCCTGCGGACGGCGATGGACCGGGGCGTGCTCACCCCGAAAGGGCTGGAGCGTCCGGTGCGCGAGGAGTTCGTGGAGTGGTACCGCTCGCCCGAGAACAACCGCGCCCCCGGCAACACCTGCCTCAAGGCCTGCCACCTGCTGGCCCGCGAGGACCGGCCCTGGCAGGACGCCTCCCAGGTCGGCTCCAAGGGCTGCGGCGCCAACATGCGGGTCGCGCCCATAGGTCTGGTCCCCGGGCTGAGTGACGAACAGCGCGCGGGCGCCGCCCAGTTGCAGTCGGCCCTCACCCATGGGCACCCGACCGCGCTCGCCGCCTCCGACCTCACCGCGCACGCCGTACGGTTGCTCGCCGAGGGCGCCGAACCCACCGGCCTGATCGGCCTGTTGCGTTCCTACGCCTACGAGAACCGCACCCGCTACCACGAGTTCTGGCTCGGCGACCTGTGGACCCGCGCCCAGGACCCCACCCCCGAGCACTTCATCACCCGCGGCTGGGACGAGTGCCTGGACATCCTGGAACGCCTCCAGCACGCCGTGCGCACCGTCTCGCCGGAGACCGACCCGTGCCTGGCGACGGGGGAGGGCTGGATCGCGGAGGAGGCCCTGGCGACCGGCCTGCTCTGCTTCCTGCTCTTCGTCGACGAACCGCTCACCGCCCTGCGCCGCGCCGCCTGCACCGCGGGCGACTCCGACTCGATCGCCTGCCTGACGGGCGCCTTCGCCGGTGCCCACCTGGGCGCGGACGCCTGGCCCGCCGAGTGGGCGGACCGCATCGAGTACCGCGAGGAGCTGCTGGCGCTCGGTACGCTCTGGGACGCCCGTTTTTAACCCGCCCGGAGGGCCGAGGCGCGGCGGGTGCGGACGAGGAAGTCCTGCACCCGTCGGCGGTCCGGTCCTGCGGGGAGCGGACTGCGGCGGGCGGCCTCCCCGGCCTCCCGCTCCAGGCGCGTCATCCGCGCCTCGACCTCGGGCCAGGCGACCTCGCCCCGCTTCACCGCGAGCAGCGACTCGCGCTCCTCGCCCACGTCGATCGTGAGGGTGCCCGTGCGCAGCACGTCGCGGGCGGAGGCCAGCAGACGCAGCAGATGCATGGCGTGCTTCCAGCGGGGCACCCCGTGGGCGCGGACGTCGGCCTCCAGTTTGCGGCGCTGGCCGTAGGCGTACCGCGTGAACGTCTCGTGGACCCGGCGGGAGAGGAACGCGCCGCGCAGGGCGAGCAGCTCGCGTCCGGTGTCGTCGGCGTACTCCACGAGCGGGGAGTACAGGCACTCCAGGATGTTGGGGTTGGCCCGCAGGGCCAGCTCGCAGAAGCGTTCCAGCTCCCAGCTGAACTGCTCCTCGACCGGTCCTTCGACATGGGTCGGCGGCTTCTCGAAGCGCCAGAACAGGGGAGTGGGGGCGAGGAAGACGCCCCGGCGGTCGGTGTCGCTGCCCTCCGCGGCCAGACCGAAGGCACGCGACCCCATGACGCAGGCGTAGACGGTGTGGTCGCGGACCAGGTGCTCGGGGCGCATGCCCGGGAGCGTATGCGGCGGCTCACACCAGGCGAATCGAATTTCCCTCCACCGTGATCTGCTCCGAAGGCAGCGGACTGGTCGCCGGGCCCCGGTCCACCGAGCCGTCGGTGATCCGGAACCGACTACCGGGGCAGGCGCAGTTGACGGTGCCGTCCGGGACGTTCGCCAGGAGGCAGTGCTGGTGGGTGCAGATCGCCGAGAAGGCCTTGAAGTCGCCCTGTTCCGGCTGCGTCACCACGATCTTCTCGTCCTTGAGGATCACCCCTCCACCTACCGGGACGTCGCCGGTCGAGGCCAGTTCCCGGCCTGCCGACGCGTGGGGCGCGGCGGTGTCCGTGGCGGAGTCCGGCGAGGAACCCTCGCTCTGTTCCCGCCCCCGCCGCAGCCGGCGGCCAGTGCCGTCGCGCCTGTCGCGAGAAGGACCGTGCGCCGCGTTTCGGGAGGGGGCATGTCGTCACCTCCGGGGGGAGAGAACCGTGGGCGAGGTGGAGGGGACCCCAGCAGTCTGGCACCGGACGCGCCGTCCGTCTCGGCGGGCGGGCACCGGACACCGGCCGCGCCCGTTCTGACTAGGCTGGACGACCGACACCCACGTCGGAGTGCCGGCGAGTGAACACGCAGGCACTCCGGTACACCCGTACATCAGCGCACCAGCAAGGAGCATCGCCGTGGCGGTACGAGCGGTCCGGGGCGCCGTCCAGCTCGAGCGGGACGAGTCCGGCCACATGGAGGAGCAGGTCGGCGCCCTGCTCACCGCTGTTCTGCAGCGCAACGGTCTGGCAGTGGACGACCTGATCAGCATCTGGTTCACGGCCACGCCCGACCTGCACTCCGATTTCCCCGCCGCTGCCGCCCGCAAGCTCGGCATCGTCGACGTCCCCCTGATCTGTGCCCAGGAACTGGACATCGAGGGCGCCATGCCCCGCGTCGTCCGCATCCTCGCGCACGTCGAGTCCGACCTGCCGCGTGCCGACATCGCCCATGTGTACCTCGGTGCCGCGGCGGCCCTGCGCAAGGACATCGCCCAGTGAGAACCGCACTCGTCATCGGCACCGGGCTGATCGGCACGTCCGCCGCCCTCGCCCTGTCCCGGCGGGGCGTCGTCGTCCACCTCGTCGACCACGACCCGGAGCAGGCCCGTACGGCCGCCGCGCTCGGCGCCGGCACCGACCGGGAGCCGGAGGGGCCGGTGGACCTGGCGATCGTCGCCGCCCCGCCCGCCCACGTGGCCGAAGCCCTCGCCGAGGCCATGAGCCGTGGTGCGGCGCGCGGCTACATCGACGTCGCCAGCGTGAAGGGCGGTCCGCGCCGTGAGCTCGAGCAGCGGGGGCTCGACCTGTCGGCATACATCGGTACCCACCCCATGTCCGGCCGGGAGAAGTCCGGCCCGCTGGCCGCCGGCGCGGATCTCTTCGAGGGCCGCCCGTGGGTGCTCACCCCCACCCGGGACACCGACACCGAGGTGCTGAACCTCGCCCTCGAACTGGTCTCGCACTGCAGGGCCGTGCCGGTCGTCATGGACGCCGACGCCCACGACCGTGCCGTGGCCCTCGTCTCCCACATGCCGCACCTGGTGTCCAGCATGGTCGCAGCGCGCCTGGAGCACGCCGAGGAGGCCGCCGTACGGCTGTGCGGGCAGGGCATCCGGGACGTGACCCGGATCGCCGGCTCGGACCCCCGGATGTGGATCGACATCCTCTCCGCGAATCCCGGACCGGTCGCCGACCTGCTCACCGACGTCGCCACCGACCTGGAGGAGACGGTGCGGGCCCTGCGCGCGCTGCAGTCCTCCGACGAGGACAAGCGCCGCGAGGGCAGCACCGGCATCGAGGGCGTGCTGCGCCGCGGCAACGCCGGGCAGGTCCGGGTCCCCGGCAAGCACGGCTCCGCGCCGCGCGTCTACGAGGTCGTGGCGGTGCTCATCGACGACCAGCCGGGCCAACTGGCCCGCATCTTCGCCGACGCGGGACGTGCGGGCGTCAACATCGAGGACGTGCGCATCGAGCACGCGACCGGGCAGCAGACCGGTCTGATGCAGCTCATGGTGGAACCCGACGCGGCCCCGGTACTCACCGCGGCACTCCGGGAGCGGGGCTGGGCGATCCGCCAGTAGCACCCGCCGGGCGGCGGGCGGGCGGTGTGTCCCGCGACAGCGCCCGTACCGCTTCCGGGGCCCTGCGCGCAGCCGGGAGCGGGTAGGGCCGATCGGGGGACATACACCCAGTAACCTTGTCCAGGGCAGTCGCGCCCCGCTCCCCGCCAGCCAGGTCCAGGAAGGTCCCCACTGTGGAAAGCGCCACGCCAGTGATTGTCGCCATCGACGGTCCGTCCGGCACGGGCAAGTCGAGCACGTCGAAGGCCGTGGCGGCACAGCTCGGCCTGAGCTACCTGGACACCGGCGCCCAGTACCGGGCGATCACGTGGTGGATGGTCACCAACGGCATCGACGTCACCGACCCCTCCGCGATCGCCGCCGTGGCCGGCAAGCCCGAGATCGTCTCCGGCACCGACCCGGCGGGACCGACCATAACGGTCGACGGTGTCGACGTGGCCGGTCCGATCCGCGAGCAGGACGTCACCTCCAAGGTCAGCGCCGTCAGCGCGGTCCCCGAGGTGCGTTCCCGGATCACCGAGCTGCAGCGCACGATCGCCGGCTCCGCCGTCACCGGCATCGTCGTCGAGGGCCGCGACATCGGGACCACCGTGCTGCCCGACGCCGACCTGAAGATCTTCCTCACCGCCTCCCCGGAGGCGCGCGCCGCCCGCCGCAGCGGTGAGCTGAAGGGCGCCGACCTGCACACCACCCGCGAGGCCCTGATCAAGCGGGACGCCGCCGACTCCAGCCGCAAGACCTCCCCGCTGGCCAAGGCGGACGACGCGGTCGAGGTGGACACCACCGACCTGACGCTGAAGCAGGTCATCGAGTGTGTCGTCACCCTCGTCGAGGAGAAGAGAGCCGGACGGTGACCGAACTTCCGTCGGCGCGGGGCGCCGAGGTCGGGCGGCGGATCGGCGTCGGCCTGATGTACGGGCTGTGGAAGCCGCGCGTGCTGGGCGCCTGGCGGGTGCCCGCGACCGGTCCGGTGGTGCTCGCCGTGAACCACTCCCACAACATCGACGGACCGATGGTCATGGGCGTGGCGCCCCGGCCGACGCACTTCCTGATCAAGAAGGAGGCGTTCGTCGGACCGCTCGACCCGTTCCTGACCGGCATCGGCCAGGTGAAGGTGGACCGGGCCACCACCGACCGCACGGCGATCTCCCGGGCGCTCGGCGTCCTGCGGGAGGGCGGCGTCCTCGGCATCTTCCCCGAAGGCACCCGGGGCGAGGGCGACTTCGCCTCGCTGCGCGCGGGGCTCGCGTACTTCGCCGTGCGCGGCGGCGCGCCGATCGTGCCCGTCGCCGTGCTGGGAAGTTCCGGGCGGGGCGGACGGTTGATAAAGGGGCTGCCCCCGCTGCGCTCCCGTGTCGACGTCGTCTTCGGCGACCCGTTCGACGCGGGCGACGGCGACGGCCGCCGCACCCGCAAGGCGCTGGACGCGGCGACCGAGCGGATCCAGAAGCAGCTCACCGCGCACCTGGAAAACGCCAGACGCCTCACCGGGCGCTAGGCGACACTGAGTAGTGGATCACCCGGAACCGGGCATTCCACCGACCACGATGGACAACGAGGTACGACTTCATGAACGACCACATCCAGCCCGACGGCTCGGCCGAGCACGAGCACGACCACGGGGCGCTCGGTGACGCCGAGTTCGCGGAGTTCATGGAGCTCGCCGCGGAGGAGGGCTTCGCCCTCGAGGACGTCGAGGGCGCCATCGAGGCCGCCGGACACGGTCCGCTGCCCGTGCTCGCCGTCGTCGGACGCCCCAATGTCGGCAAGTCGACCCTGGTGAACCGCATCATCGGCCGCCGCGAGGCCGTCGTCGAGGACAAGCCCGGCGTCACCCGCGACCGCGTCACCTACGAGGCCGAGTGGGCCGGCCGCCGCTTCAAGGTCGTCGACACCGGTGGCTGGGAGCAGGACGTCCTCGGTATCGACGCCTCCGTGGCGGCGCAGGCCGAGTACGCGATCGAGGCGGCCGACGCCGTGGTGTTCGTGGTGGACGCCAAGGTCGGCGCGACCGACACCGACGAGGCCGTCGTCCGGCTGCTGCGCAAGGCGGGCAAGCCGGTGGTCCTGTGCGCCAACAAGGTGGACGGCCCGAGCGGCGAGGCCGACGCCTCCTATCTGTGGTCCCTGGGCCTGGGCGAGCCGCACCCCGTCTCGGCCCTGCACGGCCGCGGCACCGGCGACATGCTGGACCAGGTCCTGGAGGCGCTGCCTCAGGCACCCGCGCAGACCTTCGGCACGGTGGTCGGCGGCCCCCGCCGGGTCGCCCTGATCGGCCGCCCGAACGTCGGCAAGTCCTCGCTGCTGAACAAGGTGGCCGGTGAGGAGCGCGTCGTCGTCAACGAGATCGCCGGCACCACCCGTGACCCGGTCGACGAGCTGATCCAGCTGGGTGGGAAGACCTGGAAGTTCGTCGACACCGCGGGCATCCGCAAGCGCGTCCACCTGCAGCAGGGCGCCGACTACTACGCCTCGCTGCGCACCGCCGCCGCCGTGGAGAAGGCCGAGGTGGCCGTCGTCCTCCTCGACGCCGCCGACTCCATCTCGGTACAGGACCAGCGCATCGTCACCATGGCCGTAGAGGCGGGGCGGGCGCTCGTCCTGGCCTTCAACAAGTGGGACACCCTCG
Source organism: Streptomyces sp. TE5632 (assembly GCF_054061295.1). Taxonomy (NCBI): domain Bacteria; kingdom Bacillati; phylum Actinomycetota; class Actinomycetes; order Kitasatosporales; family Streptomycetaceae; genus Streptomyces; species Streptomyces sp. TE5632. The sequence continues at coordinate 288,449 of NZ_JBSSEA010000003.1, read as the reverse complement.
ACGAGGAGCGCCGCTACTACCTGGAGCGGGAGATCGAGACCGAGCTCGGCCAGGTGACGTGGGCGCCGCGGGTGAACGTGTCGGCCCGCACCGGACGCCACATGGAGAAGCTGGTCCCGGCGATCGAGACGGCCCTGGCGGGCTGGGAGACCCGTGTCCCGACGGGCAGGCTGAACGCCTTCCTCGGCGAGCTGGTCGCCTCCCACCCGCACCCCGTGCGGGGTGGCAAGCAGCCGCGCATCCTGTTCGGCACGCAGGCCGGCACCAAGCCGCCGCGGTTCGTCCTGTTCGCCTCCGGCTTCATCGAGGCGGGTTACCGGCGGTTCATCGAGCGCCGGCTGCGCGAGGAGTTCGACTTCGAGGGCACGCCGATCCACATCTCGGTGCGGGTGCGCGAAAAGCGCGGCCAGAAGAAGTGACCCGACGGCACACAGGATGAAGGGGGCGGTCCCGAACGGGACCGCCCCCTTCACCCTGCCTCGTCTGCGGGCTCGGTGGCCCTCGGTCAGGACTCCCGGCGCGGGGCCGGGGGCAGTGCCGCCGGCACGTGGTGCATCCCGATGGCGTGCCGGCCGACCGCTGTGACCTGTTGCCACTGCGGCTGCTGCCCGGCGGTCTGACGGGCGCTGCTCGCCCCCGCGCTGTAGGAGCCGTACGATCCGCCGCCGAGGGAACCGCCGAAGGTCCCCGAACCGTGGCCGACGGACGAGTCCGTACCGGCGGAGGGGCTCGTTCTGTGCGGGATGCTTCCGAAGGCGGTGAAGCCCAGTTTCTCCTCGCCGCTGCGGTCGCCCGGCAGTGAGCGGAAGGACTTCACGTACTCGGCGTAGAGCGCGTCGTAGATCGGCGTGGCCGAAGGGCCGCTCGTGGAGCCCTGAGCCGACCGCACCGGGGCGGGGACCAACGGGAAGGTCTGGCGGCGGGGAGCGTCGTATGCGTGCACATATCTCCAAACGACCCCGCCCGGTAAGGGATGCGGCCCACGTGGGGTTTTCGCCGGTCACCGGCCGGACGGCCGTCGTCGGACGGCCGACCCCCTTCGCCCGTCCGACGGCCGACGCTCTTCGCCGGTCAGAGGCCGGCGAGCGGCAGTGCCGCCGCGACCAGCCTTCCGTTCGCCGCCGCCCGGTCCAGGGCGTCGCGCAGCAGGTCCTCGCGCGGCTGACGGCCGATCGAGCCGACCGGGGCCGCGAACAGCAGCACCTGCTGGTGCTTGTTGGCGGCCGTTCGCCAGCCCTCGGTGACCTGGAGCGGCTGGTGCGCCTGCCACCAGGCCACCGGCTGTCCGCCGTTCGGATTCGGCTGGAGCACCGCGTGCAACTGGCCCACGGCCAGCAGTACCGACCAGCCGTGCAGCACGGGCGGTGTGGTGGACAGCTCGGTCACGGGGATGAAGCCCTGTTCGGCGAGCAGCGGCAGGAAGTCGTCGCCGGACGCGAGCGAACCAGGCCGCGCGACCGGCGCGGTCGGCTCGACGACCAGGGCCGGGTGCAGCTCCCCGGCGATCAGGACCAGTCCGCTGGTCACGCCGAGCACGGCCTGCTCCGGTACGACCTGCTCCGGTGCGGTGTGCCCCGGTGCGACGTGTGCGGCCCGCATGGCGGGTGCGGCCTGTGCGGGCGCGGCGTCGTTTCCGCCGATGGACCGCACGGCTCCCTGGAGCTGCTCCTCGGTGACCTGGACGACCTGCGAGGGCAGGCAGGTGGAGTGGGCGAAGGCGAGGACGGCGGTCTCGTCCCCGATGAACAGGACTGTGCTGGTGCGCTCCTGCTCCGGGTCGCCCGGGGTGCGGCAGGAGGTGCAGTCGTAGCCGCCCGGGGCGGAATCTCCGGCGAGCAGGCGGTCGGCTTCTTCGTCGCCGATCTCGGCGCGTACCTCGTCGCTGACGTCGAGCATGCGCGGCACGGGTGGCTCCCTCGGGATGCGGTGCGTGGCGAGGCCGGGGGCTCCCGGCCCGTGGTCCGGGTGGGTCCCCGGCTCATACAGAAGACAACGGGCGATCTGCGGGGGGAGTCACGCCCTGGAGCGAACGGAATCGAACCATCTGGCGCACACGGTCACTTCCGGCGCGGAATCGGACACTCGTCGTCAACTGCCTGCGACATCAATGGTGTTACCCGGATGAAGTGGCTCACGAGGCATCCGGCGTGTCGGTCGGTAAATCAGGAAATAGGGGAATAAAGTGGGTGTCCGGAAACTGACGCTACTTAGGGTAAAGGTGAACTGGCCTGGGAGGACGGGGAGTTGCTTGATCCTGCCGGTTCGGGCGTTGACGCACGGCGTCCCATGACGTGGTGGCGGCGCTCCGCCTTGGGGGACCCCGAGTCCTTGGAGAGGGAACTACATGTTCGAATGTGCCGGCAACACCCGCGGCAACATCCACGACGACGCCCGGAAGGTTCAGAGGCCCCGTACGGCGGCGGTTCTGGCCGGCGCGGCACTGCTCGCGCCCCTCGGGCTGCTGGCCGGGACCGGCAACGCCGCGGCGGCGGACAGCGGAGTGTGGGACCGCATCGCGCAGTGCGAGAGTGGCGGCAACTGGCACATGAACACCGGCAACGGCCACTACGGCGGGCTGCAGTTCACCGCCTCCACCTGGCGCGCCTTCGGCGGCACGGCCTATGCGCCGACCGCCGACCGGGCCACCAAGTCCCAGCAGATCGCTGTCGCCACCAAGGTCCAGCAGACCCAGGGGTGGGGCGCCTGGCCCACCTGCTCGGTACGCGCCGGGGCGTCCGGGAGCGCACCCGCTGTCGACCCGGAGCCCGCGCAGAAGGACCCGGCGAAGCCGGCGAAGGCACCGGAACAGTCGTCGGGCGACGCGAAGCAGGACTCGTCCGGCGGCTACTACACCGTCCGCAAGGGCGACACACTGAGCGGGATCGCCGCCCGGCACGGAACCACCTGGCAGCGGCTGTACGCCGCCAACAAGGAGGTCATCGGCGGCGATCCCGACGTGATCATGCCCGGACAGCGTCTCGCGCTCTGAACCGTTCCGGGTGGACCAGGGCCCCAGGTGAGGCCCGGTCCACCCGAGGTGAGGCCCCGTCCGGGCGGCCGCCGGTCCTCGGCCGCCCGGACGGGGCCTCCGGTGTCAGGTCCGGCGGCCGGATTCCCCCCGCCTCCCCGGCGAACACCACCGCACCCCGGTGCAGTTCGTAGACGAAGGCGGGCCGGTCGCGCAGCGCGGACGGGAGCCGCTGTTCGGCGATCACCACGCACGCGTGGAGCGCGGCCGCGGCCGGCAGTCCGTACGTGCGGGCCGCGACCGCCGGCGACATGCCCTGAGCGGGCTCGTCGACGAGCACCACGCGCGCGTGGGCCGACAACGCCCGTGCGAGGGCCGGCATGCGCTGCTCACCGCCGGAAAGGGTGCCCGCGCGGCGCTCCAGCAGCGGCCGCAGCTCCGGATAGGCGTCGAGGGCCGCCGGGTCGAGGGCCGTCGCGCCGCGGACCGCGAAGTCGCCGGAGGAGCCGACCCCGGCGCGCGCGGGAGCGGCGAGCACGAGGTTCTCGCGCACGGTGAGGGAGTCGAACACCGCCTGCCGCTCCGGCACCAGGCGCATCCCGCGCCGGGCCCGAGCATGGGCCGGTACGCCCGTCACGTCGGCGCCGTCCCACACCACCGCCCCGCCGTACAGCGGCACCGTACCGGCCAGCGCGCGCAGGACGGTCGTACGGCCGGAGCCGTTGCGGCCCAGCAGCACGGTCAGGCCCGGGCCGGGGGCCACCAAGACCCTGTGCGCGCTGGTGCAACAGAGTGGCAATGGCTCGGCCACGGCCGTCCCGGGGTGCTGAGGCAGTCGCCGCAGTCCTGCTGCTCGCCCTGACCGCGGCCTGCGGCAGCCGCCTGCCGGAGAGCGACTTCGAGCACGACGGCCGCCCGCCCGCGCCCACCCGGGCCACCACCGAGCCGATCCGCGTCGGCATCATCACCAGCGCCACCAGCCCGGTCGGCGGCAGCGCCTTCACCGGCCCGCGCGACGGTGCCAAGGCCTACTTCGACCGCCTCGACGCGCGGGGCGGCATCGACGGCCGCCGGGTCGAAGTGCGTCTGTGCGACGACGGCGGCAGCGGTGTCGGCAACAACGAGTGCGTGCACAGGCTGATCGACGAGGACCACGTCGTCGCCCTGGTGGCGACCACCGCCCTGGACTACGCGGGTGCCTCCCGCGTCTCCCACGCGCGCGTGCCCGACATCGGCGGGCAGCCCATCGGCGCGGCCCACGACACCTACCCGCACCTGTACGGCATCCACGGCGGCACGGCGCCCCGGAACGGCACACCCGGCTGGAACGGGCTGCTGTACGGGGCACCGAGGTCTACCGCTACTTCAAGCGCGAGTACGGTGCCCGCACGGCCGCCGTCGTCTCCTACAACCAGTCCGCGTCCGCCGCCTACGCCAGGCTCGTCGAGCGGGGGCTGAGGACCGAGGGCTACAAGGTGGTCACCGAGGAGGTCGACTTCGCCCTGCCCGACTTCCGCGCGGTGGCCGCCGACCTGAAACAGCAGGGCGCCGACCTCGTCTTCGACTCCATCGACAGCCACGGCAACGCACGCCTCTGCCAGGCGATGGACGAGGCCGGCGCCCGGGTCACCGCCAAGGTCACCAACGTGCGGAACTGGACGTCCACCGTCGCCGAGGACTACAAGGACGCCCCGCACTGCCGCAACGCCCTGTGGGCCACCGGCTCCAGCCGCAACTTCGACGACACCGGCCACAAGGCGGTACGGGAGTTCCGGGCCGCCACCGAGGGCCTGAAGACACACTCCCAGTGGCAGTCGGAGGGGTGGGCCGCCGCGCGCTGGTTCACCGACGCGGCGAGGTCCTGTGCGCGCACGGGCGCCCGCACGGGCGTCACGCGCGCGTGCGTCGACGACTTCGTGAACCGCGCCCACGGCTACACCGCGGGCGGGCTGCTGCTTCCCGTCACGTTCGCCCGCTCGCCCGAACCGCCGGGGGCCGGCAGGACCTGTCTGTCGGTGGCCCGCTGGCGGGACGGCGAGGGCTGGATCTCCCAGGGCGACATGAACCGCACCTGCTTCGACGTACCGCACCTGGCCTACAAGCCCTGAGGCATCGGCCGCGGTCCCGGTTCCCGCGCCGGGACCGCGAAGACGGCGGGCCGTGTGAGGGAAACGCGAACATTCTGTGCGGTAACGCCTTCACGGGCATGCGGACGGCGAAATGCATGAGGCCCCGGACGTTTCTTCCGGGGCCCGCTGCCGGATTTATTCGTGCCCCGGCGCGACGCTCGGGAATTGTCCACGACTTCCTCCGGAAGAGACGCCGAATCACCCATTCGTGTGATGGTCGCGGACATAAACGCCTGTCGTGATCCTGTGACAGAAGTGTGACCCTCGGGGGATCTCGGAGCGTGTTCCCGGCCGGGCCTTCCCCGTCCGCCGGGCAGGGCATAGCGTGACCGTATGGCACCCATTCCGACACCCTCCGCGGAACCCGACGACAGCCCGGACGCCTATGTGGGCCTGCCCGCGGACCGCGCCGAGCAGCTCGCGCGCGAGCGCGGCTGGTCGACGGTGCGGGCGCTGCCGCCGGGGGCGATCATCACCATGGAGTACCTCGTGGGACGGCTGAACTTCGAGGTGAGGGACGGCAGCGTGGCGCGGTCCTGGAAGGGCTGAGACACGGCGGCGCCCCGGGATCCGTCAGGAGCGGGCCGACGGCGCGTTGCCGCGCGGTTGGCGTTCCCCGTGCGACGGGCGGCGGCTGCCCGTCGGGGTGACCGGACTGCGCTCCGCCCGGCCCGTGTGCGGGCCGGGCGCCAGGTAGACGGGTGACCGGGTGGTGGAACGGGACGCGGAGACCGGCTCGGGGGCCGCGGTGTCCTCGCGGTCGGCGAGCGGCTTGAGCACGACCGGCGCTGCGGCGGGCAGGGGGGCGGCGGGCGCCGTACGGCCCTGACGTGTGTACCGGCGCTCGCGCCGGCGGTCGCGCCAGACGAAGATCCGGTCCTCGGCACGGGCGATCATCGGCTCGAACCAGGGCAGCGCCAGCAGGATCAGCAGGCCGGCCACCCAGCCGAGCAGTACGTCGCTCAGCCAGTGGGTGCCGATGTAGACGGTGGACAGACCGACACCGAGCGAGGTCACCGCGGACAGGGCGGACAGCCAGCGCCGGGCTCTCGGAGTGGAGGCCAGATAGGCCAGGATTCCCCAGGTCACCACGGCGTTGGCGGTGTGGCCGCTGGGAAATATACTGCCGCCGAGCCACATCTCGCTGGATCCGATCTCGGTGGCGTAGTGCGGTCCGAGGCGCCCCATGCCGTACTTCGCGGCACCGACGGTGATGTTGAGCAGCAGCAGGGAGACCCCTAGCGCGAGCAGCGGACGCAGCGTGTGCTGCCGCCAGGAGCGCCAGCCCAGCCAGGCGGCGACCATCACCGCGGTCGGGCCGCGCTGGCCGAGCACCACGTAGTAGTCGACGAAGGCGTGGAGCTGTGCCCACTGCTCGTAGGGGCGGAAGAACATCACCCGCCAGTCCAGCCGGACCAGCCAGGACGTGATGACGACGGCCCACACGATCGCCACGTAGAAGGCCAGGGCGGAGCCGAAGAGCACCGTCCGGTGCCGGCTCATTCGGGGCATGTCGATGTGAGCCGGTCGTTCCGGCTCACGATCCAGCCTCGCGAACACCCGGTCCAGACGGGTGGGCTTACGTTCGGTACGCACCCAATCGACGTTACAGGGAGTGAACGCGCAGCCCCGCCGAATCAGCGGCTTTGTGATGACGATGTGATGTGGGATTACTCTCAGGGTGACCTTTATTCTTGGTGAATCGATAATCCCCGGACATCGTCTCCCTCAATTCTTTTGATCATTCGATGGCGAAGATTTATCGCGCTTTTGGAATTCGTTCACCAGGGGATGGCGCGGAATTTCCCCGGTGCTCACCGCCGGCGGGCGGGGCGGGGGCGGGCTCAGGGCGGACCGGAACCGTTCAGCCAGAAGGCTCCGTACATCGCCGAGGCCACCGCGACGGACGCCACCACCAGCGCCGACCTGGGCGTACGCAGCCGGGCCAGGCCCTGCGCGAGGGGCAGCAGCAACGGGAAGGCAGGCATGAGCAGACGTGGCTTCGAACCGAAGTAGCTCGACGCGCACAGGGCGAGGGCGGTGACGACACCGGCGTACACCAGCAGCGGGAGCGGCTGGCGCTGCCGTACGCAGATCACGTACAGCCGCACCAGCAGACCGACTCCGAGGACCAGTCCGAGCCCCGCCAGGGCCGACGGAAACGACGTGAACTTCTCGAGGGTGAACCGGGCGAAGGCATAACCCCCGTCGAACCCGTTCCGCCATCCGGCCTGCACATCGAGATACCCGAACGGCCCCTTCCCGGTCCGGTGGCCGACCCACAGAACGTAACCGGCGGCGCCGAGCGGAGCGAGGAACATGCCGAGCGCCCGGCGGACGCGGACGCCGGGGGCGCCCGGCGGCACGTGCGCGCCCTCGGGTGCGGGAACACGCCGGGTGTCTTCGTGCGGTGCGGCGCGTTCCCCGGAGCGCGCGCCGCCCACCGCTGCCGCACCCCGGCTTCCCCCGAACGAGCGGAAGCCGGCGGGGAAGCGGCGGCTGTGCGCGAGAGAGGCGAGGCCCGCCACCCAGACCGCCGCGGCCACCGCCAGCCCCACCGGGCGGGTCAGGCCGGCCAGACACGCCAGCCCCCCGGCCGTCACCCAGCGCCCGGTCAGCACCGCGTACAACGACCACGCGGCGAGTGCCGTGAACAGGGACTCGCTGTACGCCATCGACTGGACGACACCGACCGGCAGCACCGCCCAGAGCAGCACCGCGCACACCCCGACCCGCGGCCCGTGCACGTGGTCCGCCACCGCGAAGATCCCCCAGGCGGCGGCGAGCGAGGCCAGCACGGCGACGACGAAGCCCCCGTCGGCGTACGACAGCGGGGACACCGCCGCCAGCAGCCGCTCCAGCCAGGGGAGCAGGGGGAAGAAGGCCAGGTTCGAGTGCACGTCCCCGTTCGGGAGGCGCACCTCGTAGCCGTACCCCAGCTCGGCGATCCTCGTGTACCAGAGCGCGTCCCAGCGGGCCGTCAGCAGGGTGTACGCGCTCTTGCCGCGCGCCTCGCTCCACAGAGCCAGGGTGACCAGGCCCAGGGCGCGCACGGCCGCGTACCCGAGGAGCGCCGGCGCGGCCCGGCGCAGCACACCGGGGCGGGACGGCAGGGCACGCGTCTCGAGATCGGTCACGGGCCCGATTATCGACCGGACGCGTGGCGGGGCGGCCCGCCACGCGTCCGGTCCTCCCTGCCGGGCTGCCCACCCGGACGGGCGGCCCGGCAGGGCGTACGGGCCACGGGGACGACCGGAAGGTACCGGAGGCGGCCCGAAAGGAACCCGAAAGAAAGTGGTGTACGCCACACGTTTCTGCCGAATCTGTGAGAGGCCCGCCACTCGATACCGCCGTTCCCTCGCGTACGCTGACGTGTCACTCGCCGTTCGTTGCGCAGGCCGGAGGCCACACCGCTCCTCTCCGGTCGAGTCGCGGGGGGAGTCCCCCCACCCCGCGGGCCCGCCGAGCGCGAGGGAACATCTGGGAGGTCTGTGCATGTCCGGGACGACCACGGCCGCCGCGCTGCGCCGTAGGGCGGCCGGGGCCGGTGCCAACCGCTGGGTGGTACTCGTCGTCCTCTGCGCCAGTCTGCTGCTCGTCGCCGTCGACGCGACCGTGCTGCACGTGGCGGTCCCCGCCGTCACGGAGGACCTCAGGCCCGGCGGGATGGAACTGCTCTGGATCGTCGACTCCTACCCGTTGGTCTGCGCCTCACTGCTGATCCTGTTCGGCACCCTGGGCGACCGGGTCGGACGCAGACGCGTACTCCTGCTCGGCTACGCCCTGTTCGGCGTCGCCTCCGGCATCGCGGCCCTCGCGGACAACGCGCAGGTGCTGATCGCGGCGCGGGCGCTGCTGGGCGTCGGCGGCGCGATGATCATGCCCGCGACGCTGTCGATCCTGCGGCAGGTCTTTCCGGACCGGCGCGAGCGGGCGCTCGCCATCGGCATCTGGAGCGCGGTCGCCGCGGTCGGTGCGGCGGTCGGACCCCTGCTCGGCGGGTTCCTGCTGGAGCACTTCTGGTGGGGTTCGGTCTTCCTCATCAACATTCCGCTGATGCTGGTCAGCCTCCCGGTGGGGCGGATCCTGCTGCCGGAGTCGAAGGGCGACGGCAGCGGCCCCTGGGACGTGGCGGGCGCGCTGATGGCCGCCGCCGGGCTGTTCGCGGTGGTCCTGGGCGTGAAGCGGCTCGGCGGCGGCGAATCCGCCGCCGGCGGCGGTGTGTGGACCGCCCTGGCGCTGGTCGCGGGCGCCGCCCTGCTGGCCGCCTTCGTCCGCCGGCAGCGGCGACGCGCGCATCCACTGGTCGACCTGCGGATGTTCGCCCGGCCGGCGTTCAGTACGTCGGTGGGCTGCATCGTGCTGGCGATGCTCGCCCTGGTGGGCCTGGAACTGATCGCCGCGCAGTACCTCCAGCTCGTCCTGGGACTGTCCCCGCTGGAGACCGGACTGCGCCTGCTGCCGCTGACGTTCGCGGCGATGGCGGCGGGGCTGGCGGGTGCGCGGCTGCTGCGCCGGTTCGGGCCGCGCCGCATGGTCTGCTTCGGCTTCTGTCTGACGGCCGCCGCGGTGCTGCTGCTGACCGCGATGGGCGAGCAGGACAACCGCACCCTGCTGCTGAGCGGATTCGTCCTGCTCGGCTTCGGCCTGGAGACCACCCTGTTCGGGGCGTACGAGTCGATGCTGAGCGAAGCGCCCCCGGAACAGGCGGGCGGGGCCGCCGCCATAGGCGAGACCTCGTACCAGCTGGGCGCCGGCATCGGGATCGCGCTCCTCGGCAGTGTCATGAACGCCGCCTACGCGCCCGGCCTCACCGGCGTCCCCGGGGTACCCGCGTCGGCGTCCACGGCGGCGGGACACTCGCTGGGGGAGGCCCACGAGGTCGCCACCCGACTGGGCGGGCCCGCCGGATCCGCCCTGCTGGACGCGGCACGCCACGCCTTCGTGCACGGGCTGCATGTGACCCTGCTGGTCAGCGCCGGCCTGCTGCTGCTCGGGGCCGCGATGGCGCTGCGGCTGCCGAGGGCGATGCACTGCGAGACGGCGACGGCCGAGGAGGCACCCGCGGACATGCCGGCCGAGGCCCCCGCGGACGTGTCCACGGATGTGCCCGCCGATGCACCCTCGGGCGAATCGGGCAAAGCCGCCGAGGTGCCCGCGCCGCGGGCGGCCGCAAACTCCCGTGTCTCGGTGTGAGGCACACCGCTGCCGGGCCGGGTGGACGTGCGCGACACCGCGTCGTAACGTCAGGTCGGTCCAAGCCGTGACTAGCAGCGCTAGTTGACAAGTGCGCCGGCCTGCTCCGCCCCGGTCAGATCCTCGGAGGGTGTCCCATGTCCGCGTCAGCGAAGTCAGCGAAGCTGCCCCCCTTCGACCCGGCCGACCCGCTCGGTCTCGACGACCTGCTGGAGCCGGAGGACCTGGCGGTCCGGGACACCGTGCGCGCCTGGGCGGGAGACCGGGTGCTGCCCCACGTCGCCGACTGGTACGAGAAGGGCGAACTGCCCGGCATCCGGGAACTGGCCCGGGAGCTCGGCGGGATCGGCGCGCTCGGCATGCCCCTTCGCGGCTACGGCTGTGCGGGCGCCTCGGCCGTGCAGTACGGGCTCGCCTGCCTGGAACTGGAGGCCGCCGACTCCGGCATCCGGTCCCTGGTCTCCGTACAGGGCTCGCTCGCCATGTACGCGATCCACCGGTTCGGCAGCGAGGAGCAGAAGCAGCGGTGGCTGCCGAAGATGGCCGCTGGTGAGGTCATCGGATGCTTCGGGCTCACCGAACCCGACCACGGCTCCGACCCCGCGGCCATGCGGACGTACGCCAAGCGCGACGGCGGGGACTGGGTCCTGAACGGTCGCAAGATGTGGATCACCAACGGATCCGTGGCCGGTGTCGCCGTGGTGTGGGCGCAGACCGACGACGGGATCCGGGGGTTCGTGGTGCCCACCGACAGCGCCGGGTTCTCGGCGCCGGAGATCAAGCACAAGTGGTCGCTGCGCGCCTCCGTCACCAGCGAGCTGGTCCTCGACGACGTACGGCTGCCCGCCGACGCCGTACTGCCCGAGGTGACCGGGCTGCGCGGACCGCTCAGCTGCCTGACGCACGCCCGGTACGGGATCGTCTGGGGCGCGATGGGCGCGGCGCGCGCCTGCTTCGAGGCCGCCGTCGACTACGCGAAGTCGCGGGAGCAGTTCGGGCGGCCCATCGGCGGGTTCCAGCTGACGCAGGCCAAACTCGCCGACATGGCGGTCGAACTGCACAAGGGGATACTGCTCGCCCACCATCTCGGGCGGCGCATGGACGCCGGCCGCCTGCGTCCCGAGCAGGTCAGCTTCGGCAAGTTGAACAACGTCCGCGAGGCCATCGACATCTGCCGCACGGCCCGCACCATCCTCGGCGCCAACGGGATCTCGCTCGAATACCCCGTGATGCGGCATGCGACGAACCTCGAATCGGTGCTCACCTACGAGGGCACCGTGGAGATGCACCAGCTGGTGCTGGGCAAGGCGCTCACCGGAATCGACGCGTTCCGGTAGGCCCGGTGGGGGCAGGGCCGACGAGCGGCCCTGCCTCAGCTCTGGTTGTAGAAGCCGTCCGACCGGTGTACCGCGGGCTCTCCGCTGACGACCTCGGTGTCGGCCGGGCTGAGCAGGAACACACGGTTGGACACGCGCTCGATGGAACCGCGCAGACCGAAGATCAGCCCGGCGGCGAAGTCGACGACGCGCTTGGCGTCACCGGCGTCCATGGCGGTGAGGTTGATGATGACGGGGACCCCGTCCCGGAACAGCTCGCCGATGGCGCGGGCGTCCCGGAAGCTGTCCGGGGTGACCGTGCCGATGCGGCGGCCCCTCTCCTCGGCGACGTCCGTGGCCACCTTGACCCGCGGATCGGTGACCCAGGCGTCCCCCGGCTCGGTCCCGTCGGAGTAGTCGTCGTCGTAGTAACGCTCGTCTTCGTTGTCGTCGACGAGGCCAAGCCAGGCACTTGCCTTGCGTACCGATCCCATGGACGCCTCCTCTCACAGCGGTCCTTCTTGCTTTCCGCATCCCTATGGTCGTCCATGATGCGGATGGCGCGCCAAGTGATGGGACGCCGCGCGGGGGGTTTGTGACGGTACTGGTGCACGGAGAATCCGTCGAGAGCCCAAGCCCCCCAAGGGCCTTGGCGTAAGCGGATGCTGACTGTGAGTGAAATATGATTCTTCTCGGCGTATGGGTGATGAACGGCGCGTACGGGTGAACGCGACAGTCGATACGATGCCGCCGCTCCACTTCGCGGCACCCACGGGGGAACGTCATGTTCGGAATGGTCAGGCCCTGCCGGCATCGGCTCGGTGAACGACTCACGACTCAGTGGACGGCGCATCTGTGCGGACTGTGCCTGGCGTTGCGCGGGGACCACGGGCAGCTCGCACGCGTGGTCACCAACTACGACGGGCTGCTCGTCTCGGTCCTGACGGAGGCTCAGGCGATGCGCGCGGACGCCGGACGGCGCACGGCGGGGCCGTGTCCGCTGCGCGGCATGCGGACCGCCTCCGTCGCGCACGGTGAGGGCGCGCGACTCGCGGCGGCCGTCTCGCTGGTCCTGGCCTCCGCCAAGGTGCGCGACCATGTGGCCGACGGGGACGGGCTGCTGGCCCGCCGGCCGGTGGCGCTCGCCGCTCGCCGCGTCGCCGCGAGCTGGGACCGGGCCGGGGCGCGGACCGGTTCGGACGTCGGGTTCGACACGGCCGTCCTGGTCGACGCCGTCGACCGGCAGGCCGGCATCGAGGTCCTGGCCGGGCCGGGCACCCCGATCCTCACCGTCACCGAACCGACCGAGACCGCCACCGCGGCGGCCTTCGCGCACACCGCGGTGCTCGCCGGGCGCCCGCACAACGCCGGGCCGCTCGCCGAGGCCGGGCGTCTCTTCGGCCGGCTCGCCCATCTCCTGGACGCCGTGGAGGACCGGGAGGCCGACGCCGCGGCGGGCGCGTGGAACCCCCTCGCCGCCACCGGCACCCCCCTCACCGAGGCCCGCCGGCTCGCCGACGACGCCGTGCACGGCATCCGGCTCGCGCTGCGCGAGGTGGAGTTCGGCGACGGCACTCTGGCGCACCGGCTGCTCGTCCATGAACTGCCCAACTCCGTCCACCGTGCCTTCGACACCGTTTCTTGTGCCCACGGCTCCGGCCCCTACGCACCGCCCGGCACACCGGGCATGCCCGGAGGCCCGATGCCGCCCGATCCGCCGCGCCGCGACCGGCGCGGGCTGCTCGCCGGCTGCGCCGTGTGGCTGGGGCTGGCCTGTACGTGCCAGATGTGCTGCGGCACTTACGAGGACCCCTGGAGCCGGGAGCGCAAGGACACGGTCTGCTCCCGGTACGACTGCGGCGGCTGCTGCGACTGCTGCAACTGCTGTGAGTGCTGCAGCTGCTGCGGCGAGGACGGCGGCTGCGACTGCGGCTGCGACTGCTGAACCGGCGTCCGCAAAGGTGTTCGGAGGAGATCCGCAGAAGCGGCCGGAAGGACCCGAAGGGGAACCGGAGAAGAATCGGAGGGGCGACTTCCGGTCATCTCCGGGCGGGTGACGGCCGAAAGGCACTCTTGCGCCGACCGGTCGTTCGGCCGAATACTCACCCCCAGCGCTTGTCAGGGGCACGGCATGTTCGGAATCCGGACGGCCGGTCCCCTGACTGCGCCTCACGGGCCCGAACCCCACGGGGCCCCCTACTTCCTTTGTGGAGGAACGAGAAGTGAGGATCAAGCGCACCACCCCCCGCAGCGGCATCTCGAGACGCACCCGGCTGATCGCCGTCTCCACCGGCCTCGTGGCCGCCGCCGCGATCGCGATCCCCAGCGCGAACGCGTCCGAAACACCCACCACCTTCAGCTCCGCCGAGCTCAAGAGCGTCAGCGGATCGGTGCTGGAGGCCGACATCCCGGGTACCGCCTGGGCCGTCGACAGCAAGACCAACCGGGTCGTCGTCACCGTCGACAGCACGGTGTCCCAGGCCGAGATCGCGCAGATCAAGCAGCAGGCCGGTGCCGACGCCGGCGCGCTGCAGATCAAGCGCACGCCCGGTACGTTCAGCAAGCTCATCCAGGGCGGCGACGCCATCTACGCGAGTAGCTGGCGCTGCTCCCTCGGCTTCAACGTCCGCAGCAGCAGCGGTGTCGAGTACTTCCTGACCGCCGGTCACTGCACCGACGGCGCGGGCACCTGGTACTCCAACTCCGCCCGCACCACGGCCATCGGCACGACCGCCGGCTCCAGCTTCCCGGGCAACGACTACGGCATCGTGCGCTACACCGGTTCCGTCAGCCGCCCCGGCACCGCGAACGGCGTCGACATCACCCGCGCGGCCACCCCGGCCGTGGGCACCACCGTCATCCGTGACGGCTCCACCACGGGGACGCACAGCGGCCGGGTCACCGCGCTCAACGCGACCGTGAACTACGGCGGCGGCGACATCGTCTCCGGTCTCATCCAGACCACGGTCTGCGCCGAGCCCGGCGACTCCGGCGGCTCGCTCTACGGCAGCGACGGCACCGCGTACGGTCTGACCTCCGGCGGCAGCGGCAACTGCACCTCCGGCGGCACGACCTTCTTCCAGCCGGTGACGGAGGCCCTGAGCGCCTACGGCGTCAGCGTCTACTAGGTCTGCCGGACCCGCTGGGTCGACGGACCAGCAGCGGGTCGCCCGTCCAGGAGGACGGACCGGGAGCCGGCCGGTACCACCGGCCCCCGCGGGTTTCACCGCAGCCGGCTGCATGACGAGCCCCCGCACGGCAATCGCCGTGCGGGGGCTCGCTCTTGTGGGGGCACGGAGTTACCGTCGAGGGACACACACCAGGACGCGCCGGGCGGCGCCGGTCGCGGGATCACCTGATGCGCCACTTCGGACCCTGGGGGGCCGTGATGGTCGAGGAACTGGTGACGGCGGGAGTGGCGCTGGCGTCCGCCGGAGCGGTCGGTCTGATGTCGGCGGCGCGGGTCGTCAAGCAGTACGAGCGCGGGGTGGTCCTCCGGCTCGGCAGGCTCCGCCCCCAGGTGCGGGGGCCGGGGCTCACCCTGGTCGTTCCGTTCGTGGACCGGCTGCACAAGGTCAATCTGCAGATCGTCACGATGCCGATCCCCGCACAGGAGGGCATCACCCGGGACAACGTCACCGTACGGGTGGACGCGGTCGTCTACTTCAAGGTCGTCAACGCCTCCGCCGCGCTCATCAACGTGGAGGACTACCGGTTCGCGGTCTCCCAGATGGCGCAGACCTCACTGCGCTCGATCATCGGCAAGAGCGACCTCGACGACCTGCTGTCCAACCGGGAGAAGCTCAACGAGGGCCTGGAGCTGATGATCGACAGCCCGGCGGTCGGCTGGGGCGTGCAGATCGACCGGGTCGAGATCAAGGACGTCTCGCTGCCCGAGACGATGAAGCGGTCCATGGCCCGGCAGGCGGAGGCCGACCGCGAGCGGCGGGCCCGGGTCATCAACGCCGACGCCGAACTCCAGGCGTCGAAGAAACTGGCCGAGGCCGCCCAGCAGATGGCGGACACCCCCTCCGCGCTGCAGCTGCGGCTGCTGCAGACCATCGTGGCGGTGTCCGCCGAGAAGAACTCCACGCTGGTGCTGCCCTTCCCGGTGGAGCTGCTGCGCTTCCTGGAACGGTCCGCCCAGCAGCCGGCCCAGGGCTCGGTGGAGCAACGTCAGTCCGCCCCGTCCCGCTCGAATGTGGACCAGGAGGGGTTGAATTCAAGCCAGGGCCAGACCCCCTGAATCCCCCTGCGGGTTACTCGCTCGTAGCGTTTGCGATGTGAACCGACCTGCGTGTCCATGACCTGTCAGGACATGGGGGGCGCACGGACGTTGCCGTACGCGCGTCCTGAAGTCGACCTTGTGTGCTCCCGGTGGGCATCGGAATAGTGGGCGGCGTTCAACCGGCAGGGGTGCGGCTTTTTGTGTGCCGCCCCCGTAGCCGTACGCCTTCCGGTCCGTGAGGTCCCCACAACCTCCCGGACCGTCCCCCCACAGGAGGACGTGAGTTGAAGCACCGACGCATACCCAAGCGGCGCGTTGCCATGACGGGTGCGGGCATCACCGCACTGGTCGCCGCGGGAATCACCTTCCAGACTGCGAACGCCAGCGAGACCCCGGAGGCTTCCACGCCCCGGACTCTCTCGATCGCGGCGGCCGGAAACCTCGCCTCGACGCTCGCCGAGGACCTCGGCGCCGACGCGGCGGGAACGTACTACGACGCGAAGAGCAAGAGCCTCGTGGTGAACGTGCTCGACGAGGCCGCCGCCGAGACCGTCGAGGCGGCCGGCGCCAAGGCGAGAGTCGTGGCGAACTCCCTCGCGGAGCTGAAGAACGCGCACACCACCCTCAAGCAGGACGCGACCATCCCGGGCACCTCCTGGGTGACCGACCCGACCACCAACAAGGTCGTCGTCACCGCGGACCGCACGGTCTCCGAGGCCGAGTGGGCCGCCCTGACGAAGGTCGTCGACGGGCTCGGGGCCAAGGCCGAACTCCAGCGCACCAAGGATGAGTTCAAGACCTTCGTCGCAGGCGGCGACGCCATCACCGGCAACGGCGGCCGCTGCTCGCTCGGTTTCAACGTGACCAAGGGCGGCGAGCCGTTCTTCCTCACCGCCGGGCACTGCACCGAGGGCATCTCCACGTGGTCGGACTCCTCCGGCAACGTGATCGGCGAGAACGAGGCGTCCAGCTTCCCGGGCGACGACTACGGCCTGGTCAAGTACACCGCCGACGTGGACCACCCGAGTGAGGTGAACCTCTACGACGGCTCCACACGGGCGATTTCCGGCGCCGCCGATGCCACCGTCGGCATGCAGGTCACCCGCAGCGGCTCCACGACCCAGGTGCACTCCGGTACGGTCACGGGCCTGGACGCCACCGTGAACTACGGCAACGGCGACATCGTCAACGGGCTGATCCAGACCGACGTCTGCGCCGAGCCGGGCGACAGCGGCGGCTCACTCTTCTCGGGCAGCAGCGCGGTGGGTCTGACCTCCGGCGGCAGCGGCAACTGCACCTCCGGCGGCACGACCTTCTTCCAGCCGGTGACGGAGGCCCTCTCGGCGACCGGCACCCAGATCGGCTGATCCACCCGCGGTACCCGTAGTACCTGCGGTACGCACACGGACGTCCCGTCCCTCCACGTGAGGGGCGGGACGTTTTCGTGTGCCCGCCCGGTGCGGGAAGCGCGGTTGCTGCGCGCAGGTCTGCTGCACATTGCACCCAACGGGCCTTTTCGTCCCGCTTGGTGACTCATTATCAGGTGGCGTCGCACGTCGTCGGCCGCCACGGGAAGTTTTTACTGACGCGTAACTTCCCTGTGTGGCTACTCACCCGTAACTTGACGAGTGAACAACATCCTCGTGATCCGGGTCACAGGGCGCAAGGCCGTCGCATTCTCCCCTCGACGCGCAAGGAGATCACTCGATGCTGCCCTGGAAGCGAGTGGCCAGACCGCTGGCCGCACTGCTGCTGGCCACCGCGGCCCTCACCGTCCCCACCACCGGCGCCCACGCCGCGGCTGCACCCAGCTCGGGCTGGAACGACTACACCTGCAAGCCGTCCGCCGCCCATCCCCGTCCCGTCGTCCTGGTCCACGGCACCTTCGGGAACTCCGTCGACAACTGGCTGGGCCTCGCGCCCTATCTGAAGCACCGCGGCTACTGCGTCTTCTCCCTCGACTACGGCCAGCTCGCCGGCGTCCCCCTCTTCCACGGCCTCGGCCCCATCGAGCGGTCCGCGGAACAGCTCGACGCCTTCGTCGACAAGGTGCTCGCCGCGACCGGCGCCACCAAGGCCGACCTCGTCGGGCACTCGCAGGGCGGCATGATGCCCCGCTACTACCTCAAGTTCCTCGGCGGAGCCGACGAGGTGAACGCCCTCGTCGGGATCGCGCCCAGCAATCACGGCACCACCCTCGGCGGCCTCACCAACCTGCTGCCCTACTTCCCGGGCGCCGGGGACCTGCTGAACGAGAACACCCCCGCACTCGCCCAGCAGATCGCCGGATCCGCCTTCCTCGCCAAGCTGAACGCGGGCGGCGACACCGTGCCCGGCGTCCGCTACACCGTCCTCGCCACCCGGTACGACGAGGTGGTCACCCCCTACCGCAGCCAGTACCTGAGCGGGCCGAACGTGCGCAACGTCCTGCTCCAGGACCTGTGCCCGCTCGACCTGTCCGAGCATCTGGCGATCGGGGTGCTCGACCGGATCGCCTTCCACGAAGTCGCCAACGCCCTCGACCCGGCCCACGCCCAACCCACCACCTGCGCTTCGGTGTTCAGCTGACACGTGTAGCCGGTGACACGTGCAGCCGGTGACACGTGCGGTCGGTGACACGCGTGCCGGGGGCCTGTCCGGCCTGAGCCGCCGGACAGGCCCCCGGGTACGGGCGGAGTCGGGTCAGCGGCCGTTCCGTCCGCTCGCCGCACGCCGCCGGTTGGAGGCGAACAGCGCCGCCGAACCGAGCGCCAGCGCCGCGGCTCCGCCGACCATCAGGTACGGGGTGTTCCCGTCGCCCCCGGTCTCCGCGAGGTTCTCCGAAGCACCGGCCGCCTTGGGCTGGTTGGGGGTGGTCCCGGTGGTGTCGTCGGCCGTCGCGTCGGAGCCGTCGTCCGCGGTGTCACCGGAGGCGTCGTCGGCCGCCGGGGTCGGCTGCGCCGTGGTGTGCGGGTCGTCGTCCCCGTGCCCGTGGTTCTCGATGGTCGACTTCTCGGCACCGTCCTCGACCTGCTTCTCGGAGGGCGCGGAGGCGACCGGCGCCGGGGCGGCCGCGCTCTTGGGAGTGTCGCCGCCGGACTCGGCACCGCTTCCAGCGGTGCTCCCGTTCGCCCCGCCGAACGTGACGTCCGAGCAGGAGTAGAACGCCTCCGGGCTGTCCGAACGCTGCCACACCGCGTACAGCAGCTGCTTGCCGGAGCGCTCGGGGAGGGTGCCGGTGAACGTGTAGAAACCGCCGGAGGCGGCCGGGTCGGTGGACGTCGCCACCGGGTTCGCCAGATCCAGGTCGCCCCAGCCCAGCGGCTTGGACGGGTCGTAGCCGGGCTTGGTGATGTACACCTCGAAGGTGCCCTTGTGCGGGGCGGTCACCCGGTACTTGAAGGTGTACGAGCCGCTGCTCACCGAAGTGGTCGGCCAGTCGTCGCGGACCAGGTCGAGCCCCTTGAACGCCTCGTTGTTCGCACTGCACAGCTTGCCGTCGGGGATGAGCTCCTCGTGGCGTCCGCCCGCGTCGCCGATGCGTATGCCGTTCCAGTCGTAGAGCGCCTGGGTGCCGCCGGCCGCGACCGCCGCCCGGCACGCCGCCGACTTCGGGCTCTCCGGACCCTCGGCGAAGCACTGCGCGACCCTGCTGACCGGGTCGCCCATCGAACCGTGCGCGGCCGCCGGTGCGGCGGACAGGCCGGTCAGGGCGAGCGGGACGATACCGACGGCGGCGACAGCGGCCCTGCGGCGTGCGGTCATGGGGCAGCAACTCCTCGGAACGATCACTGGACTTGGGGGAATCCCGTGGGGGGACGGGTCAGAAACTAGCCCCAAGGAACAGTGAGATCGCCTGGCAGAGGCTGTGCGAGGAGATCCTTATGGCCGCGTTAAGGAAGCGCTCAGGCTGAGATCAGGTAGAAGCGCGAGCGGCGTGACGGACGCCGCCGACCGCACAGGCTCAGCCGTCCGGCCACCAGGTGCGGGCGATGTCCTCGCGGATCTCCGGGCGTGTGGCCGCGGGCTCGTCGGTCTTCTCGCGGATCCGGCGGGCTTCCGTCTTCTTCGGGGGCTTCTGTGCGGTGACACGGCGCATGGCTGCCTCCTCCGGGGTCCACGGACACCGCGGTCTCGCAGAGGTGGACCTTTCGGGGGAGAGTTCCTCATCGATCCCGATCTGTCTGTGGCCCCGATCACGAATCGATTGTCAGTGGCAGCTGCCACTCTTGCCCCATGACCGACGACAGTGACGTCACGGGCACGGTGGGTGTCGACTGGGACCTGGCGGCCGCGGCCTTCGACGAGGAACCGGACCACGGGCTGCGCGATCCCCGGGTGCGCGAGGCCTGGGCCGGGCGGCTGCGTTCCTGGCTGCCCGCTCGGGCGAGCGATGTCCTCGACCTCGGCTGCGGCACCGGCAGCCTGTCCCTGCTCGCCGCCGAGCAGGGACACCGGGTGACCGGAGTCGACCGGTCCCCGGCCATGGTGACGCTCGCCCGGGAGAAGCTCGCCGGACGCGACGCGGTGTTCCTCCTCGGTGACGCCGCGGCGCCCCCGACGGGGGATCGGCGTTACGACGTCGTTCTCGTGCGGCATGTGCTGTGGACACTGCCCGATCCGGCCCGGGTGCTGCGGCACTGGCGGGAGCTGCTGCGTCCCGGCGGCCGGCTCGTGCTGGTGGAGGGAGTCTGGGGCACGGTGAGTCCGGCCGGCATACCGAAGGACCGGCTCACCTCGCTCCTCGCCCCGCTCGCCGGACAGGTGCGGGTCGAGGGGCTGTCGGACGAGACGGCGCTGTGGGGGAGGGAGGTGGGGGACGAGCGGTACGCGGTGGTCGCGATGCCGGAGTGAGACGGGCCCGGCCGACCCACCTCCTCACTTCAGGAGCGCGTCGAAGTCGCCCCCGCGGGCTCGGGCTTCCAGTTCGTCGAGGGCGGCGACGGCGGTGGCCGCCGCCCGGGGGTCCGTCTGCGGGAGGCCGCTCGCTGCGAACTCGTCCTCGTCGAGCCGTCGTACGTCCGTGCCGTCGGCGGAGCGCCACAGGTCCAGGTCGAGGTCCTCGACCACCAGCTCCGTACCGGTGAGCACGGCCGGGCGGGTGATGTCGCAGTAGTGGCCCTTGAGGGTGCCCCCGGCGGTGCGCACCTCCTTCACGGAGTACCACCGGTCGCGCCAGTAGTGCTCGGTGAAGACGTCACCGGGTTCGAAGCGGACGAAGCCGAAGTCGCGGGTGCCGTCGCCCGCCCAGGGGGCACGCACGGTGACGCGGGTGCCGTCGTCGGAGAGGAGGTCGGCGGGGTAGCGGATCTTGGTGCGGCCCGCCTTGACGAGGACGACCTCGACGTGTGAGGGGCTCTCAGACGAGTTCGCGGACATGGCGTACCTCCGTTGCGCAGATTTCGTAGCCGAACCACTTGTTGATCGCGATCATCGGTTCGTTCCCGGTGTCGTTGCCCGTGAAGGCCTCCGTGCACCCGGCGGCGCGGGCGCGGTGCAGGGAGGCGTTCTTGGCGAGTTTGGCCAGGCCCCGGCCGCGGTGGACGCGGGCGGTACCGGTCATGGCGGTGCTGTAGCGGCCGGCGCCGTCGGTGTAGGCCGCGGTGAAGGCGGCGGGGCTGCCGTCGACCACCGCGACCGTGGTCAGGGCGGGATCGAGCAGCGGGTGCCGCCAGGTCTCCTCGAGCCATGCCTCGTAGTCGGCGAACTCGGTGTCGATGTCGCTCGGTTCGTCCGACGAGGTCTCCGCGTCCAGGACGAACAGCGGGCGCGGGTCGTCGGCGAAGTCGGCGCCGGTGCGCAGTTCGACGCCGGGCGGCGGATCCTGGAGCGGCGGCAGGGTGCCGCCGGCCAGGTCCAGCCGCAGGAAGTACGCCGACCGGCTGGCCCGGTAGCCGCGCAGCTCGGCGAACGCGCGGTTGTCCGGGGCGTCCATGACCCAGGCGTAGACCTTGCGGGCGCCGAGGGCGGCCAGGCGCTCCTCGGCGGCGCGCAGCAGCAACGACCCGGCGCCGCGCCGGGCCCTGTCCGCCCGTACGTAGACGTTGGCGGAGCCCTGACCGGGCTCCGGACTGTCGTGGGCGAGGCTGAGCTGGACGGTGCCGATGATCTCCCCGTCCTCCTCGGCGACGAGCTGCCCGAAGTGGGCGTCGGGGTGGGAGCGCCGCAGATGGTGCAGCACGGACTCGGGGGTGGACAGCATGAACGGGATGGCGAGCCTGCGGACGTGGGAGAACCCCTCCACGTCGGCCCGGACTTCGGGGCGCAGGTCGCGCACGATGATGGCCATGGGGGCGCACGTTACGCAGGGACGCGCTGGTGCTGCCTCTCATTTTCCGCAGGGTGCGGGACAATCGGGCCGTGACCCTGAAGATCCATATCGACGACAGCGCGCCCCCGTACGAGCAGGTGCGGGCGCGGATCTCCGAGCAGGCACGGTCGGGAGCCCTGCCGGTGGGCTACCGGCTGCCGACGGTGCGGGGCCTGGCCGAGACGCTCGGCCTCGCCGCGAACACGGTGGCCAAGGCCTACCGTGCGCTGGAGGCGGACGGCGTGATCGAGACCCGCGGCCGCAACGGCACGTTCGTCGCCGCCGCGGGTTCCGCCGCGGAGCGGGAGACGGCGTCGGCGGCCCAGGCCTACGCGGAGCGGGTGCGGAGGCTCGGGCTGAGCGAGGAAGCGGCCCTGGCCGCCGCACGGGACGCGCTGCGGGCGGCCTACAGGGGGTAAGCCGCGGGCGGCCTACGGGAGGTAGCCGCGGACGGCTACAGGTACAGCCCTGCCTCCGCCCTCCCGCGCGGCTCCGGCAGTGCCGTCGGGGAGGTGCCCCGGCGCAGGGCGTACAGCTCGGCCAGGGTGGCGCCCTCGCGGCCGACGCCGTCCTCGTGGCCCAGCCAGTCCACCGCCTCCGTCCGGGTCAGCGGCCCCACCTCGATGCGGGCGAGGCAGCGGCCCGGACGGACGACGGCCGGATGGAGGCGCTCCAGGTCCTCGTTGGTGGTGACGCCGACCAGGACGTTGCGGCCCTGGCCGAGCAGGCCGTCGGTGAGGTTGAGCAGCCGGGACAGGGCCTGTCCCGCGGTGTGCTTGGCCTCGCCGCGGATCAGCTCGTCGCAGTCCTCCAGCAGCAGCAGCCGCCAGCGCCCCTTCCCCGCCGTGTCCTCCTCGCCGATGGCGATGTCCATCAGATAACCGACGTCGGAGAAGAGCCGCTCGGGGTCCAGGACGCAGTCCACCTGGCACCAGTCCCGCCAGGAACGGGCCAGTGTGCGCAGCGCGGACGTCTTGCCGGTGCCCGGCGGGCCGTGCAGCAGGAGCAGCCGGCCCGCGATGTCCTCGGGCGTGGTCTCCATCAGTCGGTCCATCGCGTGGGCCACCGGCGCGGTGTAGTTGGGCCGGATCTCGTCCCAGGTGCCCGCGGAGATCTGCCGTGTGGTGCGGTGCGGACCACGGCGCGGGGAGACGTACCAGAATCCCATGGGCACGTTCTCCGGCTGCGGTTCCGGTTCGTCCGCCGCGCCGTCCGTCGCCTCGTCCAGGATCTTCGCCGCGAGTTCGGCGGTGGTCGCGGTGACGGTGACGTCGGCGCCCCGGTTCCAGCGGGAGACCAGCAGAGTCCAGCCGTCGCCCTCGGCCAGGGTGGCGCTCCGGTCGTCGTCCCGGGCGACCCGCAGCACCTCGGCGCCGGTGGGCAGCAGGGTCGCGGCGGAGCGCACCCGGTCGATGGTGGCCGCGTGCGCGAACGGCTGCTCGCCCGTGGCGAAGCGGCCGAGGAACAGCGCGTCGACGACGTCGGACGGGGAGTCGCTGTCGTCGACGTTGAGCCGGATCGGCAGGGCGTCGCACGGGTCTGCAGGCATGCCGCCATGATCGGTCACCCGGGCGCCCCGCGCACCCGGTTTCCGTGGGCGCGCGGACCGCCCGGGCCGCCCGGGGCGGTGGCCGGCCCGGGCGTGCCGGACGGTGTCATCGCAGACCGTGCGCCGCCAGCCGTCGCGCGTGCCGCGCCCGGCGGACCACCGCGTACCCCTTGGTCAGGGCCCGGTCCCGGACGAACACACGGCTGAGGGCGCGGCCTTCCACCAGCCGTTCGAACTCGGCGGTGTCCGTCGACCGGCGCACGGTGACCCGCCGCAGCGCGTACGGCCCCTGGGCACGGCGGGCGAGACCGTTGCCGACGGCGAGCGCCTGCGCGTACCCCGTCTCCCGCACCGCCTCCCGCACCCGGCGGCTGGAGTAGCCGTAGGGATAGGCGAACGAGGCGGGCGCACGGCCCAGTTGGTCCGAGACGATCTCCTTGCAGAGGATCAGCTCGGAGCGCAGCCGCCGGTCGTCGAGCTGGTCGAGCTGTGGGTGGCTGTGGCTGTGGCCGCCGATCTCCACCCCCGCGTCGGCCAGTTCGCGCACCTGGTCCCAGTCCAGCATGGTGTCCAGGCCGCCGCCGGTGTCGTACGGTCCCCGGAGCCATCCCGTGGAGACGAACAGGGTGGCCGGGAAGCCGTGCCGGGCGAGCACGGGCAGGGCGTGCCGGTGCACGCCCTCGTAGCCGTCGTCGAACGTGACGAGCACCGGCCGCTCGGGCAGCGGGCGTCCCGTGCGCCAGCAGGCGGCCAGTTCCGCCGTGTCCACGGGGGTGAGGCCCCGCTCGGCGATCACCGTCATCTGCTCGGCGAACGCCTGCGGGGTCACGGACAGCGCGCGGGTGGCGTCGTTGGGCTCGGTGGCCACCGAGTGGTACATGAGGATCGGGACGCGTTCGTCAGTCACGTCGGCCACGGGCGCCCCCTTGCTCCCCGACCGGACGCTCCCCGACCGGACGCTCCCCGGCACGGCGGACCTCGCCGCCGACGTCCACCACGGAGAACGTGACCCCGCCCCGCCGGGCCCGGACGCTCCCCACCACGTATCCGCCCGCCGCCGTGAGCACCCCGGCGACGATGGCGCCCGCGCGTCCCGCGCCACCCGGCCGGGCCAGCAGGGCGTCGCGCAACCCCCGTACCACCCCGGCCGGCAGGACACGCGTGGCGTACCGGCGTTCCGACTCCAGCCCCTTCCCGGTGCCGACGCTCCGCGCCACCAGCGCCTTGGACAGCCCTTCGGCGTAGGTGCGGGTGCGGAAGTAGCGGAAGTGCTCGCGGACATGGGGCACCCGGTGGTGGATCACCGCGCGGTCGTCGATCAGCAGGACCGCGTCGGGCCGGGCGCGGCTGAGGCGGATGCACAACTCCGTCTCCTCCCCGCCCAGCGGGCGCTTGTCGCCGTCCCGCCCGATACCGGTGGCGAAGCCGCCCGCGGCGTCGAAGGCGCTGCGCCGGAAGGAGGCGTTGCCGCCGAGGACGTTGCGCACCCGCACCCGCCCGCGCGGCAGCCCCCGGTATGTGCAGCCCACCACCCAGTCGAACTCCTCGGGGAACCAGCCGGGGCGCCGGCCCGACGCCCAGACGGGCTCGGTGCGCCCGCCGACCGCCATCACCCGCGGATCGGCGTAGCCCTCGGCGAAGTGCCTGAGCCAGTCGCGTTCGGCCACGGCGTCGTCGTCGAGGAACGCGACGATCTCACCGCGCGAGGCGGCGATACCGGTGTTGCGGCCGGCGGACAGGCCGCGGGGGCCCGCGTTGGCGAGCACCCGCACGTCGTCGGTGTCCTTGTACTCCTTGACCAGACGGTCCAGCAGAACCTGGTTGTGGTCCACGACCAGCAGGGTCTCCAGGGCCGGCCGGGACTGCGCCCGCACCGAGGCGACCGCCGCGAGGACATCCTCCCAGCGGTCCTCGGTGTAGGCGCAGATCACGACCGAGATCCCGGTGTCACCACAGTTGTCGGGGACACCGGGGACACCGGGGATGCCGGGATCGCTCAAGACACCTTCCCCCGGACCGTTTCGAGCAGCGGTGAGTGATGCGGACGGCGGCGCAGGGCACGCCGGTTGGAGCGTTCCCCGAGGATCACCCCGAGGACGCGGAACCCGTCCCGCACGGCCCGCAGATTGCTCGTGCCGTGGATGCGCAGGTACTCGTGGCTGGGTATCTCCTGCACTCTCAGCCCGGCCTTGACGACCCGGATGTTCATCAGGGTCTCGACCTCGAAGCCGGTGCAGTCGAGGTCGATCTTGTCCAGGCAGTGCCGCCAGAACGCGTTGTAGCCGTAGCAGAGGTCGGTGTAGCGGGCGCCGAACTTGCGGTTGACGACGCCGCACAGGACCCGGTTGCCGAGCTTGCGGATGAAGGTCATGTCGTCGGTGCCGCCGCCGTTGGCGAAGCGGGACCCCTTGGCGAAGTCGGCGCCCGAGACGAGGGCGGAGACATACGACACGATCTCGTTGCCGTCGGCCGAGCCGTCCGCGTCGACCATCACGATGATGTCGCCGGTGCAGGCCTGGAACCCGGCGTTCAGGGCGTCCCCCTTGCCCTTGCCGCGCTGTTCGACGACCTTGACGTCCGGCCACAACCCGCGGGCCACTTCGACGGTGTTGTCGGTGGAGTTGCCGTCGACCAGGACCACTTCGTGGATCCAGTCGGGAAGCGTCTTGAAGACGTACGGCAGGTTCTCCGCCTCGTTCATGGCCGGTATCACCACGCTCACCGGCGGTGCGATGGCCAGGTGCGAGGAGACGGGCCGGTACTTTCCGGTGGCCGGCGGATTCTCGTCCGCGGTCGCCGGCTGCAGAACGGAACTCATGAGTCTGGTCCCTCTCGTCCGGTGGGCCGCCCGCCCCCGGGTGGCCCGGCTATTCGTCCGGTTCGAAAGGGGGGTTCTCACCCGCGGCACGACGGAACGGAGTTCCGCGCACGCCGGGTGAGCTGGCAAAACTGGCCGGCCGCAGAATGCGACGGCCGACCGCGCGGCACGGCTCGGTCACCGTTGCGGTCACCGAGCACGGCACCCCCCTACCGCGCCCCGCCTCGGTTCGTCGCGGTCCTGAGCCCTCCCCTGGAGCCGCATACTGACGAACCGGTGCGAGTGAGATGTATCGCAATGTGCGACGGTATTGATGATTGAAACCGTATGGCAAGACCTGGAGTCAGATCTCACGTTTTTGTTGGTTCGGCTGTCACGTGCGCCTCTGGCCGGATGGTCCCGGCCCGCACGAAGAAGGCCTTCCGGCCGGCCGGCCGGAAGATCCTGGACCGGCGGGTTCCGAAGAAGGCCTCGGTGAAGACGAGTTGACGCCGATGGTCTGCATGATCCGCATGGTCTGCATGGCCGACTTTGCCCCCCGAAGCGCCGGATGCCGGGCTTCAATGTGGCGCAGCCCGTTGTGGGCGTCAAGGCCCGAACGGCCCTAAGGCCTGAATTCGTCCGGGATTGAACGGGCCTGCCCGGATGAGGTCCGAAGCGGGCAAGCCGCCTGCTCCTTGGGGGAAGTCACAGTTTTGGCATGGACACTTCCAGTCAACGCGCGTAGTTGCTATGAAAGTTGCGGCAGAGATCCTGCTACAGGGAGGTTCCATGAGACGTTCCCGACTTTCCGTCCTTCTCGGCTCACTCCTCCTCGCCGTCGCGACCGCCCTCACCGGGGCAGCCACGGCGCAGGCTTCCCCACAGGCCGCCGACGGCTATGTGGCGCTCGGCGACTCCTACTCCTCCGGCGTCGGAGCCGGCAGCTACATCGGCTCCAGCGGCGACTGCAAGCGCAGCACGAAGGCCCACCCCTACCTCTGGGCCGCCGCCAACTCACCCTCGTCCTTCGACTTCACCGCCTGCTCGGGCGCGCGGACCAATGACGTCGTCTCCGGGCAGCTCGGCCCGCTCAGTGCCACCACCGGACTCGTCTCGATCAGCGTGGGCGGCAACGACGCCGGTTTCGCCGACGTCATGACGACCTGTGTGCTCCAGTCCGAAAGCACCTGTCTCTCGCGGATCGCCACCGCGCGGGCGTACGTCGAGTCGACGCTGCCCGGTCGGCTCGACAGCGTCTACTCGGCCATCCGCACCCGGGCCCCGAACGCCCATGTCGTCGTCCTCGGCTACCCCCGCTTCTACCAGCTCGGCACGTCCTGCGTCGGCCTCTCCGAGACCAAGCGGAAGGCGATCAACGACGCGGCCGACCTCCTCGCCACCACCATCGCCCAGCGCGCCCGCGCACACGCCTTCACCTTCGGCGACGTACGCACCCCCTTCACCGGCCACGAGATCTGTTCCGCCAACTCCTGGCTGCACAGCGTGAACTGGCTCAACATCGGTGAGTCCTACCACCCGAAGGCGGCCGGCCAGTCCGGCGGCTACCTCCCGGTGCTCAACAGCGCGGCCTGATCCGGACGCAAGACCCCGGTGGCCGTCCGCTCAGGGGGCGGCCACCGAACCGGAAGAAGAAGGGGAGGCCCCGTCCGACGGGGCCTCCGTCTCGCACGTCACCGAGAACGGCACCGAGTCGGACGTCGTGCGCACCGGCTCCCGCACCTCCACACCGATCCAGTTCTCGAACATCCCGGTCGTCGAGTACGTCGTCACGATCACCGTGTCCCGCTTGGTGCGCCCGCCGTCCCGTGGGAACGACAGCGTCCGCCACCCCCGGTCGGCCACCGAACCGTCCTCGGACACCCAGCGGTAGGACACCTCCGCGGGCAGCCGGCCCACCGTGAACGTCGCCGTGAACGCCGGTGCCCGCTCCCTCGGCGGCGGACAGACCCCGGAGTACTCCGTGTGCGCGCCCTCCACCGTCACCCGTACCGACTGCGGCGGCGGGGTGGTCTCGTCGTTGCCGTTGCCGTTGCCGTTGCCGTTGCCGCTCGCGGAGTCGGTCGGGGCCGGTCCGTCGGTCCGCCCGGCCGTCTCCCCGCCGCCCTTGTCCTGGTTCTCGTCGCCGGTCCGTACGGACGAACTCGCGCCGCCTCCCCGGGGGCCGGTGCCGTGAGCGTCCCCGCCGTTCCCGCGGTTCAGCAGCGCGTACGTCAGCCCGGCCAGCGCCAGGACCAGTACGGCCACGCCCGCGATCAGGACGGCGGCGGTACGGCGGCCACGCCAGGGGCGGGTGGTTTCGGTGGCCCCGGCCGCCGGAGTCGGGGTCGGGGGCAGGGGCAGGGGCGGGGGAGAGGCAGTGGCTCCGTGCGGGTGGGGGTGCGTGGTGACGGTGGGGATGTACGGCGCCGACCCCGCCGTGCCGGCGCGGGGCGTGCCTCCCCGGGAGGGGGTACCCCCGGCGGCGACGAGCCGCAGGTCCTGCTGCGCCCGCGCCGCCGACAGCCGCTCGGCCGGGTCCTTGCGCAACAGCCCCTCGACGACCGGGGCCAGCGGCCCGGCCCGGCGCGGCGGCGGCAGTTCCTCGTCGACGATCGCACGCAGGGTGCTCAGTGGGGTGTCCTGACGGAACGGCGAACAGCCCTCCACCGACGCGTACAGCAGTACACCGAGCGACCACAGGTCCGACTCGGGGCCGGGGGTGCGGCCCAGCGCCCGCTCCGGGGCGAGGAACTCGGGTGATCCGACGACCTCCCCGGTCATGGTCAGCGCGGAGCTGCCCTCGACCACGGCGATCCCGAAGTCGGTGAGCACGATCCGCCCGTCGTTCGCGATCAGCACGTTGGCGGGCTTCACGTCCCGGTGCAACACCCCGGCACCGTGCGCGGCGCGCAGCGCGGCGAGCACCTCCGCGCCGACGTGCGCGGCGCGCTGCGGGTCCAGTGGGCCCTCGGCTTCCAGGACATCGGCCAGGGAAAGACCGCGGACCAGTTCCATGACGATCCACGGACGACCGCCCTCGGTCGCCACGTCGTACACCGTCACCACATTGCGGTCGGTGATCCGGGCGGCCGCCCACGCCTCCCGCTCGAGCCGGGCGTACATCCGCTCCACGTCGGACGCCGGCAGTCCGGCCGGGGCACGTACCTCCTTGACGGCGACCTCGCGGTGCAGCACCTCGTCGCGGGCCCGCCACACGGTTCCCATACCGCCCTCGCCCAGCGGGGACAGCAGCCGGTACCGGCCCGCGACCACCCGCTCACTGCCTGGTTCCTCGGACATGGCGCCCCCCATCGCATCCGGGCGAATTCTCCGTTTCCTCATGAAAGTAACTCAGCCGAGTGCGGATGCCGCCCCCCTGGACGGCAATCCGGCCTCCAGGGCCACGACGGCGCACGCCGACCCCCGGGGTGCGCTCCGGCGCACGAGCGCGACCGCCGTGAGGTCGTACCGCGCGACGAGACATTTCCCGCTGCTCGACCCGCGTTTTCGGGCCGCTGATCCGTACTTCCCCTCCGGAGGGATGCTCATGGCGCATGCCTCGTGCGACCAGGTGGCCCCGCGGGGCCGGGAGAAGGGAGGCGTGTTGGAGGCGGACGAGCTTCTGGTGCGAGTGGCAGGCGGCGACCAGAAGGCATTCGAGACGCTGTACGGGCTGGTGTCCGGGCCGGTGTACGGGCTCGTGCGGCGGGTGGTGCGCGATCCCGCCCAGTCGGAGGAGGTCGCGCAGGAGGTGCTGCTCGAACTCTGGCGCTCCGCCGCCCGGTTCGACCCCGGACGGGGCAGCGCGCTGTCCTGGGTCCTCACGCTCGCCCACCGCCGGGCCGTCGACCGGGTGCGCAGTGCCCGCGCGGCCGACGAGCGCGAGCGGCGGGAGGCCGCCCGGCACGGCAGCGGGCCCGCGTTCGACCAGGTCACCGAGGAGGTCGAGGCCGGCCTGGAACGCGAGTGGGTGCGCCGCTGCCTGGACCGCCTCACCGCCCTGCAGCGGCAGTCGGTCACCCTCGCCTACTACGACGGCTACACCTACCGTGAGGTGGCCGAGCGGCTCTCCCTGCCGCTGGGCACGGTCAAGACACGGATGCGCGACGGCCTCACCCGACTGCGTGACTGCCTGGGAAGTGCCGCATGAGCGTCCTGGACCGGTTGTCGCGCCGAGGGGACCTCCACTCACTGGCCGCCCCCTACGCGCTCGACGCGCTGGAACCCGCCGAGCGCGTCCGCTTCGAGAGGCACCTGAGCGCCTGCCGCCGCTGCGCCGCCGAGGTGCGCGTCCTGGCCGAGGACGCCGTCCGCCTCGCCTGGTCCACCGCCGCCCCGGCGCCGCCCGCCCTGCGCGACCGGGTGCTGGCCGCCGTACGGACCACCCCGCAGGACTCCGCCCCCGAAGCCGTGTCCGGGCCCCGGGAACAGATACGCGCGCGTGCCCCGCAACTGCCGCCCCGCACATGGGGTGCCGAGTCCCCGCCGCCGGTCCGTGAGCGGCGCGGGATGCCGCTGTTCGTCCCCTTCGCGACGGCCACGGCTGCCGCGGCCCTCGTCGTCGCCTCGCTGTTCGCCGTCCAGGCGGACCGGACCCAGGACGAACTGAACGCCGAACGGGACCGTTCACGTGAGATCGCACACGTTCTCGCGGCCCCGGACGCCCGCGCGAGCAGCGGCCGGGGCGCTGCGGGCGGCACGATCGGAGTGATCGCTTCCGTATCGGCGGGGAGCGCGGTCGTCACCCTCGGCGGATACGGCAACCCGCCGAACGGACGTGTGCGCCAACTGTGGCTGATGCGCCCGGGCGCCGAACCGCGCTCCCTGGGGCTCTTCGAGGCCGACACGCCCCTGGTCGCCTCCGACCTCGACACATCCGCGACGTCACTCGCCGTGACCGTCGAGCCTGACGGTGGATCTCCGCAGCCCACCACCCAGCCTGTCGTCCAACTCGCCCTGAAAACGGTCGGATTCGGAGAGTAATCGTCGAGTGTTCGTCAACCTCCTTACGGGGAAGGTGAATCCTGCGACCGCGATACACGAGTCCCCGTACGGGGCGATAGGGTTACCCTGCCCGGGGTGGACTCGTACGGGTGGGGAGTGACATGGAACGGATAACGGTGCACAGCAGGGCCAGGGTCCCTGCGATCACCTGTGGAAGCAGCGCGACCAGTACGCGCCTGGACCGCCACCTCTCGGTGCTGGCGGGACCCGCCGTCCCGCAGCGGGAGACGGTCGAGGCGACGTCGCTGATGCGTGAGCTGACCGCACGCGACCACGGAGTCAGAGGCGTGCGGGAACGGACGAGCCGTGTCTCGCTCTTCGCTCCGCTGCGTCGGCTGCGTCGCTCCCTGTTCGGCAGCCGTTAGACCCGCGCCCGGACGGGCCCACCGTCCTGGCGCGGCACCACGCGCGTCCCCTGTCACCCCACGGCACACGACGCACACCCCGAGCACCGGCACGTCGCCCCCCTTCCACACCCCTTCCCCGGCCCACGGTCCCGCCGTGTCGCCCCCTGTCGTACTCGTCGCGTCCGCCTCCGTCGCGGTCCGGGCGGCGCGCCGCTGTCCGGCGCGTCAGAGCAGGGCGAGTTGGCCCTCCGGTCCCTCCTCGTGGGCGTCCAGTACCGAGGCGGGCCGGTGCGCGGATCTCGGCGCCGGGAGCACGCCGGCCCGGTGCAGCTCCGTCGACGTGATCGGGTCGGCCGCCAAACGGTTCCTCAAGGCGACCTGACGCGGGCGCAGTTCGGCCATGAGTGCGAGGATCGTGATCAGCTCCAGGAGCTCCGAGGTCCAGGTCTGCGGCCAGACGGCCGGACGGATCGCGTCCAGGGTGCCCGGCTCGGCCTCGTCCGTGCGGGCCGCGCACCAGCGCTCCAGCACCCGGACCCCGGCCACCTCGAACTCCCAGGCCGTCGGCGGCACCGGTGAGATGCGGCCCTCGTCGAGGAACAGGACCTCCGCGTCGGGGTCGTAGCGCACGGTCAGCGGTCGGGAGGGGAGCGGGGCCCGGACGTAGGGGCGGCGTCCGCCCGGGAGCCGGGGGCGCTCCCCGTCGCGCCGCATCAGCCACAGCAGCCGGTGACCCATCTCCACGCCCGTGGCCCACACCTCGGCGTCCCCGGTGAGCGGCACCGTGAGCCCGCCGGGCCCGTTGCGCACCACGGCCATCGTCCAGGCGAGCACGTCGACGGCCGGGACCTCCCGGCCGAGCCGTGCCGCGAGGTGCCCGGACAGGGTCGGGGCCAGGTTCGGTTCCGTGCCTCCGGGCCGGCGGTACAGCGGGCGGACACGGCCGGGACGCAGCACCGGCAGCAGGGACGTGGCGAGCAGCAGCGGACCGGCGGGGCCGTCGGCGCCGGCCCCGCCGCTCCCGGCGCATCCACCCGGCGGGCGGTCGCTCCGCGTGCGTTCACCCCGCATACGGTCGCTCCGCCCCGTGGTGGCCTCGACGACGAAGACCTGCCGCTCGTCGGTCACCCGCCACAGTTCGGGGCGGGCCGCGTCGATCAACCGCTGGTCGGGGATCAGCCACCGCTCGTCGAAGGGGGAGTGCAGCACGCGGACCGGCTCGGGGCACGGGCCCGAGGCGCGCGCCAGCTTCTCCGTGCCGCCCGACCGGCCCGGCAGTTGCCCGACCGCCGTGTGCACCGTCCGCGAACGCGTCGGCTGGAACAGGGCTTCCCGGTCGGGCCCCACGGCTTTCAGCAGGGCGTCCCAACGGGCCTTCAGGGCCGCCGGGTCGGGGGCCGCCGGCCACCCCCGGCCGAGACGCGGCGGTGCGACGGACCACGGCATGAGGTCCGCCAGCAGCGGAGCGTCGTCGTGCGTCACGCTGGGCATCGTACGGCCTGAAGGGCCGACCGGATCAGGTGGCTTCCAGGGTCACCGTGAAGGAGAAGCGGTCGCCCCGGTAGTTGATGACGGCCACGTCCAGGGGCCGGCCGTCGGTGTCGTACGTGATCCCGGTGTAGTGCAGGATCGGGCTGAGCAGCGGGACCTGGAGCAGCCGGGCCGTCTCCGGGTCCGCGAGCCGCGCCTCCACGATGTCCGTGATGCGGCTGATGTCAGCCCCGACGGCATCCCGCAGCACCTTGGTCATCGGCCAGCGCACCAGGTCGTCCAGGTCGATACGGGTGGCCAGTTCGGGCCGGACGTAGTTGCGGGCGTGGTTGGTCGGCTCTCCCGTCCTCTCGTCGCTGCGCAGCCGGTGGTACGCCGCCGCCTCGGACAAGTCCGGGAAGTACTCGGTGAGTTCGGCCGGCACCGGCACCGGGCCGTGCTCCAGCAGTTCGGTCGTCATACCGGACTGCTGGGCCACGATCGCGTCCACCGAGCCCAGCAGGCGCACCGGGGCGCCCCGCCGGGCATCCGGCTCGATGAACGTGCCGCGCCGGCGGTGCCGCGTGATCAGCCCCTCGTCCTCCAGTTCCTTCAGCGCCTGCCGCATGGTCAGCACGCTCACCCCGTAGTGCCCGGCCAGTTGTTCCTCGGTGGGCAGGCGCAGCGGGTCCTGGGGTGAGCGGCTGAGGATCGAGGCGCGCAGCGACTGCGACACCTGATACCAGAGCGGCAACTTGCGGTTCAGGACGATCGAGTCCGGAGCGAAGGAGGTCACGGGGTCATCCGTACCGGTCGGGGAACGTTCAGTGCAACGGGCGGAAGTGACGTTCGAGACCCTGCCACACGTTGTCGTAGCCCTGCTGCAGGTGCTCCGCCCGGGCCGCCTCGGGGGTCAGGGTCAGCGGCCAGCGGGTCTCGAGCATGAAGGCCAGGCCGTCGTCGATCTTCTGCGGGCGAAGCTCGGCGGAGCTCGCCCTCTCGAAGGTCTCCCGGTCCGGGCCGTGCGCCGACATCATGTTGTGCAGCGAGCCCCCACCGGGGACGAAGCCCTCCGCCTTCGCGTCGTACGCGCCCTCGATCAGGCCCATGTACTCGCTCATCACGTTCCGGTGGAAGTACGGCGGCCGGAAGGTGTCCTCGCCCACCAGCCAGCGCGGGGCGAAGACCACGAAATCCACCCCGGCCAGCCCCGGGGTGTCGCTCGGCGAGGTCAGCACCGTGAAGATCGACGGGTCCGGGTGGTCGTACGAGATGGTGCCCATCGCATTGAAACGGCGCAGGTCGTAGGCGTACGGCACATGGTTGCCGTGCCAGGCGACGACATCCAGCGGGGAGTGGTCATAGGTGGCCGACCACAGGTTGCCGCAGAACTTGTTCACCACCTCCACCGGCCCCTCGACGTCCTCGTACGCGGCGACCGGGGCCCGGAAGTCCCGGGCGTTGGCGAGCCCGTTGGCGCCGATCGGGCCGAGGTCGGGGAGCCGGAACGGCGCCCCGTAGTTCTCGCACACATAACCGCGGGCCAAGGCGTCCAGCAGCTCCACACGGAAGCGCACCCCGCGAGGGATCAGCGCGATGTGTCCCGGTTCCACATGGAGCAGTCCGAACTCCGTGCGCAGCAGCAGCCCGCCCTGCTCCGGGACGATCAGCAGCTCACCGTCGGCGTCGCTGAACACCCGCTCCATCGAGGCGGTCGCGTGGTAGAGGTGCACCGCCATTCCGGTGCGCTGGGTGACGTCGCCGTTGCCGCCCAGCGTCCACAGGCCGGCCAGGAAGTCGGTGCCCTCCGCCGGCGCGGGCAGCGGGTTCCAGCGCAGGCGGTTGGGGTCGGGCACGGTCTGGGTGAAGGGCGCGGTGCGGACCGCTCCGTTGCCCGTGCGGGTGAACGCCGGGTGCGCGGCCGACGGGCGGATCCGGTACAGCCAGGAGCGGCGGTTGTCGGCCCGAGGCTCGGTGAACGCCGTACCACTCAGCTGCTCCGCGTACAGCCCGAGCGGCGCGCGCTGAGGTGAGTTGCGTCCCTCGGGCAGGGCGCCCGGGAGCGCCTCGGAGCTGTGCTCGTTGCCGAAACCGGAGAGGTGGTCGAGTCCCTCGGCGGTCTTGCGCGCTCCCCCACGCTCGAATGTGCTCGCGCGGGCGGTGCCCCCATCGCTCATCTTCGCTGCTCCCTTGCGTGCGATTCCTATGTAATACCGTAGGATTGCGGTTTCCCCGGCGCAAGAGGGCTGCGCGATCCCGTCCCTCGTGTCGCGGCCGTCCCCGCTCCCGGGCCGCGTCCTGCTCTTGGCGGAGGACGCGGCAACCCGACTCCGGGGGGATCCGGGAATCCGTACCCGCGTTCTACGCTCCCCGGCATGGTGTGGACGGGGAAGCCGGTCACCGCACTCGCGGTCAGTGTCGTACTGCTGGCCGGAACCACGGGCTGCGGCGCGCGTGCGGAACGGGGGAAGAACGGTGAGTCGCCCTCACCGGTCGGCAGGCTCCTGGAGGAGCAGGACGACGAGGGCCGTCCCTGCCGCGAGGTGGAGGAGAAGGACGCACCCGAGGTCGGAGTCGAGGTGACGCCCGACGCCGACGGCGGCTGGGACGTACGGCTGACCGTGCGCAACTTCCGCTTCTCGCCGGACGGCACCGCCCGCCGGGCGGTGCCCGGCCGCGGCCTCGCCCACCTCTACGTGAACGACCGCCTCGTCGCACAGCTGCGCACCCCCGGTCACCACCTCCCCGCCCACACCGTCCGGCGCGGCACGCACCAGGTCACCGCCCGCCTCTACGCGGACGACGACTCGGTGTGGGCCGTACGCGGAAAGCCGGTGGAGAGCACGGTCGACATCACGGTCTCGGAACCGGCCCCGACCGCGACTCCCGCCAGGCGCCAGACCGTGCCCCCGCCGTGCCCTCCTCCATGGCGGAGGGCCGCGGCCCTGTCGGGGGGTGAGGTGCGCCGGAGGGGACCCGACGGGCGTCATGAGGTCCGTGCCCCACGCGACGTCGCTTTGCAGCGCACCCGTGCAACGGCGCAGTGCCGACCGGCTCACCGATCTGCTCTCCGGCCACCTGCGACGCGAACCCGACGAGGACCCGCGCCGCGCCTTCCTCATCGCGTCGAGACCGCCGGCACCCTCATCCACCTCGCCCTCCACACGGCGCCCGAGGGCGACGAGAAGGTCATCGCCGAACTGCGGGAGATGCTGCGGGCCTGTCCGGCGCGGGTACTGGACTGACCGTCCGGGGCGGCTCGGCCGATCGGCCGAGAAGGTCCCTGCAAGAGGCTCCCCCACATGCGTACCGGTCGGTATGCTCCGGGTGTCCGCCCGTCCGCCCGCGCGTCACCGCCGCCGTACCCGGGAGGCCCCGTGCCCCGCACCGCCCTTCGCATCTGTCCGCTGTGCGAGGCCACCTGCGGCCTCACCCTCACCCTCGACGACGGACGCGTCACCGGCGCCCGGGGCGACCGTGACGACGTGTTCAGCAAGGGGTTCATCTGCCCCAAGGGCGCCTCCTTCCCCGCCCTGGACGCGGACCCCGACCGGCTGCGCACCCCCCTCGTCCGGGTCGACGGCGAGCTGCGCGAGGCCACTTGGGAGGAGGCGTTCGACGCGGTCGCCGCCGGTGTCCGGCCCGTCGTCGAACGGTACGGCCCGCACTCCGTCGGAGTCGTCCTCGGCAACCCCAACGTGCACACCGTGGCCGGTGCCCTGTACCCGCCCGTCCTGATCGCCGGCCTCGGCACCCGCAGCCTCTTCACCGCCTCCACCCTCGACCAGATGCCCAAGCACGTCTCGAGCGGGCTCCTCTTCGGCGACGCCAACGCGATCCCCGTACCCGACCTGGACCGCACCGACCACCTGCTGTTGATCGGTGCCAACCCCCTGGAATCCAACGGGAGTCTGTGCACGGCACCCGACTTCCCCGGCCGCCTCCGGGCACTCAGGGCCCGCGGCGGCACCCTCACCGTCATCGACCCGCGCCGCACCCGCACCGCCCGCCTCGCCGACCGGCACATCGCCATCCGGCCCGGCACGGACGCACTGCTGCTCGCGGCCATGGCGCGCGTCCTGTTCGACGAGGGCCTCGTCGACCTGGGGGAGCGGGCGCCGCACATCCAGGGTGTGGACGAAGTCGACGCGGCGCTGCACGACTTCACCCCCGAAGCCGTGGCCCCGGCCTGCGACGTGGACGCCGCCACCATCCGCACCCTCGCCCGCGAACTCTCCGCCGCCCCCACCGCCGCCGTCTACGGCCGCATCGGCAGCTGCACCGTCCCGCACGGCACTTCGGCCAGCTGGCTCGTGGACGTCCTCAACACCCTCACCGGCAACCTCGACCGACCCGGCGGCGTCCTCTTCCCGCTGGCCGCCACCGCCAGGGCCCCGCGCCCCGCCGGACCCGGCCGCGGCTTCGCCCTCGGACGCTGGCACTCCCGGGTGAGCCGGCACCCCGAGACCAAGGGCGAACTGCCGCTGTCCGCCCTCGCCGAGGAGATCGACACCGCCACCGACGGGGGTGAGCCGGTGCGCGCCCTCATCGCCGTCGCCGCCAACCCGGTTCTCTCCGCACCCGACGGCGACCGCCTCGACAAGGCCCTCGCCTCACTCGACTTCATGGTCAGCGTCGACCCGTACCTCAACGAGACCTCCCGCCACGCCCACGTCGTCCTCCCGCCGCCCCCGCCCGCGCAGAGCCCGCACCACGACTTCGCCTTCAACGCCCTCGCCGTGCGCAACCAGGTCCGCTACACCCGCCCCGCGCTCCCACTGGAGCCCGGCCGCATGGCGGAGACCGAGATCCTGGCCCGGCTCGTCCTCGCCGTCACGGATTGGGGTCTCCCCTGCTCGAGCGGAGCCGAGAGCTTGGGGAAGCACGGTACGGACCCGGCGGCCGTCGACCGGCTGGTCGTGGACCAGACCCTCGGCAAGGCGGTGAACGACCCGCACTCCCCGGTGCACGGCCGCGACCCGGAGGAACTCGCGAAACTGCTCACCGGCGACGACGGGCCCGAGCGGCGGCTGGACATGATGCTCCGCCTCGGCCCCTACGGCGACGGCTTCGGCGCCGAACCGGACGGCCTCAGCCTGGACAAACTGCTCGCCCACCCGCACGGCATCGACCTCGGCCCACTGCGCCCCCGCGCCTTCCGCACCCCCTGAGGACCCGCAGCGGCCGGGTGGAGCTGCTGCCGGAACCGATCGCCGCCGACCTGCCCCGGCTGCGTGCCGCCCTCGACGAACGCCCCGGCGGGTTCGCCCTCGTCGGCCGCCGCCACCTGCGCTCCAACAACAGCTGGATGCACAACGTCCCCGCCCTCACCGGCGGCTCCAACCGGTGCACCCTGCAGATCCACCCCGACGACGCCGAACGCCTCGGCATCCGCGACGGCGGGCCGGTACGGGTCAAGGGCGCCGGGGGAGAGGTGACCGCGCCCGCCGAGGTGACCGACGGGATACGCCGGGGCGTGGTGAGCCTCCCGCACGGCTGGGGCCACGACCGGCCCGGCACCCGGCTGCGGCACGCCACGACCGACCCCGGCGTCAACGTGAACCAGCTGCTCGACGGCAGCCTCCTCGACCCGCTGTCGGGCAACGCCGTACTCAACGGGGTGCCCGTCGAGATCGCCCCCGGGGACAACCCATGACCGCCTCGTGACCGAAAAGCGCACCGCGCTGACCTGAGCAAAGCTGTGACCTGGTGTTTTGCGCTTATTGCTCGCATGTCAACGTCTTGTTAACGCGGCTTCGGGGGTCCTAACGTCGTCGCACCGCCGTCCCCGGTGGGATGTTCAAGGGCGAACGTTAGGTACCCCCCCATGCTGACCATCCTCGGCTTCGCCATGATCGCGACCTTCCTGGTCCTGATCATGCTGAAGA
Organism: Streptomyces sp. TE5632; assembly: GCF_054061295.1. Lineage (NCBI taxonomy): Bacteria > Bacillati > Actinomycetota > Actinomycetes > Kitasatosporales > Streptomycetaceae > Streptomyces > Streptomyces sp. TE5632. The sequence continues at coordinate 249,265 of NZ_JBSSEA010000003.1, read as the reverse complement.
AGATGTCGCCGATCGCGGCGCTCGTGCTGATCCCCGCGCTGTTCTGTGTCTTCGTGGGCAAGGGTGCGCACCTCGGTGACTACGTCATCGACGGTGTGTCCACCCTCGCCCCCACCGCGGCGATGCTCATGTTCGCGATCGTCTACTTCGGTGTGATGATCGACGTCGGGCTCTTCGACCCGATCGTCCGCGGGATCCTCAGGTTCTGCAAGGCCGACCCGATGCGGATCGTCGTCGGCACCGCGCTCCTCGCCGCGATCGTGTCGCTGGACGGCGACGGCTCCACCACCTTCATGATCACCGTCTCGGCGATGTACCCCCTGTACAAGCGCCTGAAGATGAGCCTGGTCGTGATGACCGGTGTCGCCGCGATGGCCAACGGCGTGATGAACACCGTCCCCTGGGGCGGCCCGACGGCCCGTGCCGCGACCGCGCTGAAGCTCGACGCCGGCGACCTCTTCGTGCCGATGATCCCGGCGCTGCTGACCGGTCTGCTGGGCGTCTTCGTCCTGGCGTACGCGCTCGGGGTGCGCGAGCGCCGGCGGCTGGGCGTGCTGACCCTGGACGAGGCGCTGGAGACGGAGCAGACCGACGCCGGGGCGGACACCGTGGTGCGCCGTCCCGCGACCGCGCTGGTCGGCGCGGGCACCGGCACCGCTTCCGGTTCCGGCGCCGGTTCGGGCAAGGGCGCCCTCCCCGCCGACGGTCCCGGCGCGGGCCCGGAGGCCGACGGCGCCGACGACTTCCGTGGCCTGGACCCCGACCGCCCCACCCTGCGGCCCAAGCTGTACTGGTTCAACGCGCTGCTCACGATCGTCCTGCTCACCGCCATGATCATGCAGTTGCTGCCGATCCCGGTACTGTTCCTGCTCGGCGCCGCGACCGCCCTCACCGTCAACTTCCCGCACATCCCCGACCAGAAGGCCCGTATCGCGGCCCACGCCGACAACGTCCTGAACGTCTCCGGCATGGTCTTCGCCGCCGCCGTGTTCACCGGCGTCCTCCAGGGCACCGGCATGGTCGACGGCATGGCCACCTGGCTGGTCGACATCGTCCCCGAGGGCATGGGCCCGCACATGGCGCTCGTCACCGGACTGCTGAGCCTGCCGCTCACCTACTTCATGTCCAACGACGGTTTCTACTTCGGCGTCCTGCCCGTCCTCGCCGAGGCGGGCGCGGCCCACGGCGTCTCCCCGCTGGAGATGGCCCGTGCCTCGCTGGTCGGCCAGCCCCTGCACATGTCGAGCCCGCTCGTCCCCGCGGTCTACGTCCTGGTCGGCATGGCGAAGGTCGAGTTCGGCGACCACACGCGGTTCGTGGTGAAGTGGGCGGCCCTGGTCTGTCTGGTGATCCTCGCAGCGGGAATCCTGTTCGGCATCATCTGAGACCCCGGCCCGGCTCGAGAGAGGACCCGACCATGGCGCCCGGCGGGAACCGCGGCTGGCTGCTCCGCCTCGTCATCGCCTTCAGCTTCGCGCAGGGGGCCGTGTCGATGGCCCGGCCCGCCGTCTCCTACCGGGCGCTCGCGCTGGGCGCGGACGAGCGGGCGGTCGGTGTGATCGCCGGAGTGTACGCGCTGCTGCCCCTGTTCGCCGCCGTGCCGCTCGGCCGGCGCACCGACCACGGCCGCTGCGCGCCCCTGCTGTCCGTCGGCGTGGTCCTCATAGCCGGTGGCTGCGCCCTGAGCGGGCTCGCCGGTTCCCTGTGGGCGATGACCCTGTGGAGCGGGGTGATGGGGCTCGGCCACCTCTGCTTCGTCATCGGCGCGCAGTCGCTCGTCGCCCGCCGGTCCGCGCCGCACGAACAGGACCGCAACTTCGGCCACTTCACCATCGGTGCCTCCCTCGGACAGTTGATCGGCCCGATCGCGGCGGGCGCGCTGGTCGGCGGCGCCGACATGGCCGCCGGCAGTGCGTTCGCCCTGCTGGCGGCGGGCGGGGGAGCGGCGATGGCGTTCACCTCGCTGTGGCGCACAGAGCGTCCGACGCCGCCCGGGTCCCGTCCGGCACCGGGCGCGCGCGTCCCGGTCGGGCGCATCCTGCGGGCCCGGGGGGTGCCCGCCGGCATCTTCGTCAGCCTGGCCGTGCTGTCCGCCACCGACATCCTCACCGCCTACCTGCCGGTGGTCGGAGAACAGCGGGGCATCGCCCCGTCCGTCATCGGTCTTCTGCTCAGCCTGCGGGCCGCGGCCACCATCGCCTGCCGGCTGGTCCTCACCCCGCTGCTGCGGCTGCTCGGCCGCACCCTGCTGCTGACGGTGACCTGTCTGCTGGCGGCACTGCTCTGCGCGGGCATCGCCCTGCCGGTACCCGGGTGGGTCCTGGCGGTGATGCTGGCGGTGCTCGGCTTCTGCCTGGGCGTCGGCCAGCCGCTCTCCATGACGACGGTCGTCCAGGCCTCCCCGGCCGGCGCGCGCTCCACCGCTCTCGCCCTCCGCCTGACCGGCAACCGGCTGGGCCAGGTCGCCACCCCCGCCGCGGCCGGCCTGATCGCCGGAGTGGCGGGCGTGGCGGCCCCGTTCGTCATGCTGGGCGCGCTGCTGTTCCTCTCCGCGGGGGTGGCGCTGCGCGCGCCGTCCCGGCCGACGGAGCGGGCCGGCCCGTCGGCGCCCGGCGGAGGGTCTCCGGCCGGCGGAGGGTCTCCGGCTGAGGCAAGACGCGCCGACGCGCCACGTCGATCGGGCTGAACGCGTCCGTCCGCTCCGTTCCGGGCGTCGACACCGCCCGCCTGTTCGTCTTCGACCGGCACGGCGACCGCAGCTGCTCCAACCCGGCACGGCTGCCCTACCCGAACGAGTGACACGGTCCCTCTGGCGCCAGGAAATTAGCATCGCTAGTTTATGTGGCGGACGTCGACCCCTGCCCCGGAGGAAGCGCGATGAAGGCATATGACGGCATGTACATCGACGGCGCCTGGCGCCCCGCCGCCGGCCCGGACGTGATCGAGGTCGTGAACCCGGCCGACGGGCAGGTGATCGCCACCGTCCCCGCGGGCACCGCCGAGGACGTGGACGCCGCCGTACGGGCCGCCCGTGCCGCCCTGCCGGCCTGGGCCGCCACCCCGCCCGCGGAGCGCGCCGCCCGCCTCGCCGCCCTCCGTGACGTGCTGGTGGCCCGGCAGGAGGAGATCGCCCGGACGGTGACGGCCGAGCTCGGCGCGCCCCTGAAGCTCTCGCAGACCGTGCACGCGGGCGTGCCCGTCGCGGTGGCGGGCTCGTATGCCGAGCTGGCGGCGACGTACCCCTTCGAGGAGAAGACGGGCAACTCGACCGTCCTGCACGAACCGGTCGGTGTGGTCGGTGCGATCACGCCCTGGAACTACCCCCTCCACCAGATCGTCGCGAAGGCCGCCCCGGCCCTCGCCGCCGGCTGCACGATCGTCGTCAAGCCCGCCGAGGACACCCCGCTGGTCGCCCGGCTCTTCGCGGAGGCGGTGCACGAGGCGGGGGTTCCGGCCGGCGTGTTCAACCTGGTCACCGGCCTCGGCCCGGTGGCCGGCCAGGCCCTCGCCGAACACCCGGGCGTCGACCTGGTCTCCTTCACCGGCTCCACCGCCGTCGGCCGCCGGATCGGCGCCGTCGCCGCGGGCGCGGTCAAGAAGGTCGCCCTCGAACTGGGCGGCAAGTCCGCCAACGTGATCCTCCCCGGCGCCGATCTGGCCCGGGCGGTCAACGTCGGGGTCGCCAACGTGATGTCCAACTCCGGCCAGACGTGCAGCGCCTGGACCCGCATGCTGGTCCATCGCGACCAGTACGACGAGGCCGTCGAGCTCGCCGCGGCCGCCGCCGCGAAGTACGGCGACCGTATCGGCCCCCTCGTCAACGCCAAGCAGCAGGAACGCGTGCGCGGTTACATCGAGAAGGGCGTCGCCGAGGGCGCGCGTCTGGTCACCGGCGGCCCCGACGCCCCGCGCGAGAAGGGGTGCTTCGTCAGCCCCACCGTCTTCGCCGACGTCACCCCGGACATGACGATCGCCCAGGAGGAGATCTTCGGGCCCGTCCTGTCCGTCCTGCGCTACGAGGACGAGGAGGACGCCCTGCGCATCGCCAACGGCACCGTCTACGGACTCGCCGGCGCGGTCTGGGCCGGCGACGAGGCCAAGGCGACGGCGTTCGCCCGCCGCATGGATGCCGGTCAGGTCGACATCAACGGTGGCCGCTTCAACCCCCTGGCGCCGTTCGGGGGTTACAAGCAGTCGGGCGTGGGACGCGAACTCGGCGTGCACGGCCTGACCGAGTACCTCCAGACCAAGTCCCTCCAGTTCTAGGGGAGTCCATCCATCATGTCCGTCCGTGCCGCCGTACTGTCCGCCGTCGACGCCCCGTTGGAGACCACGGGGATCGACCTGCCCGAGCCCGGCCCCGGCCAGGTCCGGGTCCGGCTCGCCGCCGCCGGTGTCTGCCACTCCGACCTGTCCCTGACCAACGGCACCATGCGTCTCCCGGTCCCGGCCGTGCTCGGCCACGAGGGTGCCGGCACGGTCGTCTCCGTCGGCGGGGGCGTCACCCGTGTCGCTCCCGGCGACGGCGTCGTCCTCAACTGGGCGCCCTCCTGCGGCGTCTGCCCCGCCTGCGCACGCGGCGAGGTGTGGCTGTGCGCCGACGCCCTGGGCGGTGCCGCCCGGGTGCACGCCCACCGTGCCGACGACGGCACCCCGCTGCACCCCGGCCTGAACGTCGCCGCCTTCGCCGAGGAGACGGTGGTGCCCGCGTCCTGCGTCCTGCCCGCTCCGGACGGCGTCCCGCTCACCGACGCCGCCCTGCTGGGGTGCGCCGTGCTCACCGGCTACGGCGCCGTCCACCACTGCGCGCAGGTCCGGCCGGGCGAGTCGGTCGCGGTGTTCGGTGTCGGGGGAGTGGGCCTGGCCGCCCTCCAGTCGGCCCGGATCGCCGGCGCGACGACGATCGTCGCGGTCGACGTCTCCCCGGCCAAGGAGGAACTGGCGCGCTCCGCCGGGGCGACCGACTATCTCGTCGCCTCGGACACCACGGCCCGCGAGATCCGTGCCCTCACCGGGAAGCAGGGCGTGGACGCGGCCGTCGAATGCGTCGGCCGCGCGACCACCATCCGCACCGCCTGGGACTCCACCCGGCGTGGCGGCCGCACCACGGTCGTCGGCATCGGAGGCAAGGACCAGCAGGTCACCTTCAACGCCCTGGAGATCTTCCACTGGGGCAGGACCCTGTCCGGCTGCGTCTACGGCAACTCCGACCCCGCCCGGGACCTCCCCGTCCTCGCCGGACACATCCGAGCGGGCCGCTTCGACCTGGGAGCCCTGGTGACGGAACGGATCACCCTGGACGGCATCCCGGCGGCCTTCGACACCATGTCGGCGGGCAAGGGCGGACGAGCCCTGGTGGTCTTCTAGGGCGTGGTACGGGGGCGGCGCGGCGGGGCGCCGGTCAGTGCAGGGCCGCTTCCTCGATCCCCAGCAGTCCGGACAGCGCCCGCTCGCCCGCCTCCGTCACCTTCACCGCGCGCTCGGAGCCGATGCGGACACACCACCGTGCGTCCAGGGCGTGCCGGCACAGGGCCGCGCCGGCGACTCCGGCGAGGTGGTGGCGGCGTTCCGTCCAGTCGAGGCAGGCGCGGGCCAGCGGGCGGCGGCCGCGGCGGTCGAGTCCGATGCCGAGGGCGTCGAACCAGCGCAGGCCCGCGTCGGTGAGCGCGAACCCGGTGTCCCGGCGGAGCAGTCCGCGTGCCGTGAACGCGTCCGTCACCGCGATGCCGAGCCGGCCGGCGAGATGGTCGTAGCAGGTGCGTCCACGGGCCATCGCCGAGCCCGCGCCGACCTGCCGCAGGGTGCGCGGGCGCACGGCAGCGTCCGGGGCGACCTGCCCGCCCAGTTCCTCCACCAACTGGGCGACCCGCGCGTCGGCGAGCCGTACGTACCGGTGTCGGCCCTGGCGTTCCTCGGCGAGCAGCCCGCCGGCGACCAGCTTGCCCAGGTGCTCGCTCAGCGTGGACGGGGCGACGCCCGCGTGCCGCGCCAGCTCGCCCGCCGTCCACGCCCGGCCGTCCAGCAGGGCCAGCAGGCACGCGGCCCGTGTCTCGTCGGCGATCAGCCCGGCGAGCCGGGCGAGCCCGGGGGCCCGGAGGTCCTTCGACGTCATGCGCCCCAGCATGCGGCACGCACTCTTCGGCGCCGGCCGAACCGTCCGCGCAGCCACCGCCCCGGATCCCCGCCGCACCACTTGCAGCGCCGTACGCGGCTAAGCCGTGCCGCCCCGCACCTGCTCGTACTGCTCGGCCAGACCGTCCAGCAGCGCCGTCAACCCCGTCTCGAAGGCCCGTTCGTCGATCTTCTCCTGTTTCTCGGCGAGCAGATGGGCCTGCCCGAGGTGGGGGTAGTCGGCGGGATCGTAGGCGCCGGCGTCGTCCACGAAACCACCGGCGAAGGAACCGAGCGCCGAGCCCATGATGAAGTACCGCATCAGCGCACCGATGGACGTGGCCTGCGCCGGCGGCCAGCCGGCGTCGACCATCGCGCCGTAGACCGCGTCGGCGAGCCGTAGGCCGGCCGGGCGGCGGCCGGGGCCGCGTGCCATGACCGGCACGATGTTGGGGTGGTCGCGCAGTGCGGCGCGGTAGGAGACGGCCCAGTCGTGCAGCGCGGTCCGCCAGTCCCGGCCGTCCTCGAACATCGACAGGTCGACCAGCGCGCTCACCGAGTCGGCCACCGCCTCGAGGATCTCGTCCTTGGTGCGGAAGTGGTTGTAGAGCGAGGGCCCACTGACCCCCAGTTGTGCGGCGAGCCGCCGCGTGGAGACGGCCGCGAGGCCCTCCGCGTCCACGAGCGCACGGGCCGTCTCGACGATCCGGTCGGGGCTGAGCAGGGGCTTGCGTGGTCGGGCCATGGCGCACATAGTAGGGCTGCACCATAAAACTAGCAGTGCTAATCAAGTGGGGTGGCCGTCATGAACCTGGAGCTCAGCGAGGAGCACAGCGCCGTCCGCCGGCTCGCCCGGGAATTCGTCGAGCGGGAGGTCGTCCCCCACGCCACGGCCTGGGACCGGGCCGAGGAGGTCGACCGCGGCATCGTGAAGAAGCTCGGCGAGGTCGGGTTCCTCGGGCTGACGATCGACGAGCGGTACGGGGGTTGCGGTGGCGACCACCTCGCGTACTGCCTGGTGACCGAGGAACTGGGCCGCGGCGACTCCTCCGTGCGCGGGATCGTCTCCGTGTCCCTGGGGCTGGTCGCCAAGACGGTCGCCGCCTGGGGCGACGAGGAGCAGAAGCGGGCCTGGCTTCCCGGGCTCACCTCGGGCGCGTACGTCGGCTGCTTCGGCCTCACCGAGCCGGGCACGGGTTCCGACGCCGGCGCCGTCTCCACCCGCGCGGTGCGCGACGGCGGGGACTACGTCATCAACGGCACCAAGATGTTCATCACCAACGGCACCTGGGCCGACGTGGTCCTGCTCTTCGCCCGTTCCACCGACGCCCCCGGCCACAAGGGGATGTCCGCCTTCCTCGTTCCCGCCGACACCCCCGGCCTGACGCGTCGCACCCTGCGCGGCAAGCTCGGTCTGCGCGGTCAGGCCACCGCCGAGCTGGTGCTGGAGGACGTGCGTGTGCCCGCGTCCGCGATGCTGGGCCCCGAGGGCAAGGGTTTCTCGGTCGCCATGTCCGCCCTCGCCAAGGGGCGCATGTCGGTCGCGGCGGGCTGTGTCGGCATAGCCCAGGCCGCGCTCGACGCGGCCGTGCGGTACGCGGGCGAACGCGAGCAGTTCGGGAAGACCATTGCCCACCACCAGCTCGTCCAGGAGCTGATCAGCGACATCGCCGTGGACGTCGACGCCGCCCGACTGCTGACCTGGCGGGTCGCGGACCTGATCGACCGCGGACAGCCGTTCGCCGTGGAGTCCTCCAAGGCCAAGCTCTTCGCCTCGGAGGCGGCCGTCCGCGCCGCGAACAACGCCCTCCAGGTCCACGGAGGTTACGGCTACATCGACGAGTACCCGGCGGGCAAGCTGCTGCGCGACGCCCGCGTCATGACCCTCTACGAGGGCACCAGCCAGATCCAGAAGCTGGTCATCGGACGCGCCCTGACCGGAGTCTCGGCGTTCTGAGTACCTGCCTGGGTATCCGAGCGGATGTGGCCGCGGCCACATCCGCCGATTCTTGTCCCCATGAGCGACACACCGGTCAAGCAGCAGAGCACGGCCGCCTTCTACGGTCAGGCCGTGGCGTCCTTCGGAGTGGCCATGGGTGCCACCGCGGTCGGCATCTTCAACCTCGAGACCGACGCCTGGGTCCGCGCCTTCCTGGGCATCGCGGTCCTGTACCTCGTCACCTCCGCCTTCACCCTGGCCAAGGTCATCCGTGACCGCCAGGAGGCCGGGCAGATCGTGAACCGTGTCGACCAGGCCCGCCTGGAGAAGCTCCTCGCCGAACACGACCCGCTGCAGAAGCTCTGACACCGGACCCGCCGCTCAGCCGCCTCTCCGCCGGGATCCGCCGGTCCGGCCCTAAGCGCCCGCTCACCCTTGCCGGTATGGTGTTACCCCTGTCAGCGAATGGGGTGAGCGATGAGTGCGGCGGAGGACACGGCCGACGATGGGGCGCAGCCGTGGGGTGAGGTCACACCCGACGCGGCCCGACGGCTGCTGCTCGCCGCCGTGGAGGCGTTCGCGGAACGCGGCTACCACGCCACGACGACCCGCGACATCGCGGGCCGCGCCGGCATGAGCCCGGCCGCGCTCTACATCCACTACAAGACCAAGGAAGAGCTGCTCCACCGCATCAGCAGGATCGGCCACGAGAAGGCCGTGGACATCCTGCGTACCGCGGCCCGTGCCGAGGGCAGCCCGACCGAACGGCTCGCCGACGCGGTGAGCTCCTTCGTCCGCTGGCACGCCGGCGGGCGTACCACCGCGCGGGTCGTGCAGTACGAACTCGACTCGCTCGGCCCCGACGCCCGCGCCGAGATCATCGCCCTGCGCCGGCAGGTCGACGCCGAGGTGCGCGGGATCATCGAGGAGGGCGTGCGCACGGGCGAGTTCGACGTCCCCGACGTGCGGGGCGCCACCCGCGCCGTGCTCTCCCTCTGCGTCGACGTGGCACGCTGGTTCAACATCAACGGCGCCCGGACCCCCGAGGAGGTCGGCGCCCTCTACGCCGATCTCGTACTGCGGATGGTCGGCGCCGACCGGACGGGCACCGTTCAGAGGTAGTAGCGGGCCACCGACTCGGCCACGCACACCGGCTTCTCGCCGCCCTCGCGCTCCACGGTGAAAGCCGTGGTCACCTGGACGCCGCCCGCCACCTCGTCGACGGCGGTGACCTTCGCGGTGGCACGCACCCGCGACCCGACGGGGACGGGCGCGGGGAAACGCACCTTGTTCGTGCCGTAGTTGACGCCCATCTTCACGCCCTCGACGGAGAGCAGCTGCGGGCCGAACAGCGGCAGCAGCGACAGCGTCAGATAGCCGTGCGCGATGGTCGTGCCGAACGGCCCGGCCGCCGCCTTCTCCGGATCGACATGGATCCACTGGTGGTCACCGGTGGCCTCGGCGAACAGGTCGATCCGCTTCTGGTCGATCTCCAGCCAGTCCGTGTACCCCAGTTGCTCACCCACCGCCGCCTTCAGGTCGTCGACGGACGTGAAGATTCTCGGCTCTGCCATGTCCCGGCCTTTCGCGTCACGTGATCGCACGCGCCCACCCGCGCGCGTCTGCCTAAGCGACTGCTTAGCATGGTCGGCGGTGCGGTCCTTGTCAACGGACCGGCGCCGTGCGGGACGGGTAGGCTTCGAGGGGTGCCCCAGATTCCGGAGAAGATCCACGAACTCACGGTCGGCCAGCTCTCCGCGCGCAGCGGCGCCGCCGTGTCGGCCCTGCACTTCTACGAGTCGAAGGGCCTGATCAGCAGTCGCCGCACCACGGGCAACCAGCGCCGCTACAGCCGTGACACTCTCCGCCGGGTGGCGTTCATCCGGGCCGCCCAGCGCGTCGGCATCCCGCTCGCGACGATCCGCGGGGCGCTCGCCGAGCTCCCCCAGGAACGTACTCCCACCCGGGGCGACTGGGCGCACCTCTCCGCGGCCTGGCGCGCCGAACTGGACGAGCGCATCAAGCAGCTCAACCGGCTGCGCGACCACCTCACCGACTGCATCGGCTGCGGCTGCCTCTCACTGGACACCTGCGTCCTGTCCAACCCGGACGACGTCTTCGGCGAACGCCTGACGGGCTCGCGACTGCTGCCCGAGAAGCCCGAGAACCCCGAGAACACAGCCGGCGGACGACCGGGCAACCGGGTGGGCCGGGTTCCGCCCGGGCGAGGGTCCGTGTGACAGTGGGGGCGCGGCATCCCCGGCGCGCCCCCACACCCCTCAGGCCGACACCAGCAGTTTCGACCGCCTGGCGTCCGCCAGCGCTTCGGCGGTCAGGACGGGGCGCGGCACCAGGATTCCGCAGTCCGTGCAGACCGGGCCCGTCGACGGCTCGTGGTCCAGGTCGTACCGCCACATGAGCCGCTCCCCCCGGCACACGGGGCAGGCCGCACCCGGCTCTCGTTCCAGCGCGGCGATCAGTCGTCGCAGCACCTCGGCCAGTGGCTCACGCGGATGCACGCGCGGGTCGTCGCACCAGGCCACGCCGAAACCGCCCCAGGTCAGCCGGTGCCAGTCGTCCACGCTGCCCGGCCTGCGCAGGCCGTCGTGCTTCTCCTTCCTGCGGCGCTCGGCGAACTCGACCTCGTAGGACTGCCAGACCGCCCGGGCCTCCTCCAGTTCGTCCAGTGCGGCCACGAGCCGCGCTGGGTCGACGGAGCGGTCCTCGGGATCGAACCCGGCACGTGAGCACAGATGGTCCCAGGTCGCCCTGTGCCCGTACGGAGCGAATCGCTCGAGGCACTTGCGCAGTGAATAGCGCCGCAGCGCCAGGTCGCACCGTGGATCGCGGACCTGTCTCGCCAGACTTCGGAAACCGGCCATCATCCTGCACCTCCGTCACACCTGCACCTGTAATCCGGTCACTTCGGCGTCGTCGAACGGACGTCGTCGAGTAGACGTATCGACACGCGAATCGGCTCCATCTTTTTTCGATGGCCCCTTGTCGGGCGGTCACGGGCCGGCCATCGGTCGGTCGTGGTGAGTCACCGGTCAACTCCCGTGTCCGATGATTCAGTTGTGGTCCCTCGTGGACATCTCCAGCGCCGCCGCAGCGGAAAGTGACGCGTGTTCACCTTCCCTCGCGGGGATGCCGGCGGTGACGTCCCGCTCCGTCCCCGTCGGGAGGAGCCCCCGTGCCGCGGCGTGCCGCGCACACCCCTCGACAGTCTGGGAACTCCCCGCGGCCTCCACGGGTTCCTGAAGAGCGCGGCGTTATGCGCACCGATCGCTTCCCTGATCGCCCCGCTGTCCCGGCGAACGCGGCAGGAACGGCATCGCCGCAGGTCGCAGAGGTGAACGACATGCGGGTGGTGCTCGGTGAGCAGGTGGACGACCGGCATGCGAAAACCGGACGGCGGCGGGCCACTGCCCGGCCCGCCGCCGTTCCTGTCACCGCTGTCACCGCTGTCGCCGTGGTCGCCGTACGGCGCGTGCCCGGCGGGCTGCTCGCCGGGCGAACGCCCGCGCGTCAGCGGTACAGCAGATACTCCCGGCGCATCCGCCGGAACGCCGCCAGTTCGTCCCGCCAGCCGGCCACGACCTCGTCCGTGTCCGCGCCCGCGTCGATCATCGTGCGCACGCGCGTGGAGCCGGTCAGCTTGTCGATCCAGTTGTCCGGACGCCAGGCGAATCCGCTCCACACCCGCTTGGCGGTGACCAGCAGCCCCACTCCCGTACGTACGGGATCGAACGCGTCACGGTCGTGCACATGGAGCTGCACGCCCCCGACGGTCCTCCCCTGGAACTTGGAGAAGGTGGGCGCGAAGTACGCCTCACGGAACCGCACGCCCGCCAGGCCGAGCCCGTTCGCCTCGGCCGCCCAGCGTCCGTCGATCCCCTCCGCGCCCAGCAGCTCGAACGGCCGGGTCGTCCCGCGCCCCTCGGACAGGTTGGTGCCCTCGAAGAGGCACGTCCCCGCGTACACCAGGGCCGTCTCGGGCGTCGGCATGTTGGGGCTGGGCGGTACCCACGGCAGCCCCGAGGCGTCGTAGAAGTCGGACCGCCGCCAGCCCGACATCCGTACCGTCTCCAGTCGCACCGGATCGGCCAGGAACTCCGCGTTGAACAACCGCGCCAGCTCCGCCACCGTCATCCCGTGCGCCTGCGAGATCGGCTGCCGCCCGACGAACGTCGCGAACTCCGGATGCAGCACGGGCCCCAGCGCGGCCCGCCCGCTCATCGGGTTCGGCCGGTCGAGGACGACGAACCGCTTGCCCGCGAGCCGCGCCGCCTCCATGCAGTCGTAGAGCGTCCAGATGTACGTGTAGAAGCGGGCGCCCACGTCCTGGATGTCGAAGACGACCGTGTCGACGCCGGACGCGGTGAAGACGTCGGCGAGCGGCCGGCCGCTCTTCAGGTACGTGTCGTAGACGGGCAGGCCGGTCGCCGGGTCGTCGTGACGGCCCTCGGAGCCGCCCGCCTGCGCGGTGCCCCGGAAGCCGTGCTCGGGCCCGAACACGGCGGTCAGGTCCACGCGGTCGTCGGCGTGCATGACGTCGACGATGTGCCGTACGTCCCGGGTGACGCCCGTCGGGTTGGTGACCACACCGACGCGTCGGCCGTCGAGCAGCGCGTAACCGTCCGCCGCGAGCTGCTCGAAGCCGGTGCGCAGCCTGCGGCCCGCGGCAGGGGCCCGTCCGGGGGCTGCGTGTGCCGGGACGGCGGTGGCCGCGGTGGCCGCGAGGGTGGCTGTGGTGGTGGCGAGCAGGCTCCGTCTGGACAGCTTCATACTGTGACCTCCGTGATCGCTGCGGTGTCATGCCCACGCACGTTAACGCGCGTGAACCGTGCCGGGGAACGAGTCGGACCTGGCCGGTTCCCGTCTTCTTCTTCCGCCCGGCATACCGACCGGTTAGTCTGGCGTGGTGCGAGCGGCGTGACGGCGGCAACGCGGCGCGTCACCACCGCGGCCGAGCCGAGATCGCCGAAATCGCCGGAATCACCGGGAAAAGAGCCGGCCGGGCAGGCGGCCGGCCGCCGCGTCGAAGGAGTCCGATGGTGGAAGCCGTGCAGGGTGCGAAGGTGGTCGTCACGGGCGCCGGGGGCGGCATCGGGGCGGCACTCGCCCGTCGCTTCGTCGGCCAGGGGGCCCAGGTCGTCGTCAACGACCTGGACGCCGACCGCGTCAAGGCCGTCGCCGAGGAGATCGGCGGCATCGCGGTCCCGGGCGACGCGTCCCGCGTCGTCCCCGAGGCCCTGGACGCGCTCGGCGGCAGGATCGACGTCTACTGCGCCAACGCCGGCGTCGGCCGTGACGGCGGGGAGCCCGGCGGGCCGCTCGACGAACAGGGCTGGGCACTCTCCTGGGACGTCAACGTCATGGCCCACGTCCGCGCGGCGCACGCGCTGCTCCCCGACTGGCTGGAACGCGGCAGCGGCCGTTTCGTCTCCACCGTCTCCGCCGCCGGACTGCTCACCATGATCGGCACCGCCCCCTACAGCGTCACCAAGCACGGCGCCTACGCCTTCGCCGAATGGCTTTCCCTGACGTACCGCCACCGCGGTGTGAAGGTCCACGCGATCTGCCCGCAGGGTGTGCGCACCGACATGCTCACCGACAGCGGCAGCGCGGGCGACCTGGTGCTCAAGCCGACCGCGATCGAGCCCGACGACGTGGCCGACGCCCTGTTCCGCGGCATCGAGGAGGACCGCTTCCTGATCCTGCCGCACCCCGAGGTCGCCGAGTACTACCAGGCCCGCGCCGCCGACCCGGAGCGCTGGCTCGGCGGCATGAACCGCATCCAGCGGCACTGGGAGGCCACCCGGTGAGCCGCCCGGACGGCCATGACCGGCCGTGACCGCACGCGAGCCCGCGCGGCAGCCGGAGATCCTGCCCGACGCGTCGCGGACGGCAGGTGGGAAGATCCCCGTCGGGGAACCGTTTTCCCCGACGCGGGACGGCCGGCGGCACCGGCGGCGGCGACGACCAGTGGTGACGACGGCCGGTAGCGGCCAGCGACAACGAACAGCGACAGCGACACGGAAGGCAGGTGGCGGCAGTGCCCAGGACGACGGACGGTGACGGGCCCCCGGTACCGCAGCGGCTCCTGGCCGCCGCCACCCGGCTCTTCGCGGAGCAGGGCTACGACCGCACCTCCGTGCAGGAGATCGTCGAGGCGGCCGGCGTCACCAAGGGCGCGCTCTACCACTACTTCGGCTCCAAGGACGACCTGCTGCACGAGGTCTACGCGCGCATGCTGCGCCTCCAGCAGGAACGCCTGGACTCCTACGCGAGCGCCGACGAGCCGATCGAGAAGCGCCTGCGCGGCGCCGCGGCCGACGTCGTCGTCACGACGATCGAGAACCTGGACGACGCATCGATCTTCTTCCGCTCCATGCACCATCTGAGCCCGGAGAAGAACAAACAGGTACGGGCCGAGCGCCGCCGCTACCACGAGCGCTTCCGCGCCCTGATCGAGGAGGGCCAGGCGGCGGGCGTGTTCTCCACGGCGACCCCGGCCGACCTGGTGGTGGACTACCACTTCGGCTCCGTGCACCACCTGTCGACCTGGTACCGCCCCGACGGGCCCCTCACGCCGCAGCAGGTCGCCGACCACCTCGCCGACCTGCTGCTGCGCGCACTCCGTCCCTGAGGTACCGGAGCTTCCTACAGGTACTTCTTCAGCTCCCGTCGCGCCAGCGACCGCTGGTGCACCTCGTCCGGGCCGTCGGCGATCATCAGCGTGCGGGCACCGGCGTACAGCTCGGCCAGCGGGAAGTCCTGGCTGACCCCGCCCGCCCCGTACAACTGGATGGCCCGGTCGAGGATGCCGACGACCGTGCGAGGGGTGGCGATCTTGATGGCCTGGATCTCGGTGTGGGCGCCCCTGTTGCCCACGGTGTCCATCATCCAGGCCGTCTTCAGCACCAGCAGCCGCAGCTGCTCGACCGCGACCCGCGCGTCCGCGATCCAGTTCTGCACCACGCCCTGCTGGGCCAGTGCCTTGCCGAAGGCGTCACGGGACACGGCTCGCCGGCACATCAGCTCGATCGCCCGCTCGGCCATGCCGATCAACCGCATGCAGTGGTGGATCCGGCCGGGGCCGAGCCGCGCCTGGGCGATGGCGAAACCGCCGCCCTCCTCACCGATCAGGTTCGCCACCGGCACGCGCGCGCGGTCGAAGACCACCTCGGCGTGGCCGCCGTGGGAGTGGTCCTCGTAACCGAACACCTGCATGGCGCGCGTGATCGTGACGCCGGGCGTGTCGCGGGGCACGAGGATCATCGACTGCTGGCGGCGGATGTCCGCCCCGTCCGGGTCGGTCTTGCCCATCACGATGAAGATCCGGCAGTCCGGGTTCATCGCCCCGGAGATGTACCACTTGCGGCCCGTGACGACGTACGAGTCGCCGTCCCGCTCGATGTGCGTGGTGATGTTGGTGGCGTCCGAGGAGGCCACCTCCGGCTCGGTCATCGCGAACGCCGAGCGGATCTCCCCCGCCAGCAGGGGCTCCAGCCACTGCTTCTTCTGCTGCTCGTCACCGAACTGGGCCAGCACCTCCATGTTCCCGGTGTCGGGCGCCGCGCAGTTGGTGGCGGTGGGCGCCAGATGCGGGGAACGGCCCGTGATCTCGGCGAGCGGGGCGTACTGGAGGTTGGTGAGGCCGGCACCGTACGCGGAGTCGGGCAGGAACAGGTTCCACAGCCCCTGCCGACGGGCCTCGGCCTTGAGGTCCTCCACCACGGGGACGGTGTCCCAGGGTGAGGCCAGCCCGGCGCGCTGCTCGTGGGCGACCTGCTCGGCCGGGTGGACGTACTCGTCCATGAAGGCGAGCAGCCTGGCGCGCAGCTCCTCGGTGCGCGCGTCGAACGCGAAGTCCATGTCCCGTCAGCCTTCCTGAAGAGTGGTCAGACCGTGCTCGATGAAGACGGGGACCAGATCGCCGATGCGGTCGAAACCGCGGCCGACCGTCTGGCCCAGCGTGTAGCGGTAGTGGATGCCCTCGAGGATCACGGCGAGCTTGAACCAGGCGAACGCCGTGTACCAGGACACCGCGGAGACGTCGCGTCCCGAGCGGGCGGCGTACCGCTCGATCAGCTCGGCGGGCGCCGGATGCCCGGGCGCCTCGGCCGTCGTGGAGACGGGGGAGTCGGGCATGGCCAGCGGCATGCTGTACATCACCAGCAGGCCGAGGTCGGTCAGCGGATCGCCGAGCGTGGACATCTCCCAGTCGAGGATCGCCTTGATCTCGTCGTCGTCCTCGCCGATCAGGACGTTGTCGAGGCGGTAGTCACCGTGCACCACGGCCGGCGCGGGGGAGCGGGGCAGCCCCCGCCCCAGCGCGGCGTGCAGTTCGTCGATCCCGGCCAGCTCCCGGTCGCGGGAGGCGTCCAACTGCTTGCCCCAGCGCCGCAGCTGCCGGTCCAGAAAGCCCTCGGGGCGGCCGAAGTCGGCCAGACCCACCTCGCCGGGATCCACCGCGTGCAGGTCGACGAGCGTGTCCACCAGGCCGAGCACGGCCCGACGGGTGCGCTCCGGCCCCAGCGGCACCAGCTGGTCCGCCGTCCGGTACGGGACGCCGTCGACGAACTCCATGACGTAGAAGGGCGCCCCGAGCACCTCCTCGTCCTCGCACAGCAACTCGGTGCGGGGCACCGGCACGGCGGTCGGGTGCAGCGCGGTGATCACCCGGTGCTCACGCCTCATGTCGTGCGCGGTGGCCAGCACATGCCCGAGCGGCGGGCGCCGTACCACCCACCGCGCGGTGCCGTCGGAGAGCGCGTAGGTGAGGTTCGACCTGCCGCCCTCGATCAGCCGGCCGGAGAGCGGGCCGTTCACCAGACCGGGGCGCTCCCGCTCGAGCAGGGCACTCAGCCGGTCGAGATCCAGTCCGGGCGGGTGGTCGGGGCTCATTCTCGCTCCTACGGGCAGGCGACGGTACCCGACACATGATGCCGACCGGTCGGTATGTCGTCCAGGGGGTGAGCGAAACGTGACCGGAGCCACGCCCCGTCCACCGCACGCGCACGCGGCACACCCGTTCGGCCATTCGGCTTGCGCGGCGGGAGGCGACGCCGGAGGGTCTACCCCATGAAGGCGATCAGTTATGCGCGGTACGGCGGCCCCGAGGTGCTCGAGTACGGGGAGGTCGACGACCCCCGGGTCGGCCCGGACTCGGTGCTGGTGAAGGTACGGGCGGCGGCCGTCAATCCCGTCGACTGGAAGTGCCGCGAGGGCCATCTCGACCCGGTCCTGGCCCCGGTGTTCCCGGTGATCCCCGGCTGGGACGTCTCGGGTGTGGTCGTACGGCCCGGTGTCGCGGTCCCCGAGTTCGCCGTCGGCGACGAGGTCATCGGCTATGTGCGTGAGGACTTCCTCTCCCGCGGCACCTTCGCCGAGTACGTGGCCGCCCCGGTACGGGCCCTCGCGCGCAAGCCGCGCAACCTGTCCTTCGAGGAAGCCGCCGGACTGCCCCTCGCCGGACTCACCGCCTACCAGGTGCTGTACAGGGCCCTTGAGGTGAAGCGGGCCGAGACCGTCCTGGTGCACGCCGCGGCCGGCGGCGTCGGTTCCGTCGCCGTCCAGCTCGCCGTCCACCTCGGTGCCCGGGTCATCGGCACGGCGAGTGAGCACAACCACGACTTCGTCCGCGAGCTGGGCGGGGAACCGGTGTCCTACGGCGAGGGCCTCGCCGAGCGGGTGCGGGGGATCGCCCCCGAAGGCGTTGACGCGGTGTTCGACACGGTCGGCGGCGACGCCCTGAAGGTCTCGGCGAACCTGCTGGCCCCCGAGGGCCGGCTGGCGTCGATCGCCGACAACGACGTGGTGGGCTACGGAGGCCGCTACTGTTTCGTCCGCCCCGATCCCCGGGACCTCGGACACCTGTCCGAACTGGCGGAACAGGGCGTGGTGAGCGTGCACGTCTCGAAGGCGTTCCCGCTGGAACGCACGGCGGACGCCCACCGGCTGAACCAGGAGGGCCGGACCAGGGGCAAGATCGTGGTCACCGTGGACGGGGAGACGGAGGACCGGTGAGGCGGCCTTCCGGGAACCACGTCACCGACCTCTCCGGACAGCGCGCCTAGGGTCCGTCCAGCAGGACGAGGACCGCCCCGCACAAGGCCAGGGCCCCGGTGCAGAGCACCGCCGCGGTGAGGCGCCGGGGGGAGGACGCGGCCGGGGCGGCCGTGGCCGCGAGGGCGTGGATCCGGCGGTGGGCGACCAGGAGGAACCCCAGCCAGCAGGCGCAGCACAGCGCGCACAGGACCACCCCGGCAGCCGACATCCCGCCGCTCAGCGCCGTGCGCACCGCGAGCACGGACGCGACGGTGCACGCGAGGGTCGTACGCCGCCACGCGAGCCGGGTCCGCTCGGGCTGCAGCCCGGGGTCCCGGGCCGCCCGGGCCCCGGCCGACCCGCTCACCCCTCCCACCCGACGAGCACCATGACGATCATCGCGACGGCGACGACGGCGACGACCAGACTCAGCAGCACCGGGAACCGGGACACCGGCAGATCCTCACCGCGCCGCATGGCCCGCTCGCAGCGCACCCAGTGATCGACCGCGCGCAGAGCGCACAGCACCCCGGCGGCGAGCAGCGTCAGCGCGAGCCCGACCCGCCAGCCCCAGCGCAGGTCCGGCAGGAACTGGTCCACGGCGAAGCCACCGCCGATCAGCGCGAGGGCGGTGCGCAGCCAGGCCAGGAACGTACGCTCGTTCGCCAGCGAGAACCGGTAGTCGGGCGTGTCCCCCTCCTGCCGCACGTCCTCGGGCGCGAACCACAGCCGGACGTTCCGTACGAAGTCGATCACGCCGCGACCCTACCGGGGTGCCCTGCCCGGACAGCACCTAGCCCGGACAGCACCTAGCTCGGACGCTCCGGCTTCCGGGTGGCCCTGAGCCGTTCGTACGCCGCCAGACTGTCCGGTGTCCACGTCCACTCGCTCCCCTTGTCCAGACGCTGCTCCAGTTCCGCCTCGGTCAGGAAGGCGTGCCAGGCCACCTCCTCGGCCTGGGGCCGTACGGGCGGGTCGCAACGGACCTCGTACACCGCGGACCACCAGGTCCGGCCGGCGCCGTCGTCGTACAGGAACTTGAAGAGGTACTCGGGGCGGGGCAGCCCGGACACGCCCAGTTCCTCCTCGGCCTCGCGCAGGGCCGCCTCGTCGTAGCTCTCCCCGGCGCCCACGACCCCGCCGACGAACATGTCGTACAGGGAGGGGAAGACCAGCTTGGTCGGAGTGCGGCGGTGCACGAAGATCCGGCCCTCGGCGTCCCTGGCCAGGACGAACGCGCAACGGTGCCGCAGTTTCCGGGCGTAGGCCTCACCGCGCGGGGACCGGCCGGTCACCCGGTCGTCCTCGTCCACGATGTCGAGGATCTCGTCGGCGGCACGCGCGGGTCCGTCAGCGGCACTCATGACCCCCATCCAAGCAGGCCCCGCCGTCCGCGGCGGATACGGCTTTTGGGGGCTGCCGGCTCTGTCCCGCCGGACGGACGTGAGCCCGGCCGCCGAATCCCAAGTGACCTGTCCGTGACGCTGGTTGACGCGTGTAATGACTCGGGTGCCCTTGACGTCAACTGTTGGCTGCCGGTTTGCTGTCCGTGATCAGCCCATGGCTATCGGCAGCCGACCACTGCCGTACCGACCGACCGTCCGACATGGGCCGAGCCACAAGAAGAGCGCGTGAGGAAGTCCGCGGTGTCTCCACCCCCGCCTCCCCTCGGCCGTGCCCGCAGACGTGCGGCACAGGCCTTCGACGAGGCCCTCGACGACGAGCAACTCGTCGCCGCGCGGGCCGCGCTGGCGCGAGGCCGGTGGCAGAACGCCCGCTCGCTGCTCGTCCGTACGGGGGACGACTGGGACCGCCGCGGCCACCGGATCACCGTGCTCGCCCGGGAGTCCTACAGTGCCGCCTGGGTCCGCGACTGGCTGCTCGCCGAGCCCGACTCCGGGGACGCGTCGGTCCTGCTCGCCCTGGCCCAGGTGAGGCGCGCCCTGCGCGGCAAGGAGAAGGCGGCCCACGCGCGCGAGGCCTGCCGCCAGGCGGCCGCGGCGTCACCCGCCGACCCCACCCCGTGGCTCGGTCTGCTGCTGCTGGAGTGCGCCCGGGGCACCGAGGGCGACGTGGTGCGGATCTTCGAACAGGTCCGCACCCGGTACGCGGACCACCACCACGCCCACCACCTGGTGGTCGCCTGGCTCGCCGAACGCCGTGTGGAGACGGGCCCGGACCCGCTGCACGAGGTCTACGACTTCGCCAACTGGTCCGCCGAACAGGCGCCCGCCGACTCCCCCCTGGCGATGCTGCCGGTCATCGCGCACGCCGAGCGCTACCGCGCACTCGCCGCCGCCGGCCACGAGCGCGCCGATCCGACCGCCTCCGGCCACTGGGTGGGCCGCCGTGCCCGGCAGGTGATGAAGGCCGCCTTCGACTGGTGGCTGGAGTGGGAGCACGAAGGCCATCCGCGCCGCCTGATCGACCTGAACTTCCTCGCCCACGCCAAGGTCTGCGAGGGCCGGGGAGCCGAGGCCGCCGCCCTGTTCCACCGCATCGGCGACAAGGCCACCCCGGCCCCCTGGTCGTACCCCGACCGCGACCCGCTCACCGCCTTCCGCGCCGCGCGGGCCGCCGCCCTCGGCACCGGATGAACCCGCACGAGCCCGATCCGGCCGACCCGGGAACCCGAACCGGCTCGCCGCATCACGCCCGCAGCCACGCCCCGCAGTCACACCCGACAACCACTCCCGACCCAAGGACGGTCTCCCGATGACCACGGACAGTTCGAGCCCGAGCAGATCCGCAGCGGACGGCATCAGCACCTTCAAGGGGCAGGAGCGCGCCCTGCGCGCCGACCGTCTCGGCACGGGCGGTCTGCTGCTCTCCGTGCTCGCCGCGACCGCCCCCCTCATGGTGGTCGCCGGTGTCATGCCCACCACATTCGCGGTGATGGGAATCGTCGGCCAGCCCCTGCTCTTCGTGGTCCTCGGTACCGTGCTGGTGCTGTTCAGCCTCGGCTACGCCGAGATGAGCCGGCACGTCCACAACGCCGGCGCCTTCTACGCGTACATCTCCCGCGGCCTCGGCGGCACCGCCGGCGCGGGCGCCGCCATGGTCGCGCTGGTCGCCTACAACGCGCTCCAGGTCGGCATCTACGGCATCTTCGGCTTCGAGGTCTCCGGGCTCTTCGCCACCTACGCCGGCCTGGAGGTCGCCTGGTGGATACCGGCGCTCGCGGCCGCGGTCGCCGTCGGCGCGCTGGGCTGGCTGAAGATCGACGTCAACGCGCGCGTGCTCGGCGTCCTGCTGGTCATCGAGGTGCTCCTGGTCGTCGTCTTCGACGTCGCCGCCATCGCCGACCCCGGCAAGGAAGGGCTGTCACTGCACGCCTTCAACCCGGACACCCTCACCGGCGCCGGCGTGGGCACCGCCCTGTGCTTCTGCATCGCCGCCTTCCTCGGCTTCGAACAGGCCCCGGTCTACGCGGAGGAGACCAGCCGGCCGCACATCCTGGTGCCCCGCGTGATGTTCCTCGCGGTCACCGGCGTCGCCGTCTTCTTCGCGATCAGCAGCTGGGCGCTCACCGTGGCCACCGGCCCCGCCGATGTCGTCGCCACCTCGCAGGAACAGAGCGCGGGACTGCTCTTCCACCTGACCGAGGCCCGGCTCGGCGGCACCTTCACGGACGTCCTGCACGTCCTCTTCGTGACCGGCATGTTCGCCGCGCTGCTCAGCTTCCACAACGTCGTCGCCCGGTACGCCTTCGCCATGGGCCGCGAGGGCCTGCTGCCCGGCGCCTTCGGCCGCACCACCGGCACCAGCGGCGCCCCCGGCACCGGTTCGCTGCTCCAGACGGGCATCGCCGTGGTGCTCGTCCTCGCCTTCGCGCTCACCGACGACAAGCCGACCGGCGACCCGACCGCGCCCGTCCTGCACCTGTTCACCTGGTTCGGCAACATCGGCGCCCTCGGAGTGATCGTGCTGATGGCGATCGCCTCGCTGTCCGTCGTCGTCTTCTTCGTCCGCCGCGGGGCCGCCGGCGCCCAGGCCTGGCGGCTGGCCACCTCGGCGCTGGCGGGCCTCGCCCTGGTCGTGATCGCCGGGTACACCGTCAAGGACTTCGACGTCCTCGTCGGCGCCGGCCCCGGCTCCGCGCTGAGCCGGCTGCTGCCCGGCGTCATCGGGCTGGCCCTCGTCGCCGGCCTGGTCCAGGGCCTGGTCCTGCGCGCCCGCGCGCCCGAGGTCCACGCCCGCATCGGGCTCGGCAACGAGGCCTTCCGACTGGACAAGGAGGCCGAGCGCGGCGCGTAGGACGGACGGGCAACGTACGTCCGAGGGAACGCGTCGGCCCCGGCGGGTCAGTGGACCCGCCGGGGCCGTGCCGGGAAGGCGGTGGCCAGAAGGGCTCAGGAGGCGAAGTCCAGCAGCACCTTGCAGGACCGGCTCCGGTCCGCGGCGAGGGTGAACGCCGACTCCGCGTCCCGTACCGGTACGACCGCGCTGACCAGGTCGTCGAACGACGGCTCGGCCGCGAGCAGGTCGAGCGCCGCGTCGAACTCGGTGTCGAAGCGGAACGCCCCGCGCAGCTCGATCTCCCGGCTCACCACCAGGTTGCCCGCGAACGGGCTCTGCCCTGCCGGGAGCATGCCGAGCTGCACGACGACGCCGCTTCGCCGCACGCGCTGCAGACAGGCTTCCAGCCCCGCCGCCACGCCGGACGCCTCGATCGCCACGTCGACCTCCGCCGGCCACCCGGCGTCGTCCGGGTCGTCGGCGCGTACGAGGATGTCGGCGCCCGCGGCCCGCGCGTACTCCAGCGCCTTCGGCAGCAGATCGGTGACGGTCACCTTCGCCGCCCCGGCGGCCTTCGCCGCCGCCACGACCAGGCAGCCGATGGGCCCGGCCCCGGTGACCAGCACATGCCGGCCGGCCACCTCCCCGGCCCGCCGCACCGCGTGCAGGGCGACGGACAGCGGCTCGGCGAGAGCCGCCCGCCGCAGCTCCAGCCCGGCGGGAAGCGGACGCAGCTGCTCGGCGGGGACGACGATCTGCGCCGCGAAACCGCCCTGCACGTGCGGGAAGCGCGCCGCGCTGCCCAGGTACCGGGTGTCCCGGCACACGTTGCGCCGCCCGTCCACGCACTCGGGGCACACCCCGCACGGGGTCGCCGGGTGCACGGCGACGGCCGTACCGGCGGCCGGACCCGAGGCCCCGTCACCGTACGAGACGACGGTGCCGACGACCTCGTGCCCGAGCAGCATCGGCTCCCGGAGCCGGAAGTCGCCCACCCCGCCGTGCCGCCAGTAGTGCAGGTCGGAACCGCACACCCCGCCGTACCGGACGGCGACCAGCGCCTGACCCGGACCGGGGGCCGGCACCGCCTGCTCCTCGACCCGCAGGTCGCCCTGACCGTGAATCACACAACCGAGCATTTCCGCCACCTCTTTCACAGCACGCTCGTCATGCCGCCGTCGACGTACAGCACCTGCCCGCCGACGAAGTCGGCCGCGGGAGAGGCGAGGAACAGCACCCCGCCCACCAGGTCCTCGGTACGCCCCCAGCGCCCGGCGGGCGTCCGCTTGCGCACCCAGGCGCTGAACTCCTCGTTCTTCACCAGCGGTTCGGTCAGCTCGGTCTCGATGTAGCCGGGGCCGAGCCCGTTGACCTGAACCCCGTGCGGGCCCCAGTCCGCGCACATGCCCTTGGTGAGCATCTTCAGCGCGCCCTTGGTGGCCGCGTACGGCGCGATGCCGGGGCGGACCACCTCGCTCTGCAGCGAGCAGATGTTGATGATCTTCCCGTGGCCGCGTTCCGTCATCCCGCGGGCGGCCTCCCGGCCGACCAGGAACGCGCTGGTGAGGTTGGTGTCGAGGATGCGGTGCCAGTCGGCGTCGGTGAACTCCAGCAGCGGGGCGCGCAGTTGCATGCCCGCGTTGTTGACCAGGATGTCGAGCGGGCCCACCCGCTCCTCCACATCCGCGATCCCCGCGGCCACCGAGGCGCTGTCGGTCACGTCGAACGCGGCCGTGTGGACGTCGCCCGGCAGTTCGGCCGCGACCTCGGCGAGGCGTTCGCCGTCCCGCCCGTTGAGCACGACCCTGCAGCCCGCCTCGAGCAGTCCGCGGGCGAGAGCGAGTCCGATACCCCGGCTGGAGCCGGTCACCAGGGCCGTGCGGCCACTGATGTCGAACAGGGAATGAGCCGTCATCTTTCCGTACCCCTATATGACGAGCGAGAGCAGCAGGACCAGACCGCCGGCGACCACCGAGATGATCGTCTCCATGACCGACCACGTCTTGATGGTCTGGCCGACGCTCAGGCCGAAGTACTCCTTCACCAGCCAGAAGCCGGCGTCGTTGACGTGGCTGAAGAAGACCGAGCCGGCGCCGATGGCGAGGACCAGCAGGGCGGCGTGCGTGGTCGACAGGTCGGCCGCGAGCGGCGCGACGAGGCCGGCCGCCGAGATGGTGGCCACGGTCGCCGAACCGGTCGCCAGCCGGATCGCCACCGCGATCAGCCAGCCCAGCAGCAGCGTCGGGATCGACCAGTCCTTGGAGATCTCCAGGATCATCTGGCCCACGCCGGAGTCGATCAGCGTCTGCTTGAAGCCGCCGCCCGCACCGACGATCAGCAGCATGCCCGCGATCGGGGCGAGCCCCTTCTCGACCAGCTGCGAGATCCGCTCCTTGCTGAACCCGGCGGGCATGCCCAGGGTGAAGATGCCGACGAGCACGGAGGCGAGCAGGGCGATCATCGGGGAGCCGGCGACGTTGAAGACGCGCTGAACGCCGTTCTCCGGGTCGTCGACGACGATCTCGACCAGGGCCCTGCCCAGCATCAGCACGACCGGCAGCAGGATGGTGAACAGGGTCGGACCGAAGCCGGGGCGCTTCTCCAGGTCCTCGGAGGCGCGCTGGGGGATCATCCGGTCGGGAACCTGGGCGTCCACCCAGCGGTCGGCGTACTTGGCGAACAGCGGACCGGCGATGATCACCGTCGGGATGGCGATGAGCACACCGAGCGCCAGCGTCACGCCGAGGTTGGCGCTGAGCGCGTCGATGGCGACCAGCGGGCCGGGGTGCGGCGGGACCAGACCGTGCATCACGGACAGACCGGCGAGCGCCGGGATACCGATGCGCATCAGGGAGAAGTTGCCGCGCTTGGCGACTATCAGCACGACCGGGATCAGCAGGACGACGCCGACCTCGAAGAACAGCGGCAGACCGATCACCGAGGCGATCAGCACCATCGCCCAGGGCATGGTGCGGCCCTTCGCCTTGGCGAGGATGGTGTCGACGATCTGGTCGGCGCCGCCGGAGTCGGCGAGCATCTTGCCCAGGATCGCCCCGAGGGCGATGAGCACGCCGACACCGGCGACGGTGGAGCCGAGTCCGGCACTGAAGCTGGCTATGGCCTTGTCCAGCGGCGCCCCTGCGAACGCGCCGAGCGCCAGTGAGCCGATGGTCAGCGCCAGGAAGGCGTGCAACTTGTACTTGGTGATGAGCAGGACGATGACGGCGATGCCCGCCAGGACGGCGATGCCCAGCTGAGCGTGGCCGGCCGAGGTGATCGGCTCGGGTACGTCCGCTGCCAGCATCTCGACACTGAGTCTGGTCACGGTGGATCCCTTGTCAGTACGGGGAGTTGGAGAAAAAAACCGGGGCGGCGGGGTGCGCCCCGGGGGAATGTGGGGTCCGGGGCGGGACCTACGGAGCCGGCTCGGAGAGGCCCTCAAGGGCGGTGACCGCCCGCTCGGTGATCTCCTCCGGGCCGCCCGCCACGTCCACGGCGATTCCCACCTCGTCCGGCTCCAGCGGCTGGAGGGTGGCGAACTGGGAGTCGAGCAGGGCCGTGGGCATGAAGTGCCCCTCGCGGTGCGACATCCGGTCCTCGATGAGCGCGCGGTCACCGGTGAGGTGCACGAAGACCACGCCGGGCGCGGCGGCCCGCAGCCGGTCGCGGTACGAGCGCTTCAGTGCCGAGCAGCTGACGACCCCGCCGAGGCCGGTCCGCCCGCGTGCCCAGTCACCGATCGCATCCAGCCAGGGCAGTCGGTCCTCGTCGGTGAGCGGGGTACCGGCCGACATCTTGGCGATGTTGGCTTCCGGATGGAACTCGTCGGCCTCGGCGTACGGGACGTCGAACCGGGTCGCGAGCAGGGGACCGATGGTGGTCTTGCCGGTGCCTGCGACGCCCATGACCACGACGACATGGGGGGTGTTCATCGCTGCCTCACTGTCTTATGTCTTCGTTGACACGTGATGTCGGGGTAACTGAAACCCATTGGTAAGACGAATACAAGAGGATGTGACGTAAACATCTGACTTTTCGTCTCTGTGATCTGCCCCGTACTCTGTGTCCATGAGCGCAACGGGCCGGGGACTGCACGGCCGTGTACTGGACACCCTCGGCCCCGAGATCACCGCAGGCGAATACCCGCCGGGCAGCGTCCTGCGCACCGACGAACTCGCCCAGCATTTCGACGTATCGCGCTCCGTGATGCGCGAGGTGGTCCGCGTGCTGGAGTCCATGCATCTGGTCGAGTCCCGGCGCCGCGTCGGCGTGACGGTCCTCCCGACCTGCGAGTGGAACGTCTACGACCCCCAGGTCATCCGCTGGCGCCTGGCCGGCGCGGACCGCCCCCGGCAACTGCGTTCCCTCACGGTGCTGCGCTCGGCCGTCGAACCGGTCGCGGCGGGGCTCGCCGCCCGCCATGCCACCGCCGAGCAGTGCGCCGAACTCACCGAGTGCGCCATCGGCATGGTCGCCAACTCACGCGGTCACAAGCTGGAGGCGTACCTGGTCCACGACATGGCCTTCCACCGCGTGATCCTCACCGCGTCCGGCAACGAGATGTTCGCCCGCCTCGGTGACGTCGTCGCCGAGGTCCTGGCCGGCCGCACGCACCACGACGTGATGTTCGACGACCCGGACCCGGCCGCCGTCACGCTGCACGTCCAGGTCGCGGAGGCGGTCCGCGAGCGCGACGCCGCCCGCGCGGAGGAGCTGACCCGCCAGATCACGGTCGGCGCACTCGAGGAACTGGACATTCTGGCGCCCTGAGTGACGTCAGCTCAGAAAGTCCCCGTCGACGTACACCCACGCCCCGTCCACCCGCTCGAAGCGGCTGCGCTCGTGCAGTGAACCGCCCCGGTAGGACGCCCGGAAGGTCACCGTCCCGGTGGAGTGGAAGGCGGACCCGCCGACCGTGTCCAGGATCTCCAGCCCGGTCCACCGCATCCCGGGATCGAGGTCCACCCGCTCCGGCCGCGTCCGCGGATGCCAGGTCCGCAGCAGATGACCGGCGTCCAGCCGCACGAAGGCGCAGTACCGCGACCGCATGAGCTTCTCGGCGGTCGGTGCGGCAGCGGCACCGGTGTGGAAGCGGCCGCAACAGGCCTCGTACGCCTGGGGCAGCCCACAGGGGCAGGAACGCGTGGTCATGTCGGCCATTCTGTCCTGTCGTCGTCGAAGCGGAAGCCCGGTGTGCGGGGCGGCCTGTGCCTGACGTGCCGACCCGGACGGTCGAGCAACGAAGAAGGGCCCTTGAAGATCAAGGGCCCTTCTTCGTTCTCACTGGTGTCCGAGGGGGGACTTGAACCCCCACGCCCGATAAAGGGCACTAGCACCTCAAGCTAGCGCGTCTGCCATTCCGCCACCCGGACAAGGTGTCTGACGCGCGGGTTCTCCCCGCTGCGACGACGTAAACATTACCAGGCTTTCCGGGGTGGCCGATCACCCCGGTGGGCTCGTTGCCGGCTTGCTCCGTCCCGGGGTGAACACCGTGTGACGGGCCGGGTCCGGTCTTGGGGCGGACGCGTCCAGGGGAGAGGATGAGGGGGACCCACCAGCAGTGACAGCGGGAGGAACACGTGAGCGCGACGGACGGCACGGCCAAGGGCGTCACCGGTGAGGACGAGGTCGTGGACCTCTGCCGCGACCTGATCCGGATCGACACCAGCAACTACGGCGACCACTCGGGCCCCGGCGAGCGCGAGGCGGCCGAGTACGTGGCCGAGAAGCTCGCCGAGGTGGGCCTGGAACCGCAGATCTTCGAGTCCCACAAGGGCCGGGCCTCCACCGTGGCCCGTATCGAGGGGGAGGACCCCTCGCGGCCCGCGCTGCTGATCCACGGCCACACCGACGTCGTGCCGGCCAATGCCGAGGACTGGACCCACCACCCCTTCTCCGGCGAGATCGCCGACGGCTGCGTGTGGGGGCGCGGCGCCGTCGACATGAAGGACATGGACGCGATGACGCTGGCCGTCGTCCGCGACCGCATGCGCAGCGGACGCAAGCCCCCGCGCGACATCGTCCTCGCCTTCCTCGCCGACGAGGAGGCCGGCGGCACCTACGGCGCCAAGCATCTGGTCCACAAGCACCCCGAGCTGTTCGAGGGTGTCACCGAGGCGATCGGCGAGGTCGGCGGGTTCTCCTTCACCGTCAACGAGAAGCTGCGCCTCTACCTCGTCGAGACCGCCGAGAAGGGCATGCACTGGATGCGGCTCACCGTCGACGGCACGGCGGGCCACGGCTCGATGACCAACGACGACAACGCGATCACCGAACTCAGCGAGGCGGTGGCCCGGCTCGGCCGGCACAAGTGGCCGGTACGGGTCACCAAGACCGTACGGGCCTTCCTGGACGAGCTCTCCGACGCGCTCGGCACCGAGCTCGATCCGGAGAACATGGAGGAGACCCTCCCCAAGCTCGGCGGCATCGCCCGCATGATCGGCACCACGCTGCGCAACTCGGCGGCGCCCACCATGCTCGGCGCCGGCTACAAGGTCAACGTCATCCCCGGCCAGGCCACCGCCCACGTCGACGGCCGTTTCCTGCCCGGACACGAGGAGGAGTTCCTGGCCGACCTGGACCGCATCCTCGGCCCGCGCGTGAGGCGGGAGGACGTGCACGCCGACAAGGCGCTGGAGACCGACTTCGACGGCCGGCTCGTCGACGCCATGCAGCTGGCGCTCGGCGCCGAGGATCCGATCGCGCGGGCGGTGCCGTACATGCTCTCCGGCGGCACCGACGCCAAGTCCTTCGACGACCTCGGGATCCGCTGCTTCGGCTTCGCCCCGCTGAAGCTGCCGCCGGAGCTGGACTTCGCCGGAATGTTCCACGGGGTCGACGAGCGGGTGCCGGTGGACGGCCTGAAGTTCGGCGTGCGGGTGCTCGACCGGTTCCTGGACGCCTCCTGAGGTATTCCGGCGATTCCAACAATCGTGCAGACGTGCGGAGTTGACCGGGAAGAGTGAATGCGACGATAAGCTCGTAGCCTCATTACTCCTTCCTCGTTACCCGTGATGTGATCCGCGACTTGGGATCGCATTGCCAACGAGGAGGAATAATGATCAAGAAGGTCGTCGCTGTCGCCGCCGCCACCGGTGGACTGGTTCTCGCGGGTGCGGGCATGGCCGCCGCCGATTCCGGTGCCCAGGGCGCCGCCGTGCACTCCCCGGGTGTCCTCTCGGGCAACGTCGTTCAGGCCCCGGTGCACGTCCCGGTGAACGTCTGCGGCAACACGGTCTCCGTGATCGGGCTGCTGAACCCCGCCGTCGGCAACGTCTGCGTCAACCAGTGACGTTGTGCCTCGCCCCTTAGGGCAAGCACTTTCCAGTGTTTGAGCTCGTCGGTCCCGGGGCGTCCGCCATGCGCTCCGGGGCCGACCGGTTTCGCAGAACGTCGGAACACCGGGAACCCGACGGACGGAATTCCCGGCACAAGGTCGAAGGCAGGAATTTCAGCTATGCGACAGGTCACCCGCAAGGGCCTGATGACCGTGGCCGCCGCCACCGGCGTGATCGCCGCCGCGGGCGGGGTCGCCCACGCCGACTCCGGCGCGCAGGGCGCCGCCGTGGGTTCGCCCGGCGTGCTCTCCGGGAACACGGTGCAGGCGCCGGTGCACGCGCCGGTCAACGTCTGCGGCAACACCGTCGACGTCGTCGGCGTCCTCAACCCGTCCGTGGGTAACTCCTGCGCCAACCAGGGCGGCTCCGCCTCGGCCGGCCACGGCGAGTCCGTCTACCACGGCGACTCCGGCGGCCACCGCGACTCCGGCGGCCACGGCGGTTCGCACGCCGACGGACACGCCGCCGACTCGCCCGGCGTGCTCTCCGGCAACCAGATCCAGGCACCGATCCACATCCCGGTGAACGTCTGCGGCAACAGCGTCGACGTCATCGGCGCCGGTAACGCCGCCACGGGCAACGACTGCGCCGACGGCGACCACGGGACGCCCGGCCTGCCCGGCGACCCGGGCACCCCGGCGGAGCCGCAGGAGCCCGGTGACGAACCGAGCACGCCGTCCGCTCCGCGCGACGAGACCCCGGCCGGCCCCTCGCAGGGCAACCAGCCGGGCCCCCGGTCCATCGCCGCGCCCCAGGCCGAAGCGCAGCTCGCCCGGACCGGCAGTGAGCTGCCTATGGGCCTCGTCCTGCCGGTCGGCGCGGGCGCGCTGCTCGCCGGAGCGGTCCTCTACCGCAAGGCACGGGCCGCCGCGTGACGCAGAGCACATGGAGCGGGCCCCGCAGTCGCGGGGCCCGCTCCATGTGCTGATCTCGTAGCTGTCGGCAGGTGGCCCGAGCTCACCAGGTCGCGCGTACCTGGCGGATGATCCGCCGCCGCAGCCGCACCTTGCGGCTGCCGTCGCGCAGCAGGCTCAGACGGTCCAACTCCCAGTGACCGTACTCTGCGTGGTCCGTCAGCAGACGTGCCGCCTCCTTGCGGGAAACCCCGCGCGGTACGTACACGTCGACAAATTCGTATTCCGGCATCGCATCTATTGTGCGTGCTGGGCCCCGGTACGGATAGCGTCTGCACTATGTCTGATGCTGCGCAGCCCACCGCTGCCGAGGTACGCGCCGCCGCCGAGGCGGTCAAGACCGCGCTCGACCGCCACCTGGCCGCGGTCGAGCGCCGGTCGGGTGAGGACGACCCGGCCGTCTACGAGGCGTTCAACGAGCTGGCCGTGGCCGCTGAGGCGTACGACGAACTGCTCTACGACCGCCACGACGAGGTGACGCCCTTCGAGATCCCCGGTGCGGAGGACGCCCTGCCGCCCTACACCGGACCGGAGGAGCCGAACGCGCTGAGCGTGCTGATCCGCCGCGACTACGCCGTCGTGGAACCACAGCGGCTGCTGGCGCACGCACAGCGGATCGATGCGGCGGACGACGAGGAGGGCTCGGACACCTCGGCCACCGTCCACGGCGCGCTCGGCGTCCTGTTCGGAGAGTTCGAACCGGACGAGATCGCATCCCGGCACAAGGAGTTCGGCCTGGAGGAGGGGGATTCCACGCTCTGGGTGACGGCATCGGACGAACCGGCGGAGCCCGGTGAATGGCTGGCGGCCCCGTTCGAGCAGGTGGACCCGGCCCGGGTCGTGTGCCGCTTCGACGTCAGCGCGGTCTTCGACGAGGACCTGGACGACGACCTCGACGACGACAGGGACGACGACCTCGTCGTCCGGCAGGTGCGGATCCCGGACGAGGACGAGGATCTGGAGCCCCTGGACGCGGATCGCTGACCGGGCTCGGGACCCGGACACACGGCGACGGCGGTGACACCCCCGGTGTCACCGCCGTCGCCGTCGCGGGTGGCGGGAGTCAGCCGGTCGCTGCCGGAATCTGCGGCGCCAGCAGCACCGGGAGCCGGGTCGTCCGGGGTTTGGCCGCCACTTCCGCCACGGCGTGCGGCAGCGCCTGCTCCACACCGTGCACCACGGACAGATGGCGGTCCGCCCGGCTGAACGCGGTGTACACCCAGGGCCGGCTCAACGCCGGAACGGCATCGCCCGGCAGCACCACGACCACCGCGGGCCACCGGCACCCCACGGCCTGGTGCGCGGTCAGCGCCCAACCATGCCGTACGGACTCCTCCACGCGCTCCTGCGGCACGACGACGGCCTCGCCCGCGCAGGACAGGTGCAGGCCGTCGGCGTCGGCCTGCACCACCCGGCCCGGCACCGTACGGCCCCGGGCGGGGGAGTAGGCGATCCGGTCGCCCGGGTCGAATCCGCCGAAGCGCCCCGGTCCCGGATTGAGCCGCTCCTTCAACGCGGCGTTCAGCGCGCGCGTGCCCACCGCGCCCCCGTGACCCGGGGTGATCACCTGCGTCTCCTCGGCCGGTACCCCGATCGCGCGCGGCACCGAGTCCACCACGAGCTGCACGGTCCGGTGCACGGCCTCGCCCGCATCCCGCACCGGCACGATGACGACCTCCTTGCCGGGCGCCGCCACCTGGTTCAGCTCACCGACGCCGACACCGGAGACCAGTTCGCCCAGCGGCCCCGGATCCGGCCGCCGGGAGGCGATCTGCGGGCAGACGCGCGCCGCCAGCAGATCGGCGAACACCCGTCCCGGACCGACGGACCACAGCACCCCCGGATCCCCGGCCAGCACCAGCCGGGCACCGTCCGGCAGCGACTCCGTGACCAGCGCGGCCGCCTCGACGTCCAGCTGGGGAGCGTCCAGCACGACGAGCAGATCCAGCCGCAGCGCCCCGTCGGCGTCCCGCCCCGGCCCCTCGGCACCGGACAGCAGCCCGGCGACGGTGGCGACCCCGGGACGCTCGGCTCCGGCATCGTCGGCCGCCCCGGCACCCTCGGTCGCGGCGGCCTCCAGCAGTGCCGCGAACCGGGCGCGCCCGGTCGGACCGTGTGCGGCGGCCCAGGCGCGCAGCCCGAGACCGTGCGCCGCCCGCAGCAGGGCCGCCGGCTCGGCGAGGGACGCCTGCCCGCCGGTGTGCAGGACGAGGCCGTGGCCGGCGACCGCGCGGATCAGCTCACCCCCGGAGCCGCCCGCCGAGGCGGCGGCCCGCTCCCACCCGGCACCCGAAGCCTCTTGCCGGGGAGCGGAGCCGACGAGCCGGGCCAGGCCGTCGGCGAGGCTCTCCTCGGCCATCGCGTACCGCTCCAGCCCCACGAGGACCCTGACGGGCCGCTCCTCGTCCGCTCCGTCCGCTCCGTCCGCTTCGTCCGCTCCGTCCTCGCGCTCCCCGGCTCCGGCACTGCCCCGCTGCGGTGCAGGGGCGCCCGCCTCCGGCATCGGGTCCTGGAAGACGAGGACGTCACCGTCCGAGACCGAGTTCCGCACGGCCTCCTCGGAATCCGGCACCCCCTGTTGCGCGAGGGCGGCGGTCAGCACGGACATCTCCAGTGCGGTGTGCCCGGCCGCCGCGGCCTGCTCCAACAGCCACCCGGTGACGGCGCGCACCCGCCGCGCGTCGTCCGGCCCGGCAGCGGAGCCGAGCAGCGCACGGGCGAACCCGTCCGCCTGCACCGGCCGTACACCGGTCACCCGCAGCAGTTGCCACGGATCGGCGCGCAGGGCCTCCTCGGCCCCCTCGCCCAGCACTCCGGCGGTCTGTACGGCGAGCGTCTCGGGTGCACCGCCCTGGGCCAGTACCGCGCGTACGGCCGCGACCACTTCGGTGGCGGGAGCCGCCTCGACGGTCACCGGCGGCGCCGGTCGCTCCGGTTCGGGAGCGGGCCGCCGCGGCGCGGGCGCCGCCTCCTCGAACACGGCGGCCACCGGCTTCTCGCCGCTCTCCACGGCCCGCACGGCGGCGAGCAGATCGGCGGCCCGGCCGCTCAGCTTGGCGCCGGCCTCGATCGGCTCCCGCCGCTCCGCCTTCCGCCGCTCGATCCGCTCCCGCTCGGCCCGCTGCGCGAGCAACTCGGCCTCGGCCTCGGACACCTGCCGCCCCTCGGCCGCGTCTCCGCCCTGCTCGGCCGCGTCTCCGCCCTGCCCGGCCGGGTCGGCCTCCGCCCCGGCCCGTTCGGTCCGAGTCGGCTCGTCCGGCGTCCCCGGCTCGGCGTCCTCCGCGGTCTCGGACGGCTCCGTGCTCACAGCGTGCTCCAGTCGTGATCGGGATAGCGATGCACGGGCGCCGACACGTCGTCGAGCGCCCGGCAGATCTCGTCAGGAAGACTAAGCGCCTCCACTGACAGTGCCGCCGCGAGCTGCCGCGCGTTGCGCGCGCCGACGATGGGAGCGGCCACGCCCGGCCGGTCCCGCACCCACGCGAGGGCGACCTGGAGCGCGGTCACGGCGAGCCCGTCCGCCGCCGTGGTCACGGCGTCCACGATCCTGCTCGCCGTGTCGTCGAGATACGGCGCGACGAACGGCGCCATGTGCTCGGAGGCACCCCGCGAGTCCGGTGGCAAGGCGTCGCCCCGGTACTTGCCGGTCAGTACGCCCCGCCCGAGCGGCGAGGACGGCAGGATCCCGATCCCCGTGTCGACGGCCGCCGGCAGCACCTCCCGCTCCACGCCCCGCTGGAGCAGCGAGTACTCCATCTGGGTACTCGCCAGCCGGGCCCGCACCCCCGGCGCGGCGAGCTGCCAGGTCGCCGCCTTGGCCAGCTGCCAGCCGCAGAAGTTGGACACCCCGGCATAGCGGGCACGCCCGCTGGCGACGGCGATGTCGAGGGCCTGGAGCGTCTCGTCCAGCGGGGTGGAGGGGTCGTAGGCGTGGACGTGCCACACGTCGACGTGATCGGTGCCGAGACGGGCGAGCGAGGCGTCCAGGGCGGAGAGCAGATGACCGCGCGAGCCGTCGAATCTGCGCTCCGGGTCCGGTACGCTCCCGGCCTTCGTCGAGATGACGAGGTCCCGGCGCGGCACCAGCCCGCCCATGAGCTGCCCGAGCAGGTACTCGGCCTCCCCGTCGCCGTACACGTCGGCGGTGTCGACGAGGGTCCCGCCCGCCTCCCAGAACGTCTTCAAGAGGTCCGCGGCGTCGTGCTCGTCGGTGTCCCGACCCCAGGTCAGGGTCCCGAGACCGATGCGGGACACGCGCAGGCCGGTACGGCCGAGATGCCTCTGCTCCATGAACGCCGAGATTACTGGCCGGGACCTGCGGTGCGGGTGCCTGTGGACAACTGATTTCCCCGGGTTTCCCCAGGTTCCCCCGGGCCCGGTCTCCTGCGGCGCGGCACCACCCCCCGGCCCGGCCGTCGGCGGTATAGGGTCACCGCAAGCGACGTTACTGATGGGTAAGGGGAGAGGGTCATGCAGCTCGGGATCAACCTCGGCTACTGGGGTGCCGGAATGGACTCGGACAACCTCGCCGTGGCGCAGGAGGCCGACCGCCTGGGATACGCGGTCTGCTGGGCCGCCGAGGCCTACGGCTCCGACGCGGCCACCGTGCTCACCTGGGTCGCCGCCCAGACCGAGCGGATCGACGTGGGTTCGGCCATCTTCCAGATCCCGGCCCGTCAGCCCGCGATGACCGCGATGACCGCCGCCACCCTCGACTCCCTCTCCGGCGGCCGGTTCCGCCTCGGTCTCGGCGTGTCCGGCCCCCAGGTCTCCGAGGGCTGGTACGGCGTCAAGTTCGACAAGCCCCTCTCGCGGACCCGCGAATACGTCGAGATCGTCCGCAAGGCCATGACGCGCGAGCGTCTCTCCCACGACGGTGAGCACTGGACCCTGCCCCTGCCCGGTGGTCCGGGCAAGCCCATCAAGCTCACCGTGCACCCGCAGCGCGAGCACATCCCCCTCTACATCGCCGCGATCGGCCCGAAGAACCTCGAGCAGACCGGTGAGATCGCCGACGGCGCGCTGCTGATCTTCCCCTCCGCCGACCACCTGGAGGACACCGCCGTCAAGCACATCAGGGCGGGCCGAGAGAAGGCCGGCAAGACCCTCGACGGCTTCGACATCTGCCCCACGCTCCCGCTCGCCGTCGGCGACGACAAGGACGTCGCCGCCCTCGCCGACACCTTCCGTCCCTACACCGCGCTGTACGTCGGGGGCATGGGCAGCCGCAAGCAGAACTTCTACAACCAGCTCGCCGGGCGCATGGGCTACGAGCGGGAAGCCGCCGAGATCCAGGACAAGTACCTGTCAGGCGACAAGCAGGGCGCCGCCGCGGCCGTGCCGCACGACCTGATCGATTCCACGACACTGCTCGGCTCCGTGGACCGCATCGCGGACCGGATGAAGGCCTATGCGGCAGCGGGGGTCACCACCCTCACCCTCGCCCCCGCGGGCTTCACGCTCGACGAGCGCCTCGCCTCCCTGCGCGCCGGCACCGAGGCGCTGGAGCGCGCGGGCCTCGCGTAGGCCCTGCCCCGGGGCGCCGGGCGCCGCATGCGAAGTTTCCGCGGCCGTGGCGGGGGCTCGGGGGGGCTTCCCCGCCACGGCCGTCACCCACCACAACGCCCGGCGGCCCCCTCCGGTTACGCCCCCGCGCCCGTCCGCCTTTTGGCGGAGTTGTCGGGCACACCTGTTGCCGTGCGCGCCTCCTCGCAATTGACTCGTTCTTCGCGGACCACGGAACCACCGGAGCACGGAAGCACCGGACCACGGAACGTGCGGAATCGTTGCGGAGAGGGGCCCAAGATGCTGTCGGCCAAGAGTCTGTTCCAGGAGATCCTCGACGACGACGACTCCTTCGCGCTGTTCTGCTCCATCGCCGCCAGCGGCGAGTCACAGGGCGGCTGGGAGAACGCCCGGATCGCGGCCCTGGTTCCCGAGAGCCAGCGCGGACTCGCCCCCAAGATCACCAGGCACGGCGCCGACGAGGACAAGCACGGCCGCATCTTCGACGCCCTGATGAAGAAGCGCGGTGTGCGACCGGTCCCCGTCCCGCCCGAGACCGACTACACCATGCTCCTCGAGCGGAGCGGCATCGGCCTGGCGCACGACAAGCTCAGGCGCGACGAACCGCTCACCGTCCAGGACATCGTCACCTACCTCGCGCACAGCCGGGTCACCGAACAGCGCGCCTCCGAGCAGATGGAACTGCTCCGCAAGCACTTCGCCGACCACCCCGAACTCGGCCGCGCCGTCACGATGATCTCCCGCGACGAGGACAACCACCTCGCCTACTGCCACGAGGAACTGCTGCGCTTCGCGTACGCCGGCCACGGCCGCGCCATCCAGCGCACCCTGCGCGCGTGCGCGCTCACCGAGATCCGCGTCCACCGCGACGTCAGCCTCGCGGTGATGGCCCGGATGGGAGACATCCTCGGCTGGTCCCGGGCCAGAGGGGCGCTCCTGGCGGCCGGCATCCACGCGGTGTACGCCTACGAGCGCCTGGGCGGCTGGCGCCGCATGGTCTCCCTGAGGATGCCGGAACGCCGCAACGCCCTGGGCGGTCCCGCGAGCACCGCGCCCGAGTTCGCCTGACTCCCGGGACCCCTGGAGGAGGCCCGCGTCCCGCCCCGCTACATCCACCCGCGCCGCTTGAACAACCGGTACAGGAGCACCTCCAGCGCGGCCATCACCAGGATCACCACCGGGTAGGACCACTCCCACCGCAGTTCCGGCATGTGCTCGAAGTTCATGCCGTAGATCCCCGCGAGCATGGTGGGGATCGCGGCCATGGCCGCCCACGCGGAGATCTTCCGCATGTCGTCGTTCTGGCGGACGCTCACCTGGGCCAGATGCGCCGAGAGGATGTCAGAAACCAGCCGGTCCAGACCCTCCACGGAATCGTTCACGCGCGTGAGGTGATCGTGCACGTCACGGAAGAAGGGGCGCGCCTTCTCGGACACGAAGGGCACCGCCGCACCGAACGCGCCCACCTCCGCCAGCCGCGCCATCGGCGGTGTCAGCGGCCCGGTCGCCCGGCGGAACTCCAGGATCTGCCGCTTGAAGATGTAGATCCGGGACGCGGTGAGCCGGGTGCCGGCGCCCTCCGGTGAGAAGACCTCCGCCTCCAGCTCCTCCAGATCGGTCTGCAGCTCGGTCGCCACGACGAGATAGTGGTCGACGGTGGCGTCGGCGATCGCGTACACCACCGACGTCGGTCCTTTGCCCAGCAGCTCCGGTTCGTGCTCCAGCCGGCTGCGCACGGTGTTCAGCGGGGAGCCCTCGCCGTGCCGGACGGTCACCACGAACGAGTCGCCCAGGAAGATCATGATCTCGCCGGTGGAGACGGTGTCGTTGTCCGGCTCGTACTCGACCGGCTTGAGGACCATGAACAGCGAGTCGTCGTACACCTCCAGCTTGGGCCGCTGATGTGCCTTGAGGGCGTCCTCGACCGCGAGCGGATGAAGGCCGAACTCCTGCGAGACCAGGGCGAACTCGTCCGCCGTCGGCTCGTGCAGCCCGATCCAGACGAAACCCCCCGCCGCCCGCGCGTCCTCCAGCGCGTCGGAGAAGTCCTCGGGCCCCTCCGTACGGTGCCCGCCCCGGTAGATGGCACAGTCGACGATCACGGAACGCATTCTCCCTTCACCGGCCGGCCGGCACACCGGCAGCACAACCGCCGGTACCCCCGGCACAGCACCTGACGGCACACACGTGCGTGCGCCTACCCTGGTCCGCATGCCCACATTGCTCCTGGTCCGGCACGGACGGTCCACCGCCAACACCGAGGGACTGCTCGCAGGCTGGTCGCCCGGCGTCGCCCTGGACGAACGCGGGGCCGCGCAGGCCGCCGCGCTGCCCGGACGGCTCGCCGAACTGCCCC
The DNA here is from genome assembly GCF_054061295.1 of Streptomyces sp. TE5632. Classification (NCBI taxonomy): domain Bacteria; kingdom Bacillati; phylum Actinomycetota; class Actinomycetes; order Kitasatosporales; family Streptomycetaceae; genus Streptomyces; species Streptomyces sp. TE5632. The sequence goes on along the minus strand of NZ_JBSSEA010000003.1, from coordinate 210,787 downwards.
TCTCCGAGATCGTCGCCAGCCCTCTCCAGCGCTGCCAGGAGACGATCCAGCCGCTGCTGAGGGCCCGGCCCGGCCTCACCGTCCACACCGACGAACGCATCGGGGAGTGCCACTACGGCGACTGGACCGGCCGCAAGCTCGCCGAACTGAAGGACGAGCCCCTCATGGAGGTGGTGCAGGCCCATCCGTCGGCGGCCGCCTTCCCCGGCGGGGAGTCCATGCGCGCCATGCAGACACGCGCCGCCGAGGCGGTGCGCGAGTGGAACGCGCGAGTGGAACGCGATCACGGCCCCGACGCCGTGTACCTCATGTGCTCGCACGGGGACATCATCAAGTCCCTCGTCGCGGACGCGCTCGGACTTCATCTCGACCTCTTTCAGCGGATCTCCGTCGATCCGTGTTCCATCACCGCGATCCGGTACACAAGGCTGCGCCCCTACCTCGTCCGGCTCGGCGACACCGGTGACTTCGCCTCCCTGGTGCCGCGCGAGGAACCGCCCGCCGACGACGCCCCGGTCGGGGGCGGTGCGGGCGCACCGTGATCGTCCGCCGCAGTAGGGTGAAGCGGTCGCAGCAGCACCGTGTCAGCCGTGTCAGCCGGGTCAACTGATACCCGTACCCACAACTCTCAATGGAGACAGGACGTGTCCCGTCAGGTGTTCCTCTACGACCAACCGGAACGTTTCGTGGCCGGTACGGTCGGACTGCCAGGGCGCCGTACGTTCTTCCTCCAGGCCTCAGCCGGCTCCCGGGTGACCAGCGTGGCTCTGGAGAAGACCCAGGTCGCCGCGCTCGCCGAGCGCATGGACGAACTGCTCGACGAGGTCGTACGCCGTAGCGGGGGCAGCGCCGCGGTGCCCGCCGTGGCACCGGCCGAGATCGCCGACACCGCCCCGCTGGACGCTCCGGTGGAGGAGGAGTTCCGTGTCGGCACCATGGCCCTCGCCTGGGACGGCGAGGAGGAGTGCATGATCGTCGAGGCGCAGGCACTCGTCGAGCTGGACGCCGAGTCCGAGGAGGATCTCGCCGAGGCGGAGGAGAGGCTGCTCCAGGACGAGGAGAACGGGCCCCCGATGCTCCGGGTCCGGCTCACCGGGGTCCAGGCCCGTGCCTTCGCCAAGCGCGCCCTCGACGTCGTCAACGCGGGACGGCCGCCGTGCCCGCTGTGCAGCCTCCCCCTCGACCCGGAAGGACACGTATGTCCGCGCCAGAACGGATACCGCCGCGGGGCGTGACCACCGTCGACCCCGCCGCCGCGGTGCTGCTCGCCGAGGGCGAGCTGACCGTGCGCGGACGCATCCGTGAGGCGTCGAACGCGGCGCTGTACTGCACCGTGACCCACGAGGGCCGCGAGGCCGCCTGCGTCTACAAGCCCGTCGCGGGGGAGCGTCCCCTGTGGGACTTCCCCGACGGGACGCTCGCCGGGCGCGAGGTTGCGGCGTACCAGGTCTCCGAGGCGACCGGCTGGGGGCTGGTGCCGCCCACCGTGCTGCGGGACGGGCCGCACGGCGAGGGCATGTGCCAGCTGTGGATCGACGCCACGCCGGAGGCGGAACTGCTCGCGCTGGTGGACCGGGAGGAGCCCGGACCCGGCTGGAAGGCGGTCGGGTTCGCCGAGGTGGGCGAGGGACGCACCGCGCTGCTCGTGCACGCCGACGACGTACGGCTGCGGCGGCTGGCCGTGCTCGACGCGGTGATCAACAACGCCGACCGCAAGGGCGGGCACCTGCTGCCCACGCGGGACGGCCGGCTCTACGGCATCGACCACGGGGTCACCTTCAACGCCGAGGACAAGCTGCGCACCCTGCTGTGGGGCTGGGCGGGGGAACCGCTGACCGAGGAGGCGCACGACGTCCTCGAGGTCCTCGGGAAGGCACTCGCCGAAGGCGGCGCGCTGGCCGCCTCGCTGGCCCCGCTGATCACCCGCGCGGAGATCGACGCGACACGCGCGCGGGTGGCGTCCCTGCTCGCCTCCGGCACCCATCCGCAGCCCGGCGGCCGGTGGCCGGCGATTCCCTGGCCACCCGTCTGACCCGAGCGCCGGCACGCGGCTCCCGCGCGACGGAGCACGTCCGGCGGTGGTGCGCAAGAGTGCCTTCCCGGTCGTCCGAGCTGCTCCGGTTCGTATTGGGGACCGCGGTCCGGTTACGCTCATGGGATGCATGCCTGGCCCGCTTCCGAGGTCCCCGCCCTTCCCGGTCAGGGGCGCGACCTGAGGATCCACGACACCGCGACCGGGGGCCTGACCCCGCTCGACCCCGGCCCCGTCGCCCGTATCTACGTCTGCGGCATCACCCCGTACGACGCCACCCACATCGGACACGCCGCGACGTACAACGCGTTCGACCTCGTGCAGCGCGTGTGGCTCGACACCAAGCGGCAGGTTCATTACGTCCAGAACGTCACCGACATCGACGACCCGCTGCTGGAGCGGGCCGAGCGGGACGGCGTCGACTGGGCCGCGCTCGCCGAGCAGGAGACCCGGCTCTTCCGCGAGGACATGACGGCCCTGCGGATGCTGCCGCCGCAGCAGTACATAGGCGCGGTGGAGGCGATACCCGGCATCGTCCCGCTCGTCGAACGACTGCGCGACCTCGGCGCGGCGTACGAACTCGAGGGCGACGTCTACTTCTCCGTGGAGTCCGACCCGAACTTCGGTCGGGTCTCGAACCTCGACGCGGCCGCCATGCGGCTGCTGTCCGCCGAACGCGGCGGCGACCCGGACCGTCCGGGCAAGAAGAACCCCCTCGACCCGATGCTCTGGATGGCCGCCCGCGAGGGCGAACCCAGCTGGGACGGCGGGTCGCTCGGCAGGGGCCGACCCGGCTGGCACATCGAGTGTGTGGCCATCGCCCTCGACCATCTGGGCATGGGCTTCGACGTCCAGGGCGGCGGTTCCGACCTGGTCTTCCCGCACCACGAGATGGGCGCCTCGCACGCCCAGGTGCTCACCGGGGAGTTCCCCATGGCCAAGGCGTACGTCCACGCCGGAATGGTCGCCCTGCACGGCGAGAAGATGTCCAAGTCCAAGGGCAACCTGGTCTTCGTGTCCCGACTGCGGCGCGACGGCGTGGACCCGGCGGCGATCCGGCTGGCGCTGCTCGCCCACCACTACCGCGCCGACTGGGAATGGACGGACCAGGTCCTCCTGGATGCCGGGACCCGGCTCGGACACTGGCGGGCCGCCGTCTCCCGCCCCGACGGCCCGCCCGCCGAGGCGCTCGTGGAGGAGATCCGCGAGGCCCTGTCCAACGACCTGGACGCCCCGGCAGCCCTGGCCGCCGTCGACCGCTGGGCCGTGGCCCAGGAGCAGAACGGCGGCACGGACGCGGGCGCGCCCGGCATCGTCTCCCGCGCGGTGGACGCCCTGCTCGGCGTGGCACTGTAGCCGCCGGCACACCACCACAGGCGCGAACGGTCGAGGGGGGCGCCCCGTCCATGGACGGGGCGCCCCCCTCGTTCCGGTCAGTCCTCCGGGGAATCCTGGCCGTCCGCGTCCGGCTTCGGCGGGCGGGGCCGGCTGCCCGGGCCCTCCCGCCGGAACGACGGGCCGTCCGAGCCGTCGGCAGTGGCGTGCCCACCGGGCTGCGGCGGGCCGGACCCACCGTCACGGCGGCGCAGATAGCGCTCGAACTCGCGGGCGATCGCCTCGCCCGACGCCTCCGGCAGCTCGGCGGTGTCCCGGGCCTCCTCCAGTGACTGGACGTACTCGGCGACCTCGCTGTCCTCGGCGGCCAGTTGGTCCACTCCCACCTGCCAGGCGCGCGCGTCCTCGGACAGTTCGCCCAGCGGGATACGCACGTCGATCAGGTCCTCGAGCCGGTTCAGGAGGGCCAGCGTCGCCTTGGGGTTGGGCGGCTGCGACACGTAGTGCGGGACCGCCGCCCACAGCGAGACCGCGGGGACACCGGCATGGGTGCACGCCTCCTGGAGGATGCCGACGATCCCCGTGGGGCCCTCGTACTTGGTCTCCTCCAGATCCATACGGCGGGCCAGGTCCGGATCGGACGTGGTCCCGCTGATCGGGACCGGACGGGTGTGCGGGGTGTCACCGAGCAGGGCGCCCAGGACGACCACCATCTCCACCCCGAGTTCATGGGCGAACCCCAGCAGTTCGTTGCAGAACGAGCGCCAGCGCATGGACGGTTCGATACCGCGGACCAGCACCAGATCGCGTGGCTTGTCGCCGCCGACCCGGACCACCGACAACCGCGTCGTCGGCCAGGTGACCTTGCGGACCCCGCCGTCCATGAACACCGTGGGCCGGTTCACCTGGAAGTCGTAGTAGTCCTCGGCGTCCAGCGCCGCGAACACCTCGCCCTTCCATTCCCTGTCCAGATGCGCGACCGCGGTGGAGGCGGCGTCGCCGGCGTCGTTCCAGCCCTCGAACGCGGCCACCATGACCGGGTCGATCAGCTCGGGAACCCCCTCGAGCTCGATCACCCAGCGCCTCCTTCCGACGTGCCCTCGCGTACGCACCAACCTTACGGCGTGCCAAGGGGGCGTACGCAGCCCCCTCGCAGGGGGAATGACCGAACACTGCCCCGGGAGGCACCCGGAAACACCCCGCAGGGGTGGAGCCGTTGGGGAACGCGAGCGGCTCACGGTGCGGACGCTCGGGTGCCGGGGAGCGGACCGCTGCCACTGCTCCGCGCTCGCGATGCGGACGGGGCCGCCCACGACCGCGCCGCTTCCGTGTCCCGGCCCCGTCTCAGGGCTTCTGTGTCCCGGCTTCCGTGCCCTGGCCCCGTCTCAGGGCTTCCGTGTCCCGGCTTCCGTGCCCTGGCCCCGCAGGACCGCCGGGACCGCCCGGTGGGGGTCGGAGCGGCGGCGAGGGAGCCGCCGGACGCGGGGCGCAGGCGGAAGGGGCGGCTCCGTCGGCGCGGAGTCGCCCCTTCCCGGCACCGGCTCCCGTACGGGGAGCCGGTGCCCGCACCCTGCCCCCTACTTCTCGTCGAGCAGGTCCTGGACCCCGGCGCGGACCTCGTCCGTGGCCAGCCCCCGGATGGTCAGGGTCGTGCGGCGGCGGAGCACGTCGTCCGTCGTCTCGGCCCACTCGTGGTCCCGGGCCCAGACGACCTGAGCCCAGATCTCCGGAGCGTCCGGATGGACGCGCCGGGCCAGCCGCGGGTCGTCGTTGGCCAGCCGGGCGATGTCGAAGGCCAGCGAACCGTAGTGGGTCGCCAGGTGCCGGGCGGTGTCCGCCGCCATCCGCGGGCCGGGCGCCGGGTGGTCGACCAGCAGCCGGTGGGCGACCGCGCGCGGATTGGCCACCCCGGGCAGCGGCAGCTTCCTCGGCAGCGAGGCGACCGGCTCGAAGTCGTCGCCCAGCGGGTGGCCCGGCAGCTCCTGGAGCTTGCGCATCACCGTACGGCCGATGTGACGGAAGGTGGTCCACTTGCCGCCCGCGACGGACAGCATCCCGCCGCGGCCCTCGCTGACGACCGTCTCCCGCTTGGCCTTCGACGTGTCCCCGGGGCCGCCCGGCAGCACCCTCAGGCCCGCGAACGAGTACGTGATCAGATCGCGGTCCAGCTGCTGGTCGCGGATGGAGAACGCGGCCTCGTCGAGTATCTGGGCGGTGTCCTTCTCGGTGACCGCGACATCCGCCGGGTCGCCCTCGAACTCCTCGTCGGTCGTGCCGAGCAGCAGCATGTCCTCCCAGGGGAGGGCGAAGGTGATGCGGTACTTGTCGATCGGCGTGGCCAGGGCGGCCTTCCACGGGGAGGTCCGCTTCAGGACCAGGTGCGCGCCCTTCGACAGCCGGATGGACGGTGCCGCGTTCGGGTCCTCCATCCGGCGCAGGTGGTCGACCCACGGGCCGGTCGCGTTCAGCACGAGGCGGGCGTCGACGCCGAACTCCTCGCCCGACAGCCGGTCGCGCAGTTCGGCGCCGGTCACCCGGCCCCGGGTGAACCGCAGACCGGTCACCTCGGAATGGTTGAGGACGACCGCGCCCGAATCGGCCGCCGCGCGGACCGTCATCAACGCCATCCGCGCGTCGTTCATCTGGTCGTCGCCGTACACGGCCACGGCCTTGAGGTTCTCGGTGCGCAGCTCCGGCACGTCCCGCGCGGCCTTGGCGGGGGAGAGCAGGTGGCCGACGCCGTCGCCGAACGCCGAGAGCGCCGAGTACGCGAGGACACCGGCGCCGAGCTTCGCCGCGCCGTGCGGCCCGCCCTTGTACACGGGGAGGTAGAACGTGAGCGGGTTCGCCAGGTGGGGGGCCACCTGGCGGGAGACCGCACGGCGCTCGAAGTGGTTCTCCGCCACCAGCTTCACCGCGCCGGTCTGCAGATAGCGCAGACCGCCGTGGAGGAGCTTGGAGGAGGCGGAGGAGGTGGCGCCGGCGAAGTCCCCGGCGTCCACCAGTGCCACCCTGAGGCCGGACTGCGCGGCGTGCCAGGCGGTGGAGATGCCCAGGATGCCGCCGCCGATCACGAGAAGGTCGTACGACGCCTTGGCGAGCCGCTCCCGGGTCTCGGCCCGGCTCGGGTTCGAGCGGGAGGCCGGGCGCGTCCCCAGGGCAGGCACGGACTGCAGGGTGGACTGAGTGGTCATGTCGGGTTCTTGCTCCTCGTCGGGCTGTGTCAGTCTTCGTCGCCGAGCCAGCCCATGGTCCGCTCGACGGCCTTGAGCCAGCTCTTGTACTCACGGTCGCGGATCTCCGCGTCCATGCGGGGGGTCCACTCGGCGGCCCGTCGCCAGTTGGCGCGCAGGTCGTCGGTGCTGTTCCAGAAGCCGACGGCGAGGCCGGCGGCGTAGGCGGCGCCGAGGCAGGTGGTCTCGGCGACCATGGGACGCACCACGGGCGCGTCCAGGAAGTCCGAGAGGGTCTGCATCAGCAGGTTGTTGGAGGTCATGCCGCCGTCGACCTTGAGGGCGGTCAGCTCGACGCCGGAGTCCTTCGTCATGGCGTCGGCGATCTCCCGGGTCTGCCAGGCGGTGGCCTCCAGGACGGCGCGCGCGAGATGCGCCTTGGTGACGTACCGGGTCAGGCCGGCGATCACACCGCGGGCGTCGGAGCGCCAGTAGGGGGCGAACAGACCGGAGAAGGCCGGCACGAAGTAGGCGCCGCCGTTGTCCTCGACCGAGAGCGCGAGCGTCTCGATCTCGGCGGCGGTGGAGATCAGGCCCATCTGGTCGCGCATCCACTGCACCAGCGCACCGGTGACCGCGATGGAGCCCTCCAGCGCGTAGACCGGCTTCTGGCCGCCGATCTGGTAGCCGACGGTGGTCAGCAGGCCGCTGTAGGAGTTGATGATCTTGTCACCGGTGTTCATCACCATGAAGGTGCCGGTGCCGTACGTCGACTTGGCCTCGCCCTCGGCGAAACAGGTCTGGCCGAACAGGGCGGCCTGTTGGTCGCCGAGCGCGGAGGCGACCGGGATGCCGCCGAGCAGGTCGCCCAGACTGCCGCCCTTGATCTCGCCGTAGACCTCGGAGGAGGAGCGGATCTCGGGCAGCATCGCCGTCGGGACGCCGATGGACTCGGCGATCCGCTCGTCCCACTGCATGGTGTGCAGGTTCATCAGCATCGTGCGGGACGCGTTGGTGACGTCGGTGACGTGGTGGCCGCCGTCCGTACCACCGGTCAGGTTCCAGATGACCCAGGTGTCCATGGTGCCGAAGAGGATGTCGCCCGCCTCGGCGCGCTCCTTGAGCCCGTCGACGTTGTCGAGCAGCCAGCGGGCCTTGGGGCCGGCGAAGTAGGAGGCGAGGGGGAGCCCGGTCTCGCGGCGGAAACGGTCCTGGCCGACGTTGCGGCCGAGTTCGCGGCACAGGGCGTCGGTGCGGGTGTCCTGCCAGACGATGGCGTTGTGGACGGGCTCACCGGTGTTCCTGTCCCACAGGACGGTGGTCTCGCGCTGGTTGGTGATGCCGATGGCCTTGATGTCGTCCCGGGTGATGCCGGCCTTCTCGATGGCACCGGCGACGACCTCCTGGACGTTGGTCCAGATCTCGGTGGCGTCGTGTTCGACCCAGCCCGGCTTGGGGAAGATCTGCTCGTGTTCCTTCTGGTCGACGGCGACGATGCGGCCGTCGCGGTCGAAGACGATGCAGCGGGAGGAGGTCGTGCCCTGGTCGATGGCGGCGATGAACGGGCCGTGGCCGTGGGAGGCGATGCCGGCGGTCTGGTCGTCGGTCACTGTGTGCTCCTGGGGGTTCCTTGATTGCGGGGCTGTACGGACGGCGTTTCCACGAGACTCGGGGTCGCGCGGCAGCAGGGTCGCCGTCAGGCGAGGACGATGTTGTAGAAGCCTGCCGCGAGGGCGCCGCCGATCAGCGGACCGACGACCGGAACCCAGGCGTAGGACCAGTCGGAGCCGCCTTTGTTGGGCAGCGGCAGCAGGGCGTGCACGATGCGCGGACCGAGGTCACGGGCCGGGTTGATCGCGTAGCCGGTCGGGCCGCCGAGGGACAGGCCGATGGCGACCACCACGAGCGCCGTGATGAGACCGCCCAGCACCCCGAGGCCGTTGCCCTCGGCGTTCAGTCCCTGGGTGAGCACGGCGAGCAGCAGCACCATGGTGCCGATGATCTCCGTGGCGAGGTTCTGCACCGCGTTCCGGATCTCCGGGCCGGTGGAGAAGATGCCGAGCACGGGGCCGGCGCCCTTCTCCTGTGCCTCCACGGCCTTGGCCGCAGTGGCCTGTGCGCCCGGACCGCCGACGATCTCCTGGTCGGTCAGGTGGGCCTGGAACTGTCCGTAGTACGCCACCCAGACCAGCGCCGCACCGATCATCGCGCCGAGGAACTCTCCGGCGAAGTAGACCGGGACGTTGCTCCACTCGCCGTCCTTGATGGCGAGCGCCAGGGTCACGGCCGGGTTGAGGTGGGCGCCGGAGAGCGGCCCCGCGATGTACACCGCCGTCATGACGGCGAAGCCCCACCCGAAGGCGATGGCGAGCCAGCCGGCGTTACGGGCCTTCGAGGCCTTCAACGTCACGGCGGCGCAGACGCCGCCGCCGAGCAGGATGAGTACGGCGGTACCGAGGGTCTCGCCGATGAAGATGTCGGAGCTGGACACCCGCGACTCCTTTGTCCTTCGTCCAGGGAAGCCGACCCCCGGGTCCCGCCGGGGATCGGCGCCCTCAGGGGTGAGAGCGATGTCGGCCCTTGGCGTTGTCACACCCTAACGCGTATTGCCGGTAGCTGTTCGACAATGCCGACCGATGGACGGGAGTCTTTCCCCGCCCCGCACGCACGTCAAGGGTCTGGTTGTCGAAAATGCGATCGTTATCGATCGCATCGATTGCGCCGAGTCGTTGATCTTCGCCGGGGAATCTGCCGGGTCTGCCGGATCTGCCGCCGTACCCGGGGTCGGCCGATTCGCCCGACCCCGGGTACGGCGACGACCGGAACGCCGTACGGCGTCCCGGCCCGCTCTTCGGAGTGTGTCGGAGTGTGTTCGTCCCGCCCGTGCTCGCCCGGTCCGCTCAGAACCGCCGGGCGCCCAGGTCCCGCGACACCGCGCGGGCGCAGTCCCGCACCGCCGCGATCAGCTCCGGACGCAGCTCGCCGCCCTGCCGCAGCCGCTCCACCGCGCCCGTGACGCCGACCGCGCCGACCGGCATCCGCCGCCGGTCGTGGACGGGGGCCGCGATCGAGGCCACGCCCTCCCAGGTCTCCTCGACGTCCGCCGCGTACCCACGCGCGCGAGTGAGGTCGAGGATGTGCTCGAAGGCGTCCGGATCGCACACCGTGCGGTCGGTGAACGCCTTGCGGTCGGCCTCCAGGGCCTCGCTGTGCGCCACCGGGTCGTAAGCCGACAGCACCTTGCCCAGGGCCGTGGAGTGCAGTGGCTGCATGGCCCCTATCTCCAGGACCTGCCGGCTGTCGTCGGGGCGGAACACGTGGTGCACGATCAGCACGCCCTGCTGGTGCAGCACGCCGAGGTAGACGCTCTCACCGCTGGAGCGGGCCAGGTCGTCGGTCCAGACCAGGGCGCGTGCCCGCAGCTCGTGCACGTCGAGGTACGTGGTGCCCAGGCGCAGCAGTTCGGCGCCCAGCTGGTAGCGCCCGGAGGCGTCGTCCTGCTCGACGAAGCCCTCGTGCTGGAGGGTGCGCAGGATGCCGTGGGCGGTGCCCTTGGCGAGGCCCAGGGACGAGGCGATGTCCGACAGGCCGAGCCGCCGCTCGCCGCCCGCCAGCAGGCGCAGCATCGCCGCCGCCCGTTCGAGCGACTGGATGTTCCGTGCCATCGCCGTGCTGCCTCCGTCCCCTTCGACCGTCGCGCGCGGTCGCTGCCATTGTTCGGCAATGCCGAACACTACCGCTCGATGCCGATCTCCCGCCAATGATCCGCCGCCATCCGCCGCGTCACCCGTACGCGGGGCGTCGGAACCCGGCCATCTTCGTCCGGCCTGTGGACCTCCTGAGCACCGGGACCCGGTCCCCGATACCCTGGCGGCGTGCCCCTGCCCGGGAGCGCCACCAGGGTGCTTTCCGGACAGCCGCAAAGCCGACAGCCGTCGCACCTGAGGGAGCCCCGTACATGGCCTCGTTGCCGCTGACCCCTTCCGCCGACAGCCGGACCCGTGTGTCCGCTCTCCGAGAGGCGCTCGCCACCCGAGTGGTGGTCGCCGACGGAGCGATGGGCACCATGCTCCAGGCACAGGACCCCACGCTCGAAGACTTCGAGGACCTCGAGGGCTGCAACGAGATCCTGAACCTGACCCGCCCGGACATCGTCCGTTCGGTCCACTCCGCGTACTTCGACGCCGGTGTCGACTGCGTCGAGACCAACACCTTCGGCGCCAACCTCACCGCCCTGGGTGAGTACGACATCGCGGACCGCGTCGTCGAACTGTCCGAGGCGGGCGCGCGCATCGCCCGCGAGGCGGCGGACGAGTTCACGGGGCGGGACGGCCGCCTCCGCTGGGTGATGGGCTCGATGGGCCCCGGCACCAAGTTGCCCACCCTCGGCCACACCACCTTCGCCGCCATCCGGGACGCCTACCAGCAGAACGCCGAGGGCCTGCTCGCGGGCGGCGCGGACGCGCTGCTGGTGGAGACGACCCAGGACCTGCTGCAGACCAAGGCCTCCGTCATCGCCGCCCGCCGCGCGATGGAGACCGCCGGCCACGAGGTCCCGCTGATCGTGTCGGTCACGGTGGAGACGACCGGCACCATGCTGCTGGGCTCCGAGATCGGCGCCGCGCTCACCGCGCTGGAACCGCTGGGCATCGACATGATCGGGCTGAACTGCGCGACCGGCCCGGCCGAGATGAGCGAGCACCTGCGCTACCTGGCCCGCCACTCCCGCATCCCGCTGTCGTGCATGCCGAACGCCGGTCTGCCGGAACTCACCAAGGACGGCGCGCGGTACCCGCTGTCTCCTGGGGAGCTGGCGGACGCACAGGAGAACTTCGTCCGCGACTACGGCCTGTCCCTGGTCGGCGGCTGCTGCGGTACGACGCCCGAGCACCTGCGGCAGCTCGTGGAGCGCGTGCACGGCCTCGCCCCGGCGGAGCGCGACCCGCGCCCGGAACCCGGTGCGGCATCCCTCTACCAGACCGTTCCCTTCCGTCAGGACACCTCCTACCTGGCGATCGGTGAGCGGACGAACGCCAACGGGTCGAAGAAGTTCCGTGAGGCGATGCTCGAGGGCCGCTGGGAAAACTGCGTGGAGATGGCCCGGGAGCAGATCCGCGAGGGCGCGCACATGCTGGACCTGTGCGTGGACTACGTGGGCCGCGACGGCGTCGCCGACATGGAGGAACTGGCCGGCCGGTTCGCCACCGCCTCCACCCTGCCGATCGTGCTGGACTCCACCGAGGTCCCCGTCATCCGGGCCGGCCTGGAGAAGCTCGGCGGCCGGGCGGTCATCAACTCGGTCAACTACGAGGACGGCGACGGCCCCGAGTCCCGCTTCGCGCGCGTCGCGCAGCTGGCCAAGGAGCACGGTGCCGCGCTGATCGCGCTCACCATCGACGAGGTGGGCCAGGCCCGCACCGCCGAGAAGAAGGTCGAGATCGCCGAACGCCTCATCGAGGACCTGACCGGCAACTGGGGCATCCGAGAGGAGGACATCCTCATCGACTGCCTCACCTTCACCATCTGCACCGGCCAGGAGGAGTCCCGCAAGGACGGCAGCGCCACCATCGAGGGCATCCGCGAGCTGAAGCGGCGCCACCCCAGGGTGCAGACCACCCTGGGACTGTCGAACATCTCTTTCGGCCTCAACCCGGCCGCCCGCATCCTGCTCAACTCCGTCTTCCTCGACGAGTGCGTCAAGGCGGGCCTGGACTCGGCGATCGTGCACGCGTCGAAGATCCTGCCCCTCGCCCGCTTCAGCGAGGAGGAGGTCACCACCGCCCTCGACCTGATCCACGACCGGCGCCGCGAGGGCTACGACCCGCTGCAGAAGCTGATGCAGCTCTTCGAGGGAGCCACCGCCAAGTCCCTGAAGGCCGACAAGGCCGAGGAACTGGCCGCGCTGCCCCTGGACGAGCGGCTCAAGCGGCGGATCATCGACGGTGAGCGCAACGGCCTGGAGACCGACCTCGACCAGGCGCTCGAGACCCGCAAGGCCCTCGACATCGTCAACGACACCCTGCTGGACGGCATGAAGGTGGTCGGCGAGCTGTTCGGCTCGGGCCAGATGCAGCTGCCGTTCGTGCTCCAGTCCGCCGAGGTGATGAAGACGGCCGTCGCCCACCTCGAACCGCACATGGAGAAGGTCGAGGACGGCGAGGACCTGGGCAAGGGCACCATCGTGCTGGCCACGGTCCGCGGCGACGTGCACGACATCGGCAAGAACCTGGTCGACATCATCCTGTCGAACAACGGCTACAACGTCGTCAACCTCGGCATCAAGCAGCCGGTCTCCGCGATCCTGGACGCCGCCGACGAGCACAAGGCCGACGTCATCGGCATGTCCGGGCTGCTGGTGAAGTCCACGGTGATCATGAAGGAGAACCTGGAGGAGCTCAACCAGCGCGGACTGGCCGCCGACTACCCGGTCATCCTGGGCGGCGCCGCCCTGACCCGCGCCTACGTCGAGCAGGACCTGCACGAGATCTACCAGGGCGAGGTCCGCTACGCCCGCGACGCCTTCGAGGGGCTGCGCCTGATGGACGCCCTCATCGGCATCAAGCGCGGTGTGCCCGGCGCCAAGCTGCCCGAGCTGCGGCAGCGCCGGGTCCGCGCGGCCACCGTGGAGATCGACGAGCGCCCCGAGGCCGGGCACGTCCGCTCGGACGTCGCCACCGACAACCCGGTCCCCGAGCCGCCGTTCTGGGGCACCCGGGTGATCAAGGGCATCCAGCTCAAGGAGTACGCGAGCTGGCTCGACGAGGGCGCCCTGTTCAAGGGCCAGTGGGGCCTGAAGCAGGCCCGCACGGGTGACGGGCCGACGTACGAGGAGCTGGTGGAGACCGAGGGCCGGCCCAGGCTGCGCGGCCTGCTGGACCGGCTCCAGACGGACAACCTGCTGGAGGCGGCCGTCGTGTACGGCTACTTCCCGTGCGTCTCCAAGGACGACGACCTGATCGTCCTGGACGAGGCGGGCAACGAACGCACCCGCTTCACCTTCCCGCGCCAGCGCCGCGGCCGGCGCCTGTGCCTGGCCGACTTCTTCCGCCCGGAGGAGTCCGGGGAGACGGATGTCGTCGGCTTCCAGATCGTCACCGTCGGCTCCCGCATCGGCGAGGAGACCGCGCGGATGTTCCAGGCCAACGCCTACCGCGACTACCTCGAACTGCACGGGCTGTCCGTGCAGCTGGCCGAGGCGCTCGCCGAGTACTGGCACGCGCGGGTGCGCTCCGAGCTCGGCTTCTCCGGTGAGGACCCGGCCGCGATGGAGGACATGTTCGCCCTGAAGTACCGGGGTGCCCGCTTCTCCCTCGGCTACGGCGCCTGCCCCGATCTGGAGGACCGTGCCAAGATCGCGGAGATGCTCCAGCCGGAGCGCATCGGCGTCCACCTGTCCGAGGAGTTCCAGCTGCACCCCGAGCAGTCCACGGACGCCATCGTGATCCACCACCCGGAGGCCAAGTACTTCAACGCCCGCTGACCCCGTCCGGCGGTTCGCCCGGGCTCGCGGAGCGTCATGAGCGGCTGCGTCGCGCACGACGTACACTGGTCGGTCCACCGCAGGCCGGTTCCCCTTGTGGGAACCGGCCTGATCGTCCCTTGAAGGAGGTACGTGGATGACCAGTACGGTTCCGGTTACCGCGCTCGGCACTCTCCCCCAGGCCCTCGACTCCTCCCCGGCCGAAGGCTCCCCCCTGCAGGCCGTGCTCCTGGACATGGACGGCACCCTGGTCGACACCGAGGGCTTCTGGTGGGACGTCGAGGTCGAGGTGTTCGCCTCCCTCGGCCACGCCCTCGACGACTCGTGGCGCCATGTCGTGGTCGGCGGCCCCATGACCCGCAGCGCGGGCTTCCTCATCGAGGCGACCGGGGCCGACATCCCCCTGGCCGAACTGACGGTACTGCTCAACGACGGCTTCGAGGACCGCATCTCCAGTGCCCTGCCGCTGATGCCCGGTGCCGCCCGGCTGCTCGCCGAACTGTCCGAGCACGGCGTCCCCACGGCCCTGGTCTCCGCCTCGCACCGGCGCATCATCGACCGCGTACTGACCTCGCTGGGCGCCCACCACTTCGCGCTGTCGGTGGCCGGTGACGAGGTCCCGCGCACCAAGCCCCACCCCGACCCGTACCTGACCGCCGCCCTCGGTCTCGGCGTGGACCCCGTGCGGTGCGCCGTCGTCGAGGACACGGCGACCGGTGTGGCCGCCGCCGAGGCCGCGGGCTGTCACGTCGTGGCGGTGCCCTCCGTGGCCCCCATCACGCCGGCCGCCCGGCGGACCGTCGTACCGTCGTTGGAAACGGTCGATCTGACTTTTCTGCGCGGGCTGATGACGGAAATGCGCTAGGGGTTCACCCAGTGTGGAGCGGCCTGCGGGACCGGAATTCCCCAGGGCCCGCGTTCGGGTCGGCGGGTTGTGTGTCCGAAGGAATTCGGAGCGCTACCGGCTGATGAATTCCGGTACCACCCGACCTGGTTATCGTGTGATGTTCACCACCTTTTGAGGGGGTGGCAGGGGGGTCGGCATGTGGTGTCCGCGCCGTTTCTGAGGTCGTTCGCGTTCCTTTGTGTCCCGATTGGTGGAACGCTGCCCCAATCCTGCTCCGTCCACGTTCGCCGGTGCGTTCACACCCGGTTCCACTGCGTGATGGCGGCTCAACTCCGGTCGCCGCGACCCTCCCTGCGGGCGCGGACTAATCTCATCGCGAGAACATCGCCCCCATCCCCGTGGCCGGCAGTAACAACCCCGTATGCCGCATACACGGAGTCGACAGCTCTGGAGAAACTCGAGCATGAACCGCAAGACTTTGGTGCTGGCGGCCGCGATCGGCCTGCTCGCGCCGGTACTCGCCGGCTGTGGCGACACCGGTGGTGGGAGCGGCGGCGGCGACGCGATCGTCGTCGGCACCACGGACCGGTTCACCGTCTCGGAGGAGGAGCCCGCTCCGGTCGACCCGGCGTACGCCTACGACGTCGGCACCTGGAACATCCTGCGCCAGACGGTGCAGACCCTGCTGATCCAGCCGCGTGGCGACGGTGAGCCGGTGCCCGAGGCCGCGGAGAGCTGCGGCTTCACCGACACCGGCAACGAGCGGTACAGCTGCACCCTGCGCGAAGGACTGAAGTTCTCGGACGGCTCGCCCGTCACCGCCGCCGATGTGAAGTTCTCCATCGACCGCGCCCTCTCGATCCAGTCCGACAGTGGTGTGTTCGCACTGCTGTCCACGATCGACACCGTCGAGACCAAGGGCGACCGCGAGGTGATCTTCCACCTCAAGTCGGCCGACGCGACCTTCCCCTACAAGCTGTCGACCCCGGTCGCGGGCATCCTCAGCGAGAAGAAGTACGACAAGGGCAAGCTGCGCGAAGGTTTCGACGTCGACGGCTCCGGCCCGTACACCTTCGAGACCGAGGTCGAGGGCGATGAACTGGTCCGCGCCACCTACGTCAAGAACCCCTCCTACAAGGGGTCCCTGGAAGTGGCCAACGACAAGGTAGAGATGCACAGCTTCGAGAGCGCCGAGGCCATGGGCCAGGCGCTCGCGGACGGTGACATCGACGTCATGACCCGCAGCATGTCGCCGGAGCAGATCCGGGAACTCAGCGACGACAACGAGGACGCCATCAACCTCGTCGAGTCGCCGGGTCTGGAGATCCGCTACCTGGCCTTCAACACCGAAGCCCCCAGCGTGGAGACCAAGGCCGTCCGCCAGGCCATGGCCCAGATCATCAACCGCAGCGAACTGGTCGCCAAGGTCTACGGCTCCCAGGCCGAGCCGCTGTACTCGCTGGTCCCCGCGGCCGTCACCGGTCACTCCAACGCGTTCTTCAACAAGTACGGTGACCCCGACGTCTCCAAGGCCCGCCAGCTGCTGGAGAAGGCCGGTGTCACCACCCCGGTGAAGATGACGCTGCACTACACGACCGACCACTACGGTCCCGCGACCAAGGCGGAGTTCGAGCAGCTCAGCAAGCAGCTCAACGACAGCGGCCTCTTCGACACCGACATCAAGGGCGCGGCCTGGGAAACCTTCCGGCCGGACGGCAAGAAGGGCAAGTTCGACGTCTACGGCATGGGCTGGTTCCCCGACTACCCGGACGCCGACAACTTCCTCGCCCCGTTCCTGGACGAGGACAACTTCCTCAACTCGCCGTACGCCAACAGCGAGATCCGCAAGGAGCTCATCCCGCAGTCCCGCCGCCAGGCCGACCGGCTCTCCGCGGTCGGCAACCTGAACGACATCCAGGACATCGTCGCGGAGGACGTGCCCGTGCTGCCCCTGTGGCAGGGCAAGCAGTACGGCGCCGCACGTGACAACATCACCGGCACCGCCTACATGCTCAACTCCTCCTCCACGCTCCAGATATGGGAGCTGGGACGAGGCGTGAGCGGCTGACGCCGCGGAGCCCCGAGCGGGCGCACACACCGAGGGCGCCTCCGACTTCCCGTCTTGCGGAAGTCGGAGGCGCCCTCGGTGTGTGGATCGGAGCCGGTGTGTGAACCGGAGCGGGAGCTACTGCGCCCCAGGGCGCACCAGACCGCTCTCGTACGCGTAGACCGCGGCCTGTACCCGGTCACGCAGCCCCAGCTTCGTCAGGACATGACCGACGTGCGTCTTCACGGTCGTCTCACTGACGAACAGGTCCGCGGCGATCTCCGCGTTGGAGAGCCCCCGTGCCACCAGCTTCAGCACCTCGACCTCACGGTCGGTCAGGGTGTGCAGTGTGTCCGGCACCGGCTCGTCACCGGACGGCAGATGCGTGGCGTACTTGTCCAGCAGCCGGCGCGTGATGCTCGGGGCCAGCATCGCCTCACCGGCGGCCACCACCCGGATCGCCTGCACCAGTTCATTGGCCGGGGCGTCCTTCAGCAGGAAGCCGCTGGCACCCGCCCGCAGCGCCTCCACCACGTACTCGTCGAGATCGAACGTCGTGAGCACCAGCACCTTCGCCGGGCCGTCCCGCTCCGGGCCGGTGATCTGCCGGGTGGCCTCCACCCCGTCCATCCGCGGCATGCGGATGTCCATCAGCACCACATCGGGCTGCAGCGCCCGCACCTGGTCCTGGGCCTGGAGGCCGTCCCCGGCCTCACCGACGACCGCGATGTCCTGCTCGGCCTCCAGGATCATCCGGAAGCCCGTGCGCAGCAGCGGCTGGTCGTCAACCAGTAGGACGCGGATGGCCACGTGACTCTCCTTCGCTAGTCCGCCCCCATTGTGCCCTGCGTGCCCTGCCCCTCTTGCCTCCGGGGCACATCGGCCGGCGCCGGCCCGGACACCCGCACCGGCAGCGGATACGGCGGGGGAGTGCCGCCGAACTCCGGGCAGTGCGCCTGGTGGTCGCACCAGCCGCACAGCTTGGTGGGACGTGGCCGCCAGTCACCCGTCTCCGTGGCCAGCCGGATCGCCTCCCACAGGGCCAGCAGCTTGCGCTCCACGCGCTCCAGATCGGCGCGGACCGGGTCGTACGTCAGCACGTCACCGCTGCCCAGGTACACGAGCTGCAGCCGGCGCGGGATCACCTGCTTCAGCCGCCACACCACCAGGGCGTAGAACTTCATCTGGAACAGCGCGCCCTCCGCGTACTCCGGCCGGGGCGCCTTGCCCGTCTTGTAGTCGACGAGCCGCACCTCGCCGGTGGGCGCCACATCCACCCGGTCGATGATGCCGCGCAGCCTCAGCCCGGAATCCAGCTCGGCCTCGACGAACAGCTCCCGCTCGGCGGGCTCCAGCCGGCTCGGATCCTCCAGGGTGAACCAGCGCTCGACCAGCAGCTCCGCCTCCGCCAGCCAGCGTGCCAGCCGCTCGCCCTCCGGGTCCTCGGCGAACAGCTCCACGACTTCCGGCCTCGACTCCCGCAGCCGGTCCCACTGGCCCGGGACCAGTTCCTTCGCCCGCGGTGCCGTGCGCTCGGCGGCCGGAGCGTCGAAAAGGCGCTCCAGCACCGCGTGCACCAGCGTGCCCCGGGTCGCCGCCTCGCTCGGCTTTTCCGGCAGGCGGTCGATGACCCGGAACCGGTACAGCAGCGGACACTGCATGAAGTCACTGGCACGCGACGGGGACAGCGAGGCGGGCGGCGCGGCGGCCGCCCCGGGCGGGGCCCCGGCCACCACCGGCGGATCCGCCGCCACGACCGGCATGCTGTCGGGCCGTCCCGTGCCCTCGGTGCTCGTCTCCATGCCCACAGACCTTACGGCCCGGTACTGACAGGGATCCGCACGCCAAGGGTGACGAGGGGGGAGAGAAGGAGCAAGGAGCAAGGAGCAAGGAGCAAGGGGTAAAGGGGAAAAGAGGAAGGGGAGAAGGAGAGGAGAAGGCGAGCGGGCGCGGTGCCGGACGGGAAGAGACAGGGGTGCCGAGGCGAGAGGTGTGGCGACGGCCGCATACCATCGATACCAGAGCCTCCCGTCCGGCAGGCACGGGAAACGCAGCGACGAGGGGACACCGGTGGACGCAAGCGGCGGACGCGGGCAGCCGCGATCCGGCAACGACGAGCCGGCCGAGCGCCACGTGGGGGCCCCGGCGGGCACACCCCCCACGGACGGGGGCCGCTTCGACCCGGCCGAAACCACCTCGAGCACCCCCGACGACAGCACCGCCGACCGTGACCCGTCGGCCTCCGGCGACGCTCCGTCACGGACCGGCGGTACCCCGGCGGAGACCCCGGCTCCGGCGGACACCGGGGAGACCCCGGCTCCGGCGGACACCGGGGTCACGCCCCGGAACGGGGAGCCCGCGCAACCCCCTGCCCCGGACATCGACATCCACCCGCAGAATCCGCAGGGTCCGGCCGGCCCGGACCGTCCGGGGGAGCCGGGCGGTCCGAGCCGGCCCGCCGAGCACCATGACCCGCGGACCCCGGACGACGGCCGGTCCGAGTCCCCCGCACCCGCGGGCGTTCCGTCCGAGGGTGCTCCGCGGGACGGCCATCGGCCCGAGCCCTCCGAGCCCCACAGCGCCGACCGCACCCTCGCCCATTCCGGATCCGGCAAGGGGACCGCCCCGCGTCCCCCGGAGCAGCAGCGCGGTGGACTGCTGATGGGACGCCCGTTCGGCGTGCCCGTCTACGTCGCCCCCAGCTGGTTCCTCGTCGCCATCCTGATCACCTGGGTCTTCGGCGGCCAGATCGACCGCGTGCTGCCCGAACTCGGCGCCGCCAGCTATCTGGTCTCGCTGTTCTTCGCCGTAGCCTTCTACGCCTCCGTACTCGTCCACGAACTCGCCCACACCCTCGCCGCCCTCCGCTTCAAGCTGCCGGTGCGCCGCATCCAGCTCCAGTTCTTCGGCGGCGTCTCCGAGATCGAGAAGGAGGCGGAGACACCCGGGCGGGAATTCGTGCTCGCCTTCGTCGGCCCCCTGCTCTCCCTCGTCCTGTCCGGCCTGTTCTACGTCGCCCTGCTCGCCGTCGAACCCAGCTCCGTCCCCGGCGTCCTGCTGGCCGGCCTGATGATCTCCAACCTCATCGTGGCCGTCTTCAACCTCCTGCCCGGCCTCCCCCTCGACGGCGGACGCATGCTCCGCGCGGTCGTCTGGAAACTCACCGGCAAGCCGATGAGCGGCACCATCGCCGCCGCCTGGGTGGGCCGCGCCCTCGCCGTCTCCGTCCTGATCGGCCTTCCCCTGCTCACCCAGTCCGGAGCCCTCGGCTCCGCCGCCGAGGACAGCGTCGGTATGGACACCGTCCTCGACGCGCTGCTCGCCGCCATCCTCGCCGCGATCATCTGGACCGGCGCCGGCAACAGCCTGCGCATGGCCCGCCTGCGCGAACACCTTCCCGAACTGCGTGCCCGCGCCCTCACCCGCCGCGCGGTGCCCGTGGAGACGGACACCCCGCTCTCCGAGGCCCTGCGCCGCGCCAACGCCGCCGGAGCCCGGGCCCTGGTCGTCGTCGACCCCGACGGCACCCCGCTCTCCCTGGTGCGCGAGGCCGCCATCGTCGGCGTACCCGAACACCGCCGCCCCTGGATCCCGGTCAGCGGACTCGCCCAGGACCTCACCGACGGCATGCGCGTCTCCGCCGAGCTCGCGGGAGAGGACCTCCTCGAGGCCCTGCGCGCCGCCCCCGCCACCGAGTACCTGGTCGTCGAGACCACCGGCGAGATCTACGGCGTCCTGTCCGCGGCCGACGTCGAGCGGGCCTTCGTCAAGGCCATGGCCCGCCCCGCCTGACATCCGCCCCGCCCTCGAGTGGTCAGTGGCCCACGTCGGGACCGGTAGGCTGGTCACATGTCCGAACCGACCGGTGCCGCCCGCCGACGTGGGCCCTTCAAGGTCGGGGACCAGGTACAGCTGACCGACCCCAAGGGCCGCCACTACACGTTCACGCTCGAGGCCGGGAAGAACTTCCACACCCACAAGGGTTCCTTCCCCCACGACGAACTGATCGGCGCACCCGAGGGCAGCGTTGTCCGCACCACCGGGAACGTCGCCTACCTCGCGCTGCGCCCCCTGCTCCCCGACTACGTCCTGTCCATGCCCCGCGGGGCAGCCGTCGTCTACCCCAAGGACGCGGGACAGATCCTCGCCTTCGCCGACATCTTCCCCGGCGCCCGCGTCGTGGAGGCAGGCGTGGGCTCCGGCTCGCTCAGCAGCTTCCTGCTGCGCGCCATCGGCGACCAGGGCATGCTGCACAGCTACGAACGCCGCGAGGATTTCGCCGAGATCGCCCAGGCCAACGTGGAGCGCTACTTCGGCGGCCCGCACCCCGCCTGGCAGCTCACCGTCGGCGACCTCCAGGACAATCTGTCCGACACCGACGTCGACCGCGTCATCCTCGACATGCTCGCCCCCTGGGAATGCCTGGAAGCCGTCTCCAAGGCGCTCGTCCCCGGCGGCATCCTCTGCTGCTACGTCGCGACCACGACCCAGCTCGCCCGGACCGTCGAGTCCATCCGCGAGATCGGCTCCTTCAACGAGCCGACCGCCTGGGAATCCATGATCCGCAACTGGCACATCGAAGGACTGGCCGTCCGCCCGGACCACCGGATGATCGGCCACACCGGCTTCCTGCTCACCGCCCGCCGCCTCGCGGACGGGGTCGAGCCCCCCATGCGTCGACGCCGCCCCGCCAAGGGCGCCTACGGCGAGGACTACTCGGGACCCAACGCCGACGCGGGCACAGCCCGCTGACCCGTCCCACCACCACGACAACGCACCGGCGCCGTGGCGCAGTTCCCGGACCGCACCGGGAACTGCGCCACGGCGCCCTCATGTTGACGCGCGGGCGGTCGGTGTCTTCCCGGGCCCCGCACCGGAACCGCACACCCCGGCGTTCCCCCGCACTGTGACGTGTGGCACGATGCTGGCCACCCCCACCGGCACAGCTCTCACAGGAGACACTCCTCGTGCAGTCATCCGCCGTCCCGGAACTCGCCCACACGCACACCCGCCCGATCCACTGGGTCGCCACCGCCACGGCCGTCGCCGGAGTCGTGGCGCTCTCCGGTCTGCTGCAGCCCGGAGCCGCGACCGCGGCCCAGACACCCGACCCGCAGACCCCGCAGACCCCGCAGACCAAGAGTGCCCCGGCGCACATCGCCCCGCCGGACCCCGCGGACGTCGAGTTCCCGATCGAATGCGGTCCGGTGCAGGCTGTGGTCAAGAAGGAGGCGGCCGGCGACCTCGACGGCGACGGACGGCCCGAGACCGTGGTGGTCGTCCACTGCGACGCACCCATGGGCACCCCGCCCGACGGCATGTACGTCCTGACCGAGGCCGCCGGAGCCGGCACACCACGTGTGGTGGCCACCCTCGTCGACCCCAAGGACCGCACCAACGTCGACGACTTCGCCGTACGCGACGGCGAGATCACCGCGGCACTCCTCGGCTACTCGTCCTCCGACATACCCAGTTGCTGTCCCGACGTGCGCAAGAGCCTGAAGTGGCACTGGGGCAACGGCGCGTTCGTCCGGTCCGCGTCCTCCAACGCCCGGAACGCGTGAACCCCGCGCGCGTGAGGCGAGAACGGACATGTGAGAAATCGGAGAGTGGTGACGGAAGGCGTCAAACCGGTCACCCGGCGTCCGGGCCGTACACCTCCACGCCGTCGGCCACGCGCCGCACGTGAATGCACTCGCCCGGACACTCCTTCGCCGAATCGACCACATCCGTGAGGACCGGCAGCGGCACCCGCGCCGTCGCCCCCTCGGCCTGCAACAACTCGTCGTCCGGGCCCTTCACATAAGCCAGACCGTCGATGTCCAGCTCGAACACCTCGGGCGCGTACTGCGCGCAGATGCCGTCACCGGTACACAGGTCCTGGTCGATCCAGACCTCCAGAGCCCCGGCGTCGACTCCGGCTTCCTGCTGCACGCTCATCTCCCCTGCCGTCCTTCGCGTCGGACCGGACGGGAATCCAGCCAGCTCCGACGGGTGTTGAACACATCGACCCTACCTCCGCCGGGGTTCCCGCCACCCTCGGTGGGTATTCCCCTGGCGTGAGGGAGAGCGCAAGGGTGAAGATCGGACACACCTCGACCGTCTTTGTGATCTAGGGGTTTCAATCGACACCCGCCCAGGTAGGGTCTGGAAGCGTCCAGCTCCCCTTGGAGGAGGTGAGGACCGTGGCAGCCCACGACGACGACATGAACCGCGGCATCCGCTCGGGACGCGGGTCCGACGACCCGGCCGGGCAGATCGCCTACCTTGAGCAGGAGATCGCCGTCCTGCGCCGCAAGCTCGCCGACTCTCCGCGACACACGAGGATTCTCGAAGAGCGGATCGTCGAGCTGCAGACCAACCTGGCCGGCGTGTCCGCCCAGAACGAACGACTGGCCGGCACGCTCCGAGAGGCCCGCGACCAGATCGTGGCCCTCAAGGAGGAAGTGGACCGGCTGGCCCAGCCACCGGCCGGCTTCGGAGTTTTCCTCCTGGCGAACGAGGACGGCACCGCCGACATCTTCACCGGCGGTAGAAAGCTCCGGGTGAACGTCAGCCCGAGCGTCGACCTCGACGAGCTCCGGCGTGGCCAGGAAGTGATGCTCAACGAAGCGCTCAACGTGGTCGAGGCCATGGAGTTCGAGCGCGTCGGTGACATCGTCACCCTCAAGGAGATCCTCGAGGACGGGGAACGAGCCCTCGTCCTCGGGCACACCGACGAGGAACGGGTGGTCCGGCTCGCCGAACCCCTGCTGGGCATCACCATCCGCCCCGGTGACGCCCTCCTGCTCGAACCCCGCTCCGGGTACGTCTACGAGATCGTCCCGAAGAGCGAGGTCGAGGAGCTCGTCCTCGAAGAAGTCCCCGACATCGGCTACGAGCAGATCGGCGGCCTCGGCAACCAGATCGAAGCCATCCGCGACGCCGTCGAGCTGCCCTACCTCTATCCGGACCTGTTCAGGGAGCACGAACTGCGCCCGCCCAAGGGCGTACTGCTCTACGGGCCTCCCGGATGCGGCAAGACGCTCATCGCCAAGGCCGTCGCCAACTCGCTGGCCAAGAAGGTCGCCGAGGTCACCGGCCAGGCCGCCGGCAAGAGCTTCTTCCTCAACATCAAGGGCCCCGAGCTGCTGAACAAGTACGTCGGTGAGACCGAGCGGCAGATCCGCCTGGTCTTCCAGCGGGCCCGCGAGAAGGCCAGCGAGGGCACCCCCGTCATCGTCTTCTTCGACGAGATGGAATCCCTCTTCCGCACCCGCGGCTCCGGCGTCAGCTCCGACGTGGAGAACACCATCGTCCCGCAGCTCCTCGCCGAGATCGACGGCGTGGAGGGCCTGCAGAACGTGGTCGTGATCGGTGCCTCCAACCGTGAGGACATGATCGACCCCGCCATCCTGCGGCCCGGCCGGCTCGATGTGAAGATCAAGATCGAACGTCCGGACGCCGAGGCGGCCAAGGACATCTTCGGCAAGTACCTCACCCAGCGCCTCCCGCTGCACGGCGACGACGTCGCCGAGCACGGCGGCGACAGGGGCATGACGGTCCAGAGCATGATCCAGACCGCGGTGGAACAGATGTACGCCGAAAGCGAGGAAAACCGCTTCCTGGAAGTCACGTACGCCAACGGAGACAAGGAAGTCCTCTACTTCAAGGACTTCAACTCCGGCGCCATGATCGAAAACATCGTCGGCCGTGCCAAGAAGATGGCGATCAAGGACTTCCTCGAGAAGAGCCAGAAGGGTCTCCGCGTCTCCCACCTGCTCCAGGCGTGTGTGGACGAGTTCAAGGAGAACGAGGACCTGCCCAACACCACCAACCCCGACGACTGGGCCCGAATCTCCGGTAAGAAGGGTGAGCGGATTGTTTACATCCGTACCCTCATCACCGGAAAGCAGGGCGCGGACACGGGACGCTCCATCGACACGGTGGCAAACACCGGTCAATACCTGTAAAAAGCAGGGCGGCTGCGGGTGCCCTCGACGGGTACCCGCAGCCGACCGCTTTTTGGGACATGACCGGGAACACGGCAAAGACGCAAATGATCTCCCCACTAGCGCAAAGGCGTTCTAGGCTCTTCGGTACCGCCGAGTCGCGCGGTGCGGGGACGGGCACCGCACACGCACGGAGCGCCAGCGGTACTTGAGCAGCGCCCCCGACCGGGGACGCCGCCGGGCAAGGAGGGCCGCATGACCGTACGGCGAGTAATGGGCATCGAGACCGAGTACGGGATCTCCGTCCCCGGCCACCCCAACGCCAATGCCATGCTCACCTCGTCCCAGATCGTGAACGCCTACGCGGCGGCGATGCACCGGGCCCGCCGGGCCCGCTGGGACTTCGAGGAGGAGAATCCGCTGCGCGACGCGCGAGGCTTCGACCTCGCGCGTGAGGCCGCCGACGCCAGCCAGCTCACCGATGAGGACATCGGCCTGGCCAATGTCATCCTCACCAACGGCGCACGACTCTACGTCGACCACGCGCACCCCGAATACAGCGCCCCGGAGGTCACCAACCCCCGCGACGCCGTCCTCTGGGACAAGGCCGGCGAACGGATCATGGCCGAGGCCGCGGAGCGGGCGGCGGCGCTCCCCGGCGCCCAGCCCATCCACCTGTACAAGAACAACACCGACAACAAGGGCGCCTCCTACGGCACCCACGAGAACTACCTGATGAGGCGGGAGACCCCGTTCTCGGACATCGTCCGCCACCTCACCCCGTTCTTCGTCTCCCGCCAGGTCTTCGCCGGCGCGGGCCGCGTCGGCATCGGCCAGGACGGTCACGAGCACGGCTTCCAGCTCAGCCAGCGCGCGGACTACTTCGAGGTCGAGGTCGGCCTCGAGACCACGCTGAAGCGCCCCATCATCAACACCCGCGACGAACCGCACGCGGACGCCGAGAAACACCGCCGGCTCCACGTGATCATCGGTGACGCGAACCTGTCCGAGATCTCCACCTACCTGAAGCTCGGCACGACCGCGCTCGTCCTGTCGATGATCGAGGACGGCTTCATCGCCGTGGACCTCGCGGTCGACCAGCCCGTACGGACGCTGCACCAGGTCTCGCACGACCCGAGCCTGAAACGGCTCGTCACCCTCCGCAGCGGTCGCACACTCACCGCGGTCCAGCTCCAGATGGAGTACTACGAGCTCTCCCGCAAATACGTCGAGGAACGGTACGGGGCCGACGCAGACGACCAGACCAAGGACGTCCTGGCCCGCTGGGAGGACACCCTCAACCGCCTGGAGAACGACCCCATGAGCCTGGCCGGCGAGCTGGACTGGGTCGCCAAGCGGGAACTCATGGAGGGCTACCGGCGCAGGGACGACCTGGACTGGGACGCCGCCCGACTGCACCTCGTCGACCTCCAGTACGCCGACGTACGCCCCGACAAGGGGCTCTACAACCGCCTGGTCGCCCGCGGCCGCATGAAGCGGCTGCTGGACGAGAGGGACATCGAGCGGGCCCGCACGAAGCCGCCGGAGGACACCCGCGCCTACTTCCGCGGACGCTGCCTGGAGCAGTACGCGGACGATGTGGCGGCGGCCTCCTGGGACTCGGTGATCTTCGATCTGCCGGGCCGGGACTCGCTCCAGCGCGTCCCAACCCTGGAACCGCTTCGCGGAACGCGTAATCACGTCAAGGAGCTCCTGGACCGCTGCCGCACGGCAGAAGACCTGGTCAGGGTGTTGTCCGGCGGCTGAGCCGACACGCATGACCGGGCCGTCGGACAGGGTGGAAAGTTCGGCGACAGGGAATCATCCAGGGGGCCACCGTACGTTTCAGGAACTACGGGGCCCATGTCGGACCCTGCTTGTAGGGTCTGATCAAGAACGTCGAACCGAGCGGGGTGAGGGTTATGGCGACCAAGGACACCGGCGGCGGACAGCAGAAGGCGACGCGCTCCACCGAGGAGGTCGAGGAGGCGCCCGAGGTACAGGCATCCGAAGACCTCCAGGAGCGCCAGGAGAAGCTGAGCGACGATGTGGACGACGTCCTCGACGAGATCGATGACGTCCTCGAGGCTAACGCAGAGGATTTCGTTCGAAGTTTCGTTCAAAAGGGTGGCCAGTAGGTCGCTTCATCCTTCGGATCGAAGGATGCGCGTCGAGGGTCGTGAGTGCGGAAAGAGCAGACGGTGAAGCGCTGCTCGCGGTGCGGAGAGTCCAAGCCGCGGGCAGCCTTCACCGGCAACAGAGCGGCCCGTGAGGGGCTGCGGGCCTACTGCCGGAAATGCTGGGCGGGATACCACCGGGCCCGCCAACTGGCCAGGGGGAAGAAGGTCCGGCCGAGGGTGGAGGCGCCTGAGGGGCACAAGTTCTGTCGCAGCCGCGGTGAGACCAAACCTCACAGCGAGTGGCATCGCAATGCCGGCGCTTCCGATGGCCTTTTGACGAGCTGCAAGGCTTGCCGGGCGGACAAGGGGCGTGCAGGCCGCCTGAAGCGCAAGTACGGCATCACCGAAGCTGAGCGTGACGAGCTGATCGCCTCTCAAGGGGGCGCCTGCTGCATATGTTTGTCTGCCCCGGCCGCACATGTGGATCACTGCCACAAGACGGGTAGGGTCCGTGGCGTACTGTGCTTCAGCTGCAATGCCGCACTGGGGCAGTTCAAGGACCGGCCCGATGCCATAAGGCGGGCTGCCGCTTACGTGGAAGGAATCGCGTGGAAGCCAACACTCGTAGCACCGGGCGTCTACCGGCTGCCTTCCTGACTCCTGGGTCGTCGTCCTTCATGGACTTCCTGTCCGAGCATCAGCCCGAGATGCTCCCGGGGAAGCGGCAGCTGCCGCCCGTTCAGGGCGTGCTCGAGGCGCCGCACGGTACGACGATCGTGGCCGCGAGCTTTCCCGGTGGTGTCGTGCTCGCCGGTGACCGCCGGGCCACCATGGGCAACGTCATCGCTCAGCGGGACATCGAGAAGGTGTTCCCGGCGGACGAGTACTCGGCGGTGGGCATCGCCGGTACGGCGGGGCTCGCCGTGGAGATGGTGAAGCTGTTCCAGCTGGAGCTGGAGCACTTCGAGAAGGTCGAGGGGACGCAGCTGTCCCTGGAGGGCAAGGCGAACCGGCTGTCGACCATGATCCGGTCCAACCTCGCGATGGCGATGCAGGGGCTGGCCGTGGTCCCGCTGTTCGCGGGGTACGACACGGACCGGGAGAAGGGGCGGATCTTCTCCTACGACGTCACGGGCGGGCGCTCGGAGGAGAAGGGGTACGCCGCCACCGGTTCCGGGTCCGTCTTCGCGCGCAGCGCCATGAAGAAGCTCTTCCGGGACGACCTGAGCGAGACCGAGGCGACCACACTGGTCGTGCAGGCCCTGTACGACGCGGCGGACGACGACTCGGCGACCGGCGGTCCCGATGTCGCCCGGCGGATCTACCCGATCGTCACGGTGATCACCGAGGACGGCTACCGCAGGCTCTCCGAGGACGAGGCGTCCGGGATCGCCCGGTCCGTGCTGGAGCGGCGGCTGGAGCAGCCGGACGGCCCGCGGGCCTCGCTGCTGTAGGGCGGGCGGTTCGATGCCGAGGGACCTCCATCCAGTGACTTCGACAGAAAGGGACGGTTGACCCGTGTCGACGCCGTTCTATGTCTCACCCCAGCAGGCGATGGCCGACCGGGCGGAGTACGCCCGCAAGGGGATCGCCCGTGGCCGCAGCCTGGTCGTGCTGCAGTACGCCGACGGCATCGTGTTCGTCGGTGAGAACCCGTCCCGTGCGTTGCACAAGTTCAGTGAGATCTACGACCGGATCGGCTTCGCCGCCGCCGGCAAGTACAACGAGTACGAGAACCTGCGGATCGGCGGTGTGCGCTACGCCGATCTGCGGGGTTACACCTATGACCGTGACGACGTGACCGCCCGGGGCCTGGCGAACGTGTACGCGCAGACGCTGGGGACGATCTTCTCGAGTGCGGCGGAGAAGCCGTACGAGGTGGAGCTGGTGGTGGCCGAGGTCGGGGAGACCCCGGAGGGCGACCAGATCTACCGGTTGCCGCACGACGGTTCCATCGTGGACGAGCACGGCTCGGTGGCGGTGGGGGGCAACGCGGAGCAGATCAGCGGGTATCTGGATCAGCGCCACCGGGACGGGATGACGCTGGCCCAGGCACTGGAGCTGGCGGTGCAGTCGCTGTCGCGGGACACCAACGGCGGTGAGCGGGAGATTCCCGCGGAGCGGCTGGAGGTGGCGGTGCTGGACCGCACGCGGCCGCAGCAGCGGAAGTTCCGGCGGATCACGGGACGGCAGCTGGCGCGGCTGCTGGAGGCCGGCGGCGCGGAGACGGTGTCCGAGGCGGAGGCCGGGACGGACACGGAGACCGGGGCCGGGAGCGAGGAGTAGGCGCGTCCGGAGCGGGCCTGTCGGTGACGGGGCGGGGGCGACCCCCGCCCCGTCACCTTTCCGCTTCAGGGGTGTGCGGCGGCCGGGCCGGTCGAGCCCCGGGGCACCAGGTGGACGGGGATGTCCCCGGCCTCGGGGTCGCGGTGGTCCAGGACCGCGAGGAGGGCCTGCATGCCGCGTTCGCCGAAGAGCTCCGCGTCGAGGCGGACCGTGGTGAGTTCCGGGTCGAGGGCCGTGGCCAGGGCCAGGTCGTCGAGGCCGGTGACGGAGAGGTCGTCGGGGATGCGCAGGCCCAGGCGGCGGGCCGCCTTGTAGGTGCCGGCCGCGAGCTGGTCGTCGTCGCAGATGACGGCGGTGGGGCGGTCGGGTCCGGTGAGGGCGGCCTGGGCGGCGGTGACGGCGCCCTGGATGGAGATGGGCGAGCGGGCCGTGCGGAGCGTGGTGCCGGGGGTCGCGGCCAGTCGGGTGGTCAGTTCGCGGGCGCGTACCTCGAAGGTCCAGGAGGGGACGTCGGCGGCCAGGTGGAGGAAGCTGCGGTGGCCCAGGGCCACGAGGTGGCGGGTGATCTGGCGGATGCCGTCGGCGATGTCGAGGTTGACCGTGGCGGCGCCCGGGTTGCTCGCGGGGTCGCTGTCGAGCATGACCAGGGGGAGCTGGTCACCGCGGATGTCGGTCAGGGCGTCGGCGGCCATGGAGGAGGCGATGACGCCGTCGAGCGCGGCCTGCGCCGAGGCGAAGGGGTTGCGTGCGGGGCCGATGCCCTCGGGTGAGGGGTAGAGGACCACGCCGAAGCCGTGCTGGGCGGCGATGCGGGCGGCTCCGGTGTAGACGCCGGCGAAGAACTCGGTGGTGAGGGCGGGGACGACGAGAAGGACGGTGCGGGTGTGTCCGAGGCGTAGGTTGCGGGCGGCGAGGTTGGGGCGGTAGCCGAGGCGGTGCGCGGCGTCGCGTACGCGCTGTGCGGTGGCCTCCGAGACGCGGCCGCGCCATTTGTCGCCCATGACGAGGGACACGGCGGCCTGGGAGACGCCGGCGGCTTGGGCGACGTCCCTGCTCGTGGGGCGGATCTGGGCTCGGGCCACCGTGGGGCCGCTCCTTCGTCTGGACTCCGTCTGGACTGGCGAACAGCCGACATGGTACGTATGGGGACCTTAGTTATACGTACAACGTCGATGATTCCGGTGGACGCCGGTAGTGAGTGGAGGCGCGGCATGGCCACGGGATACCTGGAGATCCTCCGGGCGCGGCACGCCACTCGGCTGTTGGTGGGCACGCTGGTCGGGCGGCTGCCGAACGCGACCGCGGCCATCGCGATCGTGTTGTTCGTCCGCGCGCAGGGCGGTTCGTACAGTCTGGCCGGTGCCCTGGCGGCGGTGTACGGCGTCGCCA
The DNA here is from genome assembly GCF_054061295.1 of Streptomyces sp. TE5632. Lineage (NCBI taxonomy): Bacteria > Bacillati > Actinomycetota > Actinomycetes > Kitasatosporales > Streptomycetaceae > Streptomyces > Streptomyces sp. TE5632. The sequence continues at coordinate 180,147 of NZ_JBSSEA010000003.1, read as the reverse complement.
ACGCGGTCGGCCAGCCGGTGCTGGGGCGCCTGGTGGATCTGCGGGGGCAGCCGCGGGTGCAGTTGCCGGCCGCGGTGCTGTCGGCGCTGGCGATGGCGGTCTTCGCCTTCGTGGGGATCGAGCCGCGGACCGCGGCCTACGCGTCGGTGGCCGCCGCGGGGCTGTTCACACCGCCGTTGGAGGGCGGGCTGCGGGCCCTGTGGTCCTCGGTGCTGCACCGGGAGGAGCAGATCCACCGGGCGTACGCGATGGACGCGGTGGCGCAGGAGGTCATGTTCACCGTCGGGCCGCTGCTCGTGACGGTGTGCGCGTCGCTGTGGTCGCCCCAGGCCGCGCTGCTGGTGCTGAACGTGCTGGGGGTGCTGGGCGCCCTGTCCGTGGTCGTGTCGGCGCCCTCGCGCGCGTGGCGGTCGGCGCCGCGTGAGGCGCACTGGCTGGGCGCGCTGCGCTCGCCGGGGCTGCTGGCGCTGCTGGGCGCCTTCCTGTTCGTCGGTGTCGCGATGGGGTCCATCACGGTGGCGTCGGTGCCGTACGCGGACGGACACGGGGGCGACCATGTGTACGGCTGGCTGATGGCGGGTCTCGGTTTCGGCGCGCTCATCGGCGGTATGGCGTACGGGGCTCGGCAGTGGGCGGGTGAGCCGGCGCGGCGACTTCAGGTGCTGGTCGCGTTTCTGGCGGTGTGTTACCTGCCGCTGACGCTGATGCCGGGCGCGGTGGCGATGACCTTCCTCACGGTGCTCGCGGGTGTGTTCCTGGCCCCGGTGATCGCCTGTGCCTTCGTGCTGGTGGACCGGCACGCGCCGGCCGGGACGGTCACGGAGGCGTTCTCGTGGCTGGTGACGATGTTCACGGTGGGTGCCTCGGTGGGAACGGGCCTGGCGGGCCCGGTGGTCGAGGCGGGTGGCGCGCAGTGGGGGTTCGCGGTTCCGGCCGCCGCGGGAGCTGTGGCTTTGCTGGTTTTGATTTCCACCGGACGGGTATTGGGGGTTGCCGTTCAGGGGGCGGTCGTTGCGGTCGGTTCGGAAAATGATCCGAACCGTGCCCTCGAACCTCGTTTGGGTTCAGGGGATCGGGCGTAATGTTCAGTCATGGACCGCCGCATTTTCGGGCTGGAGAACGAGTACGGCGTCACGTGCACGTTCAGGGGACAGCGGCGCCTGTCTCCTGACGAGGTGGCGCGGTACCTCTTCCGCCGTGTTGTGTCATGGGGCCGAAGCAGCAATGTTTTTCTGCGCAACGGCGCCCGTCTCTATCTCGACGTGGGGTCGCATCCGGAATACGCCACGCCCGAATGTGACAACGTGACCGAGCTGGTCACGCACGACAAGGCCGGGGAGCGCATTCTCGAAGGGCTCCAAGTGGACGCCGAACGACGCCTGCACGAGGAGGGAATCGCAGGCGACGTCTACCTGTTCAAGAACAACACCGACTCGGCGGGAAACTCGTACGGGTGCCACGAGAACTATCTGGTGGCGCGGCACGGGGAGTTCTCGCGACTCGCGGACATCCTCATCCCGTTCCTGGTGACCCGCCAGCTGCTGTGCGGTGCCGGGAAGGTGCTGCAGACGCCGCGTGGAGCCGTCTACTGCGTCAGTCAGCGGGCGGAGCACATCTGGGAGGGAGTCTCCTCGGCGACGACCCGTTCCCGGCCGATCATCAACACGCGTGACGAACCGCACGCGGACGCCGAGCGCTATCGCCGGCTGCACGTCATCGTGGGCGACTCGAACATGTCCGAGACGACCATGCTGCTGAAGGTCGGCGCCACCGATCTGGTGCTGCGCATGATCGAGGCGGGCACGGTGATGCGTGACCTCACCCTGGAGAACCCGATCCGGGCGATCCGTGAGGTGAGCCATGACATCACCGGCCGCCGCAAGGTCCGCCTGGCGAGCGGCCGTGAGGCCTCCGCGCTGGAGGTGCAGCGCGAGTACTACGAGAAGGCGCTGGACTTCTGCGAGCGTCGCGGTATCCGCACCGGCACCGTCGAGCAGGTGCTCGAACTGTGGGGCCGTACGCTGGACGCGATCGAGGCCGAGGACCTCGACCGTATCGACACCGAGATCGACTGGGTCATGAAGTACAAGCTCATCGAGCGGTACCGGGCCAAGCACAACATGACCATGTCGCATCCGCGGGTCGCGCAGATAGACCTCGCCTACCACGACATCCACCGCCGTCGTGGTCTCTACTACCTGCTGGAGAAGAAGGGGCAGGCCGCCCGGATCTGCGACGATCTGAAGATCTTCGAGGGCAAGTCCGTTCCGCCGCAGACCACCCGGGCGCGGTTGCGCGGTGACTTCATCCGTCGGGCGCAGGAGCAGCGGCGGGACTTCACCGTCGACTGGGTCCACCTCAAGCTCAACGACCAGGCACAGCGGACGGTGTTGTGCAAGGACCCGTTCCGGTCGGTGGACGAGCGGGTGGAGAAGCTGATCGCCGGAATGTGAGACAGAGTGTTCCGCGGATCCCAGGAACCGTGGAACGCCACACGGGCGCCGCACGTTACTCAGTGCGGCGCCCTTCTCACGCCGTAGAGTTGCGCGGACGCCACCCACAGGATCAACGATTACGAGGCCCCCACCGTGCGCCGACGCTCACTCCTCATTGCCGTACCCGCCGGACTGGTCACCCTCGCCGCGTGCGGCGACGGTGAGTCCGATTCGAGCGAGGCCAGCGAGAGCGCCTCGCCGTCGGCTCCGGACGCCTCGGCCGCGCCGTCGCCGAAGATCGTCGACGGTCCGCTGCCGGCGATCACCGAGGGCGTGAAGTTCGGCGAGAAGCCCACGATCGCGAAGGGCAGCGGTGAGCCGTCCAAGGATCTCGCGGTGAAGACGGTCATCGCGGGCGGCGGCAGGACCATCGCCGAGAACGACTTCGTGGTGGCCCACTACCTGGGCCAGGTGTGGAGCACGGCGAAGGTGTTCGACAACTCCTACGACCGCAAGAGCCCGCTGGCGATCCAGCTGGCCCAGGGCAGCATCATCGACGGCTGGCGGTACGCGCTGGCTGGCCGCAAGGCCGGCAGCCGGGTCGAGATGGCCGTCCCGCCCACCTGGGGATACGGCACGCAGGGCAATGAGCAGGGGGGCATCAAGGGCACCGACACGTTGGTGTTCGTGGTGGACGTGCAGGACGCGTTCAATGCCAAGAGCTCCGCCAAGGGCACCGAGGTCGCCCAGGACGACACCGGTCTGCCCAAGGTGGGTACCAACACCGACGGCAAGGCCCCCGCCATCGAGGTGCCCGACGCGGCCGCCCCGGAGAAGCTCGTGTCGAGCTACGTCCTCGAGGGCGACGGACCGAAGGTCGGTGCCGAGGACAGCGTGCTCGTGCAGTACAAGGGCGTGCTGTGGGACGGCGGCAAGGAGTTCGACTCGACGTACTCCCGGGAGCAGCTGACCTCGTTCTCGTTGCAGCAGGTCGTCAAGGGCTGGGCGCAGGGACTCACCGGGAAGAAGGTCGGCAGCCGGGTCCTCATCGTCATTCCGCCGGAGCTGGGTTACGGCGACAACCCGCCGCAGGGCAGTGACATCAAGAAGGACTCCACACTGGTCTTCTCGGTCGACATCCTCGCGAAGTTGTGACCGCGCGTGATGTAAGACTGTGTGTGTTCGCCTTTCCGTAGACAAGCAGGAGCGTTAGACGTGAGCATCGACAAGCCCGAGATCGACTTCCCGGGCGGCGAGCCCCCGGCGGACCTCGAGATCAAGGACATCTGGGAGGGCGACGGGGAGGTGGCGCAGGCGGGTCAGACCGTCACCGTCCACTACGTCGGTGTCGCCTTCAGCACGGGTGAGGAGTTCGACGCCAGCTGGAACCGTGGCACTCCGTTCCGCTTCCCGCTGGGCGGCGGCCGGGTCATCAAGGGCTGGGACCAGGGTGTGCAGGGCATGAAGGTCGGTGGCCGTCGCCAGCTGACCATTCCCGCCCACCTCGCCTACGGCAACCAGAGCCCGACTCCGGCGATCAAGCCCGGCGAGACACTGATCTTCGTGGTCGACCTGCTCGGCGTCTGATCGCCCACTCGATCGCGGCCTGATCGCCGTCGGGTCGGGTTACGACCGGAGTCGATCACCTGGGGTCCATGCCTGCCCGGGCATGGGCCCTCGGCTTTTGCCGCGCCACCACGGGGCGGTACGGTCATCGGACTGAGCACCATAGGGAGGCGAAGGGCGTCGATGGCCATTGCCAAGGCCGAGCGGCTGATGAACCTGGCGCTGTGTCTGCTGGGGACGCGGCGGCCACTGAGCAAGCGTGAGCTGCGCGAGTCCGTCGAGGCATACCTCGAGGCGGCCTCCGACGACGCCTTCAACCGGATGTTCGAGCGCGACAAGGACGATCTGCGCGAACTCGGGCTCGTCATCGAGACCGTCGAGAACCTCGACGGCGAGGTCGGCTATCTGGCCCGGCGGGACAGCAACCGCCTGCCGCCCATCACCCTCGACGCGGAGGAGGCCGCCGCGCTGGGGCTGGCGGCCAAGGTGTGGCAGCAGGCCAGACTGGCCGGTGCGGCCAGCGGTGCCCTGCAGAAGCTGCGGGCGGCGGGGCTGCCCGAGGACGTCGACCCCTACGGGGCGCACAGTGCGCTCGAACCGCGCATCCCCGTGCACGAGGCCGCCTTCGAACCGCTGATGCTGGCCTGCCGCGACCGCCGGCCGGTCGTCTTCGACTACCGCAAGGCCAACGCCGTGCAACCCGAATCCCGCCATGTCGAGCCATGGGCGCTGGAATGCTGGCGGGGCCACTGGTATCTGGCGGGCTGGGACCGCGACCGAGGCGCCGAGCGGGTGTTCCGGCTGTCCCGGATCACCGGCAAGGTGCGCTCACGCGGCACTCGTTACACCACCCCGGTGCCGGACGTCGTCACCGTCCGCGAGACGGTGGCGAGCTGGGCGGGGGAGAGCGCCGACCGCTCCGCGCGCATCCGGCTGCGCTCCGACGCGGGGTACCCCCTTCGGGCGAAAGCCACCGCGGTACGGGAACTCGGTGACGGCTGGGAAGAGTTGGAGATTCCGTACGGGCACGGCCTGGATGCCTGGCTGGTGGAGTTCGGAGCGGACGTGGTGGTCCTGGAGCCCGCCGAGCTGCGGGCCGACGTGGTGGACCGGCTGCGCGCCGTCGCCAAGGGCTGAGGGGACGGACAAGAACGTGGCAGGCAAACCGGTCAGGCCAGTCAACGCCATCGACCAGACCCGGCGGATGCTCTCCCTGGTGACCTATCTGCGGGAGCGCCCCGGCGCCCGGATCGAGGACGTCGCGCGCGCCTTCGGCATCACCGAGGACGAGCTGGTCTCCGACCTCGACGTGCTGCCCATGTGCGGCACCAGCTTCCGAGGCGGCGATCTGCTGGACATCGACACCGACGGCGAGCGCATCTGGTGGCACAACCCGGCCGCCCTCGGGGCGGAGGCCGCGGAACCGCTGCGGCTCGCCGCAGACGAGGCCACCGCCCTGCTGGTCGCCGCACGGGCCGTGGCCACGCTGCCCGGTCTGCGGGAGAGCGACCGGCAGGCGCTGCTGCGGGCCACCGCCAAGGTGGAGACGGCGGCCGGTGAGGCGGCGGGCGCCAGCTCCCGGCTGTCGGTGACCTTCGAGTCCGAGGGCGGCGTGTTCGCGGACGTCGACCGGGCCATCGCCGAGCGCCGCAGACTCTGGATCCGCTACTACTCGCCCGCACGCGACGAGCTCAGCGAGCGTGAGATCGACCCCATCCGCCTGGTCAGCGTCGGGCACACCTATGTCGAGGCATGGTGCCGTCGCTCCGAGGCGCGGCGCACGTTCCGGCTCGACAGGGTCGCCGAGATCCGCATCCTCGACGAACCGTCCGCGCCGCCCGAGGTCGAACTGCGGGACCTGTCGGAGGGGCTGGTACAGCCGGCCGCGGAGGATCCGGAGGTCGTGGTCGAGGTGGGGCCGGGCGGGCGCTGGGTCGCCGAGTACTACCCGCACGACAGCGCGGATGAGCTGGCCGACGGCGGGCTGCGTATCACCTTGCGGACGCCCGACCCGGCGTCGCTGAAGCGGCTGGCGCTGCGGCTCGGGCAGGACGGCCGGATCGTCGCGCCGCACGATCTCGCCGAGAGTGCCCGGCGGGCGGCCCGCGAGGCGCTGGCGGCGTACGACGGGGCCGGGGCGGCCGGATGAGCGGACCGCGCGCCGTACGCGTGGTCCGGGGCGGGCAGGACGACAGGCAGGAGCGAGGGCTGTGAGCGAGTCGGCGACCCCTGGTGTTCGGGGCATCACGGTGGCGTCCGCGTTCTCCGGGATGAGAAGCGTGGCGCCGGTCGTGTTCCGGGCGGGCTGCCCGGACTGCAGGGGGCGTTTCGAGCTCGCCGCGAGCGCGCTGCGTCTGGTCATAGGCGCCAGCAGACGGACCACTTTCTACTCGTTCACCTGCCCCGCGTGCGAGACCGCGGTCCGCAAGCCGGCCGGAGAGCGGGTCGTCGAACTGCTCACCGGCGGCGGGGTCAGCACCCTGCGGCTGCACTCCACCGCGTAGGACCTCCGCGGCGGGACGGTCTAGGCTCGACCCCATGTTCTGGCCGATGTTCGCGGTTGCTGTGGGGTTCCTGGGTCTTGTGGTGCTCGGGGTGTTCGCCGTACGGGTCTTCGTCGAGGCGGAGCGGCTCGGCAGACAGGTCAGTGACTCGGCGCGGCGCATCAACCGGGCCGCGGAGGACCTGGAGCGGGCGGCGACCGGCGCGGCCCGCTCCGCGGAGGCCCTCTGATCGGTTTCCGGACCGCCCTCCTGGCCGCTTCGCCCTGTCACCCTGCCGACCCGGGCGGGTACGCTGGCTGACCGCGGCCCGGAGAACGAGGCCCGGACCGCGGACGGGAGTACGCACGGGGATAGCCTCACGTTCACCCCTGAGCGTTACGATCGCTGGCAACGCGATTGTCGGACGCGTGTCTGAACGGTCGTACGGTCGGGCACAGCAGCACCCACCCCCCAGCAGCCTCGGTGAGAAGGTAAAGATTATGTTCGGTGGCAAGATCGGCACCCCCGAGATCGTTCTCATCCTCGTCGTCGTCATCCTGCTGTTCGGTGCGAAGAAGCTTCCGGACATGGCGCGGTCCCTCGGCAAGTCCGCCCGCATCCTCAAGAGCGAGGCGAAGGCCATGAAGGAGGACAAGGGGGACAAGTCCTCCGCCCCGGCCGACCCGCCCGCCCCCGGCGACGAGTCCTCGGCGCAGCGCACCATCCAGGCCGCCCCCGGTGACGTGACCAGCTCCCGCCCGGTCGCGGAGCCGACGGACACGACCAAGCGCTGACGCAGGGCCGGACGCTCTCCAGCCCGCCGCACGAGATGGGAACGTGGGTTGCTCAAGACTGCCCGCAACACGAAGAAGAAGGATTCTGAGGGGCGCATGCCTCTTGCGGAGCACCTTCGCGAGCTCCGCAACCGGCTCGTGAAGAGTCTCGCGGCGATCGTCGTCGCAACTGTGATCACGGCCTTCTTCTACAAGGACATCATTGAGTTCTTCACGGATCCCATCCTGGTTGCAGTGGGGTGTGAGTACAGCTTCGCCGAACTGGCGAAGGGCACCAGCGAGACTCAGTGTGCGCGTATCGTGCAGAACGGCCTGCTGAGTCCGTTCACCCTCGCCCTCACGGTCGCGCTGTCGTCAGGTGTCGTACTGGCCACACCCGTGTGGCTCTACCAACTCTGGGCCTTCGTCGCGCCGGGGCTCCATCGTCACGAGAAGAAGTACAGCCTCGCCTTCGTGGCTGCCGGGTTCCCCTTGTTCGTCTCGGGGGCCTACTTCGCATACTGGTCGCTGCCGAAGATGGCCTCGGTAATGATCGAGTTCTCCATCATCGGAAGCGACAACCAACTGCCTCTCGATGATCTCCTGCAGCTGATCATGCGGATGATCATCGTCTTCGGTCTTTCCTTCGAGCTGCCGCTGCTTCTGGTGATGCTCAACTTCGGGTCTGTGTTGTCCGGCCAGAGGATGGCAGGCTGGTGGCGCGGAATGATCATGGGCATCACGCTCTTCGCGGCGATCGCCACGCCCAGCACCGACCCGATCTCGATGCTCGCGCTCGCCGGTCCCATCTGGGTCCTGTACTTCGGCGCGGTGTCGGTCGCGTTGCTCAACGACCGGCGCCGGGCCCGCCGCGAAGCCGAAGGCCCCGCCGACGACGAGGCATCGGTGCTTGATTTGACTCCAGAGGATGTGGGCGAGGCCGAGCCCGTGTCGGCCAGTCGGCAGCTGCCGCAACAGGCCAACGACGATTCAGGGCGCACGAAGGGGTTCGAGGACATCACCTGAGCTCCACAGTGTCATGAACCCAATGGGGGCGGCCCACCGTCAAGCAGTGGGCCGCCCTTCGTCATCGGTCAGATGTCAGATGCTGGGGGAGCCGCCGAGAGACCAGGTGCCGCCACCTGCGCCGTCATTTTGAATATCCCACGCAACGTGACCATCGGCGGTCCATCCGCCCGTGGTGCTGCTGTAGTGACTGTCGCCCGTGACCCGGGTGCTCCCGGATTCCTTGTAGTTGACGGTCCCCGCGATGTTGAAGTTTTGGTTCTTGTAGTCCGCGTCGTTCCGCTCCAGCCGGAGGTTCAGGACGAGGTCTTCCATGCCGGCGCTCAGGCCGCCGCCGCCGTCCTTCCAGGAGATGTCGGCGTACGCGTTGTAGTAGTTGCTGGAGCTGCGGTGTACACAGAGCGTGACATAAAGATCGAGGTTCGGCCCGACCGTGTCGAACTCCTTGTGCTGTTGGCTGCTGCACTTGGTGGCAGCGGCAGCCATGGCAGAGCCCGGCGTCATGACGACTGCGCCAGCCGCAGTCATGCCCACTACCGCGGCGGCACTGGTCAAGCGCACGATCCTACGCTTCATGCCTCTCCCGATCGACAGGATCCGAACGATCAGCGAACGTGTGTTCACCGTGGTGTGATCATTTCGCGGAGGACGCGGAGGACGCGGAGGACGCGGAGGACGCGGAGGGTGTCAAGGTCATTTCGGAATATGACTGAAATGCATCTCGAAGTCGGCCCGAGGCTCCGCCTGCTGAACTGCTTCTTGAGGCGGGCGTCACACCTGCCTCTGACAGGCCGCATTCCGGACTCCAGGCCGGGGCGCCCGTGCTCACGTCGCGTGGCCGCCCCTTCGGGATAATGATCGTCCTGTTGTCAGTGCGGCCCGGTACGCTCGGGAGCACGATGACAGAGGACCTCTCACCGGCCGAGCGGTACGCGGCAGCACGCAGGCGCGCTGCCGAGCAGGCCACCGCGCTCGCCTCCTTCCGCGAGATGTACGACTTCGGCCTCGACCCCTTCCAGATCGAGGCATGCCAGGCGCTCGAAGCGGGGAAGGGCGTGCTGGTGGCCGCGCCCACCGGCTCCGGCAAGACGATCGTCGGCGAGTTCGCCGTCCACCTCGCCCTCCAGCAGGGCAAGAAGTGCTTCTACACGACGCCCATCAAGGCGCTCTCGAACCAGAAGTACACCGATCTGTGCCGCCGTTACGGCACCGACAAGGTCGGTCTGCTCACCGGCGACAACAGCGTCAACTCCGGAGCCCCCGTGGTCGTGATGACCACCGAGGTGCTGCGGAACATGCTGTACGCGGGCTCGCAGACGCTCCTCGGCCTCGGGTACGTGGTCATGGACGAGGTGCACTACCTCTCCGACCGCTTCCGGGGCGCCGTCTGGGAGGAAGTGATCATCCACCTTCCCGAGTCGGTGACCCTGGTGTCACTGTCGGCGACGGTGTCGAACGCCGAGGAGTTCGGCGACTGGCTGGACACCGTCCGCGGTGACACCGAGGTGATCGTCTCCGAGCACCGGCCCGTGCCGTTGTTCCAGCACGTGCTCGCCGGGCGCCGGATCTACGACCTGTTCGAGGAGGGCGAGGGCCAGAAGAAGGCCGTGAACCCCGACCTCGTGCGAATGGCCCGGATGGAGGCGACCCGCCCGTCGTGGGGCGACCGGCGCCGCGGCCGCGCCATGCGCGAGGCGGACCGGGAGCGTGAGCGCAGACAGCGCTCACGGGTCTGGACACCGGGCCGCCCCGAGGTGATCGAGCGGCTCGACGCACAGGGCCTGCTGCCCGCCATCACCTTCATCTTCAGCCGTGCCGCCTGCGAGGCCGCCGTCCAGCAGTGCCTGTACGCGGGCCTCAGGCTCAACGACGACCAGGCGCGGGAGCAGGTCCGCTCCCTCGTCGAGGAGCGCACCGCCTCCATTCCGGCCGAGGACCTGCACGTCCTCGGCTACTACGAGTGGCTGGAGGGCCTGGAGCGCGGCATCGCGGCCCACCACGCGGGCATGCTGCCGACGTTCAAGGAGGTCGTCGAGGAACTGTTCGTCCGCGGCCTGGTCAAGGCGGTCTTCGCGACCGAGACCCTCGCCCTCGGCATCAACATGCCCGCCCGCTCGGTGGTGCTGGAGAAGCTCGTCAAGTGGAACGGCGAGCAGCACGCCGACATCACTCCCGGTGAGTACACCCAGTTGACCGGCCGGGCCGGCCGGCGCGGCATCGACGTCGAGGGCCACGCGGTCGTGCTGTGGCAGCGCGGCATGAACCCCGAGCACCTCGCGGGACTGGCCGGCACGCGTACGTATCCGCTGCGGTCCAGCTTCAAGCCGTCGTACAACATGGCGGTCAACCTGGTCGAGCAGTTCGGCCGGCACCGCTCGCGCGAGTTGCTGGAGACGTCGTTCGCGCAGTTCCAGGCGGACAAGTCGGTGGTCGGCATCTCGCGGCAGGTACAGCGCAACGAGGAGGGCCTCGAGGGCTACCAGGCCTCCATGACCTGTCACCTCGGTGACTTCGAGGAGTACGCGCGGCTGCGCCGCGACCTCAAGGACCGGGAGACGGAGCTGGCCCGCGAGGGCGTGGCGCAGCGGCACGCGGAGGCGGCCGTCGCGCTGGAGAAGCTCAAGCCCGGTGACGTCATCCACGTACCCACCGGCAAGTACGCGGGGCTGGCGCTGGTCCTCGACCCGGGGCTGCCCGCGGGCCGCGCGGGCGGCCACCGCGGCGTCGAGTACCACGACGGTCCGCGCCCCCTGGTGCTGACCGCGGAGCGGCAGGTCAAGCGGCTGGCGTCGATCGACTTCCCGGTGCCCGTCGAGGCGCTGGAGCGGATGCGCATCCCGAAGTCGTTCAACGCGCGCTCACCGCAGTCCCGTCGGGACCTGGCGTCCGCCCTGCGCACCAAGGCCGGGCACATCGTGCCGGAGCGGCACCGCAAGCGGCGTTCCCAGGCGGCCGACGACCGGGAGATCACCCGGCTGCGCAAGGAGATCCGGGCGCATCCGTGCCACGGCTGCGACGACCGGGAGGACCACGCCCGCTGGGCCGAGCGCTACCACCGGCTGCGGCGGGACACCGCGCAGCTGGAGCGACGCATCGAAGGCCGGACGAACACCATCGCCCGCACCTTCGACCGCATCGTCGCCCTGCTGACCGAGTTGGACTATCTGCGGGGCGACGAGGTCACCGAGCACGGCAAGCGGCTCGCCCGGCTGTACGGCGAACTCGACCTGCTGGCCAGCGAATGCCTGCGCGAGGGCGTCTGGGAGCAGCTGGGCCCGGCCGAACTGGCAGCCTGCGTCTCGGCGCTGGTGTACGAGGCCCGGGTCAGCGACGACGCGATGGCGCCCAAGGTGCCCACCGGCAAGGCGAAGGCCGCGCTCGGCGAGATGGTCCGGATCTGGGGGCGCCTCGACGCCCTGGAGGAGGACTTCCGGATCACCCAGACCGAGGGCGTGGGGCAGCGCGAGCCCGACCTCGGCTTCGCCTGGGCCGCCTACATGTGGGCGTCAGGCAAGGGCCTCGACGAGGTGCTGCGCGAGGCGGAGATGCCGGCGGGGGACTTCGTGCGCTGGTGCAAGCAGGTCATCGACGTACTGGGCCAGATCTCGGCCGCGGCACCGGCGGTGGAGGGCTCGACGGTAGCGAAGAACGCCCGCAGGGCGGTGGACGCGCTGCTGAGGGGAGTGGTGGCCTACTCGTCCGTGGGCTGACCGTCCCGGCGCTCCACCCCGCCCGGCCCCGCCCCGAACCGGCCGCCCGGTCGGCCCCGTCCGGTACGCCGTGAAGCCCGGCGCGCTCCGTGCGCGCCGGGCTTCTGCGTACGGTGCGCCCCTGCCGGGAGCATGACGTGGTGGTTCCGTGGGCAGAATCGGGACCCGCACGGCCCCGGCACCACCCCGGACTTCTCCGAGACGCCCGTCCCGGGCACCTCACCCCTTCTCCGCGACACCGCGCAGCGCGAGTGCCCTTCACCCTTCACGGTGAGTGAACACCGCACACCCGTGCGCCGTTACGCACGGTGTTCGATCGGAATCCCAGCGTGCAAATGGGTTCGAGGGTACTCCTGTCCCATCGGCCATTTCCGGCACTTGCTGAATATGACACGGCGATGATCCGGTCGGACTAAGCTCGCCCGCAGCGCACCGAGTTGGGATGAATCCGTGCGCTTGTTCCCCATTGTGTGGATGTCTTCCGCGGTTTCCTGATCCATCGCATCTCGTATGTCCCCCGACCGCCAGCCGATTCGTTTCAGAGGCCTACATGGTGAGTGTCCAATCCCCGCCCGTTCGCAGTGAACTTCCCTATGCGCGCGTGCTGTTGCTCCCCGCCATACTGATGGCCGCGGCAACCGGAGCCGCCGTCGCCCTGGTGACGGAGCCCGCCCGGATCGCCGTCGGCGTGTGCGGTGCCGTCGCCACCCTGCTGGTGACCGCCGCCGCGGCCGAGGCGGTACGCCGCGGCCGCCTCCTGCGGGACGAGCGCGCCGGGCACGATCGTCACCGTGCGTATCTGGAGGCGCGGATCGCCGCCCACGACACGGAGACGCTGCACTTCGCGGACGCCGTCGTACCCGAGGCCCTGGACTTCCTGCACCGCGGAAACACCCCCAGGGAAGTGCTCCTCCACCTCAAGGAGGTCAACCCGGCCTGGCGTGATCTGCCCCAGTACCAGATCGAACTCCTCAAGACGATGCTGAAGATCATCGACGACGAGGAAGCACTGCGCGACTCCTCCCAGCGCTCCTTCGTCAGCATCGCCCGCCGCGTCCAGGCGATCGTCCACCAGCAGGCCAAGGAACTGAGGGAGATGGAGGAGGACCACGGCCGCAACCCCGAGGTCTTCGACGACCTGCTCCGCATCGACCACGGCACCGCGATGATCGGCCGCCTCGCCGACTCCATCTCCGTACTCGGCGGCGGCCGTCCCGGACGCCAGTGGCCCCAGCCGGTCGCCCTCTACAGCGTGCTGCGCGGCGCCATGTCCCGCATCCTCGAGTACCGCCGCATCGACCTGAAGTCCATCGCCAAGGTCAACATCAAGGGCATCTCCGTCGAGCCCGTCATCCACGCCGTCGCCGAACTCCTCGACAACGCCACGCGGTACTCGCCGCCCCACACCAAGGTCCACGTCACCGCCATCGAGGTGCAGACCGGCGTCGCCATCGAGATCGAGGACGCCGGGGTCAGCCTCGACGAGCAGGCCCGGACCCGGATCGAGACCAAGCTGGAGCAGGCCAAGGCCGGCGTCGACCTCCAGGACCTCGGGGTGAGCCCGCGCCTGGGCCTCGCCGTCATCGGCCGGCTCTGCTCCGGCTACGACATGCAGGTCTCGCTGCGGGCCTCCGCCTACGGCGGCGTCCGCGCCGTCCTCGTCGTGCCGAGCAACATGATGACCACCGAACCCGGCGTCGGCCTCGCCCACGGCATCGGGGCGACCGCGGTGCCCATGCAGATCGACGCGCTCCCGGGCCCCAAGCGCGCCCCCAAGAAGCGCCGCCCCACCAGCCCGACCATTCCCACCACCGTTTCCATGGAGGACGAGGTCCCCGTGGTCACCGAGTGGACCGCGGGCGGCCTGCCGCAGCGCCGCAGCCGGGTGAAGACCCCGCTGGCCCAGCGGTACGCCGAACAGGCCGCCGCCGAACGGGCCGAACGGGAGGCCGCCGAACGGGGCGAGACCGTCCGGTCCCCCTGGGCGACGCCCGAACCCGAGCCCGCGGAGCCGAAGGACGACCGCGAACCCGGTCTGTGGGTCGACGCGTTCTGGGACGGCCTGAAGAAGGACCTCGAACCCGGCGTCCACCCCACCGACTTCACCCGGAACCCGACCGCGTACCTGCATCTGATCAACGAACCGGCCCGTACCGAGGCCGACGACGAGGGGGACCTGAAGTGATCCAGCAACGCGCCAACTTCGACTGGATGCTCAAGGAGCTCGCCGACGGCGTACCCGGCGTCGAGATGATCGTGGTCCTCTCGGCGGACGGCCTGCGCATCGCCCGCTACGGCGGCGAGCCGGACGCCGCCGACCGGGTCGCCGCGGCCTGCGCCGGCGTGCAGAGCCTCGCCGGTGCCGTCGCCGGGGAACTCCCGCGCAGCGACGGCGAGATGAAGATGGTGATCATCGAGATCAACGGCGGCTACTTCTACCTGATGGCCGCCGGCGCCAACGCCTACCTCGCGGTGCTCTCCGACATGACCTGCGAACCCGGGCGGATGGGGGCCATGATGCGCGACCTCGTCGTCCGCATCGGCGCCCACCTCACCAGCCCGCCCCGTCGGAACGGGCAGACCGTATGACGCCTCCGCAACGCCAGAGGCGCACCGCCAGGGAGGGCCCCCCTCCGAAGCCGGTCCAGGCCAAGGAAGGCGAGCTGCCCAACCCGGAACGGCTGTACGTCGTCGCCGGGGCGGACGGGAACCGCGCGAACCTCGACCTCGTCACGCTGATCGTGGCGCGGGTCGAGGACCCGCCGCCCTCCGCCACACCCGAGCAGGCGGCACTGCTCCGGCTCTGTGCCGCCCCCCTGTCCGTGGCCGAACTCTCGGCCTATCTCAGCCTGCCGTTCAGCGTGGTGACCGTGCTGCTCACCGAGATGCTGACGGCGGAACTGGTGCAGGCGCGCGCCCCGATCGTCCGTCAGGCGCTCCCCGACCGTTCCCTTCTCGAAGCGGTGATGCATGGACTTCAAAGGCTCTGAGACCATCCCGGGCCCACGAACCGAGGATCGGCTGCCGCACACGGCCGAGGCCGCGGCGAAGATCGTCATCGTGGGCGGGTTCGGGGTCGGCAAGACGACCATGGTCGGGTCGGTCAGCGAGATCAAGCCGCTGACCACCGAGGAGACCATGACCCAGGCCGGCGTCGGAGTCGACGACAACTTCGGTTCCGCGACCAAGACGGCCACCACGGTGGCCATGGACTTCGGCCGCATCAAGATCACCGACCAGCTGGTGCTCTATCTCTTCGGCACCCCGGGCCAGGAGCGGTTCTGGTTCCTGTGGAACGGGCTGTTCGAGGGAGCGCTCGGTGCGGTGGTGCTGGTCGACACGCGGCGCCTCGAAGTCAGCTTCGACGTCATGGGACGGTTGGAGGAACGCGGAGTGCCGTTCGTCGTCGCCGTCAACTCCTTCCCGGACGCGCCCCGCTACCCGCTGAAGGATCTGCGTACGGCGCTCGATCTGTCCGAGGACGTTCCCATCATGGAATGCGATGTGCGACGCCGGGCCTCCAGCCGGGACGTCCTGATGACGCTGATGCGGTTCCTGCACTCGCTCGCCATGACGAGGTCGCTCGCCTGACCCCGCCGTCCGGCCCGCCCCTTCGCACCGTGTGTCCCGAACCGTCTCACCCCCGCCCCCTGCTCTCCCTCCTTTTCCGGAGCGACCACTGTGACGCCTGAATCCCACTCCCCGGCCGGAACGGACGCCCCCCGGCTTGGCCCGCCCCCCGGCTGCCCCGCGCACGGCCTGGGCCCCGGAGGGCTGCCCCGGCTGCACGAGTCGGCGGACCTGAAGAAGCTGTACGAGGAACTCCGCGCCGAACACGGCCCCGTGGCCCCGGCGCTGCTCCACGACGACGTGCCCGTGTGGGTGGTCCTCGGTCACGCCGAGAACCTGCACATGGTGCGCACCCCCGCGCAGTACACCAAGGACAGCCGTATCTGGTCCCCGCTCCGGGACGGCCTGGTCAAACCCGACCACCCGCTGATGCCGCACATCGCCTGGCAGCCGATGTGCGCCCACGCCGAGGGCGACGAACACAAGCGGCTGCGCGGCGTGATCGACTTCGCCGTGTCGACCATCGACTTCCGCAGTCTGCGCCGACACATCAACCGCTGCACCCAGCGTCTCGTCAACCGGTTCTGCGAAGTGGGCGAGGCCGAGGTCGTCAGCCAGTTCGCCGAGCACCTGCCGATGGCCGTGATGTGCCACGTCCTGGGCATGCCCGACGAATACAACGACCGGATGGTCGAGGCGGCCCGTGACATGCTCAGGGGCACCGAGACCGCCATCGCCAGCAACGAGTACATCAGGGACGCCCTGAGCCGGCTCACCGCGCGCCGCAGGGCGGAGCAGCGGGAGGACTTCGCCAGTCATCTCGTCACCCACCCGGCCGGGCTGACCGACGACGAGGTCAGGGAGCACCTGCGGGTGGTGCTCATCGCCGCCTACGAGTCGACGGCCAACCTCCTCGCCAACGTGCTGCGCACGGTGCTGGTCGACCCGCGCTTCCGCGCCCAGCTCAACGGCGGGCAGATGACGGTGCCGGAGGCGGTCGAGCAACTGCTGTGGGACGAACCGCCGTTCAGCACCATCTTCGCCTACTTCGCCAAGCAGGAGACGGAACTCGGCGGCCAGCGCATCCGCAAGGGCGACGGTCTGCTGTTCGCCCCCGCCCCGGCCAACGTGGACCCGCGGGTACGCCCGGACCCCGCCGCCCACATGCAGGGCAACCGCTCCCACCTCGCCTTCGGCGGCGGCCCGCACGAGTGCCCCGGACAGGACATCGGGCGCGCCATCGCCGAGATCGGCGTCGACGCGCTGCTGATGCGGCTGCCCGACCTCGAACTCGACGTCGACGACGAGGACCTGCGCCACGCCGAGTCCATCGCCTCCCGGCATCTCATCGAGCTGCCCGTCCAGTTCATGCCCAGGCCGCCCCAGGAGGTGACCCAGCAGCCGAACCACGACCACCGGCCGGCCCCGCGACCCAACTGGCACATCGGTGCCCCCGAACCGGAGCGGCAGGCCACGCCGTCGCCCGCCGTCCGCCCCGAGCCGGACGTCCGCCCCGAGCCGTTCGGGCACCACGACGTTCCCGCGCCGCGGTCCCCGGCTCCGGCCCCGCCACAGCCCGCCGGGCCGGTGGCGGAACCGACGGCGACCGCGGCCGCCGAACCAGCCCGCCCGGCCGGCGCCCGGCAACGCTTCCTGCGGTGGTGGGGCGGCCACTGAACACTTGCCCAGCGCCCCGCCCTTCAGGGTGGAGCACTGGGCGCCCTCGCCATAGCGGCCCGTAGGGACGCAGTGTCACTGCTGAAGTCGCCTTGTCCGACAACGCAGTTGGCGGACCTACCGCCGGACGGGCGGGAAGTCGGGCTTGTGGAGGTCTGGTAAGACCACCTCCGGGTGGCAAGGGCCTGTGAAGCAGGAACCCGAGGGAGCGCCGCGTAGCGGTGCTGACCGAAATCGCCTGCGTTCACGTAGGTGAGGGCGTCAATGACCAGCGGCCCACTGCTCGTACGAGGTCCAGGCCGCGAGTGTCCGGCGACTGTGCAGCCGGTGCTCCGTGCCCGTCACCGGGTCGGTGAACTCCAGCGTCCGTGCCAGCAGTTGCAGCGGGCGCCGGAAAACACCGGCCGGGACGGGCGCTGTCACCTCGGGGTACAGCGGGTCTCCGAGGATCGGCACGCCCAGAGCGGTCATGTGCACCCGCAGCTGATGGGTCTGCCCGGTGCCGGGCACCAGCCGGTACCGGGCCAGTCCGTCCGCCCGGTGGCCCAGGAGCTCGACCCGGCTGAGCGCGTTCGGCTCCCCCTCGACCTCGCGGGCGGCCAGCACCCCGCGCTCCTTCACGATCCGGCTGCGCACGGTCCGGGGCAGTACGAGCGCGGGATCGTGCGGGGCGACGGCCTCGTACTCCTTGTGCATCCGCCGGTCCCGGAACAGCGTCTGGTACGCGCCGCGCTCCTCGGGCCGCACGGTGAACAGCACCAGCCCCGCGGTGAGCCGGTCCAGGCGGTGCGCGGCACCCAGCCGGGGGATGCCCAGCTCGCGGCGCAGCCGGGCCAGCGCGGTCTCGGCGACATGACTGCCGCGCGGTGTGGTGGCCAGGAAGTGGGGCTTGTCGGCGACGACGATGTGTTCGTCCCGGTACACGATCTCCAGCGGGAAGGGAACCGGCACCTCGGCGGGCAGCTCCCGGTGGAACCACACGTACAGCCCCGGCGTGTACGGGGTGTCCGCCGGTACGGACCGCCCGTCCACCCCCACGATCAGCCCCGCGTCGAACATGCCGTCGATGACACCGGCGCCGGCCGGGAGCCGGGACACCAGATGCTCCCGCACGGTGGCCCCCGGCCCCGCCGCGGGCAGCCGTAGCCGCACCGGGTCCACACCGTCGCGCTGGGGCAGCGGGGAGGGCGGGAGGATCCGGCGTCTGCGTGTCACGAGGGCCAAGGTTACGGGGCTACATGTCCGGCCCGCCCTGCTCCTCGTGCCGTACCGCCTGCTTGACCTCGGCCTCGACCACGTGGCGCGGCTTTCCCTCGGCCCGCGCGTACTCGCTCACCGCCAGCTGGACCTCCCGGGCGAGGTCGCGCCAGGCCCGCCAGGCGGTCTCCCAGGTGCTGGTCTGCTGCCCGCTCCACCTGGTCCGGGTGGGCGGGCCGTAGGTCTCCTGCAGATGACGTACGCGGACATGTGCCTCGTCCGCCGCGCGCTGCTTGGCCACAAGTTCTTCAAAGGTGTCTGCCACGCGCCCGGATCCTCGGCCAGTACCCCGGCCCGGCCGGTCTCGCCACGCCGCCCACCGCGGCGCGGGACCCAGGGTTCACCCGACCGGCGCCGCCACGCGAGGCACCCGTTCCGGCCGGGCGGATCGGATGACGCCGGTTCGGGTTTCGAGTGCGGAGGGTCAGGAGGTTGCCGCGGCCTGCTGCGGCGTCTGCTCCTGTTCCGCCTCGACCTGTGTGTTCCAATCCTGCTTCGAGGCCTGCCAGCCGTCCTCGTTGTGACCGAGCCGCCAGTAGCCGGAGATCGAGAGGTCCTCGCGCGGGATCTGCCGCTCGACCCGCAGCAGACGGCGCAGCTCCTTGACGAAGTGCGCCTCGCCGTGGACGAAGGCCTGCACCCGGCCCTCGGGGAACTCCAGGCCCCGCACGGCCTCCACCAGCGCCTCGCCGACCGGGCGGTCCCCGCGGTGCAGCCAGGTGACCGCCACCTCGGAGTCGATCTTCTGTTCCTCCTGGGGGCCGTCGATCTCGACGAAGGCATGCACTTCGGCCCCGCTCGGCATCGCCTCGAGCGACCGGGCGATCGCGGGCAGCGCGCTCTCGTCGCCCGCCAGCAGATGCCAGTCGGCGGCCGGGTCGGGAGCGTAGGCGCCGCCGGGCCCGATGAGGAACACGGTCTCGCCCGGCAGGACCCGCAGGGCCCACGGACCGGCCAGCCCCTCGTCCCCGTGGATCACGAAGTCCAGGGTCAGCTCACGCTGCTCGGCGTCCCAGTGGCGCACGGTGTAGGTCCGGGTCACCGGCCACTGGTCGCGTGGGAACTCCTCGCGGATCCGCTTCATGTCGAACGGCTCCGGATAGGTGACGCCCTCGGCCGGGAACAGCAGCTTCACGTAGTGGTCGGTGGCTGTGTCCGCCGAGAAGTCGGCCAGGCCGTCACC
Source organism: Streptomyces sp. TE5632 (assembly GCF_054061295.1). Lineage (NCBI taxonomy): Bacteria > Bacillati > Actinomycetota > Actinomycetes > Kitasatosporales > Streptomycetaceae > Streptomyces > Streptomyces sp. TE5632. The sequence continues at coordinate 160,467 of NZ_JBSSEA010000003.1, read as the reverse complement.
CCCCAGCACCACGCGCCGCATGTTCGGGGTCAGCTGCTCGGTGCGGATCACCTGCCCGGAGTGCGGCTTGCGCGGCTGGCGTCCCGGTCGCTCTGCCATGGAGGCTCCCTGTTGCTCAGTTAGGTTTACCTAACCTAACACCTTCGTCCAGGGAATGCCTCCCGCCCGCGTGCTGCCGCCCCCGGCTCGGTCCCTACCGCGCGAGGGTCGTCAGCAGCCGCTCCAGGGACCCGCCCAGGCCCCAGCGGGCCGCCAGGGCCCGTACGGCGTCCGGGTCGCGAGGCGCCCGCGGCAGCGCCGTCTCGACGTCCGGGAGCGGTACGTCGTCCGCGACCCGGACGACCTTGGGCGCGACCGCCAGGTAGGGCAGCGCCTCGGTGAGGCGCTTGCGCTGGGTCGGCGTGAGCCGGGCCCGCGGATCGTCCACCGCCGCCAGGATCCCGGCCAGGTCGCCGAACTCGGTCAGCAGCTTGGCCGCCGTCTTCTCACCGACGCCCGGCACGCCGGGCAGGCCGTCGCTCGGGTCGCCGCGCAGCAGCGCCAGATCCGCGTACCCCGTGCCGCCGACCCCGTACTTCTCGCGCAGTACGGCCTCGTCGGTGGTCTGGAGCGTGCCGACACCCTTCAGCGGATACAGCACCCGCACCCCCCGCGCGTCGTCCACCAGCTGGTACAGGTCGCGGTCGCCGGTGACGATGTCGACCGGACCGCGCGCCCGCGCGGTGAACGTGCCGATGACGTCGTCCGCCTCGTACTCGGCGACCCCCACGCGCGCGATGCCGATGGCGTCCAGGACGGCCTCGATGACCGGCACCTGCGGGGACAGGGTGTCGGGTACCTCCTCCTCGTCGGGGCCCGACGGGCGCTCCTCGGCGACGCGGTGCGCCTTGTAGGAGGGGATCAGCTCCACCCGCCACTTCGGACGCCAGTCGGCGTCCATGCACGCCACCAGATCGGTCGGCCGGTGGTCCTTGACCAGGCGGTCGATGAAGTCGAGCAGCCCGCGCACGGCGTTCACCGGCGTGCCGTCCGGGGCCCTGACCGAGTCCGGGACGCCGAAGTAGGCGCGGAAGTAGAGGGAGGCGGTGTCGAGGAGCATGAGTCGTCCGGTCACGTTCCGCATCATGCCGTACGCCACCGACAGTGCCCCCCCAGTCGCACGACAGGGAGGGCGGGATGCGCAACGCTTCGCGCCATGCGCTTCTTCTGTGAAGCAGGACACACGTTTGGCTTGGCTGAAACAGGGGAGGCGCCGCCACGGAGCGATGCCGGTTGCAGGTTCAACTGTTCAGAACCGCGTGAGCCTACCGCCGGGCATCGCTCCTGCCATTGCTGTCGAGACAACGAGGTGCGCGTGTCAACCAGGCTAGAAGCGGAACATCTGTACAAGGTGTTCGGCAGACGACCGGGACAGGCGGTCGAGAGACTGCGTAACGACGAGACCGACCGCGAGGAGTTGCGCGACCAGGGGGTCACGGCCGCCGTCATCGACGCCTCGTTCACCGTGGAGCCGGGCGAGATCTTCGTCGTCATGGGCTTGTCCGGATCGGGCAAGTCCACCCTGCTGCGCATGCTCAACGGTCTGTCGGAGCCGACCTCCGGACAGGTGCGTTTCGACGGTGAGGACCTCACCGCGCTGTCCGACCGGGAACTGCGCGACGTCCGTTCCAAGAAGATAAGCATGGTCTTCCAGCACTTCGCTCTGTTCCCGCACCGCAGCGTTCGCGAGAACGTCGCCTACGGACTGGAAGTGCAGGGCGTGCCCCGCGCCGAGCGCGAACGCCGCGCCGACGAGGCGCTCGCTCTGTGCGGCCTGGCCGGCTGGGAGGAGTCCTGGCCCGACGAGCTGTCCGGCGGTATGCAACAGCGGGTGGGTCTGGCCCGCGCGCTCGCCACCGACGCCGACCTGCTGCTGATGGACGAGTCCTTCAGCGCGCTCGACCCGCTGATCCGCCGCGACATGCAGGACCAGCTGGTGGAGCTGCAGAAGAAGCTGAAGAAGACGATCGTCTTCATCACCCACGACCTCAACGAGGCCATGCGCCTGGGCGACCGCATCGCGGTGATGCGTGACGGCCGCATCGTGCAGATCGGTACCGCGCAGGACATCCTGATCCGCCCCGCCAACGACTACGTCGCCTCCTTCACCCAGGACGTCGACCGCTCCAGAGTGCTGACCGCCGGCGCCGTGATGGACCAGCAGGTGCGCGGCGACGAGGCCGACTGCGACTGCGAGACCGCGACACCTCGGACGCCGTTCACCGAGCTGTGCGCGATCAGCGCCCGCGCGGCGCACCCCGTGGCGGTGCTCGACGGCGAGGGCGCGGTCGTCGGGGTCGTGCCCCGGCAGCGGCTGGTGGGCTTCCTCGGCGACGAGGAGGCCGCTCCCGGCACCTGCGACTCCCAGCGGGGCAAGGGCGAGAAGGTGATGGCCCGTGCCTAGGATTCCGCTCGGCGAATGGGTCAACAGCGGCGTCGACTGGCTGCTCGACAACGTGACCTGGCTGTTCGACTTCTTCAAGGCCGTCTTCACCGGCGCCTACGACGGTGTCAACGCCGTCCTGCAGGCACCGGAACCGCTGCTGCTCGCCGGTATCTTCGCGTTGATCGCCTTCTGGCTGCGCGGCACCTTCGCCGGTGTCCTCACCTTCCTGGGATTCGCCTTCCTGGATTCCATGGAACTGTGGGCGGACTCGATGGTCACGCTGGCGCTGGTCATCGTCGCCACCGTCATCGCGCTGGTCGTCGCGGTGCCCGTGGGTATCTGGGCGGCGCGCTCGGACCGGGTCAGTGCCGTCGTGCGGCCGGTCCTGGACTTCATGCAGACGCTGCCCGCGATGATCTACCTGATCCCGGCGATCCTCTTCTTCGGGACCGGCCCCGCCCCCGGCATCGTCGCCACCCTGATCTTCGCGCTCGCCCCTGGCGTGCGCATGACCGAGCTGGGCATCCGCCAGGTCGACAAGGACCTCGTGGAGGCGGCCGAGGCCTTCGGCACCACGCCCCGCAACACCCTGCTGCGTGTCCAGCTGCCACTGGCGCTGCCCACCGTGATGGCGGGCGTCAACCAGGTGATCATGCTCGGGCTGTCCATGGCCGCGATCGCCGGCATGGTCGGCACCGGTGGCCTGGGCGGCGCGGTCATCGAGGCCATCGGCCAGCTCAACATCGGTCTGGGCGCCGAGTCCGGCCTCGCCATCGTCATCCTGGCGATCTACCTCGACCGCATGACCAGTGCCCTGGGCACCCAGGTGTCCCCGCTCGGCCGCCGCGCCGCTGCCAAGGCCCGTGCCGCGCAGGGACTCAAGATCTGGTCCTACCGGCCGCGTCCGCAGGTCGCCGTGATCGGCGTCGTCGTCCTCGCCCTGGTGGCCGGCGGCATGAGCATCTTCGGCGGTACCACCGACGGCACGGGCACCACCGCCGACGGCAAGAACGTCGGCAAGGGCGAGAAGATCTCCATCGGTTACATCCCCTGGGACGAGGGCGTCGCCTCCACCTTCCTGTGGAAGGAGGTGCTCGAGCAGCGGGGCTTCGAGGTCGAGGCCACGCAGTTCGACGCCGGCCCGCTCTACACCGCGCTCGCGCAGGGCAACATCGACTTCCAGACGGACTCGTGGCTGCCCACCACCCACGCCGAGTACTGGAAGAAGTACGGCGACCGGCTCGAGGACCTCGGCACCTGGTACGAGGAGACGTCGCTCGAACTCGCCGTGCCCGCCTACATGGAGGACTTCGACTCCCTCGAGGACCTCAAGGGCAAGGCTGGCACCTTCAACGGGAAGATCACCGGCATCGAGTCCAGCGCCGGAATGATGGGCCTGCTGAAGGACAAGGTCGTCAAGGAGTACGGCCTGGACAAGGAGTACAAGGTCGTCGACAGCTCCACGCCGGCGATGCTGGCCGAGCTCAAGCGGGCCTACAGCAAGAAGGAACCGATCGTCGTCACGCTCTGGTCGCCGCACTGGGCGTACAGCGACTTCGACCTGAAGAAGCTGAAGGACCCCAAGGGCACCTGGGGCGAGGGCGACGGCGTGCACTCCCTGGCCCGCAAGGACTTCACCGCCGACCATCCCACCGTCGGCAAGTGGCTGAAGGACTTCTCGATGACCGAGGAGGAACTCACCAGCCTGGAGGCCGAGATCAACAAGGCCGGCAAGGGCAAGCAGCAGGAAGCCGTCCGCGCCTGGCTGAAGGGCAACCCGGGCATCGTCGACAAGCTCGCGCCCGTGCAGTCGTCCGGTTCCGGTGACACTCCCGCCGAGGCGAAGCGTCCGCTGGACGTGGCCTGGTTCCCCTGGGAGGAGGACGTCGCGATCACCTACCTGTGGAAGAACGTCCTGGAGCGGCGCGGCTACACGCTGAACCTGAAGCAGATGGACGTCGGGCCGGTCTACACGGGCCTCTCCACCGGTGATCTCGACCTCAACTTCGACGCCTGGCTGCCGCACTCCCAGAAGAACTTCTACGAGCCGAACAAGGACAAACTCACCGACCTCGGTACCTGGTACGAACCGGTCTCACTGGAGGTCTCCGTCCCCTCGTACGTCAAGGACGTCAAGTCGCTCGAGGACCTCAAGGGCAAGGCCGACCTGTTCAAGGGGCGGATCGTCGGCATCGAGCCGGGCACCGGCCAGATGGACCTCCTCAAGAACAAGGTCCTGCCGGCCTATGGCCTGGACAAGGAGTACAAGGTCGTCGACGGCTCCTCGCCGGCGATGCTGGCCGAGCTCAAGCGGGCCCACAGCAAGAAGGAGCCCATCGCGGTCACCCTCTGGTCGCCGCACTGGACGTACAGCGAGTACGAGCTGACCAAGCTGAAGGACCCCAAGGGCGCCTGGGGCGAGAGCAACACCATCCACACCATCGCGAGCAAGAAGTTCCCCGAGCAGTACCCCGAACTCACGAAGTGGATCAAGGGATTCACGATGAGCGAGGACGAACTCGGCACGCTCGAGAAGGAGATCAAGGACCGCGGCCAGGGCCAGGAGGAGGAAGCCGTCGCCGCCTGGCTGGAGGAACACCCGGACGTACCGGAGCGCATGACCCCGCAGTGACGGCGACGCCGCCGCGGTGACCACCGCGCCGGCCGCCACCGGCCGCCCCGAGGGGCGGGCCCGGCCCCGCACCTGACAGCGGGGCCGGGCCCGCCCCTCGGGCACGTCCGGAGCACGGTGAGGATCCGGACAATCACACACCGCGAGGCCCTTCCCGGCCTCAGGGCACCTCCCCGTGACCTCCCGCCCCACTTCGGGCGACAATGGCGGAAACACCTGGCACCCTGCGCACATCGAACCGAACAGACCGGGCGCCGGCCGGCGTGAACCGTGGGGTCGTGCGCGATCGCTCATGACGCCGACGTGACAGGCGCCTGAAACGGTTTGCCGAACATGCGTAGGGTGCAGACAGCTCAAAAGAAGGAGTGCGCCGGACAGCGGCGCACACACCGGGTACGGGACGACGGGCGAAGGAGGGAGCCGGAGCGATGGGCGACCACAAAGAGCAGCCTCTGCGGGTGGGCGCGGCCGTGCGGCGGCGACGCCGGGCGCTGGACCTCACCCTTGCCGTCGTGGCCGAGCGCAGCGGCCTGTCGGTCCCGTTCCTGAGCCAGATCGAGAACGAGCGCGCGCGCCCCAGCCAGAGCTCCCTGGAGAAGGTCGCCGACGCCCTGCGCACCACCGCGGTGGAACTGCTCGCCGCCGCCGACCCGGCGTGCAGCGTCGACGTCGTCCGCGCGGAGGACACCGAGCCGCTGCTCGAACCGCGCGTCCGGTCCCTGGTGCGCGGTCATCACCAGATGCACGCCTCCGAGTTCACCGGCGACCACGACGCCGGGCGCGAATTCCAGTTCCGCAACGACCAGTTGATGTACGTGGCGGACGGCGCCGTGGAGATCGAGGCGGAGGGCCGCGCCTATCGCCTCGGCCGCGGCGACACCCTGTACCTCACCGGAGGCGTCCGGCACCGGTGGCGGGCCACGGTCGCGGAGACCCGGCTGATCGTCGTCGCCGTCGCGGAGCACATCGAGGCGGTCCGGGACAAGCCGCGCCGATGAGTTCCGTGCGGATCGTCTCCCTCGTCCCGTCCCTGACCGAGGCCGTGGCGCTCTCCGCCCCCGGCGCCCTGGTCGGTGCCACCGACTGGTGCACCCACCCGGCAGATCTCGACGTCGTACGGATCGGCGGCACGAAGAACCCGAAGGCGGAGCGGATCGCCGCCCTCGCCCCCGACCTGGTGATCGCCAACGAGGAGGAGAACCGCCCGTCCGACCTCGCCGACCTGCGCGCGGCCGGCCTCGAGGTGCTGGTGACGGAGGTACGGACGCTGCCCCAGGCCTTCGGCGAGCTGGCTCGGGTGCTCACGGCGTGCGGCGTGGACGCGCGCCCCCGGTGGCTGGACGACGCCGAAGCCGCCTGGGACGCCGTGGCGCCTTCGAAGACGCGCCGGACCGCGGTCGTGCCCGTCTGGCGGCGGCCCTGGATGGTGCTGGGCCGGGACACCTTCGCCGGCGATCTGCTGTCCCGCCTCGGCGTCGACCACCTTTACGCGGATCACCGGGAACGCTATCCCCGCGTCCCCCTGGACGCTTTGCGCGCGGCGGCCCCCGACCTCGTCGTGCTGCCCGACGAGCCCTACCGCTTCACCGCCGCCGACGGCCCGGACGCCTTCCCGGGAGTGCCGTGCGCGCTGGTCGGGGGCCGGTGGCTCACCTGGTACGGGCCGTCGTTGGCGAAAGCCGCGACGGTGCTGCCCCGGGAGCTGAGAGCAGCGCGCCGCTGACACCCCAGCGGCAGGGCATAAGCTGACCTTATGAGTGCGACGGACGACGGCCGTGCGGGACCCAGGTCCGTGACCGCCGGCACCCTGACCCACCGGGTGCCGGACCTCGGGGCGCTGGAGCTGCTGCTGGCGGTGGCACGGCTCGGGAGCCTGGGCGGCGCGGCACGCGAACTGGGCATCACCCAGCCCGCGGCCAGCAGCCGGGTCCGGTCCATGGAGCGGCAGCTCGGCGTGGCACTGGTGGACCGCTCACCGCGGGGGTCGCGGCTGACCGACGCGGGCGCGCTGGTCACCGACTGGGCCCGGCGGATCGTGGAGGCGGCGGAGGCATTCGACGCGGGGGCGCAGGCACTGCGGGACCGCCGGGACTCACGGCTGCGGGTGGCGGCGAGCATGACGATCGCCGAGTATCTGCTTCCGGGCTGGCTGCTCGCGCTGCGTTCGCAGCGGCCGGACACGGCGGTGTCGCTGCTGGCCGGGAACTCCGCGTCGGTCGCACAGCGGCTGCTGTCGGACGAGGCGGACGTGGGTTTCGTGGAGGGGGTGACGGTGCCGTCTGGCCTGGACTCCGCGGTGATCGCCCATGACCGGCTGATCGTGGTGACCGCACCGACGCATGCCTGGGCCCGCCGCCGTCGCCCGCTCGCCACCGAGGAACTGGCGACCACCCCGCTGATCCTGCGCGAGAAGGGCTCCGGCACCCGGCAGGTCCTGGACACCGCCCTGGGCGGTCTGGCCCGCCCGCTGATCGAACTGTCGTCCACGACCGCCGTGAAGGCCGCGGCGGTGAGCGGTGCCGGCCCGGCCGTCCTCAGCGAACTGGCCGTCGGCGAGGAGCTGGCGATGCGCCGTCTGATCCGCATCCCCGTACACGGCATAGCCCTGGCCCGCGACCTCCGCGCGGTCTGGCCGACCGGCCACCGCCCCACGGGCCCCGCCCGCGACCTGCTGACCCTGACCCGCGGCTGAGCACCTGCCCGCCGTACGCCGGGGGAGGGAGGGCCGAGGGGTGTGGCGGGTGGGTCAGAGCGTCGTGGCCGCTCGGACCAGGTGGCGCACGACGCGTAGGTCTTCGCCCATCTCCGGGTGCCACTGCACGCCCAGTACCCAGTCGGCGGAGGGGAGTTCGATCGCCTCCACGGTGCCGTCCGCGGCGTGCGCGGACGGGATCAGGCCCTCGCCGAGGCGGTCCACCGCCTGGTGGTGGAAGGTCGGTACGGAGGTCTCCTCCGGGACGGCACCGGCGTACAAGGTGCCCGGCACCGGCTTGACCGGGTGGTGGCCGAAGACCCCCGGCACCTCCGCGTGGCCGTCGAGGTGCTGGACGAGGGTGCCGCCCAGGGCGACGTTCAGCAGCTGCATGCCCCGGCAGATCCCGAGCAGTGGGACACGGCGGTCGAGGGCCGCCCGGATCAGGGCGAGTTCCCAGGCGTCCCGGGCGCGGGCGGGCGGCCCGGTGCGCGGGTCGGGCTCGGCGCCGTAGCGGACCGGTTCCACGTCCGGACCGCCCGCGACGACCAGCCCGTCGAGCCTGGCCACGGCCGCCGCGGCGTGCTCGGGCGCGTCCGGCGGGAGCATCGCGGCCAATCCCCCCGCCCGCTGTACCAGCCGCGGATACCCGAGGGGCAGCAGTGCGGCGTCCAGCTGCCACACACCCCAACTAACCCCGGATTCCACATACGTACTGGTGCCGATCAGCGGCCTGGCCACCATGCCGTACTCCTTCGTCGACGCCACCGGCTTCCTCGTGGACGGCGGAATCCGGGGGCGCACGTCCCATCGCACTAGGGGCTGCGACGGCTTTCCCCCTACAGTGCCCGGATGAGCATGACGCCCGCACCAGGCTGGTATCCCGACCCGCACGCCCCGCACCTGGAACGCTGGTGGGACGGTGCGGCCTGGACCGAGCACCGGCGCGCCCCCGAAGTCCCCGGCGGGCCGGTACCCCCGTCTCCCGGCGGCACCGGCCGTGCCCGGGCCATCGCCCTCACCGCGGCGGCGGCCGTGCTCGTCACCGCGGTCGTCACCGGCGCGGTACTGCTGGGCGACGACGGCGCCCCGGAGACCAGGACCGGCCCCACGGGCACGGCGTCCGCCCACGCACCGGACAGTGAGACCCCCTCACGGTCCGCACCGGAGTCCGCGTCCGAATCCGCCGACGCCCCCACCGTCGTCGAGGACCAGCTCAACGGCGTCACCTTCCCGCTCCTCGACGGCTGGGTCCGGCCAGAGCACGTCAGCCGGCCCGATGTCGTCATGACCACCCCCGACATCCACGACTGCCCCGGCGAGGGCAGTGTCTGCCGCTCCGGCATGGTCATCTCCCGCACGGTGACCGCGACCGACGAGACGTCCCCCGAACTGCTCGCCGAGCAGGACATCTCCGACGCCGCCGAGGACGCCTTCGAGGAGGACGCCCTCGACCAGAGCCCCTACGGCGGCATCGAGTCCCACAAGGTCGTCAAGTCCGGCCCGGTCGCGGTGGCGGGCCGCGCCGGGTACCTCGTCCGCTGGCGCGTCACGACCGGCAAGGGGCCCGGCGGCCATGTGCAGTCGCTGGTCTTCCCGTCCAGCGTCGGCACCGAGTCGCCGGTCGTCGTCCGCTACGTCTTCGAGAGCGGCGAGGACGCCCCGCCCCTGTCCGACATGGACCGCATCACCCAGGGCATCCGCGCGGTCGGCGACGCGGACCCGGGCGGCGGCGTGGGCAGCAGCGTCGGCCCCCGCCCGTGACCCGCGCAGGGCCGGGGCTCCGGTGTCAGAGGAACGTCATGCCCTCGCCGCGGTACGTCGGCACGGTCGCCGTCACCTCGCCGCCCTCGACCAGCCGCAGCGCGTCGAACCGCTCGCACAGCTCGCCCGCCTTGGCGTGCCGGAACCACACCTTGTCGCCGATCAGCAGATCGTCGGCCGGCGGGCCCAGCAGCGGCGTCTGGACCTCGCCGGGCCCCTCCCGCGGGTCGTAGCGCAGGCCCTCGGGCAGATACGGCACCGGCAGCCGGTCGGCGCCGGCCGCGCCGGAGGCCGGGTACCCGCCGCCGAGCACCGTCACCACGCCCACGCCCGGCCGCCGTACGACGGGCAGGGCGAAGAGCGCCGCCGGACGCCCGGTGAACGACGTGTAGTTGTCGAACAGCCGCGGCACGTACAGCCCCGAACCCGCCGCGACCTCGGTGACCGCGTCCTCCTCCGCGGTGAACTGCACACTGCCCGTACCGCCGCCGTTGACGAACTCCAGATCGGGTGCGACCTCCCGTACCGCCCGCACCACCGCCGCACGCCGCCCGGCCAGTTCCCGCCGTGCGGCGGCCTGCATCAGCCGCACGGCCCGGGAGCGCAGCGGCTGCCCGGCCACCGCGTCACCGACGCCCGCGACATGACCCTCGTACGCCATGATCCCCGCCAGTTCGAACCCGGGGCGCCGGACCACAGCGCGTGCCACCTCGGCGGCCTGTGCGGGGGAGTGCAGCGGGGAACGCAGCGCCCCGACCCGCACCCGGCCGCCGAGCAGCTTCAGCGAGGTGTCCAACTCCAGGCAGACCCGCACCACTTCACCGCCGCCCGCGCGCGCGGCGTCGATCAGGTCCAGTTGCGCCGGGTCGTCGACCATGACGGTGACGGCGGCGGCGAGCTTGGGATCGGCGGCCAACTCGGCGTACCCCGCGCGGTCGGCGGAGGGATATGCGAGCAGGACGTCGGCGAAACCGGAGCGGGCCAGCCACAGGGACTCGGCGAGAGTGAACGACATGACCCCCGCGAAACCGTCCCGGGCGAGGACCCGTTCGAGCAGGGCGCGGCAGCGTACGGACTTGCTCGCCACCCGGACCGGTTTCCCGCCGGCCCGGCGGAGCAGATCGTCCGCGTTGGCGTCGAAGGCGTCCAGATCCACGATCGCGAGCGGGGCGTCGAGATGGGCGGTGGCCTGGTCGTAACGGGCCCGGTCGGAGGCGCGCACAGTCATGAACGAAGCCTGCCAGAAAGGATTACCGCAGGGTAGGGGGATGTTCCGGGCAGATGCCGCGGCCCTGCCGACTGGTTCCCGTTCGATCGGGATCACGCCGTAGAGTGACGCGCACACCCGGCAGAACCACGCCGGACGAAGGCTCGTACCGGGATGACGCTCCACCCGTGCGGGTATCTCTGCCCGGGACGACTTTCGTACCGGGTACGGCAGCAGACACCGGCCCGCCGCGAGGAAACGGTCCGGGCACGACGAAACGGGGGGTGCATGAGCACGGAAGCGCAGCGCGCCTCCCGCCCTCCGCGCCCCACGACCCCTCCGCCACCGTCCACGCCGCCGCGCCCGCCCCACCCGCCGGGCAGACCGGACGGCACCCGGGAGCCGGACCGGCGACAGCCGGAAACCGGCGCCGAGGAGACGTTCCCGGAGACACCCGCGACACCCGCCGGGGGACCGGCGAACGACACCGCGCCGGTCCAGCCCAAGGGCAGGACCTCGGGCGGAACGGGCGCGTTCGACATACGGCGGCCGACGGCACCGTCGCCCGCCGCTGCCCCGCCCGACGCTTCCTCGCCCTTCGGCCTTTCGCGTTCCGGCCTCTCGCCTTCCGACTCCGCGCCGCCCCGGCCCCGGTTCCCACGCTTCGACGCCGGCGGACCGAGGGCCGGTACACACGGCCCGGACGGCACGCCGCCCCCGCCGCAGGCCTCCGCCCGATTCCCGGACACGCCACCGACCGTCGGCCGGGGGACACCGTCTGCGGGCACCGTCCCGAACGGCTCGGCCGCCGTACCGCGGCAGCCCGCCCACCGCCCCACCGTCCGGCACCGGGACACCCCCGCCGAAACCCCGTCGGAGACGACCACCCGCCTGCGCCCGATAGCCGCACCCGCACCCGCCGAACCGACCCCCCGCACGGTCACCCCGCCCCGGTCGGCCATGCCGCCCCGCCCGGCACCGGACGACGCCCGGGCTCCGGCCCCGCAGCCGGGCTCTCCCGACCCCGCGCTCTCCTGGAGCGGCCCCATGACACCCGGCGGCGCCTTCGGCCCCCGCCGGCCCGTCGTGTCGTTCGCGCGGCCCGAGGGGTACGACGAGAACGCCCGGCCTCGGCTCCTCGGGCAGCGGGACCGGTCCCAGATCGTGGCCGCCGCGGCCTGCCTCGTCCTCGGGGTGGGACTGATAGGCGGCGCCGTCACCGGGAGCTGGCTCGCCGGGGACTCCGGTGAGACGGGTGCCCGCAGCGGATTCACCGCCGCCGGAAGCCTGTGGCACAGCGTCCCGGTCGACCAGTTGTTCCCGCCCACCGTGCAGGGCAAGGGCGCCGGTCCCGGCGACGCCGACCGGCTCTGGACCCGGATAGCCGTGGCCCCGGACAGCGGCTGCGAGGACGCCTTCGACCCCCTGCTGCGCAAGCTGTTCGCCCCCCTCGGCTGCGAACGCCTGCTGCGCGCCACCTACACCGACGCCACCCAGAGCCACGTCACCACCGTCGGCCTGCTGTTCACCGAGGCCGACGCCGCCGCCATGGCCTCCCTCGCCGACCGTGTCGACAAGGAACGCCTGGACCGCCGCACCGACCTGGTGCCCCTCCCGTACCCCGCGAAGGGCACCGCCGCCGCCGACTTCGGTGCCGGGCAGCGTGCCTCCTGGGCGATCTCCGTCCTCACCGACGCCCCCGTCGTCGTCTACGCCGTCTCCGGCTGGGCCGACGGCCGTGCCGTCGAGACCCCGCAGCCCGCCGCGGACGCCATGGAGTCCGGTGCCACCAGTGCCCCCGCCCAGGCGGGCCTCGGCCACGAGGCACGGGGCCTCGCCGACCGCGTCGAACGCGGCCTGCGCAAGAACGTCGGCACGACCACGGAGCAGCCGTCATGAGGACCGCGACCGCCAGGGCCGCGACCCTGAGCACCCTCCTCGCCGCCACCCTCGCCCTGCTCCCCGTCACCGCCGCGCACGCCGACGGCATCCGCGCCCGGCAGTGGGGCCTGGACGCCCTGCACACCCAGGAGGCCTGGCGCACCACCCAGGGCGACGGCGTCGTCGTCGCCGTCCTGGACACCGGGGTCGACGCCGACCACCCCGACCTCGCCGGCAACGTCCTCGAGGGCAAGGACCTGGTCGGCTTCGGCGCCGAAGCCGGCGACCGTGCCTGGGCCCGGCACGGCACCGCCATGGCGGGCATCATCGCCGGTCACGGACACGGCCCCGGGAACGCCGACGGTGTCCTGGGCATCGCGCCCGGAGCGAAGATCCTCCCCGTCCGGGTGATCCTGGAGGACGGCGACCCGTCCCGCGCCGAGGCCCGCCGCACCCGCGGCAACGCCCTCGCCGAGGGCATCCGCTGGGCCGCCGACCACGGCGCCGACGTCATCAACCTCTCCCTCGGCGACGACTCGGCCTCCGCGCACCCCGAGTCCGGCGAGGACGAGGCCATCCAGTACGCCCTCCGCAAAGGCGTGGCCGTCGTCGCCTCCGCAGGAAACGGCGGGGAGAAGGGCGACCGCGTCTCCTACCCGGCCGCCTACCCCGGCGTCATCGCCGCCACCGCCGTCGACCGCTACGGCACCCGCGCCCCGTTCTCCACCCGGCGCTGGTACGCCACGGTCAGCGCCCCGGGCGTCGACGTGATCATCGCCGACCCCGACCGCAAGTACTACGAGGGCTGGGGCACCAGCGCCGCCGCGGCGTTCGTCTCCGGCGCCGTCGCCCTGGTCAGGGCGGCCCACCCGGACCTGACCCCGTCCCAGCTCAAGAGCCTCCTGGAGGACACCGCCCGCAACGCCCCCGCCGACGGCCGCGACGACTCACGCGGCTTCGGCTTCGTCGACCCGGCCGCCGCCATCGAGGCCGCGGCCCGGCTGAAGCCCGAGGGCCTGAAGGCGGCGGCCCACGGCGACACGTACTTCGGCCCCGGCCCGGAGACCGCCGACTCCGACGGCGACACCGCCGACTGGGCCGCACCCCTGGCGGGCGGCGCGGGCGGCGTCCTGCTGGTCGCCACGGTCGTCCTGTGGCGCGGCCGCCGCACGAGCCGCGAGGACGTCTAGGCGAGCGAGGACGTCCGGGCCCGCCCGGACGTCCGGTGCCACGAGGACCGAGCGGTGTCACCGGGAGTCAGCCGGCGCGGTGCCCGCCGTCCCCCGTGAACACCGACACCGCCGCCCGTGCCGCCGCCTCCACCAGCGCGACGCCCCGAGCCATCGTCGCGTTGCCGTCGGACAGCACGGCCACCAGCAGGTCCCGGCCGTCCACCGTGACGCGTCCGACGCTGTTCACGACCCACAGCCCGGTCGCGTCGCGCGGCACCCAGCCGTTCTTCACCGCCCACGCCGAGCCGTCCCCCGGGCCTCTGCCCGCCAGGACGCCGTCCGCCACGACCGGCACCCCCCATGCCTGGTCCGTGACCACCCCCTCCATCAGCCCTCGCACGTACGCCCGCGAGGCCCCGGTCAGCTCCGATTCCGCACCTGCCCCGAACACCTGCCGCAGCAGCAGGAGTTGATCGGTGACGGTGGTCCGGGTCAGCCCCCACCGGGGGCCGTCGCCGCCCGCGGTCCGGGTGAGCCCGAAGCGGGCGTTCGCCGCGTCGAGCCCGGCCGCCCGCCCGATCGAGCGCCACAGCGCCGACGCCGGGTCGTTGTCGCTGCGCTCGATCATCGCGGCGGCGTACGCACGTTCCTCCCCGGTGAGCTCCCGTCCCGCGTCCTGCGCCCCGAGCAGCAGCGCCGCCAGAATGTCGACCTTCACGATGCTCGCGGTGACGAACGCCCGGTCACCGTGGCAGACGCCGACCGCGGCAACCGGATCCAGGACCCCCACCGACACCTCGGCGCCGTCCGCCACCGGCACCGCCGTCATGGCGGCTGCCAGCCGGGCCCCCAGCCCATCGGACCTCACCGGCACCTCCCGCATCTCCCGCACCTCCTGCATCTCCTGCCCCTTCCGCTTCTCGGCCGCCCCGGTCCGAGCCCGCCACCGACGGCCGATAGGCTCGAGGACCGTGGCGAACAAGAACATTCCCGACCCGGGCTACCGCGACGACGACGGCTCCGCCGACCCCCGGCTGAGCGCGGCACTCGCCGCGTGGGCCGAGGACGGCAACGCCGTCACCCCGGTACTCGAAGCGCTCAAGGGCACCCGGCTGCTGGTCCCCGTGGTGGCCGTGCTCGGCGAGGTCGAGGAGGACGAGCAGGGGCTGCGCCGCGAGAAGACCAGCGACATGGCCGTCCCCACCCTGAAGGCGGGCCACCGCACCGCGCTGCCCGCGTTCACCTCCACCGACTCGCTCGCCCGCTGGGACCCGGAGGCCCGCCCCGTCGCCGTACCGCTGCACCAGGCCCTGCAGGCCGCCGCGCACGAGAAGGCCGACACGGTCGTACTCGACCTGGCAGGGCCCGTGCCCTTCGAGCTGACCGGGCCGCTGCTGCTCGCGCTCGCCGAGGGACGCACGACGACCGACCCGCTGGCCGACCCCGCGGTCACCGAGGCCCTGCGCGCGGTCGTCGCCGCGGAGCCCGCCGTGCTGCGCGCCCACCTCGGGCCGGGGCAGGCCGACGGCACCCTCGCCCTGGTTTTCGACCCCGCCGCACCCGTGGCCGAGGCGGCCAGGTCCGTGGCGCAGCGCCTCGCCGCCGACGAGACACTGAGGGCCCGCCTGGTGCGCGGCCTCGACCTGGCAGTACTGCCGGCCGAGGCGACGCCGCCGGGCGAGCCCTTCTACGTACGCCCCTGACGGGGCCGGACCTCTCAGGCGTAGAGCGGGCCCGTGTACTTCTCACCCGGGCCCTGCCCCGGCTCGTCCCGGACGAGCGAGGCCTCGCGGAACGCCAGCTGGAGCGACTTGAGGCCGTCGCGCAGCGGCGCCGCGTGGAAGGAGCTGATCTCGGTCGCGGACGCGTCCAGCAGGCCGGCCAGCGCGTGCACCAGTTTGCGGGCCTCGTCCAGGTCCTTGTGCTGGTCGCCCTCCTCGGTCAGGCCGAGCTTCACCGCGGCGGCACTCATCAGGTTGACGGCGACGGTCACGATCACCTCGACCGCCGGGACCTCGGCGATGTCCCGGGTCATGGCGTCGAAGTCGGGGGTGTCGGTGATCTCGGGGGTCGCGGCGCTCTCGGGGGTCGCGGGGGTGTCCGAGGGGGAGGTCTCACTCATGCCCCACACGATAGGGCCAGGTGCGTGTCCTCTTGACAGCAGGAGGCGCGGCGGAGAAGTGCGGGACGAACGGTTAGCGCACCCCTGCGGAAGCTGCTAACCTTGTGTAACGACCGGTCGGACCCGTCTGCCCACGGCATGCGAGCCCGGCCCACAAGTGGAGGCTTTCGAACTCCCACCTGATCGTCTCTGGGGATGACAGGTCACCGGTCAGGCGGTGCCGTTCGGCGGCGATCCGCCCGAAAGTGCGCCCCGCGGTGATCGCGGCGGTGCTCCGGTAGTTCGAGGAGCCCCGCCTGTGATCGTCCGGGGCATTTTTATTGCTTCGGCGCGGTTAGGTCTAACGAAAACAGACGTTACGCGGCTGTCCGCCAGACCGTCGCGTGGTGCTATCGAGGAGGATCCATCAGCGCCGAGCCCCGCATCAACGACCGGATTCGCGTTCCCGAGGTGCGACTTGTCGGTCCCAGTGGCGAGCAGGTGGGCATCGTCCCGCTGGCCAAGGCACTGGAGCTTGCGCAGGAGTACGACCTGGACCTGGTCGAGGTCGCGGCGAACGCCCGTCCGCCCGTCTGCAAGCTCATGGACTACGGGAAGTTCAAGTACGAGTCGGCCATGAAGGCCCGTGAAGCGCGCAAGAACCAGGCGCACACGGTCATCAAGGAGATGAAGCTCCGGCCGAAGATCGACCCGCACGACTACGACACCAAGAAGGGTCACGTCGTCCGGTTCCTCAAGCAGGGCGACAAGGTCAAGATCACGATCATGTTCCGTGGTCGCGAGCAGTCCCGGCCCGAGCTGGGCTACCGACTGCTGCAGCGGCTCGCGGAGGACGTCCAGGACCTCGGGTTCATCGAGTCGAACCCGAAGCAGGACGGCCGAAACATGATCATGGTTCTCGGTCCGCACAAGAAGAAGACCGAGGCGATGGCCGAGGCCCGTCAGGCGCAGGAAGCCCGCAAGGCGGACGCGAAGGCCCACCCCGGCCGCTCGCAGAACGCCGCGGAGGGTGACCACGACGACGACCACGAGGCGGAGACCGAAGCTCCGGCCCAGGCCGCCGCCGAGGCGTGATTCCGGGGGTTCGCCCCCGGGACATAACCGAAACAAGTACGACGCTCCACCGTGCCCGGTTTTCGTGACCGGGCATCGGAGCGCCACCGACGAGGAGATAACGGCGCTATGCCGAAGAACAAGACGCACAGCGGTGCCCGCAAGCGCTTCAAGGTCACCGGCTCCGGCAAGGTGCTCCGTGAGCGCGCCGGCAAGCGCCACCTGCTCGAGCACAAGTCGTCCCGTGTGACGCGTCGCCTCACCGGCAACGCCGAGATGGCCCCGGGCGACGCCAAGAAGATCAAGAAGCTTCTCGGCAAGTGACGTCACGGCGCCCAGGCGCCGTATGTACGTCAGGACCGGGACCCAATCGATTTCGGGCCGTGTGAGCAACGACCGCGGCCCCGCTACAAGGAGTTAACAAGTGGCACGCGTCAAGCGGGCAGTCAACGCCCACAAGAAGCGCCGGGCGATCCTCGAGCAGGCCTCCGGCTACCGCGGTCAGCGTTCGCGCCTGTACCGCAAGGCCAAGGAGCAGGTCACCCACTCGCTGGTCTACAACTACAACGACCGCAAGAAGCGCAAGGGTGACTTCCGCCAGCTGTGGATCCAGCGCATCAACGCCGCTGCCCGCGCGAACGGCATCACGTACAACCGCTTCATCCAGGGTCTGAAGGCCGCGAACATCGAGGTCGACCGCAAGATCCTGGCCGAGCTGGCCGTGAACGACGCCACCGCCTTCGCCGCCCTCGTCGAGGTCGCGCAGAAGGCGCTGCCGTCCGACGTGAACGCGCCCAAGGCCGCGTGACGCCACGCCGGCCCTGATCCGGCGTGATCCAACGGACCCGTAGGCGCTGCCTGCGGGTCCGTCGTATGTGCGGAAGTTGCGAGCGAAAGTGAACCGAATGCCCCCCGCCATCCCCGAGTTGATCTCCTCCAGCTCGCCCCGCGTGTCCGCCGCGCGGCGGCTGGCCAAGCGGAACTTCCGGGGCAAGGAGCGGCTGTTCCTCGCCGAGGGGCCGCAGGCCGTACGAGAGGCCGCAGGCCACCGGGCCACGGCCGGCCGGGACGGCGGTCACCGGCCCACCGGCGCCGCCACGCTCGTCGAGCTGTTCGCCACACCGGAGGCCGCCGAGCGGTACGCCGACATCATCGGCGCCGCGCGGGACGCAGGCGCCCGCGTCCACCTCGCCGCCGAGCAGGTCATCGCCGACATCTCCACCACGGTCACCCCGCAGGGCCTCGTCGGGGTGTGCCACTTCCTGGACACCCCCTTCGAGGAGATCCTCGCCGCCCGGCCCCGGCTCGTCGCCGTCCTCGCGCACGTACGCGACCCCGGCAACGCGGGCACCGTACTGCGGTGCGCCGACGCGGCCGGCGCCGAGGCCGTCGTCCTGACCGACGCCTCCGTCGACCTGTACAACCCCAAGGCCGTACGCGCCTCCGTCGGGTCGCTGTTCCACCTGCCCGTCGCCGTGGGCGTACCCGTAGAGCGGGCCGTGGCCGCCCTCCGGGACACCGGAGTACGGGTGCTCGCGGCGGACGGCGCGGGCGACCGCGACCTCGACGACGAACTCGACCGGTGCACCATGGGCGGACCGACCGCCTGGGTCTTCGGCAACGAGGCATGGGGCCTTCCCGAGGAGACCCGCGCGCTCACGGACGCCGTCGTCCGCGTCCCGATCCACGGAAAGGCCGAGAGTCTGAACCTCGCCACCGCCGCCGCCGTATGTCTCTACGCGTCGGCGCGTGCACAGCGCGCCGCCGGAGGGTGCCGCTCCGTCACCGAGAGCTAGTAGGGTGACCTGCTCGGGGACCCTCCCCCGAGCTTTCGGCCGTACCCCAGGCCCCCGGCTTCGCCCGGACCGGGGCACCCGCCGGGAGCACGGGGCGCCCCGAGGGAGTTCTGAGAGGTGGGGTACGGGGATGACCGTCGGCACGAGCAGCGCACCGGGAGCACCGGAAGCGGCGCACCCGCCCGCGCCCCGGTCCGCCGGCCCCGCCGAGCTCGGCATCGATCCCGACCAGCTGCCCGACGGACTCGTCGTCGCCGACGAGCACGGCAGGGTGATCTGCTTCAACGCGGCGGCCGCCCGGATCACCGCCGTCCCCGCCGGACAGGCCCTCGGGCAACGCCTCGACGCGGCCCTGCCGTTGGAGGACCTGGAGGGCCGGCGCTGGTGGCAGCTCACCGACCCCTACGGCGGCCTCGCCATCCGGGTGAGCCAGCCCGAGCGCAACCTGCTGCTGCCCGGCGGCCGGGAGGTCCTCGTCTCGGCACGCTACGTCCGCACCCGCCCCACCGGCCCGGTCCGCCGGGTCGTGGTGTCCCTGCGCGACACCGAGGCCCGGCGCCGCACCGAACGCAGCCACGCCGAACTGATCGCCATCGTCGCCCACGAACTGCGCTCCCCGCTCACCTCCGTCAAGGGGTTCACCGCCACCCTGCTCGCGAAGTGGGAACGCTTCACCGACGAGCAGAAACAGCTGATGCTGGAGACCGTCGACGCCGACGCCGACCGCGTCACCCGGCTCATCGCCGAACTCCTCGACATCTCCCGCATCGACTCCGGGCGCCTTGAGGTGCGCCGCCAGCCCGTCGACATCGGCACGGCCGTCGGACGGCACATCCAGGCGTACGTCGCCGCCGGACAGCCCGCCGACCGGTTCCTGCTGCGGATCCAGCACCCCCTGCCGGATCTGTGGGCCGACCCCGACAAGGTCGACCAGGTGCTCAGCAACCTGCTGGAAAATGCCGTGCGCCACGGCGAGGGAACCGTCACCATCGACATCACGCCCTCGGCGTCCCCCCGAGACCGGGAGAACGGCGAGCACGCGGCCACGTCGGTCACCGTGAGCGACGAGGGCCCCGGCATCCCGGAGGAGTCCATGAACCGCGTCTTCACCCGCTTCTGGCGGGGCAGCAAGCGCGGCGGCACCGGCCTCGGGCTGTACATCGTCAAGGGCATCGTCGAGGCCCACGGCGGCACCATCACCGTCGGCCGCGCCCGCGGCGGCGGCGCGGAGCTCCGATTCACGTTGCCCGTGGCGGCCCCGGCGTATCTCACCTAGAGCGCACCCAGGGCCCCACGGGCGCATTCGTCTGTCCTCACCCCGTTAGACTCGGCCTCTGGCCACCATTGTGTCCCGCAGACGAAAGACGCTTCGTCCACGAGCCGGTGACGGGGACCATCAGCCAGCCAAACGGAAGTACGGGAAGAGATGTCGGCACCCAATAAGTCGTACGACCCAGTAGAGGTCGAGGCGTTGAAACCGGAAGAGATCGAGCGCATGCGGGACGAGGCGCTCGCCGCCTTCGCCGCCGCGGACTCCCTCGACGCGCTCCACGAGGCCAAGGTCGCCCACACCGGCGCCACCTCCCCGCTGGCCCTCGCCAACCGCGAGATCGGCGCCCTGCCCCCGCACGCCAAGGCCGACGCGGGCAAGCGCGTGGGCCAGGCGCGCGGTGCCGTGAACAAGGCCCTCGCCGGCCGCCAGGCCGAGCTCGAGGCCGAGCGCGACGCGCGTGTACTGGTGGAGGAGGCAGTGGACGTCACACTGCCCCACGACCGCGTACCGGCCGGCGCCCGGCACCCGCTGACCACGCTGTCCGAGCGCATCGAGGACATCTTCGTGGCCATGGGCTACGAGGTCGCCGAGGGCCCGCAGGTCGAGGCCGAGTGGTTCAACTTCGACGCCCTGAACATCGGCCCGGACCACCCGGCCCGCGGCGAGCACGACACCTTCTTCGTGCAGGGCCCGAAGGGCGGCACCGAGTCCGGCGTCGTGCTGCGCACCCACACCTCGCCCGTGCAGGCCCGCACCCTGCTCGACCGCGAACTGCCGGTCTACGTGATCTGCCCCGGCCGCGTCTACCGCACCGACGAGCTGGACGCGACCCACACCCCCGTCTTCCACCAGGTGGAGCTCCTCGCCGTCGACGAGGGCCTGACCATGGCGGACCTCAAGGGCACCCTGGACCACATGGTGCAGTCGCTGTTCGGCGAGGGCATGACGACCCGGCTGCGGCCGAACTTCTTCCCCTTCACCGAGCCGAGCGCCGAGATGGACATGCTCTGCTACGTCTGCAAGGGCGAGTCCGTCGGCAACCCCGACCGCCCTTGCCGCACCTGCTCCTCCGAGGGCTGGATCGAACTCGGCGGCTGCGGCATGGTCAACCCGCGGGTGCTCACCGCCTGCGGCGTCGACCCCGAGAAGTACAGCGGATTCGCCTTCGGGTTCGGCATCGAGCGGATGCTGATGTTCCGCCACAACGTCGAGGACATGCGAGACATGGTCGAGGGTGACGTCCGGTTCACCCGGCCGTTCGGGATGGAGATCTGATGCGGGTCCCGCTTTCTTGGCTGCGGGAGTACGTCGACCTGCCGGCAACGGAGACCGGCCGCGACGTCCAGGCCAAACTCATTTCGGCCGGCCTCGAGGTCGAGACGGTCGAACACCTCGGAGCCGACCTCAAGGGCCCCCTGGTCGTCGGCCGGGTACTGACCATCGAGGAGCTGGAGGGCTTCAAGAAGCCGATCCGCTTCTGCACCGTCGACGTCGGCCGGGCCAACGGCACCGGTGAGCCCCAGGAGATCGTCTGCGGCGCCCGCAACTTCGCGGTCGGCGACAAGGTCGTCGTGGTCCTGCCCGGGGCCACGCTGCCCGGCGGTTTCGCGATCGCCGCCCGCAAGACCTACGGCAAGGTCTCGCACGGCATGATCTGCTCCAGCGACGAGCTGGGCATGGGCGACGACGGCTCCAAGGGCATCATCGTGCTGCCGCCGGAGACCGAGGTCGGCAAGGACGCGATCGAGCTGCTGGAGCTGGTCGACGAGGTCCTCGACATCGCCGTCACCCCGGACCGCGGCTACTGCCTGTCGATGCGCGGCGTGGCCCGCGAGACCGCCACCGCCTACGGGCTGCCGCTGCGCGACCCGGCCCTGCTCGACGTGCCCGGACCGAACGCCTTCGGCTACCCGGTGAAGGTCTCCGACCCGGTCGGCTGCGACCGCTTCACCGCCCGCACGGTGACCGGCCTGAGCCCCGACGCGCGCTCCCCGATCTGGCTCCAGCGCCGGCTGCAGAAGGCCGGCATGCGCCCGGTCTCCCTCGCCGTGGACATCACCAACTACGTGATGCTGGAGCTCGGCCAGCCGCTGCACGCCTACGACCGCTCCATGGTCCAGGGCACCATCGGCGTGCGCCGGGCCGAGCAGGGCGAGAAGCTCACCACCCTCGACGGGGTGCAGCGCACGCTCGACGCCGAGGACCTGGTGATCACCGACGAGCGCGGCCCGATCGGGCTCGCCGGTGTCATGGGCGGTGCCGACACCGAGATCGCCGACCTCCCCCGGTCTCGAACAGACTCGACCGGGGGGACCCCCACCCTCGACCATGCGACCTCCGAGGTCGTCGTCGAGGCCGCGCACTTCGACCCGGTGTCCATCGCCCGTACGGCCCGCCGGCACAAGCTGTCCTCCGAGGCGTCCCGGCGCTTCGAACGCGGCGTCGACCCGCAGGCCGCCGCCGCTGCCGCGCAGCGCACGGTCGACCTGCTGGTGCTGCTCGCCGGCGGTACCGCCGAGGCCGGGGTCACCGAGGTCGTCGCCCCGACCGCGCCGCACACCATCACCATCCCGGCCGACCACCCGGACAAGGTCGCGGGCGTCGCCTACGGCCGCGAGACCGTCGTACGCCGCCTCCAGCAGGTCGGCTGCGACGTCTACGGCCAGGATGAGCTGATCGTCACCGTGCCGTCCTGGCGGCCCGACCTGACCGACCCGAACGACCTGGCCGAGGAGGTCATCCGGCTCGAGGGCTACGAGAACCTGCCCGCCACGCTGCCCAGGCCGCCCGCCGGCCGCGGACTGACCTCCCGGCAGCGGCTGCACCGCCGGATCGGCCGGGCTCTGGCCGGCGCCGGATACGTCGAGGCGCCGAACTACCCGTTCGTCAGCGAGCAGGTCTTCGACCAGCTCGGCCTGGACGCCGATGACCCGGCCCGCCGGGTGGTGAAGCTGACCAACCCGCTCAGCGACGAGGAGCCCGCGCTGCGGACCTCGCTGCTGCCCGGCCTGCTCGGCGCGCTGCGGCGCAACGACGGACGCGGCTCGCACGACCTGGCCCTGTTCGAGACCGGTCTGGTCTTCTTCCCGCGCGAGGAGCAGCGGACCGCCGTCCGGCTGCCGGTGGACCGGCGGCCCACCGACGAGGAACTCGCCGGCCTCGACGCGGCGCTGCCGGACCAGCCGCGGCACGTGGCCGCGGTCCTCGCCGGCGCCCGCGAGCAGACCGGCTGGTGGGGCGCGGGCCGCCCGGCCGACTGGGCCGACGCGATCGAGGCCGCCCGCACCGTCGCCGCGGAGGCGGGCGCCGAACTCGTCGTGCGCAAGGGCCAGTACGGCCCGTGGCACCCGGGCCGCTGTGCCGAGCTGGCGGTCGTCGTCGACGGCACCGAGCGGGTGATCGGGCACGCCGGAGAGCTGCACCCCGGCGTGCTGAAGACCCTGGGCCTGCCCGCGCGCAGCTGCGCGATGGAGCTCGACCTGGACGTCCTGGAACAGGCCGGCGACGAGACCCCGCAGGCGCCGGGCATCTCCACCTTCCCGGTCGCCACGCAGGACGTCGCGCTGGTCGTCGACGCGTTCGTGCCGGCGTCGGACGTGGAGGCGGCACTGCGCGAGGGCGCCGGTGAACTGCTGGAGTCCATCCGTCTGTTCGACGTGTACGAGAACGTCGAGCAGCTGGGTGAGGGACGCAAGTCCCTGGCGTACGCGCTGCGGTTCCGCGCGCCCGACCGGACGCTGACGGTCGACGAGGCGTCCGCGGCCCGGGAGACGGCGGTCGCCCTCGCGGGCGAGCGCACCGGGGCGGTCCTTCGCGGCTAGTGGCTCCTCTCGAGGACCGGCTCTTCGGGGCCGGTCCTCGGGTTTTCGTGGGGTGCACGAGTTCCCGTGGGCCCCTGGGGTCACGTAGGTCTCTCACGCATCTGTTACCGCCAGTCACCTCACTCGTTCGGGTGACTTTTCGGGCGATACATCCGGATCGGATCGTGTGGTCGAAAGAATCAGACCGGCCTCTCCGAGGCCGGTCTGCGCTGTCTGGGCCACAATGGGGGGCCATCGGCATGATCCGCTTCAAGGCTGGAGCACCCCGCACGGGGCGGCCCAGGACCACCTCATGGAATCCCGACCACTGCCCGCTGCGCCGGGCGCTCGCACGCGGACTGCCACCCACCGCCCTGAGCGCCATCGGCACCGGACTGGCGCTGCACGTCGGGCAGAGCCTGCTGCGGGAGCTGCGGCGGACCCGCACGATCGCCCGCACCGCGCAGCGGAGACTGCGGCCGCTGCCGCGCGTCGACGGACTGACGGTCGCCGCCGTCCAGCTCTCCGCCGACCGGGGTGCCCGGCTCGGCGGCGATCTGTATGAGGTGGTCGCCACCGAGTACGGCGTACGGGCGGTCATCGGCGACGTCCGCGGGCACGGGCTCGGTGCCGTCCCCACCGTCACCGCCGTCCTCGGCGGCTTCCGCGCGGCCGCGTACGACGAACCCGACCTGGCCGGAGTGCTGCGCCGGCTGGAGCGGGCGATGGACCGGCACCTGCGGGAGCGGGCCCGTGCCGAGCAGCTTCCGGCAGGCGCCGACGGCCATCAGGTCGCCGAGGAGTTCGTCACCGTACTGCTCCTCGAGATCCTCCCGGACGGGCAGGTCCGGGCGCTCAACTGCGGGCACCCCTGGCCCCATCTGCTGAGCGGCGCACGGGCCGAACCGCTCGCCCGCGCCGAGCCGCACCCGCCGCTGGGCCCGTTCCCGCTGCCCGCCGAGCTCCCCACCGTCCCCTGCGGACGACTGCTGCCCGGTGACATGCTCGTCCTGCACACGGACGGAGCCGAGGACGCACGGGACGCCGACGGCCGCTTCTTCCCGCTGCCGGAGGTGCTCGCCGCGGCCGCGCGCGAGGCACCGCGCACACCGCAGGCGGTCCTGCGCACGGTCCTCACGGCGCTGACCCGCCACACCGGCGGCTCACCCAAGGACGACATCGCCTTCATGATCCTCAGGAACGAGCGCCCGTCTCCGCGTGCCCCCTCGATCGCGCCGGAATCCCCGCGGTCGATCACGACGGACCCGCATGCGGCGAGCCGCCAGCAGTTCCCCGCATAGCGTGCGTCCCCCGCAGCGTGCGCGGACAGCCGGCGGGGCCGTCCGCCCCGCCGCGGAGTGTCGGGCAGGCGGCTGGGCGGACGGCGCGGATACGGGCCGCCGCACTGTACGAGGGGGAGCCGGCGGCCCGGCCGGCCTCTTTCGAGGCAACTCAGTCAACCGTCCGGGAACTCTCCGCGACAGCGCGCGCGCACTGCGGATTCGAGCACTCCGTTCACACCCCGTGTGAACACCCGGCCACTACTCTGTCGACACCGATCCTCCGGGGGGCCTCATGCAGCCCAACACTCTGCTCGACGCGGTCCTGGACGAGGCCGGCATCTCGCACGCCGGTCTGGCCGCGCACGTCAACCAGGCCGGCCGGGCACGCGGACTGTCACTCAGGTACGAACACACCGCCGTGGCCCGCTGGTTGAAGGGGCAGCGGCCCCGCGGCCAGGTGCCCGACCTGATCTGCGAGGTCCTGGCCGTCCGGCTGCACCGCCAGGTCACCCTCGACGACATCGGCCTCGGTGTCCCCGGCGGACCGTCCGCCCCGCACCCCGGTTCGCTCTCCGGCTTCGTCGAGCGGGCCACCGCACTGTGGCGCTCCGACCAGCAGCGGCGCCCGCACATACTGGGAGCGCCCGCGGTCACCGGCACCCCCGCCGTGATGCCCGTCTGGGAGTGGGAGAACCCGCCCGAGGACGTGGACGTCTCACGCGGCGGCCGCCACCGGGTCACGCCGGGCGACCTGGACATGCTGCGCTCCGCCCGCTCCCACTACGAGCAGATGTACCGCAAGGCCGGCGGTGTCGCGACCCGCGCCCGCATCGTGGGCTTCCTCAACACCGAGGCCGCTCCGCTGCTGCGCGGCAGCTACACCGATTCCACCGGCCGTCAACTGCACCGGGCCACCGGCGGATTGGTGGCGGTCGCGGGGATCTGCGCGTACGACTCCGACGCGCACGGACTCGCCCAGCGCTACTTCCACCAGGCGCTCCGGCTGGCAAAGGCCAGCGGGGACCGCGGACTTGGCGCGTACGTGATCGCGCTTCTGGTCAACCAGTCACTGTTCATGCGGGAGTACCGGCAGGCCGTCGCCTTCGCGGAGGCCGCGCTGCGCGCCGCGGGCAGGCACATCACCCCCGCCCTCGCCTCCGACCTGTACGCGATGCAGGCGAAGGCGTACGCACACCTCGGCGACGGCACGAGCGCACTGTCCTGCATCCGGCGTGCCGAGCAGGCCGCCGAACGCATCCGGCGCGGCCACGAACCCGACGAGACCGGCTATGTCCAACCCGGCCTGGTCAACGTGCAGGTGGCGGAGGCACTGCTCGGCCTCGGCGAGCTGGCCGCGGCGGGCGAGCACGCGGCCGCCGCCGTCGACAACCCCGCGCACGACCGGGGACGGGTACACCGGCTCGCCATGCTGAGCACCATCGAACTACGGCAGGGCAACGCCGACAAAGCGGTCGTCATCGCGGTGCAGATGGCCGAGCAGGCCCGTGGAATGGAGTCGCAGCGACTGCGCGACAGACTGCGCGCCGTGCGCGAGCACCTGGTGCGCAACGGCTGCGCCGGCACCGGTGAGGCGGCCGAACTCATCGACGGTGCCCTGCGTGTACCGCTGTAGCCCGCCGAGCGTGCCCGGTGGCTCGTCCGCGCGCGCGGTGCTCCCGGTGGCCCGCCGCAGGTGGCCGCGCCGTGCGCCCGTGTCGCGCCGTCCGCTGCGTCGCGGGCGGCCTCCTGTGCGCCTGCTGCCGGACCGCTGCTGCTGCGATATTGCCACGTACTCAGCGGAAGGTGGCATAACCGTGCAGTGGACGAAGCAGAACGAACAAATTGTGTACTCGAACCGCTGGTTCAGCGTCAATCTCGCGGATGTCGAACTACCGGACGGCCGGCATCTCGACCACTTCCTCATCCGGCTGCGGCCCGTCGCCGTGGCCACGGTGGTGAACGAGGCCAACGAGGTCCTCCTCCTGTGGCGCCACCGCTTCATCACCGACAGCTGGGGGTGGGAGCTCGCGGCCGGTGTGGTCGAGGACGGCGAGGACGTCGTCCGGGCGGCGGCCCGGGAACTGGAGGAGGAGACCGGCTGGCGGCCCGGGCCCCTGCACCACCTCATGAGCGTGGAACCGTCCAACGGGCTCACCGACGCCCGGCACCACATCTACTGGGCCGACGAGGGCGAGTACGTCGGACACCCGGTGGACGACTTCGAGTCGGACCGCCGGGAGTGGGTGCCGCTGAAGGTGGTCCCCGACCTGGTCGCCCGCGGCGAGGTCCCGGCCGCCAACATGGCGGCCGCGTTACTGCTGCTGCACCATCTCAGGCTCGGCCAGGACGGCAGGTCCTGACGCCGACGGCCCGGCGCCTCGTCGGGGTGCCGGGCCCACGAAGCGTCTCTCAGCCGTAGCTGTAGAAGCCGGAGCCGCTCTTGCGGCCCAGACGGCCCGCGTCGACCATGCGCTGGAGCAGCGGGGGAGCGGCGTACAGCGGCTCCTTGTACTCCTCGTACATCGAGTGCGCGACCGAGGCCACCGTGTCCAGACCGATCAGGTCGGACAGCTTCAGCGGGCCCATCGGGTGGGCGCAGCCCATCTCCATGCCGTTGTCGATGTCCTCACGGCTGGCGATGCCCGACTCGAACATCCGGATCGCGGAGAGCAGGTACGGGATCAGCAGCGCGTTCACCACGAACCCGGAACGGTCCTGGGCGTGGATCGCGTGCTTGCCCAGCACCTTCTCGGTGAAGATCTGCGCCCGGCTGATCGTGCCCTCGGAGGTGGTGAGCGCCGGGATCAGCTCGACCAGCTGCTGCACGGGGGCCGGGTTGAAGAAGTGGATGCCGATGACGTGGTCGGGCCGCGAGGTGGCGACCGCCAGCTTCACCAGCGGGATGGAGGAGGTGTTGGAGGCCAGGATCGCGTCCGGCCGGGTCACCACCTGGTCGAGCACCTGGAAGATCTCCGTCTTGACCTGCTCGTTCTCGACGACGGCCTCGATCACCAGGTCGCGGTCGGCGAACTCGCCGAGGTCCGTGGTGAAGCTCAGCCGGGCCTGGGCGGCCTCCAGCTCCTCCGCCGTGATCTTGCCGCGCTCGGCCGCCTTCGTGAGGGAGTTGTACAGCCTGGTACGGCCGATCTCCAGGGCCTCGCCGGTGGTCTCCGCGACCATCACGTGCAGTCCGGCGCGAGCGCACACCTCGGCGATTCCCGCGCCCATCTGACCGCAGCCCACCACTCCGACGCGTTCGATGTCGGTCACCGGGAACCTCCGAAGGCGGCCCCGGCCGCAGCCGAGGGAGGAGTTTTGCCCCAAGTATGAGAGATCGCCCACATGATTGGATAGGGTGGCCGGTGTGCGTCGCGAGAACCAAGCACGCGCAACTCCTTTGTCTAAACGGACAACCGGGCAGGTTTCGTCCCGGCTGGTGCTGAGAGCGTCAGACTTGCTCGCTCGCCGAGCGAATGAGCAGCTTGAGTCGGGAATCCCCCGCTTCAGTCGGGGGAGGGTTCAAATCGTCCCTTTCGCTACTTATCGGGGCTGGAGCAGGCCCGGAATTCTTCCGGGCCTGCTCCGTTCGTGCACGTTACCCCGAAGTATCGATGATCGATCGTAGGGGTGGGCATCCTGAGCGCGAAACGGGCCGCGGGACTGGGCGGATCGAAGCTTTTGTGACGGGTGTGAAATGGGACGAGTGTCACGCAGGGCGTTCGCGACGGCCACGCTGTCGGCCGTGACGATGATGACGGCCGTCTCGGCCGGCCAGGCCCGGCCGGGGCCCGGTCCCTCGGCTGCGGCGGGGGGCCGGGGTGCGGCGGCGGGGGAGATGCGGGGCGTGTGGCTGGCGACCGTGGCCAACCGGGACTGGCCGTCGCGTCCGGGACTGAGCGCCGACCGGCAGCGGGCCGAGCTGATCGCCCACCTCGACACCGCCGTCCGCAACCGGCTCAACACCGTGATCCTCCAGGTACGGCCCACGGCCGACGCCCTGTGGCCGTCCCCGTACGAACCCTGGTCCGCGTACCTCACCGGCACCCAGGGCGCGCATCCCGGTTGGGACCCGCTGGGCGCCGCCGTCACCGAGGCCCACGCCCGCGGCCTGGAACTGCACGCCTGGTTCAACCCGTACCGGGTCGCCCCGCACACCGACCCCACCCGGCTCGCCGCCACGCACCCGGCCCGCCGGAACCCCGGCTGGGTGGTCCCGTACGGCGGGAAGCTCTACTACAACCCCGGGCTGCCCGAGGTCCGCGCCTTCGTCGTGGACGCGATGCTCGACGCGGTGCGCCGGTATCCCGTCGACGCGGTCCACTTCGACGACTACTTCTACCCGTACCCCGTGGCGGGGCAGACCTTCGACGACGACACCGCCTACGACACCCACGGCGGGGCCTTCCCCGACCGGGCGGCCTGGCGGCGGGACAACATCGACCGGTTGGTGCGCGAGACGGCGGCCCGCATCCGGGAGATCCGGCCAGGCACCCGCTTCGGCATCAGCCCCTTCGGGGTGTGGCGCAACGCGGCAACCGACCAGCTCGGCTCAGAAACCCGGGCCGGCGTGCAGACCTACGACGATCTGCACGCCGACACCCGCCGGTGGGCGCGGGAGAACTGGATCGACTACATCTGTCCGCAGCTCTACTGGAACATCGGCTTCGCCGCCGCCGACTACGCGAAGCTGCTGGCCTGGTGGTCCGCGGTGGTGGAGGGCTCCGGGACACAGCTGTACGTGGGCGAGGCGCTCTACAAGGCGGGCGACCCGGCGCAGCCCGCCCCCTGGCAGGACCCGGCCGAACTCTCCCGGCACCTCACACTCGCCGAGGAGCACCCGCAGGTGCGCGGTCACGTCTTCTTCGCCGCCCGGGAGCTGAGCACCGATCCGGTCGGCGCGATGGCGCGGGTGGTCGCCGACCACTACGGGCAGCCGGCGCCACCTTCACGCTGATCCACCCCGGCGGTCGCCGGGCTATCGCTGACGGTTCTTGTGCCGGATCTCGGAATCGGGGCCGGGTGAGCACACGGCCTCGTGCCCGTCCTCGAAGCGGACCCGGTAGGGCGGATCGCCCTTCTGGCCCATCACTTCGACGATCTCGGCCACCTTGTCGTGCTGACCGACCACCCTGCCGTGCTGAACAAGCTGGTCGCCCACAGTTGCGCGCATCGGGGTCTCCTCACCAAGTGCGGGAGCAGCGGTCCGTGGCTTCGAGTCTACGGCGCAGCGCACCACCCGGCACGCCCCGTGCGCGAGCGACCCCGCGCTCCGGGGTCCGTGCGGCGACGGGCCGAGCGTCCGTGGCCCGTACCGCTCCTCAGGTGCGCGCCCGCTGGGTGACGGCGATGCACACCAGCACGGCGGCCGCCGTCAGCGGGGCCGCCGCCGTCAGATGTTCGCCCAGGAGCAGCACCGACCACACCAGGGTGAGCAGCGGCTGGGCCAGCTGCAGCTGGCTGGCCCGGGGAATGCCGATCGCCGCCATGCCCCGGTACCAGACGACCAGGCCCAGGAACTGCGAACCCGCCGCCACCCACAGCACCCCGGCCACGCTGTGCGCGGTCAGCCGCACCGGCTCGACGGCCAGCGCCAGGGCGGCGGCGGGCACGGTGAACGGCAGGCACAGCACCAGCGCCCAGCCGATCACCTGCCATCCCGGCATCACCCTGGCCAGCCTGCCGCCCTCCGTGTACCCGGCCGCGCACACCACCAGCGCCGCGAAGAGGTACAGGTCGGCCGTGGTCAGCGCGCCGCCGCTCTGTCGCACGGTGAAGGCCAGCACCGCCACGGCACCCGCCAGCGCGGCCGCCCAGAAGGTGCGCGAGGGGCGGGAACCGACGCGCAGGGCGGAGAACACGGCGGTGGTGAGCGGGAGCAGCCCGACCACGACGGCCGCGTGCGCGGTGGTCGACGTCTGCAGGGCCAGCGTGGTCAGCAGTGGGAAACCGAGGACGACTCCGACGGCGACCACGGCGAGCCCCGGCCAGTGCCGGCGGGCGGGCAGCGGGACACGCCATGCGCGCCACCGCACCGGAACCCGCCCGCGCGAGGACCCTCCTGCCGTGCCTGCCGCGCCGGCTCCCATGGTGGGCGCCCCCACCGCGAGCAGACAGACGCCGGCTACCAGCCCCGCCAGCACGCTGCGCACGGCCACCAGCGACCAGGGGCCGAACCCCTCAAGTCCCCAGGCGGTGGCCGGGAAGGTGAGCGAGAAGGCGATGACGCCGAGGGCGGCCTGCAGGGTGCCGAAGCCGACGCGATCCCGACGGCCGGTGACCGCTATCGGGGCGTCGGTAGTAGCGCTACTCTGTTCTCTCATGCATGAGCGTAGCAGTGTCGCTGAACTGGCAGAAAAGCTGCGACGAGAGTTGGACCGCTACTCGC
The DNA here is from genome assembly GCF_054061295.1 of Streptomyces sp. TE5632. Lineage (NCBI taxonomy): Bacteria > Bacillati > Actinomycetota > Actinomycetes > Kitasatosporales > Streptomycetaceae > Streptomyces > Streptomyces sp. TE5632. The sequence goes on along the minus strand of NZ_JBSSEA010000003.1, from coordinate 128,982 downwards.
CCGGCGGAAAGCTCCCATCGAGTCGAGCCCTTGTGGAGCGGTTCCGGGTGAGTCCCGTGACCGTCTCGCGGGCGCTGGCGCAGCTCGCCGCCGAGGGACTGGTGGTGACCCGGCCCGGCGCGGGCGCGTTCCGCGCCGACCGGCCTGTGGCCCCGGCCGCCGCGGCGGGAGACACGTCCTGGCAGGAGGTCGCGCTCAGCGCGGACGGCGCCGCCGACCTCGTACCGCGCTCGGTGGACGCCTCCGGGGTCCTGGTCTCCCTCGCCGCTCCGGCGGCCGGGGTGATCGAGTTCAACGGCGGCTATCTGCATCCGTCCTTGCAGCCGGAGCGGGCGATGGCGGCGGCCCTGTCCCGGGCCGGGCGCAGGCCGGGCGCCTGGGGGAGGCCGCCCATGGAAGGGCTGCCGGAACTGCGCGAGTGGTTCGCGCGCGGCGTCGGAGGCGCAGTCACCGCGGCGGGGGTGCTGATCACCGCGGGTGGTCAGTCCGCGCTGACCACCGCCCTGCGCGCACTCGCCCCGCCCGGTGCCCCGGTCCTCGTGGAGTCACCCACCTACCCCGGCATGCTGGCCGTCGCCCGCGCCGCCGGACTGCGGCCGGTGCCCGTTCCGGTGGACGCCGACGGGGTGCGGCCGACGCTGCTCGCCGACGCGTTCCGGGCCACCGGCGCCCGGGTCCTCGTCTGCCAGCCCCTGTTCCAGAACCCCACCGGTGCCGTGCTCGCGCCCGAACGGCGCGGTGAGGTGCTGGACATCGCACGCCGGGCCGGCGCGTTCGTCGTCGAGGACGACTTCGTCCGGCACCTGGTCCACGAGGACGCGGGCCCAGTGCCGCGCCCGCTGGCCGCCGACGATCCCGACGGCGTCGTCGTTCACGTCTGCTCGCTCACCAAGGCGACTTCGCCGAGCTTCAGGGTGGGCGCCCTCGTCGCGCACGGTCCGGTGCTGGAGCGGCTGCGAGCCATCCAGATCGTCGACACCTTCTTCGTCCCCCGGCCCCTCCAGGAGGCTGCGCTGGAACTCGTCGGCTCGCCCGCCTGGCCGCGCCATCTGCGGTCGGTTTCCGCCGAGTTGCGGTCCCGTCGGGACGCGATGACCACCGCGCTCCGGCTCCGCCTGCCCGAACTCGCCCTGCCGCACATCCCGGCGGGCGGCTACCACCTCTGGCTGCGCCTGCCCGACGGCACCGGGGGCACCTCCCGGGCTTTCGGCTCTGGAGGAGAGACCGCGCTCACCGCGGCGGCCCTGCGCGCGGGCGTCGCCGTCACCCCCGGCCGCCCGTACTTCAGCGCCGAGGCCCCGGCCGCCCACCTGCGGCTGAGCTTCGCGGCGGTCGCGGGCGCCGGCGAGATCACAGATGGCGTACGACGACTGCGCACCGCCTGCGACGAGGTGCTGGGCTGACCGGGGTACCGGGGGTGAAGGGGCAGGCGTTTCGCGGCACTTGTCCGGTGAGGGGTGATCTGCGCTCAAGGCCTGATGGACGCTGGGTAACACCCCGGCCGGACCCCTTGATTTGCTCACCTTGGGGGTCGACGATCGCCGCATGGCACTTCGGGTCACGTTCGTTGCCGCAGCGGGGAGTTCCTCGCGGCTGGCCGAGCGTTTCGAGGACGACCGGCCACTGGACCGGGCCGGGTGGAGCGAGGTGCAGCGCGTCGCCCATGAGTTGCTGCCACTCGCCGCGGCCGACCTGCGCTACTGCTCGCCGAGCCCACGCAGCCGTGCCACCGGGGACGGGCTCGGCTATGCCCCGTTGGTCCAGCTCGCCCTGCGCGACTGTGACATGGGCCGCTGGCGCGGGCTGACCCTGGGCGAGGCGATGGCCTGGGAGCCGGAGGTCGTGGACGCCTGGCTGGCCGATCCGCGGGCCACCGTGCACGGCGGGGAATCGCTGCTGGACTTCATCACCCGCGTGGGCGGCTGGCTGGACACCCGGCCGCTGGAGGAGAACTGCCGGGTCGTCGCGGTGGCCGAACCCTCCGTGATCCGCGCCGCGCTGGTGTACGCGCTGAAGGCGCCGCCCGCGACCTACTGGAACATCGACGTCCGCGCGCTGTCGCGGGTCAGCGTCACCGGGCGGGCGGGCCGCTGGAGCCTGCGCATCGAGGGTGTCTCCCCTCAGCGCACGCGGATGTAGCCGGTGGCCAGCTCCAGATCCTTGGCCGGGCCGCGCACCCGCCAGAGGGTCCGCCAGTGGTCCTCGTCGCGGACGGTGAACTCACCCCGGTAGAGGTCCGCGGCGCAGGGGTGGTCGGCGACGTACCGGCCCGTCGAGAGATCCAGGTCGTGGAACGGCCGGCCGTCCGCGAACCGCACGTCCACCGCGCCGCCGGGTCCGGGGAGGAAGCGCAGGGTGCGTTCGGCGGGCCGGGGGACGCCCTGCCAGGTGAAGGTGCCGGACTCCTGGTGCAGCAGGCCGCCGCCCACGAGCGGGCCGAAAAGCGTGGTTCCCTCGAAACGCCCCAGGTCGCCGCTCGCGAGGTCCCGCACGGTCCGGGTCACCCGCCAGCGTCCGCCGAGATAGGTGAGCGCGTCCGGTACCGGCCAGAACTCGTCCATTCCGTCGCGTTCTCCGTTGTGTCCGCCGTCGCACGAACCGTTGACGTGCTTCTGCCTTCTCCTGTCTCGCCGTTCGAAACCGGCCTCCGGAGGGAGAAGGGCAAGCGTACGACTTCTCGAGGGTGGGACCGGTGCGAGGCCGAGGCCCGCACGGCGATCGGCCTCGGTGGCGTGCGGGCCGCCGTCACGGGGACGGCGGCCCGCACCCGGCACCGACCGGGAGGCCACCCGCCGTGTCAGTGGCGCAGCAGCAGGGTGACACCGGCCACCACGACGCCGAGCACGACCGCGGCGACGCCGTACGTGAGGCGGTGCGTGCGCAGCCAGGGCAGCAGCCGGTCCACGGCGATCCGGCCGGGGCCGGTCAGGGCGAGCGCCACCGCGGCCAGGGTGAGGAGCAGCTCGTACTCCACACCCTCCGGGGCGAAGAAGCCGCCGCCCCACTTCACGGCGATCGCGTTGACCATCGTGCCGGCGACGGCCGCGGCGGCGAGCGGGGTGAACAGACCGAGCGCGAGGCCGAGCCCGCCCAGGGTCTCGGTGAGCCCGGCCACGACGGCGAACGCCTCGGGCGAGGGGTAGCCGAGGGACTCGAAGAACATCCCGGTGCCCTCGACACCACCCCCGCCGAACCAGCCGAACAGCTTCTGGGCGCCGTGCACGGCCATGGTCAGGCCGAGCACGAGACGCAGGACCAGCAGCCCGATGTCGTAGGCGCGGGCGGGAGCGGCGGGGCCGTCCTGGCCGGACGTCGCGGCGGCGGGGCGGGACAAGGTGGTGGAACTGGCCATGGGGGGACTCCTCGGGAGGGGACGGCGAAGACGGTGGGGGCGCCGCGCGGCACTGAGCGACGCCCCGCCCCGGCAAACTTGAAGCTTCAAGCTAAACCAACCATAGCCCTTGCTTCAACTTTCAAGCAGTGCGAGTACGCTCGACCGTGCCCGGTCCCGAGCCGAGACCTGTGTCTGCCCCACGCCGCCCAAGGAGCCGCTGCCATGCCCCACACCGCCGCACCCACGGTCAGCTGGTCCGTCGAACCCGACCGCAGGCCCGGCACGCCGCTCGTCGTCGCCCTGCACGGGCGGGGAGCGGACGAGGCGTCGTTCGCGCAGCTCGCGCCGCATCTGCCGAAGGAGGCCACGGCGGCCTTCGTGCGTGCCCCGCTGGCCGAGGGCGGCGGATACGCGTGGTTCGCCAACCGGGGGATCGGGCGCCCCCTGCCCGACTCCATCGCGGCCACCGCCGACTGGCTCTTCGACTGGCTCGACACCGAGACCGCCGGCCACACGTCGGTCTCACTCCTCGGCTTCTCCGGCGGCATGGCCATGGCGGGCGGCCTGCTGCTCGCCCGCCCGGAGCGGTTCGCCGCCGCCGTCCTCCTGTCCGGCACCCTGCCGTGGGACGCGGACCTGCCCGAGGAGCAGGGCCGCCTGACCGGCACGCCGGTCTTCTGGGGCCGCGACACCGCCGACCAGGTGATCCCCGCCGACCTCGTCACCCGGACCGGGACCTGGCTCCGCGAGAAATCCGGCGCCCACCTCGAAGAGCACCGCTACCCGGGTCTGGGCCACGCCATCGCCCTCCCGGAACTGGCCGACGCCTCGGCCTTCCTGCGACGCGCGTGGGGCGAGGCCTGAGGGGCAGGGCCTGGGGGCGGTGAGGGAAGGCGCGCCGCCGGCCTTCGCCGGGTCCCTACCTGCTGTGCACGATCTGGATCAGGTTGCCGCAGGTGCCGTCCAGCACCGCGGTGGTGACCTGGCCCATTTCGAGCGGCTCCCGGGTGAACTGCACTCCGAGCCCGCGCAGCCGGTCGAACTCCGCGTGGACGTCGTCCACGGCGAAGGAGATGGCCGGGATGCCGTCCGTGGGCAGTCCCGTCTTGTACGCCGCCACGACCGGATGACGGGGTGCTCGAACCCTGGCTGCTGGAGGACGCGGAGGGCCTCGGGCTGCTTCCTGGGTCGGCCAGCCTCGTGCTCACCGGCCGGGACGACTACGAAGGCCCGCCCGAGGGGCATCGGGGCCCAGTCCGAGTCCATGACGGAAGTCGGTGGCTGGGCTCCTGTCGGGAATTCGCCCGCGTCCTGCCGCAGGAGAGAGCAGCGCCCCCACTCGTCCTGCGAGGGCTGGCCCGGAGTGATCGACTGCGAACGGCACTGAGGACGGGCACCCGGCGGGCGCTGGACCTGGAACAGGCCGCGCTGGAGATATGGGATGCCCGGGGCGAGCCGCTCACCGGTCGGTTGTTGTGGACCACGGTCCGTGACCGGGGCCCGTCCTCCTACGGGGTGGACCTGATCGACCTGGAACTCGACGGAGAGCTCTTCACACCCGTTCCCGGGTACGCGCAATCAGTCTGGGAGCAATGGTTCGCCGGGCCGCCGGACACCCTTGGCGCCTGGGCCGCACTCGACACGCGCCGTCGCGAGGCCTGGCTCGACCTGGCCCGGGACCGGGCCTGCCGTCGTACCCATCGTGACCGGCCGGCTGGCCACGCCCACGAACTCGACGGCCGGCAGATCACCGACGAACCAGGCCTCTACCTGGCGCTCGGCGAGGCGGTGAACGGGCCGGGAGGCTACTTCGGAGGTTGTCTCGAAGCCCGCACGGACTGCCTGCGCGGTTCCTTCGGCTGCACGGCCCCCGCCACCCTGCTCTGGCGGGACGCCGCCACCGCGCGCGAACACCTCTCCCGGAAGCCGGCACCGTGCGGCCGGCCCTTCGACCTGTTCGCCGAGGTCCTCGACGTCCTGGCCGAGGGCGGCACGCACGTCAGCCTGGTGTGACGCGTGGCCGGCCGTCCACGTCCGGACCGAGTGCCTCGGCCGGCGTGTGCTGTCGGCTGAGGCACTCGGTCCGGACGGCGGCTACCGGCCCGGTGCCGTGTTCAATCCTGCTCACGCTCCACCGGGAGCCACAGTTCGGCGTCGGCTTCGGTTCTGTCCGGGGAGAGGCGGGTGCGCAGGATCTCCGGGCCGGGGCGGCTGCGGTACGGGTTCGACGGGAACCACTGGGTGAACACGTCCCGCCACAGCTCCTGGATGGCCTGCGGGGCCGGTCCGGAGGTGGTGAAGACCGCCCAGGCGCCGGTCGGGACGGCCAGTGACGCCGTTCCCTCGGGGGCGGCCGCCGACGTGATCACCCCGTGGTAGTAGTCGAGTTCGGTCCCCTCGGCGCGGCTGGGGTCCAGGTCGTCGCAGACCGCGACGATGCCCTGCGGCTCCTGGTCCGACAGTTGCTCCAGGCGTTCCACGGTCCGCGGCTCGATGCCGCGGACGAAGTCGATGATCGCCTGGTTCGGCCCCAAGTGCACCAGTGGCACCCGGGCCTTGAGGCCGACAACGGTGAAGGCCGGACGGTCGATCACGCGATAGCGCATGCTGCTGCTCCCTTCGACGGTGAGGCGGAAGGTCAACCGGGGCTGGGAGACGAGCGCGCAACCGGTGCGCCGGGCCTCGCCCGGACCGACACCGTGCATGGCGCGGAACGCCCGCGCGAACGCCTCTCCCGAGCCGTAGCCGTAGCGCACCGCGATCTCCAGCAGCGGCTCACGGCCGGCGAGCACCTCGGCACCCGCGACGGTCAGCCGCCGACGCCGGACGTACTCCGACAACGGCATGCCCGCCAGCGCGGAGAACATCCGGCGCAGGTGGTACTCCGAGGTCATCGCGGTGCGTGCCAGCCCCGCCACATCGACGGGCCGGTCGAGACCGTGCTCGATCTGCTCCATGGCCTGGTTGAGCCGCTCCAGCACGCCCGGTCCCCTTCCTTCTTGCTTGCGATCAACACGCTAGGCAGCACGCATCCCGCCGGACCCGACATCCTGTGCCCGATCGAGTCGGGTGCGCATGCCGGCTCCGCCACGAGGCTGTCGCCGGGCGCTCCCCGTGCGGCGTTGCATAAACGTGCGGGTGTACGTATAGTCATGCTGTCGAGGAGGAGGTTTCCGTGAGCGTACGAGTGGCTGTGGCCGGGGCCAGTGGATATGCGGGTGGGGAGCTTCTGCGTCTGCTGCTGGCGCACCCCGGGGTGGAGATCGGTGCGCTGACCGGGAACTCCAATGCCGGGCAGCGGCTCGGGAGCCTGCAGCCGCATCTGGCGCCGCTCGCCGAGCGGGTGCTGGAGGCGACCACGGCCGACGTGCTCGCCGGGCAGGGCCGACGGCATGACGTGGTCTTCCTCGCCCTGCCGCACGGGCAGTCCGCCGCCGTCGCCGAGCAGCTCGGGCCGGAGGTGCTCGTGGTCGACATGGGCGCCGACCACCGGCTCGCCGACGCCGCCGACTGGGAACGGTTCTACGGCTCCCCGCACGCCGGCACCTGGCCCTACGGCCTGCCCGAACTGCCGGGCGGCCGCGCTGCGCTGGAGGGGTCCAAGCGCATCGCGGTGCCCGGTTGCTACCCGACCGCCGTCTCGCTGGCCCTCGTCCCGGCCTACACGGCGGGCCTCGCCGAGTCCGAGGCAGTGATCGTCGCCGCCTCCGGCACCTCCGGCGCGGGCAAGGCGGCCAAGCCGCACCTGCTGGGCAGCGAGGTCATGGGGTCGATGTCGCCCTACGGCGTCGGCGGCACCCACCGGCACACCCCCGAGATGATCCAGAACCTCAGCGCGGCGGCGGGGGAGCGGGTCTCCGTATCCTTCACGCCGACCCTCGCGCCGATGCCCCGCGGCATCCTCGCCACGTGCAGTGCCAAGGCCAGGCCCGGGGTCACCGCCGAGTCCGTCCGGGCCGCCTACCAGAAGGCGTTCGCCGACGAGCCCTTCGTCCGTCTCCTCCCCGAGGGCCAGTGGCCCGCGACGGCGTCCGTTTACGGTTCCAACGCCGTTCAGATCCAGGTCGCGTACGACGAGGCCGCGGGGCGGATCATCGCGATCAGCGCCATCGACAACCTCACCAAGGGCACCGCGGGCGGCGCTCTGCAGAGCATGAACATCGCCCTCGGGCTCGACGAGTCCACCGGACTGACGACGATCGGAGTCGCTCCGTGAGCGACGCACGTGCAGCCGCCGGGCCGCAGACGAGCACGATGCCCGCACCTCTGCGCTGCACGGGCGGCAGTGACATCAGCCGCTACCGCGGCAGGGCGAACAAGGAGACGCAGTGAGTGTGACGGCAGCAAAGGGATTCACGGCGGCGGGCATCGCCGCCGGGATCAAGGAGAACGGCAATCCGGACCTGGCCCTCGTGGTCAACAACGGGCCGCGCCGCGCCGCAGCGGGCGTCTTCACCGCCAACCGCGTCAAGGCCGCACCCGTGCTCTGGTCCGAGCAGGTGCTCAAGGGCGGCCAGGTCTCCGCCGTCGTCCTCAACTCCGGCGGCGCCAACGCCTGTACGGGTCCCAAGGGATTCCAGGACACCCACGCCACCGCCGAGAAGGCCGCCGAGGTGCTCGGGACCGGCGCGGGCGAGGTGGCCGTCTGCTCCACCGGGCTCATCGGCGTCACGCTCCCCATGGACAAACTGCTGCCGGGGGTCGAGGCGGCCGCCGGCCGGCTGTCCGAGCACGGCGGGGAGAAGGCCGCCATCGCCATCAAGACCACGGACAGCGTGCACAAGACGGCCGTCGTCACCTCGGCGACGGACGGCGGCTGGACCGTCGGCGGGATGGCCAAGGGCGCCGGCATGCTCGCCCCCGGCCTCGCCACCATGCTGGTCGTCCTCACCACCGACGCCGACGTCGACGCCGGGACGCTGGACCGGGCCCTGCGCGCCGCCACCAGGGTCACCTTCGACCGCGTCGACTCCGACGGCTGCATGTCCACCAACGACACCGTGCTGCTGCTCGCCTCCGGCGCCACCGGCGTCACCCCCGCGTACGAGGAGTTCGCCGAGGCCGTACGCGCCGTCTGCGACGACCTCGGCCGTCAGCTCATCGGCGACGCCGAGGGCGCCAGCAAGGACATCAAGGTCGAGGTGGTGGGCGCCGCGACCGAGGACGACGCCGTCGAGGTGGGCCGCTCCATCGCCCGCAACAACCTCCTCAAGTGCGCCATCCACGGCGAGGACCCCAACTGGGGCCGGGTGCTGTCCGCGATCGGCACCACGAAGGCCGCCTTCGAACCCGACGAACTCGACGTCGCCATCAACGGCGTCTGGGTGTGCAAGAACGGCGGCGTCGGCGAGGACCGCGACAAGGTCGACATGCGCTACCGCGAGGTCCACATCGTCGCCGACCTGGGCGCCGGTGACGCGACCGCCACCATCTGGACCAACGACCTCACCGCCGACTACGTCCACGAGAACAGCGCCTACTCCTCATGACCACCACCCGCAAGCACACCGCCCTGCCCAAGGCGCAGATCCTCATCGAGGCGCTGCCCTGGCTGACCCGGCACCACGGCAAGACCGTCGTCATCAAGTTCGGCGGCAACGCCATGGTGAACGAGGAACTGAAGAACGCCTTCGCCCAGGACGTCGTCTTCCTGCGGCACGCCGGCCTCAAACCGGTCGTCGTGCACGGCGGCGGCCCGCAGATCAGCGCCGCGCTCGACCGGCACGGCATCGTCAGCGAGTTCAAGGCCGGCCTCAGGGTCACCACCGAGGACGCCATGGACGTCGTACGGATGGTGCTGGCCGGACAGGTGCAGCGTGAGCTGGTCGGGCTGCTCAACCGGCACGGCCCGTTCGCCGTCGGCCTCACCGGTGAGGACGCGCACACCCTCACCGCGACCAAACACCGGCCCGAGATCGACGGAGAGCCGGTCGACATCGGGCGGGTCGGTGAGATCACCGAGATCGACACCGGCGCCATCGAAGCTCTGCTCGCCGACGGCCGTATACCGGTCGTCTCGTCCATCGCCCGGAGCCAGGACGACCACCATGTCTACAACGTCAATGCTGATACGGCGGCTGCGGCACTCGCTGCTGCTCTGGACGCCGAGACCCTCATGGTCCTCACCGACGTCGAGGGGCTCTACGAGGACTGGCCGAACTCCGACGAGGTGATCAGCCGTCTCACCGCCTCCCAGCTCGAGAAACTGCTGCCGGAGCTGTCCTCGGGCATGGTGCCGAAGATGGAGGGCTGCCTGCACGCGGTACGCAACGGCGTGACCACGGCCCGCGTCATCGACGGCAGGGTCCAGCACTCGATCCTGCTGGAGATCTTCACCGACGAGGGCATCGGCACCATGGTCGTGCCCGACGACCCCGCCGACGCCACCGGGGCCGTACCCGACGGCACACGGCATGAACAGCACGGGCAGCACGAACAGGGGGAGTCGTGAGCAATGAGGAGCTGAGCGCGCGGTGGCAGGGCGCGCTCATGAACAACTACGGCACACCGAAGCTGTCCCTGGTCGGCGGCGCGGGTACCACCGTCCGCGACGCCGACGGCAAGGAGTACACCGACTTCGTCGGCGGCATCGCCGTCAACGCGCTCGGCCACGCCCACCCGGCCGTCGTGGAGGCCGTCAGCCGGCAGATCGCCTCCCTGGGCCACGTCTCCAACCTGTACGTCGCCGAACCGCCCGTCGCACTCGCCGAACGGCTCCTGCGGCTCTTCGGCCGAGAGGGCCGGGTGTATTTCTGCAACTCGGGCGCCGAGGCCAACGAGGCCGCGTTCAAGATCGGGCGGCTGACCGGGCGGACCCACATGGTCGCCACCGACGGCGGCTTCCACGGCCGTACCATGGGCGCCCTCGCGCTGACCGGCCAGCCGGGCAAGCGGGAGCCGTTCGCGCCGCTGCCCGGGGACGTCACCCATGTCCCCTACGGCGACGCGCAGGCCCTGGCCGCCGCGGTCACCGAGGACACGGCGCTGGTCGTCATCGAGCCGATCCAGGGCGAGAACGGGGTCGTGGTGCCCCCGCCCGGCTATCTGAAGGCCGCCCGCGCCATCACGGCCGCCACCGGCGCGCTGCTCGTCCTGGACGAGGTGCAGACCGGCATCGGCCGCACCGGCAACTGGTTCGAGTACCAGGCCCACGAAGGCGTCCTGCCCGACGTCGTCACCCTCGCCAAGGGACTCGGCGGCGGGCTGCCGATCGGCGCGGCCGTCGCCTTCGGACGCGCCGCCGAACTGCTGCACCCCGGCCACCACGGCACGACCTTCGGGGGCAACCCGGTCGCCTGCGCCGCCGGTCTCGCCGTCCTCGACACCATCGAGAACGAAGGGCTGCTCGAGAACGTCAAGCGGCAGGGCGAGCGGCTCCGCGACGGAATCGAGGCCCTCGGCAACCCGTTGGTCAGCCATGTCCGTGGCGCCGGCCTGCTCCTGGGTATCGTGCTCACCGAACCGCTCGCGCCCCAGGTGCAACAGGCGGCTCAGGACGCCGGTTTCCTGGTGAACGCGCCCGCCCCCGATGTCGTACGGCTGATGCCGCCGCTGATCCTCGGGGACGACGCGGTGGACGCCTTCCTCGGGGCACTGCCCGGCGTCCTGGACGCCGTCGGCCGGGCGGCGGACGGGGAAGGGTGAGCCGGACCACGAGCCGGGCGAGACCCGGACGACGAGCAGGGCGACGAGCAGGGCGATGAACCGGACCACGCGCCGGGGAACGCCCCGAGGATGACCGGAGAATGAGACGACGATGAGCCACGATCAGGACCACGGACAGCCTGTCGGGCCTGCCGTACCGCAGACCCGCACCGCCCGCCACCGCCGGATCGTGGACATCCTCAACCGACAACCGGTGCGTTCCCAGAGCCAGTTGGCGAAGCTGCTCGCCGACCACGGACTGACCGTCACCCAGGCGACGCTCTCCCGGGACCTGGACGAGCTGAACGCGGTGAAGATCCGCGACACCGACGGCGACCTCATCTACGCGGTGCCGAGCGAGGGCGGCTTCCGCACCCCGCGCGCACCGCTGGGGGAGTCGGCGAAGGAGGAGCGGATGCGGCGGCTCTCCCAGGAGCTGCTGATCTCCGCGGAGGCGTCCGCCAACCTCGTGGTCCTGCGCACCCCTCCGGGTGCCGCGCAGTTCCTGGCCTCGGCCATCGACCAGGCCGAACTGCACGACATCCTGGGGACCATCGCCGGTGACGACACGCTGATGCTGATCAGCCGCGACCCGGTGGGCGGGCCGGCCCTGGCCGAGCACATGCTGCGGCTGGCCCAGAACGGGCACTGAGCGCGAACCGGACCGGCCGGGGCACGCGGGCACCCGAGCAGCCCGATCACCCCAGCCGGCCCGCCAGGCCCCCCGTGCAGCGCACCTCGTCGCCCGCCGTGATCAGCAGCGCCTCCACGTCGGGCAGCGTCTCCAGCCAGGCGAGCCCCTCCCTCGATCCCATGGCGAAGGCGGCGGTGGCCCAGCAGTCGGCCCAGACCAGCCGGGGTGCCACCACCGTCACCGAGACCAGGTCGGTGACCGCGGAGCGGCCGGTGCGCGGGTCGACGATGTGGTCGCCGCGCTCGGCGGTGCCCGAGGTGGCCACGGCCAGTTCGTCCACACCGGCCGCGGAGACCACGGCCGCGAGACCGCCCGGACGGAGCGGATCCGCCACGCCCACCCGCCACGGCCGCCCGGCTCCCGGGGAGCCCAGCAACTGGACGTCACCGCCGCCGTTGAGACTCACGCCGACCGCCCCGGCCTCCGCGAGTCGCCGCGCGGCCCGCTCGGTGGCCCAGCCCTTGACGATGCCGGTCGGATCGAGCCGGCCCCGGTAGCGCGGACTGAACCAGCCGTCGCTCACCCGTTCAGCCTCCGCGGCAAGCTCCAGTACCTCGGCGACCTCGGGATCGCACTCCTCGACCGTGAGGTCGCCGCGTGCCAGCCGCGAGATCTGGGAGTCGTCGCGGTAGGTGCTGAACACCTCGTCGACGCGGCGCAGCCCGGCGACCGCCTCCTCCAGCGCCGCGTGTACGGCGGCGGGTTCCCCGCCGCGGACGTCGAAGGAGAAGACGGTCCCCATCGTCTCCTCCGTACGACGCACCGCGGCGGGAGCCTGTGCGGACTCGGCCACGGTGTCAGCCACCGGCCTGATCCAGCGCGGACTGCAGCGATTTCTTGTATCCGGCGCTGGTGTAGGTGGCGCCGGACACCGCGTCGATGTCCGCGCTGCCGGCCTCCACGACGGCCTTGTTGAGCCGGGGCACGGACGAGAAGGTGACCTGGTCGCTCTGGCCGCCCTTGGGCGCCTGCACCGCCTCGGCCTTGGTGATCTTTCCGCCCTGGACGGTGATCCGTACCTGTACCGCCCCGTACTCGGTCTGCACCGCGTCACCGGTGACGGTGCCGTCCTTGAGGGTCTGCCCGCCCCCCGAGCCCTGCCCGGTCCCGGCGGATTCCTTCTCGGCGGGCTCCTCGGCGGCGGACTCCTTCTTCCCGGCGGACCCATTGTCGGACGCGGCCGGTGCGGCGGCCTTGGCCTTGTCGAGCGCGGACTGCAGCGATTTCTTGTATCCGGCGCTGGTGTAGGTGGCGCCGGACACCGCGTCGATGTCCGCGCTGCCCGCCGTCACGACGGCCTGGTTGAGCTTGGGTACGGCGTTGGCGTTGATCTGGTCGCTCTGGCCGCCCTTGGGGGACTGGACGGCCTCGGCCTTGGTGATCTTCCCGCCCTGGACGGTGATCCGTACCTGTACCGCTCCGTACTGGGTCTGCGCCGCGTCACCGGTGACGGTGCCGTCGCCGAGGGCCTGGGCGTTTTCCGTGCCCTGTCCGTTCCCGGCCGGTGCGGCGGCCTTGGCCTTGTCGAGCGCGGACTGCAGCGATTTCTTGTATCCGGCGCTGGTGTAGGTGGCGCCGGACACCGCGTCGATGTCCGCGCTGCCCGCCGCCACGACGGCCTGGTTGAGCTTGGGTACGGCGTTGGCGTTGATCTGGTCGCTCTGGCCGCCCTTGGGGGACTGGACGGCCTCGGCCTTGGTGATCTTCCCGCCGCTGACCGTCAGGCGTACCTGTACCGCCCCGTACTCGGTCTGCGCCGCGTCACCGGTGACGGTGCCGTCGCCGAGGGCCTGGGCGCCGCCCTGCGGGGACTGCGCGGCCGCGGGCGGGACCGTGCCGCCGGCCGCGTCCACCGAGCCCGGGTCGGAATCCGGCTTCAGCGTCAGCAGCAGCACGATCCCGGAGACGGTGGCGGCGGTGGCCAGCACAGCACGCCGGACGGGGTGACTCTTCCTCATCGCTTCTCAAGCTCCTGATGGGTGTGGATGACCCGTCGCTCACATCTCGAACGACTCGTGGTGGATACGGCGGGCGGGGACCCCGGCGCCGCGCAGTGCGTCGTACACCGACTGGGCGAACCCGGGCGGGCCGCACATGAAGACGTCGTGGTCGTCGATGTCGGGGATCTTCCGCCGAAGGCTGTCCGCCGAGATGTCGGGGCGTTCTCCCTCAGGGCTGTTCACCGCGTACATCAGGCGCGCACCGCGTTCCTCGGCGATCTTGGCGAGCTCGCCCCACAGGGCCAGGTCCTGGGTGGTGTTGGCCCGGTACAGCAGGGTGATGTCCCCGGAGGCGCCGGGCAGCGTCTCGAACAGGGCCCGCATCGGGGTGATCCCCACCCCGCCCGCGACCAGCAGCACCTTGCCGCGGCTGCGGCGCTGGGCGGTCATCGCCCCGTAGGGTCCCTCCGCCCACACCCGGGTGCCGGGCTCCAGCTCGCGCAACCGGGAGGTGTGGTCGCCGATCGCCTTCACGGTGATCCGCAGCATGTCGGGGCGGGGAGCCGCCGACAGCGAGTACGGGTGGGAGCTGAACCGCATCCCCGGCGCCAGGAACCGCCAGCGGAAGAACTGACCGGCCTCCGCGCCCATCCGGTGCAGCTTGCGCCCGCTGATCAGCACCGAGGTGATGCCCGGCGTCTCCTCGATGACCGCCTCGACCCGCATCCGGTGACGCAGGTTCAGCCGGATCGGGGTGAGCACCCGGTACCAGAGGACCAGCGCGGTCACGGCGCCGTAGAGCCCGTACCAGAAGGTCTTCGCGGACGGCTCGACGGCGAACTCGTTGCCGGTGGTGATCTGGTGCCAGAACGTCAGGTACATCGCCGCGTACGTCAGCAGGTGCACGTGGTACCAGCTGTCGTACGGCACTCGGCGACGGATCGGGCCGATCGAGATGAGCGCGATCACGAACAGCAGACCCGTGCCGATGGCGGCCTTGCCCATGTCCGGCAGCTGGTCGATGGAGGTGACGGTCTGCTGGACGATGTCGCCGAGGCCCTTGCCGGCCTGGAGGGCGTATCCCCACATGATGAGGAAGACGTGGGCGACGACCAGGCTGATGGTGTAGCGCCCGCTCATCGCGTGCCAGCGGGCGACCCGGTCCGAACCCACCCGGCGTTCCAGTGCGGGGACCCGGGCCATCTGCAGCACCACGAGGGCCATCAGATAGCCGGCCAGCAGGCCGGTGATGCGTCCCGCGGCGACGATCCTTCCGGTGGTGTCCGAGATGGACGGTGTGTTGTTCCACCACAACCACAGCACGGCCACCGCGCCCGCCCCCACGGCGAGCAGCAGGGGCACGGCGGGGGAGCGGCGCGGACGGATGCGGCGCATCGTCTGACGGCGGGCGGCACGTCCGCCTGCGAGCGTGGTGGTCACGGTTCCTCCGTGGGACTTGACCCTTGGCCCACACATACGTGCCGTGACTCGGGAGCGTTCAGCGAAACGTCGGAGCGTGCGGAGGAAAAAAGCCCCGGGACGTCCCTCGGGAGATCGAGGCGTCCGGGCTGACGGCTCAGGCCGGGGACGGGGGCAGCGGCAGGGGCAGCCCGGGCAGGCCGTCCAGGCTCGTCGCGACGTGTTCCTTCTTGGTGAAGTACGCGTCCAGCGAGGCGTCGTCCTCCCGCGCGAACCGCTTTGCGTGCAGGTCGCGCTCCGCCTCGTAGGCCATGAACGGGACGGCGTAGCCACAGGTGTCACGGATGAGCTCGGCGGTCACGACGACGATCGCGCGCAGGCCGTGGGCCGTCGGATCGATGTCGGGGAAGCGGGCGAGCAGTTCGGGAAAGCGCGGGTCGTCCCGGAAGACGGGCTCACCGCGGCCGTGGACGCGCACGATGTTGGGCGGCCCCTGGAAGGCGCACCACATCAGGGTGATACGGCCGTTCTCCCGCAGGTGGGCGATGGTCTCGGCGGTGGACCCGGCGAAGTCGAGGTAGGCCACGGTGAGCTCGTCGAGGACGACGAAGGAGCCCTTGAGGCCCTTGGGTGAGAGGTTGACCGTGCCGTCGGCGGACAGGGGCGCGGTGGCGGTGAAGAAGAGCGGTTGCGCCTCGATGAACGTGCGCAGGCGGCCGTCTATGCGTTCATAGGTCTTTCCCATGGGCACCGATTATGGGCACGTTTCTTTCGACTGTCTAAGGATTATCGCCCGTGGTCGCCCCGGCCGGCGTGAATACGGGGTGGCCACGGCGCCTGTCGCGTCACTCGGGTCGAGGGGGTGGGGTCGGGTTTCGTCGGTGTCTCCTGGTGTCTCCTGGTGTCTCCTGGTGTCCCGGTCGTGCCGACGCGACGCCTGCGTCCTGGGGGATGCGGGAAAGCGGTTTCCCGCGTTCAGTCACCCCCGGAGTCGCTCCCGGGGTCACCCTCTGCGCAGAGATGGATTGACGAATCATGCGCTCTACTGCATACTCATGCATGTCAGCGAATGCACTGTAAGGAGAATCCCGTGACCGAGCGCGTCGTACTCGCCTACTCGGGCGGTCTGGACACCTCCGTCGCCATCGGCTGGATCGCCGAGGAGACGGGCGCCGAGGTCATCGCCGTTGCGGTCGACGTCGGCCAGGGCGGCGAGGACCTGGACGTCATCCGCAAGCGCGCGCTCGCCTGCGGTGCCGTCGAGGCCGAGGTCGCCGACGCCAAGGACGAGTTCGCCGACGAGTACTGCCTCCCGGCGATCAAGGCCAACGCCCTCTACATGGACCGCTACCCGCTGGTCTCCGCGCTGTCCCGGCCGACGATCGTCAAGCACCTCGTCGCCGCCGCCGAGAAGCACGGCGCCACCACCGTCGCCCACGGCTGCACCGGCAAGGGCAACGACCAGGTCCGCTTCGAGGCCGGCATCGTCGCCCTCGCCCCCGACCTGAAGTGCATCGCCCCGGTCCGTGACTACGCCATGACCCGCGACAAGGCCATCGCCTTCTGCGAGGCCAAGGGCCTGCCGATCGCGACCACGAAGAAGTCGCCGTACTCCATCGACCAGAACGTCTTCGGGCGCGCCGTCGAGACCGGCTTCCTCGAGGACATCTGGAACGCGCCGATCGAGGACGTCTACGAGTACACGCAGAACCCCGCCGTGGCGCGCGAGGCCGACGAGGTCGTCATCACCTTCAAGGAAGGTGTGCCGGTCGCCATCGACGGCAAGCCCGTCACCGTCCTCCAGGCCATCCAGCAGCTCAACGAGCGCGCGGGCGCCCAGGGCGTCGGCCGGATCGACATGGTCGAGGACCGCCTCGTCGGCATCAAGTCCCGCGAGGTGTACGAGGCGCCCGGCGCCATCGCGCTGATCACGGCCCACCAGGAGCTGGAGAACGTCACGGTCGAGCGCGAACTCGCCCGCTACAAGCGGCAGGTCGAGCAGCGCTGGGGCGAACTGGTCTACGACGGCCAGTGGTTCTCCCCGCTCAAGCGCGCCCTGGACGGCTTCATCGCCGAGGCCAACCAGCACGTCAACGGCGACATCCGGATGACCCTGCACGGCGGCCGGGCCGTCGTCACCGGCCGGCGCTCCGAGTCGTCCCTGTACGACTTCAACCTCGCCACCTACGACACCGGCGACACCTTCGACCAGGCGGCGGCCAAGGGCTTCATCGACATCTACAGCCTGTCGTCGAAGATCGCCGCCAGGCGCGACCTCGCGTAGGGGCGTCCGGTCGCCTCACCCGCATCAGTCTGACAACCGCCTCCTCGCTCACCGAAAGTGGGGAGGCGGTCACACAGCACCACTTTTCGAGGGGCAACGCAATGGAACCCTCCCCCGGCTGAAGCAGGGGATTCCCGGCTCAAGCAGCTCATTCGCTCAGCGAGCGATCGAGACTGACGCTCTCAGCACCAGCCGGGACGGAACCTGCCCGGTTGCCCGTCAAGACAAAGGAGCTGCGCGTGCTTGGCTCTCGCAACGCACGAAAGTCAGCTTGCTCAACCGTGTGGGTGGTCTATCACTTTTCGGGTGAAGCTCCGCTCCGCGGAAGTTCGATTCATTCCCCGGCTGGAGCCGAAAGCGCCCTCGGAGGTTTCAAGTGAGCAGCAACAGCGGTGACGTACGGCTCTGGGGCGGCCGTTTCGCCGACGGTCCCGCCGAGGCCCTGGCCAAGCTGTCCGCGTCCGTCCACTTCGACTGGCGGCTCGCGCCCTACGACATCGCCGGATCGCGTGCGCACGCGCGCGTGCTGCACGGGGCGGGCCTGCTCACCGAGGACGAACTCACCCGCATGATCGAGGGCCTCGACCGGCTCGAGGCGGACGTCGCCGACGGCTCGTTCACGGGCACCATCGCCGACGAGGACGTGCACACCGCCCTGGAACGCGGCCTGCTGGAGCGCCTCGGCCCCGACCTCGGCGGCAAACTGCGTGCGGGCCGCTCCAGGAACGACCAGGTCGCGACCCTGTTCCGGATGTACCTGCGGGATCACGCCCGGACGCTCGGCGGCCTGATCGCCGATCTCCAGGACGCCCTCGTCGGCCTCGCCGAGGCCCACCCGGACGTGGCCATGCCCGGCCGCACCCACCTCCAGCACGCCCAGCCGGTGCTCTTCGCCCACCACGTCCTCGCCCACGTCCAGTCGCTGTCCCGGGACGCCGAACGGCTGCGCCAGTGGGACGAGCGGACCGCGGTGTCGCCGTACGGCTCGGGCGCACTGGCCGGCAGCAGCCTCGGCCTGGACCCGGAGGCGGTGGCCCGCGACCTCGGCTTCGAGCACGGCAGCGCGGCCAACTCCATCGACGGCACGGCCTCCCGGGACTTCGTCGCCGAGTTCGCCTTCATCACCGCGATGATCGGCGTGAACCTCTCCCGGATCGCCGAGGAGGTCATCATCTGGAACACGAAGGAGTTCTCCTTCGTGACCCTGCACGACGCCTTCTCCACCGGCTCGTCGATCATGCCGCAGAAGAAGAACCCGGACATCGCGGAGCTGGCGCGCGGCAAGTCGGGACGGCTGATCGGCAACCTGACCGGCCTGATGGCCACCCTCAAGGCGCTCCCGCTCGCGTACAACCGCGACCTCCAGGAGGACAAGGAGCCGGTCTTCGACTCCATCGACCAGCTGGAGATCCTGCTCCCGGCCTTCACCGGCATGATGGCCACCCTCACCGTGCACCGCGAGCGCATGGAGGAGCTGGCCCCGGCCGGGTTCTCGCTGGCCACCGACATCGCCGAGTGGCTGGTCAAGCAGGGCGTACCGTTCCGGGTCGCGCACGAGGTGGCGGGGGAGTGCGTCAAGGCCGCCGAGGCGGAGGGCAAGGAGCTCGACGAGCTGACCGACGAACAGTTCGCGAAGATCTCCACCCACCTCACCCCCGAGGTGCGCACCGTCCTCAACGTCCCCGGTGCCCTCGCCTCCCGCAACGGCCGCGGCGGCACGGCACCGAGCGCGGTCGCCACGCAGCTCGCCGAGGTCAAGGCGGACCTGGCCGCCCAGCACGCGTGGGCGAACGCCAAGAAGTAATCACTCAGGTGTCGCAGGGGCATCGCGGGTTACGTTGGTCGGGCAGCCGCAAGGAGCCGACCGGACGGAGCCCCCGATGCCCTTCACACGCCTCTCCTCCGCGACGACCCCCACCTGCCACATCGGCCTGGGACTCGCCGCCGTCGGACGGCCCGGTTACATCAACCTGGGCCGCGACGCCGACCTCGGGGACGACCGCAGCGTCGAGGCCCTGCGCACCCGCACCCACGACCTCCTCGACGCCGCCTACGCCCAGGGCGTCCGCTACTTCGACGCGGCCCGCTCCTACGGCCGGTCCGAGGAGTTCCTCGCCGGCTGGCTGAGCGACCGGCCCGACGCCGACGACGTCGTCATCGGCAGCAAATGGGGCTACACGTACACCGCGGACTGGTCCACCGACGCCGAGCGGCACGAGGTCAAGGAGCACTCCCTCGCCGCGTACGAGCGCCAGCGCGCCGAGTCCGACGCACTGCTCGGGGACCGGCTCGACCTCTACCAGATCCACTCGGTGACCCCGGACAGCCCCGCCCTCACCGACAAGGACCTCCACGCCCGGCTCGCCGAGGCGGCGGCCCAGGGCCTCACGGTCGGGTTCTCCACCAGCGGTCCGGCCCAGGCGGACGCCATCCGCGCGGCGCTCGCCGTCACGGTCGAGGGCGAACCCCTCTTCCGTACCGTCCAGTCCACGTACAACGCGCTGGAGACGTCCGCCGAGCCCGCGCTGGCCGAGGCCCACGACGCCGGGCTCACGGTGATCGTCAAGGAGGGCATGGCCAACGGACGGCTGGCCGCGGCCCACGCCCCCGACGCGCTCAGGGCCGTCGCCGCGGAGACCGGACTGGACTGCGACGCCGTCGCCCTCGCGCTCGTGCTGCGCCGGCCCTGGGCCGGTGTCGTCCTCTCCGGTGCCGCCACCGTCGTCCAGCTCGCCTCCAACCTGCGAGCGGCGGCCGTCGACCTCGACGACGACCAGCTGTCCCGCCTCGCCGCGCTGCCCGAGGACCCGCACGCGTACTGGGAACGACGCGGGCAGCTGGCCTGGCACTGACACGCCGACGGCGGACCGCTTCAGCAGCGGTCCGCCGTCGGCGTGCGTGGTCCTCGCGGCGAGCGAGGTCAGGCGGCCTTCGCCTTGCTGGCGTACATGTCCACGTACTCCTGCCCGGACAGGCGCATGACCTCGGCCATCACCGAGTCGGTCACGGCCCGCAGGACGTAGCGGTCGCGGTCCATGCCCTCGTAACGGGAGAACTCCATCGCCTCACCGAAGCGGACCGTGACCTTGCCCGGCCGGGGCAGGCCCGCGCCGCCCGGCTGCAGCTTGTCGGTGCCGACCATGGCGAACGGGACGACGGGCGCGCCCGTCATCAGGGTGAGCCGCGCGATACCGGTGCGGCCCCGGTAGAGGCGGCCGTCGGGGGAGCGGGTGCCCTCGGGGTAGATGCCGAAGACCCTGCCATCCTCCAGCACCCGACGGCCCGTCATCAGCGCCGCGACCCCGCCCCGGCCGCCGTCCCGGTCGACCGGGATCATGCCGACGCCGGTGAAGAACCAGGCCATCACCCGGCCCTTGAGGCCCTTGCCGGTGACGTACTCGTCCTTGCCGATGAAGAAGACCTGGCGGTCGCAGACGATCGGCAGGACGATCGAGTCGATGAACGTGAGGTGGTTGCCGGCCAGGATCACCGGACCGTCACCCGGGATGTGCTCCGCACCCTCCACCCGTGGGCGGAACATCAAGCGCATGATCGGGCCGAGCACTGCCTTGATGAGCGCGAAGCGGGACAACGGGTCCTCCGGTGTCGGGAATGCGGTATGAGTCTGTGCAGGCAAGGACATTACTCGCGGGCGAGGGGGACGCGCACGTCGGGTCCACCGAGGTGTCACGCGGTGCAGACGCATGTTCACCTGCGGTGACGTGGTGCAGTGCGGCCGTAACGCGCACGACGTGATGTGAGGCACGTCGCGTCCGCGGAGGCCGATCCGCGGCGTCGTCGGTCCGGGGTGCGGACACGGCCGGATCGAAGCACGCGCGACCCGCGGACTGCGGGAGGCGCGCCGTCGGCGGCATGCCTACGAGTACCCGGTACGGCGCCTCCGAAGCCGGCGGATCGTCAGGCCCCCGCCTGGCGCACCCGTCCGGAGCCCGACGCGCCGGGCCCGGGGCCGTACGCCATCCGGTGGCCCCCGCGTGTTCCGGCCGCGGTCTCCCGTTCGTCATGCACGCGCCCCTACGATCACCCCGCACTGACGGTCGACGGCAGGAGGCACCTCATGGGAACGCAGGAGTCGGACGAGCGGACGGGCAAGGCCGCGGACGGCGGAACCGGACGGCGGGCGCTCCTGGGCGCGGCGGTGCTCGGCGCGGGCGGCACCGTCCTCGGGCTGGGCGGCACGGCGAGAGCGGCCGAGGCCCGGCACGCCGAGGGGCGCAGCGGCGGCGGACGGGGCGTCAAGGGCCTGCCCGTCCCGACCGTCATCGGCCACCGGGGGGCCAGCGGCTACCGGCCCGAGCACACGCTCGGCGCCTACGAACTGGCCCTCGACATGGGTGCCGACATCGTCGAGGCCGGTGACCTGGTGCCCACCAGGGACGGCCACCTCGTCTGCCGGCACGAGCCGGAGATCGGCGGCACCACGGACGTCGCGAGCCGTCCCGAGTTCGCCGACCGCAAGCGCACGAAGCGACTCGACGGCGTCTTTGTCACCGGCTGGTTCACCGAGGACTTCACCCTCGCCGAACTCAAGACGCTCCGGGCCACCGAGCGCATCCCGGCCAACCGCCCGCACAACACCCTCTACGACGGACGCTGGGAGATCCCCACCTTCGAAGAGGTGCTGCGCTGGCAGAACGAGCAGACCCGCAAGCGCGGCAAGCAGGTCTGGATCTACCCCGAGCTCAAGCACCCCACCTACTTCCGCCGGTTGGGCCTGGGCACCGAGGAGCGCCTCGCCCGGCTGCTGCGCACGTACGGCAAGGACAAGAAGAACTCGCCCGTCATCGTCCAGTCCTTCGAACCCACCAGCATCCAGCGGATGAGCAGGCTCGTCGGCAACCCGCTCGCCGTGCTGCTCTCCGGTGCGAACAGCCGCCCCTGGGACTTCGTCGAGAACGGTGACCCGCGCACGGTGGCCGACCTCATCACGCCGAAGGGCCTGAAGGAGATCGCCTCCTACGCCCAGGGCATCGGCCCCACCCTGGACCTGGTCATCCCCCGGGACGCGGCCGGAAACCTCACCGAGCCCACCGGCCTCGTCCACGACGCGCACCGGGCCGGACTGATCCTGCACCCGTACACGATGCGCAACGAGAACCCATTCCTGCCGGCGAACTTCCGCAGAGGCAGTGACCCCGACGCCTACGGCGACGTCTTCGGCGCCTTCCGTACCTACTTCGCCACCGGCATCGACGGCGTCTTCACCGACCACCCGGACACCGCTCTGCTCGCCCGCGAGGACTTCGTCAACGGCTGAGCCGCTCTGTCCCCGTTCAGGGTGATTTCCGGCCGCTCCGGGCAACCGGGCCCGGGGCGGCCGTGTCGTTGCGCATATGACCCATGACCTGGTCGCCGCTCTCCGTCCGCTGCTCACCGCGGAGGCCTCCGCCGAGGCGTACGCGTCCGGGGCCGAACCCGCCGACCTGGAACAGGCGGTCTGGCTGCGCCTCCTGGAACGCCTCGAGGCCCACGGCCCGCCGCGCGACCCCCAGGACTGGCTCCGCAGGGCCGTCCGCACCGAGGCCCGGCGCCGCCGCCGCGCCGTCCGGCACGAGAGGCCGTGGGCCGGTGACCCCGTCGATCCCGGCGACCCCCGCGGCCGCGACCCCGAGCTCCTCGCCGTCGCCGCCGCCCGCCGCCGCGCCCTGCGGGACGCGGTGCGCCGGCTGCCCGGCCGTTGCCCCCGGCTGCTGGAGGCGCTGCTGGCCCCGCATGACCCGACATACCGGGAAATCGCAGGGGAGTTGGGTATCTCACAGGGCAGCCTGGGTCCGGAACGTTCCAGATGCCTGGGATGTCTGCGCCGATTGCTCGCGCCGAAGGTTGCGTCGCGTTGAGGACGGGGATAGGAGTGAGGGACCACAGGTGATCAGGTGAGCGGGAGGCATGCGCACATGGGCATGAGCGTGACCATCTCTGCGGCGGCCGAGCAGGACGCCGAGCAGATCTTCAGGTTGCAGTACCTGTGCTTCCAGAGCGAAGCGGCGCTGTACGGCAATTACCGCATCGACCCGCTCGTCCAGAGTCTGGACTCGGTCCGCGAGGAGGTCGCCGCCGACCTGGTCTTCGTCGCCCGCCTCGGTGACGAGATCGTCGGCTCGGTGCACGGCAGGAGCACCGAGGACGCCGCCGCGGCCATCGGCAAGCTCTGTGTCCACCCCCGCCTCCAGGGGCACGGCATCGGCGCCCGGCTCCTGCGGGTCGCCGAGGCCGCCCTCGCCGACGAGCGGGGCGCCAGGACCTTCCGCCTGCACGCCGGGCATCGCAGCGAGAGCAACCTCCAGCTGTACAGCCGGGTCGGCTACCAGCGGGTCGGGACGTCCCGGGGAGCGGACGGCGTACCGCAGATCGTCCTGGAGAAGTCGGCCGAGACGTACGCGACCACCGCCTGACCGGGGGGCGTTACGCCGTGCGTGCCTTGCGCAGCCAGTACATGGCCGTGAGGGGCAGCAGCACGGGGATGAACAGGTACCCCATCCCGTAGTCCGACCACACCGTCGCGTCGGGGAAGGCGGACGGATCGGCCAGGGTCCAGGTGCCGACCGTCAGGACGCCCACCAGCTCGGCGGCGCAGCACACCAGCGCCGCCCTGCGGGCCGTCTCCCCGCCGCGTACCAGGGTGTACGTGATGAATCCGTAGACCACCCCGGCGATCGCCGAGAGCGAGTAGGCGAGCGGTGCCCGGTCGAACTCGGTGGCGATCTGGTACGCGGAGCGCGACACGGCGCCGACGACCATCACCCCGTACAGCCACACCAGCAGCAGTCCGGGCCCGCCGATCAGCCGGGTCCCGGTCGGCTTCCGTTCCGGCGCGGCCATCTCAGGCCCCCCAGATGTCATAGAGCCGGACCTCGAGCACGGCCAGGACGACACCGCCCGCGGCCACCGTGATCGAGCCCCACCGGGTGCGCTCGGCCAGCGACATGAAGCCCGCCGCCGGGACACACGCGAACGAGCCCAGCAGATACGCGAGGAAGATCGTCGTCCCCTGCTCGGGCTTCTCGCCCCGGGCCAGCTGCACGATCCCGACGATCAGCTGAACCAGCGTCAGCAGCGTGACCACGGCCATGCCGATGAAGTGCCAGTCCTTCGTCGGCTGATCCCGGTAGGCGGCCCAGCCGCACCAGGCGGCCAGCAGCAGCGCGGCGACGCCGGTCGTCAGCGTCAGGACATCAAGCATGTCAGCGACCTTATTACGCCGGAACGGCCCTACCGTGCCCGGCCCCACCGGCACCGTATGGTCGATGGCATGACCATCCATGCGCAAGCTCTCCTGTTCGACAACGACGGGACCCTCGTGTCCTCCCTCGAATCCGTGCAGCGCTGCTGGACGCGGTGGGCCATGGAGTACGGGATCACGGCCGAGGAGTTCGGGCGGATCGAGCTGCACGGCCGGCCGGCCGTCGAGATAGCCGCCGACCTGCTGCCCGCCCACGTCGTGCCGGAAGCCGTCGCGCGGATCGAGGACCTGGAGGTGGAAGACGTGCCGAACGGCGGGGCCGTTCTGCTGCCGGGCGCCCGGGACTTCCTCGACGCGCTGCCGGCCGAGCGCTGGGCCGTCGTCACCTCCGCCACCCGACGGCTGGCCGAGGCCCGCCTCGCCGCCGCCGGCATCCTGCCCAAGACCCTGGTGGCCGCCGACGACATCACCCGGGGCAAGCCCGACCCCGAGCCCTACCTGCTCGCCGCCCGGACTCTCGGCGTGGACCCCGAACACTGCGTCGTCTTCGAGGACGCTCCCGCCGGGCTCCAGGCCGGCCGGGCCGCCGGCATGACCACCGTGGCGTTGGCCACAACCCACCAGGCCCACGAGCTGACCGCCGACCTGGTGGTGAAGGACCTGTCGGCCCTGTCCGCACTGGTCACGGACGCGGGGGTGGAGATCGCCGTACGCCCCTGACGTGCGCTCACTTGTGTCCACGACTGTCCAGAATGTGGACATGGGTGTCCGGTCGGCAGTAAAGGTCTGCTTTACTGACCGCATGACCACGATGAGCGACCGCAGCCCCGCGACCGAGGCGTACATGCCGCCCGGTGCCGGTTGTATGTGTCCGCTCCGAATGCGCGCCTTCTAGAGGGCCCCCGCACCACTTGAGCCTCGCGCCCCGAAGCGAGAGCCGGTTCCCGTCCGCCCGCGTGTCCCCCGGGTCCCGCATGCGCGACGGAACCACGCCCCCCGCGCACGTCTCTCCACGGTTCACCTCCGCCGCGCTCGGGAGAAGCCGTGCCGCGTACGGGCTGCTTTCGACCCTGAATGCCTCGTGCCGGCGCCACGACGTGTCGCGCACTCGACAGTGACGGATGTTCACGTGATCACCACCTCGGGCCTGAGCAAGGTCTATCGTTCTCGCGGACGCGAGGTCACCGCCCTGGACGGCGTGGACCTGCACGTCCGCGAAGGCGAGGTCTACGGCGTCATCGGCCAGTCCGGCGCCGGAAAGTCCTCGCTCATCCGCTGCGTCAACCTGCTGGAGCGCCCCACCTCGGGCACCGTGACCGTAGCCGGGCAGGACCTCACCGCCCTGGCCGGGCGCGGCCCGCGCGCCGGACGGGAACTGCGGCAGGCGCGCAGCCGTATCGGCATGGTCTTCCAGCACTTCAACCTGCTCTCCTCGCGCACCGTGCAGGACAACATCGAACTGCCGCTGGAGATCCTCGGGCGGTCGGGGAAGGAACGTTCCCGCAAGGCGCTGGAACTGCTCGACCTGGTGGGCCTCGCCGACAAGGCCAAGTCCTACCCCGCCCAGCTCTCCGGCGGCCAGAAGCAGCGCGTCGGCATCGCCCGCGCGCTGGCCGGCGACCCGAAGGTGCTGCTGTCCGACGAGGCCACCAGCGCTCTCGACCCGGAGACCACCCGCTCGATCCTGGCGCTGCTGCGCGACCTGAACCGCCAGCTAGGCCTGACCGTCCTGCTCATCACGCACGAGATGGACGTCGTGAAGACGATCTGCGACTCGGCCGCGCTGATGGAGAAGGGCCGGATCGTCGAGTCCGGCACGGTCACCGAACTCCTCGCCACCCCCGGCTCCGAACTGGCCTCCGCGCTGTTCCCGGTCGCCGGTGAGGCCTCGGACGACGACCGCACCGTCCTGGACGTCACCTTCCAGGGCGAGAGCGCGACCCAGCCGGTCATCTCCCAGTTGGCCCGCACCTACAACATCGACATATCGATCCTCGGTGCCGCCATCGACACCGTCGGAGGCCTCCAGGTGGGCAGGATGCGCATCGAACTCCCGGGCCGCTACGAGGACAACGTCGTACCGGTCGGCTTCCTGCGGGAGCAGGGGCTGCAGATCGACATCGTCGAACAGACAGCGCGGGCGGCGCAGGCCGCGCAGGCGGAACCGGGCGCGCGGACCCTCGTGAAGGAGGCGGCCAAGTGACCTGGTCCCAGATGCAGCCCCTGCTGGAACAGGCGTGCTGGGAAACGCTGGTCATGGTGGGCTGGTCCACCCTGATCTCCGTGGTCGTCGGTCTGCCGATCGGAGTGCTGCTCGTCCTCACCGACAGGGGCGGGCTGCTGCAGAACAGTCTGGTGAACAAGGTCGTCGGGCAGATCGTGAACGTCGGTCGCTCGATGCCGTTCATCATCCTCATGGTCGCCCTGATGAGCTTCACCCGCTGGATCACCGGGACGACCATCGGCAGCGAGGCCGCGATCGTGCCGCTCGCCATCGGCGGCATCCCCTTCTTCGCCCGGCTCGTCGAGACGGCCGTGCGCGAAGTGGACCACGGGCTCGTCGAGGCCGTGCAGGCCATGGGCGGCAACACCTGGACGATCGTCCGCAGGGTCCTCGTGCCCGAGGCGCTGCCCTCGCTGATCGCCAGCACCACCACCACGATCATCGCCCTCATCGGTTACTCGGCCATGGCCGGCACCGTGGGCGGCGGCGGACTCGGCGACCTCGCCGTCCGCTACGGCTACCAGCGCTTCGAGACCGGGCTGATGTGGATCACCGTCGCGATCCTCGCCGTGGTCATCTCCCTCATCCAGTTCGCCGGCGACTACGCGGCCCGCTCCCTGCACCACCGCGGCGGACGCCCGGGCGCCGGGCCGAAGCTGCGGCTGCTCAAGGCCGAGGAACCGGCGACGGCCGATGCCGGCAAGGCCGGGTGACCCCGGCCCGCCCTCGGTCTCCCGGCCCCCTGATCCCCACTTCCCCGAAGGCCCCGCACCAACCCGAGTCGGGGCCGCACCACCCTGAAGGAAAGGCACTTTTCGTGCGTAACACCATCAAGATCACCACCGCTGTCCTCGCCGCCGGAGCCCTCAGCCTCGGCCTCACCGCCTGCGGCTCGGAGAAGGAATCCGGGTCCGACGCCTCCGGCACGCTGACCGTCGCCGCGAGCCCCGTGCCGCACGCCGAGATCCTCAACTTCGTCAAGGACAACCTGGCCGAGAAGGCCGGGCTCGACCTGGAGGTCAAGGAGGTCACCGACTACGTCACGCCGAACACCTCCACGGAGGACGGCTCGGTGGACGCCAACTACTTCCAGACCCAGGCGTACCTCGACGACTTCAACAAGAAGAACGGCACGCACATCGTGCCCGCCGGCGACGTGCACCTGGAGCCGCTCGGCCTCTACTCCGAGAAGGTCAAGAAGGCCGACGAGCTCAAGAGCGGTGCGACCATCGCCATCCCCAACGACACCATCAACGAGGGACGCGCGCTGCAGCTGCTCGCCGCCAACAAGATCATCACGCTCAAGGACGGCGTCGGCTTCGAGGCGACCCCTTCGGACATCACCGAGAACCCGAAGAAGCTCAAGTTCAAGGAGCTGGAGGCGGCCCAGACGCCGCGCGCCCTGGCCGACGTCGACGCCGCGGTCGTCAACGGCAACTACGCCATCGGGGCCGACCTCAAGCCGGCCGAGGACGCTCTCGTCCTCGAGTCCGCCGAGGGCAACCCGAACGCCAACTTCCTTGCCGTCAAGGAGGGCAACGAGGACGACCCGCGCGTGAAGAAGCTCGCCGAGCTCCTCACCTCCGACGAGGTCAAGAAGTTCATCGACGACAAGTACGCCGGCTCGGTCGTCGCCGCCTTCTGATCCGAGGGACACGCGCACCCCGAGCACCACGCGCACGACCCGTCCGGCACCCACGGGGGCCACTCCGGTACACGGAGTGGCCCCCGTGGTGCGGTTCGGTGCTTTCATGCTGCATGCTGGGCAGTTCAGCAGGACCCGACGGTTTCGAAGGTCTCGAAGGTTACGGAGCGGCGCATGACGAGCAGCACCTTCCCCAACATCTCCATCAGCACGGAGCGGTTGGTGCTGCGTCCCCTCGACGAGGACGACGTCCCCGCCCTGGCCGAGATGATGAACGACGAACAGGTCGCCGCCTGGACCGACGTTCCCCGGCCCTTCACCGAACAGGCCGTCCGCAGCTGGATCACCGAGGAGGCCCCCGCCGAACGGATGGCCGGACGCGGGCTCGACCTCGCCGTCACCGAGTTCCTCACCCAGCGCCTGGTCGGCGTCATCCGGCTCACCGGCACCGACTGGCACATCCGGTCCACCGAACTGTCGTACATCGTCGCCCCCTGGGCACGGGGCGAGGGATACGCCTCCGAGGCCGCGCTCGCCACCGCCCAGTGGCTCTTCGACGACCAGAAGCTGGAACGCGTCGAGCTGCGCACCGCCGCCGACAACACCGCCTCGCAACAGGTCGCCCAGAAGATCGGCTGCATCAGTGAGGGCGTCCTGCGCAACGCCTGCATAGCCCACGTCCGCACCGAGGAAGGCGGCTGGACGGACGTACGCACCGACTTCATCGTCTGGAGCCTGCTGCCGGAGGACCTCGAGGGCGCGTCCGGACCCCTGGCCGACACCGGCGAGTTCACCACCCTCACCGACTGGAGCTGACCCTCCGCGAACCCGCGGCCGGCGGTACCGTCCACCCACTGCATGGCCGTACCAGGTACTCTCACCAAGCCCGCCCGTCCGCGGGCGGAGCGGCCGACGACGGACCCGCGCACACCCCCCCCAGACGACCCGCGCACAACCCAGGAGACTGACGACGATGGCCGACCGGGTCACGGTGATCGGCTGGGACGGTTCGCCGCTGACCGCAGCGGCCCGCGCCGCACTGGGCGCCGCCACCCTGGTGGCAGGCGCCCCGCACCATCTGGAACTCCCCGAGGTACCCGCGGGCGCCGAGCGCGTCCGGCTCGGCAGTGCCGCCCTGGCCGCCCGCCGGGTCGCCGGTCACCGCGGCACGGCGGTGGTCCTCGCCGACGGCGACCCCGGCTTCTTCGGCGTCGTGCGGACCCTGCGCGCACCCGAGTTCGGCCTGGAGGTCGAGGTCGTCCCCGCCGTCTCCCCGGTCGCCGCCGCCTTCGCCAGGGCAGGAATGCCCTGGGACGACGCACAGGTGGTCGTCGCACACCCCCGAACCCTGCGACGCGCGGTGAACGTATGCCGAGCCCACACCAAAGTAGCGGTTCTCACCTCTCCCGGCGCAGGCCCAGCCGAACTGGGCCTGCTCATGGAGGGCATCCACCGCACCTTCGTCATCTGTGAGGAACTCGGCACCGCTCGCGAACAGGTCAGCGTCGTCACCTCGGACAAGGCCGCCGACCACACCTGGCGCGACCCCAACGTCGTCATCGTGATCGGTGGTCCGGCCGCCGCCGGCGAGTCCGGCGGCTGGATCGCCGGACGCGACCCCGCCGCCGGCCCGCGCGGCTGGTCGCTGCCGGCCGAGGCCTACGGCGGTGAACTCGGAGAGGGCGAGCGGGAGCCGCTGCGCGTCTCCCAACTCGCCCGGCTCGGACCGCGGCTGGGCGACCTCGTGTGGGACATCGGCTGCGGCAGCGGTGCCTTCGCCACCGAGGCGGCACGGGCCGGCGCCGCGGTCATCGCCGTCGACAGCGACCCGCGGGCCTGCGCGCGCACCGAGTCCACCGCCCGCCGGTACGGCGTCCAGCTCCAGATCGTGCACGGCACCGCCCCGCACGTCCTGGAGGACCTCCCCGAACCGGACGTCGTCCGGGTCGGCGGCGGGGGAGTGGCCGTGGTCACGGCGGTCGCCGACCGCCGCCCGCAGCGCATCGTCACGCACGCCGCCACCCGCGACGCGGCCGAACGCATCGGCCGGGAACTGACGGAACACGGCTACGCCGTCGAGTGCGCCCTCCTGCAGTCCGTCGAACTCGACACCAGGGTCTGGACGGAGACGGAGCGGAGCGTCGCGTTCCTGCTCAGCGGCGTACTGCCCGCGCGCACCCCCTGATCGCGTCACCCGGTTCCGATGCCGTCCCCGTGATCGGGTTGTCGTACCGCTCGCGGTAGGCTGGCCGATCGTTGTACCGCAACTCGGACGCTCGCCGATTCGTCGGCCGATGTCCCGAAAACACGCCCGTTTCGCGGTGTGTGTGGTACGGCAGAACCCAAGGACGCGCAACGTGGCGCAGTCCACAGCGGAACCGTCGCCGATCAAGCTGACGCGACGGCAGTACGGCAGCGACAATGCCAGTGAATGGCTTTGTCGCCTTTTCTCGGCAGGCCGTTCGTGCCGCTGGGGACGCACGCTCGTTCTTCAGTGTGGGGCGGTCGGTGCGCCGTTCCGGGTGAGCTGGTCGTAGGAGCACTAACCGATGGGCGAGGGGTACGCATGACCGACACCGGCCAGGTCCCGGGCGAGGGACTGCCGGAGAACGCAGGCATGGTGGAGCAGCCGGGCGTTCCCGCGCCCGACCCGTACACCTACCTCTCCGAGAGTTCCGCCGAAGACGAAGAGCTGCTGCTGCCCGGTGCCCAGGGCGCCTGGGGCAACGAGGTCGCCCCACCCGCGCCCGAGCCGGTCGTCGAGACCGTGCACGAGCCGGGACCGCACGAGACGGCCGGCCGGGACACCGGCTCGGTCGACCTCGGCGGTGTCCGCCTCCCCGAACCGGAGCGGGCGCAGGCACCCGGCCGCGCGTTCACGCGTGAGCCGGAGGCGCCGGCGGCGCCACGCCGTCCGCTGCACCTCGGCCCGCCCATCCCCAGCGCCACCACCGGCCCGGTCCGCTCGCTCGCCGACCGCGGCCCGGCCGACGTGCCGGTGCGCCAGGTCGGCCCGCCGACCGTCGGCCCGGAGTACCTCGACGTGCCGCGGCCCCGGGAGGCGGCCCCGCAGACGGCGGAGCCCTGGGGCGCCCCGGCGCCGGTGGGCGCGGGTGTGACGGCCCAGGCGGAAACGGTTGCTCCGTCGCCGCGGCCGGGGGGCGCCGCCCAGGCGCTCGTCGCCCGCGTCTCGACGGAGGCGGGCGGCACCGCCGGGGCGCAGGTCGCCCCGCAGGACGTTGGGCCGACGGCGGCGACGGCGCAGGCACCGGCGACACCTGCGGCGGCGGAGACCCCCGCGCCAGTGGCGGCAGCAACCGCGGAGGCATGGCAGGGCGACGCGGTGGCCTCCGGCACGGACACCGGTTCCGGCCAGGGGACGCAGGGCTCCAAGGATGCTGTGGGCGCTGTGGGCGCTGAGGGCGCTGAGAGGGCGTCCGCACCGACGGCGGCCGATGCGAACGGGTCCGGCACGGGCCCTGCCGCGGACGCCGTACCTCCCGTCGCTCCGGAGGCCGGCCAGGGCGCCGGGACCGTTCCGGCACCGGCTGCCGACGGGCAGGCCGCCGCGCCGGCCGACGCCGGGGCCACCGGGGCCGATGCCGCGGGGCAGGAGGCCTCCACCCCCGTTGTCGCCGTGGTGCCGGGAGCCTCGGACCAGGAGTCCGTGGCCGCTCGGACGCCGGAGAGCGTCACCCCCGACGCCGACCGACCCGACGCGGGCGCAGCGGATGCCGCTGCCCCCGAGGCGGGGACGACGACCGGTGACGCCGCCGTCCCCGCAGCGACCGACGAGGCGGACACCGGGGCCCACGAGCCCCACGGCCCGGTCGCCGACCTGACCGACCCGCACGTGGCCGCCCCTGCCGCGACCGCTGTCGGGGACGACGAGGCATCAGCCTCCGTACCCCTGGCCGCAGCTGACAGCGTTCCGGTCCCCGAGCACGTCTCCGCAACGGAGACGGAGCAGCCGATTCCCGTGTCCGTGCCCGCTCCCGGCCCGGTGGAGACGGCCGAAGCCCCCGAGCCCGCCGCACCCGCCCCTGACACGGCGCCCACTCCCGTCGCGGCAGCCGAACCGCTTCTCCGGCGGACGGAGGCCGAGCCGGCCGCCGAGAGCCTGAACAGCGGGCACCACCCGGTCGTGCCCCCGGTCCAGGGACCGCAGCAGGCCCAGACCCAGCCCCAGGCTCCGACCGCCCCCTTCGCCCCGCCCGTCCAGGAGGCGTGGGCGCCGCTTCCCGGGGCCTCGGCCCCCTCGGGCGCCGAGGCCCCCGCGCCGGACGCGACCCCTTCCGCCGGACCCGTGGCGGCCCCCGACGGCACTGTTCTCCCGGAGGCCCAGCCGGAGCAGACGCTGGGGGAGTTCGTCTCCGTGGAGGGGAGCGTTCCGACCGCCCCGCACCTCGCGCCGACGCCGCCGCAGCCCCTGATCCTCCCCACCGGGGAACAGCCCGCGGCGGAAGCCGCCGCCCCGCTGCCCGCACCCCGCCCGGCCGGCGCCGCCGACACCGACGCGGTGCCCACCACGCCGGCCCAGAACGAGCCGGCCCAGAACGAGCCGGCCCAGAACGAACCCGCGCAGAACGAACCCGCGCAGAACGAGCCGGCCCAGAACCCGGACGACCTGGACACCCAGGGCGCCGGAGTGCCCGACGCCGCACCGCCCGCCGGTCCCGCCGGTCCCCCCGCCCCCGGCTACGACGCCGCCGAGCGCGAGGCCGTGCTGAAGGTCATGCGGGAGCGCCGGGACATCCGTAACGGCTTCCGTGACGACCCCATCCCGCACGAGGTCCTGCTCCGTGTTCTGGAGGCCGCCCACACGGCGCCTTCCGTGGGCCACTCGCAGCCCTGGGACTTCGTCGTCATCCGTTCCGCCGAGACCCGGCGCGGCATGCACGAACTGGCCACGCGTCAGCGCGAGGCCTACGCCAAGTCCCTGCCCAAGGGCCGGGCGAAGCAGTTCAAGGAACTGAAGATCGAGGCCATCCTCGACACCCCGGTGAACATCGTCGTCACCGCCGACCCGACCCGCGGCGGCCGGCACACCCTGGGCCGCCACACCCAGCCCCGGATGGCGCCCTACTCCTCCGCGCTGGCCGTCGAGAACCTGTGGCTCGCCGCGCGCGCCGAGGGGCTCGGGGTCGGCTGGGTCAGCTTCTTCGACGAGCGCGAGATGGTCCGCGCGCTGGGCCTGCCCGAGCACCTCGAGGTCGTCGCCTACCTCTGCGTGGGCTACGTCGACGAGTTCCCGGACGAACCCGAGCTGATGCAGGCGGGCTGGTCCAAGCGCCGCCCGCTGTCCTGGGTCGTGCACGAGGAGACGTACGGCAGGCGCGCACTGCCCGGAGAGGACCCGCACGACCTGCTCGCGGAGACCGTCGCGCAGATCCGTCCGCTGGACGCCAAGGCGCTCGGCGAGGCGTGGGAGCGGCAGAAGCGCATGACCAAGCCGGCCGGCGCGCTCGGCATGCTGGAGATCATCTCCGCCCAGCTGGCCGGGCTGTCCCGCCAGTGCCCGCCGCCCGTCCCGGAGCCCGCGGCCGTCGCGGTCTTCGCGGGCGACCACGGCGTGCACGCCCAGGGCGTCACCCCGTGGCCGCAGGAGGTCACCGCCCAGATGGTGGCCAACTTCCTCGGTGGGGGAGCGGTCTGCAACGCCTTCGCCACCCAGGTGGGTGCCGAGGTCTGCGTCGTCGACGTGGGTGTGGCCTCCGACCTTCCGGCCACCCCCGGGCTGCTGCCGCGCAAGGTCCGGGCCGGAACCTCCGACATGACCACCGGCCCCGCGATGACCCGCGAGGAGGCCAAGCAGGCCGTCGAGGTGGGTATCGAGACCGCCCGCGACCTGGTCGCGGCCGGCAACAAGGCCCTGCTCACCGGTGAGATGGGCATCGCCAACACCACCGCGTCCGCCGCCCTGATCTCGGTCTTCACCGGCGCGGACCCGGCGGAGGTCACCGGCCGGGGCACCGGCATCAACGACGAGACCCTGGCCCGCAAGACCGAGGTCGTGCGCCGTGCCCTCGAACTGCACCAGCCGGATCCGGCCGACCCCCTCGGCGTCCTCGCCGCCGTCGGCGGCTTCGAGCACGCGGCCATGGTCGGCCTGCTCCTCGGCGGCGCGTCGCTGCGTACGCCGGTGATCCTGGACGGCGTCAGCGCCGGGGCCGCGGCCCTGGTGGCCCGTGCCATCGCCCCCGAGGTGCTGGCCGCCTGCATCGCCGGACACCGCAGCGCCGAGCCCGGCCATGTGGCCGCCCTCAACAAGCTGGGGCTGCGCCCGCTGGTCGACCTCGACCTGCGCCTCGGCGAGGGCACAGGTGCGTTGCTCGCCCTGCCGATGGTGCAGAGCACGGCGCGTGCCATGCACGAGGTGGCGACGTTCGACTCGGCGGGCGTCACCGAGAAGTAGCAGGCACCCGGCAAGGGGCGGGGCGGCGGCCGGTACTCCGTCGTCGCCCCGCCCCCGCCGTACGCTGAAGTCCCCATCCGCACACCGCACGTCAGGGCCGCTCCAGTGCCGTAGCGCCCGCGCACGCCGCCCGTACGAGGAGCCGCACCTCATGGCCGAACACCCCGCCTACCCCGTGGGCCTCCGCCTCACCGGCCGCCGAGTGGTCGTGCTCGGCGGTGGCCAGGTCGCCCAGCGCCGCCTGCCCGCCCTCATCGCGGCCGGCGGCGACATCCTTCTGGTCTCCCCCGAGGCGACGCCGTCGGTGGAGGCGATGGCGGACGCCGGCGAGATCACCTGGCAGCGGCGCCGGTACACCGAGGGCGACCTCGCGGACGCCTGGTACGCCCTGATCGCCACCGGCGACGACGAGGCCAACACCAGGGCCTCCGCCGAGGCGGAACGCCACCGCGTCTGGTGCGTCCGTTCCGACGACGCGGACCGGGCCACCGCCTGGACCCCGGCCACCGGGCACAGCGAGGGCGTCACCGTCGCCGTCCTCACCACGGACGCCAAGGGCCGCGACCCCCGCCGCACCGCCGCCATCCGCGACGCCGTGGTCGAGGGCCTGCGCGACGGCACCCTCGTCGCCCCGCACCACCGCACCCGCACCCCGGGCGTCGCCCTGGTCGGCGGCGGTCCCGGCGACCCGGACCTGATCACCGTGCGCGGCCGCCGGCTGCTCGCCGAGGCGGACGTCGTCATCGCCGACCGGCTCGGCCCGCGCGACCTGCTGGCCGAACTCCCGCCGCACGTCGAGGTGATCGACGCGGCGAAGATCCCGTACGGCCGGTTCATGGCGCAGGAGGCCATCAACAACGCGCTGATCGAACACGCCAGGCAGGGCAAGTCGGTGGTCCGGCTCAAGGGCGGCGACCCGTATGTCTTCGGCCGCGGCATGGAGGAGCTTCAGGCGCTCGCCGAGGCGGGCATCCCGTGCACGGTCGTCCCCGGCATCTCCAGCTCCATCTCGGTGCCGGGCGCTGCCGGGATTCCGGTCACCCACCGCGGTGTGGCCCATGAGTTCACCGTGGTCAGCGGCCATGTCGCGCCCGACGACGAGCGTTCCCTGGCCGACTGGCCGTCCCTGGCGAAGCTGACCGGCACCCTGGTGGTCCTCATGGGGGTCGACAAGATCGGCCGGATCGCCGAGACCCTCGTGGCGCACGGCAGGTCCCCGGACACCCCGGTCGCCCTGGTCCAGGAGGGCACCACGGCCGCGCAGCGCCGCGTCGACGCCACCCTCGCCACGGTCGCCGAGACCGTCCGCGCCGAGGAGGTCAGACCGCCGGCGGTGATCGTCATCGGGGAGGTCGTGA
This sequence comes from Streptomyces sp. TE5632, assembly GCF_054061295.1. Lineage (NCBI taxonomy): Bacteria > Bacillati > Actinomycetota > Actinomycetes > Kitasatosporales > Streptomycetaceae > Streptomyces > Streptomyces sp. TE5632. Next base: position 92,824 of record NZ_JBSSEA010000003.1, on the reverse strand, counting down.
ACGTCGGCCCCCCGTCCGCGCAGGTTCCGAAGCCTTCGCGGGCCTCGCGGTGACCCCGGGCGACCCCTCCGGAAGTAACCCTCGGTAACACGGCCGGTCCCGGCCGTTGGCACCCCATCCAGGACAAGGCAGTATCACCCCTGTGGCCGATCTCATCACCCTTGAGGACCCCGACGACCCGCGCCTGCACGACTACACGGGCCTGACCGACGTGGAGTTGCGCCGCACCCGCGAACCCGCCGAGGGCCTGTTCATCGCCGAGGGCGAGAAGGTCATCAGGCGCGCCAAGGACGCGGGCTACGAGATGCGCTCCATGCTGCTCTCGGCCAAGTGGGTCGACGTCATGCGTGACGTCATCGACGAACTCCCCGCGCCGGTCTACGCCGTGAGCCCAAAACTCGCCGAACAGGTCACCGGCTACCACGTGCACCGCGGCGCGCTCGCCTCCATGCAGCGCAAGCCACTGCCCACGGCGGCCGAACTCCTCCGCACCACCCGCCGGGTGGTGATCATGGAATCGGTCAACGACCACACCAACATCGGGGCCATCTTCCGCTCGGCGGCGGCCCTCGGCATGGACGCCGTCCTGCTCTCCCCGGACTGCGCCGACCCGCTCTACCGCCGCAGCGTCAAGGTCTCCATGGGCGCGGTCTTCTCCGTGCCGTACGCCCGGCTGGACAACTGGCCCAAGGGCCTGGAAACGGTCCGCGAGGCGGGCTTCACACTCCTCGCCCTGACACCCGACGAGAAGGCCCGAAGCCTCGACGAGGCCGCCCCGCACCGGATGGACCGGGTCGCCCTCATGCTGGGCGCGGAGGGCGACGGGCTGTCCACCCAGGCCCTGGTCGCGGCCGACGAACGGGTCCGCATCCCGATGTCCCACGGCGTCGACTCCCTCAACGTGGGCGCCGCGGCCGCGGTCGCCTTCTACGCGGTGGCGACGGGCCGACCGGCCCCGTGAGGGGTGCAGGACCTGTCAGGCGGATGCCGATCTGCGCCCGGATCAGCCGGACGGCCCTAGCCGCTCCGCCCCCACTCCTGCTGCTGGGCCCGCACGCCGTTGCCGCCGCCGTTGCCGTCGTCACCGAGTCCGTGTGCCGGGCCCTGGCAGCCCTGGACCAGGGCGATGCCGACCGCGACGACCAGCGTCACCACGACGAACACGAACAGCCGCTGCCGGAGCAGCCGCGGATTGGCCGGCCGCAGCCCGCCACCCGCCGTCCGGGGCCCGGGACGACGGGAGCCGGTGCTCGACCGGCTCGGGTTCCGCGACCCCGACGTGGACCGTGGGCCGGACCGGGACGGCGTACCACCGCGCGAGGCGCCCCCGCGTGACGCGCCGCCCCCGCGCGCCGCGGGCACCCGCCGGTCGCCGCGCCGCGGCGACGGCCCGCTCCCGGCCGGAGCGGCACCGCGTCCGGCGGACGCCCCGGACGGCGGGGGAGTGGCCCGGCCTCCGGACGCGCCCTGCTGACCCGGGGCCCGACGCTGCACGCGGTCCGGATAGGTGCCGGACTGTCGCCCGGTCATCCGCTCCGGCTCCGCGCCACGGGGTGCGGGCGGACGTACGTCGGCGAATCCCTGGCTCTCCCGCGCGGCGATCTCCTTGAGCCGCAGCGACAACTGGAGGGTGCTGGGCCGCTCCTCGGGGTCCTTCGCCAGACAGGCGCGGACGAGCGGCGCCAACGCGTCCGGGACATCGTGCAGGTGAGCCTCCTCGTGCACGACGCGGTACAGCATCACCTCGGAACTGCCCTGCCCGAAGGGCGAGTCGCCCATCGACGCGTACGCGAGCGTGGCACCCAGCGAGAACACGTCCGTGGCCGGAGTGACGGCCGCGCCGCGCACCTGTTCCGGGGCGAGGAAGCCGGGGGAGCCGACCGCCGTACCGACGTGGGTGAGCGTCGAGGCGCCGGTGGCCCAGGCGATGCCGAAGTCGATGATCCGCGGTCCCTTCGGGGACAGCAGGATGTTGGACGGCTTCAGGTCCCGGTGCACCACCCCGGCCTCGTGGACGGCGACCAGCCCCTCCGACAGGGCCGCGCCGACCGCGGCGACCTCGGCCGCGCCGAGCGGCCCCTCATCGGCGACCCGGTCGTGCAGCGACGGGCCGGGCACGTACTGCGTGGCGAACCACGGCCGGTCCGCGTCCAGGTCGGCGGCCACCAGGCGGGCCGTGCACCCGCCGCGGATCCGGCGCGCGGCGGAGACCTCGCGGGCGAACCGCGAACGGAACTCCTGGTCCTCCGCCAGATCGGGCCGGATGACCTTCAGCGCCACCCGCTGCCCCTTCTTGTCGGAGCCCAGGTAGACGACACCCATACCGCCCGCACCGAGCCGTCGGTGAAGCCTGAAAGAGCCGACGACGCGCGGGTCCTCGCGCCTCAGGCGCATCATCGCCATGTTCATCCCCGCTGCCCGGTCCTGTGACGTGCCTCAGCTTACGTTTCCCCGGGCGCCCTTGCGCAGAGGCCGCGCCCTCTCGCGACGACGGATTGTCAGTGGTGGGTGGGAAAATCGAAGAGTGGTCGGGGAAGGCGCGAGCATGCCGGGCCCGCGCCCGAGCATGATCCCAACCACTTGACACCGAAGGGGGATTGATCAAGTGAAGGGTGATCGTGTGGAGATAGTCGTGGACGCGGGGGACACGACGCGGACGTACGAGGTGGTGGCGAGCAGGGCGGGCCGCAGGGTGGAGACAGCGGTGCGCCGGGGCGTGGTGGAAGTGAGTGAAGTCACGCGTACGGGCTCGGTGGTGCGGACCGCCCGTTTCATGGCGAACCGCGTGCTCGCGCTGGTCGAGCAGCCGGTGCCGAGGGCGGACGACTCCGAGTAGGCGAGGGGACGGGCGGGGCGGCCCGGAGCGGCCGCCCCCTCGGGGATGTCCCTGACATGGAGGAGCCGGTCTCCACCCAGGGGAGTACGCCGCAGGGCATGGCTCATCCTCCGGGAGGCCCGGTAATCGGTACGAGGGCATGACGTCCGGGCGGCGCCGGACCCCTAGATTTGAGGTCGAGCGGCGGGTGCGGTACTCGTCCCCCGAGGTCGGACGCCCGCCGCTGCCCAAGGCGCACAAAAGCACCTGAGGCAGCATGACAACAGAAACGGTCAGGAGATGGGTCATGGCCCACACGGCACCGCGGACACTCGTCCGCACGCGGGTACAGCAGGCGGGCATCGCCGCGTTCCGCCCGCGCCGCGAGGGCCGTCGCCACCCCGTGGTGGCGACGCTCATGGCTCTCCCCCTGGCGGTCCTGCTCCTCCTCGTCTTCGACGGGTGGGAGACGGTGGCCACACAGGCGTCGTCCGTGGGCGAGATGCTGGGGCGCTGAGCGGCGACCCCAGGCCCGGAAGAGCGGTCCGGGCGGGGACATCCACCCATGAAACCCCGTGGGGACGGGGGTGCGGCGGACGGCACAAATGCCGGCGCAGCTGGGGAGCTGCGCCGGCACTTTTCCGTGCCCGGACCCGTCCGACGGATCAGGCCGCAGAGAACCCTCGGCACCGCGTCATCGCGGTGAGCGGTGTCTCGCCCGCGCCACCGGGGCCGACGCCGGTCATGGCCCCGCGTACGCTCTCCCCAGGCCGCACCCTGGGAGTCCCGTGACAGTCACCACCCTTCTTCCCGACCTCACCGCCCGGGCCGAAGGCGTCGCCCACAGCCGCGCCCCCACCTGCCCCTGCGGGGCGGCCGGCACCCTGGCCGACCGCCCGGACGGCACCGTCGTCCGGCACGCGGACACCGTCGCGAAGGCCCACGCCCCGGACACCGACGCCGGCGAACTGGCCCGGCGCCTCACCATTTCCGCCGGGCTCCCGGACGTGTTCCTGCCCTCGCTCGGACCGGCACCGGTCGACCTGCACGGACGCCTCGTGACCTTCTGGCCGTACGGCAGCCCGGTCGACCCGGACGACCCCGACGCCGCCCCCTGGGAGGCCGTCGGCACCCTGCTCGCCCTGCTGCACCGCGCACCCGTGCCCGAGTCGGCGCCGGACATGCGCGGCCCCCTCAAGGCGGCCCGTGCCGTCGCCGGGCTCCGCGCCGTCGGCGATCACCCGGCCGCGGCTCCCGTGCTGCGGGCCTGGGCGGCCCTGCCCGCCTGGGCGCGCGCCGAGGCCCCCATGCCGCAGCCGGCCGCCCTGTGCCACGGCGATCTCCACCTGGGCCAGCTGGTACGCCTGGCCGAGGGGCCCTGGCGACTGATAGACATCGACGATCTGGGCGCGGGCACCCCGGCCTGGGACCTCGCACGCCCCGCGGCCTGGTTCGCCTGCGGGCTGCTGCGGGGGGAGGAATGGACCCGGTTCCTCGACGCCTACCGGACCGCGGGCGGAACCGCGTTCGGTCCGGGGGACGACCCCTGGACCGCCCTGGACGTCCCGGCCCGCGCCCTCACCGTGCAGACCGCCGCGCGAACGGTCACCAAGGCCGTGGCGGAGGGGCGGGACCTGGACGAGCTGGACCGTGCCGTGGTCGACGCCTGTCGGCGAATGGCCGCGATCCCGGGCCAGTCGACGCGCAAGTCGACGAAGTAGGGTGCAACCGACCACACCCGGACGGAGTCTGTCCTGGCGAAACACGAAGCAGGGCCGACCGGCGAGGAGTTGACCGAACATGCAGTGTCCGAAGTGTCGTGCGCCGATGCACACCTACAACCGCAACGGTGTCCAGATCGAGCAGTGCAGCGGCTGCCGAGGCATCTTTCTCGACTACGGCGAACTCGAGTCGCTGACCCGGCTGGAGGCCCAGTGGTCCCAGCCCGCGCCGCCCGCCGCCCCGCAGGCGTACCCGGCGGCGCCGCAGCCCGCTTGGGGCGCCCCGCACGGCGGTCACCACTACGGCCACCACCGGAACAAGGGCTTCGGCCGTATGCTGTTCTCGTCCTGATCGCACCCCGAGGACGACGGAACCCCCGGCCGCTGAACGGCCGGGGGTTCCGGGGTGGTGGACGATACTGGGATTGAACCAGTGACCTCTTCCGTGTCAGGGAAGCGCTCTCCCGCTGAGCTAATCGTCCTCGGGACCACGATCGCTCCGAGGAGCGGATCGCGGACGGTGCGTGCGCGATACTGGGATTGAACCAGTGACCTCTTCCGTGTCAGGGAAGCGCTCTCCCGCTGAGCTAATCGCGCGGAGGATCCGAAGATCCAGTGGACGATACTGGGATTGAACCAGTGACCTCTTCCGTGTCAGGGAAGCGCTCTCCCGCTGAGCTAATCGTCCATGGAGGTGGAGACGGGATTTGAACCCGTGTAGACGGCTTTGCAGGCCGTTGCCTCGCCTCTCGGCCACTCCACCAGGAGCGTGGGGGCCCGGGAGGCCCCCGTTCCTTCGAGCGGACGACGAGGTTCGAACTCGCGACCTCAACCTTGGCAAGGTTGCGCTCTACCAACTGAGCTACGTCCGCCTGTCGGTCCGGTCCGCTTCCGCGTCCCGGCGACGTGGTGAACTCTAGCGGATTCCGGGGCCAGTACAAAAACCCGTTTGTGCAGCGTGCTGCGCTGCGCCCGCCCACGGACACGGCCAGGTCACCTCGGCGTCCCCCGCCATAGACTCGACGACGTGCTCGATCTCCCGCCCCTCGCCCGTTTCGGCAGCCGCGTGGCCACCGGACTCCTCGACGTCACCGACGACCCCGAGGCACTGGACTCCCGTGGCTTCTGGGCCGTCTGCGCGGACTTCGAGGGCCGTCTGACCTGCGCACGGTTCCGGGACGTCCGCGAGCAGCCGGTGCCCGCGCCCGTGCCCGGCGGCTGGCAGGGGCCCGCCGTCGGCGACTGGGCATCCTCCCTCGACCACGAGGCGTACGTGGCCGGCGTCCGGCGCATCCGCGAGCACATAGCCGCCGGCGAGGTGTACCAGGCCAACCTCTGCCGGGTGCTCTCCGCACCCGTCCCGGCCGACGCCGACGTGGACGCCCTCACCGCCCTGCTGGCACGCGGCAACCCGGCCCCGTACGCGGGAACGATCCGCCTGCCCGGACACGGTGTGGAGATCGCCACCGCGTCGCCCGAGCTCTTCCTGAGCCGCGCGGGGCGGACCGTCGAGTCCGGGCCGATCAAGGGCACCGGGCGCACCGAGGCCGACCTCCTGGACAAGGACCATGCCGAGAACGTGATGATCGTGGACCTCGTCCGCAACGACCTCGGACAGGTCTGCGCCACCGGCAGCGTCACGGTGCCCGACCTGTGCGCCGTCGAGAAGCATCCGGGGCTGGTGCACCTCGTGTCCACGGTGCGGGGCGAACTGCGGCCCGGGGCCGGCTGGCCCGACCTGTTCGCCGCCGCGTTCCCGCCCGGCTCCGTCACCGGCGCGCCCAAGTCGAGCGCCCTGCGGATCATCGGCGCCCTGGAACGGGCGCCCCGCGGCCCGTACTGCGGCGGCATCGGCTGGGTCGACGCCGACCGGGGCACCGCCGGGCTGGCGGTGGGCATCCGCACCTTCTGGATCGACCGGCGGGCGGACGGCGCCGCCGTGCTCCGGTTCGGCACCGGCGCCGGCATCACCTGGGGATCGGACCCGGAGAGGGAGTGGCGGGAGACCGAACTGAAGGCGTCCCGGCTGCTCGCGGTAGCGTCGGGCAGGCACGAGGTGAGTGAAGGGACCTAGAGGTGAAGATCTGGCTCGACGGCGGGCTGCAGGACACCGAGTCCGCCCGCGTCTCCGCCTTCGACCACGGACTGACCGTGGGCGACGGCATCTTCGAGACGGTGAAGGCCGTGAACGGCAGACCGTTCGCGCTGACCCGGCATCTGGACCGGCTGGCCCGCTCGGCCCGCGGCCTCGGCCTGCCCGAACCCGACGCCGACGAGGTCCGCCACGCCTGCGCGGCCGTCCTCGAGGCCAACCCGATGCCGCTCGGCCGGCTGCGCATCACCTACACCGGCGGCCACGGCCCCCTCGGCTCCGACCGCGGCGAACACGGTCCGACGCTCCTCGTCGCCCTGGGCGACACCACCCGCCGTCCCGACTCCACCGCCGTGATCACCGTCCCCTGGACCCGCAACGAACGCGGCGCGCTCACCGGCCTGAAGACCACCTCCTACGCCGAGAACGTGGTCGCCCTCGCCCGCGCCCGTGAACAGGGTGCCTCCGAGGCGCTGTTCGGCAACACGGTCGGCCGGCTCTGCGAGGGCACGGGCTCGAACGTCTTCGTGGTCCTGGACGGCGAGATCCACACCCCGCCGGTCGCCTCCGGCTGCCTCGCTGGCATCACCCGGGCGCTGGTCATCCAGTGGACCGGCGCCGCCGAGACCGATCTGCCGATGGACGTCCTCCAGCGGGCCGACGAGATCTTCCTCACCTCCACCTTGCGGGACGTGCAGGCCGTGCACCGTGTCGACGACCGTGAACTGCCGGGCGCGCCGGGCCCGGTGACCGCCAAGGCCATGCGGATCTTCGACGAGCACGCCACGGCCGACCTCGATCCGTGAGCGCGCGGAAATTCGGCTGACCCGACGGGCCGCAGTGGGTAGAACACCGGTGATGACCACGACCCTGCGGCCGGCCGAGCCGCTCCAGGAGAATCCCGACGGCACGCGTTCCCGCCGCTACCAGGTGTGCGTGAACAGCCGTCCCGTCGGACGCGTACGACTCGGCACCGTGCCCGTCCTCGGTGACGCCGTGGCCCGGATCATGAGCCTGCGGATCGAGGAGCCGGACCGCAGACGCGGCCGGGGCACGGTGGCCGCGCTCGCCGCCGAGGAGATCGCGCGGAGCTGGGGCTGCCGCCGCATCGAGGCGAGCGTCCCCGCTGACCCCGGTGCTGACGCCGCCTTCCGCCTCGCCACGGCGCTCGGCTACGTCGTACGCAACTACGCCATGGAAAAGGTGCTGGGCGACGCCCCGCCCGCCCTGCCGGAGGGCAGCCACGCACGGCCGATGACCGATGCCGAGTACGGCCCGTGGTCCGCCAAGAGCGAGGCGGACTACGCGCAGAGCTGGGCCGAGCGCGGCGTGCCGGAGGCCGAGGCGCGGGCCAAGGCGGCCGGGGACCGTGCCGCCCTGCTGCCCGACGGACTCAGGACCGAGGGCATGCTCCTCAGCGTCCTCGAACACCGGGGCACAGCCGTGGGCACACTGTGGCTCGCGGTGCGCGGGGAGCGTGCGTTCGTGTTCGACGTCGAGGCCGGCGCCGCGCACCGCGGCCGGGGGCACGGACGCTCCCTCATGCGGCTCGCCGAGGCCCAGGCGGTCGCCGCCGGGAAACGGGCCATCGGGCTCAACGTCTTCACGGGCAACACCCCGGCGGAGCGGCTCTACGCGTCACTCGGCTACCGGACGACGCGGTACGCGATGTACAAGCACCTGCTGTGACGGGGCCACGTGGCAGGTGGGGCCGGCTCGGGGAGGCCGAGCGGCCCAGGTCCACCCCTACTGCTCGGCCAGCAGCCGGTCCGTGATCTCCTCGATGCGCTCGCGCAGGCCCTCCTGGCTCTTGCCGCCGTCGAGGCGCTCGCCACCGATGACATAGGTCGGAGTGCCGGTCACCCCGATCGCCTTGCCCTCGGCCTGGTCCGCGTCCACGATCAGGATGTGCCGGCCGTCGATCAGCGCGGTGTCGAACTCCTCGGCATCCAGCCCGAGTTCCCGGGCGACCTGGACCAGGAAGGGCTCTCCCCCACGGGCCAGCTCCTCGACCCGCCCCAGCACGGCCTCGACGTACTCCCAGCCCCGCCCCTGCTCGACCGCCTCCTCGACGGCCTGCGCGGCGGCGAAGGCGTGCTTGTGCTTCTCCAGCGGGAAATGCCGCAGCCGTACCTCCAGACGGTCGCCGTAGCGGGCACGCAGGGCGCGGAGATCGTCGAGGGCGCCGCGGCAGTCCGGGCACTGCAGCTCGCACCACACGTCGAGAACGGGGGCGGCGACGCGGTCGGGGGAGGAGTCACTCATGGCCGACAGTCTCCCAGCCCCGTCCCACAGCACCCAATCGGACCTCGGACGATCGTCCGTACCGGGTCCGACGAGGGAGTGCGGCGCACCGGCACCTGGGGAGGAGCCGACCCGGAGATGTCCCTGATCTGCGATCGGAGCATGGCCCGACGGGGTCCGGAAGGTGCAGGATGGAAGGAAACGAAGTGCTGGTTGTCACGTGCCCGTCGCCACCGAACCGACCCTGCCTGGAGGACCGGATGATTGCCGAGACCGTCTGTGCCGCCGTCTCCGCGGCCGGCCTGGGCATCGCGCTGGTCACGGCGTGGCGCAAGCGCTTCCTCGCCGCGACCCGCATCGCCGCCTACTCTCTCGTTCCCATCGGCCTGGTGATGACCGGCGTCGTCGAGTGGCTGGCCGACACCGCCTTCAGCCCCACGGCCTGGGCCGGCTTCGGGCTGCTGGGCCTGGCCTGGGTGCTGTTCATGACCACACGAGCGGTGGAGCGCCGTCGCGGCGGCACACGCGAGGAGCGGAAGGGACGCAAGGAGCGCCGCTCGGCCGAGGCGGCCGCCCAGCCCGGGGCGGTGGCCCCGAAGGCCTCGGCGCCCTCACTGGGCCAGGGCTCCCGCCCGGCGTCCCGGCCCGCGGCCGGGGGCGACGACGACTTCAGCGACATCGAGGCGATCCTCAAGAAGCACGGCATATGAAGGTGCCGCACATGAAAGTGCCGCTCCGCAGGTGACGGGTGCGACGCGGGGGCTGAGTCGGAGAAACGACTGAAACGTCACAGTCAGTCCCGGAGTGCCCGTAAACGATCGCGATTCGGGCCGTAGGCCACGGAATCGGTGAACTCGCGTTCACACCCTGAGTGGTGATCGCGTCGGGCGCTTCCGATGCGTCATGATCGCCGCGAGATGCTGGACACGACACAGAGCGAGGCCGCGCCGCCGCAGGAAGAGCCGCGCGGATGCCTCTTCGCCCTTTCCCAGCCACCGCTGATGATCTTCCTTGCGGTGATCGGGTGTCTGCTGCTCACGGCTGCCCTGCACGACCTGCTGTGGCTGTGAGCCGTACCCGCGGTACCCGGCGCCACCCGTCGGGACCGCGTCGGCACGGCATCGATTTCCTTCCCGTCCCCACGCCGGGCCTGCCGGGCCCATCAGGCCCGCCCGGATGCCCGGGCACGCCGTACGCCCGGCCCGGGGAGCCCGGCGATCAGCCAGCCGCCTCCTTGCGCCGCGCGCGGTACGCGGCGACGTGCAGGCGGTTGCCGCAGGTGCGGCTGTCGCAGTAGCGGCGCGAACGGTTGCGGGAAAGATCGACGAAGGCGTGCCGGCAGTCCGGGGCCTCGCAGCGCCGCAGCCGCTCCTGCTCACCGGCGACCACGAAGAAGGCCAGCGCCATTCCGCAGTCCGCGGCCAGGTGGTCGGTGATCGAGGCGCCGGGGGCGAAGTAGTGCACATGCCAGTCGTAGCCGTCGTGGTTCGTGAGCCGGGGCGTGGTGCCCGCGGCCGCGACCAGTTCGTTGATCAGTTTGGCGGCGGTGTGGGCGTCGGGAGCGGCGAAGACCGCCGCGAACCGTCCGCGGAGCCTGCGCACCGCCGACAGGTCGAACTCCGTGAGCACCCCGACCTCACTGACCTGGTGCGAGTGCACGAAGCTCTCGAGCGCCGCGATGTCCGGAAGTCCGTCCGGTACCGAGTCGTCCTCCGGTGCGGTGTTCACCAGATCCACCACGGTGTCCAGCGCGCACCGGGTGTCGTGGGTGATCAGCACGATTCGCTCCCTGGCCTGAGGGTCGGGCGGGCGCCCGCCGATGCTGGCCGATGGTAGTGGCTCCCGCGACCCCCGACCGCTGTCCGGCCCGCACATGGCTTCGAAATGCAACACGGGAAAGCCGGCCGGGGCTTCAGATCACCTGCTCGGCCGGGACCGCGGGCGCAACACAACGGCGCCGCCCGCGGTGCCCCGCGGCGTCGGCGCCGTTGTGTGCCGTCGCACGGCTGTCAGGGCCCGCGCCGTCTCCCCGAGTCGACGGCGCCGGGCGGTTCGGTGAGCCCTCCCTAGCTTTCCGCCAGGATGTGCGAGAGCTCCTGATCGAGATCGAAGTGCCGGTGTTCCGTGCCGGGAGGCACGGCGGCGTCCGTGCGCTTCAGGAAGGACTCCAGAGCCCGTGCCGGGGCCTCGAGCAGGGCCTCCCCCTCCGGGGAGCTCAGGGCGATGCAGACGACGCCCTGACCATGACTGCGCGATGGCCAGACGCGGACGTCGCCGGTGCCCGTGGGGCGGTGAAGTCCCTCGGCGAGGAGGTCGCGGGCGAACACCCACTCGACGGTTTCCTCGGCTCCGGTGTGAAAAGTGGCGTGCACGGCGTAGGGGTCGGCCGTGTCGTACCGCAGGCCTGCGGGGACAGGCAGGGAGGACTCGCTCGACACAACGAGGCGCAGGTGCAGCTCGCAGCTGACCGTGGTGTTCATAAGCGCCAGGGCCTTTCGCTCAGTGTGCGCTCGGGGATTCGCACGTCGGCGAAATCGACATGCCACCTACGGTGCCGTTGTAAACCCCTCTGGGGGTTTTGCATCGGTATACGTAACTCAACCGGCCGAGAGATTGTTCGCCCGGTGCGCCCGTTCCGGTGGCCGGATCGGCTCCGGTAGTGTTTGGCGGTATGAACACGGGGAGTGACTCACCCGGCGAGGCGGCCATGACGGCGGATCGGGCGGGGACGGACGGGGCGGACCAGGTGAAGGACGAGCGCGCGCTGGGCTCGCGGGCGCCGGCGTTCGTCCAGGCGCGGCGCGCCCTGCACGTGAGCTGGCAGGTCGGCGTCTTCATCGTGGGACTCGCGGTGGTGGCGGCCGGTGCCGCCATGCTGGTGCTGCCCGGGCCGGGGTGGGTGGTGATCTTCGCCGGTATGGCGATCTGGGCGACGGAGTTCGTCTGGGCCCAGATGGTGCTCCGGTGGACCAAGCGCAAGGTCACCGAGGCGGCGCAACGCGCCCTCGATCCACGGGTGCGGCGCCGGAACATCATCCTGACCTCGATCGGCTTGGTGATCGCGGCCGCGCTGACCGGGGCCTATCTGTGGAAGTTCGGCCTTGTGATGCCCTGGAAGATCGAGAACCAGTGAGCCGGGGCGGGGGTGCGGCGACCGGCCCCCCGCCCGTCACGGGCACTGGCTGACATGGGGTAATGTTCTTCCTGCGTCCGGGCGATTAGCTCAGTGGGAGAGCGCTTCGTTCACACCGAAGAGGTCACTGGTTCGAACCCAGTATCGCCCACCGGATCGCGGTACGGCCCGGCTCACCGACGGTGAGCCGGGCCGTACCGCGTTTGCGCACGGGATCGGCGCGGCCGTCCCGTTTGCGTCGCCCTTCATTCAACCGTGACCTTCCCGGGCTCGTGTTCCGGCGGGCCCTTCGGTGTTCGGTCCGTCGGTCGCACCCGCGCAGACCTGGGTCTTTCCGCCCCCCGCCCGCGTGGGGGGCGGGGGGCCGTCGCCGGTCGCGCTCGATCGCCGCGCCCGGCAATTCCTGTCCGGATCATTGACGCGCCCGTGGGCCCTCCGTACCTTGTGCCAGCAAGCGCTTGCTTGAAACGATTCATGAGGCGAACGCGACGTCGTGGGGAGGCTCGTATGCAGCAGGGCGAGAACGGCGAGAATACGGAGAGGCCGGCTGGGGGGCGGGTCGGGAGGCGGACGGTCCTCAAGGCGGCGGGCACCTCGCTGGCCGTCGCGGGACTGGGCGCCACCGCCACCGCATGCGGTGGCGGTGGCGGTTCGGGAGACGGGACGGTGACGCTCCGTTACTCGTGGTGGGGTGCCGAGGACCGGGCCGAGCGCATCAACAAAACCATCGCGCTTTTCGAGAAGAAGTATCCGAAGATCAAGATCAAGACCGACTTCCAGCCGTATACCGACTTCTGGAAGAAGTTCAACACGCAGGCCTCCGGGGGGAATCCACCGGACGTGTTCCAGAATGCCGTCGGATTTCTGCGTAAGTACGACGCGAAGAACGTTCTGCTCGACCTCAGCGGGCAGGTCGAGGCCGGCAACCTCTCCATGGACGGGTTCCGGGCGGGCCTGGAGAAGTTCGGTGAGATCGACGGCAAGCTCCTCGGCGTGCCCGTGGGTTCGAACTCGATGGCCCTGGTCATCGACAAGCCCGTCTTCGCCCGGGCCGGTGTCAAGCCCGAACAGGGCTGGACCTGGGACGACTTCGACGAGGCGATGGCGAAGATCCGTGACAGAACCGGGCGGGCCGGGGACAGCGGCATGTACGGGGTCATGTACCTCTACGACCTGTATCTGCGGCAGAACGGCAAGGCGTTCTTCACCGAGGACGGTCTGGGATTCACCGAGGCGGATCTCACCCAGTGGTGGACCAAGGCCGAGAAGGGCGTCAAGTCGGGCCTGTTCGCCGACCCGAGGAAGGTCTCCCAGATCAAGCCCAAGGCGGCGCTCTCCGCCGAACTCGCCGGATCCGAGTTCACCTGGGACAACTTCACCGTCCGCTACACCTCCGAGGGCAAGAGCGAGTACGGTCTCGCGCCCATTCCGACCACGGACGGCAAGAAGACCGGTCAGTACCTCGGCTCCCTGATGCTGAGCGCGTCCAAGCGCACCCGGCACCCCAAGGAGGTCGCCCGGTTCATCGACTTCATGGTGCATGATCCCGAGGTTGCCAAGATCATGGGATACGACCGCGGTGTGCCCGCGACGCAGGCACAGTACGACGCGTACCAGCCGACCGACCCGGTCAACAAGGCGATCGCCGCCTACGAGGAGTCCCTCGTCGGCGCGGGTGTCCTGGAGCCCATCACCCCGCACCCGAACGGCGCCGACATCTGCGAGGCCGCGTTCCTGCGCATCGCGGAGGAACTGGGCCTGGGCAAGCGCTCCGTGGCGGACGCCGTCAAGCAGTTCTTCACCGAGTCGAAGACGGCTCTCGCCGGCTGATGGGAACCGCCGTGACACACGCCCCTGCGACGGAGGCCCCGACCCGGGACTCCGAGCCGCGGCACGGTCCGGTGAAGTCCCCGCGCCCCGCCGCCCTGAAGCGCCGGGGCCGCCGGGAGAACCTGGCCGGCTACCTCTTCATGTCCCCCTGGATCGCCGGGTTCCTGCTGCTGACGGCAGGCCCGATGATCGCCTCCCTGTACTTCGCGTTCACCGACTACAACCTGTTCGACGCTCCCCGATGGATCGGCCTGGACAACTTCTCCGAGATGTTCGCCGACCCGCGCTGGCGCCACTCGGTGCAGGTCACGCTCTGGTACGTGGCCGTCGGCACGCCGATCAAACTGGTCGCCGCGCTCGGGGTGGCGTTGCTGCTGGCCCAGAAGCGGCGCGGGCAGGCCTTCTACCGGGCCGCCTTCTACGCGCCGTCGCTGATCGGGGCGAGCGTCTCCGTCGCCATCGTGTGGAAGGCGATCTTCTCCGACGACGCGATCGTCGACCGCACGCAGAAGCTCTTCGGAGTCGACGCCGGCGGCTGGACCGGTGACCCGGACCTGATCATCTACAGCCTGGTGGCGCTCACCGTCTGGCAGTTCGGCGCCCCCATGGTCATCTTCCTGGCCGGTCTGAAGCAGGTGCCGCGCGAGCTGTACGAGGCGGCCGACGTCGACGGGGCGGGCAGACTGCGGCAGTTCTGGAACATCACCCTGCCGATGATCTCCCCGGTGCTCTTCTTCAACGTCCTGTTGGAGACCATCCACTCCTTCCAGATCTTCAGCTCGGCCTACATCGTCGGCGGCGGCGCCGGAGGCAACGCCTGCGGTCCCGCGGACGGCACGATGGTCTACACCTGTTATCTGTACGTCCAGGGCTTCGAGAACAGCCGGATGGGCCTGGCCTCCGCCATGGCGTGGATGCTGCTGGTCGCGGTGGCCCTGGTCACCGCGGTGCTGTTCTGGTCCCAGAAACGCTGGGTGCACTACGAGGAGGGCGGCCGATGAGCTCCCCCGATCTCTCGACCTCGCTCGATCAGGGGGCGCCCCCGTCGACCACCGGCGTCACACCGGCCCGCTCCCCGCGGACAACGGCCTTCCGGCGTAGCCTGCCCGGCTCACTGGCCTGGCACCTCGGGTCGCTGGCGATTCTCGCGGTGATCCTCTACCCGGTGATCTGGGTCATCGGTGGGTCGTTCAAGAAGAGCGAGGACATCGTCGGCAGCCTGGACCTCTTCCCGGGCGACCCGATCACCTCGAACTACACCAGCCTCGCCGACGGCATCGCGGACATCCCGATCTCCACGTTCTTCTTCAATTCGCTCTTCCTCGCGGTCGGTTCGGTGATCGGGATCGTGGTGTCCTGCTCGCTGACCGCCTACGCCTTCGCGAAGATCAGGTTCGCCGGCCGCAATCTGCTCTTCACCCTGATGATCGGCACGCTGCTGCTGCCGTACCACGTGCTGCTCATCCCGCAGTACGTGCTCTTCCGCAACATGGACATGATCAATACGTACACCCCGCTCCTGCTGGGGAAGTATCTGGCCACGGAGGCGTTCTTCGTCTTTCTGATGGTGCAGTTCATGCGCAACCTGCCCAGGGAACTCGACGAGGCGGCACGCCTCGACGGCTGCGGGCACTTCCGCATCTACTGGTCGATCGTGCTCCCGCTGTGCCGTCCCGCGCTGATCACCAGTGCCATCTTCACCTTCATCAACGCCTGGAACGACTTCATGGGCCCGCTGATCTACCTCAACGAGCCCGGCAAGTACACGGTCTCCCTCGGCCTGAAGATGTTCGTCGACCAGGAGGCGCTGGCGAACTACGGCGGCATGATCGCCATGTCCCTCGTCGCGCTCCTGCCGGTACTGGCCTTCTTCCTGGCCTTCCAGCGTCACCTCATCGACGGCATGGCCACGTCCGGCCTGAAGGGCTGAGGAGAACCGAGCATGACTGAACCGATGATGGCCAGGGCGCGGGACGAGGTCCTCCGGGAACGCGGCGAGTCACTGTTCACCGGCAGGTTCGCCCTGTTCGCCGAGTGCCTGCTCACCGGAGTGTGGATCGCGCTGGCATCGCTGCCGCTTGTCACCTACCCCGCCGCGTTCGCGGCCGGTGCGCGGCACCTCGGGCGCCGGCTCGCCCACGAGCACGGCGGGCTGCGGGAGTTCGCGGCCGACTTCCGGTCGGCACTGCGCGGCGGATGGCTCGTCGGACTCGCCGGATGGGCCGCCCTCGCCGTGGTGTGGGTGGACGTACGGGCCGTACGGGCCGGGCTGCCCGGTGGTGCGCTCGTGGCCGCTGTCGGAGTGGTCGCCCTGATCGCGGCGGTCGTCGCCGGGCTGCGCGCGGCGGCCGAGTGGCGGCCCGGCGCCTCCTGGCGGTCGCTGCTCGCGCGGGCCGGCCGCCGCACCGTGCTCGACCCGGCCGGATCCTTCCTGATCGTCGGCGGGCTGGCCGTGGTGGTCTGCTCCGCCTGGTTCAGCGCGCCGCTCGCGCTCCCCGTCCTGGGGGCCGTCGCGGCGGCGGCCGTCGCCGTGGAAGAGCGCCACCGGCACCGCTGACGCGGGCGGTGCCTTTTCGTACCAGGGCCGACGCCCCGGCGTCGCGCCTCTTCCTGTCATGCCCTTGACATCACGGTGCATCCCGCACGGAAAGGAAAGGCCATGTCCCCCGTCCCCCGCAGGTCCCTCCTGAAGGCAGCCGCCGTCGCAGGCGCCGCCGCCCAGTTCGGCTGGGCACTCGGCGCGCGCGATGCCGCCGCCGCGCCGAAAGCCGAAACCGCCGCCGGCGACCCCGTGACCCTGGACTGGCTCGAGGACGGCGGCCTCGGCGCGGCGTCCGGCTCCACCGTCGGCGTGCCCTGGCCCAAGGGCCTCCACCGGGACGACCAGACCTTCGCACTGGCCGACTCCGACGGCAATGCCGTACCCGTCCAGTCCTGGCCGATCGCCCACTGGCCCGACGGTTCCCTCAAGTGGACGGCACACGCCGTGAGTTCGGGCTCCGGCACACTCACCCTCACCGCCGGCACCCCCGCAGCACCGGAGAAGAAGGTCACCGTCGGCAAACGCGGCGGCACCATCGAGGTATCGACCGGCGTCATCACCGCGAGGATCGGCAAGTCCGGCGCCACGATCATCAAGTCCGTCACCCGCGGCTCGACCGAGATCGCCAGGAACGGGCGCCTCGTCCTGCTGCGCCAGCCCGAGTTCGAGGACGGCGACCAGACCACCGTCAGGACCGAACGCTTCGACGGCACCATCACCGATGTCACCGTCGAACAGGAAGGGCCGGTCCGCGCCGTCGTCCGGATCGACGGCAAGCACCGCAAGGGACAGCGCAGTTGGCTCCCCTTCTCCATCCGCCTCTACTTCTACGCGGGCGCCGACTCCTTCCGCATGGTGCACACCATCACCTACGACGGACAGCAGGAACCCGGCAGGGCGAGCGGCGACTTCATCCGTGGCATCGGCGTCCGCTTCTCCGTGCCGATGCGCGACGAGGCCTACGACCGGCACATCCGCATCGGCGGCGAGGGCACCGGCCTGCTGCGCGAAGCCGTCAAGGGCGTCACCGGACTGCGCCGCGACCCGGGGGCGGCCGTGCAGGCGGCCCAGTACGCGGGTGAGAAGCTGCCCGACCCCGCCACCTGGGACCAACGCGTCACCACCCGCCTGCGGTACATCCCCGAATGGGGCGACTACACCCTCTCCCAGCTCTCCGCCGACGGCTTCGCCCTGCGCAAGCGCACCAAGAAGGGCTACGGCTGGATCGGCGCCGGCGGAGGCAGACGCGCCTCCGGCTTCGGCTACGTCGGCGGGGTCGGCGGCGGACTCTCCTTCGGCCTGCGCGACTTCTGGCAGAAACACCCCGCCCAGCTCGACATCCGCGGCGCCCACACCGACGAGGCCGAGGTCACCCTCTGGCTCTGGTCGCCCGAGGCACAGCCCATGGACCTGCGCTTCTACCACGACGGCATGGGCCAGGACACCTTCCCCGAACAGCTCGAAGGCCTCAACATCACCTACGAGGACTACGAGCCCGAGTTCGGCACCCCCTACGGCATCGCCCGTACCTCCGAACTCCTCTTCTGGGCCAACGAGTCGACCCCGAACGCCGACCGCCTCGCCGAGCAGGTCGAGGCCGTCCGCGTCCTCCCGCAACTCGCCGCACCGCCCAAGCAGCTCATCGGCGCCAAGGTGTTCGGCCCCGGCCTGTTCGCCGAACCCGACCGCTCCACCCCGGCCAAGGCGAAGATCGAGGACCACCTCGACTTCCTCTTCACCTACTACAAGGACCAGGTGGAGATGCGCCGTTGGTACGGCTTCTGGGACTACGGCGACGTCATGCACACCTACGACACCGTCCGCCACCAGTGGCGCTACGACGTCGGCGGCTACGCCTGGGACAACTCCGAACTCTCGCCAGACCTCTGGCTCTGGTACGCCTACCTGCGCTCCGGCCGCGCCGACATCTTCCGCTTCGCCGAGGCGATGACCCGGCACACCGGCGAGGTCGACGTCTACCACCTGGGCAAGTGGGCCGGCCTCGGCACCCGGCACGGCGTCCAGCACTTCGCCGACAGCGCCAAACAGCAGCGCATCGCCAACACCACCTACCGGCGGTACTACTACTTCCTCACCGCCGACGAACGCGTCGGCGACCTCATGCACGCCAACGTCGACTCCGACGAGACCTTCCTCGCCCTGGACCCCCTGCGCAAGATCCGCACCGAGCCGTACACCCCCGACCGCAACGCCCTGTCGATCGGCTTCGGCACCGACTGGAGCGGCCTGGTCTCCGCCTGGCTCACCGAGTGGGAACGCCGGGGCCCCAAGTGGAAGAAGGCCAAGGCGCGTGTCCTGTCCACCATGGAGACCATCGCCGCCCAGCCCAACGGCTTCGTCCAGGGCAGCGGCCTGTACGACCTGGACACCGGCAGGTTCGCGGTCGCCGACACCCCGAAGGTCGAGGTCTCCCACCTGTCGGCCGTCTTCGGCCTGAACGAACTGTGCGCCGAACTCATCGACCTGGTCGACATGCCGGAGTTCAACGAGGCGTACTACGACTACTGCCGCTACTTCAACGCGAGCAAGACGGAGCAGGCGGCACGCTACGGCAGCAACTTCGGCAGCCTGATCCTCTTCCAGGGCCACTCCCGCCTGGACGCCTACGCCGCCGTGCAGACCGGCGACGACGAACTCGCCCGCCGGGCCTGGGAGAAGTTCTACCACTCCGACGGTTACCGGGAATCCGCCCCCTGGAAGACCGAGAAGGTGACCGGCCCGACCGCCCTGGTGGCCGGCAGCGAGGCCACCTGGGTGTCCACCAACGACACCGCGCTCTACGGCCTCGCCGCCATAGAGAACCTGGCCCTGCTCGGCGACCGGATGCCGTAGGGAACCGCACGACGCGGGCGCGGGCGGGCACACTCCGTCCATGGACCGGAACCATTACCGCTTCCGCAGTCTGTGGACCCTGCCGGCGCCCGCGCCCGCCGTGTACCGCGCCCTGGAACGCGTCGAGGACTATCCCCGCTGGTGGCCGCAGGTGAAAGAGGTCACGCGGCTCGCCGACGCCGTCGGCGGGGGCGTGGGGATCCTCCGGATCCGCTCCGTGCTGCCCTTCTCCCTGGTGGCGACCGTGCGGGAGACGAGGCGCGACCCCGCGGCCGGAATCCTGGAAGTCGCCCTGTCCGGGGACATCGACGGCTGGGCCCGCTGGACCGTCGTCCCCCGGGGCCCCGGCGGCACCCTCGCCCGCTACGCCCAGGAGGTCGACGTCCGTAAACCGCTGCTGCGCCGCCTCGCCCGGCCGGGACGGCCCGTCCTCCGCGCGAACCACGTACTCATGATGCGGGCCGGGCGGCGCGGCCTGGCCGCCCACCTGCAAGCGGTTTGAACCAAGCGCGCCCGGACCTGTATTGTTCAGTCCGTTCCCGGGCGATTAGCTCAGTGGGAGAGCGCTTCGTTCACACCGAAGAGGTCACTGGTTCGAACCCAGTATCGCCCACCGGGAAAGCCGGTCCGCCACAGGCGGACCGGCTTTTGTGTGCCCCGGCCCGTGTTCACGCGTTCCTGGCCGGGGTCTCACGCAGCCGTCGGCAGGTCCGGGCGCAGCGGCCAGGCCGGGTCCACCGCCTCCTGTGTGCCGTTACGGGCGAACCAGGACGTCAGGCCCCGGGCCTGGCCCGCGTGCCACACCGCCTGCAACGTGTGGAGCTCGCCGGGGGACAGGTGCTCCAGCCGGGACGCGAAGCGGCGGCCCACCGCGCGAGTGACCTCCAGCGCCGCCGCCGCGCCCGCCTCCGCGCCGGGCGTGCCCTCCGACGGGACGCCGTAGAGCGCGCACAGATCGGTGAGCGTGCGGCCGCCCTTGCGGTAGCGGTCCAGATGCCTGTCGAGGACCCGCGGGTCCAGCACCAGCAGCGGCGTCCGCTCGAACCAGCGGCTCAGCGGCGTGGCCCGATGACGGCGCAACTCCCGGTCCAGCAGGGTGAGATCGAACGGAGCGTTCATCACCACCAGCGGCCGGCCCACCCCCGCCTGCTCGGCCAACGCCTCCGCCACCTCGTACATCACCGGTGCCGGCCAGCGGCCGTTGCGCCGCAGATGCTCGTCCGTCAGCCCGTGTGCCTCCGTCGCCGCGGCCGGCACCGGCACCCCCGGGCTGACCAGCCAGCGGCTGACCCGCGGCCGGTTGCCCGGCGAGTCCTGGACGACGACGGCGGCCGACACGATCCGGTCGGTTTCGACGTCCACCCCCGTCGTCTCCGTGTCGAAGGCGGCCAGCGGCCCCTCGTACCAGCACCTCATGCCCACCAACCCCTCGCGCACCATCGGCAGTTGACGCCAAGTCCGCTGCCCGCTCCGGTGATACCCGGCCGGTGCGCGCCGTACGCGGGCCCCGGCCGCTCCGTCGCCGCCCGGCTCCGTGCGGCCGTGGGCGCTCGCGGAGGCCGGGCCGGATACGAGCCGATCACGCTCAGTGAGGGCCCGTGTCGCACCCGGTACGGGCCGGCGAGGCCGAGCGGGCCGGCCGCGAGGAATGATTTCGCACCCGACCGGTCCGGGTCGGTACGATCGCACCCATGCGTGCGCTCAGGTATGGCGCCGCAGCCAAAGCCTTCAGTCAGGAGAGACCGGTGTCAGACGTCCGTGTGATCATCCAACGCGATTCCGAGCGGGACGAGCGCGTGGTGACGACGGGCACCACGGCCGCCGAGCTCTTCGCAGGCGAGCGCTCGATCATCGCGGCGCGGGTGGCCGGTGAGCTCAAGGACCTCGCCTACGAGGTCAAGGACGGCGAGACCGTCGAGGGCGTCGAGATCTCCTCCGAGGACGGCCTGAACATCCTGCGCCACTCCACCGCGCACGTCATGGCGCAGGCCGTGCAGGAACTGTTCCCCGAGGCCAAGCTGGGCATCGGCCCGCCGGTCCGGGACGGCTTCTACTACGACTTCGACGTCGACAAGCCCTTCCACCCCGATGATGACCTCAAGGCCATCGAGAAGCGCATGCAGGAGATCCAGAAGCGCGGCCAGCGCTTCTCCCGCCGTGTGGTCACCGACGACGAGGCCCGTGAGGAGCTCGCCGACGAGCCGTACAAGCTGGAGCTGATCGGTATCAAGGGTTCCGCGTCGCACGACGACGGCGCGGACGTCGAGGTCGGCGCCGGCGAGCTGACGATCTACGACAACCTGGACGCCAAGACCGGCGAGCTGTGCTGGCGGGATCTCTGCCGTGGCCCGCACCTGCCGACCACCCGGAACATCCCGGCGTTCAAGCTCATGCGCAACGCCTCGGCGTACTGGCGCGGCAGCGAGAAGAACAAGCAGCTCCAGCGGATCTACGGCACCGCCTGGCCCTCCAAGGAGGAGCTGAAGGCACACCTGGAGTTCCTCGCCGAGGCCGAGAAGCGCGACCACCGCAAGCTCGGCAGCGAGCTCGACCTGTTCTCCATCCCCGAGCAGATCGGCTCCGGCCTCGCCGTCTTCCACCCCAAGGGCGGAATCATCCGCCGGGTCATGGAGGACTACTCGCGGCGCAAGCACGAGGAAGCCGGTTACGAGTTCGTCTACACCCCGCACGCGACGAAGGGGAAGCTCTTCGAGACCTCGGGCCACCTGGACTGGTACGCCGACGGCATGTACCCGCCCATGCAGCTCGACGAGGGCGTGGACTACTACCTCAAGCCCATGAACTGCCCGATGCACAACCTGATCTTCGACGCGCGCGGCCGGTCGTACCGGGAACTGCCGTTGCGTCTGTTCGAGTTCGGGACCGTGTACCGGTACGAGAAGTCGGGCGTCGTGCACGGTCTGACCCGCGCCCGCGGCTTCACCCAGGACGACGCGCACATCTACTGCACCCGCGAGCAGATGTCCGAGGAGCTCGACAAGACCCTCACCTTCGTCCTGAACCTGCTGCGCGACTACGGCCTGACCGACTTCTACCTGGAGCTGTCCACCAAGGACGAGACGAAGTTCGTCGGCACGGACGAGGCGTGGGAGGAGGCCACCGAGACCCTCCGCCAGGTCGCCGAGAAGCAGGGCCTGCCGCTGGTCCCGGACCCGGGCGGCGCCGCCTTCTACGGACCGAAGATCTCCGTGCAGGCCCGCGATGCCATCGGCCGCACCTGGCAGATGTCGACGATCCAGCTCGACTTCAACCTGCCGGAGCGCTTCGACCTGGAGTACACCGCCGCGGACGGCTCCAAGACCCGCCCGGTCATGATCCACCGCGCGCTGTTCGGCTCCATCGAGCGGTTCTTCGCGGTGCTCCTCGAGCACTACGCGGGCGCCTTCCCGGCATGGCTGGCTCCGGTGCAGGCGGTGGGCATCCCGGTGGGCGACGCGCATGTGGAGTACCTGGAGAAGTTCGCCGCCGACGCGAAGAAGCAGGGCCTGCGGGTCGAGGTGGACTCCTCCTCGGACCGCATGCAGAAGAAGATCCGCACGCAGCAGAAGCTCAAGGTCCCGTTCATGATCATCGTCGGTGACGACGACATGAACGCGGGCACCGTGTCGTTCCGCTACCGCGACGGTTCGCAGGAGAACGGCATTCCGCGTGACGAGGCCATCGCCAAGCTCGTTGACGTGGTGGAGCGTCGCGCTCAGGTATGACCTGCTCCCCGCCGACGCGGGGCTTCGGGCCCCCGGGATGTATCCCGGGGGCCTTTGCCGTCACCCCACGGCGACGCCATATGCTGCACGCATGACGAGTGAGCCGGAGCAGCAGTTGGGAGTGGGCACGCAGGACGCGTTCCAGCGTCTGTGGACGCCCCACCGGATGGCCTACATCCAGGGCGAGAACAAGCCGAGTGGCCCGGGTGCCGACGACGGCTGCCCCTTCTGCTCCATCCCGGCCAGGTCCGACGAGGACGGGCTGATCATCAAGCGCGGCGAGCTGGTCTACGCCGTGCTCAACCTGTACCCCTACACGGGCGGCCACCTGATGACGGTGCCGTACCGCCACGTCGCCGACTACACGGAGCTGACGGCGGAGGAGACGGCGGAGCTCGCCGAGTTCACCAAGCAGGCGATGAGTGCCCTGCGCAGTGCCTCCGGCGCCCACGGCTTCAACATCGGCATGAACCAGGGCACCGTGGCCGGCGCGGGCATCGCCGCCCACCTGCACCAGCACGTCGTGCCCCGTTGGGGCGGCGACACCAATTTCCTTCCCGTGATCGGCCACACGAAGGTGCTGCCGCAACTGCTGGGCGACACCCGCAAGATGCTCGCGGAAGCCTGGCCGACGGACTGATCTGCGGCTGACGCCCGCACCGGCGGACGCGTAGGTCTCCGGCCCACCGCCGGAGACCTACGCGTCGTACACGTCGGCCTTCTTGGGCGCCGCTTCCTGGACGGCTCCGCTCAGGCCCGCCGAGCGGGCACCGAACTTCTCCGTGTCCACGCCGTTCTCCTTCAGCACCTTGATCGCCGCCGCGTGCACCGCCCGCAGGACCGGTGTGGCGGCGCGCAGCGCGTCGTCGGCCATGAAACGGTGCCGCCACGGCTTGTCGGCCCAGGCGTGCCGCAGGCCGAAGGGCTCGGGCAGCGAGAGCTTGCCGCCCAGCCAGTACAGCAGCGGCGGATACCAGGTCAGCGGCGCCCGGGCGGCCAGGCGCACCACCTCGTCCGCGTCGACCAGGGGGAGCTTCACCGTCCGGGTCTCCCAGAACCTGACCGATTTCTGGACCGTCTTCTCCTTGGCCGCCGGCTTGGTCGTGAACAGGGAGTGCACCGGCCCCAGGGCATGCCCGGTGACCTCGATGCGCAGCGTCTCGTGCAGCACCGTCACCGTGATCAGCATGGTGAGGACCAGCTGGCCGTCCCACAGCGTCCACTGCACGCCCAGGTAGTGCCGGTCGCCCGCGCCGAACTGCTGGTTGTTGCAGATCTCCTGTATGGCGTGCTGCTTGACCTGGTACGCCTCGACGTCGGTGCCCTCGGGCCGGGACACCCCGTCCGCGTTCTCCCCGATCGGGGTGACGATCCAGTGCCGTACCGACGGCTTGGGGAAGCCGCCGGTGTGCAGCGGACCGCGCTCCAGCATGCGCAGTCGGTCGTGGATGGCCTTGATCACGTCCCAGCTGCGGAACGGGTTGATCTCCCGGTCCGGGTCGATCGGTATGAGCTCCTCGGCGAGCTGCCAGCTGCCCCAGCGCGTGCCCATGCCCAGTATCCCCTTGGGCCCGGCGTAGAACACGGAATTGGACTGCTGTTCGGCGCTGAGCCGGGCCAGCGACTGACGCAACTGCTCGGCGGCCGTCTCACCGGGGCTGCTCGGCACCGCTTCGGGCACCTTGGCCCCCACACTGCCGCCGGAGAGCAGACTGCTCCAGCGCTCCCTGAGGTCCTGCGCCGTGCGCTCGCAGATCCGCTTGGCCCAGAACCAGCCCACCACCGGGGCGACGACCGACGCCCGCGCGTACCAGCCCCAGAACCCGTCGAAGGGCATCCGGAGCAGGAAGATCACCGCGAGGACGCCCACCGCGACCAGGAGCGTGGTGGCGAGCGCGCCGGCCCGCTTGTCCTCGCGTCTGGCGATGGTGGTGCGGATCTGGAAGACCAGCAGCCACACCAGCAGTCCGGGCAGGAAGAGCAGGCCGCACAGCACCATCACGGCACTCAGCCAGTTGTCCCGCTCCCGCCGGATGCGGTGCGCCGCGAGGCTGTGCTCCACCACCACCTGGGGGTGGGCGCCGAAGGACTGGATGAGTGGCGCCCGCCCGGAGCCCAGCATCCGGTCGATGATCGCCCGGGAGAACGCCTCGCCCAGGTTCGGCCGGAACAGCGCGATCCTGGGCTTGTCGACGGACGACTTGTGCCACTCGTTGTTGGCCTTGAGTATCTCCTCGGCCTCGTTGTCCCGGTAGGCCGCCGAGGCCAGTGCGAACGTCGGGGTCTGCCCCTCGTCGCCGGTGCGTGGCACCTGCGGACCGAAGAAATCCGCGTAACCGCCCTCAACGGTCATTCCCGCCCCCGATCGCCGCGACTGTCGTCTTGCGGCCTTCCCGACTTCCTTGCCGCGCACACCTGTTGATCTGGACTTCAGAGTATCGGCAGCCACCGGTGTCCGTCGGTGGACGACCGAAAGCCGCCTGCCGGGGCGGCGGCCGACGCTTTGAGGGCGTGTTCGGCGGGCTCCCGGGGCGCGTGCGGGCGAAGGCGTACGCGGGCGCCCGCGGGGCTTCCCCACGGGCGCCCGGCGCCGACCGGTGAGGCACCGCCGGCGCCGGCCTCGCGGCCCGCGCACCGTTGGCCGCGAGGCCCGCCCGGCGCCGTCAGGCGCTGCGGGCCTCCTCCCGCACCCGCTCCGCGACCTGCGGTGGCATCGGCTCGTGCCGCGCGTACCGGCGGCTGAAGCGCGCGGTGCCGTGCGAGAGCGACCGCAGATCGACGGTGTACCGGCCGATCTCGATCTCCGGCACCTCGGCCCGGATGAGGGTGCGGCCGCCGGCCGACTGCTCGGTGCCGAGCACCCGGCCGCGCCGGCCGGACAGATCGCTCATCACCGGTCCCACGTAGTCGTCGCCGACCAGGACGTTCACCTCGGCCACCGGCTCCAGGAGGTGGATCCGCGCGTCCGCGGCCGCCTCCCGCAGCGCCAGCGCGCCCGCCGTCTGGAACGCCGCGTCGGAGGAGTCCACCGAGTGCGCCTTGCCGTCCAGCAGCGTCACCCGTACGTCGATCAGCGGGTGGCCGGCCGCGATGCCCTTGGCGGCCTGGGCCCGTACGCCCTTCTCGACGGACGGGATGAACTGCCGAGGCACCGAGCCGCCGACCACCTTGTCCACGAACTCGATGCCCGAGCCGCCCGGCAGCGGCTCCACCTCGATCTCGCAGATGGCGAACTGCCCGTGGCCGCCGGACTGTTTGACGTGCCGCCCGCGTCCGGCCGCCCGGTCGCCGAACGTCTCCCGCAACGGCACCCGGTGGGCCACGACGTCCACCTGGACGCCGTACCGGCTGCGCAGTCGCTCCAGGGCCACGTCCGCGTGTGCTTCGCCCAGACACCACAGGACCACCTGGTGGGTGTCCTGGTTCTGCTCCAGGCGCATCGTCGGGTCCTCCGCCACGAGGCGGGACAGTCCCTGCGAGAGTTTGTCCTCGTCGGGTTTGCTGTGCGCCTCGATGGCCAGCGGAAGCAGCGGGTCGGGCATCTCCCAGGGTTCCATGAGCAGCGGGTCGTCCTTGGCGGACAGGGTGTCCCCGGTCTCGGCACGGCCCAGTTTCGCCACGCACGCCAGATCGCCCGCGATGACGTGCGGCACCGGCCGCTGCTGTTTGCCGAACGGCGTGGACAGTGCGCCGATCCGCTCGTCGACATCGTGGTCCTCGTGGCCCCGGTCGGCCAGTCCGTGCCCGGAGACGTGCACCGTCTGGTCGGCGCGCAGGGTGCCGGAGAAGAGGCGGATCAGCGAGAGCCGGCCGACGTACGGATCGGAGGACGTCTTGACGACCTCCGCGACCAGCGGGGCGTCGGGATCGCACGGCTTCAGCTCGCGCGGTGTGCCGTCGACCGTGGTCACCTGCGGTGTGACGTGCTCCAGCGGGGTCGGGAAGCCGCCGGTGATCAGCCCCAGCAGTTCGACGGTGCCGAGGCCCTGGCGGGCGCCCTCGGCCGCGGGAGCGGCGGCCAGGACGGGGAAGAACGCACCTCGCGCGACGGCGCGTTCCAGGTCCTCGATCAGGGTCTCGACGTCGCACTGTTCGCCGCCGAGGTAGCGGTCCATGAGGGTCTCGTCCTCGCTCTCCGCGATGATCCCCTCGATCAGCCGGTTGCGTGCCTCCTCGATCAGCGGCAGCCGGTCCGGGCCGGGCTCGGACTCCTCGCGCTCCCCGGAGGAGTAGTCGAACAGTTTCTGCGTCAGCAGGCCGATCAGCCCCGTCACGGGCGCGTGCCCGTCAGGCCCCGCAGGGCCGTGCAGGGGCAGGTACAGCGGCAGTACGGCGTCGGGGTCGTCCCCGCCGAACGCCTCCGCGCAGACGCGCGTCATCTCCTGGAAGTCCGCGCGCGCCGCTTCCAGGTGCGTGACGACGATGGCCCGGGGCATGCCGACGGCCGCGCACTCGTCCCACACCATCCGGGTCGAGCCGTCCACGCCGTCGGAGGCCGAGACGACGAAAAGGGCCGCGTCCGCCGCTCGCAGACCGGCCCTGAGTTCCCCGACGAAATCGGCGTATCCGGGGGTGTCCAGCAGGTTGATCTTGATGCCGTCCCATTCGACGGGCACCAGGGAGAGCTGTACCGAGCGTTGCTGCCGGTGCTCGATGTCGTCGTAGTCGGAGACGGTGCCGCCGTCCTCCACCCGGCCCGCCCGGTTCACCGCTCCCGCGGTCAGCGCGAGAGCCTCCACCAAGGTCGTCTTGCCCGATCCGGAGTGGCCGACCAGCACCACATTCCGTACGGACGTGGGGTGGTCGGCCGCCTGTGCCCTTCCGGCGGCTCCGGGGTGTGTGTGCGCCTTGTCGCCCATGGTCCTGCCTCCCGTGCACGGTGAGGTCACTGTGGGCGCGGACACGCGGAATCCTCCCCCGGGTGCTCGCCCGGGGGCACCCCGAGCGGTGACGGCTCCGGCGACGCCCGCGGTCCTTCGAGCTTTGCACTCCCGTCACGGTGCGTCCATACGAGGGACGTGATCCCGTCTCCCGGTCCGCCACCGCGTGTGCCGTCGGCCCGTGCACCGGACGTTCGGGTGCCCGGCCAACGGCGGTACGCGCGCGTGACTACGATGGGCCAGCCGGTGGCCAGCAGGGCCACGCGGCCACACCGACCGTCGGGAAGGCCATGCTGAACAAGTACGCGCGTGCATTCTTCACGCGTGTCCTCACGCCGTTCGCCGCGTTTCTCATCCGGCGGGGGGTCAGCCCGGACACGGTCACGCTCATCGGCACCGCGGGTGTGGTCGCGGGCGCGCTGGTCTTCTACCCCGTGGGCGAGTTCTTCTGGGGCACGGTCGTCATCACGTTGTTCGTGTTCTCCGACCTCGTCGACGGCAACATGGCCCGCCAGCTGGGCCGCTCCAGCCGCTGGGGGGCCTTCCTCGACTCCACCCTCGACCGGGTCGCCGACGGGGCCGTCTTCGCCGGCTTCGCCCTGTGGTACGCGGGCGGGGGCGACGACCTCGTGCTGTGTGCCGTTTCGATCTTCTGCCTGGCCAGCGGTCAGGTGGTGTCGTACACCAAGGCGCGCGGCGAGTCGATCGGACTGCCGGTCGCCGTGAACGGGTTGATCGAGCGGGCCGAGCGGCTGGTGATCTCGCTGGTCGCGGCGGGTCTGGCGGGCCTGCACGCATTCGGTGTGCCCGGAATCCAGTACCTGCTGCCGATCGCTCTGTGGATCGTCGCCGTCGGCAGCCTGATCACGCTGATCCAGCGGGTCGTCACCGTGCGCCGGGAGTCCGCCGAGGCCGAAGCCGCGGAACGGGAGTCCGGGGTGCGGGAGGCGGGGGCGCGGGAGTCCGAGGTGGGGGAGTCCGCCGAGGGCCGGCGGACCCGGGGGAGCGAGACCGCGAAGTGAGTGTCCAGGAGCGGCTGACCGACGCCCTGTACGGCGCCGGCTGGGCCACCGTCAGGAAACTCCCCGAACCCGTCGCCGTACGGCTCGGCCGGAGCATCGCCGACCTGGCCTGGAAGCGGCGGGGCAAGGGCGTGCTGCGGCTGGAGAGCAACTACGCGCGCGTGGTGCCGGGCGCGGGCCCCGAGCAGCTCGCCGAACTGTCCCGCGCGGGCATGCGCTCGTACCTGCGGTACTGGATGGAGTCCTTCCGGCTGCCGGCCTGGAGCCGGGAGCGCATAGCGGGCGGCGTGGACATCGAGGACATCCACCGTCTGACCGACGGCATGGCGGCCGGCAAGGGCGTCGTCCTGGCACTGCCGCACCTCGCCAACTGGGATCTCGCGGGCGCCTGGGCCACCACCGGACTCGGTATCCCCTTCACCACCGTCGCCGAGCGCCTGAAGCCGGAGACGCTGTACGACCGGTTCGTCGCCTACCGCGAGGGCCTCGGCATGGAGGTGCTCCCGCACAACGGCGGCAGCGCGTTCGGCACGCTGGCCCGGCGACTGCGCGGCGGGGGACTGGTCTGCCTGGTCGCCGACCGCGATCTGTCGGCCTCCGGCGTGGAGGTCGACTTCTTCGGCGAGACCGCGCGGATGCCGGCCGGCCCCGCCCTGCTCGCCCAGCAGACCGGCGCGCTGCTGCTGCCGGTGACGCTCTGGTACGACGACTCGCCCGTGATGCGAGGACGGGTCCATCCACCGGTCGGAATTCCCGAGTCGGGCACACGCGCCGAGAAGACGTCCGTGATGACACAGGCGCTGGCCGACGCCTTCGCCGCGGGGATCGCCGAGCATCCGGAGGACTGGCACATGCTGCAGCGCTTGTGGCTCAAGGACCTCGATCCCGCGCGGGAGGCGACTCCGTGAGAATCGGCATCGTCTGCCCGTACTCCTGGGACGTACCGGGTGGCGTCCAGTTCCACATCCGTGACCTGGCCGAGTACTTCATCCGGCTCGGCCACGAGGTGTCCGTTCTCGCCCCGGCCGACGAGGACACCCCGCTGCCGCCGTACGTCGTCTCGGCCGGCCGCGCGGTGCCGGTGCCGTACAACGGCTCGGTGGCCCGGCTCAACTTCGGTTTCCTGTCGGCGGCCCGGGTGCGGCGCTGGCTGCACGAGGGCGCCTTCGACGTGATCCACATCCATGAGCCGACCTCGCCCTCGCTCGGCCTGCTGACCTGCTGGGCCGCCGAGGGACCCATCGTGGCCACCTTCCACACGTCCAACCCGCGCTCCAGGGCCATGATCGCCGCCTACTCCATCCTGCAGGCGGCCCTGGAGAAGATCAGCGCGCGGATCGCGGTGAGCGAGTACGCCCGCCGCACGCTCGTCGAACACCTCGGCGGGGACGCCGTGGTGATCCCGAACGGTGTGGACGTCGACTTCTTCGCCCGCGCCGAGGCCGATCCGCGGTGGCAGGGGGAGACGATCGGCTTCATCGGCCGTATCGACGAGCCACGCAAGGGCCTCCCGGTGCTGATGCGGGCCTTGCCGAAGATCCTCGCCGCCCGCCCGCGGGCGCGGCTGCTGGTCGCGGGACGCGGTGACGAGGAGGAGGCGGTGGAGAGCCTGCCCGCCGAACTCCGTTCCCGGGTCGAGTTCCTCGGCATGGTCAGCGACGAGGACAAGGCCCGGCTCCTGCGCAGCGTCGACCTGTACGTGGCGCCCAACACCGGAGGCGAGAGCTTCGGCATCATCCTGGTCGAGGCGATGTCCGCGGGGGCGCCGGTGCTCGCTGCCGACCTGGACGCCTTCGCCCAGGTCCTCGACCGGGGGGCGGCGGGCGAACTGTTCCCCAACGAGGACGCCGACGCGCTCGCCGACGCCGCGATACGCCTCCTGGAGGACCCGGAGCGCCGCGCGAAGCTGAGTGAACGGGGCAGCGCCCACGTCCGCCGCTTCGACTGGTCGACCGTCGGCGCGGACATCATGTCCGTCTACGAGACGGTGACCGCCGGCGCGGCCGCGGTGGCGGCGGACGACCGGACGACGAAGCGGTGGGCACGCTTCGGTCTGACGCGGGACTGAGGCCGGGAAGGGCCTGACCCGCCGGTCGGGCTCCGGCCCGTTCGGGTCCGGATGGGGCTCCCGGTAGCCTTGCCGCCCGTGACCGCAACCCTCATCTGGATCCTTGTCGTCCTCGCCGCGAGCGGCCTCTATCTGAGCTGGACGGCGGGGCGGCTGGACCGGCTGCACGCCCGGATCGACGCCGCCCGTGCCGCGCTGGACGCGCAGTTGCTGCGTCGCGCCTCAGTGGCGCAGGAACTGGCCACGTCGGGGGTGCTCGATCCGGCCGCCTCGATCGTGCTCTACGAGGCCGCGCACGCCGCGCGGCAGACGGTGGAGGAGCAACGGGAGGTCGCCGAGAGTGAACTGAGCCAGGCGCTGCGTGCCGTCTTCGCCGAGGCACAGCAGGTGGACGCGGTCAGGGACGCGCCCGGGGGAGAGGAAGCGGCCCTGGAACTCGCCGAGGCGGTTCGCAGGGTGCCCATGGCACGGCGTTTCCACAACGACGCCGTACGGGCCGCACGCGCTCTGCGCCGGCACCGCAAGGTGCGCTGGTTCCGGCTGGCGGGACACGCGCCGTTCCCGATGGCCTTCGAAATGGACGACGAACCACCGGCCTCCCTGATGGAGCGGGCCGCGTAGCGCGGCCCCGCCCGGGAGGACCAGGAGCCCGCCCGGAGCCGGTCGCACCGAGAGCCGTACCGGGAGAGCCGCCCGGAAGGATCCGCCCAAAAGGATCCACCGCCTCATCATTGGCTCTTGCTGTGGACTGGTCCGTTCACGTTTCCTCAGTGCTGTAGAAACCCCCTCTTCGCAACAGTGAGGTCATTCGTGTCCAGCACGCTCTCCGAAAACCAGGCTCCCGAGACCGGCACCGCCCGCGTGAAGCGCGGCATGGCCGAGCAGCTCAAGGGCGGCGTGATCATGGACGTCGTCACACCGGAGCAGGCGAAGATCGCCGAGGACGCGGGCGCCGTCGCCGTCATGGCCCTGGAGCGCGTGCCCGCCGACATCCGCAAGGACGGCGGCGTGGCACGCATGTCCGACCCGGACATGATCGACGGCATCATCGGGGCCGTCTCCATCCCGGTCATGGCCAAGTCCCGCATCGGCCACTTCGTCGAGGCCCAGGTCCTGCAGTCCCTCGGCGTCGACTACATCGACGAGTCCGAGGTCCTCACTCCGGCCGACGAGGTCAACCACTCCGACAAGTGGTCGTTCACCACCCCCTTCGTCTGCGGTGCCACCAATCTCGGCGAGGCCCTGCGCCGCATCGCCGAGGGTGCCGCGATGATCCGCTCCAAGGGCGAGGCCGGCACCGGCAACGTCGTCGAGGCCGTCCGTCACCTGCGCCAGATCAAGAACGAGATCGCCCGGCTGCGCGGCTTCGACAACCACGAGCTGTACGCCGCCGCCAAGGAGCTGCGCGCCCCGTACGAGCTGGTCAAGGAGGTCGCCGAGCTGGGCAGGCTGCCGGTCGTGCTGTTCTCCGCCGGCGGTGTCGCCACTCCCGCCGACGCCGCGCTGATGCGCCAGCTCGGCGCCGAGGGCGTCTTCGTCGGCTCCGGCATCTTCAAGTCCGGCGACCCGGCCAAGCGTGCCGCCGCCATCGTCAAGGCCACCACCTTCTACGACGACCCGAAGGTGATCGCCGAGGCGTCCCGCAACCTCGGCGAGGCCATGGTCGGCATCAACTGCGACACCCTTCCCGAGGCCGAGCGCTACGCCAACCGCGGCTGGTAGGCATGAGCGACGTCGTGGCAGGCGTCCTGGCCCTCCAGGGCGACGTACGGGAGCACCTCGTCGCCCTGGCCGCGGCCGGTGCCGTGGCCAGGCCGGTGCGCCTGCCCGACGAACTCGCCGAGGTCGACGGTTTGGTCCTGCCCGGCGGCGAGTCCACCACCATCTCCAAACTGGCCGTCCTGTTCGGCCTGATGGAGCCCCTGCGCGCACGCGTGCGTGCCGGCATGCCCGTCTACGGCACCTGCGCCGGGATGATCCTGCTCGCCGACAAGATCCTCGACCCGCGCTCGGGTCAGGAGACCGTGGGCGGGATCGACATGATCGTGCGCCGCAACGCCTTCGGACGGCAGAACGATTCCTTCGAGGCCGCGGTCGACGTCAAGGGAGTGGTGGGCGGCCCCGTGCACGGTGTCTTCATCCGCGCCCCCTGGGTCGAGTCCGTCGGAGCCGGGGCCGAGGTGGTCGCCGAGCACGACGGCCACATCGTCGCGGTCCGCCAGGGCAATGCCCTGGCCACGTCCTTCCACCCGGAACTGACCGGGGACCACCGTGTGCACGGCCTGTTCGTCACCATGACACGCGAGTGCCGGGCGGCCGACGCCTTGTAGGATTCCTGGGTACCTCCCGGGCTTTCGAGTCCTGGGGGAGTTTGTTGCAGGGATTGGGTTACGCGAAGGAGAGAGTCAGATGGCCGGCCACTCCAAATGGGCCACGACGAAGCACAAGAAGGCCGTCCTCGATGCCAAGCGCGGCAAACTCTTCGCGAAGCTGATCAAGAACATCGAGGTCGCCGCGCGTATGGGCGGTGTCGATCTGGACGGCAACCCCACGCTCTACGACGCCGTTCAGAAGGCCAAGAAGCAGTCGGTGCCGAACAAGAACATCGACTCCGCCATCAAGCGCGGTGGCGGTCTCGAGGCCGGTGGCGCCGACTACGAGACGATCATGTACGAGGGCTACGGCCCGAACGGTGTCGCGGTGCTCATCGAGTGCCTCACCGACAACCGCAACCGCGCCGCCTCGGACGTGCGGGTCGCGATGACCCGCAACGGCGGCTCGATGGCCGACCCCGGTTCGGTGTCGTACCTGTTCAACCGCAAGGGCGTCGTGATCGTCCCCAAGGGTGAGCTGGTCGAGGACGACGTCCTCGCCGCCGTCCTGGACGCGGGCGCCGAGGAGGTCAACGACCTCGGTGAGTCCTTCGAGGTGCTCAGCGAGGCCACCGACCTCGTCGAGGTCCGTACCGCACTGCAGGGCGCGGGGATCGACTACGACTCCGCCGAGGCCAACTTCGTCCCGACCATGCAGGTCGAGCTGGACGAGGAGGGCGCCAAGAAGATCTTCAAGCTGATCGACGCGCTGGAGGACAGCGACGACGTGCAGAACGTCTTCGCCAACTTCGACGTGAGCGACGAGATCATGGAGAAGGTCGACGTGTGACGCGGCTGCGTGCGCGACGATTCCAGCGGGCCGGTGGGGACATGTCCCCACCGGCCCGCAGCTCCTGTCAGTGGCAGCCGATAGCCTGGCGTACGTCAAAGATCACCGTACGCGGACCGTGACCTCGATCGAGGAACCCCGACGGCGATCGGCCAGGTCCGCGAGAGCGGCGGCGGATGAGCCGCAGAGAGAGGGGAGGCCGGCGTGCGGGTGCTGGGGGTCGACCCGGGGTTGACGCGGTGCGGTGTCGGGGTGGTCGAGGGGGTCGCCGGGCGACCGCTCACCATGCTCGGCGTCGGTGTCGTACGCACGCCCGCCGACGCCGATCTCGGACACCGCCTCGTCGCCATCGAGCAGGGCCTGGAACAGTGGCTGGACGAACACCGGCCGGAGTTCGTCGCCGTCGAACGTGTCTTCAGCCAGCACAACGTCCGGACGGTGATGGGGACCGCCCAGGCGAGCGCCGTCGCCCTGCTGTGCGCCGCGCGCCGAGGCATACCCGTCGCCCTGCACACGCCCAGCGAGGTCAAGGCCGCCGTGACCGGCTCCGGCCGCGCGGACAAGGCCCAGGTCGGCGCGATGGTCACCCGCCTGCTGCGGCTCGACGCGCCCCCGAAGCCCGCCGACGCGGCCGATGCCCTGGCGCTCGCCATCTGCCACATCTGGCGGGCCCCGGCCCAGAACCGGCTGCGTCAGGCGGCCGCCCTGCACGCCTCGCGCACACCCACAGCACCGAACTCACCGAAGGGGCGCTCCGCATGATCGCCTTCGTCAGCGGCACGGTCGCCGCGCTCGCCCCCGACGCCGCGGTCGTCGAGGTCGGCGGCGTCGGCATGGCCGTCCAGTGCACGCCGAACACGCTGTCCGCGCTGCGCGTCGGCGCGCACGCCAGGCTCGCGACGTCCCTGGTCGTGCGCGAGGACTCGCTCACCCTCTACGGCTTCGCGGACGACGACGAGCGGCAGGTCTTCGAACTGCTGCAGACCGCCAGCGGCGTGGGCCCGCGCCTGGCCCAGGCCATGCTCGCCGTGCACACCCCGGACGCGCTGCGCCGGGCCGTCGCGACCACCGACGAGAAGGCCCTCACCGCCGTGCCCGGCATCGGCAAGAAGGGTGCCCAGAAGCTGTTCCTGGAGCTGAAGGACCGCCTCGGCGCACCGGTGGGCGCGGCGGCGGCCGCGGCCGCTCCCGGCACCACGGGCTGGCGCGACCAGTTGCACGCCGCACTGATCGGCCTCGGGTACGCGACACGCGAGGCCGACGAGGCGGTCGCCGCCGTCACTCCGCAGGCCGAGGCGGCCGAGGGCACCCCCCAGGTGGGCCCGCTGCTGAAGGCGGCTCTGCAGACCCTGAACCGCGCCCGGTAGTCCGGCCCACGATCCACGGACCACCACCGCCAGATACGGCACCCGGGCCGCCGGCCCCGGCCGGAACACCCGCACGCCCGCCCCACCCCGGCTAGGAGACTTCAGTGAACTGGGACGACACGACCGACCCCGCCGCCGCGGAGCGGCTGGTGGGATCTGTCGCCGACGGGGAGGACCAGGCCGTCGAGGCCGCCCTGCGGCCCAAGGACCTGGACGAGTTCATCGGCCAGGAGAAGGTCCGCGAGCAGCTCGACCTGGTGCTGCGCGCCGCCCGCGCGCGGGGCGCCACCGCCGACCACGTGCTGCTGTCCGGTGCCCCCGGCCTGGGCAAGACCACCCTCTCGATGATCATCGCGGCCGAGATGGAAGCCCCCATCCGCATCACCTCCGGGCCGGCCATCCAGCACGCCGGCGACCTCGCGGCGATCCTGTCCTCCCTCCAGGAGGGCGAGGTCCTCTTCCTCGACGAGATCCACCGGATGTCCCGGCCCGCCGAGGAGATGCTGTACATGGCGATGGAGGACTTC
This sequence comes from Streptomyces sp. TE5632, assembly GCF_054061295.1. Lineage (NCBI taxonomy): Bacteria > Bacillati > Actinomycetota > Actinomycetes > Kitasatosporales > Streptomycetaceae > Streptomyces > Streptomyces sp. TE5632. The sequence goes on along the minus strand of NZ_JBSSEA010000003.1, from coordinate 56,843 downwards.
CGCGTCGACGTCATCGTCGGCAAGGGCCCCGGCGCGACCGCCATCCCCCTCGAGCTGCCCCCGTTCACCCTGGTCGGCGCCACCACCCGGGCGGGCCTGCTGCCGCCCCCGCTGCGCGACCGCTTCGGCTTCACCGCGCACATGGAGTTCTACGAGCCCACAGAGCTGGAGCGGGTCATCCACCGCTCGGCGGGTCTCCTGGAGGTCGGGATAGAGACCGACGGCGCAGCCGAGATCGCCGGCCGCTCCCGCGGCACGCCCCGCATCGCCAACCGCCTCCTGCGCCGGGTCCGGGACTACGCCCAGGTCAGGGCCGACGGGCGGATCACCCGGGAGATCGCCACGGCGGCCCTGGCGGTCTACGAGGTCGACGGCCGCGGCCTGGACCGGCTCGACCGGGCGGTGCTGGAGGCCCTGCTCAAGCTGTTCGGCGGCGGACCGGTCGGCCTGTCCACGCTCGCCGTCGCGGTGGGCGAGGAACGTGAGACGGTGGAAGAGGTCGCCGAGCCCTTTCTCGTCCGGGAGGGACTGCTCGCCCGTACCCCGCGCGGCCGGGTCGCGACTCCGGCGGCATGGGCGCATCTCGGTCTCACCCCGCCCGGCTCCCGCGGAACCGGAAACGGACAAGGGGACTTGTTCGGGGCATGAGGGGGCCGGCACCGGCCGGGACAGGAACCCCGGTGCCACGCTGAGCGTTGTTCCCTGCGCGCGGACTCGCCTAGACTCCGCCGATGCCACCGCTTGTAGGCGGCATCACACACCCCCAACCAACAGGCCGTTCACCATCGCGGTCATGTGAAGGAAGTCCGACCCGTGAGTCTCCTGACCCTCCTCCCGTTCATTGTGCTCATCGGGGCCATGTTCCTGATGACCCGGTCGGCCAAGAAGAAGCAGCAGCAGGCCATCGATATGCGGAACCAGATGCAGCCGGGTTCCGGTGTCCGCACGATCGGGGGCATGTACGCCACGGTCAAGGAGGTCAGTGAGGACACGGTCCTCCTCGACGCCGGCCCCGGCGTGGAACTGCTGTTCGCGAAGAACTCCATCGGTGCCGTCCTGAGCGACGACGAGTACAACCACATCGTCCACGGCATCGAGCACGACCTGAAGTCCGACGCCGACGTCGTCCCCGACGACGCCTCCTCCCTCACCGAGACCGACGACTCCCCCGGCGCTGCCGCCTCCGACGACGCGCCGGTCGATTTCGGTAAGAAGGACGAGAAGGAAACGGCTGACACGGCCGACGAGCCGGCCGACGCCGCCGACAAGGCGAAGACGGACGAGCAGCCGAAGAAGTCCGAGGGCGGTTCCGGGGCGAAGTAGTCGAGCCCCGGGGTGCGCGGGCCCGCCCGCGCACCCCGGGACCCGCCACGCTCGCACGGAATCCCCAGACCAGTCATGGCCGCCCGCCCATCGACCGGGCCCGAGGCGGCCCGAGAGGGAGTACGAAGGTGGCTGCACTCAAAAAGGGAAACAAGGCGAGCGTCACAAGCAAGCCGTGGCGCTCGCTCACCCTGATCCTGATCGCCATCGTGGCGCTCACCGGAGGCATGTTCGCCTCCGGGCACAAAACCCCGCGTCTGGGCATCGATCTGGCCGGCGGCACCAGCATCACGCTGGCGGCGGTCCCCGAAGCCGGCCAGGAATCCGCGATCAACCCGGCCAACATGGCGACCGCGGTCTCCATCATGGAACGTCGCGTCAACGGTCTCGGCGTCTCCGAGGCAGAGGTCCAAACGCAGGGCAACCGTAACATCATCGTCAACATCCCCAAGGGCACCAACTCCGAACAGGCTCGGAAACAGGTCGGCACCACCGCCAAGCTCTACTTCCGCCCGGTCCTCGCGACCGAGCTCGCCGCCGGCGGGGTCGCCCCCACGCCCAGCACCACCGGTGACGCCTCGAGCCGGGGCGCCGGAGCGGACAAGGCCACCGACAGGGCGAGTGAGAAGGCCACGGACAAGACCACCGACAAGGGGTCCCCGTCCGCCTCCACCAGCCCGTCGGCGAACTCCACCACCCAGGGCCGCGCGATCACCGACGCCCTGAAGGCCGACGCCACGCCGTCGGCGACCCCCAGCGGCCCGGCCGAGGAAGGGGGCACCCCTTCCCCCTCCGCCACGGGCGGTACCCCGGGCGAGACGGACAGCGGGCTCCAGGCCCAGTACGCCGCGCTCGACTGCACCAAGGCGAGCGCCCGCGCCACCGCCGGAGACGGCGCCAAGTCCACCGACTCGACCGTGGCCTGCGGCCAGAACTCCCAGGGCCAGTGGCAGAAGTACATCCTCGGCCCCGCCGCCGTCGACGGCACGGACGTCGACCAGGCCAAGGCCGTCCTCAACACGCAGTCCGGTGCCGGCTGGACCGTCACCATGGACTTCACGGGCAAGGGCAGCAGCAAGTTCGCCGACATCACCGGCAAGCTGGCCCAGAACCCGTCCCCGCAGAACCAGTTCGCCATCGTCCTGGACGGCGAGGTCGTCTCCGCCCCCTACGTCAGCCAGGCCCTCACCGGCGGCAACGCGGAGATCTCCGGCAACTTCACGCAGAAGTCGGCCGAGGAGCTCGCCAACATGCTGTCCTACGGTGCGCTGCCGCTGACGTTCCGCGAGGACAGCGTCACCACCGTCACCGCCGCGCTCGGCGGCGACCAGCTGCACGCCGGTCTCATCGCCGGCGCGATCGGCCTCGCCCTGGTCGTCCTGTACCTGCTGGTCTACTACCGCGGTCTGTCCTTCATCGCCGTCGCCTCGCTGCTGGTGTCCGCGTCCCTCACCTACGTGATCATGGCCCTGCTCGGCCCGACCATCGGCTTCGCGCTCAACCTGCCGGCCGTCTGCGGTGCCATCGTCGCGATCGGCATCACGGCGGACTCGTTCATCGTCTACTTCGAACGCGTGCGGGACGAGATCCGCGAGGGCCGCACCCTGCGCCCCGCCGTGGAGCGGGCCTGGCCGCGCGCCCGGCGCACCATCCTGGTCTCCGACTTCGTCTCGTTCCTCGCCGCCGCGGTGCTCTTCGCCGTCACCGTCGGCAAGGTCCAGGGCTTCGCGTTCACGCTCGGCCTGACCACGGTGCTCGACGTCGTGGTGGTGTTCCTGTTCACCAAGCCGCTGCTGACGCTGATGGCCCGCCGGAAGTTCTTCGCGAGCGGTCACAAGTGGTCCGGTCTCGATCCGAAGGCCCTGGGAGTGAAGCCGCCGCTGCGCCGCACCCGCCACCACTCCGCCCCCTCCCGTCCGAAGGAGGCGTGAGAGATGTCGAAGCTCGGTACTCTCGGCGCCCGACTGCACCACGGTGAGGTCGGCTACGACTTCATCAAGAGCCGCAAGATCTGGTACGGCATCTCCATCCTGATCACCGTCCTGGCCATCGTCGGCCTGGCGGTGCGCGGCCTCCACATGGGCATCGAGTTCCAGGGCGGGGCGGTCTTCACCACCCCGAAGAACATGAGCGCCTCGGTCGCCCAGGCCGAGACCTACGCGGAAGAGGCCTCCGGCCACGACGCCATCGTCCAGAAGCTCGGTGACGGCAGTCTGCGCATCCAGATCGCGGCCGTCGACACCGGCGCCTCGGACAAGATCAAGACGGAGCTCTCCCAGGACCTGAAGGTCGACCCCGAGCAGATCAACACGGACCTGGTCGGTCCCAGCTGGGGCGAGCAGATCGCCAACAAGGCCTGGCTGGGCCTCGGCATCTTCCTGTTCCTGGTCGTGATCTATCTGGCCGTCGCCTTCGAGTGGCGCATGGCCGTAGCCGCCTTCATCGCGCTGATCCACGACCTCACCATCACCGTCGGCATCTACGCCCTCGTGGGCTTCGAGGTCACCCCGGGTACGGTGATCGGTCTGCTGACCATCCTCGGATACTCGCTCTACGACACGGTCGTGGTGTTCGACAGCCTCAAGGAACAGACCCACGACATCACCAAGCAGACCCGCTGGACCTACAGTGAGATCGCCAACCGCTCCATCAACAGCACGCTGGTCCGCTCCGTCAACACCACGGTGGTCGCGCTGCTGCCGGTGGGCGCCCTGCTGTTCATCGGCGGCGGAGTCCTCGGCGCCGGCATGCTGAACGACATCTCACTGTCGCTGTTCGTCGGTCTCGCCGCCGGTGCGTACTCCTCGATCTTCATCGCCACGCCGCTCGTCGCCGACCTCAAGGAGCGCGAGCCGTCGATGCGGACCCTGAGGAAGCGTGTCCTGGCCAAGCGGGCCCAGGGCACGGACACGGGCGAGCCGGCCGAGATCCGGGTGCCCGACGACAGCCACGACGACGGGCCGGCGGACGCCGTTCCCGCCGCCCCCGCCGTTGTGGGGCCACGCCATCAACCCGCGTCCCGCAACCGCGGGCGCGGCCGACCCTCAGGAAAGCGCAGATGACCGAAACAACCGACGCCTCCGCACTGCTGCTGAGCCGTATCCGGGACGTCGAGGACCACCCGGAGCCGGGTGTGATGTTCAAGGACATCACCCCGCTCCTGGCCGACCCCAAGGCGTTCGCCGTGCTCAGCGACGCCCTCGCCGGGATCGCCGGAGCCACCGGCGCCACCAAGATCGTCGGCCTGGAGGCCCGGGGCTTCATCCTCGGTGCCCCGGTCGCCGTCCAGGCCGGCCTCGGGTTCATCCCCGTGCGCAAGGCGGGCAAGCTCCCCGGAGCCACCCTCAGCCAGGCGTACGACCTGGAGTACGGCTCCGCCGAGATCGAGGTGCACGCCGAGGACCTGACCGCCACCGACCGCGTCCTGGTGATCGACGACGTGCTCGCCACCGGCGGTACCGCCGAGGCGTCGGTGCGGCTCATCCGCAGGGCCGGCGCCGAGGTCGTGGGCCTCGCCGTGCTGATGGAACTCGGCTTCCTCGGCGGCCGGGCCAGGGTGGAACCGGCCCTGGCCGGTGCCCCGCTGGAGGCACTGCTCAGGCTCTGAGCGCCGACGCGGGACGCGCGTGGAGCGCGGTGAACACCGCACGGGGCGGGCACCGGGGGAATCCGGTGCCCGCCCCGTGCGTTTCACGGGTATACGGTCCTCACACCGGTCCGCAGGGCAGCCACCGGCCGGGGATGGCTACCATGGGGGCTCCGGAGCCTGCCGGGGGACCCGGAAAGCGCACGAGGAGTCCTCTTGCCAGACGAGGCCCAGCACCTGACGGCAGACAAGCCCGAGTCCGACTCGGCTGCCGCGGCCAAGCCCGTGCTCAGCACGCCCTACGCGAAGAACGACACGCGCGGGCCGGTCCAGCACGCCCAGGCCGCCGCCGCGGACAAGCCCGAGCAGCCGCGTCCCAAGCCCGTCCCGCCTCTCGACTCCGCTCGAGCGGGGGGACCGTCGCCCGAGCGCTCCGCCCCCATGGCCCGCCCGAACACCGGACAGCCCGCCCGCGCCGGTTCCTCCAACCGCGTCCGCGCCCGGCTGGCCCGACTCGGTGTGCAGCGCGCCAACCCGTACAACCCGGTGCTGGAACCGTTGCTGCGGATAGTCCGCAGCAACGACCCCAAGATCGAGAACGCCACGCTCCGCCAGATCGAGAGCGCCTACCAGGTCGCCGAGCGCTGGCACCGCGGCCAGAAGCGCAAGAGCGGCGACCCGTACATCACGCATCCGCTCGCCGTGACCACGATCCTCGCCGAACTGGGCATGGACCCGGCCACCCTGATGGCCGGCCTGCTGCACGACACGGTGGAGGACACCGAGTACGGCCTGGAGCAGCTCCGCCGCGACTTCGGAGACACCGTCGCCCTGCTGGTCGACGGCGTCACCAAGCTGGACAAGGTCAAGTTCGGTGAGGCCGCGCAGGCCGAGACCGTGCGCAAGATGGTCGTCGCCATGGCCAAGGACCCCCGCGTCCTGGTCATCAAGCTCGCCGACCGCCTGCACAACATGCGCACCATGCGCTACCTCAAGCGCGAGAAGCAGGAGAAGAAGGCGCGCGAGACCCTGGAGATCTACGCGCCGCTCGCCCACCGGCTGGGCATGAACACCATCAAGTGGGAGCTGGAGGACCTCGCCTTCGCGATCCTCTACCCCAAGATGTACGACGAGATCGTCCGCCTGGTCGCCGAGCGGGCCCCCAAGCGCGACGAGTACCTCGCCGTCGTCACCGACGAGGTGCAGCAGGATCTGCGGGCCGCACGCATCAAGGCCACCGTCACCGGCCGCCCCAAGCACTACTACAGCGTCTACCAGAAGATGATCGTCCGCGGCCGGGACTTCGCGGAGATCTACGACCTGGTGGGCATCCGCGTCCTCGTGGACACCGTCCGCGACTGCTACGCGGCCCTCGGCACGGTGCACGCGCGATGGAACCCGGTCCCCGGCCGGTTCAAGGACTACATCGCGATGCCCAAGTTCAACATGTACCAGTCGCTGCACACGACGGTCATCGGCCCCGGCGGCAAGCCCGTCGAGCTCCAGATCCGCACCTTCGACATGCACCGCCGCGCCGAGTACGGCATCGCCGCGCACTGGAAGTACAAGCAGGAGGCCGTCGCCGGAGCCTCCAAGGTCCGCACGGACGTGCCCAAGGCGGCAGGCAAGGCCGGCAAGGATTCTGCCGCCATCAACGACATGGCGTGGCTGCGGCAGCTCCTCGACTGGCAGAAGGAGACCGAGGATCCCGGGGAGTTCCTGGAGTCGCTGCGCTTCGACCTGTCCCGCAACGAGGTCTTCGTCTTCACGCCCAAGGGCGACGTCATAGCGCTCCCCGCGGGCGCCACCCCGGTGGACTTCGCGTACGCGGTCCACACCGAGGTCGGCCACCGCACCATCGGGGCGCGGGTCAACGGCCGTCTCGTACCGCTCGAGTCGACCCTGGACAACGGCGATCTGGTGGAGGTCTTCACCTCCAAGGCGGCCGGCGCGGGCCCCTCCCGGGACTGGCTGGGCTTCGTGAAGTCGCCGCGCGCCCGCAACAAGATCCGCGCCTGGTTCTCCAAGGAGCGCCGCGACGAGGCCATCGAGCAGGGCAAGGACTCCATCGTCCGCGCGATGCGCAAGCAGAACCTGCCGATCCAGCGCATCCTCACCGGCGACTCGCTGGTCACGCTGGCGCACGAGATGCGCTACTCGGACATCTCCGCGCTCTACGCGGCGATCGGCGAGGGCCATGTCGCGGCGCAGAACATCGTCCAGAAGCTGGTGCAGGCCCTCGGCGGGGAGGAGGCGGCCACCGAGGAGATCGACGAGTCGGTGCCGCCGGCCCGCGGCCGCGGTCGCAAGCGCCGTACCAGCGCCGATCCCGGTGTCGTCGTCAAGGGCGTCGACGACGTCTGGGTCAAGCTGGCCCGCTGTTGTACGCCGGTCCCCGGTGACCCGATCATCGGTTTCGTGACCCGCGGCAGCGGTGTCTCGGTCCACCGCAGCGACTGCGTGAACGTCGACTCGCTGTCCCGGGAGCCCGAGCGCATCCTCGAGGTGGAGTGGGCGCCGACCCAGTCCTCGGTCTTCCTGGTCGCCATCCAGGTCGAGGCGCTGGACCGCTCCAGGCTGCTGTCGGACGTCACGCGCGTGCTGTCCGACCAGCACGTCAACATCCTCTCCGCGGCCGTCCAGACCTCCCGCGACCGTGTCGCCACCTCCCGCTTCACCTTCGAGATGGGCGACCCGAAGCACCTCGGGCACGTCCTGAAGGCGGTACGGGGCGTGGAGGGCGTCTACGACGTGTACCGGGTGACCTCGGCCCGCAACCGGTAGACCCGCCGCGCACGAAGGACACGCCCGGCCCGCAAGCCGCGAAGGACACGCAAGAGGGGGCTCCCGTACACCCGGTACGGGAGCCCCCTCTCAGCGCGCGGCGACCGTCGTCAGCCGCCGAACTCCTGCAGTCCCTTCAGCGCCTGGTCCAGCAGCGCCTGGCGGCCCTCCAGCTCCCGCTCGAGCTTCTGGGCCCTGGCCTCGTTGCCCTGCGCCCGCGCCTGCTCGATCTGGCCCCTCAGCTTGTCCACGGCGGCCTGGAGCTGACCGGTCAGACCCTCGGCACGCGCGCGTGCCTCCGGGTTGGTCCGGCGCCACTCGGCCTCCTCGGCCTCCTGCATGGCCCGCTCCACGGTCTGCATCCGGCCCTCGACCTTCGGCCGGGCGTCCCGCGGCACATGGCCGATGGCCTCCCAGCGCTCGTTGAGCGCGCGGAACGAGGCACGGGCGGCCTTCAGGTCCGTGATCGGCAGGAGTTTCTCGGCCTCCTCGGCCAGCTCCTCCTTGAGCTTGAGGTTCTCCGCCTGCTCCGCGTCACGCTCGGCGAAGACCGAGCCGCGGGCGGCGAAGAAGACGTCCTGGGCGCCGCGGAATCGGTTCCACAGATCCTCCTCGTGCTCGCGCTGGGCGCGGCCCGCGGCCTTCCACTCCGCCATCAGGTCCCGGTAGCGTGCCGCCGTCGCACCCCAGTCCGTGGAGTTCGACAGCGCCTCCGCCTCGGCGACCAGACGCTCCTTGGTCTTGCGGGCCTCCTCGCGCTGCGCGTCCAGGTGCGCGAAGTGCTGCTTGCGCCGCTTGGAGAACGCCGACCGGGCGTGCGAGAAGCGGTGCCACAGCTCGTCGTCGGACTTGCGGTCCAGCCGGGGCAGCCCCTTCCAGGTGTCCACCAGCGCCCGCAGCCGCTCACCGGCCGCCCGCCACTGGTCCGAGCCCGCCAGCTCCTCCGCCTCGGCGACCAGCGTCTCCTTGGCCTGACGGGCCTCGTCGGACTGTTTCGCCCGCTGCGCCCTGCGCTCCTCGCGCCGCTTGTCCACCAGCTCCACGAGCTTGTCCAGACGCACGCGCAGGGCGGCCAGATCACCGACCGCGTGATGGGCGTCGACCTGCTCCCGCAGGTGCTCGACCGCCGTCATGGCGTCCTTCGAGGACAGGTCGGTGGTCTTCACTCGCTTCTCGAGGAGGCCGATCTCGACAACCAGGCCCTCGTACTTGCGCTCGAAGTAGGCCAGGGCCTCCTCGGGGGAGCCTGCCTGCCAGGAACCGACGACCTGTTCTCCGTCGGCCGTACGCACGTACACGGTGCCCGTCTCGTCGACGCGGCCCCACGGGTCGCTGCTCACAGCGCCTCCTCCACATGATGCCTGCGGAGGGCTTTGCTACCCCCGGGCATCGTCCACAGTTTTCGTCACGGCCAACATAGGCGACCGGCGGGACACCTGTCCGCATCCCGCGCGACCGAAATTCCGCAGTTGGGCGGTCAGGATTCGGTGACGGTCGCCTTGTCGATCACGACCGTCGCGTTGGGCGCGCCGTCACCCGCTCCGGTGCTGTCACCGGCGGCGGCGATCTTCTTCAGGACCTTCATGCCGGCCTCCGAGACGGTGCCGAACGGCGTGTAGCTCGGCGGGAGCGGGCTGTCCTCGTACACCAGGAAGAACTGGCTGCCGCCGCTGTCCTTCTGCCCGGTGTTCGCCATCGCGACGGTGCCCGCCGGGTACGTGTTGTCCTTCAGGCTTTCGTCCTTCAGGTTCTCGTCCGGGATCGTGTAGCCGGGACCGCCGGTGCCGGTGCCCGTCGGGTCACCGCACTGCAGCACGTAGATGCCGTTGGTGGTGAGCCGGTGGCACTTGCTGTGGTCGAAGTAGCCCTTGTCGGCGAGGAAGTTGAACGAGTTGACGGTGTGCGGGGCCGCCGACGCCTTGAGCGCCATGTCGATCGTGCCGCAGGTCGTCTCGAGCGTCATCGTGTACTTCGCCGACTCGTCGATGGAGATCGCCGGCTCCTTCTTCCAGGTCTTCGACGCGACCTCGCCCCCGGCCGGCTTCTCGCACGGGTCGGGCGCCTTGCTGGGCGCCTCGGCGCTCGGCGTGACCTCCGCGCTCGCGTTGGCCTTGTCCCCGTCCGATTCGAACGCCCCGGTCGTGTACAGGGCGAGGCTGCCGATCAGGACCACACCGAGCGCGGAAGCGATCACCGAGTTGCGGATCCGCGCCTTGTGCCGTGCCTGGGTGCGGCGCTGCTGCTGCCGCAAGAACTTCTCCCGCGCGAGCTGACGCCGCCGCTGTTCCTGGCTGACCACCGGGTTTACTCCTCATGCGTCTCGTGTGCCGACCGGTACGCGTGCCTGCGGCGGACCGACCGTCTGCGTGTGCCCCGTACCGTATATGGGTTCGCTGTGGGATCGGCAGCGCCGGTAGGCTCTGACGGCGGGCGCGAGCCCCGTCGCAAGCCTCCCGTATCGACACAACCGTCGACACGACCCTCGACACAACGAAGGACGATCGTGCTCATTGCCGGGTTCCCCGCCGGGGCCTGGGGGACGAACTGTTATCTCGTCGCCCCCGCCGCCGGTGAGGAGTGCGTGATCATCGACCCCGGCCATCAGGCCGCCCCGGGAGTGGAGGAGGCGGTCCGCAAGCATCGGCTGAAGCCCGTGGCCGTCGTCCTCACCCACGGTCACATCGATCACGTGGCCTCCGTCGTCCCCGTGTGCGGGGCGCACGACGTACCGGCCTGGATCCACCCCGAGGACCGGTACATGATGAGCGACCCCGAGAAGGCCCTGGGCCGCTCCATCGGGATGCCGCTGATGGGCGAGCTGACCGTGGGGGAGCCGGACGACGTCAAGGAGCTGGCCGACGGCGTGAAACTCGAACTGGCCGGGCTGGAGCTGACGGTCGCGCACGCGCCGGGGCATACCAAGGGGTCGGTGACCTTCGGACTGCCCGAGGCGGCGGACATCCCGCCGGTCTTCTTCTCGGGCGACCTGCTGTTCGCCGGCTCCATCGGACGCACCGACCTGCCCGGCGGTGACATGGCCGACCTGCTCGACTCGCTGGCGCGTGTGTGCCTGCCGCTCGACGACTCGACCGTGGTGCTGTCCGGACACGGACCCCAGACGACCATCGGCCAGGAGCGCGCCACCAACCCGTACCTGCGGCAGGTGGCCGCCGGCCAGGGAGCGGATGTGGACGCCCCCCGACGAGGAATGTGACGAGAGACTTCCGTGAGCACCTTCAAGGCCCCCAAGGGCACGTACGACCTGATCCCGCCGGACAGCGCCAAGTACCTCGCCGTCCGTGAGGCCATCGCCGCCCCGCTGCGCGACTCCGGTTACGGCTACATCGAGACACCCGGCTTCGAGAACGTCGAGCTGTTCGCGCGCGGCGTCGGCGAGTCCACCGACATCGTCACCAAGGAGATGTACGCCTTCGAGACCAAGGGCGGCGACCGCCTCGCCCTGCGGCCCGAGGGCACGGCCTCCGTGCTGCGCGCGGCCCTGGAGGCCAACCTGCACAAGGCCGGCAACCTCCCGGTCAAGCTCTGGTACTCCGGCTCGTACTACCGCTACGAGCGCCCCCAGAAGGGCCGGTACCGCCACTTCTCCCAGGTGGGCGCGGAGGCGATCGGTGCCGAGGATCCGGCGCTGGACGCCGAACTGATCATCCTGGCGGACCAGGCGTACCACTCCCTGGGACTCAGGGACTTCCGCATCCTGCTGAACTCCCTGGGGGACAAGGAGTGCCGCCCCGTCTACCGGTCCGCACTGCAGGACTTCCTGCGCGGCCTTGACCTGGACGAGGACACCCTGCGCCGCGCGGAGATCAACCCGCTGCGCGTCCTGGACGACAAGCGCGAGTCGGTCCAGAAGCAGCTGACCGGCGCCCCCCTGCTGCGCGACTACCTGTGCGACGCCTGCAAGGCGTACCACGAGGAGGTCCGCGAGCTGATCACGGCCGCGGGCGTCGCGTTCGAGGACGACCCGAGGCTGGTGCGCGGCCTGGACTACTACACGCGCACCACCTTCGAGTTCGTCCACGACGGTCTGGGCTCCCAGTCCGCGGTGGGCGGCGGGGGCCGCTACGACGGTCTCTCCGAGATGATCGGCGGCCCCGCGCTGCCGTCCGTCGGCTGGGCGCTCGGTGTCGACCGCACCGTGCTGGCCCTGGAGGCGGAGGGCGTCGAACTCGAGCTCCCCGCCACCACCAGAGTGTTCGCCGTCCCGCTCGGCGACGAGGCCCGCCGGGTGCTGTTCGCCAAGGTCACCGAACTGCGCAAGAACGGCGTCGCCGCCGACTTCGCCTACGGTGGCAAGGGCCTGAAGGCGGCGATGAAGGCGGCCAACCGCTCGGGCGCGCGCTACGCCCTGGTGCTCGGCGAGCGCGACCTCGCCGAGGGCGTCGTCCAGCTCAAGGACATGGAGTCCGGCGAGCAGACCGCGGTCGGCGTGAACGAGATCGTGGCCGAGCTGGAGGCACGGCTCGGCTGACCCCCGTACGCGGCCACGCGCGGACCGCGCGCCACGGAGGCGTCGGTGTGCCCCTGCGGCACCCGGTGCCTTCGGCGTCAATGCCGGGAACCGTCAATGCCGGGAACCCCGGGAACACGGGGGGGCGCCGATTCGCCCGAACGGGGAACCCGGCTGGGGCATGTGTGCGGTCATGGCACAGACAGCGGCCGAAACCGAGCACCCGCAGGGGTAACTCGTGTGTTCTTGCGACCGGTGGGCGGTGGGTTCACAGGTACGTGCGGCACAATGGCCCTGCCCGAAGCAGGTCCACACTTCCCCGTGACGGAATCGGCGTGATGAGCAAGACGACTGTGAAGGACGTTTCCACCGTGCCCGAGCCTTCGCCGGGACCCGCGTCCGGGCCGCCCCGCGAGGGCGCCGGCCGCGCGTTCGCCCTGCTCCTGGTCATCACCGGCGCGGCCGGCGTACTGGCCGCGTGGGTCATCACGCTGGACAAGTTCAAGCTGCTCGAGGCCAAGGTCAAGGGCGAGACGTTCGTCCCCGGATGCAGTCTCAACCCGGTGGTCTCCTGCGGCAGCGTGATGGAGAGCGACCAGGCGTCCGTCTTCGGGTTCCCCAACCCGATGCTGGGCCTGGTCACCTACGGCATCGTCGTCTGCGTCGGCATGAGCCTGCTCGCCGGAGCCCGCTTCCCCCGCTGGTACTGGCTCACCCTCAACGCGGGCACCCTGTTCGGCACCGGCTTCTGCGCCTGGCTGATGTTCCAGTCCCTGTACCGGATCAACGCCCTGTGCCTGTGGTGCTGCCTGGCCTGGGTCGCCACGATCATCATGTTCTGGTACGTGACGTCGTTCAACGTCCGCAAGGGCTTCCTGCCCGCCCCCGGCTGGCTGAAGAGCTTCTTCGGCGAGTTCACCTGGGTCATGCCGGTGCTGCACATCGGCGTCATCGGCATGCTGATCCTGACCCGCTGGTGGCATTTCTGGATCAGCTGACGGGCCCGCCGCGTTGTCGGTGCGGTCATTTAGGGTTGCCGACGTGGAGCCCGACCTGTTCACCGCCGCAGCAGAAGAACGCCAGCAGAAGGACCCGACCGGCAGCCCCCTCGCCGTGCGGATGCGCCCGCGCACGCTCGACGAGGTGGTGGGCCAGCAGCATCTGCTGAAGCCGGGCTCACCCCTGCGCCGACTGGTCGGCGAGGGCGCCTCGGGCCCCGCGGGCCCGTCCTCGGTGTTCCTGTGGGGGCCTCCCGGCACCGGCAAGACGACCCTGGCCTACGTCGTCTCCAAGGCCACCAACAAGCGTTTCGTCGAGCTGTCGGCGATCACCGCGGGCGTCAAGGAGGTCCGCGCGGTCATCGACGGCGCCCGCCGCGCCTCCGGCGGGTACGGCACGGAGACCGTCCTCTTCCTCGACGAGATCCACCGTTTCAGCAAGGCCCAACAGGACTCCCTGCTCCCCGCGGTCGAGAACCGCTGGGTCACGCTGATCGCCGCGACCACCGAGAACCCCTACTTCTCGGTCATCTCCCCCCTGCTCTCCCGCTCCCTCCTGCTCACCCTCGAACCCCTCACCGACGACGACGTCCGCGGCCTGCTGCACCGCGCGCTCGGCGACGAACGGGGCCTGAAGGGCGCCGTCGCCCTCCCCGAGGACACCGGGCACCACCTGGTGCGCATCGCCGGCGGGGACGCCCGCCGCGCCCTGACCGCCCTGGAGGCCGCCGCGGGGGCCGCGCTGGACAAGGGTGAGACGGCGATCTCCCTGGCCACCCTGGAGGAGACGGTCGACCGGGCCGCCGTGAAGTACGACCGCTCCGGAGACCAGCACTACGACGTCGCCAGCGCCCTGATCAAGTCCATCCGCGGTTCCGACGTCGACGCCGCCCTGCACTACCTGGCCCGGATGATCGAGGCCGGTGAGGACCCCCGCTTCATCGCCCGCCGCCTGATGATCTCCGCCAGCGAGGACATCGGCCTCGCCGACCCGAACGCGCTGCCGATCGCGGTCGCCGCCGCCCAGGCCGTCGCCATGATCGGCTTCCCCGAGGCCGCCCTCACCCTGAGCCACGCCACCATCGCCCTCGCCCTGGCCCCCAAGTCCAACGCGGCCACCACCGCGATCGGCGCCGCCCTGGACGACGTGCGCAAGGGACTGGCCGGGACCGTGCCGCCGCATCTGCGTGACGGGCACTACAAGGGCGCGGCCAAACTGGGCCACGCGCAGGGGTACGTGTACCCGCACGACCTGCCCGAGGGCATCGCGCGCCAGCAGTACGCCCCGGACGCCCTGAAGGACCGCGCGTACTACGAGCCCACCCGGCACGGAGCCGAGGCGCGGTACGCCGACGCGGTGGAGTGGACCAGGAAGCACCTCGGTCGGAAGCAGCCGTGAGCACCCTGTAGAATCTTCCGAAGCTGCGTCCCGTGTCCGGCCCCGCAAGGGAAAACCGGCATCACCAGAGCGGGACAACCAGCCGGAGGCATGCCCCTGGGGCATGGATCTCCAGGAGCGTCGCGCACCGTCGAACGGTGTCGCGGGCAGCCCGCCACCACCCGGAGCCCCGGGAGCGGTCGGTGGGCCACTCGCGTGCTGCACGTATGTGCCCAGATCAGGGGAGCGGCTGCCCGGCAGGTCCGACAGGACCCGCGGGGTTTCCCCGGCTGCGGATGCGACCTCCCTTAACCCTGGTGAGCCGGAAACTTTGGAAAAGAGACAGAGACAGTGGCGAATCAGCCCCGCCCCAAGGTCAAGAAGTCGCGTGCCCTCGGCATCGCGCTGACCCCGAAGGCCGTCAAGTACTTCGAGGCCCGCCCCTACCCGCCGGGTGAGCACGGCCGCGGCCGCAAGCAGAACTCGGACTACAAGGTCCGTCTGCTGGAGAAGCAGCGCCTGCGCGCCCAGTACGACATCAGCGAGCGCCAGCTCGTGCGCGCGTACGAGCGTGCCGCCAAGACGACGATCAAGACCGGTGACGCCCTCGTCATCGAGCTCGAGCGCCGTCTCGACGCCCTGGTCCTGCGTTCGGGCATCGCCCGCACGATCTACCAGGCCCGTCAGATGGTCACCCACGGCCACATCCAGGTCAACGGCAAGAAGGTCGACAAGCCCTCCTTCCTCCTGCGCCCGGACGACGTCGTGCAGGTCCGTGAGCGCAGCAAGGACAAGACGCTCTTCACGATCGCCCGCGAGGGTGGCTTCGCCCCCGACGGCGAGACCCCGCGCTACCTCCAGGTGAACCTCAAGGCCCTGGCGTTCCGCCTGGACCGTGAGCCGAACCGCAAGGAGATCCCGGTGATCTGCGACGAGCAGCTCGTCGTCGAGTTCTACGCCCGCTGACCCCAGCAGGCAGGCGGTACCTCAGCCCGCCGTCTCCCCGCCCTTCAGGGCGGGCGGGGCGGCGGGCTGCTGCATGGGCGCCCCGGCCGCGACGTGCCGACCCCGCCGGACGGTAATCAGGTACGGAGTCCCGCCACCGGCGCGATAGGCTCGGTGCACGAATTTCTTGACGTTCTCGGTGTCCGTCGATGTCTATCGATGCGGCAGGCACGTTTCTCAGGGAGCAGGTGCACACAGTGTCCGGTGGAGAGGTGGCCGGAATCCTGGTGGCCGTGTTCTGGGCGATCCTGGTCTCCTTCCTCGCCGTCGCACTGGCGAGGCTGGCCCAGACGCTCCGGGCGACCACCAAGCTCGTGGCGGACGTGACCGACCAGGCCGTCCCGCTGCTGGCGGACGCCTCCTCGGCGGTGCGCTCCGCGCAGACCCAGATCGAACGGGTCGACGCGATCGCCTCCGACGTCCAGGAGGTCACCTCCAACGCCTCCGCGCTGTCGACCACCGTCGCCTCCACCTTCGGCGGCCCGCTGGTCAAGGTCGCCGCCTTCGGCTACGGCGTGCGCCGGGCCGTCAGCGGCCGCAAGGAGGACACGTCCGCCAGGACACCGGGACGCACCGTGATCGTGGGCCGCGCCGTCCCGGGCATGCGGCGGGCGGGGCGCACCCGGGGAAAGAAGGACTGACGCAGCGATGTTCCGCCGTACCTTCTGGTTCAGCACCGGCGTCGCCGCCGGGGTGTGGGCCACCACCAAGGTCAACCGCAAGCTGAAGCAGCTGACCCCCGAGAACCTCGCCGTGACCGCGGCGAACAAGGCGATCGAGGCGGGCGGCCGGCTCAAGGACCGGGCAGTGGACTTCGCGTTCGACGTCCGCGACCACATGGCCCGGCGCGAGGCCGAACTGGGCGACGCCCTCGGCCTCGACGCCCCCGCCGACCGGGAACTCCCGGAGGCCCGCCGGTACGCCGCCATCGAGAACCGCAACAGCCCGAAGCACAACTCCCGGTACGTCGAGGGCTCGACGTACCTGACGCACCCGTACAACCGGAATGAGGACCACTGATGGAGTCGGCCGAGATCCGCCGCCGCTGGCTGAGCTTCTTCGAGGAGCGCGGGCACACCGTCGTCCCTTCGGCGTCGCTCATCGCGGACGACCCGACTCTGCTGCTCGTCCCGGCCGGCATGGTGCCCTTCAAGCCCTACTTCCTGGGCGAGGTCAAGCCGCCCTTCGACCGCGCCACCAGCGTCCAGAAGTGCGTGCGCACACCCGACATCGAAGAGGTCGGCAAGACCACCCGGCACGGCACCTTCTTCCAGATGTGCGGCAACTTCTCCTTCGGCGACTACTTCAAGGAAGGCGCCATCAAGCTCGCCTGGGAGCTGCTCACCAGCTCCCAGGAGCAGGGCGGCTACGGCCTGGACCCCGAGCGTCTGTGGATCACCGTCTACCAGGACGACGACGAGGCCGAGCGGATCTGGCGCGACGTCGTCGGTGTGCCCGAGGAGCGCATCCAGCGCCTGGGCAAGAAGGACAACTACTGGGACATGGGCGTCCCCGGCCCCTGCGGTCCCTGCTCCGAGATCAACTACGACCGCGGCCCCGAGTTCGGCGTCGAGGGCGGCCCCGCAGTCAACGACGAGCGGTACGTGGAGATCTGGAACCTCGTCTTCATGCAGTACGAGCGGGGCGAGGGGCCGGGCAAGGACTACCCGATCCTCGGCGACCTGCCGAGCCAGAACATCGACACGGGCCTCGGCCTGGAGCGGCTCGCCATGATTCTGCAGGACGTGCAGAACATGTACGAGATCGACACCTCCATGGCCGTCATCAAGAAGGCCACCGAGCTGACGGGCGTGTCCTACGGCGACGCCCGGGCCTCCGACGTCTCGTTGCGCGTGGTCACCGACCACATGCGCACCTCCGTGATGCTCATCGGCGACGGTGTCACCCCCGGCAACGAGGGCCGCGGCTACGTGCTGCGCCGCATCATGCGCCGCGCCATCCGCAACATGCGCCTCCTCGGCGCCACCGGCCCGGTCGTCAAGGACCTCATCGACGTCGTGATCGAGATGATGGGGCAGCAGTACCCCGAGCTGATCACCGACCGCGAGCGGATCGAGAAGGTCGCCGTCGCCGAGGAGAACGCCTTCCTCAAGACGCTGAAGGCCGGCACCAACATCCTCGACACCGCCGTCACCGAGACCAAGCAGTCCGGTGGCGCGGTCCTGGCCGGCGACAAGGCCTTCCTGCTCCACGACACCTGGGGCTTCCCGATCGACCTCACCCTGGAGATGGCCGCCGAGCAGGGGCTGTCCGTGGACGAGGACGGCTTCCGGCGGCTGATGAAGGAGCAGCGGGAGCGGGCCAAGGCCGACGCCCGGGCCAAGAAGACCGGCCACGCCGACCTCGGCGCCTACCGCGAGATCGCCGACCGGGCCGGTGCCACCGACTTCACCGGCTACACCGACACCGAGGGCGAGTCCACCGTCGTGGGCATCCTCGTCGACGGCGTCTCCTCACCGGCCGCCACCGAGGGGGACGAGGTGGAGATCGTCCTCGACCGCACCCCGTTCTACGCCGAGGGCGGCGGCCAGATCGGCGACACCGGCCGGATCAGGGCCGACTCCGGTGCCGTCATCGAGGTCCGAGACTGCCAGAAGCCGGTTCCGGGCGTGTACGTCCACAAGGGCGTCGTCCAGGTCGGCGAGGTGACCGTCGGAGCCAAGGCCCACGCCTCCATCGACGACCGCCGCCGCAAGGCCATCGCCCGCGCCCACTCCGCCACCCACCTCACCCACCAGGCCCTGCGCGACGCCCTCGGCCCGACGGCCGCCCAGGCCGGTTCCGAGAACCAGCCCGGCCGCTTCCGCTTCGACTTCGGCTCGCCGTCCGCCGTTCCGACGGCCGTGATGACCGACGTCGAACAGAAGATCAACGAGGTGCTCGCCCGCGACCTCGACGTGCGTGCCGACGTCATGGGGATCGACGAGGCCAAGAAGCAGGGCGCCATCGCCGAGTTCGGCGAGAAGTACGGCGAGCGCGTGCGCGTGGTGACCATCGGCGACTTCTCCAAGGAGCTGTGCGGCGGCACCCACGTGCACAACACCGCCCAGCTCGGCCTGGTCAAGCTGCTCGGCGAGTCCTCCATCGGCTCCGGTGTGCGCCGCATCGAGGCCCTGGTCGGCGTGGACGCCTACAACTTCCTCGCCCGCGAGCACACGGTCGTCGCCCAGCTCCAGGAGCTGATCAAGGGCCGCCCGGAGGAGCTCCCGGAGAAGGTCTCCGCCATGCTCGGCAAGCTCAAGGACGCCGAGAAGGAGATCGAGAAGTTCCGCGCGGAGAAGGTGCTCCAGGCCGCCGCGGGTCTCGCCGAGTCCGCCAAGGACGTCCACGGTGTCGCCCTGGTGACCGGGCAGGTGCCGGACGGTACCGGCGCCGACGACCTGCGCAAGCTGGTGCTGGACGTACGCGGCCGCATCCAGGGCGGCCGGGCCGCCGTCGTCGCCCTGTTCACGGTCAACAACGGCAAGCCCCTCACCGTGATCGCCACCAACGAGGCCGCCCGCGAGCGCGGCCTCAAGGCCGGTGACCTGGTCCGCACGGCCGCCAAGACCCTCGGTGGCGGTGGCGGCGGCAAGCCGGACGTCGCCCAGGGCGGCGGCCAGAACCCGGCCGCCGTCGGTGAAGCCGTCGACGCCGTCGAGCGGCTCGTGGCGGACACGGCCAAGTGAACGAGCCCGTGGCCGGCCCCACGCCGGGCGGGGACGGCCCCGCGATGCGCCGGGGGCGCCGGCTCGCGATCGACGTCGGGGACGCCCGTATCGGGGTCGCCTCGTGCGACCCCGACGGGATCCTCGCCACCCCGGTCGAGACCGTCCCCGGCCGGGACGTCCCGGCGGCTCACCGGCGCCTTCGGCAGCTCGTCGAGGAGTACGAGCCGATCGAGGTCGTCGTCGGCCTCCCTCGCTCCCTCAAGGGGAGCGAGGGCCCCGCCGCGGCCAAGGTCCGCGGTTTCACCCAGGAGCTGGCCCGCGGGATCGCGCCGGTGCCGGTGCGACTCGTCGACGAGCGCATGACCACGGTGACGGCGAGCCAGGGGCTGCGTGCCTCGGGCGTGAAGTCCAAGAAGGGACGCTCCGTCATCGACCAGGCCGCCGCGGTGATCATCCTCCAGCAGGCACTCGAATCCGAACGGGTGTCAGGCAAACCACCCGGTGAGGGCGTCGAAGTGGCGAGGTGATCGCGGTACGGTAACGTTCCGCGCGATGCGGTGGCGTTCGAACAGCCGCCGCACAGAGAGAGGCGGGACGGGTCCCGGCGCCCCCACAGCCGCGCGACCGCCGCCTCGCGGCTCTAGGGGATCGATGACTGAGTATGGCCGGGGCCAAGGCTCCGAACCGTGGCACCCGGACGACCCGCTGTACGGCGACGGCGGGTGGACCGGGCAGCAGGCCCAGCAGGCCCAGCCGGGTCAGCAGTCCCCCTACGAGGGCCAAGCACAGCATTACCCGCAACAGCAGTACGGCGACTGGGGCAGCGCCGAGCAGGGCGGATACGGCCAGCAGCAGTACCCGCAGCAGCACGACCAGCAGCAGTACGGTCAGCAGCAGTACGACCAGCAGTACGCCCCTCAGCAGATGCAGCAGCCCGGCCAGCAGCCGTACGACACCGGCGGCTGGCACACCGGCGGCCAGCCGCAGGACCCGTACGCGGCGGCCGATCCGACGGACCCGTACGGGCAGCAGGGCGGTGCGTACGGCGCCCAGCAGTCCGACTACTACGGCACACCGGATGCCTACCCGCCGCCGGAGCCCCCGGCCCACCGGAACGCCGAGCCCGAGCGGCGGCCGGAGCGGGAGGCGGACCCGGAGCCGGACACCGACTGGGACCCCGGGCCCGACCAGGGCGAACACGCCTTCTTCTCGGACGCCGACGACGGCGACGACGACGGCGATGACGACGATCAGGGCGCTCGCCGCGGCCGCGGCGAGCGCCGAGGCAAGAGCGGCAAGGCCGATAAGGGAGCCAAGGGCGCCAAGGACAAGAAGCGGCGCAACGGATCCGCCTGCCTCGTGGTGGTGCTGGTCCTCGGCGGCGGTCTGGCCGGTGTGAGCTATTTCGGCTGGCAGTTCTTCCAGGATCGTTTCGGCAGCGCCCCGGACTTCGCGGGCGACGGGAACGGCGAGCAGGTCACCGTCACGATCCCCAAGGGGGCCCTGGGCAACCAGATCGGGAAGGTGCTCAAGGACGCCGGTGTGGTGAAAAGCGTCGACGCCTTCATCGCGGCCCAGGCCGGTAACCCGCAGGGCGGGAGCCTCCAGGACGGCGTCTACACGCTCGAGAAGGAGATGTCGGCCGACGCCGCCCTCGAGCTCATGCTCAGCCCGAAGAGCCGCGACAACCTGATCATCGCCGAGGGCCTGCGCAACGACACCGTCTACGAGCGCATCGACAAACGCCTCAAGCTCGACGACGGGACCACTGCGAAGGTCGCCGAGAAGGACTGGAAGAAGCTCGGCCTGCCCGACTGGGCGGTGAACGGCGGGGACGTCAAGGACCCGCTGGAGGGCTTCCTCTACCCCTCCAGCTACGCGGTGGGCAAGGACGCGAAGCCCGCGGACGTGCTGAAGGAGATGGTGGGCCGGGCCACTGAAAAGTACGAGGAACTGCAGTTCCCGGAGAAGGCCGAGAGCCTCGGTCTCGAAGGGCCGTGGGAACTGGTCACGGTCGCCAGTCTGGTGCAGGCCGAGGGAAAGACCCACGACGACTTCCGCAAGATGTCCGAGGTCATCTACAACCGCCTCAAGCCCACCAACACCGAGACCAACCAACTGCTGCAGTTCGACTCGACGTACAACTACCTGCAGAAGCAGAGCAATATCCACATCAGCGAGTCCGCGATCAACAGCAACAAGGACCCGTACAACACCTACACGCGCAAGGGACTGCCGCCCGGCCCCATCGGCAACCCCGGTGACGACGCGCTGACCGCGGCCCTGAAGCCGACCAAGGACGGCTGGATCTACTTCGTGGCCACCGACGGAATAAGCAAGACCGAGTTCGCGAGGACGCACGACGATTTCCTGAAGCTGAAGGACAAGTTCGATGCCAGCTCGGGCAACTGACCGTCGCCGCGCCGCCGTTCTCGGCTCGCCGATCGCACACTCCCTCTCCCCGGTGCTGCACCGTGCCGCGTACGCGGAGCTGGGGCTGAGGGAGTGGACGTACGACCGGTTCGAGGTCGACGAGCGGGCCCTGCCGGGCTTCTTCGGGACGCTCGGACGCGAGTGGGCCGGGCTGTCGCTGACCATGCCGCTGAAGCGGGCCGTGATCCCGCTGCTGGACGAAATCAGCCAGACCGCGGCCTCGGTCGACGCGGTCAACACCGTCGTGTTCGCCGAGGACGGCCGCCGGACCGGCGACAACACCGACATCCCCGGCATGGTCGCGGCCCTGCGCGAGCACGGCATCGAGAAGGTGGACACCGCGGCCGTCCTCGGCGCCGGAGCCACCGCCTCGTCCGCGCTGGCCGCGCTCGCGCGGATCTGCACGGGCGAGGTCGCCGTCTACGTCCGCAGCGCGGCCCGCGCCGCCGAGATGCGGCAGTGGGCCGAGCGGCTCGGCGTCGCGGTGCGCATCGCCGACTGGGACGATGCCGAGCAGGCCCTGCACGCCCCGCTGGTCGTCACCACCACCCCGGCGGGCGTCACCGACACCCTCGCCCGAGCCGTACCGGAACGCCCCGTGGCCCTGTTCGACGTGCTCTACGACCCCTGGCCGACCGTCCTCGCGGCCCGCTGGTCGGCCTACGGCGGCGCCGTGATCGGCGGGCTCGACCTGCTGGTGCACCAGGCGGTGCTCCAGGTGGAGCAGATGACGGGGCGTTCCCCGGCCCCACTGGCCGTCATGCGAGAAGCAGGCGAGCGCGCTCTCGCGGCCCGATAGGGTCCCGTCCCGGTTCCGCAGGGGGTGAAACAGGGAAGGGGCATGCCTCTCCTGGCCGCGGGCGGCCGGACACGGGCAGGGAAGCGGGGCCGACTTCCTCGGGGGCCTACGCTCCGCCGCAGCCCGTCCGTCTGATGGACCGGCGGCCGGACGCACCGCCCGGACGTGGGAGGATCGGAAACGGCGGGCCGGGGCCGCGCA
This sequence comes from Streptomyces sp. TE5632, assembly GCF_054061295.1. NCBI lineage: Bacteria > Bacillati > Actinomycetota > Actinomycetes > Kitasatosporales > Streptomycetaceae > Streptomyces > Streptomyces sp. TE5632. The sequence goes on along the minus strand of NZ_JBSSEA010000003.1, from coordinate 34,197 downwards.
CCCCGTCGCGCCGTAGCCGTACGCGAGGACGCGCGTGCGCAGAGCAGTACCAGGGCGCGAGTACCGAGGAGCACCGTTGAGCAGGTTGCGCTGGCTGACCGCGGGGGAGTCCCACGGCCCCGCACTCGTCGCGACGCTGGAGGGTCTTCCCGCCGGCGTACCGATCACCACGGACATGGTGGCGGATCATCTCGCGAGGCGGCGGCTGGGCTACGGTCGCGGTGCCCGGATGAAGTTCGAGCGGGACGAGGTCACCTTCCTCGGCGGCGTCCGGCACGGCCTCACCCTCGGTTCCCCGGTCGCGGTCATGGTGGGCAACACCGAGTGGCCGAAGTGGGAGCAGGTCATGGCGGCCGACCCGGTCGACCCCGAGGTGCTGGCCGGCCTCGCCCGCAACGCCCCGCTGACCCGCCCGCGCCCCGGCCACGCCGACCTCGCCGGTATGCAGAAGTACGGCTTCGACGAGGCCCGTCCGATCCTGGAGCGGGCCTCCGCGCGCGAGACCGCGGCCCGCGTGGCACTGGGCGCGGTGGCCCGGTCGTACCTGAAGGAGACGGCCGGCATCGAGATCGTCTCCCACGTGGTGGAGCTGGCCGCCGCCAAGGCGCCCTACGGGGTGTACCCGACCCCGGCCGACGTGGAGAAGCTGGACGCGGACCCGGTGCGCTGCCTGGACGCGGACGCGTCGGAGGCGATGGTCGCCGAGATCGACCAGGCCCACAAGGACGGCGACACCCTCGGTGGTGTGGTCGAGGTGCTGGCGTACGGCGTCCCCGTCGGGCTGGGCTCGCACGTGCACTGGGACCGGCGCCTCGACGCCCGGCTGGCCGCCGCCCTCATGGGCATCCAGGCGATCAAGGGCGTCGAGGTCGGCGACGGCTTCGACCTGGCCCGGGTGCCCGGCTCCAAGGCGCACGACGAGATCGTCCCCACCGACGAGGGCATCCGACGCACCTCGGGCCGCTCCGGCGGCACCGAGGGCGGCCTGACCACCGGTGAGCTGCTGCGGGTGCGGGCCGCGATGAAGCCCATCGCGACCGTGCCGCGGGCGCTGAGGACCGTGGACGTCGCCACCGGCGAGGAGGCCGCCGCCCACCACCAGCGCTCCGACGTGTGCGCCGTGCCGGCGGCCGGCATCGTCGCCGAGGCCATGGTGGCACTGGTCCTCGCGGACGCGGTCGCGGAGAAGTTCGGCGGCGACAGCGTCACCGAGACCCGCCGCAACGTGACGTCCTACCTCGAGAACCTGGCCGTCCGGTGACCCCGCTGATCGTGCTGGTCGGCCCGATGGGCGTGGGCAAGTCCACCGTCGGGCGGCTGCTGGCCGAGCGGCTGGGCGTCGGCTACCGGGACACCGACGACGACATCGTCGCCGCGCAGGGCCGCAGCATCGCCGAGATCTTCGTGGACGAGGGCGAGTCCGCCTTCCGCGCGATCGAGAAGCAGGCGGTGCGCACCGCGCTCGCCGAGCACGAGGGCGTCCTGGCCCTGGGGGGCGGCGCCATCCTCGACGCCGACACGCGTGCGCTGCTCGCCGGGGAGCGGGTCGTCTATCTGTCGATGGACGTCGAGGAGGCGGTCAAGCGCACCGGGCTCAACGCCGCCCGCCCCCTGCTCGCGGTCAATCCGCGCAAGCAGTGGCGCGAGCTGATGGAGGCCCGGCGCCATCTGTACGAGGAGGCCGCGACGGCCGTCGTGGCCACGGACGGCCGCACGCCGGAAGAAGTCACCCGCTCCGCCCTGGACGCACTGGAGATGAAGCAAGCATGAGCAGCGAGGCAGTGACGCGGATCCCCATCGGCGGCACCGCGGGCACCGACCCGTACGAGGTCCTGGTGGGTCGTCAGCTCCTGGGTGAGCTCGGCGGGTTGATCGGGGACAAGGCCAAGCGGGTCGCGATCGTGCACCCCGAGGCGCTCGCCGAGACCGGCGACGTGCTCCGCGCCGACCTCGCCGCGCAGGGCTACGAGGCCATCGCCATCCAGGTGCCCAACGCGGAGGAGGCCAAGACGGCCGAGGTCGCCGCGTACTGCTGGAAGGCGCTCGGCCAGTCCGGATTCACCCGCACCGACGTCATCGTCGGCGTGGGCGGCGGCGCCAGCACCGACCTGGCCGGTTTCGTGGCCGCGACCTGGCTGCGCGGGGTGCGCTGGATCGCGGTCCCGACCACGGTGCTGGCCATGGTGGACGCGGCCGTCGGGGGCAAGACCGGCATCAACACCGCCGAGGGCAAGAACCTGGTGGGTGCCTTCCACCCGCCCGCCGGTGTGCTGTGCGACCTTGCCGCCCTGGACTCCCTCCAGGTCAACGACTACGTCTCCGGGCTGGCGGAGGTCATCAAGGCCGGTTTCATCGCCGACCCGGTGATCCTGGACCTCATCGAGGCCGACCCTCAGGCCGCCCGCACCCCGTCGGGCCCGCACACCGCCGAGCTCATCGAGCGCTCGATCCGGGTCAAGGCCGAGGTCGTCTCCTCCGATCTGAAGGAGGCGGGCCGCCGGGAGATCCTCAACTACGGGCACACCCTCGGCCACGCCATCGAGAAGAACGAGCGCTACAAGTGGCGCCACGGCGCGGCGGTGTCGGTGGGGATGCACTTCGCCGCCGAGCTCGGCCGGCTCGCCGGCCGTCTGGACGACGCCACCGCCGACCGGCACCGCGCCGTCCTCGAGTCGGTCGGGTTGCCCCTGCACTACCGCTACGACCAGTGGCCCAAGCTGCTGGAGACCATGAAGGTCGACAAGAAGTCCCGCGGCGACCTGCTGCGCTTCATCGTCCTCGACGGTCTCGCCCGGCCCACCGTGCTGGAGGGCCCGGACCCGGCGGTGCTGCTCGCCGCTTACGGAGAAGTGGGGGAGTAGCCCCCGGAGCAGACCCGGAGCAGACCCGGAGCAGACCCCCTGCCCCGATCGCCGGGCCGTTCGGTCCGGCGATCGGGGCACTCGGGGACGCCCCCGGCCGTTCATCCGACAACGGCAGTGAGCCGTACCGTTCGAACAGCCGGCCCGACGCTCTAGGGTGGGGGAGAGCGGGGACCCACCCTGCCTTCAGTGCTTGTCGCCTGTGGCGAGTGAACCGAGCCCAGCAGACCGAGACGGAGTGGCACCGGATGCAGCACGCAGTGGGTTCTCCGCTGCCGCCGCCCCACCGACCGGGGCACGGACCGGCCGACGGCTGGTCACCGGCCGCACACCACCCGGGAGCGCACCAGGGGCCCGCCCCGGTGCCCCCGCCCCCTCCAGCCCCTCCTGCTCCGGGGTACCCTGCGCCCCCGCCCGGGCCGGTACCCCGCCCCGCGGGCGTTCCGCAGGCCGGGCATCCCTCGATTCCGCCGGAGGCCACCGGTCATATGCCGCTGCCGCCCGGCGGCCCCGTGGCCGTGCCCAGCGCCCCGCAGGCTCCAGCGGCCGCCGACCCGGCCGGTACGACCCTCGCGGTGCTGCTCATAGGCCCGGCGGGAGCGGGGAAGACCAGTGTCGCCAAGTACTGGGCGGACCACCGCCGGGTGCCGACCGCGCACATCAGCCTGGACGACGTACGGGAGTGGGTGCGGTCGGGCTTCGCCGACCCGCAGACCGGATGGAACGACCACTCGGAGGCGCAGTACCGGCTGGCCCGCCGCACCTGTGGCTTCGCCGCGCGCAACTTCCTCGCCAACGGCATCTCCTGCATCCTCGACGACGCCGTCTTCCCCGACCGCCCCGTCGTCGGCCTCGGTGGCTGGAAACGGCATGTGGGGCCGGGCCTGCTGCCCGTCGTCCTGCTGCCGGGCCTGGACATCGTCCTGGAACGCAACGCGGAGCGGTCCGGCAACCGCCGCCTCGGCGACGAGGAGGTAGCCCGCATTCACGGCCGCATGGCCGGCTGGTACGGCTCGGGCCTCCCGATCATCGACAACTCCCAGCTCGGCATACCGGAAACGGCCGCGGTCCTGGACGACGTCCTGGCCCGGTCCATCGCCAGCCCTCCGGCCTGGTGAATCACGCCCCACGGGGCCGCCGCCCCGGGCCGGTCCGCCCACTCGGACCTCTCGACCGGCGGTATCCGGCCATCGCTCATAGGCTCGGGTCATGTCTGAGGTGTACGCGGTCCGCCGGACGCGGCTGAGGGAGTGCTGCAACGCGGGCGGCAGCGCGGCGACGCTGGTGTCCCGCCCCGCCAATGTGCGCTATCTCGCGGGCGCCGTCCCCGAGGACACCGTGCTGCTGCTGGGCCCGGCCGAGGACCTGCTGGTGTGCGCCGCGCCCCTCGAGGACCGCTCCCCGCAGACTCGGCCCGACGAGGCGCTGCGTGTTCACGTCGTGCCGGCGGCCGGCGGCGATCCGGCCGCCCTGGCCGCCGGTCTCGCCGACGGGCAGGGCGCCGACTCCCTGGCCGTCGAGGAGCACCACCTCACCGTGACCCGGCACCGTGCCCTCGGCTCGGCCGCTCCCCGGCTGCGGCTGGCCGACGTCGGAACAGCGGTCGAGCAGCTCCGGGTGGTCAAGGACGAGGAGGAGATCTCCTGCCTGCGCATCGGCGCGGAGATCGCCGACCAGGCCCTGGGCGAGCTGCTGGAGTCGATCCTCGTCGGCCGCACCGAGCGGCATCTCGCGCTGGAGCTGGAGCGCCGGCTGGTCGACCACGGCGCCGACGGGCCCGCCTTCGCCACCTCCGTCGCCACCGGCCCGAACTCCGGTCGGCCCGGTCACCGGCCCACGGACCGGCGGGTGGAGGAGGGCGACTTCCTCTCCGTCTGTCTCGGCGCCGCCTACCGCGGATACCGCTGCGCGATCGGCCGTACGTTCGTCATCGGCACCGCCCCCGCGGACTGGCAGATCGAGCTGTACGACCTCGTCTTCACCGCTCAGCGGGCCGGACGGGAGTCCCTCGTTCCCGGCGCCGCCTGCCGTGACGTGGACCGCGCGGCCCGTCAGGTGCTGGACGGGGCCGGGTACGCCGAGGCCCTTCCGGCCGTCACCGGACACGGAGTCGGACTCGAAATCGACGAGGACCCGCAAATGACCCCGGCGGCCATGGGTAAACTGGACGCTTGTGTGCCGGTCACCGTCGAACCAGGGGTTCACCTCCCGGGCCGGGGCGGTGTCCGGATCGATGACACGCTCGTCGTACGCCCCGAGGCGGACGGCGGACCCGAGCTACTCACCATCACGACCAAGGAACTGCTGGCGCTCTAGCCTCGCGCCGAGTGCCGGCCCCGGGTCGTCTCACGTCAGTCCAGGAGATTCCGCAACGTGGCTTCCACGAACGACCTCAAGAACGGCATGGTGCTCAAGCTCGAAGGCGGCCAGCTCTGGTCCGTAGTCGAGTTCCAGCACGTCAAGCCCGGCAAGGGCCCGGCCTTTGTGCGCACCAAGCTCAAGAACGTGCTCTCCGGCAAGACCGTGGACAAGACCTTCAACGCCGGCGTGAAGGTCGAAACGGCCACCGTCGACAAGCGGGACATGCAGTTCTCCTACATGGACGGCGACTACTTCGTCTTCATGGACATGGAGACCTACGACCAGATGCACATCGACCGCAAGGTCGTCGGCGACGCCGCCCACTTCCTCGTCGAGGGCTTCGAGGCCACCGTCGCCCAGCACGAGGGCGAGGTGCTCTTCGTCGAGCTGCCGGCCGCCGTCGAGCTGACCGTCGCCGAGACCGAGCCGGGCGTCCAGGGCGACCGCTCCACCGGCGGCAACAAGCCGGCCACGCTGGAGACCGGTCACCAGATCCAGGTGCCCCTCTTCATCACCACCGGTGAGAAGATCAAGGTCGACACGCGCACCAGCGACTACCTCGGCCGGGTGACCAGCTAACCGTGGCTGCCCGCAACACGGCCCGCAAGCGCGCCTTCCAGATCCTCTTCGAGGGTGACCAGCGCGGCGCCGACGTTCTGACAGTCCTCGCGGACTGGGTCCGGCATTCCCGCTCCGACACCCGGCAGCCGCCGGTGAGCGAGTACACGATGCAGCTGGTCGAGGGCTACGCGGAGCACGCGAAGCGCATCGACGAGCTGATCGCCCAGTACTCGGTCGGCTGGACGCTGGACCGGATGCCGGTCGTCGACCGCAACCTCCTGCGTCTCGGCGCGTACGAGCTGATCTGGGTCGACGAGACCCCGGACGCCGTCGTCCTGGACGAGATGGTGCAGCTGGCGAAGGAGTTCTCCACGGACGAGTCGCCCTCGTTCATCAACGGCCTCCTCGGCCGGGCTCAAGGAACTCAAGCCCTCACTGCGCCGCGACGAGAGCTGAGCGGGCACCGCCACCGGGACAGGAACCGGTACAGGCGCCCGGCAGGCACCCGCGCCGACACAGACACGCCGGAGGGGCCCGCAGCACGACCGCTGCGGGCCCTCCGGCGCACTCGGTGCGCCCGGCCCCCCCGGTGACGGGGCGGGCCGGACGAAGACCGCCGGGGTGGCCCGAACGTGTGAGGTTCGGGCCACCCCGGCGGTACGTTTCTGCTCAACCCGCAGAGCGCTCCGTGATCAGCTCTCGTCGTGCGAGGCGACCGCACGGCGCGCGTCCGCGTCCAGGACACCCCAGCTGATCAGCTGCTCGGTGAGAACCGAGGGGGACTGGTCGTAGATCACGGAGAGGGTGCGCAGGTCGTCCTGACGGATCGAGAGCACCTTGCCGTTGTAGTCGCCGCGCTGGGACTGGATCGTCGCCGCGTACCGCTGCAGCGGGCCCGCCTTCTCCGGCGGCACCGTGGCCAGCCGCTCCAGGTCGAGGACCAGCTTGGGCGGCGGCTCGGCGGCTCCGCCCGGAGTGGTGCCGGGAAGGAGTTCCTGCACCGGAACGCCGTAGAAGTCCGCCAGTTCGGCAAGACGCTGCACGGTCACGGCGCGGTCGCCGCGCTCGTACGAACCGACCACGACCGCCTTCCAGCGGCCCTGGGACTTCTCCTCGACACCGTGGAGGGAAAGGCCCTGCTGGGTGCGGATCGCTCGGAGCTTGGCCCCGAGCTGTTTGGCGTATTCGCTGGACATATAGCTCCCCGGCACTGTGTCGACGCGGCTGGCATGTTTCCAGGCCGCGCGGCTGGTAACTCACTGTGAGGTTACGCAGAGTTACTCTCGCCCGTCAAGCCGAATGGTCCACACCGACTCTTCCGTGCTACGTCGGATCGGTTGCGCCAGGGGGGTGAGGGGCGGCGGGCGAAGGGGTGAACAGGGGTGTCGCTGCCGACCTGATAACGTGGGCGCCGCAATTCCGACGTCCTTTAAGGTCCGTCCCGTGAGGCGGAGAAGGAGGTCCGTTCACATGGACACGCACACCGATGCGCGGCCCGTTCTCGAAGGCCCCGACATCGCGCGGGTACTGACCCGCATCGCCCACGAGATCGTCGAGCGCGCCAAGGGTGCCGACGACGTGGTTCTCCTCGGCATCCCGACCAGGGGCGTCTTCCTCGCCCAGCGGCTCGCCGCCAAGCTCGAGCAGGTCACCGAACGCAAAGTCCCGGTCGGCTCGCTCGACATCACCATGTACCGCGACGACCTGCGCATGCAGCCGCCGCGTGCGCTGGCCCGCACCGAGATCCCCGGTGACGGCATCGACGGCCGGCTGGTCGTCCTCGTCGACGACGTGCTCTTCTCCGGGCGCACCATCCGCGCCGCCCTCGACGCGCTGAACGACATCGGGCGTCCCCGCGCGGTGCAGCTCGCCGTTCTCGTCGACCGCGGTCACCGCGAACTGCCCATCCGTGCCGACTACGTCGGCAAGAACCTCCCCACGTCGTTGCGGGAGACGGTCAAGGTCCTGCTCGCCGAGGAGGACGGTCGCGACACCGTGCTGCTCGGCGCCAAGCGGACCTCCCCGTAGCGATCCGGGCGCACGTCGTCGGCATGCGCCGGCCCGGGGCGCCTCCGCGCCACCAAATGCCCGGATTCTCCCGTTCTTCCGATTGAACCGTCTTACGGAGCCTGACAGATGCACCGTCATCTCATCTCGGCCGCCGACCTCACCCGCGACGACGCCGTCCTGATCCTCGACACCGCCGAGGAGATGGCCCGGGTCGCCGACCGGCCGATCAAAAAACTGCCGACCCTGCGCGGCCGGACCGTCGTCAACCTCTTCTTCGAGGACTCCACCCGGACCAGGATCTCCTTCGAGGCCGCCGAGAAGCGGCTGTCCGCGGACGTCATCAACTTCACCGCCAAGGGGTCCAGCGTCTCCAAGGGGGAGTCCCTCAAGGACACCGCGCAGACCCTGGAAGCCATGGGAGTCGACGCCGTCGTCATCCGGCACGGCGCCTCGGGGGCCCCGTACCGGCTGGCCACCTCCGGCTGGATCGACGCGCACGTCATCAACGCCGGCGACGGCACCCACCAGCACCCCACCCAGGCCCTGCTCGACGCCTTCACCATGCGGCGCCGGCTCGTCGGCCCGGACGCCGGGATCGGCCAGGACCTCGCCGGCCGACGCATCACGATCGTCGGCGACGTCCTGCACAGCCGGGTCGCCCGCTCCAACGTCGACCTGCTGCACACCCTCGGGGCCGAGGTCACCCTCGTCGCCCCGCCGACCCTGCTGCCGGTCGGCATCGAGTCCTGGCCCTGCGAGGTCTCCTACGACCTCGACCGCACCCTGCCCAAATCCGACGCCGTGATGATGCTGCGCGTGCAGCGCGAGCGCATGAAGGCCGCGTTCTTCCCGACCGAGCGCGAGTACTCACGGCGCTACGGCCTCGACGGCGAGCGCATGCGGCGGATGCCCGAGCACGCGATCGTGATGCACCCCGGCCCCATGGTCCGCGGGATGGAGATCACCGCCGAGGTGGCCGACTCCGGCCGCTGCACCGTCGTCGAGCAGGTCGCCAACGGGGTCTCCATCCGGATGGCCGTCCTGTACCTGCTGCTCGGGGGCAACGAACCCGCCCTCACCCGCACCACGGAGGAGAAGTAACACCATGAGCAAGACCCTGATCCGCGGTGCGAAGGTGCTCGGCGGAGACCCGCAGGACGTGCTGATCGACGGCGGGACCGTCGCGGCCGTCGGCACCGGACTGAGCGCCGAGGCCGTCGAGGGCGCCGAGGTCGTCGAGGCCGCCGGCAAGGTGCTGCTGCCCGGCCTGGTCGACCTGCACACCCATCTGCGCGAGCCGGGCCGCGAGGACTCCGAGACCGTGCTGACCGGCACCCGCGCGGCGGCGAGCGGCGGCTACACCGCCGTGTTCGCCATGGCCAACACCTTCCCGGTCGCCGACACCGCCGGTGTCGTCGAGCAGGTCTGGCGGCTCGGCAAGGAGCACGGTTACTGCGACGTACGGCCCATCGGCGCCGTCACCGTCGGCCTGGAGGGCAGCACGCTCGCCGAACTGGGCGCCATGCACGAGTCCGCGGCCGGCGTCACCGTCTTCTCCGACGACGGCAAGTGCGTCCACGACGCCGTGATCATGCGGCGCGCCCTGGAGTACGTGAAGGCCTTCGACGGCGTCGTCGCCCAGCACGCGCAGGAACCCCGGCTGACCGAGGGCGCCCAGATGAACGAGGGCGTCGTCTCCGCAGAGCTGGGCCTGGGCGGCTGGCCGGCCGTCGCCGAGGAGGCGATCATCGCCCGGGACGTCCTGCTCGCCGAGCACGTCGGTTCCCGTGTCCACATCTGCCACCTGTCGACGGCGGGCAGCGTCGAGATCGTGCGCTGGGCCAAGGCCCGCGGCATCCGCGTCACCGCCGAGGTCACCCCGCACCACCTGCTCCTCACCGACGAACTGGTGCGCACCTACAACCCGGTCTACAAGGTCAACCCGCCGCTGCGCACCGAGCGGGACGTCCTGGCGCTGCGCGAGGCGCTCGCCGACGGCACGATCGACATCGTCGCCACCGACCACGCCCCGCACCCGCACGAGGACAAGGACTGCGAGTGGGCGGCCGCGGCCATGGGCATGGTCGGCCTGGAGACCGCGCTGTCGGTGGTCCAGGAGACGATGGTCGACACGGGCCTGCTGGACTGGGCCGGCGTGGCCGACCGGATGTCCTTCGCACCCGCGCGCATCGGACGGGCCGAGGGACACGGCCGTCCCGTCTCGGTGGGTGAGCCCGCCAACCTCACCCTCGTCGACACGGCATACCGTGGTTCCGTGGACCCCGCGGGCTTCGCCTCGCGCAGCCGCAACACCCCGTACGAGGGCCGCGAGCTGCCGGGCCGTGTCACGCACACCTGGCTCCGGGGCACGGCCACGCTCGTCGACGGGAAGCTCACGTGACACCTGTAATCCTGCTGGCCGCCGAGAAACGATCGGCGGAAGTGACCGACTGGGCGGCCAGGATCGGCTGGGTCGTCGGACTCGCCCTCTTCGTCGCGCTCGTCTACTGGCTGATGCGCGAGGGCTGGAAGTGGCGCGGCACCCTCCAGAGCGACCTCCCCGGGCTGCCCACGACCCCGGACGACCCCGGCCCGGCGAAACTGAGCGCGAGCGGCCGCTACCACGGCTCCACCACCGCCGGTCAGTGGCTCGACCGCATCGTGGCGCACGGCCTGGGCACCCGCAGCCGGGTGGAGCTCACCCTCACCGACGCGGGCCTGGACGTCGTACGCCCCGGAGCCGGCGACTTCTTCGTCCCGGCCGACGCGCTGCGCGGGGCCCGGCTCGACAAGGGCATCGCCGGCAAAGTGCTCACCGAGGGCGGTCTGCTCGTCGTCACCTGGGCACACGGTGAGCGGCTGATCGACTCCGGCTTCCGCTTCGACCACGCGGCCGACCACAACGAGTGGGTCCCGGCCGTCAACTCCATGAGCAAGACGAACGTCACAACGGAAGGCGCCGAACGATGACAACCTCCACCCGGGAAACCACCTCTCGCAAGAAGGTGATTCCCGCCGTACTCGTCCTGGAGGACGGCCGGGTCTTCCGCGGCCGTGCCTACGGGGCGGTGGGGGAGACCTTCGGCGAAGCGGTGTTCTCCACCGGGATGACCGGCTACCAGGAGACCCTCACCGACCCGTCCTACCACCGCCAGGTCGTCGTGATGACCACGCCGCACGTCGGCAACACCGGCGTCAACGACGACGACCCCGAGTCCCAGCGGATCTGGGTCGCCGGCTACGTCGTGCGCGACCCCGCGCGCGTGCCGTCCAACTGGCGCTCCCGCCGCGCCCTGGACGAGGAGCTCGCCGCCCAGGGCATCGTCGGCATCAGCGGCATCGACACCCGCGCGCTGACCCGGCACCTGCGCGAACGGGGCGCCATGCGCGTCGGCATCTTCAGCGGCGACGCCGTACGGGACGACGCCGCGCTGCTGGCCGACGTGCGGGAAGCCCCCGAGATGAAGGGCGCCGACCTCGCCGCCGAGGTCGCCACCACCGAGCCGTACGTCGTCCCCGCCGTCGGCCCCGACGGCGCACCCCTCCCGGTCGGCACCGCGAAGTTCACCGTCGCCGCGATCGACCTCGGCATCAAGGGCATGACCGCCCAGCGCATGACACAGCGCGGCATCGAGGTGCACGTCCTGCCCGCGAACGCCACCCTCGACGACGTCTACGCCGTCAACCCCGACGGGGTGTTCTTCTCCAACGGCCCCGGCGACCCCGCCACCGCCGACCATCCCGTCTCCGTGATGAGGGGCGTCCTGGAGCGCGGCACCCCGCTCTTCGGGATCTGCTTCGGCAACCAGATCCTCGGCCGCGCCCTCGGCTTCGGCACCTACAAGCTGAAGTACGGCCACCGCGGCATCAACCAGCCGGTGCAGGACCGTAGGACCGGCAAGGTCGAGGTCACCTCGCACAACCACGGCTTCGCCGTCGACGCCCCGCTCGACAAGGTCTCCGAGACACCGTTCGGCCGGGTGGAGGTGTCCCACGTCTGCCTCAACGACAACGTGGTGGAGGGGCTCCGCCTGCTCGACAGGCCGGCCTTCAGCGTCCAGTACCACCCGGAAGCGGCAGCGGGCCCGCACGACGCCGCCTACCTGTTCGACCGCTTCGTATCCCTGATGGAGGGCCAGCGTGCCTAAGCGCACCGATATCCAGTCCGTCCTGGTCATCGGCTCCGGCCCGATCGTCATCGGCCAGGCCGCCGAGTTCGACTACTCCGGCACCCAGGCGTGCCGGGTGCTGAAGGCCGAGGGCCTGCGCGTCATCCTGGTCAACTCCAACCCGGCGACGATCATGACCGACCCGGAGATTGCCGACGCCACCTACGTCGAACCGATCACCCCGGAGTTCGTCGAGAAGATCATCGCCAAGGAGCGGCCGGACACCCTGCTGCCCACCCTGGGCGGCCAGACGGCCCTGAACACCGCGATCTCCCTGCACGAGAACGGCGTCCTGGAGAAGTACGGCGTCGAGCTGATCGGCGCCAACGTGGAGGCCATCCACAAGGGCGAGGACCGCGACCTGTTCAAGGAGGTCGTGGAGGAGGTCCGCAAGAAGATCGGACACGGCGAGTCCGCCCGGTCCTACATCTGCCACTCCATGGACGACGTCCTCAAGGGCGTCGAGGAGCTCGGCGGCTACCCCGTCGTCGTCCGCCCGTCCTTCACCATGGGCGGCGCCGGCTCCGGCTTCGCCCACGACGAGGACGAACTGCGCCGCATCGCCGGACAGGGCCTCACCCTGTCGCCGACCACCGAGGTGCTCCTGGAGGAGTCCATCCTCGGCTGGAAGGAGTACGAGCTGGAGCTGATGCGCGACAAGCACGACAACGTCGTGGTCGTCTGCTCCATCGAGAACTTCGACCCCATGGGCGTGCACACCGGCGACTCGATCACCGTCGCGCCCGCGATGACGCTGACCGACCGCGAGTACCAGACCCTGCGGGACATCGGCATCGCCGTCATCCGCGAGGTCGGCGTCGACACCGGGGGCTGCAACATCCAGTTCGCGGTGAACCCCGAGGACGGGCGCGTCATCGTCATCGAGATGAACCCGCGTGTGTCGCGTTCCTCGGCCCTGGCCTCCAAGGCGACCGGATTCCCGATCGCCAAGATCGCCGCGAAGCTCGCCGTGGGCTACACCCTCGACGAGATCCCCAACGACATCACGAAGGAGACCCCGGCCTCCTTCGAGCCGGCCCTCGACTACGTCGTCGTCAAGGCCCCGCGGTTCGCCTTCGAGAAGTTCCCGAGCGCCGACTCCACCCTCACCACCACCATGAAGTCGGTCGGCGAGGCCATGGCGATCGGCCGCAACTTCACCGAGGCCCTGCAGAAGGCGCTGCGCTCGCTGGAGAAGAAGGGCAGCCGGTTCACCCTCGTGGGCGACCCCGGGGACAAGGCGCTCCGCCTCGACGAGGCGATCCGCCCGACCGACGGCCGTATCAACGCGGTCATGCAGGCCATCCGCGCGGGAGCCACCCCCCAGGAGGTCTTCGACGCCACCAAGATCGACCCCTGGTTCGTCGACCAGCTCTTCCTCCTCAAGGAGATCGCCGACGAGCTCGCCGAGGCACCCGAGCTGACCCGGGACCTGCTCGCCGAGGCCAAGCGGCACGGCTTCTCCGACGAGCAGATCAGCGAGATCCGCGGCCTGCGCGCGGACGTCGTCCGCGAGGTCCGGCACGCCCTGGGCATCCGCCCGGTCTACAAGACGGTCGACACCTGCGCCGCCGAGTTCGCCGCGGACACGCCGTACTTCTACTCCTCCTACGACGAGGAGACCGAGGTCGCCCCGCGCGAGAAGCCCGCGGTGATCATCCTGGGCTCCGGCCCGAACCGCATCGGCCAGGGCATCGAGTTCGACTACTCCTGCGTCCACGCCTCCTTCGCGCTGAGCGACGCCGGGTACGAGACCGTGATGGTCAACTGCAACCCGGAGACCGTCTCCACCGACTACGACACCTCCGACCGGCTCTACTTCGAGCCGCTCACCCTGGAGGACGTCCTGGAGATCGTCCACGCGGAGCAGCAGGCCGGACCGGTCGCGGGCGTGATCGTCCAGCTCGGCGGCCAGACCCCGCTGGGCCTGGCCCAGGCGCTGAAGGACAACGGCGTGCCGATCGTCGGCACACCCCCCGAGGCCATCCACGCCGCCGAGGACCGAGGGGCCTTCGGCCGCGTCCTGGCGGAGGCCGGCCTGCCGGCCCCCAAGCACGGCACCGCCACCACCTTCGCCGAGGCCAAGGCCATCGCCGACGAGATCGGCTACCCGGTCCTCGTGCGCCCGTCCTACGTGCTCGGCGGGCGCGGCATGGAGATCGTCTACGACGAGAACCGGCTGGAGTCGTACATCGCCGAGTCGACCGAGATCAGCCCCTCCCGGCCGGTGCTGGTCGACCGGTTCCTCGACGACGCGGTCGAGATCGACGTCGACGCGCTGTACGACGGCGAGGAGCTCTACCTCGGCGGCGTCATGGAGCACATCGAGGAGGCCGGCATCCACTCCGGCGACTCGGCGTGCGCCCTGCCCCCGATCACGCTCGGCGGCTTCGACATCAAGCGGCTGCGCGCCTCCACCGAGGGCATCGCACGCGGGGTCGGGGTGCGCGGCCTGATCAACATCCAGTTCGCGCTGTCCGGGGACATCCTCTACGTCCTGGAGGCCAACCCGCGTGCCTCCCGCACCGTCCCCTTCACCTCGAAGGCGACCGCGGTGCCGCTGGCCAAGGCGGCCGCCCGGATCTCCCTCGGCGCGACCGTCGCCGAACTCCGCGCGGAGGGCCTGCTCCCCGCCCAGGGGGACGGCGGCACGCTGCCCCTGGACGCGCCGATCTCCGTCAAGGAGGCCGTCCTGCCGTGGTCACGCTTCCGTGACATCCACGGCCGCGGCGTCGACACGGTCCTCGGCCCGGAGATGCGCTCCACCGGCGAGGTCATGGGCATCGACTCCGTCTTCGGCACGGCCTACGCCAAGTCGCAGGCCGGCGCCTACGGGCCGCTGCCCACCCGGGGCCGCGCCTTCATCTCGGTCGCCAACCGGGACAAGCGCCTGATGATCTCCCCCGCGCGTGAGCTGGTCGCCCACGGCTTCGAACTGCTCGCCACCTCCGGCACCGCCGAGGTCCTCAAGCGCAACGGCATCAACGCCACCGTGGTGCGCAAGCAGTCCGAGGGCACCGGCCCGAACGGCGAGAAGACCATCGTCCAGCTGATCCACGACGGCGAGGTCGACCTCATCGTCAACACGCCGTACGGCACCGGCGGCCGTCTCGACGGCTACGACATCCGCACGGCCGCGGTGGCGCGGTCCGTGCCGTGCCTGACGACGGTCCAGGCGCTCGCCGCGGCGGTCCAGGGCATCGACGCCCTCAACCGCGGCGAGGTGGGCGTCCGCTCGCTCCAGGAACACGCGCACCATCTGACAGCGGCCCGCGACTAGGGCTGAGCCGCCGGAGGGGGACACCGTCGACGGTGTCCCCCTCTTCATGAGGACCACCTGGGACAGGACACCCGATGTACACGTACTTCTTCCGCCTGCTCTTCCAGCGCATGGACCCCGAGCGGGCCCACCGGCTGGCCTTCCGCTGGATCCGCCGCGTCGCGGGCATCCCCGTGCTGCGGACCTTCGTCGCCGCCGTGCTCGCCCCCCGCATCAAGGAACTGCGCACCGAGGCGTTCGGGCTGCGTCTGCACAGCCCCTTCGGGCTCGCCGCCGGCTTCGACAAGAACGCCGTCGGTGTCGACGGGATGGCGATGCTCGGCTTCGACCATGTCGAGATCGGCACGGTGACCGGGGAACCGCAGCCCGGAAACCCCGGGAAGCGGCTCTTCCGGCTGGTGCCGGACCGGGCACTGATCAACCGTATGGGATTCAACAACGAGGGCTCACTGGCCGTCGCCGCCCGCCTGGCCTCCCGCACCCCCGTCTTCCGGACCGTGGTGGGCGTCAACATCGGCAAGACCAAGGTGGTGCCGGAGGACGAGGCCGTCGCGGACTACGTGAAGTCCGCCGAGCGGCTGGCGCCGTACGCCGACTACCTGGTGGTCAACGTCTCCTCCCCGAACACGCCGGGGCTGCGCGACCTCCAGGCCGCGGACCGGCTGCGCCCGCTGCTGAGCGCCGTCCGCGAGGCCGCCGACCGCAGCGCCCCCGGCCGCCGGGTGCCGCTGCTGGTCAAGATCGCCCCCGACCTCGCCGACGAGGACATCGACACGGTCGCCGACCTCGCCGTGGAACTCGGCCTGGACGGGATCATCGCCACCAACACCACCATCGCGCGCACGGAGCTCTCCCTGGCCTCCGAGCCCGCCCTGGTCGCGGAGACCGGGGGCCTGTCCGGCGCTCCGCTGAAGGCACGCTCCCTGGAGGTGCTGCGCCGTCTGTACGCGCGCGTGGGGGACCGGATCACCCTGATCGGAGTCGGCGGCATCGAGAACGCCGAGGACGCCTGGCAGCGCATTCTGGCCGGCGCCACGCTGGTCCAGGGCTACAGCGCCCTCATCTACGAGGGCCCCTTCTGGAGCCGTGCCGTCCACAAGGGACTCGCCGCGCGGCTGCGCACCAGTCCGTACAGCACGCTCGCCGACGCGGTGGGCGCCGACGTGAGGAAGACGACATGAGCGGACTCGACCCCTTCGGCGCGCGTCTGCGCCGTGCCATGGACGCGCGCGGTCCGCTGTGCGTCGGCATCGACCCGCACGCCTCCCTGCTCGCCGAGTGGGGCCTGAACGACGACGTGGCCGGTCTGGAGCGGTTCAGCCGCACGGTCGTCGAGGCGGTCGCGGACCGGGTCGCCGTGCTCAAGCCGCAGAGCGCGTTCTTCGAGCGCTTCGGCTCACGCGGCGTCGCGGTACTGGAAAGGTCGGTCGCCGAGGCGCGGGAGGCCGGCGCGCTGGTCGTCATGGACGCCAAGCGCGGCGACATCGGCTCGACCATGGCGGCCTACGCCGAGTCCTTCCTGCACCGGGACTCCCCGCTGTTCTCGGACGCGCTGACCGTCTCCCCCTATCTCGGCTACGGCTCGCTGAGCCCGGCGGTGGAGACGGCCCGGGAGAACGGCGCGGGACTGTTCGTCCTGGCGCTGACCTCCAACCCGGAGGGCGGCGAGGTGCAGCACGCGGTGCGCCCCGACGGGCGCAGCGTCGCGGCGACCGTGCTCGCCCACCTGGCCGCCGAGAACGCGGGGGAGGCGCCCCTGGGTTCCTTCGGCGCGGTGATCGGCGCGACGCTCGGCGACCTGTCGTCGTACGACCTGGAGATCAACGGTCCGCTTCTCGCGCCCGGCATCGGTGCCCAGGGGGCCACGGCGGCGGATCTCCCGGCGGTCTTCGGGAAGGCGGTGCGCAATGTCGTGCCGAACGTGAGCCGGGGCGTGTTGCGCCACGGTGCCGATGTGGTCGCGCTGCGTGACGCCACGGAGCGGTTCGCGGAGGAGATCAGGGCGGCCGTGACACCGGCTTGAGCCTCCGACGAGGGACGCAGGAGCCAGCCGAGGCCTGGATAGGATGAAGAATCCGGGGCGTTTTGCCCCAAATGTTTGCCCTGATCGAGGCTGACCTGGACTTTTCCTCTGTTCTCGCTGACTCTGGCGGAGTTGGACGCTAGTCTCCGACGGAGAGTGAACGGGTAAGAGTATGTTGCCCGTGACTCCCAGGTGTGGGGCGACCAGGTTCCTCACCGGTCCGTATCCGACAGTTCGACATCCGAGGTGACGTAGGCGTGGCTCTTCCGCCCCTTACCCCTGAACAGCGCGCAGCCGCGCTCGAAAAGGCCGCCGCGGCTCGCCGGGAGCGGGCCGAGGTCAAGAATCGACTCAAGCACTCCGGTGCCTCCCTCCACGAGGTCATCAAGCAGGGCCAGGAGAACGACGTCATCGGCAAGATGAAGGTCTCCGCGCTGCTCGAGTCCCTGCCGGGCGTGGGCAAAGTCCGCGCCAAGCAGATCATGGAGCGACTGGGCATTTCCGAGAGCCGCCGGGTGCGTGGCCTCGGCTCCAACCAGATCGCCTCCCTGGAGCGCGAGTTCGGCAGCACCGGCTCCTGAGTACCGGGCGGTCCGGGACCGGCGTCCCGGGCACCCCGGGATTGCTGGAATAATCGCCGCATGGCTGCAACACCCCGGGGGACGACCCCCGTACCCCCGGACGCTCGTCCGCGGCTGACCGTGCTCTCCGGCCCCTCGGGGGTCGGCAAGAGCACGGTCGTCGCCCATATGCGCAAGGCCCACCCCGAGGTCTGGCTCTCGGTGTCGGCGACGACCCGCAAGCCGCGCCCTGGGGAACAGCACGGGGTCCACTACTTCTTCGTCACCGACGACGAGATGGACAAGCTGATCGCCAACGGTGAGCTGCTGGAGTGGGCCGAGTTCGCGGGCAACCGCTACGGCACCCCCCGCGCGGCGGTGCTGGAGCACCTGGAGTCGGGCCTGCCCGTCCTCCTGGAGATCGACCTCCAGGGCGCCCGGCAGGTCCGTACGTCCATGCCCGAGGCCCAGCTGGTGTTCCTGGCCCCGCCCTCCTGGGAGGAGCTGGTGCGCCGGCTCACGGGCAGGGGCACCGAGTCGCCCGAGGTGGTCGAGCGTCGGCTGGAGGCCGCGAAGATCGAACTGGCCGCCGAGCCGGAGTTCGACACGGCCCTGGTCAACACCTCCGTCGAGGACGTGGCCCGCGAGCTGCTAGCCTTGATGAACGTCGTGTGATCGTCAGCGTTTCCTCAGCGGCCGTCCCACGATCACGCAGACCTCATCTGCACCCATCTTTCCCATCCATCGGAAGGTAGAGCGTGTCCTCTTCCATCTCCACGCCCGAGGGCATCATCAACCCGCCGATCGACGAGCTTCTCGAGGCCACGGACTCGAAGTACAGCCTCGTGATCTACGCGGCCAAGCGGGCTCGCCAGATCAACGCGTACTACTCGCAGCTCGGTGAAGGGCTCCTCGAGTACGTCGGTCCCCTCGTCGACACCCACGTCCACGAGAAGCCGCTCTCGATCGCCCTGCGTGAGATCAACGCGGGACTGCTGACCTCCGAGGCCGTCGAAGGCCCCGCTCAGTAAGTCGTACCGTCGCGCAGTCATTCGGTACTGCGGTCGCAACGTCGTATCAGCGGCTCTCAACCGACTTTTCCACAGGCCCGGCAGCACGGCTGCCGGGCCTGTGGTCTTGTTGGGGGAGTGGGGGCCGTTCCCCGCGGTGGTGCAGCATGAGAGGTGTGCGCCCGTCCGAAGCGCGCACGGGAGTCGGGCAACCGGGAAGAACCGGGAAGAGCCGAAAAGAACCGAAAAGAACCGGAAAGAGACGGAGAGGCATGGACAAGCCGAAGGTCGTTCTGGGCGTCACCGGCGGCATCGCCGCGTACAAGGCCTGTGAGCTGCTCAGGCGGCTGACGGAGTCGAGGCACGACGTGCGTGTCGTGCCCACCGCCTCCGCTCTGCACTTCGTCGGCGCCGCCACCTGGTCCGCCCTCTCCGGGAACCCGGTCACGACCGAGGTCTGGGACGACGTCCACGAGGTGCCGCACGTCCGCATCGGGCAGCACGCCGACCTGGTGGTCGTCGCCCCGGCCACCGCGGACATCCTGGCGAAGGCGGCGCACGGCCTGGCCGACGACCTCCTCACCAACACCCTGCTCACCGCCCGCTGCCCGGTGGTCTTCGCCCCCGCCATGCACACCGAGATGTGGGAGCACCCGGCCACCCGGGAGAACGTGGCGACTCTGCGCCGCCGCGGTGCCGTCGTCATCGAACCGGCGGTCGGCCGACTCACCGGCGTGGACACCGGCAAGGGTCGGCTGCCCGACCCCGGCGAGATATTCGAGGTCTGCCGCCGGGTGCTGGACCGGGGAGCGGCCGAGCCCGACCTCGAGGGACGGCACGTCGTGGTCAGCGCCGGCGGCACCCGCGAGCCCCTCGACCCGGTCCGCTTCCTCGGCAACCGCTCCTCCGGCAAGCAGGGCTACGCCCTCGCCCGTACCGCCGCCGCGCGGGGCGCACGCGTCACGCTGATCGCCGCCAACGCGTCCCTGCCCGACCCCGCGGGGGTCGACGTCGTCCCCGTCGGGACCGCCGTGGAACTGCGTGCGGAAGTACTGCGCGCCGCCGCCGACGCCGACGCGGTGGTCATGGCCGCCGCCGTCGCCGACTTCCGGCCCGCGGCCTACGCGACCGGCAAGATCAAGAAGAAGGACGGCCAGGAACCCGAGCCCGTCACCCTGGTGCGCAACCCGGACATCCTCGCCGAGATCTCCGCCGACCGGGCCCGCCCCGGACAGGTGATCGTGGGCTTCGCCGCGGAGACGGACGACGTACTCGCCAACGGCCGCGCCAAGCTGAAGCGCAAGGGCTGCGATCTGCTCGTGGTCAATGAGGTCGGTGAGCGCAAGACGTTCGGCTCGGAGGAGAACGAGGCGGTGGTGCTGGGGGCCGACGGCAGCGAGACGCCCGTAGCCCACGGCCCCAAGGAAGCCCTGGCCGACACGGTCTGGGACCTGGTCGCCGAACGCCTGGGCTGAACGGAAACATCCGGTGTACGGGCCGGAAATGCCGCCCGCCGGGGTGTGGCGCCTCTGGCCAACCCGCCTCGGCATGGGCAGAATGCCCGTGCCGCAGGTCATGGCGCTCCCGAGAGGCGAGACAGGGGGCCCCGTGGCGAAGCGCGACAGATAAACTGTTCCACGGACGGCGTGAGGTGCAGCCCCCGCCGTCCGCCAATGATCAGCCAGCAGCCGCTGCAACCCCAGGGAGCGTTGTGTCCCGTCGTCTCTTCACCTCGGAGTCCGTGACCGAGGGTCACCCCGACAAGATCGCTGACCAGATCAGCGACACCATTCTTGACGCACTGCTCCGTGAGGACCCGACCTCGCGCGTCGCCGTCGAGACCCTGATCACCACCGGCCTGGTGCACGTGGCCGGAGAGGTCACGACCAAGGCCTACGCGCCGATCCCGCAGCTGGTGCGGGAGAAGATCCTGGAGATCGGCTACGACTCCTCGAAGAAGGGCTTCGACGGTGCCTCCTGCGGCGTGTCGGTGTCGATCGGGGCCCAGTCCCCGGACATCGCGCAGGGTGTCGACACCGCGTACGAGAGCCGGGTCGAGGGTGCCGCCGCAGGTGGGGAAACGGACGAGCTGGACCGGCAGGGCGCCGGAGACCAGGGTCTGATGTTCGGCTACGCGACGGACGAGACGCCGACGCTGATGCCGCTGCCGATCTTCCTCGCGCACCGCCTGTCCAAGCGCCTGTCCGATGTGCGCAAGAACGGCACGATCCCCTACCTGCGCCCGGACGGCAAGACCCAGGTCACCATCGAGTACGACGGCGACAAGGCGGTCCGCCTCGACACCGTGGTCGTCTCCTCCCAGCACGCCTCCGACATCGACCTCGAGTCGCTGCTCGCCCCGGACATCCGCGAGTTCGTCGTGGAGCCGGAGCTGAAGGCGCTGCTGGACGAGGGCATCAAGCTGGACACCGAGAATTACCGTCTGCTGGTCAACCCCACCGGCCGCTTCGAGATCGGCGGACCGATGGGCGACGCGGGCCTCACCGGCCGCAAGATCATCATCGACACCTATGGCGGTATGGCCCGGCACGGCGGCGGCGCCTTCTCCGGCAAGGACCCCTCCAAGGTGGACCGCTCGGCGGCGTACGCGATGCGCTGGGTCGCCAAGAACGTGGTCGCGGCCGGCCTGGCCGCCCGCTGCGAGGTCCAGGTGGCGTACGCCATCGGCAAGGCCGAGCCGGTCGGTCTGTTCGTGGAGACCTTCGGCACCGCCAAGGTCGACACCGAGCTGATCGAGCGGGCGATCGATGAGGTGTTCGACCTCCGTCCGGCCGCCATCATCCGCGACCTGGACCTGCTCCGCCCGATCTACTCGCAGACCGCCGCCTACGGTCACTTCGGCCGGGAACTGCCCGACTTCACCTGGGAGCGCACCGACCGCGTGGACGCGCTGCGCAAGGCGGCGGGTCTGTAGACCGCACGCCCGCACCCATGGCACGTCCGCCGAGGCCCGGCGTCCCTTCGGGGCGCCGGGCCTCGGCGCGTTCCTGAGGGCGGGAACGCCGCCGGTTGTCAGTCACGTTTGGTAAGAATGCAAGCGTGAGCAGCGAGAACGGGCAGGTGGACGGTGGTGCGCGGGGCGCCCCGCCGGAGCAGCTCGCGCTCATCCGCGAGACCGTGCGCAAGGCGGACACGCCCCGGGCCAAACCGCGGACCTGGCGGGGTGCCGCGCTGGCAAGGGAACTGCCGGTCGCGCGCGTCCTGGTCGACAAGGGCGTGCTGCACCTCGACCGGTACTTCGACTACGCGGTGCCCGAGGAACTCGACGCCGACGCGCAGCCGGGCGTGCGGGTGCGGGTGCGGTTCGGGGCCGGCCGGCACCGGGTGCGCGAGGGACGCCGCGAGGGCGGGGGGCTGATCGACGGGTTCCTCGTCGAGCGGCTCGCCGAGTCCGACTACTCCGGCCCGCTGGCCGCTCTCGCCCAGGTGGTGTCGCCCGAGCCGGTCCTGAGCGAGGAGCTGCTGGGGCTGGCCCGCGCGGTCGCCGACCGGTACGCGGGCAGCCTCGCCGACGTGCTTCAGCTCGCCGTGCCGCCGCGCAACGCCCGCGCCGAGCGGCGTCCCTCGCCCGACCCCGCGCCGCCGCCCCCGGCACCCGAGCCGGGCTCCTGGGCCCGGTACGAACAGGGGGAGGCCTTCCTCCGGTCGCTGGCCTCCGGCGGCGCTCCGCGCGCCGTGTGGAACGCGCTGCCCGGGCCGCTGTGGAGCGAGGAACTGGCCCGTGCCGTAGCGGCGACGCTGGCCTCGGGGCGCGGAGCGCTCGTCGTCCTGCCGGACGGACGGACCGTCGCCCGTGTCGACGCCGCGCTCACCGAGCTCCTCGGCAAGAGGCGACATGCCGTACTGACCGCCGACGCCGGACCCGAGAAGCGGTACGCGCAGTGGCTCGCCGTGCGGCGAGGGTCCGTGCGCGCCGTGATCGGCACCCGTGCGGCGATGTTCGCGCCCGTCCAGGATCTCGGGCTGATCGCGCTCTGGGACGACGGCGACACCAGCCACAGCGAGCAGCACGCCCCGCAGCCGCATGCGCGAGAAGTGCTGCTGCTGCGGGCGGCACAGGACAAGTGCGGCTTCCTGCTGGGGAGCTGGAGCTGCACGGTGGAGGCCGCCCAGCTGGTCGAGACCGGCTGGGCCGGACCGCTGGTCGCCGGAAGGGACCGGGTGCGGGCCGCCGCGCCGCTGGTGCGGACCGTCGGAGACGGGGACCTCGCGCGGGACGAGGCCGCCCGTGCCGCCCGGCTGCCGACGCTCGCCTGGCAGACCGTCAGGGAGGGGCTGCGGCACGGGCCGGTGCTCGTACAGGTGCCCCGGCGCGGCTACGTCCCCCGGATGGCGTGCGCCAACTGCCGTACCCCGGCGCGGTGCCGGCACTGCTCCGGGCCGCTGGAGGCGCACGGTGCCGACGATCTGCGGTGCGGGTGGTGCGGGCGCGAGGAGGCCGGCTGGCACTGCCCGGAGTGCGGCGGGTTCCGGCTGCGGGCCCAGGTGGTGGGGGCCCGCCGGACCGCCGAGGAGCTGGGGCGGGCCTTCCCCGCCGTGCCGGTGCGCACCTCAGGGCGCGAGCATGTGCTGGACACGGTGCCGGGCGCGCCCGCGCTGGTGGTGAGCACCCCCGGGGCCGAGCCGGTCGCGGAGGGCGGCTACGCGGCGGCGCTGCTGCTGGACGGCTGGGCGATGCTGGGCCGGCCCGACCTGCGGGCCGCAGAGGACGCGCTGCGCCGATGGGTGGGTGCGGCGGCGCTGGTGCGTCCGCAGACGGCCGGCGGCACGGTGGTGGTGATCGCCGAGCCGACGCTGCGTCCCGTGCAGGCGCTGGTGCGGTGGGACCCGGTGGGACACGCGGTGCGGGAGCTGAGCGAGCGGACCGAGCTGGGCTTTCCGCCGGTGTCGCGGATGGCGGCCGTGTCGGGACCGGGGGAGGCCGTGGCGGAGTTTCTCCGCGCGGCCGAACTGCCGGGGGAGGCGGAGGTACTGGGCCCCGTCCCGTTGCCCCCCACCCCCGCTGGCCGCCCCCGGCGACCAGGCGGTTCGCCGCCCGGGGACCACTGGGAGCGGGCGCTGATCCGGGTACCGCCGGGCAGGGGAGCGGCGCTCACCGGCGCGCTGAAGTCGGCCCAGGCGGCGCGTATGGCCCGCGGGGGCGACACGCCGGTATGGGTGCGGATCGACCCACCCGACATCGGCTGAACGGCGCCGTAGGACCGTCGGTCAGCCGTTGCGGGGGCCCGGGAAGGTCGGGGGAGCGGGGAACGCCGTGGGGCGGGGGTCGTTACGGAGGGACGAGCTGCTCGCTGTGGGCTGGGTCGGCATGGAACGGGCGGCCGGGACCGTCGGCACGGTGGAGACCCCGGCGCCCACGTTGACGGTGCGGGTCCCCGACGGCTCCGCGGTGCGCTCCGCCTCCACGGCCGGGGCGGTCCGGGCGGCCGCGGCACGGCGGGCGCCGTAGCGGCGGTGCACCGCCTGCTTGGTGACGCCGAGCGCGGAGCCCACCGCGTCCCACGAGAAACCCAGCGAACGGTCGAAGTCGACGGCCGCGGTGACCAGGGTCTCGACGCTGTCCCGCAGCTCCTGGGCGAGGCGGACCGTCGGAGCGGGGGCACGTCCGTAGACGACGAAGCCCGTGGAGGGGCCTGAGCGGCGCGGGCGGTAGACGTTGCCCAGCTGGGCGGTGAGCGTGCGCAGTGCGTCCACCTGCCGGCGGACCCGCTCGATGTCCCGCACCAGCAAGTGCAGGCTGGCGCGGGCCTGGGCGTCGTGGGTTGCGTGGTCGGCCATGAACAAGCCTCTCGAGCCGGCGTTGAAAGGAGCGGGCCGCGTCCGGGCCCGATGTGGTCAACTCTTTCTTGACCAACGCGGATTCGCTCCGTGAGTCACGGGGTGGGGGCGTGGCGGCATATGCGTGCGCCCCCGGGCGGGAGCGTGCGCCTCGGCTTCGTCCGACGCGTCGTCCCCCCATAGACTGGTGCGCTGCCCGCATCCGTCCCCGCCCGAGAGGCCCGAACCACTCCATGAAGCTCGTCTTCGCCGGTACCCCCGAGGTTGCCGTTCCCGCCCTGGAAGCTCTTCTCGCTTCGGAGCGGCACGAGGTGGCCGCCGTCGTCACCCGGCCCGACGCGCCGGCCGGGCGGGGCCGCAGGCTGGTGGCCTCCCCGGTCGCCGAGCGGGCGCGGGAGGCCGGGATCGAGGTGCTCAAGCCCGTGAAGCCCCGGGACCCGGAGTTCCTGGAGCGGCTGCGCGAGATCGCCCCCGACTGCTGCCCCGTCGTCGCCTACGGTGCCCTGCTGCCCCGGGCCGCCCTCGACATCCCGGAGCGGGGCTGGGTCAACCTGCACTTCTCGCTGCTGCCCGCCTGGCGCGGTGCGGCGCCCGTGCAGCACGCCGTCATGGCGGGGGACGAGATCACCGGTGCGTCCACCTTCCTCATCGAGGAAGGGCTCGACTCCGGGCCGGTCTACGGCACCGTCACCGAGGAGATCCGCCCCACCGACACCAGTGGCGACCTGCTGACCCGGCTAGCCTTCGCCGGTGCCGGGCTGCTCGCCGCGACCATGGACGGCATCGCGGACGGCACCCTGAAGGCCGTACCGCAGCCCGCCGACGGGGTCACCCTCGCCCCGAAGGTCTCCGTCGAGGACGCCCGCGTCGACTGGAACGCCCCGGCTCTGCGCGTCGGCCGGATCGTGCGCGGCTGCACTCCCGCACCCGGTGCCTGGACCACCTTCCGGGGCGAGCGGCTCAAGCTCGTCCAGGTCGTCCCCGCTCCCGACCGCACGGACCTCGCCCCGGGCCGGGTGTCCGCGGGCAAGAACAACGTGTACGTCGGCACCGGTTCGCACGCCGTGGAGCTGCTGTGGGTGCAGGCCCAGGGCAAGAAGCCGATGCGGGCGGCGGACTGGGCTCGCGGCGCGCGGATCGGCGGGGAGGAGACAGTCGGCGCCTGACGCCGCGGGACCCCGGCCCCCTTGACGACGTAGGCTGGACCGCGCACTTCATCCCACACCCGGAGCACCTTTTCGTGAGCGACCAGCCCCGTCGGCCCCGCAAACCCGGCAAGCCCTACCGTCGGCCCAAGAAGGACCCCGTCCGCATCCTCGCCTTCGAGGCCCTGCGGGCCGTGGACGAGCGGGACGCCTACGCCAACCTCGTCCTGCCGCCGCTGCTGCGCAGGGCCCGCGAGGGCGGTGACTTCGACGCCCGGGACGCGGCGCTCGCCACCGAGCTGGTGTACGGGACGCTGCGCCGGCAGGGCACGTACGACGCGGTCGTCGCGGCCTGCGTCGACCGGCCGCTGCGGGAGGTGGACCCGCCCGTGCTGGACGTGCTCAACCTGGGCGCGCACCAACTGCTCGGCACCCGGATCCCCACGCATGCCGCAGTCTCCGCCTCCGTCGAGCTCGCGCGCGTGGTGCTCGGCGACGGGCGGGCCAAGTTCGTCAACGCCGTGCTGCGCAAGGTCGCGCAGCACGATCTCGACGGCTGGCTGGAGCGGGTCGCGCCGCCCTACGACGAGGACCCCGAGGACCATCTCGCCGTCGTGCACTCGCACCCGCGCTGGATCGTCTCCGCGCTGTGGGACTCCCTCGGCGGTGGCCGTGCCGGCATAGAGGAGCTGCTGCGGGCGGACAACGAGCGGCCCGAGGTGACCCTGGTCGCCCGTCCCGGGCGCGCCACCCCCGAGGAACTGCTCGGCGAGGAGGCCGCGCTCCCGGGACGCTGGTCGCCGTACGCGGTGCGGTTGAGCGAGGGCGGCGAGCCGGGCGCGATCCCGGCCGTGGCGGACGGCCGGGCCGGAGTGCAGGACGAGGGCAGTCAGCTCGTCGCCCTCGCCGTCGCCAACGCTCCGCTGGACGGGCCGGACCGCAGGTGGCTGGACGGCTGCGCCGGTCCCGGTGGCAAGGCCGCGCTGCTCGCCGCGCTCGCCGCCGAGCGGGGCGCCGCCCTGCTGGCCTCCGAGAAGCAGCCGCACCGGGCCGGACTGGTCGCGAAGGCGCTGGCCGGGAACCCCGGGCCGTACCAGGTCGTCGCCGCCGACGGGACCCGGCCGCCGTGGCGGCCCGGCAGCTTCGACCGGGTGCTGGTGGATGTGCCGTGCACCGGGCTCGGTGCCCTGCGCCGCCGGCCCGAGGCGCGCTGGCGCCGCCGGCCGGACGACCTGGACGGCTTCGCCCCGCTGCAGCGGGAGCTGCTGCGCGGCGCCCTGGAAGCCGTACGGGTCGGCGGCGTCGTCGGCTACGCCACCTGCTCGCCGCACCTCGCCGAGACCAGGGCCGTGGTCGCCGACCTGCTCAAACAGTTCCCGGACACCGAGCTCCTCGACGCCCGGCCGCTGCTGCCCGGAGTCCCGGAGCTGGGCGAGGGCCCCGACGTACAGCTGTGGCCGCATCTGCACGGGACCGACGCCATGTATCTGGCGCTCATCCGCCGGACCGGCTGACCCGCCCCGAAGCGGCGGCCGGTCCGCACGCGACCGTATTGGTACCCGACCGATGCCGCCGACCCCCGAAGGGCATGGCAGGCTTGATGCATGGCCGCGCAGATCAACCCCAGTATTCTGTCCGCCGACTTCGCCCGCCTCGCGGACGAGGCGCGGGCGGTCGAGGGAGCCGACTGGCTCCACGTCGACGTCATGGACAACCACTTCGTCCCGAACCTCACGCTCGGTGTGCCGGTCGTGGAGTCGCTCGCCCGTGCGACGGACACTCCGCTGGACTGCCACCTGATGATCGAGGCCCCCGATCGCTGGGCGCCCCAGTACGTCGAGGCGGGGGCCGGTTCCGTCACCTTCCACGTCGAGGCGGCCGCCGCACCGGTGCGGCTGGCCCGCGAGATCCGGGCCAAGGGGGCGCGGGCCTCCATGGCGCTGAAGCCCGCGACCCCCATCGAGCCGTACGAGGACCTGCTCCCCGAGCTCGACATGCTGCTGATCATGACGGTCGAGCCGGGCTTCGGGGGGCAGGCCTTCCTCGACATCATGCTGCCGAAGATCCGCCGCACCCGTGAGCTGATCAGCAAGCACGGCCTGGAGCTCTGGCTGCAGGTCGACGGCGGGGTCTCGGCCTCCACCATCGAGCAGTGCGCCGACGCCGGCGCCGACGTCTTCGTCGCGGGATCCGCCGTGTACGGGGCGGCGGACCCGGCCGAGGCGGTGCGCGCACTGCGCCGACAGGCCGAGGCCGCCACGGGCAAGGCGTCCTGGGCGTGCGACCACTGAGCCACGAGAACATGAACGGCTTTCAGCAGGGCTGATCGACCGCGCCGGATCTGCGAGGATGAACGGCGAATCCAGAGTGTGAACAGCAGTGAGGAGAACGCCGTGTCGGGTATGTCGGCGGCGGGCCGTTCAGCCATGCGGATGGGACCCGCTGAGCTGGTACAGGCGGCGGCCATGGCCCGCCGCTTCTACCTCGAGGGCAAGTCCAAGATCCAGATCGCCGAGGAGTTCGGCGTCAGCCGCTTCAAGGTGGCCCGGGTCCTGGAGACCGCCCTCGAACGGGATCTCGTACGCATCGAGATCCGTGTGCCCGCCGAGCTGGACGCGGAGCGCTCCGACGCGCTGCGCGCCCGCTACGGTCTGCGGCACGCCGTCGTGGTGGAGTCCCCGGCCGATGCCGAGGAGACACCCGACCCCGAGAACCTGGGAGAGGTGGCCGCCGACCTGCTCGGCGAACTGGTCGACGAAGGTGATGTGCTGGGTCTGGCCTGGGGCCGGTCCACCATCCACATGGCGGCGGCCCTGGACCGGCTGCCGCCCTGCACGGTCGTGCAGCTGACGGGTGTGTACGACGCCGGGACCGCCGAGCGCGGCTCGGTGGAGGCCGTACGGCGGGCCGCGCAGGTGTCGGGCGGCGACGCCCACCCCATCTACGCGCCGATGCTGCTGCCGGACGCGGCCACCGCTCAGGCGCTGCGCCACCAGACGGGCATCGCGCGGGCCTTCGAGTACTTCGACAAGGTCACGGTCGCCTGTGTCTCCATCGGATCGTGGGAGCCGGGCATCTCGACGGTGCACGACATGCTCTCGGACGAGGAGCGCGCGCACTACGCCTCGCTCGGTGTCGCCGCCGAGATGTCCGCCCATCTCTTCGACTCCGACGGACGCCGGGTCGGCCGTGACCTGGGCGAGCGGTGCATCACGGTCAAGGCCGACCAGCTCCGCCGGGTCCCCGAGGTCGTCGCGATCGCCGGCGGGCAGCGCAAGGGCCCCGCCATCGACGCGGTGCTGCGCTCCGGGCTCGTCACCAGCCTGGTGACGGACACCTCGGCCGCGGACTACCTGATGGCGGCGGGACCGGCGCCCAGGTCCGCCCTCAACCGCTCGGACCCCGACGGCCCCTGACCGACCCCGACGACGCGTGGGCCCGGGGCGGGCGTGGCGGCGGCATCGGGCGCACGGTGCCGCGGCTCGTCCCCGCCTTCTCGCCTGCCTGCTCGGGGTTCTGCGCGCCCCGCCGCTCACCGTGGCCCGGACGCTCGGAGATTCCTCCCAGTGCCCGGCGGCCCGGCCTGGACGATCAGACCGGAGAAGGCGTTCTGGCCGTCATGGGACAATGAAGTACGTGCTCTTCCCCCTGGCTGACCTGTCCGGGGGCCACCTCTGAACTACCGGGATGTGCAGCACGTGCGTTTCCTCAACGACATCGAGCCCCCGTACGACCTGACGTACGACGACGTCTTCATGGTGCCGAACCGGTCCGCCATCGGTTCCCGGCAGAGCGTGGACCTCAGCTCCCCGGACGGTACGGGCACCACCATCCCGCTCGTCGTCGCCAACATGACGGCCATCGCCGGCCGCCGCATGGCCGAGACGGTGGCCCGCCGGGGCGGTCTCGTGGTCATCCCGCAGGACATCCCGATCGAGGTCGTCACCGAGGTCGTCTCCTGGGTCAAGAGCCGCCACCTGGTCCTCGACACCCCCATCGTGCTCGCCCCGCACCAGACCGTCGCCGACGCGCTCGCCCTGCTGCCCAAGCGCGCGCACAACGCGGGCGTCGTCGTGGACGACGAGCACCGGCCGGTCGGCGTGGTCACCGACACCGACCTGTCCGGCGTGGACCGGTTCACGCAGCTCACCGAGGTCATGTCCCGCGACCTGCTGCTCGTCGACGCGGGCATGGACCCGCGCGAGGCCTTCAACACCCTGGACGGTGCCAACCGGCGCTACGCCCCCGCCGTCGACGAGGACGGCCGCCTCGTCGGCATCCTCACCCGCAAGGGCGCCCTGCGGGCCACCCTGTACACGCCGGCCACCGACGCGCAGGGCAGGCTGCGGATCGCCGCGGCCGTCGGCATCAACGGCGATGTCGCGGGCAAGGCCCGGCAGGTGCTGGAGGCGGGCGTCGACACGCTCGTCATCGACACGGCGCACGGGCACCAGGAGTCGATGATCAGCGCGCTGAAGCTGGTGCGCGACCTCGATCCGCAGGTCCCGGTCGCCGCGGGCAACGTCGTCGCCGCCGCGGGGGTGCGCGATCTGATCGAGGCCGGCGCGGACATCGTCAAGGTCGGTGTCGGCCCCGGCGCCATGTGCACCACCCGCATGATGACCGGCGTCGGCCGGCCGCAGTTCTCCGCGGTGCTGGAATGCGCGGCGGAGGCGAGGAAGTACGGCAAGCACGTGTGGGCCGACGGCGGTGTCCGCCATCCGCGCGACGTCGCGATGGCGCTCGCGGCCGGCGCGTCCAACGTGATGGTCGGCTCCTGGTTCGCCGGGACCTACGAGTCCCCCGGCGACCTCCAGCACGACGCGGACGGCCGCCCCTACAAGGAGTCCTTCGGTATGGCCTCCGCACGCGCCGTGCGCAACCGCACCTCGGAGGAGTCGGCCTACGACCGGGCCCGCAAGTCGCTGTTCGAGGAGGGCATCTCCACCTCCCGCATGTTCCTCGACCCGGCCCGGCCCGGCGTGGAGGACCTGATCGACTCGGTCATCGCAGGCGTCCGCTCCTCCTGCACGTACGCGGGCGCCGGCTCCCTGGAGGAGTTCGCCGAGAAGGCCGTCGTCGGCGTCCAGAGCGCCGCCGGCTACGCGGAGGGCAAGCCGCTGCACGCCAGCTGGACCTGACCGCCCCGGCCCGGCCGATTCCGTACCGGCCCGGCCCGCCGATCCCGTTGTGGACCTCCCAGAAGTGAAGTGAACCGCCCGCAGTGCTGAACGATCTCGACGAACGCATCGTGCACGCCCTCGCCGAGGACGCCCGCCGCTCCTACGCGGACATCGGCCAGCTCGTCGGCCTGTCCGCGCCCGCGGTGAAGCGGCGCGTGGACCGGCTGCGCGCCACCGGTGCCATCACCGGTTTCACGGTACGGGTGGACCCCGCCGCCCTCGGCTGGGAGACCGAGGGGTTCGTCGAGATCTACTGCCGCGGCAACACCTCCCCGGAGACCATCCAGCGGGGCCTGGAGCGCTACCAGGAGGTCGTCTCCGCCTCCACCGTCACCGGGGAGGCGGACGCGGTCGCCCAGGTCTTCGCCGCCGACATGCGGCACTTCGAACGGGTCCTGGAACGGATCGCGGGGGAGCCGTTCGTCGAGCGGACCAAGTCCGTGCTGGTGCTGTCACCGCTGCTGCGGCGCTTCTCGTCGGGGTCGCCCACCTAGGCAAGAACCCCGGCTGCGGCTTCGAGGCGAACGCCGACCGGAACGCGGCCCGGAACATCCCGTACCTGCACCGGATCGGCCAGGTGGCGATCCCGGCCGCCCTGGCAACGGCTCAGGCGCAGTGGAGACGTGCTGCTGCCCCCTCAGCCCTCCACCCCGGAGCCGTGACCGTCCGGGCGGACACGTCGGCCGGACACGTCGGCCGGATACGGAAACGACGGACCGCATCCGGCTCGGGCCTCTACCATCGGTGTCATGACCTGGCGACATTGATTCACCCGTCGTGCCTCCCGTGGGCCGCCCCGGGCGCCGTACGTCCTCCACGTCCGGTGTCCGAACCGCCCTTACGGGAAGGCCTCATGACTCTCACGACCACGCGTGCGCCCGACCCCCGCGTCCGACGGCTGACGACCACGCTGTACGGCTACGCGTTCCTCGAAGACTTCGTGCTGCTCTACCCGGTGTACGCGCTGCTGTTCAGCGACACCGGTCTCACGGTCTGGCAGATCTCCTCCCTGTTCGCCCTCTGGTCGGTCACCGGCGTCCTGCTGGAGGTCCCCTCCGGTGTCTGGGCGGACGCCGTGTCCCGGCGCCTGCTGTTGTGGCTCGGCCCGTTGCTCACCGCCGCCGGCTTCGCCCTGTGGGTGCTGCTTCCCTCCTACGGTGCCTTCGCGGCCGGCTTCGTGCTGTGGGGCGCCGGCGGAGCGCTCGCGTCCGGTGCGCTGGAGGCGCTGGTCTACGACGAACTGGAGCGGCTCGACGAGGCCGACCGCTACGCCCGCGTCATGGGCCGCGCCCGCGCGGCGGGCCTGGTCGCCGTGATGGCGGCCATGGGGCTCGCCGGTCCGGTGCTGGCCTGGGGCGGCCACACCGCCGTCGGCGCCGCCAGCGTCCTGGGGTGCGTGCTGACCGCGGCCACGGCCCTCCGGTTCCCGGAGCACCGCCGCCCGGCGACCGGGCACGAGGGATGGACCGCGACCCTGCGCGCCGGGCTCGCCGAGGCCCGGGCCGACCGGTCGGTGCGCGGCGCGCTGCTGCTCGTACCGGCCGTGGGCGCCGTCTGGGGCGCCCTCGACGAGTACACGCCGCTGCTGGTGCGGGACACCGGCGCAGCGGACGAGACGGTTCCCTGGCTGCTCCTGCTGATCTGGGCCGGTGCCACCGCCGGAAGCCTGCTGGCCGGGGAGGGCGAACGCCTCGGTACGACCGGACTCGCGAGCCTGCTCGCGGGCTCCGGGCTGGTCCTGGCCGTCGGCTCCGCCGCGGGCACGACGGCCGGGCTCGTGCTCGTCGCCCTCGCCTTCGGCGGCTTCCAGGCGGCTACCGTACTGGCCGACGCGCGGCTCCAACGGCGGATCGCGGACACCGGGCGGGCCACCCTGACCTCGGTCGCGGGACTGGGCACCGAGCTGGCCACGGTCGCGGTGTTCGGCGGCTACGCGGTGATCGCCTCACGCGGCGGACACAGCACGGCCTTCGCCGTGTTCGCGCTGCCGTATCTGGTGACAGCGTTGTTCCTGATGCTCATGAGGCCATTGCGCTCGCCGCGCGGCATTCCGTAGGGCGCGTCTCGCTGCCGGCCGGCAACACCGGTCGGCAGCCACTTCGCCCGCCCAGTCACCCGGGCGTCCTGGGGAGGGAGCCATGCACCGGCTCAGCGGCCGTCCCACCACGGTCCGCGCCCGCGTCGCCGCGCCCGCGTTGCCGCGCCCGCGTTGCCGCGCCCGCGTTGCCGCGCCCGCGTTGCCGCGCCCGCGTTGCCGCGCCCGCGTTGCCGCGCCCGCGTTGCCGCGCCCGCGTTGCCGCGCCCGCGTTGCCGCGCCCGCGTTGCCGCGCCCGCGTTGCCGCGCCCGCGTTGCCGCGCCCGCGTTGCCGCGCCCGCGTTGCCGCGCCCGCGTTGCCGCGCCCGCGTTGCCGCGCCCGCGTTGCCGCGCCCGCGTTGCCGCGCCCGCGTTGCCGCGCCCGCGTTCGCTCCGGCGCCCGCCCTGCCCACGCGGCGGCCCTCGGCATCGCGTCCGCCCCCGACACGGGCGCCGAACCGGGGGCGTGCAACGAATCGCCGCCGACCCCACGGCGGACGCAACAGTTCGCTCATGGGCGCGCAACGGCTCCTTCTTGTCCGGTCGAGCCGACCGGACGTAGCGTCTGTGAGACCCCCGAAACCCCCGCGTACCGATGAGGAAAACGCATGCGCACAGCCCTGCTCCAGAGCTCCGGCCGGCCCGGATCCGTCGCCGAGAACCTCAAGGCAATTTGTCCTCGACGAGGCCGCGGGCCGCGCCGCCGCGGCCGGCGCCGGGCTGCTCGTGACCTCGGAGCTGTTCCTGACGGGGTACGCCATCGGCGACGACGTCACGGTGCTCGCCGAGCCCGCCGACGGCGACGCGGCCGACGCGATCGCACGGACGGCCACCCGGCACGGACTCGCCATCGCCTACAGCTACCCGGAACGCACCGACGACACGGTCCACAACTCCGTCCAGCTCGTCTCCGCAGACGGCACCCGCCTCGCGAACTACCGCAAGACCCACCTCTTCGGCAGCTTCGAGCACGAGCACTTCACCCCGGGCGACCAGCCGGTCGTCCAGGCCGAGCTCAACGGCCTCACCGTCGGCCTGCTGATCTGCTACGACGTCGAGTTCCCGGAGAACGCGCGCGCCCACGCCCTGGCGGGCACCGACCTCCTCCTGGTGCCCACGGCCCTGATGCACCCGTTCCAGTTCGTCGCCGAATCCGTCGTG
>NZ_JBSSEA010000002.1:0-657538 GCF_054061295.1 Streptomyces sp. TE5632 | reverse complement strand
TGGCGCTGCAGGCAGAGCAGGGCGGCATGGCCGATGTGGGCTTCCAGTGCCTGGCGACCGGAACCGGCCGGGGGCTCGTGCAGGTTCTCCTCGATGCCGATGCGCCGGCCGAGCTGCTCGCGGACCGTGTTGGTGTCGGAGTTGACCTCGAGTTGCTCGTAGTCGAGGGGTTCGAGGTCTGCGCCGAAGGCGAGCATGGCCTGCTGGGTTGAGGACTTGCCAGCCTTGGGGGCAGGGCGTGCGACGAAGGCGCGGCCGCTGTCGAGCTGGAACAGGGCGGCGTACCAGGACACGGTGCTGGTGATGGGTCCCACCGGCATTTGCAGGGTGTCGCGTCCCAGGCAGGATTCGACGATCTCGAGCAAGGCGCTCTTGCCTGTTTTCGACTCGCCCGTCACGACGTTCAGGGCGCCTGGGGTGAACTCCAGGACCTGCCGGTCGCCTGTCTTGCTGTAGAGGATGATCGCGAGCAGTTGCACCCGGTTAGGGTGTCACGCCGAGGACGGCAAAGACAGTCGCTGGGCTGTCGGCCTTGGCCAGCCAGCGCCCTGCCAGACTGGCCTTGCGCAGGATCTGGTCGAGTTCCTCGGGGGTCTTGAAGCCGCGCGGTCTGCGGTACGCGGATCGCATACGTCCGCCGGGTTCTAGGGTGAGGACGTGGTGAGCCAAGCCGAACCGGGTGCCTTCCTTGACGGGCTCCGTCAGGGCCTGAACCCGGGCGGGGAACCCGGCCCGCAGAACGGGGTTCTTGCCGATCCAGGCGCCCAGGTGGGTTCTGGTCGAGGCGGGCAGGGCCTTGCGGGTCGGCTGGTGCAGGACCATGGGGGCGGCCACGAACCCCAGGACCCAGGGCATGGCCTGCTCCGTCTCCTTCTCATACCCCTGCGCGACACTGGCCAAGATAGCCGCCATCAGGGCCGGGTTGAGCATGACGGCGGAGATCGGGGAGCGATCGCTCCAGGCGGTCATACTCATCTCCTCGTCGCGGCGGCCGAAGAAGGCAGTGGCAGCGTCACGTGACCACCTTCAACAGTTCGGCGATGCGGGTCTCAAAGTCGGCGTGCCAGCCGATTTTGCCAGTGTCGGCGAGCATGTGCCGCTGGCCGCGGGCGAAGAACGGGTCGTTGTACCGCGAGCGCACCGCGAGGCTGGTCTGGCCGAGGAGTTGTCGCAGCAGCTGCTTGCCGGCGGTCTTCTTCGCGTCGTCGTCCGCGTCCCCGTCGAGGGTGTCGAGCATCCACTCGAACTCACGCTCCCATTCGTCGACGAGCTCGTTCTCGAAGCGGGTCAACTCGACTGCCCCGATGAGGTCTTCTTCGAGCCAGCGCACCGAGTGGGTGTAGGCGCGGTAGTAGTCCACGATCGCCTTTTGCAGGTTGCGTGGCGGGTAGGCCACCCAGTGCATCTGTTGCACGAAGGGGTGCATGCGGTACTTCTGTTCCAGCTCTCCCGCGTTGACGTCCGCCAGCTCTACCAGGGTGGGCAGGTTCTCGCGGGTGAACTGGTCACGGATATCGGCGATTGCCGCCTGCGCGTCACCGACATCGACGCCACGCTGCCGGCCCTGCAGCAGGGCGAGCGCCATCTCGTCCCACCACCGCCAGACCATGGCCAGGAAGAGGCCCTCGTGGCCGGGCGGCAGCGCCCAATGCAGTCGCTCCTTGACCTGGACGGCGACATCCTGGATGTGAGGTGAGCGGTCGATCACCCGGATACGGGAGACGAACGACAGCCTCGCCGCGTCACCCAGACTGAGGAACTGGTCGCGGGCCTTCTCGGTGAGCTGGGCCGTGGAAGTGCGCGCGACATGCTCCAGCAGACGCTTGGCCTCCGCCTCATTGCGGCTGCGCGGACACAGCGCGGCAACGGCCGTTCCCTCCGCGGCAGTCTCGGTCGTCACCAGGGCAAGCGCAGGGCCGACGGGGTCGGATGGCGAGGCTTCGTCCATCCACACCTTCAGCGTGCGCCACACATCCGTTGCCGTGTCGGTGAGCGACCGGTGCTGGCCGATATGGTGTTTGACCTGGAGGAGTTCCGTGGCCGTTCCCTCCTGCTCCCACGCCACGTCGTCGTAGAGCTCCAGGCTCAGCGCGGCATCAGGTCTGCTCGCTCCCGTCTGCAGGAGCTCTACCAGGGCCCACCACGTCTGGTGCTGGTAGCCGATGGCATTCGGAGCAGCGCTGTGAGAACCCTTTCCCATGACCTGCAGTCTCCCCCCGCCTGGGCACAGCGTCCACACGCCATGCCCACCCAAATGTCGAATCTATGTTCGATATTGTGGAGGGTTGCGGCGGGCTCGTCAATTTCGCATCCACTCCGGTCCGCGGTGCGGTCATGCATTACGCCCGTTGCTCGACGGGAGTGAAAACTCGGCGTTCGGCCGCCGCGCGCTCCGCAGACGTACTGATTCCCAGGGCTTTCGCACGGGGCTCCCACCGCGTTGTCAGCACCCCGGCCGGGCGGGCTTGCTGGTCCAGCTCGCCGTCGTCTTGTAGTGCACGTTCCACAGGGTGCAGATCAGCGGCAGTGGCGGCTGCCCCTGCCCCTAATACTGCAACGGTGCTTGTGCTGATTGCTGACCAGTTTCAGGGACTGTGTCCGCGCCGCTTGTAGTGACTGACGCGGGCCTGGTGTTGCCGTCTGCGACGCCATGTCGACCAGTGCAGGATGTGGTCGACAGGTGCGGGCCGGCGGTCGGTGAGCCGGGTGATCAGCCGTCTGATCTCGGCGAGGCTGAGGTGGATGAGCTGGGAGGATCCGTTTCTGCTTTCCCAGTGTCCAGCTCTCGGGCCCGCAGGACGGTCAGGCAGGCGTGGGCGGCCATGGCCAACGTCATGTGGCGGTGCCAGCCGGGATAGCGGCGGACCTGGTAGTCGTCCAGGCCGCACTCCTGCTTCGCGGTCTGAAAGCATTCCTCCACGGCCCAGCGGCTGCCCGCGACGCGGATCAGCTCGTCCAGGGTCGTGTCGGCCGGGCAGTAGGCGATGTAGTAGGAGATCTCGTCCGGGCGGCTGACGCTGCGGCGGGCCAGCACCCAGTGCCGACGATCCGGCCGGTGCCAGGGCCGCACCTCAACCCGCGCCCAGTCATAGATCCGCCGGCCGTGGACGCCGTCGCCACAGGAACGGCGTTTCCACTTCTGCCGCGGCAGGCCGGGAAACAGCTCGTGGACGGGGTGGTCGATGGACCAGCGGGTGACGACGGTGTCGTGCCGGGTGGTGGCCATGACGTGGAAGACGTCCGCCTGCTCCAGCTCGAACCGCCAGCCTTTGGAGAAGCCGTAGGCGGCATCCGCGGTCACCCACCGGAACGGGATTTTCTCCGCGATCGCGCGGCGGACCATCGACTTGGCCATCGCCACCTTCGTCTCGAAGGCCACCTCGTCACCGATGCCGGCCCGGCGGCACCGTTCCCGGTCGTCCGTCCAGGACGTAGGCAGATACAGACGGCGGTCGATCAGCGTCCGGCCGCCATGAGCCGCGTAGGCGAGGAAGACGCCGATCTGGCAGTTTTCCGTCCGCCCGGCGGTGCCGGAGTACTGCCGCTGCACCCCCGCCGACCGCACCCCCTTCTTCAGGAAGCCGGTGTCGTCCACGATCAGGACGGCGTCCCGGTCACCCAGGTTGTCGACCACGTACTGGCGCACGTCATCGAGGACCTCGTCGGCGTCCCACTCGATCCGGTTCAGCATCCGGTGGATGCGGTCCGGGCCCGCGTGGCCGGCCTCCTCCGCCAGGGTCCAGCCGTTCTTGCGCTGCAGCGGAGCGATCAGGCCCCGCATATAGGCCAGTGCCGACTCCCTCGGCTCCGATCTGTTGAACCGGTGCACGAACCGCTCGTGCACCGCCTCGAGTTCGCTCGCCCACAACCTGATATCAGCAAGGTCCCCACCCATAACCACGCCAACGACTGACCTGGCCAGCAGTCACGGCAAGCACCGTTGCAGTACTAGACCGCAGTCCCCACGCGGGCCACCACGACCTCATCCGCTATCACGCACCAACTCGTTAATGCGTAGGTCGCGAGTTCGAATCCCGAAGGCGGCTCGGAACCTCAGCCCTGACCCGCTGGGGCCTGGGGCCTTCGTTCTTTCGGGGCCGCTACCCGGGCGGTGGAGCCTCCCGTTCCGTCTGATCGGTCCTGAGGGAGCGCTGTGCGGCGGAGGGTGCCGCGAAACTGTGCCAAAGCGGCCCAGTGGTGCCCGCTGACGAGAGATCCATTCTATGGAAATGTTCCAAGGCCGACTCGTAGGGTGAAGACTTGGCAGAGGGCGTGCAGGCGCATAGGCGGCCAGCCTCGGCAACATGGCAGTCGAAAGGGTCCGGGATCTTGCCGAACCCGAGGCGCCGCCAGCACCGGGTAGCAGAGCTTCCGTATGTCAGGTTTCAACCGGAGGGCGTCAGGCCGGACTGGAGGAACGCCAGCAGTGGAGGCGGCATGATCACGCCGGGGGAGTCGAGTAGCTCCCACTGGCAGCCGGGCACCTTCTCTTCGAGATCTCGGAATACCTGCCGCATCAGTAACAGGCCCACGGACGTCGACGCCCGATCCGCCGGGGACCAGTAGCGATCACTAATCTCGGACATCAGTACGATTCCCGACGTAAGAGTTCTGCTCATCAGCCATTCGAAGGCCGCGCCATCCAGCTCGTCGGCCTGCAGCTCCGCTTCGACCCGTGCGCACAGGTCCAGAGCCCATTCCCGAGTCGCCTCGCTCGCCGCCCAAGCAGCCTGCAGGTCATCCAGGGCGGCTGTCTCCACCAGACGCAGCAGGGTGTCGTGAACAGGGCCGTCGGGGAGGGTGCTCATCCCACCGTCGGGCAGAAACACCTCCTGGGCAAGGTCCGGGACGTCCTCGACCGTGTACTCGGCCAGGGATGCCCACGGGTTGCCCCACCCCGCCGGCTGTATGGCCCGCAGCAGGTCACCGATTCCCTGCGGCGTGATGTCGGCGCCCCCGCGCAGCATCGTGGTCACCGCCGCAGCGGTGGCCTCCCCGTCGGACGGCCTCGAAGGTTCCGGGTTGCGGTCCAGTGCAACCAGCTCCGGCGGAGGCCACACCACCCCCCGGTCATGCATGCACCGGGCGATACCCTCGTCGATCCGACGCGCCCGAGCGGGAACAAGTCGGAGCCGCTGCCCGGAGGCGACCAACTCGTCGGCGACGCGCTCCGCCCACTCCTCCTCATCCTCCCCTGCTTCTGGACCCTCCTCGCCAAGGCCGGCGCCCAGACCCCGGACAGCCTTTTCGAAGACTTCCCGTACGGTCTTCTCCGGCACCGGGTACCCCTCGCTGAACAGGGCCAGCGCCAGATGAGAGGGTCGAGCGCCCCTCCGTGCCAGCCGGGCGAGCGCCACGACCAGGACGAACGCCTCGTCGGTCGGAGCCGACGTGCTCCCGCGCCCCCGGCCCAGCCACCGCACAGTGTTCCTCGGTAACAGCCCCGTCCGCCGCCACGACGCAAGCTGCTTCGCCGACACCACAAAGCCGTGCCGGCGCGCGTGGCCGATGAGCTGCTGATCAGCGGACCCCAGATCACCCATAGAAGACATGCCGCGAAGTTACCCAACTCCGCTGGAAGGGGACGTGCCTTTTGAATAGAACCCCCCCACCTTCACCAAGATCGGGCACACCACGCCTGGTCCTCTTGGGGAACCGCCGGAGTACACGGCCCCGGCAACGAACCAGGAGAGACCATGCTGACAAGCCTGCTCCCGACGACCTGCCCCCTGCCCTGCGCGCTGATCACGGCCCTGTACATCTGGATCACCGTGTACGTCGTCATCGTCGGCGTCGCCCTGGTCCATCCCTGCCGTTCCCGCCGGGCGGAGGCCCGCAAGATCCTGGACTGCCACACCCTCGCTCTTCGGATCCTGTGACCGAGGTGACTGTGGGATAACGACAGTGACCGCTCCGACACCACGGAGCGGTCACTGTCCGGACAGCGTCGATGACCGGCAGCTGCCGCGCCAGCTGCGATAGCACCGGAAGGCATGATGTCCTGGCACTCGATGGAGTCGCTTCGGAGTCGACCTGGCCGTGCCGACCCCGTTCGGCGGCGTCCGCGATCACACTGGCCTTCCTGCGCTGGACATCGCGCAGGTGGCGTCCAGCCCCTTCGGCTCGTACGACAGCGACAAGGTTTGCCGCCCCCCCCGGCGGTGAACAGCAGCTGGTGCAGGAAGCCCGCCGACGTCTCGGTGCGGGGCCAGTTCTCCACCAGTACGTGGAGTGGACGGCAGAGTCGGTCGCGATGTGGTCCGACTTCTCGACGACCACGACCACGACCACGACCACGACCACGACCCGGCTGGCGGGGTCGGTCTCGGGACGCCCGGAGGAGGACCAACGGCCGAGCATGGAAAGGGCCTTGGGGTCTATGTTGTTCGCACGACTGCCGCGACCTCGTGGGCGGTGAGCCGGCCGGTGGGGTTGAGCCCGGCGGTGCACGCGGCCTGGTCGAAGGTCGAGGTCAACTGCGCCCGGACGCTGAAGGATTCGGTCAGACCGCCTCCGGCCTGGCTGATCAGGCGCCTGGCGGCCTTGGCGTCCAGCGAGAGCGCGACGTATGCCTCGCGCGGAGCCGCAGCCGGGCCCGCGCTCTGGATCAGCTCACTGTAGATCGCGCCGGCCGCCGGGGCAGTGGGTCGGCCATGTTCCTCCAAGTACCGGCGAAGGGCGTCGCCGGAGTCCGGCACGGGGCGCTCGATCACCTGGATCCGGGCGACCTGACCGGGTGCGGGCCAGTGCGGCGAGTTGCGATGTTGCTGCTCTGCTGGTGCAACGCTCAGAGCGCCCGGCTGTCGAGGCACCAAGCAGGGCCTACAGGGTGCCTCGCTCCAACAGGTCGCGCACCGCGTCCTCCTCGCGGCGGAGCACCAAGCGTCCGTCGCCCTCACTGTAGGCGAGGATGCGGCTCCCAGGGTCGAGTCCGGCCTCGGCGAGAAGTCCGAGAGGGAGTGAGACTCGCCCGTCGGCGTCGATGGTCAGCTCTACGGGGGTTCGGGACACGCGTGCAGTCTCCCACAGCGCCACTGCTGCATGCCGCTGCTGTCCCGGGGGGCGGTAGGTCATTCCCCTCTGGTCACTGCCTGTCGCTCACCGGGCAACGGGTGGTTGCTGGCCCCCCGAAGACCGCGGCAAGCTCGGCGATCCGATCGATGACGCAGTCGGATCACCCGCGAGTGCGGGAGACTGGTCATATGTCGCCAATCGCATCGTCGGCCTCCGTTGCCGCGCGCATGAGTCGTCAGGCATCCCGCGACACCGCGCAGGAGCTGGCCGTACGTCGCCTGCTGCACAGCAGCGGGTTGAGGTACCGCGTGCACGTCCCTGTGCCCGGCATGCCCCGCCGGACGGTGGACATTCTGTTCGGCAGATTGAGGATCGCC
The DNA here is from genome assembly GCF_054061295.1 of Streptomyces sp. TE5632. NCBI lineage: Bacteria > Bacillati > Actinomycetota > Actinomycetes > Kitasatosporales > Streptomycetaceae > Streptomyces > Streptomyces sp. TE5632. The sequence goes on along the minus strand of NZ_JBSSEA010000002.1, from coordinate 650,147 downwards.
GTGTTCCTCGACGGCTGTTTCTGGCACGGCTGCCCCGACCACGCGACGAGCCCCCGAGCGAACGCGGAGTGGTGGCGCACCAAGCTCGACCGCAACATCGCCCGTGACCGTGAGACGACGGAACACCTGACTTCGGCAGGCTGGACGGTGCTGAGGTTCTGGGAGCACGAGGCGCCCGAGAGCGTCGCGCAGCGGATCGCCGCTGAGGTGCAGGCGAGGCGGTCCGAACAGCGTTGACCGTGCGGTGTGCGGGCCGAAATGCTCCAGCGAGCGTGCGAAAGCAGATCGTGACCTCGTTCTGCTCTTGTGGCCCCGAGCGCGACGGCTAATGTGTGGGAATTGTGCGAGGAAGCGCGTTGTGCGTGCCTGGGGGGCCCTTGCCGCCTGTGAGCTGTACTCCGAGGCGGGGTGCCCTCAATGGTCCGGCTGCGTGCATAGAGTGGAAGCGGGGAACGGTCAACTACCATGACCGATGATATCGATGGAATGTACGATACGTTCAAGGCGCTCCTGGATGCGTTCCCCCCTTCGGAAGCGGTCAAGCGGCTAGAACAGTTGGGTATCAGCCCGGACATCGTTGAACGGATCCGGGAGCGGCACGAGCAGCAGACGATCCGGATCAGGGAGCTCGAGGAGCCGCACGCCGTTGTTCTGGACGGTCGCGACACCTGGTACACGGGGCCGCAGGCCAAGGACAAGTGCTGGCCTGCGATTGTGGGTCTGCTACGCAAGGACGGCTGGCCCGAGGACCCGGCTATCCGGAACCTCGACGACTCCTCCACCCGAGTCGTCTCCCTGCTGAACCACCCGAAGGAGAAGGCATTCTCCACACGTGGCCTGGTCGTTGGCCACGTTCAGTCGGGCAAGACGACCAACTTCACCTCGGTCATGGCCAAGGCAGCCGACCGCGGCTACAAGTTGTTCATCGTTCTGGCAGGAATCCACAACGGCCTCAGGCGCCAGACTCAGACCCGACTTGTGCAGCAGCTTGTGGAACCCAACCCTTCGCGGTGGTCCCAGCTCACCGGACTCGAGAGGGACTTCACGCCGCAGGAGAACCCGGCTTCGTACTTCGGGCGGAGTAATCGGACGCACGTGCTGTGCGTGGTGAAGAAGAATGCGACGGTGCTGCGCAAGCTGGCCGGCTGGCTCCAGAAAGCGTCGGACTATCTCCAGGACTGCCCCGCACTGATCATCGACGACGAGGCCGACCAGGCCACTGTGGCGACGAAGTCGATTAATCCGCTCATTCTTGAGATCATGAGCCACCTGCCGAGGTCCGCCTATGTCGGATACACGGCTTCCCCCTTCGCGAACCTGTTGATCGACCCGAGCGCGCAAGATCTGTATCCCAAGGACTTCGTCGTCAATCTCCCGAAGCCTGCAGGCCACTTCGGCACCGAGGTCCTCTTCGGCCGCTATGCCCTCGACGGCGAGGACCCGGAGCAGGCCGACGACGGCTACGACATGATCCGGTCGGTACCCGAGACCGACGTGCCGGCTGTGCGCCCTGAGACCAGGACCGACGTCGAAGGCTTCGAACCTGTCATCACCGACACCCTGCGCCGGGCGATCGACTACTTCTGGCTGGTCACTGCTGCCCGACAGGTACGCGGGACAGGCAATCCGCACAACACGATGCTGATCCACACCAGCGTCAACACCGCCGTGCACAACAGTTTCAAGAGACCCCTGGAGCATCTGCGCGACCGGTTCACGCGGTCTTTGTCCGCGGCGGACGCCGACTTCCTCTCGCGACTTCGTAATCTGTGGGACGAGGAGACCGGGCGTGTGCCGGCCGGAGACTTCGGCGAGACGAAGGTGGAGTTCGAGGAGCTGTTGCCCGAGCTGCCCGGGGTGCTCGACAGTTGCCGCATCATCATGGACAACTCCAGTAGCGAGGACCGCCTCGACTACGAGAACGGTCCGGTCGTGGCCATCGCCGTGGGCGGCAACACCCTTTCGAGAGGACTGACTCTCGAAGGTCTATCGGTCAGCTATTTCGTCCGCTCTGTATCGGCGTACGACACGCTGTTGCAGATGGGGCGGTGGTTCGGCTTCCGTAACGGTTACGCCGACCTGCCGCGGATCTGGATGACGGACGAGCTGGCCGAGTGGTTCCGGCACCTGGCCACGGTCGAGACCGAGATGCGTCGGGACATCGAGATCTACATGACAGAGTCCGAGACTCCGCTGACCTTCGCCGTACGCCTACGCACGCACCCGGCCCTGCGCGTGACCGCTGCAGCCAAGATGCGCGATGCGGTCGTGGCGGCCTCGTCCTACGGCGGCAAGCGCGTCCAGACCCACTACTTCCACACGAACGCCGACTGGCTGAGCGACAACATCACCGCCGCACGCGATTTGGTCGCGTCCGCTGCCGCGAACGCGGTCAGGTCCGAGGAACGGGCGGCCGAGGGCAGATACGTCTTCCGCGACGTGCCGCACGACATCGTGATCGACTTCCTGTCGAGCTACAAGTTCCACGAGAAGTCGCCGGAGAACGACGCAGACTTGATCATCCAGTACATCCGGACGAGGGTCACCGCAGCCGAATCGCTGCGCCGATGGAACGTTGCGATCGTCGGTAACCCCAAGGGGGACGACTTCACCTTTGCCTCCGGAGTGTGCGTCGGGCGGAACAACCGTGCCCGCCTCGAGCTCCCCAACCCGACACCGGACTTCGCCGACATCAAGACCCTGATGAGCCGTCGGGACGCCGCTGTGGACCTGATCGGGGAAGTGGGCAACCTGACCGAGAAGGGCATCATGGACGAGCGTCGGAAGCAGCTCCCCGACACCGGCCTACTGGTCCTCTACCCGATCGACAAAGTCTCCGAGCCAGTCCCCGCGAAGAAGTTGCGTGCACCCCTGCATGCAGAGGAACACGTCATCGGTGTAGGCCTGGTCTTCCCTGAACCCCGGCACGGGGACAGCACTGTGGAGAGCTACATCTCCGCCGACCTGTCCAGGGTTGGGATCGAGGACGAGGACTACAGCCTTCTCGAGGGTGAGGACGCATGAACGACGACGAGCTGCGCAGTCTCGTCGAGGCACAGTGGACAGCGCTGGAGGCCGAAGCGGCCACAGGGGAACGACGCCTGCGGGTCTGCGACCTGCCCGTCGACGTCGACAGAGGGCCGTTGGCGTTGGCTGTCGACCACGAGGGGTCCCGGCACGTCCTCGTTCCGATAGCCACACACCGCAAGATCCGCGAGGGGCTGGACGGACCAGTGCTCCGCTTGCGCAAGCGTCCTCTGGAGGACGTCAAGACCTACCAGACCTACGCCGACCTCGCTTGCCTGCGGCACGACTTCGACGACTTGTTCACGGAACTGTGTGTCGACGTGCTCGGCGCGGCCAGGGAGTTGCCCGACAATCCCGTCAAGGCGCTCTACCGTGTGCTCGATCGGTGGAAGGCCCTGTTCCGAACACAGGGCAAGCCACTGGGACCCGACGAACTCGCGGGGCTCTTCGGCGAGCTCACGGTACTCAATCGGCTTCTCCGCAAGGATTCGAGCGCCCACCGGCTCTGGTACGGGCCCGAGGGGTACCGCCACGACTTCTTCGCCGGGACGCGTGCCGTGGAGGTGAAGACGACTGCCAGCAGTGAAGGGCGAAGGCCACGGATCCACGGCCTCGACCAACTCGAGGCACCGGAGCACGGGACACTCTGCCTGGTCTGGTTCCGCCTGGACCGCGCCAGTGCGAACGGTGTCGGCACCGCTTTCACGGAAGCGGTCGGAGAGGCACTTCGGCTCTGCGACGACGAGAGCGCACTGCTCGACTTGCTCGCGCGGGCCGGCTATCACCTTGCCGATGCCGACCACTACCAGGACGTGCGGTTCGCGATCGCCGAGGAGAGGTGGTACGGCGTCGACGCCCAATTCCCCGGGTTGACGGCCCAGGCCCTCACCACGGCAGGCGTCCCGGTGTCGGTGCTGGACGTCGAATACACCATCGACCTGTCCGGCGCGATCCCCGTCCCTCTTCCGCCCGACCAGGTTTCCCAGATGATCGACAGCATGATCCAGGAGTCCGTGTGACGGGGCCCCGCTGGTTCTCCCAGCCCTATCCGCCGGAAGGCGCGAGCGCGGCCGAGGGCATCCGCAACCAGCTCGGACGCCCCGAGCTCGACCTGCTCACCATCCTGGTGCGCGAGTCGGCTCAGAACAGCTGGGACGCCCGACTCACGCCGTCACCCGGTCCGATCGACTATCGCGTGGACATGTGGACGGTCGGCCCGGCACACGCCGGCGCATGGCGCGAACCGCTCCTTGCAGGTGCCCCCGCGGGGCCGGAGCACTTTCCACTGCGCGAGACGCTCAAGCGAGGTCCGATCCGGGTCCTGGCCGTCTCCGACCGCGGCACCCGAGGACTGGGAGGCCCCACCCGCGCGGACAATGCCCTCGGCCCCGAACGCGACTTCGTGTCCTTCATCCGCAACATCGGAGAACCGCGCGACACCGCGCTGGGCGGCGGAACCTACGGCTTCGGCAAGGGCATCTTCTACCTACTGTCCAGGCCCGGAACAATCCTCGTGCACTCCCGCTGCCGAACGCCACAGGGTGACTACGAGACCCGACTCATCGGCTGCACCCTCTGGAAGAGTTATGTTGCCGCAGAGCCGGAGGGCGATCGCCGCTACACCGGCCGCCACTGGTGGGGCGACACCTCCGGTGACGTCGTCGAACCCTTGACGGGCCGGCAGGCGGAGACCGCAGTGCGGCGCCTGGGCCTCAGACCCTTCGGACCCGACGAGACCGGGGCGACCATTGTCGTCGTCGACCCGAACCTGGACGAACTCGAGCCCGCCGCAGCAGCCGACTACCTGGCCGAGACCATCGCTTGGCATCTCTGGCCGAAGATGATTTCCACGGATGGCAAGCCTCCCGCCATGCGCTTCACCGTCACCTGTGACGGCATCGAACACCACGTGCCGGACCCCAGGGAGACCCGACCGCTCAACATGTTCGTCGCGGCGTACGAGGCGATGAGCGGGCCGACCGGCAGCGACCTCCAGTGCTTCAGGCCGAAGCGCCATCTCGGGCGCCTCGGACTGGTCAAGCGGATCATGCCGGCTCTGGAACCGACCCGCGCCTCGCGGATGATCGACATCGAGGACCTCGTCCATCATGTGTGCCTGATGCGCCCCGCGGAGCTCGTCGTCACCTATCGGCCTGGCCCGAAGCCCCCGAGCGCCAGCCAGGGCTACGCGGGAGTCTTCCGTGCAGACGAGGCAATGGACGACATCTATGCCACGGCCGAGCCGCCCACGCACGATGCCTGGCACCCGCAGTCACTCGACCGGCCTGAGAGCACCTTCGTGCAAACGACATTCCGGCGCATTGACGAGAAGCTGGAAGGCCTGCTCTCGCTGGGAGGTGTCGCTCGTCCCGGAGCCAGCCACGTAGCGCTCGGTGCGGCCAGCTCCTTCTTCTCCGGTCTTGTGGGCGGAGCCTGGGGAATCGGTGGGGCCACCGCCTACGCCAAGCCCGGCAGCACCGCCGTGCGTGCCCGCTCTCAGGATGCCGACGACGAGCAGCAGAGCCCCGGCGGCGCCACCTCGGGTCGTCCCACCCCGAACGGTGCGCCCGGTACCGATCGGACCGCCGGCGCGGAAACAACCAGGCCCGGTGATTCTACCGATGACCAGCAGTCGTTCACCGATGAGCGGACGAACGGTGCCGCTGTCAGGGCGCGTCGACGGCCACGAGTCCAGTACGTCGGAGAGCCCTACTACGACGACCGGGACGAGGACGCGGTGCTCGTTCAGAAATTCCGGCTCCCCGTTCCCGGACCTCAGCGAGTCCGGATCGAACTCGCCGTGACACTCCCCGGTGCCAACGGCCGCGAGACGGATCCACCCATGGGAGCGAGCATGCCCGTTCTCATCGGCTGGGAGGACGATGCCGGCGACCTCCGCACGACCGAGTCGTGCGAGATCGAGGGCGGGGATTCCCTCTGGCGCGTTCTCGTACGCCCGGCACCGGACACCATGACCGAGATCGACATCAAAGTCGGGGCGGTGAGCGGCCGGTGACCCGGCGCGTACTTCCGTACCGCTCCCCTTCCGAGGACGTCGTCGCCGCCGAACCGTGGCTGCTCGTGACCGAGGACGGAGAGGTCGCCATTCCCGAGGCGCTGCCGGACTGGGACTACCACATGGACCTGCATCTGCGCAGGACTGTCCGCGTCGACCTGGACCGGGCCCGTGCACAGTCAGGCCTCCCGGCTGACGCGGCACTCGCCCTTGCCGTCGTGTGGACAGCCACCGGGTCCAACCTGAGCGGGCCGGCGAACCACACACGCCTGACCGACGACGGCACGGTCGTCACGGAGATCGACGTCCTGCTGCGCGGAGCCGACCTGGGCGGCCTTCTCCTCCTCGACACAGCTCTCGTACTGGCCGAGCGCCGCCGTGATGCCCGCCCCTCCTCGCCTCGTCGGGCCGGCTCCGTGCTGTGGAGCGATCGGGAGTCGCTGCGCCTCCAGGGCGACGCGCCCCAGTTCCCCATGGCCGTGATCGATTTCGCTCTGACCTCCTTCCCCGACAACGCTGCCTGGCACCTGCAGATCAGCGGTGGCCTGGAGAGCGCCACCATGGGATCCCTGCTCCTGCTGGTCAACGAGCGGAACTCCGTCACCACCACTGCATTCGAGAACGCGGCCAAGCCCCGACCGATCGATCGGCTCGTGCTCTCCGCGGTGTACGCCGACGCCGCCCGAGTCATGGTCGAACACGCCCTCGGCTACGACGACTTCGCGGAGGAGGCCGACTTCCCCGACGGTTCACTCGGCGCCACCCTGCTGAACCTCTTCCACCAACTGTTCCCGGGACAGCCGATCACCGACATCCGTCTGCGCCAACGCAAGTCACCCGCTCTGTTCGCCTCCGATGTGCAGGCAGCGGTCAAGATGTTCGAGGTGTCCCGATGAGCTTCCTTTACCCTCGCCTGCTCGCCGAGCAGGCGAGACCACTCTTCGAGGAGTACCGGCACCTCGCCGCTGCGGAACTTGCCGGTCGCGTCGCCCTGTCCCACGAATCGGCGGTCTACGTGGCCACCGGTGGGGACCGGATTTCCACCCAGCAGCTCAGGGAACTGCGAACCGGCGTCGTCGGCCTCGCCAAGCGGGCAGGATTCCCCGACGACTCAGACCGTGCCCGCAAAGCCGAGTTCGACCTCCAGGTTGCTGCCCTGCTGCATGCCGAGATGGGGATGGTGCCGGCCGAAGCCGCCTCCCGTGATGTCTGGGCATTTCTCGCTCTTGTCCTCATCCCGGACGTCGCCTTCTGGCGCTACCCACGGCCGCCCCAGGACCGTGTCCTCGGCACTGACCTCACCCGCCACGTCTTCGGCCGACTGTGGTGGCGCGCCCAGCTCGTACGGTCCTCCGACGATCCCGAGCCCTACAGCGCCCTCAAGATTCTCGGTGAGGCCGCCTTCGACCAGATCTACGCCCGGCGAGCCGCCCTCGGCGGCAGTCCACACCTGGTCCGGGCCATCCTTCGAGTCTGGAAGGACCTCGACCTCACCGGACTCAGCGAGCGTGAGACCCTCCGCGACTTCCTCAAACGACTGCTCCGCCTCGCTCCGTTCGTCCTCTTCGACGGCATCGAGGAGGAGGCCCTGGACGACGAACTGCGTGCCGTCGCACAGGAATCCGTCGACACTCAACGCCGCGTCGACGCACCCGGGGGAGACCAGACCGCTCTCCCCGCGCACGGAACAATCCGCCCCGCTGATGCCGGCGAGCCGTCGATATCCACGCGACAGGGGGCGGAACTCCCCACCGTCCGAGCCGTTCCGTCTGTGCTATCCGTCGACGCACGGCAGTTCACATCACTCGAGATCTGCGCCGGCGCAGGAGCACAGGCTTTGGGTCTCGAGCGGGCCGGCTTCGACCCGGTACTGCTCATCGACAGCAAGGCTGATGCCTGCTTCACCATCGACCTGAACCGGCCAGGATGGGACGTCGTCTGCATGGACATTGTGCAGTTCCGCCCCGACCAGCGCCCGGAGACGATCGGAGTCGACCTTCTCAGTGCCGGCCTCCCACGTGTGAAGTCCATGGCAACCGTCGCTCGGGCCGAGGACACGGAGGAGCGCAAAGTCCTCAGGGCCGCGATAGCGCTGGTACGGGGCATCGCCCCCAAGGCGGTACTGCTGGAGAACGTCCCTGACCTTGTCGAGAGCACGGACTTCGGTGCTGACCGCTCATGGATCGAGGCCGAACTCCAGGAGGCGGGGTTCCGCTCGGCCTGGAAGGTGCTGAACGCGGCCGACTTCGGCGTGCCCCAGAACCGCAGGAGCGGCTTCCTCGTCGCCCTCCGGGAGCCTTACTTCTCCCGCTTCTCCTGGCCCGAACCCGAGGAACTGCCGCCACCCACCGTCGGTCAGGTCCTCGGCCCTTCCATGTCCGCAAACGGCTGGACCGGTGCAGAACGCTGGATCAAGGGAGCCGACCGCATTGGTCCCGCTCTCGTCGGAGGCTCCGACCGGCGCGGTGGGGCCGACCTGGGGCCGACCGGAAGTAAGAAGGCGTGGGCCGCGCTCGGTGTGAACGGCAACAGCCTCGCCGACGCCCCACCGGATATCGACTTCCCCACCGATGAACAACCGAAGCTCACGGTCGACCAGGCTGCGCTGATTCAGGCGATCCCGAAGGACTGGCGCTTCTTCGGCGGCAAGACCTCCAGATACCGTCAGGTCGGTCACGCCATGCCCCCGCCCCTGGCTGCTGCAGTGGGAAGGGCCATCGCGGCGGCGTTGCGAGGCTAGCACCGGCGCCAACGATGCCTGGGCCGATTGCCCCCCGTCGAGTACGAGACCATCATGACCCCACCCGCAGCTCTGGCTGCAATGAACCCCGCTGTTACCCAATCATGCAGCCGTCCCGGGCCCTGGCCTGCGCGAGAGGCGAACCGCGCTAGCAACCTGCCACCATCGCAAACGCAGGCGAGCTGTCACTGCCAAGATCTAAGCTGGCGGGATGACTGACGGTCACGTTATCCTTCCCGGACAAATCCGAACTCGCGCCGAGATTCACGCAGTTTTCGGCGGAAGCCCGCAACGCGGCATTGCTCCCTCTGTCGAAAAGCGAAGTGTGACCCTCTTCTCTGATCCAGAAGAGGCGGCATTCTGGGGTTACCAGGATGGGTGGCTTGCCGAAGAAGACGGCCAGGGGCCGATCTACGAATACACGGGCGCCGGATCAAATGGAGACCAGACTTTCGCGGGAGCGCGAGGGAGCGGAAACCGAGCCGTACTTCGCCATTCTCAGCAAGGGCGCATGCTTCACCTCTTCGTTCGCGTAGGAAAAATCCCCGGGACTAACACAAAGACCCATCGCTATGTTGGGATGTTTGTCGTGGATGACGAACTGCCGTTCGTCCCTCGCCAGGGTCTGGATGTAAATGGAAAGAAACGCACCACCATCGTCTTCCGTCTGCGACCTTACGGGCAGTTCGAGAGATCACAGACGGATGTGCTCACTCCCGCCCCCGACACCACAGCGGAATTTGTTCCGCGCGCTGTGACGATTGACATGCTACAAAGTGCGGCAGTCACAAAGAGTATTTTCGTGGCCCCTGACGTGTGGAGTGCTAATACATCGGCGATGCTGACCGCAGCAGCAGAAGGAAAACTCGTACAAGTTGGCAAGGTACACACACCTGAGTTCCCGAGGGCGGCATCAGTGGCAACTACCGTTCGCCAGAAGAAGGCGCTACTCATCGAGTCCTACGCGGCCCATCTCGAATCACAGGGCCACACAGTCGGATCTTTTCAAATCAAACTAAAAGGAAAGACTTCGACACTGCGAACTGACCTGTTCGATGCAACAGACCACGTTCTGTACGAAGCGCAAGGAGCGAGCGACCGTGATTCTGTGAGGACAGCCCTTGGGCGACTCCTGGACTACCGCAGGTATGTCAGGCAGCGCGACCGTCGACATGGGCCCGCCACCGTAGTCCTTCTACCTGGACGCCCTGATAGGGACATCGAGGCACTACTGAAGGACCATGAGGCATCGCTGGTCTACCGCACTAAAAATGGAGATTTCGAAAGATCACTATAAGCGATTCGCTGCCTTCACGAGTGCCGACCCGTTACAGGACAACCCATTCCCTAACCGCTGTGCCCAGTGCAGACTTACCAGCGTAAGGCACCAGGTCAAGCGGATGCATCCACGCTTCGGAGAAGTGGATGTTCAGATGGAGCGCAAGAGACAGTAGGACATCTTCACCCTCTGGAGCGTCTACCTGTACTAGGTTAGCCCCGGGTGAAGGTGTCCGATCCAGCAACCCACTCATTGCATTCCTCCACTGAAGTGCCCCCTTCCCAAGGACCCAGATACTGTCTGGCCACTCCCAAACGGGGCGCCCCTTGCACCACTCAACAAGATGATCACCCAGGGTTTGCAAGTTCAACCCGTCAAATGCGACCACGATTCCAGAAGTTGGAAAATGGTCGTAAGTGCGACCGTAGGCGCTTGTTGTTCGCACGATAGGGCCTGGTGCCCTACGGTATGCGGTCTTACTCAGTCGCCGAGCATTTCCGATTTTTTCGCACGAGTCCAGAAGATCTTTTCGAGTCAAGTTGGTCTTCACTTCGACCAGACCGTAGATGCACTCGTTAGGAATTACTCGATATCCATCCAGTGACGTGAGAGGGGGCGTCTCCCGATTGACAACTACAATGTCACACTGTCGCGACACGCCGCCATCGCTTGCAATGATCTCGGCGTTATGGATTGCTTGCACGTGCGCTGGCAAGCAGGATGAAAGAAAGTCGCGAACCAAAACCTCTCTCGAGGTTCCTGCTTCACCGTTGTGGTTAAATACTTTCGACTGGTCGAAATCGGCCCTCATTCGCTTAGCGACCGAACGTAGAATAATTGCCAGCGCCTCTTGTGGCATGCCTCGATGTTAGACCACGTTCGGGATCTAGCTGGGCTTAGTGGAACGACGTGACTCGGCATTTATCTTCACATATTGATAGATTTGCGAGATGTCTTCCGTATTGCTGTCCAAGGTCGTATGGATATGGCTAGCCGTGCGCCGAACAGGGCGATGCCGCGGCGCAACGAGACAACGCATGCCGCAGTGAGTCCACTGTCAGTGCCCAATGGGCTGCTCGGAGAGGCCTCGAGGGGGCGGCCGGGCTGTCCGCGGCGGAGCTCCGTGGTCGTGTCCCACGACGTGGTGTAGAGGACCAAGCGCTACGCGTTCCGTACGAGGACCATCGCGATCTCCGTAGGCGCGGCAGCCACGGAGCCTGCGGGTGATGTGGGTTGAGTCTTCGACAGGGCGGAGCCATCGTCCCTGGCCTGCGGGTTCCGGCGCCTTGATCCCCCGCACCACCTGGCGGGACGCCATCCGTTTCGTAGCCGCCCTGAACTGGTCCATTACACACAACCAGGTTCGCCGGGCGGCGGGATGAACCCCCCTCCCACCTCCGCCTGAAGAGCATCACCACCACCTCGGTTCGGCCCGCACGCCGCCGAACCGATCGCACTGCCGGCGATCGTGGGCGAGCCGAAAGACGCCGCCCGTAAGCGCGCCGTAACTGCTCTTCGCCCGAACCAGCTCCGTGCTAGCGACGTTCGTCCCAGCGTCAGGGCGACTGTGCTGCTCAAACCACTGGTGAAGAAGCGCGGACACGATGGTCTGGTTTCAGGTGGAGAAGAGCGTCCGCATGTTAAGACTTGGTCTCATTTACTGCCAGGCTGCGATCTCCACGGCCATGCGCAGGGTGTCGGGCCACTGGCTGTCACCGGTTCCTCTTGTGCTAGGCAGTCAAAGGCGGCTCTCATGGGGGCGCTTTGCCGGCTACCATGGGGGCTGTTCCATGCCCTGACCTGGGGAGCGGCGAGGAAAGCCGGCCTGTCCCCTCCTCGCCCTGCAAGGATTGCGCGTGTCCGACACTTTCAAGATCCTCGATCTCTTCGCCGGCCCAGGCGGATTCGACGTGGCCGCTCGGAACCTGGGCATCGAGGTCGTCGAAGGGATCGAGTGGGACCAGGATGCGTGCGCCACTCGCGTTGCCGCGGATCTACCCACACACTGCGGGGACGTGCGGGAGCTCGGGCCCGAGGACTATTCCGAGGCGAACGTACTTGTTGGCGGTCCGCCCTGTCAGACCTTCACTGTAGCCGGCAATGGGGAGGGGCGTGCTGCGCTGCACGAGGTGACGAAGTTCGCCGAACGGTACGCCGAAGTCGAGATCGTCGAAGACTTCGCATCGATCGGCGAGGAACTGAAGCACCTGAGCGACGAGCGCACGGGCTTGGTGCTCGAGCCCCTTCGGTGGGTTCTTGAGGCGTTGCTTAGAGGCAGGCAGCCCTACCAGGCGATCGTTCTCGAGCAAGTACCGGCCGTGCTTCCGGTATGGAAGGTGTTCGCCGGTATTCTCTCGGACAAGGGCTACAGCGTTGCCGAGCCGGACATACTGCGAACCGAGCAGTACGGCGTGCCGCAGACGCGCCGCAGGGCGATCATGATCGCGCGCTGGAACGGACCGGGAGCACTCCTGCCGAAGCAGCCGAAGTTGCCCGAGCCCACCCACCGGCCCTACAGGAGAAGCATTCCTCGTGACGCCGGTGATCCGGCGCTCACGGAATGGGCCACCATGGGCATGGTGCTGGCTCGTCGAGGTCCGTTCGAGGTGGTGTCCAATTACGGGACAGGGGGCGATCCCAAGGCCCGGGGGCGGCGGCGTCACGATCAGCCGTCGGCCACGGTCACTGGCAAGGGGTCACGGAACAAACTGGTATGGGGGGAAAACAAGCTCGGCGAATTCGGCTTGGCCGAGCTGGGACAGCTGCAGACCTTCCCGGCGGACTATCCGTGGCGACGCCGTAACGGCGACGACGGAAGCGCACCCGGCGCGCGCAGCGTCATCGCACAACAGATCGGCAACGCTGTTCCGCCGCGCTTCGGCATGCACGTCCTTGCCGCAGCGTTGGGCCTCGACGCCGAACTGAACAGTGCGCTGGAGAGGCCTCTGACCTGGCGTCGGTCAGAGGCGGATTAGTTCTCCATCGGGAGGGAGGCCTGCCTTGCTTCTCCGTCTGCGTGGCTCCACCCGCGTAGGCAGCGTCACGACGTCATGCGTTCGAATGCAGGACCCGAGCCGTCGGCGTTGCGCAGGACGCGGATGAGCGCGAGGGCGGGGTTCATCCGCCCAAAGTGGACCACGGGGCGAAGTAGCCGGGGAAGCCCTCGTCGTGTGCCCCGACAAGGTGCGCACGATCGAGGAACGTGTTGTTCATCTCGCAGCTGGTCTCGGGCAGCAGGACACATGCGTGACAGGCTGCAAGATTGAGCCCGTTGACACCATTCGCGTCGGCCTCCATGCACAGTGGGTCGGACGAACACCAGGAAGCACGTTCCAGGGCGGACAAGAGGCTCTTGGACAGCTGTGCGATCTCCCCTCGCGCGACGATGCCGCCCAGGCTGCCTGCCGAGTCGCTCGTCGCGGTGTAGAGGAGGACACCGCACATCTCGTCGTTGACGTACAGCCGTTCCCGTAGGGACGCCGCGGGATAGCCGCAGTCGAGGCTCCATTCATTGATCAGCACGTGAGCGAGCGTGTGAAGAAGGACGAAGCGTGACGTCAGCGGCGAGTGGGGCTTCTCCCACCCCTGCTCCCGGAGCATGGCCTCGTGAGCGGCCCGTATGCGCCGGATCCGGTCGGATTCGGTGGGGTGCGCCGCCGACTCCCATTGCCGGAGTCGCGTCTGGTCCAGAGTGAGGAAGACGCCCTCGCCGACGACATCGATCGCCGGGAGCCAGCCGAGGTCCGGATTCTTGCTCAGACTGCCAACACGAGCCCGGTCGGCCTTCGAGCCCTGCGAAGGACGGATGCGGGTGAAGCCGATCAGGGCCCGAACCTCGCGGAGGCGTTTGACCTGCATCACATGGTCAACGCCTGGAATGTCGGACAGGTCACGGTCTTTGGGGGGCTCACAGACGAAGTGCTTGTTCTCGGGCGTGTCCTCGGTGACCTTGCAGAGCTGTTCGTACTCCTCCTGCCGGAGCAACTCGCCGGCGGCGAACCGGATCTCGTCCTCGCCGTCGGGCGTGGGCTCGGGCCGGTTTGCGTTCTCAAGCGTTCGGACTGTGCGCAGCACCTGTGAAAGGGAGTATCCACCGGGCCTCAGCCAGCCTTCGTCCTCTGCGAACTCCGCGATGCGCTCGTCGCTCTTGCCGACGAGGTGTTTGCGATCTGCCTCGACGAGCTCCATCAGCTCCGTGTGCCACGGGGGGATCGACAGAGCCGAGCGCAGTTCGGCGAACCAGGCTGCCGAGGATCCTCGCTGGAGGGTTTGCGGAGGCCGATTGCAATCGCGCTCCGCTGCGTCGCGCCCCAGCCATGGGCGGGTACCGTGGCAGCGAAGGCCCCGGCGGACAAGGGCCTTCTCACCGAAGGCACCGTCCATCGATGCCTTCTTCCCACAGCTGCAGATGATCACGATGCTGCGGAGACTGGACGTGCGGCCGTTGGTCTCCAGAGTCAGTTCAGCGGTGGTCCGCGAGCACGAGGTGGGGGCACCGCTCTTGCGCTCCGGGTCGGCGTGGACCCAAGCCCAGTAGGGAAATTCGTCGAGGTGTCCGTCCTCGCAGGCCATCATGAAGCGCGAGGGCACCAGCAGGGTCGAGCACCGGGCACAACGATTGCTGTCCGGCCCTGCGCTGAGGTGCCGGAATGCCTTGAGGGCCTTGCATTCAGGGCACGAGTACGTGGCGGGAAAACGACGCACGCGGACGCCGCGCCCCGTGGGGATGCGGGCTGCGGGCGGGCGGCGGAACCCGCTGACCTGCAGCATCGGTTCCAGGCGCTGATCCCGGAGATCCGGCTCGCCCGTGACGTCCCAGGTGTCCAGCCCGCTGACGATGTACGACTGGTCGGCGACAGCGAGCAGGCCGCCCACGCCGTACGTGGTGATCTGCTGGGCACGCCGGACGGAGCCGACGGACGGGCGTTTGCGGGCGTCGTCGGTCCCGGTGGTGCCGGAGTTGGTTCTGCGAGGCATGTCAGCTCTCCAGGTACAGGTGGGACTCGACGTCGACATCGCGCAGGCTCCACAAGGTGGGGCGGGCCTCGGTGAGGTCGTGGTCTACGTGGGTGCGGAGCAGGGCCAGGTCCGGCCTGCGGTGAGGGTCGGCCTTGAACTCGAAATCGGCCTCGTACTTCAGCTCCTTGTTGGTCTCCACGAGTTGATGCCAGTGGTCGACGAAAGCACGGATCTCCGCGTCTGCGTGCTCGGCCTCGGTAGGTGAGACCTGTCGGATGCGCTTCACCAACTTCTCGCGGACCGAGACCAGTTGCTGACCGAAGCTGTTCACATCCTTGGCGTCGGCGTTCGCGCGGATCTCGGGGTGGAGGAGGCGGGCAAGTCCGAGGAATGCGGCATGGAGAGCCTTGTCACGGGCGCGCGCCGCGAAGGGGGTAACGCTGGTCGATTCGACCTGCCGGTAGAGAGCCGAGTGGTAGCCGACGAAGTTCTCGTAATGGGAGAGGTCCCTGGATCGAGCCGCGTTGAACAGGGTCACGACGAGACCGGGGTGGGCGCGGCCGACACGGCTGGTGGCCTGGATGTACTCGGCAGTTGTCTGTGGCTGCCCGGTCATGGCCATCAGGCCGAGGCGGTCGAAGTCGACACCGACGGAGATGATGTTGGTTGCCAGCGGCACGTCCAGAGCAGACCCGGTCCCAAGGGGCTGTCCGAGGGCGCCGAGAAGCCCTGGAAGGTCACTGGACGGGACACGGCTGGTGATCTCGGTCGGGACGACCTGCCGAGGTTCCACATCGTCACGCGCCGCCAGCGCCCTGAGGCGTTCGTTGACGTCCGCGTTCACCTGCAGTTCGGCAGCACCGAGCAGTCGCAGGCTGTTGAAGTACCCCAGCAGCGTCCAGTAGGTGTCCCGTACCGCATGGTCCGGACATCGAAGGTGCTCTGCGTTGTGCAGGAGGCACGCATAGGCGCGGATGAGGAGGGTCGCCTGAGAGAGCCCGGGCGCGAGAAGACCCACGTAGAGCCGTGACGGCTTTCGCTCCCTGGGGGCCTCGACAGCGAACCACGAGTCGCGGGCGTCCAGGCCGGACGGTGGGAACTGCGCCACGTCCCTCCCGAACAGCGCTCGTCCCTGCTCCTGGGCGCGCCGGATCGTCGCCGTGGAGGCGATGATCTTCGGGCGGGCGCACGCGATGTCCACAGCCGCTTCGTAGAGGCCGGCGAGGGTTCCGAGTGGTCCGGAGATCAGGTGAAGTTCGTCCTGAATCACCAGCTCCGGTGGTGGGGTGCTTTGCCAGAGCCGGCCCTTGTCCCGGTTGAAGAGCGCCGCGACGTCCTCACGCCAGGCAACACGGGCGAACTTGTCAGCGGTGGCGATGACGAGCGTGGGTCGGACTCGGTAGAGCTCCGTGTCGACGACGTGCACAGGGAGGCCGGGGGAGAAGTCGCACGCGCGGTTGTCGCAGCGGATGATCATGTGGTTCCCGGGCACGTCGACCTCATGGTTCCGGACCAACAAGGAGGTGTCGCACCAGGGGCAGGCCTTGAGCTGGACGGGGTTCTCCTCCTGGAGCTTTTCACCGCGCTTGAGCTTCTTCAGCGCCTTCTCGGCATCCTTGAGATTGTTGGGTGTGGCAGCCCTCCCCACCCACATGCCGATGGAGATCTGTTCCTGCCCCAGGCGTTTCGGTTGCTCGGCCCGTACGCTCTCCATCGCACAGATCAACAGGGCTGCACGCTCGAACTGTTGAAGGGTGAGCAATCGCAAGGTGTACCGCATGAGCACACTCACTCCGCCCCCCGACGCGCCGTGGCGCAGACGTCGGTGGAAGACTGCGAAGGCGATCAGCCCGAGGTAAGCCTCCGTCTTGCCGCCACCCGTCGGGAACCAGAGGAGGTCGGCGACGGATCGGTCGGAGTGCGCCGGATCCACCATGCCGTTGAGACACAGCAGGATGAACCCGAGCTGGAACGGCCGCCACGAGCCCTCGGGCGAGGGTTCGCCCACACGCTCCCGCTTGATCCACTGGCCTCTGCCGCGCTGGAGCGCCATGACGCGGTTGGCGAGACGGAATGCCTCCAATGCATCGGGATCGCGTTCCAAGAGGTCCACACCGGCGCTCATGCGCCGCTGGGCGACACGGCAGCGCTCCAGCTGCTCCTCGGCAAGGTGCAGGTAGGAGGGATCGCCGTAGATTCCGTCGCGCAGCAGCTCCGCGTCCGCGACACGGTCGTCGATCCAGTTCCCGTACAGCGAGACGAACTTGCTTAGGGAGTCGATCAGTTCCTGCTTCGGTGCAGCGGCGAGGTACTGCATGCTCAGGAGGGCGCCGGGTACGGAGGAGTTCGAGTCGGCGAGGAAGACCTCGTTCACGGGGACGTGTTCCGTCCACACGGAGCTGACTCCCGCGGGCGTCTCATGTCGCGCAGGCCCTCCGACCGCCGAGGGGGTCCAGGACCAGTCCACCGCACAGCCGTGGCCGACGGCGAATGTGGGGGCGTGACGGTGGAGGAGCAGGGTGAGCCGGCTCTCGTCGTCGAGTTCGCGGACCGTCGGGCGTTCCACGAGCGCCGCGCTTCGGTCGGGAACCGTGATCCGCAGTCCCACTTGGAAGAAACACTTCGGATCCTTGATCTCCTGCTGCTCCACGGGGTGGGTGTTCACGAGGGTGGCGGTCACGGAGATCGTGTTTCGGGGCCCGCGAGGAGGACGAACGCGCAGGCGCAGGTTCAGGCCGTTGTCGAGTTCCACCTCTTCTGCGCGTGGGCCCTGAACGTCAACGGGTGTAGGGGGGAGCTGGAGGGGACGGCGGCGCCAGCGCACCTGGGGTATTTCGGTGCTGCCCTGTTCGGCACGTTCGGGTACCACAGGCTCACCCGAGGGCCCCACCGGCTCGTACACGGCCGCGGACACGTGCACGAGTATGTGGCGGCTGCGCGCCGGGTCGACGGCAAAGGTGAGACCGGTCGCCGAGGGACGCTTGACCTTGGTAAGCACGATGTCCGCATCGGGGAACTCGTTCACCGCCACAGTGGAGTCGGCATCGTCGAGGTCCTGCTCCGCGGTTTCCGGATCGGACCATTCCGATTCTGTCGGGCCCACGACGCGTGGAAACAGTACCCCGGTGGAGTAGGTGGTGACCGGCCAGTCGTCGAGGATCTCGAGGTCCTGGTCGTGTTCTCCGTGCGGGCCGAGCAGGTCCGACTTCAATCGCTCGACCAACTGTTCGCGGAAGCCGTAGTGCTGCTCGTGGTCGTCCGTCATGCGTCCTCGATCCTGCCGTCGTAGTGGAACCGGCCGATACCGATCGGCCGCGGTGCAAGCCAGAGTCCGCGCGCGCCGAGACCGGCGCGCACGGCTGCGGCGTCCTCGCCGGCGACGGTCTCGATGAGATCGATCCGGGTTCCGGTGATGCTGTGAGGCCAGTGCGCCGGCTGGTGTGACTTCCCTTGTTGCATGAAGCGGTAGAGGTCGCGACGGAAGGCTTCGGAGGCGACGCCGACGACTTGTTCGTCGTGGAGCAGGGCGTAACCGGGAGCCGTTCGGCTCTCGTGTGTCTCGGCCACCTCGTCCAGTCGTGTCCAGACCACCTCGTCACCCGGGAAGACTTTGCAGGCCAGGTACTTCTGCACCTGCCCGGGGTCGCGAATGACGTGTTCGAGCCCTGCCGGGTGGTCACGATGGACGTCCCCGGCCAGGACGGAAAGACCCAACCGATGGCTCCGCTTGTAGCCGTACCGCCCCCATCGATCCGTGCCCTTGACCCTCCGTACCAGTCGGACTCCACGGGAACGGGTGAGGTATGCGTCGGGCGGCTGCAGGCGGTACAACTCGTGACGGGCCCGGGTCATCGCCACGTAGAGGGCCCGAGCTGTGTCGCAGCGATCGGCAGCCACCTGCTCGCGACCGTCGTCCGGTGGGCCCGGGTCGACGACGAGCACCCGGTCGAACTCGAGACCCTTGACGCGGTGGAACGTCGAGACCAGCAGGCCGTCGTCCTCCTGCGCCACGAGGCTGTCCGGCAGGTTCCCACGGGCGACGGCTTCGTGGAGGCGCCCCACCTCGATGACACGTCCGCTCCGGTCGCCCGCGGCCCGCAGAAGCAACCGCCACGCGTTCCGGCTTCGGTCAGGGCCGGGCGTGTGCTGCAGAGCCTCCCATGCTTCGAGGAACCGGTCCTCCGAGACCGAGACGGCGTCCGACAGTTGGGACACGATCCCTGCGACCCATGAGGGAACGGCATGTTCACCGGTGCCTCTGCGGACCCGGTGGCCGATGCCCAGATCGGCCAACCAGCGCGAGATCAGCAGTGCATCGCCGTTGGTGGGGCACAGGACGGCGGTCGTCACGCTGGAGTCGCAGAGGTGGGCCCGCACGTAAGGGACCTCCAGGTCGCCGAACTCCAGCCTGGTGGCCAACTCCGCGCGCAGATGCTCGTGCACTGTGTCGGCTTCCGAGGAGGTGACGCAGGAGCGAACCGCGGCCTCGTAGGGGAGCGCGCAGCCCGCTTCGTCGGAAGCGACCCGGAAGTTCTCGGCGAGGGTGAACTCGATGAGTTCACCCTCGAACCGCGTGCGGAGCCAGGAGAAGAACCTGCCTGTTTCGTGGGCCCGCTCTTCCGGATCCTTGACCTGAAAGCCGTAGATGGCCTGGGCCGGGTCGCCGACAATGGTGAAGCCGCACTCGTAGGCTTCCAGAAAGGTCGTCACGAGTCGCCGACGATCGCCGACAAGGTCCTGGACCTCGTCAACGATGACGTGTCGAATCTCGTCGAGCGACTCGGGAGCCGTCGTCTCGTCCTCGATGAGCCGAACGGCCGCACGGATCCGTTCGTCGAAGGAAGAGGCGTGCCAGGCCTCGTCGTTCGCGGTCTCCCTGAGCAACGCAAGGGCCCAGGCGTCGAATGTCGAGACACGCACGTGTTGCGACCTGCCACCGAGTGACCGCAGTCGCTCGCGCAACTCGGCCGAGGCGGCGCGCGAAAAGGTCAGGACCAGAAGGTCTCCGCTGGCCAGTCCTTCCGAGGAGAGGTGCTCGATCCTCCTGACCAATGTGAATGTCTTACCGGTTCCGGCGCCCGCGGTAACCAGCACCTTGCGTCCGGCAGGCTCCTCGATGATGCGGCGCTGGCCATCCGTCGGCTCATCTGCCGCCGCTGCGGATGCCGTCACGGGGTCCTCCGGTGCCACAGATGCTCCATACGTGTGTAGGCGAGCCCGCGACCGAAGTTCTCGATGTTGTCGGCCACGTTGAGGATCAGGCAGGACTCCTTGCCACCGTTGAGTTTGCCGCGCAAGCCCCGGCCGATCATCTGGATGTAGGTGTTCGGGCTGAACGTGGGGCGAGCCACCACGACGGCGCGGACAGCAGGAGCGTCGAATCCCTGAGTCAGTACCTTGTAGTTGGTCAGGACCCTGATCCTGTTCTCCTTGAACGCGGCAATGCGGCGTCGCCTGGTGCTCGGCGGTGTCCTTCCGTCGATCGAGGCCGCTGTGATGCCACGGTCCTGCAACAGTGCGGCAAGGACCTGAGCATGCTCCACAGAGGTGGCGAAGACCAGGACAGGCCAGTCGGGGGGCAATTCCTCGATCCTGTCCACGATGCGCCGGGTGCGTGGGACGTCCTGGGCGAGGCGCCTGACGGCGTCCGCAGGCAGGGCCATTGCATGGGTGCTCTGCATCTCGGCCACCTGCTTAGGGTCCAGCGCGTAGGAGCCGCCAAGCAACTCCTCGTGCTCGACCTCGGCCAGGACCCTCATGGACTGCAGGTGCTTGTAGGCGTCGTCGTCCTGGAACACGCCGAAGTCGAGGCGCTTGTGCCCGAAACGGGAGGCCAGAGTCCGCGTCTCGTCGTCGCTGTCGCCGCGGAAGGCTGTTGCTGTCAGACCGACCAGATGACGCGAGGTGCGGTACTGGTCGATACCGAGAGCGTCGAGGATGCGCGTGTAGGTCTTCGGTACGGCGAAGTGGGCCTCATCGACGATGACGAGGGCGCAGTCACGCAGCCAGGCGTAGTCCTCCTTCGGGAGCCTCAGCACCGCGGTGTCGTCGAGGGCGACGACCACCTGCGGCCCGTCGGAGACGGGAACGGCATCCGGCATTCCACCCCACAATCGGGTGATCCGTAGCGGTTTCCCCGACCCCTGCGTCTGCCAGACGTAGGCCCAGGTCTCGATGGCCTGCTCCGCCAGTTCCTGGCTCTGGGCGATCCAGAGGATCGGGCGGTCGAGGAGGCCGTCGCGTATCGCCCGGACCCCTGCCTCGACAGCGATCCGCGTCTTGCCCGATCCCGTGGGGATCTGCAGCATCGCCCGCTTCTCCTCGTCCTGGGCGAGATGGTCGTACATGCGCTGCACCAGTGTTTTCTGGTAGTCATGCAGCTCCAGAGGCTTGCGTGGGCCAGGGACGGTTTCGTAAGGAGAGGGGGAGCCGGAAGTCTGCGGGTCGCCGGCCCAGGACTCCGGAAAACCGAACGCACGGACGAAGCTCCGCGCAGCCGACCCACCCGTCCAGGTCTGCGGCACCTCGAAGCCCGCTTCGGTGAGCGCTGATGCGAGCACACGTAGGATGTCCTCTCCGTGAGCGGCGAGCAGTAGTTGCGCCGCGCGCATGCCGTCGATGCCGGTTCCGCGCAACTCCGCGTCGGCGAGCGCCAGCCCTGGAGGAAGCTCGGAGATCAGTCGACTCTCGCCGAGGGCGAGCAAGAGCTTGGTGGCCGGGTCGGTCTCCTGGCGGACCTTCAGCAACCTTCTGTCGTTCTGGTCCTGTTCCTGCTGGCGGAGGAGCGCTTCGCGCCCATCGACGCCGAGGCGCAACCCCAGGAGCCGATCCACCGCTTCCAGGCTCGACTTCTCGTCGTGCTCCCCACAGAGTAGAACGGTGAGCCCCTGGACAGCTTCGGTCAGTGCCTGCTCCCGTCGACCCTCCGGGCCACGGATGATCCTGACCAGGTCGGAGCAGTACGCCAGCTTCCAGGCCGACCCCCGAGGCAGAACCTGACGCAACCGTGGGAAGACGTCGGTCAGGGACACCGGCTCCGCCAGCGGGACGGAGTGGATCTCCTCGACCAGAAGGTCGGAGGAGATCCGGAAACGGAATCGGTCGACCAGGAAATGTGCGTCGGTGTCGGTGGGTACGAGGAGCGCGGGCACACGCTCACGGAGCAGGACGTCGTACTGGGCCTCGTCGAATGTGACGGCGATGCTCTCGCTCCGCTGCACCTCCCAGACGTCACCCACCCGGCAACGGAAAACATGCTCCTCGTGCTTCAGAGTGCCTGAGGGGGCTGATCGGGCCAGAAATGCGTAGGCCCTTCCGACGAACTCGGTATCCGTCCCCGAGTCCGCTCGTTGGACCAGTTCGGCCCACAAAGCAGCCGGTACGTCCTGGAAGTTGGAAGGCAACTCGAGTGCACGCGCATACGTGACGGAAAGATCGGCAACGGGGAGCAGGGTGCTGTCCACGTCCAGCTCGGGGCTCACCGCGGCAGTCGGCCGCCTCACTCCAAGCGAGGTACCGAGCATGCCCTGCTGACGGAGCAGCCAGACCAGGGGCGACACGACACGGAGGTCCCCACCCTGTCCGGAAGTCCGGATGCATTGCCAGTCGGGCACGATCCCGAGATCAGGGAGCTCCCGCGCGAACGCGGCCCGACCTTCCGGGGAGAGCTCCCGCAGAAGGTGCAGGGGTCCGGGAGGATCTTGGCCGATGAGACTCACGGAGGACGACCGTGGGCGGGAGCTGTTGGGCCCGAGAGTCGCGCAGAACTCGTTGTACATGACATTGCTGTAGTCGCTGAACCAGGAGTCCGGGCGAGGATTCACCCGGGTCACCGGTCGATCAACGGCACCAAGGGCCTTGAGTACCTCCGCGTCGCCTGCATGGAAAACCGGGTCCACGAGAATCGAGGCATCGCGTTGTCCGTCCACGGGCACAACGGGGCCCCCCAGGATGCAGTCGCGAATGACCCGGTACTGGCCAGTGGCGGTGTGCACCTTGAGAACTTTCTCGGGCTCGGGGTAACGCTCCTTTACGATGCTGACCAACTCGTCACGATCGACCGTGCGTGCGAGAGACCAGAAGTCGTCCCAGTCGTTGTTCTTGTACCTGGCGAAGCCCGACGACACGGCGGCCCGCAGCCGTCCGGCGGCATTGGCCTCCTCGACACCCAGGACCTTCAACGCGTGAAGCATCTTGACGTCGCTTGCGATCGATTCGTGCAGGTACACCGTCGTCTCGTACGGGAGACGAACGCCGTCGTGTCGGCGGAAAACCGTGCCTTCGGAGGACGAACGGAAGTCACCCCGCTCGGTCAGTAGGAGCCGTGCAGCCCGCGCCTCGGCCACTTGGAGCTGGTTGCCGGTCTCCACGACGGAGGCTGCAAGGGCCAGTGCGTACTTCGCCCCTTCGACACTGCGATCGGAGACGAGCGCTTCCAGCCAGTCGCGCAGCGAGGACGGAGCGACGCCGGTCTGGTCGAGGATGTCCCTTGCCCGGGACCGCCTTTCACGACTCTCCACACTGTGGTGGCACCAGTTCTTGGGACGGCCTGGGTGGGTTGCCCACTGTTCCAGCCAGGTCGGCGCAAGGTTCTCCGGATGTAGGCGCAGTTCCTTGGGGAGGCGGAGGGTTCCGTCCTGGTCCGGCAATGAGGGCCTGCGGGCAGCCGCCTGCAACACCTTCTGACTCAGCATCTCGTCGCCCCATTGAGAGGCTTCCCGGCCGCGGGCCGTGAGCAGGGTGAGGTAGGACGCCGGATCCTTCTCCTCGTACAGCTGAGGGATCGAGTCGACCACGAGCTCCGCCGCCCTGGTCACCAACTCCTCGTTGAAGTCGCTCTTGGTCAGGTTCTGGCGGTCTTCCGGGGTCTTCCAAGGCGCATTGAGGATGCCGGTCAGGGTCGTGTCGTAGTTGGTCGGGAAATAGGCCCAGAAGTTTCCTCGTTTCTGGCGCAACGGGACGCCCTTGTCGGGAACCGCCCAGGAGATGGTGACGACAGGCCGATCATGCAGCTCTCCCGCTGTCTGCGCCGCAGTTGGGCTCGGCTCGTGGTCGACGCTGAAGACGATCCAGCGCTCACTGCTGTGGCGGGCACCATCGTGCTGCTCCACGACTCGGCGTTGGATGCCTTCCCTCTCCTGCGTGATTTCCCGGCGCAGCCCGTGGCCGGCACGAGTGTCCTCCAGAACGAGGCGGTCCATGTGGGGGGAGAAGAGCATGAAGTGCGCCGGGAAGTTGATGATGTCCCGCCCCAGCCGGTCGTCGGCACCGTCGTGCAGTGGGAGCACCACCGTCGTCGACGCCCACGTCATGAGTTCGTCGAGATGCTTGTCGAGCCGACGGTCCGCGTCCAGGTCCAGCGGTTGCGCCATCCGCAGCACCGGGGTGGGGTCCAGCGCCGAGAGGTCGGGGACCGTGTCCCGGATGACCTGGGCCGACCACTTCTTGTCAAAGCCGAAGGAGCCGGTCGTGCTGTAGAAGCGAGGAGTGTCCGACACGCTCAGTACCGACTTGACGCCCACCCCGAAGCGTCCAATTTTCCCGGTTCGTTTCCGGGACACGGCCATGCGCAGGATCGTGTCGGCGCCGGCAGGGGTTATGGGCGTGCCGGTGTTGGCGCAGTAGAGGTGTCTGGCCGTGAGAATTACGTGGATCGTGCCCGCGACTCCGGGGCTCCGTTCCATGTTCTCGTCCGCGCCGTTCTGGACGAGCTCGTAGATCTGTCGCTCACCGTAACCCCCTTGGGTGATGCGTCGCTCATTGTTCGCGTGCTCCAGGACGTGGCCCGGGTCGGCTCTGTAGACATTCAGGACCCGCTGTGACAGGTCCTCGACCACCTTGACGACGCTGTTCGCTTCCGGCGCAGAAAAGGACACGAAAGAACATCCCCCAGATTGCTTCGAAAAAAAGCAGTCTTCAGCACGGGCAATGAAATCTTCAGCCGAAGACCTGATCGAAAAAATTATTTTCAGTCGTTGATGTGGCGACTTGAAGGCATGGCGTGGCTCAACATGCTTGACGACTCCCCCGGTCTATGGGATCGGCGGCGAATGCACCGGGCCCAGGGTTGCATCCTAACGAAGCCCATCAATTCGGTGCAAGAACTTTCGGCAACGTATTGCATGTATCTGGGAATGAGCTAGCAACGGCTTGAGCCGCCGCGAAGTTGCGAAGTTTCTGGTGACTATTCCCAATAGTCGCGTTTGGGTCTGCTTGCACCCCTTCTGTCCAGGTGGAAGGTATGTGTGTCACGTGGAGATCGTGGTAAATGGTGGAATTCGTCCCGCTTTCTACTTGAATGTTCGCTGCTATATCGCAGATCTCTCGCTGGTTGGTAGTCGACTTGTGTCGACGGATTTTCGGCTACATGCTGGTGCGGTCAATCAGGGCGGGTAGTCCTTTGGTTGTCGTGGGGCGGGATGGGGGGTGATCTTGAGAAGGCTCCATTGCATGTCGTACTTCGGAGATCCGCTGCTCTTACTCGTGGTGCGACAGTCTTTTGTGCTTTCCCGGCTCCCTTAGATACCGGATTTCGGCCCCGCCGAACATGCCGTGCTGTGTGCCAGGTTTCGTATTCTTTTTACGGATGTCACGGTGGACGCTTTATTTGTCGATTCTTAACTGCATTAACTCAACCCGTATGAAGGATGGATGTCATGATCCACGGCAACGGTGCCGTAACGGCCCTGGCTTTTGCCCTGTTTGTCTTGGTGGCGGTACTGGTCGCGGTCGCAGCTGGCTATCTGGCTCGCCGGGGCAGCGCCTCCTACCCCGCTGCACTGAGTCGGTCGGCGAAGGCGTTCGCGGCCACACTTACGTTGATGGCCGTCGTGACTGGGGCTCTGGTTGCGCTGAGAGGTTACACAGGCTGAGGCGCGCATCGTCCGGAGTTCTTGATCGAGCGGGACTCGCGGCGTCCGCGTCCGCTGGCCCGAGGCGGTGTGATGGACGGCGATGTCCTGCCGCGGCTGGCCGTGAGCTGACTGTGGGTGGGGCCAGCGGGGCCGAGACGACACCGGTGCGGGCTCGTAGCCGCTGGTCGGGCTGCTCCGAGGCAGGGAGCTCCCAGGGATTTTCCAGGGACATTCCGCTGAGTGAGCAGGAAAGGGACCGACAGCTTCGAAAGGAGCAAAAGCCCAAGTCAGGGGCGGTTTCCTGTCAGTCGAACCCCCTCGACGGGCCTCGTCCCCTTGTCGTCCGCCACGAGGGCGCGCGGACGAGGGCCTGACGATCACCTCGGAGGCGCTGGCCGCGGTACCCGCACGGCCGCTGTTCGAGAGTGAAATCACCCTGGAACAGCGCCACTTGGTGGCGACTCCGCACTCGTCAGTACATGTAGAACCCCGAGCCCGTCTTCGTCTGATCCCGCGGCGTCACGGCCTCGGCCTGTTCGTGGACGAGAGCTGACCATCCCTGTCGGGCCAGCAGGACTTCCGTCCCAATGGTCTGCAGGAACGGCAGCGGTCGGGGGGCGTGCGGCCTCGTAACGCGTTCCGGCCCCACGGGGTGTACGCGGGGCCGGAACCAAATGACGGAGGCCGTGTGAGCTGCTCAGTAGCGGCGGGCCCCCCGGAAGACCGACAGCGGTGACCAGCCCTTCTTCAGTGAGGTTAGCTATCCTTGGGGTTGTCTTAACGGAGTTTCGTGGACACCAACCGCGACAACCCCGACCGCCGGGTCCGGCTGAGCTTCCTCGGCGGCCGTTAGGCCGATGGTCCGGCAGGCCGGTGACCGACGGAGCGGGCCCTACGCGGAATCGGCACCGCCCGATTCGACGAACCGGGCCGGATGCGCCGACGCCCAGCGGGCGCCCGCTTCGTTGTCGGCGGCGGGCACGACGTCGGGGACGCCCTCGTGGACCCCCAGGACGGCGGTGCCACCGTCGTCGGTGTCGGTGAGCGTGGTGGACGTGGTCATCGTCCCGCGCAGCGCGGGGTCCTCGGTCCCGAACTCGAGCATCTCCACCACCCGCTCACCCGGCACGAGCCTCGCGAAGTGGCCGTGGTAGGTGTCGGTGCGCTCGGCGGACTCGCCCGGCGCGTCCGGTGCGTCGTACGTGAGTGAGACCCGGAACCGACCGCCCTCGCGCGCATCGAACTCGTGCACCTCGCCCCGCATACCCGGCGGCACCCGCCACCGCGCGATCGCCTCCGCGCTCACCAGTGCCCGGTGGACCACCGGGCGGGGCGCGTTCACCAGACGGGAGACCTGCGTCGTGTACACGGTCCCATCGTGCCGTCGAGGTGCCCGGACGTCATCACATCCGACGGCACCGTCCCCGGTCGCTCACTGCTCGCCGCGGACGACGGTGACGGGGCAGTCGGCGTGGTGGAGCAGGGCCTGGCTCACCGAGCCCAGCAGCATCCCGGTGAAGCCGCCGTGCCCCCGGGCCCCGGTCACCAGCAACTGGGCCTCCCTGCTGGCGTCCAGCAGCGCGTGGCGCACCCGGGACCGCTCCACGAGCAGTTCCACGGACACCTCCGGACGAACGGCCCGCCACGGCGCCAGGGCCTCCTCCAGCCGGTGCCGGTGCTTCTCGCGGAGTTGGTCCAGGTCCACCACCACGTTCAGCGGGGCGCCAGGACCCTCGTAGGGTGTCGGCTCGTTCAAGGTGTTCCACACGTGCAGGGCGACCAGCCGGGCCCCGCGCAGTGCCGCTTCGGCGAAGGCGAATCCGGCCGCCGCCGCACCGGCCGCCGAGCCGTCCGCGGCGAGGAGTACGGGCCCCCGTGGATCGGGGCGTCCCCGGACCGCCATGACCGGGCAGTGCCCGTGGGCGGCCAACTGCACGACCGTCGAGCCCAGCAGCAGGCCCCCGAACCCGCTGCGGCCCCGTCCGCCGAGCACCGCCAGGACCGCGTGGCGCGACTCGCTCCGCAGCACCGTCAGGGCGCCCCCGGAGACCACGGTCCTGGCCACCTCCAGACCCGGCGCCAGGTCGGCGGCCCGCTGCTCCGCCTGCGCCAGGACGCCGTGGATCATCGGGGCCAGGTCGGACGGACGACTGAAGGCGTGCACGATGCGCAGCTGTGCGCCGCGCAGCCGGGCTTCCCGGGCCGCGACGTCCACCGCGGCGAGACTGGACGGCGATCCGTCCACTCCCACGATCACCGTGTCATCCACTGCTCACTCCCGTCCGGGCCGGCCCCCCGGCGCGGGTGCGTCCCGGCCACGCCCACGAGTACCCGAGTACCCGCGGGCCTGGCACCGTACCGGCCCGGAGCCCGGCGGCCCGGAAGCCCCGGAAGCCCCGGAAGGGAGAGCGTGCTACGCGTCGCCTTCCGTCTTCTTCTCTCCCTTCTCTGCCTTCTCTGCCTTCTTTGCCTTCTCCCCGCTGTCGCCGCGGACGACGGCCACCGGGCAGTGGGCGTGGTGCAGCATCGCCTGGCTGACCGAGCCGAGCAGCAGCCCGGTGAATCCGCCCCGCCCCCGGGCCCCGACCACCAGCAGCCGAGCCGTACGGCTCGCTTCGATGAGTGCTTCGCGGGTGCCGCCGTGCACGAGTTCGTGCCGGACCTTCACACCGGGGTACCGCTCCTGGTGCCCGGCCAGTGCCTCGGACAGCAGGCGCCCCTCGCCGGCCCTCAGATCACCGGGCTCGCTCGCGTAGGGAGCCTTCTCGTCCTGCGGAGCCGGGGCCGGCGCGTTCCAGGTGGTCCAGGAGTGCAGCGCGACCAGTTCGGCGCCGCGCAGGGACGCCTCGGCGAAGGCGAAGTCGATCGCCTTCGCGCCCGCCGGGGAACCGTCGACTCCGACCACGACCGGTCCGTCCGACGCCCCCGGCTCACGCACGACCAGGACCGGGCACCGCCCGTGAGCCGCCAGGTGCACCGCGGTCGACCCCACCAGAAGCCCGACGAAACCCCCCATCCCGCGGGAGCCGACGACCACGAGTTCCGCGGAGGCGGACTGCGCCTCCAGCACGGTCAGCGGCTCTCCCGTCACCACGGTGTGCGAGACGTCCACGTCCGGTGCCACCGACCTGGCGTGCTCCACCGCCTCGGTCACCAGCCGATCGACCGCGCTCTGCAGACCGCCCCCGGGCGGGCCCAGCGGCGAAGGGCCCAACGGCACATGCATGGCAGGCCAGAGGAACGCATGCACCACCCGCAGCTCGGCCTTGCGCCGCTGGGCCTCCTCGGCCGCAGCACCCACCGCGGCCAGGCTCGAGGCCGATCCATCGACTCCCACAATGACCAGACGACTCATGAGGCCTCCCCAATCGGTATGTCACCACCATGATCCCATTGTGGAACCCCGTAGCAATGGGCCCAACGGGCCACACCTCCGGAGCGACCAGGACCCCCCGGTGGTCCGCCCTCGTGAGGGTCGAGTCCGCCGCGACCGTTTGTCCATCCGTGACACCACCCACCCTCCCGACGACATGGCGGGATGACACCATGTCCCCCACGGGGGCTGACCATCGGTGGGATGGAGGGGCCCCACCCAGAACGACGGATGATCAGAAGAAACCGGGAAGGGGACGGGCTGTGCCTGCTCCACGGATGAGCACCACGCCACTGCCGGGCATCGGCGTGAAGTACGACCTCACCACGCGTGAGCGCCAGCACCTTTCCGTGATCGCGCACCGGGACGGCGTCCGCACGGTCAACATCTACCGATCCGACGACCCGGACGCCTGCGCCCAGTCGCTGCGGCTGAACGTCGCCGAGTCGGCCGCCCTGATCGACGCGCTGATGCCCGCCCACCACAGCCCGAACCTGCTGCACACGACCGACCTGGGCCTGGTCGCGGAGCGCATCGAGCTGTCCGCCGCCTCCCACTGGAACGGCAGGGTGCTGGGCGAGACCAGGATGCGCACCGACACCGGAGCCTCGATCGTGGCCGTGCTGCGGCGGGCGGAGGCGATCCCGTCCCCGACACCGGACTTCCGGCTTGCGGGCGGTGACACACTCATCGTCATCGGCACCCGCGAGGGCATCGAGACCGCCGCCCAGATCCTCGGGCGGGAGTGAGCGCGCGCACTCACTCTTCCACGAGCTTCCGTCACCACGCCGACGAAGGTGGCCACCGGCTGGTGGGCCGTTCGACGGGCAGGGCATCTCCAGGCCGTGCCGCCGGTACGCGGCAAGCGCGGCCGGCCCGGCTCAGCGGGTCCGCAGCCCCGTGCGGTCGTTGCGGAGCGGGCCGGAAGCCAGGCCCGCCAGTCCGACGCCGACGAGCATGACGGCGCAGGCAACGAGTACGACTGTGGCACCTTCGAGATCGACGAATGTGCCGAGCACATTGTTCATGAGCAACAAGGCCAGGCTCTGGACGAGCACGAGAACCGCCTGGACGCGGGACAGGTGGCTTTCCGGTGCTGCTGCCAGGACCAGCGGCGCGATGTGCGCGGAGAAGGCCCCGTTGCCGACACCGATGATCAAACCGGCGGTCACCGCCCCCGCCGTGCCCGGTGCCGACGCCAGGGCGAGTACCCCCGCACCGGCCAGCACGAGCGCGCTCGCCGACAGCAGACCGGGCCGTCCCAGCGGACCGCGCTTCACCACCACCAGGGTGATCGCCACCATGCCCACGCCCTGCGCTCCGATCACGAGCCCCGCGGCTCCCGCGCCCCATTCCCGCTCACGGGCGAGCAGGGGAACCAGGAGCGACAGCACGGGCAACAGGAAGCCGGCCGCGAAACCGGTGAGGCAAAGACCCGGACGCAGCACCGGATGGGCGAAGGCCACGCGCACGCCGTCCATGGCCTCCTTGAGCAGACCGGCCGTTCTGGGGGACCGCACTGCCTCATACCGCGGGCGGATGATCGCCAGGACGATCAGCGTGAAAGCGAAGGTGAAGGCGTTGAACACGGCCGCGCCCGCAAGCCCGGCAAGACCGACCAGGACGCCGCCCAGAGGTCCGCCTCCCGTGTTGATCACCTGGCCACCGACCTGTCGCAGCGACAACGCCCGCGGTAACTGTGCCTCGGCCACCAGCCGGCGAGGCATGGACCCCGAAGCGGGCAGGTAGAAGGCATCGACGACACCGACCGCAATGCCTGTCGCGATGAGCAACCAGGGCGGAGCTCCCAGGTGGTGGGCGAGGGCTGCCAGACCGAGCGAAAAGACCAGCATCGCCGCATCGCCGGCGAGCAGCACGCGACGCGCGCTGACCCGGTCACCCACCGCACCCCCGACGAGAAGGAGCAGAACGCGGGGAAGCGTGACCGCGCTCAGCACCAAGCCCGCGACGCCCCCGCCGTACGCGCCGGCAGCCCAGCCGAGAGCGAAGTAGAAGACCGCGTTGCCCACGAGCGAGACCAGGATCCCGACGAGCCACCACAGGTAGGACCGAGGCAGCCGTTCCCGGACCTGCGAGTGCCGCTCGTCGCCTTGCGCGGACGGGACGCCACAAGCTGCCGCGGGAGACTCCGCAGCCTCACCGCCGACCGACATCAGGACCTCCGATCCATGCCGTACCGACCTCGGGACGGACCATCCCAGCCACGCCTCACCCACCCATGCCGAGCCATCAGTTCATTCCGTCGGGGGTTCTCGGCGCCGTAGCGCCCAAGCGCTACGGCGCGAGCCCGGCCCCGCGGCTCAGGCCTGGCTGTCCAGCCGGACCGGCATCAGCAGCGAGAAGGTGTCCTCGTCGTCGGGCCGGCGGATCGCGAGCGGTGCCGTGGAGGCGCCGAACTCCAGGACCAGCCGGTCACGGGCCCCCGCGTCGAGGGCGTGCAGCAGGAACTCGCGGTTGACGGCGACGCGATCCTGGCCGTCGTCACCGTCCTCGCAGAGGACCACCGTGCCGTCGTCCGCCACCCCGAGCACGCTGACGTCGTAGGGCACCCCGTCCTGCTCACGCACCTCGCCGGTACGGACGGGCCCTGCCTCCACCGCCTCCCGGAAAGCCGCCACGTCGACGAGGGCCCGACGCCCGGCCGGCAGACGGGCCAGGCGCCGGTAGTCCGGGAACTCGTGGTCGAGGCACCGACCGGCCACCTGACGGCCGCTCTCGGTCTCCAGCGTCACCCGGTCACCGTCCACGGCGAGCCGGACGGGTTCGGTGCCGCCGGCCAGCGCCCGCATCGCGTCGACGAGCGGCAGGGGCACGGTCACCTGCACGCGGGGCCCGCTGTGCCCGGTGACCGCGGCCTGTGCGACGGCCAGCCGGTACCGGTCGGTCGCCACGAGGCGCAGGGCGTCACCCTCGACGTCGAACAGGACCCCGCCGAGCATCGGCAGCTCGGGGTCCGTACCGGCGGCGAAACGGACCGCGTCCAACGCGGCGGCCAGCTCGGGCGAGGCAAGGGCCGGCCGGGCCGAGGAGGTACGGAGCGAAGTCATGGGTTTCTCCCTGTCGTCGAGTAGGGCTCGGAGCGTGGAGAACTCACCGCGGGCATCGGACAACCCCTGTTCCAGCCGGCGCAGGTGCGCCTCCAGGAGCTGCCGTACGAGATCGGTGTCCGCGCCGGCCCACCCGGCCAGCACCAGCCGGATGTCGGCCAGCGGCATCCCGGCCCGGCGCAACCGCGCCAGCAGCCTGGCCTCGTCCGACTGCCCGGGGGCGTACCAGCGGTAGCCGCTGACCGGGTCCACCCAGTCGGGGACCAGCACCCCCGCACGGTCGTAGAACCGCAGGGCGCTCACGCTCAGGCCGCTGTCCCGGGCCATCTCACCAATGCTGCGCATCTCGCTCTCCACACCCGGGACCCTGCCGCCTCGACAAGGTCGAGGGTCAACCCGGACAGGAATCCCGCTCGCTCCAGGCTGATGCCGCCCGGCCGAGTCAGAGGGCGAGCCCGCCCGCCGCGAGCCGGTCGGTCACATCACCCACCAGCCCCCTGCCCAGCCGGTCGGCCTCGGCGAGTCGTGCCTCGAAGCTGCTCAGCTGTCCAAAGACCTCGGCGTGCGCCTTCTGCGCCTCCAACGGAAGCTGGAGTACGTGAAGGCGCCGGATGTCGACGCGTGACGAACTGGAGGCGTGGGTGCCCGCCTGGCGCCCGTTGGAGGGGGCCCGCAGGCATCCGGCGAGGAAGCGGGCGTCCAGCTTCGCCGGGTCCACTTGCAAGGCGTACAGCTGGGGTCCGAGAGCTATCGGGGAGCCTTCGTGCACCCACGCCTTGAAGGCGCGCACGACGCCGGCGACGACGACGTCACCCTCCTCGGCGACGGCATGCGCCGACTTGGTGGCGACGAGGCCGCTGGGGGTGCCGTCCGTCAGCAGATCGGGAACGGTCAGGAGAGGCACGGAACCCGCGCGGGGCGTCGTCGTGCCGTCCGGCGGTTGCTGTCCGGCGCGCAGCGAAAGGGCACCGGCCTTGACCAGGTCGCCCACGGTGACCGTGGTCTGCGGCCTGTCGGCGTCGAAGCCCAGTTCCGTCAGATGTCGCGCCTGACCGGTCAGGTCGGCCAATGCGGTGCTCAACTCCTCCCATGCCGACTTCAGTTCGAGACCAGAGGGCTCTGTGCCGACCGACGTGTGGCGCCCGGGAGTGACGTCCACCTCGTCGTCCAGGAGGTCGATGAGCGGAACACGGACGGCGCCGTCGGGCAGTTCGGCGCCCGGGCGGTCCAGTGTGTCCACGGCGGACAGCACGAAGTCGTGCAGGGCATCCCAGTGGGGACCCGATTCCCGCGTACCGGATCTCGCGAAGCGTGTGGCATCGACGAGAAGCGCGTCCTGGCTGGGCGGCGGAGCTGCCTGGCTGTCCGGAGCCGCTCTGAGGATCCACAACTGCAGTGAAACGCTGTGCGGTTGCGCGCTTCCGGGCGGAAGTGCCACCACCGCTCGCAGTGCGCCGGTACGCAGCAGCGAACCGCGGATGCGGCGGCCGGCCTTGCGTGAAGCGACCGCGGGGGGCAGGACGACGACAGCCGCTCCGCCGGGCTTCAAGTGGGAGAGCAGGTGCTGCACCCACGCCAGTTCCGGCTCGGTCCGCGGCGGCAGTCCGTGAGTCCAGCGTTGGTCCGTGGCGAGTTCTTCGTAGCCCCAATCACGTTCGTTGAACGGCGGGTTGCAGAGTGCGATGTCTGCTTGGACCCCCCTGAACGGATCGTCGCGCAGAGCGTCGGCCGTGGCGATCTCCGTACGAACGGCATGGTCGGCATGGTCGTCCGCGAGGAACACCAGCCGGGCCGAGGCCAGCGCGGCGAGTGCCGGGTCCCGCTCGCAGGCCAGCACCACCAGCCCCTGACCGGCACACGCCTGTACAGCCGAAGCCGCCAGATGCCCCGTGCCGCAGGCCGGGTCGAGGACGGTGAGTTCGTCGTCGCGCTCGCCGATCCGGACAGCGAGTGCCGTCCGTGTCATCAACGAGGCGAGCGGCGGGGGAGTGGTGCTGAGTTGCCGCACATGAGTCTCCAGCCACCGCTGGAGCAGGAACTCAAAGGTCTCACGCGGACCCTGGGCGCGTCCGAGTTTCGCCGCCTCCCCTGCCAACTCTCTTGCCTCTGAAGTGAGTTCGATGTGTGGACTGCGTGTTCTGGGGGAGCTCATGCGGCGGGCCGCCTCGGCGATGGCGAGTCCCGACTGCTCCCTGCTGCCCAGAGCTTCGAACCGGGGCCAGAGGGATTCCCGGCCGCCGATGGTGTCGATTTTCCCGTTGTCCATCAGCCATTGCTCGACTTCCCCCAGCGAGAACTGAGGGCTGACGTCGGTGCCGCCGATCCGCGTGGGGAAGGAGTCGTGACGCCGCCGCCAGTTGCTCACCGCGGCCCGCCCCACGCCGGCGATCCGGGCGATCTCGGCCAGGCTGACGGGTACGGGTTCGGTTGTACTCATCGGCAGTCTCCGAGGTGCTGGGGTGTTTACGTGCGGACCGGCGGTGGAGGGGTCTTTGGGGGCCGTACTTGGCAGGCTACTACGATCATTGACTTTGTTCACAGTGCAAATGCTCGGGATCGCTGTGCGGAAAGTGTGGAGGGTGGCGGAAATGCAAAGATTCACGCCGGGAGCGGTGCTCCTTGAGCGTTACCAGCTCACATCGGTCCTCGGTCGTGGCCAGATGGGTCAGGTGTGGCAGGGGCGTGACCTGCGTCTGGAGCGGCCCGTGGCCGTGAAGACCGTCGCGGCGGACCTGCTTGCCGTCCCCCGGAGCCGGGACGGGGCACTGCGGCGCTTCCGGCGGGAGGCGAAGGCCGCCGCGCGCCTCGCCCACCCGAATACGACGACCGTCTTCGACGCGTCGATCACGGACGGCACCTGTTGCCTGGTCATGGAACTGATCGAGGGCACCACCCTCGAATTTCTCTTCGACCAGCAGGACGACGGCCGGTTCGACGTGCCCACGGCCGCCGCCGTCGCGGCTCAGCTGTGCGCCGGCCTGTCGGCCGCCCACGCGGCCGGCCTCGTCCACCGCGACCTCAAGACCCAGAACATCATGGTCCGCAGGGACGGTGTCGTGAAGATCCTGGACTTCGGACTGGTCAAGGTCCTCAGCGACGCCGACCCGCGCCTGACCATGACCGGCGAGAGCGTCGGCAACATCGTGTGCGCCTCGCCCGAACTGCTCTCCGGGCAGGACCGGCTCGACGGACGCAGCGACCTCTACGCGGTGGGCTGCCTGTTGCACCACATGCTCACCGGCGAGACGCTCTTCGCCACGGACCAGCCGGCGCTGCTGGCCACGCACCACCTCAGTTCGCCGCCGCCCGCGATCGCGGATTCGGGCGTCGACGTCCCGCGCGGTCTGCGGGACCTGGTCATCGCCCTGCTCGCCAAGCGTCCGGACGACCGCCCCTCCTCCGCCAGCGAGGTGTACGCGGCCCTTGCCCCCTATCTGCCGACGCCCAGCCCCGAACTGGCCACCCGGCCAGGCATGCCGGAGGACCCCCGCCGTCCCTTCCTCGTCCCGCAAGGGCCGAGCCCCGTGTGAGCGATGAGAGGATGGCCGCGCAGGCCGGGTGCTCGACCTCGCCCCGGCCGTAGGGCAGTGAAGGGGCGCCGCGAGCGCCGGGACTGGGGACGAGCGCGATGCGGCGAAGCCTGGGACGGTACGAGCTCACCCGAGAGCTGGGCCGGGGCGGCATGGGGGTCGTCTGGGCGGCGTACGACCGGGAGGACTGCGGCGAGCACTGCCGCGAGGTCGCCGTGAAGCTCCTCGCCCCCCGCGCGGGCGGCGCGGAGTTCACCTCCCTGGAGCGCCGCTTCCTGCGCGAGGCGAGCCTCACCAGCCGCCTGCGCCACCCGGGCATTCCCGCCGTCCACGACCACGGCAGCCACGAGGGCGAGCTCTACCTCGTCATGGACCTCGTCCCCGGCCGGGCCCTCGACGCCGTCCTCAAGAGCGACGGCCCGCTGCCCGTCGAGCATGCCGCGGACGTCACCCGGCGCACGGCCGAGGTGCTCGTTCACGCGCACGCCCAGTCCGTCGTGCACCGCGACCTCAAACCGTCGAACCTGATGCTCACCCCCGACGGTGAGCTCAAGGTCCTCGACTTCGGTGTCGCCGCCGCCCTCGATCCGCAGCCTGGCGAGACCCGTTTCACCGCGGCGAACGCCACTCCCGGCACGGTGGTGTACATGGCCCCGGAGCAGGCCGTGGGGAAGACGGTGCCCGCCAGTGACCTGTACTCGCTGGGCTGCGTCCTCTACGAACTGCTGACCGGAGCCCCGCCCTTCGCCACCGGAAGCCATTTCATGCTCTACCACCAGCACGCGCACGACCCCGTGCCGCCACTCGGCGAGCGCCGCCCCGGCGTCCCGGCTGGACTGCGGGAACTGGTGGAGGCGCTCCTGGAGAAGAAGCCGGAGAACCGGCCCGCCTCGGCGACGGAAGTGGCCGCACGGGCAGCCGTCTGGGCGTCCGACCCGGTACGCCCCTCGACACCGACGATTCCGCATCCCCGGCTGGCTGAGATCGACGGCCTTCGCCGGTCGGGCCAACCCGCCCGCGCTCTGCGGGAGTACGGCGACCTCATGGCCGGGGCGGGCCTGGGGCGGGCCGACGTCCTCGCCGCCCGCGCCGGACACGCCCTGTGCGTGGGGGGCCTCGGCCGCACCCGTGAGGCACTGGACGAGCTGAAGTCGGTCCTCGCCGAGCAGCGCAGTCTCCTCGGGGCGGACGACCCCGGTGTGCTGGACACGCGGTACGAGATCGCCGTGCTGCTGGCCCGCACGGGCGAGCGCCACGCGGCCAGGGAACTGCTGAAGCGCCTGGCGGACGACGAGGACCGGGTTCTGTCCGAGGCTGATCCCCGGAACGGACGGGCCCGCGCCCTGCTGGACCGGCTCCGTCGTATCGCATAATCCGCCGCGAATCCGATGGTTTTGTAATCTCTGTTCACGGCTAATGTTGCATGTTGCGCTGCGACCGCACCGCCCGGAGGGGAGACAGGACACTGTCTACGGACGGCCGCAGGAGAGACCCGGGGGGAACAGCGCCCATGACGCCAGCAGCTCAGCGCGAGACCGAGCGGACGGGGGCCGAGCAGCTCCCCGAGGAGGGCAACCTCGTCGAGGTGCGCGGCCAGTCCTGGGTGGTCGCCCGCGTCGAGCCGTCCCCGGCCGCGCAGAACGGCCTCGAGAACCGCCGCCCCGCCACCCTGGTCCACCTCCAGTCCGTCGCCGACGGCCGCTTCGGCGACACCCTCTCCGTCATCTGGGAGGTCGAGCCCGGCCGCCGCGTCCTGCCCGCCGGTTCCCTCCCCGACGCCTCCACCGGCTCCTACGACTCCCCGAACCGCCTCGCCGCCTTCCTCGACGCCGCCCGCTGGTCCGCCGTCGCCTCCGCCGACGCCAAGACCCTCCAGGCCCCGTTCCGCTCCGGCGTCGCCGTCGAGCCCTACCAGCTGGAGCCGGTCTCCCGCGCCGTCGGCGCCCCCCGCGTCAACCTTCTCCTCGCCGACGACGTCGGCCTCGGCAAGACCATCGAGGCCGGACTCGTCGTCCAGGAACTGCTGCTGCGCGGCCGGGCCCGCCGCACCATGGTCGTCTGCCCGGCCGGCCTCACCCTCAAGTGGCGCGACGAGATGGCCGAGAAGTTCGGCCTGGAGTTCACCATCGTCGACTCCGAGCACTGCGCCCGCCTGCGCCGCACCCACGGCACAGCGGCGAATCCCTTCCGCTCCTCTTTCCTTTTGTCAATGGTAAGGACGTTAATAATCGACCCGATCACGTTTCGGATCGGTGGGTTATTGATTTTCGTGATTGGCCGCAAGGTCGAGCCAAAGAATATCCGCTGGCGTACGCTAAAGTGCTTCGTGATGTAAAGCCCGAGCGAGACAAGAATAATCGTAAAGTATATCGTGAATATTGGTGGCAGTATGCTGAGAAGCGTCCCGCGATGGTCGGGGCTATCTCTGGCTTGCGGCATTGTATTGTGATGACTATTCACGCGCCCACGGTCATGCCGGTCCTGGTGTCGGCAGGACAGGTTTACTCGCATGCGCTTGCTTTGTTTGCATCTGAGGACCATGCACTTCTAGCTCTTCTGAGTAGTGCTCCACATTACTGGTGGGCTTTGGGTCGTGGTTCAACCATCAAGGGTGATCTCCGCTATACAACTACCGACGTGTTCGAGACTTTGGTCCGCCCCTGCCTGACGGAACGACTCCGCGACGTAGGCGGGCGACTCCACGCACACCGGCAGCGTTTGATGCTTTCCCGGGGGATGGGGCTCACTGACACCTACAACCTGGTTCACGAATCAGAGTGCCAGGATCCAGAAATCGTTGAGCTTCGGCGTATCCATGAGGAAATTGATAGAGCCACCGTCGAGGCGTATGGCTGGCACGATCTCTTGGACGACTCCGGGCAGACCCCGCCCGCTGACCCGACCCACGAGACGTTTCTACTCGACCACGGCTTCCACGAGACCGACCAGGGCTCCCGTTACACCATCGGCTTGCTTGCCCGAACCGAGATCATCGACCGGCTGCGTCAGTTGAACCACCAGGCGTACGCCGACGAGGTTCACCTCGGTCTGCACAAGGGAGTGACGGAGAAGAAGGCGCGGGAGAAGTCCCCCGACCTGCCGCCACCCTCTCCGGAGGCCGTCCGGAAGCGCAAGGAGCAGCTGACTGCGCGAAGTGGGTCGGATTTCGGTGAGGGCGCCGAGGGCGCCCTTTTCTGAGCCGACGAAATGACAGGGAAACAAGACAGGACGGCGGACGGAGTCACGGCATGGGCTGCAAGAACGAAGCTGAGATCATGCAGGCGCTTGGGATCGAGTCCTGGAGGAACCTCTCCAAAGACAAGATGATCAGGTTCGCGGCCATGATGCCTGACATGGACACTGAGGTGGCTCTTAAGATCGTTGAGCAGTTCCCCGTGTTCAAGGATTTCGCCAAGGATGCTGTGGACGCGATGGAGGAAGCGCATGAGTCCACGCTCTCAGCCAATAAGCAAAGCCAGGAGCATGTCCATCGGGCCTTCCAGGAGATCAGGGAAACCCTCAAGGGTGAACTCAGCAAGGACGACCTGAGTTGGGAACAGAAGAAGTTCCTCATCGAGCAAATCCAGGAAACTGGAAGGCTGGAGTTCCAGAAGGATAGCGAGAACAAGAAGTTCTTGGATGGGGTGCTTAAGAAGGTGGTGGTTGGCGCTGGTGCTGCACTCGCCCTAGGCGTAGTTTTTGTCGGCGGCAAGGTAATGGCCGAAAGCAAGGACAGCCCCGAAGGCTCCCTGGAGGCTTGACCTCGATTCTTCAGCGGGGTTGCTGACCGTCTGACACGGTGATTTTGCCCCTTTTGTTCTGTCGGTGGGTGGGTGGGGCCGTCGCGTGTCGCTGCGCCGGATTCCACTATTCCGCTGAAGGGCGGAGGGCAACGGGCTTGCTCGCGTCACTCGAGTGACGCGAGCAAGCCCGTTGTCGTGCTCGGAGTTCGGCCTACTCAACCGTGAGCGCCACGAACGCCGCCCACTCGCCCTGGCCGATCCGTAGCACTGGCCCGTCGCCCGTAGCCTTCGAGTCCCGTACGTACACGGCGTCCAGGCCGGCGGCCACCTCCACGCAGTCGCCGCCGTCCGATCCGCTGTAGCTGCTCTTGAACCAGCGCGGCCCGTCCACGTTCTCGGCCACCTGCTCCACGCTCATGTCTCTCCCACCATCCGCTCGATGAGTCGCGCAGACTCCTCGACGTTCAAGGACTGCGATCGCAGCTTGCCATATCGCAAGGCGAAGGCACTGACCTCTGCGGGCTCTGAGACGACGCACCCGACGCCCTGGGATTCGAAGTACCCAAGGTGCTTGTGTTCGTGCGTCTCCACCACCACGAACGGACCGTTCTTGCCCGGATGGAAGCCCCGCCTGGCGGGCATGACCTGGATCTCCACGTTCCGCAACCCGCCCACCTCCAGGAGCCGTTGCCACTGCTCGCGCATCACCGCTGGGCTCCCCACCGGATCGCGCAACGCCTCCTCGCTGATGATGAACGACAACTCGGCGAGCGGCATCCGCATGAGCAGCTTTTGCCGACTGAGCCGGGCCTCCGTGTGCTGGTCGATGATTCCCTCGCTCAGCGGCGGGCAGTGCCCGGCGAACACCGCCCGCGCGTACCCTTCCGTCTGCAACAGCCCCGGCACCAGCAGCGGATCGTAGGAGAAGCGGCTGACGACCTCCGCCTCGATGAGCGCGAAGTTGCGGAAGAAGCGCGGCAGTTTCGCCCGGTCCACCTCGTCCTGAAGCACTTCCAGAACCCCGCCCGCCTCCAGCACCCGGTCCGCCGCCCTCGTGAACGCGGCCTTCGCCGGGCGCCGGCCCTGTTCGACCGAGGCGACCTGCTCCAGCGAGTAGCCGATGGCGTCCGCGAGGGTCTGCTGGGTGAGGCCGGCGCGTTCGCGGAAGAGGCGGACGAGCTTCCCGTAGGCGCTCCATGCCGCCGGACGTTCCTTGTCCGGTCCACGTCGACCGGTGGTCCCGCATTCCCGCTGGATCGTCCTGCCCATCGCGCCCCCTGTTCCGTGCAGTTTTCCGTTGTGACCGACAACGACTGATCTGTCGTTCCAGCCACGCACGTGGACCCGTACATCTGCCGTACGAACCTGTACAGCAGCCGTACCGCGTGTCCGGGTACGGAAGCCCGACCTCGCCAGGCTATGTGCGTGACGGGACGGTTACTCCGTGAAGTCATCCAATGCCAGGGTCGGACCACCCACCCACGCCATGCAGTTCACCATCCGCCTCAGCAGCAGCGCACGCGGAGCCCGTCTCGCCCGCCGCCTCGCCGGACAGCAGCTCACGGCCTGGGGAATCCCGTACGACTCCGAGACGTCCCAGGCCGTCGCCCTCGTCACGGCCGAGCTGGCGGCCAACGCCGTCACCCACGGCCGTACCCCCGGACGGGACTTCCGGCTGACGCTGCTCCTCCTGTCCGAACACGCCGCCGTCCGCGTCGAGGTCACGGACACCCGCCCCGAACGCCTGCCGGCCGACCCGGCCGCCGACCCGGCCGCACTCGACGCCCCGTCGGGACGCGGGCTGCTGCTCGTGGCGGCGTACGCCGAACGGTGGGGCTGCGAGGTCCGGGACGCTTACACGAAGACCGTCTGGGCGGACCTGACGGTCGTCGGTCCTTCTTTCCTCCGCACGTGAAGGAGTCTGCCGACGGAAGCACGCCCGCGGTGAGCGGATTCGGCCCGCACGATCATGGTCCGAGGTACGGCCGTAGACTCCGCGCCGTGGAAGAGGTTTTCAGGCTGGGTGAGATCCGATGTCCGTCCGGGGCCCTGGTCGTCATCGACGGCGGTCATCTGGGGGCGTGGAGCGGGGAGAGGTCACCGGCGGAGATCGATCCCGCTCTGCTCGGCGTGGACGACGCGGAGACGGCCGCCGATGTCCTCGGCTCGGTCGACTTCGCCGTGGTCGGACCGGACGCCCCGGAGGCGGCCCGCAGCTTCGGCCGGCAGCCCGGCGCGATGCTCCACGACGTCCCGGCTTCCCGGGCGGCGGGGCTCGGGACGATGTTCGAGGACCACTGCCGGGCCTCGGGGCTGGACGCCCGCTTGAAGGCGTTGCCGAGTCGGGAGCCACATGCCCGACGCGCGCATCGGGCCGCTTCCGGAGGCGGCGGTGGTTTCCTGATGTTCGGGATCCCCGTGGTCGCGGTGGGCGGGATGCCCCGTGACCGGGACCTGCCGGTGCTCGCGTCGCGGGTGGATCCCGGCGACGGGAGCGGCCGGCGTTGGTCAGAGATACGCGTGCAGCTGGGCGATGGTCCCGTGGAGTCCTCCGTGGCGCTGGGTGACGTCGGCGTCGACTGGGCCCGGGTCCTCTTCGGTGACGCCGATGCCCTGAGTGCCTGGCAGCACGACGAACCGGCGGACGGACTGGCCGATGTCGCGTTCTGGGGCGCTGCCGCGGAGGAGGCCGCAGTGGTCTTCGGAGCTTCGGAGCTGGGTGAGCCCGGTGAGGACGGTGTCCGGGGATGGGCGGGGCTGGCCGTGGCGGAAGCGGTGGACAAGGCCCGCGCCCTGATGGACTGGAAGGAGGAGACCGGACGCCGCATGATGGTGGACTTCCGGCCGCACTCCCACCACTGGCAGATGATGCGGCAGATCCGTGCCTCCGAACTCGAGGCCGGGACCGTGGACATCGGTGACGCCCGGCTGCTCTGCACGATGACCACCTGGGGCGACGGTCATTTCCCCGTGTCCGCCGACCTGGACGCGGCGGGTTCCGTGGTGGCGGTGCGGGTGAGCTTCTCGGGCACGGTCCAGTAACCGATCGTTTCGGAATGAGCTGAGCTGCGGGTCCTGCACTCGACGATCTTGGTCGGCAGGGTGTCCGAGGTGCGCGTCGACCCTGTTCCTGACGACCTGTGGGAGCGGGTGGCTCCGCTGCTGCCGCCTGCTCCCGAACGGCGTCGTCGCCATCCCGGGCGGCTGCGCGTTCCCGACCGAGCGGCACTCACCGACGTCATGTACGGTCAGCGGACCGGTGTCGCATGGTGTGGTGTCCCCATGGAGACGGTGGGCTGTTCCGGTGCGACGGCCTGGCGCCGGCTGCGGGCCGTTGATCGCCCGGCGCAGCATCGCGCACGGTTCCGGACTGGACAAGGTGCGCTGGGTTGCCGAGCGCGCCTTCGCCCGGCTGCACCAGTTCAAGCGGCTCCGCACCCGCTACGAGCGACGCGCCGACCTCCCTCAGGGCCTGCTCGAACTGGCCTGCAGCCTCATATGCCCGCGCCGCCTGCGAACCAGTCCGAGGCTTGAGAAAGGAGATGCCGATCGTCGCCGGTCTCCGTATCAGCCCCACATTCCGAAGCCGATTTCTTCGAAGAGCCTGCTCCATTCACTGTCTTCATCAGCGAAAGGGGTTTCGTCAACCTCGGAAATCTGCTGCCTGGCACGCTCCACGACGCGAGCGCGTTCACCTCCTTCGTCCACCGGAAGCCCATTGTATTCACTCTTTCCCTGCTCCAGGACGATGAGGGAATGAACGAATGAGGAAAGATCCGCGTTCATGGCGGTGTAATTCTCTTCCCCTTCGGGGAAGGAGTAGATTCGCCCATCGCTCGGGTCGATGGCGATCGTTGCGTAGTTGAAGACTCCCAGGATCTCCCACCCTTCGGATTCGGGCGGGCATTCGGCGCCGTCTGCCTCGAACGCGGTCTTCAGTGTCGGCCTGCCGTCAATCCTCTCCAGGGACTCGTCTTCGAGGTCGAAGCGGCTCGAGAAGAACGAACTTTCCGGCAAGCCGGCATCTGACAGGAAGTGCGCCACCTCGCTTCGCATGTGGCTGTCGGCGGAACGAGGGAAGTACGTGACGCAGGTAAGACCGAAGCTGTCGACTACCTGGCGTGGTGTGATGGTGATCAACAATTCTGTGTCTCCTGCTAAGGGTGTCCTTGTTGCTTGTGTGCGCGTGCCAGGTCCCTCATGTAGTCACGGTGCTCCTTGTCTCTACCGCTGGTTCTGTCTTTCTGGTCGTAGTCATTGGCGTATTCTACCTCCAGCTTTGGATTCTTGGATTTGAAGTACTCGTCCAGCCATTGATCACACTTCGGGGACAGTTGGCACGGTTCTCTCTCGGTGTATACCTTGTTGATGTTCTTCTCTTCGCCGTGCCGGAGGACCGGATAGCCTATAAGGCGCTCCGAGTGTGGACCTTCGCTGTCGCCTACGAGGATGATGGGTTTCTTGCCGTCGGAGGGCAGGTACTCAGCAGCCGCAAAGTTGGTGCCGCCGTAGTCCTTTTTGGCGAAGCGGGCTATTTCCGTGGCACGCGACAGGGGGGTGCTGCCCGGACTGATTTTCGTGGAACTGACCTTGGGGCCTTTGCGCCCCGAGGGGACCGGATAGGGGTTACCCCGCTTCGGGGCGCGCCATATGGTGCCATCCGTCTCAAGTATGTTCCATATTCCCGATTTGTCTGCCTTGGAGACGTTGCCCAAGGTGCCGTCCGGCATCAACTGCTGAACTGATCCGTCGGCGTTGAGCAGGTACATCGGCACAGCGCCGCTGTCGCAGGCGTCGATGTCCCTCTTGGTCTTCTCGTCCCGCTCCTTGTGATGCTTCTTGCCCTTGTCGATCGCCCCGCCGTGCTTCTCCAGCACGTCGACCGTCTCGTCGGCCTTCTTGTCGACGGCGTCCTCGCACTTGTCCATGACGGTGGCGAGCTTGTGGAAGCGGCTGTCCTTC
This sequence comes from Streptomyces sp. TE5632, assembly GCF_054061295.1. NCBI lineage: Bacteria > Bacillati > Actinomycetota > Actinomycetes > Kitasatosporales > Streptomycetaceae > Streptomyces > Streptomyces sp. TE5632. Next base: position 605,597 of record NZ_JBSSEA010000002.1, on the reverse strand, counting down.
TTGACGGAGGAGCGGCGTTTGGCGCCGCCGGTCTTGTGGCCGCCCTTCTTCTTGTCGAAGTTCTCGCGAGTCGTGCCGTAGCCGCCGGAAGCCCGGTCGAACTCGTCGAACTCGATGACCAGGTCCTGGGCCATGTCCGAGCCGCCGGCCGCGTAGTGAGACAGGTCCTCGTCGCCGGCGTCGAGGCGGTCGGTGAAGACGTCCTCGATCTTGGCGAGGATCTTGCCCTCGATACGGTCCGTGACGATCGCGGTGATCCTCTCGACCGCGTAGTCGATCGCCTCGTTCAGGGCGAGTCGGCAAGCGGCGATCGCCGCCGCACTGAGGAGGCCGCTGAGGCCGGCCGTGAAGAACATCCCGATGATGCCCGCAGTCGCGCCGGCGGCCGTGGCAGTGAGTTCGGCGATGCAGGCCACCTTGCAGCCCTCGATGAACCCGGCGCAGTCGTCGAGGGCGTCGCCCAGGTCGTCCAGGGACTTGGCGAAGGTGGACAGGTCCTTGGTGGTGAGCTTGCCCCAGCGGCGGTCCAGTGCGTCGACCGTCTTGCCCTTGCTTCGGCCGCCGACTATGTGCGAACAGGCCTTGTTTCCCTCAGCTATGACATCCCGGATGCCTTCGGCGAGGTTGCGGTAGTCCTTGGCGGTATCGCGCACCTCATCCTCGTCGATGTTCGGCCACTGCACACCGACCAGGTCAAGGACCTCGACAAGCTCATCGGGCAGCTTCTTGCCCACGCGTCACGTCTCCCCCATGATCACCTCCCTCCACCTTCGCAATCGGGCACACGTACGTCAACCGGAATGGTGTTCAGTCATCCTTCTGTTGACGGCTCGTCACAGATTCCGCATCACTTCCCGCATCACACACCCATGGCGCTCTCGCCGATGCCACGGTCCACTCGCCCTCTGGGTGCGCAACTGCAGCGGGTCGCCCTGCGTGACCTGCCGCTGAATCCGGTCGACGGTGGCCTCCTGCCCGCGCGGCGTCCTTGCGACCGCTGCCTTGGGCGGCATCCTTGGCATCCAGTAGACGGTGTACGCGAGGGACGACACATCCGCATGCAGCACCACCGGGACATCAAATCCCCGGCAGGCAGGTTGCCCAGGTGATCCCGTCCTTCGCCTCCTCGCACGCGCGCCGTTGGCCGCCCTGCACGGCATCAAAGGCACGGTGGTGCGCATCAGCGCCGGGTGCTCCGGTCTCCGCCTTGGGCATGGAGGGAACGCCGACGTCGCACAGGAAGCCGAGCGTCGGTCCCGCTGAGCCCAGCGCTTTCGCGTGGTCGCGTACGCAGCGTTCAACTCGGTCGGAACCGAGCCGGCTCAGCAGTTCCTGATGGGAGAGGCTGAGCATCGATGACTTCACGCACGCGGCCCCGTCAGGCCGGACGCAGGCACGTCAACAACTCGTCCGTGCCGATCAGCAGTTCCTCCGTACGCGTCAACGCCAACGCGTTCACCGGCTGTCCGGGATGGAAGGTGCGCCGCTCAGCGGTGTCCAAGCGCCGGTACTCGACAAGGCCGTCCGTCCAGGCGATCGACAGGGCCACGCCGGATGTCGTCATTCGCGCCGCCAACGCGTGCGCTGAAGAGGCGCGTTCCGCCACCGGCACGTCTGCCGGCCTGTTGCCGGGTCCCCACACGCGCACCCGGCCGTCCGCTCCCCCGCTGTACACCAGGCTGATGTCCGGTCCCGATTCGGCGACCGGTACGTCCGCCAGCGCCAGGGCTGTGACCGGACCCTCGTGCAGGTGCTCGGTCGGCAGAACCCGACCGGGGTCGGTGAGGAAGGCGACGTACACCCTTCCCGTGCGATCCGCCACGGCCACCGCGCGCTCGGAAGCCGCGAGTGCGGTGATCTGCGTGTGCGTCACGGCTTTCGACAGGGTCTCGACCGCCTGCTCTCCGGCGCCAGGGCCGTCGTCGAGGAGTGCGGCCAAACCGGAGGGGCGGGGCGCGGTCAATGCTCGGTGAGTGTGCAAGCGCCCGTCGCTGTCGAGCACCACCACCGTTCCGTCCGGCAGAGAGACCAGGCCGAGGGCGTCGGGTGCGAGGCCGGGCAGGCGGCCGACCGGGATGGCGTCGGAGCACGATATGGACCGGAGGGTGCCCTGGTGGTCCGCCAGCAGCAGCTGCTCCGGGAGCGGCCCCGAGGTGACCGTGAGCGCCATGACCGGTCCCGGCCACGGTGGTGTCACGTCCCCGCGTACTCGGGACCACACCGACCACCATGGGGCCCCGGCCGCGAGTCGCTCAAGTGTGGGGCCCAGGCGTGGATCGGCTCCGTCACCGAGGGCGGCCAGCAGGACCAGGGCCCGGTCGGCCGGTTCCTGATCGCGCAAGAGTGACCGCCCTGCGCGCAGCCACGCTCGCCTCAGTCCGCCTCGGGGTTCCGTGTCCGCTTCATACGCCGACGTCACCTGGTCCGGGTCCGCCGCGCAGACCCCAACGGGATCGTTCAGGTCCAGGGGTGCAGATGTCTCCTCCGGACCCGGTGTCGTCGACTCGCGTCGCGTGGGGTGGACCGCCTGCCATGCCTCTGCGCGGGCCAGGTCCGTCCACTGAGGGCCGTCGAGGTCCATCTCGGCTGGGGCGAGCGCCTTCAGCGCTGGTATGACCTCATGGCCGGTCCGCGCCTCCACTGAGATCCGCACATGCTCCAGGCCGACCAACGCGCCGACCAGGTCGGCCAGGGCGTACGGGTCGGTGGCCGCGTGGAGGTCCGGCAGGACGAGCACCGTGCGCCGCCGGTCGGCCGACAATTCGGCGAGCAGTTCTCCCGGCGCCCTTGCCGCCACCCCGAGTTGATCGGCCAGGGTCCACAAAGCCGTCCGTACGCCCTGCCCGGCCAGTGGGACGAAGCCGTGTACCCGGCGCTCCGGCGCCGTACCGGGACGGGTCCCGTGTGCCACCAGCCACGCCAGCAACTGCGACTTCCCGCAGTTCTCGCCCCCGGTCACCAGGCACAGACGGGGTGCCGCCGGGTCGGCCAGCCAGCCGAGCAGCGCCGCACCGGCCGGTTCGCGGCCCGCAGCGGGGCGGGCCCAGGTGCCGGCGGTCAACGGCGGCCCGCCTGCTGGGCGGTGTAGGCGATCAGTTCCTTCAGGCCCTGCTCCCGGGAGTCGGCGTCCTCGCCGTAGTCAAAGCTGTGCGTGAACTCCGCCTGAGGGCAGGCCTGCTGCAGCCACACCGCGCAGTAATGTCCCGGCATCATGCACGGCTGCAACTCGCAGTACACCCGCCGGACGCGGTCCGCCGGGACTCCCTCCGACTCCAGCCGCCGCCGGATGATCTCCTCGGGGTGGAGGCGTCCCGGTCCGGTGGCCTCCGTGACGATCTGTTTCTCCCCGGCCTCGTCGACGTACTCGAAGGCGGCCGAGAAGGGGAAGTTGAGGGTGTGCCGTACGTCGTCCAGGACACGCGGCCACCAGTTCTCCCGCTCCGCGAAAGCCGAGGGGTCGATGGTGCGCAGCTCCTCGTTCAGCTCTCGGAAGGCCGCCGCGGCCTCCGGCAGGTCCGGCGCGGCGGCGATCACGGGCAGGGTGCGGTCCAGAGCCGCGAGGCAGGCGATCAGCGAGGGGAGATCGGTGGCGACGAACATGTCGGCCGCCTCCGCGGCGAGGAACACCGCCTGTACGGCCCCGTCCGGGCGTACGCAGAGCTGCGCCAGCCGGTCGTGGCCGATGCGCGCCCAGCCCTCCGTCCCGGCCGGCGCCCGCTCCGCGCCGTGGTGTCCCGCGTAGGTCCCCAGCGGCACGGCGTCCGTCTCCTCCGCGGCGCGGAAGTACGGGGTGACGTGGACCGGGATGCCGGTCTCGGTCAGCAGCCCGCGCGCAGCCTCGGGAAGCCGCAGGCCATGGGCGCCGGTGAGGGAGAAGCGGCGCATCCCGGCGGGGCCGAAGTGGGCGACGGCCTGGTCTGGTGAGGGGATGGACATGGATGAACCTCACGGCACAGTTCGAACGAGCGGTCGGCCTCACCTTACTGATCGTTTCAGAATGAGACGTGCGGGCCGGGGGCTGGCAGTCGTCGAGGCGTTGAAGGATCTGTGTGCACTCGCCGTTCTGGATCAGACCGGCGACGACCTGGGTCATGTTGCTGATGCCGGCATCGCGGACGATGAGCCCGTTCGAGCACCAGAAGTAGCGGCCTGCGAGGGCTTCCCCGCTGGCGGCCCATCGCTTCATGAGGATCTCGACCCGGGCGGGGGTGATGACGGTCGCGCTCCACCGGGAGCCGTCCTCGAGGTCCACGAAGACGTCGACGTTGTCCACGGACTCCAAGTCCTCGCCGGCGTCCGGCAGGAACGCGGCCTCGAACTGCTCTGTGTGGACGCGGTACCAGGGTCCGTCCCCGCTGCCCGGCGTTGTGCTGTGGCTCATCGGGCGGATGTGCCGGGCTGATTCGGCCTCTTCAGCCGCTTTGTTCCGGCACGCTTCCGGCGTGAACAACGATCTTGTGCCCGATGACCTGTGGGAGCGGACAGCCCCGCTGATTCCGACCCGGCCGCCGCAGCGGCACCGGGTTTCCGGACAGAAGCCGGTCGACGACCGTACTGCGAGCGCTGGCGGGGGTCGTACATGTCCTGCGCAAGGGCGTGTCCTGGGCAGACGTCTCGTCCGAACGGATCGGCTGCTCCGGGATCACCTGCCGGCGGCGGCAGCGGGATTCGACCGAGGCCGGGACATGGCCCCGCCTGCATGAAGCCCTGCTCGTCGAACTGCGACGACAGCCGTCCCGGGCGTCCGCCCGCTGCCGTGCGGGGGCGCCCCTCCCGGTCGCACCGCGGGACGGACCGAGTACGTTGAACGGTGGCGCCGACAGGACCCGTGATGCGTAGATGGAAACCGTTCGGATGGAGGCGCCGTGCTCCATCGAGCCGCCGTCGTGCAGGTGACCGGGCCGGACCTTCCTGAACGCCGGAGCCGCCCGGGCGTGAAGAGAGCCTGTACCCCGCACGGTGAGGGCCATACTGGGGCCATGCTCGATCCCATCGGACAGCTGTCGCCGCTCCAGCACCACCTGTTGCGGGAACTGGACCTCTGCGACCTCCCGGCTCCCGGAACGGGGCCGGAGTCCTACGCGGTCCGGGACCTCGACACGGACGCGGTCCGGGACGCCCTGCCGACGCTGCTGTGGGCCGGGCTGATCGAGCAGCGGGACGGTGACCGGGGCACGCTTCGCCTCACCACCACCGGAGCGGCGGCTCTGCGTACCGCGGAGTGCGACGAGCTGGCGGCACGGTTGAGCACGGTGGTGTCCTTCGCCGACACCGTGGCGCGCGGTACGGCGCCCCGCACCGCCGGACACGCCCTGAGACGGCTCGCGGAGGGGACGTGGAGCCTGGAGCAGGCCGAGGCCCACGTCGCGACCGGCGATGGTGCGTAGCCGCGGTCACGGTTCGTCTGCTGGCCGGCCGAAGTCCAGCACGACGCGTCGCCGGGCGCGGTCGGCTCTGGGCTGAGGCGGGAGAACACCCGCCGACGTGAGGTCGGTGGTGGTGACGACCGGAGAGTTCACGATCTTCGTGGTGAGGGCCTGCTGCGCCGGAGCGAGGTCGACCAGGCGGCGCAGGACGGACAACAGGTCGATCAGTTCCGTGGACCACTCGCTCGGCCACGTCGTGACGTGGAGGTCATCCAGTGGGCTGGTCCTCCGGCTGGTGGGGGAGGCCTTCCGGTAGCCGAACCACTTCTTCACGATCCGCATGCCGCCGACTTCGTAGTTCCAGACTGCGGGCGGGACCCTCGTGAAGGCGCCCGGCCCCACGTGGAGGGTGCTGCTCTCCTCGTCGTACGTCAGCGTGTCGGGCACGGCGGAGCCGATCGGCGTCGCGTACCGGACCTGGCGCGGGTCCCCCGGAGGGAAGCCGACACCCTCCTGACCGGACGCCGGTGCGTCGGGCGGATCGCCCCGCTCGCCGTAGGTGGCCGCCCACAGGAACGCACGGCCGACGCGGACCGCCTCGCTCCACAGCTCCGGGTCGCGGGTGAGGGGCAACCGGACGCCCGGGGTGAGCAGTTCTTCGGCGAAGTGCTCCGTGAAGGCGCTGTGCCCGGCGACGGCGACGGCGTAGGCGGCGAGGTCGTGCACCGGCACCCCGTCCAGGCCGAGAACGGCGGACAGGTACCGGAGCAGGCCGGTGGGCACGTTGGCACTGCCGTCCGGGTGGAGGACGGGGTGCGCCCTTCCGCCCCGGCCGTTGAAGTGGTGCGTGTCCGGGAGCAGCGCCGTCGCCACCAGCGCGGGGCCGCTGTCGATCTCGTGGCTGTTCTGCTGGTTGAGGAACACCTGCCCGGGCTGGAGCGACTCCCACAGGTCGGGCCGGGGGAAGTCGAGCACCCGGTTGTCGGCGATGAGCCAATGGCGGTCGAAACTGCGCAGGGCGATGCGCAGGAGCGGTGGGCGAGCGTCGGCTTCCTCGTTGACGGTCCGGGCGGGATGCGGGAAGCCCGGCAGGCACGAGGCCCGTGTGTCGAGCCGGCGATCCCGCGTCTCCTTGAAGAGGAGGGCCTTGGCCTCCGGGTCCTGCTCGCCGCCGAGACGAGCCCAGCGGCGCTGGAGGACCGACGGATGAGGGGAAGTGACCCAGGACCGGTTGGTCTTGCAGCCCGGACTGCCCCAGGGGAACAGCGCGTCCAGCGCCGGGTACTCCTCCCAGCCGGACAACGCCGCAGGAGTGAAGGGCCGCACTCCTTGCGTGTGCGCATCCCGCCAGCCGCCGTCGTCCAGGCCCACCGCCCGGAGCTGGGCGAACTTCTCCGCGCGTCTGCCGTGCAGGGCCCGGTAGTGGATGCGTGCGGGGCGGGTGGCGTCGTGGTCCGCGCGCCGTACGAAGAGGCAGACGGACAGCGGCTGGGCTACGTGCGGGAAGATGCGGGTGGCCACGTCCGAACGCTGCCCTTCGGGCGACAGGTTGATGACCCACCCCTCGTCGCACGTCCTGCGCAGGTAGTCGCGCATGCCCCGCCCGGCAGGACCGGTGGCGAACGCGGACGGGGTGATGAAACAGACGACGCCGTGCCGGTCGTCCTCGTGGGCGTCGAAGACCTTCCAGGCGGCCCAGCGCCAGAAGTAGACGTACATGTTCTTCAACGCGTGCTCGTAGCGGCCGTTCCCGGGGTGGCGGAAGTCGTCCAGGGGCGGGCGGCCCTGGCCCTTGACGCGCTTCTCGATCCAGCCTCCGCGGTTCTCGGCCTTGTCGTCGTAGGGCGGGTTGGAGATGACCACGGTGACGGGGACGTTGGCCTTGACGTGGTTGGCGCGGGCACGGGAGACCGACAGGGCCGCGTAGGTGGAGGCGAGCTGCTCCTCCTGGACGTACGGGTCGTCGAGCGTGTCCGTGACGTGGAGGTTGAGCCCGCCCGGCGGGAGCTCGGCGCCGTGCTTCTTGAGCAGGTCGGCGGCGCGGAGTTCGGCGACGGCGAACGGGCCCATCTGCAGTTCGAAACCGTACAGGCGCCCGGCGAGGCGGCCGATCGCGTCGCGCGCCATGGCGTCGCCGGAGCGTTCGGCGGCCTGCCGCGCCACCCGCTCGATGATCGTGTGCAGGTAGGTTCCGGTGCCCATTGCGGGGTCGACGATGTGGACACCGTCGTCGCCGTAGCCGCGGGCCTTGCCCAGGCGGGTGCGCAGTACCTCCTCGGCGAGGCGCACCATCTCCTCGACCACCTGGTGCGGGGTGTAGTAGGAGCCGCTGCGCCGGCGCAGGTCGTCGTCGTAGACGGAGAGGAACGACTCGTAGAGGTGGAGGTAGGCGTCCCGGTTGCCCTGCCGGATGGTCTCCCAGTCGACGCGTTCGACGGTGCGGGCGAGGAGGTCCAGGGTCACCTCGAACCGCTCGTTGACATTGTCGGTGAGGAGTTGGAGGGCCTTGCCCATCAGGGCGTGACCGGCGTGGAGCCGCCGGCCGATCTCGTGGAAGCTCGTGCCGGTGACCGGGATGCCTTCCGTGCGGGCGAGGAGCAGGGCGAAGGTGACGGTCTGGGCGTAGCCGTCGGCGAAGGTCGCGTCGTCGGCGGTGGGGAAGAGCAGACGGCGCCAGTCGCTTCTCAAACCGGTGAAGGGGCGCTCGACGGTGGGGTCGTCGGCGTCCATCCCGCTCTCCGCGCGCAGTTGTTCCCGCACGGCCTCGCGCAGGAGGCGGCACAGCGGGGCGATGTGCTGGACGAGCACCGAGACCCGCCGGACCTCCTGCGGCCTCCAGAAGAGCACCGTTCGTGCGAGCACGTCGAAGGCGGCCGGATCGGAGGCGGTGAGTCTCGCCCCGGCGCTCTTCAGCGCCCCGGACAGGACGACCTCCTCGCCGACCTGCGTGCCGTACTGGAAGACGCGCCAGTGAGTGCCGTTGGTGTAGAGCAGGTTCGGCAGGTCGCGCAGGCGCTGCCACTGTCGTTTGTCGTGACCGGTGAAGGTGTCGGGGTCGATGTTCTTGCCGGGCCGCTTCACCTCGATGTAGCCGGTGATGTGTGCGTCGACGCGTACGGCGTAATCGGGCCGGACGCCGAGGTGCGGTATGCGGGTCTCCGGATGCCAGCCGATCTCGCGCAGGGCGTGGTGCTTCCCCATGGCGCGGAACAACTGCTCCAGCGGGCCCCGGATCGCCGCCTCGCGATCACCCGGCCCCGCCAAACTGCGTTTGCACTCCGCGCCGAACGCAGAAACGGCGTCCTGTAACCACTGCAAGCGTGCGTCAGCCATGGTCCCCCCAGACCTCGGGCCCCGGACGTGACACGGAGCCGACCCCTCCTGATGCGCAGTATGGGGCAGTTTTTTACCAAACGGCAGGGCGCGGACATCGGTTGGTGCGCCGGGCTTACGCGCTTGTACGGCCGCCCACGGCCAGGGTTTCCCGTCCTCGCCGCTGGTGTGCATGCGTCGTGAGTGTGCGGCACCCGCGTCAAGAGGGCAAGGGTGTACGTGTGATATCGCAGTTCTCTTGTGAACTTAGTGCATGAAAAGCATACTGAAGCGGATCGTGTCACCCGCCTTGTCCCGCGGGCTGCGGCGCTGAAGGACGAGGGCGGGCGGTGAGGCGGGGTGTACGTCAGCCCACGGTCCCCGGCGGTCGGGATGATGCGGACGGCGGGTGAGGGGCGGGGAGCAGCAGGGCGCGGGCGAGGGCGGCGGTCACCGAGGCGGCATGGCCGGGAAGATGACGGGTGGCCCAGGCGGCAGCGAGGCGGAGGAACTCGACCAGGTCGCGTTCCGCTCCGGTGAGCAGGCGCCGTAGTTCGACGGTGGCGAGCTCGATCACGGGACTGCCGTCCCGGTCGGCGTCCACGGTCAGGCGGACGGCGTCGCCGTGTCGTTCGGCGAGCGGGAACGGGTCGTGACCGAAGGAGGCCCAGCCGTCCCCGTCGAGGACGTCGAACCAGTCGCGGCGTTCCTCGAGGCCGTTGCAGCAGCCCGGCGACAAGGTGACGCCGGAGGCGGTGTCCGTGACACGCAGACCTCCGGACGCCACGAGATCCTCCACGGTGAGCAGGCCGTGCAGAAAGGCTCCGAGCGGATCCGCGGGCCGCGACGGGTGGTCGTCAGCCGCCGGCGCGAGGTCGTTGTGGGAGGCGATGCTCATGACCGCCGTGCCGACTTCGGCGGGAGCGAGCGCGCCACTGAGCGGCAGGAAGCCGTAAGGCTCGATCCCGGCGACCGGCCAGAGCACGAAGCCGGAGGGAGCGGAGACTTCGAGGACGGGCTGCAACACTCTCACCCGGAGAGTGTGCGGCACACCGTCCCCGTTCCGCACGGTCACAGTACGACGCCCAACGTCCGTGAGGATTTCCGAAGACCTCCAGGGAGCGCCCCGGCTCCAAAATGCGTCGAGCCTCGCACAGGTGCCGCCTACCCATGCCGCATGGGCCACGCGAAGACCTCCTACGTCTGCCTGTCCTGTCAGGCCTCGTACAAGCAGCCCTACGACAGGGACAGGCCGCACCGGACCTGCCCCCGTTGCGCGGAACCGCTGATCCATGTGGGGTCGGCCTTCGTGGCGCCCCCGCGCCGGGACGCCGCCGCCTGGCGAACGCTGTCCGTCCTCCTCAACGCGGGCGTCCGCTTTCACAAGAGCTGCTGCGGCGGGCCCGGATACCGTCCGCGCTCCTTGCGGGAGATCCGCGAGCGCATGACGTACGCCCGCCGCACGGGCGAGTCCTTTGCCAGAGCGCTCGTGCGCTGCGAGGTGCCCTGACGGCTCACGGCGTTGTACGGCGGGCATCAGAGTGGTCCCGCACCTGGTGGGCGCCCGGTGGTCGAAGAAGTGCCGGCGGGCAACCGCCGAGGCGCGGGCCGGGCAGGCGGCAGCCGTAGTGAGGGAGCCGCCACCAGGCTGTCCGGTGCAGAGCAACCGGCACAATACTTAGTGTGAACGCACACGACGCAGACTTGGCCGACCTCCTCGGGACCCGTGAGAGCCCGACCCTCGAGTTCAAGCGGACAGCCAAGAGGGAGGGCAAGCGCGGCGACGCCATCGGCAATGCCGTCTGCGCGATGGCCAACGATCTCATCGGTAAGGGCGGAGGAGACATCCTCATCGGCGTCGCGGACGACGGGACGCCGGTCGATGACGTGGATATCAGCGACCGGGCCCTGCTGGCCCTCACCGACCTCCGGGACGACGGCAGGATCCTGGACCGGCCGTCCTTCACCGTGCGGGCCGCGGTCTACCGGGGCAAGCCCGTGGTGCACATCCATGTCGAGGCATCGGCTGCCCTGCCCGTGCGCTTCGACGGAGTGGTGTGGGTCCGGCCCGGGCCGACCACCCGCAGGGCCACCCGTGAGGACGAGCGAGTCCTCACGGAACGCCGCCGGGCGGGAGACGGCCCCTTCGACAGCCGGCCCGTGCCGTGTACGACGCTCGACGACCTGGACCTGGAACTCTTCCGGAGTGCCTACCTGCCTTCCATGGTCGGACCCGAGGTCATCGAGGAGAACGGGCGACCTGTGCCCCAGCAGCTCTCGTCCCTGCACCTCACCACTCCGGATGGCCGGCCTACCGCACTCGGGCTGCTCACCGTCGGACTCGACCCCGGCAGCCACATCCCCGGTGCGTACGTGCAGTTCGTCCGGTACCAGGGCGTGGACCTCGACGCGCCCGTCGCTGACGACCAGGAGCTGCGCCAGAACCTCGTGGGCGTCGCGGCCCGACTCGAACCCCTGCTGCGCAGCAACCTTCGCACGCGCCTGGTGGAGGAGGGGTTCCGGGAGACACCACAGCCCGATTATCCGCTGGAGGCGTTGCGGGAAGTGACGATGAACGCCATGATGCACCGCAACTACGAGACCTCGTACGCCCCCGTGCGTATCGTCTGGTTCGACGACCGGATCGAGGTGACCAACCCGGGAGGACCTTACGGGCAGGTCAGGGACGACAACTTCCACCGGGTGAACGACTACCGCAACCCTTCCCTCGCGGCAGCGATGAAGGGGCTCGGCTATGTGAACCGGTTCGGACGGGGGATCGGGCGGGTCCAGGCGGCGCTCGCCCGCAACGGGAACCCTCCCGCCGAGTTCCAGGTCGACGACTCGTCGTGGGCCGTCGTTCTTCGGAGGGCCTCGTGAACCGGACGTCGATCGCGCTCTTCAACAACAAGGGCGGGGTGGGAAAGACGACCCTGACCTACCACTTGGCCCACATGTTCCGCAGGCTCGGACGGACGGTTCTGGCCGTCGATCTCGACCCCCAGGCAAACCTCACCTCGATGTGCCTGGACGAGAACGAGATCGAGGAACTCTGGGACAACGAGTCCGAGTTGATCGCTCAGGGGGCGGTGGCCTCCGCTCTGCCCGGCACCGGCCGGGTGCGCAACGGGCAGACGATCGCCGACGCCGTACGTCCCATCCTGGAGGGCACGGGAGACGTCGCCCCCATCATGCCCGCCGAACTTCAGTCGGGTCTCTGGCTGCTGGCCGGAAGCCTCGACCTCAGTCGCTTCGAGGACAAACTCTCCAACGAGTGGTTCAAGACCTTCGCCGGCGACATCGCGGCGATCCGCACCACCACGGCCTTCCACCGCGTCGTGGAACAGGCGGCCGAGGAGGTCGGCGCGGACATCGTCCTGATCGACGTCGGACCCAACCTCGGGGCGATCAACCGGGCGGCGCTGATCGCGGCCGACAACGTGCTCATGCCGCTCGCGGCCGACCTCTTCTCCCTCAAGGGCCTCAGCAACCTCGGCCCCACCCTGCGCCACTGGCGCAGGGACTGGCAGCAGCTCGTCCTGCCGCGTGTTCCCGACGGTTTCTCCGCGCCCCGTGCGGAGATGCGTCCGCTCGGCTACGTGATCATGCAGCCGGAGATGCGGCTCGACAGACCGGTGAAGGCTTACGAGCGGTGGCTGCAGCGCATCCCGTGGGTCTACTCGGCGGCTGTGCTGGGGGAGGGAGTGCCGGTGTCCGGCGACGACCGGCACCGCATCGCGACTCTCCGCAACTACCGCGGCCTCATGCCGCTCGCGCACGACGCCAGAAAGCCCATGTTCGATCTGAAGGCCGCCGACGGCGCGCTCGGCAGCACCCAGAAGTACGTGCAGACCTGCTACCGGGAGTTCCGCGGGCTGGCGGAAGGCGTACTGGCACGCACACAAGAGCTCGGCAGCGGGTGATTGCCTGCCACGAGTGGCGGGGAAACGACTTGTGGCAGGCCTGCTCGGAAGAACCGCCGGACAACCGGGGCGGTCGTTCCGCGCTCAGACAGGGCAGTCCGCCTCCGTTGTGGCCATGCCCCAACGGATCATCAGGTACCCCGAGCCTCCGATCTCCGCCACGGCGTAACGGGTGTACGGCCAGCCGGCGCCCGCGCTCTGCCGTTGGTTCACGAGGGCCCGGCATGCCTCGCCCGCGGCCATGTCCGCCCAGGTCTCGACCTGGTCCTGATTCCACATCAGGTAATCCGACCAGACGTACATGGCCGAATTCGCCGGGTCGAAGCCCACCTTGAGCTCCTCGTTGCCGAGCACCTGATCCGTGCCGAGCGTCCCGCGCATCACGTTGGTCCGCTCGATGATCTCCTTGGCGGCGCGGTCCGCGACCCGGATCTCGGCGCCGTCGGTGCTGGGGATCATCGCCTCCCCGAGACCGTTCTCGTCCGGTTCCCAGTCCTGTCCGGTGCTGTAGGCCGCATCGGTGCCGTCCTCGAGGGCCGATCGACACTGCGTGTCGGCGACGAACTCCTCCCGCCACGTCACCTGCGGGTCACGGCCCTTCTCCTCCCTCACCGTGACGTACGTGCGGTAGGGCAGCTCCGGGTGAAGGCGGAGGACGACGTCCCTCAACGTCAGGCACATGGACCTGGCGATCTCCGTCTCCGCGGACACGATCCCGTGCTCGTTCTCGGAGTCCAGTTGATACGAGAAGTAGACCTCCCCCCGTGACTCGTGGAACCTCACCGCCCCCAAGGAGAGTTCGGTCGGTTCGAGGTCCCGGGAGAGGACGCCCATGTCGTGCAGCATCGCACGCGCCACGTCGTGCTCACCCTCGCCCCGAGCCGTACGCGCCTGCCGCCAGCCTTCCGCATCCGTCGAGTCCTTGCCCGCGGCCTGCTGTTCCTCTTCCGCCGTGTCGTCCTTCGCAGTGTTCGCGGACGGCCGCGCGGACCCGGCCGAGGCGAGGGGCGACGCCGAGGGCGCCGTGGAGGAGGCTCGTTCACCGTTCCCGGCGTCGCCGGGCATCAGGGCGGCCGCTCCTCCGGCCAGGCCGCCGACGAGGGCGGCGACAAGGACCACGGCGCCCACCAGCCGCTGCTTCGGCCGATGCAGCTCCGGAGGCACGTGCCATGACGGATCGGCCTCGGCCGGTACGTCCCAGAGAGCCGTGACCATCTCCACGGCCGTCGCCGACCCCGCGTCGGCAGGCACCACCTGCGTGACCTGGGAGGCCAGCAGTTCCGCGCACGCCTGGGCGGCCTCGGCGGCCGACGGGCGTGCGTCCGGCTCCTTGGCCAGCGCCTTCTCCGCGATCTGACGCAGTGGCGCGGGGACGCCGTCCAGGTCCGGTTTCCCGGACATCACGCGGAACGCGACCACGTCCGGTGCACCGGCGCCGAAGGGCAGCCTTCCGGTGGCCGCGTAGGCCAGGAGCGCTCCCCAGGCGAACATGTCGCTCTCGGGGCCGGTGGTCCCCGTGCGGTAGTGCTCGGGGCTGATCCAGCCGGGGGTGCCGGTCATGACGCCGGTACGGGTCACACTGGTGCCGTCGGCGGCGTGCGCGATACCGAAGTCCAGAACGCGGGGGCCGCCAGGCGTGAGAATGACGTTCTGAGGTTTCACATCGCGGTGCACCACCCCCGCGGCATGGATGACCGCCAGTGCCTGTGCGGTGGCCGCCGCGAGTGCGTACAGGCTGCCTCCGGCAAGCGGTCCGTGGGTGACCAGGTGCTGGTGCAGCGTCAGGCCGGGGACGTACGCGGTGGCCAGCCACGGGGTTTCCGCGTCCGGGTCGGCGGTGATGAGCGGGACCAGGTACGGGCCGGTGACGCGGGAGGACAGCTCGACCTCACGCTTGAATCGGGCCCTGAAATCCGGCTCCTGGGCCTGCTCCGGATGAACCACCTTCACCGCGACGAGTGTTCCGTCGGAGCCGACACCGGCATGGACGGTCCCCATGCCCCCTGCGCCGAGACGGCCGACGATCCGGTACGGGCCTATACGGGAGGGGTCGCCGGGACGAGCCGGCTGGACTCTTCCACCGGAGCCTTTTTCATTCACAGATTGTTCCTTTATGCCGTTCTACGGCGGTACATTCCCGCCCGCCGCGGGCGGGTTCTCAGTGGTCGGCGTAGTGCCTTGCGAGCTGCTTGATCTCCTCGACCCATAGCTCCATGTCGTCGCCCGGCCGCTTGTACGGTGCACGCCGGGCCAGTTTGAAGAAGCCTCCGGACGGTCGGCCGGTCTCTTGCAGGACCACGAGGGCGGAGAGCAGCGGCAGCGATCCGTCCGGGCTCTCCTGGGCGGAGGCGTCCTCGAGCAGATGGGGCATGGGTCCCTCGTGGGCCGGGACGTGATGACCACGCCGGGTCAACTCCGTGCTGAGATCGCCGTACGACAGCGGTGCCGCACCCGCACGTGCCCGGTCCCGCAGGATCTCGACCACGGCGTCCAGTGCCTGCTCGTACTCCAGCGTGTCCTTCTTCATCGTTTTCTCCCCACCCCGGCCGCTCGTTCGCGAGTCGACTCAGAGCCTAGTAGGGCTTTGTTAGGTACCCCAACCGCTGAGCACCGGGTGAGGTGTGGTCTTCTGCCAGGGTGACACCTGAGGAGATGGAGACGGTCCGCCCGCGTCTGGAGGCGTTCGCCGCCCAGATGCTGGATTCGCTGCCGCGCCGGGATCAGCGGGCCAAGGGCGAGTTGTACCTGCGCGGACTGATGCTGGACGGCAAGCGCAAGTCCATGCAGCCGATGGCCGAGCGCCTGGGGGTGGACCACCAGCAGCTCCAGCAGTTCGTGTCCTCCTCCACCTGGGACTGGACCACGGTCCGGGAGCGGCTGGCCCGTTGGGCCGCCGCCCACATCGGCCCGGAGGCGTACGCCATCGACGACGTGGGCTTCCCCAAGGACGGCTACGACTCCCCGGGGGTGGCGCGGATGTACTGCGGCGCCTTGGGCAAGCGTGGCAACTGCCAGATCGGCGTGAGTGTCAACCTGGTGTCCGACCGTGCCTCCTCGGCTGTCGACTGGCGCCTGTTCATGCCCGACAGCTGGGACGATGCCACGGTCGGCGACGACAAGCTGCTGGCCGAGGCGATCCGCCGCCGCAGGCAGCGAGCCGGCATTCCCGAGGCCGAGCGGCACCGGGAGAAGTGGCGCCTGGCCCTGGACATGCTCGACGAGGCCCGCCAGGACTGGGAACTGCCCGATCTGCCGGTGGTCGCCGACGCCGGCTACGGCGACGCCACCGGCTTTCGCGAGGGCCTGACCGAGCGCGGTCTGACCTATGCGGTCGCGGTCAAGGGCACCACCACCGCTTACCCGGGCGACGCGGTCCCCCAGCGCCCGCCCTACGCAGGCCGAGGGCGCCCGCCCGTCCCGGCCTACCCGCAGCCGCACACCACTCTGCGTCAACTCGCCCTGGATGCAGGAAGGTCGGTGGCGCGGACGGTGACCTGGCGCCGGGGCAGCAAGGCCACCAGGGGCAACCCCCGCGCCGCGATGCGCTCGCGCTTTTTGGCGCTGCGGGTCCGCCCGGCCAACCGCACCATCCGCCGAGCCGCCGACGGCTCGCTGCCCGAGTGCTGGCTGCTGGCCGAGTGGCCGCCCGGTGCCGCGGAGCCCACCGACTACTGGCTCTCGACGCTGCCCGCCGACACCCCGCTGCGCGACCTGGTCCGCACCGCCAAGATCCGCTGGAGAGTCGAGCACGACTACCGCGAGCTCAAGGACGGCCTGGGCCTGGATCACTTCGAGGGCCGCAACTATCCCGGCTGGCACCGGCACGTCACCCTTGCCTCCCTCGCCCAGGCCTTCTGCACCCTGCTGCGGCTCGACCCAAAAGTCCCTGCGCCGGCCTGACCCTCTACGCGGTCCTCCGCGCACTCCAGGCCCTCCTGGCCACCTGGACCGGCGCCTGCTCGATATGCGGCCAACCCGCACCGACCCCGGAACCACACCACAGGACCTAACGAAGCCCTACTAGATGCCCTGCACGAAAATCGGCATAGGTGCACATCAGATTTTTGGCATCGGGTTGTGAACTCTGTCCACGAACTGCATACTGATCCGGACAAGTTCCGCCGAGCGAGGTCTGATTCGCCGCCGGTCGAGCATCTTGTCGGGCTCGACCGGGAGGAGCGAGCCACGCCCGTATCCGCACGACGGGCCATCCTCATCTGCAACGTTCTTGGGGTTCACCATGCGCATCACCCGCATCTCGACAGCCGCCGTGCTGTTGCTCGCCACGCTCACCGCCTGCGGCCCGGCCACCGAGACCGGCACGGACGCCAAGCCCACGGACCCCGCCCCCAAGGCGTCGGCCACCAGTGCCGATGAGGTGACCCGGGAGCCCTCGGCCACCGCCGAGACCACCGCGACGCTGCCGGACATGGTCGGCAAGGGGCTGCAGAGCGCCCAGGACGAGTCGCAGGCCGCCGGCTTCTACCACCTCACGTCGCACGACGCGCTCGGCCGGGGCCGCAACCAGATCCTCGACCGGGGCTGGAAGGTCTGCTCCCAGACGCCGGCGCCCGGCACGCACGCGACGGACACGAAGGTCGACTTCGGCACCGTCAAGCTCGAGGAGACCTGCCCCGCGGGCGGCGACCAGAGCGAACCCGAGAAGGCCGACTCCGCCATGCCGAACTTCGTGGGGAAGTCCGTCAAGGTCGCCCGCCAGGCGCTCGACGGTTCCACCAGCATCACGGTCGACGACGCGTCCGGCCAGGACAGGATGGTGCTCATCGAGTCGAACTGGCAGGTCTGCTCGACCGATCCGGCGGCCGGGGCGCAGCTCGACGGGCAGCCGGTGACGATCGGAGCCGTCAAGTTCGGCGAGAGCTGCTGACGCTGGCGAGCTTGCGACCTGGGTGGAGATGAATGCCGAGTGGACACCCGGGAGTGTGGGCCGGACCCCGGCAAGGGCCGGTCCGCACGCGTCTTGAGGGAGCCGCTCGCGCCAGGAGGAGTGTCCCTGGCGCAAGACGCCCCGTTCCTGCCGACGGGACGGTCCAGCCCGTCGGGGTCCGGACGAGGCGGAACTGGCGTCGAAGAACGTCTGTTCCCCGAGCGGGCCTTCGGTCCGAACCGTGCTCAGCGGGCTGAGGTGACAACGCGCCAGTGCCACGATTCGCGTTCGTAGGTGCTACCGAACTCGGCGACCGTCACGAAGTCCTTCATCCACCGCCCACGTCCGTGGTATTTCGCCCGGCACGAACAAGTGCAGTACGGTCCGCGGGCGTTCTTGCAGCGGGCGTTGCACCTCTCGCGCGGGCTGTACTCGCGGCCGAGTGCCAGATGCCGGTAGCGCCCCAGGAGCTTGCCGGCAAGCATCAGGAAGTGCCCCTTCGGTACCGTCCAACACCCGCGATGCGGGTCCCATATCGGACGAGTGGCGGTCGTCATCATGGTGTTGATCGCGGTGATGTGTGCCAAGGAAGTGGTGTAGGGCAACCAGAGGCGAACAGGCCCCGAGGCGGGGAGCGCTACTGAGGCCAAGTGCCTCTGCTCCCAGGGGGGTAGCCAAGCAGGGACGGGAAGGTCTTTGGCTGGCTCGGGTCGTTGCTCCGGAGGCTCGGTGCCGGTGCTTGTCTTCTGCGTGGAGCGTAGAGGTTCTCGGCCTTCTCCTCTGCAACCGAGCGTGCTGTACGCGGTCAGGCGGTGCGGTGCCACTCGGCCCTGACCGGTAAGTGCTACGGGCTGAGCGCAATGGGGGCACAGGTACACGGCGCTCCTCCTTGACTGTAGAGCGGTGAATCCCGAGGGCGGCGATGTCAGACGCCGGCGTCTGACCGGATGCTTGCCGGGTGCCCCGAGATTTTGGGCATCGTCTCGTTGGGGGAGCGGCGCAGGAGCTTCATGCTGCGGCCCTCGTGCCATGCGTTCCAGGACTTGAGGTAGTAGAGAAGATGCTCGCGCGAGTCGTCGCGGCGACGGTGAGTCCGGCCCGCGGCCAGGCTGAGCATGGTGTTGCGCAACGTGAGGCGAGGGTCGCCCGGTTCCAGTCGAGCGCCGGTCACGACCCCTTCCCTCCAGTCGGTCTGATCGATGTCGGGTCGCGCCTCGCTGGTGATGTACCAGCCGATGGTCGCCGCTGTGACGGTGATGCGGCAGGCGCGGTTGAGCGCGATGCCGGGATGAAGCGCGTCACGGATGCCGGGGTGCTTGTCGAGCATGGTCAGCAGCTGATCGTTGCTGGTGACCGATGAGCCGCCGCTCCACGACGAGTTGGGCGCGTTCAGGTAGAGGTGCAGGCCGCGCAGGGCCGCCGCCAGGTGC
Organism: Streptomyces sp. TE5632; assembly: GCF_054061295.1. Lineage (NCBI taxonomy): Bacteria > Bacillati > Actinomycetota > Actinomycetes > Kitasatosporales > Streptomycetaceae > Streptomyces > Streptomyces sp. TE5632. The sequence goes on along the minus strand of NZ_JBSSEA010000002.1, from coordinate 586,678 downwards.
GTGGCGTTGGCCTCGCCCGCGAGGGTGAGCGTGTCCCGGCCGGTGCGCTTGCGTCCGGTGTCCATCACGGTGAACGCGGTGCGCGGGACGCCGTGGGTGACGGTCAGGGGCACGGTGATTCCCGCCTTGGCGATCGCCGCGAGGCGGTGCTGGCCGTCGATGAGTACGCCGTCCTCGTCGAAGGCGATGCCCTGATGCGTCAACTGCCACTCGCCGCGCTGGATTCGACCGGCCAGCTGCTGTACCGCGGCCTTGCTGAGCGGTCGGTTGCTGGTGTTGTGGGTGAGCCATTCCGCTGCCAGCTCCGGACTGACGTCAAGCACTTCCATCTGCATGGCGCGTGGGCCTCTCTGCTGGGCGGCTGGAGGTGTTCCGAGTGATTCCAAGAGCATCTTGATGGATTCATGTGAACAGAGTCAATAGCTGCAATTGCTTGTTTCGTGGACGTCGGCGCGATTTCATGGGGTGCGGCAGGGCCTGAAGTCGATCTTCTGGGCGGTTCGGTGGCTTATCGGGGCGATGTTCTCGGTGTGGCGGCCCTCGCGGGGGCTGCTGCTACGCTCTGTCCGTGTGCTCAGTTCACACTCAAGTCAAGGCGCTGGGGGCGCCGTGTGCGTACTCGGGTTGACCGGGGCGGGATGACACCAAGGGCCACACGTGTGGTCGTGAACAGCAGTGGGGTGGCGTGTGAGCCAGGGTGAGTTCGGCCTGGGTGACGGTGTGTGGCCGGTCGGATCCGTCTATCAGTACGACGACGGGTTGCATGTGCGGGTGGACGACGTCGTGCCGTACGAGCTGGTCGATCCCGAGGACTCCCACGGGTACCGCCAGGGTGACGACCTCGTCCGGTGCACTCTGTACCTCTCCAACGGCACGGCCCGCCCCGTCGACGTGGAGGGCATCACCCTGCTGGTGCGCGGCGGGCCCTACGGCAAGACGGGGCGCCAGGTGGAGGACTACCGGACCGAGCTGCTCGACGACGGGCTCGAAGGCACCCTGCGCAAGGGGCGCCGCATGTCCGCGACCTGGGCCTACAGCATTCCGGCGGGAACCGCCGCGGAACTGGACATCGAGGTGCGGTTCCCGTACGACCACAAGCGCGAGAGCGTCACCTTCACCACGGTGAGGGCCACGGCGCCCACACCCGCACCGGCGGGACGGCTGCCGGACCAGGCGCCGCTGTCCGGCGAGCAGCAGCCGTCCCTGTTCACCGGCGCCGACGTCGACCCGGACCACGACCCGGCGGACAGAGACGGCGACGGTGGCCCGGTTGCCCGGAAAGGGAGTCGCGAGGCGGCTCGTACCGCGCTCGGGGCCGTACCGCCGCGGCCGAAGGGCGCGGACCCTCGCCTGACCACGCCCCTCGTGACGCCACCGACGGGCGCGGAGGCGCCGACCGGGCCCGCCCCCCGGGCCCAGGACCCCTCCTCCGGCGAACTCGACGCCACCCGAGTCCGTCAGATCTTCCGGTTCCTCGCCGAGGCTGAGGAGTCCAAGGCGCGGCCCGTCCGCACGCTCGACGGCGCCGCCGGCACCGTGTGGTTCGAGGAACTGCCGGACGCCCCCGAGGTCACGGTGATGCTCGACGGGGTCCTCGACCTCGGCGACGAACCGGCCTGGCTGACCCTCGAGCGCCCCGAACGCGAGGACGCCCCGCAGCCCAAGCCCCTGCTCGCGCCCTGGATCGGCGAGACCCGCATCCGCGACTTCAAGCAGACCCGTGCCCCGCACCTGCGCCGCCGGATCGAGCCGGAATTCCCGGACTGGTCCCGGGGCATCCCTCTCGACAAGGCGTACCACGAACTCGACGACCACCCGAAGCGGGAGAAGATCGAGAAGCTGTACGCCGCCTGGGAACAGGAGTGGCTGGCCTGGGCCGAGCGGCGGCGCGCCATCGACCCCGTCGTCAAGCTGTACGACCGCCTGCACAAGATGCACGAGGACGCCGCCAACCTCGGCGAGGCCTACGAACTCGTCCTCGGGCTCGGCCGGCTGACCTGGCAGACGACCAGTGGCCAGCGTGTAGAGCGCCACCTCGTCACCCACCGTGCCACCCTCCGCCTCGACCCGGCCACCGGCACCCTCACGGCCGCCCCCGACCCGAGCGGAGTGGGCCTGGAACTGGAAGAGGGCATGCTGGAAGGCGCCCAGCACGTGCCCGGCGCGGTGCGCGAGCAGATCGTCGGCACACTCGAGGGGGCCTCCGACGTCACCGACCCCGCACACCTCGACGCCGTGCACACCGCACTGCGCAGCTGGGTCAACGCGACGCACAGCGCGGGCAGTTACTCGCCGACCGTGGAACGCGCCCGGCCGCGCACGCTGGACGTGCCCCAGGTGGGACTCACCCCCGCGCTCGTCCTGCGGGAGCGCAACCGCCGGTCGACGATGGACGCCCTCAAGGCCATCGCGCGTCAGATCGACGCCGGCACACCGTCCACCGAGCTGCTCGGCTACATCGCGGGCCGCGACGGGGCGCTGACCGCCGCCGACCTCGCGGCGGCCGAGGACGACGGCGCGGACGCCGGTGCAGGCGAGATGTACTTCGCGCTGCCCGCCAACGAGGAGCAGCGCACCATCGCCGAGCGTCTGCGCGCCAACCGGCTCGTCGTGGTGCAGGGCCCGCCCGGCACCGGCAAGACGCACACCATCGCCAACCTCGTCACGGACCTGCTCGCCCAGGGCAAGCGCGTCCTCATCACCAGCCACACCCCGCGCGCCCTGCGCGTCCTGCGGGACAAGTTGCCCGAGAGCATCCGCGACCTGTGTGTGAGCCGCACCGAGGACGGCGCGGCCGCCCAGCGGGAGCTCGAGGCGTCGGTACAGAGGATCCTCAGCGAGTACGCCGGTTACGACCCCAACGCCTCGCAGAGGGACATCCGCACGCTCCAGGCACGGCTCGCCACCGCCCGGTCGGCCCAGCAGACCATGCTGCGCGATCTCGCCGTACTGCGCGAGCAGGAGACACACCGCTTCGAGGAGGAGATCGGCGACTATGCCGGCAGCCTGTAGGAGATCGCCGAGCGCCTCACCGCCGAGACGGAACGGTACGACTGGCTCGGGCAGGTTCCCCGAGAACAGCCCTCCCTCACCGCCGACGACGCGCTGAGGCTGTTGCACACCACCCGCGCCTTCACCCCGCACCACCGCGCCCTGGCGGCCGAGGTGCCCGGTCCCTCCGAACTGCCCACCCCCGGTGCCTTCGAGGAAGCCGTGACGGTGGTGCACTCCGCCGAGGAGGCACACGAGGCGGTGCGCCAGGACCCGCTGAGCCGGCAGTACGACACGGCAGTGCGCGGACTGAGCGAGGCCGAACAGCAGCGCCTGACGACGGCCCTCGACGCGTTCTCCGCCGCCAGGGCGCGGGCCGCGTCCCTGGCGGCCGCCGCCGACGAGTGGGCCGGGGCCCTCCTCGGGGAGGTGACCGCAGGGCAGGACTGGCAGGCACGCAGCCGGCACGCCGCCGTCACCGACGCCCTCACCGCCCTCGAGGCCTCGCTCGCCACGCTGGGCACCGCGATGGTCAGCGGCCTGGAGCAGTACGATCCGGCCACCGCGCTCGGCCAGGCCACCACCCTGCACGACGGGCTAGTCCAGGGGCAGAAGCTGCGCGGACCGCTCGGCACACGCTCGAAGCTGGCCAAGGCCGTCGGCGCGTTCGTGCAGGCCGTGCGGGTCGACGGGCGGACCCCCGAGGACCCCGCCACGGCGGCGGTCGTCGTGGCGCGTGTCCAGCTCGAGCTGCGCCTGGCCCAGGTGGAGGCCGAGTGGGGCACTCCCGCCGGAGCCTGGCAGGGACACGGTCCGCGACTGGCACGCCTGCGGCAGGACGCCGAGATACTGCAGGCACTGCTCACCGTCGCCGCCGCCCGCACCGACGTGCTCACCGCAGCCGCCACCTCGCCCGAACTCGCCGTCGCCACCTGGCACGACACCTCGGTCGAGAACGCCGTACGCGCCCTGTTGCGCGCGGCGACCACGCTGCGTGCCGCCGAACGGTCGCGCAAGGTGATCGTCGGCGCCGAGGAACTGCTGCGCACCTGGAGCGACCGGCCCGGCGTAGCCCCCGCCGTCACCCGCGCCCTCGACGCCGTGCGGGCCCAGGACCCGCAGGACTACCGGGAGTTCAGCGAAGAGATCGCCGAGGTCCGGGAGGCCGCCCGGATGCGTGCCGAGCAGCACGCCGCACTCACCCGCGTGCGGGAGGCGTTCCCCTCGCTCGCCGAGCGCATCACCGGCTTCCCGGAGGACACCGCGTGGGACGTCCGGCTGCCGCTGCTCGCCGAGGCCTGGGCCTGGTCGGCGTGGCGCGAGCGGATGGAGCGGCTGACCGACCCGGAGGCCGAACGCGCGCTGCGGCGACGGCTGACGGAGGCCGACGACGAGGCACGCATCATGCTCGCCCGGCTCGCCGCAGCCCGCGCCTGGCACCGCTGCCTCGGACTGCTCACCGGCGACCAGTCCCGCGCCCTCAGCGCATACCAGCAGGCCGCCCGCCGCATCAAGGGCAAGTACCAGCACCGCTACCGGCGCGACGCCCAGGCGGCACTGCGCAAGGCGCAGACGGCGGTGCCGGCCTGGATCATGCCGCTGCACCAGGTGGCGGAGACCGTGCCCATGGACAGGCCCGGTATGTTCGACGTCGTCATCGTCGACGAGGCCAGCCAGTCCGGACTCGAGGCCATGCTGCTGAGCTGGCTCGCCGACCGGATGGTGATCGTCGGCGACAGCAAGCAGGTCAGCCCCTCCAACGTCGGCCTCAAACAGGACGAGTACTTCCACCTGAGGGACCGGCTGCTCACCGCGCTCGAGCCGGACGTCCGCAGTCTCTTCGGTCCCGATTCCAGCTTCTTCGACCTCACCGAAGCGCTCTCCGCGGGCCGCGGCACGCTCATGCTGAAGGAGCACTTCCGGTGCATGCCGGAGATCATCTCCTTCTCCAACGACCTCTGTTACAACCGTCGGCTCCTGCCGCTGCGGCAGTACGGCGCCGACCGGCTGTCTCCGGTCCGCACCGTGTACGTCGAGGACGGTGAAGCCGTCGGCGGCAACGACCGGCTGGTCAACACCGCCGAGGCCGAGGCCCTCGTCGACGCGGTCGTGCGCTGCTGCGCCGACCCCGCGTACGAGGGGAAGACCATGGGCGTCATCAGCCTTCGTGGTGCCAAGGGTCACCTGACGGAACTGGAGAACCTGCTCGCCGAACGCCTCGACTACGACCAGCGTGAGGAGAGGCGTATCCGGGTCGGCGACGCCGAGGACTTCCAGGGCGACGAGCGGCACGTCATGTTCGTCTCCTGTGTCAACTCGGCCGCCACCGCCGCCGGGACCGTACCGGGCGGCTTCAACGGCAAGACGTACGAGCAGCGGCTCAACGTGGCGGCCTCCCGTGCCCAGGACCAGGTGTGGGTGTTCCACAGCGCTCGCCCGGAGCAGTTCCACGAGAACGACCTGCGCCGGCGGTGGCTCGACCACCTCACCCGGCCCGCGGAGGAGGACACCGTCGCGGTCGAGGGCGAGGTACGGCCCGACGTGCGCCACGAGGCGTTCGACAGCCTCTTCCAGCAGAAGGTGTACCTGGAGCTGACGGACCGCGGCCACCGCGTGCGGCCCGGCTACCGCGTCGGCCGCCACAGCATCGACCTGGTCGTCGAGGGCGGTACGCGCAGACTGGCGGTCGCCTGCGACGGCGACGCCTTCGCCGACGGCGAGGACGCGTCCACCGCCGCCGCCCGCCAGCGGGACCTGGAACGCGTCGACTGGACCTTCGTCCGGATCCGCGGCAGCCGTTTCCACCTCGACCGCGAGCAGGCTCTCGCCCCGCTCTGGGCGGAGCTGGAACGGCTGGGCATCGAGCCGCTGCCGGCAGAGCCGGAGGGGCCCGGCTCTCCTGCCGACGCGGTGGACGCCCAGGCCGTGCCGGCCGACGGTCCGAACGAGGACGACGGGGTGGGGGAGCAGCGGGAAGACGACGGCCGGCACGGCCCGGGCCCGGCGCTCGATGTGGTGCCGGAGGCAGCGATGGCCTACGCCGCCCTGCCCGAGGCTCCGCGTGTGTCCCGGCCGGCCCCTGCCGGAGAAGCTGCCACGGAGCCCGTGCCTCGTCCGGTGGCCCCCCTCGCACAGGGTTCCCTCCCCGTCCGGGAGATACCCGCTGCCGCCTTCCAGCGGCTGGTGCGCGAGATGCAGGAGCTGCAGGCCGCCATCGACACCCCGGACGAGACGCCTGTCGATGCGGACGCGGCGAACCTCGTCTTCCTCAGGAAGACGCAGGCCGATCAGCGAGAGCGCCGCACGAATCGGCTCGGCTTCCTGCGGACCTTCCTCGACGGCGTGCGCGTCGGCCAGGAGGAGGGGACGCCGAAGGCGGTGCACCCCGGTGCGCTGCTAGTCCTCGAGTTCGACGGACAGGTTGACGACGAGACCCTTTACACCATCGCCGAACTGCCCACCGAGGACGCCGAGACCATTTCCCCGTCGTCACCGCTGGGACACGCGCTGATCTGGCAGCCCGCGGGGCGGAAGATCACGTACGACGCTTCGCAGGGCAGAAGTCACGAGGTCGTCGTTCGGGAGATCCGGGTCTGACGCTCACGGGGCGCCGAACAGGGAAAGGGGCCTCCCGCAGCGGCGGCCTCGGCGTCCATCTCGACGAGTTCCCGTACACCGCGTACGTCCACCACGGGCAGCCCTGCGCCAAGATCCCGAGGCCCAAGCTGCGCATGAAGGACCACGGCGGCAACCAGGCAGCCAACGTCACCATCGAGTGCGTCGCCTGCGGTGCGAAGCGCAACACCCGAGAGGCGATGGGGGAACGCGGGCGACGCCACCTGCCCCACTGCCGCGGCCGCCATCCGCACCTGGGTACCTATGAGACGAACGGCTGCGACCAGGACCCGGTCCTGATGGTCGCCGGCGCCTCCAACCAGTGGTTTTCCCCCTCACCCTCAGCGCGCTCGCGCTGCCCAAGGGACAGGGAGGCGACATCGACAAACCGCTCGACGACCACTGGCCGGAACTGGAGAAGGTCGAGGACCGGAGCGAGCTTGCCTTCATGGCGCGGCTGCCGCAGTTCGGCTTCCTCAAGGAGTTCGACGCGGACGCCGTCCTCGCGGTGGTCATGGCCCGTAAGCAGGGAACCGACGGAGCGGCCCCGTCGGCCCCCGACGTCCAGGCCGGCCTTTTCCGCCCCGAATGGGACGCACTCTCCGGCCCGGTACCCCCGCCCAGCGACGACTTCGCCCTCAGGCCCGTGTCCGTTCCCGCCCCGCTGGCCGAACTCTTCTCGGACATCCGTCAGGTCGAGCGGCTGCGCGAGGCACGTGCCCTGATCGGTTTCACCCGGCTCGACGCCCCTGATCCCGAATCACCGGAGATCGCGACCCGGGTCGACCTGTCCCGGGGCACGCAGAACTGGGTGCCGGCCAGCGAGGTCCGCGGAGAGGGCATCTTCCTGCGGGTGCGGGACGACCTCATGACGGAGTGGGCGGCCCGCATGGAGAAGTCGCCGCAGATGGAGGCGCACAGGGAAGCCTACGGCCGCTTCCGCACCAACCGGAGGTCGGACCGCAAGACCAGCGACTTCGACCCGCTCCACGGCTGGCCCGGTGCTCGCTACATCGCCCTGCACACTCTTTCCCACCTGCTGATCCGCACCATCGCCCTGGAATGCGGTTACAGCTCGGCCTCGCTGGCCGAGCGGATCTACGCCGGCGACGAACAGGACCCGAACACGGGAATTCTGATCTACACAGCCGTCCCCGACTCCGAGGGCACCCTCGGCGGCCTGGTCTCCCTCGCCGAGGAGCGAGAGTTCGGCCGGATCGTCCGCCGGGCCCTGGCCGACGCCGGTCACTGCTCGGCCGATCCGCTCTGCTCCGAACGTCTCCCCCACGACCCGGGTGACTACCTGCACGGAGCGGCCTGCCACGTCTGTCTCTTCGTCTCCGAGACCACATGCGAGCGCGGCAACCGGTTCCTGGACCGGCGTTTCCTCGTCCCGCTGTCGGGTGACAAGGAGCACGTACTGACACCGGTCGGCCTGCTGCCGTGAGCCGAAGTGGATTCGAGGCCGCGGCCGGGGCCGCCGTTGCCGTCCTTGGCCTGCCCCGTGCGAAGGATCTTGCCGGTCTGCTGGCGCAACGACGCAGCAGGGAACGATCACTGATCGAACTGGCGACTCCCGGAGTCGGCGCGGCCGTCACAGAGCTGTACGACGCGATGGAGACGGAGTCGGTCACCTTCGAGGAGGCAGCCGCCTACGTGCGCGGATATGTCGCCGCGATGACGCAGGCCCGGGACAGGGTGCAGGTTCGTACCGTGTGGAGCGGTCCTTCGACTTCTGCTGTACCGGTGAGGGCAACAGCCCAGGTGCTGGTCGAGGTCATCAATGACGCTCGTGCCGAACTGCTGGCCATGACGTATGCGGCCCGTTCGTATCCAGCACTGACCCGGGCTCTCGTGGCGGCCGCGGAGCGGGGGGTGCGGACGCACGTGGTGGTCGAGACGCTGGCCGGTGCCAGGGGATTACTCTCGGGCCGAGAACCTGCCACCGCGTTCGAGTCGGTTCCCGCCCTGCGCCTCTGGCACTGGGCACGTGATCCCGCCCGGACCCACTCACGACAGCACGCCAAACTCGCGGTCGCCGACCGCCGCACGCTCTTGCTGGGCAGTGCGAACCTGACCGAGTCCGCGGCACATCGCAACATGGAAGCGGGAGTTCTGGTCACCGGTGGCGAAGCACCGCAGCGGGCGGCGGAGCACATCGTGGAGCTGCAGCGCCTGGGAGTACTGCGGCCGCTTCGCCCGTAGAGGAAGGTCGCCTCGACGAGGCACTCACCAGCCGCCCGGCTCCGCCGGTTCCGGGCCGGGCGGGGTCAGGACGGCGAGGGTGCCGGTGGCTGTGCGCAGGGCCTGTTCGAGGGTGGTGGGGCAGTGCAGGGTGCCGGTGCCGTCCGGGGGGACGAGCCATTCCAGGCGGCCGGTGGGGCGGTACGGCGGGGGCACCGCCACCCAGGAGCCACGGCTGACGTGCCGCACGCCGAACCCGATCCACTCGCCGGCCGGGTCGGGCGGCAGGAAGAACCCGACTCTGCGTGCCGTGACATCCACCAGGGTGGGTCCGGGCACCTTCAGAGGATCGTTCCACAGGAGGTCCAGGGCGAGCAGGCCGAGCCGGTCGGGAACGCTCAGCACGTCCCAGTACCGCCCTGCGGCGAGCAGTGCCGTCCCCGTGCCGTGGTCCCATTCCCGTTTGCACTGCCGGGGGTCCCTGGCCGCCGCGGCCAGCCATTCGACGGCTTGTTTCCATCTGGCGCTCTGCATGTCCCACCCCGCGCACGGTCGGCTGCGCCGCTGCGGGCGCGTGCTGGTCACGGGCCGACGGCCGCACGGTCGTCCGCGCGCCGACCCGGTGTGCAGCCATGGTCGTAGATATTTCTATGTGCCGGAAGGGGTGGGGCGGGCTCGCGTTCCGTTGTTATCGCGTCACGCGGGGTCGCGTGCGCACGAGAACACCCCCGACGGGAAAGCCCGTGCGGGGGTGTTCGGGGTCGTTCGAGAGAGTTCGGTGGTGAGGAGAAGACGCGGTGGGGGGGGGGATCGGCCGGTCAGCCGTTGCGCTTCGCGCGCTCCTCGTTCCGCTGCTGGATGCGCTCCGCCTCCTTGCGGACCTCCGCCTGTGTGGCCCGTTCCCGCTCCAGCCACTCGGGGCGCTCCTCCCGGAGAGCGCTGATCTGCTCCGTGGTGAGGGGCTCGGTGATTCCGCCGCGGGCGAGACCCGAGATGGAGATGCCCAGCCTGGCCGCGACCACCGGGCGGGGGTGCGGGCCGTTGCGCCGCAGGTCCCGCAGCCACTGGGGCGGGTCCGCCTGGAGCGCGTTCAGCTCGGCGCGTGAGACGACACCCTCCTGGAATTCGGCGGGGGTGGCCTCGAGGTACACACCCAGCTTCTTCGCCGCGGTCGCGGGCTTCATCGTCTGGGTGCTCTGGTGCGACGTCATGGTGTCCAGGGTATCGACCGTGTGCGCGACCGCTGACCACGATCGGTGGACGAGGCCGGTAGCCTGGCCGGGTGACAGGCTCGGATGTGTCCCCATCGTTCCGGCTCGTGTACGCACCCGGGGTGATGCCCGGCAAGTGGGTGCGCGTCTGGAACGAGCGACTGCCCGGTGTCCCGCTGACCCTCACCCAGGTGCCCGCCGCGGAGGCGGGCGACCTGATGCTGAACGGGGACGCCGACGCGGGTCTCGTCCGGCTGCCCGTCGACCGGACGGTCTTCAGCGCGATTCCCCTCTACACCGAGCAGACGGTCGTCGTGGTTCCCAAGGACCACCTCGTGACGGCGGTCGACGAGGTCGCCCCCGAGGACCTGGCCGACGAGATCGTGCTGCACCCCCTCGACGACGTCCTCGTGTGGGACACCCTGCCCGGGAGGCCCGCCCTCGAACGGCCCGCGACCACCGCCGACGCCGTCCAGCTCGTCGCGGCCGGGATCGGCGTGCTCGTCGTACCGCTGTCCCTGGCGCGGCTGCACCACCGCAAGGACCTCACCCACCGGCCGCTCAAGGACGCCCCCGAGTCGAGCGTGGCGCTGGCGTGGCCCGAGGCCGCGACCACCGACTCGGTGGAGGACCTCATCGGGATCGTCCGAGGCCGGACCGTCAACAGCACCCGGGGCCGCACCCGGTCCCAGCCTTCCGCGCAGGAGAAGCGAGAAAAGCAGGAGAAGCCCGGGCGGGCCGCCGAGAAGGGCGGTGCCCGCCGGCAGCAGGCGGCAGGCGGGCCGGCCGGCCGCGGGCGGCGGAAGGGTACCGGCGGCGCACCGAAGAACCCGCGCCGGGGCAAACCCCGCCGCGGGTCCTGACGCCCGTCTCCCGGGCCCCGGGGCGTCTACTTCACCGTCGCGCCGGGGGTCGGCGCCGGGGAGACCGTGTTGAGGTCCTTCAGTTCCTCGGGGATCTCGAGCACCAGCACCGGGGCGCCCGCCTGCGGGGCCGGCGGCGTCACCTGCTCCTGGGGCATCTTGGGCGGGCTGGTCTGCTGGAAGTTGACCTGCTCGTGATTGACCAGTCCGGTCTTCTCCAGGACCGTGATGTGGTCGAGCACGGTGTCGTTGGCCTGGTCCGCCAGCTGCCGCACCAAGGTGTTCCTGGTGTTGGCCCTGACCTTGGCGATCACCGAGAAGATCTGGCCGTGCGTCACCCGCATGATGTTCACGGCCGTGGTGTCGAACTCCTTGTCGTTGGTGGCCTTGATGGTCTCCACGAACTGCTCCTGCTGGGGCGAAGCCTGGTTGGGCAGGGTGATGCCCAGCTCGAGGGAGATCCTGCGGCAGCTCTCGTCGAGCCGTCCGTGCCCCACGACCAGGTGCTCTCCCACCTCCTTCATCTCCGGCGTCGTGCCCCGCTCCATCGCCAGCAGGCCCAGGGGGTGCTCCCACAGTCCGGCGGCACGCACCTTGACCACGAAGTCACGGTCGGCCTCGGTCAGTTGGCCGTACTGCGTGTTGGCGACGACCCGGTCCTGGGTGGTCGATGTGTTCTGCACGCCCAGCATGGTGGGGTAGGCGAGCGCGGAGAGGGTGAGAACCATGGCTCCGCCCACGAACGCGGTTCCTGCCGTGCTGCGCGAGATGCGCATCGTGCCTCCTGGTGTATCAACAGCCCAACGCCAGGGAGTACGGATGGCAGTGGCGAAACAATCACCGTTCCGGAAGGAATCTTCTGCCGCCGGCCCCCGGTGACGACGTCCGGTGCGGCCGTGCGACACGGGGTGTCCCGGCTTGTGGACTCGGGCCGCTTACAAGGTGTTTTGTGCGGTACGGGTCATTCTGTGGCCGTTCATCCAGGGCGGCAGGGCAGTCGACGTCCGGGGGGCCGTGACAGCCCGCCCCCGTGTGACCAGGGCGTTCTTGCTGTCGAAGGGTGTTGCCGTCCGGATCCCGCCCAGCAGGGTGACGCCGTCGCCGCTCCGGGAGGGGTGGGAGACGTCGGAGCCGGAAGTGCCGAAGATCACAAGCGGCTCCGAGTGCCGGAAGCGGGCGTGCGGTACCTGAGCAGACGAACCGAGGGTTTTGGTCTAGACCTGGAGGGGTCGGCTGCTAGCGTCGCTCCGGTCGGGACGAAACCGGTCGGAGACCGGCGGAGATCGGCGGAGATCGGCAGGAGCAGCCGCGGATGGCCAGGAACCGGAGAGGATCAGGCGTGACGGACGGCAGACGGCGGGCGTTCATCGGATCGTTCACGGCGGCGGGAGGCCCGGGCATCGTCACCGCCTCTGTCGCCCCCGACGACGGCGCACTGACCGTCCTGGGCGCCCGGAACGATCTGCCCGATCCCTCCTGTCTGGCGCTCTCACCCGACGCAAGGACGCTCTACGCGGTCAGCGAGACGGCCGAAGGGGCCGTGGCCGCATACCGGGTGTCCGGTGCGGGAGCGGGGGACGTGCTGGAGCCGGTCGGCTCTCCGGTGCCGGTCCATGCGAACGGGCCGACCCACCTCTGCGTCTTCGCCGGACACGTCCTCACCGCCAACTACGGCTCCGGCAGCGTCACCGCCGTCCCCGTCCGCGGCGACGGCGGCCTGGGGCGGTCTGTCTCCGGGGTGTTCCGGCACACCGGCTCGGGCCCCCACCCGCAGTGTCAGCAGGGGCCGCACGCCCACCAGATACTGCCGGACCCGAGCGGCCACTGGGCGGTCGGCGTCGACCTCGGCACGGACTCGGTGCGGGTGTACACCCTGGCCGACGGCGCTCCCGCGCAGCACCGGGAGGTCGCGCTGCGCCCCGGCTCCGGCCCCCGGCACCTGGCCTTCCACCCGGACGGCACGCGTGCGTACGTCCTCAACGAGCTCAGCCCCACCCTGGTCGTCTGCCGCTGGGACGCCGCGGAGGGCGCGCTCCGGTCGCTCACCGAGATCCCGGTCCTGCCCGGCACCCCGGCGGGCGACGCCTATCCGTCGGGCGTCGCCGTCTCGCCCGACGGGCGCTTCGTGTGGACCGCGACCCGAGGCGAGGACGTGCTGTCGGTTCTCGCGGTGGATGGAAACGCAGAGGGGGCGGCCGGGCTGCGGCTGACCGCCACCGTGCCCTGCGGCGGTCACTGGCCCCGCGCGCTCACCGAGTCCCGCGGCTTCCTGTACGTCGCGAACGAGCGCTCCGGGGACGTGACCTGGTTCGCGGTCGACCCGGACACGGGCGTACCCCGGCGCGGCGGTGCGATCCCGGTGGCAGCGGCGTCCTGTGTGGTCGTCGGCTGAGAACCGCCACCTCGGCGGGTACAAGCCGAAAGGCCCGCTCCGATGGTCGGAGCGGGCCGGTTCGGCGTCGTACGAGCGGATGAGCCGCCCCGGTCAGTGCGCCGGAGTGCTCTGCGCCTGCTGCGGGGCGATACCCAGCGCGGACGTGTACTTGGCAAGGGCGAGCTTGCCGATCGCCGGGTAGGGACCCAGCGCCTCGGCGGCGGAGCAGCCGACCTCCTTCGCGGCCTCCTCGACCAGGCTCGCGTCGATCTCGGGACCGATCAGGTACGGCGCGAGAGCCAGCTGCTGCGAACCGGAGTTGCGCAGCTGCTCGGCCACCGACGCGATCGAACCCTCCTCGTCCAGGGCCGCCGCCATCACCGGCACGGCGAGACGCGCGGCGAGCAGCATGCCGGTGATCCCGGCCGCCTGCACGGCCTCGTCACCGCCCACGGAGGCGAGGACGATGCCGTCCGCGGCGGTCGCCACGGTGAACAGCCGGGCCCGGTCGGCGCGGGCCAGACCGGCCTCGGACAGTCGCACGTGCAGAGCCTCCGCGAGCAGCGGGTGCGGACCGAGCACATCGGTCAGCTCGGCGGCGACGCGGCTGTCCATCAGCGCCTGACGGACCTGGCGCAGCAGCGCGCTGTCCGGACCGGCGAGCAGCGGCACGACGACGGCGACGGGGCCATCCGGTTCCTTGACGTCCATGCCGGCGGCACGAGCCTGCTCGAAGCGGGCGGTGCGCTCCTCGGCGGCATGCGCGAGTACCGCCTGCAGCGTGGGAAACTCCTCGTCGTCTCCGTCGAGGTAACCGATCCGAGCGTCCAGGCCGGGGAGCTCGGAGCGGGCGATGCTCACGACCTCGTCCGCGAGGGAACGGGTGGCGCTGCTCGGAGTACCCGGCACGGCGAGGACGAGCGCGGGCGCGCCCTCGGGAGCCACCAGAGGCTCGGGACGGCGGTGCCGTCCGGGCTGGCGGGGGCGCGGCATTCGTACTGGCAGGCCGGACGCGGGCCCAGTGGGGGTGCTCATGGAGCGGAATGTTAGTGGTTTCCTGGGCTCCTCTGTTCGGGGAGGGTACGTCTGCGAGACATCCATCCGGATATGTCTGTTGTGTTATGTGTCGGCGTCGGGTGCGTCGAGGCCCCCTCCACCTGCCGGACTCGTCACGCACAGCATCTTCTCGTCACCCGGAAGGGTGAACGAACCGGTCGCGAGGTCGGTGGCGATGCACACCGCCCCGTGCAGCGGATTGCCCTTGGCCGCCACCCGTCGAGCCCTCGGCAGCCGTTTCGCCAACTCCTCGTCCAGGGGTACGAGAAGCGGGTCGCCCATGTTGAACAGGCCACCGGTGAGCGCCACCAGAGGCTCGACCGAACCCGAACCCGAACCCGAACCCGAACCGGCACCCACGCCCGGACCCGTCTCCGGGCAGACGGCCGCCGCCGAGTCGGCCATGTGCCGGGCGGCCGCCCGCAGGATGTCCGCGGCGACGGCGTCATCGTCGGCGCACTCCGCCACCCGGGGTGCGAAGGAGGCGAGGACGGCCGCCCGGTCGGTACGCGGATACAGGTGGCCGGGCAGCGCGGCCGCCGGACCGAACATCTCCTCGGCGCACTCCAGCAGCCGGTTGGAGCCGCCCTCCCGTCCGTCATGGGCGCGCAGCGCCGCCTCCAGGCCTGCCCGCCCGATCCACGCGCCACCGCCGCAGTCGCCGAGCAGATGCCCCCAGCCGTCCGCCCGGCGCCACCCGGCCAGATCGGTGCCGACGGCGATCAGGCCCGTACCGGCGGCGACCACAGCACCCGGCCGGGACCCCAGAGCGCCGACATAGGCGGTGACGGCGTCGGCGGCCAGTGCCACACGCCGTACCCCAAGTTCTCGGGTCAGCGCCCCCGGCAGCTCGGCGCGCAGCGCGTCCCCGAGGCTGGCCAGCCCGGCCGCACCGACGGCCGCCGTGTCCAGCCGCCCGATCCCGGCCTCGGCGGCCAGCCCCCGTGCCATGGGCACGAGTTGCTCCATGAGATGCCCCGGATCGATTCCCCGGGAACCGGTCCGCACCGGTTCACCGGAAGCGCCCCGGGCGAGCGGACCGCGCCCGGCGGCACCGACGACGACACGAAGTCCGGAGCCCCCGGAATCCACGGCGACGAATCCGGGCCCGGCGGACGGAGACACCGCGTTCCCCATCTCCTCGACGACCATGACGGGGAGGAACACTAGCGCCCGGACGCCTTCCGGCGCAGGGGCCGGACCGCTTGGTACGGGGTGTCGGTGCGAGCCACTAGAGTTGTCAGGCGTGGCACCAAGACCCTTGCGTGAACTTGTTGAGCCCGGCTGGGCGAAGGCCCTGGAACCGGTGGCCGGACGCGTCGCGGCCATGGGGGACTTCCTGCGCGCCGAGGTGGCGGCCGGCCGGACGTACCTCCCGGCGGGAGCGAACGTGCTGCGGGCGTTCCAGCAACCCTTCGACGACGTACGCGTCCTGATCGTCGGTCAGGACCCGTACCCCACACCGGGAATGGCGATCGGCCTGAGTTTCGCGGTCTCGCCGGACGTCCGGTCGCTGCCGGGCAGCCTGGAGAACATCTACCGGGAACTGAACGCGGACCTGGGCCTGCCCAGGCCCGCCAACGGCGATCTGACCCCATGGACCGAGCAGGGGGTCCTGCTGCTCAACAGGGCGCTCACCACCGCCCCGCGCAAGCCGGCCGCTCACCGGGGCAAGGGCTGGGAGGAAGTCACGGAGCAGGCGATCCGCGCCCTCGCCGCGCGGGGAGGCCCGTTGGTGTCGATCCTGTGGGGCCGGGACGCGCGCAATCTGCGTCCGCTGCTCGGGGACTATCCCGCCATCGAGTCGGCTCATCCCTCGCCGATGTCGGCGGACCGGGGCTTCTTCGGCTCGCGCCCGTTCAGCCGGGCCAACGACTTCCTGGTCCGGCAGGGTGCCGCCCCCGTCGACTGGCGGCTGCCGTCGGCCCACGAGACGGACACGGCGGTTCAGCAGGACCGTTGAGGCGGATTCCCGGGCCCGCAAGGAGGACGACCCGACGACCCGAGCCCCGCGGTGCGCATCTGACCGGTCCGCACCGCGGGGCCTCGGAATCTCTCTGGCCCTCAACCCCTCAACCGCCTCAACCCCTCAACCCCTCAACCGCCTCAACCGCCTCAGCCCCCTCAGACGACCGAGGCCCGCACGCACAACACGTCCGGCAGATGCGCCGCGAGCTGTTGCCAGCTGTCGCCGTCGTCGGCCGACGCGTACACCTCACCGTTACGGTTGCCGAAGTACACGCCCGCGGGGTCGGCGCCGTCGTGGCACATCGCGTCGCGCAGCACCGTGCCGTAGTGGTCGCCCTGCGGCAGGCCCGCGGCGAGCGGCTCCCAGCTCCTGCCCGCGTCCGTGGTGCGGAAGACGCGGCAGCGCCGGTCGGCCGGGACCCGGTCGGAGTCGGCGTTGATCGGGAACACGTACGCCGTGTCACCTCGATGCGGATGCGCCACCACCGCGAAGCCGAACGTCGACGGCAGACCCTCGCCGATGTCCGTCCACCGCGCACCCGCGTCGTCGCTGCGGTACACGCCCCAGTGGTTCTGCAGATACAGCCGGTCCGGTGTCACCGCGTCCCGGGCGACCTTGTGCACGCACTGCCCGAACTCCGGATTCGGATCCGGCAGGAACACCGCGGAGACCCCGGAGTTGGAGGGGGCCCAGGTGACGCCGCCGTCACGGGTGCGGAACACTCCCGCCGTGGACACGGCCACCGTCACCGCACGCGGATCCCGCTCGTCGGTCAGCACGGTGTGCAGACCCTCGCCGCCACCGCCCGGCACCCACTGGGAACGGGTCGGATGCTCCCACAGCGGACGGACCAGATCGAAGGTCTCCCCGCGGTCCTCCGAGCGGTAGAGCGCGGCCGGTTCCGTGCCCGCGTACACCACGTCCGGCTCCGCCGCGGCCGGATGAAGCTGCCAGACCCGCTCCAGCGACGCCCCCGTGTCCTTGGGGAACCTGACGGCGGGCCGCGCCGGTTCGGTCCAGGTGCGGCCCAGGTCGTCGGAGTGGAACACGGACGGACCCCAGTGCGTGCTGTCCCCGCCGACCAGCAGCCGGGGGACCGCGCCCCGGGTGTCGACGGCGATCGAGTACACCGCCTGGGCGTTGAAGTAGGGGCGGTCGTCGAACTCCCAGACGCCACCCCGTCGGCGCCCGATGAACAGGCCTTTGCGGGTGCCCACGGCGAGCAGTACCTCGGTCATGCCGATCACCTCCGCGACGTCGCCGACGCCCTCGTCGACGCATCCGTTCCAGACACCGGCCAGTCTGCACCCCACCACTGACAGTCACTTTTGGATCAGGTGTCGTCGCAGGTCGGACCGGTGCGGCGGCCTACGGGGCCGGAAGTGCGCGGTCCACGATCGAGCCCAGACCGGCCCCGTCGGGCAGCGTGCCGAACGAGTGCCCCCAGTCACCGCCGAGCCGCGTCGCACAGAAGGCGTCGGCGACCGCGGACGGGGCGTGCCGGACGAGGAGGGAACCCTGGAGGACCAGGGCCAACTGCTCCACCAGCCGCCGGGCCCCCGCCTGCGAGCCCTCCGCCAGCCGGCCCTCGAGCCGGCTCACGGCCGCGTCCAGCCGGGCGTCCGCCCCGCGGCTGAGCGCGAGTTCGGCGAAGAACGCCTGCGCCGTGGCCGTGTCCCGGCCCAGCGCCCGCAGCACATCGAGGGCGTTGACGTTGCCCGAGCCCTCCCAGATCGACAGCAGTGGGGCCTCCCGGTAGTGCCGGGGCATGCCCGACTCCTCGACGTAGCCGTTGCCGCCCAGGCACTCCAGGGCCTCGGCGGTGAAGGCCGGGCCCCGTTTGGTGACCCAGTACTTGCCGACGGCGGTCGCGATCCGGCGGAACGCGGCCTCCTGCGCGTCCCCGCGCACCGCGCGGTCGGCCGCCCCGGCGAGCCGCAGGGTCAGCGCTGTCGCGGCCTCCGACTCCAGGGCGAGATCGGCCAGCACGTTGCGCATCAGCGGCTGGTCGATCAGCCGGGCCCCGAAGGCACTGCGGTGGCGCACATGGTGCCCCGCCTCGACGAGCGTCTTGCGCATCAGCGCCGCCGACATCATCACGCAGTCCAGCCGGGTGCAGTTGACCATCTCGATGATGGTCTTCACGCCCTGCCCCTCCGGGCCGACCAGCCAGGCGACGGTCCCGTCGAACTCCGGCTCGGAGGACGCGTTGGACCGGTTGCCCAGCTTGTCCTTCAGCCGTTGGATACGGAACGTGTTGCGCGTACCGTCGGGCAGCACGCGCGGCAGCAGGAAGCACGACAGGCCCCCCGGAGCCTGCGCCAGCACCAGGAACACGTCGCACATCGGCGCCGACGTGAACCACTTGTGCCCGTGCAGCGTGTACACACCGGGCTCCGCGGTCGGCGTCGCCCTCGTGGTGTTGGTCCGGACGTCGGAGCCGCCCTGCTTCTCCGTCATCCCCATGCCGGCCAGCAGCCCGCGCTTCTCGGTCGGCACCCGCAGGCCCGGCTCGTACTCCCGGCTGGTCAGCAAGGGCTCGTACACCCGAGCCAGTTCCGGCTGCCGGCGCAGGGCGGGTACCGCCGCGTACGTCATGGAGGTCGGGCAGCCGTGCCCCGCGTCCGTGTGCCCCCACACGAGTCCGCCCGCGGTGCGCGCGACATGGGCGCCGGGCCGGTCGTCCGCCCAGGGCGCGCCGGCCAGCCCTTCGGTGACGGCCGTGCGCATCAGGTGGTGCCAGCTCGGATGGAACTCGACCTCGTCGATCCGGTTTCCGTACCGGTCGTGCGTGCGCAGTTCGGGCTCGTGGCGGTTGGCCTGTTCGCTCCACTCCTGCACCTGGGCACTGCCGGCCAGCCGGCCGAGCCGCCGCAGATCCTCCTCCGCCCAACCGGCGCCCTCACGCCGCACCCCCTCCAGGAGGGCGGTGTCGTCGGACGCGTCGTAGGGGGCCAGGGAAGCGGGCTGGTTCAGGACGTCGTGCGTGGCGTACCCGCGGGGCGCCGCGAGTGCCTCCGGTGCCGCGTGTCCCTCGGGGGAGGCGGCGAGTCCGCCGTGCTGCTCGTGCGCGATTGTCGTGGCCATACGCTGAGTGTTGCATCATCCCTACGGCTGCAGCAATGATGCAACACGTGTCGTCCGGCAGTGCGCCGCAGGGTGAGAAGCGCGCCGTACAGTACCCATTCATGCGGAGGAACGACCCGGAGCGAACCGGTGACCTGCGACTGCGTCCCCTGGCCGCGCGGTCGGTCGTGCTGAGCCTGCTGCTCGGCACGCACCCGCCGCAGCTTCCGGCGCGGGAACTGGGGCGGCTCGTGGAGCGCTTCGGCGTCGGCGGCTCCACGCTGCGGGCCGCCCTCAGCCGGATGGTGGCCGCCGGTGATCTGGTGCGCACCGAAACCGGTGCCGGCTACCGCCTCAGTGACCGGTTGCTCGACCGCCAGACCCGCCAGGACGAGGCCGTACAACCGAGCACACGCGCGTGGGACGGTGACTGGGAGATGGTGGTGATCACCGCGACGGGACGTGGTCCCGCCGAGCGCGCGGATCTGCGCACTCGGCTGGCCGCCCTTCGGCTCGCCGAACTCCGCGAGGGCGTGTGGCTCCGGCCGGCCAACCTGGACCGCCCGCTGTCCGTGCCTCCCGACCGGGTGGCCCAGCACTACACGGCCCGCCCCGACGGGCCCGCCGCCGACCTGGCCGCGAGTCTGTGGCCGCTGGACACCTGGGCGGGCACGGCCCGCGCGCTCCTCGCGCACATCGACGGCGCCGACCGCCCCGCCGATCGGCTCACCGTCTTCGCGGCCGTCGTACGCCACCTGCTCACCGACCCCGTCCTGCCTCCGGCCCTCCTCCCCGCCGGCTGGCCGGGCGACGCGCTGCGGGCCGCCTACACCGACTACCGGCGTGAACTCATCGGCGAGATCCGCGCGAGCGTGGGTGGGCCCGGTGGGCCCGGTGGGCCCGGTGGGCCCGGCGGAACCAGTGGGGCCAACGGGCTCACCGGGAACAGCGGACCGGGCGGGCGGAGATAGCGCGGACGAGACGGGCGGTGGGCGGGGCAAGCGGCGGGCGCGGCACGATGCGGCGGCCGTACGGAGCACCGCGCGGGGCGCTCCGTACGGCCGCCGCCTCACCGTGGGGGGCCGTTGTGCGGGGAAGGGCTACTTGTAGGTGATGTCGGACGACCCGTACTTGCAGTACGTGCCGTCGGCGTCGGAGCCGTTGGTGCTGGGCTCCTTGCCGGTGTTGTTGCCGATGTACTTCTGGCAGGGGATGATCTTCTTGCTGCTGTCCCCGATGACCGTGATGTTGCGCAGGGTCACGCTGTCGCCGTAGTTGGTGTTGATCCCGGCGATCCTGCTGCCCTTCCAGTTCACCTCGATCGTGTTGAGGTTGATCGTGCGCTTGTACTGCGTGGAGCAGTTGCCGCAGGAGCGCACGAAGGTGCCGAAGTTCTTGACCGCGAAGTTCGACACGTTCAGCGTTCCGGCGCCGTTGAACTGGAACACCTTGTCGCTGGCTTCCTTCGCCCCGCCGCCGCTGACGGTGTAGACCGCTGACGACGACTTGCCCTTGAAGGTCGCCGCGTCCTCGCCGACGTCCTCCCACCACACGTTCTGCAGCGTGCAGGATCCCTTGCAGTGGACGCCGTCGGCGGCCGGGGCGCCGAGGATGACGTTCTTCAGGACCGCGCCGTCCGCCAGCTCCAGGATCGGGCCCTGGTCCTCGTCCTGGCTGCCGGAGCCCAGGGCGCCGGTGCCGTAGAGGCGCTTCATCCCGTAGTCCTTGGTGCCGGACACCGAGATGGTGGAGGAGACGCCCTCGCTGCCGTTGGGGGTCGGCCAGGTGGCGGCGCCGGCCGGGGCGGCGCCTGCTGTCATAAGCATGCCAACCGAGAGCCCGAGGGTGGCCAGTGCGCCGGTCAGCGCCCGCCCACGGGCGCGCGGTGTTGTCACCGAAGTCATGTTCCGGTTCCTTCTGTCGTGGTGTGGGGGTGTCGGCGACGCGGGGGGTGCGGAGGTGCCGTGGGTGCGTGAGGTTCACGTCGCTGAACGGAACGTAGAGGGAAAGCGCTTTCTGGTCAACGCCTTGTACGGCAGCTATTCAGCCATCTGTAGCGGCAGGGAGCGCGTTCTTCGGTGGAGGGGAGAGGAGGCCGTCTCCCCGCCTCCTCGGCCGCGCGGTCGAAGGGGCACCCGCTCCGCTGACAGGGTGCCGTCCACCGGTCGGGGTGCGTGTTCGTTCGTATGGAAAGTGCTCACGTGGTTACGTTGCGGGCGTGCTTGAGGAGCCTTTTCTTCATCTTTCCGATCGTTCTCCGGCGGACGGTGCCGTGTCCGTGCGGCCTGCCTGGGAGGTGCGCGAAGGGGAGCACACGACGCGCTGGTTCGATGTGCGGCTTACCTTCGGGGACGGAGCCGGGGTTGAGGCGCTCGCGATGGTGTCCGGGCACAGCGTCTGCGTCGAGGACGTACGGGCCCGGCCCGCGCTGTCGCTGGAGGACCTGGCGCTGTTCGCCGACTGGATCGAGGGGCCGCTCGCGCGGGCCTGCGGCGTCGAGGACGAACCGGCCGCCGGTGTCCCGTCCGGTACGGGGGAGCGGCGGACCCGCGTGGTCGGGCCGCAAGGGCCCGTGGGAAGGCGTTTCGTGGCGCGGGAGTACCGCGCGGCCCAGGAGGAAGGTGCCGACCCGGTGCTCGCCGTGATGTGCGCGACCGGATACAGCCGGCGCGGGGCGCTGCGGGTCATCGGCCGGGCACGTGACGCGGGTCTGCTGACCCCGCGTCACACCCGGTGATGAACGGCCCCGGCGCGGGTGTCAAAAGAGGTCGCGCATCCGGGTGATCTCGCTTGTCTGCTGGGCGACCACGTCGTCGGCCATCTCCTCGATCTGGATGTTGTTGCCCTGCGCCTTCACGTCCGTGGCCATGGTGATCGCTCCCTCGTGATGGGTGATCATCAGGGTGAGGAAGAGCTGGTCGAAGGCCTCTCCCTCGGCCGCGCGCAGGTTCTTGAGCTGGGCCGGGGTCGCCATCCCGGGCATCGCCGCGTGGTCGTGGCCGTGCTCGTCGGCCTTCTTGGTCTTCTTGTGCGTCGTCAGCCAGCCCTCCATCGCCTTGATCTCCGGCTGCTGCGCGGCCGTGATCCGCTCGGCCAGCTTGACGATCTTCGGCGACTCGGCGCGGTCCGGGACGAGTTCGGTCATCTCCAGGGCCTGGGAGTGGTGCTCGATCATCATGCGGGTGTAGGAGACGTCGGCGGAGTTGGGGGAGTCGTCCTCGGCGCGCTGCTCCGCGGCCTCCGCGGCCGACAACGTCCGGTTCGGCTGCCCGGGCTCGCCCGGTGCGATCACCGAAGGCCCGCCGGCCGCAGCCGACCTGGCGTCGTCCGTAGTGGAGTCGCAGCCCGCGAGCCCGAGTACGGCCAGGGCGGTCAGCCCGGTCGCGACGACGGACACGCGTGACGCACGGCGGAAGAGCACGGGACCTCCTGTGGCTGGGGGTAACCCCTCTGGGGGAGGGCTGCGGGACACCTCGTGAGTGCCGACGACTGTCCTAGCACGCTTCCGCGCGACAGTGATCAGAAAACTTCGTTACGAGTGTGTTGCCCACTGTTGTTATGTGCATGGCCAGGACGATACTGCCGGTGCACCACCCGTTCCGAGCCGAACGGTACAAGGGAGGAAAACAGTGATCCTGTTGAAAGATCCCCGAACCCGGCGCAGACGGCTGGGAGTTGCCGCAGCGGCCGGGGGGCTGCTGGCCGCGCTGCTCACCGCCGCACCGGCCACGGCGATCCCCGACCCCGGGGACGAGCCGACCGCCCCGAAGGAGATGTCCCGAAGCGCGCAGGCCGAGGTGCGTGCGGCCATCGAGAGCGGTGAGATACCCGCCCAGGACGAGGTCGTCCACTCCGGCAACATCCGGCACGTGGCCAACATCCCCAAGGACGCGCTGACCGGATTCAACTCGGACCTGGCGTTCCAGGGCCGGTACGCCTTCGCGGGCAACTACGACGGCTTCCGCATCTTCGACATCAGCAACCCGAAGTCACCGAGGACGGTGGCCCAGGTGCTGTGCCCCGGCTCCCAGAACGACATTTCCGTCTCCGGTGACCTGCTGTTCCTCTCCACCGACTCCTCGCGCAGCGACAGCAGTTGCAACAGCACCACGCAACCGGCGACCGAGAAGTCCTCGTGGGAGGGCATGAAGGTCTTCGACATCAGCGACAAGCGGAACCCGCGCTACGTCGCGGCCGTCGAGACCGCCTGCGGCTCGCACACCCACACGCTGGTGCCCGAGCGCAAGAACGTCTACGTCTACGTCTCCTCCTACTCGCCGAACGCCGCCTACCCCGACTGCCGGCCGCCGCACGACGGCATCTCCGTCATCAAGGTGCCGCGCAAGGCCCCGCACAAGGCGGCGGTGGTCGGATTCCCGGTGCTGTTCCCCGGTGAGGGGCCGGACGGCGGCGGAAACCCGGGCGCGCCCACCAACCCGGGCGTCTCCAAGACCACGGGCTGCCACGACATCACCGTGCTGCCGTCCGAGGACCTCGCCGCCGGTGCCTGCATGGGCGACGGCATCCTGTTCTCCATCAAGAACCCCGAGCGCCCCAAGGTGATCGACCGGGTGCAGGACAACGTCAACTTCGCCTTCTGGCACTCGGCGACCTTCAACCAGCGGGCCGACAAGGTCGTTTTCACCGATGAGTTGGGCGGTGGTGGCGCCGCCACCTGCAACGCGGCCGTCGGACCGGACCGGGGCGCGGACGGCATCTACGACATCGTCGGCAAGGGCGACAAACGCCAACTCGTCTTCCGCAGCTACTTCAAGATCCCCCGTCACCAGGCGGACACCGAGAACTGCGTGGCCCACAACGGCTCGTTGATTCCGGTCAAGGGCAAGGACCTCATGGTCCAGGCCTGGTACCAGGGCGGCGTCTCCGTCTGGGACTTCACCAACTCCTCGAAGCCGGAGGAGATCGCCTACTTCGAGCGGGGTCCGCTGGCCACCGACCAGACGGTCACCGGTGGCTCCTGGTCGGCGTACTACTACAACGGCTACATCTACTCGAACGACATCGCCAAGGGCCTCGACGTCCTGAGGATCGACGACCGGCGCACGGACCCGGCCAAGAGGATCCAGCTGCGCGAGCTCAACGCGCAGACGCAGCCCGACTACTTCGACGACAGGGACTAGGGCCTGTCCGGGGCCGGTTCGGTCGCGAAGAACCGCGACACATCCGTCCGGTTCGGCGCGCCCGTTGTGCCTGCTGCGTCCGTCCGGCCCGTTCCGTCCCTCTGACCGGTCCGGTCCGGCGCACCCGTCCCGCCCGGCACCTCGGTGCCGGGCGGGACACCCAGCTCCCAGTCGAGCCGGTAGCGCTTGAACAATTCCGAGCGCAGTGCCTCCACGGGCATCGGCGCTCCCGGCAGCAGGGCCGAGAACACGGCGCCCATCAGCAGGGCGCGCAGCATCGGGTAGTCGCTGTCGACCTTGCTGGAGCCGTGCCGGGCGACGGTGTCGCTGAGCAGTTCGGCCAGGCGCCGCTGCTCGGGGCAGGGCAGGAAGCCCTCGGCCTGCAGCAGCCCGGCCATGTGCTGGCGCATCAGTACGGGGCGGTCGCGGGCCAGGCCCAGGATCGCGTCGATGGCCCGCGCCATCCGCTCCTGCCCGTCGTCGGTGCGCGGTTCGCGCTCCAGCGCTTCCTCCAGTGTCCGGTGCATCAGCCGGTGCACCGCGGACTGCACCAGGTGGCGCTTCCCCGGAAAGTAGTACGAGACCAGACCCCGCGCGGACCCCGCGCGGTCGGCGATGTCGCCGAGCGTCGTCGCCTCGTACCCGCGCTCGCTCACCACCTCGACGGCGGCTTGCAGAAGCCGTTCCTTCGAACGCCTCCGCAATTCTTCATTGACCGAGGGGCTGCGCGGGGACATGCTGGACTCCTGCATTGACTGGCTGGCAGCCAACTATACTCAACGCGTCCGGTCAGACCCCCTGGTGGGTCCGCTCCGGGCTGCCGTTCTCCTCGGGCGACGCGGGGGATCGCCCGAGGAGAACGGCACTGACGAGGCGCCGTCCCCCGGCCTGCGGGCCGGGGGACGGGTCGTCCGGCCCTCGTGCGTCCCGCCGGGCCGGCACCGGGAAGTGGTCACGGAGGTCCCGCGGGAGAATCCGGAAGACGCGGATCGTGCGGTCTCACGGGTGCCGCCGCCGGTGGACGCGCACCGCCACGGCCACGACCAGGGCGCCGAAGAGCCAACCCCCGAGCACGTCCGTCGCCCAGTGGACGCCGAGCCAGACACGGGTGAGACCGACGCCGGCCACCGAGAGCGCCGCCACGGTCGCGGCCCACACCCACACGGCCCGTCTCACGCCGTGCCGGTGCAGGAGCCACAGCAGGAGACCGCAGACGATGGTGGCGGTCATGGCGTGGCCCGACGGGAAAGCCGCGTAGTGGGCCGAGTCGACCGGGTCCGCCCACACCGGGCGGGCGCGGCCCACCGCCGCCTTCAGGGCCTGCTGCAGCACCGTCCCCACGGCGCAGGTCACCACCAGCCACACCGCGGTCCAGCGGGCCGCGTACCGGAACACCAGCAGCAGTGCGACCGCCCCGGCCAGCAGGCGCATGGTCCACGGATCCCAGACCCAGTTCGTCAGGACGCGGGCCGTCTGCGTCAGCCCCGGTTCGTCCACCGCCCAGCGGTGCGTGGTACGGGCGATGTCGCCGTCCACACCGGTCAGCGGGCGCCACTCGGCGCCGACCAGGATCAGCAGCAGTACCGAGCACAGGGCCGGTACACCGATGGACAGGGCGACCGGGCGGTGCCGGTGCTCCGGTGGACGGGGCGGCGGTTCGAGGTCGGGGGGAGACATGTGGGGGGAGTGCATGAAGCGATCCTCGCCGACCACCGGGGCCCGGGGCCAACACCGACGCCCTGATCGCCCGGAAGACCCGAAACGAAGAGGGCCTCAGCGCATGCCTCCGGGCGGTTCTACCCCAGCGCCCGCAGCCCGGGGACGAACGCCACCAGGACCGGGATCACCGGAACCAGTGACGCCACGGCCGTCAGCCGCAGCCGGCGCCCCGCCGTGAGCCGGTCCGGGGGAGTCAGCAGCCGGTGCACCCGGGCCCGGACCTGGCCCTGGGAGGCCGGGCAGGGGCCGAACACCCCGCGGTGCTCGTTGAGCTCGACCAGGGCGAGGGCGGTGGTCAGCCGGCCGAAGCGGCGGGAGGCCGTGTCGTCGGCGGCGAGCTCGACCAGCCGGTGCATCTCGTCGCGGAACGCGGCGAACACGGGTACCCGTGGGAACCCGTCCGCCAGCGCGGCGGAGCAGTGCAGCAACCAGTCGTGCCGGGCCCGCGCGTGCCCCCGCTCGTGTGCGAGGACGGCGTCCAGCCGGCGGCCCCTCAGCCGGCGCAACGCCGCCGTGGTGACGACCAGCCGGGGCGGGGAGCCGGGAAGCCACCACGCGTCGGGGTGTTCGCCCTCCAGGACCACCAGCCGCTCCGAGCCGGGATCCTCGCCGGGCAGCAGCGGTGCCCGCACCAGGAGTTCGCCCCGCCGGGCCCGCCGCCGGGCACGGGCCCGTACGACCTCGCGGACCAGCATCGCCACGCTCCACAGACCACCGCACGCCAGCGTGACCGCGGTGGTCGCGGCCAGCGGGCCGGCCGTGCCGAGGGCGTACGCCTCCACGACCTTGCTCGGTGCCGTCGCGAACACCGGACCGCCGACCGCCCGCGAGGCGGCCGCCGCGCTGAACGTCATCGACAGGGCACAGCACAGCAGCACGGTCCCGATCACGCACTGCCACACCCACAGCGCCACCACCGGTTCACGGTCCGGCCAGTCGGCCCGCGCGAGCAGCCTGGGTCCGACGACGGCGGTCAGGACGCCGAGCAGCAACAGCGCCGCGGGGAGCATCATGCGGCCAGCCTATGAGCGCGGACCACTCCCGGGTACGGCCCACCGGGCAAAGTGACGCAGGCAACGGCCCCGCTCGTCGGGCCGCGGCCGGCCGCCCCGTCTCACATCGTCAGCAGCATCGCCACCATCGCGATCCCCATGGACAGCCGGCACGCCCGCGCCAGCTCGGGCCGGTCCCCCCAGCCCGAGGCTCCGGGGGGTCCCGCGCCGGTGGCCGCCAAGCGCTCCGGAGCGGCGGCCACCGGTACCAGCCGTACGCCCGTCACCAGCACGTATCCGGCGAAGTACAGCAGCAGGAGCCCGGTCAGCGCAGGTATGCCCACGCCGCCGTGTGCGTGCTCCGGGCCGGGGGAGGCGGCCATCGCCACCGCCATGTAGGCCATGGCTCCGGCGCCCACCGAATGGTGCAGATGGCGCGGGCTCCCGCGCCCTGCCCACAGGGCCTGCACCGCGGCCGCGCCGAACACCACCGCACAGGCGGGCCACGCCCACGGGGGCGGGGTGAACACCGCCGCCGGTACGGCCATCGCGGCCATGCCGAAACCCATCAGCGCCTCACCGCCCGCGGCGCGGCGCTGCTCCTCGACACTGCTGCGCATCCGCAGCAGGCAGTAGACGCCGGTCGCCGCGCAGAGCGCGACCAGCAGCCAGCCGGACGACGCCGGTCCGTGCACGCGTACCTCCCCCGGACCCGCTCCACGGTCGGTCAAGGCATGCCCCGCCCGGCGGCGTGCACGCGGGCGCACAGGCGTACACGGGGAGCGTTTGGGGGAGCAGCGCAGGTCACCGTGATGTTTTACGAGTAAAAGACATGTTAGTGTGGGACGTCATGAGCAGTGCGACCCCCACGCCCACCCCCGACCCCAAGTCCCGGCGCTTTTCCATGGCCGGTGTGCTGCGCCTCGGGCGGCCCTCCAACATCTGGTTCAAGCCCGCCCTCAGCGTGGTCGCCGCGGTCGCGCCGCCCAGCCTGATCCTGGTCGCCCTCGGCCGGCTCGACCTGGCCGTCTACACCATGGCCGGTTCCCTGTGCGCCCTCTACGCCCACAACCGCCCCTACGCCGCCCGGGCCAAGGCCCTCACGGGAGTAGTGCTCGGCATGCTCGGCGGCCTCGCCGTGGCCCTGGTCTCGGCCTCGCTCACCTCGAACGCCGTCATCCTGGTCACCGTCGGCGCCGTACTGGCCGCCGTGCAGAAGGTGCTGTGCGACGTCACCCGTATCGGCCCGCCCGGCAACGTGATCCTCACCTTCGTCAGCTCCGCCTCGCTGTTCGTCCCCCAGACCCTCGGGCAGGTCCCCGGCCATCTCGCACTGGCAGCGGTGGCCGGGGTCTGGGCCTGGCTGGTCGGCATGGCGCCCGTACTGGTCCGGCCGCACGGCCCCGAGCGCCGCGCCACCGCCGACGCACTGAACGCCACCGCCGCGTACGTCGAGACCGGCGGCACCGGTGACGGCCACACGCGGGCCCGCGCCGCCGCCTACGCCGCCGTGCAGGCCGCCTGGCAGTGCCTGCTCCTCACTGGAACCCGCTCCGCCGCCACCCGCCGAGCCCTCGAACGGCTCGTGGTCCGCGCCGAGATCGCGCTCGCCGCGCCGGCCGACGCCGACCCCGCACTGCTGCGCGCCTGGGCCGGAGCGCTGCGCGGCACGGGCCGCATCCCGGGCGCCGGCGCCCCCCTCACGGACGCCGACGAACTCCTCGGGGTGGCAGCCGAGCGTGCCATCCCCCCGCGCTCCCTGTGGCACCGCCTGGGGCCGCTCACCCCCATCGCCGTACGCACCGCCCTGGGCTGTGCCCTCGCCGGCTACGCCTCCCTCGCCGTCGGTATCGGACGGCCCTACTGGGCGCTCGTCACCGCCGCCGCGCTCTACCAGGCCAACCTCAGCCTCACCTGGAGCCGGACCGTGCAGCGGGTCGTCGGCAACCTCGTCGGCGTGCTGATCTTCGCGGCCGTCGCCCCGGTCGCCAACCTGGGGCCGCTCGCCCTCGTCCTGTGCTGTCTCGTCTTCAACTTCGGCGCCGAGGCCCTGATCAGCCGCAACTACTGGCTCGGCAGCGTCTGCGTGACCCCGCTCGCCCTGCTCGTCACCGAGTTCCCCGGTTACCAGGACACCGGCTCCCTGGTCACCGACCGTGTGGTGGACACCCTGGTCGGTGCGATGGTCGGCTTCGTCGCCGCCCTGGCCGTCACCAACCGGCGGGTGGGCAACCGGGTCGAGGGGGCGCTCGCCACCGTGGACCGCGAGCGCGAACACGCCACCCGCCTCCTGACCACCCCGCACACCGCCCCCGCCGCCCTGGAAGCCGCCCGCCGCGGCCTCGCCGCCGCGCTCGTCGACCTGCGGGCCACCGCCGACGCGGCCGCGGGCGAATGGTGGCTGCGCTCACTGCCGCAGGAACGGGTCGTGCTCGCCGAACAGGCGGGACACCGTACGCTCGCGGCAACGGTACGACGCCAGGGGCTGCTGACAGGCCCCGGCGCGGAGACCGACCCCGGCACGGAGACGGAACCGGACACGCACCCGGGCAGCGAGGCGAACCCGGGCACGAACACGAAGGACGGACAGCCATGACGACGACCGAGCGGCTCCCGGCCGACGGCGGACTCGGAGGACTCGCGGCCGAGGGCGGGCGTACCGCCGACGGGCCGCTCCCGGCCGACCCCGGGCTCCCCGCCGGGGTGGGGACCTCATCCGGCGCGGGACGCCCGACGACCGGCGGTGACACCGTGGCCGCGGTGGTCCGGCAGTGGCGGGCCGTGTACCCCGGCCTCGACACCGGGCCCATGGAGGTCATCGGGCGCATCAACCGCTGTGCCGCCCTGCTCCAGCAGGCCGAGGACGCCCCGCTGAGCCGGGCGGGACTGACCCGCCCCGAGTTCGACCTGCTCGGCGCGCTGCGTCGCACCGGACGCGAACTGACCCCGGGCGAACTGGCACGCGAGACCTTCTCCTCGGGCGCCGCCGTCACCAAACGCCTCAAACAGCTCACCGGGCGCGGCCTGGTGGAACGCCGCGGCGACCCGCGCGACCGCCGCATGGCCCGGGTCCGCCTCACCGACGCCGGACGTGACGCCGTCGACGGCATCATGCCCACGCAACTCGCCTACGAGAACGCCGTGCTCTCCGGTCTGGGCGGGCCGGATCTCGGCGAGCTGGCCGCGCTGCTCGGCGGGCTGCTGGGGCAGCTGGAAGGACGCCTGAGCGCCGTACGGGCGTGACGCGGCCCTCGCGCCCCCGGGTACCGGATCGCCGGCCTCAGGTTCCCGGCCGGTACCGCAGCGGATGGTCGGCCGGGGTCTCCACCAGGACGATGGGTGTGCCGTCCGGGTCGGCGGTCCACATCTCGATGAGGCCCCACGGCTCCCGCACCGGCGGCCGGACGATCTCGACGCCCTTGTCCCGCAGTTCTTCGTGGGCCGCCGCCACGTCCGCGACCTGGAGCCACAACCGCGCCGCCGTGGCTGCCGGGGCCGCCGGGGTGTCGGAACGGCCGGACAGCTCCAGGAAGCCGCCGCCGAGGAAGTAGACGGTGCCGCGCTCCGGGCCGGTGCCGAACTCGCGGTACACGGCGAGGCCGAGTTGCTCGCCGTAGAAGGCGCGGGAGCGCTCGGGATCGGTGGGGCGCAGCAGAACGCGACTGCCGAGTACATGCACCATGCGGCCGAGCGTAGCGGCCGGGTTAGTCTCTTCCGTGCCCTGGCCACGCCGGGAAGTGATGAAGAGGCGAGCGAGGAACCGGAGAAGCGACCCATGGACACCGTCACCGAGAGCGCACTGACCTTCCGTGACGCCGCCGACGCCGACGTGGACGCTCTCGTCGCGCTGATCGAGTCGGCGTACCGGGGTGACTCCAGCCGGGCCGGGTGGACCACCGAGGCGGACATCCTCGAAGGGCAGCGGACCGACGCCGAGGGGGTGCGGGAGGTCGTCGAGTCGCCGGACAGCCGGCTGCTGACGGTGGAGCGCGAGGGCCGGATCGTCGCCTGCTGCCAGCTCGAACACCGCGGCGACCACGCCTACTTCGGCATGTTCGCGGTCAGCCCCGAGCTCCAGGGCGCCGGGCTCGGCAAGGCGATCATCGCGTACGCGGAGCGCCTGGTGCGCGAGACCTGGGGCGCGAAGGAGATGCACATGACCGTGATCTCGGTGCGCGAGGACCTGATCGCCTGGTACGAGCGGCGTGGCTACCGTCGTACGGGAAGGACGACGCCCTTCCCGTACGGTGACGAGCGGTTCGGCGTTCCGCAACGTGCAGACCTGCGGTTCGAGCTGCTGGTCAAGGAACTGGCCTGACGGCCCTCACGCGGTGAAGCGGCCGGTGCGCTTGATCTCCGGGTAGTCGGTGGTCGCGCCGTCGAGTCCGAGGGCCCGGACCAGTCTGAGGTGGTCCTGCGTGTTCACCACCCAGCCGATGATCCTCAGGTCCGCCTTGCGGGCCAGCTCGACGACCTCCAGGGTGAGGCGGCGGATGTTCAGGCAGACGGTCGCCGCGCCGGCGCCGACCGCCCGCTCCACGATCTCCGTGTTGTAGCGGCTCGCGACGAGCGCGGTGCGCACCCCCGGCACCAGGCGCGCGATCTCGGCGATCGCGTCGTCGTGGAACGAGGACACCTCGATCCGGTCCGTCAGGCCCCGCCGGTTCATCACCTCGGCCAGGGCCCTGGCTGCCTGTACGTCCTTGATCTCGGCCTGCAGCGGTGCGTGGACGGCGTCCAGCACCTCCTCGAAGACGGGGACGTGCTCGCCGCGGCCGGCGTCCAGGGCGCGTAGTTCGGCGACGGTCCGGTCGGCGATCGGGCCCGTGCCGTCCGTCGTGCGGTCCAGTTCCGCGTCGTGCATGACGACGAGCTCGCCGTCCTTGCTCAGATGCAGATCGAGTTCGATGACGTCGAGGCCGGCCTCCTGGGCGGCGACGAAGGACCGAAGGGTGTTCTCGGGCTCGACACCCATGACTCCGCGGTGACCGATGGTGAGGAAGTTCAAGATCCGACTCGCTTCCGTCGACGGCGGCGCAGGGCCGCGTCCCTACGGCCCTCCTGGACCGTATCGCCTGTGCCCGTTCCGTCCAGACGCTGAACATCATTTTTGAGGAGTGTCACCCACTCGTGTGATGGGCAGGAAAAAATGCGGTGACGACCGGGGTGGCGCAGGATGATTTACGGAGGCTCCCCTTGCTGGGAGAAACCCCGTACGTATACGGTCGGCGCACGAAGTTTCTTTGGCGGAGGATGGGACATGACGGAAGTTCTTGCGCGGGTGGGCACGGAGAGAAACGTTTCTCCGACGGCGAGGGTGGTCGAGCACCCGGCATGGCCCGTGCTCAAGGATGCCGTGCAACGGATCCGGCCCTGGCAGGCGAAGGACGGCTCGATCGACTTCGACGCCGAGGACGCCCCGGCCCGCGCCGAGGCCGAGGCCGCGGTGCGCCGGGTGACCGACGCGCTCGACGAGCTGTCCCCGCTGCTCCCGCACGACCGCGCCTACCACGAGGCCCTGGTGAAGGATCTGCGCCGCTGGGCCGAGGGCGGCTTCGAGGTGCCCGACTTCCTCGACTCGCTGCTGGCCTTCCACCCGGCGGCACACCGCGAGGACGGCCTCCAGCACCTGGTCGTCTTCCCGATGTACACGCAGAACGGCAACCCGGACCGCAACCTCGAGGCGGTCGTGCTGCGCATGGTCTGGCCCGACTGGTTGGCCGAGCTGGAGCGCACCCGCTACGACAACCCGCTGTTCTGCGGCATCTCGTTCGAGGACTTCACCGCGGGCTACGACACCAACTCCGCGGTGCTCTTCCCCGAGACCATCGCCGTGCGCGAGGCCCCCGAGCGGTTCACCTGGGGCGGCATCTTCTGCGACCGCGAGGCCGCCCGCTTCCGCCGGGTGACCGCCGCCGCCGTCGACATCCTGGGCCTCGAGCTGCCCGCGGACGTCGCCGCGATGGTGCACGACCAGAAGCGGTGCGAAGAGGCGTTCGTGCTCTGGGACATGGTGCACGACCGCACGCACAGCCATGGCGACCTGCCCTTCGACCCGTTCATGATCAAGCAGCGCCAGCCGTTCTGGATGTACGGCTTGGAGGAGCTGCGCTGCGACCTCACCGCCTTCAAGGAGGCCGTCAAGCTGGCCGGCGACGGCGTCCCGCAGGCACGTGACGTGCAGGTCGCGGTGCTGTTCGACCGGATGTTCCGCTTCCCGGTCACCGGCGAGCGGGTCCGCAACTACGACGGCCTCGGCGGCCAGCTGCTCT
The DNA here is from genome assembly GCF_054061295.1 of Streptomyces sp. TE5632. NCBI lineage: Bacteria > Bacillati > Actinomycetota > Actinomycetes > Kitasatosporales > Streptomycetaceae > Streptomyces > Streptomyces sp. TE5632. Next base: position 553,225 of record NZ_JBSSEA010000002.1, on the reverse strand, counting down.
TCGCCTACCTGCACAAGCACGATGTCGTCCGCTGGACCGACAACAAGCTCAGCATCGACTGGGACCGCGCTCCACAGGTCACCAACCAGCTGTGCGCCGAGATCGAGACGCTGTACCGCGACGGCATCGACCGCCCGAAACTCGTCCACTGGTTCGCCGGCTACGAACTGGTCTCCACCTACCTCTCCCCGCACCCGGGATCCAAGTGGGCCAAGGGCCCCGAGGCACTGGACCTGACGCAGCCGCCGCGGAAACTCGTCGATGACGTGCTTCCGGACGAGTTTCCGCTGAGCATGTTCTATGAGGCACTGTCCAAGAAGCTGAAGAACGTGATCGCCTCCACTCGGGGCATCACGGCGGACAGCGCCGAGCGGGTCGCCGCGTGAGCGATCTCGTTCACAACACTGTTCAGGAGGCGAGGACCATGGGGAACGGGGCGCTCGACGGTGCGGTGATCGCGGTGGCCGGCGCGGGGGGACCCGCGGGGCGTGCGGCACTGCTCAGGCTGGCCGAGGCGGGGGCGACGGTGATCGGCTCCGACAACGACCCGGAGCGACTGGCGGAGGCCGTGGACGCGGCGCGCTACGCGCACGGCGGGGCCACCGTCACCGGTGACACGGTCGACCTGCTCGACCTGGAAGCCACCCGCGAGTGGGCCGGCCGCACCGAGAAGGAGTTCGGCCGGGTCGACGGCCTGGTCCACATGGTCGGCGGCTGGCGCGGCAGCGAAACCTTCACCAAGACCAAACTGGACGACTGGGACCTGCTGGAGCTGCTGTTGGTGCGCACCGTGCTGCACACCTCCCTCGCCTTCCACGAGGCGCTCCAGCGCAGCGACCGCGGCCGGTACGTCCTGATCAGCGCGGCCGGCGCCAGCAAGCCCACCGCGGGCAACGCCGCCTACGCCGCCGCCAAGGCCGCCGCCGAGGCGTGGACGCTGGCCATGGCCGACTACTTCCGCAAGGCCGGGGGCGAGCACGGGGCCACCTCGGCGGCTGCGATCCTGGTGGTGAAGGCGTTGGTGCACGACGCGATGCGTGCCGACCGCCCCAACGCGAAGTTCGCGGGCTTCACGGACGTCAAGGACCTCGCCGAGGCCGTCGTCGGCGTCTGGGACAAGCCCGCCGCGGAAGTGAACGGAACCCGTCTGTGGCTCACCGAGAAGCCGTGAACCCACCCAGGACCGACGCGCGTCGCCATCACGACCCGGACGTCCGTGGTTTCGCCAGCGACAACTACGCCGGGGCCCACCCGGAGGTGCTCGCCGCCCTGGCCCTGGCCAACGGCGGACACCAGGTCGCGTACGGCGAGGACGCGTACACGGAGAACCTCCAGCAGGTGATCCGCAGCCACTTCGGCCCCACCGCCGAGGCCTTCCCGGTCTTCAACGGCACCGGCGCCAACGTCGTCGCGCTCCAGGCGGTCACCGACCGCTGGGGCGCGGTGATCTGCGCCGAGAGCGCCCACATCAACGTGGACGAGGGCGGGGCACCGGAGCGGGTCGGCGGCATCAAACTGCTCACCGTGCCCACCCCGGACGGCAAGCTCACCCCTGAGCTGATCGACCGGCAGGCGTACGGCTGGGACGACGAGCACCGTGCCATGCCGCAGGTGGTGTCCATAACCCAGGCCACCGAGCTGGGCACGGTGTACACCCCGGACGAGATCCGTGCCCTCTGCGAGCACGCGCACGCCCGCGGCATGAAAGTGCACGTCGACGGCTCCCGGCTGGCCAACGCCGCCGCCACCCTGGACGTGCCGATGCGCACCTTCACCAACGCGGCCGGCGTCGACCTGCTCTCCCTGGGCGGCACCAAGAACGGCGCCCTGTTCGGAGAGGCCGTCGTCGTACTGAACCCGGACGGCATCCGGCACATGAAGCACCTGCGCAAGCTGTCCATGCAGCTCGCCTCGAAGATGCGCTTCGTCTCGGTGCAGCTGGAGGCCCTGCTGGCCCGGGACCTGTGGCTGCGCAACGCCCGGCACGCCAACGAGATGGCCCAGCGCCTCGCCGAGGGGGTACGCGCCGTGCACGGCGTGGAGATCCTCCACCCGGTACAGGCCAACGCGGTCTTCGCCCGCCTGCCGCACGACGTGAGCGAGCGGCTGCAGAAGCGCTTCCGCTTCTACTTCTGGGACGAGGCCGCCGGCGACGTCCGCTGGATGTGCGCCTTCGACACGACCGAGGACGACGTGGACACGTTCGTGGCGGCGCTCAAGGAGGAGATGGCACACGCGTAGCGACTGCGTGGATGTGCGGCCGATCGAGAACGTGTTGACGCTCGATCGGCCGCGCTCTTGCGGGTGCCCCCCGTCCCCGGAGGGGTTCGTTCGGGCTCAGCGTGCCTCGGCCTCGCGGACCTGTTCCGGCGTCGGGGCCGTCCCGCCGAGGTGCGCCGGCATCCACCAGGTGTCGTCCTGGCCCCTGGGACGCACCGGGTAGGCACGCTGCGCGGCCTCCAGCAGCTCCTGGACGCGTTCCCGCAGCTGCCGGGTGATCGCGCCCGCGTACTTGTCCCTGGACGCCTCGAGCGCCTCACCGACACGGATGGTGATCGGGGTGTGGCTGCGCTTGAAGTTGCGGGGGTGGCCCTTGGTCCACAGCCGCTGGGTGCCCCACACCGCCATCGGGATCAGCGGTACGCCGGCCTCCTGCGCCAGGCGCGCGGCACCCGACTTGAAGCTCTTCAACGTGAACGACTGCGAGATGGTCGCCTCCGGGAAGACCCCCACGATCTCGCCGGACCGCAGCGAGTCGAGCGCGTGCGCGTACGCCGTCTCGCCCTGCTTGCGGTCCACGGGGATGTGCTTCATCCCGCGCATCAGCGGACCGGAGACCCGGTGCCGGAACACGGACTCCTTCGCCATGAAGCGCACGAGGCGCTTCTGCGGAAGGGCGGCGAGCCCGTTGAAGACGAAGTCCAGGTAGCTGATGTGGTTGCTCACCAGCACGGCGCCGCCCGATCGCGGGATGTTCTCCGAACCCCGGCAGTCGATCTTGAGGTCCCACACCTTGAACAGAGTCTGGGCGAAACCGATCACGGGGCGGTAGACGAGTTCTGCCATGGGCGGGGTGGAACCCTTCCTGCTCTGCCTGGGAAGGGGGACTCCCAGTCGAAGTTACGCAGCCGTAGGTTTACGGCTTGTCGCTGATGGTGCCCCAAGAACGACTGGCGGACCAGCCCTGACGGCCACCTTCGGCGAGATTCTTGTCACGTCCACCCCCTTGATCCACCTCGGGCTTTTGCGTCGCCATTACCCCGTGTGCGCCGTCATCCGCCGCGGGAGCAGGTACATCTCGCGGCCCTCCCGCGTCGATGTCCATGGATCACGTGTTCCCGTACGGAAACCCGGAGGAGGCACCGGGGAATCTTTGCGGTCTCGTGAACGCTACGAAGAGTCGGTGACCGGACTGACCGGACTGACGGTACTGACGGTGTGTGCCGGTGCTTGCGGCGGCGAGTGCCCACGGAGTGCCGCAGCGGCGGCGGAGCAGGAGAGTGCGAGTGCGCGGGCGGGACGACGGCAAGCGGCTCCGAGCGCCGGAGCTCGGCTCGGAACTGGGTGAACGCGCCACGCTGGTGCAGTTCTCCAGTGCCTTCTGCGCGCCCTGCCGGGCGACCCGGCGGGTGCTCGGAGAGGTGGCCGGCCTGGTCCCGGGCGTGGCCCATGTGGAGATCGACGCCGAGGCCCACCTGGACCTCGTGCGCCGGCTCGAGATCCTCAGGACGCCGACGGTGCTGGTCCTCGACGCCGACGGCCGTGTCGTGCGGCGGGCCACCGGGCAGCCGCGCAAGGCCGATGTGATCGCCGCGCTGGGGGAGGCGGTGTGACGGAGGGACGCCCCACCGTGAGTCATCTCCCACATCCCGGGACCGACTTGACGGTACGTGGCGCCTGTCGTCAGCCTGACGCCATGTTCTCGGCGTACTCGAAGTGCTCGGAACTCCTTCACCCACGGTGGGCGCCCGCCTCGCCGGAGCTGTTGCGCTCCGTCTTCCGGCAGCACGCGGCGGGCGTGGCGGTGATCACCGCGCGCGGGGAGTCCGGCCCGGTCGGCTTCACCGCCACCTCCCTCGCCTCGGTCTCGGCCGATCCCCCCTTGCTCTCCTTCGGCGTCGGCACCGGGGGTGCCAGCTGGCCCGTCATCGCCGAGAGCGATCACGTCGGGGTCCATGTGTTGGGCGAGCACCAGCGGGAGCTGGCGGCCACCTTCGCCCGCCCCGGCGCCGACCGCTTCGGCGCGGCCACCGCCTGGCACGAGGGCCCCGAGGGCGTCCCCGTGCTGGACGACGTCCTCGCCTGGACGGTGTGCGCGGTGCTGACCCGCGTGCCCGCCGGTGACCACCGGATCGTGCTGGCCGAGGTCCTGCTCGGCGACCACACCGGCCCCGGTCGGCCCCTTGTGCACCATCAGGGCCGTTTCCGCGCACTGCGTGACTGACCGGGCCAGGGGGCCCTGCTGCGGGCCCGTCGGGTTCCGGTTACGCTGCGTTGCGAAGGTCACAGTTCAAAGCGCTTGCTCAGCGGGAAAGAACTGGGTGTACTGGCGAGTAATATTTCGTTGGGAAGAGTGCTTCGCCCCGATCGGGAACGGCCGTTTGAGGCGCTTATGCTGCCTGAAGGCAGGCAGCCAGAAATGACGATGCAGTAGGAGAGCCGGCGTGAGCTTGAGGATCGTTGTCACCGTGAAGTATGTGCCCGACGCCACGGGCGACCGGCACTTCGCCGAGGACCTGACCGTCGACCGGGACGACGTGGACGGTCTGCTCTCCGAGCTGGACGAGTACGCGGTCGAGCAGGCGCTGCAGATCGCGGAGAACTCCGACGACGACGTGGAGATCACCGTGCTGACGGTGGGCCCGGAGGATGCCAAGGACGCGCTGCGCAAGGCGCTGTCCATGGGCGCGGACAAGGCGATCCACGTCGAGGACGACGACCTGCACGGCACCGACGCGATCGGCACCTCGCTGGTGCTGGCCAGGGCGATCGAGAAGGCCGGCTACGACCTGGTGATCTCCGGCATGGCCTCCACCGACGGCGTCATGGGGGTGGTGCCGGCGCTGCTCGCCGAGCGCCTGGGCGTGCCGCAGGTCACGCTGCTGTCGGAGGTGGCCCTCGAGGACGGCACCGTCAGGGGCCGCCGGGACGGCGACGCCGCGACCGAGCAGCTTCAGGCGTCCCTGCCGGCCATCGTGTCGGTCACCGACCAGTCGGGCGAGGCGCGCTACCCGTCGTTCAAGGGCATCATGGCGGCGAAGAAGAAGCCGGTGACCTCCTGGGACCTGTCCGACCTCGACCTCGAGGCCGACGAGGTCGGCCTGGCCGGCGCCTACACCGTGGTCGAGTCGGCGACCGAGCGCCCGGCCCGCAGCGCGGGCACGATCGTCAAGGACGAGGGCGAGGGCGGCAAGCAGCTCGCCGAGTTCCTCGCGAGCCAGAAGTTCGTCTGAGCCACGCGGCTCGAGCTCGCTTTTCGCCCCTCATCTTTCGCAAGCAGGAGAGAAGAAGTCCCATGGCTGAAGTTCTCGTCTACGTCGACCACGCCGGCGGCGCGGTCCGCAAGCCGACCCTGGAGCTGCTGACGCTGGCCCGCCGGATCGGTGAGCCGGTCGCCGTCGTGCTGGGCGCCGGCGCCGCCGGCACCGCCGCCGTGCTGGCCGAGCACGGCGCGGCGCGGGTCCTCACCCACGAGGCCGCCGAGTACGCCGACTACCTGGTGGTGCCGAGGGTGGACGCGCTGCAGGCCGCGGCCGCGCAGATCTCCCCGGCCGCCGTGCTGGTCTCCTCGTCCGCCGAGGGCAAGGAGATCGCGGCCCGCCTGGCGCTGCGCCTGGGCTCGGGCGTGATCACCGACGCCGTCGACCTGGAGGCCGGCGAGGCGGGTCCGGTGGCCGTGCAGTCGGTGTTCGCCGCCGCGTTCACCACCCGCTCCCGGGTCTCCCGGGGCACCCCGGTCATCACGGTCAAGCCGAACAGCGCGGCCGTGGAGCCGGCCCCGGCCGCCGGTGCGGTCGAGGCGCTGAACGTCACGTTCTCCGCGCAGGCCACCGGCACCAAGGTCGTCGCGCGGACGCCGCGGGAGTCGACGGGCCGTCCGGAGCTGACCGAGGCGGCGATCGTGGTCTCCGGTGGCCGCGGGGTGGGCGGCGCGGAGAACTTCGCGGTGATCGAGGCGCTGGCCGACTCGCTCGGCGCGGCGGTGGGTGCCTCGCGGGCCGCGGTGGACGCGGGCTGGTACCCGCACACCAGCCAGGTCGGCCAGACCGGCAAGAGTGTCTCGCCGCAGCTGTACGTGGCCGCCGGGATCTCCGGTGCGATCCAGCACCGGGCGGGCATGCAGACCTCGAAGACGATCGTGGCGGTCAACAAGGACGCCGAGGCCCCGATCTTCGACCTGGTCGACTACGGCGTGGTCGGCGACCTGTTCGACGTCGTCCCGCAGCTCACCGAGGAGATCAAGGCCCGCAAGGGCTGACCGTCCCCGTACCGTACGAGGCCCCCGCGACCGCACCTCGAGTTTCCGTGGTCGTGGGGGCCTCGGCCTGTCCCGGCACATCCTGTTCCGGTACGGCGCCGTCCATCCCAAGATGAGCGACGCCTGTACCGGCAGATGGTCGCTCGGGAACCGGCCGTCCAGGGCGAAGGTGTTGACCGAGGCGTGGTGCACCGTGGCGCCGGGTGTGGTCAGGATCCAGTCGATGCGGGCGCCACCCGGCACAAGCGGCCCGTACCCGTGGAACGTCCCGTAGGACTCGCTCCGGTCGGCCGCCGCGTCCCAGGTGTCGACGAGGCCGGCGCCCAGCAGCGTGTCGTACACCGGGTTCCCGTGGGCGGCGACGTTGAAGTCCCCCGTCACGACCACCGGCAGGGAGCGCGCGAGCCCGGCGACGCGCTCGGCGATCAGGGCGGCGGCCCGCTCGCGTGCGTACTGGCTGGCGTTGTCCAGATGGGTGTTGAGGACGTAGAACTCCCGGTCACCGGCGCGCAGATCGCGGAAGCGGACCCAGGTGACCATGCGGAGGTGGGCGCTGCCCCAGGTGTTCGAGGCGATCGTGTACGGCGTGTCGGACAGCCAGAAGTGGTCGTACTCCAGCGGGACGAGCCGGCGGGTGTCGTAGAGGACCGCCATGAGCTCGTCGCGGCTGCCGCCCGCCCGGCCGACGCCGATCCAGTCGTAGGACGGCCCCAGGTCGGCCTCGATGTCGCGCAACTGCTGGTGGAGGCCCTCCTGGGTGCCGATGAAGTGCGGCTGCTCGCGGCGCAGCAGCCGGCGCGTCACGGGCCTGCGGGCGGCCCAGCTGTGGGGCTCCGCCGTACTCGCGAAGCGCAGGTTGAACGACATGGCCTCCAGCGGCCGACCCGGACGTTCCCGGGCCGAGGCGGGCTCGGGGGCAGTGCTGTACTGGAGAGCGGGAGCGCGACGGAGGCGGCGAGCGCGGTTCTCAGTCCCAGGCGGCGCGTGACTCGGCTGTGGTTCGGCACAGAAGCTCCTTCGCTGGTGCTGTGCGGCGGTTTCCGGGCGAGTCGGGCGGAGGAAGCGAGTACAGACAGTGCCAGATGAACGGGGACATGCCGAGACGGTGAAGCGGATCGGAGCGTGAGCGAGGCGTAAGACGGTGTTGACCGGTGGGGAGATCGCCCGATAGCTTCGTTCAACGGATTGTTGATTCCGTATCGCGGAAGATTAGGCGGGTGTGCGATGCCCCAGGGCCGGCAGGAGCAGGTCGCGACGAGTCTCACGGACGCCGTCGGCGCGGAGATCGGCGCCTCCCTGGCGCCCGTCGACGCCGAACTGGCGCGGCGCTACCCCGGAGACCCCGGCACCCGTCAGCCCGTCCACACCGTCTACGTCCCCGGTGACACCTTCACCGCCGGGACCCTCCGCTCCTGGGGCGACCAGGCCCTGGCCGCGCTCGACGAACACGCCCCGGACGCCGCCTCGTTCGCCGACGCCATCGGGCTGGACCACGCACTCGCCGAGGACGTGTACGGTCGCGTCCGCTCGAAGCTGGAGCGCGAGCCCGTCGAGGATCTGCGCGTCGACTTCGAGGACGGCTACGGCAACCGCCCCGACGCCGAGGAGGACGAGGCCGCCGCCCGCGCGGCCCGGCTGATCGCCCAGGCGTACCGGGACGGCACGGCCGCCCCCTGCATGGGTATCCGGATGAAGTGCCTCGAGGCCGCCGTGCGCGACCGGGGCATCCGCACCCTCGACATCTTCCTCACCGGCCTGGCCGAGGCCGGCCCGCTGCCCGCCGGACTGGTGCTGACACTGCCCAAGGTCACCTACCCCGAGCAGGTCACCGCCATGGTGCGGCTCCTCGAGGCATTCGAGAAGGCGCGCGGCCTCGAGCCCGGCCGGCTCGGCTTCGAGATCCAGATCGAGACCAGCCAGGCTATCCTCGCCGCCGACGGCACCACCACCGTCGCCCGGATGATCCAGGCCGCCAAGGGCCGTGCCACCGGACTGCACTACGGCACCTTCGACTACAGCGCCTGCCTCGGTGTCTCCGCGGCCCACCAGGCCAGTGACCATCCGGCCGCCGACCACGCCAAGGCCGTCATGCAGGTCGCCGCCGCGGGCACCGGCGTACGCCTCTCGGACGGCTCCACCAACGTCCTGCCCGTCGGCCCGACCGCACAGGTCCACGCGGCCTGGCGGCTGCACCACCGCCTCACCCGCCGCGCCCTCGCCCGCGCCTACTACCAGGGCTGGGACATGCACCCCGGTCACCTCCCCACCCGTTACGCGGCCGTCTTCGCCTTCTACCGCGAGGGCTTCGAGCAGGCCGCCGCCCGGCTCGCCCGGTACGTCGCCCGGACCGCCGGTGACGTCATGGACGAGCCCGCCACCGCGAAGGCCCTCGCCGGACACCTGCTGCGCGGCCTGGACTGCGGCGCCCTGGACATCGCCGAGGTCGCGCGGGCGACCGGCCTCACCCGCGCCGACCTGGAGGGCTTCGCGTCCCCGCGCCACGGCGGCCTGACGGCCTCCGCCCAGTAGTCCCGTCGCCGGTGTCGGCTACGTGCGGGGCGGCGACAGCGACGCACCGGTGCCCGGGCTCCCCGCCCGCTGGGACCGTACGTACCGCTCCAGACCCGACGCCGTCACCAGGTGCTCCTCGGCGAACACCCGCGTGCCCCGCGCGCACAGCAGACGGTCGGCACGGGCCCGCGCACTGAACTGTTCGGCGGAGACGCCGAACAGTTCCCGCAACCTCCTTGATCCCATGAGGAGTTCGGTGAGCAGGGGGCGCTGCCCGCAGTGGGTGCGCGGGGCTCCGGTGCCGTCGTGGAGGACGCCGTGCCGGTTGACGTAGGCGTGGGCGCCGGGGAGCGGGGTGCCGTCGGGGAGTTCCACGCGGACGTCGGGTGCGGGCAGCCAGGCGCGGTCGTAGTTGCCGTCCGGCAGCGGCACGCCCTCGCTCGCGTCGATCACCGAGAGCTGCTCGGCGTCGAGCCAGATCACGAACAACTCCCGCTCGACACCAGGAGCCTTGACCGGAGAAGCGGACACATAGCCCATCCGGCTCACATGTGCCGAGACGCCCACGTCGACACCGGTCACCCGGGCCCGCACCATGGGGACGGGCGAGGAGATTCCGAACCGGGCCATCTTGTATCGCAATTGGCCGGGGCTGGCGTTGGAACCGAAGGCGAGGACGGGCACCCGGTCCTCGTGGACCAGGCGGTCCAGCGGCAGCAGCCGGTCCCCGTCGAGCAGCCCCGACTCCCGGGGCCACGGCCCCGGATACAGCAACGGATGCTCGCGTGGCGCCTCGGCCAGGCCCAGTGCCCGCAGCGTGCGTCCTGCGGGACCCGGGTCGCCGGTGCGGTCCTCGGTGGACACCGCGGGCTCAGTCCGCCGGGGGCAGCTCACCGGAGCCGCGTGTGATCAGCCGGGTCGGCAGCTCGATGCGCTCGGGAGCGAGCAGGGTGCCGTCCAGCTGGCGGAAGAGGCGCTCGGCCGCGGTCCGGCCGAGGGCCGCCGCGTCCTGGGCGACGACCGTGACGCCCGGCTGGAGCAGATCGGCGAGTTCGATGTCGTCGAAGCCGACGAGCGCGACCTGACGGGACTGCTCGGCCAGGACCCGGATCACGGTGACGGTGACCCGGTTGTTGCCCGCGAAGACCGCGGTGACCGGGTCCGGGTGGGAGAGCATCTCCTCGGTGGCCCGGCGCACCCGCTCGGGGTCGGTGACGCCGAGGGAGATCCAGGCGTCCTCCACCTGTATACCCGCGTCCTCCATGGCGGCGCGGTAACCGCGCAGCCGCTCGGACGCGGTGTGGATGCCGGGCATGTCACCGATGAAACCGATTCTCCGGTGCCCGTGGGTGATCAGATGCGCCACGCCGTCACGGGCACCGCCGAAGTTGTCCGAGAGGACGACGTCGGCGTCGATACGGCCGGCCGGCCGGTCCACGAAGACCGTGGCGACGCCCGCCTTGAGTTCCGGTTCGAGATACCGGTGGTCGTCACCGGCCGGAATCACCACCAGCCCGTCCACCCGGCGGGCGCACAGCGCCAGCACCAGCTCCTGTTCACGGTCGGCGTCCTCCGCGCTGGAGCCGTTGATCAGCAGTGCGCCGTGCGCGCGGGCGACCTCCTCGACCGCCCGGCTCAGCGGACCGTAGAAGGGGTCCGCGAGATCCTCTAGGACCAGGCCGACACTGGCGGTGCTGCCTTTGCGGAGCACCCGGGCGCTGTCGTTGCGGCGGAAACCGAGGGCGTCGATGGACTCCTGCACCCGGCGCTCCGTCTCCGGCGTTACCCCGGGCTCGCCGTTGACCACTCGCGAGACCGTCTTCAGGCCGACCCCGGCGCGGGCCGCCACGTCCTTCATGGTCGGACGGTTGCCGTAACGGGACCCTGAGAGGCGGTTGGTGCGGCGGGGCGTCTCCGGCACGGTGCGGTGTCCTGTCCTGTCGACCACGGGATGCGTGGATCCATGGGCTTGTATGAGGATGTGGCGTCGAGCATAGAGCCTGGACAACGTTGTCAGGCTCGGGGGACACTGTCCACCGCGCACTCCGGCCCGCAGATCACCGCGAGATCGAGGTGTGGCTCGCCCCTGTGTGTCGGTTCCTGGCCGGGCATGGGTCATTTCGGCGCGTTTCTCATGGTTGACGGGGAGATCCGACACTGATGCACACAGACCTCGTGGCGGCGCTCGACATCGGCGGTACCAAGATCGCCGGTGCACTGGTGGACGGCCATGGCCGGATCCTGGTCCGTGCCCAGCGGCCGACACCCGCCGAGGAGGACGGCGACACCGTGATGAGGCAGGTCGGGGCGGTGCTGGCAGAGCTCACCGCGTCCCCGCTGTGGGGGAACGCGGGCGCGGTCGGCATCGGCAGCGCGGGCCCCGTGGACGCCTCGGCGGGCACCGTGAGCCCGGTGAACGTGCCCGGCTGGCGCGACTACCCGCTGGTCGCCGGGGTCAGGGCGGCGACCGGCGGGCTGCCCGTGGAACTGATCGGCGACGGTGTGGCGATCACCGCGGCCGAACACTGGCAGGGCGCCGCCCGCGGCCATGACAACGCGTTGTGCATGGTCGTCTCGACCGGGGTCGGCGGCGGACTGGTGCTGGGCGGCCGGCTGCACCCCGGGCCGACCGGCAACGCGGGGCACATCGGCCACATCAGTGTGGATCTCGACGGCGATCCGTGCCCGTGCGGCTCACGCGGCTGCGTGGAACGCATCGCGAGCGGCCCCAACATCGCCCGACGGGCCCTGGAGAACGGCTGGCGTCCCGGACCGGACGGCGACACCTCCGCCGCCGCGGTGGCCGCCGCCGCCCGGGCCGGGGATCCGGTGGCCGTGGCGTCGTTCGCCCGGGCCGCGCGGGCACTGGCAGCCGGGATCGCGGCCACCGCGACCCTCGTCGAGATCGACATCGCCGTGGTCGGCGGGGGAGTGGGCAAGGCGGGCGAGGTCCTCTTCGCGCCTCTGCGACAGGCCCTGACCGAGTACGCGACCCTGTCCTTCGTCCAGCGGCTCGTGGTGACACCGGCGCAGATGGGCACCGACGCCGGCCTGGTGGGCGCGGCGGCCGCGGCGCTGGCGAAGCGGAAGGACCCGGCCGCCGCGGGCGTCTGAGGGCGGCCGGCCACACGCGCCACGCCGCATTGCCCGCGCCGCGTGACCCCGAGGCGGTTTCGGCAGTTGAGCCCGGTATGAAGAAGCGCAGCATGCTCGCCATCGCCTCCCTCGCCACCGGCTTCGTCGTCGCGGCGGTCACCCCCTCGCACGCGCTCGGTGAGAGCCTCGACGGCCTCCCCGCCGGCGACGCCCTCAGCACCCTCGACCGGACCGTCGCCGACGAGAGCCCGGTCCTCGCCGACGACGACCGGGAGGCCAGGGGCTGACGGGCCCCACCACGAACCCCACGGCGCCGACGCCTCGGAAGGGGGCGTCGGCGCCGTCGTTGTGCGTTCTCAACTGGGGCTGGTTTCCGTGGCAGGGTGGAGCGGGCAAGCCACAGGGGGCCGACAGAAGAGGGGGAACCGTGATCGTCTGGATCAACGGTGCGTTCGGTGCGGGGAAGACCACGACCGCACGGGAACTGATCGAACTGATCCCGAACAGCGCGCTCTTCGACCCCGAGGTCGTCGGCGGGGCGCTGGGCCATCTGCTTCCGCCCAAACACCTCGCCGAGGTCGGCGACTACCAGGACCTTCCCATCTGGCGTCGGCTGGTGATAGACACGGCGGCGGCGATGCTCGCCGAACTCGGCGGGACCCTCGTCGTTCCGATGACCCTGCTGAGACAGGAGTACCGGGACGAGATCTTCGGCGGCCTCGCGGCCCGCCGCATTCCGGTCCGGCATGTTCTCCTCGCTCCGGCGGAAACGATCCTGCGCGAGCGAATAGCGGGCCGGGAGGTCCCACCGGACCTCCCGGACGGCGAGATGCGGGTACGGCAGTGGTCCTACGACCACATCGAGCCGTACCGGGCGGCCCTGGCCTCCTGGCTCACCGCCGACGCCTACCCGGTCGACACCGGCCCGCTGACTCCGTACGCCACCGCCGTCCGCATCGCCGAGGCGGTCGGTAACGGAGAGGTGCCCGCCTGCGACATCGTGCAGACGCCCGAGCCGACCGCCGAGACCGTGGCCGCCGGTGTCCTCCTCTTCGACGAGCGGGACAGAGTGCTTCTCGTCGACCCGACCTACAAGCCGGGCTGGGAGTTCCCGGGCGGAGTCGTCGAACCCGGTGAGGCACCCGCGCGGGCGGGCATGCGCGAGGTCGCCGAGGAGACCGGGATCCGCCTCGACGACGTGCCGGCGTTGCTCGTCGTCGACTGGGAACCACCCGCGCCGCCCGCTTACGGCGGTCTGCGTCTGCTCTTCGACGGCGGTCGTCTCGACGCCGCCGACGCCGCGCGGCTGCTGCTGCCCGGCCCCGAACTGCGCGACTGGCGTTTCGTCTCCGAGACGGAGGCCGCCGACATGCTGCCCCCGGTGCGCTACGAGCGCCTCCGCCGCGCCCTGCGGGCACGGGAACGCGGGAAGGCCGCGTACCTGGAAGCGGGGGTGCCGGTCGGCTGAGGAGGGGGCGCGGCACGGCGGCGAACCGGCCGTCCTCCGTGGGCCCGGCGGGACGTCCCGGCCGCGTCCGCCGCCCGCGCGGAGCGTGCGACACCCGCACGGGCGCGGGGCCGCGGGGCGGCGGACCCGCGGGATCAGCTCGCGGAGGCCGCGTAGTTGCGCAGGAACAGCGCCTCCGCGACCGACAGCCGCTCCAGCTCGTCGGGGGAGACGCTCTCATTCACCGCGTGGATCTGGGCCTGCGGCTCGCTCAGCCCGATGAGGAGGATCTCCGCCTGCGGGTAGAGCGCCGCGAGGGTGTTGCACAGCGGGATGGAGCCGCCCTGACCGGCGTAGCTCATCTCCTGGCCCGGGTACGCGACCGCCATCGCGTCGGCCATGGCCCGGTAGGCCGGGCTGGTGGTGTCGGCGCGGAACGCCTGGCCCTGACCGATCTGCTCGGTGCTCACCCGCGCACCCCACGGCGTGTGCGCTTCCAGGTGCGCCTGGAGCAGCTTGGTCGCCTCGACCGCGTCCACACCCGGCGGCACGCGCAGGCTGATCAGCGCGCGGGCGCTCGCCTGCACGGACGGCGTGGCGCCGACGACCGGCGGGCAGTCGATGCCGAGGACGGTGACGGCGGGGCGGGCCCAGATACGGTCGGCGACCGTGCCGGAGCCGATCAGGTCCACACCGTCGAGCACCTTGGCGTCCTTGCGGAACTGCTCGTCGTCGTACTGCAGTCCGTCCCATGTGCTGTCGCCGGTCAGCCCGTCGACGGTCGTGCTGCCGTCCTCGGCGCGCAGCGAGTCCAGGACGCGGACCAGGGCGGCCAGGGCGTCGGGGGCGGCGCCGCCGAACTGGCCCGAGTGCAGGTTGCCCTCGAGGGTGTCGATCTGCAGCCGCACGAGCGTCATGCCGCGCAGGGTGGCGGTCACCGTCGGCAGACCGGCGCGGAAGTTGCCGCTGTCACCGATGACGACGGCGTCGGCCGCCAGGAGCTCGGGGTGCTGCTCGGCGTACCGCTCCAGGCCGCCGGTGCCCTGCTCCTCCGACCCCTCGGCGATCACCTTGACGTGGACGGGCACACCGCCGTTGGCCTTGAGCGCGCGCAGGGCCAGCAGATGCATCAGCACGCCGCCCTTGCAGTCGGCGGCCCCGCGTCCGTACCAGCGGCCGTCCCGCTCGGTCAGTTCGAACGGCGGGCTGTCCCAGCCCGCCTCGTCCAGCGGCGGCTGCACGTCGTAGTGGGCGTACAGGAGCACTGTCTTCGCCCCCTCGGGGCCGGGGAGGTAGCCGTACACCGACTGGGTCCCGTCCGGGGTGTCGAGGAGGGCCACGTCCTGGAACCCCTCGGCGGTGAGCGCGTCCGCGACCCAGCGCGCGGCGCCCTCGCTCTCACTGCGCGGGAACTGGTCGAAGTCCGCCACCGACTTGAAGGCCACCAGTTCGGCGAGCTCCTCCTTCGCCCGGGGCATCAGTGAGGCGACGGTCGCGGCGACCGGATTCGACGACATGGGCACGCTCCTTGTGGGTGCGACGTTGTACGGGTGCGTACTGACGTTGTACGAGTGCGTACTTTCGTGTGCGGGACGATCATTCGGCACGGGTGAGGCCCTTGTACGGGGCATCCATGCCGTCCGATCCTCCCACAGCGGCCTCGGGTGATCGTCGCCGTAGTATGCGGGAGACAGACGGGGTGCCCCCTGCTCGAGCGGAGCCGAGAGCTTGGGGGAGGCAGGCGGCTGGATCGGGAGCAGCAGACCATCGTGAGCAGCGAGAACTCTTCGGCGGACGACGCACGGCAGGTATGGGACGTCGTCGTGGTGGGCGCGGGACCCGCGGGGGCCTCGGCCGCCTATGCGGCAGCGGTCGCGGGGCGGCGCGTGCTGTTGCTGGAGAAGGCGGACCTGCCGCGCTACAAGACCTGCGGCGGCGGCATCATCGGCCCCTCGCGCGACTCGCTGCCCCCCGGCTTCGAACTTCCGCTGAAGGACCGCGTGCACGCGGTGACGTTCTCCCACAACGGCCGTTTCACCCGCACCCGCCGGTCGAGGCAGATGCTGTTCGGACTGATCAACCGGCCCGAGTTCGACCAGCAGCTGGTCGAGCACGCTCAGAAGGCGGGCGCCGAGGTGCGGACCGGCACCGCCGTGCAGCGGGTCGAGCAGCACGGCTCGGCCGTGCCGGACCGCCGTACGGTCGCCCTCGTCCTGCAGGGCGGTGAGACCGTGCTCGCGCGGGCCGTGGTCGGCGCGGACGGCAGCGCCGGCCGCATAGGAGCGCACGTCGGGGTCAAGGTCGACCAGGTCGACCTGGGGCTGGAGGCGGAGATCCCGGTGCCGGAGACCGTCGCCGAGGACTGGAAGGAACGGGTGCTCATCGACTGGGGCCCGATGCCCGGCAGTTACGGGTGGGTCTTCCCCAAGGGGGACACGCTGACCGTCGGTGTGATCTCGCGGCGGGGTGAAGGCGCCGCGACCAAGCGGTACTTGGAGGACTTCATCGGACGGCTCGGCCTCGCCGGCTTCGAACCGAGCATCTCCTCCGGCCACTTGACCCGTTGCCGCACCGAGGACTCGCCGCTCTCACGCGGCCGGGTGCTCGTGTGCGGGGACGCCGCCGGACTGCTGGAACCCTGGACCCGTGAGGGCATCTCCTTCGCGCTGCGCTCGGGCCGGTTGGCGGGGGAGTGGGCGGTGCGTATCGCCGAGGCGCACGATGCCGTGGACACGCGCCGGCAGGCGCTGAACTACGCCTTCGCGGTCAAGGCGGGACTCGGGGTCGAGATGAGCGTCGGCAAGCGGATGCTGGCCGCGTTCGAACGGCGTCCCGGGGTGTTCCACGCCGTCCTCACCGGCTTCCGCCCCGCCTGGAGGGCGTTCCGGGACATCACGCGCGGGGCGACGACACTGGGCGAGCTGGTCCGCACCCATCCGATGGCCCACCGCGCCATGACCGCGCTGGACCGGCGTCCCGCGGGCGGCGGGTCCGACTCCGAGGGCGCGTCCGTCAGCTCGTGACCGTGATCCGGAAGACCGGGTGGTCGGGGGCGGACGCGACGATCTCCTCGTCGGAGGACTCGGCGGTGACCCCCTGGAAGTACTGGTTCACCTCCCAGCCCCACTTCTTCAGGTAGGTCCGCAGGATCGGGAGCTTCTCCTCGTCGGGAAGCTCCACTGCGGTGAAGGAGCGGACCTTGCGTCCGACGCGCAGTTCCCCGCCCCCGGCGGCGCGCATGTTGCGTACCCACTGGGAGTGACCGCGCGCCGAGACCAGGTACTGCGCGCCGTCCCAGGTGTGCGGGTTGACCGGGATGCGCTGCATCCGTCCGCTCGTGCGGCCGCGGACGGACAACTCGGCGGCGCCGGCGAGGCTGACCCCATGCCGGGCCAGCCAGCCGATGACGCTGTTGAGCCGGACGGCCGTGGGACTTCCCTTGCGGTAGTACGGCGTTGACGACGACATCGGTGACCTCCGGTCGGAATGCCGTAGGGAGCTCTGCTCTCTTTTGTGAGCACTGCTCTCGCTGTATGTCCTCAGTCTGCACGACGTCGACGTGGCAAAGCAAGAGCGCTGCTCTTGTTTGTGTGCGCTGCTCTGGATTCGTGGGACACTGATCCGCATGAGCAGCACTGCACACGGCGCCCGCGCCCGGGCGAGGCTCGAAGTCACCGCGGCCATCAAGGAAGCGGCCCGCAGACAGCTCGCGGCGGAAGGCGCCGCCAAGCTCTCACTGCGGGCCGTGGCCCGCGAACTCGGCATGGCCTCCTCCGCGATGTACCGGTACTTCCCGAGCCGTGACGACCTGCTGACCGCGCTCATCATCGACGCCTACGACTCCCTCGGCGACGCTGTGGAAGCAGCCCACGGCGCGGTCGCCGGCACCGCACCGGTCCGGCGCTGGACCGCGGTCTGCGAGGGCGCGCGCGACTGGGCGCTCGGGCACCCGCACGAGTACGCGCTGATCTACGGGTCGCCGGTGCCCGGATACAGCGCGCCGGAGACCACCGTCCCGGCCGCCGCTCGCCTGGGTTTCCTGATCATGGACGTTCTGCGGGACGCGCACCGCGACTCCGCACTGGTGAAACCCCCGCTTCCGGCCGAGCTGCGGCCGGAGGCCGAGCGGATGGCCGCCGACCTCGCGCCGGACCTCCCCCCGGAGGTGGTGGTGGCGATGGTGGCGGCCTGGGCCGAGCTGTACGGACTGATCGGGTTCGAACTGTTCGGGCAGTTCCACCGGGTCGTGGAGGACCGCGAGACGTTCTTCCGGCACGCGGTGGGCCGGCTCGCCCACTCCGTGGGCCTGCCGGCGCTGACGTAGCGGCGCTCCCAGGTGCCCTTGCCGGCGTACTTCGCCGGGAGTACACGTGATCACGACGCCGGGGTGATGCCGCTCTCCGCACCCGGCGTCTAGCGTGACGGGCATGGACGAGCAGCACGGGCGCCGAGGCGGGCCGCCGGGGATGTGGCGGCCCGGCCCACCCGGCCGGGGCCGCTGGGCCGGCGAGGGCGAGGGAAGCGACGAGGGCGTAGAGAGCCGTCGTCCCCGGTGGCCCTGGCGCTCCACCGTGCTTCTCACGGCCTTCGTGCTGATCGGCTCCCACTTCGCCGAGCACGCCCAGGCGGGCGGGCGGGTGGCGCTGGACCCCCTCGCGCGACTGCTGCTGTTCGTGTCCGGCGCGGCACTGCTGTGGCGGCAGCGGTATCCGGTGCCGGTGGTGTTCGCCGAGGTGGCCGCCGTACTGCTCTATCTGGGTGCCGGATACCCGTACGGGCCGGTGTTCCTGACCGTCGCCCTGGCCTGCTTCAGCGCCGTGGTCACCGGGCACCGCCATGCGGCCTGGACGGCGATGGGAACGCTCTGGGCCGGGCACCTGCTGCTCGCCCATCTGCTCTACCGATGGCTGCCGCCGTCCGGCGACGCGGCCGCCTCCTGGAACGAGGAGATCGTGATCGCCACCTGGGTGGTGGCCGTCGTGGCGGTGTCGGAGCTGGTCAGGACCCGCCGCGAGCAGTGGGCCCGGGAACGTGCCGAACGGGCCCAGGCGGCGCGGCGGCGCGCGGACGAGGAACGGCTGCGCATCGCCCGCGAACTGCACGACGTGCTCGCGCACAGCATCTCCGTCATCAATGTGCAGGCGGGCGTCGGTCTCGCACTCCTCGACAGCGACCCGGAGCAGGCCCGCACCGCGCTCACCACCATCAAGGACCAGAGCAAGGAGGCGCTCGGGGAGGTACGTCAGGTGCTCGACACACTGCGTGCCCCCGGTGCCGCACCGCGCGCCCCCGCCCCCGGTCTGGACCGGCTGGCCGAACTGGTCGAACAGGCTGCGAGCGCGGGCCTCACCGTCACGGTCGAGGGGGCGCCGCCGAAGCTTCCGCCCGGCGCGGACCTGGCCGCCTTCCGCATCCTCCAGGAAGCTCTCACCAACGTCGTACGGCACTCCGGATCGCGGCGCGCGCGTGTGCGCATCGAACAGGACGCGGGGTGGCTGCGGCTGCGTATCGACGACGACGGACCCGCCACCGGGGCCGACGCGGGCGGCAGCGGCAAGGGGCTCGCCGGGATGCGGGAGCGGGCCGCTGCCCTGGACGGCACCATCGAGGCGGGCCCGCGCCCCGACGGAGGTTTCCGGGTGCTCGCCGTACTGCCGCTCGACGTCAGGGAGGACCGGTGATCCGCGTACTGCTCGCCGACGACCAGTCACTGGTCCGGGCAGGCTTCCGCGCGCTGCTGGACGCGCAGCGGGACATCGAGGTGGCGGGAGAGGCGGCCGACGGAGCCGAGGCGGTGCGGCTGATCCGTGAACTGCGGCCCGACGTCGTCCTCATGGACATCCGCATGCCCGCACTCGACGGGCTGGCCGCCACCCGCAGGGTCACCGGGGACACGGACCTGAAGGACGTGAAGGTGGTCATGCTCACCACCTTCGAGCTGGACGAGTACGTCTTCGAGGCGATCCGGTCGGGTGCCTCGGGTTTCCTGGTGAAGGACACCGAGCCGGAGGAACTCCTGCGCGCGGTGCGGGCCGTGGTCGCGGGGGACGCGCTGCTCTCACCGGGGGTGACCCGGCGTCTGATCGCCGAGTTCGCGGCCCGTTCCAAGGAGCCGGCCGCGACCGGCGCCCTGTCCGAACTCACCGAACGGGAAAGGGAGGTGATGGCCCTGGTCGGCATCGGCCTGTCCAACGAGGAGATCGCCCGCCGCCTGGTCGTCAGCCCGCTCACCGCCAAGACCCACGTCAGCCGCACCATGGTCAAA
Source organism: Streptomyces sp. TE5632 (assembly GCF_054061295.1). NCBI lineage: Bacteria > Bacillati > Actinomycetota > Actinomycetes > Kitasatosporales > Streptomycetaceae > Streptomyces > Streptomyces sp. TE5632. Next base: position 533,428 of record NZ_JBSSEA010000002.1, on the reverse strand, counting down.
CTGGGCGCCCGCGACCGGGCGCAACTGGTCGTCCTGGCCTACGAGTCAGGTCTGGTGCGGCCGGGCTGGCTGGGCTGATCAGCCGCCAAAACCGCGGCAGCACACTGACCACACGGACGAGGGAGAGAACCGGCGCGAGCACCCGCCCGGCACGGAGCAGGAGCCCTTCGACGGTGCCCGGCAGGCTGAAGAGGAGCGCGGAGCCCGCCACCGCCCCGAGAACATCTCCCCTCTCTGGCTTTACCAAGCCAGACGGCCCGGCGCCGTGAGCACCCGCCGGTACGCCGTCGGGGTGAAGCCGTAACCCGTGTGAACGCCTCGAATGGTGGGAGCGGCTCTTATGACTGACGGTTAATCACGTCGGGGCCCGGTTAACCGTGCTGGCCAGGTGTCAGCAGCCGGGTGCGCCGACGGAAGGACAGTCAGATGCGCTCTGCCCGCACGCTGCTCGCCACCGCGACGGCCACCGCGGCCCTCGTGGTCGGGGCGCCCGCAGCCTTTGCCGCCCACATGGGCGACTCGGACCACGACAAGTCTTCCTACAGCAAGGAGCACAAGGAGGACAGCAGCCACGACGAGGACGACTACGAGAAGAAGCCGCATGGCGGAGTGCACACCGGCGGCGGCGCTCTCACCGCTGTGGGTGAGGACGACGGCGAGTACAAGCACAAGAAGGACGACAGCGAGTACAAGAAGGACGAGAAGGACGACGAGTACAAGAACGAGAAGGACGAGGGCGACTACAAGAAGGGCGACAAGGACGACGACTACAAGAAGGGCGACAAGGACGACGAGTACAAGAACGACAAGGACGACGAGTACAAGAACGACAAGGACGAGGACGACTACGAGAAGAAGCCGCATGGCGGAGTGCACACCGGCGGTGGGGCTCTCGCGGCCGTGAACGAGGGCGACTGGAGCGGCAAGCACGACGACGGCGACTACAAGGACGAGAAGGACGACAGCGAGTACAAGAACGACAAGGACGACGACTACAAGAAGGGCGACAAGGACGACGACTACAAGAAGGGCGACAAGGACGACGAGTACAAGAACGACAAGGACGACGAGTACAAGAACGACAAGGACGACGAGTACAAGAACGACAAGGACGAAGACGACTACAAGAAGAAGCCGCATGGCGGAGTGCACACCGGCGGTGGGGCTCTCGCGGCCGTGAACGAGGGCGACTGGAGCGGCAAGCACGACGACAGCGACTACAAGGACAAGAAGGACGACAGCGAGTACAAGAAGGACGAGGGCGGCTACAAGGACGAGGGCGGCTACAAGGACGAAGGCGACTACAAGGAGAAGCCGCACGGCGGAGTGCACGCCGGCGGTGGCGGCCTCGCGGACCCGGGTGTCTCCGGCGGCGGCCTGGCCGCCCTGGCGGTCCTCGGCGCCGGTGCCTACGCGCTGAAGCGCAAGAAGGCTTCCGGAAGCGTGGCCTGAGCCATGCCTGACGTCATAGGAGTCGGGGCCGCCGTATGCGCGTCGCGTGTACGGCGGCCCCGACTCGCCCTTTCGTATGCCGTGTTCGCTGCCGTGTCCGAATGAGGTGGTCCCCCGATGGCAGCCCGCCCCCTTTCCCCTGACCACACCGATCCGACTCCGGCGAGGCGGAGACTGCGCGCCCTCATGACGGCGATCTTCTGGGGTACGGCGGCCCTGGTGCTTGCGGTGAGCCTGCTCGGTGGAGGGAAGGAGCCCTCCGCCGACGCCCGCGGCCCGCACTCTCCCCCCGCGGCCTCCGCCGTGATGTCCCCCTCGGCGTCCCCTTCGGCCTCCGATCCCGCCACGACCGCGCCGACGAGCAAGCAACTGCCGCGGTCCGCCCCGACCCGGATCCGCATCCCCGACATCGACGTCGACGCGCCCTTCACCGATCTCGCCATCGGAGCCTCGGGCCAGCTCGACGCACCGCCGGCGGACGACACCAACCTGGTCGGCTGGTTCGCCGACGGCGTGTCGCCGGGGGAGCGCGGAACGGCGATCATCGCCGGGCACGTGGACACGAAGACCTCGCCGGCCGTGTTCGCCCGGCTCTCCGAACTCGAGAAGGGCGACCGGTTCAAGGTGGAGCGGGCCGACGGGCGGGACGCGACGTTCGTGATCGACCACGCGGAGTCGTTCGCCAAGGACGACTTCCCCAACGATCGGGTCTACGCCGATGCGGACGACGCCCAGGTCCGGCTCATCACCTGCTCCGGAGCCTACGACCGCGTGGCCAAGGACTACACCGAGAACCTGGTGGTCTTCGCCCATCTGGTCTGACCCGGACGGACCGCCCGCCATGAACGGCCGCCGGCATGGGTTCGCTGCCCGGAAGGGGGAGGAAGGCACCCTTCCGGGCAGCGCGTTCGTCAGGCCACGGAGCAGGCGGACCCGTTGAGAGTGAACGCCGAGGGACTCGGATTGCGGTCCGTCGTGGTGGCCGTGAAGCCGAGGGTGACGGAGCCGGCCGCGGGGATCGCCGCGGTGTAGGGGGCCGAGGCGACACTGACCTCGGAACCGGACTGGACCGGGGTGCCGCCCCACATGTTGGTGATGCGCTGGGCGCCCGGGAAGGTCCAGTTCAGCGTCCAGCCGTCGACCGCCGTGCTGCCGGTGTTGCGGACCGTGACCTCGCCCTGGAAGCCGCCGGGCCATTCGTTCGTCACCCGGTACCCGACCTCGCAGGTTCCCTGGCTCCCGCCGGAGGACGTGGTGACCGTCACCGTGGCGGAACGCTGCGAGCGGTTGCCGGCCGCGTCGCGGGCGTACACGGCGAAGGTGTAGGAGGTGGCGGGGGAGAGGCCGGTGAGGGTCGCGGAGGTGCCGGCGGTGGTGGTGACGACCGTCTCGTCACCGTCGTCGATCCGGACGACGTCGTAGCCCGTCACTCCGTTCGCGTCGGTGGCCGCCGTCCAGGAGAGAGCGGCGGACGACGAGGTCACCGAGGAGACGGCCGGTGTGCCGGGGGTGGTCGGGGCCGTGGTGTCACCGCCCGGGCCGGAGGAGTAGATCGCGGCCTCCTCGGAGGTGGCCGCGATTCCGTTGGCGCCGTTGAAGAGACGTTCACCCCAGCTGGTCAGCCGGTCCGGGTCGAAGTTCGCGGCCATGTCCAGGTACTCGACTCCGCCGCCGTTGCCACTCCAGGACCAGCCGAGGTAGCCGATCCCGAGCTGCCGGGTGACGGCCAGGATGGTGTCCTCGTCGGGGTCGCCGTCGGAGTGGTCGTGTCCGAACTCGCCCACGACGAGGGGCAGCCGCGCGGTGACGAAACGGCCCAGGTAGTCGCTGATCTCGGCCGCGGTGTCGAAGACGCCGTACATGTGGATGGAGAACACCGTGTTGGCGTCCGGGTCGGCGGCGAACACCGAGGCGGCGTTGTCACGCATGGTGAACGCCCAGTCCTGGCCCCAGTTGGGGGCGTCGACCATCAGCGTGTGGTCGAACCCGGCGTCGCGCAGCTTCCGGATCGCGGCCTTGGTGTCGGCCGTCCAGTTCGTGTAGCCGGTGTTGCCGTAGGGCTCGTTGCCGATGTTGACGATGACATGGTCCTCCTGACCGGTCAGCGCGCTCTGAACGCCGATCCAGTAGTCGGCGGCGCGGGAGAGCGTCACCGCTCCGCTCTGCTCGCCGTAACCCGTGGTGTCGTGCACCTCGAGGACGCAGATCAGCCGGTTCCGCTTGCACTGCGCGACGACGCCGGCCACGTCGGCGGTGTCGTCGGCGGTCCACCGGTCGCCGCTGGAGAGAACCACGCGCACGGTGTTGGCGCCCTTGGCCTTGATGTGCGCGAGAGAGCTGATCCGGTCCGTGTACCAGGTGTGGGCGTGGTTGACGCCGCGCATCACGAAGTCGTTCCCGGAGGCCTCCAACAGCCGGCCGTTCTCGACGCGGAAGCCGGTGGGGGCCGCGTGAACCGGGGTGCCGAAGGCGAGCAGTGGGAGGAGGAGCCCCAGGAGAGCGGCGACCAGACCGGCCACGCGGGGGGCGGTGGATGCGGGGGAGGGCGTGCGGGAAGTGCGGGTTCTCATGGCGGCTCCAGAGGTGCGGTTCGGGGGTCGGTTCGGTCCTGGTCCGTGCCGTGCGTCATGGAGTGCGTGCCTGGTGTGCGCCGTGCTCAGGAGGCTGCCGTGGCCGTGCAGCCGACAGTCGCGGCCGGGGCGCCGGACGTTGCCGGGGCGTGGGCGAGGAAGCCGAAGGCGGTGCTCGCGCCGGGTGCCAGGGCGCCGTTCCAGCTCGCGTTGGTGACGGTTGCCGTGCCGTCGGCGGCGGTGCCGAGCGTGCCGTTCCACACCTGCGTCAGTTGGGCGCCGTCGGCCGGTGCGACCGTCGTGGTCCAGCCGGAGAGGGGGACGGTGGAGGTGTTCCGGACCGTCACCTCGGCCTGGTAGCCGCCCTGCCAGGACGAGACGGCCCGGAACGACGCGATACAGGCAGGTTCGCCGTCACCGGGGTCGCCAGGATCACCGGGATCGCCCGGGACACCCTGGTCGAGGAGTTCGGACAGGGCCGGGTACCAGCGGGCGGCGATCTTCTCGTTGCCGGAGTCGTTCGGGTGCACGCCGTCGTAGGTGTCGGTGGCGGTGTCGAAGCCCTTCCACTGGTCGACCACGGTCACGGGGGAGCGGCTGGTGCTCGTCGTCTCGGCCCACCCGGGGATCAGGGCGTTGAAGTCGACGACGCGCTGGGCGCAGCCGGCGCAGCTCGCGGGGTTCATCGGGATGATCCGGGCCACCAGGAGCCGCGTGTCGGGATTGGCCGCGCGCATCTGCGTCACCAGCTTGGTGTAGGCGGCGAGGATGCGCTCGGGGGAAATGCTGCTCCAGACGTCGTTCGTGCCGAAGTGCATGACAACGATGTCCGGCCGGGTCGCCGCCAGCCGTCCGGGCAGCAGGTCCTGGTCCGCGACGTTGGTCACCAGTTCGCCGCCGTGGCCCTCGTTGTCGCCGTCGTACGCCAGGCCGCAGCCCTGGCCGGGCAGGGTGCCGACGAAGTCGATGTCCGTGTGGCCGGCGTTCTGCAACTGGTTCCACAACATGGCCCGCCAGCAGCCGGGTGAGCCGGTGATCGAGTCGCCCAGCGGCATGATGCGAACGGGGTCCGCGTTCGGCGCGGCCGCCGCGCGTGGTGCGAGAGGGCCGAGGGCGAGGCCGAACGGGAGGAGCAGGGTGGTCAGTGCGAGCAGAGCCCGTAGTGGTAAGCGGTCGGTGACGCGCATGCTGTTCCCTTCCCTGAATGAGGTGGGAGCGCTCCCATGAAGACATCAAGCCACCCATGTCAGTGACGCGTCAAGATGGGTGGCGGGGGAAGTGCGCGAGGCGGTGTCGCGATGTCACAACGCCCCATGGGTGTGGCGCACCTGTGCGCCACACCCATGGGGCGGAGAACGCCACGAGCGGATCAGGACTCGACGCGCCTGCGGAGCACCGCCTTCCTCAGCAACGGCCAGGCCAGCAGCAGCACGATGACCGCGTACACGATCACCGAGAAGGGCGTATTGACCAGGCCCAGGACGCTGCCGTCACTGATCTGCAGCGCGCGGCGGAGCTGCTGCTCGGCGGCCGGGCCGAGGATGACGGCGATGATGGCGGGCAGTACCGGCAGGCCGTACCGCCGCATCCCGAAGCCGATCAGACCGATGATCAGCAGAATCACCAGGTCGATCACCTCGCCGCCGACCGCGTACGCGCCGATCGCCGCGAAGAACAGGATGCCGGCGTACAGGTACGGCCGAGGGATGCGCAGCAGCTTCGCCCACACCGGTGCCAGCGGGAGGTTCAGGGCGAGCAGCAGCACCATGCCGACGAACAGGGAGGCGATCAGGCCCCACACCAGCTCGGGCTCACGTTCGAAGAGCAGGGGGCCCGGCTGGATGCCGTACTGCTGGAAGGCGGCCAGCATCACCGCCGCGACGGCCGTGGTCGGCAGGCCGAGCGTCAGCATGGACACCAGCGTGCCCGCCGCCGAGGCCGACGCCGCCGACTCCGGTCCCGCCACGCCCTCGATGGCACCCTTGCCCCACTCGTCCTGGTGCTTGGACAGCCGCTTCTCCGTGACGTACGACAGGAACGTCGGGATCTCCGCGCCGCCCGCCGGGATCGCCCCGAAGGGGAAGCCGATGAACGGGCCGCGAGCCCAGGACTTCCACGTGCGCCGCACGTCGTCGCGGCCCAGCCACGGCCGGCCCACCGGAATCGGCTCGGGCGGCCTGCGCCGCAGATGCGCGGCGACCCACAGCGCCTCGCCGATGGCGAACAGGCCCACCGCGACGATCACCACATCGACGCCGTCGGCCAGTTGGAGGGAACCGAAGGTCAGCCGCTGCTGGCCGGTCATCTGGTCCAGTCCCACCAGACCGATCGTCAGGCCGATCAGCAGCGAGGCCAGACCCCGGATCCGCGACGAACCCAGCACCGACGTCACGGCGATGAACGCCAGCACCATGATGGCGAAGTAGTCCGGCGCGCCGATGTCCACGGCGAGTTCGGCGACCGCCGGTGCCAGCGCGACCAGCAGGACCGTGCCGACCATGCCACCCGTGAAGTGGCCGATCGCGGCGGCGGCCAGCGCCTGCGCACCACGACCCGACTTGGCCATGGGGTTGCCCTCCATGGCCGCGACCACGGCGGCGCTCTCCCCCGGTGTGTTCAGCAGGATCGAGGTCGTCGAACCGCCGAACATCGCGCCGTAGTAGATCCCCGCGAACATGATGAACGCGGCGATCGGGTCGAGCCCGTACGTCACCGGCAGCAGCAGCGCCACCGCCATCGCCGGGCCGATACCGGGCAGTACGCCGATCGCGGTGCCCAGCAGCACACCGGTCGCGGCCCACAGCAGGTTGATCGGGGTCAGGGCCGTACCGAAGCCGTCCAGAAGGGAGTTGAGGGCGTTCACGTCACAGCACTCCCATCAGCGGACCACCGGGCAGCGGTACTCCGAGCAGGTTGTTGAACACGGTGTAGGCGACGAGGGAGACGACCGCCGCGATCAGCGGATCGCGGTCGAATCTGCGGCTGCCGAGGGCGAAGGCCGCGCCCCAGAAGAGCAGTGCGCCGGCGACCGGGAAGCCGAGCGGTTCGATGAGGACGGCCGAGCCGAGGAACACCCCGGCGAGCAGCAGCACCGTGCGCCAGTCGGCGGGTTCGGACAGGTCGACGTCCTCACCGGTCTCGGCCCGCCCCCGGCCGCCGCGCAGTACGTCGACCGCGAGCAGGGCGGCGATGAGCAGCAGTCCGACGCCGACCACGACCGGTACCGTCCTCGGTCCGACGGGGCCGCGCTGGGTGATGTCGACGTCCATGGTGAGGGCGTCGGCGAGGACGAGGACGCCGAGCGCCAACAGCAGTGCACAGACGCCGAGTTCCGAGTGGTCGCGCAGCCAGGAGCGCCGTTCGGTGGCGGGCTCGGGGGGCAGGTCGGTGGTCGGTGTGGTCACAGTCCGAGCTCCTTCAGGACGGACACCACGCGCTTGTCCTCGGCCTCCAGGAAGGCACCGAACTTCTCTCCCGTCAGGAAGGCGTCGTCCCAGCCGTTCTGCTTCATGGACGTGCGCCATTCGTCCGAGTCGTGCAACTCCTCGACCAGTGCCACGAGTTTGTCGCGTTCGGCATCGGTCAGTCCGGGCGGGGCGACGAGGCCGCGCCAGTTGGTGAAGTTCACGTCGTAGCCCGCCTCCCGCAGTGTGGGCGCGTCGAGTCCGGGGACCCGCTCCGGTCCGGTGACCGCGAGCAGGCGCAGCTCACCCGCCTTGATCTGGTCGAGGTACTCACCGACGCCGGACACGCCGAACCCGACCTTGTTGCCGAGGATCGAGGCGAGCAGTTCACCGCCGCCGTCGAAGGGGATGTAGTTGACCTGCTTCGGGGCGATCCCGGCGGCCCGCGCCATCAGCATCGGCGCGAGATGGTCAGGTCCGCCGGGGGAGGAGCCGCCGCCCACCGGGAGCTTGCCGGGGTTGTCCCTCCAGGCGCCGATCAGGTCGTCGATCGTCTCGTACGGGGAGTCCTTGGCGACCACGACGACGTCCTGCTCCTCGGTGAGCCGGGCGATCGGGGTGGTGTCGCCCAGGGTCTTCGGCGCGTCGTTGGACCGGACGGCGCCGACGACACCGAGGCCCATCGACATGGCGAGCTTGCCGTTGCCGTGTTCGCTCACCAGCCTGCTGAGGCCGACGGTGCCGCCGGCACCGGGCAGGTTGAACACCTCGATGTTGTGGGTGAGCCCGGCGTCCTCGGCGTTCTTCGCGGCCGTACGGGCCGTGATGTCGTAGCCGCCGCCGGGCGTGTTGGGAACCATGAGGCGCAGGCCCGGGATCTGCGTGCCGGTCTCGGTGCCGCTGCCGCTCGTGAGCAGCGGCGGACCCACGAGTACCAGCACGGCGGCCCCGAGCAGGGCGAGGGGGGTGCGCAGGCGCACGAATGCCACCACCTGTCGGTCGGTCGTCTGGGGTCACGCGAAGCCCTGTGGGGGAGGGCGGCGTGCGCCACATGGTGCACGTGTGCCGGCGGGCTGTCCCGCTTGCGGAACCAACGGAGGTTTTGGTCATTGCGTCAGCGGCCCGCCGCGCGTCCGGGGCGGGCCCCGGACGACCGCGTCGCGGCATTCTCGGGGCACCGCGGGCAAGTTCTGATGGGGCAGGTGTCTTTCGCCCGGCGCAGGTGGGCGCCATGATGGGGCAGCCCGCCACCCGCGTCGCACCGCGTCGTGCCCGCCGGAGGGCATCGCCGGCCGGAGAGCCCGTCGGCAGGAGAGATTGAGTACGTCGTGGCCGTCACCTTCCGCCGTCAGACCCTCGCGGGCGAGATGCTGGTGCTCCAGCTCGCCATCGTCGTGATGGTCCTGCTGGCGGTCGCCGCGGTCTCCCTGGCGCAGTCGGAGGCGACGTTCAACCGGGTCGAGGGCCGCCGGGTCGGCGCTCTCGCCGAACAGCTGGCCGCCAACCCGCTGGTGCGCAGCCGGCTGACGCGGCCGGTTCCCGGCGAGGCTCTCGCCGCGCTGGTGAACTCCACCCAGACGCAGTCCGGGGTCACTTCGGTGACCGTGGCCGGCCCGGACGGCCGGATCGTCGCCTCCACGAACCCCACGGTGATCGGTGAGCGGCTGCCACCGGGCGACGGCGCGGCACGCGGGCGCGGCTGGTCGGGACCCGTGACGCTCGACGGCAGCCGTGAACGGGTCGCGCAGGTGCCGGTCCTCGGGGCGGACCGGCACAACCTCGGACGCCACCTCGGCACGGTGATGATCGGCGTGGCCGATCCGACGGTCTGGCAGCGGCTCAGCGGCGCCTCCTCCTATCTGCTCGCCTATCTGGGCATCGCCAGCGGGCTGGGAGTGGCCGGCTCCTGGCTGCTCGCGCGGCGGGTGAAGCGGCAGAGTCTCGGCCTCGAGCCGCGCGAGATCGCGGGGCTCGCCGAACACCGCGAAGCCATGCTGTACGGCATCGCCGAGGGCGTGGTCGCGCTGGATCCGCAGCACCGGCTCACCCTCGTCAACGAGATGGGTCGACGTCTGCTCGCCCTGCCCGAGGACTGCGTCGGCCAGAGCCTGGACTCCCTCGGCGTCGACGGGCGGCTGCGGGACGTCCTCGCCGGAACGCAGGACCGGGCCAAAGACCCGTCGCGGCACGAGCCCGGTCGCCGGCGTGACGAGGTCGTCGTGCGGCACGGCCGGGTGCTGGTGATGAACCGGATGACCGTCACCAAGGACGGGCGTCTCCTCGGTTCGGTCACCACCCTGCGCGACCGCACCGAACTCGCCCGTCTGGAAAGGGAGATCGGGTCCTTTCGCAGTTCCTCCGAGTTGCTGCGCGCCCAGGCGCACGAGTTCGCCAACCAACTGCACACGATCTCCGGACTCATCCAGATCGGCGAGCGGGAGGAGGTCGTGCGCTACATCCGTGCTCTGAGCCGGCGCCGCCAGTCCCTCGACGTCACGCTCAGCCGGCGGGTGCGGGACACCGCCGTCGCCGCCCTGCTGACGGCGAAGGCCTCCCTGGCCGCCGAACGCAGGGTGACCCTGCGGATCTCCGACAACAGCGCCCTCGACCGGCTGGCCCCCGAGGACGCCGCCGACGTGGCGACGGTCGTGGGCAACCTCGTGGACAACGCCGTGGACGCGGCGGCCACCGTGGGCGATCCCGGTGCCGAGCCGAGGGCCGAGGGCCCTGGCGGCGAGGGAGGGCACGACGCCTGGGTCGAGGTCGAACTGCGCCAGGACGCCGCCAGTGTGGAGATCGTCGTCCGCGACTCCGGCCCCGGAGTCGCCCCCGGACTGGCCCGCGAGGTCTTCTCGCACGGCTTCACCACCAAGGCCGCCCAGGAGGGCGAGCGCGGTATCGGCCTGGCGCTCACCCGTCTCGTCTGCGAACGCCACGGCGGTGAGATCTCGATGACCAACACCCCGGACGGAGCGATGTTCACCGCCCGCATGACCGTGAGCCACCTCGCCGACGCGGTGGCGGAAGGAGCCGGCCGATGACCAGCACGCACGGTGAGCACGCCGGGCCCGCACGCGCCGACGCGATCGACGTGCTCGTGGTCGACGACGACTTCATGGTGGCCCGTGTGCACCGCGCCTTCGTCGACCGCGTCGAGGCGTTCCGGGTGGTCGGCGTCGCCAGCACCGGTGAGCAGGCCGTCGCCGCGGTGGACGAACTCCGTCCCGATCTGGTGCTGCTCGACCTGTATCTGCCGGACCTGTTCGGCCTCGAGGTGATTCCCCGGCTGCGCAGCGCGGGGCACGACTGCGACGTGATGGTCATCAGCGCCGCACGGGAGGCGGAGACGGTGCGCGGGGCGGTCCGGCACGGGGTCGTCGACTATCTGCTCAAACCGTTCGAGTTCGAGGACCTGCGGGCCAGGCTGGAGCGGTACGCCGTCCAGCGCGGTCGGCTGCTGGGCACGGTCGTGCGTGGCCAGGCCGACGTGGACCGGGTGCTGGCCGGAGCGGCGCCGGTCGTGACGTACGCGGCTCCGGTGCTGCCCAAGGGCATGAGTGTGGAGACCGCCGAACTGGTCGAGCGCACCCTGCGGGAGGCCGACGGCACGCTGTCGGCCACCGAGTGCGCCGCCCTCACCGGAGTCTCCCGGGTCAGCGCCCGCCGCTACCTGGAGCACTTCCACACCGTCGGCGCGGCCGAGGTCTCGCTGCGGTACGGGGCCGCGGGACGGCCGGAACGCCGCTACCGGTTCGTCGGACGGCCCCTGCGGCAGGCCGACGGGCGGGCCGGTGAGGTCCGCCCGCGGGGCGGGGCACGGCTCTAGGCGTGCTGTCCCGGGACCGGCGGGGGACGGTGTTCATCCTCCCCGGTCGGCGGTCGGCGGTCACCGGGTCCGGGGCGGGCGTGGCCTTCCGCGCCCGTACGAGGCGGGGAGGCGGGCCGATGCCAGGGCGAGGGCGGTGGCCGCGCTCGCGATGCCGAGAACCGCACCGGCGGCGACGTCTCCCGGGTAGTGCACGCCCGTATGGATGCGTGAGTAGCCCACCGCGCCGGCCAGTGCGCCGAGCGGGCCGGAGGCCGCGGGCAGGACCGTACCGACGGCGGTGGCGAAGGCGACCGCCGACGCGGTGTGCCCGGAGGGGAAGGAAGCCGAGGTGGGCATCGGGACATGCCGGTCCACGGTCACCCGGGCCGCCTCCCGGTCCGGCCGGTCCCTGCGGACCAGACGCTTGCCGAGCAGATTGGCCGACGCCGACGCCACGGCTATGGCCCCCACGCCGACGAGCGCGGCCCGGCGCTGCTGCGACCCGCCCAGGGCGAGGGCGCCGGCGATGGCGAACGAGATCTTCGAATGGTCGGCCGCGTGCGAGAGGTGGCGCAGGGCCCGGTCGAGGGTGGGGGTGGGAGTGGCCGCCACCGCCGCGTACAGGGCGCCGTCCACGGCCCTGAGGTCGCCGAGGACGGCGGACGCCACCCGGCGGAGCCCGTCCGCGGGCCGGGCGGGCGCGGTGAGCGGACGGGCACCGCCCTGGTCGGTGGGGGTCGGCTCGCGCATTCGTCTCTCCCGCGGTGGCGTTGTGGAGGGGGTCCGAGTGTCCGGGGCTCGCTGGGCACACCCGCACCGTGGACCGGGAATCACCAGGTGTCCACGGTACGCGTGGTCCACCCGGTGCGTCCCCGCGCCCCCGCCGCAGCCCGGCCGTCACACCCGTCCGGGTGACCGCCGTCGGTCAGGCCGCCCGGAAGGTGCGCAGGCGGAGGGAGTTGCCGACGACGAAGACCGAGGAGAAGGCCATCGCCGCCCCCGCGATCATCGGGTTGAGCAGGCCGGCCGCGGCGAGCGGCAGCGCGGCGACGTTGTAGGCGAAGGCCCAGAACAGGTTGGACCGGATCGTGCCGAGAGTGCGGCGGGCCAGCCGGATCGCGTCCGCCGCGGCCCGCAGGTCGCCCCGGACGAGGGTCAGGTCGCCGGCCTCGATGGCCGCGTCCGTGCCGGTGCCCATGGCCAGCCCGAGGTCGGCCTGGGCCAGCGCGGCCGCGTCGTTGACACCGTCGCCGACCATCGCGACCGAGCGGCCTTCCGCCTGGAGGCGCTTGACGACATCCACCTTGTCCTGCGGCAGCACCTCGGCGATGACGTCCTCCGGCGCGATCCCGACCTCACGGGCGACGGTCCGGGCCACCGCCTCGTTGTCGCCGGTCAGCAGGACGGGCCTGAGGCCGAGCGCGCGCAGCCGGCGCACCGCCTCGGGGCTGGTCTCCTTCACGGCGTCGGCGATCTCCAGCACCGCGCGCGCCTCACCGTCCCAGGCCACCGTGACGGTGGTGCGCCCGGCCGCCTGGGCCGTCTCCAGGACCCGCGCCAGCTCGGCCGGCAGCTTCAGTTCCCACTGCGCCAGCAGCTGTTCCCGGCCGACGAGCACCGCATGGCCCTCCACGACACCCTGGACGCCGAGTCCGGGCACGTTGCCGAAGTCCTCGGGAGAGGGCAGCGTGCCCAGCTTCTCCAGGGCGCCGTCGGCGACGGCACGGGCGATCGGGTGCTCGGAGGAGTGCTCCAGGGCGCCTGCCAGCCTCAGCACGTCGGCCTCGTCGGTACCTTCGGCCGGGTGCACGGCGAGCAGGGTCATCCGGCCGGTGGTGACCGTACCGGTCTTGTCGAGCACCACGGTGTCGACGCGGCGGGTGGTCTCCAGGACCTCCGGGCCCTTGATGAGGATGCCGAGCTGCGCGCCGCGCCCGGTGCCGACCATCAGCGCGGTCGGCGTGGCGAGGCCGAGGGCGCACGGGCAGGCGATGATCAGTACGGCCACGGCGGCGGTGAACGCGGCGGTCAGCCCGGCGCCGTTGCCCAGCCAGAAGCCCAGCGTGCCCAGGGCCAGTGCGATCACGATCGGCACGAAGACCGCGGAGATCCGGTCCGCGAGCCGCTGCGCGGCGGCCTTCCCGTTCTGCGCGTCCTCCACCATTTTCGCCATCCGGGCGAGCTGGGTGTCGGAGCCGACCCGGGTGGCCTCCACGACGAGACGCCCGCCCGCGTTGAGCGTGGCCCCGGTGACCGCGTCCCCGGCGGCCACTTCCACCGGCACGGACTCTCCGGTGAGCATGGAGACGTCCACCGCCGAAGTGCCCTCGACGACTGTCCCGTCGGTCGCGATCTTCTCGCCGGGGCGTACCAGGAAACGGTCGCCGACCGCCAACTCCTCGACGGGCACCGTCTCTTCGCGCCCGCCGGGCCGGAGCACGGTGACGTCCTTCGCACCCAGTTCCATCAGCGCCCGCAGCGCCGCGCCCGCCTTCCGCTTGGCGCGCGCCTCGAAGTACCGCCCGGCCAGGATGAACGCGGTGACACCCGCGGCGGCCTCCAGGTAGATGTTCCCGGCGCCGTCCGAACGGGCGATGGTCAGTTCGAAGGGGTGGGTCATGCCCGGGGTGCCGGCGGTGCCGAAGAAGAGCGCCCACAACGACCACAGGAACGCCGCCGAGGTGCCGACCGAGATCAACGTGTCCATGGTGGCCGCACCGTGCCGCGCGTTGGTGAACGCCGCCCGGTGGAAGGGCCACGCCGCATACGTCACGACCGGTGCCGCCAGCGTCAGGGACAGCCACTGCCAGTACTCGAACTGCAGGGCCGGGATCATCGCCATCGCGATGACGGGCACCGACAGCACCACGGCCGTGATCAACCGCTCCCGCAGCGACCGGAGCTCGTCGGGGGATCCGATGGAGTCGGAGGAGCCGGTGCCGGCGGGCTCGTTCCCGCGCACGGGCGGTGCGGGCTCCCGTGCCGTGTACCCGGTGGCCTCGACGGTGGCGATCAGGTCCTGGACGGTGACCGCGCCGTCGTGCGACACCCGGGCCTTCTCGGTGGCGTAGTTGACCGTGGCGGTGACCCCGTCCATCCGGTTGAGTTTCTTCTCGACCCGCGCGGCGCAGGAGGCACAGGTCATCCCGCCGATGACCAGCTCCACCTCTCCCTGGGCCGCGGCCTCGGTCTCGGTGCCGGCTGTACGGACGGTCATGGGCGCTCCTGGTGACGAGGGCCGGCCGGAACCTGCCCGGCAGCCGATTGCAGTATACGGGTCGGGGGTATCTCTCTCACTCCTCAGGTATACCCCCGGGAGGTATCTGACTTCAAGGGTCGCCGACTTTGACTGGATACCCCCAAGGGGTATCGTGAGGTGTGTGGACACCAACCCGGACCCGGGCCGGACGTGCCGTTCCGAGGGGAGACTGTCATGCGTACCGGACTGAAGATCACCGCATTCGCCGCAGCCCTGGCCGCGACCTTCGGCACGGCCTACGGCGTCGGCCGGGTGCTGGACCCGGTCGTCGCGGACAGCGCTCCCGCACCGGCGCACGACGAGAACGACACCCCCGCGTCGCCCGCGCCCCGCGAGGGCGCGGGCCGCGGCCACTGAGACTCAGCCCAGGGCGCGGTCCAGATTGAACGCGGCACTGATCAGCGAGAGATGCGTGAACGCCTGCGGGAAGTTGCCCTGCTGCCCCCCGGTGTGGCTGATCTCCTCGGCGTACAGGCCCAGGTGGTTGGCGTAGGTCAGCATCTTCTCGAAGGCGAGGGACGCCTCGTCGAGCCGTCCGGCCCGGGTCAGCGCCTCGACGTACCAGAACGAGCAGATGGAGAACGTGCCCTCGTCGCCGCGCAGGCCGTCCGGGCTCGCTTCCGGGTCGTACCGGTAGACCAGCGAGTCCGACACCAGGTCCTCGGTGAGGGAGTCGAGCGTGGACAGCCACTTCGGGTCGGTCGGCGCGATGAACTTCGTCAGCGGCATCATCAGCACCGCCGCGTCGAGCACGTCCCCGTCCTCGTGCTGCACGAAGGCCCGGCGTGCCTCGGACCAGCCGTGGCTCATGATCCGCCGGTAGATGGTGTCGCGGCTCGTCCGCCAGTGGGGGAGATCGGCGGGCAGACCGCGCCGGGTGGCCATGCGGACGGCCCGCTCGATCGCCACCCAGCACATCAGCCGCGAGTACAGGTAGTTCCTGCGTCCGCCGCGCGTCTCCCAGATGCCCTCGTCGGGCTGGTCCCAGTGCGCGCACACCCAGTCCACCAGCTCGCACACATGGTCCCACTGCTCGCTGGAGATCGGCTCGGCCCACTTGTCGTACAGGTAGATGGAGTCGATCAGCGCCCCGTAGATGTCGAGCTGCAACTGGTCGGCCGCCGCGTTGCCGACCCGTACCGGTGCCGAACCCCGGTACCCCTCCAGATGGCCGAGTTCGCGCTCGGACAGGTCGGTACGGCCGTCGATGCCGTACATGATCTGCAGCGGGCCGGAGGGGCGCCCGGCGCCGGGGCTGACATGCCGCGACACGAACCCCATGAACGCCTTGGCCTCCTTGGAGAAGCCCAGCCGCAGCAGCGCGTACACGCAGAAGGCCGCGTCCCGCATCCACACGTACCGGTAGTCCCAGTTGCGCTCCCCACCGAGCTTCTCCGGCAGGCTCGTCGTGGGCGCCGCCACGATCGCCCCGGTCGGCGCGTAGGTGAGCAGCTTCAGGGTGAGGGCGGAGCGGTGCACCATCTCCCGCCACCGGCCGCGGTAGCGGGAGGAGGACAGCCAGTGCCGCCAGTACCGCACCGTCGTGCCGAACTGCTCCTCCGCCTCCCGGTGCGCGCAGTGACGGGGGGCCACCTCGCCGCCGACCTGGTCCAGGGCGAACACCGCGGTCTCGCCCTCCGCCAGTTTGAAGTCGGCCCGCACATCCGGGCCGTCGGCCTCCAGCGGGACGGTCGAGGTGAGCGCGAGGGACAGCGCCTCGGACTCGAACACCGCGAGGTCGCCGGCCAGCCGCAGGGTGTGCGGCCGGGTGCCGTACTCGAACCGCGGAGCCGCCCGCATCCGGAACGGGAGGGACCCGCGCACGCACAGCACCCGCCGGATCAGCCGGTGCCGGCCCTCCTCGGCCTGCTCCGGCTCCCCGGTGACCGGCATGAAGTCCTGCACCTCACCCAAGCCGTCCTCGGTGAAGAACCTGGTGATCAGGACATTGGTGTCGGGGAAGTAGAACTGCTTGGTGTGCGCCGGCACGGCCGCCGCCAGCTCGAAGGAGCCCCCACGCTCGGCGTCCAGGATCGCGGCGAAGACACTGGGCGCGTCGAAGTCAGGGCAGCAGTACCAGTCGATGGTGCCGTCGGTCGCCACCAGCGCCACGCTGCGCAGATCGCCGATCAGACCGTGATCGGCGATCGGCGCGTACCGCTGCCCGCCGGACGTTCCCCGCTCCCTCGCCGTCCCGTCCATCGCAGCCTCCCTGGCCCGCCGGTACGTGCCGCCCTGGCTGCCAGCTTAGGCAGGCCCGGCCGGACGGCCCGCGGCGCGCGGTTCACGCCACGACGACGCGCAGTCCCGCCTCCTCGAACCGGCGCACCGTCTCCGGGGCCGCCGCCGCGTCCGTGACCAGGGTGTCCACCGACTCGGCCGAACAGATCCGGGCGAACGCACGTCGGCCCAGCTTGCTGGAATCGGCCGCCACGATCACCCGCTCGGCCCGCTCGCACAGCAGCCGGTTGATCGCCGCCTCCGCCTCGTCGTGCGCCGCCGCACCGTGTGCGACGTCGAAGGCGACGACACCGAGCACCGCCACGTCGAGCGTGATCTGCCCCAGCACCCCGTCCGCGAGCGGCCCGACCAGCTCGTACGACTGGGCCCGCGCCACACCGCCGGTCACCACGATCTTGAACTGCGGGCGCACGGCGAGTTCATTGGCGATGTTGAGCGCGTTGGTCACCACCGTCAGCGCGGGCGACCCGGACGCGAGATCACCGCGTACCGCCAGCGCACGCGCCACCTCCGTGGTGGTGGTGCCGCCGGTCAGCCCGACCGCCTCGCCCGGTGCGAGGAGACCCGCCACCGCCTCGGCGATCCGCTGTTTCTCGGAGGCGCGGCGAGCGGTCTTGTAGCGCAGCGGCAGTTCGTACGACACCCCGTGCGCCACCGCACCGCCCCGGGTGCGCACCAGCATCTGCTGTCCGGCGAGGGTGTCGAAGTCCCGGCGGATCGTCGCGGCCGACACCTCCAGCTCGGCGGCGGCCTCGTCCACGTCCAGCCGGCCCCGCTCGACGAGCAGTTCCAGCAGCGCCTGCCAGCGGGCGTCCCGCGACATCCGCCCTCCCGTCGTGCGGCTACCTGCCGTCTCCCGGCCTCCGGCGACCCTAGCGCCTGTCCGGCGGGAGGGCTCGGGAGCACCGACGATCTCTGCTCGAATGCTTGATTGTGCTTGAAACTCCACTCTATCTTGCAACAACAATCACCGAGAAGGGTGGGGGCGGACATGACGCATGTCGAGGACGAACTGACGAGTCAGCCCGAGTGCTGGACGCGGGCCGCGACGCAGGCGGTCGAGCACACCCGGGCCCTCCCGGCACCGGGGGAGCGGGTCGCGGTCGTCGGCTGCGGCACCTCGTACTTCATGGCGCAGGCGGTGGCGGCCCTGCGCGAGGGAGCGGGCCAGGGCGAGACGGACGCCTTCGCCGCCTCGGAGTTCCCGCACGGACGTGCCTACGACCATGTCGTCGCCCTCACCCGCTCCGGCACCACCACCGAAGTCCTGGACCTGCTCGACCGGTTGAAGGGCGGCACCCGCACCACCGCGCTCACCGCCGACCCGGACACCGCGGTGGCGACATCGGCGGACGAGACCGTCGTGCTCGACTACGCGGACGAACGCTCCGTCGTGCAGAAGCGGTTCGCGACCACGGCCCTCACCCTGCTCCGCGCCCACCTCGGCCTGCACACCGAAACGGTCGTCGAGGACGCGCGAACCGCCCTCGCCCGGCCGCTGCCCGAAGGGCTCGTGCACTGCACCCAGTTCACCTTCCTCGGCCGCGGCTGGACCGTGGGCCTCGCCCACGAGGCGGCTCTGAAGATGCGGGAGGCCGCCCTGGCGTGGACGGAGGCCTATCCGGCCATGGAGTACCGGCACGGCCCCATCAGCGTCACCACGCGCGGTACGGCGACCTGGATGCTGGGCGACGCACCGGACGGTCTGGCCGCGCAGGTGCGGGACACCGGCGGATCGTGGATCCAGGGCACCCTCGACCCGCTGGCCGAGCTCGTCCGCGCCCAGCGCCTCGCCGTCGCCGTCGCCCAGGCCCGCGGACTCGACCCCGACCGCCCCCGCCACCTCACCCGCTCAGTCGTTCTCGAGCCCTGACCCCCGCCGAAAAGGGCCGGAAAGGGCCGGAAAGGAGCGAACGTGCCCCTCGCCACCACCGGCGAACTCGTCGACCACGCCGTCGCGGCAGGCTCCGCCGTCGCCTCGTTCAACGTCATCACGCTGGAACACGTCGAAGCCGTCATCGCGGGAGCCGAGTCGGTGAACGCACCCGTGGTCCTCCAGGTCAGCGAGAACGCGGTCAAGTTCCGCTACGGCCGTCTGCTGCCGCTCGCCCGCGCCGCCGTCGCCGCCGCCGAACGCGCCGCCGTTCCCGTCGCGCTGCACCTCGACCACGTCCAGAGCGACGCCCTGCTGCGCCAGGCCCCGGACGCCGGCTTCGGCTCCGTGATGTACGACGCGGCCCGGCTGCCCTACGCAGAGAACCTCGCCGCGACCCGGGCGGCCGTCGACTGGGCGCACGCCCGGGGCCTGTGGATCGAGGCGGAACTGGGGGAGATCGGCGGCAAGGGCGGAACGCCGCCGCTGGACGCCCACGCGCCCGGCGCCCGCACCGACCCCGACCAGGCCCGCGCCTTCGTCGCCGACTCCGGCGTGGACGCCCTGGCCGTCGCCGTCGGCACCACCCACGCCATGACCACCCGCACCGCCGCCCTCGACCACGCCCTCCTCGAACGTCTCTCCGCCGCCCTGGACGTCCCCCTCGTCCTGCACGGCTCCTCGGGCCTGCCGGACACCGAACTCACCGCGGCCGTCGGGTCGGGCATCGCGAAGGTGAACATCGGCACCGCCCTGAACGTCGCCATGACCGGCGCCATCAGGGACTTCCTCGCGGCCCACCCCGAAGCGGTCGACTCCCGCGGCTACCTGACCGTGGGCCGGGAAGCGATGACCCGCGCGGTGGCGGACATCATCGCGACGCTGACCCCCAACTGAAGCGGGCCGCCAAGGGTGCTGCGGCGCCGCGCTGCGGCGCTACCGTTTGACGGACTTCAGCACGACGAACTTCGGGTCGCTCGCCACCACTTCGCTGTTCCCGAACAGCCGCCGCAGCTTCACGTGGTAACCCAGATGGCGGTTGCCGACCACCCACAGCTCACCACCGGGGCGCAGGGTACGCCTCGCGCCGGTGAACATGCGCCAGGCCGTCGCCTCGCTGGTCGCCTGGTGGGAGTGGAACGGCGGGTTGTTGAGCACCAGGTCGACGCTGCCGTCCGGCACGCCCGCCAGACCGTCGCCGACCCGGAACTCGGCATGCCCCGGTACGCCGTTGGCACGGTACGTGGCCTCCGCGGACGCCACCGCCTGGAACGACTCGTCGACGAACAGCACCTCGGCCCGCGGGTCGGCCAGCGCCACCGCCGTACCGACGACACCGTTGCCGCACCCGAGGTCCACCACCCGGAGTCCCGTCCGCCCGGTCGGCAGATGCTTCAGGAGGAATCGGGTGCCGATGTCGAGCCGGTCGGCGCAGAAGACCCCCGCGTGGTTGACGACGGTCCGGCCCGAGACCGCGCCGACGCCGTCGGGCAGCGTGTAGCTGTACGGCCAGGGACTGGAGGGCCGGACCAGGGCCGGGTCCGGGGTGCAGAAGACGAGCCGCGCCTTCTTCTCGGCGAGGGAGGTCCGGGTGGGGCCGATGATCCGCTCGAAGAGGTTCAGCGTCGAGGTGTGGATCTCCTTCACCATGCCGGTTCCGACGACGACCGTGTCCTCGTGCACCGCGGGCGCCAGCCGCAGCAACTGGTCCTCCAGCAGCGCCAGACTCTTCGGCACCCGCACCAGCAGCACATCGATCCGGCCCGGCGGCGGGTCCTGCGTGGTGAGCAGCCGGACCGCGCCCGGCTCGACCCCGGCGCGTGCCAGGTTCGCGCGGGTCGCCTCCTGCCCCAGCCAGGAGTCGGTGATCTGCGTCGGCCGGTGCGCGGCGAGCGCCGTGACCAGCGCCCCCCAGCGGTCTCCGACGACCACGACCGTGCCGTCCAGCGGGATCGGCTCCCGGTCGAGGTGGCCGAGGAGGTACTCGTCGGAGGCGTCCCAGGCGCGCAGCCTGTCGCGGGGGTCCTCGGGGAAGCGGGCCAGTACCGGCGCGCCCCACGGAGTCGTCATACGGTCGTTCATCGTGCGACCAGGCTAGCGGAGCCCGGAGTTCCAGCTCAGGCCGTGTCGGGCGGACGGGAGACCTCGGGCGCCGAGTTGCTCCCCCGGACCCGTGCCGAGGCCGCGCACGGCTCGCTCACCACGGGGTCCCGTGCGTGCACGCGGGTACGGCACCACCGAACCACCGAAGCGGGGACCGGCCGGGCGGCTGGGCATCCCGCTCCGGGGCAGCGGCCGGTAGCCCGCCGCCGTTTCGGATCATGGGAGACTCGCCCTCATGAGCGGGAAGGCGGACCCCCGGCCGGCGGGGGAAGGGACCACCTCGAGGACGCGGCTGGACCGGGGACGTGGAGCGCTCGGGCCCGCGTTGGAGCTCGTGCACACCGGACGTGCCCCGACCCGCGCGGTGCTCACCACGGAACTGGGCGTGACGCGGGCGACCGCCGGCGCCGTCGCCGCCGAACTGGAGGCACTCGGCCTGATCAGGGTGGACGCCCGGCCCGGCGCGGCTGCCGGTTCGCAGGGCCGGCCCTCGCACCGGCTCTCGATCGCCGAGGACGGACCGGTGGCACTGGCCGCGCAGGTGCACTCCGACGGGTTCCGGGCCGCCCTCGTCGGCCTCGGCGGCCGGATCGTCGCCACCGCGCCCGGCAGCGAGGTCATCGACGCCGACCCGGCGAAGGTGCTCGGCTCCGTCGTCGCGGCCGGCGCCGAACTGCTCCGCGAGACCGGACGCCGGTGTGTCGGAGCGGGGCTCTCCGTGCCGTCCGCGGTGGCCGAACCCGAGGGGCTGGTGTTCAGCCCGCTGCGCCTGGCCTGGCCCACGGGCGCCCCGGTGCGGGAGATCTTCGCCGAGCAGGTGCGCGCCGCGGGTATCGACGGACCCGCCTTCGCGGCGAACGACGTCAACCTCGTCGCCCTCGCCGAGCACCGGCACGGTGCCGGGCGCGGCGCGCGCGACCTGCTGTGCGTGGCCACCGGCCACCGGGGCGTCGGCGGCGCGCTGGTGCTCGACGGCCGTCTGCACACCGGCAGTTCCGGTCTCGCCCTGGAGGTCGGCCACCTCGCCGTCAACCCCGGGGGCCGTCCCTGCTACTGCGGCAGCCGGGGCTGCCTGGACGTGGAGGCCGACCCGCTCGCCTTCCTCACCGCGGCCGGACGCGAACCCGGTCCCGAGATGTCCCTCCTCAAACAGGCCGACACACTGATCCACGAGCACTACGACGACCCGGCCGTCCGCGCCGCCGTCGCCACCCTCGTCGACCGCCTGGGGCTGGGTCTCGCCGGCCTGGTGAACATCCTCAACCCGGACCGGATCATCCTCGGCGGCCTGCACGGCACCCTCCTGGACGCCGCCCCGGACCGGCTGCGCGCCGTCGTCGCCGACCGCAGCCTGTGGGGCCGCAGCGGCGGCGTTCCGATCCTGGCCTGCGCCCTGGACCACAACAGCCTGGTCGGCGCCGCCGAACTGGCCTGGCAGCCGGTCCTCGACGATCCGCTGGGGGCCCTGGCATAACGGCCCGACCGGTGGGCAGGCGGATGCCCGAGTCGACAGGCGGAACCACGGCCGGACACCGCACAATGATCCACGAAACGTGATCGGCCCAGCACTGACGGGCAGTGCGCGCCGACCGGGCACGGGACACTCGACCCGGACCCGGGACCGGAGCACGAGGCACTGCCCACCGCACAGGAGCGACCGCCCCGACCCGCAGAAAGCCGAGCTCATGACCGACCAGCTCACCGTGACCGTCCTGGGCACCGGCATCATGGGTGCCGCGATGGCCCGCAACCTCGCCCGGGCCGGCCACGCCGTCCGTGTCTGGAACCGCACCCGCGCCAAGGCCGACCCGCTCGCCGCCGACGGCGCGCACGTCGCCGGAACCCCCGCCGAGGCGGTCGAGTCCGCCGATGTCGTCCTGACCATGCTGTACGACGGTCCCGTCACGCTGGAGACGATGCGGCTGGCCGCCCCCGCCCTGCGGCGCGACACCGTCTGGGCGCAGTCGACCACCGCCGGTCTCGAGGGTGTCGCCGAGCTGGCCGGCTTCGCGCGCGAGCACGGCATGCTCTTCTACGACGCCCCGGTGCTGGGCACCCGTCAGCCGGCCGAGGCCGGACAGCTGACCGTGATCGCCGCCGGACCGGCCGAGGGCAGGACCACGGTGACCCCGGTGTTCGACGCCGTCGGCGCCCGCACCGTGTGGACCGGCGAGGACGGGGCGGCCGGCAGCGCGACCCGGCTCAAACTCGTGGCCAACAGCTGGGTCCTCGCGGTCACTTCCGCGGTGGGGGAGACCCTCGCCCTGGCCGAGGCGCTGGACGTCGACCCCGGCGGCTTCTTCGACCTCATCGCGGGCGGCCCGCTCGACATGGGCTACCTGCGCGCCAAGGCGGGGCTGATCCTGGACGGACCGCTGACCCCGGCCCAGTTCGCCGTGACCACCGCCGCCAAGGACGCCCGTCTGATCGTCCGGGCCGGCGAACAGCACGGTGTACGGCTGGACGTGGCCGCGGCCGGCGCCGAGCGCCTGGAACGCGCCGCGGCCCAGGGCCACGGTGATGAGGACATGGCCGCCGCCTATTACGCCAGTTTCGCCGGTCACGACGAGTCCGCCACCTGAGCACCCGGTACGAAGCGTCCGGGGAACCGTCCGACGACCCACCGAGGAGTCCGTAGTGTCCAAGCCCCCGCTGCCTTCCGAGGCCGAGGACCTGCTGCGCCGCCCCAACCCCTGCGTCATGGCCACCCTCCGCTCCGACGGCACACCCGTCTCCACGCCCACCTGGTACGTGTGGGAGGGCGGCCGCGCGCTGATCAGCCTGGACGAGGGCAGGGTCCGCCTGAAGCACCTGCGCCGCGACCCGCGCGTCACCCTCACCGTGCTGGACGAGGACAACTGGTACACCCATGTCACCCTCATCGGCCGCGTCGTCGAACTGAAGGACGACGAGGGCCTGGCCGACATCGACCGGCTCTCCCGGCACTACACCGGCAACGCGTACCCGAACCGGGTCCGGGCCAGGGTCAGCGCCTGGATCGAGGTCGACCGCTGGCACGGCTGGGGCGCGATGAAGGACAGCGACCAGTCGTCCACCTGAACCCGACGGGAGGGGGGAGGGGGGCGGGGAGGGGAGCAGGTGCCGTCGTCCCGGGTACTCCCCGTGGGGTACGCGCGGTGCCGCCGGCCGTACGACGACCCGGTACCCCCTCGGGGACGACTCTCGGAAGTGACGCGTCACCACGACGCGACAGCGCATCCGAGGAGTTGAACGATCATGCAGATCCTGGCGCACTTCGGTGACGGCGGGCCCGGCCCGTGGATCCTGCTCTTCCCTCTGATCTGGGCTCTGGTCATCGGCGGCGGCGTCGCACTGCTGCGCCGCACGGTATGGCGGGGAGGCCGAGGCCCCGGCTCCGGCCGGCCCACCGTGGCGGACGACTCGCCCGTCAAGGTGCTCGGCCACCGCTTCGCCTCCGGCGAGATCGACGAGGACGAGTACTGGCGGCGGCTGTCCGTCCTGGACGAGGAGTTCGGCCGGCACGGCAAGGGCGGTGCGGCATGACCACCGGAGTCACCGCCCGGTCAGCCGGGAACGGCGGACCGGGCGGGCTCCGGTTCGGACCGGTGGCCCTCGACGGCGTGCTCGACGAGTGCGACCTTTGCGAACCGGTGCGCGGCGGGCTCGACGGCGTTGATCCTCGGACACCGCTCCCAGTCCGCGACGGGAATCGCGGACGGCGTCGGCAGCGTGAACCACACGACCTTGCCCGACTCGCCGTCCGGCAGCGCGCCCCAGCTCTCGCTCATCGCGGCCACCATGGCCAGCCCCCGCCCGCAGGTGGCGAGCGGACCGGCGTCCGCCACGACCGGCAGCCGCGGGTCGTGGTCGCGCACCGAGACCTTGAGCCGGTCGAGCAGTACTTCCAGCTCGACCGTGCAGATCTTGTCGGGCTGGGCGTGCCGGTGGACGTTGGACAACAACTCCGTCACACCGAGCGAGGCCCGGTCTATCAAAATGTCCATATGCCAGTAGCGCAATTGCGCAGATACGATTCTGCGGACCTGGCCGATCCGCGAAGGCAGAGCCTGGAGCTCCACCGTGCAGTGTCTGCTTGGGTGAGTGATCACAGCTGCGACTCCCCGGTGTCAGGTCCGGACGGACGTCCGGAAGAACACGGAGTACGGATCCAGCAGGGTGCCCGCGTGACATGACCGCCTGCTGTCGTGGCCGGCGGGCTGGTTCGCAGCGTTATCGCCGGTAAACCCAGAGTGACGTGACAACAGCGTGACGCAGGGCCTGAAGTGGCGCAACTCACGGGCACCTCAGGCGCCGCGGCCCGATGCCCGGCGTACGGCTTCGATGAAGCGGCGGGCCGCGGGCGGTCCCGGCTCGCCCGGCGCCGGGTCGTGGTCACCCAGCGTCAGCAGGTACCGATGGCCGTTGAGGTCGGCCAGGGCCCGGTCCTCGGGTGCGAACCAGGGCCGGGAGGCGCGTACGGCCTGCACCGGCGCGCTGTCGATCTCGGTTCCATGGCTGGTGAGCAACTCGAGCCTGCCGTCGCTGATCCGGACCTGCCCGGCCCGGGTGAGCGACCGCAGCCGCCTGCCGATCCGCACGCCCCTGGCCGTGAACTCCGGCTCGGCCATGCCACCCGCCCCCTTGTGCGCGTCGGTGTACCGGACCGTGTTCCGCGGGCCGGCTCATGTCCAGATCCAGTGTGCCCCCGTCCGGGACCCTGCTCCGCCGGTGCAGTCTGCCCGCCCCCGCCGCCGAGCACCAGTGCACGTGCCCCCGTTCCCCGCGGCGCCCGAAGCACTCGCGCGAATGCGCCCCCACCGCCGCGCCCCGGGCGCCCCCCCGGCAGGGGGCCAAGACGTGGTCCCAGGGTTGCCTTTGAGCCGCTCAAAGAGGTGTTTATGCAGGTGAGGGGCGGTCCCGGGGTGCATATGATCGGTGTGTCGGCCGCGCGGGACGCCGTCGGCGCTCAGCGTAAGGAGCCCTGCCGTGAGTACCCCCCAACAGCCCCCGAGCGGCGTCACCCTCGATGTCGACCACAGCGACCCCGGCTACCGCGACTGGCTGAAAGAGGCCGTGCGCAGGGTGCAGGCCGACGCCAACCGGTCGGCCGACACCCATCTGCTGCGCTTCCCGCTGCCCGAGCGGTGGAACGTCCACCTCTACCTCAAGGACGAGTCGACGCATCCGACCGGCAGCCTGAAGCACCGGCTCGCCCGTTCCCTCTTCCTCCACGGGCTGTGCAATGGCTGGATCCGTCCGGGCCGCCCGGTGATCGAGGCGTCCAGCGGTTCGACCGCCGTGTCGGAGGCCTACTTCGCGAAGCTGATCGGCGTGCCCTTCATCGCGGTCATGCCACGCACGACGAGCGCCGAGAAGTGTCGCCTCATCGAGTTCCACGGCGGCCGGTGCCACTTCGTGGACGACCCCCGCACGATGTACGAGGCGTCGTCCGTCCTCGCGGCGGAGACCGGCGGCCACTACATGGACCAGTTCACCTACGCCGAACGGGCCACGGACTGGCGGGGAAACAACAACATCGCCGAATCCATCTTCCGCCAGCTGGAGTCGGAGCCGTTCCCGGTACCCGAGTGGATCGTCGCCACGGCCGGTACCGGCGGCACCTCGGCGACCCTCGCGCGCTATGTCCACTACATGCAGTACGACACCCGCGTCTGTGTCGCCGATCCGGAGAACTCCTGCTTCTTCGAGGGCTGGACCACCGGCGATCCGGACGTCACCTGCGGCAGCGGTTCCCGTATCGAGGGCATCGGCCGGCCCCGGATGGAACCGAGCTTCCTGCCCGGTGCCATCGACCGGATGATGAAGGTGCCCGACGCGGCCGCCGTCGCCGCCGTACGGGCCCTGGAGCGGGTCATCGGCCGCAAGGCGGGCGGCTCCACCGGCACCGGGCTGTGGAGCGCGCTGAAGATCGTCGCGGAGATGGTGGCCGAAGGGCGGCAGGGGAGCGTGGTGACGCTGCTCTGCGACCCGGGGGACCGCTACCTCGACAAGTACTACTCGGACGCGTGGCTGGCCGACCAGGGCCTGGAGATCGCCCCGTACACGGCAACGATCGAGACGCTGCTGCGCACCGGGGCCTGGCCGGACTGACGGCTTTCGGGCGGCCCGAACGCGGGGTCAGCCGTCCGCGGGATCCGCAGGGTCGCCGGGTTCCCCCGCCACGACCAGGTGCCGCAGATGCTCAAAGACCTCGAGGCGGGCTTCGGCCGGCAGCCCGGAGTCCGTCACCAGCGTGTCCACCTGGTCCAGGGACGCGAACGAACTCAGGCCCACCGTGCCCCACTTGGTGTGGTCGGCGACCACGACCACCTGCCGCGCCGACTGCACCAGACGCCGGTTGGTCTCGGCCTCCGCGAGGTTCGGCGTCGACAGCCCGGCCTCGACCGATATCCCGTGCACCCCCAGGAACAGCAGATCGAAGTGGAGCATCGCGATCGCCTGGTCGGCCACCGGCCCCACCAGCGAGTCCGACGGCGTGCGCACACCGCCGGTCAGCACGACGGTGGCCGCGCCCTGCCGGGGGCCCGAGGTGCGCTGCGCCGTGTGGAAGACGTCCGCCACCCGCACCGAGTTGGTGACCACAGTGAGGTCGGGCACCTCGAGCAGCCGGCCGGCCAGCGCGTACGTCGTCGTGCCGCCGGAGAGGGCGATCGCCGCGCCCGGGGCGACCAGTTCGGCCGCCGCCCGCGCGATGTCGTCCTTCGCGCTCAGCTCCAGACCCGACTTGGCCTCGAAACCGGGTTCGTGCGTGCTGGCCTCGACCAGCGGGACCGCGCCGCCGTGCACCTTCTCCAGGACGCCCTGCCGGGCCAGCGCGTCGAGGTCGCGGCGGACCGTCATGTCCGACACGCCGAGCTTGCGGGTCAGCTCGTTGACCCGGACTCCGCCGCGGCGCCGGACCTCGTCGAGGATCAGGGTGCGCCGCTGCTCCGCGAGGAGGTTCTGATTCTCGCTCACGTACGCTCCGGTCCTTTCGCCGCCAAGCCGTCCGACACGCCGCACACGCCCGGTCCGACTGGCACGTTCTTTCCGTCACCGGTGCGTCGGCGTCCCATCCTCGCATGCCGGTACACGGGCGGCGCACCCGGCTGTTCGCCGTGTACATGCCATTATCGTCCCGCGGGTTCGTCCCGCGGGTCGCCCGAACCTCACCCGGATCGGGGAGATTCCGTGAGAACAGGTGTGAGCCGTTCCGGCAGGGGAGATCCTGCCCGCACGGACGGATCCGACGGCGTGTCACGGGGGAAGTGCGAAGCAGTGGAGCGTGCGCGGGAACACAGACCGGCCGAGGGCGCGGGCGACCCGGCCGAGCAGTCCGGGGAAGCCGGCGCAGCCCTGGAACTCCTGGTCCACGGGGTGGGCGGCACCACCCCGCAGGAGATGCTGAACGATCCGCGCACGGTACGGATCACGGGTGACGACATCGCCGCCGTGTTCCGGCGCGCCGACGACGCCGACGCGGAGCGCCGGCCCGCCGACAGCCGGGACGGCCCGGTCCCCGAGGCGTACGTCTGGTGCAACCTCACCTCCGGCAACGGCACCCGCGCCCTGTGGCTGTTGCTGCTGCCCTTCATGGTGGTCAACCTCGCCCACTGGATGCGCCCGACGGCCCGGGGCCGCGGACGCCTCGTGAGGCTGTACGGACTGCTGGTGCGGCTGGCCGGACTGAGCCTGACGGTGCTGTTCGTCGCGGCCGCCTGCGAGGTCGCCCTGGACCTTGCGGCCTGGCAGTGCGCGGGCACGCACGCGTGCGCCGCGCGGCACTCCTGGCTCGGCTTCCTGTCGCCCGAGGCCTCGGACGGCGGCTGGTGGAGCCTGCCGGGCCGCCGGCTCGCCCTCGCCGCCCTGGTGCCCACAGCCCTGACCGGGCTGCTGTGGTACCTGTCCCTGCGCACCTGGAGCGCGTACGAGTCCCAGCAGCCGATGGCCCACGAGATCGAGCCCGAGGAGCCCGAGGAGGAGGCAGGCCCCACCGCCCTGGGCCGGCCCGGCTTCTGGTACGGCCGTCGCCTGGTCGCCCGGCTGCGCGCCGCGCACACCGCCGCCGGACTGCTCACCGTCGCCGCCGCGGTCGGCAGCGCGGCCGCCCGCCACGACCGTGCTCCCGGCGGCCCCGTGGCGCTGGGTGTCCTCGGCCCGCTCCTCGAAGCGGCGCTGTTCGCCGGAGCGGCCGCCGTGGTGTGGGTGGTCTGCCGCCGCGGCCGCACCGACCGCCGGCTGGACGGCGAACTCGACACCCGCGTGGTGCGCCTGCTGCCCCTTGCCGCGCTCGCCCTGCTGGTCCTGACCCTGGTGTACGCCGGATGGCAGCGCCCCGGCTGGGAGTCGGCGGGCCGGCTGCCCGGCGACGCGACCTTCGGCGCCATCACCCTCGCCCAGGGCCTCCTGGTGATCGTGCTCGCCGGAGTCGCCCACGCCCTGCACCGAAGCGCCCCCGACCGGCGTGCCGCCATGCGGGGACTGGCCGGACCCGCGGTCGCGATGCTGGCCTGCGCACTGGGCGGCGTGATGTCCGGCGGCGTGGCCCAGCGGGTCTCCGACTGGCTGGACGGCACCGGGGCCTCGATCCCCGGCCCACCGGTGGTGCTCACCTGGCAGGCGTCCGTGATCCCACCCCTGCTCGTCCTGCTGCTGGGGCT
Organism: Streptomyces sp. TE5632; assembly: GCF_054061295.1. Taxonomy (NCBI): domain Bacteria; kingdom Bacillati; phylum Actinomycetota; class Actinomycetes; order Kitasatosporales; family Streptomycetaceae; genus Streptomyces; species Streptomyces sp. TE5632. Next base: position 504,076 of record NZ_JBSSEA010000002.1, on the reverse strand, counting down.
CTGCGGCTGGCTGGCCCGACGGGCCTGGCGCATCGCCCGCGACGAGTGCGCCACCGTGGCGCACGAGTTCCCGGGTGAGACCGGCGACCCCGCCCGTACCCGGCGGATCGCCTACGCCCGCGCCATGGCCGCCCTCACCGACCGGGCGCCCCGCATCGTCGCCGTCACCTCCGCCGCGACCCTGCTGCTGGGCGCGGGCGCCCTCGTCGGCGCCCTGACCACCGACCGGACGCCCGGCCAGGCCGCACAAGGCACCTACGCCGTGGTGCACGGCGCCGCCGAGACCGCGCAGGCACTGGGTTCCTGGCTGATCGGGCTCGGCTTCATCCTGTTCGTCACCTGGGGCCGGCGCGCCTACAAGGACGCCTCCGCTCGGCGCACGATCGGCATCCTGTGGGATGTCGGCACCTTCTGGCCGCGCGCCGCCCACCCCTTCGCACCACCCTGCTACGCCGAACGGGCGGTGCCGGACCTGACCTGGCGGATCGAGACCTGGACTCGGTCCACCGGCGGACGGCTGGTGCTCTCCGGACACTCCCAGGGAAGCGTCCTCGCCGCCGCCGCGGCCTGGCAGCTCACCCCCGCCACCCGCAACCGCGTCGCACTGCTCACCTACGGGTCCCCGCTGGAACGGCTCTACGGCCGCTGGTTCCCGGCCCACTTCGGACCCGCCGCGCTCGGCGCCCTGCACCAGGAGGTCGACTGCTGGCGCAACCTCCACCGGCTCACCGACCCCATCGGCGGCCCGGTGCGGCTGCCCGGCGACCGCGGCCCCGGGGTGGACCGCCCTCCGCTGGGGGACCCCCTGGCGTACGGCCGCACCGAGGCCCACCCGCTGCCCGCGCCGATCCTCGGCCACTCCGACTACCAGGCGGACCCGGCCTTCGCCGAGGAACGCCGACGGCTGCTGGCCCGGCTGCGGCCGGAGGTCCCGGCACCGCGGCACACGGGAGGACCCGACGGCGGCGTCCGCAGCGGCTCCGGCACGCCGACCGCGTGAGGTCCGTGCCGCATGACGCGCGGCGGCGGGATCAGGGCAGCTCGGGCAGGTCGTCGGCGTAGAGCAGGGTCAGGTCGTCCGTACTCGGTTCCGGCAGCTGGGCGACCCGGCTCGCGTGCCGCTCCACCATCGCCTCGAACGTCTGCCGCGCGGTGCGGCCGTTGCCGAACGCGGGACCCTTGGGGATCTCCGTGAAGTACTTCAGCAGCCCCTCCGAGGCACCCGCCGCCAGCCGGTACTCGTGCTCCTCGGCCTGCTGCTCCACGATGCGCAGCAGCTCCTCGGACCCGTAGTCACCGAAGGTGATGGTCCGTGAGAAACGGGACGCCACTCCCGGGTTGACGGACAGGAACCGCTCCATCTCCACCGTGTACCCCGCGACGATGACCACGACCGCGTCCCGGTGGTCCTCCATCAGCTTCACCAGTGTGTCGATGGCCTCCTTGCCGAAGTCCCGCCCGGAGTCCTCGGGGGAGAGCGCGTACGCCTCGTCGATGAACAGCACACCGCCGCGCGCCTTCTCGAACGCCTCCTGGGTGCGGATCGCCGTGGAACCGATGTGCTCGCCGACCAGATCGACCCGGGAGACCTCGACCAGGTGCCCCTTCTCCAACACGCCGAGGGAGGCGAGGATCTCGCCGTACAGGCGGGCGACCGTGGTCTTGCCGGTGCCGGGGGAGCCCGTGAACACCAGATGGCGCTTGACGGAGGCCGCCTTCAGTCCGGCCTGCTGCCGGCGCCGGCCCACCTCGATCATGTCGGTGAGGGCCCGCACCTCCTGTTTGACGCTCTCCAGGCCCACCAGTGCGTCGAGTTCACCGAGCACCGTCTTCGACGGTCGCAGCTCCTTCTCCGGTTCGACGGCGGGGGCGGGCGGCGCCTGCCCGGCACGGGGTCCGGGAACGGAGCCCAGCAGGCCGGGGGAGTGGGCCACGGTCTGCACGGCCGGCTCCGGTGCCGCCGGCGACGCGAGATGGCCGCTCTCGTCACTGGTGCAGTCCTCCACCACGGGACCGCCCGCGCCGGCCGCTCCGCCGCTCTCGGCGAACTCGTAACCACCGCGCGCGCAGCGCTCCGTGCGGCACTTCCGCAGCGTCGTCCGGCTGCCGTCTATCACATGGAAGCCGTACCCGCCGCTGCCCGTGACCCGGCAGCCCAGGAAGCTGCCGCGGCCACCGGCCGAGACATAGACACCGGCCTCGGCCGGGGAATCGATGGTGCAGCGCTCGACGGTCGGATCGGCGCCCTTGGTGACGATCACGCCGGTCTGCATGCCGTCCAGGGTGCAGTTGCTGAGGGTGCCGCCACTGCCGTGGTCCCGGAACCAGGCTCCCGTGGCCGCCTCCCGGATCCGGCAGTCGTCGAGCTGCGCGGTGGCGCCGTCGCTCACCGACACCGCGGTGTTGCGCACCTGCGACAGGTCGCTGTCGACCACGTCCGCGCGTGAACCGCGGTCGAGGACGAACAGGGCGTCCGGCACGTCGTGCACCCGGCAGGAGTCCAGTACGACGGCCGCGCCGTCACTCACCCACACCGCCGGATAGTCGCCGGTGCTGTCGGAGATCTCGCACTGGTTGGCGTCCGCGCGGGTGCCCGGGTCCCACACCGACAGGCCGTTGCGGCCGAACTGCCGCACGGTGGTACGGGTCATGGTGAGGACGGAGCGGGAACGCAGATCGACCGCGTTCTCCGGGATGTCGTGGATACGGCAGTCGGCCAGTGTCAGTACCGCGTCGGTGTCGAGGGTGACACCGTCGCCGGTGGTCCGGTGCACCTCGCAGTCGGTGAGGTGCGCGGTCGCCCGGCCGGTCACCTGGACACCGCTGCCCCGTACCTCGTAGACCTCGCAACCCACTGCCTCCAGCGCCGAGTTCTCCCCGGTGGCGGTGAGTCCCGAGCCGGCCGTGTGGTGCACGCGGCAGCGCTCGAGCCGGGGGTGCGCGCCCCCGCGCACCGCGACGCCCGCCTGCCCGGCGGCGACGACCTCGCACTCCTCGAACACCCCGCCTGCGCCGTCGAGTACGGCGATACCGACCCCCGCCGGGTTGTCGACCGTGCAGTGGCGGACCGTCGGCCGGGCGCCGCCGCGCACCTCTATGCCGACAGCCGACCGGGTGACCACCCGTACGTCCCGCAGTTCCGGGGCGCCCTCCTCTATCAGCAGGGCCGGCGCCGCGGAGTCCTGCCCCTCCACATGCAGGTCCTGGACCGTCGCGGACGCGCGTACGGTCAGCGGGACCCCGTCCACGGGGGCGATGCGCACCGAGCCGGGCGAGCCCTCGGGCCCGCGCAGGGTCACCGCCCGCTCCACGACGAGGTTCTCCCGGTAGGTCCCGGGAGCGACGGTGAGGATGTCGCCCTCGGCCGCGGCCTCCAGGGCGGCGGCGAGCGACGCGTATTCACCTGTGCGGCGCCGCCATCGCGATGTGCCGGTGTGAGTCACCTGGACCGTGCCCTGTGCCATGGCGTAGCTGTGCCCCCACCTTGTCGTACGCGGGTTTGCCGTCGAATGCTCCGGCCGGACCACCGTAGCGTGCGCACGGCTGTCGCATTGACCAGAGGCACCAGGCCGTCAGCTTCCGGTGCCGGTCCTGCCCCAGTCGGGGCCCGCCCTCTCCCAGGCCCGGTCCAGGCGGACGTACCGGTGGTGGACCATGCGCCGGACGATCAGCCGTCTGACGCACTCGATCAGAACAGCCGTCAGCGGGGTCACGCCGAAGCTGGCGAGCACGGCGTGCGTCGTCGCCGTCGCCGTGTCCATCGGGCGTGCTGTGGGACGGCCCTCGGCGTCGGTCCACAGGGGAAAGCGGTCGTTCGGCCGCGGGTCCTTCAGGCGCGTCGACACCGGGCCGCTGTGCTCGGTGCCGTCGGAGGCGGTCCAGCGGGCGAGGACCCGGGCGCGCGGGTCCTCGCCGACGGAGCCCTCCGGGTCGATGTTCAGTGGAGAGGGGTCCACCTCGCGTATCACCGTGGCCCGCACCTGATGCCGGTTCTCGCGCTGCTCGCGCACGGAACGCTGCAGGACGTCCTCGGTGGCGCCCCCGACGAGAACTCCGGCGACCGGGGCGGCGAGGACGACGAGCAACAGCGCCACGAGCCCCACCCAGCCCTCGGCCAGATCGGTCGGGCGGCACAGCGGGTTGTGCCGCCAGCGCCACAGTCCGCTGATCGCCCGCACCCGGTCGCACCGCCTTCCCACTTCCGTGATTCCCGCTTCCGTGATAGCTCCCGGCGGAGCGGTTCGTGCGAGGTTCCGTGGAAGAGAGAGGGACGTCACCCTTCGCCGCGGCGTCCTCGGTCAGCTGGCGCACCCGGGTCGGCGACAGGCCGGCCGCTTCCGCGGCCTTCCGCACCGGTACTCCCCAAGGGCCTTTCACGAGCGGGAGTCGGCGCGTGAGACGAGGTCGGCGATGCGGGCCCACATCTGCGGCGGGTCGGAGGACATCGGGAAGTGGGCGCGGTGCTCGACCTCGGCGAGTTCGACGCCGCCTTCGGCCAGGGCAGGGAGACAGGACGGGGTGTTGTTCTGCTCCCCGTGCATGAACATCTTCGGTACGGGGAGTCCGAGGGACCGGTAGAGCAGCTTGCCGTGGTCGGAGAGGTCGACCATGGACTCGAAGACGGCCCCGACCGCTCCGGCCCGGACCTTGTGGGGAAGGCCCGACGCGTACAGGGCGCCCGTAGAAGCGTGACCCGCGACGCGTTCGGCGAACCGGGCCAGCAACTCGTCGGGATCGTCGTGGGAGTGGGTGACGATCTGCCGACTGAGGAAGCAGTCCTCGGGTGCGACGTTGCCCTCGATACCGGTGAGGTCCGCGACCCCGCCGGGGTGGCCCTCGGTGAGCAGGAGTGCGGTCGGGCCGCCCACCGAGTGCCCGACGACGTGGCACCGGTCGATCCGCCACGCCCCGCCGTCCGTTGCGGACGGCTCCCTCACGCGACGGCGACCATCGCACTCACCGCCATGGCGACGCGACTGGCCACGGCACAGGCACCGCCGCACGGCTGATCCCGGAGGGCGGGCCCCTGACTCCAGGCGTGGGACGCGGTCGGCGTGCCTACGGGCTGAGTCGACCGGTGTCCCGGTAGAACTGCGCGCCTGCGTGGACCGGCACACAGGGCTTCCGCACCCACGGCTGGGCACTCACCGTTCCTAGTCAGTGAGCAGGAGTGAGTCCTGGACCCGTATCCGGTCACTGCGGACACCCCGAACGGTTTTGGATGTCCTGGTCGCCCGCGTACTCGCCGCGTCCGGCGGCACGGATCGTGTCCGTGGTCCGGGGATGCGGGGACGGGGTCCCTCACGCCCGGGGCACGCCGGTCGGCCTGGACGGTCCGATGCCCGTGCACATCGCTCCGGTGTGCACGAGGCGGTGTCGTCCGTCGCCGGATCCGGTGCCCCTGGGCGCGTCGTCCGATCGCGATGCTCGCCGCATCGTGCCGGGTGGTCTTACGGGTGGGGCCGGCCAGTTGCTTTTGCCAGTGCTGGGCGCCCCACTTGCTGGTGTAGGCCAGGTCCACGGCGATGATCGCGGTACCTGTGGCGTCGGCCATGGAGGCCAGCCGGGCGCGGAGCCTGCCGGTCGGCATGCCGGAGATCAGCTGCCGGAATCGGCGCCTGCGCCCGTGCTTCTCTCTGGTTTTCTCGGCCTGGAAGTCGAGGTCCTCGACCGCGACGGCCTGGACGCCGCAGGACCTGGCCCAGTGCAGCAGCCGCGTGCGGGCGTGCCGTACCTGGGCGTCGCGGTGCTGGGCGTTGCCGGACAGGTCGTAGAAGAACCGGCGTGGCCGGCCAGTCGGGTTGCCGTGGGTGTCCAGGCGCCAGGCGGCGAGGTGGTCGGCGTTGGTGTCCACGCCGATCACGCCGCCGGCGAGGGCGGCTTTGAGGGGGATGCTCTTGGCGGGTGGGATCTGCCAGGAGGCGTCCGCGTACCAGCGCCCACGCCCCGTGTCGTAGTGGATGCGGTAGGCCACCGCCCGGTTGGCCTCCACCCTGTTGGCCCACTCCTGCCCCCGGTGCGGGAACCGCACCTGCGCAGCCAGTACGTACCGGCCGTGCCCGGCGTTCGCCAGGCCGGCGAGCGGGGCCGGGAGCCTGATCGACACTTCGCCCTCGGGCGTGATGCGGACCGTCTCGTTGCCGAACCTCTTGCCCGACTCGCCGTCCGCCTGGAGGAACCAGCGCCCGGCTTGCCACCGCTCACGCCACTCGGCCTCGGTGAGCCGCGCCGCATCGAGGTGGTGGCGGGTGCCCAGCAGGCGTCTGCCGCCACGCACGACGTGCCCCCGGCCCGCTTCCCGGTCGGCCCGAACCTGATCGAGCCGGTCCTCCAGCACACGCAGCCGTCGCGTCTTGTGGAACCACTGGTGCGCGCAGCGGTAGCCGCCCGGGGCCCGCTCGGTGCCCTGCTGGCAGACCGGCAGCGACAGCCGGTGCCGGATCGTGGTGATACCGGCTTCGAGAAACTGCACGTGTGCGGCCTGGCCGCGCCGGGCGAGCGCCCACTGATCATGCGTGGCCCTCGTGATCGACCCGGCCCACCGGGACGACGACTCGGCCGTCAGGCCTTGCTTACGGGCCGCCCAGGACTCGGTGGAGTGCTCCAGCCCCTCCAGGCACCGCGTTTTGAGGTCCTTCGAGGCGAGCGAGCCCAGGTGCGCACCCACCAGGCGCAGAACCTGCTCGTCTTCGGGCGTGAGGTTCTTGAGCCGGGTGCGTACCGCCACACCGGACGGGCCGGGCACGACGAACGGCGCGGCAATCGGGCGGCGGTCAGCCATGTCCGGCGGCTTCCAGTGCCTTGCGGGCGCGGTTTTTCGCCGACCTGCGCCCGTACAGGCGGGCACAGAACGAGGTCAGCACCTCCACCATGTCCCGCACCAGGCCGTCTTCGGCTTCGCCGTCGTCCAGCACCAGCAGGCGACGGCCCGTCGCGGACAGGGCGGCCTCGACAAGCTCGACGTTCATCCGACCGAGCCGGTCCTTGTGCTCGACCACCACGCAGGTCACGTGCGGATCGGCCAGCAGACGCCGGGCCTTGGAACGGCAGCCGTTCATCCCGGAAGCGATCTCCGCCTCAACACGGACGACCCGGTGGCCGGCCTTCGCTGCCCACGCCGACAGCCGAGCCACCTGGCGTTCCAGATCGCTCTTCTGATCGTGCGAGGACACGCGGGCGTACAGGCCCGGACCGCCGACGGCCTCGGGGGTGGCGTTCGCGTCGATGGTCACCAGGATCGTGCGCGGCCCGACCCTCCCCCAGACTCTGCCCGGGGGACCCCCCCCACCCGCCGGTACCGGCAATGTTCCCTCACGGAACCAGCGATACGCGGTCTGCGGATGCACGCCCTGCGTCTTCGCCCATTTCCCATTCCGTCAGATTCACGCTCTGACAACGACACTCACTCATACACGGTTACGCTCACTTATCCGACGTCGAGGACCAGCAGGTGCAGACCCCCGTCGACGAGGGCCGGCACGAGTTCCTCGTTCGCCGCGGCATCGACGACAGCGAACCTCCTGTCCGAAGCCCGAAGGAGCTCATTCGGGTAGGCCGTCCGGAGGCGTCCGGATGGTGATCCGAATGATCAACACGGACGATGGTGCTCGAGTCCCGGCACAGCACCAGGTCCCCTGGTCCACTGCGGGCACCGGATGCTCCGCGACGCCACCGCCAGGTACGTGCCGCGGGAAGCAGTCAGGGGCTCGCCGGACGGCGCCTCACCCGTGCAGTGCCGCAGTGACGGTCGAAGTCGAAGGAGAACCCCGTGGGTCCAGTTGGCGTAGGCCGGTGCCTGTCGGCGGAACTCTTCGCGGTCGGCTTGAGCGTGTGTTCCGGTCGCGGTCCCCGTCAGCGCCTGGTGGACGGCCTGCGGCGTCAGGAGATGATCACGTGAGGACTCCCTCCGGGGCCGGCGTCGGCTCGCGCCTGCGGGCGCTGCTGACCACGACGAGCACCAGGAAGTCACCGGCCGCCATGGCGTTGATCCTGCTGGTCCTCCTCCCGACGGCGCTGCTGCTGGGCTGGTGGGGCCTCGAAGACCTCAGCGAGGCCCTGACCTACACGGGGCGCATCACCGGTGCCATCCTCATTCTGGTCTCAGCCCTCTCGTTGTTGGGCTCCGCCGCGGTCGTGGACCACTGGGGCCGGAACGTCTTCCCCTATTCCGGGATGGTCGCGCTGATCGGCACGGTCGCGGCATCGTTGACCAACACCATGCTCCTGCTCGAGACATTCAGGGACGGCGATTCCACGCTTTACCGGGTGCTGTTCAGCCTGCTCACGGCAGGTTCCGCATGGGCCGTCTTCACGGTGTGGCGGACATCGGTCGTGATCCCCTCTCCGAAGCGGGTGGCCGCGGCAGTGATCGTCTCCTCGGCTCTCGCGGTGGCCAATTTCGGCTACCAGCACCTCTACCAGCCGTCCCAGCACAGTGCCAGGCCCCTCGTCAACATCACCGTGGGAGAGCCTGTGCTGAGCAAGGACCGTAAGAAGTTCGTCGTACCGGTCGACATCAAGATCGAGAACCGCAGCGATATGGGCTTTTACGTGCTCGGCACCGAATTCCACGCCATGGGCGAACGGGTGTCGCTCAGCCGGACGGACCGGCCCCGCGAGCAGTGGCGTGCAGACGCCAAGACGTTCCGTGACTTCCAGGTGCAACATCCGCTCTCCAGAAAGGAGGTCTACCAGCCCGGCCAGTTGGTGTCGGCGCAGCCATGGATGCCTTTCGGGAACTGGATCGAGGCAAACGACGCGTTCGTCACCCAAACGGTTGTGCAACTTCCCATCGACACGCCGTATGACCAGTTGGCGCTCTACGCCTCCGCGCAATTGGCACGCAAGGACCGGCTCGGTATGGACCAGGTCCTGCTGAAGGGGTATTCCTGGGGTGGCGGCAAGGTGCCCCAGTGGGTCAAGGAGGACAAGAGTCTCGACTCCGTCGCCTATCGCGGCCGGGTGTACGAAAACAATGCGGTCGACCGGCACACGATGGACCCCCGCTATGCCACCGTCTATTGGCAGTTCGGCGCGCATGGCGCAGTCTTGTTGGCATCCATCACGCGAAACGGTGAGGAAAGCCGCATCCCGTCCATAGCGGAAAGGCACGAGATGGTGAGCCGGTACGGCTTGGTCACCGCCGAAACGGGTCCGATCAAACGGACGCTCTGGGACATCAAGAAGCAGGGATGACCGGCATGGCCGCACGGCGCACGCGGGAGCGCCGGTCCAGTCGCTCCAGCCACGCCACGAGGGCGAGGGAACTGTTCACACGGTCCCAGGAATGGGAGTCCCCTATGCCGAACTGCGCCTCCCTCACTGCCCTGCACAGCGTCTCGACGTCGAGCATCTCCGCGATCAGCGGATGCCTCGCGGAGCGGCAGAGGTCGATGAGTTCGTCACCGTGTGTCCGCAGGCCGCGGGCGTAGAGCTGGTTGAAGGGGACATTGACGAACCGGCCGCCGATCCGGGGCGGAAGCAGATCCGCCATCGCCTCGCGCAGTACCGCCTTCGGACGGCCCGGTTGGAACGCGGCCTCGGCGGGTAGGCGGCGCATCGTGGCGACGACCTCCGGGTCGAGGAAGGGGTGCGAGAGGAAGAACCCGTCCTGCCGTGCGCGGCGCCAGGACAGCGGGTCGGGAGCGGTGAGGTAATTGGCGGCCTCGTAGAGGGACTGTTCGGGCTTTCGCCCGAACACGAAGCGGCTCTCCGCGATGCCGGCCGCACGGTAGCCGTGAGCCCGCGCGAATCCGGAACGCAGCCATCGGGGGCGGGCGAAGTCACCGAGGCCGCCGAGCACCGTTCCGCGGCGGCGGACGAGCGCCGTGACCCGTTCGGCGGCCAGTGGAAGAGCCGGCTGCACCACGTAGGCGGAGACGATGTCCCACAATCCCCGCTCGCTGCCCGCGGCCCAGTCACGTGCCTGCCTCGTCATCTGCCGGAGCCGTCCCGTACGGGCCAGCCTGTGCAGGTGAAGCGGGTTGGCGTCCACGATCGGATCGGCCCCGCAGCCGGTCAGGAGGGTGTCGCAGCCCAGATCCGCCGCAGCGGCATGGAGCCTGCTCCAGAACGGGGCGCGGAAGGCGTGCGCATGAGGCTCGTCCGGGTCTCCCGCGTGGTGCTGGAAGTCGTCGAAGTCGGCCACGTCGTCGACATCGAGGACCACCGGGCGGGCTGCGGGCGCGTGCCGGCGGATCTCCGCCATCGCCTCGTCTATATAAGGCTGCTCGGCAGCGAGTTCTCCCCTTTTGAAGCGCCCGGCGAGCAGGACGAGGTCCCCGGGGTGGCCCTGTCCCGCGGCCAGCAGACGTGCCGCGAGCAGCGCGACGCTGGTGGAGTCGGTGCCGCCGGAAACATGGCATGCCGTCATCCTGCCCGTACGGCGCCCGACAGCGTCCTCCAATGCGAGGCGCAGGTCCTTCGCGGCCCCGCCGAGGCCGGGTTCAACCGCTGCCCGTACCGGCGGATCGTGGGCTTGACGGACGTGTCGCGGCACCCGACCGCGCATCTGCCCCGTGATCGAAAGTTCCACCACCTCGCCACCGAGTATGCGGTGTACCCCGGCGAAGGGGGTGAGTTCCGAGTGGGGTTGCGCCATGTTCCCGGTCAGGTATCGGCAGAAGTAGCGCCGTTCCGGCTCTGCTCCGCCGCCCAGGTGGCGCGCCGAGGTGCTCACCTCGGTGACACGGCCACCGGACTCCCTGAAGAACAGGGGGATGCGTGCCTGCTCGTCCCGCATCAGCAGGATGCGGTCGCGGCACACCAGGACGGCCGCATAGTCGCCGGTCGGCAGACGCGGTACCGCTTGCGGCCGACCCCAGTCGTCGAGGAGGCCGCGCGCCCCCGCCACGCGCTCACGGACGGAGCCGACCCAGCCGACGACCACCGCGGTCCCGGCCCGTGAGGAAACCGTCGTCACGAGCCCCTGCCGCGCCATGGCCCCGGCTGCCCAGAGCTTCGGGACGCCCCCGTCCCACTCGAGGCGGAGCGCTTCCACGTCACTGCCCTCCGCCGCCGACCGAGAGGACCGGCGCGAACGCGTGCCCGCGCGGATCGGCGTCGGGGATGCACAGGCCGGCCGAAGACGTCCAGGCGTGCAGGGCGAACGGGTGCTCGCGCACCCCGACGTGAAGTACGGCCTTCAAGCCGCGCCGCCGCAGCAGGAGGAAAGCCGTCATGGCCTCGGCCTTGCAGTCGCCGTTGACGAACCAGCTTCTGTGACCGTGTGACTGCACCGCCCGTTTCAGCCGTTCGACGTCCTCCGTGGCAGCGGGGTCCGCGCGGGCGTAATCCGGGGCTGCCAAGGACAGGAGCCGAAGGGCGCGTCCGAATCCCACGGTCCGGATCAGCAGGTGCACTCCGCGCAGCCAGAGCCCGATCGCGACGTCCGACTGCTGCCTCCGGCGGGCCGTCGCACACCCGGCGCGGATGAGACCGGCAACGATTTCGGCGCGTTCCTCGGAGAACCCGTCAGCGAGCTTCCGGATGTCGGCCGTCGCCACTCCAAGGAAACGCGTCCGCCGCCAGTCCGCGATCAGCGCCCCGTCGGACATCCTGGTGACACGGCAATGCGGTGACAGGATCCGCACCATGGCCACCAGGGCATCGGTGTCCTCTGCCACCGCACATCCTCCAAGGTCGGTCTGACCCCGTCTCCGCGGCGGACCCGGTCCGACGTGGGGGCGGGGTCAGGAGTGGTATCCGTGACCGTCGTAGAAGGCTCCGCTGAAGCCCCGGATCATACGGCCGTTGCCGAGAAGGACGAGCCCGTACGGCATACGACGTCGCAACAGTCGGAGAAACATCGCCTACCTCCAGAATCAGGTAGTATCGGTAAATTTCAGGCTACTCTGCCCTGGGCGCCCCGCAACCGGACCGCCGCCACCCGCGCCGCGAAGCGCGAGTGACGTGAACGAGGCCGGGTCCGTCTAGGCGGCTGAGCCGCGGTCGGTGAGGGCGGTGCGGTTGCCGGCCGAGATGGAGCACGCCGGAACAGTTCTCGGCACCGCGGACGCGGCCCACATCCGGCACGCGAACGGCCTTTGGCCGTGCGGGCAAGGCGCCCACTGCGTCGCTGTCGTGAAAGCCAGTCATCCCGGCCTGCTCGAGCAGCGGCCCAAAGGAGGGACGGGCAGTGTGGCGGGATCCGCTCCGGGCGCGGACAGCCGGAGACCGCCGCCGGGCAGGAGGCCGGCGGCGGCCAGGGCGAGGCGTGGATGCCCGCGTGGGGCGACGACCCTCCCCTCGTCGTCGATCAGCATCCAGGGAGCCGCTCTCCGGTCGGTCCCCAGGGCTCCACGGAGACCTCCCGGAGGGACAAGTTCCGGAAAGCCTTGACCGGATGTACGTGAATCGAGTGCAGCAGCGCGTTCCCCATGGAGTCGTCGTGCCGGCCGGCGACGGCGACTCCATGGGGCCGGGCGGTCCGCGGAACGGCTCCGTACCCGGGGAGCGGCGCCCCGGGACGGCTCAGTAGCCGCGGTACTGCTGGTTGTTGTACGGGTCCTGGTACGGGGCGGGCGCCGGCCGCGGGGTCGCGGGGCGCATCGCCTCGTAGCCCGAGCCGGGAGCGGCCGGGCGCGGCGGCTGCGACTGGGGCTGGGGATAGCCGCGCGGCGCGGTCGCCTGCTGCGGGATGTACGCGGCGGCCTGCTGCGGGACGTACGGCGCGTGCGCCTGCTGGAGCGGGGCCGGCTGCTGCGCCTGCGGGTAACCGTAGGCGGGCTGGGAGGGGGCCGCCGGGAGGGCGGGCAACGCCGAGGGCAGCGCCGGGAGATGGCTGCCCGGCACGTCGTAGGCGGAGGGGACCCGGATCGGGGCGATCTGCGGGGTGCCCCGCTCGGCCACGAGCGAGTCGTAGATCGGGGTGTCCGGGAAGGAGGCGGAGTAGTAGCCGCCGCCATAAGTGGAGCGGGGGGAGGTCATGGCCATAAGTTAAGCCCACGATGTGCTGGTTGGGGAGACCGATAAGAGGGTTGTTTTCCGTGTCCTCAGCGACCAGGGATCACTAAAACGGGCGAACTTGGAGGAAACGGCTGTTACTTCGGATGGCCTTCTGGTAAAAGCCGAGTTCCGGGCGGGTTACCGGCTGGTCGTCACTTCTCCGCGCACGCCCCCGTGGGACTTCCCGCGCGCGGGCACTAGGTTGGGCGGACGAGATCCGACGGACGCCGGGTGTGACCTGGCGAGGTGACACGTGATGGGGGCGGGCATGTCAATGTCGAAGGGATCGAACACACCGGTGCCGACCGCGGCACTCAGGGTGGAACTGGGGTGGCGCTCGGGCCCCGGCGTCCCCGACGCGGACGCCTCCGCGCTGCTGCTGGCCGGCGGCAAGGTCCGCTCCGACAGCGACTTCGTCTTCTACAACCAACCCACCCACTCCTCCGGAGCCGTCCGGCACGAGGGCAAGCGGAACACCGGCGGGCAGGTGACCGACACCCTTCTCGTCGACCTCACGCGGGTGGAGCCCGGTGTCGAGACCGTGATCCTCGCGGCCTCCTCCGACGGTGGCGCCTTCGGCCGGATCCCCGACCTGTACATCGAGGTCAGGGACGCCGCGCAGGGCACCGTCGCGGCCCGGTTCGACAGCATGGGCGCGACCAGCGAGAGCGCCTTCGTGCTCGGCGAGTTCTACCGCCGCCAGGGAGCCTGGAAGTTCCGCGCGGTGGGGCAGGGCTACAGCAGCGGACTCGAGGGCCTGGCCACCGACTACGGCATCACCGTGGACGAGCCGCAGCACGCCGCCCCCGCCGCCCCCGCGGCCCCGGCGGCCCCGCCCCCGCCCCCGCCTTCGGCACCCCCGGCCGCCACGCCTCCTTCGGCCCCCGCGGACCGGCCCCTCGCCCCGCCCGCGCCCGCCGCTCCGCCGTCGCCGGTCCGGCTCACCAAGGTGACGCTCACCAAGGAGGCCCCGGCCGTCTCGCTGACCAAACAGGGCGGAACCTCGGGCGCCCTCCGGGTGAACCTCAACTGGCAGGTGCGCAAACAGTTCTCCGGCTGGGCGGGCAAGCTGGGCCGCCCGGTCGCCATGCACTCCGACCTCGACCTCGACCTGTGCGCCCTGTACGAACTCACCGACGGCAGCAAGGGAGTCGTCCAGGCCCTGGGCAACGCCTTCGGATCCCTGCAGCGGCCCCCGTTCATCCACCTGGACGGCGACGACCGCACCGGTGCCGTCACGTCCGGCGAGAACCTCACCGTCAACCTCGACCACCAGCAGTACTTCCGGCGCATCCTCGTCTTCGTCACCATCTACGAGGGCGCCCGCTCCTTCGCCGACCTGCACGCCACGGTCACCCTCCAGCCGCAGCACGGCGCCCCGGTCGACTTCTCGCTCGACGAGTGCACCGTCCCCTCCACGGTGTGCGCCCTCGCCCTCATCACCAACACCGGTGGCGACCTCGTCGTCCAGCGCGAGGCCCGCTATCTGGTGCCCGAGCGGGGAGTGAGCCCCCAGCGCACCGTCGACCACGCCTACGGATGGGGCATGAACTGGACCCCGGGCCGCAAGTGACCCCCGACGGCCGGCCGGCTCAGCCCTCGTCGGGCAGCGCGCCCGGACGCGGGTAGGTGCGGCCCTTCCAGGCCGCACCCCGCCCGCGGTAGTGCCGCACCGCCGAATCGACCGTCATCAGGAGGTACAGGAACGCGGTGAACGGCAACAGGGGAGCGAGCCACAGCGGTTGCCGGTAGTAGCGGAGCATCGGGACGTACGTTCCCGCCATCACCAGCCAGGCCGTCGCACCGACGGCCACGGCACCCCGGTCGCCGGCCGCCAGTCCCGCGACGACGGCCACCGGCGGCACCAGGTACACCAGCGCCAGCCCCACGACCGTCACGGCCAGCAGCACCGGGCTGTGCCGCAGTTGCGCGTACGCGCTGCGCGACACCATGCGCCACAGGTCGTCCAGCCGCGGATACGGGCGCACGCTGTCCACCCGGTCCGCCAGCCCCAGCCAGACCCGTCCGCCGCCGGCCTTGACCGCCCGCGCGAGGGCCACGTCGTCGATGACGGCCTGCCGGATGGCGTCGGGGATCCGCGCCCGCTCGGCCACCTCGGCGCGCAGCAGTACACAGCCTCCGGCCGCCGCGGCCGTCCGTGTTCCGTTCCGCCCGATCCGGCGGAACGGATACAACTGCGCGAAGAAGTACACGAACGCCGGTACGACCAACCGCTCCCAGACGCTCTCCACACGCAGCCGCGCCATCTGCGAGACGAGGTCGAACCCCCCGGTACGGGCTGCCGCGACCAGCCGGCGCAGGCTGTCGGGCGCGTGCGCGATGTCGGCGTCCGTGAGCAGCAGATACTCGGGCGCACGCGCGCGTGCCAGCTCGATGCCGTGCCGCACCGCCCAGAGCTTGCCGGTCCAGCCGTCCGGCGGCTCGCCGGGCGAGCCCACGGTCAGCGGCAGGCCCCCGGGCCGGCCCGCCAGCTCACGTGCGATTCTCCCGGTGCCGTCCGTGCTTCCGTCGTCGACCAGGAAGACCTCCGCCCGCCCGGGGTAGTCCTGGGCGAGCAGCGACGGCAGGCTCGCGGGCAGCACCGCCGCCTCGTCGCGCGCGGGGACGACCACGCACACCGACGGCCACGCCTCGGGCTCCCGCCGAGACGGCAGCCGGACATCCGTACGCCAGAAGAAGCCCTGAAAGAGCAGCAGCCACAGCCAGGCGGCGAGGGACACGGCGGCGGTCCACACTACGGCGCTCACGTGCGCAGTCTGCCCCACGGAAGCGGCCGGGAGCGGCTCATCGTCTATCGTGGCCGGGTGAAGATCGCGCTCATGGACTCCGGAATCGGCCTGCTGGCGGCCACCGCAACGGTACGGCGCCTGCGCCCGGACGCCGATCTCGTCCTCTCCCTCGACCCCGACGGCATGCCGTGGGGCCCCAGGACTCCCCAGGACCTCACCGCCCGCGCCCTGGCCGTCGCCGAGGCGGCTGCCGCACGGCGGCCCGACGTCCTGATCGTCGGCTGCAACACCGCCACCGTGCACGCCCTCACCGCCCTGCGCGCCCGCCTCGAACCGACCCTGCCCGTCATCGGCACCGTCCCGGCGATCAAGCCGGCGGCCGCCGGCGGCGGGCCGCTCGCCATCTGGGCCACCCCGGCGACGACCGGCAGCCCGTACCAGCGGAATCTGATCCAGGACTTCGCCGACGGCGTGACCGTCACCGAGGTGCCCTGCTGGGGTCTCGCGGAGGCCGTGGAGCGCGCGGACGAGAACGCGATCGACGCGGCCGTCGCCGCCGCCGCCGAACTCACCCCGGAGGATGTGACGACCGTCGTCCTGGGCTGCACCCATTACGAACTGGTCGCCGAACGCATCCGGGCAGCCGTGCAGCGCCCCGGCCGGCCGCCACTGGTCCTGCACGGCTCCGCCGGAGCGGTCGCCGCCCAGACCATGCGCCGTATCGGTGAACGGCCTGCCCCCGAGGCCCCGGCGACCGGCACTCTCACGGTGCTGCTGAGCGGCCGCGAGGGCACGCTTCCGCCGGCCGCCCTCACCTATGCGGAAGGCCGGCTGCTGCAGGAGGTCGCCCCCGCCGGGTGAGACCGGTTGCGGGACCAGTCCACGCCCGGTCGGCGCAGTGACGCCGTGCGACCCCGTACCCGCGCGGCGAAACCGAAGTAGCCTCGAGCGCATGAGGGACCACCCCCGCAGTGCCCACCCCCCGTCCCCCCATGTCTGGACCGGCCGCGCGACCAACCGCATGCAGTGGCTCCTGGCACTCATCGGTGCCGCCTGTATGACGCTCGGCATCGTGCTGGCCGTCGACTCGACATGGACGACCGGCGTCGCGCCGCTGGTCATGGCCGTCGTCGGGTGCATCGCCGCCGGGCTGCTGGTCCTGTTCGGCACGCTCGCCTTCGTGCACGTCGCGCTGCGGGTCGACGAGGACCACCTCGAGGTGCGCTGCGGTCACATGGGCGTGCCGCGCCGCCGCATCCCGCTGTCGCACGTCGCCGGAGCCGAGTTCGTACCGCACGTCACCCCGCGGCACTGGGGCGGCTGGGGCTACCGCTGGCGGCCCGAGAAGGGCACGGCGGTCGTCGTACGCCGTGGTGAGGGCCTCGTCCTGAACCTGTGGGACGGACACACCTTCACGATCACCGTGGACGACGCGGAGGCAGCGGTACGCGTCATCCGCGACCGCCTGCACCCGCACCGGCCGGGCCCGGTCCACTGACCTGCCGGGGGGCACCGCGATCCCCGCGGCCGGCAGACGCGGAGCGAACCGTGCCGCCCGGTGGGCCAGGTCCCGGCCGGGCCGCGCTCCGCGGCCGAGCGCTCGTGCGGTCGGCGCCCAGGTCACGCGCCGTAGACTCTCCGAGTGACCGTCACCGCAACCTCCGTCGGCGAGTCGGCCCCGATGCCGCCGCAGACCGCGCCCAGGGCGTGGTCCGGGCGGCTCGCGCGCCTCGTTCCGGCCGCAGCGGCAGCACTCTCCGGGCTGCTCCTCTACATCAGCTTCCCGCCGCGCACCTTGTGGTGGCTGGCGCTTCCCGCCTTCGCCGTCTTCGGCTGGGTGCTGCGCGGGCGCGGCTGGAAGGCCGGGCTCGGCCTCGGCCAGCTCTTCGGGCTGGGCTTCCTCCTGCCACTCCTGGTCTGGACCGGTGTGGAGGTCGGGCCCGGTCCGTGGATCGCCCTCGCCGTGATCGAGGCGCTCTTCGTCGCGCTGGTCGGCGCGGGTGTCGCCGCGGTGTCGAAACTGCCCGGGTGGCCGGTGTGGGCCGCCGCGCTGTGGATCGCGGGTGAGGCGGCACGTGCGCGTGTGCCGTTCCACGGGTTCCCCTGGGGCAAGATCGCGTTCGGGCAGGCGGACGGCGCCTTCCTGCCGCTCGCCGCGCTGGGCGGGACCCCGGTGCTCGGCTTCGCGGTCGTGCTGTGCGGCTTCGGCCTGTACGAGATCGTGCGGGTGACTGCGGACGCCCGCCGTACCGGGACCGTGCGGCGCGTCGCGGCGGCCGTCGGCGCGCTGAGCGTGGCGGTGCCGGCCGTGGCCGCGGTGGCCGCCCTGCCGCTGGTGAGCGACACGGCCGAGACCGGTACGGCGACCGTCGCGGTCGTCCAGGGCAATGTGCCGCGGCTGGGGCTCGACTTCAACTCACAGCGGCGGGCCGTTCTCGACCACCACGCGCGCGAGACGGAGCGCCTGGCCGCGGAGGTCGACGCGGGCCGGGTGGAGCGGCCCGACATCGTGCTGTGGCCGGAGAACTCCTCCGACATCGACCCCTTCGCCAACGCCGACGCGTACGCCGTGATCGACCGGGCCGCCAAGGCGATCGGCGCGCCCGTCTCGGTCGGCGCCGTGGTGGGCAAGGACGGCAGGCTGCTCAACGAGCAGGTCCTCTGGGACCCGGTGAAGGGCCCCGTCGACACCTACGACAAGCGTCAGATCCAGCCGTTCGGCGAGTACCTCCCGCTGCGCTCCCTGGTCGGGGCGATCAACGACGACTGGACGTCGATGGTCCGCCAGGACTTCAGCCGGGGCACCGAACCCGGCGTGTTCACCATGGCCGGAACCGGGGTCGGCCTCGTCACCTGCTACGAGGCGGCCTTCGACTGGGCGGTGCGCGACACCGTCAAGGACGGCGCCCAGCTGATCTCCGTACCCAGCAACAACGCGACCTTCGGCCGCAGCGAGATGACCTACCAGCAGCTCGCCATGTCCCGGGTCCGCGCCGTCGAGCACAGCCGCACCGTCACCGTCCCGGTGACCAGCGGGGTGAGCGCGATCATCATGCCGGACGGGACGGTCAGCCAGAGGACCGGTATGTTCGTCGCCGACTCCCTGGTGCAGGAGGTGCCGCTGCGCTCCTCGCAGACCCCCGCCACCCGCCTCGGCGTCCTCCCGGAGACCGCACTCGTCCTGGTCGCCGCGGGCGGCCTGGGGTGGGCCGTCGCCGCCGGTGTGCGCGGGCGGCGCGCCGGTGACGCGTAGTCGTACGCCCGGCACACACGCCCTGAAGCGCCGCGGAGCGACCCGACCCGCCCGTTAAGGTCGCAGCATGGCTACTCCTGACTTCATCAGCACCCTGCGCGCCTCCGCCGGCCACCAGTTGCTCTGGCTCCCCGGGGTCACCGCCCTCGTCTTCGACGACGAGGGCAGAGTGCTGCTGAACCGCCGGTCCGACACCCGTAAGTGGTCGGTGATCGGCGGCATCCCCGACCCGGGGGAGCAGCCCGCGGCCTGTGCCGTGCGCGAGGTCGAGGAGGAGACCGCGGTGCACTGCGTCGTCGAGCGCGTCGTGCTGGTTCAGGCGCTGAGCCCGGTGACCTACGACAACGGCGACATCTGCCAGTACATGGACATCACTTTCCGCTGCCGGGCCGTCGGTGGTGAGGCACGGGTCAACGACGACGAGTCGCTGGACGTCGGCTGGTTCGCCGTGGACGCGCTGCCGGATCTCAACGAGTTCGGGCGCTTCCGGATCAAGCAAGCCATGGCCGATGCACCCACATGGTTCGACTCCACTGGTTCCGGCTGAACTGTGGGGCGTCACCCTATGGGGCGGGGGAGGGACGCCGCCCAGGGCGCGGTCATGCCGTGGGACAGCGCGGTCGAACGGCTCGTCGAACGGAGGAGATCGCCGAGACGGTGGCGTGTCCGTGCGCTCCGCAGGCGTCCTTCAGGACCGGCACCTCGCTGGTACCGGACGGTGGCCGGACCGTGCACCGAGCCGCCGTCCGGCTCCACCGGCCTAGTTGTCCACAGGGCTGACGAGGCGGCCGCGGGATGAGGAATCCTGAGGCCATGTCCCGCGATCACGTGCAGTCCACCGAGCCCCCGGCCCCCGGTTCGACAGTGCCGAACCGGGCCCGTCCTGACGACCGTTCCGCGTACGGCAGTGCCGAGACACCGTTCCTGGAGCTCCTGGCCCGGGGCGCGTCCGCCGAGGCCTACGAGCAGCCGGTGCTCCTGGCCCGCGCGGAGGGACTGCCCGCCGAGCGGATCGCCGCCCTCGAACAGGCCAGACGGCTCGCCCTGCGCGTCCGCTCCGACCTGGAGGGGCGGCGGCGCAGGGAGGCCGAGCTGTCCGCGCTCTTCGAGACCGCGCACGACCTGGCAGGACTGCGCGACCTGGACGCCGTGCTCCAGGCGATCGTGCAGCGCGCCCGCTCGCTGCTCGGCACCGACGTCGCCTACCTCAGCCTGAACGACCCGGCCCGGGGCGACACCTACATGCGGGTCACCGAGGGCTCGGTCGCGGCCCGCTTCCAGCAGTTGCGCCTCGGCATGGGCGAGGGCCTGGGCGGCCTGGTCGCCCAGACCGCCCGCCCCTATGTGACCGACGACTACTTCCGCGACGACCGCTTCGAGCACACCCTCTCCATCGACACCGGCGTGCGGGACGAGGGACTGGTGGCCATCCTCGGGGTGCCCCTCATGCTCGGGCACACCGTCATCGGCGTGCTGTTCGCCGCGGACCGGCGGGCCCGGGTCTTCGAGCGGGAGCAGGTCGCCCTGGTCGGCTCCTTCGCCGCGCTCGCCGCGGCGGCCATCGACACCGCGAACCTGCTCGCCGAGACCCGCTCGGCCCTCGCCGACCTGGAGCGCGCCAACGAGATCATCCAGGACCGCAGCGGGGTCATCGAACGCGCCTCCGACGTCCACGACCGGCTCGCCGAACTCGTCCTGCGCGGCGGCGGGGTCCATGACGTGGCCGCCGCCGTCTCCCAGGTCCTGGACGGCACCGTCGAGTTCACCGAGGCCGCCACCGCACCGGCCCGGGCCCTCGAGGCGTCCCGCGCGGGAGGACACGCGGTACGGCACGGCCGCGACTGGATCGCCGCCGTGGCCGCGGGCGACGAGCTCCTCGGCGCCCTCGTGCTGCGCGGCCACCCCGGCCTGGACCCGGTCGACCAGCGCACTCTGGAACGCGCCGCCATGGTCACCTCGCTCCTGCTGCTCGCCCGCCGCTCCGCCGCCGAGGCGGAGCAGCGCGTCCGCGGCGAACTGCTCGACCACCTGCTCGACGCCCGCGACCGCGATCCGCGCCTGCTGCGCGAGCGCGCGGCCCGGCTGCACGCCGACCTCGACGCCACCCATGCCGTGCTCAGCGCCCGCCTGGAGGGCGCCGCCGCCGACGCCGACGAGGAGGAGGACGCCCGGCGGCGCCTGTGGGCCGCGGCGTCGCACCTCGCGGCGACCCGCCACGGCCTCGCCTCCGCGCGTGACGGCGGCACCGTCCTGCTGCTGCCCCTCGCCCCCGGTGACACCGCCACCGACCTGGCCCGTCGTACCGCCCGGCACCTGGGAACGGCCGTGCACGAGCCGGTCACCGTCGGCGCGTCCGCCCCGGTCGAGCACCTCACCGCCCGCCCCGACACCGTGGCGGAGGCCTACGCGGAGGCCCGGCGCTGTCTCGACGCCCTGCGCGTGCTGGGCCGCCCCGGCGACGGTGCCGCCGCCGAGGACTTCGGCTTCCTGGGTCTGCTCCTGGCGGGGGAACGGGACATCACGGGCTTCGTCGACCGCACCCTCGGCCCGGTCGTCGCGTACGACGAACGGCGCGGCACCGAACTGCTGCGCACCCTCGACACGTACTTCGCCTGCGGTATGAGCCCTGCCCGTACCAAGGACGACCTGCACGTGCACGTGAACACGGTCGCCCAGCGCCTGGAGCGCGTCGGCCGCCTGCTGGGCGACGACTGGCAGAGCCCGGCCCGCGCCCTGGAGATCCAGCTGGCCCTGCGCCTGTACCGGTTCTCGGCACCGGCGGACCCGTCGGCGCCCGGACGGAGCTGACGGGTGGACCTCTCGCGTGTTACTCGCCGGTACGGAATGATGCCGGGCAACCATCCGTACGGCCGGGAGCTGAGGTAGCGATGACGACTTCCGAGGAACGCGGCGCGGTGCACGCCTTCCGGGACGACGCCCTGGGGGAGCACGACGCCGTCGGTCTCGCCGCGGCGATCCGGCGGGGTGAGGTGAGTGCCGCCGAGGTCGCCCGGGACGCGGCGGAGCGGGTGCGGTCGGTCGAGGCGAGACTCAACGCGGTCCAGACGCACGCCGACGTGCCGGCGCACGTCGGCGGGGCGGGTGGTGCCTTCGCCGGGGTGCCGACATTCGTCAAGGACAACACCGACTACCGGGGGCTGCCCACCGGCCACGGCAGCGCCGCTTTCACTCCGGCGCCCGCGCGGCGGCACGCGCCGTTCGCCCGGCAGTTCCTGAGCACCGGCGTCACGGTGCTGGGCAAGACCCGGCTGCCCGAGTTCGGGTTCAGCCCGACCACCGAGTACGAGGGCGCCGAGCCCGTTCGCAACCCGTGGAACACGGGCTACTCGGCGGGTGGTTCCTCGGGCGGCAGCGCGGCGCTCGTCGCCGCCGGGGCGGTACCGATCGCCCACGCCAACGACGGCGGCGGCTCGATCCGGATCCCCGCCGCCTGCTGCGGACTCGTCGGTCTCAAGCCGACCCGTGGCCGGGTCGTGGCCAATGCACAGGGCCGTCAACTGCCTCTGGACATAGTCTCCGACGGCATCGTGAGCCGTTCCGTGCGTGACACCGCCGCGTTCCTCGCCGCCGCCGAGGCGTACTGGCGCAACCCCGAGTTGCCGCCCCTGGGCCTGGTCGAAGGCCCCTCGGGACGGCGGATGCGCATCGGATTCCTGCTGGACTCGCCGAACGGTGTCCCCTCCGACACCACCACCCGGGAAGCCGTCACCGAGACCGTGGCGACACTCGAACGGCTGGGCCACACCGCGGAGCCCGTGGAGTTGGCCATCGACCCCCGCTTCACCGAGGACTTCCTCACCTACTGGGGGCTGCTGTCGTTTCTCCTCGGCGTCACGGGCCGGACCCTCGGCGCGGACTTCGACCGGCGCCGGATGGACGGCCTCAGCAGGGGCCTGCGCGAGGAATACGTCAAGTCCTGGCGGCGTACTCCGGGCATGCTGCGGCGGCTGAAACGTACCCGGGAGGCGTACGCGGCGGCGTTCCACGGATTCGATCTCGTCCTTTCCCCCGTGCTCGCCCACACCACGCCGCCGATCGGTCATCTCAGCCCGGCCGTCTCCTACCCGGCACTGATCGAGCGGATTCTGGCGTACGTCGCGTTCACACCGGTCGACAATGTCGTCGGTACGCCGTCGATCTCGGTGCCCGCCCCGGGTGCGACGGAGGACGGGTTGCCCGTCGGCATCATGTTCTCCGGTCGCCCCGGCAGTGAACGGACGCTGCTGGAGGTCGCGTTCGCGCTGGAGGCGGACCGCCCTTTCCGACGTGTCCAGGACGTGTGAGCGCGGTCGTCGCGCCTGACGCCCTGTCCGTTTCTGATCGGTTGAAGGTGATCACCTTTCCGGTTGGGCGATTTATGCCGTGACTGTGCCTAATTCGCGAAATGCGGGGTGATGCTCTCTCGTGTCGCGCTAACGTTGGCGGCCGTCGCGGTGTTCGTGGCCGCGACGCCGGGGTCGGGGGAATGCGAGAACGAGTGTGAAAACAATTCTGTTCGTTCACGGAACGGGCGTCCGGTCGAAGCGTGAGCGGGAAGCGCTCGACAAGATCGGGGACGGTTTCCGGAAGGTCTTGCCGGACACCGTGGTGGAGACGTGCTCCTGGGGAGACGTCCTCGGCGTCGCGCCGGCGGACGGGACCGACGCGCCGGACGGCGCGGGACCGGCCTGGTCCCCCGACGGGCCCGGAGTCACCTGGTCGGACGCGGAGCGGGCGGTGTGGGCCCGGCTGTACGACGACCCGTTCTACGAGATCCGGACGGCGGTCCTGACGGCACCCGGTGACGCGTCCGCCACCTCGCCGAGGGCGCTGAATCTGCTGAGAAGCCGCGTACGGGATCTGGCGGACGATCCCGATGTCGGCGAATTGATTCCGGACGGCGAGCCGAGGGAACAGTTCCGTGAAGCCGTCGCGGAACTGCTGCGCGCCCAGGAGTTCGCCGCGGCCCTTCCCTTTCTCGCCGCAAGGGCTTCGCACGACCTGGTCGCGCGGTCCGTCACCTCCGCCTACATCCGCTTCCGCGAACGCGACGACGGTCCCGGCCCCGGCCCCGTTCTCGTCCCCGCCGCGGAACGCGACGCGCTGTGGCGTGTCGTGGAGAAGACCCTGGGCGGAGCCGCCCTCGGCCTGGGCGACAGGGCCCGGGCCGTCGCCTGGTCCACGGCGCAGCACATGGTCCGTCCGGTGGTCCGGCGGCACCGGGGCGCCCTCCTCACCCGCGCCACCCCGGCTCTCGGCGACATCCTGCTCTACCAGGCCCGCGGCAAGCCCCTGCGGACCTACCTGGCGGAGCGGGTACGGGAGATCGGCGGGCCCGTGGTCCTGCTGGGCCACAGCCTCGGCGGCATCGCCTGCTTCGAGAGTCTGGTGGCCCACGACCTGCCCAATGTACGGCTGTTGGTGACCGTGGGCAGCCAAGTGCCCTACCTGTACGGCCTCGACGCGCTGGCGACGCACCGCCTCGGCGCACCCCTGCCGGGCCACTTCCCGGCCCGCTGGGTGAACATCGTCGACCAGGAGGACCTCCTGGCCTTCCCCGCCGACGACCACTTCGCCGGCCGGGTCAGGGACGTCGCCGTCGACACCCGGGAGCCGTTCCCCCGGGCGCACGGCGCCTACTGGACCACACCGCGGGTGTACGACGCGGTCCGCACGGCCGTCGAGGGGTGCTGATCGATGGTCGTACGCGCTCTGGTGGTGTGCCCGGAGACGTACGAGGGCTCGTCGCTGCGGCCCATGTCCGGTTCCCTGGCCTCCGGCGTCCGCTTCGCCTCCTGGCTGGTGAGCCATGTCGCCGAACCGTGTTCCATCACCTTCCTGAGCAACGCCGGACCGCTGCCCGACCCGCTGCCGGCCCGGCTGAAGGCCACCTCGGCCGATCTGGTGGCGGCCGATCTCGGTTCGATGGTCAAGTTCTTCGCCCGGCCCAGACTCCTGGACGGCCTGAAGGAGGCTGACGCCTTCGTCCTCTACTGGATCGGACACGGCACGGTCAGCCGGGAGGGCCGCAGGCACTTCCTGTACCTCCCCTACAACCAACGCGTCGAACTCGAGGACCTGCAACGCGGAATGGCCGGACCGGGCAGACCCGAACGCCAGTTGTTCGTGATCGACGCCTGCCGGGAAGCGGACTTCGCCCAGAGCCCGGACGGCGGCGTCCAGACGCTGGTCACCGCGGACGGCGTCGTACCCCACCCGGACTGGGACCCGCTGGTGCTCTACGGCGCCCGCCACGGCGAACAGGCCCTCTTCGACGAGGGCCGGGGCGGAGTGTTCACCGACCGGCTCCTGGACGAACTGGAAGCGCTGCCGTCCGGCG
This sequence comes from Streptomyces sp. TE5632, assembly GCF_054061295.1. Classification (NCBI taxonomy): domain Bacteria; kingdom Bacillati; phylum Actinomycetota; class Actinomycetes; order Kitasatosporales; family Streptomycetaceae; genus Streptomyces; species Streptomyces sp. TE5632. The sequence goes on along the minus strand of NZ_JBSSEA010000002.1, from coordinate 478,788 downwards.
ACCGACTGGACCTGGAACAGATCGAGCAGACCGCGGTCGCCCTCGAGGACCGCTTCTGCGCGGCCTATCGGCAGGAGGACCCGGGCTACGGCCAGATCCCCACCCACTACTGGCTCTCCCGCCGGGGCCTGTCCCTCGTGGACCAGGACTTCCTCCCCGGCGTCGCCGTCACCGCCGCCCAGGCCGAAGCGCTGCGCCGGGCGGTGGAACGGGCCGAACTGACTCCGCTGGAGGAGAGCGGGGTGTGGGAGTGGCTGCACGCCTTCGGCCCGCGCATCGCCGACGACCTGTCCCTGCCGGAGACGGCCGTGCGCGTGACGCGGCTGCCCCACCGTGCGGACGGCGGCCACTGCATCACCGACCTCTGCGCCGTCCTCGCCCGGATCGAGCGGCTGCGGGACGACATGCACCAGTGGTACGCGTCCTGGGCCACGGGCAAGGGCCTGCCGCCGCTGGCGACCGTCTCCGTGCCGCCCGCATCCCCGCGGCAGCGCGGCCACCTGGTGATCGACCTGCAACGCCAGGACGAACTGAGCCACGGCCCGGCGCCCACCGCACCCGCCGAGCCCACCGCGCCGTGGGACGCCCGGGGGCCGAGCTACCGCGCCCAGGCGTGGTTCTACACGGAACACAAGCGTCAACGGATCCGGTTGCAGCGGCAGAGCTGGCGCAAGGACGAGTTCGCCACGCTCGTGGAGCAGATCCACCACAGCGCTCCCACCAAGGTCCGTTCCGCACTCGACGGAGCCTGGGTCGAGTTCATCGTCGACCGGGACCTGTTCGGCCACCGCTTCGACACCCTGCCGAGCTTCGCCGTACCCAGCGGGAAGGCACCGCTGCTGGGGGACAGCGGTCCGGTGGTGCTGCGTGACCGCTGGCGGCACCGCAAAGGCCCCCAGACACTGCGGTGGCAACGTGGGGCGTCCCTCCTCGACTCGGTCCCCGCGGCCCGTCTGCAATGGAGTGTCTGCACCACTTCCTGCGCGACCGGGGGAGCGGAGCTCGCACGGCACGCCCAGGCCGTGGAGACCGCGTTCCTCAGAAACGGTGCCAAGGGCACGAACGGTGCGGCCGAGCCCTACGCCGGGATCGTGCTCTCCCGCCCGCTGACCGAGTCGGCTCACTTCGACCTCGTCGGCACCGCCCTCAACAACGGCGCCCTGCTGGCCATCTGGCCGGACCGGCCCCCGGCCGACGGCTGTGCGCGCGGCGGTGACGACGGCGCGGTCTGCGACGGTGCGTTGGTACGGGAGAGCCTGATGCGAAGACTCGACGGCCGTCCCCTGCACGACCTTCCCGAGATCGTCTTCGACCTGCGCAGCACCGGAGGCGACGAGGGCGGAGTGTTCCGGGACATGGTCGTGCTCTTCGACGACCCGCGTCGTTCTCCGTTCGTCCCGACCTCGGTGACCATGCCCTGACCGGAGCGGCCGGCCCCACGCGGCCGGAGCGACGGTCCCACGACAGAAGGGAAGTGCAATGACGGAAGGGACGGCCACCGGCACGACGGCTCCCGACTGGTGGGTCTACCGGGGGCACTGGGGCGGGCCCCGGACTCCGGGCGGTGCGGTCCCGGACATTCCCCAGCCCCCGCCCTGGCGCTCCTTCGGACTGCGGGCGCTGGTGCCTCCCTGGGCGGAGGCCTCGTTGCGCGAGCGGGACCCCACGCACCGCAGTCTCCCGGTGCCGCCGCCCGGAACCGAGGAGGAGGAGTGGTGGGACACCCAGGGGGCGGTCGCCTACCGCGGCGACCGGGAGGCACACGACCTGGTGAACGCCGCCATCCAGCTCCGCCGGCCCCTGCTGGTCACCGGTCCGCCCGGGACGGGAAAGACCACCCTGGCCTCCTCCGTCGCCCGGGAGCTCGCCCTGGGTCCCGTCCTGCGGTGGGGCATCACCAGCAGGTCGACCCTGCGCGAGGGGCTCTACGACTACGACGTGCTGGGCCGCCTGCACGACATGAACCTGCGCAAGGACGTGCCCGGCCGCCCGCAGGGCGACCGGGCGGAGGGCGATCACGAGGACATCGGACAGTACGTCAGGCTCGGCGCGCTGGGCGACGCGCTGCTGCCCAGACGCCGGCCCCGTGTGCTGCTGATCGACGAGATCGACAAGAGCGACGTGGATCTGCCCAACGACCTGCTGCACGTCTTCGAGACCGGCGGCTATGAGATCCCCGAGCTGCGCCGGGTCGCCGAGTCACCGGTCCACGTGCTCAGTGGGGACGGAAACGCCCGGGTACCCGTGCACGACGGCCGCGTCCGGTGCGCGCAGTTCCCCATCGTCATCCTCACCAGCAACGGCGACCGGGAGTTCCCGCCGGCCTTCCGCCGACGGTGCCTCTTCCTGACCCTCAAACGTCCCGAGGGGACTCGTCTCCACGAGATCCTCCGCGCGCACGTCCCCGAGATGAAGGACCTCTCCCAGGTGGAGGACATCCTGGAACAGTACGAGGGACTGACCACCGCCGGCCGCCAGCTCTCACCGGACCAGCTGATCAACGCCGTACGCCTCAGGCTCACGGCCCAGTTGGGACCGGACGACATGGAGACGATCGCGAACGCCGTGTTCCACTCGCTCTCCGGGGCGTGACACGGTGCACCCGGAGGTCGCGAGGGCACTGCTGGACTCCCCGGCCGGAATCGGGTTGAGCGAAGTCCTCGACATCGCCTGGCTGGCCGCACGACTGCCCCAGGCCGGCGCGCCGTCGACGACGGGCGGCCCGGGCCGCGACCTCCGGCCCACGGGTCCCGCACCGGGCGGCGGGACCCCCGCGCACCACGGTACGGACCCGGGAACCGGTGCCACGGGCCGGGCATCGGGCGACCGGGCGGACATGGGGCTGTGGCTGAGGGACGCCGAGCCGCTGCTCACCGGAGCGGGCGAGATCACCGCCCTGGTCGACGCGCCCCTGCCACCCCGGATGCTGCCCGGCCGCCCGGGGCTGGGCAACGCCCTTCGCCCCCTGCGCCGTACCAGCCCCTCACCCGTACGGACCGTGGTGGACGAGGTGGCCACCGCCGAGTGGGCGGCGGCCACCGGCATGGTCGTGCCGATGGTCAAACCCGCCGAGGAACCGCACTTCGACCTCGCGCTCGTGTGCGACACCGGCTCGTCGATGCGGCTGTGGACGCCGCTGCTGCGCGAACTGGCCCGAGCCGTCGCCCAGTACGGCGCCTTCCGGTCGATCACCGTGCGTCGGCTGGACTCGCGGACCGCCCGCACCGTGCCCTCGGCGGCCGACGGCGGCTCCGGCAGCCTGCGCACGCTGCTGGAGCCCGACGGCAGACGCCTGATCGCCCTGGTCACCGATGGCGTCGGGCCCGGCTGGCACGACGGCCGGATGGCGGAACAGGTCCATCTGCTGTCCTCGTACGGACCGGTGGTGATCGTCCATCTGCTGCCGCGCTATCTGTGGGGGCGCACCGGGATCGACCCGCTGCCGGTGTCCTTCCACCCGGAGACGCAGGGGGCCCGGCCCGGGCGGTTCACCGGCCTCGCGCGGCGGTTCACGCCGGCCGGCTGGTCCTTGGGGGACCTCTGGCCCGATGGCCGCCCGCCCTCCGGTGGCCACCCGCACGCGGTCCCCGTCGTACCCCTCGCGCCCGGACCGTTGAACCGCTGGGCCGCAATGGTCACCGGGGCGTACGACGGCACGGTGTCCGCCTCGGCCTGGATCGTCGCCCCCGGCCCGGAACGCGGGCGGAAAGGCCCTCCCACCGCCCCGGACGCCGCGCCCGGTTCGGGCACCCGGCCGGGCACCGTGTCGGGCGCCACGTCGGACATCGCCCCGGATGCCGTACCGCTGAGCACGGCCACCGCCGGTGAGTTGCTCGACGACTTCGACGCCGTCGCCGGCAAACGCGCCCGGCGGCTGCTGCGCAGCCTTGCCGTGGTGCCGCTGAGCCTGTCCACCATGTGGCTGACGCACATGGTCACCAGCAACTGGCGCAAGGAGCCCTACGACCCCACCCCTTTGGCGGAGGTGTTCTTCAGCGGGCTGCTGCGTACCCGGCGCGCGCGGGAGGGCGTCGGGACACCGGCGGACGATCCCGCCTACGAGTTCACCGGGGACGCCCGGCAGATCCTGCTGGAGAGCATGGACCGGGTCGAAGCGGTGCGGGTCTTCCAGACGGTGTCCGTGTACGTGGCCAGGATGCAGGGCCGTGCCTCGCTCGCCTTCCCCGCGCTGCTGGCCTCCCCACGGGATGCCCGCCTGATCGGTCAGATCGACCCGGAGACCCGCCCGTTCGCGGAGATCGCCGCCCGCATCCTGCGGGGGATGGGCCCTTCCTACGAAGGGGCGGTGCGCCGCATCGAGACGGCCGTCGACGGACTCGACCACCGGACCGGCGAAGCCGCCCCCGCCCCGCCCCCGCGGGTCCCAAAGGCCCCCGTGCCGGCCCCGGCGGCCGACCGTACGCCCTCTCCGGTACCCGAGACCGCGGAGCCCGGGGACGGCATGCGGTCCGGGGACGGCGTGCGGTCCGGGGAACGCGCCACGCGGGAGGGCGCGGCACGGCAGACGAGACACACCATCGCCGTCCTGGGGGCCGCGCACAGCGGCAAGACGACCTTCCTGGCGGCCGCGGGACTCGCCGCCGCGGGCGCGCCCTCGGACCTGGGCCGTTGGAACGTCATCGCCGAGAGCGAGCGGGCCGAGCAGTTCCTCGTGCAGCAGACCTACGCCCTGGCGGTGGCGCGCCAGTTTCCCCAGGCGACGCTGGGCCCGAGTTCGTTCTCGTACGTCTTCCGCGCCGAACTCGCCGGCGGGCGGCGGCCGGAGCGGATCGACTTCGCACTGGACTTCTGCGACGTCGGCGGTCACGAGTACCAACGGGAGAACTACGGCGACAACCACATCCTCGACGCGCACCTGGGCCGCGCCGGGCATCTGGTGATCCTGGTCGACCCCACCGGCAGCGGCCCCCAGGCCGAGTTCCTCGCCCCCCACCTGGAGCGACTGCTGCAGGAGTTCCACGAACAGGGCCGGCTGGTGCGGGGACGCCTGCCGCACCGCGTCGCCTTCTGCGTCACGAAGTTCGACGAGCCCTCCGTCTTCCAGGGCGCCCGGCGCGGCAACTGGGTCGGTCAGAACACGCAGGGGGACCCGTGCGTACCCGCCGTCGACGCGGAGGACTACATCGGCTGGCTGGCAGACCGTTCCGCCTATGTGGCGCGGGCGCGGGCGCTGACGAAGGCGTACTTCCTCCCGGACCACGTGCTCTGGTACGCGGTGTCGGCGATCGGCTTCCACCGCACCCGCGGCGGCACGCTCAACCTGGACGACTGCTCGAACCAGACCCACGACGAACACGGCCTGCCCGCGCTGCGCGGACCCGCCCGGCCGGTCAACGTGCTGGAACCGCTGATCGCCCTGGGGCGCGCCTCGGGAGGGAACTGACATGACCCCCACTCTCCGTCTGCGCGCGCGCTGGGCGGTGCTGTCGAAACCGCCGGGGGACAGCGGCGACTACCGCGTCCTGCGGTGCAGCGACGGCCCCTCGGCCGTGCCGTGGTTCGAACGGGTCATCAGAGCAACGCTGTTCGGCACCCCGCCGCCCTGGTCCACCGCGGGACGCCCCGGCGAGGTGCTCCCCTGGATCTCCTTCGGCGTCTGCGGCGCCGCGGGGGAGGACACCGCGAGCAGGTGGATCACCGTCTCCGTGACGGACTGGAACAGCTTCGCGGAGGCGACCTGGGACTCCTCGGGCCGGCGCTCCGCCACCACCCGGTGCTTCCTGCTGCCCTACGAGGAACTGGCCCGGCACGGGCTGGGACTGGTCTCCCTGTGGAACGCGGTACGGCCGGTACCGCTGCCCACCGAGGCCGACGAGGACCCGGCGCCGGCCCCCGTGCTCCTCACGGCGCAGGCCGACCACATCGAGCGGACCACGCGCCTGGTGGAGAAGGCCGGCTTCGGCTGGACGGCCGCCACCGCCGCCGTCGCACTGGAGGCGCCGGTCGCCCTGCGGGCCCCGGGCGACCGGTTCGCCCTCGACCGGATCGGTGTCATCGACGCCGTCGTCTCCCTGCTGTCCTACGGACACCGGGCCACGCTGACGGCGGCGACCTGGGCCCCCGACGCCACTGAGGACATGCCCTGGATCTGCTACACGAAGGCGTCGTCACCACGGCGGCGTGTCGTGGACGAGGGAATCCCGCCCGAGCCCCTTTCCCCGACCGCCCGCACCCACCTGGCCCGACTGCGGCTGCTGCAGCAGGAACTGGGCACCGACGGCATGCTGCGCGCACTCGCCCTGCGCACCACCCCCGCCCCGTTTCCCGGCGGTGACGGGGCGCGGCACCGGCCGGGCCACGGGGCCGACATCCACGGAGAGGCCTGACCGGTGCCCTCGATGGAGACACTGAAACGTGAGGACCCCAGGCAGCTGGGCCGGTTCCGGCTGCTGTCCCGGATCGGCGCGGGCGGATTCGGTGAGGTGTTCCTGGGCCGGGAGGAACCGGGAGGACGGGACCGGTTCGCCGCGGTCAAACTCATCCGCACCGACGTCGCCGAGTCCGAGCGGCTCAGGCCCCGCTTCCACAGTGAGATCGAGGCCGTCGACCGGGCCGGGGGAGAGGGCATCCCCGAACTCCTGGGCGCCGACCCGGACGCCCGCCGCCCCTGGCTGGCCACGCGGTACATCCCGGGCCCCTCACTGCAACAACTGGTCGACGGCTCCGGCCCGCTGCCCGAGGACACGGTGCTCGTACTCGGCCGCCGCCTGGCGGGCACCCTGGCCGACCTGCACGGCTCCCGGCTCTACCACCGGGACCTGAAACCGAGCAATGTGCTCGTCACCGCTACCCGCCCCTGGATCATCGACTTCAGCCTCGTACGGCTCGCCGCCAAACCCGGTGTGACCGTCACCGCGGACGCCATGGGCAGCTTCCAGTACGCCGCTCCCGAGCAGGCGAGCGGCCTCGGCCGCGCGCAGGGGCCCGCCGACGTCTTCGCCTTCGCCGCGACCCTCCTGTTCGCCGCCACGGGGCATCCCCCCTACAACGGGCACAACCAGTTCGACATCCGGCTGCGGGCCCTGACGGAGCCACCGGACATCACCGGCCTGGAGGACGGCCCGCTGCGTGAGATCGTCACCGCGTGCCTCCGGTTCACCGACACCGAGCGCCCGACGATGGACGACGTGCGCGCCGCGCTGGCCCGCGCGACGGACGCGGACCGCATCCCCTACCCGCCCGCGGCGCTGAGTGTGTTCAGGCGTCACCTGGACGCGCTGCGCTCCCTCATCGGGCCGTGCGCCGACCGCCTGGCGCGGGAGGAGGAGACGGGGGAACGGGAGAGCGGGCGGGCACCGGACGGGACGAGGGAGCGGGTACGGTCGCGCCCCGGGAGCAGGGCGGACCACAGCCTCGCCCCGACGGTGCCCGTCCCTGCCCCTGCCCCGGTGCCCGCACCCGCCGCCGGTGAGCGATGGGTGTGGCACTGCCACGACTGGTTGCGCGTTCCCCCCTGGCTGATGGGGGACATGGTGCTGATCGCCACGGCCGGCGGGGTTCTCTACGGCGTCGAGCACCGGAGCGGGCGGCCCCTGTGGCGCCTGGACCTCGGCGCACCGGTGCGAGGAGGGCTGGTTCCGGCACGGGACGCCGTGGTCCTGGGCGCCGCCGACGGAGCGGTGCACCATGTCCGGCTGGCCGCGGCCGGCCCCGCGCACGCACGGCACCGGTACACCGCGGCGGTCCACGCGGTCGGCTGGTCCGGGGCCCTCGGTGACGACCCGGACCGGCTCTTCGTGGCCGAGGGAACCCGCGTGCACGCCCTCGACCTCCGTTCCGGGGACCGCGGTTGGGCCGTCGAGAACGCCGGAGCGGTGACGGGGCGGCCGGTGGTGGCCGTCGGCAGGGCGGTCTACTGCACCGACCGTGGCCAGGTGGTGTGCCGCCGGATGGACGACGGGAGCCGGCTGTGGAGTGTGCACCTGCGTGCCGCCGGCCCGGCCGGCGTGACGGCGCTCGACGAGGTCGTCGTCGTGCCGGGGGCGGACGGGAGGGTGTACGCGCTCCACCGGGTGACGGGAGAGCACGTGTGGGCCGCGCCGGTCGGCGGCACCGTGCACCTGGCCGCCGTCGGATGCGACGGGGCTGTCGTGGTCGCGACCACGGAAGGGTCGGTGACCGCTCTGGACGCCGGGGGCGGCCGCCCGCTGTGGACGACGTCGGTGCTCGGCGGGGTGGCCCCGTGTGCCCTGGACGTCCTCGTGGACGGTTCGGCCGTGTGCGTCGCCGACCAGGGCGGGATCCGGCTGCTCGGAGCCCACGACGGCCGTCCGCTGGGACGCTGGGAACTGCCCTACGTCTCGGGACTGCGCCCGGTCGAGGACGGTCTGATCGCGGTCGGCCTCGACGGCGCGGTGCGCAGGCTGTCCCTGACCGGCGGCAGGTCTCGGGCCGCGGACTGAACTCCGTCATATCTGCACACCCTGTGATGTACACGCATATCAGGAACGAGAATGAGAGATTTTGCCTTTTCCTCTGACAGAGGGGTGAGGGTCCCACTACGATCGCTGACGCGTTCTCAGCTCACAGCCCGTGACCGGGGGTTCTGTGGTCCGGGGCGGTGGCGGGGACTGCGGTCCGAGGGGGGAACCGTGAACAGCGACAGGTGGCCGGGGACCGGACCGGCAGCCGTGAGCGGTGACCCCGCCCCGGCCCGTGGACGCCGCGCGTGACGAGCGTCCGCCGCGACGGACCCGAGCACATCCGGCCACGGTCCCGGGACGTCGGGCACGACGACGCCACGCAACCCGGCCACTGCCCCGTCTGCTGGTCGGGCGATGCCGGGCGGCGATGTGCGGCCTGCGGCTGGGAGCGGACGACGGCGGCCGTCGGGCCGACGGCGCGGGACGCGGAGATCGCCGCCTGCTGGTCCTGGGACATGGCCGCGGCCGTCCTCGCGACCCGGCACATGACGGCGAGCGGCCGGGCCCGCGGTGTGCCGCCCGGCGGCACCGTCGACACCTGCCTGCGCCCCCTGATCCGCCGCGCCCCCGCAACGGCGCCCGGAGGCAGCCCGCGCTTCCCCCGCCCGCTCGGCTCCCTCGACCCCTTCGGCCCGGGTGAGTGGAAGGACGCCGACCCGGGCAGCCCCACCGGCGCCCTGTCCGTGCTCACCGCGCTCGCGGCCGGAGAGTACGACGCGGTCTGTGTCCTCGGGATCTCCGTCTCCGGGCTGGCCCTGCGGGAGCTGGGCCGCTGCCCGCAGGGGACCGGATGGACGCACGACTCCCCGGGCGGTGACGTACGGTGGCCGGACGCCGTGCCCTGGCTGCCCGCGTCGACGACGGAACGCGCCTTCCTGCTGGCCGGCGGCATCGGCGCCGCACCCCCCTACGGGACCCATGGGGTGCCGCGGGCCACCGACGAGGCGTGGGAGCCCGCAGTCCACCGTGCGCTGGCGACGACGCTGGCCCCCCTGCACGCCGCACGTGCCCAGGGCCGCGCGGTGCCGCTGATCCTCGTCGGCCAGGCCCACGGCTGGCGCTGGCCGGGCTACGCGGCACAGGCGCTGACGGCCAGGGCGCCGGCGGCGGCCCGGATGCTGCTGGACGCCTCCGACACGCGCACCCTGGACGACATCGTGGCGAGCGTCTGCCGTCGGGTTCCGCTGCGGCACGGCTACGCCCTGCTCACCCGTCCCGCCCGCGGTGGCCCGCCGGACCGGCGGACGGCCGCCGAGGCCCGCATCCTCTTCCCCGGCGGTACGACCCTGCCCCGGGAAGGCGAACTGTTCGCCTCCGTCGAGCTGTTGGCGGACACGGACACGGACACGGACACGGATGCGGACACGGATGTGGATCCGCGCGTCGGTGCGGACACCGGTACCGGTGTTCCCGTCGGCCGGAGGGGGGAGGGCGTCTTCGCCCTGCCGTTGGTGGCGGCCAGGGAAGGAGTCCGGACCGAGGACTGGCCGGTGCTGCGCGCCGCACGCGCGAGGGTGCGGCCGGGAGGCCGGACCACCGTCACGGTGGCCCTTGACAGCAACGGGCAACTCCGTTTCACGGAGCCGGAGTCGTTCACCGAGGACCGCAACGGACGGACGCCGTCGCACTCCGCCCGGGCAGCGGGGTCCGCAGCCGCCGCGGCCGATGTGCTGCTGCTGCTCGAACTCGGCGGCACCGAGGACGAGTCCGAGCGCCGCGTCCGCTTCCTGCGGTCGGTGCTCCGGCACCTCGGGAACGCCTTCCCCCCGGACTCCGAGCCCGGCCGCCACGGCGCGAGAGGCGCAACGGGGACGGGCGGTCCGGAAGGCCGGGGCGATCCGAAGGGCCTGCGGGTCGGACTCGTCGGATACGAGGACCACAAGGTGCTTCCCGTGCGCGCGGGACACGGCGGGGGGGCCGTCCTCAGCGTCTGGGGTCCCGGCTCCGCCGAGGCAGCGGCCGAGGCGGTCCGCCGCTTCCCCGTACGGCCCGTACGCCACGACTACGGTGCGCCGCTCGAGGACGCCCTGCACGCGGCCGCCCACTGGCGGCACTGGCGCGACGGGGCCCGGCACCTGCTGATCGTGCTGGCCCGCAGGCCGCCCCATCCCGCCCGTCAGCAGGCCGACCTCAGCCTGCCCTGCCCCGACCGGTACGACTACGAGGAAGCCCTGCACCGACTGCGTACGGTGACCTGCCCCGACCTGACCGTCATCGGCGTACGCGACACGGCGGGCGTGGACACCTCCGGAAGCTGGCGGCCCAGGACCCGCGAGCGGCTCCGGCAGATCTGGCGCGACCTCGGCCGCGACCACCTGTTCACCCTCGGGACACACACACCCGACGACGTCGCCTCGTGCGTCAACGGCACCCTGGGCCACCCCGCCGAAGCCCTCGGGCTGCTGACCGACCCGGCCACCGGACCGGCGGTCCGCGGACCCGCCCACCGCCATGGCGCGCGACTCGGTTCGCCGGCGGTACCACTCAGCCAGAAGGACAGTGAGCACGATGACTGAAAAAGATCCGGACGAGACCCGGTTCCCACCGTCCCTGTCGTCGGCGGATCGCTTCCGGGAAGCCGGGCCGGTGCCGATGGAACACCTCTGGCGATCCGAGATCCGTGCCGCGCCGGTCGAGCAGGACGAGCGGACTGAGAAACCCGATCAGCACGGGGAGGCCGAGGAGGCCGAGAGCGAGCCGGCCCACGCCGCACCCGTCGAGTTCGCCCCCGCCCCGCAGACCAGGGAGGTGTCGACCCGGATCGGCGTCTGGGGCTCCCCGGCCTCGGGCAAGACCACGTTCCTGGGCGCCCTCCGGCTCGCCGCGCTCGACCCGGCCGGGCCGTTCGGACGCTGGCAGGTGGTGCCGTCCGACGACGTGTCGGAGAGGTTTCTGGTGGAGACGGCGCGGAAGCTGGCGATCGACAAGGTCTTTCCCCCGGCCACCCAGGCCGTGCGCCCGTACGCCTGGCGCTTTCGCGGTGACCTGAGCGGTACCGCCTTCGGCAGGCGCCGCCTGTGGCGCAGGCGGCCCGCGAACCGGCTGGAGTTCGAGCTGAGCGTGCTCGACGTGCCCGGCGGCGCCTACGAGGATCTCAGGAGCGACGGCATCGCCGCCCGGAGCATAGACCACCTGGCCAGGGCACAGGGACTCGTCTATCTCTTCGACCCGCTGCGCGAGGCGCAGGACAGCGACTCGTTCGCCTACCTCAACGGCACCCTGACCCGGATCACCCGGCTCTGCATGCAGGAGAACCGGCTGGACGGACCCTATCTTCCGCACCATCTCGCCGTGTGCCTCACCAAGTTCGACGACCCGGAGGTCTTCGACCGGGCCCGGCGCGGAGGCTGGACCGACCTCGGGCCGAACGGCGTGCCCGTGGTGTCCGACCCCGCCGGTTTCTTCGACTGGCTCGCCGACGACCTGCACGGCAGCACCATGCGACTGGTGGGGCAGACCCTGCGTGCCAACTTCCATCCCGCGCGCCTCCACTTCTTCACCACCTCGGCGATCGGGTTCGGCACCATGCCCGGCGGATCCATCGACCTGCGCCGCTTCGGGAACGTCAACGTCGTCGACGGGGAGTACCGCATCGTGGGCCCGCTCCGCCCGTACAACGTCATGGACCCGCTGGTGGCCCTGCTGCTCGGCATGCGGAACGGGAGCCGTCCGTGAACGACACGTTCACCGTGAAGGCATGGTGGGCCTGGTACAGCAAACAGGCCGGCTCACTGGACGAGTACGACGTGCTGCGCTGCACCGGAGGAGCACGGCGCCGCGCCACGTTCTCCGACTACATCACCGACGCCGGCCTCGGCAACCCGCCCTCCGCGGCGGCCACGCGCGACCGGCTGCCCTGGGTCTCCGTGGTGGGCCTGTCCTTCACCGACCAGCAGTGGACGGGCATCTCCGTGATGGAGTCCTCCACCCTGCGCGACGGCGCGAACCGGGACATCACGCCGACGCGCTACGTGCTGCTCGAATCCGCCGAACTGGTGCGCCGACGGGTGGAGTACGTCACCCTGTGGGACGCCGTGGCCTCCCTGCGTCTGCCGCCGGAGCACGACGAGACCATCCCGTTGGAGGTGCCCGCTCCGGCCGGCAACGGCCTGCTGGAGGGGTTGGAGACCATCGCCGACCATGTGCCCGGCACCGCCGGCGGCAGCGACCGGCGGCGGGCCGCGGCCGTGCACTGGGCCGTGGCCGTGGCCGCGCTCCTGCTGCAGGGCGGTCCCGTCGTCATCACCGGCGGCGGCTCCCTCGGCGCGCGGGCCCGGCTGGCCGTGTTCGACGCGATCGTCGGCTTCCTGCCGTACGGGGTACGCGGCGGGCTGGCCGTGGGCAGTTGCGTCGACGGCGGTGACGAGCCGCACACCCACCTGGCTTTTGGACCGGCGCACACGCCGTCCGCCCGCTGCGTCGAACTGGGCACCCTCCCGCAGGTTCCGGCCGGAGCCCCGGAGGAGTACCGGCGACGGCTCTCCCGCCTGATCGAGGGCCTGGGATGCGACGCGGTCACCGCCGGCCTGCGCGAGTTCGACGCCTCCGTCGCACCGGCCGACCCGGGGGCCGTCCTGGGCGTCCTCGACCGGCTCGACCCCTTCCGCGCCGCGGTGCACGCCGTGGAGGCCGGGAAGCAGTCCGTGCAGCTGGTGACCAGAGGGCTGAACAGCCTGACGGACGGCGAGGAAACGGACTCCGAGGGCTTCCTACGGCTCGTCAGGTGCGGGATCGACTACGCCGTCGAACCCGGGGGCCGGGAGGTGCACGACGCGCTGAGCCGCCACTGGGTGCACGAGAAGACGGGACCGCGGGTGTCCGCGTTGATGGCGGAAGCCCTGCTGAACGTGGTGCTGAGCGGTGTCTCCGCCGCCGCGGACAGCACCTCGTGCCGCGCCAGGCTGGACGAACTCTGGCGGCTGGTCGAACTGTGCCGCAAGGAGGCCGAGGTGCTGCTGCTGCTGCCCGGGAGCGGGGGACCGGCCGATGTGCAGCGCCTGCGGTACGCGGCCGACTGCCTGTGCCTGCTGGGCCCGGGCAGGGTGGCCGACGGCCGGGCCGACGCCGTGCACGTGCTCCGGGACACGCGCCGGCTCACCCGTGCGGTGCTCGTGCGGGAATCGGCCGACCCCAGGCGGCTCGCGGACTGGCTGACCCTGCTCGAGCCCACCGCGCACGAGGCCCCCGCCTGGCTGCGGGCCTGGGCGGTGCTGGCGGTGGGCGAACGGAAGAAGGCGGCCCTCGTCGAACCGCGTCCCACCGTCGAGGACGCCCTCCACGTGCTCACCGCCACCGTCCGTTCGAGGCAGCCCGACTGGACGGCCGAGGCCGTCCGGTGGCTGTGGCCGCAACTGTGTTCCGTCGCCGCCGGGCGAGGGGAGAGCGGACGGACGGGGGACGACGGAGCCACCTCCAGGCTTTCCTTCCGGGGCCGGGGCGGATCGCGGAAACCCTCGGCCCGGACCCCGGAGCACCCGGGCGACCCCGCGGAGCCGGGGGACCCGGCGGGCCGGCCGGACGCGCGCGGCGCCTTGCGGACCCTGCTCGCCACCGACACGGACGTGTGGCAGCACTGCCGGGCGCGGGCCGACGTCCTGAGCTGCCTGCTGGGCGCCCCGGCCGCCGGGCCTCCGTGGCGGGAGTCGGCGTGCCACGCCTACGCACAGAGCCTGCACCGCATCCTCCGGGAGGAGGGGCTGGCGCCCTTCCTGGCACTGCTCGTGGAGGAGCTCGCCACGCCGGTACTCGGCGAACCCTGGGGCAAGGAGGGCGAGTCCACCGTGCTGACGGTCCTGCTGCGGGTGCCGGACGAGGCGGCCGCGGAGAAACTGCGCCGCCGCGTCGACGCCCGGAACGGGGCATGGCGGCGACGGCAGGACGCCCTGGAGGCGGACCGGGCCGTCCAGGCCCGGCGCCTCGCCGATCAGGAAGCCGCCCAGAACACCCAACTGCGGGCCGCCCGGCAGACACAGCGGGACCAGGTCGTGCACCGGGCCGCCCTGGAACGGCACACCGGGACCGGGACCGGCTCCGAGGCCGGCACCGGGACCGGCGCCGGCGGGGCGGCCGTACCCCGCGAAGGCCGCGGGCGCCCGCCCGTCATCGGCACCGGCAACCGGACCGGCGACGGACCCGACCCCCTGGACGTCCTCGCCGGGGCCGTCCGACAGCTCCGCTCCCCCCGGGACATCGCGGTGGTGTGGGCGCCCTTCACCTTCGACCTGGACTCCGGCGCGGGCCGCCGGGCGCTCGAACTGACCGGCCGCTGGTGGGAGAGGGCCCCGGAGGAGGAACGCGGCGCGCTCTTCGGCCACCTGGAACGCACGCTGCTCACCGATCACCAGTGCAGCGTCGACGTCACCGCGGACATCCTGCACGAGATCAGGAGCCTGATCATGGCCGGCCACGCCTCCGGCCACAGCGGCGGCGGATGGCTGGCCGGGCCGGTGTTCCGAGAGGCGAAGCGGGAGCTCAGGGACCGCCGCTCCCGGGTGCGCGAGCTGCGGCGGATACGGCTGATGTCCGTCTTCAACCTGGCACCGAGAACGCCGCGCAAGCACAAGAAGTGGAACAGAGGGAGCAGCGACCGATGAACGACAACCCCACCCGGCCGGCCCGGCGCGCACTCGTCGCGGCGCTGGCCACCGCCTTCCTCACCCTGGGGCCCGCGCTGAGCCCGCTCGCCCCCGCGCGGGCCGCGGACTCCGGTGATCTGGAGCAGTTCCTGGACACGGTGGTGGGCACCCGCGGGGCCAGCTACGCGATCGCCGTCGACACCTCGCAGTCCATGGCGAACGGCGGCTCGTACGCGAAGGTCCGAGCGGTGCTTCCCACCTTCCTGAAGTCCCTGCACCCCGAGGACCTGGTCTGCCTGATCCCCTTCAGCGACGGTGCGCGCACCTGCGAGATGGTCTCCCGCGACGAGGCGCTCGCGGAACTCGACGAGGCGCTGCCCGCCACCCCCGACGGCTCCGCGTCGAACTTCGGGCGCGCCTTCGAACAGGCGCTGGACGGCCTGCAAAGAGCCGGCACCGACGTCGGCGGGGTACTGCTGCTGTCCGACGCGCAACTGCACGCACCCGACGACCCCAAGTACCGGGACTTCTCCGCGAGCGGCTGGTCCGACCTGCGCAAGCAGGCCTCGGGACTGCCCGCCGACCGCACCCTGACCGGCTACGGAATCGCCCTGGCCCCCGGCGCCGAGGTCGAGGACGTCCTGGCCAAGGTGTTCCCCGGCTACCGGATGCTGGACGAGTCGGGGTCCCGGACCCGGGCCGCGATGACGGCGGCTCAGGACGACACCCGCCTGCGGCAGGCCGACCTCGCGGTGGCCGGGGACCGGGGCAAGGGGGTGTCCGTCTCGTGGCCGGACAGGCCGGAGAGCGGGCCGGTGCCGGCCGGATCCGACCTCCGGGTACGGCTGACCGCCACCACCGACGCGCTGCCCGTGCACATCGGCGACCTGCGGATCGAAGGGCTCCCCGAGGGCGTCGAGCCGGTCGGTGAGCTGCCCCGCTCGGTCGACCTCAAGCCCGGAGAGTCCCGCGACATCGACCTCGCGCTGAGCTCCGCCACCGCCCGTCGCAAGGGGTGGGGGAGCGGCCCCAGGACCGAGACCTGGCACCTGTCCGTCGACGGCCGGGTGAGTACGCCGGTGACGCGGGCCGCCGAGCGGTTCGTCGACCGGCCGGCCCGGCTGGCCGCGTCCCCCGCCGGGGAATCCCTGGCGGTGCGGGGGACGGCACAGGTCTCCGTCGACCCGGTGCGCTGGGCCGCCCTGCTGGGCGCCCTCCTGCTGGCCGTCGCCCTGGTGACCGTCCTGCTGTTGCGCCGGTACCGCCCGGTGCGGGGCCTGGTGTCCGCCGAAGGGGTCGACGCCCGGCAGCAGGTGCAGATCCCCCTGCAGGGACGCCGTGAGGTCACCGCGGACCTCTCCCCGCTGCTGGAGAGCAACGGATCGGTGAGGATCAGGAGCGTCCCAGGACCGCTGCGCGAGCAGCCGCCCATCCTCCTGCGCTGCCGTACCGCCGACCGGCCGGAGCGTGAGATCGTCTGTTCCCCCGGCGAGACGGTGCTGTTGTGCGGCATCGAGTTCCACTACGCGCCCCTGCCCGCGCAGCGCGGATGAGCGGAGCGCGTTCCCGGCGGCAGCTCTGGGCGAGCTCTGCCGCCGGGCGGCCCGTGCCGCTTCGCCGGGTGGCGTGGCACCACGGCTCACCCGGGTGATCCGCACACGGCTCAGCCCCGAGGCCGCCGGCTCCGCGGCATGCGCGGCATCGGCGGCCTCGGGGCTGTTCGGTTCGCCCGCTCAGGAGCAGGCGCCGCGCTCCCAGTGGTAGAAGCACTGCGCCATGGCGTCCTTGGGGCTGCGCCACGTCGCGGGGTCGTACGGGCTGACGTACGCCTCCAGTTGCTCACTGATGCCGCGGAACTCGGGGTGCCCGGCCACCTTCGCGATGGCGGGTGCCGGGTCCTGCTCGGACTCGATGAGGTGCAGATACACGTCGTCACCGAACTGGAAGAGCCTGCGGCGGTTCACCCCGACCAGGTGGGGGAGCTCGCCCCGGTCGGAGGCGGCGAACACGTCGGCGATCCGCGGCGCCGAACCGGGCGCCATACGGGCGACGATGAGTGCGTGGTGCATCGACGGTCCTTTCCGGGTGGGTCGGCGGTCAGCCGGACGTGACGGACGCGCCCTTGCGGTCGCGGGCGGCCTGCTCGATCCGGTCCCGGATGAGCGCCATCTGCGTACGCGAGTTGCGGTTGATGTTGTCCGTCATCCAGTCGTCGTCGACCGGGGCGTCGGGCTTCATCGCGAAGTCCTGAGTCCAGCGCATCTGGACGCCGCCCGGGAGCTCCTCGTACTCCCACAGGATGTCCATGTGGGCGAAGGGTCCCGTTTCGACGCGACGGGCGCGCACACTCCGGGTGGCGCGGTCGGGAGTGCGCTCGGAGACCCAGCTCCACACCTTCCCGTTGTCGTCCGGGTGCATGGTCAGCCGGAACGTCGTGGTGTCCCCCTCACGGGAGAGCACCTCGACGGACGCGTACTCGCTGAACAGCCGCGGCCAGTTCTCGAGGTCGTTGGTCATCTCCCAGACGAGGTCGAAGGGAGCGTCGACGGTGATGCTGTTCTCGGTGTGTCCTGCCACTTCAGGCTCCAGCCTTGAGGGTGCTGTTGACGAGGTCGAGGAACTCCCGGGGCGTCCTGCAGCGCTCCGAGTCGGGGGGAAGCGACCCGCTGTACCGGTTCTCCAGCTCGCCGACGATGCCGAGCAGGCCGAGCGAGTCGAGGCCGAAGGAGTCGAAGGGGGACTCCGCCGCCTGCCTGAGTTCCGCGGGGTCGACGGTGATGCCGGCCGCCTTCTTCATCAGGGCGGCCAGTTCGTCGAAGGTCACTTCGGTGGTGATCATGGGTTGTCTGCTCCTTCCCCGCCCGGCGCTACCGGGCGGATTCGCCACCGCGGCGCACGACCAGCGCCGCGTTGGAGCCCATCAGTCCCCTGCTGAGAACGAGGGCCGTGCGCAGCTCGGCGGGCCGAGCACGCGACATCACCAGGTCGAGGTCGTGGCAGATGTCGAACACATTGGGTGTGGGCGGCACCTGGCCGTGTTCCATGGCGAGCACCGCGGCCACCGTGTCCAGCACGGGTGCCGCGCAGTGGGCCCGGCCGAAACCGGTCTTGGGCGCCGTGACGGGCACCCGTGTGCCGTGCGTGCCGAGTGCGTCGGCGATCGCCAGCGCCTCGGCGCGGTCCGCCTCCGGGACGCCCATGGCGTCGGCGAACACCACATCGATCTCCTCCGGGGCCGCGCCCGCCTCGTCGAGGGCGCCGCGGATCGCGCGGGCCAGCCCCTCCCGGGACTCCTCCCAGCGGGACGCACCGGTGAAGGTGGCGGCATGGCCAGCCACGGTGGCCCGCACCGGCGCCCCGCGTCCGCGGGCGCGTTCCTCGTCCTCGACGACGAGCAGGGCGCCACCCTCGGCGGGCACGAACCCGCAGGCGTCCGAGGTGAACGGACGGTAGGCCAGGTCCGGGTCCTCGGCGGTGCTGAGCTCGGGGTAGCCGAGCTGGCAGACCATCGAGTAGGGGGCGAGGGGTGCCTCCGCGGCGCCGACGATCATCGTGTCGGTGCCGCGCCGGACCGCCCCGGCGGCGTGCGCGAGGGAGTCGAGCCCGCCGGCCTCGTCGCTCGCCACCACCCCGCACGGGCCCTTGAAACCGCCGCGGATGGAGATCTGGCCGGTGCTCGCGGCGTAGAACCAGGCGATGGACTGGTACGGGCCGACGAACCGCGGGCCCTGCCCCCAGAGTTTCTGCAGCTCACGCTGCCCGAACTCGCCGCCGCCGGAACCGGCCGCGGTGACCACGCCGATGGAGAACGGCTCCGCGGGATCCCCGTTGCCGAGCCCGGCGTCGTCGAGGGCGAGGGCGGCCGCCGCCATCGCGAAGTGGCTGAACCGGTCGGTCTGGACCAGGAAACGGTCTTCGATGAGGGCCGTCGGGTCGAAGGCCCGGACCTCGCCCGCCACCCGCAGCGGCAGATGCCCGCACCCCTCGCGGGTGATCCGGTCCAGCACGCTGATGCCTTCGCTGACGGACTTCCAGTAGGCGTCGGTCCGCAGTCCGCCCGGCGCGATCACACCGATGCCGGTGATGGCCGCGCGGCGGAGGCGTTGAGTGCGTTGAGTGCGCTGAGTGCTCATCGGGTCCTCCCACCCGGCCCGGTCAGCAGCACCGCGGACTGGAAACCGCCGAATCCGCTGCCGACGGAGAGCACGTTCCTCAGCCTCCGCGGACGGGCGGTGCGCGGCACGTAGTCCAGGTCGCACTCGGGGTCGGGGGTCTCGTAGTTCGCCGTCGGCGGTACGACCTGGTGCTTCAGGGCGAGCACACAGGCGACCACCTCGATCGCGCCGATCGCGCCGAGCGAGTGCCCCACCATCGACTTGATGGAGCTCATGGGCGTCTCGTGGGCGTGGGCGCCGAGGGACCGCTTCACCGCGGCCGTCTCGTGCCGGTCGTTCTGCCGGGTGCCGGAGCCGTGCGCGTTGACGTAGTCGATCAGTGTGGGGTCGAGACGGGCCTGGTCGAGCGTGCTGTCGATGGCCCGCGCCATCTCCAGACCCTCGGTGGTCAGACCGGTCATGTGGTAGGCGTTGCCGTACGTGGCGTACCCGCTGATCTCGCAGTGGATCTCCGCGCCGCGGGCCCGGGCGTGCTCGTACTCTTCGAGGACGAGGACCGCCGCGCCCTCGCCCATCACGAAGCCGTCGCGGCGGGCGTCGAACGGCCGGGAGGCGTGCTCCGGATCGTCGTTGTTCGGCGAGGTCGCCTTGATGGCGTCGAAGCAGGCCATCGTGATCGGTGAGATCGGGGAGTCCGACGCCCCGGCGATGCAGACGTCGGCCCGGCCCTCGGCGATGGTGTGGAAGCCGTAACCGACCGCGTCGAGGCCGGAGGTGCAACCGGTGGAGACGGTCTGCACGGGGCCCCGCGCGCCGAACCGCTCGGCGACGACCGAGGCGAGGGTGCTCGGCTGGAACGCCATGTGCAGTTTCGGGTCGGCCTGCCGGTGGTCCACGTCCCAGCGCGTGCCGTGCTCGCTGACCTGCACGTAGTCGTGCTCCAGCCGGGTGGTGCCGCCGACCGCGCTGCCCAGCGACACCGCGGTGCGCCAGGGGTCGCCGCCGGCGGCGTCGAGCCCGGAGTCGCGGACCGCCTCGTCGGCGGCCACCGCGGCGAACTGGATGTACCGGTCGGCGTGCTGGCACAGATCCGGGTCGAGGCCGTGGGCGAACGGGTCGAAGTCGCACTCGGCCGCTATCCGGGAACGAAGACCGCTCGGATCGAACAGGGTGATGCCGCGGGTCGCGGTGCGGCCGGCTGCGAGCAGATCCCAGAACGCCGTCGCTCCGGTGCCGCCGGGAGCGACCACACCGATACCGGTGACGGCCACTCGCCGGGTCATTTTATGGCCTCACTGCGATCGGCCGGCCGTTCCTGCCCCGGTCCGGACACACCCGGCCCGCCCACGGTCAGCTGGGGACCGGCCACGGAACCGGCGTTCTCCTCGGTGTCGACGTGACCGAGACTCGGGTGCGGGGCGAGCGGACCCAGATGGAACACCATGCGGGCCTCGGCGTCGGAGACGTTGCGGAAGCGGTGCCGCATGTCGATCGGGATCATCAGCCCCTGATCGGCCCGGAGCGCGAACGGTTCCCCGTCCAGGTCGACTTCGAGGGCGCCGCTGACGACGTAGACGAACTCCTCGGAGTACGGGTGGTAGTGCTCGCCGATGCGCTCGCCGGGCTGGATGACGGCCAGTCCCATGAAGCCGCTGGTGGAACCCACCGTGGCCGGGGTGAGCAGGGTTCTGAGGTCGCCCCCGCGCCGTCGGTTGGGTTCCGTCTCGCTCAGGTCCACGATGCGTGGATGCTGTTTGGACATGGTTGGTACCTCCGGGTGTGGCGGGGACGTCCGGGCGCGCGGGCCGCGGACGTCCCCGCGGTTTGCCGTCAGGAATCCGCCGCGCTGCGGTCGGTGACGGGCAGCATGTCGGCGTGCGACAGCAGCCGGTTGATGTTGCGCTCCGAGTCCAGCGGGCCCTCGACGCCGACCGCGGCGCCGTTCAGGAGCCGCTCCAGCTCCGCCGCCTTCCCCGCGCCCTTGATGCCGAGCGCCGCGAGGGGGTCGAGGTCGAGGTCGCCGGTGGCGTCGATCAGACGGACCACGACGTTGTCGCGCTGGAAGACGGTGCTCGAGTACACCGGGCCGTCCGGCTCGTCGGCCGCGACCTCGTCCTGGTGGGAGAGGAACCGGGCCAGTTCCTCCCCGCGGCCCTCGACGGCCGGGTAGTACAGCGCGTGCCGCCGCAGGTCCGCGGGCCGGGGCCCGTCCCTGTCGACGTGGTGCACGGCGGGGAGCGCGGCCCTGGTGAAGAACACCCGCATGGAGCCGGGATCGCTGAGATCCCGGGCATCCTCCAGAGAGGGGTTGATGGCCTCTTCGGCCGCTTGGGTCTCGGGCTGGTCGGCCACGTGGCGCAGCGCCGTGGCCAGGTCGCCCTCCACCTCCATGGCCCGCACCACGCGGTTGCCGTGCATGAACACGGAGGTGCGGCGCAACCGCGTGGTACCGTCCAGCGCGACCTTGGGGGACGCGTACCCGGCCAGGTGCTCCGCGACCTTGGACTCGGTGCCCGGCTTGACGGTGAAGGTGAGGGCGTGCCGGGCCACGCCCTCACCGACGCGGGCCTGCGCCTGGAAGTCCGCGGCGGCCTTCCCGGTGAGCGGCCGGCCCTCCCGCATCTCGCGCAGGACGCTGTAGCGCATCGACCGGGTGTTGCGGACGCAACTGTGCAGTGGGCGGACGGTCTCGATGTGCTCCTCGCTGTTCACCCAGGCGAGGAAGGGCGGGGCACTCTCCCACTCGCTGGTGATGAGCCACTGCGAGGGGTTCTCGATCGACTGGCAGAGTTGGTCACTGATGTGACCGGGGACGGACGCGATCATGCTGCTCATGTGCTCGTACGCGTCGAGGAACTGCTCCTGGGCCCCGTCGTACAGGTCGAGCATCAGGATCACCCGCAGCCTGGAGCCGTCGAACGCCGACTGCGGTATGCGTCCCGCCATACGGCCCGTCGTGCGGTCCGTCGTGCGTCCCGTGGTGGTCATCCGGCGCACCTCTCCTCTTCTTCACGGAAGGTTTTTCACTGGAGGTCGGGAACGGCCGCCGCATCCGAAGGTCCGGGGTCGCCCTGCACCGATCGTCGGCGTGCCCCGTGATGTGCGCGAGCGCCACGGGGCAGGTGGGTGAACCCCGCGTCAACCGGGTGCCTCCAGGACGCGGAACGGCCCGCACCGGGCATGGATCCGGCGTCCTTTTCCACCGCCCGTCGCGGGCGAGGCTGGAGGCAGTCCAATGAACCGTTCGGAAACGGCCGACGAGATCGGCCACCGCACGCCCGTCCTGATCGTCGGCGGCTCCCTGGTGGGCCTGTCCATGTCCGTGTTCCTGGGGCGTCTGGGCGTGCCGCACACGCTTGTCGAACGTCACCCGGGAACGTCGATCCACCCGCGCGGGCGCGGGAACAACGTGCGCACCATGGAGCTGTACCGGGTGGCCGGAGTCGAGCAGCAGATCAGGGAGGTCGCGTCGGTCCTCGCGGACAACCACGGGATCATGCAGACGCCGAGCCTGGTGGAGGGTGACGGCGAGTGGCTCTTCAAGGAGATCGACCCCGGCGGCGGACTGGCCCGGTTCAGCCCCGGCGGGTGGTGCCAGTGCAGTCAGAACGACCTCGAACCGGTGCTCCTCGAGCACGCCCGTGAACTCGGCGGCGACCTGCGCTTCGCGACCGAGATGATGTCGTTCGACCAGGACGGCGACGGTGTGACGGCGCGGGTCAAGAGCCGGGAGACCGGCGAGCACACCATCATCCGGGCGGACTACCTGGTCGCCGCGGACGGCCCGCGCAGCCCTGTCCGGGAGCGTCTCGGCATCGGACAGAACGGACCGGGCGACCTGTTCCACAACGTGAGCGTCACCTTCTCCTCCCGCGACCTCGCGGACATCGTCGGCGACCGGCGGTTCATCCTCTGCTACCTCACCAATCCGGAGGCCGACGGGGCGCTGCTCCCGGTCGACAACGCCGAGAACTGGGTGTTCCACGCCCCCTGGCACCCCGAACACGGCGAAACCTTCGAGGAGTTCACCGACGAGCGGTGCGTCGCCCACATCCGGCGGGCGATCGGGGCCCCCGACCTCGACGTCAAGATCACCGGCCGGGCCGCGTGGCACGCCGCCGAACGGGTCGCCGAACGCTACGCCGACGGCCGGGTGTTCCTCGCCGGCGACTCGGCCCACGAGATGTCGCCCACCGGGGCGTTCGGTTCCAACACCGGCATCCAGGACGCGCACAACCTGGCCTGGAAACTGGCCGCTGTCCTCGGCGGCTGGGCGGGACCCGGACTGCTGGACTCCTACGACGCCGAGCGCCGTCCGGTCGCGGAGGCGACCAGCGCCCGCGCCTCGAACCGCTCGGTCGAGCACAGCCACCCCGGCTACACACCCGCGGCGGACGCCGGAAGCAAGGGCCCGAAGGGCGGAATCCTCAACGTGGCGCTGGGTTACCGCTATCCGCGGGGCGCGGTCCTCGGCAGTGACCCGGCGGCGCCGGTCGTCCCCGGCGGCCTGCAGCTGGCGGGGGAGCCCGGCAGCCGGGCCCCCCACCTGTGGCTGGACCGCGCCGGCACCCGCGTCTCCACCATCGACCTCTACGAGCGGTCACTGGTGCTGCTCAGCTCCGAGGACGGCGCCTGGCACACCGCCGCGGAGCAGGTGGCGAAGCGCCTGCCGGCGCCGCTCGACTCGTACCGGATCGGCAGCGGTCCGACCGCGGACCTGACGCCGGACGCCGATGTGAACTGGGCGCAGGCCCACGGCGTCACCGAGGACGGCGCGGTCCTGGTCCGCCCCGACGGGTTCGTGGCGTGGCGCTCCGAAGGGGCCGTTCCGGACGCCGCGACGGCGCTGCACGACGCCGTCGCGGCCGTCCTGGCCCGGCGCCGGGGCTGACGAGACGCGTGGAGCGGGGCGTCAGGCTCCTCCGAAGCCGCCCTGCCGCCCCCGCTCCGCCTTGGCCTGGTGCTGTTCGAACCGCTGGACCGCCGGCCCGTCGTCGTTCCACGGCCACGGGGTCACCGTGCCCTGGAGCGCCTGGAACACCGGGTACGCGTCGGCGGCCCGGCCGGCCGCGCACAGCGCGTACGCCAGCACGTTCAGATCCGCCTGGGCCGCCGCGTGCTGGAAGAATCCCGGCTTCGCCCAGAGGGAGGCGGCCTGCTCCAGTGAGGCCGCGATCTGTCCGCCCCCCCACAGCTGGCCTGCCGTCATGGCCCGGACGCCGCCCTGCGCCACCAGTCCCTGGTACTGCCGCACGGCCGCGGTCACCTCGACCGCGGCGCACGGCGCGTTGGCCGGTATACGGGCGCGCACCACGTCGATGAAGTCGAGGACGGCCGCACTCGAACCGCCTTCCTCCGGCGACAGGTGGGCGAGCATCTGCAGATACGCCTCGCGGTGCCAGCGGTCGCGTCCGGTGGCCTCCCGCCAGATGGCGTTGACCTCGCTCTGCGCGTACCGCTCGATCCGGGCCATGCCGAGCAGGGTCACCCAGGGCAACGGATCCGCCGGATTCAGCTCCGCGGCCCGATGGCACTGGGTCACCAACCGCCCCGCGTCCTCCAGGTGCCTGTCCCGCAGGCCGCGGGCCAGGCCGACCCTGGAGTGGAACATCAGCGCGTCGGGGTTCTCCGGCTCCTTGGCCAGCCAGGCGGACGCCAGATCCGACCCCGATTCGACCGTGGAGTCGGCCAGTACGGAGACACGGTGGCCGCGTCGGTCCCAGTCGCCCCCGGTCTCCTCGAGAAGCGTGGCGACGAGTGTCACCTCCGCCTGCTTGACGCTTCCCCCGCGCTTGTTCAACTGCTTGAGGACGCGCGTGAGGTCGGCGTCGTCGAGGGCGGGGACGATTCGGGGACGTTTACTGGTACGGCTGCTGAAGAGGGACATGCCCGCAGACTAGGAACTTTACCGGGCCGGGCAACCGGTACGAGACGATCGTTACCGATCCGGCCCTTTGGGTCACGTTGTGCGTCCACCAGGTCGGCACATGGGGTCCGAGCAGGGCGAACACCGGCGGGGGCGGGGCCGGACCGCTTGCCGGTCCCGCCCCGCCCTGTCTGTCCGTCCGTCAGGGAGCCGGTGCCGGGAAGGTCGGGTACTCCACGCCGGAGACGTACTGGACGACCCGGACGACCTGGCAGGAGTAGCCGAACTCGTTGTCGTACCAGAGGTAGAGGATCGCGTTGTCGCCCTCGACCTTGAGGGCGCCGGCGTCGACGATCGACGCGTGCCGCGAGCCGATGAAGTCGCTGGAGACCGCGTCGGGGGCGCTGATGAAGTCGATCTGACGCTTCAGCGGTGAGGTGAGCGACACGTCGCGGAGGTGGTCGAGGACCTCGTCGCGGTCGGTCGCGCGGCCCAGCTGGAGGTTGAGGATCGCGATGGACACGTTCGGTACGGGGACCCGGATCGAGCTGCCGGTGATCGTCGCCTCGAGGTCGGGCAGCGCCTTGGCGACGGCGGAGGCGGCACCGGTCTCGGTGATCACCATGTTCATCGGTGCGGAGCGGCCCCGGCGCTCGGACTTGTGGTAGTTGTCCAGCAGGTTCTGGTCGTTGGTGAACGAGTGGACGGTCTCCACGTGGCCGCGCAGCACGCCGTACTCGTCCGCCATCGCCTTCAGCGGCGGGACGATCGCGTTGGTGGTGCAGGACGCGCAGGACAGGATCTGCTCGTCCGGCTTGAGGGTGTCGTGGTTGACGCCGTGCACGATGTTGGGCACGTCGCCCTTGCCGGGGGCGGTCAGCACGACCTTGTCGATACCCGGGCGCAGGTGCTGCGAGAGGCCCTCGCGGTCGCGCCACTTGCCGGTGTTGTCGATGAGGATGGCGTTCTTGATGCCGTACGCCGTGTAGTCCACCTGCGCCGGGTCGTCGGCGTAGATCATCTTGATCGTGTTGCCGTTGGCGACGATCGTGCCGGCCGCCTCGTCGACGGTGATCGTGCCCTGGAACTGGCCGTGCACCGAGTCGCGGCGCAGCAGCGAGGCCCGCTTGACGATGTCCTGCTCACCGCCCCGGCGGACCACGACGGCACGGAGCCTGAGGCCGTTGCCCGAGCCCGACTTCTCGATGAGCAGGCGGGCGAGGAGACGGCCGATGCGGCCGAAACCGTAGAGGACGACGTCGCGCGGCTCACGGCGGTCGATCTTGTTGGCGCCGGTGGCGCCTGCCACGGCCTCGGCGGTGAACTCCGCCACCGACAGTCCCCGGTCGTCGGTCCGGTAGGTCGCGGCGAGCAGGCCGAGGTCGATCTGGGACGGACCGAGGTCGAGCGTGGTGAGGGCCTGGAGGAACGGCAGCGTCTCGGTGACCGAGAGTTCCTGGCCGGCGATCTGGCGGGCGAAGCGGTGGGTCTTGAGGATGGAGACCACCGACTTGTTCACCAAGGAGCGGCTGTGCAGCAGGACGGTGACGTCCCGCTCGCGGTGCAGCTTCCCGATGATCGGGATCATCGACTCCGCGATTTCCTCGCGGTGCTTCCAGTTGGTGAACGAGTCTTCGTTGACAGTCACAGGATTATCTTTCGAGCTAGGCGGCGCTCATATGATAACCATGCGGGTCAAGGGGGCTCTCAGGGGGTGTCCTTCCGGCAGGGTTGCGCCCCGCGCGATCGGGTACGCGTGCAGGACCGTGCCCGAAGCGGATCTTGTTCCGATCACCGATCCGGTCCGGAGCGGTCCGTACGACCACCGCTACGAGGGAAACAGCCATGGAGACACCCGCGCACGAGAACAACGGACCCACGCCCGCCCAGCGGGCTCTGGACGCTCTCTCGGAGAACACCGAGGACACGGCGGCTCTGGACGCCCTCGCCAACAGTGACGTACTGATCCCCGTGCCCGACGACACGGGCGACGAGACGGCCGCCGACCCCGGCGCCGTCGCGCTGCCGGTGATGGAACAGCCGGACGGCATCCAGGTGGTGCCCGTGTTCACCTCGGAACTGGAGATGTCGGGACTGCTCCCGTTCGTCTCCCGCTACCGTCTGGTACCGCTCGGCGCCCTGGCCGCGCAGTGGCCGGCCGACGAGCTGTCCCTCACCATCGACGGCAGCTCCGAACACCGCCTCACGCTGACGTCCGAGGGGGTCCGCACCCTGCTGGCCCGCCCCTGAACGAGTCTTTCCGAACGCGTTCAGGGGTCGTAGGCGGTCAGTGAGCGGCTGACCGCCTGCCCGGTCCGGAAGCCGCGCCAGAGCACGGCGGCCGGCGCCAGGACGCGCCGCGCGCGGCCACGCCCGCACAGCCGCGACCGCCGCAACGTTCCAGGTCGAGCCGGCCCTTGAGGCTGTCGTTCACCGACTCGATCGGCCGGCGGACCTCCTGGGGCACCGGCCCTCCGGGGCGGGCGGCCCCGCGTTGCAGCGACGGCCGCGGGAGCGTGCGGCCCTGCTCGCCCAGCGACCGCGCAAAGACCCTGGACGCACACCCCTGCCGGTGACCGGCAGCAGGCCGGGCCGCTCCCGCACGAACTGGGCGGCCCTCCCGCATCGCCGCCAGGACCGCACGCCCCTCGGGCCCCGGGCCGGCCGGGGCCCGAGGGACCGGCACGCCCGACGAGGGTGCACGCCGGAAACGGCCGCGGCCCCCGGCAGAACCGTGAAGGTGGCGAGCAGCCGCCGCCGGGCCGCCTCGGACCGCTTCACCGTGGGCCGTGACATCCCGCAGGGCACCGGCGCGAAGTCGCCGAGCCACACGGTGTCGTGCCGGAAGCCGGTGTCCCCGGCGAGGCCCCGCAGCAGGCGTTCGCCCCGCGGCAGCGCGGCCCGTGGGCGCCTGCGGCAGCCGGCGTGCTGCGGGGCGTGCGAGCATGCCGCGGTGGCGGGCGCGTGCCTGCCGCAGCCGGCGGGCCCCGCTGCGAAAGCCGGGCAGGGCCCGCATGACGGCCGGGCACGGCGACTCGGAGGGATTCTCGCGGTGGCCCGCCCGGCAGCCGGGCGATCCCGGCCCGGTCGTCGCCGGCCTTCACACACGGCGCGGTCACGGGGGTGGTCGAGCTCGCCGTCACAAACGGATCTTGAGCACCCTCACTCCGTGCCCGCAGGCACCCAAAAAGACTCGCCCAGGGGTCACTGCACGCTGCCGTGGTCGTCGCGCGGTGGCGTGCGCCGCCAGCCCTTCTCGAACACCGCCGCGACCGCGGCGATCCGTACCTCGTCGCGCCGGTAGTACCGGCGTCCGGCGACGTGGCTGGTGCGCAGCAGGCCGATGGCCGTGAGCAGCCGGAGGTGGGTGAGGGCCACGGGGTGGGGCATGCCGAACCGGGCGGCGACGGCTTCCGCGGTGACGCCGTGTGCGGCGTGGCCGGGTTCTCTCAGCCACGTCAGGATGTGCAGTCGGGTCCCGTCGGCGGGAGTCCTCAGCATGCCGTCCACCTCCGCCCCGGCGTCCTCTCCGGGCACGTCCACTGTCCCGCGACCGGAGCCCTCGTGTCATGTGCTCCGGCACCTTGTCCGAGAGTCGGCCCACCCTGGCCACAAGGTGGTCGAACAGCCGTCGCCTCGAGGGACGGGCCCGGCCGCACAGGTACCGTGCGTGCGGCCGGGCCCCGCCGCGGCTCAGGAACTCACCGGTGGCGGAACCACGCCGTCGCGGGCAGCGCCCGGTCGTCGTAGCCGAACAGCGCCTGGTTCTCCCAGCCGTTGCCGGAGGCCGGGTCGGCCGGGTCCCAGCCGTTGCCGGTGCGGGCGGTCCAGGTCGCCTCCCAGTAGAAGACGCCGAGGCCGCGTCCGTTCGGGACGGCCTCGACGATGCTCGCCACGTCGTTCATCCACCGGGTCTGCCCCGCCGGGGACGCCGGGTAGCCGGGGACGAGTTCCTCGGCGAGGTCGATGATGTTCTCGAGGCCGTCCTCGCTGTCCAGGCGGAACGGGTAGGCCGTCTCGGCGACGAAGACCGGCTTGCCGTAACGGGCGGCCGCGTCGTCCAGGGTGGTCTGGAAGTCGTGCAAGGTGCCGTGCCAGTAGCCGTAGTACGACAGGCCGATGGTGTCGAACCGGACGCCGTGGGAAACGGCGTTGTCGAACCACCAGCGGGTGCCCTCGAGGTCACCGCCCTCGGCGAGGTGCAGCGCGACGGCGGTGGCCGGGGCGACCGCCTTCACCGCGTCGTAGCCGGAGTTGAGCAGGCCCGCGAGCTGCGTCCAGTTGCCGGTGGCCCCCTCGTTCCACAGCATGCCGCCGTTGATCTCGTTGCCGACCTGGACCATGTCCGCCGTGGTGCCCTGCGCCTTAAGGGCGCCCAGGACGTCGTACGTGTGCCGGTACACGTCCGTCTTCAACTGACCGTAGGAGTGCCCCGACCAGGCTGCGGGCTTGGTCTGCTTGCCCGGATCGGCCCACGTGTCCGAGTAGTGGAAGTCGACCAGCAGTTTCATGCCCTGGGCCTTGACGCGCTTCGCCATGGCGAGGACGCGCGCCTTGTTGTTGTAGCCGTCGGCCGGGTCGACCCAGACCTTCAGGCGGGCGTAGTTCATTCCGGCGGACTTCAGGATGGCGACGCCGTCACCGGCGACGCCGGAGGCGGTCCGGTAGACGCCGCCCCTGTCCTCGCTCTTGGGCAGGGACGAGATGTCGGAGCCCTTGATCGTCAGGCCGGAGGTGCCCGGAGTGAAGGTCAGGTCGTCGACGTTGATCCAGTTGCCCGCGTTCGCGTCGCTGGTGACGCTGATCGTGCACTGGTTGTTCGTCACCTTGACGGGCACGACGATCCGTATCCAGTCGCTCGTGGACACCGGCAGATCGGTGCGCTGTTCGGTGCCGCCGCAGTTCTTCAGGGCGAGGTGGGCGGCGTTCTGGCCGCCGCCGGAGCGCACCCAGGCGGTCAGCTCGTAGGCGCCGTTGGTCAGCCCGGACAGGTACTGGTACGTCTCCGCCCGGTAGGCCGAGGACGACCAGTGGGACAGGCGGTGACCGCCGTCGCGGCCGCCGGGCTCGGTGTACGAGGCGCCGGTGTCACCGTACTCGGACCAGCCGTCGGGGCCGGCCGCGCCTGAACCGTCGGCCTCGAAGCCGCCGTTGGTGAGCGTGCTCGCCGCGGTCGCGGTCTGGGCGGGGAGCGCGGTGAGGGAGAGTCCCGCGGCGAGCGGCAGCAGCAGTGCCCGGAGTGTGCGTCTGGGATGGAACATGGGTGTTCGTCGTCCCTTCGACGTGGGGAGGGGGCGCCCCGGCCCGGCGGGGGCCGGTGCCCCCTCCGCCCGCGGTGTGCGCTGTTCACGCGGGCGGAGGGGAGTCGTGGCTCAGCCGTCGAGTCGGACGACCCGGACGGCTCCGGCCGGGACCGCCAGGCGGCCCGCGGCGCGTTCACCCGTCAGCAGTTCGGTGCCGGGGGTGTCGAGCGGCACCTTGGTGTCGGTGCCGGTGTGGTTGACGGCGAACAGGAAGGTGCCCGACTCCCCGGTGCGGCGGACCACTTCCACGTCACGGGGCAGGTCGTCGCGCGGGGTGATCCGGGTGTCCTCGACGGCCCGGCCGAGCAGTGTGTCCAGGCCCTCGGCGCCCAGGCGGGTGGAGACGTACCAGGCGCTGCCCTCGCCGAGGCGGTGCCGGGTGACGGCGGGGCGGCCCGCGGTGAGGCCGTCGGCGTAGGTCCAGACGGTCTCGGCGCCGCGCGGCACCACGAACTCGGTCCACACGTCGGCACCGAGTTCCAAGCCGTCGGGGCCGGTGAGGCGGACCCGTCCGCCGGCCGGGAGCGGTGAGAACTCCTCGACGGTCAGGCCGAGGACGTCCCGCAGGGCACCCGGGTACGGGCCCTGGTGCACGGCGTCGTGCTGGTCGACGATGCCGGAGAAGTACGACACGACGAGGGTGCCGCCGTTCTCCACGTACTGCCTGAGGTTGTTCCCGGCCGCCTCGGTCATCAGGTACAGGGCCGGCACGACGACCAGGGGGTACGTCGAGAGGTCGGCTTCCGGGTGGGCGAAGTCGACGGTGAGATGGCGGTCGTAGAGCGCCTCGTAGAAGGCGTCGGCGCGCTCGCGGGCGTCGTGGTCCTCGCTGGGGCGCCAGTCGAGGTTCTGCGCCCACCAGGATTGCCAGTCCCACAGCACGGCGACGTCGGCCTCGGTGCGGGTGCCCCGGATGGGTGCCAACGCGTCGACGGAGGCGCCGAGTTCGACCACCTCGCGCCATACGCGGGTGTCGGTCCCGCCGTGCGGCAGCATCGCCGAGTGGAACTTCTCCGCGCCGCGCCGGGACTGGCGCCACTGGAAGAACATGGCGCCCTCGGAGCCGCGGGCCACGTGGGCGAGGGAGTTGCGGGCCATCTGGCCGGGAGCCTTGGCGGGGTTGCGGGGCTGCCAGTTGATGCCCGAGGTGGAGTGTTCCAGAAGCAGCCAGGGCGCGCCCCCGGCGACGGAGCGGGTGAGGTCGGCGGACATCGCCAGGTTGACGTGGGTGCGGCGGCCGTCGGTGATGAGGTAGTGGTCGTTGGTGACGAGGTCGACCTCGCGGCCCCAGGCCCAGTAGTCCATGGAGTCGCACTGGCTCAGGGCGGTCATGAAGTTGGTCGTGACCGGGATGCCGGGTGCGAGGCGGTGCAGGATGTCCCGCTCGGCGACGAAGTTCTCCCGCACGGTGGCGTCGGCGAACCGCCGGTAGTCCAGTGCCTGGGCGGGGTTGCCGACCGTCGGGGTGGCCCGCGGCGGGTTGATCTGCTCGAAGTCGGTGTAGTGCTGGCCCCAGAAGGCGGTGCCCCAGGCTTCGTTGACGGCGTCGACACTTCCGTGGGTCCGGGCGAGCCAGCGGCGGAAGTGGGCGGCGCATCCGTCGCAGTAGCAGGCGGAGACGGGGACGCCGTACTCGTTGTGGACGTGCCACATCGCGAGCGCGGGATGGTCGCCGTAGCGCTCGGCGAGCCGGGTGGTGATGTCCGCGGCGGCGGCGCGGTAGTCGGCGTTGCTGTGGCAGATGGCGCCGCGGGAGCCGAACTCGTAGCGCACCCCGTCCGCGGTGACCGGCAGCGCGTCCGGGTGGGCGCGGTAGAACCAGACGGGCGGCACCACGGTGGGCGTGCCGAGGTCGACGCGGATGCCGTTCTCGTGCAGCAGGTCCAGCACGCGGTCGAGCCAGCCGAAGTCGTGGACGCCGGGCGAGGGCTCCAGCAGGGCCCAGGAGAAGATCCCGACGCTCACCATGGTGACGCCGGCCTCCCGCATCAGCCGGACGTCCTCGGCCCAGACGCCTTCCGGCCACTGCTCGGGGTTGTAGTCCCCACCGAAGGCGAGCCCGGTGAGGCCCGTGGGGGTGGTCTCCGGCATGGATTCTCTCCCGGTATGTCGAGATGCTGGGAACGTGCACACACATTTTCGGCGGTACGGACCCAACATAACCGCACAGCAACAACCATTGACAAGCGTCCGGGGCGCTTCTCTACTGTGAACGCTCACAGAGCACCGCGAGCCGCGGTACGAACCGTGCAGTGCTTGGGCAGCAGGCCTTCGCGAGAGGCGGGGGCCCAGGTCAGGGGAGAGTTCGATGCCATACACGAAGCGCCGCCGCCTCGTGAGTTCCGCCGTCGCCCTCACACTCGGCGCCACCGCGCTGGCCGCCTGCGGCTCGTCGTCGGACGACGACGGCGGGACCCGGTCCGGCCCGGTCTCACTGACGTACTGGACCTGGACCCCCGGCATGGACAAGGTCGTGGATCTGTGGAACGAGGGGCCGGGCAAGAAGGAGCAGATCAAGGTCACGGTGAAGAAGCAGGCGTCCGGCGACACGCTGGTCACCAAGATCCTCACGGCGCACAAGGCCGGCAAGGCGCCCGACCTGGTGCAGGCCGAATACCAGGCGCTGCCCACCCTGGTCAGCAATGACGCGCTCGCCGACATGGGCGAGGACGTGGGCGACGCGAAGAGCAAGTTCGCCGACGGCGTCTGGCAGCAGACCACGCTCGGCACCGACGCGGTGTACGCGGTGCCGCAGGACATCGGTCCGATGATGTTCTACTACCGCGAGGACCTGTTCGAGAAGTACGGCCTGACGGTCCCGAGGACCTGGGACGAGTTCGCGGACACCGCGCGGAAGCTGAAGAAGGCCTCGCCCGAGACGGATCTGACCACCTTCTCCGCCAACGACTCCGGCCTGTTCGCGGGCCTCGCCCAGCAGGCCGGCGCACAGTGGTGGACCACCTCCGGTGACCGGTGGAAGGTCGGCATCGACGACGAAGCGACCAAGAAGGTCGCCGAGTTCTGGGGCGGCCTGGTCAAGGAGGGCGCCATCGACAACCAGCCGATGTACACCCCGGCCTGGAACAAGGCGCTCAACACCGGCAAGCAGATCGCATGGGTCAGCGCCGTGTGGGCGCCGGGCACGCTGACCACGGCCGCACCCGACACCCGGGGCAAGTGGGCCATGGCCCCGCTCCCCCAGTGGACCGGCCAGGAGAACCGCACCGGCAGCTGGGGCGGTTCCTCCACCGGCGTCACCACGGACTCGAAGAACAAGGAGGCCGCCGCGAAGTTCGCCACCTGGCTGAACACCGACGGCGAGGCCCTCAACGCGCTGGCGAAGGAGGGCGGCATCTACCCTGCCTCCACCTCGGCCCAGCTCAGCGGCGCCTTCACCACCCCGCCGGAGTACTTCTCCAACCAGCCGGACTTCTACCGGAAGGCCGCCGAGATCGCGCGGACCACCGTGCCGCCCGCCTGGGGCCCGAATGTGAACGTCGCGTACACGACGTTCAAGGACGCCTTCGGCGCCGCCGCGAAGAACAAGTCCGGCTTCGTCGCCGCCGTGGACGCCATGCAGCAGGACACGGTCGCCGACCTGAAGAAGCAGGGCTTCGAGGTCGCTCCGTGAAGTCCCCGGCACGTGGGAGGGGGTACGGGGCCGAGCGGGGCCCGTACCCCCTCCCGTCCCGCACCTCTGCGCTCAGGCGCACGCGAAGCGCCCCCTTCTTCTTCCTGATCCCCGCGACGCTCCTGTTCCTGCTCTTCTTCGCGCTGCCCATCGGGTACGCGGTCTGGCTCAGCTTCCGCAAGGTGCGGGTGTCGGGCCTGGGCCTGGGCCCGGGCGCCCGTGAGGAGGTCTGGGCCGGCCTGGAGAACTACACCGCCGCCCTCACCGACGGCGAGTTGCTGGACGGCGCGCTGCGCGTGCTCGGCTACGGCTGCATCGTGGTACCGGTGATGCTGGGACTCGCCCTGCTGTTCGCGCTGATGCTGGACTCCGAGAAGGCGCGGCTCGCCCCCTTCACCCGGCTCGCGATCTTCCTGCCGTACGCCGTCCCGGGCGTGATCGCGGCTCTGCTGTGGGGCTTCCTGTACCTGCCGGACGTGAGTCCGTTCCACTTCGTGCTCGACCGGCTCGGCCTGCCCCGGCCGGATCTGCTGGACGGCGGTCCGCTGTACCTCGCCCTGTCGAACATCGCGGTGTGGGGCGGCACCGGCTTCAACATGATCGTCATCTACACCGCGTTGCGGGCCGTCCCGGCCGAGGTGTACGAGGCGGCGAAGCTGGACGGCGCCGGCCCATTGCAGATCGCGCTGCGGATCAAGATCCCGATGGTGGCGCCGTCGCTGGTGCTCACCTTCTTCTTCTCGATCATCGCGACGCTCCAGGTGTTCAACGAACCGACCACCCTCAAGCCGCTCACCAACTCCGTCTCCACCACCTGGAGTCCGCTGATGAAGGTGTACCAGGACGCCTTCGGCAACGGTGACATCCACGCGGCCGCCGCGCAGGCGGCCCTGATCGCGCTCGCCACCCTGGTGCTGTCCTTCGGCTTCCTGCGGGCCGCGAACCGACGAAACAAGCAGGAGGCGGCCCGATGAGCTCTCTGGCCCTGCACAAGGCCGAGCCCGCGGCCGGCTCCACCCCCCGAACCGCCCAGGGCCCGGGGCGCCGCCGTCGGACCGCACTGATCCCCACCCTGACGCTGCTGCTCGGCGCGCTGTACTGCCTGCTTCCGGTCGCCTGGGTGGTCATCGCGTCGACCAAGTCCGGCAGTGAGCTGTTCTCCACGTTCACGTTCTGGCCGGGCACCGGTTTCACCGAGAACCTGTCCGACCTCAGCGCGTACCGCGACGGCGTCTACTGGCAGTGGATGGGCAACTCCGCCCTGTACGCCGGGCTCGGCGCCCTGCTGTCGACGTGCGTGTCGGCGGTCAGCGGCTACGCACTGGCGGTCTACCGCTTCCGGGGCCGCGAGACGCTGTTCAACGTGCTGCTCGCGGGTGTGCTGATGCCGCCGGTGATCCTCGCCGTTCCGCAGTACCTGCTGCTGGCCCGGGCGGATCTCACGGACTCCTATCTGTCCGTGCTGCTGCCGCAGATCCTCTCCCCGTACGGCGTCTACCTCGCGCGGATCTACGCCGCGGCGGCGGTGCCGTCCGACATCGTGGAGGCCGGGCGGATGGACGGGGCGGGCGAGTGGCGGATCTTCACCCGGGTCGCGCTGCCGATGATGGCGCCCGGTCTGGTGACGGTGTTCCTGTTCCAGTTCGTGGCGATCTGGAACAACTTCCTGCTGCCCTGCGTCATGCTCAGCGACGACGAGAAGTTCCCGATCACGCTCGGTCTGTACACGCT
Source organism: Streptomyces sp. TE5632 (assembly GCF_054061295.1). Taxonomy (NCBI): domain Bacteria; kingdom Bacillati; phylum Actinomycetota; class Actinomycetes; order Kitasatosporales; family Streptomycetaceae; genus Streptomyces; species Streptomyces sp. TE5632. The sequence goes on along the minus strand of NZ_JBSSEA010000002.1, from coordinate 443,123 downwards.
CCTCGAGCAGGGAGCCAACACCCCGGCGCTGTACACCCTGGTGGTCACGGGTGCGTTCCTGGCGGTGTTCCCGCTGGTCGCGCTCTTCCTGGTCATTCAGCGGTTCTGGAGCCTGGACCTGCTGTCCGGGGCCGTAAAGTCATGACCATGAGCGACACGGGGGGCAGGCGCAAGCCGCCGACGATCCACGACGTGGCGCGTGAGGCAGGTGTCTCGCGCGGCACCGTCTCACGCGTGCTCAACGGCGGCCACTACGTCAGCCCGGCCGCCGCGGAAGCGGTCAACGCCGCGATCCGCAGAACCGGATACGTGGTGAACCGGCACGCCCGCTCACTGATCACCGGCCGGTCGGACTCGGTGGGCTTCCTGCTGACGGAACCGCAGGAGCGGTTCTTCGAGGACCCCAACTTCAACGTCCTGCTGCGGGGTTGCACGCAGGCACTGGCCGCGCACGACATTCCGCTGCTGCTGATGATCGCCGGGACGCAGGACGAACGGCGGCGCATCGTGCGGTACATCACCGCGGGGCACGTCGACGGGGTGCTGCTGGTCTCCAGTCACTCGGGCGATCCGGTGGCCGAGGAGCTGCGGGCGGCGGGCGTGCCGCTGGTCGCGTGCGGCAAGCCGATCGGGTTGGGCTCCAAGGTGAGTTACGTGGCCGCGGACGACCGGGACGGCGCCCGTGACATGGTGCGCCATCTGCTGGCCCTGGGCCGGCGCAGGGTGGGCGTGGTGACGGGACCGCTCGACACCCCGGGCGGGGTGGAGCGCCTCGCCGGGTACCAGGAGGTGCTCGCCGAGGCCGGCCTCGAGGCCGACGAGCGGCTCGTCGTCTCCGGTGACTACAGCAGGGCCAGCGGTGAGGCGGGCGCGGAGCGGCTGCTGGCCCGCGCGCCGGACATGGACGCCGTGTTCGTCGCCTCCGACCTGATGGCACAGGGGGTGCTGACGGCGCTGCACCGCGCGGGACGCCGGGTACCGGAGGACGTGGCGGTCGGCGGCTTCGACGACTCCCCGGCCGCCGTCGCCGCCAGTCCCGGCCTCACCACGATCCGCCAGCCCTGGGACCGCATCAGCGCCGAGATGGTGCGGGTCCTGCTCGCCCAGATCGGCGGCGAGGACCCGGCCGCGGTGATCCTCCCGACGGAACTGGTGAAGCGCGAGTCGACGTAGCGCGCCGGCCCGGCCGCCGGTGGGAACGCACACGGTCGTTGAAAAACCAACGAGTGCTACCGTTCACCTATGGCAGCTGAGGCGGTGGACTCGCGGCTCGAGGAGCGGTGGCGGGAGATCCTGTCGGTGCACGCGCGCACCCTCGGCGAGATCGACCGCGCGCTGCATCCGTACGGTCTGGGGGCCTCCGACTTCGAGGTGCTCGACATCCTGGCGACCTCCCCGCCCGCGGAGGGCGAGCAGTGCAGAGTGCAGAACCTGGCCGGGCGGATCCACCTCAGTCAGAGCGCGCTGTCCCGTCTCATCGCCCGGTTGGAGAAGGACGGCCTGGCCGTCCGGAGCGTCTGCGCGGAGGACCGGCGGGGCGTGTATGTGACGCTCACCCGAAAGGGCCGCGACCTGCACGCCGAGGTACTGCCGCTGCAGCGCGCGGCCCTCACCCGCGCGCTGGGCGGATAACCCTCTCGCGCCCCGGGCGTTGGGGTGGCCTTCGGCCACGAGCACGTCTCGTGGCGCGGCGGTGGGGCCCGCCGTACCCGAACCGCGGCACGCCGCCAACGGTCCCTGCTTGTGGAGGCGCGCGCCCGCACGTGCGGGCCGCTCGACGAGTGGGAGACGCGCGCCCGTGACAGCCCCGCCCACCGAGGTTCTCCGCGCACACCGCCCCGCCCGGCGTGCCACCGCTCCCGTCGTCGCCGTGGTCGCCCTCGGCGGGGGAGCGGGCGCCACCGCCCGGTACGCGGCCGCCCTGTGGTGGCCGACACCGGCGGACGGGTTCCCCTGGACGACCCTGGGGGTCAACATCACCGGCTGCGCCGTGATCGGCGTGTTCATGGTGATCATCACCGAGGTCCGTACCGCCCACCCCCTGGTCCGCCCGTTCTTCGGCACCGGTGTCCTCGGCGGTTTCACGACCTTCTCGACCTACGCCGTCGACGGCCGGAACCTGTTCGACGGCGGCAGCCACGGCCTCGCCCTCACCTACCTCGCCGTCACCCCGCTCGCGGCGCCGTGTGGGCGGCCGCGTCCGCGACCCGTGGTGTTCTGAACAGGAGGCAGCCATGACAGGGCTGACCGGCAGTGCGCTGCGCCTGACCGTGTTCATCGGCGAGAACGACACCTGGCACCACCGGCCGCTCTACTCGGAGATCGTCCACCGGGCCCACGCGGCGGGACTGGCGGGCGCCAGCGTCTTCCGCGGCATCGAGGGATTCGGCGCCTCCTCGCTCGTCCACACCTCCCGGCTGCTCTCCCTGAGCGAGGACCTGCCGGTGGCGGTCGTCGTCGTCGACACCGAAGAGCGGGTACGGGCCTTCCTGCCCGAGCTCGACACGCTCGTCACCGAGGGCCTGGTGACCCTCGACGCCTGCGAGGCGGTCCGGCACCCGGGCCACGAACGCCCTCCCGGCCCTCCCGCCGCTCCCGGGACGAAGGGCGGAAGGCCGTGAACCGGCTGCTGGTCGTCCTCGGCGCCACCATCGGGGCACCCCTGCGCCACCTCACCGACCGCGCGGTGCAGTCCCGGTACGACCCGGTGTTCCCCTGGGGGACCTTCACGGTGAACGTGGCCGGCTGCCTGACGCTCGGCCTGCTCACCGGCGCGGCGGCGGCCGGCGCCGCGAGTTCGCACCTCCAGCTGCTGCTCGGAACAGGTCTGTGCGGCGCCCTGACCACGTACTCCACCTTCTCCTACGAGACCCTCCGCCTCGCCGAGGCGGGGGCCGTCCGCCATGCCGCCGCGAACGTCGTGGCGAGCGTCGCGGCCGGCCTGGGCGCGGCGTTCGCCGGCGCGGCCCTGGCCGGCGCGCTGTGAGCGTGACGGACGTCCCGGGCGCTTCCGCCGCCGCGTGCGAGTCGCCGTCCGTCAGCGGGCCTCGCGCAGTGGTTCCCCCACGCTCCTGAGGTGGCGCAGCGCCGTGCCGTACGAGGCGAACAGCCCTGTCCGGCAGTACGGGATGCCCAGCTCCGCGCAGTACCGCTCGGTGATGACCTGGGCCCGGCCGAGGGCGGGCGTGGGCATACTGGGGAAGAGATGGTGCTCGATCTGGTGGTTCAGCCCGCCCATGAAGACGTCGACGAACACACCACCCCTGACGTTGCGGGAGGTGAGCACCTGACGGCGCAGGAAGTCCAGGCGCGTCCCCTCCTCGATCATCGGCATGCCCTTGTGGTTGGGGGCGAACACCGAGCCGAGGTAGATCCCGAACAGACCCTGGTGGACGGCGAGGAAAGCGAGCGCCTTGCCGGGGGAGAGCACCGTGAACAGCCCGCCGAAGTACACGGCGAAGTGGGCGACGAGCAGCGTCCCCTCCAGCACCGGCCGCTTCACCGACGGGCCGCGCAACGCCTTGAAGCTGCTGAAACTCAGATTGAGGCCCTCCAGCGTCAGCATCGGAAGGAACAGCGCCGCCTGGTGCTTTCCGATGAACCGCGCGATGCCCTGGGCCCGGCTCGCCTGGCGTCGTGACCAGACCAGGAGGTCGGGGGCGACATCCGGGTCCTTCTGCTCGTGGTTGGGATTCGCGTGGTGGCGGGTGTGCTTGTTCATCCACCAGCCGTAGCTCATGCCCAGCAGTACGTCGGCCACCAGCAGACCGCCGGCTTCGCTGGGGCGCCGACGGGAGAACACCTGGCGGTGCGCCAGGTCGTGCGCGGCGAGTGCGAGCTGACCGAAGACCACGGACAAGGCTGCCGCGACGAGCAGTTGGCTCCAGCTGTCGCCCAGGACGAGGAAGGCGGTCACCCCTCCCGCGAGTGCGAGGGCCAGGGCCCCGAAGCGCAGGGTGTAGTAGAGCGGGCGGCGCCTGAGCAGCCCCTCGGCGGTGATGCGCCGCGACAGTTCGGCGAAGTCGCTCCCCCTCTCGCGGTCACATGTGGGCGGGGTTCCGGTGAGTACCGTCGGATTGGCCATGCACCTGAGTATGTGAACGGCTTCCCGGCCGCAGAATGACGTTGACCCCCAGAACGAGGGGGTGGTAGCCCCACCGCGCACACCGGGCCGCCCCCCCGCTTGACAGTCCCCGCGTTCGCCCGCACGATCACTTCCGTGAACCTGTCAGACAGCCAGACAGGTGGGTCGGGGCCGCGGCGCGTGAGCGCGATGGAAGCGGTTCTCTCCCACCTGCGCGACGCCATCGAGCGGGGCGTGTACGCGATCGGCGATAAACTCCCCTCCGAGGCGGAGCTGTGCCGCACCCTCGGGGTCTCCCGGCCGGTGCTGCGCGAGGCCCTGCGGGCACTGCAGACCATGGGCCTGACCGTGTCCAGGACCGGCAAGGGCACCTTCGTCGTGGCCGATGTGGTGGGAGAGCCCACATTCGGCGACTACGCGGCCGGTGACCTGCTGGAAGTGCGCCGCCACGTCGAGCTCCCGGTCGCCCGGTACGCGGCCCGGCGGCGAACCCCCGAGAACCTCGACCTGCTGAACCACCTGCTGGACCGGATGGACCGGGAGACCGACACCACCGCGTGGGTCGCCATGGACACCCTCTTCCACCTCGCCGTGGCCGAGGCCACCCAGAATCCCGTGTTCCGCCGGGTCATCGAGGAGATCCGGGACGCGCTGGCCCGTCAGTCCGCCTTCCTGAACCAGCTGGGGGACCGGCGCGAGCAGTCCAACCACGAGCACCGGGCGATCGTGGAGGCACTGACCGACGGCTCCGAGGACGACGCCCTCGCGGCGATGTCCCACCATCTCGACCGCGTCGAGACGACTCTCGCCGCCATCGTCCGCCCGCCGGGCGCGCACACTCCCACGGACACCACCACGGAAGACCGATCCTGATGAACATCCCTTCCCCCGCGGCCGCACCCCCGGTCCGTGAACCCCTCCACGCCCCCGTCGCCCACCTCGTCCGCGGCGGGGTCGTCGAAGGCGTCCACTACGGTTCCGTCGTCGCCCTCGGCGCCGACGGCGAGGTCAGGCTCCGGCTCGGCGACATCGAGGCCGCCTGCTACCCGCGTTCCGCGCTCAAGCCCGTCCAGACCGTCGCCATGGTGCGCGCCGGGCTGCCGCTCGACGGCGAACTGCTCTCCCTCGCCGCGGCCAGCCACTCCGGCGAGGAACGCCACCTCGCCGGTGTCCGGCGCGTCCTCGCGGGCGCCGGACTCACCGAGGACCACCTGCGCAACGTCCCGGACCTGCCGCTCGGCCCGGCCGTGCGGGACGCCTGGGTGCGCGACGGCCGCCCGCCCTCCCGGCTCGCCCAGAACTGCTCCGGCAAGCACGCCGCCATGCTGCTCACCGCGAAGCTCAACGGCTGGTCCCTCGACGACTACCTCGACCCCGCTCATCCCCTCCAGCGGGCGATCGCCGCGAGCGTCGAGGACCTCACCGGGCAGCGCGTCGCCCGGGTGACCGTCGACGGCTGCGGCGCGCCCCTGTTCGCCGTCTCCCTGCACGGACTCGCCCGTGCCGCCGCCCGCGTCGTCACCGCCGCGCCCGGCACCCCCGAGACCCGGGTCGCCGACGCGATGCGGGAACACCCCGAGATGGCCTCCGGCTCCGGCCGGGACGTCGCCTCCCTGATGCGGGCCGTCCCCGGGCTGCTCGCCAAGGACGGCTTCGAGGGCGTTCAGATCGCCGCCCTGCCCGACGGCCGCGCCGTGGCCGTGAAGATCTCCGACGGCGCGGGCCGGGCGCGTGTCCCGGTGACCGCCGCCGCCCTCGCCCGGTCCGGTGTCGACCCGGCCCTGCTCACCGGATTCGCGGGCGAACCGCTGCTCGGCGGCGGCCGCCCGGTCGGGGACGTCCGCCCCGCACCCGTGCTCGCCCCGCTCGACCGGTCCGGCGCGCGGTAGGAGATCCGTGCGGGCGGGGAATCACCCCGACACGGCCGGACCCCACCTGAGCCGCAGGAAAAGTGCCACGCCCGCCGCGCCCAGCAGCGCGGTGCACGTGACCGTCCACGCCACCGGCCGCTCCGGCTCGGCGTCCTGCACCGCGGGGGCCGAAGCCGGGGCCGGACCGGCCGCGGACCGGCCCCGGGGCCCCGGCATCGACGTGGTCCGCAGGGCGTCCAGCGACCCCACCGGATCGACCCGGCCGGACGCCTCGAACCCCCAGTCAAGCAGCGCGCGTGCCTCCTCGTACACGGCGTGCCCGCCCGACCGGGGGTTGAGGACCGTGACCACGAGGGTGTGCCCGTCCCTGCGGGCGGCCGCCACGAGGGTGTTGCCGGCGTTGCTGGTGTAGCCGTTCTTGACCCCGACGAGGCCCGGGTAGCGATCCACACCGTTGGCTCCGGTGAGCAGCCGGTTGGTGTTGAGGATTCCGTACGATCCACCGTCACGGCCGGGGAACGTCGCTTCCGCACGGGAGCAGTACCGCACGAAGTCGGGGTTGTGCAGTCCCGCCCGGCCGAAGACCGCCAGGTCGAACGCCGAGGACACCTGTCCGGGAGCGTCGTAGCCGTCGGGCGACTTCACCCAGGTGTCGTGGGCGCCCAGGGAGCGGGCCTTTTCCTGCATCCGCTCGGCGGTGGTTTGCCAGCCGCCGTTGAGCGCGGCCAGGACGTGCACGGCGTCGTTGCCGGAGCTGAGGAAGACCCCGTTCCACAGGTCGGAGATCCGGTAGGTGTGCTCCTCGGCGACCCCCACGAGGCTGCTGCCGGGGCCGATGTCCGCAAGTTCCTCCGCACTGACGGTGTGCCGGAGGCCGCCCGGCAGGACGGGCAGCACGGTGAGGGCGAACAGGGTCTTCAGCGTGCTGGCGGGCGGCAGCCTGCGGTGCGCGTCGTGCGCCGCGAGCACCTCACCGGAGTCGGCGTCGGCCACCAGCCAGGACCGGGCGGACAGCTCCGGGACCTCGGGTGCTTCGGCGCGGGGGCGCACCTGTGTGCCGGAGCGGTACAGCAGTGAGTCCGGCGCGGCGCGTGATCCGGAGCCGGCCGGCGGTGCGGGGTTCGGACGCGTACCGGCGGTCGCCGCGGCGGGCGCGAGCGCCAGCAGGCCTGCCGTGCAGAGGGCACAGGTGGACACGGCAGCCCGTGAAGCAAATCCGATAGCCATACCGCAAACGTAGGAAGGGAACCCCGGAGGGCCGTGATGACCGGGCCGGGGGCCCTTCGCGAGCACCCGGATGCCGCACGCCGTTACGTCGGTCGGCCATCGGGCAGGGTCGGCCGGACGCTCCGGAGGAAGGTCGCGTTGTCGGGGGTCTCCCGCATCCGCTCCAACAGGGTTTCCAGGCCGGCCACCTGCCCGTCCCGGGGCCGCAGAACCCGCCGCAGGCCGTGTACGGCGGTCAACTCCGCGGGGGTGAGCAGCAGTTCCTCGCGACGGGTGCCGGACGGAACGATGTCGACGGCCGGGAAAAGCCGGCGGGAGGCCGCTTCACGGCTCAGCCGGAGCTCCATGTTGCCGGTGCTCTTGAGCTCCTCGAAGTAGAACTCGTCGGCGCGGGAACCGGTCTCCACCAGGGCCGAGGCGAGAATCGTGAGCGAGCCGCCTTCCTCCGCCTTGCGGGCGGCGCCGAAGAACCGCTTCGGCCCGATCAGCGCGGACGTGTCGACACCGCCGCTCATGGTGCGGCCACCGGAGGGTGCGGCGTTGTTGTACGCCCGGCAGAGCCGGGTCAGCGAGTCGAGCAGGATGACGACGTCCTCGCCCGCCTCGACCAGCCGCTTGGCCCGCTCGATCACCAGCTCGGCAAGAGCGATGTGCTGTTTCGCGGGCCGGTCGAAGGTCGAGGCGTACACCTCGCCGCGCACCGAGCGCCGCATGTCGGTGACCTCCTCGGGACGCTCGTCGAGCAGTACGACCATCAGCCGGCACTCGGGGTGGTTGCCCGCCACGGCAGCCGCGAGCTGCTGGATCAGAACGGTCTTGCCGGTCTTCGGCGGGGCGACGAGCAGACCGCGCTGCCCCTTGCCGACGGGCGCGAGCAGATCGACGAGGCGCCCGGCCGGACCGGACGCGGGATGCTCCAGGCGCAGCCGCTCCCGTGGGTGAAGCGGCGTCAGGTCCCCGAAGTGCGGCCGGTGGCGCAGCGCGTCGGGCGTCCGGCCGTTGACCCGGGCGACCTCGGTGAGGCCGTGCCGGTCGTCGCGCAGCCCCTCGACGTGATCCCCCTTGCGCAGGCCGTGCCGGCGGACCAGCGCGAGGGAGACGGCGAGGTCGGACGGGGAGGGCAGGCAGGTGCCGGCCCGCAGCCGCGCCTTCCCGGCCGCATCGATGTCGACAACACCGCTGACGGCCTGGGGCTGCTGGTGGACGGAGGGGCGGGGGAGCGTGGTGGTGGTCACGGAGCTCGGACCTTTCGTGGACGACGGGGGAAGAGCATGCGGCGGAACGGACGTACGAAGGGAAGGGGGAGCCGTGCCGGAGGGTGCGTCTGCGCCCCTGGGCCGCGGGAAACAGCACCTCGGCCGTGGCGATGAAGCCCTGCTCACGAGGTGGTGGGGAAAGCCGGACGGCCGGTCGGAAACGACGGGCGGATCGGTGAACCGATGAACCGGTGAAAAGCGAGAGGAGAAAGAGAAGAAACGGCACCGAGGCCTGCGATGTGCACGGAGGCGCTGAACGAGTGCTGCCGCCAGGGTACCACGGGGCGCGCGAGCGCGGTCGAGGGCAACGGTGTACGAGCCGGAGAAGGGCCCGCCGGGACGGCCGGGCAGACCCTGGAGCCAGGGCCTGCCCGGCGGATCAAGCCGGAGGGTGCCGGCGGCGCCTTGCCGGGCATGGGTGAGCGAGGACTGGTGAGTGCAACTGCAAGGCGGAGGAGGGCGTGCATGCCCCGCGTCTTTGGCATGATCCGCCGGCAGGCCCTGAGCAGGTCGGGCGATCGAGCGGTGCTCCGCCGTTCCCGAGTGCGCTCAGGCCGAGCGGTCCCGCTCCTCACGCGCGATTTTCTCGAACTGCGCGCCCATGGCGGCCGCGAGTGCCTGCGCGCCGGACAAAGGGCGCACCATCACGGTGAATTCGTCGATACGGCCGTCGTCGTCGACATGGATGAAGTCGCAGCCCTCGATCTCGCGGTCGCCCACCCGCGCGGAGAAGACGAGCGCGTGGTCGCGGCCGTTCACGTCGTTGATCTCCCGCAGATACCGGAAGTCCTCGAAGACCTCCGCCACCGCGCGCAGGATCGCCGCCGTGATCGGCTTGCCGGTGTAGGGCTTGAAGACGACCGGGCTGGTGAAGACGACGTCCTCGGCCAGCAGCGCTTCGGCGGCGTCCATGTCGTGCGCCTCGACAGCCTCGCGGAATGCCCGCATCACAGCTCCTCACATCAACGGTTCGCACAGGTGTGCACGAGGCTAGCCCCTCGGGCGACGCCTGGGTCTAGGCTGATCCGATGTTCAGCCCCGAAGGCCCGCGTCTGCGGGAACTCGCCGTCCAGGCGCTGTCGTCCGTGGAGCGCGGCTACGACCTCCTCGCGCCGAAGTTCGACCAGACCCCCTTCCGTACGCCCGGCTCGGTGCTCGACGCCACCGCCGGGGCGCTGCGGAGGCTGGGGCCGTTCGACACCGGACTCGATCTGTGCTGTGGCACCGGTGCGGGCATGGACGTACTGGCGCGGGTATGCCGTCGAAGCGTCACCGGCGTCGACTTCAGCGCGGGCATGCTCGCCGTCGCGCGCGGGCGGACCCGGCCCGGGGGACCGCCGGCCGGTCATGTGCGGGCGGACGCGCGGGCGCTGCCGTTCGGGCCCGCCTTCGATCTGGTGGTGAGCTTCGGGGCGTTCGGCCACTTCCTGCCGCGCGAGCTGCCGGAGCTGTTCGCCCAGGTCCACCGCGTGCTGCGGCCGGGAGGACGGTTCGCCTTCCCGGTGGTCGCTCCGCCCCGGCCGGGCTCACTCGCGTACTGGATGCTGCTGGGCTTCGACGCGGTGATGCGGGTGCGCAACGCGGTGTGGCGCCCGCCGTTCGTCATGTACTACCGCGCCCTCCGCTTCGGCGACCTCCGGCGCGAGCTGGACCGGGCCGGATTCCGGGTCGAACTCCACCCGCTGCCCGAATTCGGGCAGCGGCCGGACGGCAGCCCCCGAGTCCGCCTGGTCGTCGCCCGGCGGCCCGAGGCGTAGCCGGAGCGCGACTCCTCGGCGCTTCAGCCGGACTTCTGCGGGTTCCCCGGTCAACGGCCCGGTGGTGGGGAGCGCGGCGAGCCGGGGCGGCGCGGGCGCGCCCTGGTCGACCTTGTCGAGGAGAAACGCTACGCCGACCGGGCAGCGACCGAACCAGTGAACCTGAAACCACGTCACCCCGCCCTGACCAGCTATTCAGCCACCCCCGCGCGGTGGGAGAACATCAGATCGTCATAGGCGTCAATTCGGGATGTACCGGATGTTTCGGGTGTTGTGCCCCATGCTGGATCGCGCTGCGTCCAACCCCACTCGAGGCCCTGGCGGGCAGGGGTGGGTACGTGTGCGACCGACCGGAGGGCCATGTTCAGTCAGGAACGCAACCGTCAGACTTCTTCTCGACCCCGCCGCACCGTACTCGGTGCCGGGATCGCCGCCGTGGGATCCGGCCTGCTCGCCGCCTGCTCGGACGGCGCACCGGACCGCAACCGCGTCGAGGGTGCTCCGGGCGCCGAGGCCGCGCGTTCCACCCCTTTGCGGGACGGCACGCAGGCACCGCCCGCAGAGACTCCGAGCTCCGAACGGCCGTCACGGGGGCTGACCCTCACGGCCACTCCCAGCACGGTCGACCTGGGGGGCGGGCAGACCGTCAGGACGTGGACGTACAGTGACGAGCTGCCAGGGCGCGAGGTCCGTGTCACCGCAGGTGAAACGCTCAAGGTGACCGTGAACAACCATCTGCCGGAAGCCACCACGGTGCACTGGCACGGCATCGCCCTGAACAACGACATGGACGGCGTGCCGTACGTGACGCAGCGGCCGATCGCCACGGGCAAATCGTTCACGTACCAGTTCCGCGCTCCGGACCCCGGCACATACTGGTTCCACCCGCACCTGGGCGTGCAGATCGACCGTGGTCTCTACGCGCCACTGATCGTGGACGACCCCCGTGAGCCCCTCTCCTACGACCGGGAGTGGGTCATCGTGCTCGACGACTGGCTCGACGGGGTGAACGGCTCGACCCCGGACGACGTGTTCGCGCAGCTCCGCAAGGGCAGACCCGCGATGGGGCACGGCCCGGGGCACGGCGAGCACGAGGGTGACGGCTCGCCTTCCCGTCCGCGGGGAGGCATCGACGTCGGGCACGGGCCGCCCCTGTCCTATGCGCCGGGGCGCGGGGACGACGACCCTTCGGAGCCGTCGCACGGCGGTAAGAGCACCTACCGGGTGCTGAGGGGCGCCTTCAGTAAACTGCTCGGCGGTCACGCGGCCAGCGTCGACCACCCGTACTACCTGATCAACGGGCGGACTTCGGTCGACCCCACGCAGTTCAAGGCCAAGCCCGGCGAACGCATCCGGCTGCGCATCATCAACGCGGGCGCTGAGACGGCGTTCCGGGTGGCGCTCGGGGACCACCAGCTCACCGTCACCCACAGCGACGGCTTCCCCGTACGGCACCACAAGGTCGACTCGCTGCTCCTGGGCATGGCCGAGCGGTACGACGTGCTCGTCACCGTGAAGAGCGGGGTCTTCCCGCTCACCGCGCTCGCCGAGGGGAAGGGCGGGTCGGCGATGGCCGTCCTGCGCGCGGGCAGCGGCGCCGCGCCGAAGCCGTCCGCGCGTCCGGCGGAGCTGAACCGGAACGTGCTGGCTTCGGCCGGGCGGCTCCAGCCGCACGAGTCCGTGGCCCTGGACCGGCGCAAACCCGACCGTCAGATCAAACTCGTCCTGACCGGCGGTATGAAGAAATTCGACTGGGGCATCGACCACCGGCCCTATTCGCCGGACCGCATCCACAAGGTCGAACGTGGTGAGCGGGTGCGGTTGATCGTCTTCAACGGCACGGACATGTGGCATCCCGTCCATCTGCACGGCCACACCTACGGCCTGGCCGACGGCGACTCCCCCGGTGCCCGCAAGGACACGACCGTGGTGCTGCCGCACCACAAGCTGGTAGCCGATTTCGACGCGGACAATCCAGGGTTGTGGATGCTGCACTGCCACAACATCTACCACTCGGAGTCCGGGATGATGACGACACTCGGCTACCGGTAGCCACGCCGCTGCCCCGTCGGGGAAAGCCGCGTCACCGGGCGAAGCCCGGGGCGGAACCTGCCAACGGCGAAGGGCCGGCCCGGAGGAGGGGTTCCTCCCCCGAGCCGGCCCTTTTGAGCCGGCCCTTCGCCGTTCCGGGCGCCGTGCCACACACATGCCGTTACGTCCGCTCGGCGTGCGGCTCCCCCCGCGGGACGGGAGAGGCTGACCGACCGGTCAGCACGCGCCGGCCGGTTCGGAGACCTGGCAGACGTTGTTGACGAACTTGTTGTCCTTCCCCTTCTCGTCGCGGGTGACCAGGTCCGCCGGGCCGTTGCCCAGGACGAGGTTGTCGCGGACTGTGTTCTGCTCGTTGGGGACGCCGTCCATGCTGCCGAACACGACGATCCCGCCGGAGTACGGGGAGTCACCCACGTTGTCGTGGACCGCGTTCTGCGTCACCAGCACCTTCTCCGTACCGACGAGGACGATGCCGACCCCCTGGAGGTGGGGCAGGCGCGCGGCGGCGGGGCAGTACTCGTTGTTCTCGTAGACCGCGTTGCGGCGGACGGTCAGGTCGCCCACCGTGCGCGGCAGCACGACGAAGACACCCGCGCAGTTCCCGGTGACGACGTTGTGCTCGACGGTGAGGTTCCTGAGCCGACGGGTGGTCATGCCGATCCGGTTGCCCGTCAGGCGGTTGCCGCTGATCACCGTGCCGCGGGAGTCGAAGGTCTTGCTCTCCGCGTCAGCCTCGAACACGTTGGCGGTGTAGAGCCCGGCGTCGCCGTTGCCGCTCGCGGTGTTGTAGCGGAACGAGGCGCGGGTGGAACGATCCTGCGCGATGCCCCACTGGCCGTTGTCCCGGGCGGTCACCCGGTGGACCTCCAGCTGGTCGGTGCGCGTGGCCGTGACACCGTTCCTCTTGAACCCTTCGACGGTCAGCGACTGGATCCGCGCCCCGGTGACGGGCTGTTCGTCCGTGCCGGTGACACAGACGCCGTCCCCCGCCTTGGCGCACGCGCTCTCCGCCTCCTCGTCCTTTCCGGGCACGATCACGGTCTGCTCGCCCGCGCCCCGGAGGGTCAGCGGCTTGGTGAGCGTGACGCTTCCGCGGTAGGTGCCCCGCGTCAGGACGATGGTGGCTCCGGGGGCGGCCGCGTCGACGGCCTCCTGGATGGACTGGTCCGGACGGACCACTTGCTCGGATCCGCTGCGGGCGGAGGCGGCCGGCGCGAGGGCGCCCATGCCGACGACGAGAGGCGCGATGGCGCAACTAAGGCACGTGACTTGGTATTTCCTCATGATCCCGACGTTATGGGCGCCCCCGCAGCGCCGCCACTCTTGGCGACCATATGGATACAGAAAGGAGCCGATCGGGCCTGTTCCCCGGCTTTGGCCGACTGCCCTGCCGGAGTACGGGCCGCGCACTTTCGCGAGGTCAGACGTGCGAGCGCATCCAGCGGAGCTTGGCCGCCTCCTGGAAGGGGCCGCCGCCCTCGTGGTCGTTGAAGTCGTACACCTCGATGGACTTGTCGTCGTGCGTCCAGGCGTTGAAGGCGGCGAAGACCGTCGAGGGCGGGCAGGTCTGGTCCTCGAGGGCCGCCGAGAACAGCGCCGGGGCACGGCCGCGGGCGGCGAAGTGCACGCCGTCGAAGTAGGACAGGGTGCGCAGGGCGTCCTCGGTGCGGCCCCGGTGCGTCCTGAGGAAGAGACCGATCTCCCGGTACGGGTGCCGGTCGGTGAGCGTCGCGGCACGCGGGAAGTCGCACAGGAACGGCACGTCCGGAGCGACGGCCGCCAGGTCCGGGACCAGGCCGCCCACCGCGAGGGCGACCCCGCCGCCCTGGCTCGCGCCGACGGCCGCGGTGCGGGCCGCGTCGGCCAGCGGGTGTGCGCGGGCCGCCTCCACCGCGCGCACCGCGTCCGTGAACACCCGGCGGTAGTAGTAGTTCTCGGGTGCGTCGATGCCACGCGTCATGAACCCGGGGTACGCCGGCGCGCCGCCCACCGGGTCCGCCGTACCACCGCCGGCGCCCCAGGCGCTGCCCTGGCCGCGGGTGTCCATCACGAAGTGCGCCCGGCCCGTGGACGCCCACAGCAGATGCTCGTGCGGCAGACCGCGACCCCCGCCGTAGCCGATGAACTGCACGACCAGCGGCAGCGGTTCCTCGGCCCCGGCGGGCAGCGTCAGCCAGCCCTTGACCGGGTGGCCCCCGAAACCGGCGAACGTCACATCGAGGACCCGCACCGTGGACAGGCCCGTGTCGACCGGCTCGAAGCGGACGTCCAGGTCGTGCTCGCGTGCCTCCGCGAGCGTCTTGGACCAGAACGCGTCGAAGTCCTCCGGGACGGTGGAGGCGCTCCGGTACTCGCGCAGTTCGTCGAGCGGTAGGTCGAACAGGGCCATGAGGGACCGCCTTTGCACGGAGACAGTACGAAGCGATCACACCGTACGTGGGCCGCGGGAGCAGTCGCCAGAGCACGTGCGGGGCTCCGTCCACGCCCGATGCGAGAACGGAGGCGCACAGGTGAAGGGTGCAGAAAGCGCTTGTGCCCGATGGGGCCGCCGTCCTGCGGCGGCCCCTGCGCGGCGCGGGTCAGCCGAAGCGCTCGATACGGATCCGGTCCACGGGCTGGCCGGCCGCGACAAGCAGCCTGGAGGCGTGCTCGGCAAAGGAGTTGGAACCGCACACATAGGCTTCCCACCCATCCTCGGGAGCGTCGGCCAGGAGCGGCGCCACATGTGCGGCCGTCATACGTCCCACGGTCACGTCCTCCGGCGCGCTCCGGGTGAACACGGGCAGGGTCTCCGCGCCGAACTCACCCCGGTAGATCAGTTCCTCGGGGCTGCGCGCCGACACCAGCAGCCGCAGGGGCAGTGACAGGCCCCGGGCCCTGTGGTGCCGCACCATCGACATCAGCGGGACCACACCCGAGCCGGCTCCCAGCAGCAGCGCGGGCCGGTCGCCCGGCCAGGCGAAGAAGCCGCTCAGCGGGCCGCGCACCTCGACCCGGTCACCGGGCCGGGCCACCGAGTGGAACCAGCCCGAGACCTCGCCGCCCGCCACATGGTCCAGGGTCAGCTCGATGTGCCCAAAGTCGTCCGGTGCGGACGCGATCGAGTAGTGGCGCTGAGCCACATAGCCGTCCTCGGCGGTCAGCCGCAGCAGCAGGTGCTGACCCGGCACATGCCCCGGCCAGCCGGGCACGGCGAAGCGGAAGGTCGCGGCGCGCGGGGTCTCGCGGCGGATCCCGGTCAGTGTCGCCGTCCGCCACACCGAGGCCGTCTGCTGGCTCACGCCGATGCGTCCGGGCACGGCGAACCGTGTCGGCGGGGCGAACCGGGCGGGCGGAGCCGAACCCTTCGGCCCCTGCGGCAGTGTCACTCGCTCAGTCACCGGAGTACCGCTGCTCCTCCCAGGGATTGCCGCGCGCGTGGTAGCCGTTGCCCTCCCAGAAACCCGGCTCGTCGTGGTCGAGGATCCGCAGGCCCGCGATCCACTTGACGCTCTTCCAGAAGTACAGGTGCGGCACGATCAGCCGGGCCGGGCCGCCGTGCTCGGGCGGGATCGGCCGGCCGTCGTACTCCCAAACGATCCAGGCCCGCCCGCCGGTCAGGTCGGCGAGCGGCAGGTTCGCCGTGTAGCCGGTGTGCGAGTAGGCGACGGCATGGGTGGCGGACCCGTCGGGCCGGACGAGATCCATGAAGGTGTCCAGGGAGACGCCGCCGAACCGCACCCCGAACTTCGACCAGCCCGTCACACAGTGGATCGCGCCCTCGTACGCCGAGGCCGGCAGGGCGTGCGCCTGCTCCCAGTCCCACGTACGGGGCTCGGCCACCAGCCCGTCGATCCGGAACGTCCAGTCGGCGGGCGCGAGGTCGGGGGTGACCTCGGCGGACAGCACGGGCCATTCGTCGCCCGCGTCGTACTGACCGGGCGGCAGACCGGGACGGTCCACGCGGGGGCGGCCGGTGAAGCCGCGGGTGATGTTCACGTGATCGGCGATTCCGTTGCGAGTGGTGCTCAGATGTTTCCGGTGTTTCCGGCTTCAACCGTACGGGGTGCCGGAGAACACCCGCACACCGATCTCGCCTGTCGGCCCCCGGCCGAACCGCCCGCGCCCCAGGCCTCCCCACCGGCCTCGGTCCCGCCACACCGTGTGCACCGCGCCGGACGGAAAAAGCCGTACGACCGGCAGCGTCGTCGGGTAGTGTGGCGACCCGGCTGCGGACGGTCCCAGCCGTCGACGGCCCGGGGAGGTGAGACCCATTACCGCTGTGTCAGGTCGGGTGCTCTCACCTCGAAGCGAAGCGGATCACCCGCAGTAGGTGACCGCGGGAGCGCCCTTCGGCTCCCGAAAGGCTCTTGCCGCCATGTCGTCCCCGTCTCCCTCGCCCGTCCCGCAGTCCTCTCGCCGGTTCTCTCCCGTCCGGCCGGAGCCCGCCCAATCGCAGCCCGCCGGGCCGCCGCCTGCCGGACCGCCACCCACCCCGCCTTCCGCGCCCGCCGACCGGGACTCCGTCGTCGCCACGCTGCGCGCCGCGGGCTGTGTCTTCGCCGAGGACGAGGCCGAGCTGATCCTCGCCGCCGCGCACACCCCGGACGACGTGACCGCGATGGTCGCGCGCAGGGTGCGCGGGCTTCCACTCGAACTCGTCGTCGGCTGGGCCGAGTTCAGGGGCCGACGGATCGCCGTGACCCCCGGTGTCTTCGTACCCCGGCGCCGTACCGAGTTCCTCGTGGCGCAGGCGCTCGCCCAGGCGCCCGACGCGGCCGTCGTCGTGGACCTGTGCTGCGGTTCGGGCGCCGTCGGCGCGGCGCTGGCCGACGGGCTCGGCTCGGTCGAACTGCACGCCGCCGACATCGACCCGGTCGCCGTGCGCTGTGCCCGCCGCAATGTCGCGGACGCCGGCGGACAGGTGCACGTCGGAGACCTGTTCGAGGCGCTGCCCGCAGCGTTGCGCGGCCGGATCGACATCCTCGCGGCCAACGTGCCGTACGTGCCCAGCGGCGAGATCGGTCTGCTCCCGCCGGAGGCCCGCGAGCACGAGCCGCGCGTCGCACTCG
Source organism: Streptomyces sp. TE5632 (assembly GCF_054061295.1). Taxonomy (NCBI): domain Bacteria; kingdom Bacillati; phylum Actinomycetota; class Actinomycetes; order Kitasatosporales; family Streptomycetaceae; genus Streptomyces; species Streptomyces sp. TE5632. Next base: position 425,825 of record NZ_JBSSEA010000002.1, on the reverse strand, counting down.
ACGGCGGCACGGACGGACTCGACGTGCTGCGCCGGGTGGCCGCAGGGGCACCCGACTGGCTGGCGCCCGGCGGGTGCCTCCTGGTCGAGACGAGCCGCCGGCAGGCTCCCGGGGCCGCCGCCGTCCTCACCGGTGCCGGACTGCGGGTCCGCCGGACCGCGTCCGAGGAGGAGTACGCCCATGTCGTGATCGGCGTCAGACCATAGGACCGCCCGCGCGTTCCGTACCGACGAAAGTCGTCGCGCGGGCGATGAGCAGGGCCACGTCGTCGAAGTTGTCGGGCTCGTGCAGCGTACGCAGCAGCAGGTCGCACATGTCCTCGAGGGAGCGGTCGGGGCCGTGCAGCAGCGTGAGCAGGCGGTCGAGACGCTGGTCCAGCGGGTGCCGGCGGGTCTCGACGAGGCCGTCGGTGTAGAGCACCAGCCGGTCGCCCGGCTCGATCCCGACGGCGGTCGTGGAGAACTTGACGCCGCCCACACCCAGCGGCACCCCGGTGGGCAGATCGAGCAGTTCCGGGGTGCCGCCGGCCCGTACCCGTACCGGCGGCAGGTGTCCCGCGTTGGCGATCAGGCACTGGTGCTCACGGGGGTCGTGGACGGCGTAGACACAGGTGGCGATGGCATCCTCCAGACCGCCGACGATCCGGTCGAGGTGCTCCAGGAGCACCGCCGGATCGAGGCCGAGCGAGGCCAGCGTGTTCGTCGCCGTGCGCAGCTGTCCCATGGTGGCCGCCGCCGGGATGCCGCTGCCCATCACGTCTCCCACCACGAGGGCCGTCCTGCCGCCGCCCAGCGGGATCACGTCGAACCAGTCACCGCCCACCTCGCTGATGCTGCCCGCGGGCTGGTAGCGGGAGGCGACCTCGAGCCCGCCCGTGACGGGCGGATGGCTGGGCAGCAGACTGCGCTGCAGGGTGAGTGCGGCGTCGCGGGCGCTCTGGTACCAGCGGGCGTTGTCGATCTGCACCGCCGCGCGGGCGGCCAGTTCCCGGGCCAGCAGCAGGTCGTCCTCGTCGAACGGCCGCGGATTGCCGGTGCGCTTGAGGTCGAGCGCGCCCAGTACCTCGCCGCGTGCGATGAGCGGCACGGCCAGATACGAGTGCACACCCGCCCGGCCCAGCAGTTCGGTCGCCTGGGCGGAGCGGGCGATGCGGGCGAGGTCTTCGTTCCTCACATGCGGCAGCATCACGGGCAGGCCGGTGCGTACGCACTCGGTGACCAGCCGGTCCGGGCCGTACCGGGCCACCTGGCCCGGCGGATCGGCCGCCCGCAGGGCGTCGTCCGCGCCCGCGCCCGCGCCCCGGACCGCCAGCGCCCGGATCATCGCCGGTTCGGCCGGGGCGAGGGTGCTGCGGTGGCCCCGGACCACCGCGTCCAGCAGGTCCACGGCCGCCACGTCGGCCAGTTCCGGCACGGCCACGTCGGCCAGCTCACGGGCCGTACGCTCCAGGTCCAGGGTGGTGCCGATCCGCACCGAGGCGTCGGCGACGACGGCCAGCCGGCGCCGGGCCGTCTCGGCCTCCACGGCCGCCCGGTGCTGCTCGGTGATGTCCACCACGGACACGGCCACGCCCAGCACCGAGCCGAGCGCGTTCTCCAGCCGGTAGAGCGAGACCGACCAGGCGTGGTCCACCTCGGGGTCGGCCGGGGTCCGGCCGATCATGGACTGGTCGACGACCGGTTTCCCGGTGTCCAGGACCCGGAGCGCCGCGGCCTCGACGGCGTCGGCGTCCAGCCGCGGCAGCACCTCGCGGACCGTGCGGCCCAGATGGTCGTCGGCCGGCATGCCGTTGATCTGTTCCAGCGCCGGGTTGACCGAGACGTACCGCAGACCGGTGTCCAGTACGGCCAGCCCGATCGGGGACTGGGCGACGATCCGGGTGGACAGCGCCACGTCCCGCTCCATCCGGCGCACGGTCGACTGGTCGACCGCGAGGCCGAGGGCGTAGACGGCGCCGCGGTCGTCCGTCAGCCGCATGTTGCGGAACTCCACCATCCGGGTGCCGCCGTCCTTGCGCCGGATGGGGAAGGCCCCGGCCCAGCTCTGCCCGGTGCGCATGACATCGGAGAACAGCTTGACCACCAGGTCCAGATACCGCTCGTCCACCATGATCCGCGCGGCGTACCGGCCCAGCGCCTCCTCGGTGCTGTAGCCGAACAGTTCCTCGGCCTGGGGGCTCCACAGGACGATCCGCCCCTCGGGGTCCAGCACCACCGAGGCCACACGCAGCACGTCGAGCAGCCCGCTGGGACGGACCGGCCCCGGTGCCGCCCCGCCGCCCTCGATCAGGGGTGACTCGGCTGAACTCATCGCACGCCCCGCCTTCGCCGATTCTCACGGCACGCCGTCGCGGTGCCGTCATCCCTTGTTCTACCGCGCGTGGGGGCGATTTTCCGCCGCTCCGACCGTCTCCTGTCACCTTCTTCCTCTCATCCGGCGGGTGCCCCGCGATCCCCCGGGCACGCCGGTGGTGCGCGGGTGGTGCTCCCGCGCGTGCGGTGTTTCCCCGGGGAGGGGTGGGGAAGCCGGTGGGGCGACGAGAGGAGCGATCACGATGGGCAGTGAACGAACGCACCCGGAATCCGTCTCGGTCGAGATCAGCGGGTGCGACAAGCATGACGCGCGGATCGTCTTCGACACGCTGTGCGCGTGCTTCACGTCCGACCGGTGCTCCGACGACGTACCGGAGAAGTTCCACGAGACCCGCCCGATGGTGTGGCTCGGCACGTTCGACGTCGCCGCCCCGCAGGAGGGCGGCGCCCGCCCGGCCCGGTTGTCGTCGTCGGTCGACGCCGACGTGTACGGCGGCTACTGGGCCGTCGACCGGTTCCGCACCACCCTGGACTCCCTGTTCACGGTGCACGATCTGAGCACGGTCTCGGGCGACCAGGAGGAGGAACTGCACATCCGCCTCGAAAGCCGGTGACCCGCCGGGGCACGGCGGCGCGCACGGACACCCCGACGGTCCTCCGCGCCGCCGGCTCACCGCGCCCTCCGTCCTGTTTGTGCAACTAGTTGCACAAACAGGTGCGCGTCCTCTACAACAGAGGCACCACACCGCGCACGGAGGGCCCGATGAGCCGATACCCGCACCTGCTGACCCCCCTCGACCTGGGCTTCACGACCCTGCCCAACCGGGTCCTCATGGGCTCCATGCACATAGGCCTCGAGGAGGCCGAGGGCGGCTTCACACGCATGGCCGAGTTCTACGCGGCCCGTGCCCGCGGCGGCGTGGGACTCATCGTCACCGGCGGCATCGCACCCAACGACGAGGGGCGGGCCTTCGAGGGCGGTGCGAAGCTCACCACCGACGCGGAGGCCGAGCAGCACCGGACCGTCACCGAGGCCGTGCACCGTGAGGGCGGGCGGATCGCCCTGCAGATCCTGCACTTCGGCCGGTACGCCTACCACCAGGACCTGGTCGCCCCCAGCCCGCTCCAGGCGCCGATCAGCCCCTTCACACCCCGCGAACTCACCGACGCCGAGGTCGAGCGCACGGTCGACGACTACGTCCGCACCGCCCGCCTCGCCCGGCAGGCCGGCTACGACGGCGTCGAGATCATGGGTTCCGAGGGTTATCTGATCAACGAGTTCATCGTCGAGCAGACCAACCGGCGCACGGACCGCTGGGGCGGCTCGTACGAGAACCGGACGCGCTTCCCCCTCGAGATCGTCCGCCGGGTGCGCGAGGCGGTCGGTGAGGACTTCATCGTCATCTACCGGCTCTCCATGCTGGACCTCGTCCCCGGCGGTTCGACCCTGGACGAGGTGATCGCACTGGCCCGCGCCGTCGAGGCGGCCGGCGCCACGATCATCAACACCGGCATCGGCTGGCACGAGGCCCGCATCCCCACCATCGCCACCTCGGTACCCCGCGGTGCGTACACCTGGGTGACGAAGCGGCTCATGGGTGAGGTCTCGGTCCCCCTCGTCACCACCAACCGCATCAACACCCCCGAACTCGCCGAGGAACTGCTCGCCGAGGGACACGCCGACATGGTGTCGATGGCCCGCCCGATGCTCGCCGACCCCGACTTCGTCGCCAAGGCCGCGGACGGCCGGTCCGAGGCGATCAACACCTGCATCGGCTGCAACCAGGCCTGCCTGGACCACACCTTCAGCGGACAGATCACCTCCTGCCTGGTCAATCCGCGCGCCTGCCACGAGACCGAACTGGTGCTGTCACCGACCAGGCACCGCAAGCGCGTCGCGGTCGTCGGCGCCGGCCCGGCCGGGCTCGCCTGCGCCGTCAGCGCCGCCGAACGCGGCCACGAGGTCACCCTGTTCGACGCCGCGAGCGAGATCGGTGGCCAGCTCAACGTCGCGCGGAAGGTCCCCGGCAAGCAGGAGTTCGACGAGACCCTGCGCTACTTCCGTACCCGGCTCGCCGAACTGGCCGTGGACGTACGCCTGGACACCCTGGTCACGGCCGACGACGTCACCGGCCACGACGAGGTCGTCGTCGCCACCGGCGTCAGCCCGCGCGTGCCCGACCTCCCCGGCATCGACCACCCGAGCGTGCTCGGCTACCTCGACGTGCTGCGCGACGGCGCCCCCGTCGGCGACCGGGTCGCGATCCTCGGCGCGGGCGGCATCGGCTTCGACGTCGCCGAGTTTCTCACCGACGGCGGCGACAAGGCGCACGAGCACCCCGAGACGTACTTCCGTCAGTGGGGCGTCGACATGGAGCACCGCACGCCCGGCGGTCTTACCGCACCCCAGCGGCCCGCCCCGCCGCGCACCGTCCACCTGCTCCAGCGCAAGACGTCCAAGGTCGGCGCGGGGCTCGGCAAGACCACCGGCTGGATCCACCGCACCGAACTCCGCCACCGCGGCGTCACCATGGTCCCCGGGGTGCGCTACGACCGTATCGACGACGCCGGTCTGCATGTCACCGTCGACGGCGAGAGCACCGTTCTGGAGGTGGACACGATCGTCCTGTGCACCGGCCAGGAACCGCGCCGCGACCTGTACGAGGAACTGGTCGCCGCCGGGCACGCCGTCCACCTGATCGGCGGCGCCGACCTGGCCGCCGAACTGGACGCCAAACGCGCCATCAAGCAGGGCACGGAGCTGGCGGCGGCCCTGTAGAGCGGCGCATTCCGTCCCTAGGATCGATCCCATGTCACTCCCGCACGCCATCCTCACCGCCCTGCTCGAGAAGCCGTCGTCCGGACTGGAGCTGACCCGGCGCTTCGACAGGTCGATCGGCTACTTCTGGTCCGCGACGCATCAGCAGATCTACCGCGAGCTGGGGAAACTGGAGGCAGAGGGGCTGATCCGGGCGCTGTCCGCCGAACAGCCCGCCCGCGGGCAGAGGAAATCCTACGAGGTCCTGCCGGCGGGCCGCGCCGAACTGGCCCGCTGGACCTCCGCCTCGCAGGACCCCAAACCGCTCCGTGACGCGCTGTTGCTGCGGCTGAGGGCGGCGGCGGTGGTCGGCACCGGAGGGCTCGAGGCAGATTTTCGACGCCATCTGGAGCTGCATGAAAGGCAGTTGGCGGAGTACAAGGACATCGAGCAGCGCGACTTCCCGCCCGGCAGGGACGGCAGGGAGGACCGGCTCCGGCATCTGGTGCTGCGGGCGGGCATCGACCTGGAGACCTTCTGGACCCGGTGGCTCGAGCACGCGCTGACGGAGTTCGCGGAGCTGCCGGACACCGAGGGGGCGGGGCGGAACGAGCGGACCGGGCGGGCCGAGCCGACCGACTCGCCGGGCTCCGCCCTCACGGATCCGTCCGGCTCCGGGCGTGCGGAACCGGACGGATCGGGTTCCGGAGGGAAGTGACGCCGACCGCCCGACCGGAGCGCGTCGGACGTGATGGCGGCCGGCGCCGTCTCAGAGGCGGTTCGGCTTGCCGCGCCGCCGCAGGTACCAGGCCGTGGCGAGGAGACCGGTGCCGACCAGCGCGCCGCCGGCCACCAGTGTCACCGTGCCGTAGTCCGTGGAGCCGCCGCCGATGCCGCCCATCACCCCGCGGGTCGGCGAGGGCGGGTCGGAGACCGCCGGGCTGGGAGCGGGATCGGCGGCGACGACGACGGACTGCGTGCCCGCGGTGGTCCCGTTCGAACACACCACGATCACCGTGTGGGTTCCCGAGCCGACGTCCGACCAGGCGGCGGACTGTCCCGAGCCGGTCCCGGACAGCGCCACCTGGCGGCCCTGGGAGAAGTTCGACTGGCCGCCGTCGAGCAGCGAGGCGGTGCCCCAGCTGCCGTTGAGCTGGGCGCACGCGGTGGTGGTGACGGAGACCGTCGAACCGGTGGTGCTCACGGAGATTCCGGGGCCCGAGGCGGCCGGGCCCGCCAGGGTCAGGGGCAGCGCGGCGGCGGCTGCCACGGTCAGACCGGAACGGAGCAGTGGCTTCGAATAGCGCATGTGAACTGCCTTCCGGCGGCACGGCTGGCGGTACATCCCTTGCGCCGCCGAGGATCGGGGAACGCCCGTGCTGCCACGGGCCCAGCCAATGCGCACCCGGCCCGCGGCGCATTCCGGCCGCCGCCGGGCAGGTGACGACTGCCGTCGCCCGGACGAGGACGGGCTCAGCGGCGCGGGCCCGTCGTCACCGTGCGCTCCGCCGAGAAACCGCCCCAGGTCCCGTCCGGCAGCTTGGCCCGGATCCGGACCCGATGGGTGACCCCCGCCTCCTCGCCCGCGTAGAAGCTGTACGTCGCCCGGTCGCGCGGTGCGTCCCCTCCGTAGACGAGTGAGGTGGCCGCGCGGCCGTCCAGCCGCACCTCGTACTCGGTGATCACCCCGTCCACGCGCGGCGGCACCCAGCTGAGGCCGATGTGGTACGCCCCCTCGAAGCGGTGACTCGTGGCGCGGAAGCCGGTGGGCGCCGTGGCGCGACCGTCGTCACGGCCCGGTGTGGTGAGGCGGACGGGGGCGCCGGCGGGGGAGAGATTGTCGGCGGCGTCCCGAGCCCGGACGGTGAAGGCGTAGCGGGTGCCCGGCCGCAGCCCCGTCAGCACGGTGGCGGTCTGACCCCCGCCGACGCTGTGGATCTTCGTCTCTCCCTGGTACACGTCGTAGGAGAGCACGCCCCGGTCGTCCGTCGAGGCCGACCAGGACAGCTGCACCGCCCGGCTGCCGGCCGCTGTGCCGCGGACGTCCGTGGGACGGCTGGGCGCGGACCGGTCGGCCGCCGTGGCCGCGGGTGTCGTCGCCCGGACCTCCCGGCTGCGCGGTCCGAGCCGCCCGTCCGTGTCCCGCGCCCGCACGGTGAAGGCATATGTGGTGGCGGGCCGGAGCCTGGTGACATCCACCATGTGTTCGGAACCGGGCACTTCCTTGACCTTTGTGGCGCCCTGATACACCTCGTACCGGCTCACCTCGGCGCTCGCGGCGGCGACGGTGTTCCACATGACATGCACGCTGGTGGCGCTGCCGGCCTCGGCCGTGACACCCGTCGGAGCTCCGGGCGGCCGTTCGCCGTCGTTCCCGCTTCCGTTCCCGGATCCGCTCCCACCGCAGGAGACGATCAACAGGAGTCCGCCGCAGAGCGTGCCAAGGAGCACCCCGCGCAGCGTGCCACGCCGGCGAGGGGGCACGGCAACAGGAACGCCTCGCACGGCTCTGCCTCCCGAAGGGCACAGGGAACGGTGAAATGGTCCGTACCAATATGGCGTGGCTGACGCGACCACATCAAGAGGGTGTGGCGGGGCCCTTGTGAGGCGGCCGAAGGTGCGCCGTACGGCCCTGCCTCGGTGGCCGCGGCACCACTCCGGGATGAGATTGGCCGAGTGCTCGTCAGTGTCCCCTGCGAGAGGCCCGCACACCGTGAACCCCGTCCAGTCGCTCGCACTGGCCGTGGCCGGCGTCTCCCTGTTCGCCCCTGCGACGCTCCACGACACCTCGTCCCAGGCCCGCATGGAACAACCGGCCGCGCAGCAGGAGGACGCCGGCAGCACTGCCGGCACTGTCAGCGCCGCCGACCTGCTGGCCGAGGTGCGTGACTGCACCCCCGTCTCCCACGGCAACCACCGGAGCGACCTGGGCGCCCGCGCCACCATCCCGGTGTGCGGCACTCGCGACGTCGTGTTCCGGGAGGCCGACATGGACATCGACTGCGACGGACAGCCGGGTGTTCGTCGCAACACCCGTACCGACCCGCACTTCTCCGCCGCCACCGCCTTCACACAGTCCGACGGCCGCCCCCTGAAATCCGAGACCCTGCCCTTCGTGGTGGTGCCGGCGCCGAGCGTGCTCTGGGACCACCGGGCGCACGGCGTCCGAGGCGGCTCGGTGGTGGCCGTCGTGTATCGCGACCGGGTGCAGTACGCGGTCGTCGGCGACACCGGACCCGCGGGCATCCTCGGTGAGGCGTCCTGCGCGACGGCCGAAGCGCGCTCGGTATCGATCCCGACCCGCGGGGCGGCGGCACCTCCTCCGGTGTCACCTACATCGTGTTCAGGGACAGCCGGGTGACCCCCGTCGAGGACCGCCGGGCGGCGGTGACGACGGGGGAGAGGCTCGCCCGGCAGTTCGTGAACGGCGACCGGTGAACGGCGACCGCGCCGAAGCCCGACCCTCACACCTTCCGGTACGTGTATGCATCCGCCGCGGCGGCCTCCACCGCCGTGAGGTCCGCTCCCGTCGCTGCCGTGACCACCGCGGCCACCGCTCCCTCCACGAACGGCGCGTCCACCAGTCGGGTGTGCTCCGGGAGTTCGTCGCCCTCGGCGAGCAGTGCCTTCACGGTGAGCACCGCGCTGCCCAGGTCGGCCAGGACGGCGATCCCGGCGCCGCCGTCGACGGACGCCGCCGCGGTGGCGACGAGTTCGGCGCTCGTACCGAGACCTCCGTCCTCCGTACCGCCCGCCGGGGCGACGGCCACCGCGGTACCGGCGCCGGCCAGGCCCGTCGCCAGCTCGGCGACCGAGGCCGCCACCTGCGCGCTGTGCGACACCAGGACGATCCCCACCAGCTTCCCCTCACTCATCGGCAGCCTCCGCGCCTCCGGCGGGGCCGGAGGCATCGGCGAGGCCGGCGATCAGCAGCGCCGACGACGTGGCCCCGGGATCCTGGTGCCCGATGCTCCGCTCGCCCAGGTAACTGGCCCTGCCCTTGCGGGCCCGCAACGGCGTCGTGGCCACCGCACCCTCCTCGGCGGCGGCCCGCGCCGCGGCGAAGGAATCACCGAGCGCGTCGACCGCGGGTACCAGGGCGTCGATCATCGTCTTGTCGCCCGGCGCCGCGCCCCCGAGCTGCCGGACCGCGTCCACTCCGGTGCGCAGCGCCTCGGCCAACTGCTGCCTGCTCACCTCGGTGGCCTCCCCGAGGGCCTTGCCGGTGCGGCGCAGCAGTGTCCCGTACAGGGGCCCGGACGCGCCGCCCACGCTCGAGATGAGCAGGCGCCCGGACAGGGTCAGGACTGCGCCGGGCGTGGTGGGCGGTTCCTTCTCCAGCGCGGCCCGCACCGCGGTGAACCCGCGCTGGAGGTTGCTGCCGTGGTCGGCGTCACCGATGGGCGAGTCGAGGGCGGTGAGCCGCTCCGCCTCACGGTCGACGGACGCGGCGGTCACCGTCATCCAACGGCGGAAGAATTCGGCGTCGAGCACTGGAACTCCTTGCGAGATAGGCACTGTGAACCGATACCCCGGTGTCCGTCAGACGCCCCAGCGCAGTCCCGGGGTGTTCACCGGCGCGTCCCACAGCCGCAGCAGCTCCTCGTCGATCTGGCACAGGGTGACCGAGGCACCGGCCATGTCGAGCGACGTCACGTAGTTGCCGACGAGGACCCGGGCGACGGGGACACCGCGCTCGCCGAGCACCCGCTGCACCTCGGCGTTGAAGCCGTACAGCTCCAGCAGCGGGGTCGCACCCATGCCGTTGACCAGGACCAGGACCGGATTGCGAGGGGTGAGGTCCTGGAGGATCGCGTCGACGGCGGCCTCGGCGATCTCGCCCGAGGTCATCATGGGCCGCCGCTCCCGGCCCGGCTCGCCGTGGATGCCGATGCCCAACTCCAGCTCGCCGGGCGGAAGATCGAAGGTGGGGCTGCCCTTGGCGGGCGTGGTGACGGCGCTCAGGGCCACGCCGAAACTGCGGGAGTTCTCATTGACCTGACGGGCCACGGCCTCCACCCGCTCCAGCGGCTGCCCCTCCTCGGCCGCCGCGCCCGCGATCTTCTCCACGAACAGCGTCGCCCCGGTGCCGCGCCGGCCGGCGGTGTAGAGGCTGTCGGTCACCGCGACGTCGTCGTTGACCAGTACTTTCGCGACCCGGACGCCCTCGTCCTCGGCGAGTTCGGCGGCCATGTCGAAGTTGAGCACGTCACCGGTGTAGTTCTTCACGACGAACAGCACCCCGGCCCCGCTGTCCACGGCCGCCGCCGCCCGCACCATCTGGTCGGGCACGGGGGAGGTGAACACCTCGCCGGGACAGGCCGCCGAGAGCATCCCGGGGCCCACGAACCCGCCGTGCAGTGGCTCGTGCCCCGATCCGCCGCCGGAGACCAGACCCACCTTCCCGGCCACGGGAGCGTCCCGCCGGACGATCACCCGGTTCTCCACATCCACCGCGAGTTCGGGATGAGCCGCCGCCATCCCACGCAACGCGTCCGCGACAACGGTCTCCGGCACATTGATCAGCATCTTCACGGGTGCCTCCTAGAGGGCTTGGCAGATGGGTCTTCCACCTGCGTTTTTGCTGGTCAGAGTAGGTAGGGGAAGTTCTCGATCTTGACGGTCCGCAGCGGCCCGAAGCGGGCTGTGACGGTACTGATGCTGACTTGACGCTGACTTTGATGGCGGGCCGTCGGGTCTGCTGGGTGGTCGGATGCGGGCCGACTGAAGTCCTCTTGTCTGAAGTATTGACCTTGCGGGAGCGAAGGTCACGTACGCGGGCGCTCAGGTGTGCCCGGGAGGCGGGGCGGACCGCGATGCGGACGGGGTCCGCGCGGCCGACGCGGCGGTGCCGGGGAGGGGCTCTGCCGTGAAATTCAGGAAGTGTCAGCGGTCATGCAATTCCCCACGATCTGCACGATCAGCGTCACGTAATTCCCCACCCCCGTGGTCACGACTCCCCGCCGGGACGCTGACCACCGGGGATGCCGCCGACCGCGCTCGAACTGGCGCATTGTTCCCTGTTCAGGGTGGCTTGAGTAGCTACGGGTCACTCCCTGTGAATCGTTCGGGTTCCCCATGGGCATGCCGGTGCCGGGTTGAGGACCTGGGACCTCTCGGAGTCGTCGCGGTCCCTCGACCTGCGAGCCGAGAGGCCGACGGACGCACCGGATGGCAAGGAGAACGTTCACCGTGGTCGACATCGTCGAGATCTACGTGCACTGGTACGCGGGCCGCTCCAAGAGCCAGGTGGCCGCCTCGCTGGGGGCGGACCGCAAGACGATCAGGAAGTACCTGGCGCCGGCGGAGGCGGCCGGGATCACCCCGGGCGGGCCGCCCATGAGCGAGACGGACTGGGCCAAGCTGCTCAAGAGCTGGTTCCCGGAGCTGGCCGGCCGGAAGCTGAACCAGGTCAGGTGGGCAGAGATCGAACCGCACCGCGACCACGTCAAGGAACTGCTGAAGACGACGACGGTCACCACGATCCACCAACGCCTGCGGGACGAAGGCAAGGCGACGGTGTCGCTGTCGACGTTCCGCCGCTGGGTGCACGAGAACCTGCCCGACGAGGCGGCCCGCTCCAAGGTCACGGTGCTGCGGGACGATGTCGAGCCGGGCTCGGAGGCCCAGATCGACTACGGCTTCCTGGGGCAGTGGATCAACCCGGCCGGCGGGAAGCGGCACCGGACCTGGGCGTTCGTGATGGTGCTGCCCGCCTCACGGCACATGTTCGTGCGCCCGGTGGTGCACATGGACCAGCACGCCTGGACCCTCGCGCACGTGGAAGCGTTCCGCTTCTTCGGTGGTGTCCCGCGGCGTCTGGTGCCGGACAACCTGAAGACCGGGGTGGACAAGCCGGATCTCTACGACCCGCAGGTCAACAAGTCGTATGCCGAACTCGCCGCCTACTACGGCACGTTGGTGGACCCGGCGCGCGCCTCGAAGCCGAAGGGCAAGCCGCGGGTGGAGCGGCCCATGCCCTATGTCCGCGATTCGTTCTGGAGCGGGCGGACGTTCACCTCGACCGAGCACGTGCAGGCCGAGGCCCTGCTGCCCCTGCCGCCCGAGCCGTTCGTGCCGGCCAGATGGTCGAGGGCGATGGTCGGCCCGGACATCCACGTCAAGGTCGGCCGCACTCTCTGCTCGGTGCCCTGGAAGCTGATCGGACGCCGCGTCGATGTCCGCTCCACCGCCACCATGGTGCAGATCTTCCACGAGGGCGAGCTGGTCAAGACCCATGCGGCACTTGAGCAGGGCAAGCGCACCGACAGAGGCGACTACCCGCCCGAGAAGATCGCCTTCCAGATGAGGACACCGATCTGGTGCCGCGGCCAGGCATCCCAGGTCGGCGACGCCTGCCGGGAAGTGATCGACCAGCTGCTGGAGGTCAACGCCCTCTACCGGCTCCGCGCGGCCCAGGGGGTCCTCGGGCTGCGGAAGAAGTACGGCGACACCAGACTCGAGGCCGCCTGCCGGAAGGCGGCCTCGGTCGCTGATCCGTCCTATCGCACCGTCAAGGGCATCCTGGTCGCCGGCACCGAGACCGACCCGGAACCGGAGACCGGCGATGCCGGGGCCGCGGCCTTCCTGCACGGGCCCGAGGGCCTGTTCGCCGCCACCGTCCCCACCCAGATGCCGGGCGATGTCCACGACGACCAGGACCGCGGTGACGCCGAGGAGGCCGCCCGATGAGCGTGATGACCACCGCCCTGCGCGACTCGCTCAAGACACTGCGGCTGTCCGGGATGCTCGAGACCCTCGACGCCCGCCTCACCCAGGCCCAGGGCGGCGAACTCGGGCACCTCGACTTCCTCCAGGTCCTTTGCCAGGACGAGATCAGCCGCCGCGAGAGCGTCGCGCTCGAACGCCGCCTGCGCAAGGCCAGGTTCGAGCAGCAGGCCACCCTGGAGGGCTTCGACTTCACCGCTTCCCCGAAGCTGCCGGCCGCCCAGATCCGCGACCTCGCGGCCCTGCGCTGGCTCCACTCCGGCGAGTCCGTCATCCTGTTCGGACCCGTCGGCGTCGGGAAGACACACGTCGCCCAGGGGCTCGGCCACCAGGCCGTCCGCCAGGGAGCCAATGTCCGCTTCACCAAGACCAGCCGCATCCTGGCCGAGCTCGCCGGCGGCCACGCGGACCGCACCTGGGACAAGCGGATGCGCGAACTCATCCGCCCCGACCTGCTCATCCTCGACGACTTCGCCATGCGCCAGCTGACCGCACCCCAGGCCGACGACCTCTACGAACTCGTCTCCGAACGGCAGGCCCGGTCCCTGATCATCACCAGCAACCGGGCGCCCAGCGACTGGTATCCCCTCTTCCCCAACCCGGTCGTCGCCGAGTCGTTGCTGGACCGGCTGATCAACGCCAGCCACCAGGTGATCATGAACGGCCCCAGCTGCCGGCCCAACAAGCGGCCCAAGGGCCCCACCGAGCCCCCAGTTAAGTAACCCAAACGACAACAGAGTTGGGGAGTTACATGACCACAGTCCCTGCGGAAACGCTGACCGTCGACAGTCGGTCAGCTCTGCAGCCAGATCCGCAGCGGGCCGATCGTCTCGAACCCGTGGCGGATGGCAGCATTCAGGTCCTCACCGTGCTCATAGCCGACCACGGGCAGGCCGGGGAACAGCCCATGCACCGCGTTCAGCACCACCGGCCAGACCGCGTCACCGCTACCCTCCCGCGCGAAGACGTTGGAGATCCCGACCACCTGGTCGCTGCGGCTCGCCACCGCCCCGGCGGCCACGTGACCGTCAGCGGAGCGACCGGCAAGCACGAAGGTGGCCGGATCGTCGAGCAACTCAGGCCGGAACAGGTCCGCGTTGCCCGCCCCGCCGTCCCAGGCGAGCGCCCAGGCCCGCAGCATCTTTGGACTGCGGACCGCGTCCCAGGCAAGGTCCGGAGCGGCGGCCGGAGCGCCCGCCGGGCGGTGGATCCACTGCGCGTCGAACAGTACCTGGAAGCCCGCCCGCGCCAGGTCGAGGTCGGCGAAGCTGTCCTTGACGCAGGCGCCGGGCACCCCCATATCGATCCGGGTCAGCAGCGCAGCCTCATCGGCACCCGGCACCAGCGCCACCGCGTCGGGGTAGTACAGCGGCGTCCGGACCGGAGCGGACCATGCCTGCCGACCGAACTCGCTGCCCACACCGTGCGATCGGCTCATCACCGCACACCACTCTGCGTTGTTGCGGGCAGCCGCCTCGACCAGGAACCGCTTCGTCGCCGTCACGAGTGTGGATCATGGCCCGTCCGGGCCTGTGCCGTCGAACAATTTTGTTGCGGCCGCAGGGCAAACGCTCCGCGCTCTCTCACCAGTTCCTGGGGAATTACGTGACCACACCCCCTGGGGAATTGCGTGACCGTCGACACAAGTTGGTCCGCCCGCTGAAAAAACAGGCAGCTCACGGCCGGAGGCATTCGCCCTGCGGGTCGAAGCAGACGAGACCGTGCTCACGAGCCAGCGAGGCGGCGTACTCGGAGACTTCCTCAGCCGTTCCGTAGGACATGAGCAGGTACACGACCGGACCCGATGCCTCATCGAGGATCGGTGACGACGCCCACACGACACTGCGATCGACGTCGTCCGGGTATCGCTCCACGAGAGCTTCGACGTAGGCGACGATGCGTGGCGCCGGGGGCACGACGTCGTCCGACTCGAGGTAGCGCTCGTACAGCTCGTCGTAGGTCGCACCCGCTTGATGGTTGTCGAGTGGACGTTCGCCGTCCCACACAGCAAGGTCATAGCTCACCGGCGAATCGTCGCAGGTAGCGGTTCCACCGGGGCCAGCAGGCCCTGGGACTGCGTCAGCCGCCGCGAAGGCCCCACTCGTCGAGGCCGCCGTACACGTGAGCTTCAAGGCATCGAGGTGCGTCAAGGCCGACGGCCTCACCGCGGTAGATGGCGATGAGCGAGTTCTGACCGCGCCACCAGGTGTCGGTGATGCCCTGTACTTCAGGTATCGGCTCGTACCCGTTCAGATCCAGGGACTCGACAGCACTTCCGGTGATCTTTGTGACTGTCTTTGCCCAGCGTCCCGCGTGAAAGGCCAGCGCCAACGATTCCACCCATCCGTCTGTGCCGGCATGCAAGGGTGTCCAGCGGTAGGCATCGATCCCGAACTCACCTTCAGGCCCGATCATGAATCCGTAGGCCATGGACACCCGGCAGCCCCCAGCCGGGAACGACCAGCCTTCCGCGGCCGAGCCCTCGGGACAGCCGACGGCCAGGATGCGCGGGCCGCCCTCGTAGAACGGGGCCGGCGGCAGGGCGAGGCCGCCCCAGCGGTCCTGGAAGGCCGAGGCCCGGTCGATCTCCGCAGCGGGGATCCCGTGCCCGAGCCATGCATCGCGGTGGTGCCGGATGCCCTGCCGGGGAACACGGATGCCGTGCACCTCGACGAAATTCCGGGCTCTGCGGCTCAGGCCACTTGGTGCGACGGGGACCGGCGATACGGAGGTGCCTGCCTTCACCGCTGCTCGCTGCCGTCGGAGTGGAGCACGGCCGCGGCGATCTCCCGCACGCGGTCCAGGGTGATTCCCGTGCGCTGCTCGACCGCGAGGGGATGGTCGGTGGGCTCGAGCTCGACGTAGGGTCGCTCGCCGACCGGGCGGGTGTGGACATGGGTCTTCAGGTTGAGGGTCGTGGGCGAATAGGCCTGCAGCTCGGTGGTGAGCCAGCCGAAGTGCGGCTTCTCGGACTCGCGGCCAGGGGTGTCCCACAGGTCCGCGGCGCGGGAGAAGTTCTCACGGCTGAGCGAGACCCAGACTCCCCAGGAGAACACCTCGTCGCTGCCGATGACCGGTATCTCGATCAAACCCTTGACGAAGTAGTGCTGCCCGCGCACCACGCACTGGTCGGACGAGAGCAGGCAGTCGTCGGCGCCGGCGAAGGCCGGATCCCACACCGCCGGGGCCTCGGCCGTGTAGTTCATCGGCAGCTCGTGGTGGTGCGCACCGCAGCAAGAGCAGGTGAATCCGTGATCACTGGTCATGCCGCCGAGCCTAGTGACGGGTTCGATGCCACCGCGGCCGGGAGCCCAGCAGCGCGATGAGGACATTGCGTGGCTCGTGACGGGCCGACAAGAACGCTCAGGGGCCGTCCACAGCGCTCAGTCACAGGAGGGAGCGTCCATCAGGCTTTCCGGGCGCGGCGGGTGAGGACGGCAGCGGAGCGCGCGACCAGCGGACGGGGTTGCCGTCGGGGCCGTCGGTGAGCCAGGAACCGTCGCCCAGGGGCACCAGTTCGTACGGGTTGGCCGTCTCGACGGCGACCTCGCCGCTGAGCGTGCCCGTGCGTACGTCGATCAGGTGGTGGCGGAACCACTCCTCCTCGTCCTGGCCCTCACCGCCCAGGGTGACGACGGCCAGGTCCGGTGTCAGGTAGCCGCCGCTCCATTCGACGAAGGTCTCCTCCGGGTCGAACCCGAAGGCTTCGACGGGCAGGGTGAAGAGTACGTCCCCGCTGGGATGGCGGTGGAAGGCGACGTCCGCCTGCCCGTGGTCGACGGTCATGAACTGCTGCCCGTCCGGCGCCAGGTCGATCAGGCAGCGATCCCGCCACGGGTACGTCACGAACTCCGCCTCGCCGTCGGCCCCGGCCGTACCCCGAAGAATGACGGAGCCGTCCTGACCCTCACCGATGTCGAGGTAGATGCTGCCGTCCACGGGGTGCACGTGGTGGCCGGCGCCGTGCCCGACGGCCTCCAGCTCACGGCGGGCGAGGACCGCCCCGCTGCCGGCGTCGTGCACGACCCACTGGTCTTTGCCCCCGCGTCCCGCCATCACGTCCGGCCGGTAGACCCACACGGTCCGGCCGTCCGCGGACAGCGCACAGCCGGGCCGGTGGCCATGAGGCCGGTCGGAATGCGGCTCGAAGTTCGATGCCCACACCGGGGCACCGGCGCGCGTGAGGCAGACGACGCCGTTCAGCGTCGTATACACGACTCGCTCCAGATCGGGCCGGACTGCCGATTGCACGACCTCGTCGCCGGGCCGCGGCCGGAACACCGCGGCGGGCTCCAGCGCCCCGAGAACGCCGGAGTCCACCACGTAGGCGTAGATCCACCCGTCGCGGTGGCGTGTGATCATCCTCGGTTGCCGTGCAGGAATCATCCGCCGAGGCTAACGCGCGGTCCAGGCCGGCTGAGATTCGGGATCGGCGGGCGCGATGCCTTCCAAGGCGACCGCCTCCGACGGAAAGGGCCGATCCGGTGTCCTGTCGCACTGCGGCTGTCAGATGGTGGGCCGCTGACGAGCCGGGATGCCAGGTCGTTTGCGACCGCGGAGGATCGGGGTTCGCAAGCGACCTGGCTTTCACGGAAGTCTCGTTCGCGATAGAAGCGGGCCACGGCCATGGAGACCTCGGTGTGGCCCGCCATGCCGCCTGCTGTCGCGGCCGTTTCAGGCTTGATTTCCGGGCTGGAGCCTCAGCTGTTGGCCAGGATGCGGTCCAGGAGGGGGAGCAGGCTATCCCAGTGGCGCTTCAGCCCGGAGGCGCTGAAAGCGTCGGTGTCGGACATGGTGAAGCCGTGGACGGTGCCGGGGTAGATCTCGGAGGTGTAGCCGACACCTGCGGCGTCCAGGGCCTGGTTGAGCTCGCCGAGGGCCTCGGGTGTCATGTCGCCTTCGGCGTGGCCGAGGTGGACCTGGGCGGTGAGCCGGGAGAAGAGGTTGGCCCCATCGACGCCCACGGGGCCGTGGAATGCGGCGACGGCGGCCACTTGGCCGGGGTGGGCCGCGGCGGTGCGCATCGCCAGGAGGCCGCCTATGCAGTAGCCGGTCACCGCGACCGGTCCGGCGCCGACCTCGGGCTGGGTGGTGAGGAACCTGAGGTAGGCGTCGGCGTCGCGCAGGACACGTTCGGCGGTGTGCGCCTCGATCAGGGGCATCAACTGGGCCATGACCTGGGGCCGGACCTCTTCTCCGATGTACTCGGGAAGCTCGACCAGTGGTGCCGGGCCGTGCCGGTAGAAGAGGTTGGGGACGAGCACGTAGTAGCCGTGCCCGGCCAGTTCGCGGGCCATCTCCCGCAGCACGGGCCGGATGCCGAAGCCGTCCGCGTACATCAGCACCCCTGGGTGCCGCTCGCCGTGGTCGGGAAAGGCGGCGAAGGCGTCGGCCTGGCCGTCCATGGTGGGAATCCGCAGCGTCTTGGTGGGCATGAATGCTCCTGTCGTGGTTGATGCGCAGAGCCTGTGATCAACACGACGGAGGCGGAGCCCGCGCAGCAGCGCAAGAGCCTCGATCAAACAGCGGGCCCGCACCGGCCCGTACGGCGCTCAGAAGAGCCCCGGGTCACCGATCCGTGTGTGGCGCAAGGCCGTCCCGGTATTCATAGCCGCACAGCGTAGCCCACCGGATATGAGCCGACGCCAGCACTCCAGCCCGAGCGGATGCCTCGATTGGATGAGAACCGACACGCGCCGCATGCGACACACTGAACCTCTTTCATCCTGTGCTGGCGGGTGAAATGGGCTGGTCAGCGGGCGTGGTGACGAGGCAGGGCCCCTCGTCGTCGGCGTGGTGATTCCACTCAGCACACCGGCGACCGAAGGGGCCCTGTTGGTTCCGTATCCTGCCACGCTCGACGTCCCGCATGAGCTCGTCGAGCATGGTGCCTGGCTGCTGTACGAGCACCGCCGCGCACGCAACACCCGCCGGCGGACGCTCGGCTGCTTCGACCAGGCACTGCTCACGCTGGTCCACCTGCGCAAGAACGAGACGTTCGCCCGGCTCGGCGCCGGGTTCGCGATATCGCAGGCCACCGCCAGGCGCTCCGTGGACGAGGCCCTGGAAGTGCCGGCTTCCTGGGCCCCAGGCCTCCACGAAGCCCTCACCGGCCTCGGTGAGGGCGAGCACGTCATCGTTGACGGCACACTGATCCCCACCGACCGCGTCCGCGCCGATCAGCCGTACTGCTCGCAGAAACACCAGAAGCACGGCATGAACGCGCAGGTCATCGCCCGCCCGGACGGCACACCCCTGTGGTTCTCCCGCGCGACACCCGGCCGCACACATGACCTGACCTCGGCCCGCGCCCACGGCATCGTCCAGGCCTGCCTGACCCGGCAGATCCTTGTGCCGGCAGACCGCGCCTGCCAGGGCGCCGGCGCCACCTTCCGCTCGAGTGCCCCGCTCACGTCAGTGAACCTCTTTCATCCTGAATAGTCGCAGGTCAGTAGTACGTGGATGGCTTGGACGGTGCGGCTGATGCGGCGGGTGGAGGAGCGTGCTCTGCGCATGATGCGCCAGGACTTGAGTCGGGCGAAGGCGCATCCTCCAGCTGCGCCTCGCCGCGCCGCAGGACCGGGAACGGAAGCACTGGGAACTGATCCCGGGCACCGGTGCAGGCCCGTTGCGCCTCGGGATGTCGCCGGCCGAGGTCGCCCACGCGCTCCAGGAGCCCGCGACACCGGTGGGCGGCCCCTACGCGCAGGAGGACTTCGCCACCGCGGGAGTGAGTGTCTTCTACGACGACGCGGGGCACCTCGCGTGCATCGCGCTCGGCGCGGCCACCGGTCCCCAGACCACTCTCGCCGACGTCCCCTTGGCCGGGCAGGATCCCGAGCAGATGGAGCAGTGGCTTTTGGAAGACTACGCCGCCGAGCACGGGGCAACGATCCTGTTCACCCTCGACGGATCGTTCGCCCTGACCGACCTCGGCCTCCTCATACGGACGCAGCAGATCGGCGACACACGCCTCACGCGGCCGCTGATCGTGATCGAGGACTGGTTCGAGTCGACGTACTACCGCGATCACCTACCGCTGGAGGGCCCCCGACCGCAGGACGGGTACAGCGCGGGGCTCGGGTGACTGGCCGGGCTCACGACAAACACCGGAGCCCCGAAGCCGACCCTGGGAGGTTGCGTCCTGGGAACCCGTACACCACTTCCCTGGACGCAACCCTCAGGACGCAACCATCCGCGCGACACGGTCGTCGCGCTCGCACGCGTGGTGCCGCTCTGGCTCGCGCTCGGGCTGACGGTGTCACAGCCCGTCCACCTCGCCTCGGTGCTGAGCGGTGTCCGCGAGCTCGACCTGGTCGGCTGGGGGCTCACGGCGGTCGGCTTCGCGACCGGCCGAATGCTGCTGCGCATGCAGAACGACGGGTTCGACCTGCCGCCGCTGCGGGACTGAGCGCCCGGCCGGGCGGCGCGTCATCCCCTTCCCCTCATGAAGGCGGGGGGGGGGAAGAAGTCGACTCCGAGTCAGCCCTTCTGCCGCTCCACGAGATCCCTGAAGTGTTCCAGGTCGTCCCGGACCGTCCGCTCGACCGCGTGGACCTGGGCCATTCCCTTCGGACCGCCGAAGGCATCCTGGATGCCCTGTGGGTCGTACTCCATCCTGATATGCACCTGGCTGTGGTCCCTGTCCAGGGACCTGACCGAGAGGGTGCCCTGCAGCTCCGGGCTGCCCTGCGTCTGCCAGGTGATGGTCTGTTCGTCGGAGCGGTCGGAGAGAACGGCCTCGAGCGCCTGCTCACCACGGCCGGTCCGGACATCGAGACGGGCGCGGTCACCGCCGCGTGCAGAAGCGCGCTGTACCCTGTCCATGAACGACGAGTACTCCTCGACGCGGTGCAGCTGGTCCCACACCTTCTGTGCCGGGGCGCTGATGTCGATGTGCTCCTGGAGCCTGCTCATCGTGGACCTCGCCTCCTGGCCCGGCCACCCGGGCCCATGGTCCCTTCCAGGTTGCGCCGTGAGTCGGCCACCTGGCAACCAGACCGGGAAGCGTCCTGCCGATCACGAGCACGGCCGGCCCGTCAGCTCCTTGGCGCGCTCGGCCTTCGGGCAGGGCTGATTCAAAGTCGTGGTGATCACGCTGCGGCGCTGGTCAGCTGATGCCCAGGAGCTCGAGCGGGCGGGCGAAGGGTTCGTAGGACATCTCGCGGAGTCCGGCGGCGATGCTGCGGTGACCGGCGGCACGGAGAGCGTTGATCGCGAGGTTGCGGAGAGTGGCCGTGTTGGCCGGGCCGTGCCCGGTACGGATCTTGGAGGCGTCCTCGGCGAAGGCGGTATCACGGACATGGTGGAGCCGGTTTTCAATAGTCCATTGGGACCGGGCCGGTTGGGCGATCCTCTGCGGGGTGGCTTCGGCCGAGGTCAGATCGGTGATCGCATAGACGGTCTCGCGAGTGCACTTTCCGCTCGCGGTGCCAACGCCGTAGCGCAGGATGCGGGCGGCCTGAACGATGTAGGGAAAGTCCGGGCCCAGACCGGTGACGGTCAGAACCCGGTTGGCGCGGGTCTCACGGCGGCCGTGTCCGGCCTCGCGATCGTAGCGGCGGGCGGTCACCTCCTTCCACGGCAGCGAGCGCAAGGCCGCGAACAGTTCGGGCTGGTTGGCCTTGACCAGCAGCAGGAAGCGCGCCCACTTCTCCTCGACGAGGAAGCGGACATGATCGCGCTGGGTATGTAGGGCGTCGGCGGTCACCACGGTGCCGGTCAGGTCGAACGGGGCGAGCAGAGCGGTGAAACAGGTGATCTCGTTCGTCTCGTCCGGGACGGGCAACTGGGTGATGGTGCGTCCGTCACCGGTCATCGCTGCCAGCAGGTGCACGGCCGGCGCATCGCGGCGACGCGAGCCGCGGGCGGTCTTGCCGTCCACCGCCAGGGTGTCGGCGCCGGCGGGGTCCTGGCCGGTCAGATCGGCCAGACCGCCCGGGCACACCGCGCCGACCACCTGGCGGATCGTGGACAGCGACGGCGCGACACGCACAGCGAGGGCCCCGGTGGTGCGGGCGCCGAGCCGGACCAGGGTTTCCTGCGGGGCCGACCGTGCCCACTGGCCGATCGCGGTCCAGGACCTGGCCCCCGAAGTCACTGCACACGCGGCGACCAGCAGCACTGCCACGAACGGGTGACGCACCCTGCGCCGTCGGCGTGGATCGGGCAGTAAGTACTGCCAGCCGCTCGGCCAGCGACGGCAGTGCACGGTGCTGACGCGAGGGCGACTTGATCAAGCAGACGGTGGCAGACTGACGACACATCGAAGCTCCGGTTGCGGACGGCGACTTGGCAAGGTCATCCGTCTTCAACCGGAGCTTCGATGCTTTCATCGCGGCTTCCGCCCCGACCGTCACACTGCCGTGACCAGGCACCTCGCAAGATCACCACGACTTTGAATCAGCCCTGCACCTGATCCGGCCTGAGAGTGCACAGCGGTCTGGTGAGAATGGAGCGCATGGACCGTCTGCTGCACCTCGACCGCACGCTCGACGACCTGGACCCACCCCGGTGGACGCCTCCTGCCGCTGACGCGACCTGTCTGGTGCGTACAGACCAGGTTCAACCAGTGGATGCAACACCGGCTTATTTCATCGATAGTAGACGGTCGTTGAGGGCTTCGGCGGGTGTCTTCCAACCGAGGCTCTTGCGGGGGCGACTGTTGAGCGTGGCTGCGACCGCCTCGATATCCTCCGCCGCCCATCGAGAAAGGTCGGTTCCCTTCGGGAAGTACTGGCGCAGCAGGCCGTTCGTGTTCTCATTCGTGCCGCGCTGCCAGGGGCTGTGCGGATCGGCGAAGTAGACCGGGACGCCGGTCTCGATCGTGAACTGGGCGTGCGCCGAGAGCTCCTTGCCCCGGTCCCAGGTAAGCGACCGCCATAGTTGCTCGGGCAGGGTGCCGATCGTCGCCGCAAGCGCATCTTTCATCGTCACCGCGCCGTAACCGGCCAACGGCGGCCCGTTCTTGGTACGGGGAACGATGCCGTAGCCGTCCTGGCGGGGCAGGTGGACAAGCACCGTGTACCGGGTCGTGCGCTCGACCAGCGTGCCGATTGCCGATCGTTCAAGTCCGATCAGGAGGTCGCCCTCCCAGTGTCCCGGTACGGCGCGGTCGTCGGCTTCGGCCGGCCGTTCGCTGATCAACACCTCGGGCGTGACGTGGGCCCACGCCTTCCGCTTGGACCGGGCACGAGGCACCCGCAGGGCTCTGCCGGTGCGCAGGCAGGCAACGAGCTCACGCTTGAGCGCTCCACGGCCTTCGATGAACAGGGCCTGGTAGATCGCCTCATGGCTGATCCGCATGGACTCATCATCGGGGAAGTCGACCTTCAGCCGGTTCGCGATCTGCTCCGGACTCCACGCCATGACCCATTTGCGGTCGCCGCGGTGCGGCTTGTTCTTCCCCTTCCACCGCGGGCCCTTCGGCCCCAGTTCTGTCCCGTCCGGCCGGCTGACCTGGCCGGACAGCCTTTCCTGCACGTAGTCCCGCAGCCGGTCGTTCGCGGCCAGCTTCGCTGTCTTCGGGCGCCGGGCCACGAGGTCGGCCTTCCACTGCGCGACCGAAGCCCGGTAGTCCAGCCGGCCGCCACGGGTCGCGGCGTTGCGCCGCAGCTCCCGGGATACCGTCGATGGATCGCGGCCGAGACGTCGCGCGGCCTCCCGGACTCCGATGCCCTGCGCTTTGAGGATCGCGATCTCTTCACGCTCGTGAAAGGACAGGTACCGGCCGGACTGCGGAGCAAGATCCATTGGTGGCATGCCGCCACCGTGACGGAACCACCTGCAACCCGCCGCCTGGGATACGCCAACCGCAGCTGCCGCCTCCTCGGCGAGCAACCCCTTCGCGATCTCCCGCCAGAACTGACGTGCCACTTCCCGCCGAAGCACCGGCGCACCCGGGGACTTCATCGGCGACCGTCCAGTCAACGCCGCCATCCACCCTGCTGGCCTGCCCATCAACACCTCCGAGGACGAGGTGTTGCAACGACCGATTGAATCCGCCCAGTGCACGAGCTGCGGAGTGTGCCCTTGGACGAACTCGGTCCCGCGGATCTGCGCATCCTCATTGCACAGTGGGCGGCACTGCCCTACGTCCTTCCACTCGCCGTGCGCCTGCTGATCGAGGAGCCGCTGCTCGACGCCTGCTTCTACGAGGGCGACCTGCTGCTCGCCGCCGTCAATGCCCCTGCCTCGGCCTGGGCCCTGCTGCCAGAGCTCGGTGCGCGGCTGCGGACCGTCATCACGGCATTGCCGGAGACCGCGGTCGCCGGCCTGCCACGCGGCGCCGCAGAGGAGCTTGCCCGCTTCGTCGGAGAGCCCGCACCGCGTCTTTGAGCTGAAATCGGAAATTCGGGCTACGGCCTGCCCGGCGTCGGAGGCCGCCCTGAAACGCGATGTGACCTGGGAGGTTCCGGCTCTCGTGACATGGTGCCGTCCGCCTTCCTGCAAGTCCCCGTGATGGAGGCTTCTGTGAGACGACGGAACTCAGCTAAGGCGGCCGACGGAGCTCAGTATTCACCGGTTGCCGGTACCACCTGCAGAGGGGGCTCACGGTGCGCAGCGCGTCAAGCAGTAGCGCGCGCCTCTCGCTGCACGGCCGCATCCGGACGTCGCCGGACTCGGCGTGCGATCTCCAGGCCCTTGGGGTAGGGACCGGGGAGCGGGGCGCCGAGGACCGTGTGGCGCTCGGGGACGGCTGCGGGCAGCCCTCCAGCGCTTGCTCGGGGGTGGGCAGGGCGGGGTACGGCCGAACAGCATGGCGGAACTTCGTTTTCCCGGGACGGAGCGGGGGCGGCACTCGGTGAACGATTGAGTGCCGCCCCCCCCCGCATTCCGGCCGTCGTCAGTCCATGGCGGCGACCACCTGCGCCGACGAGTTGCGGATCTTGCAGTAGTAATCCGTCATGTCGGCGCCGCTGCCCCGGTAGCGCCAGGGCAGCGCGTTCACATAACCGTCCACGAGCCGGAACTGCTCGATCGCCATCTCGTCCCGGTCCTGGAGCGAGAGGTAGTACGCCAGCAGGTGGCGCAGTTCCGGCAGCCGCGGATGGGTCGGGTCGGCCGCGGCGGCGTCCGCCAGGCCCGCGTCCACCTGCGCCACCACCTTGGGCGTGCGGTCGGCCTCGGCGTCGTCCGACTCATCGTGCTCGAAGTGGGCGATCAGCGGGAGCACGGTCAGCAGGCTGCCCAGCGGTGCCTTCGCCGAGGCCTGCTCGGCGAACTCCATTGCCAGCTGCTCGGAGCCGCGCCACTTCTTGCACCAGTACTGGAGCGCCCGCCAGTGCCCCTCGTAGTGGTGCGGGGCGCGCGCGGTGATCTCCGTCCACAGCTTGTCCATCTCGGAGTGCGGGTAGCCCAGGCCGAGAGCCACCGAGATCTCCGTGACGTACGGCGTGGGGTCGTCGGGGTTGAGCGCCGCCGCCCGGGCTATCTCGCCGCGGGAGCGGTGCAGCATCCGGTGGAAGCCGGCGAACTGCTCCTCCGTTGTGTAGCTGGCCCGCTTGGCGCCGCGGATCTGCCCGGCGAGGGTGATCGTGCTGCTGGCCCGGACCACGGCGGCGTCCGGGTCATCAGGGTGGGCGGCCTCCCAGGCGAGCAGCCAGGTGTCGTCCTCCACCGCCAGCCCGCCCAGCGCCCCGACGGCCATCGACCGCCGGTCCCAGTTTCGCCCGATGCCCCGCAGCAGCTCGGCCGCCGCGTGCCAGTCGCCGCCGCCCACGCGGCTCAGCGCCGCTTGCCAGCCCGCGGGCAGCGGGCCGGCGTACTCGGTGTTCTGTCGGCCGGCGGGCAGCAGACCGAGCTTCTCGGCCGCCTCGGCGGCGGCGTCCTCGGCATGACTCGGGGAGAAGAACTCCTTGAGGAACACCCAGGCCAGCCACCCGAAGAAGATCAGGGTGGGTACGGCCAGGATTGCCAGGATCCACAGAACTACGGTCATCGTGGACTGTCCGTTTCTCGGTTCGCGGGGTCGGTCGGAGTGGAGGACAGCAAGGCGTGCAGCGGGCCGGTGTCCGGGTGGTCGGCGATGGCGGCTCCCACGGCGGGGCCGATCAGGTCGCTCAGAGCCGCGTCGGACGGCGGCGCCGGTTCTCCCGGCGCGGGCAGCAGCCGCGCGGTCGCCCCCCGCTCCCAGGAGAACTCCCAGTGCAGCCGGCTGCGTGCACTGAACTCGGCCAGCACCATGCGGTGCAGCGACTCGGCCAGGGCCGGCCGCACGAACTCCCGGAAGGCGCGCCCCTTCGCGGCCACCGCCTCGTCGGACAGTGGCAGCCGCCGCGCCAGCTGCCACAATCGGCCGTCGTCGATCAGGTCGAGCAGCGCGGGCAGGGTCGGGCGCGCCTTGGTGTACCGGGCCAGGACCCGGTGCAGGGGGGTGTTGAGGCCCGCGAGCTGGGTGGACATCGAGCCGTTGAGCAGCTCCGGCCAGTCGGCCGTACGCCGGAACCGCCGCACCTCCTCCGTCAGGACCGCGTCCTCCAGGGCCGCCAGGGTCCGTTCGGGGTCGGACAGCAGTCCGAGGGCCGCGCCCCTGCCCTCGTCGGTGCGGTGGTCGGCGGGCAGCGCCTCGATACGGCGGACGCGGTCGGCAATCGGTGGGTGGGAGTCGTACGGTGAGGAGGGCTCGGTCGACAGCTCGGTGCGCAGCCCGGCCAGTTCCAGCTGGCGGGCGCTCAGCAGCCGGCCGAAACCGCCGAACACCTCACCGCGCGGCGGCAGCAGCTCGGCGTCCTCGCCCAGGATGACGTAGTGGTGCATGTAGAAGCCGAACGCGGCGTCCAGCACCGGGATCTCGCGCAGAGCCGAGGCGGTGGCGTCCCTGCCGGCGATCCGGGCGGCCGCGGCGTCGGCGGCGTACTCCTGGCCGCGGGCGCCGGCCAGCGTGGCGCGGAAGTACAGCTTGGCGTACCCGGTGTAGATCCGGGCCATCGCGCGGTACGTGACGCCTGGGTGCCGGGTGTCGACCTCGCTCGTCTTCTTGCCCTTGGCCGCGGCCTTGGCGTTCTTCTCCTCCTGCCGGGCCTGTTCGCGTGCCGCGGTCTTCCCGGCGAGCCTCTCGAAGTGCCCGATGGTGCGCAGGACCTGGGCGCGGCCGCGCACGGTGAGGGCGGCGAGGCGGGTGTCGGCGTTGGAATAGTGGCCTAGTTCGTGCGCGAGGACCGATCTGAGCTGGGCCTCCGTCAGCCCCTGGAGGAGAGGCACGCCGAGGTAGAGGCGGCGCGGGCCGGGCAGCAGGCCGAGCAGGCGGACGTCCTCGGCGACGGCCGCGTTGACGTCCGGCGTCAGCAGGATGCGGGATGGCGCGCGGGTGCCGATCCGGTCGGCCAGCTCCCGCACGATGCGCCACAGCACGGGCTCGTCGGCCTCCGTGACGGGCAGGCCGGGGGCCTCCTCAGCCTTCGGGGTACGCAGCATGAACAGGCTGCGGACCAGCGGAATCGCCAGCAGCGCGGAGACGAGGTACAGCTTCGCCGCGAGGCCCGACGGGACGTACAGATACAGCAGGTAGTCGATGCCAGCAAGCACCGCCAGCAGCAGGACGCCGAGCAGATAGAAGCCGGCGAGCAGCAGGAAAGCGCGCAGCGCGCGCAAGGTCGCGCCCATTGGGCAGGGGCCCCCACGGGATGTCCGGTTGACGAAATCGGGTGCGGCAACACGGGTGCCGCAGCTGATCGCGGCCGGTGTGAGGCGGGCTCACGGACGGTCGTGATCAGTGGTGGTGGGGGGAAAGCGGAGTATCGCCTACCGGGGGGTTAACGCGCAAGGCGCGTCCATGGCAGGCCGGTCGGTGCCGGCCTGCCCGGGGCGGCGTGGCTGGCGCGTGGCGGGCCGGCGGACAGGGCCTGACGACGGCCAGTGGATACATCGAGATGGCGTCCCGCTTCTCCGAGCCGGTCCTGCTCGGTCTCGCGGCGCTCGCCACCCGGGGACGGGCGAAGCGGTAGCCCGGGGACGTTGTCAGTGAGGTTTTCTCAATGAAGATCACCTCCAGCGGTTGGTGAGGACCAAGGCAGCGCGGGCAATATCACCGATCCGTGTGGGGCTGAGGCTGATGCGCTTCACAGTGCGCCAGCGTTCCTTGAGTTCGGCGGCGGTGCGTTCGCCGAGGGCTCGGACGTGTCTGATCAGGGCGTTCGTCATGCGGGTGTCGATGTCCAGAGTCTTCTCCGAGCGGCCCTCGGGGCGGCGAACAGGGACACGGATGCCGATCCCGGCACCGATGTACCCCTTGTCTGTCAGGGTGGGCAGGCCACCGGCGGCGGCCTTGTACAGCGCCGGCAGCACGTGCAGTCGCGCGGCCGTGATGTCCGGTGTGGAGCCCGGCTCCACATCCGAGATCCACAAAGGCGTGCCGTCCGGAGCGGACAGGAACTGAATGTTGCCGCCAGAACTCTTGTGTTTCTGGCTGAACCACAGGTCGTTGCCGTTCTCGCGGACACCGGCGACCCGGTCGCATGCGATCAATGTGCCGTCCAGTACCAGGTGTGTCATGCCCTCGGCGCGGCAACGGTCCAACACCGCAGGAGGTCGGGGGCATCTCCCACTTCGAGTACACGCACTTCGACCTGCTCGCCGCACGTACTCACCCCGATGGTGCCCGCTACGAGTTCGAGCACGACAGCGATCTACGGCTCGCCCAGGTCACCGCTTTCCAAGGGCTTACGTGGGACTGCTGCATGATCGGGTGACAGCGGGGTTTATGCAGCCAGGGCTGCTGGTGGGGTCATGATGGTCTCGTACTCGACGGGGGTCAATCGGGCCAGGCGTTTCTGGCGTCGGCGGCGGTGGTAGGTGCGCTCGATCCAGGTCACGATAGCGATCCGCAGTTCCTGGCGGGTGGTCCAGGTGCGGCGGTCGAGGACGTTCTTCTGCAGCAGCGCGAAGAAGCTCTCCATCGCGGCGTTGTCACCCGCCGCACTGACCCGGCCCATCGAGCCGGTCATGCCGTGACGGAGGAGAGCGGCGACGAACTTCCGTGAGCGGAACTGCCCTGCGAGCCGCGGTCCGAATGCACCACGCATCCGGCCACCTGACCGCGGCGGGCGACGGCGGATTCCAGGGCTTGCACCGCGAGGCCGGACTTCATCGGGGCGTCGATGGAGTAGCCCACGATGCGGCCGGAGTACACGTCCTTGACGGCGCACAGGTACAGCTTGCCTTCGCCGGTGGGGTGTTCGGTGATGTCCGTGAGCCACAGCCGGTTCGGGCTGTCGGCGGTGAAGTTGCGGCGCACCAGGTCGTCGTGGACAGGCGGGCCGGCCTTGGCGTTCTTGCCGTGGCCTTTTCGTTTGCCGAAGGTGCTCCACCAGCCGTTGTCCCGGCAGATCCGCCAGGCGGTCCGCTCGGCCATCGGCTCGCCGGCGGCGCGGGCCTCGTCGAGGAGGAAGCGGTGGCCGAACTCGGGATCGTCGCGGTGAGCGTCGAACAGGGCGTTGGCCCGGTATGCCTCGGCGAGCTCTGTGTCGGTGACCGGTCTGTCCAGCCACCGGTAGTAGGGCTGGCGGGCCAGCCCCAGCACCCGGCACGTCACCGCCACCGGCACCCGATGAGAGGCATCGGTGGCGGCCAGCTCGCGGACGAGCGGGTACATCATTTTGCCGGCAGGTTCGCCTGCGACAGATATGCCGCAGCCCTTCTGAGCACCTCGTTCTCCTGCTCCAGCAGCCGGATCCGTTTGCGGGCCTCGCGCAGCTCGGCCGACTCACCAGATGCCGGTGCGGGCCCGGCGCCCTCGTCGGTGCCGGCGCGGCGCAGCCACTTCGACAGAGTCATCGGGTGGACGCCGAAGCCGGCGGCGATCTGTTCCAATGTGACGCCGGGCTCGCGGTTACGCGCGACCCGCACGACGTCCTCGCGGAACTCCTTCGGATACGGCTTGGGCACTGCAACATCCTTCCAGGCCGCCTCTCAGCAAGCCAGGTCAGGTGTCACCCAACCCTGCAGCAGTCCCCGTGGTCGTACGAGTACGACAAGGCTGGTCGGCTCATCTCCGAGAGTGACTTCGACGGTCGCACCCTCACCTACCGTTATGACGCTGCGGGGCAGCTCACCGCCCGCACCGACGTGCTCGGCGGTGTCATCTCCCACACCTACGACCAACTGGGCCAAGTAGTTCGTAAAGACGTCGCGGGCAAAGTGACCACCTATACGTACGACCGGGCCGGACGCCTGCTGCAGGCAGTCGGACCGGACAGCGAGGTCGCCTATGTGTACGACCGGCGAGGGAGGATCAAGACCGAACTCGTCGACGGCCACGCCATGAACTACGCCTACGACGCCCTGGGGCGACGCATCCGCCGCACCACAGCGACGGGCGCGATCACCAAATACAGGTACGACGACGTCGGCCGCCCCGTCCGGATGACCATCGGCGGCCGCGAGGTCGCCTTCACTCATGACGCGGCTGGCCGGGAACTCGAGCGCGTCTTCGGTGACGCACTCACTCTGACCTCCGCCTGGGACGAGGCTGGCAGGCTCTCCGCACAGCGTCTGACGATCAGCGACCGATCACTCAACCACCGCCGCTACTCCTACCGCTCCGACGGCCATCTCGTCTCCTTGTCCGACGAACTGTCGGGCTCCCGCGCCTTCGCCCTGGACGCGGTCGGCAGAGTCACCACCGTCCACGCACAGGGGTGGACCGAGCAGTACGCCTATGACGCGAGCGGCAACCAGACCGAGGCATCATGGCCGGCTTCTCACCCCTACACCGAAGCCACCGGCCCGCGGACTTACGTCGGCACAACGATCACCCGCGCCGGATCCGTCCGCTTCGAGCACGACGCCCTCGGCCGCATCATCCTGCGGCAGAAGACCCGGCTGTCCCGCAAGCCCGACACCTGGCGCTACGAATGGGACTCCGAGAGCCGCCTCACCTCAGTCATCACCCCGGACGGCACCCGTTGGCGCTACCGCTACGACCCCTTGGGCCGCCGCACCGCCAAGCAGCGCCTCACCGACGACGGCGAGAAAGTTGCTGAGGAAACTCGTTTCACCTGGGACGGCAGCACCCTGTGCGAGCAGACGGTCCACACGCCGGACCTGCCGCACGTGGTGGCCTTCACCTGGGACCACCGTGGATTGGTTCCGCTGTCCCAGACGGAACGTCTCCTTACCGCCGACCTCCGCCAAGAAGAGATCGACCGGCGGTTCTTCGCCATCACCACCGACCTCGTGGGCACGCCGACCGAACTCATCGACGAATCGGGGGAGATCGCCTGGCGTGCCAGAAGTACTCTCTGGGGAGCCACCGCCTGGACTCGCTCCAGTACCGCCTACACTCCCCTGCGCTTCCCCGGCCAGTACTACGACCCTGAGACCGGCCTCCACTACAACCTATTCCGCCACTACGATCCGGGGACCGGCCGTTACGCCTCCCCCGACCCTCTCGGTCTCGGCCCTGCGCCGAATCCGGTCGCCTACGTGCACAATCCGTTCACCGTCTGCGACCCACTCGGCCTGTCGCCTTACTCACGGTTCAAGGGTTTGGGCTGGCTGACCGACAAGCAGCTCGAACGCCCGTCGTTCCGATACCAGCGACTCGTCACCGACCAGAGCTACGAGCAGCAATGGATCCTGCCGGACGGCCGAGAGGTTCATATCGACGGCGGTCCACGGGACGGCTGGGTCACGGAAGCCAAGTGGACCGGCGGCGACAACTACGGAGAGTGGGAAAAATCCCCGTACAATCCTGATTTCGAGTTCTACAACGAGAGTCGGCTCACCACTCAGACCGAGAAGCTGCTCGCCCTCAACGAGGATCTCAAGGGCAAGGGTGTCCGCTATATGGTGTCCAACGAATGGGGCGCCGCGCATGTGAACGAGGTGCTGTCCAAGGCCTTCCCCGAGGCCTACGCCAGCGGACAGCTGAAGGCGTATCACGTGCCGGGCAACGGCATGAGTGGAATGAGTTCATGGCTGCAGTGACCGCAATGTTGGAAGAGCTCCTGGGCCTGGCCCCGCTGACCGCCGAGGGCGCAGCAGGAAAGTTCGCGGCCCAGGAGTGGATCCCCGGGGGCAAGCCCCGCGACGGCGTGGAGACCTCTTGGCGCAAGGACGGCATCCGGGGGTGGATCCAGAAGTTCCGCAGCGGAGCGGTCCGTGTCTCGTTCGCCGTCTGGATCCGCGATGTCGACGAGTCGGGTTACTTCGACGACCTGGACGCCGTCTACGAGCAGGGCGAGCAGGCACTGGCCGCCTTCCTCCCCGAGATCGAGAACTCCCCGCTCGCCGGCCACCTTGACGAGGCTGAGCTGACGACCATGGACCAGGACGAGTTCATCGCGGCCCGTAAGTGGACCCTTCACGGACGGGCTCTGACCGCCGGAGTGGTACAGCAGGACACCGATCTTCCGGTGATGGTCGTGGTCGCACTGGAGGAGCCCGCGTATCCCTCGGCATGACGCAGCGTCGCCGGCGGCCTGAGGTATCGGTCGGGGGTCTGCCAAAACGAGCGGATCTGGATCAAATCCGGTGGTAGCTGAGTGTGAGGGTGCTCGTTGACAAAGCTGCGAGATGCCAACGAGCTTGTGGCTATGGTGTTTTCGGGCCTGCCCCCGCTGGCCGTCGAGAATGTGGTGGACGGGGGCGAGCGGATCTGGGTGCGGGCGCGGACGCCCGAGGGGCCGGTCGCGTGCCCGGACTGCGAGGCCGAGACGGTGAGGGTCCATGGCTACCACGAGCGCACGGTCGCGGATGTCCCAGTCGATGGTCGCCGGGTGGTGGTCCGAGTGCGTGTGCGGCGACTGGTGTGTCCGACCCGAGGTTGCCGTCAGACCTTCCGGGAACAACTGCCGGGAGTGCTCGAACGGTATCGGCGGCGCACGCCCCGGCTGGCATCTCAGATCGGTGTGGTGGTGCGGGAGTCAGCCGGCCGGGCGGCCGTGCGCGTGCTGTCGGTGCTGCCCGTGCGGCTGTCGCGTCACACCGCGCTGCGTCTGCTGCTGCTGCGTCTGCCCCTCCCTCGACCGACAGGTGCCCGAGGTCTTGTGCGTGGACGACTTCGCGCTGCGCCGCCGCCACCGCTACGGCACCGTCCTGATCAACGCCCGGACCCGGGAGCGGATCGACGTGCTGCCCGACCGGGAGGCCGCCACCCTGGAGGCGTGGCTGCGCGATCACCCCGGCGTGAGGGTCGTGTGCCGGGACGGCTCGGCCACATATGCCGAGGCGATCCGCAGAGCCCTACCCGAAGCGGTGCAGGTCGCCGATCGCCGGCACCGTGGAACGGCCTGTGTGAGGCCGTCGATCGCGAGGTCAAGGCGCACAGTTGCTGCTGGGCACCTGTGTTCGGGCAGCAACTGTACGAGGGGCCGCGGGCGCAGAGCACCCTCGAGCGCTGGCATCAGGTCCACGACCTGCTCGAGCGCGGGGTGGGACTGCTCGAGTGCGCCCGCCGTCTGCAGCTGGCCCTGAACACCGTCAAGCGCTACGCCCGCGCCGATCGGCCCGAGCAGATGCTTCGGGTGCCCAGGTACCGGCCCACCCTCGTCGATCCCTACCGCGACCACCTGCGCCGACGCCGCGACGAAGAGCCCGGCGTGCCCGTCAAGCACCTCTTCGAAGAGATCAAGACCCTCGGCTACACCGGCAGCCTCAACCTGCTGCACAAGTACATCGACCAAGGTCGCGTCGAAGCCGACCGCAGCCCCACATCCCCGCGCCGGCTGAGCCGGATCCTGCTCAGCCGCCCCGACCACCTCACCGACACCCAACGGGAACTCGTCGGCAAAGTGGCTGCCAGCTGTCCCGAGAGGAGCATCCTGCTCGAGCACGTCCGCACCTTCGCCGCACTCCTCGCCCCCCCCCCGCGACGACAACGCTCAGCACCTTGCCGACTGGCTCGAGAGCAGTCGTGCCGCCGACCTGCCCCGCCTGCACTCCTTCACCCGCGGCCTGCAGCAGGACCTCGACGCCATCACCGCAGCCCTCACCCGCCCTGACCACAACGGCGGCGCAGAAGGAGTCAACAACAAGACCAAGCTGATCAAGCGTCAGATGTACGGCCGAGCCGGATTCCCTCTCCTGCGTCACCGCATCCTCCTCGGATGACGTCACGCTCAGCTACCACCGGATGTAAGCCGGATCCGAACGTTCTACAGTCCCGCCGTCCAGCGCGTAGCGGCGGAAGCGGGTGTGGACCGTCTGCCACGGTCCGTGGCGTTGGGGCGGGTCACGCCACGAGATACCGGTGCGGATCTTGTAGACCATGCCGTTGATGACCCGTCGGTCCTCCACGCGAGGCCGGCCTGTGGCGGCCCGCGGTATCAGGGGAGCGGGCAACTCCCACTCATGTTCAGTGAGTTCGTGGCGGCGTATCACGCCACCATGATTCACCAGCTAACGATCTTTGAAGACGGGCCCTAAAAGATCTTTAGAGGTCATCTCATTTGGCTCGGTAGGCTGTCGGCCGTGGCAGGGATCGTTGAGCGGCTGGTGCCGGATGAGTTGTGGGAGCTGTTCCAGCGCGTGGTGCCGGAGGCACCGACGCGGCCCCAGGGCGGCGGTCGGCGCCGGCACGGCGACCGCGAGGTGCTGGCCGCGATCGTGTTCGTCGCGACCTCCGGCTGCACGTGGCAGCAGCTGCCGGCAGAGTCGTTCGGGCCGTCCGGCGCCACGGCGCACCGCCGGTTCACCGAGTGGACCAAGGCCCGGGTCTGGGCCAAACTGCACCGCCTGGTCCTGGACGAACTCGGAGCCCGCGGCGAGCTGGACTGGTCACGGTGCGCGATCGACTCGGTGAACATGCGGGCCCTGAAAAGGGGGAGCTGACGGGTCCGAATCCTGTCGATCGGGGCAAGTACGGGTCGAAGATCCATCTGATCACGGAGCGGACCGGTCTGCCCATCTCCGTGGGGATCTCCGGCGCCAACGTCCACGACAGCCAGGCCCTGATCCCGCTGGTGCAGGGCATCCCGCCGATCCGCTCCCGGCGGGGACCCCGCCGGCGCAAGCCGGGAAAGCTGCACGCCGACAAGGGATACGACTACCGCCACCTGCGGCGATGGCTCCGCGGACGCGGCATCACCCATCGCATCGCCCGGAAAGGCATCGAGACCTCGCAGCGGCTGGGACGGCACCGCTGGACCATCGAACGCACCATGGCCTGGCTGGCCGGCTGCCGCCGTCTGCACCGCCGGTATGAGCGTAAGGCCGAGCACTTCCTGGCCTTCACCAGCATCGCCTGCACCCTGATCTGCTACCGCCGACTCGCCAATTGAGATGACTTCTTAAGGGCGGTGGGCGTGTTCCCAGGCTTCGCGGACTGTGGGAGGGATTCGTCCCCGGAGCGGTACGTCGTATCCGTTGTCGCGTGCCCAGGCGCGGATCGCTGCGGTGTCGACGGGCTGGACGTCGCTGGGGGGTTCTGGTTTCCACAGGGTGGGATGTGAGGGGGTGAAGCGGGCGGGGGCGCCGAGGAGGCCGTGGGGGAACTGGGGGACGGAGGTCTGCCCGCTGAGGGCGGAGATGAGGAAGCCGGTGAGGGGTCCGTCGTAGGTGAACCAGCGGGGGCCGGGGGCTTCGTTGACCGCGATGCGCCAGAGGTCGGGGTCGGTTACTGGATGGGTGATCCAGAAGAGGTATTCGCCGTTGTCGGTGGAGCCGCAGGCGAAGAGCTTGTCGGGATCGTAGGGGACGGGGTGGGTGCCTTGGTCGTGGTCCTTGCGCAGCTGGGCGCGGATCCGGCCGGGCATGGGACCGGTGAGGTTGACGAACTCGGTCACGCCGTTCGGGTGGAAGAGATGGAGGTAGTCGTTGAAGGTTCCGGGCCCGTAGCGGTCGGCGAGCTGCTTGTAGTCCTGTGGCAGTGACATGTCGAGGCTGGCTTCGACCGTGTCCCAGCGGGTGCTCATGGCCTGGCCGGGTGGCGGGCAGATCCGGGTGAGAGCGGTGAGGTCGGTTATGGGATCCCTAAGCGGCGTCGGTTCTGCTGTGCTGCGTGGTCAGGGTTGGCGAAGTCAGTGTCGAGATGGAATCCGTTGGAGCCGTCTGCCTGCATGTGGATACGTGATGGTACGGAGTTTTTGAGCAGCCCCGGGTTCGGTAGAGATCTCAGGTTGTGGTTGTGACCTGGAGTTTCGCGGATCCCTGCAGTGGTCGGCCTCGTACTCGACGGGCGGGACGTGGCCTGTCTCACCGTGGAGTCGGCGGTGGCAGTGCCAGTCGATCTCGGGTATTCCGACTACTCGCGAGTCCATGCCGGGATGGTCGCAGCCCACTGAAGCGGTCCACAAGAAACGTTGACGATCTTTTGAAGAATCGGAGATCCGCTGGGAGGCGGCCTCGCGGGCACACGCTCGAGTAACTGGGCGGGCCGGCGGGAGATCAGCGGCTTGTCGCCTGTGGTCTGGGCCAGACGTTCAGCAAGTTGGAAAGGGCTCACGGCCATGCCCTCGAGGTGCAGGTGGTTATTGGTCACCATAATGTGGCACTTGGATTGTTTTCCGGGGGTTTCCTATCCACTGTCGGGAGGGTCGGCGGTATTTCCCGTCGCCGTAAGAGTCACCGCACCTTCGGGAGACAGGATGGCCACACAGCGTGCATCCCCTCGCCCCGCCTCGGTTTACGCACTTGCCGGGGTCCGGCTCTTCAACGGCGCTACCGGACTGCTGGCACCGGCCCCGCTCGTCCGGTGCCTCGATCCCGGCCGCGGGAGCTTTCAACACGCCGCAGATGCTGATGCTTCCGGGCATCGGACCGCGTGTGGAACTACAGCGGCACGGCATACCCGTACGGGTCGGCCTGCCGGGCGTGGGCGCCCATGTGCAGGACCGTTACGAGGACGGCGTAGTCAGCCAGACAGACCGCGAGTGCCCGGTGATCAAGGACTGCGACTTCCACGCGCCGCAGCCCGGAACCGAACCGGACCGCTGTTACCGGGTCCGGCAGCGCGGTGAGGGTCTGTACACGACCAGCGGCGCCGCCGTCGGTATCACCCGCAAGTCCCATTCTGAGCTGGACGTTCTCGACCTGTTCGTCTTCGGCGGCCCCTTCGACTTCCGGGGCTGCCACCCCGGACACTCGCTCGCCCTGACCCGCCACAAGGACCGCTTCACGTGGGCCGTCCTCAAGAGCCGCACCCACAACACCGGGGCCGGGTGCGGCTGTGCTCCATCGACCCCCGTGACATCCCGCTGGTGGACTTCCACTGCTTCACCTACTTCACCGAGGGCACGGACAAGGACGGCCCGGACCTGGAAGCCATGGCCGATGCCGTGGAGTTCGTGCGCGGAACGAACCGCAAGACCGGCTCCGTGATCCTCGGCGATGCCGCCCGCGCCTGAACCGCCACGGCCTCGTTGTCCCCCACACGAAACGACCAGAAGCCACCTGAGGAGTGTCCCGATGAGCACGCAACGACGCGCCGCACGGCGTTCCACGGCCGGATACCGTATGTCACTCCCCTGGCGGATCGTCACTGGCGTCGCCGAATTCCTGGACCGGCGCACCGGCTGGGACAGGCTGCCCGTCGTTGCGGGCCTGCTGACGCTCCTCGGGCTGCGCGTCAGGCTCCGGCAGAAGAACCTCCACGACACCGGCCACTTGCCTTCGTTCAATCCGCCCGACCCGGCACCTCCCTCCGCGAGCCACAAGGTCAACCGGACGGCCGACGGCAGTCACAACGACCTCGACGAGCCGCGCATGGGCATGGCGGGCAGCCGCTTCGGCCGGAACATCCCGCTGGGCCGGATCGTCCCGGCCGCGCCCGCGGACGTACTCGCGCCGCCGAACCCGCGCGAGGTCAGCCGCGCCGTGCTCACCCGCGACTCGCTGATCCCGGCCGAGTCGGTCAACTCCCTGGTTGCCGCCTGGCTGCAGTTCATGATCCGCGACTGGTTCAGCCACGGCACGAGTCCCACGGATCAACCTTGGGAAGTACCGCTCATGGATGACGATCCGTGGCCGGAGAATCCCATGCGGATCATGCGGACACCAGAGGACCCGACCCGCGACCCGCAGGCGCCGGCCGGGACGCCCGACACCCGTGTCAACGTCTCCTCCCACTGGTGGGACGCCTCCCAGATCTACGGGTCGAACGAGACGGAACAGCGGCTGATGCGCACCGGCGAGCTGGGCAAGCTGCATCTGTGGGACGACGAGCAGGCGCCGTTCCCCTCGGACCCCTCCCGCGACCCCTCACGGGTGCCCGGCTTCTGGCTGGGCCTCGCCATGATGCAGGACTTGTTCACCCGCGAGCACAACACGATCTGCGGCCACCTGCACGCCGCGTACCCGTCCTGGAGCGACGAGGAGCTGTTCCAGCGCGCCCGGCTGGTCAACGCCGCCCTCCTCGCCAAGATCCACACCGTGGAGTGGACCCCAGCCGTGATCAGCCATCCCACCACCGTCAAGGCGCTGCGCGCCAACTGGTGGGGCGTCGCGGGCGAACGCGTCCACAACCTCTTCGGCCGGATCATCGACAGTGAGGTCATCAGCGGCATCCCCGGCGGCGAGACGGACCACTACGGTGTCCCGTACGCGCTCACGGAGGAGTTCGTGGCGGTCTACCGCATGCACCCGCTCATCCGCGACGCGTGGCACCTGCGTTCCGTCGCCGACGACGCGTCCCTGCGCCACTGCACTCTCCGCGACATCTCGGGTCCCGGGGCGCTGAAGGTCCTGGAGACCACGGGGATGGCCGATCTGCTCTACAGCTTCGGCACGCTCCATCCCGGACTGGTCACCTTGCACAACTTCCCCAAGTTCCTGCAGGAGTTCGAGCGTCCGGACGGGCGTCTGCAGGATCTCGCCGCCACCGACATCCTGCGCTCGAGGGAGCTGGGCGTCCCCCGTTACAACGAGTTTCGGCGGCTGCTACGGCTGAAGCCCGCAGAGAGCTTCGCGGACCTGACGGACGATCCGGCGTGGGCCGAACAGATCGAGCTGCTCTACGACGGCAACATCGAGAAGGTCGACCTCATGGTCGGGCTGTACGCGGAGAAGCTGCCGGCCGGATTCGCCTTCAGTGACACGGCGTTCCGCATCTTCATCCTGATGGCCTCACGCCGGCTGAACAGCGACCGCTTCTTCACCGAGTACTACACCCCCGAGGTGTACTCCAAGGCCGGCATGGCCTGGATCGACGACAACAGCATGATCACGGTGCTCCTGCGCCACCACCCGGAGCTGCGTACGGCCCTCGCAGGGCTGACGAACGCCTTCGTGCCGTGGCACACCGCCGGAAGGACGGGGAACTGACATGGGAACGGTGGACAGGGCCCGCGAGGAGCGGGAGCGCCGGCTCGCGGGCGGCCGCCGGCGCACCGGGCTCATCCCGCGACAGCCGGCGCCTCGGAGGTGAGGCGGCCGAAGACATTCAAAATCACCTCCCGCACCCAGCCCCGGTCGGCCAGACGTCGCATCCTGCCCCGCACGCCCTCCAGCCCCGACGGGGTCACCCCGCCGCCGATCCGGCCGAGGATCTGCGGCGCTCGCAGCCCGTCGGCGGGTGCGGCGGCGAGGACCGACAGGATCAGCTGGTACGCCACCGCCGGCGCCCGCGCGTCGATGCCCGGGGACCACGGCGGCACGACCCGCCCCGGCACCACCCGGCCCGGCGGGCCCGCGGTCGGAGCGGGTCTGCTCGCCGGCCGACCAGGCGTAGAAGGAGGACCGGGCCACCTTCAGCAGCCGGCACAGCAGAGCGACCGGGTGGGTGGTCTTCCCCGCCTCGATGAACGCGTACACGTCGTTCATCGATCGCTCTCCTTCGCGAAGAAGACCGCCGCTTTTCGCAGCACCTCGATCGTCTCGGCCTGCTCGCGGTTCTGCCGCCGCAGCCGGCGCGACTCTTCCCGCTCCGCGCTCGTCAGCTCGCCCGGCGCCCCCTGCCCGCGGTCGATCGTGTCCTGCTTGACCCGGTTCCGCAGTCCCTCGGCGCTGACCCCGATCTCCCGGGCGGCCTCGGTGACGGTCTTGCCGGAGGAGCGGACCAGCGCGACCGCGTCGCGTTTGAACTCCTCCGTGTACCGCCTGCTGCGGTTGCTCTTGCTTCCCACCCGGCACTACTTCCTCCGGAACCTCACGTCCCAGTCTCCAGGTGTCCACCGTCAAGGGGAAGCTTCAGTCCTGCCCGGCTTGGAGAGGCCGGACACGCTCTTTGGCGACTGCGGCCGGAAAGCGACGTTGCCTCCTGTCGGTTCACGCCCCGGGGGAAGCCGTGTCTCGGTGAGGAGCGGCCTCCCGGTGCCGCACCGTCATCTGCAGAGTCCCGGGCCGTACGGTGGCTCGTGCGACCGGTTTGACGACCTGGTCCCCGGCGAGTTCGAGACGTACCGTCCGTACGATCGTGGCGATCGCTGTGACCAACTCGGTGCGGGCGTAGCGGTCGCCGATGCACTGGTGCTTGCCGACACCGAACGGCAGGAAGGCGCCCGTCGGGGGGCGCTGGGCGTCGTCGAGCCAGCGGTCGGGGTCGAAGCGGAGTGGATCGGGGTGGAGCCGGGGGTCCCGGTGCAGGGCGTGTTGGCAGTAGGCCAGTTCGGTGTCTGCGGGGATCGTCCACCGGCCGAGCCGGGTGGCGGTGGTGGTGCGGCGGGTGACGAGGTAGCCGGTGTGGTGCAGGCGCAGCGCTTCGGTGACGACGCGGTCGAGATACTCCAGCCGGGGCAGGTCCTCGAACGCGATCGGCCGTCCCGCCAGGACGGTGTCGAGCTCTGCCAGCACGTGGGCCTCGACCTTGGGGTTGCGGGCGAGTTCGTACAGGATCCAGGAGAGCACGCTGGCGGTGGTCTCGGTGCCGGCCACGGCCAGGGTGAGGATCTCCGAGCTGATTTCGTGTCCGCTCAGCGGCCGGCCGGTGTCCGCGTTGCGGGCCCGCAGCAGCATGGAGAGCATGTCCCCGGAGTCGTGGCCGGAGGCCTGGAGGTCGGCGACGGCGGCACTGACCCGGGCGCGCACCGCATCCCGGGCGCGGTTGAAGCGGCGATTGACCGGCAGGGGGAGCCGCTCCGCCCAGTCGGGCAGCATGACGCGGGCCCCGACGCCGTTCATCACCACCGACAGGTCGCGGCGCAGTTCACGGAAGGCGGTGTCCTCGATGCTTCCGCCGAAGACGGTCTTGGCGAGGATGTCCAGGGACAGCTGCACCATCGCGTCGCGGACGTCCAGTTCCTGGCCGGGCTGCCACGCGGCTGTCGCGCCGGCGGTGGTGGTGCGCATGATGTCGACGTAGCGGGCGATCTCGGTGTGCGCGAACGCGGGCTGGAGCTGGCGGCGTTTGCGGACGTGGGCCCGGCCCGCGGCCGTCACCACGCTGTCGCCGCCGAGCAGATGGCCCATCTTCTCGAAGAAGCGGCCCTTGTCGAGGCTGGGGCCGAGTGTGGTGAGCATCTCCTGGATCAGGGCCGGGTCCTGGACTACGAGGGTGCGGGTGCCGGGCTGGAGGGTGATCTCGATCAGCGGCTCGCCCGTGTCGCGCAGCGAGGCGAGGAAGGCGAGCGTGTCGCGGACGAGGTGGGGGGAGTGGCCGAGGAGGGGAAACGAACCTGCTGCCCGAGGTATGGGGGTGGGGGAAGGCGCAGCGAGCGTCACGGTGAACCCTTTCCGGGGGATCAGGCGGGGCGCCCTATGACTTCCCTGGCTCTTCCCGTCGGTAATCCATCCACGGACGTGTCCTGCACCACGCGATCACCCGGAAACAGCCAAAGTCATATGGGACCGGTGTGACAACACAACTGCCCCGGACGCCGCCCGGGGCGCCGCCATCCGACAGCAGCTCCTCGAACTGCCCGCTCCCGTCGTCGCGAACGCTCTCGGCCACGGAGAACTCACGACCGCTGGCTGCGCGAGCACCGGCGGGACGCTCGCCGGACTGGGCCCTGGGGGCGCCGGGCGTTCTCGGTGCCGGAGGGCGGCTTTCTCCGGTCACGGGTGTACGGGCGCTTCAGGCCGAATGCTCGGCGGTCCGCGCGGGAGCACGGTCGCCGCGGTCGTCACCGGCCGCTCCTTCCCGTGAGCACGGGGAGTCGTTCTATGCCGTCTCCCGATACGCCGCCGCCTCCTCCAGGTCCAGCCTCCGCAGCAGGGTGCGCAGCATCTCGTCGTCGAGGTAGCGGGCGTCGCGGAGTCTGACGAACACGTCACGCTCCGCGCTGATCATCTCCCGCGACAGCCGCCGGTAGGTGTCGTCCACGGACTCCCCGGTGACCGGGTTGGCCTGGCCCAGACGTTCCCAGACGGCGTTGCGGCGGCGCTCCAGGACGGTGCGCAGACGGTCGGCGAGCGGGGCCGGAAGAGCGTTGCGCTCGTCGGACAGGAGCTCGTCCAGCCGCTGCTCGGCGACCCGCGAGGCCTGCGCCTGGGCGTTGGCCTCCGCGAGGGTCTCGGCCTGGACGTCGCGCCCGGGGATCCTCAGCAGACGGATCAGCGGGGGCAGCGTCAGACCCTGCACCACCAGCGTGCCGATGACCGTGGTGAAGGTCAGGAAGAGCAGCAGATTGCGCTGCGGGAAGTCGGTGCCGCCGGCGGTGAGCGGGATCGAGAAGGCGATGGCCAGCGAGACCACGCCGCGCATGCCGGCCCAGGAGATGACGAACGGCGACTTCCAGCCGGGTCTTCCTTCGCGTTCCCGGATCCGGGCCGACAGCAGCGGTGGCAGAAAGGTGGCCGGGTACACCCACACGAACCGCGCGACGACGACCACTGCGAAGACGGCCAGCGCGTACCAGACGGCCTCGGCGCCCGCGTACTCCCCGAGCCCTCTGAGGACGATCGGCAGTTGCAGTCCGATGAGCGCGAAGACCGCGGCCTCCAGGACGAATGCGACCATTTTCCACACCGCCTCCTCCTGGAGCCGGGTGGCGAAATCGACCTCCCACGCGCGGTGTCCCAGATAGAGCGCGACGACCACGACCGCGATGACCCCGGAGGCGTGCACCTGCTCGGCGGCGGCGTAGGCGACGAACGGGATCAGCAGGGAGAGCGTGTTCTGCAGCAGTGCCTCCTTCACATGGGTGCGCAGCCAGTGCAGCGGAACCATCAGCACCAGACCGAACACGAGGCCGCCGAACGCCGCGAGCAGGAACTCGCCGATCCCCCCGGCCCAGGTCGCGCCCTCGCCGACGGCCGCCGCCAAGGCCACCCGGAACGCGGTGATCGCGGTGGCGTCGTTCAGCAGGGACTCGCCCTGGAGGATCGTGGTGATCCGGGACGGCAGTCCGACCCGGCGCGCCACCGCCGTCGCCGCGACCGCGTCCGGCGGGGCCACCACGGCACCGAACACCAGAGCCGCGGTGAGCGACAGGCCCGGCACGAGCAGGTACAGGGCCCAGCCGACGACGAAGGTCGCGAACAGTACGTACCCCACCGACAGCAGCGCGACCGGCCGCAGCTGCGCCCGCAGACCGAGGTAGGAGCTGTCGGTGGCAGCGGTGTGCAGCAGTGGGGGCAGGATGAGCGGAAGGACGATGTGCGGGTCGAGCGTGTAGACGGGCACACCGGGCACGTAGCTGACCGCGAGACCGGCGGCGACCACCAGCAGCGGGGCCGGCACCGGAGTGCGTCTGGCGGCGGCGGAGATCGCGGCACTGCCCGCCACCAGCAACAGCAGCGGCATCACGTCCATGTCGTGCCCACCTCCGAATCTCCACGTTGTGATCTGTGCAACCGTCGTAATCTGGCCATCATGAAACAGTGCACGCACGCCGACGCGCTGCCGCTCCCGGAACCCGCCCCACTCACCGAGACGTGTCCGGAGTGTCTGCGGGACGGCACGGATCCGGTGCAGTTGCGCCTGTGTCTCAGTTGCGGTCACATCGGCTGCTGCGACTCGTCGCTGGGACGGCACGCGACGGGGCACCACCGGGAAACGGGCCACCCCGTGATGCGGACCCATGAACCCGGAGAGAACTGGCGCTGGTGCTTCGTCGACCAGGTACTCGTGTGACCGGACGGTCCGACCGCCCGACGCCCGGGTACGTCGATCCGGCGCACGCTCTTCCCGTTGATCGTCAACGGGACGCCTGGGGCAGCCCGGGCGAGTCGCTGTCAGGCGCACCGCACGGATCGGCGCCCTCACACCCCCTACCGTGTCGATACAGACGCCGACGCCGAACGGCCGGCGGGCGTCAGGCCAGGGGGTAGGGCGGCGGGGTGCCGCCGAACACGGGGCAGAAGGCCTGATAGCCGCACCAGTCGCAGAGCCGGCTCGGGCGGGGTTGCCACTCGCCCGTCGCCACCGCCCGCTGGATCGCCGCCCACAGCGCCCGCAGCTTCCGCTCCACCGCCCGCAGGTCCGCCTCGTCCGGGTCGTACGTCACCACGTCGCCGCTGCCCAGGTAGACCAGTTGGAGGCGGCGCGGGACCACCCCGCGCCGCCTCCACAGCACCAGGGCGTAGAACTTCATCTGGAACATGGCCCGCTGCTCGAAGTCCGGCGGGGGCGCCCGGCCGGTCTTGTAGTCCACCACACGGACCTCGCCGGTCGGGGCGACGTCCACCCGGTCGATGATCCCGCGCAGCTTGAGACCCGACTCCAGCACCGTCTCCACGTGCAGCTCCCGCCCGGCGGGCTCCAACCGGTTCGGGTCCTCCATCCGGAAGTACTGGTCGAGCAGCTGT
This sequence comes from Streptomyces sp. TE5632, assembly GCF_054061295.1. Taxonomy (NCBI): domain Bacteria; kingdom Bacillati; phylum Actinomycetota; class Actinomycetes; order Kitasatosporales; family Streptomycetaceae; genus Streptomyces; species Streptomyces sp. TE5632. The sequence continues at coordinate 381,467 of NZ_JBSSEA010000002.1, read as the reverse complement.
TCCGCCTCGGCCAGCCAGGCGGCCAGCGACGCGCCGTCCGTGTCCTCGGGGAAGAGGCCTGCCAGCTCGGGCCGTCTGCCCAGCAGACGCTCCCACTCCGGGCGCAGCAACGCGCGGGCACGGTCCGGGGTGCGCTGCCCGGCCGGCACGTCGAAGAGCCGCTCCAGTACCGCATGCACCACGGTGCCCCGGGCCGCCGCCTCGCTCGGTGGCTCCGGCAGCTTGTCGATCACCCGCAGCCGGTAGCGCAGCGGGCAGGTCATGAAGTCGTCCGCACGCGACGGCGACAACGACGACGGCCTCCTCGGGGCGGGCCGAGGTGTCGGGGGCGGGGCCGCGTCCGATGCGGCGGAACTCTCGGACGGAGGCATATTCCGACCCTACGCCGGGTCCTTCTCGAGTCCACCGGAGCAGTGGACCCGGTGGGTTCGGGGCACCGGCCGCAGCCGGTGCAGCGGCAGGACGGGCGATGCACGGGCGTCGTGCGGCTCCTGGCGGCCATGACCTTTCATCGCACATCTGTTCGAGTTACCATGAAGTCCGGGCCAAGCCGGACATATGCGCAAATCCACGTGTCGCCGGCCGGAGCCCACGGAAAATCTCCCCATGTCCGCATCGGGCTTCGCAAGCGGACTCCGCTTGCGAAGCCCGATGCGCCCGGAGGGCCCGCCCCGCGTCCGCAGGGAGGACTCGCCGCCCGACCAGCGCCACCACGACCCCATGTGCAGGCTTGGCTCGATCATGAAGACTCCGCCCGTCGGGGAGGGCGCCGAGCGGGTGCTCGGCGTGGACCCCGGACTGACCCGGTGCGGCCTCGGGGTGGTCGACGGCACCGCCGGACGGCCGCTCGCGGTGACGGCCGCCGGCGTCCTCCGCGCCCCGGCGGACGCGGACTTCGGCCACCGCCTCCTCCTCGTCGAGCGCGGCATCGAGCGATGGCTGGACGACTACCACCCCGGAGCCGTCGCCGTGGAGCGGGTGTTCAGCCGGTACGACGTGCGCACCGTGATGGGCACCGCGCAGGCGAGCGCGGTCACGATCCTGTGCGCGGCCCGGCGCGGCCTGCCCGTCACCTGGCACACCCCCAGCGAGGTGAAGGCCGCCCTCACCGGCAGCGAAAGCGCCGGCAAGGCCCAGGCCGGCGCGATGGCCACCCGCCTGCTGCGGCTCGACGCCCTGCCCGAGCCGGCTGACGCCGCCGACGCCCTGGCGCTCGCCATCTGCCACATCTGCCGCACCCCGGCGCTGAACCGCCTGCAGCGGGTGCACGCCGACGGCCCCGCTCCCGCACGACTTCGGAAGGACACGATCCGATGATCGCTTTCGTCAGCGGCACGGTCGCCGCGCTCGCCCCCGACGCCGTGGTCGTCGAGGTCGGCGGCGTCGGCATGGCCGTCCAGTGCACGCCGAACACGCTGTCCGCGCTGCGCGTCGGCGCGCACGCCAGGCTCGCGACGTCCCTGGTCGTGCGCGAGGACTCGCTCACCCTCTACGGCTTCGCGGACGACGACGAGCGGCAGGTCTTCGAACTGCTGCAGACCGCCAGCGGCGTGGGCCCGCGCCTGGCCCAGGCCATGCTCGCCGTGCACACCCCGGACGCGCTGCGGCGCGCAATCGCCCAGAGCGACGAGAAGGCCCTCACCGCTGTGCCCGGCATCGGGAAGAGGGGCGCCCAGAAGCTGTTCCTGGAGCTCGCCGGCCGGCTCGGCGAGCCGGCCGGGGCCGCCGAGACCGGCCGCCCGGCCGGCGTCGCCGCTCCCGCGCCCTGGAGCGAACAACTGCGCGCGGCGCTCGTCGGCCTCGGGTACTCCGCGCACGAGGCCGAGGAGGCGATCGCGGCCGTCACCCCCGCCGCCGAGGCCGCCGCGGCCGACGGTGCCGCCCCGAAGGTGTCGCAGTTGCTGCGCGCAGCCCTGCGCACCCTGAACCGCGCCCGCTGAGAGGAGTGGACCGCATGACCCGGGACGAAGCCGAAACCGCTGCCCTCATCGGACGGCTCGTCAGCCCCGCCGCCGCGGAGCGGTTGGTGGGATCTGTCGCCGACGGGGAGGACCAGGCCGTCGAGGCCGCCCTGCGGCCCAAGGACCTGGACGAGTTCATCGGCCAGGAGAAGGTCCGCGAGCAGCTCGACCTGGTGCTGCGCGCCGCCCGCGCGCGGGGCGCCACCGCCGACCACGTGCTGCTGTCCGGTGCCCCCGGCCTGGGCAAGACCACCCTCTCGATGATCATCGCGGCCGAGATGGGCGCCCCCATCCGCATCACCTCGGGACCGGCCATCCAGCACGCCGGCGACCTCGCGGCGGTCCTGTCCTCCCTCCAGGAGGGCGAGGTGTTGTTCCTCGACGAGATCCACCGGATGTCCCGGCCCGCCGAGGAGATGCTGTACATGGCAATGGAGGACTTCCGCGTCGACGTCATCGTCGGCAAGGGCCTGGGCGCGACCGCCATCCCCCTCGAGCTGCCCCCGTTCACCCTGGTCGGCGCCACCGTGCGGGCGGGCCTGCTGCCGCCCCCGCTGCGCGACCGCTTCGGCTTCACCGCGCGCATGGAGTTCTACGAGCCCACCGAGCTGGAGCGGGTTGTCCACCGCTCGGCCCGGCTGCTGGAGGTGGAGACAACGCCCAAGGGCGCCGCGGAGATCGCCGGCCGCTCCCGCGGCACGCCCCGCATCGCCAACCGCCTCCTGCGCCGGGTCCGGGACTACGCCCAGGTCAGGGCCGACGGGCGGATCACCCGGGAGATCGCCTCCGCGGCCCTGGCGGTCTACGAGGTCGACGGCCGCGGCCTGGACCGGCTCGACCGGGCGGTGCTGGAGGCCCTGCTCAAGCTGTTCGGCGGCGGACCGGTCGGCCTGTCCACGCTCGCCGTCGCGGTGGGCGAGGAACGTGAGACCGTCGCGGAGGTGGCCGAGCCGTTCCTGGTCCGGGAGGGCCTGCTGGCCCGTACCCTGCGCGGCCGGATCGCCACGCCCGCCGCGTGGGAGCACTTCGGCCTCGTGCCGCCGCGGCAAGGTGGTCCCGTCGGCGGTCGGGAAGGCCCGCACTGAAACAGCAGTTCATCGAGCCGGAGCTCAACTCCGGCCGGGCGGACCGGGCCCGAATCAACCGGTCCGCACGGAGTCGGCCGCGTGGAGCGCGCAGAGCGACCCGGGCTGCTCACCCGCGCACTCTCCAGCTTCACCTGGGGCGATCCGGCCACGGCACTGGTGCAGGCGCGCTCACGCCGGGACTTGAAACCGACATCCAGGTCGTTAGCTATTTTTATGGGCAAAGTGTTGATTTCTGCCCCTGTTCGCGCCTAGCGTGGGATTCCAGTCGGTTTCGAACAAGTATTCGAACTGAGGCGTCGGCCATGTGGGTGCACGTCTTGCCGGGTGAGGACCGTGTCCCGTCCCTCCCCAAGCCCACCCCGAACCGCCGTCGGATGTGCCAGAGGAGAACGGCGTGAACAGCTTCACCTTCACCCCCGCGACCAAGGAGCAGGCCAAGGCCCGCATCGCGCTCACCGGGCCCACCGGGTCGGGCAAGACCTACAGCGCGCTCGTCATCGGCACCGGGATCGGCGACCGGATCGCCCTGATCGACACCGAGCACGGCAGCGCTTCCAAGTACGCCGACGAGTTCGCTTTCGACACCCTCCCGCTCGCGACGTTCGAGCCCCCCGCACTCGTCGAGGCGCTCGCAGTGGCCGCACACGAGGGATACGACGTCGTGATCGTCGACTCGCTCACGCACTTCTGGTCCGGCTCGGGCGGAATGCTGGAGCAGGTCGACAACGCCGCGAAGCGCGTCGCGGGAGGCAACACCTTCGCCGGCTGGAGGGAGGCCCGTCCCCTGGAGCGGGCGATGATCGACGCCCTGCTCGCCTACCCCGGCCATCTCATCGCCACCATGCGCACCAAGACCGAGTACGTCGTGGAGGCGGACGAGCGCGGGCGCAAGGTGCCGCGCAAGGTCGGGCTCAAGCCCGAGCAGCGGGAGGGCATCGAGTACGAGTTCGACATCGTCGGCGATCTCGACCACGAGAACACCCTGGTGATCTCCAAGTCCCGGGCGAAGCCGCTCGCCGGGCTCGTCGTCCGCAAGCCGGATGCGGCGTTCGCCGAGGCCGTCCTGGATTGGCTCAACGCCGGCAAGCCCACCCCGAGCGCGTCCGACTACCTCACGACCGCCACCGCCCCGCACACCACCTACGAGGAGCTCCGCGGCCTCTACGAGGAGGTGCGTCGGCACAACCTGCTCGCCGCCGCCGTCCTGGACCCCGCCGGGGGTTCGACCACGCTGGGCGAGCTCATCGTGCGCCGCGGCACCGAGGCGAAGAAAGAGGCCGGAAAACAGACCGGGCAGACCGAGCAGACCGGGCAGACCGAGCGGAAGGGTGAGGCAGCGTGAACCTCCGGGACCGGGCCACCCGGGTCGTCGTGCTCAGGGTGCTGCGCGACGCGGTGGAGGCCGAGTACCGGGCCGAGCGCCGCGCGGTCCTCGACGGGCTGCGTGCGGCTCGTGCCGAGCTCGCCCTCAAGTCGATGCGGGTGACCCTGCCGGACGACATCCCGATCGCCACCCTCACGCTCATCGACCCCCAGCCGGCGGTCGTGGTCGCCGACGAGGACGCCTTCACCGCCTGGGTGGCCGCGAACCACCCCGGCGAGGTGGAGACCCTGGTCCGGGTACGCCCCGCCTGGAAGCGGGAGTTCTTCGGCCGGCTCGCCTGCTTCGACCCGGTCGCCGACCCGCACACCGGCGAGGTGATCCCGGGACTGGCGGTGGCGCCGGCCTCCGAACCGCGTTCGTTCAGCCTGCGGCCCGTGCCCGGCGGAGCGGAACGGGTCGCCCGTGCCTGGCACACCGGCGAGATCGACCTGCGCAGGCTGCTCGCCCTCGGCGGTGGCGAGACGTGATGACCACCGTCACGGCGCGCTCCGACAGGGACTTGCCCGCCACTCTGTGGTTCCTGATCTCACAAGCCGGTCACCTCGGCTGCGGCCGCTGGAGCCTCGGGAACGACGGGCGGCTGCGCTGCGCCTGCGGGACCGTCCTGTACCTGTACCAGCAGCCGGCGGACGGGGCGGGAAGCGGGGCACCGACGTCACCCGGGACGCGCTCCCGCGGAAAGGAGGAACGGGTGACGCCGACTGAGACCGCGGAGCTCGCCGCCCTGGTCGCGGCGATGTGCCCGTCGATGCATCTGGAGGAGACCGCGACGGACGCCTGGCACCTCCTGCTCGCCGACCTGGACATAGCCGACACGCGGGAAGCCGTGATCCGGCTGGGCCGCAGGCAGTCCCACATCCACGCCGCCGACATCCGCGCCGAGGTGCACGCGATCCGGGAGGAGCGGCTCGCCCGCGACCCACTGCCGCTCCCGGACACCGACCCGGACGATCCGCACCGCTATCGCGCGGAACTCCTCGCGATCGTGACCGCGATCGCCTCGGGGCAGCGCGTCAAGCGGGCACCCGCCGTCCCGGCCCAGCCACCGCCCGCCCCCGTCGGCCGCTCGAGGAGCGCCCTCCGCGTTCACGCCCTCCGCGTGCCCTGCCCCTGGTGCCGGGCTGCCGTCGGCCGTCCCTGTACCGTCCCCCGGCTCGGCATCCCGATGAAGAACGCTCCGGCTCACGCTTCGAGGCTCATCGCGGCGGGGCCTGTCGAACGAGAAGAACGAGAAGAACCAGGAGAGCGAGAAGAGCGAGAAGAGCAAGAGGAACGAGAGGAGCAAGAGGAACGAGAGGAGCAAGGCGAAAAGGGGCCTGGTGGTGAGCCCGAGGACACCCCGGAACGGCGGCGTTGTCGTCGGACAGCCAACTCCCCCCGTCCGTTCGTGCGTTAGGAGTACCTCTCATGGTCGGCGAGACCGTCGTCACCGTCGTCGGCAACCTGACCGACGACCCCGAAATCCGCAACACCCCGTCCGGCGACGCGGTCACACACTTCACCGTCGCCTCCACGCCCCGCACCTTCGACCGGCAGAGCAACGAGTGGAGGGACGCCGACACGCTGTTCCTGCGCTGCTCGGCCTGGCGGCAGATGGCGGAACACGTCGCCCAGTCCCTGGCACGCGGCACCCGCGTCATCGTCCAGGGGCGGCTGCACCAGCGGACGTACGAGACCAGGGAAGGCGAGAAGCGCACCGTCATCGAACTGGAGGCCTTGGAGATCGGCCCCTCCCTGCGCTACGCCGCCGCGACGGTCAGCAGGATTCCGCGCGTGGGCGTGCCCGGCGACACCCTCTTCGACACCGCCCCGTCCGCGCCGAACGACGCGCCGGGGGCTCCCGACGGGGACAACAGCGCCTCCCGCGACCACAACAGTCCCACGTTCCCTTTCTGACCCGGTTGAAGTATTGCCGGGTGATCGTCATGAAGGACCTCCCGCCAAGCGGCCAGGCGCGGCTCGAGAGCTGGACCCCGGCCGCCGCCATCGGCCTGACCTGCACCGACTGCCATCCCGAATACCGGGAGACCGTCCCCGAAACCCGGCCGGACAGCGTGAGCGAAACGGCCTGTCGCGGAGCCTTGCGGATCGCTGCCGTCCCGTCCTCCCCGCCGACGCGGGGGGAGACCGTCGGTGCCGGGTGGGGCCCTGAAGGAGTGGACCGGGAACTGCCGTGATCCAACAAATATCCGATATGTGTGCAGGGGGGCGCACAGGACCCCCAGGGTGGCGACCATGAAAGAACAGGACCGCGAGCAGGCGCTCGAGATCGCCCTCGCCCAGATCGAGAAGCGGTTCGGCCAGGGCTCGGTCATGCGCCTCGGCGACGACCCCTGGGCTCCCATCGAGGTCATCCCCACCGGCTCCCTCGCCCTCGACGTGGCCCTCGGTATGGGCGGCCTGCCGCGCGGACGGGTCGTGGAAATCTACGGCCCGGAGATGAGCGGGAAAACCACCGTCGCACTGCACGCCATAGCCAACGTGCAGCGGGTCGGCGGGACCGCGGTGTTCATCGACGCCGAGTACGGCCTCGACATCGAATACGCGAAAAGGCTCGGCGTCGAGACGGACAACCTCATCGTCTGCCAGCCCGACAACGGCGAGCAGGCGCTGGAGATCGCCGACACGCTGATCCGCTCCGGCGCCGTCGACCTCATCGTGATCGACTCCGTCGCGGCGCTGGTGCCGCGCGCGGAGATCGAGGGCGAGATGGGCGACTCCCACGTGGGTCTGCAGGCCCGGCTGATGAGCCAGGCGCTGCGGAAGATCGCCGGCGCGCTCAGCCAGTCGAGGACCACGATGATCTTCATCAACCAGCTCCGCGAGAAGATCGGCGTGATGTTCGGCTCCCCGGAGACCACCACCGGTGGCCGGGCGCTGAAGTTCTACGCCTCGGTGCGCATCGACATCCGCCGGATCGAGACCCTCAAGAGCGGCACCGAGGCGGTCGGCAACCGCACCCGCTGCAAGGTCGTCAAGAACAAGGTCGCGCCGCCCTTCAAACAGGCCGAGTTCGACATCCTCTACGGCCAGGGCATCAGCCGCGAGGGCGGGCTGATCGACATGGGCATCGAGCACGGCTTCGTCCGCAAGGCCGGTGCCTGGTACACCTACGAGGGCGACCAGCTCGGCCAGGGCAAGGAGAACGCCCGCACCTTCCTCAAGGACAACCCCGACCTCGCCGACGAGATCGAGCAGAAGGTCAAGGAGAAGCTCGGTATCGGGGTGCGGCCGCAGGATCCGGTGGCGGAGCCCGGCGCCGGCGCCGTCCCCGCTGTCTCCATCGGCCTCATGACGACGCCGGCCGCGCCCACTACGCCGCCGACAACGGCACGGACGTGACCACCGTGCTCAACGTCGCGTGGCCGCCGATCAAGCCACGCCGGCCGGCCTCGACCAGGATCGAACGGGTGTCGAGCCCGTAACGTCCGGCCGCCGCCTCGGCGTGGCGCAGGAAGCCGGAATACACGCCCGCGTACCCGAGGCTCAGCGTCTCCCGGTTCTCCCGGTTCTCCCGGTCCACCCGGTCCACCCGGTCCACCCGGACCTCGCGGTCCTGCAGCGGCCGTACCAGATCGTCGGCCGCGTCCGCCAGCGGGAACAGCGCGCAGCCGTGGTGCCGGTCCATCAGGGTGGAACGCATCCACGGACACGAAGCACTCCAGTTGCCCTCTCGCGTCGGCGGCACCCTGACCTCGGGCCTGGCTTACGAGGAGCAGGAGGCGGCCCTGGGCCTCTCCCGCGCCCCGCGCGGCGGCGCGTAGCCGCATGTGCCGCGGCGGGACGCCTGGCCGAGGCACGGCTCGCCCCCGTGTGGTCGAATCGTTCGTGTAGGGGAAGGACGAGATCACGGAGGGGCGCGGAGCCGACCGTGCGCCGCGCCCGCCTCGCGGTGGCCGGATTCCGGGCGGTCACCGGTGACAGCAGTGCCACCCGCGCCAAGGAGTCACCCATGAGCGACCGCGCCCCCGTCGTGCCGGCCGGCCTCGACGACATCCGCACCCACCTCGAGGAGGTCTACCAGGACCTGCACCGGCACCCCGAACTCGGACTGCGGGAGCACCGCACCGCAGGAAAGGTGTCCGGTGCCCTGCGGTCGTTCGGCTACGAGGTCACCGACGGTGTCGGCGGAACCGGCGTGATCGGGGTCCTGGACAACGGGGACGGCCCGACCGTCATGGCACGTGCCGACATGGACGCCCTCCCGGTGCGCGAACAGACCGGCCTGCCCTACGCCTCCACCGCGACCGTGACCGCCCCGGACGGCACCGAGCAGCCCGTCATGCACGCCTGCGGACACGACATGCACGTGACCTGCCTGCTCGGCTGCGCGCGACTGCTGGCCGAGAACCGCGACAACTGGCGGGGCACCTTCGTGGCGCTCTTCCAGCCCTCGGAGGAGAACGGCGACGGAGCCGATGCCATGATCGCCGACGGGCTGACATCCAGGTCGCCCCGGCCCGACGTGGTGCTGGCCCAGCACGTGCTGCCCTATCCGGCCGGATACGTCGGCACCCGCGCCGGGCCGTTCCTGTCGGCGGCCGACAGCCTGCGCATCACCGTTCACGGACGGGGAGCGCACGGTTCCATGCCCCAGGCCGCGGTGGACCCCGTCGTGATGGCCGCGATGATCGTCGTACGTCTGCAGACCGTCGTCTCCCGGGAACTGGCCGCCACGACCCCGGCCGTGGTCACGGTCGGCAGCATCCACGCGGGCACCGGCCCCAACGTCATTCCCGACAGCGCCGTCATCGAGCTCAACGTGCGCACCTACGACGACGCCACGCGCAGCCACGTCCTGGACGCGATCACCCGGATCGTCCGTGCCGAGTGCGAGGCGTCCCGCTCGCCCAAGGAGCCCGAGATCGAGCGGACCGCCTCCTTCCCGCCCACCGTCAACGACGAGGCGGCGACCCGTCGGGTCGCCGAGGCGTTCGCCTCGCACTTCGGGGACGACGCACACACCATCGACCTGCAGACCGCGAGCGAGGACATGAGCGAGATCCCCGGGGCGTTCGGCGTGCCGTTCACCTACTGGGGCATCGGATGCGTCGACCCCGCCCGCTACGCCGAGGCCTCCCACAAGGGCACCCTCGACCAGGACATCCCCGTCAACCACAGCCCCGCCTTCGCCCCCCTCGTCCAGCCCACCCTGGACATCGGCGTCCGCGCCCTGACCGTGGCCGTCCTCGCCTGGCTCGGCACCTGAGCCGTCAGTGGCGGCCCGGCCCGCCGCTGCCGCCCTCCTCCCAGCGGGGTCGGTCCTGGGAGGTACCGGTACGACTGCCGGAGCTGCCGCCGTGCAGGTCGTGCGGCAGCAGGCGCTCGTCGCTCCGGGGCATCTCGTCGGGCTCCCGGCGTTCACGGGTCTCACGCACCGGGCCGCCCTCGGGCATCCGGGGCTGTTCATCGGGGCGTGGCCTGGGCGAGTCCCCGCGCCTGACCCGGCGGCTGCCGACCGTGAACAGGCCGATCAGCAGGCCCACGACCAGCACGGCCACCACGATCAGTCCGATACCGATGGTGCCGCGGCTCGCGGCGAGGTCGGCCGACTCGGTCCGGGAGGTGTGCATCAGCGTGTTCACCGCAGTACTCAACATGGTTCCCGGGTGCCCCGGACCTGCCCGCCGAACCCTCACGGCCGGCCCCCACGGGGCGCCCCGTGGGGGCCGAACGACGAACCTCTGGAGTGCGGCGGGTTTGACCGCCCGCGGCCAGGGCTACCCGCGCGGCGTGACGACGACATCGCAGCAGGAGCTGTTCCGGTTCCTCGAGGACCGTTTCGCCTGTGCGCAGGCGTGCACGGAGTGTGCGCGGGCCTGCGCGGTGCGGGCGAGTCTCGTGGATCCGGACAGCGGCAGGGACCAGGAACTCGTGCGGCGCAGGGGCATCATGTGCGCGGAGGTGTGCGACGCGACGTGCCGTGTGCTGTCCGAGGACAGCCAGGTGGACGAAACGACCATCCGGCTCCAGGTGGAGTGGTGCCGGCAGGTGTGCCTGGAGGGCGCGCACGTCTTCGACGGGCACCCCGGCGCGGAGCGCACGGCCGAGGCGTGCCGGGCCTGCGCGCGCGCCTGCACGGACTTCCTCGCCATGCTGAACTGACGGCGGGGGCGCTCTTCAAGAAGCACGACCCTCGACGGAGCGTGCTCTTCGTCGAGGGGCGTGCTCCATCGGCGGGTGCAGAACTTGTGACACCTCGGCATGCGCCTCCGTGATCGGGCCGTGACAGCAGCCGGGCTCGGTCGATCCGGCCGATCTCGCGGTCGGCCTGCACGTGGACGGCGAGGCGGTGGCGACCGGTTCGTCGGCCGGCACCCTCGGTCACCCGGAACGGGCACTGGAAGCGATCAAGCGGATGGCCCGGCTGCACGGGATCGCGCTGCCGGCGGGTGCCGTAGTGCCGGCGGGTGCGACCACGGCCGCCGCCCCGCTCACCGCGGGGGCGGAGGTCGTCGCCACGGTCGCCGACCTGGGCAGGGTGTCGGTGCGCACCGCCGATACGGCGCGTATGCCCTCGGACGCGTGAAGAGCGGGCCGGGGCGGATGTGGACAGAGCCGGGAGCCCGGTGGCCGTTGCGGTCGCCGGGCTCCCGCTTCTCGGGGCTGCGGGACGCCGGGATCGCCGCCGCACCGGGCGCCCCGGAGGAGGGGCGTGCCGCGAGGGGGCGTGCCGCGAGGGGGGGCGCCGTACAAAATCGGGCGAGACATCGCCATACTGGACGGGCCAGGGGAGGGCGCGTTGGACATCGACGGGGGCGGGAGATGGGGGACAGCAGGCTGATCCATGGCCGGTACCGGCTGCTCGATCCGATCGGGCGGGGCGGCATGGGGGAGGTGTGGCGGGCACGCGACGAGTCACTCGGCAGACAGGTCGCCGTGAAGTGCCTCAAACCGCTGAACGCCCACCACGACCACGCCTTCAGCCGGGTACTGCGTGAGCGGTTCCGGCGGGAGGCCCGGGTGGCGGCGTCCCTGCAGCACCGCGGGATCACCGTCGTGCACGACTTCGGCGAGTCCGACGGAGTGCTGTACCTGGTGATGGAACTGCTGCAGGGACGTGACCTCAGCCGGCTCCTGGAGGACAACAAGCAGCACCCGCTGCCGGTCGACGAGGTCGTGGAGATCGCCGAGCAGGTCGCCGCCGCCCTCGCGTACACCCATGACCAGGGCATCGTGCACCGGGACCTGAAGCCCGCCAACATCGTGCGGATCGCCGACGGCACCGTGAAGATCTGCGACTTCGGCATAGCCCGCCTCGGCCACGACATCGGATTCACGTCCCGGCTGACCGGCACCGGTGTCGCGATGGGCACGCCGCACTACATGTCGCCGGAGCAGATCAGCGGCACCGAGGTGGACCGGCGCAGCGACCTGTACTCCTTCGGCTGCGTGCTCTACGAGATCGCCACCGGGGTGCCCCCGTTCGACCTCGACGACGCGTGGGCGATCCTCGTCGGCCACCGTGACACCCCGCCCCGGCCGCCGCGCGGCCACCGCGCCGAACTGCCCGAGCGGCTGGAGCGGATCATCCTCGACCTGCTGGCCAAGGAACCGGGCCGGCGCCCCGACAGCGCACGCGAACTGGCCCGCCGGGTCGGCGCACTGCGGGCCGCGCCGACCCGGCTGCCGGTGCCGGCCGCGGTGACGGTCTGGCCGGAGCCCGCGGGCCCGACCGGTGCGGGCGAACGTGTGGCCCTGCCACCCCCGGCGGCCCCGGCGCCCGAGCCGGTGGCGGGTGCGCCACGGCTGCCGTCCTGGACCCGCGGCATGACCGGCGGCCGCAAGGCGGTCGTCGCCGGAGCGCGCACCACGCCCCCGGATCCGGCGGCCGGACTGTCCGGCGAGTGGATCGCCCGCCCGGTGACCGGCCGTGCCGAGCCGCCCCCGCAGGGGGAGCGGCCCGCCCCGCCGCCGGAGGCCCTGACCGCCCTGGCCGGACGGCACAACGCGGGCCTGAGCCTCGGCCGCCTCGGCCGCTGGACGGAGGCGGGGGAGGTGCACCGCGCGGTCGCCGCGGAGCGCGAACACCTCCTCGGTCCGGACCACCCCGACACCCTCGCCAGCCGCTACGAGGTCGCCTTCACCCTCAGCCGCACCGGCCGCGCCGCCGACGCGCTGCGCGCGTACAAACACGTGGCCGAGGCCCGTATCCGCGCGCTCGGGTCCGACCACCCCGACACCCTGGCCGCCCGTCAGGAAATGGCGTACGTCATGGCCCAGTTGGGCCGGCCCTTCGACGCCCACCAGGTCTATCTGTCGGTGCTCTCGGCCCGCGAGCGCACCATGGGGGCCGAGCACCCCGACACCTTGCGCTGCCGGCACAACCTCGCCTTCAACCTCTCCAGGCTCGGCCGCCTGGAGGACTCGTACAGCATGGCGTGCGAAGTGGCCGCCGCCCGCGCCCGGGTGCTCGGCCCCGAACATCCGGACACCCTGGTCACCCGCTACGAAGTCGCCTACACGCTCGGACAGTTGGGCCGGTGGGCGGAGGCCCTGGAGACCTACCGCGAGGTCGCCGGGGCCCGCGCGCGGGTCCTCGGCCCGGACCACCCCGACACGCTCGCCGCCCGCTACGAGACCGGCATCGGCCTGGGCCGGCTCGGTCGCACCGCACAGGCCCTCGACCTCTACCGCGGTCTGGTCGACGACCGCACCCGGGTCCAGGGCCCCGCCCATCCAGAGACCCTGCGCGCCCGGCACGGTCTGGGCGTCAACCTCGGCCGGCTCGGCCGCTGGGCGGAGGCCCTCACCGAGTCCCGCGCGGTGTGCGCCCTGCGTGAGGGGGTGCTCGGCGCCGACCATCCGGACACCCTGGTCAGCCGCCGCGAGGTCGCCGTCGGTCTGGGCTGGCTGGGCCGCTGGGCGGAAGCGCTCGCCGAGTACCGCAAGGTGGCCGCCGGCCGGGAACGCGCCCTCGGCGCGGACCACCCCGACACCCTCACCGCCCGCGACGACGAGGTCCGCTGTCTGGAGCAGCTCGGCCACGGCGCCGCGGCCGCCGCGTTGCACCGCGAGGTGGCGGGACTGCGGCGGCAGCGGGCCGCGGGCGGAGCCTGACGGCACGGCGGTTCGGCGCGACGCCGTGGCCGACGGGGCCGCTGCCTGGTCGGCGCGGATCCGTACGTGCTACGAAGAACCACATGAGCGCAGACGAGGGAACCCGGACGTACGACGCCGTCATCGTCGGCGGAGGCCACAACGGTCTCGTCGCCGCCGCCTATCTGGCCCGAGCTGGACGCTCCGTCCTGGTGCTGGAGCGGCTGGACCACACGGGCGGGGCGGCGGTGTCCACCCGGCCGTTCGCCGGTGTCGACGCACGGCTGTCCCGGTACTCGTACCTGGTCAGCCTGCTGCCCCGAAAGATCGTCCAGGACCTGGGGCTCGACTTCCGGGTACGCGCCCGCACCGTCTCCTCCTACACCCCGGTCGAACGCGACGGGCGGCCCACCGGGCTGCTCGTCGGCGGCGGCGAGCGGCGCACCCGCGAGGCGTTCGCCCGCCTCACCGGATCCGACCGCGAGTACCGGGCCTGGCAGCGTTTCTACGGCATGACCGGCCGCGTCGCCGAGCGGGTCTTCCCCACCCTCACCGGGCCGCTGCCCACCCGCGAGGAGCTGCGTGACGCGATCGACGACGAGGAGGCCTGGCGGACCCTGTTCGAGGAACCGATCGGTGTCGCCGTCGAGGAGCGCTTCACCGACGACCTCGTGCGGGGGGTGGTCCTCACCGACGCCCTCATCGGCACCTTCGCCGACGCACACGACCCCACGCTCCAGCAGAACCGCTGCTTCCTCTACCACGTCATCGGCGGCGGCACCGGCGACTGGGACGTGCCGGTCGGCGGCATGGGCGCCCTCACCGACGCGCTGGCCGCCGCCGCGCGCGAGGCGGGTGCCGTCATCGCCACCGGTCACGAGGTGGTACGGATCGACACGGACGGGCGCACGGCCGAGGTCACCCACCGTACGGCCGACGGCGAGGGGGTCGCCGCCGCCCGGCACGTCCTGGTGAACGCCTCCCCGCGGGAGCTGGCGGTGCTGACCGGCGACACACCCCCCGCCCCGGCCGAGGGCGCCCAGCTCAAGGTGAACATGCTGCTCAAGCGGCTGCCCAGGCTGCGCGACAGCTCCGTCGACCCGCGCGAGGCGTTCGCCGGGACCTTCCACATCGCCGAGGGATACGGGCAACTGGCCGCCGCGCACGCGCAGGCCGTCGCCGGTGAACTGCCCGCCGCGCCGCCCTCCGAGATCTACTGCCACTCGCTCACCGACCCGACGATCCTCGGCCCGGACCTCGCCGCACAGGGATACCAGACGCTCACCCTCTTCGGCCTGCACACCCCGGCCCGGCTGTTCGAACGGGACAACGACGCCGTGCGTGAGGAGCTGTTGAAGTCGACGCTCGCCCAGCTCGACGCCCATCTGGCCGAACCGCTCGCCGACTGCCTGGCGACCGACGCGGACGGGCGGCCGTGTCTGGAGGCGAAGACCCCGCTGGACCTGGACCGCGACCTCGGGCTGCCCGGAGGGAACATCTTCCACCGCGCGCTGTCCTGGCCCTACGCCCAGGACGGCACCGGCCGGTGGGGCGTGGAGACCCGGCACGCCAACGTCCTGCTGTGCGGTGCGGGCGCGGTGCGCGGCGGCGGGGTGAGCGGGGTGCCGGGGCACAACGCGGCCATGGCGGTCCTGGAGGCGGGCTGACGGGACGGGCCGAGGGGGAGGACAGGTGGAAGGCGGCCGGGCGTCAGTCGGCCGACCGGCTCCACCCCGTGGCCCGGACGCGTGCCGCGTCCGCCGGGCGGGCCTCGTCGAACAGCACGCCGTCACCGGTCGCGACGCGCATCCCGTCGACGTACGCACCGCGCCCGACGTACAGCCGGTCCGTCGCGTAGCGCCAGCGCAGGGTGAGGCTCCGTGCGGCGGGCAGACCGGCGGCGAGTCCGTGCCAGGCACGGCCCGACCAGCCGGTGGCGGTGCCCGAGGGGTGCCACTGCGGCTCCCCGCCCCGGCGTTCCGTGGTGAACGGCACCGGCTGCCAGGTCGCGCCGCCGTCCGCCGTGGCCTCCAGGGTGAGGACGTCGGAGCGCGGCTCGGTGTCCCACCACAGGGCGCAGCGCAGCCGCGCGCCGCCGGACGACGTGTCCACCGCGGGCAGGGTGAGGGTCGCCGTCGCCGAACTCGCCATCCCGGAGAACCAGGCCGTGCGTCCCTGCGCGGGGCGGACCGGGACCGCGCGGGCCAACCGGTTCGCGGCGGCCACGCGAGGAGCCGACCCCGAACGCCAACTGCGCACAGGATGAACAGAGTTGCCGAGCACGACGAGGAACGAGTCGGTGGTCGGATCGAGCACCAGCGCGGTGCCGGTGAAGCCGGTGTGACCCGCCGTGCGCGGGGTGGCCATCGCACCCATGTACCAGTGCTGGTACAGCTCGAATCCCAGGCCGTGCTCGTCCCCGGGGAAGCCGGTGTTGAAGTCGGTGAACATCAGGTCCACCGACTCCGGTCTCAGCACGCGAGCCCGGCCGTAGCGGCCGCCGTTGAGCAGGGTCCGCCCGAGCACGGCCAGGTCCCAGGCGCACGAGAACACGCCCGCGTGGCCCGCGACCCCGCCCAGGCTGTAGGCGTTCTCGTCGTGCACCTCGCCCCACACCAGCCCCCGGTCGAGGCCGGACCAGGGCAGGCGGGCGTCCTCGGTGGCGGCGATCCGCGGCTTCCAGGAGGCGGGCGGGTTGTAGCGGGTGCGCCGCATGCCCAGCGGGCCGGTGATGTCGTCATGGAGCAGGACGTCCAGGGTGCGGCCCGTGACCTTCTCCAGCACCAGCTGGAGCGAGATCAGGTTCAGGTCCGAGTACGCGTACGCCGTGCCCGGAGGGCTGACCGGTGCCTCGTCGAGGACGAGCCGGATGCGCTCCTCGTACGTGGGCGCGTTGTAGAGCGGGATCCAGGGACGGAAACCCGAAGTGTGCGTGAGCAGTTGACGGATCGTCATGTCGGTCTTGCCGGCCCGGCCGAAGTCCGGCAGATACGAGGCGACGGTCGCCTCCAGCTCCAGGGTGCCCCGTTCGATCTGCTGCACGGCGAGGATGGAGGTGAACAGCTTCGACACCGAGGCCAGATCGAAGACGGTGTCCTCGGCCATGGGGATCTGCCGGTCCGCCGGGAACTCGACGCCGGTGTCGGTCTTCTCGTCGTACGCCCGGTAGCGCACGGCCATGCCGACGGGCCGGTGGAGTGCGACGGTGCCGCCGCGTCCGGCGAGCAGCACGGCGCCCGCGTACCAGGGGTGTTCGGGGGACGGGCCGAGGAACGCCTCGGCGTCGGTGACGAGCCGGCCCAGGTGCTCCGCGAGCAGGCCGGCCTGCCGGGCCGATCCGTGCCGCAGGGTCGGGCGCCCGCTGCCCGGCGCCGCCGACGGCGAGACCGCTGCCGCGGGGCCGGCCGGGAGGGAGGCGAAGGTCAGTGCGCCGCCCAAAGCCAGTGCGCGCCCGCCGAGTTGCCGGCGAGTGAGACCGCTCGACCCTGCGTCCGTCATGAGGGTTCCTCCCGTGTCGTGGCCGCGGGCGGCCTGAAAGAATCTTTCGGGGATCGCCTTGCGGGGTGAAACTTTCCTGTCAGGTGCGGGATGTGTCAATGGGGCGTACGCGGTCGCGGGAGAAGTCGAAGACCTTGACCTCCCCGGCCGATCGACCGAGGATCATCTGTCATGACGCCCGGACACGGAAGCACGGTCGACGGACTCCTGCGACGCAGCGCCCGGCGTACTCCGGCGCGTACCGCAGTCGAGTACGGCGACCGCACCTGGACCTACGACGCGCTCGACACCGCCGTCTCGGCGGCGGCGAGTGTCCTGCGGGCGGAGGGGCTGTCCCCCGGGGACCGGGTCGGCGCCTACGGCCACAACTCCGACGCCTATCTGATCGGCTTCCTCGCCTGCGCCCGCGCGGGCCTGGTACACGTACCGGTCAACCAGAACCTGACCGGCGACGACCTCGCCTACCTGATCGGCCAGTCCGGCAGCACACTCGTCCTCACCGACCCCGACCTCGCCGGACGGCTCCCGGACGGGGTGCGGACGCTGCCCCTGCGCGACGCCGACGGTTCGCTGCTCGACCTGCTGGCCGGGGCGCCCGCGTACGACGGCCCCGAGCCGCGCTCCGAGGACCTGGTGCAGCTGCTGTACACCTCCGGCACCACCGCCCGGCCCAAGGGCGCGATGATGACGCACCGCGCACTGGTGCACGAGTACCTGAGCGCCATCACCGCCCTCGACCTCGGCGCGGGCGACCTCCCCGTGCACTCGCTCCCGCTCTACCACTCGGCGCAGATGCACGTCTTCCTGCTGCCCTACCTCGCGGTCGGCGCGACCAGTGCCATCCTCGACGCGCCCGACGGCGACCGGATCTTCGACCTGATCGAGGCGGGCCGCGCGGACAGCCTGTTCGCCCCGCCCACGGTCTGGATCGCCCTGTCCGACCGCCCCGACTTCGCCACCCGCGACCTGAGCGGACTGCGCAAGGCGTACTACGGGGCGTCCGTCATGCCGGTGCCGGTCCTGGAGCGGCTGACGCGGCGGCTGCCGGACCTGGCGGTCTACAACTGCTTCGGGCAGAGCGAGATCGGCCCGCTGGCCACCGTCCTCGGCCCCGACGAGCACAAGGGGCGCATGGACTCCTGCGGGCGGCCCGTCCTGTTCGTGGACGCGCGGGTGGTCGACGAGGACGGCAAGGACGTGCCCGACGGGACACCCGGTGAGATCGTCTACCGGTCGCCGCAGCTGTGCGAGGGGTACTGGGACAAGCCCGAGGAGACCGCCGAGGCCTTCCGTGACGGCTGGTTCCACTCCGGGGACCTCGCGGTGCGCGACGCCCACGGCTACTTCACGATCGTCGACCGGGTGAAGGACGTCATCAACTCCGGTGGCGTCCTGGTCGCCTCACGGCAGGTCGAGGACGCGCTGTACACGCACGAGGAGGTCGCCGAGGCCGCCGTGATCGGCCTCCCCGACGACCGCTGGGTGGAGGCCGTCACGGCGGTCGTCGTCGCGCGCGGCGAGACGACGGAGGAGGAACTGATCGCGCACGCGCGCGAACGGCTCTCGTCCTTCAAGGCGCCGAAGAGGGTCCTGTTCGTGGACGAACTGCCGCGCAACGCCAGCGGGAAGATCCTCAAACGGGAGCTGCGCCACCGCTTCACCGGATGAGCGTGGTCCGGCCCGCGCCGGTGCGGACCGGACCGGGGAGGCCTGCTCAGTCGGCGGGGCGCGGCGCGGTGCCGCTTCCGGTAACGCTGCCGCCGCTGCCGCCCTGTGGCCCGTACGCCGTCATGAAGCGGTCCCGGAAGGTGTCCATGCCCCAACGGGGTGCGGCCGGGGCGGGTTTGAGGCCGTCGGTCCAGTTCCAGTCGGCCACCCGGTCCAGGACCTTCGGGTCCTTGGCGACGATGCTGATCGGCACGTCCTTGCTGGTGCTCCCGGCGGTGACGGTCGGGACCGGCTGGTGGTCGCCGAGGAAGACCAGGACCGTGTCCTCGTCGCCGTACCGCTCCATCCACCCGATCAGGCTCCGCAGCGAGTACTCGACGGACTTGCGGTACTCGGTGCGTACCCTCTCCGGGTCCTGCCAGACCTCCTTGGGATCGGTGCCCTCCTTCTTGATCTCGTGGAACACGGAGCCGTCACCGAGGTCGTCCCAGTCGATCATGCGGGCGTTGGGGGACCACGGGTTGTGGCTGGAGGCGAGGATGATCTCCGCCATGATCGGCTCGCGGTCCTTCCTGCCGTGCTCCAGGCGCTCGAAGGCCTCCATGCTGAACTGGTCGGGCACCGGCGTCCAGCTGAAGTACGGCCCCTGGTAGCCGAGGTGCTCGGAGTCGTAGATGTGGTCCAGGCCGAAGTACTTGCCCTCCGGCCAGGCCCGCCGCACCCCGGGCACGATGCCGACGGTGCGCCAGTCACCGGCCTTGCGGAAGTAGTTGGTGAGGGTCATGCGGTCGCTGGTGGTGAGGCTGCGGTAGCGCTGCTGGTTCTTGATCCACAGGCCGGACAGGAAGGTGGAGTGGGCGAGCCAGCTGCCCGCGCCCGTCACCGGTGACTCGAGCCAGCCGCTGCGCGCCTCGAAACCGGCGGCCTCCAGGGTGCCGGTGCCCTCCTTCAGTACCGCGTCGACCGGCTCCGCCATCGCCGGGTCGTCGATCGCGACCCGGCCGTAGCTCTCGATGAACGTGAACAGGACGTCCTTGCCGCGCAGTCCCGTGAACAGCTGGTCGGGCGGAGTGTCGGCGAAGGCGTCGGCCGCGGCCTGCTGTCTGAAGACCCGCCCGTCCTTGATGCCCGCGCGCATCTGCTCCACCCGGTTGCCCAGCATCTCCGCGGTGCCCTTGGTGGCCAGCGGGACGCCGGTGACCTGCACGCCCAGAGTGACGCAGGTGATCCACGCGACGCCGAGGACCAGCGTGGTGCGGGCGGCGGCGGGGCGGTGGCGCACCATCAGGTTCGTGATCCGTACCGCTGCCAGTGTCATCAGCACCAGCAGGGCGACGAACAGGACGATCAGCCCGATCACGGCGAGGATCTGCCCGCCCCGGCCGAACGACTCCCGTACGAACTCCGCCGCGTGCTCGAGCAGGATCCAGTCGAGCACCAGGTCGAACGGCCGGGCCAGTACCTGGTAGAAGCCCATGTCCACCATCTTCAGGACGGTGAGCAGTCCGAGGAGGACGCCCGAGACCACCGCGGTGATCCGCCGGGGCTTCGGCGGCAGCGCGAGCAGCAGGGTAGCCAGCAGGATTCCCTCGGCCGGTACACGGAGGAACGCCTCGAACGTGAGCCGCTCCACGCGGTTCGGCACGAGGAGGGCGAAGAGCAGGAGCGCCCCGGCCATCACGGTCGTCCCGACCGTGATGCCGCGGGCCGCACGCGGGTGACGCCGGCGCAGGCGCTTCCACCGAGCGGGTGCCGTGCCCTCCGGCGCCTCCCCGGCTGTTTCGCCGGAGGCGGTGGGGCCGTCGTCCGGGTCCGCTCGGCTCCCGGTGGTGTCCGACAGCTGACGGGAGCGAGTGAAGAGCTGCACCCGGGGGTCCTTCCGTGCGGTACTGCGATGGCATGGCAAACCGGGCCCGGTGGACGGGCCTGCTGCCATCAGTACGTTCGCATGTCACCCCGCGTTCAATCGCGCCCGCGTGATTCACCGGCCCGGATTCGACGGCCCGGATCCACCCGCCCGCCGCGCCCCGGAAACGGGCGCCGACGTGACCTGTCGGGGGCCGGAACCGATCGCTAGGCTGGCCGCGGACGACGGAAATCGGGAGGAGCACGGACGTGGCCGACAGCACCACCCAGCAGCGACCGCTCACCGGCTGGGACAAGCCTGACCTGGACCTCAGCAACGCGCAGTGGCAGTCCGGCAGCCGAGGCCTGGGGGATGTCCAGATCGCCTTCGTGGAAGGCTTCATCGCCATGCGGAACAGTGGCCGCCCGCAGAGCCCTTCCCTGATCTTCACCCCGGCCGAGTGGGGCGCATTCGTGTCGGGAGCCCGGGAGGGGGAGTTCGACCTGACGTGAGCCGGGCGCGTACGCCCTGCCGCGGAGCGGAACGGCCGTGGCGCCGGGTGTGGCCGCCGATACTTCCGGACATACGACCAGGGATACCCTTCCGGGACCGGGCCTGAGCCAGGCCGGCCCGGGAACGTGCGGGTCGTGGTCCGGAAGTGAGGAACCCCATGAGCACCCAGCCGGTCGTCGCGGCGGTCGACGGTTCGGACGGCAGTCTGCGCGCCCTGGAGTGGGCCATCGACGCCGCGCGCCGGCGTGAGGCCACGCTGAGGGTGGTGCACGTCCGTCAGTACGCCGCCTGGGGCCAGCCCGAGGTGCTGGCCGCCGGACCGCCCGCCCCCGAGGAGGACCCGGTCCTCGATCTGGCCCGCGCCCGGCTGGCGGGACGGACCGGGCTCCCCGCCGTCGATTTCGTCGCCCTGGACGGGGCTCCCGGCGCCGTCCTCCCCGAACTCGGCGCCACCGCGCAGCTGCTGGTGCTCGGCTCCCGGGGCCGCGGCGGGTTCGCCAGTCTGCTGCTCGGCTCCAACTCCCTGGCCGCGGCCCGGGACGCCGAATGCCCCGTCGTCGTGGTGCCCCGGCCCGGACGGGGGTCCGGGACCGGCACCGACACGCCCGTCGGCACCGACAAGGACGGCCCGTTCGTGGTCGTCGGACTGAACGTCGACAGCCCCGACGAGGCCGCCCTCGCTCACGCCTTCGACGAGGCCGCCCTGCGCGACGCCCGGCTCCGGATCGTCGCCGCCTACCCGTGGCCCCCGCAGACCTGGATGCTGCCCGGGGAGATGCCGGCGCCGCAGATCGACCAGGGCGCCGTCGAGCACGAGTCCCGGGCCCTCGCCCGCGGATGCCTCGCCCCGCACCGCGAACGGCACCCCGGAGTCGTCGCCGAGGTCCTGGTGCTGCCCGGTGATGCCGCCGGACATCTGGTCGCGGCCTCCGAGAACGCCGAACTGGTCGTCGTGGGGCGCCACCGACGACGCCTGCTGGTACCGGCCCGCATGATGGGCTCCGTCACCCAGGCCGTCCTGCTGCACGCGGCCGGCCCCGTCGCGGTCGTCCCACCGGCGCCTCCGGAGGAGTAGCTCCCGGAGCGTGCCCGCCCCGGGGAGCAGCGGGCGTTGCCCGGCCGCCCGTCGGCGGGTGCGGGCACGTACCATTGCGGCATGTCGTTCCTCCGCCGCCGCAGCGCCACTCCCGCCGGGCCCGACTTCGACGTACTGGCCATGGACCCGGGCGACTGGCCCGGAAACCTGGGCGCCGGCCTGCTGCCCGCCCCCGACGGCACCTGCCAGGGCGTCTTCCTGCGCTACGACCTGTTCGGCGGTCGTGGCCCCGCCATGATCATCGGCAATCTGCCGGAGGGCTCCGCGGCCCGTGAGGTCGCCGAGGGCGAGGTCCCCTTCGAGGTGGCGCAGCTGCTGCTGGCGCTGGAGAACGACGAGGAGGTGACCGTCGTCGGCACCGAGGACGTGCCCGTGATGCAGGGCGACAACCTGCTGATCGTGCGCCGCGTGAAACTCTCCGAGAGCCGGATCTCCTGCGTGCAGTTCGACCGCAGCGACAACGTCCTGGTCACCATCGCCGCCTGGGACCGTCCCATCACCGACGACCTGTACACCCTCCTCAAGCCGCTGCCCGCGGAACTGTTCCAGCAGGGCTGACCCGGACCGGCTGATTCGTTTCCACCCCGGTCCCGGCCCGGGTACGGGCCGGGACCGGGGCGGTGCTACGAGGACTTCACCGTCACGTCCGCCGCCCGTACGAAGGCGATCCGGTGGCCGTACTGGATCTGGTAGTACAGGTCCTCGCCCCTGACCACCCGGTGCGAGGCCTCGTCGAAGGTCACCGCGTACAGGTACTCACCGGGCACCTTGCCCGCGGTGACGTACTCCTGGCCCTTCGGCAGCCTGTACGGCAGCGGGGACACCTTCTGCACGGGCACCTCCGCCGGGTAGGCGGCCTCCTCCGGGTAGGCGCGCCCGTACACCGGCACGGAGTCCAGACC
Source organism: Streptomyces sp. TE5632 (assembly GCF_054061295.1). Classification (NCBI taxonomy): domain Bacteria; kingdom Bacillati; phylum Actinomycetota; class Actinomycetes; order Kitasatosporales; family Streptomycetaceae; genus Streptomyces; species Streptomyces sp. TE5632. The sequence goes on along the minus strand of NZ_JBSSEA010000002.1, from coordinate 358,472 downwards.
CTTCCTCGGGGTCACGACCCGGCCCGCGGCGGGCACCGCGGTGGGCCGCTCCTGCGGGTTCCTGAACCAGGCCTTCTGCCCCAGGTACCAGATGGCGGTCCAGTCGCCCCACCGGTCGGCGACCGCGTACTGCTGGCCGGTCGACACCCGTGAGGACAGGTCGTTCACCCCGGTCGTCGGGGCCGAACCCAGACCGCCGTCCCTGATCAGGGGGGACTTCTCGTCGTGGTCGGAGTGCAGGCGCACCGCGCTGGACCCGTGCACCGCGCACGGGTCGACGGCGCTCCCGCAGCCCGTGAACACCGGGCCGTGGGTGGCGTAGTCGGGACGGATCGTCACCAGTGCGCCGTCCTCGCCGGCGGTGGCCTCGAAGGGCCGGCCCAGCAGCGCGAAGTAGTGCGCCCAGTCCCAGTAGGGCCCGGGGTCGGTGTGCATGCCGGACACGGCCTCCGTGGTCGGACCGGGCACGGTGTCGTGGCCCAGGATGTGCTGCCGGTCCAGGGGGATGTCGTACTTCTCGGCGAGATACCGCACCAGGCGGGCCGAGGAACGGTACATGGCCTCGGTGTACCAGGCGTCGGGCTCCGCCAGGAAGCCCTCGTGCTCCAGCCCGATCGACCCGGCGTTGACGTACCAGTTGCCCGCGTGCCAGGTGATGTCCTTGGCCTTCACATGCTGGGCGATGTGGCCGTCGGTCGAGCGCAGACTGTAGTTCCACGACACGTAGGTGGGATCCCGCACCATGTCGAGAACGCCCTCCCAGGCGCCCTCGGTGTCATGGACGACGATGTACCGGATGGGCTGCGAGGCAGGCCGGTCCCCCAGGTCGTGGTTGCCGTAGTCGCCGTCCCCGAACTCCTCGTACGGTGCCGGGACCCACTCGCAGGACACCGTCTCGGGACACTCCGTGGTGGCGGCGGAGGCGGTACGCAGACCGGTGCGGGCCGGCGCGGACCGGTCCGGGACGAGGTCCGCACGGGCGGTCAGCGCGACCTCTTGTCCCGCGTCCGTGACGCGCCGCGCACCGGCGCGGATCACCGCGTAGACGTCGTTCGCGTACGCAGCCGCCGACGCCGTGTCGTCCGCCCCGGAGAAACGGGCCACCGCGCCGTACCAGTCGGCCGGGTCCTCGCTCGGCGGCTCGCCCAGCTCCCGCTGGGCCTCGGCCAGCAGCGCGGCGCCGCCCGCCACGTTCGCGGCAGGGTCCTCACGCAGCCGCGCGGCGCTCAGCCCGGTCAGCTCGGCCGCCCTCGGCAGGGTGGCCAGACGGTCCGGGACCGAGCCGGTGCGCGGCGGCAGCGCGGCGAAGCGCAGTGCCTCGGCACGCCGTTTCCCGGGCCGCAGCGCGGGGCGGGCGGCGTCACCCCGGGGGTCCTCCGCCCCCTCGTCGTGATGCGACGTCGCCGCCAGCGCGGTACGGGCGTCCGTGAGGTGCATCGGGCCGTAGCCGCCGGTCACACTCGGCGCTCCGGCGTGCGTGTCCCAGCGGGACTGGAGGTAGGAGACGCCCAGCAGCACGCTCCGCGGTACCTCGTACGTGGCGGCCGCGGCACTGAACGCCTGCTGCAGCCGGGTCGCGTCCGGTGGGGTCGGGTCCGGGCGGGCCCCGGACGGGGCCGCGCCGAGCAGCGGCAGCGTGAGCGCAGCCGCGGCCAGGGCGCCGGTGGTACGGCGGGAACGGCGATACCCGGCCGCCGCACGGCCGGATTCGGTGGGGGGAGATCCTCGCAACACAGTCTCCTGGGGACGATCGGTCGGGATGAACCGTGCGGGATCGGCGGTCGGATGGTGCTACCGGCGTGCCGATGATCCGTCAATCATGCCCAGAAGGAGCGGGATTCCCCGGCAATCGGGCCGCGGGTCGTGGCGGCGAGCCAGGGCCGCGGCGCGGTCGAAGCGCGGGGCACACGTGGGGAACACATAGGGACGGGTGAGAGGTCCGCGGCGCTCCCCTTCGGGAGATGCCGCGGACCTCTCACCCGTCCCGGTCAGCGAGTGCCGACCGCCGCGCGCACGGCCCGGCGGGCCATCTGGCAGTCGTCGTGCAGGCGCCGCAGCAGCAGCCGCTGCTCCTCACCGTGCTGGGCCGGGCCCGGTCCCACCGGGCCCCCCTCGCGCATCGAACGCTGCACGGCCGTCTCGTAGGTACGGATCTCACGCGTCAGCACCAGCATCAGGTTCACCAGGAACGCGTCGCGTGAGGCATGGCCCGCCGACTGCGCGATCTGGCTGATCTGCCGCCGGGCCGCCGGCGCGTCCCCGAGCACCGCCCACAGGGTCGCCAGGTCGTAGCCCGGCAGGTACCAGCCCGCGTGTTCCCAGTCCACCAGCACTGGACCGGCCGGTGAGATCAGGATGTTGGAGAGCAACGCGTCGCCGTGACAGAACTGGCCCATGCCGTGGCGCCCGGCCGCGTGCGCGATGCCGTGCAGCAGTTTCTGCAGATCGCCCATGTCCCGGTCGGTGAGCAGGCCCAGCTCGTGATAGCGGGCGATCCGTGCCGCGTAGTCCAGCGGGGCGTCGAAGGTCCCGGCCGGCGGGCGCCACCCGTTCAGCCGGCAGATCGCGCCGAGCGCCGCCTTGATGTCCGCTCGCGGTGGTGCCTCCACCGGGTGCCGCTGGAGCGCCGCCGCCCGGCCGGGCATCCGCTCGATCACCAGGGTGCAGTTGTCCGGATCCGCCGCGATCAGCCGGGGCGCCCGCACGGGGGGGCGATGCCGGACGAACGAGCGGTACGCCGCTATCTCGTGCCGGAACCGCTCGGACCAGGCGGGGGAGTGATCCGTTAAGCACTTGGCCACCGCGGTGCTCCGGCCGGTCGTCCCGACCAGGAGGATGGACCGGCCGCTGCGGCGCAGCACCTGCACCGGTGCGAACTCCGGACAGATACGGTGCACCGACGCGATCGCCGTGCGCAACTGGGCGCCCTGGGGCCCGGACAGGTCGAGCCTGCCACTGAGCGGCTGGGGGCCGGCGCCCGGAGCGCGCCGTACCTTGCCCGGACCAGGCACGGTGGCCGCCGGGCGCGCGGGGGCGAGGTAGGGGCCGTTGTCCGACGGACGCGGACGCAGTGGCCTGGGCGGTGCGGACACGGAGGACGATGCTGCGTACATGGGCGATACAGATCCCTTCGTGTGCCTGCGACGTCATCGCGCCACCCGGCCCGGTCGCCCAGGCGCACCCTGGGGAATGCCCCCGGCGGAGACCGGGTCGTGGTGGCGCGTTCCTACTCGACACCCGATGCCCCCTGGCACACCATCTGGCGAACCCTGGCGAACCCTGGCGAATAGTCGCCCGGCAACTCGCACGGGGCTACTGTCAACTCAGCCGAGAACCTGGGGGCTTGACGTGAGCGGACAACCCAACACCCGGCTCTCGGACCTGTTCGGCCTGGCCGGCTGGTCCAAGGGCGAACTCGCGAGGCTGGTCAACCGGCAGGCGGCGGCCATGGGCCACCCCCAGCTGGCGACCGACACCTCCCGGGTGCGGCGGTGGATCGACATGGGAGAGATCCCGCGCGATCCCGTGCCGAGGGTGTTGGCGGCCCTGTTCACCGAGCGTCTCGGCCGTGTCGTGACCATCGAGGATCTCGGTCTGGTCCGGCACGGGCGTACGGGGAAACGGCCACGCGGCGGGAGTGCGGAACATCCCGACGGAGTGCCGTGGGCGCCCGAGCGGACAGCCGAGGTCCTCACCGAATTCACGGGAATGGACCTCATGCTCAACCGACGCGGCTTGGTGGGCGCGGGCGCCGCGCTCTCCGCCGGATCCGCACTCAGCAGCGCCATGCACGACTGGCTGCACACCGATCCGGCACTGACCACCGACGCTCCCCGAATCGACCATCCGCTGCACGCCGACTCCGTCGGGTTCGACCGCTACGAGGCCACTCCCATCGGGTCTCAGGAGATCGAGGAACTCGAGCGCTCCGTGGAGGTGTTCCGCGCCTGGGACGCCGCCCGGGGCGGCGGCCTTCAGCGCAAGGCGGTGGTCGGCCAGCTCAACGAGGTGGGCGGCATGCTCGCCTACCACCACCCACCCCATCTCCAGCGGCGCCTGTGGGGCGTCGCCGCCAACCTCGCCGTCCTGGCCGGCTGGATGTCGCACGACGTCGGCCTGGAACCCACGGCCCAGAAGTACTTCGTCATCGCGGCGCACGCCGCCAGAGAGGGCGGTGACCGGCCGCGCGCGGGTGAGGCGCTGTCCCGTGCGGCCCGCCAGATGGTGCACCTGGGCCGGCCCGACGACGCCCTGGACCTGCTGAAGCTCGCCCAGTCGGGGTCGGGGGAGGAGTTGCTGCCCCGCACCCGCGCGATGTTCCACACCATCGAGGCCTGGGCGCAGGCGTCCATGGGCAAGGGACAGGCGATGCGCCGCACCCTGGGCCGGGCCGAGGACCTGTTCGTCTCCGACCGGGGGGCGGATCTGGAGCAGCCGGACTGGATGCAGACCTTCAAGGACGAGGATCTGTACGGCATGCAGGCCCTGGCCTACCGCACGCTGGCCGAGTTCGAGCCGGGGGCGGCCGCGCACGCTCAGCACTACGCGGAGAAGGCGTTGTCCCTGCGCATCGACGGCCGGGAGCGGTCGAAGATCTTCGACCATCTCTCCATGGCCTCCGCCTGCTTCATCGCGGACGACCCGGAGCAGGCCGACCGGTACGCACGTCTCGCGCTGATGTCGATGGGCTCCAACTCCTCGCGCCGCACCTGGGACCGGCTGCGCCAGATGTACCGGCTCACCGCCGAGTACTCCTCGTACCCGAGGATCCAGGAACTGCGGGAGGAGATCAGGCAGGCCCTGCCGAGGCCCAGGGGGAAGGGCGGCAACAGCACACCGGCATAACGGAGTTGTGGAGGGTCTTCCTACGAGGTCACGCGGGCGACGAGCACGCAGGCCTCTTCCTCGCGCGGGGTGTCGCCGAACTCCCGCAGAACGACCGACAGGCAGTCCCGCGCGGTGCGGTCGCCGGTGAACTGCGGGGCCAGCCCGAGGAGATGCGGCACGGCACCGGCCCGCCCGGGCACCAGCCCGTCGGTGTGCAGCACCAGCACATCGCCGACTTCGAGGGTCTCCTCGGCCTGCCCGCAGCGGGCGGCCGGGGAGGCGCCGAGCCGGTCGCCCTCCGGGGTGACCAGGGCGCGCCCCCTTCCGCCGCGGAACAGCAGCGGGACGGGGCGTCCGGCCCGCGCCCACACCAGCGAGCGGGTGTCGGGCCGGTAGTACAGGCAGAGGCCACTGCCGAGGGCCGGTTGCCCGGTGGCGTCGAGTAACCGGTTGAGGCACGCCAGCAGCGGACCCGGTGCGGTGCCGGCCATCGCCAGGCCGCGCATCGCGCCGAGCAGCATCGTCATGCCCGACGACGGGCCGGCGTCCTGCCCGGTCAGCTCACCGACGCTGAGCAGGGCGGTGCCGTCGGACAGTTCGAGGGTGTCGTACCAGGCGCCCCCGGCCGGTGCTCCGGCAGGCGACGGGAGGTGCCGGGCGGCGAGGTCCAGGGTTCGCGGGCCCCGGTGCGGGAGGGGCAGGGAGCCGTGCCATGGGGGCGGCACGGCTTCCTGCGGCTCGATCGCGGGCCGTTGCCCGGTTCGCGCCGCGGCCTGTCGGTGGTGGTGCAGCGATTCACGGGTCTCGTTGACCGCGCCTCGGTAGCGGCGCAGTTCGCTGACGTCCCGCAGTACGGCCCACATCGAGGCGGTGCTGCCGTCGGCCCCGAGGACCGGTTCGCCCATCATGTGCACCGTCCGGACGCTGCCCTCGGGACGTAGCAGCCGGAACTCCCCGTCGATGGGCCGGGCGTCGACGAGACAGCCCGTGACCATCGCGGTGAGCTTCGGCCGGTCCTCGTCGTGCACGAGGGACGGCAGTTCGTCGAGGGTGAGCGGGGGAGCGGCCGGGTCGCGGTCCAGGATGCGGTACAGCTCCCCGGACCAACTGGCCTCATCCGTCAGCAGGTTCCACTCGGCACTGCCGACCCGGCTGAGCAGGGATTCGTGCCGGGGCGGGGCGGCGGGCCCGGTCGGCGCCGGTACGGGCAGCGGGCCGTCCCGCAGTTGGGCCAGGTGCTCGTCCAGGTCGTTGAGCTGGTGCAGCGCCAGGTCGTACAGTGCGCGTTGCCAACGGTCCTTCGGGTCCGAGGTGTCGGCCGCGGTGTCGCGCCGTACGGCGTCCACGTCGCCCCTGAGCCGCCGGGTCTGCGAGATGAGCGCGTCGACCGGGCCGCGTCCTGACGGCTGGGCGGCTGAGCGGTCCGCGGAGAGGTGGGACGGCATGACGCACTCCGATGTGGGACGGTTCGGGCCAGAGGCGGACGGAGGGACCGTTACGACTGTGGCACAGCACGCCACGCCCTGTAAGGGATTCGGCAAGACGCCCCAAGGTCATGTCGGTGGCATATGCCACCGTCTTCGTGGAGTTACCCGGAGGTAGGTGCCGGATGCCCATTGGGCGGAGCAACTCCGTTGATGCGAAGGTTACTTGAAGGTGCGTTCGGCGCCCGTCCGTCGTTCACTCGCCTGTTCGACGGACGGGCGTCTGTCCGCACTCAGTACCGCAGTGCGCCCGCGATCCGGTCCGCGTTCCCCAGTGTCCCGTCCGGGACGAAGCGGACCTCGGCGCCGGTCTCCAGGCACTGCTCGACGATCTCGTCCACGATGTCCTCGCGGGCGTCCAGGTCGCCGGTCTCGGCGAGGACCAGATGCTCACCCGTGTCGCGCACCGTCACCCGGAAGTTCTCCTCGACGGCCAGCAGCCGGACCCGGCCGTCCCGGGCGTTCTGCCACAGCTCGTCGATGCCGGCCGCGAACTCCTTGCGCCCGCGGGCCGTCTCCAGGGCCCGGACGACCTCCTCGGTGCTCTTGCGCGCTTCGCTCTCGAGTACCGGACGCAGGGCCTGCCACACCGCGTCGGGCGTGCCGTGCGCGAGCCCGCCGTGCTGGACGTGCACCGCATCCCGGGCCACGCCGCCCACCTCGCCCAGCAGGGACAGCGCGGCCGGTTCGCCGGTGACGTACAGAGGCCGGGGATGCTCACGCAGCACCGCGCGCATCGCGGTGTCGGTCTCGCGAAGGAACCGGCGGGTGCCCTCGTCCTGGTAGGAACTCGGCTGGTCGCCGACCCGCTCCAGGCGCTCGGGGTCGAAGTTCTCCACGGTCCGGACCAGCGGGAAGGCGCCGAGGTGCTCCTCGGCGACCCGGTCCACGCCGCCGCTCCACAGCGTGGCCCGGTCGGGGGAGAGCGACAGCGCCCAGAAGGGGCGCTCCGCCGTGTGGGCGGACACCAGGTTGCGGGTGAGGAAGGTGTCCGAGAGCACCACGCGCTCCGGTACGGAACGGGCGAGTGACCACACCTGGTGCTCACCCGGAGCGGCGAAGATGACCAGCCCGTCCTCGGTGTGCGTCAGATCGACCTCGGCCAGCGCCCGGTCGAGCTGCAGGGCGACCTCGCTGCGCCGGTCCCGGGTGACCGCGGGATCGGCCTCCAGCTGTTTCTTGGCCTCGGCCACCACGTTGCGCAGCCGCACCGGATCCTGGGCGTTGAGGGGCTCGCGCCGGTGTGTCGGTGTCAGTACCGACACCGCGGGGTAGGGGCGCGGGCGACGAAGCTCGGCAAGGGTCGCGGGACTCAGATCGTGCTCCATGAGAGAACCATAGAACCGATTCACCGAGAGGGCATTTGGGGCAATCCCGCCGTCGATGCACCGCGATCGGACTCACCCGCGGAGGTCGTCCTCGGAGCCGCACGAGCTGCCGCTGGGCGGCAGCGAACCGTAGAGCAGGAAGTCGTCGACCTTGCGGTGCACGCAGTCGGACGATCCGTAGCCGGTGTGGCCCTCGCCCCGGTTGTCCAGCACCACCGCCGAGGAGCCGAGCCGCTCGGCCGTCTCCACCGTCCACCGGTACGGCGTGGCCGGGTCGCCCCGCGTACCGACCAGCAGCATCTTCGGAGTGTCGACGTTCTTGACCTCCTCGCGGATGTAGTCGGTCCCCTTGGGGCGGCCGTGGCACATCAGCACCTGGGCGAGCCGGTAGCGGCCGAAGACCGGTGAGGCCTTCTCGTAGGCGGTGCGCAGTCGGGAGAGGTCCCGGGTCACCTGCTCGGCGGCCGGGCGGTCGGGATCGTCCGCGCAGTTCACCGCCATCAGTGCGGCGGGGAGGTTGTCCAGGGGGACGTCCTCCTCGTCGACGAGCGGGTCGTTCTCCCGCTGCGGTACGGGGAGCGTCACCCCGCCGGTGGCGAAGGCCTCCACCCCGCGCGTGTCCCCGTCCTCCATCAGCTGCGCGAGCGCCCGTTGCAGCAACGGCCACAGTTCCCTGCTGTAGAGGCCCTGCGCCATGGCGCCCGCGAGGTCCTGGCCGGTGAACTCGTGACCGAAGTCCGTCGGTACCGGGTTCTCGTCGAGCGAGGCGACCAGCTTCACGGCCAACTCCCGTGCTCCGCGCGGGTCCTGGCCGAACGGACAGGCAATGTCCTTTGTGCACCAGGTCAGGAAGTGTTCGAGCGCGAGCTGCTGCCCCCTGACGCTCGCCAGCCCTTGCTCGGCCAGTGGTTCGGTCAGGGTGTCCACCCCGTCCAGTACCAACCGCCCCACCCTCTCGGGGAATCGGGCGGCGTACACCGAGGCCAGCCGGGTTCCGTAGGAGAACCCCAGGTAGTTGAGCTTCTTGTTGCCGAGCACCTCGCGCAGCACGTCCAGGTCCCGCGCGACGTTCACGGTGCCGATGTGCGGGAGCACCGGGCCCGAGTGCTCGGCGCACTCGGCGGCCACCTCACGCAACCGGGTGAGTACGTCCCGCGGATCGGACGTGTTCTCGCCGCCGGTCGCCTCCAGCGCCTGACCGGTGGCCTGAGTGCCGCAGCTGACCGGTGAGGAGCGGCCGACACCGCGAGGGTCGAAGGACACCACGTCGTACCCGTCGGTGAGACCCATGAACTCCTTGCCGGCACGGGCGAGTCCGAGGACGCCCGAGCCCCCCGGCCCGCCGAAGTTCAGCACCACCGAGCGGCGCGGGTCGCCGGTGCCCCGGTAGCGGGCGAGGGCCAGGTCGAGGGAGCCCTCGTCGGGCTCGGCGTAGTCGACGGGGACGGTGATCTTCCCGCACTGCAGGTCCTCGGGCATGTCCGTGCTCTCGCACGCCGACCACTTGATCTTCTGGTCGTAGAACCGGTCGAGGTCCCCGTCCGCGGCAGCGGCGGCCGGGAGACCCATGCTCAGCAGGGCCAGTCCGACTGCTCCGGTGACCACGCAGCGCCGGACCGAGGGTCGCGTTGACGGCTTGGCCAGCATCGATGCCTCCAGGGACGCCCCAGAGCGGACCGGACACGGCGCCCTCGATCACCATAAGGGGGCCCCGGAGGCCCCGCCTGTCGGCCGGACGGCCCCGCCCGGTGGCGGGCCCGGCGTTTCCGGGGTCCGCCGACACGGGAGCGGCGCTCCTCCTGGGCGAAGGCGCCCTGCACCGTCGCAGCCGCCGTCCGCCGTCCGTCAGCCGCCGACCACCGGCCGGTTAAGGCCGGGAAGGGGGCCGGGTCCCGCCGCTCAGCCGCGGACGCTGTGGAACCTCCTGTGCAACTCCCTTACTTCCCCAGCCAGTTCGGGAACCGGACCGTCCACGGTCACGCTCGGTGCGATCTCGCCGACGGGCAGTGGCCGTACCGGTGGGGCGGGCACTTCCAGCTCGGCGAGCCAGGTCAGCAGCTGCGCCGAGGAGGCGACGTAGACGATCCGGCCGAGGCCCACCCAGGCATGTGCCGCCGCACACATCGGACAGTGCTCGCCGGAGGTGTACACCGTGGCGGCGGCCCGTTCCTCGGGCGTCATGTGGGCGGCCGACCAGCGCGCCAGCTCGAACTCGGGGTGCCGGGTGCGGTCCCCGGCGGCCGTCCGGTTGCGGTCCTCGGCGAGCACGGACCCGTCGCCGGCCACCAGGACCGAACCGAACGGATCGTCCCCGGCGTCCAGCGCCTCGGTCGCCAGCTCGACGCAGCGACGCAGGTGGGGCAGTTCGGAATCCTTGACAGTCACGGGTGCCGCCCTTCTCACGACTACGGCTCGATCACCAGCCACGGCAACCTTAGGCTCAGGCGATCACGGACGCGAAGCCGGTGTGCCGGCGCTCCGTAAACCCGTTGCCCGGGCGTCGGACCGGTGCTGGAGTGAGAGGCATGGATCACGCCGCGGTACTCGCCCTGTTCGATCGTGACCTGCGCGAAGGAGCGCGGCCCGACGGCCCCGGAGCCCGCGTCGAGCGCACCGGCCGCGTGGTGCGGCAGACCGCACCACGACACGGCTGGAACGGCGTCGTCTGGTCCGCCCTGGACGACACGGACGCGGACGCGGCGATCGCCGGGCAGATCGCCCACTTCACCGGGCTGGGCCGTGAGTTCGAGTGGAAGCTGTACGGCCATGATCTGCCGGTGGACCTCGGGCAGCGGCTCGTGGCATCCGGGTTCACGCCCGGACCGGAGGAGACACTGATGGTCGGCGAGATCGGCGAGCTGCTCCTCGACACCCGGCAGGCTGCGCTGCCCGAGGGTGTCCGCGTCGTCCCCGTCACCGACCGGGCCGGTGTCGATCTCATGGCCGAGGTGCACGAGCAGGCCTTCCACGCCGACGCGTCCTGGCTGCGCCACCAATTGCCGGACCGGCTCGCCGCCGGACCCGACACCGTTGTCGCGGTGGTGGCCCTGGCCGGCCGGGAGCCGGTGAGCGCGGCCCGGATGGAACTCGTGCCGGGCACCCGGTTCGCCGGGCTCTGGGGCGGCGGCACCGTCGAATCCTGGCGGGGGAGGGGCGTCTACCGTGCGTTGGTGGCCCACCGGGCCCGCGTCGCCGCCGAGCGCGGCTTCCGTTACCTCCAGGTCGACGCGTCCGGGCAGAGCCGCCCGATCCTCGAGCGCCTGGGCTTCGTCCCGCTCGGCACGACGACACCGTACGTGTACGTCCCGTAGGGCCGCCCGGCTCGCGGGTTCTCCGTACCGCCACCCGGCCAGGGGCCTTCGTCGGGAGGACGGGTCCGGCGGGTCGGCACCCCTGCGGTGCTTCCCACCGGACCCGTCCTGCGCGTCTGCACCGTCCCGGGCCACCGCACCGCCCAGTCAGCGCGGGGCTTTCGCACGGTCCAGCGCGGCCACCCCGAGTGCGGCGAGGCCGATCTGGATGAGCCACTCGATCCAGTCGACGCCCTTGGTGTCGGCCACCCCGATCGCCGCGGCGAGCGCCGAGCCGATCAGCGCGGCGACGATGCCGACGAGGATCGTCCACAGCACCCCGATGCGCTGACGCCCGGGGACCACGAGCCGGCCCAGGACGCCGATGACTATGCCGATGACGATGGCACTGATGATGCCGCCGATCTCCATTTCGCCCCTCCTTCTCAAAACCCCCGCTGAAGGACTTGTGCCCGCGCTCGGCGGCGACAGTCGCCCGTGCCGGGGAGGGCCGGTACGGGCAGGGCGGGGCCCGGCCCGCGGGGGACGCGGACCGGGCCCCGCCCTCGGTTCCCTTTCCGGCCGCGATCAGGTCCTGGGGGTGCTCCTGGCTGCCGTGGCGACGCACATGACGCCGAGCAACAGGGTCAGCGCGCCGATGACGACGTTGTTCCAGATGACGCCGGCGTCCGGACCGGTGCCGACGATCCACGGCGAGATGATCATCCACACGCCGAGGGCGCACATGGCTCCGCTGAGGCCGTACATGCGTGCCGGAGCGGCGGTGAACCCGAGGGCGAGCAGGCAGATCGCGATGCCGATGATCAGGTTGTGTGGCACGAGCGCGGGCTGGCTCGCCGTGTAGTGGAGCACCCAGGGGGACACCGCGCAGTAGAGGCCGAGCAGGAACACCGGTCCGTCGACCAGTACCACATCACGACCGCCGAGCATGCGGTCGTACCGTGCCCGCATTTCTGGAGCATCGGGGTGGCTGGTGATGTCACCGCGGGGATGCGAGACGTTGGCCATGAGCCGCCTCCTTCGACTAGCAGGCCTGACCGCCTCTGGGCGGTATGCGGCAAACGTCGCTTGGGGTCATTCTGCGCTTATTTCCCCTTTATGTGTAGAGGTCGGGGCGGGGTGGCCGCCCCGACCTGCCCCGTCCCCCTCCGCACCGCGGGCCCGGCCGATGCCGCCGCCCAGTCGCCGGGCCTGGCGCACGAAGGCGTCGTGCAGGGCTCGGGCCGCCAGCGGTGCAGCCTCCGACCTGCGCCTTCGCAGCATGAGCAGCACCCGCCCCCGGTCGTCCGCCAGCGGCCGGCACACGATCGCGCCCTGCCGCTCCAGCGGGTCCCCGACGACACTGAACTCCGGCAGCACCGTCACGCCGAGCCCTTCGGCGACCATCAGCTTGCCCATCTCCGCGCCGTCGGTGGAGTACGCGAACGTCGGTGAGCGGCCCTCCAGGAGCCGGTGCACATAGCGGTGCATCACATAGCCCGAGCGCATCGCGATCAAAGGCTCGGCGAACAACTCGTCCCTGGAGACCTCCGCCCGTGCCGCCAGCGGGCTGTCCGCCCGCAGGCACACCACGGGCCGACCGCGCAGCAGCTCGGTGGACTCGAACCCAGCCGGCATGTCGTCACCCTCCAGGTGGTTCACCAGCCCGAGATCGAAACCGCCCTCCAGCAGCGCCCGGTGGATGTCCGACTGCTGTGTCCCGACCACCTCGACCTGGGTGAGCGGATGCTCGGTCCGGAACTCCCGCACGACCGGCATCAGCAGGGGCACGGTGGCCGCGTTGACCGTGCCGACGCGCACCATCCGCCGGATGCGGTGCTGTTCGCCCGCCGCCGCGCGCAGCCGGTCCACCGCGTCCAGGATGTCGACGATGTGGGGCAGCAGTTCCCGCCCCGCCGCGCTCATCGTCGCTCCGGAGCGTTTGCGTTCCAGGAGATCGACGCCCAGTTCGCGTTCCAGATTTCGTACGGTCTCGCTCAACGCGGGCTGAGAGAGCCGCAGTTCCTCGGCCGCCCGGCGCAGTGAACCCAGCCGGGTCACGGCCGCGATGTATTCCAGCTGTTCCGTCCGCATGGCAACAGAATGGGAAGGCATTCCCGGCCTGTTCAAGGGTTTCCCTGTCACATGTTCGTGAAATCCAATGGCCCGTCATGCGAGACCGGTCGGGTTTTCCTTGACGGCCACGACCGAGGGCTGCCACGATCAACGGCATGACGAAGCGACTGGACCTCACGCGGCGACGCCACGTCGACCTCGCGCGCGTTTCCAGTGCCTCCTGTCGCGTCACGGCCTGATCCATCCGATCCGCCGTCCGTTCCGCACGCAGCAGCCGCCTTCGGCGCCCTCACGTGTGCTCTTCCCGCACACCGTCTGAATTCCGCGCTCTTTCGCGCTGAATGAGTTCGGCGTGCTCACACACTTTCCTCGCGCGTTTTCCTCGTGCACCTGCCTCACCCCTGATGTGCACACCTCTGTATTCGCCACAGGAGTTCCGCATGCCCGCAGATCCCGTGAAGTTCGCCTACTGGGTCCCCAATGTCAGCGGTGGCCTGGTCACCAGCACCATCGAGCAACGCACCGACTGGGGATACGAGTACAACCGGGAACTCGCTGTCCTCGCCGAGAACAACGGCTTCGACTACGCCCTCAGCCAGGTGCGTTACATGGCCGGCTACGGTGCCGAATACCAGCACGAGTCCACCGGTTTCAGCCTCGCGCTGCTGCTGGCCACCGAGCGCCTGAAAGTCATCGCCGCCGTCCACCCCGGGCTCTGGCACCCGGGGGTCCTCGCCAAGTTCGGCGCGACCGCCGACCATCTGTCGAACGGCCGCTTCGCGGTCAACGTGGTCAGCGGCTGGTTCAGAGACGAGTTCACCGCCCTCGGTGAACCCTGGCTGGAGCACGACGAACGCTACCGCCGCTCCGAGGAGTTCATTCGTGCCCTGCGCACCATCTGGACCGAGGACCACGCCGAACTCGCCGGTGATTTCTACCGGTTGCGGGACTTCTCACTCAAGCCCAAGCCGCTGAACACGCGGGAGCGTCCGCACCCGGAGATCTTCCAGGGCGGCAACTCCACCGCTGCCCGCGCCATGGCCGGCCGGGTCTCCGACTGGTACTTCAGCAACGGCAAGGACTTCGGCGGCGTCACCGAGCAGATCAACGACGTTCGTGCCTCCGCCGCCCAAGCAGGGCGCAGGCCCCCGAAGTTCGGCCTCAACGGATTCCTCATCGCCCGCGACACCGAGGCCGAGGCCCGTGACACCCTCCGGGAGATCGTCGCCAAGGCCGACTCCGAGGCGGTCGAGGGCTTCGGTGCCGCCGTCAAGCAGGCCGGCAGGTCCACGGCCGACGGCAAGGGCATGTGGCAGGACTCCACATTCGAGGACCTGGTCCAGTACAACGACGGCTTCCGCACCGGGCTGATCGGCACCCCGGAGCAGATCGCCGAGCGGATCGTCGCCTACAAGCGGCTCGGCGTGGACCTCCTTCTCCTCGGCTTCCTCCACTACCACGAGGAGGTCGAGTACTTCGGCCGCCGTGTCCTGCCCTTGGTGCGCGAACGGGAGGCGGCCCTTCCCGCCGTCACCGGCTCCGTCTCCGTACGCGTCTGAACGCGTCTGAACATGTCTCCCCCACGAACACGCCCACGAGAAAGGCCGAACCGATGAGCACCGTCACACCGACCGACTGGGACGTCCGCCCCGCCCCGCGCACCGCCGAGGACTGGATCGCCCGAGCCGCGGCCGTCGCCGCCGTCCTCGCCACGGATGCCGCCGCCCGCGACCGTGCGGGCGCCGCTCCGCACGAGGAGGTGCGGCTGCTGAAGGACTCCGGCCTCGTCACCCTGCTCGGTCCCGTCGAACACGGTGGCGGAGGCCAGAACTGGATCACCGCCTACCGGGTGATCCGGGAGATCGCCAAGGCCGACGGTTCCCTCGGCCAGCTCCTCGGCTACCACTACCTGTGGAACTGGGCGGCCCGGTTGGTCGGCACCCGTGAGCAGTGGGAGCACGTGGAGGCGGAGGCCGCTCGCAACCGCTGGTTCTTCGGCGGTGCCGTCAACCCGCGCGATCGGGATGTCGTGGTCACCGAGGACGGCGACGACCTGGTCTTCACCGGCCGCAAGTCCTTCTCCACCGGCAGCAGGGTCTCCGACGTCACCGTTCTGGAGGGTGTCCTGGAGGGGACCGACCAGCACGTCTTCGCGATCGTGCCCTCGGACAGCGCGGGACTGACCTTCCACGACGACTGGGACAACATCGGCCAGCGGCTCACCGAGAGCGGCAGTGTCACCATCGACGGGGTCCGCACCCCCTGGTCGTCCGCGGCCGGATACGTCGACAAGGAGTTCCGGCCGCGCGTCTACAACACCCTCAACGTCCCCACCATCCAGCTGGTCTTCGTCAGCTTCTACCTCGGCATCGCGGCCGGCGCGCTGGAGACGGCGGCCACCTACACCCGTACCAAGACCCGGCCCTGGCTGCACGGCGGCCACGCCCGCGCGGTCGACGAGCCGTACGTCGTCGACACCTACGGCGACCTCACCGCGAAGCTGTGGGCGGTCGAGGCCCTGGCCGACGCCGTCGCCGCCGAGGGACAGAAGCTGCACGACGACCCCGACGCGGTCACCGAGCAGGCGCGCGGCGACTTCGAGGTGCGGGTGGCCGCGGTCAAGGCCCGCGCCACCGATGCCGCCCTGGAGATCGCGAGCCGAGTCTTCGAGGTGACCGGCGCCCGCTCCACCAGCACGGCCGAGGGACTCGACCGGTTCTGGCGCAACATCCGCACCCACACGCTGCACGACCCGGTCGCCTACAAGCGCCGGGAGGTCGGACGCTGGTTCCTCGAGGGCGAACTGCCCGAACCCACCTGGTACTCCTGACGCTCCCGGGGCGCCCGCCGGTCGCGGGCGCCCCGTACTCCTGGCCTCCGTGTCTCCCGAGAACCCCACGGAGCCTGCGTGAGCCCTGAGCCCTGCGCTTTCCGAATCCCGAGCCTTCCGAAAGAGGACCCATGGCCACCGTCCTGTCCGTCTCCGGCAGCCCCTCCGCCTCCTCCCGTACCCACAGGCTGCTGCGCCACCTGGACCAGCGGCTGACCGCGCAGGGGCACGAGGTGATCCCGCTCGACGTGCGCACCCTCCCCGCCGAGGCGCTGCTCGGCGCGGACTTCCGCCACCCGGCCGTCGTCGAGGCCGCCGAACTGTTCGCCCGTGCCGACGGCGTGGTCGTCGGCACCCCCGTCTACAAGGCGTCGTACTCCGGTGTCCTCAAGGCGCTCCTCGACCTGCTGCCGCAGTACGCGCTGACCGGCAAGACGGTGCTGCCGCTGGCCACCGGCGGCACCACCGCCCACGTCCTGGCCATCGACTACGCCCTGCGCCCGGTCCTGAGCTCCATGGGTGCGGCCCACATCGTGCAGGGCTGGTTCACCCTCGACAAGGACATCACCGTGCACGACGACGGCTCTCCGGTCGTCGCCCAGGGCGCCGCCGAGGCCCTCGCCCAGGTGGTCGACCAGTTCTCGGCGGCCCTGCGCCCCGCCGCCCCGGCGACGCTGGCGGTCGCGAGTTGACCGGGGGCACCGCGCACGTCATCGCCGACGACGCGGAAGCGCTCGCCGTCGCCGCCTCTCTGGCCGAGGAGTTCCGCGTGGAGGCCTCCGTGCGCGACGCCGAACGCCGGCTGCCGCGTGCGGAAGTGGACCGGCTCGCCTCGTCCGGTCTGCTCGCCGTCACCGTCCCGGCCGAGTACGGCGGGGCGGACGTGAGCCAGGAGACCCTGGCGGAGATCTTCCGGCTGCTGGCCGCGGCCGACGCCAGCCTCTCCCAGATCCCGCAGAGCCACTTCGTCTACGTCAACGTGATCCGGCGTCAGGGCACCGACACACAGCGCGCGTTCTTCTTCGCGGAGCTGCTCGCGGGCCGCCGCCTCGGCAACGCCCAGTCCGAGGCGGGGACCCGGCACGTCCAGGACATCCGTACCCGCCTGGAGCCCCGGCCGGACGGCTCGTACGTCCTCAAGGGCGTCAAGCACTACGCCACCGGGGCCCTCCACGCCGACTGGATCCCCGTCCTGGCCCGCGCCGAGGACGACAACCTGCACGTCGCCTTCGTCCCGCGGGACGCCCCGGGCCTCACCGTGATCGACGACTGGGACGGCATGGGGCAGCGGACCACGGCCAGCGGCACCGTGCGCCTGGACGGCGTCCCGGTGGCGGCCGGCCACCTCTTCCCGCACCATCTCACCTTTCGTGGCCCACAACTGCACGGAGCAGCAGCCCAGTTGCTGCACGCCGCGATCGACGCGGGGATCGCCGGGGGAGCGCTGGCGGAGGCCGCCGAGTTCGTCCGGACGAAGAGCCGCCCCTGGTTCGAGAGCGGCTTCGACGCCGCGGCCGACGATCCCCTGCTCGTCCAGCGGTTCGGTGAACTCGCCGTCCGGGTGAGGGCGTCGGAGGCGCTGCTGCGGGAGGCCGCCCGCGCCGTGGACACCGCCCGCTCCGGTCTCACCGACGCCTCGGCCGCCGAGGCGTCCGTCTCGGTGGCCGCCGCTAAGACGCACGCCGCCGGCACCGCGGTCGAGGTGGCCGGCGCGCTCTTCGAGGTCGCCGGCACCCGCGCGGCCCTCAACTCCCTGAATCTGCACCGGCACTGGCGCGACGCTCGCACCCACACCCTGCACGATCCGGTGCGCTGGAAGATCCAGCACATAGGCCGGTACGTGCTGAGCGGGACCCCGCCGCCCCGCCACGGCCTGCTCTGACGAACGCGCCTGATCGGAGATCCCTCGTGTCCCTCACCTTCCACTGGTTCCTGCCCACCAACGGCGACAGCCGCCATGTCGTCGGCGGCGGCCACGGCACCCCGGCGTCCGCCTCGGGCCGGGACCGGCCGCCGACCGTCGCCTACCTGAGCCAGATCGCCCGTGCCGCGGAGCAGCTCGGCTTCGTGGGTGCCCTGACCCCCACCGGCGCCTGGTGCGAGGACGCCTGGCTGACCACCGCCATGATCAGCCGGCACACCGAGCGGCTGAAGTTCCTGGTCGCCTTCCGGCCCGGGTTCGTCTCGCCCACGCTCGCCGCGCAGATGGCGTCCACCTTCCAGCGGCAGACCGGTGGACGGCTCCTGCTCAACGTCGTCACCGGCGGTGAGAGCCATGAGCAGCGGGCCTACGGCGACTTCCTCGACAAGGACGCCCGTTACCGCCGTACCGGCGAATTCCTGCGGATCGTAAGGGACTTGTGGGGCGGTGCGACCGTCAGTCTGGACGGGGAGCACCTGAGTGTGCAGGACGCGTCCCTGACCAGGGTGCCCGACCCGGTGCCCGAGGTGTACTTCGGCGGTTCCTCGCCCGCCGCTGTGGAGGTGGCCGCCCGGCACGCCGACGTCTATCTCACCTGGGGCGAGCCGCCCGCGCAGGTGGCCGAGAAGATCGACCGGTTGCGGTCGGCCGCCGCCCGCGAGGGCCGCACCCTGCGGTTCGGCGTCCGGTTGCACGTCATCACCCGCGACACCGCCGAACAGGCCTGGTCCGAGGCGTTCCGGCTGCTCGACGGATTCGACCAGGAGACCGTGCGCTCCGTCCAGGCCGGGCTCGCCCGAAGCGAGTCCGAGGGGCAGCGGCGCATGCTCGCCCTGCACGGCGGCAGCCGGGACGGGCTGGAGATCCACCCCAACCTCTGGGCGGGTATCGGACTGGTGCGCGGCGGCGCGGGCACCGCCCTGGTCGGCAGTCACGACGAGGTCGTCGAGCGGATCGAGGAGTACCACGACCTGGGTGTGGAGGAGTTCGTCCTCTCCGGCTACCCGCATCTGGAGGAGGCGTACTGGTTCGGCGAGGGCGTCCTGCCCCGCCTCGCCGCACAGGGGCTGTGGAGGCATCCCTTCCAGGAGGGTGCGGAACCCGCAGTTCCCACCCAAGTCCCCTTCGTCAAATAGGAGTTGACGCGCGGGGCTGGCCGGTCCGCGGCTTGACTGGTACAGACCAATGCGGTTAAGTGTGCCCGACACCCCCCACCACGGCCGCCCCCCACGCCGTGGCCGGCTCCGCCGGCGCGCGTGCGGCGACAGTTTGCTCAGGCATGTCCCCGCCCGGGAGCGGCCGTGTCCCGCAGAGGAGTTGATCCCTTGTCGAGACGCCGCATATCCACCGTGCTGGCCGCAGTCGTCATCGCCGGCAGCGCACCGGTGCTGCTCCCGGCCGCGACCGCTTCCGCCGCTCCCGTGTCGGCCGCCGCCGCGTGCTCCAGCTATCCGAACTGGGTGGCCGGGCAGTGGTACAACGCCGGTGACATCGTCCGGTACACCGACGGCCGCGCCTACATCGCCGAGCACGCCAACCCGGGCTACGACCCGATCATCAGTACCTGGTACTGGGAGCCGTACTCCTGTGACAACGGCCCCGGAACACCGGTCGGGAACTTCGTCGTGACCGAGGCGCAGTTCAACCAGATGTTCCCGAACCGGAACTCCTTCTACACCTACAGCGGGCTGAAGGCGGCCCTGAGCGCCTACCCCGGCTTCGCCAACACCGGCAGCGACACGGTGAAGAAGCAGGAGGCCGCCGCCTTCCTCGCCAACGCCAGCCACGAAACCGGTGGCCTGGTGCACGTGGTGGAGCAGAACACCGCCAACTACCCGCACTACTGCGACTGGGGCCAGCCCTACGGCTGCCCGGCCGGCCAGGCCGCCTACTACGGGCGCGGGCCGATCCAGCTGAGCTGGAACTTCAACTACAAGGCCGCCGGTGACGCGCTCGGCATCGATCTGCTGAACAACCCCTGGCTGGTGCAGAACGACTCCTCCGTGGCCTGGAAGACGGCCCTGTGGTACTGGAACACCCAGACCGGCCCCGGCTCGATGACCCCGCACAACGCCATGGTCAACCAGGCCGGTTTCGGCCAGACGATCCGCAGCATCAACGGCTCCCTGGAGTGCGACGGCCGCAACCCGGCGCAGGTGCAGAGCAGGGTGACCACGTATCAGCAGTTCACCCAGATCCTCGGGACGTCGCCCGGCGGCAACCTGTACTGCTGACGCAGGGCCGCGGGGCATGGTGTCATGCTCCTGACCATCCGCGACCTGGCCGCGTGCCCTCGTGCACGCGGCCATCCTTCGGACGAAGGGCACCCACCATGCGCACCCCCCACGTCCTGCTCGCCACGGCCGTCACGACCACCGCGCTGGTCGCGGCGGTCGTGGCGCCGACGCCCGCGGCGGGGGCCGACGCGGTTCTGCCGCCCGGCACCACCCACTACGTGCAGAGCGCCACCACCGGACTCAACGCGGCCGACAGCGCCGGAGCGGTCGAGCAGCACCGGCCGCGCGGCAACGAGGGCCGCCAGCAGTGGACGCTGCGGGTGAACGGCGCCTCGTACCTCCTGGAGAACGCCGACACCCCCGGCAGCTGCCTCGGCCGTGCCGGCGACCTGGCCGGGACCGTTCCCTGTACGAGCGCGGACGCCGCCTGGGAGATCACTCCCGTCGGCGCCGACCGGTACACCCTCGGCGTCCCCGGCACCGACCGCCGCCTCACCGTCGCCCCCAGACCCGCGGGGGCCAACCACCCCGCCCGACTCGCCGTCGCCGGCGGCTCCGGAGACCTCGCCGACTGGTATCTCACCCCGGTCACCCCCGCCACCCGGCCCATGCCGCCCCAGGACACCCGCACCCTGGACCAGGTCACCTTCCTCACCTCGCACAACGCCTACGCCAACGGGGTCGACGGCGGCTTCGCCCCGCCGTTCGTCAACCTCTTCCCCAACCAGACGCGCGGCATCGAACGCCAACTCGCCGACGGCGTACGCGGATTCATGCTGGACATCCACCAGACCCCGGACGGCGCGATCCTCTGCCACAACAGCTGCACCCTGGTCAGCAGGCCCGTCGCACTGTGGGTGGACCTCCAGCGCATGGTGGACTTCCTCAAGGCCCACCCCGACCAGGTCGTCACCGTGTTCCTCGAGGACTACGTCGACCCGGGCGTACTGCGCGCCGAACTCGCCCGCGTCACCGGACTGTCGGACGTCCTCCACCGGCCGGACCGCACCGGGGTGCGCGAGCACGGCTGGCCGACGATGGCGGAGCTGACCGCCACCGGGAAGCGGCTGCTGATCTTCAGCGACCACAGCCGCTCCGCCGACCAGTCCGCGGGGCTGACCCGGGACAGCTTCGGCGTCATGTACCAGCGGGAGTGGACCGTCGAGAACCACTGGTCCATGGGCTCCGGAGTCGGCACCTCCGACTGGTCCTGCTACAGCCGCTGGTACGACGCCGGTACCAACATCCCGCTCACCCGCACCGAGCCGGGCTTCCGGCCCCTCTTCGTCATGAACCACTTCCGGGACACCCCGATCGCGGACACGGTCGGCACGGACAACGCCAAACTCGCCGACCGCGCCCGCCGGTTCTGCCAGCCCGCCGCCCGCAAGAAGCCCAACTTCCTCGCCGTGGACCGCTACGACCTCGGCAACCCGGCAGCGGCCGTCGCAGCCCTCAACACGTACACGTATCCGTAGCCCCGTGCGGCAAGGAGGGCAGGTGCGGGTCCGGCGCCGGGAGGCGCCCTACACCAGCCAGGTTCCGTCCCGCATGAGATGCCGCTTCGGCATCTCATGCACCTCGTGCCAGGCCTGCACCGCCCGGGGGCGTACCCGGAAGAACGCGTAGACGGCCCGGTCCGCGCGCGGATCCCAGCCGGTCTTCTCCCGGAACGCCTCCGCCGCCGCCGGCGGCACCTCCCGCGCGCCGTACGTCTCCACCTCGCCGTCGATCAGGACGACGTCCCGCGTGTCGCCGAGCGCCAGCCGGGTCCGGCCGCCCTCCCGCAGATTGCGGCCGGTGGGGTTGGCCGGCCGGGTCGCCAGCCAGACGGCCTCGCCGTCCCACACGAACCACAGCGGCACCAGGCAGGGCAGCCCCTCGGCGTCCGCCGAGGCCACCCAGATGTCCATCTCCCGCTCCAGCCGGTCCAGGACATCCCTTCTGCGCTGCTGCCGACTCCGCTGCGGTGGCTCGGTGATCTTCATGCACGGACGGTAGCCGCGCGACCCGCCCGGGCGCCTCGGTCTGCCGTCGTAGGTCCTCGGGACCAGGTCCGGGGCGCCGCCGGGAGCGGGACTGGCGCGCACCGACGTTTTACGTATAACCTCTGCCGATCGAACCTACTCCGGAGAGGCCCGATGAGACGTGTCGCCCTGGTGACCCTCGTCGTAGACGACTACGACGAGGCGATCCGCTTCTACACCGAGGCCCTCGGGTTCCGCCTCGCCGAGGACACCCCCCGGCCCGACGGCTCCCGCTGGGTCGTCGTCGAACCGGACGACGGGCGCACCGGCACCGGACTGCTCCTAGCCCGGGCCGAGGGGGAGGAGCAGCGGGCCCGGATCGGAGACCAGACCGGCGGACGCGTCGGCTTCTTCCTGCACACCGACGACTTCGCCGGCGACCACGCCCGGATGACGTCCGCCGGCGTGACCTTCCTGGAACAGCCGCGCCACGAGCCGTACGGCTCGGTCGCCGTATTCCAGGACCTGTACGGCAACCGCTGGGACCTGCTCCAGCCCGCCGAGTGATCCCTCACTCCACCACCGAACAGCTGAGGAACGCACCACCCATGACCACGCCACGCCTCGACACCGACACCCTCCGCCGGCTGCCCAAGGCCGTACTGCACGACCACCTCGACGGCGCCCTGCGCCCCGCCACCCTGGTGGAGTTGGCGGACACGGTCGGCCACACCCTGCCCACCACCGACGCCGACGAGCTCGCCGCCTGGTACGTCGAGGCCGCCGGCTCCGGTGACCTGGTGCGTTACATAGGCACCTTCGAGCACACCCTCGCCGTCATGCAGAGCCGCGAGGGCCTGCTGCGCACCGCCGAGGAGTACGTGCTCGACCTCGCCGCCGACGGTGTCGTCTACGGCGAGGTCCGCTACGCCCCCGAGCTGATGACCAAGGGCGGGCTGACCCTGCCCGAGGTGGTCGAGGCGGTGCAGGAGGGGCTCGCCGCCGGCATGGCCAAGGCCGCCGCCGGGGGGACACCGGTGCGGGTCGGGACGCTGCTGTGCGGCATGCGGATGTTCGACCGGACGCGGGAGATCGCCGACCTGGTGGTGGCGTTCCGGGACGCGGGCGTCGTCGGCTTCGACATCGCCGGCGCCGAGGACGGCTTCCCCGCCGCCGATCACCTGGACGCCTTCGAGCACCTGCGCCGCGAGAGCGTGCCGTTCACCATCCACGCCGGCGAGGCCCACGGCCTGCCCAGCATCCACCAGGCCCTCCAGGTGTGCGGCGCGCAGCGCCTCGGCCACGGTGTGCGGATCACCGAGGACATCCCCGACCTCGCGGCCGGCAAGCTCGGCCGGCTCGCGGGCTGGGTCCGCGACCGCCGGATCGCGCTGGAGATGTGCCCCACCTCCAACCTCCAGACCGGCGCCGCCGACTCGATCGCCACGCACCCCATCACCGCGCTGAAGGACCTCGGTTTCCGGGTCACCCTCAACACCGACAACCGACTGGTGTCCGGCACCACCATGACCCGCGAGATGTCCCTTCTGGTGGAGCAGGCGGGGTGGACCGCCCGGGACCTGCGGACCGTCACGGTCAACGCCGTCAAGAGCGCGTTCCTCCCGTTCGACGAGCGCAACGCCCTCCTGAGGGACGTGGTGCTGCCCGGCTACGAGCCTGTGCTCTGAAGGAGCCCGCGCACATAGGCCGCCTGTCCGGCGTGCTGGAGGTCGTCGGACAGGACGCTGACCAGCCGCACCCCGAGGCTCACCGGTGGGTCCCAGCGCTCGTCCACGATGCGCTCCAGGTCCTTGGCCCGCAGCACGCGCAGCGCCCCCAGGCTCTGCGCGTGCACCGCGTCGTAATAGCCGGTCAGCAGGTCGGCCGAGTCGACCCGCACCTCGGCGACCCGCGCCGGGGTGTGGCCGTACCCGGTGTCGCGGCGGGGCAGGCCGAGCGCGAACCGCTCCTCGAAGTCCTGGGCGAGCCACACCTGGTCGAGCCCGAAGGCGTCCGCGACGTGGTCGTCCTGGATCCGGGTGAGGTGCCAGACCAGCCAGGCGATGGAGTTGGCGCCGGGCGCGGGCCGGGCGTTGAGGACGTCGGGGCCGAGCCCGGCCACCGCGGCGTGGACTTCTTCGCGGATCCTGCCGAAGCCGTCGATGAGGATGTCCTTGGCGTGCATGGGTCCACCCTCGCGCATCCCGCCCCCGCCCGCGCCCCGTTCCCCCGTGGGGAGTCCGGCCGTGCTCACGCTTCCGCGTCGTCCAGCAGGGCCATCAGCGCCCGCGCGGCGGGGCTGGTGGCCTCCGCCGGCGGGAGCAGCGCCACGGTCTCGTACACCGGCTCACCGGTGTCCTTGAGCGGCAGCGCGGTCAGCGCCTCACGCTTGTGCCGGAAGTGCTGTGGGACGACGGCGATGCCGAGGTTCTCGTCGACCAGGTCCAGGAGGCTGTGCACGTCGTTCACCTCCAGTGCGACCGTGCGCCGTACCCCCGCGGCGGCGAACGCGGTGTCGGTGGCCCGGCGCGGACCCCAGTCGGGATGGAAGTCCACGAACACCTCGCCGCCCAGGTCGTGCGGGGTCAGCGGCGCCCCGGTCCGTGCGAGCCGGTGCTCGGGATGGCACAGCACGGTCATCGGCTCACCGGCCAGCGCCACCGGCCGCAGCTGGTCCGGGTCCGCCTGCGTCCGGTAGGCGAAGGCCAGGTCGAGGCGTCCCGCCGCGACCTCCTCGGCCAGTGCCGCCGAGCCCCACTGCCGCAGCCGGATCTCCACGTCCGGATGGCGTCGCCGGAACGCGGCCAGCAGCTTTGCCACATGCACCCCGGCGATGCACTGCTCGGTGCCCACCGCGAGCGTGCCGCGCAGCACACCCTGCACTGCGGCCACCGCCTCGTGTGCGGCCCGCACCTGGGCCAGGACGCGCTCGGCCTCCACCAGCAGGGCCCGTCCGGCCTCCGTCAGCGTCACCCTCCGGGTCGTCCGTACGAACAGCGGCGCCCGCAGCTCGCGCTCCAGCGCGCGGATCGAGGCCGACAGGCCCGACTGGGAGACCAGCAGCCGCTCCGCCGCCCGGGTGAAGTGCTGGTCCTCGGCGACGGCGACGAAATGCTGGAGGTGGCGCAGTTCCATGATTGAGAAGCGTATCCGCTGAATTCCATCGGATTCTTCTGTTGGACCGCTGCCCGCGGTGCGCGACAGAGTGGAACCCCGGTTCGACGGAACCGGACACCCGTGTGCCAACCCCCTGGAGTCGTGTTGTACACCCCGCACCCCGACCGTTACGCGGACCTGCCCTACCGGCGCACCGGACGCAGCGGCCTGAAGCTTCCCGCGCTCTCGCTCGGCCTGTGGCACAACTTCGGTCCCGACCGCCCCGCGGAGACCCAACGCGCCATCCTGCGTCGCGCCTTCGACCTGGGCGTCACCCACTTCGACCTCGCCAACAACTACGGCCCGCCGCCCGGTGCCGCCGAGTCCGCCCTCGGCGAGGCGCTGCGCGCGGACTTCGCGCCGTACCGCGACGAACTGGTGATCTCCACCAAGGCCGGCCACCTGATGTGGCCCGGCCCGTACGGCGAATGGGGTTCACGCAAGTATCTGTTGTCCTCCCTCGACCAGAGCCTGAGCCGCATGGGCCTGGACTACGTCGACATCTTCTACTCGCACCGCTTCGACCCCGACACTCCGCTGGAGGAGACGATGGGGGCCCTGCACTCCGCGGTCCAGCAGGGCAAGGCGCTCTACGTCGGCGTGTCCAACTACTCCGCGGAGCAGACCCGTGAGGCCGCCCGCATCCTCGGCGAGCTGGGCACCCCGCTGCTGATCCACCAGCCGCGCTACTCGATGCTCGACCGGCGGCCGGAGGACGAGGGCCTGCTGGACGCCCTGGACGAGCTCCAGGTCGGCTCCATCGCCTACTCCCCGCTGGAGCAGGGCCTGCTGACCGCCCGCTACCTCGACGGCATCCCCGAGGACTCGCGGGCCGCGAGCGACAGCCCGTTCCTGAACACCGACGCCGTCACCGGCGAACTGGTGGAGCGGCTGCGCACGTTGAACGGCATCGCCGAGTCCCGCGGCCAGACCCTCGCGCAGATGGCGCTGGCCTGGGTGCTGCGCGGTGGGCGCGTGACCTCGGCCCTGGTCGGGGCGAGCAGCCCGCGGCAACTCGAGGACAGCGTCGCGGCCACCCGCAACCTCGACTTCGACGCGGACGAACTGGCCCGCATCGACGCGGTGGTCAAGCAGTAGGCCCCTCACTCGGGCAGGTCGCCCACCCGGCCGCGTCGTGGTCCTCGGCACGACGCGGCCGGGTGCGGCGTCGTGCTTCCGGTCACCGTGCGCGCCGCGTTCCGGCCAACGGGAGGGGCGAATATGCCAGGAGAGTGGCCGGAAAGGCATGGTGACAGTGATTCAGCGGTGAACATACTCGACAACGAGAGCGCTTCACCCCGCGCGACGGCGCCCTCACGCACAGCGCGCGACCCACCGGAGAGCGAGCGCGGTCGGCCGCCGGGCAACGCAACGGGGGGAGAGCATCGTGCACGACGAGTTCCTGTGCCACGTCACGGCGTACGGGGTCTGCGACGGCCGGCGCATCGGCGTACCCCTCGGCACCTACCGCGCGCCCACCCTGGCCCTGGCCCTCTGGTGGCTGCGCGATCGCGCCTCGTGGATCGCCGAGCGCCTCGACCCGCAGCCCGAGGCCGAACACTTACCCCCGGGCGCGCTCGTCCCCGTCGCGGACGGTGTGCCCGACGTACCCGCCGTGCTGCGTGCCTGGTGCGGTGACGCCGCCCGGCAGGAGGAGATGGCGGAGGCGCTGGCCGCCGGACAGTTGGTGCGCCTCGCCACCGGCGACGACACCACCGAGTACGAACTGCTGGCCGAATCCGTGGACGCCCTGCGGATGCAGCGCGCCGCCCCGGTGCTGGGCGTCCCGGTCGCCTGACCGCCCCGCCGCGCACAGCACGCACCGCGCACAGCACGCACCGCGCGCCGCGCCGACCCCGGGCCACCCCGGCCGGGCCAGGCACTCGAACGGGCCGATCGGTGGAATCCAGGCATGGTCGAGCGGTCGGTCGCGCCGGAGCTACCGGTTCGCCCGCGTCGTCCACGAGACCCTCGCCGGCCATCCGCCGTTCCGCCGGGACGACGACATGGCCCTGCTCCGGGCCCACCAGTACGACGACCCGCCGCCCCTGACCGCCGTACGCCCCGACTTCCCGCCGCAGACCGACGCCGTCCTCGCCAAGGCGCTGGCGAAGAGTCCCGACGACCGGTACGCGTCCGGCCTGGACCTCGTCGCCGCCCTGCGCACCGCCATGGCAGGGGGCGGCGAGGCCACGACCGCACCCACGGGGCACACGGGCGGGGGAACGCCGGCGAGGGGAGCACCGACAGGGGGGAGCATCGGACAGGCAGACGCCTGAACTGCCGAAACCGCCGCCGGCCTGGGCAAAACCGGTGTTCGGACCGCGGACGTAGAACACCGTCGGCGGCCGACGCGCCCCGTCAGCGGTCCGGCCCGCCCCGGCCGCGCCGCCTCCCCCGCGCCGGCAGCGCGCCCGCGAAACCGGTGACCAGGCCCCACAGGAGGGCCAGACCCAGCGCGCCCGCCAGACGCGGTTCGAGCAGCACCTGACCGGAGAGTCCGGTACCGAGGTCGCCGATGCCGAGCACGGAGAAACCGAGCCGGGCGGAGATCCGGCCGACCAGGCAGATCATCAGAACCGTCAGCGCGAGTGCCACCGCCAGGTGCACGGCGTGCTGCCAGGCCCGGACCCGGGCCGGTGACAGGGCCGCCATCACGAACGCGACGGCCAGCAGCAGCACCGCGTCGGCCACCAGCAGCCACCACACCCTGCCGTCGTGCTCGGCGAGCGTGCTCAGGTTCAGTGCCGAGACGTCCTCGGTGCGCAGCACCTCGTCGAGCACATGCGGCATGGGCAGCCCGAAGGGCCCCTCCACCCTGCCGTCCCAGGTGGCGCCGAGCCCGATGGTCAGCGCGAGCCAGGTCACGTTGGGCAGACCCAGCAGGATCACGGCGAACGTATCCGCCGGGTGTCCCCGCGTCGCGGCGACGACCAGCGCGATCACGGCACCGATGACGACGAAGGCGAGCAGCAGCCGCAGCATCGCGCGCGCCGCGGGCCGCACCGCCGTCTGGAACCGGAGCAGCCTGCCCGGCAGTGGGGCGCCCCGCGACACCAGCAGGGCCAGCACCAGCACACCCGCCAGCCAGAGCAGGCCGACGAGGACGGTCAGCGGCACATCGGCGGCGAAACCGACCTCGGGGGAAATCCCGAACAGATCCCCGAGATCATCCAGGGACCCGTCCCCGAGCGAGACCTCGAAGGTGTGCCGGGCGGCGAACGCCAGTCCGAGCAGGGCGAGCAGCCACAGAGCGGCGATCCGCGCGGCCCACCCGATCAGCTCGGGCGCCCCCGCGACGGCCCGGTGGCGCAACGGACGCAGAAAGCCCCGGCCGACGAGCAGGGCCCCGGTGAGCGTGACGGACAGCGGCATGACCGTCAGGCCGCCCTCCGCACCGGCCAGCTCGCCCGCGTCCCCGGACAGCCTCACCGAGCCGCCCACGGCGGTGACCACCGTCGCCGCGACCACCTTGGGGGAGGAACCGTCGGGGAGGTCCGCGGCACCGGCCGCCCACAGCCCGAGCGCGGCCACGACACCCATGGCGAGCAGCCCGCCCACCACCGTGACCAGGGCCTGCGCCCAGCCGTGGCGGGCGGTCACCCGGTCGGAGACGGCACGTGAGCCCACCCCTGCACGCTAAGCGGGTTTTTGCAGCGGGCGCCTGTCGAAAGGCCCGTCCGCGTCGGCTTGCGACCGGTGCGCCACCGGAGCGCACAATGAACGAGTGGCGGAAGCAGTGGGGTGTGTCCGCAGGAACCCACGGAAACAGCCGGCAAAGGCCTGATGCCGGTGCGGCGCGTGACTGTCGTGGAGCATCCGCGTGGGAAGAAGGGCTCGTGAGCGTCGAACCACCGTCCTCCGGCCGGCCCACCGGTCCTCCCTCCGGGCCGTTGCCGGGTTCCTCCCAGCCACCGCACTCCGGGCCGCCCCCGCCACCGGCGGGCGGAGCGGGCAAAGACGCGAGCGGCGGTTCGGGGCCGCCCGGGCGGGGCCGGCAGCCGCGGTGGCGGTCCGTACCCGCTCTGGCCGCGCTCGCCGCGGCCGTGGCGGTGGCCGTGGTCCTCGCCGTGGTGCTCACCCGCTCCGACGGCGGCTCCGAGGCGGGCGGTGGCGAAATCTTCCTGCAGGCCGCGAACGCCGAGGGCGCCGATCCGTTCACCGAGTCGACGGCCGAGGACGGCTCCGCCCCGCCCGACACCCCGCCACCCAGGACCTCGGCCCCGTCCACCGGGCCCTCGTCCCCTGCCGACGCGGTGGGGACGGTGAGCGGCGGGGAGCCCGGCCTGTACGGCGGCACCCGCAACGTCTCCAGTTGTGACGTGGAGCAGCAGATCAAGTTCCTGCGGGAGGTGCCCGCGAAGAACGAGGCGTTCGCCTCGGTGGCCGAGGTCGAACCCTCCGAGGTGCCCTCCTACCTCCGCTCGCTGACCCCGCTGCGACTCCGGCTGGACACCAGGGTCACCAACCACGGATACCGCGACGGCGCCGCCACGGACTACCAGGCCGCCCTCCAGGCGGGCACGGCCGTACTGGTCGACGACCGCGGTGTCCCCGGGGTCCGCTGCGCCTGCGGCAACCCGTTGACCGAGCCGGTCGAACAGGCCGACCCCCGGTACACCGGCGACCCCTGGCCGGGCTACCGCGCCTCGAACGTCGTCGTGGTCGAACCGGCACCGCGGCCGATCGAGAAGTTCGTGGTCCACGACTCCGGCAGCGGCGGCTGGTCCGAGCGGCACCGGGGAGACGCGGGCGGCAAGGACCGTGCCACGAAACCGCCGGACGGGCAGAGCCCGTCACCGGGTGGCACCACCCCCTAGACGCCGTCGCCGGACACGCCCCGTCGGCCGGACCGTCCACCCCCGAGTCCGAGGCGCCGACCAGCGGGCCCCACCGGCGAATCGCCCACCAGCGAGCCGGGGAGCGGCGAATCACCGACCGGTGAACCGCCGTCGTCCGAACCCCCGGCGCCGCCTTCCGCCGAGTCCGGCACCACGAACGACGCCCCGGACGGCATGATGAACGACGCCCCGGACACCACCGCCGACGTCGCGAGCGGCGCCGCCCAGTCGGTCACCCAGTCGGTCGCCCAGTCAGCCGTGCGGTGCCGGTGTCCCGCGCCCGGTGCCCCGAGCGCGGATCACCAGAGCGTGGTCGCCCAGCCCGAGGAGGCGGTCGGCCGGGAGTTCGCCGCGTGTGGTGAGGACCGCCTCGATGCGGGCGGTGAGCGGGTCGAAGGCCGCGTCGAGCACGGTGCCGCGCTCCTCGCCGTCCTCGGTGAGGACCCTGCTGCCGAGCAGATCGTGATGCGGTGGGGGCTCGGCCGAGGCGGAGGACGGCGGGAGGGCGATCAGCATGTCCGGACCGGCGGCGTCCACGTCGTCCCAGGCCAGCACGGTCTCCCTGCGCAGGCGCCCGCTCCGTACCCGCACATGGGTGACCGTGCCGGACGCCGCGTCGACCGTCAGCGCCCGCACGACGCCGAGCCGGTCCCCGTCCCCCGGGGTCAGCACCGGCAGCCCTCGCACCCGGGAGAACAGCATCACGGCAGCGCGCCCGTCCGCCGGGCATGGAACGCGCCGACCCGCGCCACGAAGGCCGGCAGGTCGTCGGTGACGTAGGTGGTGGCGTGCGCGGGGATGACCAGCGACCGGCCGGAGACGGAGACCGCCTCGCCCCGCGGCACGTACACCTGGTGCCGGCGGTGCCTCGAGCCCGGCACCAACTCCCGGTGCGCGGCGAGCCGGAAGGCGACGATCCGGCCACTGGTGCCGCCCTCGACCAGGACGTCGAGGACCGTGCCGACCGCGTCACCCTCGTCGGTGAGGACCTGCGCGCTGAGCAGCCGCCCGTGCAGGGCGTCGCGGCGGGCCACCGACAGGGGCACCTCGCACAGCGCCCTCTCGTCGCGGACCATGACCGCGTGCCGGCCGAGGGAATGCACCGCCGGCCAGGGCAGATCCCGGGGCAGGGGACCCGACAGCAGAGTTCGGCCGGTGAGCGTGAAGCCGGTGACGCGCCCGGTCGTGGCGTCGAGGACCGTGTCCTTGACGTGGGCCACCGCATCGCCGCCCAGCGTCACCACGGGCAGCGTCCGCAGGCATCGCACCGCCAACAGTTCGTTCATGGCTCGCCCTTCCCACCGGAGGCGGTCCCCGCTCCGCACCCGCTTGTCCGGGTGCCCTCCGTGTGGCATGACGAACACCGATCAGGGGACTGTGCCGCCCGACTCGGGGTAGGTGCACGGGTGCAGAACGTCCGGCCAGTCCGGCTTCCCAGAGAGATACGCATGACCAATCACCTGGACGGGGCAGTGATACCGATTGGTTTCGACGTGCCCGTGGAACCGCTGCGGCGGACGGCACACTTCACCGGCGAGCCGGGATGCATCGCCGAGGCGCGCGACTTCGCCGCGCGCTTCCTGGAACAGCTGAGGACCGAGTGGTGCGCCACGATCGGCCGGCGGACCGACGGCGCGGCACTCCTGGTGGTGAGCGAACTCGTCACCAATGCCGACCGGCACAGCGGCGGCCCGTACATCCTGGAGCTGGAGGGCACGGACGAAGCGATCACGGTCGCCGTGTACGACAGCAGCGGCACCCTGCCCCGGGTCTTCCCCCGTGACCCCCAGCGCATCGGCTGCCACGGACTGGAGATCGTCCGGGCCCTGGCGCGGGAGCTCTTCGTGGAGCGGGTACCGGTCGGCAAGCGCGTCGGCGCGGTGCTGAGCCTCGACGCCGGCTGAGACACCGGCCGACGTCGGCCAGGAACGCCTGGCCGAGAACGCCTGTCGGCAGAGCTCCCACTCCCCAAGGGCGTCTTTGGACGGCCCGCACCCACCGGGAAACGACAAACCGAGCACGCGGCTGCCGGCCCACCCTCACAGGGTGGGCCGGCAGCCGCGTGCGGTGTCCGTCCCTCAGGGCGTCAGGCGCAGCCCAGCTCGCCCAGCATGCCCTCGCGCAGACGGCCGATGATCCGCTTGATCAGCCGGGAGACGTGCATCTGCGAGCACCCGAGCCGCTCGCCGATCTCAGCCTGGGTGGCCTCCTCCACGAACCGCATGCGGATGATCTCGCGGTCGCGGTCGCTCAGCTCGGCCATGAGCGGCGCGAGCGCGTGGAAGTCCTCGACGAGCCGCAGCCCCTCCTCCTCCATACCGATGAAGTCGGCGAGGACGGCTTCGCCGTTCTCCGGGCCGTCACCGGTGAGGGCGGCGTCCAGCGACGAGGAGTTGTAGCCGTTCGCGGCGAGCTGTCCCTCGTTGACCTGCTCCTCGGTGATGTTCATCAGCGTGGCGAGCTCGGCGACCGTGGGATCGCGGTCCAGCCGGCTGGAGAGCTCCTCGCGGGCCTTGGCCAGTTCCACCCGCAGCTCCTGGAGCCGCCGCGGCACATGCACCGCCCACGTGGTGTCACGGAAGAAACGCTTGATCTCACCGACGATGTACGGCAGCGCGAAGGAGGTGAACTCGACCTCGCGCGACAGCTCGAACCGGTCTATCGCCTTGATCAGACCGATCATGCCGGTCTGGACGATGTCCTCCATGTCGTCGCCACGGCCGCGGAACCGTCCGGCCGCGAACCGCACCAGCGACATGTTCATCTCGATCAGAGTGTTGCGCGCGTACTGGTATTCGTGTGTGCCCTCCTCCAGCTCCGCCAGACGACGGAAGAACTGCCGGGACAGTTCCTTGGCATCGCGCGGAGCGACGGCTCGGGGATCCACCACCCCCGGCAGGCTCCCGTCACCCGTCCCGGCCTCGGCGTTCTCCTCGACGACCTGTGCCTGCGGCCGGATCACGGCGGTCTCCATACCTCTACCTCTCCCCACGAACGTGCACGGGCGGATGTGCGTCGGTCCTTCGGAGGTGCTGGTACCCAGCTTGTCCCCGAACACTCCCCCCGACTTTTCGAGAGCCCCGCAAAGGCTCGGCGTTCCGCCCCTTCACTCAGGGCGGAATGCCGCTCCCTTCCCCTCGGAGCGGGGATTCCTAGGCTGAAGGAGTGAGCAATCAAGCGCCCCTCGACGTCCGTGTCATTCCCCTGCGGCCCGCGGCCGCGGGCCCGAAGCCCGCGCGCCGGGCCGCGGCCCCGCCGGGCCGGGCCCCCATCGTCCCCGTCCCCGTTCCCGGCCCCGCTCCGGCTTCCGCTCCGGCTCCCAGGGAGCCGCTGTGGCGCGACCTGGTCGGCGACGTGCTGCGGCGTGAGCGGCTCGCCCAGGAACGGACGCTGAAGGACGTCGCCGACACGGCCCGGATCTCCATGCCGTACCTGTCGGAGGTGGAACGGGGCCGCAAGGAGGCCTCGTCGGAGGTCCTCGCGGCCGCCGCCCAGGCCCTGGGACTGGGCCTGGGCGACCTGCTGTCGCGGGCGCAGGGAGAACTCGTCCGCGTCACCGGCCTGCGGGCTCCCGCCGGCCGGGGCGCGAACCGGGGCACCCCCCGCGCCTCGTACGACGGGCTGTGCCTGGCCGCCTGACGCGACCGTGCCGGGCCCGGCGCCTCACGCACCCACGAGGCGCCGGCTCAGCACCTCGTCGGCCAGGCCGTAGGACACGGCCTCCTGCGCGGTGAACACCTTGTCGCGGTCCATGTCCGCGCGCAGCGTCGCCACGTCGTGGTGCGTGTGCCGGGACAGGACCTCCTCCACCTGCGAACGGATCCGCAGCATCTCCTTTGCCTGCAACGACAGATCGGAGACCGTGCCTCGCTGCCCGCCCGTGGCCGGCTGGCCCAGCAGCACCCGCGCGTGCTCCAGCACGAACCGGCGCCCCGGGTCCCCGCCGGCCAGCAGCACCGCCGCCGTGGACGCCGCTTGACCGACGCAGTACGTCGAGATCGGCGCCTGCACGAACGCCATGGTGTCGTAGATCGCCATGAGCGAGGTGAACGAGCCGCCCGGGGAGTTGATGTAGACCGCGATCTCGCTCTCCGGGGCCGACGACTCCAGATGGAGGAGCTGAGCGATGACGACGTTGGCCACCCCGTCGTCGATCTCGGTGCCCAGGAAGATGATCCGCTCGGACAGCAGCCGGCTGAACACGTCGTAGGACCGCTCGCCCTGCGGGGTGCGCTCGACGACGTTCGGAATCGTGTACGTACCCATCGTCACAGCCCCATCCGGCGTCGCGAGGCGGCCGGCCGGACATCGTCCAGCGACTCCACCACCTGGTCCACCATTCCGTACTCCCTGGCCTCCTCGGCCGTGAACCAGCGGTCGCGATCGCCGTCCCGGGAGATCGTCTCCGCCGACTGGCCGGTGTGCTCGGCGGTGATCCGCTCGATGGTCCGCTTGGTGAACTCCAGGTTCTCCGCCTGGATCTCGATGTCGGCGGTGGTACCGCCGATCCCGGCAGACGGCTGGTGCATCATGATCCGCGCGTGGGGCAGGGCGTACCGCTTGCCCGGTGCGCCGACGCTCAGCAGGAACTGGCCCATGCTGGCCGCGAATCCCATGGCGAGCGTCGAGACGTCGTTGGGGATCAGCCGCATCGTGTCGTAGATCGCCAGGCCCGCGTGCACGGAGCCGCCGGGACTGTTGACGTACAGGCTGATGTCGGTGCGCGGGTCCTCGGCGGACAGGATCAGCAGCTGCGCGCACACCCGGTTGGCGGAGACCTCGTCGACCTGGGTCCCGAGCAGCACGATCCGCTGCGCGAGGAGCTGCGCGGCCAGATGGTCGTCGAACCGGGTCGAAGGGGTGTCGCCCTCCTCGGCCCGGGGCAGCGGAGCCGGCGGCCGGCCGGCGGTGAGTGGAGACATCGGCGCTCCCGTGTTGTCGGTGTTATAGGTGTCAGTGCCGTGTTGCCCTTCGGCGCACGGCCGGTGCGACCGTGTGTCCTCACTCTCGACCGGCTGCGGCGGCCCGTGGGGCTTTCTCTGCCCGCGGCAGATTCGCCAGGGGCAGAGCGCCGCCGACCGATGAGTTCCGAGGGGCGGGCCGGTCGGCAACGACAGACCGCGTTCCACGCCCTTTCCACACCCCGGGAGGTATCCATGACCACCGACGGATTCACCACATGTCTCTGGTTCGACGGCCAGGCCGAAGAGGCCGCGGACTTCTACGTCTCCGTGTTCAAGAACTCGAGTGTCGGCCGGATCCTCCGGTACACCGAGTCCGGGTACGGCACGACGGGCTCCGTCCTCACCGTGGAGTTCACGGCCGACGGACAGAGGTTCGTCGCGCTGAACGGCGGACCCGAGTTCAAGTTCAGCGAGGCGATCTCCTTCCAGATCGACTGCGCCGACCAGGCGGAGGTCGACCACTACTGGGACAAGCTCGTCGAGGGAGGTGGGGAGCACGGCCCCTGCGGTTGGCTCAAGGACCGGTTCGGCGTGTCCTGGCAGGTCACCCCGGTACGGCTGACCGAGCTGATCAGCGACCCGGACCAGGAGAAGGCGGACCGCGCCATGAAGGCCATGCTGTCCATGGGCAAGCTCGACATCGCCGCCCTGGAGAAGGCGTACGCGGGCGAGTGACGCCGGCGGGGCGGGCGGGGCCGCGGACGGGCCCCGCCCGGCCGACGGCGGCCGGGCCCGGGCGGATCACCGCCCCAGTGGGGCCCGCTCGGCCAGGATCTCCTGGAGCACATGCCGTGAGTTCGCCGCGAGCACCAGGTCGGTGTCCCAGTGGTTACTGGCGCAGAGCACTTGTTCCGTAGCTGCCGTATTCCTGGGAACAAGCAACGCAGAGTGGCGATGCAGCCCGGCCTCAACGGCTGGGCACTGGCAAGCGGGCTGTCTCGAACTCGCTGTGTGCCTACGGCAGACGGATAACCAGTAGAGCCCTGGGCAGGCTGATGACAAGGTGACGCTTATGCCGTCGCCCGTGGTCGAACAACTGCTCCGTGAACTGCACGCGTCACTCATACTGCGCAAGCGTCCTGAGGATGTGGGCCGCCTCATCCAAGATCTTCACGCCGCACAGGGCACCGACCTCGATACAGCGACCGAGGCGGCGCTCGCCAAAGCCGCCGAGCATTCGCTGCGCGACCTCTGGCACAGCTATACCTCCATGGCGGAAGAGTTTGCCCGTCCCGTCGGCGCACAACGCCAGCTCGCCCGAGCGGCGAGCCTGTTCACGAGTGTGACGGAACTGCTGGGCAGCGCCGGGGACGATCCCGCCGAGATCGAGGCGGTGATCCGGCATGCAGGCGAGGAGATCGGCCGATCGTACGGGCAGAACGACTTCGGCATGGACCGCCTCAACAGGGTCGAGCGCACGGCGGCGGGCCTCGGCGCGATCTCAAAACGCCAGTACAACAAGCGTTTCCGGCTGCTGCGCCGGATGGAAGCCAAACTGGCCCGACTCATCCACGAGCAGCACCGCCGCGAAGTGACGATGACCGGCAAAGGCGCGCTTGCTCACGCCCTGCCGTACGAGCTGTTCGCCATCGACATGGACACGGCAGCCTTCATCGCCTACATCACGGCGCGCGGCTACATGCGCAGCGTCTTCACCAACGGCCGGCAACGTCAGGTCTACGACGAGGTCGCAGAGGCCTTGTTCCAGCGCCTGCGGGACGCTCCCCTGCGGACTTGCTGGCACGCGGTCGCGCATGTATACCCTACGGCCGAAGTGCTGGCCCATGTGTCCGACCAGGACCTCACACAGTTGCTGGTTCGGTGGAACCGTTTCCTGCGCCAGGTCGCCGATCTGCTGGAAGACGCCTGGGACCGGCACCCGCTGGAACGCGACACGATGATCGTGCGCCGCGGAAACGACTCGTCGACGTGGAACCAGGCCGCGCAAGCATGGAACACGGCCCGGGCACATTGGTTCGCGCTGCTCAGCGAGTTGGGCCAGGACGAGATCCTGGATCGTGTTTGCCCCGGCAAGGTGCCCCGCCTCATGGCTGCCGACGTCGCGTACCGGCACCGCATGAGCGGCGGCGGGCTGCACCCGGACACCTACATCTGGGCGGAGCTTCCTCTGCCCTGGGAAGTCCTCCGGGCTGAGAAGGAATGCCCACGCTCACTCGTCGAAGCAGTCTGCGCCCGGCATCGGGTGGACCCGGTGGCCAGCGCCTGGACCGCCCCCAGGTCGGCAGCTGAAGCCGTGCCTTTCCGGCGCACGCCCGAGCTGGTGCACGGAGTCGTCGTGGCGGACCCACTCATAGCCAGCGCGCTTCGGTCAGCAGGAGTCTTCTCCGGCAAGGACAAACGTGCTGCCGCTCAAGAGTGGTGGTGACCGACGGCAATGAACGCACGGGGCTGGGCCTGCAAATCAGTTGACCCACGCGGCAACTCCCGACAATGATCACAGCGGCGACGAGGAAGCTCTGCGGAGGAGCGCCCGGCTCTGATCCCGGGTGGACGCAGGTTCGAATCCTGCCCTCGTCGCCCCTTCACGTACTCGCCCCCCAACAGCCTGACCAGCCGATTACTCCAGCCGCTGTTTACCGGCGCACCGCGGTCATGCTCCGGCAAGGCCGCGTCAGTGCGGGGCACGCGCTTGATCTCGCCGCGCCGCTTCCTGCGCGTCCTGGGCATCACCGGCTCCAGGCGCCGGGCAGCCGGGCGGGACGCCACGGGTAGCGGAGGCCGGGGCGCTACGGGTGGGCCGGCCGATGCGGCGGCGCGGGCGGGGGATGAGCACGAATGATCCCAGCGGGTTGGGTGGGCAACACCGCGGCCCGCTGACATCGGTGCGTCGGCGGGGCGCGGGAGACGGTGAGGTAGGTGACCGGGCAGGGCGTCGGGTCAGGAGTCAGCTGGCGCTGCGGGTCCGGAGCAGCCGGGCGGCCCACTGCCGCAGCTGGTCCAGGAGCGTGGGGTGGGTGTGGCGCCAGGCGCTGCGGTCCAGGCCGTAGGTCTCCAGGAAGCGGTGGGAGGCTCCGCAGGTGCACGTCCAGCCGTAGGGCGCGGGGCGGGTGTCGTCGCGGGTGGCGGTAGCCTGACGGCAGTTGGATGAGCGAGACCGACAGCGCCCCGCCCGCGGGCCCACACGCCGCCCGTCCCAGCGGTGAACGCGCCTGTTGTCGAACGGTTTTGACGCACCCCGTCAGCGGGAGCGGACCTGCTCCCCGAGCACCCGGGTGATCTCCCGCGCGATGCGCAGGATGCCGGGGGAGCGGACCGGGCAGGGTCTCGGCGTCGACGTCGTGGGCGCCAGGCAGAAGTGCAGGTAGTCGTCATCCAGGTGCAGGGCGGTGCGGCCTCGGCCCTGCTGGGTGCAGTACTCGGGATGGGCCCGCTCGTAGGCGTCGCACGGCAGGTACTGCGACCAGGTGTAGCGCGCCCCGGCCGGACTCACCGCGCCGCCCGCGTCGGCCACCAGGCCGCCGGAGGCGGCGGCGTGTTCCTCGTAGAGCGTGTTCACCCGGCGGACCCGGTCGGGGGTGATCGGGTCGGGTCCCTGCAACACCCAGACGATCCGGGGCGGTCGGGCCGCACCGGCCGCGCGGATCTGCTCGGTGAGCCGGCGTGCGGCGGCCGCGTACCGCTCGAAGTACTTCTCAGGTGAGGCGTCGTAGGTGATTCCGTCCATGCAGGGGGTGTAGTCCCAGGCGTTGCCCCAGAACTGCAGCACCACGTAGTCCGGCCGCAGCGAGCGCACCAGCGCCGCCGCCTTGTCCGCCGCCGGGACCAGGGACCGTCGTGCGGAACCCTCCAGGTAGTCGCACAGGGTGGTACCCGAGTAGGGCGCGCTCGTGTACCGCGCGCGCAGGTCCTTGCGCAGTTCCCGCCCGAGGACCTTCTGGTTCTCCATCGCGAGTGAGTCGCCGAGGTACAGCACGGTGGGCGGCTCGGGCGGCTCGCCGGACGCGGCGCCGGGGGAGACGTCCCGGGAACCGCCCGCACCGGGCGAAGGGGTGCCGGGCGTGGCCGCGGGCCGTTGGTGCGTGGTGGCCGACGCCGAGGGCGCGGCGGGCGGTGGCGGCTCGACCCCGGGCCCGGACGACGGGTCCCCGCACGCGCCGAGCAGCACGGCGGCCAGCGCCATCCCCACGACCCACGGCTTGCGCATACGGCGACCCCCGCCCCGCCCGGCGAAAACGGCTCCCAGGCAAGCACAGCAGAGCCCAGGGGGGAAGACACAGTGCAGGAAAGGCCGTTCACCGGGGACGCGCGGGCCGTGCCCGGCGCGCGGGTCCGGGCGACGGTGACTAGCGTGACGCAAAGGACCGACCAGCCTCCGGAGAGGGCACGCCGCCATGGCCGTACAAATCGAGGGAACACCCTGCTGGGCCGACGCGGTGTTCAACGACGTCGAGGCC
Organism: Streptomyces sp. TE5632; assembly: GCF_054061295.1. NCBI lineage: Bacteria > Bacillati > Actinomycetota > Actinomycetes > Kitasatosporales > Streptomycetaceae > Streptomyces > Streptomyces sp. TE5632. Next base: position 319,136 of record NZ_JBSSEA010000002.1, on the reverse strand, counting down.
GCCAAGGCTTTCTACGGAGACGTCCTGGGCTGGACCTTCGGCGCGTCCTCGGAGTTCGGCGACTACACCCAGGCGTACGCCGACGGCAAGGCGGCGGCGGCCGTCGTGCCGCCCATGCCGGGCCAGGAAGGCCCGTCGCAGTGGTGCCTCTACTTCGCGGTCCGGGACGCCGCCGCCACCGCCGTCCGGATCGGGGACAACGGCGGCGAACTGCTGATGGAACCGATGCGGGCCGGCGACTTCGGCACGATGTGCCTGGCCCGTGAACCCGGCGGGGCCGTCTTCGGCCTCTGGCAGGCCGGCACCCACGAAGGCTTCGAGGCGACGGCCGTACCCGGCGCGTACTGCTGGGCGGAGGTCTTCACCCGGGACCCGGAGAAGACCGACGCGTTCTTCCCCACCGTCTTCTCCTACCGGTCGAAGCAGCTCGAGGACGAGACCGACTTCCGGATCTACGGCCTGGGCGAGCGACCCGTGCTCGGCCGGATGAAGATGACGGAGGACTTCCCGCCCGAGGTGCCGCCGTACATCAACATCTACTTCACCGTCCGGAACTGCGACGAGGCGGTGACCCTGGCCACCGAGCGCGGCGGCATCCTGCGCTTCGGGCCGACGGACACCCCCTTCGGGCGCTTCGCGGCACTCAGCGACCCGCAGGGCGCGAACTTCTCGGTGATCGACATCACGACCACGACGGGCGAGACGCCCGAGACGACGGACGTCGTCTGAGACGCCGGCCCGGACCGGCGCACCGCCCGGCCATGGCATGATCGGGCGCATGCGTGAACGTGTTGTGGCCGCGTGCGACGGGGCCTCCAAAGGCAACCCCGGACCCGCCGCCTGGGCCTGGGTGATCGCCGACGCCTCCGAGACCCCGGTCCGCTGGCAGGCGGGCGCACTCGGCAGAGCCACCAACAACGTCGCCGAACTCACCGCGCTGGAACGGCTGCTGGCGGCGACCGACCCCGATGTGCCGCTCGAGGTCCGGATGGACTCGCAGTACGCCATGAAGGCGGTCACCACCTGGCTGCCCGGCTGGAAGCGCAACGGCTGGCGCACGGCGGCCGGCAAACCGGTCGCCAACCAGGAACTCGTCGTCAGCATCGACGAACTCCTGCAGGGCCGCTCCGTCGAGTTCCGCTACGTCCCCGCCCACCAGGTCGACGGCGACCGGCTCAACGACTTCGCCGACCGGGCCGCCAGCCAGGCGGCCGTCGTCCAGCAGGACGCGGGCAGCGACGCGGGCTCGCCCGAGCCGCCGCCCTCCCCGGACACCCCGCCGGCCGGCGCCGCGAAACGCCGCTCCTCCGCGACCAAGGCGTCCTCCCGGCCGCGCGGTGGCTCCTCGACCCGCACGATCAAGGCGAAGTTCCCCGGCCGCTGCCTCTGCGGCCGCTCCTACGCGGCCGGCGAGTCCATCGCCAAGAACGACAGCGGCTGGGGCCACCCCGAATGCCGCACGACCGCGAGCGTCTGAGCAGGACCGCTCGTCTCGCCGTCCCACCGGGCCGCGACGGATGACAGACTGACGCCATGGACGAGCGCACATTCGACAGGTCGGGTCAGCACGCCTCCGTGATCGGTCTCGGCACCTGGCAACTCGGGGCGGACTGGGGGGAGGTCGACGACAAGCAGGCCCTCACGGTCCTGGAGGCCGCCGCCGAGTCCGGGGTCACCTTCTTCGACACCGCCGACGTGTACGGCGACGGGCGCAGCGAGCAGACCATCGCGTCGTTCCTGAGCGGCCGGCCCGATCTGCACGTCCTGGTCGCGACCAAGATGGGCCGCCGGGCCGAACAGCTCCCGGAGAACTACGTGCTGGACAACTTCCGTGCGTGGAACGACCGTTCGCGGCGCAACCTCGGTGTCGACCGCATCGACCTGGTGCAGTTGCACTGTCCGCCGACGCCCGTCTACTCCTCCGACGAGGTTTTCGACGCCCTCGACACCCTGGTGGCGGAGGAGCGCGTCGCCGCCTACGGGGTCAGCGTGGAGACCTGCGCCCAGGCGCTGACCGCGATCAGCCGGCCGAACGTGGCGAGCGTGCAGATCATTCTCAACCCGTTCCGCATGAAGCCCCTGCTCGAGGTGCTCCCGGCGGCCCGCGCGGCGGGCGTCGGCGTCATCGCCCGCGTCCCGCTGGCCTCGGGGCTGCTGTCGGGCAGGTACACCAAGGACACCGTCTTCCCGGAGAACGACCACCGCACCTTCAACCGGCACGGTGAGTCCTTCGACCAGGGCGAGACCTTCTCCGGTGTGGACTACGCGACCGGCGTCGAGGCCGCCGCCGAGTTCGCCACGCTCGCCCCCGAGGGCTACACCCCGGCCCAGCTGGCCCTGCGCTGGATCGTCCGGCAGCCCGGCGTCACCACCGTCATCCCCGGCGCCCGCTCGCCCGAGCAGGCCCGCGCCAACGCGCACGCCGCCCGGCTCCCGGAGCTGTCCGAGCGGACGCTCACCGCGATCGACGACCTCTATGCGCGGCGGATCAAGGACCAGGTGGAGTCCCGCTGGTAGGAGTCCCCGGCAGAGCCGTCGGCAGAGTCCGCCGGCAGCGGCCCAGAACCGTCATGGCGCCAGGAGCAGCTGCCTCTCCTGCTCCTGGTCGCCGGAGACTGCTCCCTCGTCACGCGTGGTGAAGGCCTGGGCGAGCGTGTCGCTCGCCCGCCGCACCGCACCCGGGGCGCCCTGCACGGTGACGGCCACCGGCGCGGACAGACGCCCGGGGTCCGTGGGAGAGCCGTCGGTCCGGGCCTCCCCGGTGGAGGTCGCCACGTGGACCGTCGCCTGCTCGTCGGGGGGAGGCTCGTCCGGCGCCCCGAACGCCTGCCCGAGGGCCCGGACGACCACACGTGCGTCGTCGACGCCCTCGCCGCTGAGTGTCACGGTGAGCTGGGTATCGGGCATACGTCCCACAACCTCCCGGTCTCGATGTCGTCGGCGTCCGTGCAACCGGCCGTCCGGCACCCAAACCGGGCCCGGGAAGCGGCCCCGGAACCGTGGAGAACGGCCGCGGACGGGGAAGAGGCGGGAAGAGAGGGACCGAGGCCGTTCAACTCAGGAGGCATCGTGCCGGACCCGGAGCAGGGCGAGAGCAGGCGCAGGGGGCGCAACGAGACCGAGGAGGAGCGGGCGGACCGGATGTGGCAGGAACTCATCCAGGAGGTCCGCGTCGCGCAGACGGGTGTCCAGATCCTCTTCGGCTTCCTGCTGACCGTCGTGTTCACCCCGAAGTACGAGCAACTGTCCGAAACGGACCAGACGATCTACATCGTCACGGTCGCCCTCGGCGCCTGCGCCACCGGTGCGCTCATCGGCCCCGTCTCGCTGCACCGGCTCGTCTCCGGGCGGCGCGTCAAGCCGCAGGCGGTGCGGTGGGCGTCCCGGCTGACCCTGCTCGGCCTCGTCCTGCTGCTCGCCACCACCAGCGCCGCACTGCTGCTGATCCTGCGCGTGGCGACCCACGACGACTTCGTCCCGTACCTGGTCGCCGGGGTGGTCACCTGGTACCTGGTGTGCTGGTTCGGGCTCCCGCTGTGGGCCCGGCACCGGCACACGACGCGGTGACGCCGTCGTCCGTTGTGCGTCGTCTGTTGTCCGATGGCGTCCCTCAGCTGCCGGCGAGGACGTTCGCGAGGAAGTCGTCGAGGTGGACCTCCTCGTGTCCCGGTGCGACCGTCCGGTACGTCTCGCGCAGGAAGTCCCCGACGGTCTCGGCCCACGCGTACACCACCGCGCGGTGCCGGCCGCCGTCGGCGTGGGCCGCACCGAAGAACTCCATCCGCAGTTCCCGCCCCACGCCCGGGGACTCCGGACGCAGTCGCACATCACCGGTCCCGGTCGGGCGGGTGAGACCGTCGAAGAGCATGTCCCGGTCCAGCTGCCAGCGTGCGAGGACCCGGCCCTCGTGGCTGAACACGACGGTGACGGCGAAGGGATCCGCGGGGTCGTAACTCAGGTGGGCGAGCCCGGGAATGCGATCCGCGACGCCCGCCTGGATCTCCACCACCAGGGTCTTGTGCACGAACGAGTTCACGAGGGGGCCTCCGGGAAGTACCGACGTAGAGCCCCCTGGTACCCCGCAACCGGACCGTATGCTCATCCCTCCGGGTGATTCCTCGGTGCCGCGCCCGGCTCGCCCCCGACGGGGTTCCGTTCAGCCGAAGGCGCTCCGCAGTGCCGGCAGCAGGGTTTTCTCCGACCAGTCGAGGTGCTCCGGCTGTGTGTCGTCGTCGATCCGCACGAGGGCGATCTCGGTGAAACCGGCCTCCACTATGTGTCATGACCGCCGAGTCCCCGATCGAAGGGGGCGATAACGGTGGATCTGCACCGGTGACCGGGGTCGGAGACGGAGGGGCGAGGACGGCCCCGGGCCGGATGGGGGACGGGCTCAGGACCGCGCGAGGGCGGCGATGCGCAGGTCGCGGGTACGGCTCTGATGCTCGATGACGTGCTGCCGGGCGGCCGCCGCGTCGCCGCGCCGGATCGCGTCCAGGATCCGGGTGTGCTCCTCGAGGATCAGGGTGAGGTTGTCCGGACGGGTGGTGGTGCCGGAGTCGTAGACCTTCAGCTGGGCGTCCAGACGGTCCATCAGCTCGGTGATCGTCGCATTGTGCCCGGCCTCGCGCAGCGCCCGGTGCCACTGTTGGTTGAGCTCCTGCAGCTCCGCGGGGTCCGTCGACGCCGCGGCGGACTCGTGGACGTGGACGAGCCGGGCCAGGTCGAGTTCGGTCCGACGGGTCGCGGCCGCCTGTGCGGCCGACGACTCCAGTGCGATGCGCGCCTCGCAGATCTCCAGGATCTCCTGGGGGGTGCGGGTGCGCACCACGTAGCCGCGAGTGGCCCGGGTCACCAGGCCCTCCTGTTCGAGTCGGATCAGCGCCTCCCGGACAGGAGTGCGCGAGACGTTGAACTGCGTGCTGAGACCAGTCGGGATCAGGACGGTTCCGGGTGGTGACTGGCCGTCGAGGATGCTCTGCCGGATCCGGGTGTAGTGGCTGCCCGCGCCCGTATCGGCGCCCCGGTCTCCCCGTGCGGTGCTCAAACTGGTCGCTCCCCTTTCCGTGCCGAGGACCGGCCCGCCGTCGGCGCACGCGAAGCGGCGTTCTCGGCGGACAGACGTTCTCGCGATTCGAGACGGTCATAGTCTGCCACTGTCTACATGTGTATACAGTTGCTTGCAGTTGAATCCGGACGTGAGAACCGTCGAGTCCTCGGGTCCGGGTCCACGTTCGAGTGCATGACCCATGTACGCCTGACGGGATTTCGGGAGCTTCTGATGCATCGTGGCGCGCAGCCGGGGCGATACGCCGCCCACCCGGCGCACCCGGTGGCCGGGCCGACCTCCCGCTTCTGCAACAGCCTGACGAGCCGTCGGCACATCGACCTCATGCGCGTCGTCAGCACGAGCTGTTGTTGATCACACACGCACTCCGCCTGCCGCGTTCCGGCCGCTGAAACAGCGGCGGGCGCGGCCGTGTCAGGCCCGACCGCAGGCGCACCTCGTCTCCTGCCCCGGCTCGCCCCGCCCAGTCCACTGTTCGGAATGGCTCCGGGAGTCGGCTCCGGGCACCGCCCCCAAGGCCTCACCGCCACACGGCCCCGAAGTCCTTCCCGGCTGCCGCCCCACACCGGCCAAGCGGTCGGACGGGCGGCCGAACCACTCCTGAAGGGGATCTCCCATGCCCGAGCAGACGCTGCTCGCCAAGGACCGACCACCGCATCCCGGACCTGCCGGTCCTGTCGGACGACCCGGCACACCGAGGAAGGGGGCGGCCGGGCCGTCCTCCGCCGGCCGCAACCGCCGGGCGCTGCTGCGCACCGCCCGCACGGCCGGCCCCTGGGCCGTCCCCCTGCTGGTCCTGGTGGTGTGGCAGTGGACCGCCGCGGCCGGCATCCTGCCGCCGTCCATCCTCCCCGCCCCCGGAGCGGTTCTGCGGGCGGGAAGCGATCTGGCCGCCACCGGGGAACTCCAGTTCCACCTCCTCACCAGCCTGCGGCGCATCCTGCAGGGCTTCGCCCTGGGCGCGGCCACCGGCCTGATCCTGGGCTTCCTGGTCGGCATGTCGAAGGTGACGGAGATCCTCCTCGACCGCTCCCTGCAGATGGTGCGCACCATTCCGCACCTGGCTCTGGTGCCGCTGATGATCGCCTGGTTCGGCATCGGGGAGGAACCCAAGATCCTCCTCGTGGCGCTGGGCACCTTCTTCCCCATCTACCTGAACACCGTGACCGGCATCCGCGGGGTCGACCCCAAGCTGCTGCAGCTCGGCCGCTCCTACGGACTGGGACGGTGGCGTCTGGTGCGCGACATCGCCGTCCCCGGGGCCATGCCCACCATCCTGTCCGGCATCCGGTACTCCCTCGGCGTCGCCTGGATGACCCTCGTGGTCGCCGAGACCATCTCGGCCAGCGACGGGATCGGCTACCTCGCCCAGAACGCCCGCGAGTTGCTGCGCACCGACCAGATCGTCCTCGCCATCGTGCTGTACGCACTGGCCGGTCTGCTCGCCGACCTCCTGACCAGGCTCATCGAAAGGAGGGTGCTCCGGTGGCACCCGAACTATCGTCCCGAGGCGAACCAGTGACCCCGGCGCGAGCAGGTGCCCGGCTCGCTCTGGACGGCCTGGGCCGGCAGTACGACGGCCGGTGGGTCCTGGAGAACCTCGACCTGGAGATCGAAGCCGGCTCCTTCGTCTCCTTCCTCGGCCCCAGCGGCGCGGGCAAGAGCACCCTGCTGCGGATCGTCGCCGGGCTGGAGGAGCCGAGCGCGGGAACCGTCCAGCTCCACGGAGCCGGTCCGCAACCGCCCATGGTGCGGATGATGTTCCAGGAGGACCGGATGCTGCCCTGGCGCACGGTCGAGGACAACGTGCTGCTGGGCGTCAAGGGCCGCAAGGACGAGGCACGCGCCCTGCTGGAGGCCGTGGGACTGGCCGACCGCGGGGGCGCCTGGCCGGCCGAGCTCTCCGGCGGGCAGAGGCAGCGCGTCGCCCTGGCCCGCGCCCTGCTCCACCACCCCGAACTGCTGCTCCTGGACGAGCCGTTCGGCGCTCTGGACGCGATCACCCGGATCGCCATGCAGCAACTCCTGGAACGCCTGTGGCTGGAGCAGCCGCGCACCGTCCTGCTGGTGACCCATGACGTGGAGGAGGCGCTCGTGCTCTCCGACCGCGTCCTGGTGCTGGCCGACGGCGCCGTCGGCCGCGACCTGCACATCGACCTGCCCCGCGGGGAGCGGCGCGGCCACCCCCGCCTCGTCGCCTGGAAGGAGGAACTGCTCCAGGGTCTCCTCGAACCGCACTCCTCCGTCCCGGCCGACGTCTGACCCCGCGACCCACCCCCACCCCCACCCCCGCCGCCGCCACCCGCCCCCGCTTCCGCCCGCCCGCCCGAGCAGCACGCCACCGAGAAAGAACCCGACCGTGACCGTGAACCGCCCGTTCTCCCGTACGACCACAGGAGCCTCCCCGCTCCTGTCCAAAAACGTCTCGCGCCGCCGCATCCTGGCCGTCGGCGGTGCCGCCGCCCTCGCCCCGGCGCTGGCCGCCTGCGGCGGCGGAACGCGGCCGGGCAACGCGGCACTGGCCGACGGCGTGCCGGAGAAGCTCCGCTACGCGGTCATCGGCAGCGGCAGGACCGGCACCCCGGCGGCCCTGCGCTACAAGTTCGACGGCGTGGACCTGGGCAAGGAACTCGGCGGCACCACCGTCACCTGGCCGTCCGGGTTCACCGCCTCACTGCCGGTGATGGAGGCGCTCAAGGCCGGCAGCGTCGACCTCACCTTCGCCACCGCCACCGCCGTGGCCTACGCGATCGGCGGCGGCGTGCCCATCGTGCCGCTCGCCGCATACCCGCTGCCCGCCAACGAGGTCGAGATCCTCGTCGCCCGGAACTCGCCCATCCGCGGCGCCGCCGACCTCAAGGGCAAGCGGGTCGCCGACCAGCAGGGCACCACCGGCACCTACAGCCTCATCAAGTACCTGCAGACCGCCGGCCTGCGGCTGGACGACGTCGAGTACGTCAACCTGCCGGCCGCCGACGCCGAGTCGGCCTTCGCCAACGGCAAGGTGGACGCCTGGATCAGCTGGACGCCGGCCATCAGCCTGGGCCGGGCCCGGCACAAGGCCCGCAGGCTGCCGAACGTCAAGACCTACGACTACTCCTTCTACGTGGCCAGTGAGTCCTTCGCCGAGGAGTACCCCGAGGCCGCGGCGAAGGTGGTGCGTGTCATCCGGGACACCCAGCGCCGCGTCAACGCCCGTCCCGAGGCGAGCGTCGAGTTCTTCGACAAGATCGGCGGATTCGGCTCGGAGGACCTCGAACGTGAGGTGTTCCTCGAGCTGACCAAGGAGAAGAGGCTCTCGGACTCCAACGCCGACCGGCTCGCGCCGGTGGACCGCAAGGCGATCGAGAACACCCAGGACCTCGCCGACAGCTTCCACGCCCTGGGCGTCTACCCCTCGAAGATCGACGTGACCGGGTTCCTGCAGGACTCCCGGTTCGACACGGTCAAGAAGGCGGTGGCCGCCGAACTGGCCAAGTGACCGACAGGGCGAACCGCAGGACACACAGCACTACAGCACGGAAGAGAGAACACGCAGTGAGCACCCCCGAGAACCAGATGCACCTCGCGGCCTTCGTGACCGCGGGCCCCGGCCGGCCCGGCGGCTGGCGCCACCCCGGATCCGAGCCCGGCTGGCTGTCGGCCTCCTACTACCAGCACATCGGCCGCGTGCTCGAGCAGGGCAAGTTCGACCTGATGTTCCTCCCGGACATCCTGTCCGTGCCCGACCGCCTCGGCGGCAGCATGGACAGCCAGCTGCGCTACGGCGCGCTCGGCTCCCTGCGGCTCGACCCGACGCCGGTGCTGTCGGCGGTCGCCGCCGCCACCACCCGGCTCGGCGTGGCCGCCACGATCTCCACCAGCTACTTCGAGCCGTTCCCGGTGGCGCGCTCCTTCGCCACGCTCGACCACCTCAGTGACGGCCGCGCCGCCTGGAACGTGGTGACCTCCTTCCAGGACTCCGAGGCCCGCAACTTCGGCGAGGACCGGCACATCGACCGCGACCAGCGCTACGAGCGGGCCGACGAGTTCCTCGAGGTGACCTGCAAGCTGTGGGACAGCTGGGAGGACGACGCCCTCGTGGCGGACCCGGAAGCCCCCCTCTTCGCCGACCCCGACCGCGTGCACGCCATCGACCACAAGGGGGAGTGGTTCAACGTCCGCGGCCCGCTGAACACGCCCCGGCCGCCCCAGGGCTACCCGGTGATCATCCAGGCCGGGGCGTCCCCCAAGGGCCGCGACTTCGCGGCGCGCTGGTCCGACGTCATCTTCTGCAGCCACGCCTCCCTGGAATCGGCCAAGGACTTCTACCAGGACATCAAGGCCCGGGCGGTCCGCCACGGCCGCCGTGCCGAGGACGTCAAGATCCTCCCCATGGCCACCCCCATCATCGGCCCCACCACCGAGGCCGCGCGCGAGGCCGAGCAGCGCCTGGCGGACCTGGTCCCGCCGCTGGCCGGCCTGTCGACCCTCGCCTACCACCTGGACGTGGACCTCTCGGAGCTGCCGCTCGACGAGCCGCTGCCCGACGTCGACGTCCCCGGTGTCCAGGGGCACTACAAGGAGGTCGTGGAGATGACCCGGCGCGAGGGGCTGACCCTGCGTGAGCTGGGCAAGCGGTACGGCGGCCGCACCGAGGGCTCCTTCGTCGGCACGGCGGCCGAGGTCGCCGACGGCATGGCGCAGTGGTTCACCGAGGGCGCCTGCGACGGCTTCACCGTGGGCGCCGTCCACACGCCGGGCGCCTTCGAGGACTTCGTCCGCCAGGTGGTGCCCGACCTGCAGCGCCGCGGCCTGTTCCGCACCGAGTACGAGGGCACCACCCTGCGCGACCACCTGGGCCTGGAGCGCCCCGAGGCCGGGCAGTGGCGCAACCGCCGGGACGGGAACGGCGACAACGGCTGACCCGCACCACACCCCACACACCGGATCCCGCACAGCGACGCCAAGGACCTCACGGCATGACAGCAGCAGGCGACATCACGAGTATCACCGGACGCACCACCGACACCCAGGGGCGCTTCCTGATGACCGCCCGGACGAACCACTTCGTCTCCGACGCCCGCACAGGGCCGGGGGAGGCCGTCGGGGCAGGAGAGCTGCTGCTGTCCGCCCTGGCCTCCTGCTCCCTGAGCAACATCCAGCTCCATGCCGAGGAACGCGGCTCCGGCCTGACCGGGGGCCGGGCCGAGATCAGCTACCAGCGGGACCCGCAGGACCCCACCCGCTACACCTACCTGCGGATCGAGCTGCTGCTCGAAGGAGTCGACCGGGGCGAGGCCGACATCCTGGTCGGGCTCTTCACCGGCAGCTGCCCGATCTACAACACCCTGCGCCGGGGCGGCCACGTCGAGGTGGCCGCCCGGGTGCGGGAACCGCTCGCCGGCGCCGCCTGAGGAACCGGCCGACCCGGAGCCGGGTCACACCGAAACCCCGCACTCGGCCCGCCGCACGGCAGGCATGTGGGTCCGGGGCCGCTCCCGGCCCCCGGACCCGCTCCACCGCATCCCGCACACCCCCCGCACGCACACCCGAAGGTGATCACCGTGGCCACCGTCCTGTCCGTCTCCGGCAGTCCCTCCGCCGCATCCCGCACCGCCCGCCTGCTGCGCCACCTGGACGCGCGACTGACCGACAGGGGGCACGAAGTGATCCCACTGGACGCACGTACCCTGCCCGCCGAGGCGCTGCTCGGCGGCGACTTCGGCCACCCCGCGGTCCGCGAGGCCGCCGCCCTGTTCGAACGCGCCGACGGCGTCGTGATCGGCACCCCCGTCTACAAGGCCGCCTACTCCGGCCTGCTCAAGTCCCTGCTGGACCTGCTCCCGCAGTACGCCCTGGCCGGCCGGACCGTACTGCCGCTGGCCACCGGCGGCTCCACCGCCCATGTCCTGGCCGTCGACTACGCACTGCGCCCGGTCCTCGCCTCGATGGGCGCCGAACACATCACCCCCGGCTGGTTCGTCCTCGACAAGCACCTGGCCACCGCCCCCGACGGCACCCTGGACATCGAACCGGAGACCGCCCGCCACCTCGAGCGCGTCGTCGACGGCTTCGCCACCGCCCTCGAACGCAGCACCCTGCTGGCCGTCGGCTGACCGGGAGCGGCCACGTTCCCCCGCCGGACAGGCCCTAGCCGGAGCCCGGCCGGAACGTGCGCAGGAACGTCCGTAGCGCCTCCTGGTTCTCCGCCTTCTCCCAGTCGGCGGCCGGGGTCGTCCAGCGCAGCGAGAAGCCGCGCCCGCCGCCCAGGAGGAACCCGCGGCCGAAGGTGCGCACCCGGGGGCCGTCGGCCGCCGACAGCCATTCCATGTCGGCGGCCTGGCGCCCCTGGTACGTGGTCGCGCGGATCGCGCCGATCCGCTCGTAGGCGTCCGTCCGCTCCAGGGACGGCTCCACGTCGTCCCGCCACACGGCCACCGGGTCCGGGCCGACCCGCTCGCTGTAGGTGACCGCGAGGGTGCGGGTGTTCCCGTCCACGCCGAAGGTGACCCGGTAGGCGAGGTCGGACACGCGGGAGGTGTCCAGCCGTTCGAAGTCCTCGGGGAGCGCGACGGAGAAGCCCTCCGGCGCACGGTAGAGGCGGTAGCCGGCCGGGAGACCCGCTGTGCCCGAGGGGGCCGGGGTGGGTACGGCGGACGGCGGGGAGGTGCCCCGGTCGCCCGGCCTGCCGGGTTCGGCCGCCCCGGACGGGTCCGGGGGAGCCGGCGTGGAGGCGGAGGCCGGCGGCGTGTCCTGCGCGTCGGCGGCGGAGCCGGTGCCGGTTGCGGGCAGCCCCAGGACCGCGGCGAGTACGACGGCCGCCACGATGACGACGGCCAGGGCCGTGCCGAGGACCGTCGTCCTTCTGCTCCACTCCCGGCCCGTGGTCCTGAGGGCGGCGGTGCGGGTGCCGCGCAGCCGGGGACCCGGCACCGCGCCCAGGACCGCGTCGGGATCCTCGCTGAGAGCACGGGTGAGCGCCTCGCGGACCACCTGACGGGTCAGCCGCTCCCGCGCGTCCTTGCGGAGCAGGCCCTGAACGACCTGGGTCAGGGGTCCCGCACGCACGGGCGTGCGCAGCGGCAGCCGGTCCACTGCCTTCAGCGTGGACTCGGGCCGCCTCCGGTCGCGGAACGGGGGACGCCCCTCGACCATCGTGTAGAGGATGGCGCCCAGCGTCCACAGGTCCGCGGCGGGACCGACGCGCTCGTCGCGGGCCTGCTCGGGGGAGGCGTAGGACGGTGACGTGAGGCGGGGGGCCGGGGTCGAGCCGGCCAGGCCGAACCCGGCGACCACGACCGGGCCGGTCTCCCGCACGAACACCTGGCCGGGGCCGAGTTCGCCGTGCGTGATGCCCGCCGCGTGTGCGGCATCCAGCACGTCGAGCAGCTCCAGCCCGATGCGCGCGGCCCGCACATAGTTGAACGTGCCCTCCTCACCGAGGAGTTCGCCCAGCGGTGTGCCGTCGACCCAGGCGGTGACGGTCCACAGGAAGCCGGCCTCGTCGACGGCGTCGACGACGGTGGCGATCCGTCCGGGACACAACCGCGTCATGCTCTCGGTCGTGCGCAGGACACGGGAGGGGACGCGGCGCCCGGGCTCGGACGGATCCTCCGGGAGCGTGATCTGCGTGACCAGACAGGGACGTCCCGTCCCGAGGTCGTCGGCGTACCAGCAGATGTGATGGGGCTCGCGATGGATGACCTCAACCAGCCGGTACCTCCCGGCGACCGGCTGGTGGGTGAAGACGTGCGCCCTGCCCATGGCCATCCCTCGTCCGAGCCGCTGCTTCCGCCTTTGCCAGAGGTACGCGCGACCGGGCGCCCTTTGTTCAAGGGGCGGCGCCCGAATTCCGGCGACGACGGATTCCTGTCCTTCGGTCAAAGAAAGGAGCGAGCGGATACGGATCTCCGGGCCCGAGGGGAGGGCTCAGCGCAGCCCGAAACGGGACGCCCAGGCGACCATGTCGCCGGTGGTCGCGTTGCCCCCGCACACCACCAGCCCGATCCGGGCCCCCTCGCCGACCCGCTCCAGCACCCGGCGCGCCGCCGGCAGCAGACAGCCCGCAGCCGGCTCCGTCCACACCTTGGCGTGGTCCGCGAGGTCCAGCGAGCCCTGTACGGCCTCCCGGTCCGGCACCACCAGCACCTCGGTGACCAGCGCCGACACATGCTCGTACGTCAACTGCGACACGGCCGGGGCACTGAGCGTGGAGACGATCGACGACAGCGCGACCGGCACCGGTCCGCCCGCCGTGAGCGCCTCGGACATGGCCTGGGCACCCTCAGTCTCCACACCCCAGATCCTGATTCCGGGCCGCCGGGCCCTGAGCGCCGCCGCCACACCGGAGATCAGTCCGCCGCCACCGATGCTCACCAGTACGTCGGTGAGGTCACCGGCGTCGTCGGCGAACTCCCGTCCCACGGTGCCCTGCCCGGCGATCACCACCGGGTCGTCGAAGGGGTGGACCAGGGTCAGCCCTTCCTGCTGAAGCCGCGTCATCAGCGCGAAGGCACCGTCCATGTCGTCGGCCAGCCGCACCGACGCGCCGGCCGTCTCCGCGACCTCGACCGCCCGCGCGGGGGCCGACCGGGGCATCACCACCGTGGCCTTGACGTCGAGCGCGGAGGCCATGACCGCGACGGCGATCCCGTGATTGCCGCCGCTCACGGCCACGACCCCGGCGGCCCGCTCCGCCTCGTCCAGCGACAGCAGCTTCGCCACCGCGCCGCGCGCCTTGAACGATCCGGTGCGCTGCAGCAGTTCCAGCTTCGCCGTGACCGGGGTGCCGAGCAGCGCCGACAACCCGGGGCTCGGCACCGTCGGCGTCCGTACCACGTGTCCGGCGATCCGCTCCGCCGCGGCCTCGATCTCCGGCATTCCGATCATGACAACCGCCTTCCGGCGCGGGGCGTGATCCGCGCCGTGACGAACCCTGACCCGGCCGGGCCGCCAAGGTCAACAGGGTTCGTCCGGCGGTACGGGCCTCAGTGCTGCTGCGGCTTCTGCGGCGTGGTCTCGCTGGGCCGCACGATGACGTGTCCCTCGCCCTGCAGCATCAGTTGCACCGCCTCGCCCGAGCCGCCGCGCAGCATCGAACCGAACGACTGCGAGCGGTGCAGGGAGGTCGCCAGGCCCGCCGTCCAGCCGACGATCGCGTCCGTGTCGACGTAGACCGGGTACTGCGGCGACACCGGGAGGACCAGCGGATCGCCCTCGCAGACCAGGCCCAGCAGGCCGTGCCCCGTGAAGACGCTGTTGAACAAACCGCCGCCGGTGATGCCGGCGCCCTTCACGGTCGAGATGCGGTACGACAGCGTGGAATCGAAGCACAGGACGTTGCGGCCGTTGACGGTGAACTCGTCGCCCGGCTCGAGCTGGACGATGAAGCAGTTCTGCGCCTCCTGCGCGAACCAGGCCTCGCCCTGTCCCCGCACCGCCATCAGCGGCAGCCCTTCGCCCGTCACCGCGCGTTTGAGCATGCCGCCCACGCCCTGGCCCTTGCGCTCGAACTGGAGTCCGCCGCGGTAGGCGATCATCGCACCCTGCCGGGCGTGCATCTCGCCGTTGACGACGTACCGGATGCACTTGGCGTTCTCGACCGTCATGCCCGGAGCCGAGGCGGGCTGCACCATGTGCCGGCTGGAAAACAGATCACCCTTCATGAGGGCATCCTCACCCGGAGGGTCCGCCTCCGCCAAGATCCCGCCCGGAGCCGGACTCGAGGGCGCCGGCGTGTGGAGCGTTCAGCGGCGAAGGCGCTCCGCCCAGTTCTCCGGTACGCGCTCGGCCGGGCCCGGGGACGGCTGGTCCGCCGGGTGGCTCACGGGCGGGGCCAGGTCGGGGCCCGACTCGTACATCTCGTCGGTGGCGTAGTTCCAGAACCAGGCCTCGCCGGGTTCGTAGCTGCGGACCACGGGATGCCCGGAGGCCCTGAAGTGCGCCGTGGCGTGCTGACCGGGGGAACTGTCGCAGCAGCCGACGTGCCCGCACTGCGCGCAGCGCCGCAGATGGAACCACCAGCCGCCCGCGGCGTCGCACTCGGCGCACCCCGCGCCGCTCGGCGGAACACGGGGATCGATGGCGTGGTCGCTGGTCATGCCGACTCCTCGAGGACGTCGCGGAACTCCACCGACGGTCGGTCCAGCGTATGGGGGATCGCGACCGTTCGCTCGGGTGCGGGCTGCTTCAGGCGGGACGCGAGGAGAGCACCGGAGACGGGTTGGGGAAGACTGGACCGCGTCTGATGGACACGACACAGGAGGAACCGCATGACGCGCCCGATCACGGCAGGGGTCGACGGAACCGAGGAGAGCCTCGCCGGGCTGGCCTGGGCGGCGAGGGAGGCGGTCCGCCGGGGACGGCCGCTGCGGGTGGTGCACGCCTGGCGCTTCCAGACACACGAGGGAATCGACGCCGGTGACGCCGCCACCCAGGGGCAGTGGGTGCGCGACGCGGTGGGTGAGTCGGTCCGCCGGATCACCGAACGGCACCCGGACCTCGCGGTGACCACCGACGTCCTGGAGGGGGACGCCGTGCAGACCCTGGCCGGCGCCGCGGCGGATGCGGAGATGCTGGTGCTCGGCTCGCGCGGGCACGGGCGGATCATCGGCTTCCTGGTCGGCTCGGTCGGCCAGCAGGTGATCGTCGACGCCACGCGGCCGGTGGTCTTCGTGCGGGCCGGGGACCGGGCGTCGGGCGAGGTCGCCGGACGGGAGATCGTCGTCGGCCAGCAGGGCGATCCGGAGGACAGCGCCGCCGCGCTGGACTTCGCCTTCGAGACGGCCGCCGCGCGGGGCGCCACCGTGCGCGCCGTACGGGCCTGGACCCTGCCGCCGATGTTCGTCTACAGCCCCGAAGTGCTGCGCCAGGTCGACGAGGCCGGGGGGCTGGAGCAGTACGAGCAGAAGGCTCTGTCCACGGCCCTCGCGCCGTTCCGTGAGCGTCACCCGCACGTGCCCGTCGTCGAGCACGTGGAGATGGGCAGCGCCGGGCAGGTGCTGCTGTCGGTGGCCGGCACCGCCCAGCTGATGGTGGTCGGCCGTCGCGCGCGCCGCACCGCCGTCGGCGCCCGGATCGGTTCGGTCGCCCACGGCGTCCTGCACCACGCCGACTGCCCGGTGGCGGTGGTACCGCAGGCCTGACTCGGCCGACCGTGGGCCGCAGCGCCACCCGGCCCCGGGCCGGACGTTCCTGACGCAGTCCTCGACCGCCGTGTCGAGACCGGCGTCGTGCCGGACCCGCTCGGACAGGTACCGGCAGTGAGCGAGGGCCTCCGGGCGTTCGGGGGCTGCCCGGCACCGGTTCCGGTGTGCAGTCGGGAGGCGCCGCCGGGGCTGTCCGGGACGTCGTCCTCCTGGGGGACATCCAGCTCTCCAGGTCTGTTCAGCAGCCGCCTAACCTGGTTCTCCTCGGTGTCGAGCCCGGTCAGGCGGAGCAGTCGGCGCCGGTGGTGCCCGGCGTCGACGGCCTTCGGTACGAAGGTGAGCGTGTCGCTGTGGGAGGTGTGCCCGATCTGCATCCCGGCGACGTCGAAGCCCGACTCGTTCAGCCGGCGGATCCGGCGGTCGTCACACCGGTGACCGCCCCCTCAGCCCGGTGCGTGCTCACGGGCCAGCCGCGCCGCGTCCCGCGGGGACCCCTCGCGCGCGGGGCCGTGTCCGGGCAGCAGGAGGTCGCCCTCCAGCCCGGCCAGGATGTCCAGTGAGGCGAGGGCGGTGGCCCGCTCGCGGTGGAACATGCCGGGCAGCAGTTGCGGTCCGCTCACCCGGGAGGTCGGGTGAGCGCTCACCAGGGCGTCGCCGGACACCACTGCCCCGATGTCCGGGAGGTGGAAGGCGCAGTGCCCGTCGGTGTGGCCGGGCGTGTGCACGGGGACCGGCCGGCCGGGCAGATCGAGCGGGCGGGGCGGATCCGGTGCATCGGACCGGCGTTCGGACCGCTCCTCGGACCGGCGTTCGGACCGCGGTCCGGGCCGCGGGAACGGCTCGGGGGCGGCGACCGGCACGTGCGCCGTGCCGCCGGAGCGCAGCGCGTGCAGGGCCCAGGGCAGCACGCCCGGCCGCCAGCCGTTGCGCAGGATCTGCCCGACGGTCACCTGGTGCAGGAAGTCCCGGCGGACGTGCGGGACTTCGGCCTCATGGGCGTACACGGGGGTGCCGTACGTGGCCCGCAGGTACTCCGCGGAGCCCAGGTGGTCCGTGTGCGCGTGGGTGATCAGTACGGCCGTGACCGCCTCCGGCGCGCTGCCCACCTCCGCCAGGGACGCGAGGAGTTGCCCGCGGTCACCGGGGTAGCCGGTGTCGATCAGGGTGACGGCGTCCCCCTCCTGGAGGATCACCCAGTTGGTGTTCGAGCCGTGCACCAGGTGGGTGCCGTCGGCCACGTGCCGCACATCTGCCCGCATGATCGCCCCGCGCTCTGCCGTCCTGCCCGAAGGCCACCAGCAAAGCAGATCAGGACGCCAGCGACCGGGTCGGACCCGGACGTGTCGGAGCCGTCGTGGGGCGGGGCCGGGGCTGCGGGCGCACCCCGAAGAGAAAGCGCGTCAGCCGCGTTCCGCGCACCCTGTACGCGTACACGGCGAGGATGACGGCCAGTGAGGCGGCGACGATCACCACGTACTGGACGGCCATCGGCGCGGACCATCCGACCACGCCGTAGGCGAAGGCGACCACGACCGGCTGGTGCAGCACGTACAACGGCAGCGCGGCGAGCACCGGATACCGGCCGTACCGGCGGGCTCCGTGGAGGCGGCCCCGTAACGGGCAGTCTCGGCCGGCGCCCGCACCCGCGGTCGCCTCCGGTGCCCCCGAAGTCCCGTTCCGGGGCCGGTCCAGCAGGCCGGGGAGGGCCGGCACCCAGCACCAGCCCGCTGCCCCGAGAGCCGCCCGGGTGAACAGCGCGAAGGGGGTCCACGCGGTGAAGGGGGTCCACGCGGCGAAGGGAGCGTCCCCCGCGACGAATCCGGGTGCCGTCGCGGCGAACAGGAGCAGCCCGAGCACACCGGCCAAGGCGGCCACACGGCGCGTCAGGGCGCGGACGCGCTCGTCGTCGCCGAGCGCGAACCCGTACAGCAGGAACAGGAGATACGCCCAGCGGTTCCAGCCCGCGAAGCCCTCCTCCCTGCCCAGCAGGGCGTTGACGGCGGCGAGCGGCAGCACGAGGAACCACAGGTGCCCGGTCTCGAAGTGGTCCCCCTCCAGGACGAAGGGAAGGTCGGCGAGGTCCAAACGGACGGTCAGGAAGCGCGGCAGGGCGGCGGGCCGGTTCACGCGGTGCGGGCGGAACCGGACGCTGATGCGCGGCCCGGCCGCGCTGACGCCCTTGGGCACCCGGTGCTCCCGGGTGCGCCGGCCGGACCCGCCCGGCAGGCGTCGATGTTCACACAGGTGCTCTGATTCCGGCGAGACCCTTCTGGATACGCCGGTGTATCGGATACGTTCGCGTATCGAACGGAGGGGTGGCATGACCGTGGACGGCGTATCCGGGCGGGCGGCGGCCGGGCGGCGGGTGACCGGGCGCCGGGCCCGCACGCGCGCGAACCTCCTGCAAGCGGCGTTCTGCGTGTTCGCGGCCAAGGGCTTCGGGCACGTCTCGATCGAGGAGGTCTGCGAGGCCGCCGGCTACACCAGGGGCGCCTTCTACTCGAACTTCGCCGGCCTGGACGAGCTCTTCTTCGCCCTGTACGCGGAGCGCGCCGAGCTCATCGCGGAGCAGGTCTCCTCGGCCCTCGCCCAAGGCTGCCCCGACCTCGACGTGTCCGCCGCCGTGGACCGCGTCACCGAGGTGCTGCTGCTCGACCGGGACTGGCTGCTGGTGAAGACCGACTTCCTGGTGCACGCCGCCCGCGACCCCGAGGTGTCCCGCAGCCTGCTGGAACACCGCGCGCGGCTGCGCCGGGCCGTCGCGGACCGGCTGGCGCGGGCCCGCGGCCACACCGAACTGCCCGCCGTCCTCGGCACCGCCGAGGACGCCGCGCACGCCGTGGTCGCCGCCTACGACGGAGTCACCGTCCAACTGCTGCTGGACGGGAACGTCGCAGGCGCCCGCGCCTGGCTGAAACAACTGCTGACCGCGCTGCTCACCGACGGCAGCACCGAACCGGCCGCGCACCGACGCGGATGAGGAAGGGACTTCTCGCCATGGATGCCGACGTCGTCGTCGTCGGAGCGGGTCTCGCGGGCCTGGTCGCGGCCCACGAACTGACCAGCCGGGGCCGCAGGGTCGCCCTCGTCGAGCAGGAGAACGCCGCCAACCTCGGCGGGCAGGCCTTCTGGTCCTTCGGCGGGCTGTTCCTCGTCGGCTCCCCGGAGCAGCGGCGTCTCGGCATCAAGGACTCCTTCGAGCTCGCCTGGAACGACTGGCAGGGCAGCGCGGGATTCGACCGGCTCCAGGACGAGGACTCCTGGGCGGTGCGCTGGGCCCGTGCCTACGTCGAGTGGGCGGCGGGGGAGAAGCGGTCCTGGCTGGACGGGCACGGCATCTCGTTCCTGCCCACCGTCGGCTGGGCCGAGCGCGGCGACCTCCGCGCGGACGGCCACGGCAACACCGTGCCCCGCTTCCACATCGCCTGGGGCACCGGCACCGGCGTCGTCGAACCCTTCGTACGCCACGCCCGGCAGGCCGCGCGCGACGGGTTGCTCACCTTCCACCACCGTCACCGGGTCGACGAACTGGTCGTCCAGGACGGCACCGCGCGCGGAGTGCGGGGCACCCTGCTGGCACAGGACGACGCACCGCGCGGTGTCGCCTCCAGTCGCGAGGCGATCGGCGACTTCGAACTCACCGCCCAGGCCGTGATCGTCACCAGTGGCGGCATAGGCGCCGACCACGACATCGTCCGCCGCCACTGGCCCGAGCGGCTCGGCACCCCGCCCCGGGAGATGATCACCGGAGTCCCGGCCCACGTGGACGGACGGATGCTCGACATCAGCGCCCGCGCGGGCGCGCGCCTGGTCAACAGGGACCGCATGTGGCACTACACCGAGGGCGTACGGAACTGGGACCCGATCTGGCCCGGTCACGGCATCCGCATCCTGCCCGGACCGTCCTCGATGTGGTTCGACGCCCTCGGCCGCCGGCTGCCCGAGCCCTGCCTGCCCGGTTACGACACCCTGGGCACACTCGAGCACCTGCGCACCACCGAGGACATCGCCGCCCACGACCACTCCTGGTTCATCCTCACCCAGAAGATCATCGAGAAGGAGTTCGCGCTGTCGGGCTCCGAACAGAACCCCGACATCACCGCCAAGGACCGGGCCGGGTTCCTGCGCGAACGCGTGCTGGGCAAGGGCGCCCCCGGCCCGGTCGACGCGTTCCTGCGCCGGGGCGCGGACTTCGTGACCGCCCCGACCCTGGAGCAACTCGTCGAGAGGATGAACGCCCTCACCGACAAGCCCCTGCTCGACGCGGCCGTCGTCCGCCGCCAGATCGAGGCCCGCGACCTGCAGATCGCCAACCCCTACGCCAAGGACGTCCAGGTGCAGGGCATCCGCAACGCCCGCCGCTACATCGGCGACCGCCTCGGCCGGGTGGCCGCCCCGCACCGCATCCTCGACCCCGCGGCCGGCCCGCTGGTCGGCGTCAAGCTGCACGTCCTCACCCGCAAGACCCTCGGCGGCATCCAGACCGACCTCGACTCCCGCGCGCTGGACGGCGCGGGGCAGCCGATCGAGGGGCTGTACGCGGCGGGCGAGGTCGCGGGCTTCGGGGGCGGCGGCGTCCACGGCTACAACGCCCTGGAGGGCACCTTCCTCGGCGGCTGCCTCTTCTCTGGGCGCGCGGCGGGACGGGCGGCGGCGCGGCAGACGGTGTAGCCGGCGCGGCCGACGGGGGCAGGGGACGGGTCAGTCGTCGAGGAGGCGGGCCAGCACCTCGGCGTGACTGGTCGCCGGCTCCCTGGCCGCGGTCAGCAGGGTCACCTGGCCCTTCGTCGCCAACTCCCGTACATGATCCAGGAGTTCGGCCGCCTCGGGGGCGGTGAGCTCTGCCTCGTAGCGCCCGCGGAACTCCTCGTACGGCCGCTCGCCCATGTGGTACCAGCGGCGCAGTTCCGTCGACGGGGTCAGTCCCTTGGGCCATTCGTCCACGCGTGCCATGTCCTTCGCCAGGCCGCGCGGCCACAACCGGTCGACCAGGACGCGGACACCGTCGTCCGGCTCAGGCGGTTCGTAGACGCGGCGCACGCGTACGCTCATGGTCGGCCCCTTCCCGTGGTCTCCCGCGAGCCTAGCGCCGTCCCCCGGGCCGGGCACGGCGGACAGGACGACGGACGGGCGGGCCGAAACGGGGGCCCCGCCCGCCTCAGGCGCGCCGCGCCTTCAGGCGGCGCTTCAACGCGCGCCGCTCCGTCTCGCTCGTGCCGCCCCACACCCCGAGGGACTGGCCCGAATCCATAGCCCAGTCGAGGCACTGCTCCCGGACGGGACAGCGCCGGCACACCGCCTTCGCCTGCTCCGTCTGGAGAAGTGCCGGGCCGGAGGTCCCGATCGGGAAGAAGAGGTCGGGATCCTCGTCCCGGCAGGCCGCGCGAGTCCGCCAGTCGTCCATGGAAAACCACCTGTGATCGGAGTGGATACGCACCCTTCGGGTGCACTGTTCCGTTACGGGTCACCTGCCGGTGCGCGATGAAACAGCGGCTCCGGTGTTCTGCGTCACCGCGGACACGCCCGCCCGGCCGGCGACGGACGGGTGTGACGCGCCCTCAACTCCGCAGCGTCGTCGCCGCAGTTGCCGCCACCGCGTCGGCCACCGCCGCGAGGGCCGGGGAGTCCAACTTCCACTGCTGCCAGTACAGGGGCGCTTCGGCCACGTGGTCCGGGGCGAAGACGACGAGCCGGCCGGCCCGCAACAGGGGCTCGGCCTGCGTCTCGGGCACCATGCCCCAGCCCAGGCCCGCGGCGACCGCCTCGGCGAACCCCTCCGAGGTCGGAATGAGGTGCCGGCTCGTGCTCGCCCCGGTGCGGCCGCGGGTGAGCCGGCGCACGAAGGCGTCCTGGAAGTCGTCCCGTCGGTCGAAGGTCACCACGGGTGCCCGCGGCAGCGTCTCCTCCAGCGGCACCGTGAGGTACCGCGCGGCGAACTCCGGGTTGGCCGCGGGGAGATAGCGCATCCGACCCAGGGGCCGCACGGAGCAGCCCGGCACCGCCTCCGGCGACGAGGTCACCGCGGCCATCACCGTTCCCTCGCGCAGCAGGGCCGCGGTGTGGGACTCGTCCTCGCGGCGCAACTCGAAGGAGAGGCGCGGCTCGCCCGGAACCCGGGTGAGGGCGCCGAGGAACCAGGTCGCCAGGGAGTCCGCGTTCACCGCCACCGACACCCGGGTCGGCTCCCCGCCGGGGCCCAGCCCCAGCTCCGCGTACGCGTCCCGCTCCAACCGGGCCACCTGGCGGGCGAGCCGCACCAGCACCTCTCCCGACTCGGTCGGCCGCACCGGCCTCGTGCGCAGCAGCAGCACCCGCCCGGTGCGCTGCTCCAGCGCCTTCACCCGCTGGCTGACCGCGGAGGGTGTCACGTGCAGGGCTGCCGCGGCCGCGTCGAACGTGCCCTCGTCCACCACGGCGAGCAGGGTCCGTACCTGGTCGAGCGGAAGATCCTCCATCACATCGGCTAAGGGTACGTAAGAAACATTAGCTGTACTGCGCCAGGCGGTGCCTCTAGCGTCCTCGGCATGAACAGCGCCCTGACCACGGCCGCCGCCGGATTCGGCACCGGCCTCTCCCTGATCGTCGCCATCGGCGCCCAGAACGCCTTCGTCCTGCGCCAGGGTGTCCGCCGGGAGGCGGTCCTCGCCGTCGTCGGCATCTGCGCCGTGTCCGACGCGGCCCTCATCGCCCTCGGCGTCGGCGGGGTCGGTGCGCTGGTCGTGGCGTGGCCCGGCGCGCTGACGGCGGTCGGCTGGATCGGCGGCCTGTTCCTGCTCGGCTACGGCCTGCTGGCCGCGCGCCGGGTGGTCCGACCGGGCGAGGCCGGGCTGCGGGCGGAGGGCGAGGCCGTGCGTTCGCGCCGTCGCGCCGTGCTCACCTGTCTGGCGATGACCTGGCTCAACCCGCACGTCTACCTCGACACCGTGTTCCTGCTGGGCTCGGTCGCCGCCGACCACGGGCCGCTGCGCTGGACGTTCGGCCTCGGCGCCGTGCTGGCCAGCCTCTGCTGGTTCGCCGCCCTCGGCTTCGGGGCCAGGCTGCTGAGCCGTTTCCTGGCCCGGCCCACCGCCTGGCGGATCCTGGACGGCCTGGTCGCGACCACCATGGTCGTCCTCGGTGGCACGCTCATCGCCGGCAGCTGATACGGCGGGCGGGCGCCGTCACCGGTCCTGCCATAGTGAACCCCGGCAAAAAGATGTAGTCACCAACCGGGACGGTCGTGGACACCAGCGAGAGCAGCACCGAACCCCAGGCCGAGGAGCCCGCCCCCGAGCGGGCCGTGCCGGGTCCGTCAGGCCCATCGGGTCCGTCGCGTACGGCAGGTCCTTCCGTGCGGCCACGGCCGCGCGGCCTGCGCCGGTGGGCCATGGACACCCGCCCCCTGCGCCGCCCGGCCTACCGCCGGCTGTGGGCGTCCACCGCCGTCACGGCGGTCGGCAGCCAGCTCACCGCCGTGGCCGTGCCCAAGCAGATCTACGACATCACCGGCTCCTCCGCCTGGGTCGGCGCCGCGAGTCTGGCGGGTCTGCTGCCGCTGATCGTGTTCGCCCTGTGGGGCGGCGCGATCGCCGACGCCATGGACCGTCGCAAGCTCCTGCTGATCACCAACACCGGGATCGCCGTCACCTCGGTCCTGTTCTGGGTGCAGGCCGCCACCGGGCTGGACTCCGTCGCCGTGCTCATGGTCCTGCTCGCGGTGCAGCAGGCGTTCTGGGGACTGAACGCCCCGGCCCGCAGCGCCTCCATCGCCCGCCTGGTCCCCGAGGAGGAGCTGCCCGCCGCCAACGCCCTGGGCTCCACCGTCATGCAGACCGGCCAGATCGCCGGACCGCTGCTCGCGGGTGCGCTCATCCCGGTCGTCGGGCTGGCGGAGCTCTATCTGATCGACGCGCTGGCGCTGTGCGTCACGGTGTGGGCGGTCCACCGTCTGCCCGCCCTGCCACCGCTCGACGCGACGGTGGCGCGGCGCGCGGGCCTCCGGGAGATCCTGGACGGATTCCGCTACATCTCCGGGCACGCGGTGCTGCTGCTGTCGTTCGTGGCGGACATCGTCGCCATGGTCCTCGGCATGCCCCGGGCCCTGTTCCCGCAGCTCGCCACCGAGACCTACGCGCCCTACGGAGAGGGGTTCGCGCTGGGGCTGCTGTTCGCCGCCATCCCGATCGGCGCGGTGGCGGGCGGACTGTTCTCCGGCACGTTCTCCCGGGCCCGTCGGCACGGCTGGATGGTCATCGGCTCCGTGGTGGTCTGGGGCGTCGCGGTCACGGGGTTCGGGCTCAGCGACAGCCTCTGGATCGCCGTGGCCTTCCTCGCCGTCGCCGGGATCGCGGACATGGTCTCGATGGTCTTCCGCGGGGCGATCCTGCTCTCCGTCGCGACCGACGAGATGCGCGGCCGGATGCAGGGCGTCTTCACCGTCGTCGTCGCGGGCGGCCCCCGGCTCGCCGACGTCCTGCACGGCACCGCCGGTTCCGCCTTCGGCCCCCGTACGGCGGTGGCGGGCGGCGGGCTCCTGGTCGTCGTGGTGATGCTCGCCCTGGCCGCCGCGATGCCGGCGCTGCGCCGCTACCGCGTGTGAGGCGCGACCGGGCCGTACGAGGTGCCGGGGTCTACAGTGCGCGGTGCCCGCGCGTCGTGTGCGGCTCCATCAGCCGGACCCGCGTCGCCTCCAGCCGGTGCGCGAGGATCTCGGCGACGCAGCGCACCAGCGTCAGCCCGAGCGCCGGGTCCTCCTCGCACAGCCGGAGCACGGCCGCCGCGTCGAACTCGTAGGCGCGGACCGGGCTGAACGCCTCGGCGCCGAAGTCCCACCGGTGGGGCGGGAACAGCCAGGACCAGCCCAGCAGATCGCCCGCGCCTAGGGTGGCGACCGTCACCCGGCGCAGGTCGTTCACCCGCTGGTCGAGGGAGACCGCACCGGAACGGACGACCCAGAAACGGTCGGCGGTGGCTCCGGCCTCGAAGATCCGGGTGTCCTCCGGGAAGGCGACCTCCCGCGCGAGTGCCATCAGACGTTGGCGCTGCGGTGGGGGGAGGGCCGTCAGGAGTTTGATCGCGTTGGTCATGAAGCAGGGCTCCTCGCCGGACATTCGGTACCGGTGCCTACCTCCATTGGAGCCGCTGCCGCCGTCCGGGGCACTTCGGCATGTGAAAGCCCTGGCTGGACGGGGGAAGCCAGCCAGGGCGGTAAAAGGTGGTGGAGGGAGGACGGGCGTCGACTCCGTCACCACTTATGGGTGAACGATAAACCATCTGTGCGGGTGGGTGCCGCCAGAACCGGGTCACGTGACCTGTTTCACCTCCGCCGGTTCGGGAACAGTCCCTGGACCGGCCGGTCAGCTCCGCACGTCGGACCTGCCGGGAGTCAGGATCTCGTCCAGCACCCGCAGCACGGCCTCGTACGCCAGCCTGTGCATGTCGGCGACTCCCTTCTCCGCGGGATCAGCCCGTTCGAGTTCGGCGCTCCTCGTCCGCCACAGCCGCTCCTCATGGGCCGCGCGGGCCCGCGCCCGCTGGATCCGCCGTACCAGTTCGTCCGAGTCCACCACACCGGTCATGACGTCCGCCTACCCCGTTGAGCCACGGGAATGGCAGGTGTTCGGAAAAAGGTCGGAAGGTTTGCCGGTGCCGGGGCAGGTGAGCCGAAAGAGATGACATTCCTCATCGGACAGGGAGCCGAACAATGTGCGAGGAGCGCATGACCGGAACCGACATCGCCCCGCGCGGCACCCGCCGCGCCGACACACGGCGACCGTATCGGCCACGGCCGGCCGAGGCGCGCCAGGCCGTGTGGCAGGCGGTGTGCGAGCGCTGCCGCGCCACGCACACCCCGTGCGACGCCGAGGCCCTCGCGGACGTGCTGCTCGTCACCTCCGAACTCACCACCAACGCGATCCTGCACGGTGGCGGCATCACCGACTTCCGGGTCGACGTCACCGGTCCCGGCGTGCGCGTCTCGGTGAGCGACCGCAGCGCGGAACTGCCCGTCGCACGGCCGACGACCGACCGGCAGGGACGCTTCACACCAGGCGGCCGGGGCTGGCGCATCGTCTGCCGGCTGTGCCGCGACGTGCGGGTGGCCGACCTGCCCGCGGGCGGCAAATGCATCACCGCCGTGGTCCCCCTGCCCTGAAGGCCCGCCGGACCCGTCCGGCAGATTGTGCCGGGAAGCGGAGTTTGCGCCACCGGCGGGAGGGCAGTCGGAGGGTCGTGCTTCGGACCGGAGGCGCGCCAGCGGGAGAGACATGGCTGCTGAGGAATTCCCTCCGGACGCCCCCGCAGCGGCCGTCCCGCGGTAGACCACTTTGAAATCCACTGTTCGGGAGCGAAATCGCATGCTCATAGACACGCCCACCGACCGCCCCGACCCCGCTGCCACCACGACCACCACCCCGGCCCCCGCCGCCACGACGCCCACGACCGCCGCCACGACGCCCACGACCGCCACCGCGACGGCGGCCGCCCCCGCAGCCCGCGACGCGCGCAGGCGCCACGAAGACGCTCCGGACACCGCGGCCCTGTTCGCCCGGCTGGCGTCACTGGAGGACGGCCCCGAGCGGGACGCCGTCCGCGACGAACTCGTCACCGCGTGGCTGCCCATGGCCCACCGCATCGCCGGCCGCTTCCGCGACCGCGGCGAATCCGTCGAGGACCTGCGTCAGGTGGCCGCTCTCGGACTGGTCAAGGCGGTGGACCGCTTCGACCCGGCCCGCGGAGCCTTCGAGAGCTACGCCGTCCCCACCATCACCGGCGAGGTCAAGCGGCACTTCCGGGACCGGATGTGGGCCCTGCGGGTGCCCCGCCGGGTACAGGAACTGCGCAACAAGGTACGGATCGCCCGACGGGACCTCGCCCAGACGCCCGGCAGCCCCGAACCCTCGCCCGCCGCCCTGGCCGAGCACACGGGGCTGACCGAGGAAGAGGTCGGAGCCGGGCTGGAGGCGCTGGAGAGCTTCAGCACCCTGTCACTGGACGCGGAGATGTCGCCCGACGACGACGGCTACAGCCTGGCCGACACCCTGGGCGCCTCGGACGCGGCCTACGACGTCGTGGTCGACCGCGAGTCCGCCAAGGAAGGACTGCGCCGCCTGCCCGAGCGCGAGCGCACCATCCTCTACATGCGCTTCTTCGAGGACATGACCCAGAGCCGCATAGCCGACCAGCTGGGGATCTCCCAGATGCACGTCTCCCGGCTCATCAGCCGCAGCTGCGCCCGCGTGCGCGCCGACGCGATGGGCCGACGGAGGACGACCGCCCATCGAGGGCATGCCTGAGCGTCGTACCGTCGCCAGTCGTGCTGTCTCCAGTCGCCAGTCGTCCCTGTCGCATGAGCGACCGCAAGAAGGGAACACGGTGCAGATGAGTGAATCCGAGATCCCGCCGGACGGCCGGCCCGTGGACGTCTACCTCGACCTGTTGCGCATCCGGATGGACACCGAGGACTACCGCCTGCTGCTCCGTGTGGTGGAGCCGGTGCTCCGGGCGATCGAGGAACACCGCCTGTCCGGTCTCGACGTCGCCCTGGACGGCGGAGACGACGAACTGCCCCAGGAGGTCCGCGACGAGGCCGCCCTCGTCATCGCCACAGCCGTCACCGGCCGCATGGACAACGAGGTGGTCGAGCTGGACGTCGACGAGAGCGGACCGGTCCGCGTGGTCACCGACGCGACCACGGCCGCCGACCCGTCCCGGCTCGACGAGATCGCCGGCTACATCAGGGAACGGCACCGGCAGAACGACGAACTGCGCGGCATCGCCGAGGCCAGCGGCCTGCCCACCGACTTCTGAGCGGACCCGCCCACCGGATCGCACGAGGTCGCGGACCCGGCCGCCCGGCCACCCGCCACGGAAGGTCCGTCACCGCTCGCGTGTCGCCAGCGGTACGCCCAGGGGGCGCGCGAGACCCACCACCGCTTCGTCCAACCGCTCCAGATGCCGCAGCACCCGGCCGGTGATCCGGCCGTAGCGCGAGGCGCCGTCGTCACCGGAACCACCCAGCAACGAGGCGAAGCTCGGCCCCGTCTCGATCCTGGCCGTGACGTCCTCGTCCGCGACCCGGGCCGCGATCGCCGCGATGTTGCGCACCGTGCGCCCCGTCGTCCCGCGCAGCCGTGGATCCGCCGCGATCGAGGGGTGGGCCTGCAGCAGTTCGGCCGTGGCCGCCAGCGAGCGAGCGTGGTAGGCGCAGGTCTCCAGGAGCGCCACGACGTACCGCGCGGTGTCCCGTCGGCCCCGCAGCGGAGTGACCGGATGGGTGAGCGGCTGGGTGGCGGAGCGCAGATCGCCCAGCGCCTGGTCCAGCTCCCGCGCCCGGTCCAGCAGATCGACGGCGGGTCCGCCGCTGAGCTGGTCGACGGCGGCCTCGGTGACCTCGGTGAGCCGCTCCAGCACGGTGCCCAGCAGCTCGTTCGTGCGCCGGTCCGTGCGCACCGGCAGGACCAGGGCCGCGGCGACCACCCCGCAGGCGGCACCCAGCGCGGTCTCCTCCACGCGCAGCACCAGCACCTCCCAGCTGTAGGTGTGCAGCAGCGTGTACAGCAGCCCCACCATCGCCGTCACGAAGAACGACATCAGCGTGTACGAGAGCGGTGCCGTGTAGGACATCGCGAAGATCATCACCAGGATCAGGCCGAACGTCGTCCAGGTGTGCCCGCCCACCACCGCGGCCAGCGCGATGCCGGCGACCACGCCGAGGACCGTGCCCA
This sequence comes from Streptomyces sp. TE5632, assembly GCF_054061295.1. Classification (NCBI taxonomy): domain Bacteria; kingdom Bacillati; phylum Actinomycetota; class Actinomycetes; order Kitasatosporales; family Streptomycetaceae; genus Streptomyces; species Streptomyces sp. TE5632. Next base: position 290,238 of record NZ_JBSSEA010000002.1, on the reverse strand, counting down.
GCAGCCGCCGGTAGCCCTTGACCAGGATCTCGCCCGTCGACGAGGTGTTGATGAAGACGATCCAGCACGTCAGGACCGCCCAGTACCAGCGCTCGGAGGACAGCAGCTCACCGCCGACGATGGCCAGCGACGAGCCCACGGTGACCTGTACGGCGGCCCGGGTGGTGGGACGTCTCAGCCCCGTGTCCTCCTCGGTCGTCCGCTCCTCCTCCCCGGCGTCGATGGAGGCGTCCTCGGCGTCCAGTTCCTCACGGGAGCGGGCCGTGGCAGGGGTGTCGTCCGACTCGTCCTGCGGACCGTCCAGGGCGATCCGCAGACCCATCACCGCACGGGCCGACTCGCCGATGGCCCGGAACACGTCCTGGAGGGCCGGAGAACACACCGGCAGGTTCTCCTCGTCCCGGTAGGCGAGCAGGCGGTTGCGCACGTGCGCAACCGCCGTCCCCGGCGCTCCGGGCCCGGCGAGCAGGACCAGCGTACGCAGCGCGAGCAGATCGCGGCGCAGTCCGGCGGTGGCCTCGTCCGGCGCCGCCGTCCGGCCCGCCTCGGGAGCGGGCGCGCCCGGAAGGTGCAGGGTCAGCGTGTCCGCGCGTTCGGCGCTGCGGGCGGACAGCAGCAGCAGGCCCAGCCGCTCGGCGGCGATCTCGGCGTCCGCGATCCGGCGCTGCACCAGCCGCGCCGACGACTCGTCGGGGGTCCCCTGCTCCAACCGCGTCTGGATCATCAGGGCCGTCTCGTGCAGCCGGGCCGTACCCGCGCGGACGTCCTCCAGTGCCTTGTCGACCTCGTCCGGCGCGGCGTCGAGCAACGCCAGTTGCGCCGTCACGAGCTGCGCCAGCCGGGCACGGAAGGCATCCCGGAGCCGAGCGAGGAGCCCGGCCGGGGTCACGGGGACGACGGCGAACCGCATGACGGCACTGCACACGAACGCGGCGGCCAGGGCGGCCCACATCCCGGGCAGCTCCCCGGGGGAGGCGCCGATGAACAGGGACACGAAGTAGACCTGGAAACCGATCAGCCCCAGGGCGGTCCCGCGGTCGCCGAACCGGCGGGCGTACACCGCGCAGAAGATGAGGACGGTGAAGAAGACGTCACCGACGACCACCCGCTCGCCCAGCACCGCGCCGAGCGACACGGCCACGAGCGCCACCGGCAGACCGAGGGCGAGCGTGACGGCCTGGGCGCCTCGCTGTTTCTCCCGGATGGCGAAGGTGGCGACCGTCGCGGTCATCGCGCCCGCCACCAGCTGGGTGACGCCCGCCCCCACGAGGGCGAGCACGGCCAGCGTCAGCGCGATGGCGCCCACCGTCCGCAGTCCGGCCGTCAGCCGCAGCAGCCCGGGATCCGACGCCGCCAGGCGGTCCCGCAGTCGTGTCCGCACCGAGTGCCCCGCCGCTTTCACGCCGCCGCACACGCTCCCGTCGCTCGCGTTGATCGGAATGCCAGCATGGCATGTGCCCAGGCGGCACCCGTCGGAGGCCCCCCACCGGCAGGGTCACCGGGACGGCGGGGCGCCGAACGGGCGGGGCAGCCGCGGGGACGGGGTCACCGCACCCGCCGGCCCGCCTCCTCGATGTGCGCCCGCACCTGCTCGGGCGTCAGATAGGCGTGCGTGTACTCGAAGTCCCCCAGCTTGGCGGGCTGGCGGGACTGGAAGCCGGTCCGCACGAAATCGTCCCCGGCGATCGAGTTGAGCAGCCAGTTCGTCATGACCCGCGTCTTGGCGACGTTGGTGCGCAGCGCCGACCAGTGGTACCCGCGGGCCGCCACCTGGGCGGGCAGGCCCCGCAGTTCCACACCGAGCGGCTTGGACACGGCGTCGGTGCCGCCCAGGTCCACGACCAGCCCGAGGTCCTTGTGGTGGTACGGCCGCAACGGCCGGCCGGTCAGCGTCGCGATGACGTTGTCGGCGACCTGCTTGCCCTGCCGCAGGGCGTGCTGCGCGGTCGGCGGGCACACCGCGCCCTCGCCCTTGGCGAGGTCGGGCACCGCGGCGGAGTCACCGAGGGCGAACACCCCGTCGCGGCCGGGCAGACACATGTCCGCGTTGACCGCGAGCCGCCCCCGGACCGTTTCCGCGTCGAGCGTGGCGATCAGCGGGCTGGCGACGACGCCGGCCGTCCAGATGAGGGTGTGGGTGGGGATCACCCGGCCGTCGGTGAAGGTGACCTCCTCGGGGCCCGCCTTCGCGATGGAGACACCGAGCGAGATCTCGATGCCGCGCCGGGTGAGGATCTCCTGCGCGCTGCGCCCGAGCTTCTCGCCCAGCTCGGGCATGAGCTTCGGCGCGATGTCGATCAGGTGCCACTTGATCAGGCCCGGGTCCAGACGCGGGTAGCGCTCGACGGCGGCGTGGGTCAGCCGCTGCAGACAGGCGGCGGTCTCGGTGCCCGCGTAGCCGCCGCCGACCACCACGAACTGCAGCCGCGCGGCCCGTTCGGCCGGGTCCTCGCTGGCGTCGGCGAGGTCGAGCTGGGCGATCACGTGGTCGCGGATGTAGGCGGCCTCGGCCAACGTCTTCATGCCGTAGGCGTGATCGGTGAGTCCGGGGATGTCGAAGGTGCGGGTGACACTGCCGGGGGCCAGCACGATGTAGTCGTAGGGCTCGGTGAGGGTCCGGCCCGTGATCGTGCGGATGACACAGACCTTGGACCTCAGGTCCACGCCGACGGCCCCGCCCGGAATGATCCGGGTGCGGTACTTCGCGCTGCGGCGCAGGGAGACGGCGACCGACTGCGGTGTCAGCACACCGGAGGCGACCTGCGGGAGCAGCGGCATGTAGAGCTGATAGGAGGTCGGTGTCACGAGGGTGATGTCTGCTGCCCACGGGGAGAGCTTCCGCTCCAGCCGGCGGACGCACGCCACGCCGGCGAAGCCTCCGCCCACCACCAGGATCCTGGGTCGTGTCACGGCGCTCATCCCTTTCTGCGGCTCCACACGGTCTGCCTCGAACGTCGACGCCCTTCAGGTGCCCCGGGATCGCTGCCCTGCACCTCCTCGATCGCAGCGCCCGACGCGTCACATCGGCCCCTGCGGGCCCCGGCACGCGAGAACCTTCAGCACCACGATGCCCGCACCGGCGGCGGAACGCACCGGGAAGCCCGTGACACCTGCGGGCCGGCCGCCCGCCCCTCGGCGGGCCGCGAGGGCTCAGCCGTGCAGGTGGCAGAGCAGCAGACAGACGTCGTCGTCGCGTTCGGAATCGCTGAGCATCGGCTGCAGCAGGCGGTCCGCCGAGCCCTCCAGGTCCGTGTCCAGCTCCGCGGGGACGAACGAGCCGAGCGCCGCCGCGAGCCGCCCGATGCCCGGATCGATGCCCTGGGTGCGCCGCTCGACCAGCCCGTCCGTGTAGAGCGCCAGCGTCGAACCCGGCGCCACCTGTTCGGTGTGGTCGGCGATCTTCTGCTCCAGCGGGATCCCGAGCATCGCGCCCGGTTTGGCGTCCAGGGTGCGCACCCGCCCGTCGGGCAGCCGCAGCACCGGCGGCGGATGCCCCGCGGCGGCCCACGTCAGTGTGGACCCGTCCGGGTGGAAACGGGCGATGACGGCCGTGGCGTACAGATGCGGCTGGAGCTGGTGCAGGAACCTGTGCAGCCGGGTCAGCAGCCGGCCCGGACTGCCGACGTCGACGGCGTAGGCGCGCAGCGCGGTGCGCAACTGACTCATCATGACCGCCGCGTGCAGCCCGTGCCCGGTCACGTCGCCGATGACCGTGATCAGACTCCCGTCCGGCCGGTGGAAGGCGTCGTACCAGTCGCCGCCGATGTTCATGCCGTGCGTGGCCGGCAGATACCGGGCGGCCAGGCTCAGCCCCGGGGTCGTGGGCAGTTCGGTGAGCAGGGCGCGCTGCAGCGTCTCGGCGATGTCCCGGTTGTGCTCGAAGCGGCGGGCGTTGCCGATGGCGATACTGGCCCTGCGGACGAGTTCGAGCAGCATCACCGCGTCGTCCGGATCCCAGCGCTCACCGGGCGGCGACAGGGTGAGCACGCCCAGGGGCGCCTGGCGCGTCAGCAGCGGCACGCACAGCAGCGGCCTGCCGGGATCGAGCAGGGAGGGCGGCCGGTCGTCCACACCGCGCAGCCCACCGGGGTGGTCGGCGGCGTACTGCGGCCGCCCGGTGCGGGCCGCGCGCACCGCGGCGGCCGGGCGGGTCGGGGGGTGGTGCGGATCGTCGTCCTCGTCGAACAGCCATATGTCGACCCGGGCCGCGTACCGCGGCACCAGCAGTTCGGGCAGCCTGCGCACGATCTCGTCGTGGTTCAGCGAGGCGTTGAGCACCGCGCTGGCGTCCGCCAGGAAGGTCAGCCTGCGGCGGGCGTTCTCCGCCTCGTTGCGCGCCCGGTGCTCGGCGGCGAACGCCTCCCGCTGGGCGCGTCCCGCCGCGTCCAGCTCGGCGTGCAGAGCCAGGACGCCCTGGTTGGTCTGGTGCAGCTCCTCCCGGTGGAAGGCGACCAGCGCCTCCTGCTCGGCGAGCCGGTCCAGCACCTGAGCCGTGTCCTCGTCGGCGCTCAGCAGCGCCTGGGCCAGATCGGCCGGATCGTCCGTCACCGTGCCTCCGTCGTCGGGCCGGCCCGCCTCCGGGCAGGGGACCGTCACCTCCCACGGAGTCTCCCCGGCGGCGCTCGCGTCCGGCGGGGGGAACAGTACGGCGTGCAGCACGCCTTCCTCGTAGTCCGGGCCGGGTGTGCCCACGGTGAGCCGCCAGGTACCGCCCTTGGCCAGGCACTGCCGCAGCCGGATGCCGAGCGCCGTCGCCAGCCGGGCCCGCTCGACGGCGGGCACCCCGTGGCGGGCGGCCAGCCGCGCCAGCGAGACACGCGCGCGTGCCGCGTCGGTCACGCTGCTGATCTGCCATACGCGCGTCATGGTCGGCCCGGTGGTGCGGAGGTCAGGACGGCCACCGCGGTGTCGTCCCGCACGGGGCGGGCGGCACTGCCCGCGTCGCGGATCGTCACCGCGGCCGTCACGGCCGGGTCGGCCGCCGTGAGACAGGGGTCCGACGGCGGGGCCCAGGAGCTGGGCAGCCCGTCGGTGTGCAGGATGAGCACACTTCCGGCGGACCACGCGAGATCGTCCTCGCGCACGGTGCCGGGCCGGTGGTGACCGACGATGCCGGGCCGGGAGAGCAGGGCACGCCACCGGTCGCCCTCGCGCAGCCGGGCCCCGATGTTGCCGATCCCCGCGAACCGCAGCCGCCCGGTCCGGGTGTCGAGCTGGGCCACCACGACGGCCGCGCCCCGGGTGGCGCCCAGCTCCTCGTGCAGCCGGCGCAGTGCCTCGGCGGGGGCGAGATGGGGCCTGCGGCTCACCGCCTCCACCGCGGTGGTGGAGGCGCGTGCCGCCTCGGGGCCGTGGCCCAGCCCGTCGGCCAGCATCAGGGTGTACCGGTCCCCGGACCTGACCCAGACCCAGGCGTCCCCCGAGTGGTCGGCCCTGGCGTAGGGGACATTGACCCCGCCGGCCCGGATCACGGGCACCGACGGCCCACCGTCGCCGCGCGGGCCGTTCCCGCCGAGCGCACCAGCGCCGCCACCGATCCGGGCCACCACCACCGTGCCCCGGCCGAGCACGCTGTGCAGACCGAATTCGTCCGAGAGCCGCCGGCAGGTGCCGAGGCCGGCTCCCAGTGAGCGGGTCGTGCTGAACCCGTCCCGCAGCGCGTCGGCCACATCGGCGATGCCCGGCCCGTGGTCGACCGCGGCGATCTGCACGGCCCGCGCCCGGTCGCCCTCGCGGAGCACGGACGGCTGCACGACGTCGATGAGCACCTCACCGTCCCGCGCGTGCTTGAGGAGATTGGTGGCGAGTTCCGTCGCGACCAGCGAGACGGCGGCGGTGCTCCGTTCGTCGAGACCGGCCAGGGCCGCCGCGTCCTCGGCGGCGACCCGGACGTCCCGTACCCGGGTGGAGTCCCGCACCGGCACGTCCCAGAGGCGTGGCATCAGATCTCCTCCCGCACACGGGGCGGCCGGTTCACCCACGAGGTCACCCGCACCGTGGTTCCCGATCCCACTGTGCTCTCGACCTCGAACTCGTGCACCAGGCGCCGCGCGCCGCCCAGCCCCATCCCCAGCCCGTCGCCGGAGGTGTAGCCGTCGCTGAGCGCCCGGTCGAGGTCGGGGATGCCCGGCCCGGAGTCGGTGAACGTCAGCCGCAGTCCGCCACCGAATCCGGCGGAGACCGGGGAGGCGTCCATCTGCCCGCCCCCGCCGTGCACCAGGGTGTTGCGCGCCAGCTCGCTGGCGGCGGTGACCAGCTTCGTCTGGTCGACCAGTCCGAAGCCGAGCAGGGCGGCGGCCTGCCGCACATGCTGGCGCACCCACACCAGGTCCATGTCCGACCGGATGGGCAGGCAGGCCTCGACCTCCGAGGTGGTGGGCATCACCGGTGCTCCCGACGCTTGCCACCGGCGCGGGACGGTACGACGGGCTGCTCGAGCAGTGCCATCGCCGCCTGGGTGTCGAGCGCGGTACGCAGCCCCGGCAGCGTCAGCCCCAGCTCCACCAGGGTGATGGCGACCGCCGGCCGCATCCCGGCCACGACGGTTCGCGCGGCCAGCAGCGACGACTGCGCCGCGAGCTCGGCGAGCACCCGCCCGAGGAACGAGTCGACGATCTCCACACCGGAGATGTCGATCACCACCCCCGTGACCCCGCTGCTCGCGATGGTCTCCGACAGGTCCTGCTGGAGCTGCTGGGCCGTGCTGTCGTGCAGGTCGCCCTGGAGAGTCACCAGAAGCACGCCGCCGAGCCTCAGCACCGGCACATGTCCCGCGGCCGGGCGGGAGAACGCCTCGCTCACCGGCGGCCCGCACTGCCGGCCGTCGTGCTCACGACGTCGACCCCCAGCTCGTGCAGGCAGTAGCCCAGCGCGTCGGCGAGGCTCGCCCGGGTGAGTACCGAGCCGAGGTCGAGACCCAGGTGGACCATGGTCTGCGCGATCGCCGGACGGATACCGGAGACGATGCACTCCGCGCCCATCAGCCGGGCCGCCGCGACCGTCTTCATCAGATGCTGCGCCACCAGCGAGTCGACCGTCGGTACCCCGGTGATGTCGAGGATCGCGAACCGGGCGTGCTGGTCGACCACCGCGTTCAGCAGTGTCTCCATCACGACCTGGCTGCGGGCACTGTCGAGTGTTCCGATCAGCGGGACCGCGACGATCCCGTCCCAGAGCTTGATGACCGGCGTCGCCACCTCCAGCAACTGCAGACGCTGCCGGTCGATGAGCGCCTGCCCCTCGCTCAGGGCCGTCTGCATGGCCACCACGCGCAGGGTGCCCATGAGCACGCTCAGCGTGGTCGTGCACTCCCGCAGCTCCTCGGGCGGGGCCTGGCCCAGGTCGGCGGCGAGGAGATTCTCGACCGGCGGCCACAGGGCGGCCAGCTCGTTCGACACCTGAGTGGCGGACAGCCCCGCGCGGCTGCGGGCCTCGGTCATCCGCGCCAACTGCTCACGGACGCCGGTGAACCCGGCGGCGTCGGGGTCCTCGACCCGCTGTGCGTCGGCGACCTGGGCCAGGGCGTCGACGACTGCCTTGCCGGCCTCCACCGCCTCGTCGCGCGAGAGGGTGAACACCGCACGGAACAGGGGCTCGTCCGCCCACCGCTGGGCGATCTGCTCACGCCTTCGCCGCAGGAAGTCCCTGACCTCGAGCGTCGGTGTTCCGAGCGGTTCGCCCGCTTCGCGCTCAGGCACCTGTGTCTCCTCATCGTCGTGCCGCACCGAGCCCGTGAGGGTGCCGAGACGGTGCTGTGACCTTGCCGGACGACCACTCTAACGACGCCCCGGACCTCTCAGGAACCGGGTTCCCGCGGTGCGCCGGACAGGGAGTCGACGCGCTCCAGCGCCTCCTCGACGCTCTCGGACAACGGAACCGTGATGCTCACGCCGGTCAGGTCCAGGACACGGCGCACCGCGGGGAGAGGGGAGATGATGTGCACGCTCCCCGGCAGATCACGGGCCTCCTGATAGACACGCAGGACGATGTTCATGCCGGACGAGTCCATGAAGGGGACCGCCGAAAGGTCCAGCAGGAAGTGCCGGCGCCCGTGATGGAACTGGTTGGCCAGGTGATGCTGGAACTCCTTCGCGGTGTCGGCGTCCAGGTACCCCTGAACCGTCAGTAGGACGGCGTCCTCCCGGGGCACGGTCACCTCGACGGACAGCGGGTTCGGAACCATGGACACGTATACCTCCCAGACGAGCCGGCGGCCGGGTACGGCCGCACGTGCGGCCGCCTACCCCCGCATCGCCGTGTCATGCGGGGCACCGCATACCGCCCCGGCCGCCGCCCGGGGCCGGTTTTGTGGCGGCGCCCGCCGAATGCACCGGCTCCAGCCGGGTAGTTGGCTGCTGTGGAGACGGTCGGGCCGACGACGGACCCGCCCGCTCCGGGAGCGTCGTCCACCGGGGAGGCAAGGAGCAGCGTGCCCATAGACAGCATCTGGTCATACGCGCCGGAGCTGGGTCCCGCCCAGGGGCAGGATCTGGACCTGACGGGATACACCGTCGTCGCGAGCGACGGCACCATCGGCCATGTGGACCGGCAGGCCGACCACCACTCCATGCGGCACCTGGTCGTCGACACCGGCGTCTGGGTGTTCGGCCGGAGCCTTCTCGTGCCGGTCGGCGTCATCACCGCCGTAGACGCCGGCGAGCGGAGGATAACGGTGTCCTGCACGAGGGCGGAGGTGAAGGCGGCGCCCCGGTTCAGGACCGACAGCGAGACCATGGACCCCGAGTACCTCACGGCGGTCGGCGAGTACTACCGGGGGCTGACCGGCCCGGTCTGCTGACCGCCGCCGGGCGAACCCGCGGCGGCCGCCCGCCGGCCGCGGCGGTCACCAGGGCAGGAACACATGGATGTCCTTGCCGTGGTCGGTACCGACGACGCTGACCTGGTCGCACAGCGTGTGGATCAGATGCCAGCCGATCCCGCCCCCGCCGCGGCTGGGCCGGAAGGGCCGGGGCGCGGGCGCGGTGGTGCTCGTGTCGTGCATCACCACATGCACCCCGTCGAACGTCCGGCGCAACCGCATCTCGAAGGGGCCCGGCGCGTACTGGACCGCGTTGGCGGCCAGTTCCGTGACCACCAGGAGGATGTCGTCCCAGTGCTCCGGAGCCGCCGGCGCGGACACGCGGGCCAGGTCGAGGAGGAACTCCTCCGCCACCAGGCGTGCGTCGGTGACGTCGTGCAGCTCCCCGTGGAAGCCGGCGACGCGGTCCGTGATCTCCTCGGCGGCCAGTGACTTGTCCCTACGCGGCTCGGATGCCATGTCGCCTTCCCTGCCCCGGATTCGACGGGCAGTCGTTCATGTGGCTCGTTCCTTTTCCTTCGTCTCCCTGGTCTGTGGGTTCCCGGGCCGGCGGAGCCTACGCACCCGTATGTCCGTGCGCGGCGGGTGACACCCGCGTCACTTCGGCGACACGGGCCGCGCGGTCAGCGGAAGACGTTGTCCGAGTCGTCCCAGACCGACGGCTCCTCCGGCGCCGGGGCCCGTCTCGGACGCGAACGCGAGTGGTACATCGCGTCGATCTCCAGCGCGTGGCGTCGCACGATCTCGTCCCGGCGCAGTTTCATCGACGGCGTCAGCAGGCCGTTGGTCACGTCGAAGGGCTCCGCCAGCACCCGGAACACCCGGATCGACTCCGAACGGGACACACTGCTGTTCGCCGCGGCGACCGCCCGCGCGATCTCCTCGTGCAGCGCGTTCTCCTCCCGGGCCTCCCGGGTCGGCGCGTCGCCCGACAGCGAGAGAGCCGCCCGCCAGTGCGTCAGGAACTCCGGGTCCAGGGTGATCAGCGCCCCCACACAGGGCCGGTCGTCGCCCACGACGACGGCCTGGTGGACGAGAGGGTGCATCCGCAGCCGCTGCTCCAGGGCCGCCGGCGCGACACTCTTGCCGCTGCTGGTGATGATGATGTCCTTCTTGCGGCCGGTGATCGTCAGATAGCCCTCCGAGTCCACCCGGCCGAGGTCACCCGTGGCCAGCCAGCCGCCGGCCAGCGCGGTCAGGGTGGCGGCCTCGTCGCCCAGGTAGCCCTGGAACACCGACGGCCCGCGCACCAGGATCTCCCCGTCGTCGGCCACCCTGATCTCGCTGCCCGGCAGCGCCCGCCCGACGGTGCCGGACTTCTCCCTGCCGAGCGGCTGCATCGTCACACCGCCACCGGTCTCGGTGAGCCCGTAGCCGTCGTGGACGTAGATGCCGATGCCCTCGTAGAAGAGGGACAGGTCGCGGCTGAGGGCCGAGCCGCCCGAGGTGGCCCTGCGTATCCGGCCGCCCAGCGCGGCCCGCAGCTTGCGGTAGACCGTGCGCTCGTACAGGGAGTGCTGCAGCCGCAGGTCGAGGCCGGGCCCCGGGCCCCGGCCCAGCCGCTGCCGCTCCACGGCGGCGGCGAAGTCGCGGGCCGTGCCGGCGGCCCGCTCGAACAGCGCTCCGCGCCCGGCCTGCTGGGAGGCGCGCAGGAAGTTCTTGTAGATCTTCTCCAGCAGGGAGGGGACCGCGTACAGATAGGTGGGCCGCAGGGTGCGCAGGGCCGAGGAGAGGGACTCCGTGCCGGTGTCGGGTTCGTGTCCCATCAACAGCCCGCCGCGCACGCACAGGCCCTGGATCATCAGCCCGTACACATGGGAGAACGGCAGGTAGGCGAGGACCACGGGCTGCTCTCCCGGCGGAGCCGCCGTGTGGGCCCAGCCCGCCAGCAGGGTGTCGCAGGGGGCGGCCAGGTTGCGGTGGCTCAGTGCGCACCCCATCGCGTGCCCCGAGGTGCCGGAGGTGTAGGCGATCACGGCAGTGGAGTCCGGCAGCACGATCCGGCGCAGCGAGTCGACCATGGCCGCCGGTATGTACTCGCCGCGCGCCACCAACTGGTCCAGTGCCCCCGAGTCCAGCTGCCAGACGTGCCGCAGCAGCGGCAGCGCGGCGCACACGGACCCGACGGTCATCACCCCCTGCTCGTCCTCGACCATCACGGCCACGCAGCCGGATTCCCGGAGGATCCACTCCACCTGGTCGCGTGAGGAGGACGGATAGACGGGGACGACCTCGGCGCCCACGGTCCACAGCGCATAGCACAGGACCGTCCACTCGTAGCGGGTACGCGCCATGATCGCCACGCGGTCGCCCGGGGACAGCCCCGAGGCGACCAGCCCCTTGGCCAGGTCGACGACCTGGTCGCGGAACTCCAGCGCGGTGACCTCCTCCCAGGTCGTGGAGGCCGGGCCGGTGCGGCGGGCGAGCATCGGCAGGGTGGGGCTCTCGGCGGCCGTCTCGAAGAGACTGTCCGCGAGGCCGCCCGTCAGGGGCGAGGCGGCCCAGGGAGCGAGAGCGGGGTCGCGCATGCACTGCTCCTGACATGTACGGGCTGTGACTCGGTCGACGAGCAGAGTCATCGCGGTGCCTGAATGTAGCCGAGCCGGGGCGTTCCGGGGCCGGGATCGCGGGAAGTGTGGCCACACCGATGATCTCGGAGCTTCCCGTGCCCCCGGACCGGACGTGAGCCGCACGGTTCGGCGACCCCGGACCGGGGCGTACGCATGGCCCCGGGCGGGGCGCACACGTGACCCCGGACGGAGCCGATGGTGATGATCACCAAGCCCGTGTATACCGCACATGGCCGGTCGGGGCATCGCCGGGCCCGCTCTTACGGACCGTCAGGAAGCGCTGTACCCACGCCGGTTGCCGTCCGGCGCGGGTACAGGGCGGGGTGCCGCAGGGCTTCACGGGACGTCGGGCACCAGCCACACCGTCGCGAGGGGCGGGAGCGTGATCCGGACACACCCGCCCTCGGGCTTGACCGGGTCCGGATTGGTGACGTCACCGCCGCCGTACCGGGCCGCGTCCGTGTTGAGGACCTCCTGCCAGGCGCTCACGTCGTCGGGCACGCCGAGCCGGTACCCGTGCCGGACGACCGGGGAGAAGTTCGACACCGAGAGCAGCGGCCGCCCCTCGGCGTCGAACCGCAGGAACGCGAACACGTTGTCCTCGGCCGCGTCCACCGAGACCCAGCGGAAGCCCGCCGGGTCGGTGTCCCGCTGCCACAGCGCCTCCGTCGCGCGGTAACGGGTGTTGAGGTCACGCACCAGGTCCCGTACCCCGCGGTGGTCGCCCGCCGAGTGGTACGCGTCGTCCAGCAGCCACCACTCGGGGCCGTGCCGTTCGGACCATTCGGCGCCCTGCGCGAACTCCTGCCCCATGAACAGCAGTTGCTTGCCCGGGTGGGCCCACATGAAGCCGAGATAGGCCCTGGTGTTCGCCCGGCGCTGCCACCAGTCGCCGGGCATCTTCGACACCAGGGCCTGCTTGCCGTGCACGACCTCGTCGTGCGAGATCGGCAGGACGTAGTTCTCGCTGTAGGCGTACACCATCGAGAACGTCATCTCGTGGTGGTGGTACTTGCGGTGGACCGGTTCGTGGGAGACGTACTCGAGTGAGTCGTGCATCCAGCCCATGTTCCACTTCAGGCCGAACCCCAGCCCGCCGGTGTCGGTGGACCGGGTCACCCCGCCCCACGCGGTCGACTCCTCCGCGATCGTCACCACGCCGGGGCAGCGCCGGTACACGGTCGCGTTCATCTCCTGCAGGAACGCCACCGCGGCCAGGTCCTCCCGGCCGCCGTGCACATTGGCCTCCCACTGACCGGAGTCCCGTGAGTAGTCCAGGTAGAGCATGGAGGCGACCGCGTCCACGCGCAGCCCGTCGATGTGGAACTCCTGGCACCAGTACACGGCGTTGGCGACCAGGAAGTTGCGCACCTCGGTCCGGGCGAAGTCGAACGTGTACGTCCCCCAGTCCGGGTGCTCCGCCCGCCGGGCGTCCCCCGGCTCGTACAGCGGGTCCCCGTCGAACCGGGCCAGCGCCCAGTCGTCCTTCGGGAAGTGGGCCGGCACCCAGTCCATGATCACGCCGATCCCGGCCCGGTGCAGGGCGTCGACCAGGTACCTGAAGTCGTCGGGCGAGCCGAGCCGCGAGGTCGGCGCGTAGAACCCGGTGACCTGGTAGCCCCAGGACGGACCGTAGGGATGCTCGGCGACCGGCATCAGCTCGACGTGGGTGAACCCGAGGTCCTTGACGTACGCGGGCAGTTCGTCGGCCAGTTGACGGTAGCTCAGTCCCGGCCGCCAGGACGGAAGATGCACCTCGTACACCGAGAACGGCGCCTCGTGCACGGGCACCCGGGCCCGCTGTTCCAGCCACTCGGCGTCGTTCCACGTGTGGCGCGAGGACGTCACGATCGACGCCGTGTTCGGCGGTTCCTCCGCGAGGCGCGCCATCGGGTCCGCCTTGAGGGCCAGGTGACCGTACCGGGAGTGCACCTCGAACTTGTAGCGGGCGCCCTCGCCGATCCCCGGCAGGAACAGCTCCCACACGCCGGAGGCACCGAGCGAGCGCATCGGGAACGCCGTGCCGTCCCAGCAGGTGAAGTCACCGGCGACCCGCACCCCCTGCGCGTTCGGCGCCCACACGGTGAAGCGGGTGCCGCTCACGCCCTGGTGGGTCATGGGGTGCGCGCCGAGCGCGGTCCACAGCTCCTCGTGCCGTCCCTCGCCGATCAGATGCAGGTCGAGCTCGCCGAGCGCGGGCGGCATCCGGTACGGGTCGTGCACCTCCACGGCCTCCTCGTCCCCGTACGCCACCGCCAGGGTGTACGCGGGGATCGCGTCCAGCGGCAGGACCACGGAGAACAGGCCGTCGCCCTCCGAGGTGAGCGGGACACGCTCGCCGCCGGTTACCACGCTCACCGCCCGCGCGAAGGGACGCAGCGCCCGGAAGGCGATGCCGCCCGGCACCGGGTGCGCGCCGAGCAGCGCGTGCGGATCGTGATGGGCGCCCGCCAGCAGGCGTCCCCGGTCGGTGGGATCGAGGGCGGGAGCGGTCCCGTATGCCGCCGGAGCGGACGGGGCGGGCCCGGCCGACTCGGGAAGCGGGGTGTCATGCAGGGCCACGGCTTCAGTCTCCTCTCACGGCGAGGCGCTCGATCGCCGCCATGGGTACGGGCAGCCAGTCGGGTCGGTGCCGGGCCTCGTACAGCACCTCGTACACGGCACGGTCCGTCTCGTAGGCGCGGAGCAGGCCGTGCTTCTTTCGCGGGTCCCAGCCGGAGCGCGCCGCGTAGCCCGCGCAGTAGGCCTCGCGGCAGCGGCGCGCCCACTCCGGGCGCCAGGGGCGCCGCTGGCGGGCGGCGTAGTCGAACGAGCGCAGCATCCCGGCGATGTCCCGCAGGGGGGAGTGGGCGCTGCGCCGTTCGGAGAGCGGCCGGGACGGCTCGCCCTCGAAGTCGATGACGAACCAGTCGCGTCCGGCCCGCAGCACCTGCCCGAGGTGCAGGTCACCGTGGATGCGCTGGGCCGCCGGGCCGGGGTCGCAGATCGTGAGTGCGGCGAACGCGGCCTTCAGACCGGGCACGAACGGCTGGAGGACGGGGACGGAGTGCGCGGCGGCCGTCAGCCGCTCGGTCATCGCCGTCGCCGTCAGTCCGTTCTCCCCGGGTCCACCGACGGGGAAGGCCGAGGCCAGCGCCAGGTGCACGTCCGCCGTGGCCCGGCCGAGGGCGTACGACTGGGCGGTGAAGTCGTCCCCGGCGGCCAGTGCGTCCAGGGCCAGCGTCCAGCCGTCGGAGGCGTCCCGCAGGAACGGCTGGAGGACACCGAGCGTCGCCTTGAACGGATGCGTGGTACGCAACCAGGCCACCGGGGCGGGCACCCGGTGGCAGCCCTGCCGGGACAGTGCGCCCGGTACCTCCAGATCCGGGTTGACTCCGGGCTGGATCCGGCGGAAGACCTTCAGGATGAACTCCTCGCCGTACACCAGCGAGGAGTTGGACTGCTCGGCGTCCAGCAGGCGCGGCACCAGCCCGGCGCCGGGCCCCGGCTGGGCCGCGTCGCACTCGAAGCGCAGGGGGCCGGTCGTGCCGGGATAGCGCAGCCGTTCCAGGAGCAACTGGGCCGAACGGGGGTCGTGGAGGGCGTCGTAGACCGTCCGTCCGGCCAGCGGCCCGTCCTGCACCCTGCCGATGAGGGCCCGGCCGAGGCGCGGCGACGGGTGCTCCCGCATGCCGAGGAGGAGTTGGTAGCAGTCACCGGCCGGGGGAGTGTTGCCGGGAGAGGGCACGCCGCCGTGGCCTGCGTGGACCAGCAGGTGCAGACAGCCCGGGAACAGCTCCGTCATCGACAGCACATGGAGATCGGTGACGGGGCGGTCCTTGCCGGCGAACCAGCGCTGCCCCGGCAGCCACTCGCGCAGCAGCCCGGTGAACGACTCCATGGACTCGGCGGGTGCGCTGCGCGGGCGCAGGAATGCGGTCTTCGTCATGGTGACGCCTCCTCTCGTCGGCGCACGCTCACAGTCGTCGGCCGATGCGGGATCGGGGTGCGGTTCGGGCGAGCCGGAACCAGTAGAAGCCGTGGCCCCCGAGGGTCAGCAGATACGGCAGTTCGCCGATGGCGGGGAAGCGCACCCCGCCGAACAGCTCGACCGGATGGCGGCCCGCGAAGGCACTCAGATCGAGTTCGGTGGGCTGGGCGAAGCGGGAGAAGTTGTTCACGCAGAGCACCAGGTCGTCCCCGTCCTGCCCGTTCGGGGGGGCCTCGCGGAGGAAGGCCAGGACGGCCGGGTTCGACGACGGCAGCTCGGTGTAGGAGCCCAGGCCGAAGGCGGGGTTCTGCTTGCGGATCTCGATCATGCGGCGGGTCCAGTGCAGCAGCGAGGACGGCGAGGCCATGGACGCCTCCACGTTGCTGACCTGGTAGCCGTAGACCGGGTCCATGATGGTGGGCAGGAACAGCCGCCCCGGGTCGGAGGAGGAGAAGCCGGCGTTGCGGTCGGGGGTCCACTGCATCGGGGTGCGCACCGCGTCGCGGTCGCCGAGCCAGATGTTGTCGCCCATGCCGATCTCGTCGCCGTAGTAGAGGATCGGCGAGCCGGGCAGGGACAGCAGCAGGGCGGTGAACAGCTCGATCTGGTTGCGGTCGTTGTCCAGCAGCGGGGCCAGCCGGCGGCGGATGCCGATGTTGGCGCGCATGCGGGGGTCCTTGGCGTACTCGGCCCACATGTAGTCGCGTTCCTCGTCGGTGACCATCTCCAGGGTCAGCTCGTCGTGGTTGCGCAGGAAGATGCCCCACTGGCAGTTCGAGGGGATGGCGGGGGTCTTGGCGAGGATCTCGGAGACCGGGTGGCGCGACTCGCGGCGCACCGCCATGAAGATGCGGGGCATGACCGGGAAGTGGAAGGCCATGTGGCACTCGTCGCCGCCGGCGGTGTAGTCGCCGAAGTAGTCGACCACGTCCTCCGGCCACTGGTTGGCCTCCGCCAGCAGCACGGTGTCCGGGTACTGCGCGTCGATCTCCTTGCGTACCCGCTTGAGGAACGCGTGGGTGGCGGGCAGGTTCTCGCAGTTGGTGCCCTCCTCCTGGTAGAGGTAGGGCACGGCGTCCAGCCGGAAGCCGTCGATCCCCAGGTCCAGCCAGAAGCGCAGGGCCGCCAGGATCTCCTCCTGGACGCGTGGGTTCTCGTAGTTGAGGTCCGGCTGGTGCGAGAAGAACCGGTGGAAGTAGTACTGCCCGCGCACCGGGTCGTAGGTCCAGTTGGACGCCTCGGTGTCGACGAAGATGATCCGCGCGTCCGGATAGCCCTTGTCGTCGTCCGCCCACATGTAGAAGTCGCCGTAGGGGCCGTCCGGATCCTTGCGGGACTCCTGGAACCAGGGGTGCTGGTCGCTGGTGTGGTTCATGACGAAGTCGATGATCACGCGCATGCCGCGCTGGTGCGCCGCGTCCACGAACTCGACGAAGTCGGCGAGGTCGCCGAAGTCGGGCAGTACGGCGGTGTAGTCGGAGACGTCGTAACCGCCGTCGCGCAGGGGCGACTTGAAGAAGGGGGGCAGCCACAGGCAGTCGACGCCGAGCCACTGCAGATAGTCGAGCTTGGCGGTCAGTCCCTTCAGGTCGCCGATGCCGTCGCCGTTGCTGTCCTGGAAGGAACGGACGAGGACCTCGTAGAAGACGGCCCGTTTGAACCAGTCCGGGTCGCGGTCCCTGACCGGTGTGTCCTCGAAGGTGTCCGGCACGGGTTCGTTCACGGTCATGGCGTTCCCGCCCCTCCGGCTCGCTGTGCGGCGGTCGGTCGCTGGACGTGCAGGACATGCGCAGGAGCCCGCCCCGGTTCCAGGCGCACGTAGTTGGTCCTGCCCCAGTGATAGCTCTCGCCGGTGAGCTCGTCGCGCACCGGCACCGACTCGTGCCGGTCCAGGCCGAGTTGCGGCATGTCCAACGAGACGGTGGCCTCCTGGGTGTGGTGCGGGTCGAGGTTGGCGACCACCAGCACGACATCGGACCCGCTGCGCTTGCTGTACGCGATGACGGCGTCGTTGTCGGTGTCGTGGAAACGGAGGTTCCTGAGCGCGCGCAGGGCGGGGTGCGCCCGTCGGATGGTGTTGAGCCGGGTGATCAGGGGGGCGATGGTCTGGCCCCGGCGCTCGGCGCCCTCCCAGTCCCGCGGGGTGAGCTGGTACTTCTCCGAGTGCAGGTACTCCTCGGAGCCCTCCCGCAGCGGGGTGTTCTCGCACAGTTCGTAGCCGCTGTAGACGCCCCAGGACGGGGAGAGGGTGGCGGCCAGCACGGCCCGGACCTCGAAGGCGGGCCGGCCGCCGTGCTGCAGGTAGGCGGGCAGGATGTCGGGGGTGTTGGCGAACAGGTTGGGCCGCATGTAGCAGGCCGCCTCCCCCGACAGTTCGGTCAGGTACTCGGTCAGTTCCCGCTTGGTGGTGCGCCAGGTGAAGTAGGTGTAGGACTGCTGGAAGCCGATCTGGGCCAGCGTGTGCATCATCGCCGGGCGGGTGAAGGCCTCCGCCAGGAAGATGACGTCGGGGTCGGTGCGGTTGATGTCGGCGATGACGCGTTCCCAGAAGGCCACCGGTTTGGTGTGCGGGTTGTCCACCCGGAAGATCCGCACCCCGGTGGCCATCCAGTGCCGCAGGATCCGGCAGGTCTCGGCGAGCAGGCCGTCCGGGTCGGCGTCGAAGGCGAGCGGGTAGATGTCCTGGTACTTCTTGGGCGGGTTCTCCGCGTGCGCGATCGACCCGTCCGGGCGGTGGTGGAACCACTGGGGGTGCTTGTGCACCCAGGGGTGGTCGGGGGAGCACTGCAGGGCGAAGTCCAGGGCGACCTCGAGGCCGAGTTCGCCGGCGCGCGTGACGAAGCGGGTGAAGTCCTCCGGGGTGCCCAGGCGGGGGTGGACGGTGTCGTGGCCGCCCTCGGGGGAGCCGATGGCCCAGGGCACGCCGACGTCGTCGGGGGTGGCGGTGAGGGTGTTGTCGGGTCCCTTGCGGTGGGTGGTGCCGATGGGGTGGATGGGGGGGAGGTAGACGACGTCGAAGCCCATGGCGGCGATCGCGGGCAGCCGGCGGGCGGCGGTGTCGAAGGTGCCGTGCGGCTGGTCGGTGGTGCCCTCGGAGCGGGGGAAGAACTCGTACCAGGAGCCGTACAGGGCGCGTTCGCGTTCCACGAGCAGGGGCATCGGGTCGCCGGTGGTGACCAGTTCGCGCAGCGGGTGGCGGGCCAGCACCGCGTCCACCTCCGGCGTCAACGCCGCCGCCAACCGGGTGGCGCAGGGCAGGGAGTCGTCGTGGAGCCTCTTCGCCGCGGCGAGCACGGCGGAGCGGCCGTCGCCCTTGGGCACTCCGGCGGCGGCCCGCTTGTACAGGTCGCCGCCCTCCTCCAGTACCAGACCGGTGTCGATGCCGGCGTGCACCTTGATCCGCGCGTGGCGGCGCCAGGTCGTGACGGGGTCGCCCCACGCCTCGACGCGGTAGGTCCACCGGCCCACGGTGTCCGGGGTGATCTCCGCGCTCCACCGGTCCGTGCCCGGTGCCAGTTCCCGCATCGGGATGAACGGCCGCCGACGGCCCTCGGGGTCCTTCAGGACGACATTGGCGGCCACCGCCTCGTGCCCCTCACGGAACACGGTGGCCGTCACCTCGAACGTCTCACCGACGACGGCCTTCGCCGGCCGTCTGCCGCATTCGACGGCCGGCCGGACGTCCCGTACGGGGATACGTCCGATGGTCCGCGTCGTCTTCATGGGTCTGCACCTCCGCCGTGCTCGACGCCGGGCCGGCGCCCGGTCGTGGGGACCAAACTGAGGCGGGAAGGTTCGTTACCTTCCCGCCGGGGAGCGCCGCTCGATAGACGGCGGGACCCGTCTCGCCGGGGCGGCCGGACGCGGCCTGTCGCTCGCCGCCGGACCGGGCCACGCGTTCACGGCCGGACGAGTCCACTCGTTCTGTTCCTGCAGGTAGGTGACGAGACTGGTACGCAGATACCGTTCGGCGGCGTCGGCAGCCTCCCGCGCGCAGCGCTTGCCCATCAGCACACAGAGGGTGTATCCCGAGTCCTCGAACGTGGTGCGGACCGTGCGATCCGTCGGGGCGGCGAGCATCACGCGTTCCCAGGCCCGGTAGCGACGCAACTGCCGGGCGACTTCGGCTCTGGCGGGTAGCAGCATGGCGCCGTTCACCTTTCCGTGGCTCGATGGGGCACGTACTCCCGACGGCAGGGTGACGGTCGTGCGTACGGCGGCACGGACCCGTGACGGCGATCGAGGGTATGCACACATGGTGCATGTCCGGTAACTCCGCGTCTTGTTGGTTTTTCAACCATTAAGGGCCGGTGCGCGGGGCGGGCGCGGACCGGAGGCGGCTCGACGGTGGGGCTCGGGGCGGGTCGCATCATGCGCAGCTGTCACCCCGGGCGCCTCGGCCGTGCGCTCGTGTTGCACGGATGGACCAACCGGGTCACGCTGATGGTGACTCAGGAGCGCCAGCCGCTCACGTTTCGTGTTCGGGGCTCGTCCCGCAGGGGCGAGGGGAATCGGGAGCTTCGCGGTGAGGAGCCAACGACGATGAAGACGACAGTGCCCTGCTACTACCACCTCGACGTGGAAGTGAGCCCGGAGCGGGTGGGGCAGGTCAGCCGCATTCTGGCCGCCCACCTCCGGCACTGGGACCTGGAGAACCTGATGGAGTCCGTCTGCCGCGGCACCGAGATGCTGCTGCACGCCATCGACGAGCACGCCACCGACAAGAACACGTCGATCGAGATGTGGTGGAACGGCCAGCACCTCATCACGGCCATCGGGGACCACGACCGCGCACTGCGCCCCGACCAGGAGCTGCGCGGCTGTCTGGAGCACATCGCGGCCAGCAGCGACGGCTGGGGCTGCTGTGCCGCCGAGACCGGCAGCAGGGTCATCTGGTTCTCGCGGCGGGCCCGGGCCGGCGAACGCGTCCCGCTGGTGCCGACCGCGCCCGATCCGAGGGTCAGCGAGGGTCTGGATCTGCCCCGCGTGATCAGCGTCGCCCAGCTGGCCGGGCTGGTGCGCACCCCGGCCGGCCTTCTGGAGGCGGCCCGGTGACCCGACGGAACAACCGGAAAGGGGCGCCCGCGTGGAGCGGGCGCCCCTACCCGCTGGGTGCGGTCCCTGACGGTGAGGGCACCAACTTCGCGTTGTTCAGCGAGATCGCCGAACACGTCGAACTCGTCCTGGTGGACGATGCCGGCCGGCACACGGGTGTCCCGTTGACCGAGGTCGACGGGTCGGTGTGGCACGGCTACCTGCCCGGTGTCGGCCCCGGCCAGCGCTACGGCTACCGGGTGCACGGGCCGTGGGCGCCGGCGGCCGGGCACCGCTGCAACCCGGCGAAGCTGCTGCTCGACCCGTACGCCACGGCCGTCGACGGACAGATCGACAACCACCCCTCGCTCTACGAGCGCCGACCCGACGGCCCCGACCGGGCCGACAGCGCCGGACACACCATGCTGGGTGTGGTGACCGACCCGGCGTTCGACTGGGGTGACGACAGCCGGCCCGGCCGGTCGTACGCCGACACAGTGATCTACGAGGCCCACGTCAAGGGCATGACCCGCGCCCACCCCGACGTCCCCGCCGAACTGCGCGGCACCTACGCCGGACTGGCGCACCCGGCGGTGGTGGACCACCTGACCTCGCTGGGGGTCACCGCGGTGGAGCTCATGCCGGTCCACCAGTTCGTTCAGGACGGTGTGCTGCAGAGCCGCGGCCTGGCCAACTACTGGGGCTACAACACCATCGGCTTCTTCGCCCCGCACAACGCCTACGCCGCCCACGGCACCCGCGGCCAACAGGTCACCGAGTTCAAGACGATGGTGCGGACCCTGCACGCGGCAGGGCTCGAAGTGATCCTGGACGTCGTCTACAACCACACCGCCGAGGGCAACGAGAAGGGCCCCACCCTCTCGTTCCGCGGCATCGACAACTCCTCGTACTACCGCCTGGTGGACGGTGACTGGTCGCACTACTACGACACCACCGGCACCGGCAACAGCCTGCTGATGCGCCACCCCTACGTACTTCAGCTGATCATGGACTCGCTGCGGTACTGGGTCACCGACATGCACGTCGACGGCTTCCGCTTCGACCTCGCGGCCACGCTGGCACGGCAGTTCCACGAGGTGGACCGGCTGTCGGCGTTCTTCGACCTCATCCAGCAGGATCCCGTGATCAGCCGCGTCAAGCTGATCGCCGAACCGTGGGACCTCGGTGAAGGCGGTTACCAGGTGGGCAACTTCCCACAACTGTGGTCGGAGTGGAACGGCAAGTACCGGGACGCCGTACGGGACTTCTGGCGCGCCGAGCCGCACACGCTCGGCGAGTTCGCCTCCCGGCTCACCGGCTCCTCCGACCTGTACGCGCACAGCAGGCGGCGGCCCCGCGCCAGCGTCAACTTCGTCACCGCGCACGACGGTTTCACCCTGCGCGACCTCGTCTCGTACAACGACAAGCACAACATGGCCAACGGCGAGGGCAACCGGGACGGCGAGAGCCACAACCGGTCCTGGAACAGCGGTGCCGAGGGCGACACCGACGACCCGGCCGTGCTCGAACTCCGGGCCCGCCGCCAGCGCAACTTCCTCGCCACCCTGTTCCTTTCGCAGGGCATCCCGATGCTCTCCCACGGCGACGAAGTGGGGCGCAGCCAGCGCGGCAACAACAACGCCTACTGCCAGGACAACAAAATCTCCTGGATAGACTGGCGGCCGACCGACGAACAGCGCGCCCTGCTGGACTTCACCCGGCGGGTCATCACCCTGCGGACCGCCCACCCCGTGCTGCGGCGGCGCCACTTCTTCCGCGGCGAGAGCGTGCGCCGCACGGGCCGGAACCTGCCCGACCTGGCGTGGCTGCTGCCGAACGCCGAGGAGATGACCGACGACGACTGGCAGCGCTCCGACGCCCACAGCGTCGGCGTCTTCCTCAACGGCGACGCCATCGCCGAACCCGATCCGCGCGGCCGGCGCCTGGTCGACGACTCCTTCCTGCTGCTGTTCAACAGCCACTGGGAACCGGTGGACTTCCGCCTCCCGGCGGCCACCTACGGCGAACGCTGGACGGCGCTGATCGACACCACCGACCCGGACGGCGTCCCCGACGAGTCGGAGCACAAGGCGGGTACCCGGCTGACTGTCGGACCACGCAGCCTGGTGCTGCTGTCCAGGCCGTCACTCACCGCGAAATGAGACACGGGCGGGCCTGCCGGGCGCACCGCCCGGCAGGCCCGGATCAGCGGTTGCGGCGCGCGGTCACCGTGAACTGGGCGCCCTCGTTGTCGCGCAGCACGGCCTCGTCTTCCCGCAGGGCCAGCACACTGCCGCCGTGCCGCTCGGCGGCGCGGACACACGCGGCCACGTCCGCCACGGTGAAGTGGACCTGCCAGCGCGGCCGGATCGCGGGATCGGGAGCCGACCCCAGCGCCCCCGACTCGATGCAGGCGACCGCATGCCCGTCACTGCGCAGCACCACCTCGTCGCCCTCGTAGACGACCTCGGTGCGACCGGACCCCGCCGCGCCCCAGTCGAAGACCTCGCCGTAGAAGATCGCGGCGTCGAAGGCGTCACGGGTGTGCAGCCTGACGAAGGCGGGTTGCGACCGGCGCCAGCTGAGCCAGTGGGTGAACAGCTCGCCCTCCCAGACACCGAAGGTCGCGCCGTCCCGGTCGGCCAGCAGCGCCGCGCGCCCCGGAGGCAGGGAGAGGGGACCGACCGCCAGGGTGCCGCCGCGTTCCTGCACCCGCGAAACCGCCTCGTCCGCGCTGCGCGCGGCGAAGTACGGGGTCCAGGCCACGGCCATCCGCCACATGTCGGCCACCCCGGCGAGGCCGGCCACCGGCGCGCCGTCCACCAGAGCGATCCTGAACCGCTCGCCCAGCCGGGCAGGGCGCCATCGCCAGCCCAGTACGGCCGTGTAGAAGTTTTCGGTCGACCCGATGTCGCGACTGGTCAGACTCACCCAGCAGGGTGTCCCGTACACGGAGTGGGTGGAGAAGACATCCGTCGTACCGAGGGCGGAGGGCGTGTCGTGGGTCATGGCAGTCGCGTCCTGATCTCGTCGGCCTGGGGCAGCCAGCTGCAGGACTCCAGTGTCCGGCCTGTACCGCTCCGGGCGCCTGCCGAGTACCCCGGTGAGGGCGCCGAAACGGTGACCGGGACATCTCCGTGGCGTCCGGGTGGCACCGGACGGGGCGAGTGACGACGATGGAGGGGCAGGACCCTGGGTGAAGGCACCCGAGCACTGGGTGAAGACACCACGAGAGCGGCACACCGGACCCGGAGGTGACCATGCCCACGGACGGGGACGCGGACGCGGACCGGATCCTCCGGCTGGAGGAAGAGGTACAGCAGCTGAAGGAGGCGGTCGTCTCGCACGCGGTGGTGGACCAGGCGATCGGTGTGATCGTCGCGATCGGGCGGGTGTCACCCGATCAGGGGTGGACGGTGCTGAAGGAGGTCTCCCAGCACACCAACGTCAAACTCCGCGACATCGCCGGGACGATCGTCGGCTGGGGAAGCACCGGTGTGCTGCCGCCGGAGACAGGGGCCGAGCTGGAGAAGGTCCTGGACCGGATCAGCCGGCCTCCGTCCGCAGCTCCTCACGTACCTGGGCGAAACAGCTGCTGAGCAGCCGGGACACATGCATCTGCGAGATGCCGAGCAGCTCGGCGATGCTGCTCTGCGTCATGCCCCGGAAGAACCGCAGATAGAGGATGAGCCGCTCGCGCTCCGGAAGTGCCTCGAGACAGGGCCGGACCGCCACCCGGTCGACGACGGTGTCGTAGGCGGGGTCCGGTCCGCCGAGCGAGTCCCCGAGCGCGTAGCCGTCCGTACCGGGCATCTCCGCCTCCAGCGACAGCGCGGAGAAGCACTCGAGGGCCTCCGTGCCGGTGCGCACCTCGTCCTCGGTCAGCTGTGCGTACGCGGCGATCTCGGCGGTCGTCGGGGCCCGGCCGGGAGTGGTCTGCGACAGTTCCTTCACTGCGTGCCGCACCCGGTTGCGCAGGTCCTGGACCCGGCGGGGGACGTGCAGGGTCCACATGTGGTCCCGGAAGTGACGCTTGATCTCGCCGGTGACGGTCGGCACGGCGTACGCCTCGAAAGCGTTGCCGCGCGCCGGATCGTAGTGGTCGACCGCCTTGACCAGGCCCAGAGCCGCCACCTGGTACAGATCCTCCAGAGCCTCACCGCGCCCCCGGAAGCGGACGGCGATCCGCTCGGCCATGGGCAGCCAGGAACGGACGAGCTCGTCCCGCAGCGCCTTGCGCTCGGGGCCGTCGGGCAGCCGGGCGAGGCGGAGGAAGTCCTCGGCGGTGTCGGGTGCGTCGTGGTGGGGATGCGGCTTCGTGGTGCTGCCGGCGATACGCATGACACGCACCTCCCTGAGCAGGTGCCGGGTGGACGGGCACCGTGGGAGCGCGGGCTCGGACCGCACGGAGGAGACCCCGGGGGCGGCGAGCCGGTTCCCACGGTCGTGCCTCCGGTCCGAAGCACTGGCCTTTTCATTCCCCTGCGCCGCGCCGGTGAAACTGCTTCCCGAATTTCCGGGGCGGGAGTGCGCGGGAAGAAAAGGGAATAAGCGGGAAACACACGCTGCGAAATCGCGGAAATTCATTGTGTGAAGTTCCGGAAGGCTCGGGAGGCCGGTCGGCGCCCGGGAGAGGGGCGGGTTCGCGTCGTACGCCGGTGGTGCGGCCCGCCTCCGGGCCCGCCGGTGCGATCACGACACCGAACGTGATGTGCGGCACGCCGCGGTCCGGGCCGGACGGCCGGTCCGGCGGATTGTTCCAGCGCAGCGCTTGATCAGCGATCAGAGGGGATGAACCACCTGACCACAGCGCATTCCGCGCGTTTGACAGTGCCGGGAGCCCACGGATAGGAAGCAGCGACGGAAGTGGAAAGGTGAACCGTGTACGAGCCGAACGTGGTCGGGGACTGGCAGGAGTACGACGAGCATGCCGGTCTGCGGGTCCGCGTCCACCGTCTGGAATCGGGCGAACCGCCCCGGGGACGGGACGACGCCGCCCAAGGACTGGCGTACTTCAGCGTCCGTGTGACCGTCGAGAACCGCGGTGAGCGGAAATTCGGGATTCATCTCGAGGACGGTCAGGTCGACGTACGGACAGGGCCCGACGGGGAGAGCGCGTTCATCGACTGGCGCAACTCACAGTTCATCGAGGGATTCGACGTCTATCCGCTGCGCCGCGCCACCGCCGTGCTCTACGCGGCAGCCCCCGAGGCGTCCCTGAGCCATGTCGACGTCCAGATCCAGCTCCGGGCCGACGAGGAGTGGACCGGCCGCCGCCTGTGGTCGGGGGCCATCGCCGTGCACGACGGGGCCGCCGGGGCCCCGGGGGGCGGGGCCAGGGAGGGCCTCGCGCACCAGTTGAGCGCTTTCCTCCGGGGCCAGGCGGAGGAGGGTACCGCCTGATTCGCCGTCAGTGGGCGATCCCGTCGATGATCTCGCGGGCGCCCTGGCGCAGCAGGGCCACGGCGACGGAGGTGCCGAGCGTCGCCGGATCCAGCCGGCCCGCCCACTCGTGGGCGTTCAGCCGCACCTTGCCGTCCGGCGTGAAGACGCAGGCCCGCAGCGACAGCTCGCCGCTCCGGTCGACTCGTGCGTACCCGGCGATCGGGCTGTTGCAGTGCCCCTGCAACACATGCAGGAACATGCGCTCGGCGGTGGCCTCCCGATGGGTGTCCGGGTGGCCGAGGACACTGACCGCGTCGATGAGACCGGTGTCGCCCTCACGGCACTGCAGGGCGAGGATGCCCGCGCCGATGGGCGGCATCATCGTCTCGGGGGAGAGGACCTCGCTGATCACGTCACCCCGGCCGATGCGCTCCAGGCCGGAGACCGCGAGCAGCAGCGCGTCCGCCTCACCGGCGGCGAGCTTCGCCAGCCGCCGGTTGGCGTTGCCGCGGAACGGCACGCACTGAAGGTGCGGATGGGTGGCCGCCAACTGCGCGACCCGGCGCACCGCGGAGGTGCCGACCCTGGCCCCGGCCGGGAGTTCGTCCAGAGTGAGTCCGCCCGGGTGCACGAGCGCGTCACGGACGTCGTCCCGCTTCAGGAACGCGGCGAAAACGGTACCGGTCGGGAGCGGGCGGTCGGCGGGCACGTCCTTGACGCAGTGCACCGCGACATCCGCCTCCCCGGCCAGCAGCGCGGCGTCCACCTCCTTGGTGAACGCACCCTTGCCCTCCACCTGCGACAGGTCGCCCAGCCACTTGTCCCCGGTGGTCCGCACGGGGACGACCTCGGTGTGCACACCGGGCAAGGCGACCGCCAACTCATCCTGCACGCGCCTTACTTGGGCGAGCGCCATGGGTGAGTCGCGGGAGACGATTCGGATCAGTTCGGGGACCGACATGGCGACACGATAGACCCTTCTGCTCGAATCCCCCTGCCGGACGGACCGGTTGGGAGTCCGAACGGGGGATCCGTCCGGACTCCCGGTGACGGGCGGCCGGCTGTTCGGGAGCCGGTATCAGGCGTTCGGGTCGAACGGTATGCCCGACGGTTTCGCCGCGGTCAGATGGGAGGCGAAACTCCCGTCCTTGAGGCCGAAGTTCGCACTGCCGAAGTTGTGAGCGACGAGTTTTTCGCGCAGCCCGGCCGGATAGCCGTTCCAGCCGACCAGCGGCGGGAACTGCCAGCTGCCCTTGTGGTTCTCCGGCGGTTCGTCACCCGAACCGGCGAGCCGGAAGCAGTGCGTGCTGATGCCGTCCTTGTGGTACACGATCTTCGGGTGCGTCCCGTCGAAGCGGACCGCCGACCGGGCGTGGATCGAGAACGAGCCGTGGTTGGACGTCGCGACGTACTGCGCCGTGTCGTTCTGCACCCACACCACGACATGCTCCCAGTCGTGGCGGTGGCCGCCGAGGCTGACACCCGGCAGCGCCTGGTCCTTCTCGAAGTACAGGGCGTAGACGATGGCGCACCAGCCGTTGTTGCACTTCGAGCGCGAGTAGCCGTTGGTGGTGTCCAGGTCCGGGGCGTCACGGCAGTTGCCGTTGAGGGCCCCGGTCGGGTTGAGCCCGGGGTTGATCGCTCCGTCCGGGCCGATCGCGGGTGTGGGGTAGCACCCGTCGGTGTCGTAGTCGTAGGCGGGCTGGAAGGTCCGATCGAGGCTGTCCGCGTTCGCCGGCAGGGCCGGCGGCGGAGCGGCGAAAGCGGTGGCGGGAAAGGCGACGACGAGAGCGACGGCACCGGCGAGACCGGTCAGCCATCTCCTGCGGTGCGTTCGGAACGTGCTCGACGACACTGCGTCCTCCTCATGGTCCGGGCGCAGCCCAACGGCTGTGGGGGGCAAGGGCGTTCAGCATCCCGGCTGTGCACTTCCGTGCCAAGGGGCCACGGACGTACCGATGGTGAAGCGTTGCCCAACACCCGACGAGCCGTTACCGGATCACTCCCTGTCGTCCGGAATGTCGGTGGCCGCCTTCTCGGGCGTGAGATCCGGACAGGGCGCGCGGCCTGACGGCTCCGGCCCGGGGCGCCCGGTCCCGTTCGCGCCGATCCCGGCGCGAACGGTGAAACCCGGAGCCCCCCGCATACTTACTGTCCGGTAAGGTCGTGTGGCAGGTCGACGGAGGAGGAACCGTGTCCCGGTCCGATCACTCGCCCCTGCTGCTCGCGGGCCTGCTGGCCGTCGCGGGCGCCGCCCATTTCACGGTCCCGCGCCAGTTCGACCACATCGTGCCGCGCTCCCTGCCCGGCTCGCCCCGGGCCTGGACCTACGCGAGCGGCGCCGCAGAACTCGCGCTGGCCGCCGGAGTGGCACTGCCGCAGACCCGCAAGGCCGCCGCGTCGGCCACGGCCGCCTTCTTCGTCGGAGTGTTCCCCGCCAATGTGAAGATGGCCGTCGACTGGAGCCGCCGCCCCACGCCGCAGCGAGCCGCGGCCTGGGGACGGCTGCCCCTGCAAGTGCCACTGGTGCTGTGGGCGCGTGGAGTCGCCAAGGGTGCAAAGGGCCGGTCGTGAGCGGACGGCCGCAGCAGCGGTGACGACATGGGCCGGCGGGCGGAGTTCGCCGGCGGGGTGGGGTGGGGCGGGGTGGTCAGAACTCCTCGTGCACCTCCGGGTCCCCACCGATGCGCCGATGGGACCGGTCGGCGATGGCCCGCATCTGGGCGGCGTCCAGTTCGAAGCCGAAGACGTCGAGGTTGGCGCGCTGCCGTCCCGGATCGGCCGACTTGGGCACGGGCAGTGCGCCGAGCTGGATGTGCCAGCGCAGCACCGCCTGGGCCGGTGTGACCCCGTGGGCCTCGGCCACCGAGGCCACGGTCAGGTCGTCCAGCACCTGTGAACCCCGGCCCAGCGGGCTCCAGCTCTCGACGAGCACGCCCTTGTCCGCGTGGTAGGAGCGCAGCTCCTCCTGGGGGAAGAACGGGTGCAGCTCGACCTGGTTGACCGACGGCAGCACCCCGGTCTCCTTCTCCAGCCGTTCGATGTGGGCGGGTGTGAAGTTGGAGACCCCGATCGAGCGTACGAGCCCGTCCTCACGCAGTTTGATCATGGCCTTCCAGGAGCCGACGTACTTGTCGACCCGGGGGAGCGGCCAATGGATGAGGTACAGGTCGACGTACTCCAGCCCGAGACGCGCGCGGGACTCCTCGAAGGAGGCGAGGGTCTCCTCGTAGCCGTGGTGGCGGCCGGGGAGCTTCGTCGTCACGACGACCTCCTCGCGCGGGACGTCGGCGCGGGCCACGGCACGGCCGACACCGGTCTCGTTGCGGTAGTTCGTCGCCGTGTCGACGAGGCGGTAGCCCATCTCCAGGGCCGCCGTCACCGACTGCTCCGCCTGCGCGTCGTCCATCGGCCAGGTGCCCAGGCCGATGGCGGGGACCGTCGTGCCGTCGTTGAGTGTGTGGTTCGGGATGCTGATCACGAGGGGACCCTCCCATGGACAGTGTCGTCACCCTCCAGCCTCACCGACCGGACGGCCGATGATCAACCCGACGGGCGGGCCGGACGGACGACACGCACTCATATGAATCGGCAGGGATCCGTGCGGATCGACACGGATCGACGGAGAGGGCGCACATGACGACGGGCGGAAGCGGTGTGGGCGGGGCGGGCGGAGGGAGCACGGAGAACGGGGCGGGCGGTGGGGAGGACGTCGAGAAGAACGCGGGGGTCGAGGTGCGTCCGGTCGCCGGGCACATCGGTGCCGAGATCACCGGCGTCGACCTCGCCGACGAGCCCGGTGACGCCGTGATCGCCGCCGTCCGGGCGGCGGTGCTGCGCTGGAAGGTGGTGTTCTTCCGCGGACAGCGCCTGGACCACGCCGGACACGTGGCGATGGCGCGGCGGTTCGGTGAGCCGGTGGTCCTGCCCCGGCGCGGGAAGGCCTCGCCGCCCGGCTTCCCCGAGATCGAGACGACCGCCGACCGGCTGGAACTCGGTGGACGGTTCGGCATGGAGCACGACGAATGGCTGCGGCGCCGCCGCCACACCCTGCTGCGCGGCTGGCACTGCGACCACGGCGCACGCGTCGATCCGCCCGCCGCGACGATCCTGCGCGCGGAGGCCGTCCCGCCCTACGGAGGCGACACCACCTGGTCGAATCTGGCCGCCGCCTACGCCGGACTGTCCGCTCCGGTACGGGAGTTCGCCGACCGGCTGCGCGCCGAACACCGGCTGGGGGTCGGCTACCAGCCACGGCCCGGCGACGACGCGTATCTGCGGCACCTGCTGGACCATCAGACCGCCTCCGAGCACCCCGTGGTGCGGGTCCATCCGGAGACGGGGGAGCGGGTGCTGTTCGTCAACGGCTACTACATCGAGCAGATCACCGGCCTGTCCCGGCCGGAGAGCCACGCCGTTTTGGAGATGCTGCTGGAGCAGGCGACCCGGCCCGAGTACACGGTGCGCTTCCGGTGGGAGCCGGGCAGCGTGGCGTTCTGGGACAACCGCGCCACCATCCACCTGGCTCCGAGCGACGCCGCCCACCTGGGCCACCCGCGGATCATGCACCGGGTGATGCTGACCGGTGACGTGCCGGTGGGTGTCGACGGCCGCCCCTCGGAGCCGATCACCGGAACCGCCCCGGGACGCTGGTGACCGACCGATCAGCCGACCGGACCCCGTTCGAAAGCCGCTCAGAAGGCGCGGCTCAACAGGTCCAGCAGCGCGGCCCGGTGAGGCTCGTCCGCCTCCTTGTCGTACGCGGCGGTGTCGGCCTGTGCGTAACCGTGGCGGGCCCCGGCGTACACCTCGCAGCGGTGCCGGACCCCGGCCGCGGTCAGCGCCCGTTCCAGATGCTCGATCTGCTCCCCGGGCATCGACGGGTCCTGGTCGGCGTGAGCGAAGTACAGTTCCGCGGTGATCCCGTCGGCCAGCAGATGCGGGCTGTCCGGCGCGTCCGACGCCGGCCCGGCCCGTGGAACCCGGCAGCGGCGGCCACCCGGTCCGGGTGGGTGCCAGCCGTACGGAGGGAGAGCACCGCGCCCATGCAGTAGCCCGTCACCGCCACGGGACCGCCCGCCGCCACGGGGCGGCCGGCCACCGGAGGCAGGCGTCGGCGTCGCGCACGGCCCGCTCCGGCGTCAGCTCCTGCATGATCGGCGCGATGCGCTGGAAGATCTCCGGCCGTGCCCGCGGGTCGATGAACTCGGGCAGCCCGGTCACGGGAGCGGGCCCGTGACGGTAGAACACGTTCGGCACCAGGACGGTGTACCCGGACTCCGCCGGCCGGTCGGCCAAGGCCCGCAGCCCCGGACGCAGCCCGAAGGCGTCCATGTGGAACAGGACCGCAGGGTGGGGACCGCCGTCGGCCGGATGCGTCAGACAGGCGTCGGCGGTGCCGTCCTCGGTGGCGATGTGAGCGGTGGTTCCCCGTACGACGGTCATGACAGGCGGGCGCCTCCCTGCGGGATGTCGGCCGGGACCCGCGCCCGCAGCACGGATCACGCCCATCCTGACATGTCATGGGACCGGCACTTCAGCCGTATCCGGGGCAACTCGGTTGAGGAGGCGCTTCTTTGCCCATCACGTCCGTGTCGCCTCCCATCTCCCCCCGCCCGCCCCTACTCGAACCGTGAGGTGTCGCCCGCGCCCCGCCGTACGATCTCCGCCTCCCCGCCCGAGAAGTCGATCACGGTGGTCGGCTCGGTGCCGCAGTCCCCGGAGTCGAGCACCGCGTCCACCTGGTGGTCGAGCCGGTCCTTGATCTCCCAGCCCTGGGTCATCGGCTCGTCCTCGCCGGGCAACAGCAGGGTGCTGGACAGCAGGGGCTCGCCGAGCTCCGCCAGCAGCGCCTGGGTGACGACGTGATCGGGGATGCGCACGCCGACGGTTTTCTTCTTCGGATGCTGCAGTATGCGCGGCACCTCCTTCGTCGCGGGCAGGATGAACGTGTAGCTGCCCGGCGTGGACGCCTTGACCGCGCGGAACACGTCGTTGTCGATCCGTACGAACTGGCCGAGCTGCGCGAAATCCCGGCACACCAGAGTGAAGTGGTGACGGTCGTCCAGCTTGCGGATGGTACGGATCCGGTCGATGCCCTCCCGGCTGCCCAGTCGGCAGCCGAGCGCGTAGCAGGAGTCCGTGGGGTACGCGACCAGGGCGTCGGCGCGGATGCTGCCGGCGATCTGGGCGATGGTGCGCGGCTGGGGGTTGTCGGGGTGCACGTCGAAGTACTTCGCCATTCACCGAGCTTATGCCGCCCGGGTGGCAGGACCGCACACCCCGGCCGGTGCCCGCCCGCGCCCCGGCCGGGCGCAGGGCACCCTGGACGCTGTGTCCGCCCGTGGTGAGCTCGACGCATCGGTGGGGTAACGTCCGGGGCCGGGCGGAAGACGCCCGGCGGAACGAGGGGAAGACCGAGGTGGCAGCCCGTAAGGACGGAATCCGGCGGCCGCAGCCGGCGGCGGGGGAGCGATCGGAGCAACCCGGGTGGGCACAGGAACTACTGGAGCACCTGCGGCCGACGGGCCGTGACGTCCGCAGGATCGTCGACTGGCTCGCCGGCACCGTGCACGCGTCCGTGGCTCTCCGGGACGCCTCCGGAGCCCTCGTCGCCGGGACCGGGCTGCGGCTGGACGATGACCTCGTCGCCGCTGTCACCTCGGGCCGGATCGCCTCCGCGGCCTGGGAGGACGGCGAGCGCCACCTGCGCCTGGTGAAGGTCGGGCACCCCTTTGAGGTCTGGGCACTGGCCGTCTCCCGAGACGCCCCGTTCGACCGGCGCAGTGCCGACATCGTCGTGCACACCGCCCAGGTCGTCGAGCTGTTGCTGACCGCCCGCGAGACCGCCGCGGCCGGGCGGCGGCTGCGGCGGGCCAGCGCCGACCTGCGGCTGGCGATCCTGCAACTCCTGATGGTCGAGGACACCGTCGCCGCCCGCCGGGTGGCCGCGGGACTCTGGCCGGGCCTGCTCGACGCCGACACGGCATGCGTCTACGTCGTCGAGTCCGAGCCCGCCCACCGCGACCGCCTCGCGCAGGAGTGCCTGGACGCCACGGAGGAGGCGGCCCTGGTCGTGCGGTGTCCGGCCATGGACGGGCACGTGATCGTCGTCAGCCCCCGCGAGGCCACTGCCGGTGAACTGAAGTCCCTGGTCGAACGGCACCCGGACGCCTTCCTCGGAGGCAGTGTCTGGCAGAGCCTCGCCCGGACCGCCACCGCGTACGGTCAGGCCGTCAGCGCCCTCGCCGTGGCGCGCTTCCGCCCGGACAAGACGGCGGTGTACGCCGAGCGCACCCATCCCGAGCGGCTGATGGACCCTGCGGCCCTGCGCGGCTGGGCGGCCCGACTGCTGCGCCCACTGGACGCCGTGCCGCACCACACCCGCGCCGAGCTCCTCGCCACCACCCGCCTCGGCCTGGAGTTCACCGCCGTCAACACGGCCAAGATCCTCGGCGTGAGCCGCAACACGGTGCGCGCCCGCATGGAACGCGTCGAGACCATGCTGGGCACCGACTTCGACGACGTCACCGCCCGTGCCGTCGTGCACCTGGCGCTGCACACCCAGATCAACCTCCAGGACGGGCAGACGGGCGGCACCTGCGCGACACCCGCCCCGGGGCTCACGCCTCTGGTGTCCGGGCCCGCCGTACGCTCCTGGGCCAAAGAACTGCTCGAACGGCTGGACCGGGACGCCCGCCCTCTGCGGCGCACGCTGCGTACCTGGATCGCCGCCGGCGTCAACGCCGAGCGGGCCGCCCAGGTCCTGGGCGTCCACGCACAGACCGTGCGCGAGCACGTACGCAGCTCCGAGCCGGTCCTGGAACGCCAGCTGCTGGCCGCCGGGACCGACCTGTACGAGGTCGTGCTGGCCCATCTGGCGCTGGGAGACCTCGAGCACCCGGTGTTCACGGGCCCCGCACCGGCACCCTCATCCGGGTGAACGACGGACCGGATCGGAATTTTCGACGATTCCGTGGCCGACCGCGCGCGGGGTGAAACGGGCTTTATCGGACTCGTTTGTGCACGGCTGAGTCCTGCGGCCGTCGCAGCGGGCATCGGTGCGATACACACCCGCGTCGCCGTTCACATAGGTTCGTCCCTGCCGCGGGAGCACGACCGGAACGGGGGACCGGTCGCGCTCCCGCCCGTCTTTCCCGCCGGGGCTCGCCGCCGGCCCACCTCATGACAGCCGTGGCGGCCGCGGACGGCCCCGCCGTTCTCGCTCCGACCCGCGCACCGGGGGTGTGCGCGCCGTCGCTCCGAGTCGCCGCTCTCCGCGATGCACGGCAGCATGGCCCTCGTACGCACGCCACCGGCGGGACGCGCGCGATGCGCGCGGCCAGACCGTCCGGCGGCGGGAGGTCCCGCGAGCGGGCTCCGGCTCCCGGGGCCGCGTGAGCGACCACGCGACCGCGCGCCCCCGGGAGCCGGGGAACCCGCGGGTCCGGGACACCGGAGGAACACCGCACCCGGACCGGCCGCGACGGCCGGCCCACGGCCGTACGCCCCCGTGTCCCGGCCCTCCACCAGTCATGAGCAGCCGAAGGAGTCCACCAACATGACGGACGTTTCGAGCCGGGGCCCTGCCCCGGGCGACGACCGCAAGGTACTCACCAACCGGCAGGGCCATCCGGTCCACGACAACCAGAACCAGCGCACGGTCGGCGCCCGCGGGCCCGCCACGCTGGAGAACTACCAGTTCCTGGAGAAGATCAGCCACTTCGACCGGGAGCGCATCCCCGAGCGTGTCGTGCACGCCCGGGGAGTGACCGCGTACGGTCACTTCGAGGCCTACGGCACCTGGGGCGACGAGCCGGTCAGCCGTTACACCCGGGCCCTGCTGTTCCAGGAGCGCGGCAAGCGCACGGACGTGGCCGTCCGGTTCTCCACCGTCATCGGCGGACGCGACTCCTCCGAGGCCGCCCGCGACCCGCGCGGCTTCGCTGTGAAGTTCTACACCGAGGAGGGCAACTGGGACCTCGTCGGCAACAACCTCGGCGTCTTCTTCATCCGGGACGCGATCAAGTTCCCGGACGTCATCCACGCACTCAAGCCCGACCCCGTCACCTTCGAGCAGCAGCCGCGGCGCATCTTCGACTTCATGTCGCAGACGCCCGAGTGCATGCACATGCTGGTCAACCTGTTCAGTCCGCGCGGCATCCCCGCGGACTACCGTCACATGCAGGGCTTCGGCGTGAACACCTACAAATGGGTGAACACCGAGGGCGAGACCAAGCTCGTCAAGTACCACTGGATGCCCAAGGCGGGCGTCCGCTCCATGACGGAGGACGACGCCGCGAACGTCCAGGCGGGCTCCCTCGGCCACGCCACCAAGGACCTCTACGAGGCGGTGGGGCGCGGCGACCACCCGGAGTGGGAACTGCTCGTCCAGATGATGGACGACCACGACCACCCGGAACTGGACTTCGACCCGCTCGACGACACCAAGACCTGGCCCGAGCAGGACTTCCCGCCGAAGCCGGTCGGCCGGATGGTGCTCGACCGGATGCCGGAGAACTACTTCGCCGAGAACGAGCAGATCTCCTTCGGCACCGGTGTCCTCGTCGACGGCCTGGACTTCTCCGACGACAAGATGCTCGTCGGCCGGACCTTCTCCTACAGCGACACCCAGCGCCACCGGGTCGGCCCGAACTACCTCCAACTCCCCGTCAACCAGGCCAAGGCCGCCGAGGTGAACACCAACCAACGCGACGGCCAGATGACCTACCTCGTGGGCCAGGCGGGGGAGAACCCCCAGGTCAACTACGAACCGTCGATCACCGGCGGCCTGCGCGAGGCCAAGGAGCCGTCGCACGACGAGCAGGGCCCGGAGATCCGGGGCTACCTCACACGCAAGCGCATCCCCCGCACCAACGACTACCTCCAGGCGGGCCAGCGCTACATGCTCATGGAGGACTGGGAGCGCGACGACCTGGTGAAGAACTTCGTCGACCTGATCTCCCAGTGCGACCGGCCGGTGCAGGAGCGCATGGTGTGGCACTTCCTGCTGGTCGAGAACGAACTCGGCCGCCGGGTCGGCGACGGACTCGGCATCGCTCCGGGGGACGTCGCCGGTCTGGAGCCCCTAGCCGACCAGGACCTCACCGACGAGGACCGCAAACGGCTCGCCAACCTGGGCGACAACCCGCCGCGTGACGTGCGAGGGCTGACGATGACCCACTGCGTCCCCAACGAACGGCACGTGGTGAACCGCTGAACAGGCCACCGGTCCCCGGGCCGGCCCCGCCAGGGGGCCGCCCGGGGGTGTCTGCGTCGTGCCTCCCTTCGCACCCGGCACTCGCCCCCGACTTGTCACGACTCGTCGCGCAGGACGGTGAAAACGCGCTGCCCACCGATCGAACGGACCGGTTCCCGGGGACCAATCGAGCCATGACAAGCGCATCGTTCCAACGCACCCTCACCCTGCCCGCCTCCGTGTGCGACCAGGCCGCACAGCACCTGGAGCAGGCCGCCAAACGGACCGTCGACGGGGCCGGGATCCCGTTGAAGGCCTTCCGCACGGCCGCCGACAGCGACTACACCCTCCCGGTCTCCGTGGTGGAACAGGCCGCGGCCTGCCTGCTCGTCCTGGCCACCGAGACCGCCCAGACGGTACGGCCGTCGGCGCTGCGCGCCACCATCAGCGTCGCCCTGAGCCTGCGCGACGCCGCTCAGGCGGTCCGTCGGCCCGCGCTCACGAACCGGTTCTGGTGAGACACCGTCCGCCGTCACCGGAGCAGGTGTCGCCGAATGGTCCGTTCCCGCGGGGGAACCCGGCGACCCGCACCACGGACCCCACCGACAGCACTCCGAGACCCCCGATACCCCCGACACCCAACAGGAGAAGGCCATGAGTCTGCTGCGCGCCGTCGGCCGCCCGATGCTGGCATCGATGTTCGTCGCGGGCGGTCTGGAGTCCGTTCGCCACCCCAAGGACGTCGTCCCGGTCGCCGAGCCCGTCGTCCGGCCCGTCACCGAACGCGTCGCCGTGCTCCCGGACCGCACCGAGCAGACCGTACGGCTCAACGGCGCCGTACAGGTCGTGGCCGGGCTGCTGCTGGCCGCCGGACGCGTCCCACGCACCGCCGCGCTCGCGCTCGCGGTCACGCTCGTGCCCACGACGCTCGCCGGGCACCGCTTCTGGGAGGAGGACGACGCCTCCCAGCGTGTCCAGCAGCGCATCCACTTCCTCAAGAACCTGGCCATGCTCGGCGGTCTGCTGATCACCGCCGACGACACCGGAGCCGCCCCCTCGCTGCTGTGGCGCGGCCGTCACACGGCCCGCGAACTGCGTCGCGACGCCCACCTGGTACGGCACGCCGCCCGGGCGGGAGCCCGCCCCGCCGCGGCGGCCGCCCGCGTCCGGGCCAAGCTGCCCGGCTGACCCGGGATCCGTCGGTGAGGGAGCCGACGGGGGCCGAATCGCGTTAGCCCCCCGGAGCCCGGGGAACCCAGGGGCGAGTGGGCCCGGCCGGGTGCCACCACGATCCGGAGGTGAAGCACATGGGACACGGAGGCGACGTCATCGACGAACTGGTGACCGATCACCGGGAGGTCGAGGATCTCTTCGGCAAGATCGAGGACCTGCCGGCCGGGCACAAGGACCGCAAGGCGTACGCGGACCAGGCGACGATCGAGCTCGTCCGGCACTCGGTGGCGGAGGAGGCCTATCTCTATCCGGCCGTGCGCGAGCACGTGGAGAACGGGAACACCCTGGCCGACAGGGAACTCGCGGACCACGCCAAGGCCGAGCAGATCATGAAGGACCTGGAGAGCCGCGACGCGGGGGACGCCGAGTTCGACC
Source organism: Streptomyces sp. TE5632 (assembly GCF_054061295.1). Classification (NCBI taxonomy): domain Bacteria; kingdom Bacillati; phylum Actinomycetota; class Actinomycetes; order Kitasatosporales; family Streptomycetaceae; genus Streptomyces; species Streptomyces sp. TE5632. The sequence goes on along the minus strand of NZ_JBSSEA010000002.1, from coordinate 252,655 downwards.
GGCTCGTCGGCATGCTGATGGGCGAGATCCGCGAGCACATCGCCGACGAGGAGCAGAACCTGTTCCCCGGGCTGCGCGCGTCCTGCTCCCCGGAACAGCTCGACCAGCTCGGTGACAAGGTCCGGCAGGCCAAGAAGACGGCCCCGACCCGGCCGCACCCCGCCGCCCCGGACAAGCCCCCGGCCAACAAGCTGCTGGCACCGGGCGTCGGCCTGGTCGACCGGCTCCGCGACGCGCTGAGCGGTCGCGGCAAGCTCGACTGACGCCGTCCGACGGCCCGACACGGTCGCTGCCCGGGCAGCGACCGTGTCGGGGCCCGGCGTCAGGCGGTGAGCGTGTGGTCCGGACGGAGACGGTCGAGCAAATGGGAGCGGTGCAGTTCGGCCACGGGCGCCAGCAGGTCGGGGTGGCGCAGCAGCGCCGCTGCCTTCTGGTCGGTCTCGTCGGGTGCGAGCAGCCGCCGGAACTCGGCCGGCGCACCGGTGGTGTGAGTTCCTCCGGAGAGCGCGGCCACGGCGCGGGAGGCCATGTCCGGGTCGGCGAGCAGGCAGGCCGCCCAGCTGGTCACGACCTCGTCCACCCAGGTGCGCCAGGCAACCGGGTCGTCCGGGTCGTCCGGGCCGGCGTCGGCGCCGGTGACCCCGTCGAGCCGGGCCGAACCGCCCGGGCCCGCCAGACCGACCAGAGCGGCGTCCATCGCCGTCGGATACCGGAGCCACGCGGCGACCGTCACCGCCTGCCGCGCCTGCACCTCGCACAGGGCGGAGGCGAGCGCCCCGCCGGAGGCGGGGAAGGAACGGGTCAGCCACTGTGTGGTCGCCGCGATGACCGGGGAGAGGTCTGCTTTCACTGCCGGGCCGTCCGAGCTGGTGGAGTCAGGGACATCTGTCCGGAAACGGTAGCTTCCGGCGCACCCGGTCGGATATGGCCCCGGTCTCCTCCGGGACGTGGCCTCGGCCACACCGGCCGGGGCCGCTCGTCCGCCCCGCGGTGTCCGGACGCGCCGGCAGGGCACCCGGCGGCCATGGACGTACTCGGCCGCCCGGAGGTTCACCGCAGCCCTCGTGAAACGGTCACCCGCGCTGCCACAGGGCCGGGGTGCCGGCCGGTGCCCACGCGCCCTGGGCCTGGTGGCTCTGCAGGCACCGGTAGCGCACGCCGTCGCGGGTCACCACGGCTCCGGCCTCGTACACGCGGCCCTCGGTCCACTCCTGGGTGGCGCCGTCCTGCGGGGCCGGGGTCGGTGTCGTGGCCTGGGCGGTGGTGGTGAGGACGAGGCCGAAATCGCTGAGGATCGGGTTGACCGGCTGGTAGAACGTCGTGCCACCGCTGGTGCAGTTCCCGGTGCCGCCGGAGGTGACGCCCTGCGCCTGGACGCCCGCGACGAACGGCCCGCCGGAGTCGCCCGGCTCGGCACACACCGTGGTCCGGGTAAGCCCGCCGACCGTGCCCTGGGGGTAGGTGACACTGGTGTCGTGCTGCTGGATCGTCCCGCAGCGCCATCCGCTGGTCGAACCGGACCGGCACACCGCGGCACCGACGAGTGCCTGCACCGATCCGGTGACCTGCACCTCCTGACCGTCCTGCGTCTTGACGCCGGGTGTGGCCGTCCACTGGTCGTTGGTGGCCACCCACGCCATGTCCTTGCCGGGGAACGTCGAGGCCCGGAAGGTGCCCTGGGCGGTGCGGTCGTAGCCGGTCGTCACCGCGCCGGGCGCGCCGCAGTGGCCCGCGGTGACGAAGCCCTGCTGCTCGTCCCCGGTGACGGAGAATCCGACGGAGCAGCGGGCGGTGTCGTCTATGTAGAAGGCGTCGCCGCCGGTGATGTCCTGCACCAGGCGCGGCGAGTCCGTCGTCGTGCGGATGTTGACGTCCGTGCCCTGGAGCCCCGCCGCCTCGACGAAGGCGGCGCCGGCCGCCTGGCTCCTCGCCCGCACCATGATGCGGTTGTTCGGCACGTCGACGTACCACACGGGCGTGTCCAGGGTCTGGACACGGGTGGCCGTCGCGTCCAGCTTCGCCTTGGTCGCCACGAGGTCGGACAGCGTCCGCCGGACGACCGCGGCCGTCGCACCCTGGGCCTCGATGGCGGGGACGTCCCCGGCGTCGACGGTCGCGACCGTGAGGTTCTGGGAGGCCGTGCCGTGCACCCAGGCGCCGGCGAACCGCTCGCCCAGGGCGATGCGCAGACGGCCCGCGCGGGTGCCCGCCTCCGCCTCGTTGGCCAGCCGTTCGGACGCCTGGGCCTCAGTCAGCCCCAGATCGCGCTGCAGGGCGCCGAACAGCTGTGCCGACGACCGGTTGGCGTCGGCGCCCAGAGGCCGGGCGGCGACGGGCGCGGGTCCCGCCGTGGGCGGGAGCCCGGCCGCCGCGACGGAGGGGAGGCCGGTGAGGAGGAGACCGCCGAGCGCGGCCAGGGCCGCTCGGCGCGCGGTCCGGGCATGTCTGAGGGCCATTCGGTACGTCTCCTTCGTTCGGGGGTTGGCTGCCGCGAGCCCCGGGGCCTGTCCGGCGGGTTTCCGCCGGGCCCGCTGTCGCACCCCGCCGCGCTGCCGGGCCCGCCCCGCGTACGTCCCGTACGAGAACGGCCCTCCGCCCTGCGACGCACGGCGCCGGCTCTGCGGGCAAGAACTAGGTCCGATCCGGCGTGAAACGCCGGATCGGACCTAGTTCTTGCCCCCGGCGCCCGATGCGATGTCAGGAGCGCGCCAATTTCGCGCTTTGGTGAGGCGAATGCGCCATGTGCAGTACCAGGGCGCGACGGCAGACGCCGGGTGTGGTCGGACGTGAAGCGCCGCCGGCAACGGGCCGACGGCACTGGGGCGAGCGAGGTGCGCGGCTGTGTTCAGCCGGACGCTTCGGTACCGGCTGACGTGCTCACGCGTTCCGGGACCGGCAGATGGGAGAAGTGGAAGGCGCGACCGATGACCGGCTGGGCGACATTGCGCACCTTGACGCCTCCGCCGGTCGTGCCGTGCTCCGTGCCGGCGTGCGCGTGCGCGTGCCCGTGCACGGCGAGGTAGGCGCCGACCGTGTCGATCGCCTCGGCCAGCAGATGGCTGCCCAGGAACGGGTAGATCTCCAGCGGCTCCCCGGCCAGGTTCTCCGGCACGGGGGAGAAGCGGGTGAGGGCGATCCGGAGGTCGCAGCCCCCCGCGTCCAGCCGCTCCAGGGACGCCCGCAGCCCGTCGGCGCACCGGCGCGAGTGCCGGACGAACTCCTTCATCACCGGCTCGCCGAACTCCCCGGCGCCGCGCCCGACGAACCCGCCCCCGAACCCCTTGCTGCCGGCCACCCCGATACGTGTGCCGCCACTGCGCACGACGGTCCCCTCGCCTTCCAGGACCCGGGCGCCGGCGTCCCGCAGGATGGCCGTGACCTCGTCCGGGTGGTCGTCGTGGTGGTCGTGGTCGCCGAGCACGGCGACCACCGGGACGGCGAGGCCCCGGATCTCCTCGGCCACCACGCGAGCCTCCCCCGGGGTGCCGTGCAGGGTGAGATCGCCCGCCGGCAGCAGCAGGTCGGCGCAGCAGGGCAGGGTGTCGAACGCGGGACGGAGCAGCCCCTGGCTGTCCGGCCCCATGCGGATGTCCCCGACAGCGGCGATCCGGATCATGCCGGCGCCTCCGCCTGGTCGGGCGACGACGTCTCGTTGACCACGACATCGCAGTGCACCGGAAGCCCGGCGAGCTCCTCGCGCACGATGCGCAGGACCTCCTCGCGGGCGGGGGCCGAGGGAACGGTCCCCGTGACCGGCACGGCCTCGCCGCGGACCTCGATCCGCACGCCGAGTTCACCGAGCTCCCCGGCGGCGAGACGGTCCTGGAGACGGGCGACGCGGTACTCCCGGCTCTGCGCCGGGGGCACGCCACCCGCCGGTCCGGCGCCTTGGCTGCTCGTGGGGATGCTCCTCCGCGGGCTCGCGGACGACGGTTCCCCCGGACGACGGGCTGCCCCGGGGACGGGTCAGCCGCTGTGTCCGCACTGAGCACCCGGGGTGCCCGGTCCGGCACCGGCGGAGGTACGAGGCGCGGGGGCCGCTGTCCGTGCGACGGGGCGGCGACGGGACCACCCCGGGTGAACAGGAAAAGCGGTCCGGCCGTTCACGGCTGAATATGGGCGGCAAGGCAGGGAAGCCGATGGGTGCCCCTGGGTGATGCGCTTTGGAGGTCGACATGGACGACATGACCGACATGAACCCAGACACGTCTCGTTCGTCGGATCTTCCGCAGCCCCTGCGGGCCATGGCGTCGGGTCTGCGGCACGTGCCGGGCGCTGAACAGGTCGGGAAGGCGGCCGGCGGTGCGCTGGACGCGATCGGGGCGGTGTCCCCGCGCGGTCGCCGCATGGTCGTCTACGCCGGAGCCGGCGTGCTCGGTGTGGCCGGCGTCGTCGAGTGGCCGGTGGCGCTGACCGGCGCGGCCGTCGCCTGGCTCACCCAGCAACGTCCGGCCCGGCCGCCGGAGACGGAGTCGTCGAACGGCACAGCACCGTCCGGCGGACACGGGGCGCACCGTCCGGAAACCGGAGCGGAACCGGAGCCCGCGCCCGAACCGCCCACCGACCAGGGTCCCGGCGACCGGCTGGGCCTCTCCCGCCACCGGCACGAACCGGCGGAACCCCACGTGCGCGAACAGCCCGCCAGGGTGGGCGACACCGCGACGGCGTCCGCGCTCAAGCAGGTCGCCGAAGCCACCGCGCACCACGAACCGCACACCGCCCGCCACCCTGGCCGAGGCGGCGCACACGACCCGCAGACCGGCTGATCCAGGATCACGGGGCACCCTCAGATGTTCACACGCTTCGACGTCGCCCCCCTCGCCGGGGCCGTGGTGGGGGCCGCCGCAGGCGCCGCCCGCAGCACCGCCCAGGGAATGACGTCCGTCCACGACACGACGCGCCGCATCCGCAACGTCGCCCGCAACGCCCTGGGCGGCGGCCGGCACTGGCGGGCCGGACACCGCGTCCACCTGGCGCTGCGGGACCCCGGCGGCGACGCCGGCCCGCTCGCCCGCAAGGTGGCCGCCGAACTCCTCGACCACCCCGACGTGCTGACGGCGTACTGGGACGAGGGGCTGACCCGCCTCGTCGTGACGGCGGCGGAGGACGCGGCCGGCGACCGGGTGACCGAGCGGGCCGTCGCCCTCGCCACCCGCCTCGGGCTGAGTGAGGGTGCCGATCCGGAGGAGGACGAGACCTTTCATCCCGGCGACCCCCGCGAGGTACGGGTCAGCGCCGCCGCGCTGCTGCTGGACGCCGCCGGTGCGGCCGGGGCCCTCGCCGGGCGCTCGCTGGGCCTGCCGCGGACCCCGAGAACGGTCACCGCCGCCGTCACGCTGATGCGTGAGAACCCCCGCTTCCGCGCCCTGCTGAGGCAGCGGTTCGGCTGGAACGGCATGGAACTCGTCCTCGCCGCCGCCAACGCCGCCGCCCACGGAGCCGGACAGTCCCCGATGTCCCTGGTCCTCGACGGGCTGCTGCGGACCGGTCAGCTGGCCGAGGCGGTGGCCCGGGCCGCGGCCTTCGAGGCGCTGCACGACGACCTCTGCACCGAGGAACGCGCCGGCGTCCCCAGCCCCACCGACAGCCGCCCACCGCTGCGGGTCACCCCCGCCCAGGCCTACGCGGCCAACGCCGGCACCGGCAGCCTGGCCGGCGCCGCCGCCGCCCTCCTCGTCACGCACCAGACCCAGGAGGCAGCCGAAGCAGTCCTCGCCGGATCCCCCAAGGCGGCACGCTACGGTCCGGCCGCCTTCCAAGCGGCCCTCGGCACCTTCCTCGCCCGGTCCGGGATGCTCGTACGCAGTGGGGAGCGGCTGCGACAGCTGGAGATCGCCGACTCCCTCGTCCTGCACGCCGACGTCCTGCGCAGCCGCCCGCCGGGCACCCCGGACGCCGACGGCGGGGCCGCCGCGTTCGACGACCCGGTCGACCCGTTCGCCGAAGCCGTCCTCGACGCGGCCCGCCGGGCCGGGCTGTACGTCGTGATCACGGGCGGCTCCGACCTGAAGGACATCACCCGGCTCGCGGACGAGGCGGCCCCGGCGGACATGCCGCTCGGCGACGTCGTACGGGCGCTGCAGAACGACGGGCACATCGTGGTGGGTGTCGCCCGTGTGGCCGAACCCGGTGACGGCGAGGTGGCGGACGGGCTGCCCGCCGCTGACGTGGCCGTCGCCCTCACCGACGAGCGGTCGGCGATCGCCTGGGGAGCCGACGTGCTCGCCCCGGGCGGAACGGCCGACGTATGGCGGCTGCTGACGGCCATTCCGGCGGTCCGCCGGGTCGGCCGCCGCTCGCAGGTCCTGGCCCGCGCGGGCGCCGCCCTGTCGGGGCTCATGGTGGCCCGCGGCGGCAAACCCGGCGGCCGCGCCTGGCAGCGGCTCACCCGGCACGCCCCGGTGAACATCGCCGCGGCGGGCGCCCTGCTCTCCGGCTGGGCGGAGGCCGTCGGCGTGGCCCGCGCCACGCCGCCCGAACCACGGCTGCACGTGCCCTGGCACGCGCTGGAGCCGCACGAGGCGCGCGACCGGCTGAGCAGCCCCGCGACCGACGCCGAACCCCGCGGTCTCGCCCTGCTCGCCGACCGGTCCCGCCGGCGGGCGGCCCGGCTCGCCCGTACCCCCGTGGCGGCCCCGGCCCGCTGGACCTGGCAGGCGGCCGGTGCCGTCCGCCGGGAACTCGACGACCCCCTCACGCCCGTCCTGGCCACCGGGGCGGTCGCCTCCGCCCTGCTCGGCTCGCTCGTCGACGCGCTGCTCGTCGTCGGCGCCATGGACCTCAACGCCGTGGCGGGAGGACTCCAGCGGCTGCGCGCGGAACAGGCGCTCGCCCGGCTGGCCGCCCGCCAGCAGCCCAAGGCACGCCGACAGGACGACCGCAGTCGCACGGTCACCGTCGACGCGGTCCGGCTGCGGCCCGGCGACCGGATCAGCCTCGCCGCCGGGGATGTCGTACCGGCCGACGCACGACTGCTGGAGGTGGACGGACTGGAGGTCGACGAGTCGGCGCTCACCGGCGAGTCCCTGCCCGTGGCCAAGGACGTCGACGCCACTCCCGGCGCGCCGGTGAGCGGGCGGACCTGCATGGTCTTCGAGGGCACCACCGTCGTGGCCGGCCGGTCCGTCGCGCTGGTGGTGGACACCGGCGACCGCACCGAGGCGGGCCGCGCCGTCGCGCTCGCCGCCCGCACCCCGCCGCCCGCCGGCGTCCAGGCGAGGCTGCAGGAACTGACCCGCAAGGCGCTGCCGGTGACCCTCACCGGCGGGGCCCTGGTGACCGGGTTGTCGCTGCTGCGCGGCAGTCCGCTGCGGCAGGCCGTCAGCGGCGGGGTCGCGGTGGCCGTCGCCGCCGTCCCCGAAGGGCTGCCGCTCGTCGCGACCGTCGCCCAGATGGCGGCGGCCCGCCGTCTGTCCCGGCGCGGCGTCCTGGTGCGCACGCCCCGCACCCTGGAGGCGCTCGGCCGGGTCGACACCGTCTGCTTCGACAAGACCGGCACCCTCACCGAGAACCGGCTGCGCCTGGTCCGGGTCGCGACCGCCGACGGCACCGTCCTCGCCCCGGACGCCGAGTCCGCCGTGCCGGTGGTACGGCTGGCCGCCCGCGCCTGCCCGCAGGTGGAGACGGGCCAGGGGCTCCGGGTCGCGCACGCCACCGACGAGGCGGTCCTCGACGCCGCACCGCCCGACGAGTCCTGGGCGCCCAGCGGTGAGCTCGCCTTCGAGGCCAGCCGGGGCTATGCCGCGGCCGTCGGCCGGGACAACGGCGGCACCCACTCGGGCGCCGGTGACCTCCTCGTGGTCAAGGGCGCCCCCGAGACGGTCCTCCCGGCCTGCCGCGACCTGCCCGACGACACGACCGGAACGGCCCGCACCCTCGCGGGGCAGGGGCTGCGCGTTCTCGCCGTCGCCCGGCGGCCGTGCCGGGGCCCGGACGCCACCGCCGAACTCGAAGCCGACCTCGCGGATCTGGAGTTCGTCGGGCTGATCGCCCTGGCGGACGTCCCGCGCGACACCTCGCAGGCCCTCCTCACGGAGCTGCGCCGCTCCGGCATCCTGCCCGTCATGCTCACCGGCGACCACCCGGAGACCGCCCGCGCGATCGCCCTGCAACTGGGCTGGCCGGAGGCGACCGAGGTGGTCACCGGCGACGAACTGGTCGCCATGGGCCGCCGCGACCGGGTCCGCGCCCTGCACGGCGCCGGAGTCGTCGCCAGGGTCGCGCCCGAGCAGAAACTCCATGTGGTGGAGGCGCTGCAACAGGCGGGCCGGGTGGTGGCCATGGCCGGCGACGGGGCCAACGACGCCGCGGCGATCCGCGCCGCCGACGTGGGCGTCGGCATCGAGGCGCGCGGCTCGGCCGCCGCCCGCAACGCCGCCGACCTCGTCCTCACCACCGGCGACCTGTCGGTCCTGGTCGACGCGGTCCGCGAGGGCCGTGCGCTGTGGCGCAGCGTCGCCGACGCGGTGAGCATCCTCATCGGCGGCAACGCGGGCGAGGTCGGCTTCAGCGTGCTGGGCACCCTGCTCGCCGGTTCCTCACCGCTGTCGACCCGTCAGCTGCTGCTGGTCAACCTGCTCACGGACATGTTCCCGGCGATGGCGGTGGCGGTGACCCCGAGCGACGATCCGTCGACGGCGGCCCATGCCGAAACCGGCCCGATGGGCCTCGACGTCCTCGGCGCCCCCCTGCTGCGCGCCATCCGGCGCCGGGGCGTGACCACCTGCCTCGGCGCAGTCGCCGCGTACCTGATCGGCCGCCTCACCCCGGGCAGCAACCGCCGCTCCACCACCATGGCCCTGTGCGGCGTGGTCGGCGCCCAACTCGTGCAGACCCTCTCCGGCCGCCGGCACAGCCCTCTGGTGTGGACGACGGCCCTGGGCTCCGCCGCGGTGCTCGCCGCCCTCGTCCAGACCCCCGGCGTCAGCCACTTCTTCGGCTGCACCCCACTGGGTCCCGTGGCCCTGACGGGAGTGACGCTGGCCATCGCCCTCTCGGCGCTCGCACCGCGCCTGGAACGCCTGGAGACGGTCCGACGCCTGTACGAGCTGCTCTCCCGCCTCGCCCTGCGCCTGGGGGCCGACGCCCAGCAGGCCCGGCACCTGCTGCACAGCGGCATCGCGCGGCCGGTGGTGGCGTAGGGGCTCTCGTCCTGGAGGAAGCGACCACCGGCCGGGACGGCAGCGGCCCGAGCGGAACCTTCCGGGTGCGCTCAGACTGGAAGAGCAGGGCGGCCCCGGAACCCTTCGGGAGATCCGCCGACGCAGGCGGGCGCAGGCCGTGCCCGAAGCCGAAGCCCGCCGGGAACGAGAAGGGCGGGGGTCGGCATGAAGGGCTACGTCTTCCACGGCCCGGGCACCCACACCTTCCCGCTCGAACGCACGCAGGACGCGTACGAGGTCTCCGGCAACGCCGTCGCGCCCGGGACCGTTCGGCCCATGCGCCGAACGGTCCCGGTGACGGACCCTGGAGAGGAGGCGCCGCGGCCCCGATGCACCGGCCGGTCCGACACACCGGCGCGGCACGTCGTGGCTTCCGGCACCCGCGCGAGGAGGTGACGTCCCATGGTGCGGACGCGTGGTGCGCGGCCACGCAGGGTGTGGCTGTGGCGCTGGCGCAAGAACCCGCTGCGGCGCCGCAGCGATCTGATCGAAGCCTGGCTGCTGCTCGTCACCCTCGTCCTCGCCCTCCTGGCCGGGACGTTCACCGGCCTGGCGGCGGCGGGGGCGGTGGACGGGTCCCTCGCGGAGCGCCGCGCCCAGGCCCGCACCGTCCCGGCCGCACTGGTCGGGGACGCGGCACGGGCACTGCCCGCGCCGGTGGCCGAGGACGGTGACGGCAGCGGTCATGTGTGGGCCAAGGTCCGGTGGACCGCCCCCGACGGCACCGTCCGCACGGGCCGGGCGGAGGCCGACCCCGGGAGCAGGGCCGGCAGCGTGGTCACCGTGTGGACGGACGGGGAGGGGCGCCTGGTCTCCGAACCGCCCGGTGGAGTGGATGCTCAGTTCCAGGTCGTCATGGCGGGCCTCACGGTCGCAGCCGCGAGTGGGGGGCTGGTCCTGCTCGGCGGACGGCTCGTCCGGGCCCGGCTCCAGCGGCGGCGCGCGGTGGCGTGGGAGGCCGAGTGGCGGCTGGTCGAGCCGACGTGGCGCAAGCGCATGACGGGCTGACGGACGCACGGTCCGAGCGGGATACGCGTGGACCATGTGCGGCATTCGCTACCTGCTGAATTGCAAAAATTAGCAATTGCCTACATCCTTGACTGATATGCCCGTCGTCGTGGGCCCCCGGGGGCACGCCGTACGACGGAGCGCCGTAGCCACCGGGAAGTCGAGGGGTTGTGTCGGTACCGTTGCTGCTCGCCGGGGTCTGGACCCGGATCACGTCGCTGCTGCCCACCCGCGGCGACCTCGACCAGATGCGGCGCGATCCGCGCCGCGACCTGCTCGCCGGACTGACCGTCGCCGTCGTCGCACTGCCCCTCGCCCTCGGATTCGGCGTCTCCTCCGGGCTCGGCGCGGAGGCGGGGCTGGCCACCGCCGTGGTCGCCGGTGCGCTGGCCGCCGTGTTCGGCGGCTCCAACCTCCAGGTCTCGGGCCCGACCGGGGCGATGACCGTGGTGCTCGTCCCCATCGTCGCCGACCACGGCGCGTCGGGCGTGCTCACGGTCGGGCTGATGGCGGGCGTGATCCTGGTCGTGCTGGCGCTGCTGCGGGCCGGAGGCAGCATGCGGTACGTGCCCGCGCCCGTGGTGGAGGGCTTCACACTCGGCATCGCGTGCGTGATCGGACTGCAGCAGGTCCCCAACGCCCTCGGCGTCCCCATACCCGAGGGCGACCGGGTGCTGGTGGTGGCCTGGCGGGCGTTCGAGGAGTTCGCGCGCACACCCGACTGGACCGCCGTCGCCCTGGCGCTCTCGGTGGCCGCCGTGATGCTGATCGGGGCGCGCCTGCGGCCGACCGTCCCGTTCTCCATCCTGGCCGTGACCGCGGCCACGCTCGTGGTCCAGGTCGCCGGACTGGACGGGGTACGCCCCATCGGCGACCTGCCCTCCGGCCTGCCCGCCCCCTCGCTCTCCTTCCTCGACACCGGCGCACTGGCCGGACTGGTCGCACCCGCCGTGGCCGTGGCGGCGCTGGCCGCACTGGAGTCGCTGCTGTCCGCCTCCGTGGCCGACGGCATGACCGTCGGCCAACGGCACGACCCGGACCGCGAACTGTTCGGCCAGGGCCTGGCGAACATCGCGTCGCCGCTCTTCGGCGGCGTCCCCGCGACCGGCGCGATCGCCCGCACCGCGGTCAACGTCCGCACCGGAGCCACCTCACGACTGGCCGCCCTCGCGCACGCGGCGGTCCTCGCCGGGATCGTCTTCGCGGCCGCCCCGCTGGTGTCGAAGATCCCGCTCGCCGCGCTGGCGGGCGTCCTCCTGGCCACCGCCGTCCGCATGGTCGAGGTCGGTTCGCTGCGCGCGATGGCCCGTGCCACCCGCTCCGACGGGCTGGTCCTCGTCCTCACGGCCGTCGCCACCCTCGCCCTCGACCTCGTCCTCGCCGTGATCATCGGGCTGGCCGTCGCGGGCCTCCTCGCGCTGAGCGCCGTCGCCCGACAGGCGCACCTCGCCCCGCTCCCGCTCGACCAGGACGACCACACGGAGGAGGAACGCGAACTGCTGGCCGAGCACATCGTCGCCTACCGCGTCGACGGCCCGCTGTTCTTCGCCGCCGCCCACCGCTTCCTGCTGGAACTGACCGAAATCGCCGACGTGCGCGTGGTCATTCTGCGCCTCTCCCACGTGAGCGTCGTCGATGCCACCGGCGCCCTGGTGCTCAAGGACGCGGTGGCGAAACTGAGGCGCCGCGGCATCGTCGTCATGATCTCCGGAATCCGGCCCGACCACCGCAAGGTCCTCGACTCCGTCGGCGCGCTGCAGTTGCTGCGGGACGAGGGCCGGGAGTACGCCACGACGCCGGAGGCGATCCGCGCGGCCCGTGACCACCTGGAGCTCACCGGTGTCCTGCCCGCGCCCAGGGCCCCGCACCCGGCCGCCGCGCCCACCGGACCGCCGAACAGGCCCTGACCGACCGGGGGATCGGCCGGCACAGCCACCGGAACACAGGGATGTATGAAGTTGCTAATGTCGGAAAACGTCGAGGTCGGGTGCCGACGACGCACAGGCGGGGCGAGGGCCCCCGGACCGGACGACGGGACCGGGGCGGCGCGCCGGAAACCGGGAACCGGAAACCGGAGAGGGGACGGCACGATGACCATGCCGCTGTACCAGCTGAAGGCCGAGTTCTTCAAGACCCTGGGCCATCCCGCCCGCATCCGGGTCCTGGAACTCCTCAGCGAGCGCGAGCACGCCGTCGCCGAGATGCTGCCCCAGGTGGGCATCGAACCGGCTCACCTCTCCCAGCAGCTGGCGGTGCTGCGCCGGGCGAACCTCGTGGTCAGCCGCAAGGAGGGCTCGACCGTGTACTACTCGCTGACCAGCCCGCACGTGGCGGAACTGCTCGGGGTGGCCCGCACCATCCTGTCCGGAGTGCTGGCCGGCCAGGCCGAACTGCTCGCCGACCTCAGGAGCGAGACGAAACCGCTTCCCTAGGCCCTGGCCCACGGGTCGGCGTCAGCCCGCCGGGGCCGCCTTCTCACCCTCGCGACGGCCGTGCAGGAAGAGCTGGGGCTCCGGCGTGGCGCCGGGGTGGGCCGGGACGAACAGCACGCTCTCCTCCGACAGCACCGTCAGCCCCGCCTCGCGCACCAGCGCGGTCACGGCCTGGGCGGCGAAGCTGGTGACCCGCACGTCCTGTCCCATGAAGACACCGTCGAAGCCCTCGACGTCCAGGGGCACGGTGGCCAACGCGAACAGGCCGCCGGGGCGCAGGGCCAGGGCCAGCCGCCGCACCAGGTCCGCCTGCTCCGCACGGGACATCTGGAGCAGGGCGAAGTACACACAGACGGCATCGAAGGCACCGTCCTCGAGCGGCAGCCCACGGACGTCGCCGCAGCGGAACTCGGCCTCGGGCACCTGCCGGGACGCGATCTCCACCATCACCGGCGACACGTCGACGCCCAGCACCCGGTGACCGGCCGCGGCGAGCGTGGCGGCCGTGGGCCGCCCCGTCCCGCTGCCCACGTCCAGCACCCGGCTGCCGGGCGGGAGCCGTTCGAGCAGCCACGCCAGCGAGGCCCGGTGCGCCTCGGAGGCGGCGAACGCCTTCTCGTAGTCGCTGCCCAGCGCGTCGAACACCGCCGCTGCCGGTGACCTGCGATTCCCGTCGGCCAAGACGCACCCCGTCCCCGCGTGTCGATGCCGGGCATCGTGCCATCCCGGAGCCGCCCTCACAACCGTTCCCCGCTGCTCCTTTCGGCGCTCCCTCCGACGTTCCTCCCCGCACGCCGGACCGGCTTGCGAAGGCCCCGGCAGGCACGGCAGGGTCGGGGGTGTGCCGACTCTGCTGATCATCCATCACACGCCCTCGCCCAACTGCCAGACGATGTTCGAAGCGGTCCTGTCCGGGGCCGGCGCCCCGGAGATCGAGGGCGTCCGGGTCGTCCGGCGGGCGGCGCTCTCCGCCACGGCCGGCGACGTCCTGGGCGCCGACGGCTATCTGCTCGGCACTCCGGCGAACCTCGGCTACATGTCAGGGGCGCTCAAGCACTTCTTCGACCAGGTCTACTACCCGTGCCTCGACACCACCCGGGGCCGGCCGTTCGGTTACTACGTGCACGGCGGCAGCGACGTCACCGGGGCGGTGCGGGGCATCGAGTCCATCACGAAGGGCCTCGACTGGCGGCGCGCCGCGGACGCGGTGACCGTCACCGGCGAACCCGACAAGGCCGCCGTCGAGCGGTGCTGGGAACTGGGCGCCACGCTCGCCGCCGGACTGATGGACTGACCCGCCCGGATCTCGGCGGCGGGATCAGCTCCCCCCGTCCACCCGGCGCCGGTCCTGCTCGTCCCAGGCACGGGTGTCCCGAGGCTGGGTGTACGGCTCGGCCTCCGGCGGATGACCACCGGCGATGGCCCGCTGCCGGGCGATCTCCGCGTCGAACTCCAGGCCCAGCAGAATCGCCAGATTGGTGATCCACAGCCAGACCAGGAAGACGATGACACCGGCCATCGTGCCGTACGTCTTGTTGTACGAGGCGAAGTTGGCGACGTAGAACGCGAACCCGCCGGAGGCGGCCAGCCAGATCAGCAGGGCCAGGAAGCTGCCGGGGGTGATCCACCTGAACCCCCTGACCTTGGCGTTCGGAGCGGCCCAGTACAGCAGCGCGATCATGATCGTCACCAGGACGACCAGCACCGGCCACTTGGCGATCGACCACACCGTCAGCGCGGCGTCCCCGATACCGAGGGTGCCGCCTACCTGACGGGCCAGACCACCGGTGAAGACGACGATGAGCGCACTGACCACGGCCAGCACCATCAGCACGACCGTCATCCCGAGCCGCACCGGCAGCACCTTCCACACCGGACGTCCCTCGGGCATGTCGTAGACCGCGTTGGCCGAGCGGATGAACGCCGCCACGTAGCCCGACGCCGACCACAGGGCGAGCACGAGACCGACGATCGCCATGACCGAGCCGGTACCGGCGTTGCCCTGGAGCTGGTCGACGGCCCGGGTGATGATGTCGCGGGCCGCCCCGGGGGCGAGTTGCTGGACGTTCTCCATCACCTTGTCCGTGGTCGAGCGGCCCGTGATGCCCAGCAGCGACACCAGCACCAGCAGTGCCGGGAACAGCGCCAGCACACCGTAGTACGTGAGTGCGGCGGCCCGGTCGGTCAACTCGTCGTCCTTGAACTCGCGCAGCGCACCCTTCAGCGCGGCGCCCCAGGCCCCTTTCGGGAGCCCGGTCGGCGCGTCCGGCGCCGACTGCTCCACCTCGTGGCTCGGTCCTTGCTCCACCGGTTCCCGGCCTGAGCGCTCCGGGTCCGGGCCTGAGCGCTCCGGGTCCGGGGGGTCACCGTCGGACCGCTTGTGGCGTCCCGGGACATTCAGTTTCATGACCTTCGAGTAACCACGGAACGGGAAATCACTCCGCGCGCGAGCGGCCACGGGAGCGGAACAAGGTTGTGGGAGCGCTCCCAGAACATGCAGGATGCCGGGCATGATCTCCTCTCCCGTGATTCGTCCCTACCGTCGCGAGGACCGGTCGGCCCTCGACGACATCTGTGTCCGCACCGCGCACAACGGTCAGGACGCCCGCCCCCACTACCGTGACCCCGGCATCCTCCCGGCGGTCTTCGCCGCCCCCTACGTCCACCTGGAGCCCGAACTCGCCTTCGTCCTGGACGACGGGAAGGGGCGCGCGGTCGGTTACGTCCTCGGTGCCGCCGACACGCCCCGCTTCGTGCGGGACTTCCGTGCCGCGTGGCTGCCGCTGGTCGCCGATCGTCATCCCGAGCCGGACGGGCTGCCCGGGACGCCGGACGAGGAGATGGCCTGGCTCCTGCACCACCCCGAGCGGATGTCCGTCCCCGAACTGGCGGCCTACCCCGCCCATCTGCACATCGACCTGCTGCCCCAGTGGCAGGGGTGCGGGTACGGCCGGGAGCTGATGCGGACGTTCCTCAAGGCGCTGCACGACCGCGGGGTGCCCTCGGTCCACCTCGTGATGGCGAAGGCCAACAGCTCCGCCAGGGCCTTCTACGACCGGATGGGCTTCCACGAGATCGAGGTGCTCCTCGACGATTCCGTCACCTGTCTCGGGCGCTCGACGCGGGACCACGACCGGCTCTGAGGACCCCATGTGCGGGCAGGCGACGGATGTGAACTTCCGCTGACCAGTGGTCGTTTCATCTGCCCGGCCCCCGAAGTCCCCGCCGTGCACGCCGAGTCGGGCGGGAACCCCGGGGGCTCGGGTGCCCTGCGGTTCCCGGAAGTTCCTGAGATTTCTCGAAGAAACCGTGAGGCACTTGAACACACCGCGACGCGCCTACGTATGGGGCGTGGGAATTCCATGCCCACCCCCCGCGACAAAAGCGTAGGAGTACTGCCTTGGCACGCAACACACGCAGACGCCCACGAGGTCCACAACGCGCGACCTTTGCCGCGGTCGCGCTGATCCTGGGCGGAGGGGGGTTGATGGCGGCCAATGTCTACGCTTCCGCGACGGAGGACGACGCCGTGGGCGGGGCCGGTCAGGCGCGCGTCCTCGGCGGCACCACCATCGACTGCCCCGACGTGGCGACCAACCTGACCACGGTGCCCGAGAAGGCGCGGCCGGACGTCGACAAGGAACTGGCCGCGCTGGACGAGCAGATCGCCCAGGCCTATCAGCGCCTGGGGGAGTCAGCGCAGGACATTCAGCAGGATCCCGGCGTCGCCGACGACAAGGTCATCGACCCGCTCGAAAAGGAGCGCTCCGCGACCCTCGAACGCATCGCGGCCGCCATGGAGGAGCAGGGCGACCGCCCCGAGGGCCTCGGTGAACTCGCCGACTGCTCCGTCCGCGACTCCGGAAACGCGTCCGCCCAGCCGGGAGACGGCCAGGACGGGAACAGCCCGGAGGGTGACCAGGGCGAAGGGGGCGACAACGGCCAGGAGCAGGGCGGCGGAAACGGCGGACAGGCGGGCAACGGGCCCGTTGCCGCGGACTTCGTGGACATCAAGAGTGTCCAGCCCAACGTGGTCAAGCCCGACCCGGCGGCGGACGCGTCGAAGGGCACCTTCGTCAGCAGCTGCGGAGTCAACGAGAACGGTCTGTTCAACTCGGACAACGTGATCGCGGCCCCCGGTGTCGCCAACGGCGCGCACCACTTCCACGACTACATCGGCAACCAGGCCACCAACGCCTTCTCCAGCGACGACCAGTTGGCGGCGGCCGACACCAGCTGTGAGGACCAGGGCGACAAGTCGTCGTACTACTGGCCCGTGCTGCGGCTGCAGAACGGCACCGAGGAGCAGGACGCCAACTCCCCCGGCGGCGGCATCGAGGGCAACGTCGGTGAGATCGTGACCCCCAAGGAGGTCACGCTGACGTTCGTGGGCAACCCGCAGGGCGAGGTCACGGCCATGCCGCGGCTGCTGCGCATCATCACCGGCGACGCCAAGTCGTTCGTCAACGGCCCCGCCAACGCCAACGCGTCCTGGAGCTGCACCGGCTTCGAGGACCGGCAGCTCGAGGACAAGTACCCGCTGTGCCCGCAGGGCAGTGACGTGGTCCGCACCTTCGACTTCCAGAGCTGCTGGGACGGCCGCAACACCGACAGCGCCAACCACCGTACGCACATGGCGTTCATGGACGCCCAGGGCAACTGCCCGTCCGGCTTCACGCCCGTGCCGCAGCTGGTCCAGCGCATCGTCTACGACGTCGACGCGCCGAGCCTGAACGACGGCGGCGCGACGACCCCGCTGTTCGCCGTGGACTCCTTCCCGGAGCAGCTGCACAAGCCGGGCACCGACCACGGTGACTTCATCAACGTCTTCGACGAGGACCTGATGCAGGAGATGGTCGACTGCATCAACAGCGGCCGCACCTGCGGTGTCGGCGCCGGCGACGGCGGTGAACAGCCGGGTGAGGACCCGAAGGAGGAGCCCACCGAGGCTCCCGGCGAGGGCGGCAACGGCGGCAACGGTGACAACGACGCAGAGCAGCCCGATGACGGTGCCGCTCAGCAGGGTGACAAGGGCGGCAAGGGCGACAAGCCCGGTGCCGGTGACGGCCGGCAGGAGAACCCCTCGGAGCCCCCGGCCGACGCCCCGGCCACCGAGGAGCCCGCGGGTGACGACGCCACCACACCGCCCGGCGACAAGCAGCCCGAGGTCCGGGCCTCGGTCGTGCCCAAGGGTGACGGTGCGGCAGGCACGGGCAACCAGCAGGGCGACGGCGCCGGCCAGGAGACGCCGGGCGTCGGCACGGCGACCGACGACGCCGGCCGGCAGGCCGCGGCGGCCGACGCCACCGAGCCGCAGGCCGTGAGCGGCGGTCTGGCCGAGACGGGTGCCCAGCTCTGGCCGGCGGCCGCGGGCGCGGTCCTGGTCATCGCCGGCTTCGTACTGCTGCGCCGCGTGCGTCGCACCTGACCCGAACGTCCCGCGCGGCGAGGCGCGGGTACGCACGACGGCGGCAGGCCCACACGGTGGCCTGCCGCCGTCGTGTCGCACGTCCCGCTATCCGGGCCTTCGGGAAGGCGCCGGCGCACCCTCCGCCCTCCGTGTCGATGTGGGGCAGGATCCGCTCCAGCCACCGCGGTGTCCACCAGGCGTGCCGGCCGAGCAGGGTCATGACGGCCGGCACCATCAGCAGGCGTACGACGGTGGCATCGATGAGGACGCTGACGGCGAGGCCCAGACCCAGCATCTTGACGACGATGTTCTCGCTGATGATGAACGCCGCGAACACGCTCACCATGATCAGCGCGGCGCAGGTGATGACCCGCGCGGTGATCTCCAGGGCGTGGGCGACCGAGTCCTCGGCGTCGCCGGTGCGCAGCCAGGCCTCGTGGACGCGGGAGAGCAGGAAGATCTCGTAGTCCATGCTGAGGCCGAAGATGATGGCGAACATCATCATCGGTACATAGCTCTCGATCGGCACCGTGCCGGACACGCCGAGCGCGGGCCCGCCCCAGCCCCACTGGAAGACGGCGACGACGACGCCGTAGGAGGCGGTGATGGACAGGACGTTGAGGACGGCCGCCTTGAGGGCGACGAGCAGCCCCCGGAACACCGCCAGGGTGATCAGGAAGGCCAGCGCGACCACCACGCCGATGATCAGCGGCAGCCGGTCGGCGATGAGGTCGCGGAAGTCGACCTGGGCCGCCGTCGTACCGGTGACGTAGGTCTTGGCGGCCTCGGCGTCCGTGCCCCGCACGGCGTCCGGCAGGGTGTCGTCCACCAGGCGGTTGGTGAGGTCCGTCGTCGTGGCGCTCTGCGGGGAGGCCGTCGAGTACACGGTGCCGACCAGGACGTCACCGTCCTGCGTGGCGGTCAGTGGGGTGACGGCGGCGGTGTCACCGACCGCGTCCAGGGTCTTCTGGGCCTGTGAGGCGAGGCCGGACCGGTCGGAGTCCGGTACCGATGACTGGTCGATGACGACGGTGAGCGGGCCGTTGGAGCCGGGCCCGAAGGCGTCGGTCATCAGGTCGTAGGCCCGACGGTCGGTGAAGGAGGTGGGGTCGGCGCCGTCGCCGATGTGGCCGAGCCGGATGGAGAACACCGGGATCGCCAGGACGGCGATCGTGGCGAGGCCCGCCGCCAGATACCGCCAGGGTCTGCGTTCCACCCGCTGTGCGTAGCGGTGCCAGGTGCCCCGCGGTTCGGCACCCGGCTCGGCGTCGGTCTCGGCCACCGGGCGGCGCACCCGGTAGCGGTCGATGTGCCGGCCGATCAGCCCCAGCAGGGCGGGAACCAGGGTCAGCGCGCCGATGACGGCGGAGACGACCGTGACGGCGGCGGCGAATCCCAGCTTGGCGATGAAGGAGACACCGGATGCGGACAGGCCGGCGAGGGCGATGATCACCGTGCAGCCGGAGACGACGACCGCCCGTCCACTGGTGGAGGTGGCATGACCGGCGGCCCGCACCGGGTCCTCGCCGTCCATGACGTCCTGCCGGTGGCGGGTGAGCAGGAAGAGGGCGTAGTCGATGCCGACGCCGAGGCCGATCATCGTCGCCAGCGTCGGCGAGACCGTCGCGAAGGTGAGCGCGGCCGCCAGCAGCCCGAGCACGGCGAGACCGCAGACGACCGCGATCAGCGCCGTCAGCAGGGGAATGCCGGCGGCGATCACACTGCCGAACCCGATCAGCAGGACGACGATCGCCACGCCGAACCCGATCAGCTCGCTCACCCGGTCGTCGGGCGCGGGCCTGGCCAGCTCGCCGAGCGGCCCGCCGTACTCGACCTGCGCCCCGGCCGCCCGCAGCGGCTGGACGGCGTCGTCCACCCCGTCCAGGTAGTCGTCGCCCAGAGTGGAGGGCTGGACGTCGAAGCGGACCGTGATGTAGCCCGTCTTCCCGTCGGAGGAGAGCGGACCGACGTCGGGCTGCGACCGGCCGGTGGACGACCCGGCGGCGGACAGCGGATTCTGTGCCGACAACACGTGCGGCAGCTTCTCCAGCTCGGCCACCGCGGTGGAGATCTGCGAACCGAACGCGGTCAGTTGCCGCTGTTCGTCGTGCAGCACGATCTGGCTGCTGTAGCCGCCGGCCTGTGGATCGTGCCGCTGGAGGACCTCGATGCCCTGCTGGGACTGGGCGTCCGGCAGCGTGAAGTCGTCGGAGTACGTCCCCCCGAAGGAACGGCTCGTCACCTGCAGCGCCACCAGAGCCACCAGCCAGGCCACGACGACGATCACGAAGTGCCGCGCACACCACTCGCCCAGCCGCCGCAGCATCCCCGCCCTGCGCCCACCCCGTGCCTCGTCTCCGTCCTGCTCGGCAGGCATGGGCGTGTTCTCCTCTGCCCCGGCTCTCCGCCCCGTCCTGTGCCGAGGCCGAGCCGGTCCTGGCCTCGTCTCCATTACATGCGGAGGGGATCACCCCGGCATCTCGGACCGCGCGACGGCGACCACAGCCGGTGGCGGCCCGGTGCCCGGGCGCGCCGCTCCCGCCGGCCCCGAGCGGGGCGGGCCGCGACGACATGCTCGCGGAGCGGGCCGGGCGTACCGTCCGGGGTGCGAGGCGTGTACGTCCCTGAGGGAACGGCGGGCACCTGCGCACCTTCTCTGACGGGCGGGCAGCCTTCCTGCCACCGGACCGGAGGCCGTGATGTCCAGGATGAACGAGCCGCTCCTGGACGCCGCGCCGCTGGGCGACGCCTTGGGCGCGGGCTTGGCCGCCACGGTGCGGCGCACCGGAGCCTCGGTCGGCGCCCTCTACCTGCTTGGACGCGGTGGACGGGGTGCTGCGCCTGGGGGTGGCTGAGCGGGATCCCGGAGGACTTCAGCACCCCGTGGCGGCGGCTGTCCCCCATCTCACCGACGCCCGTCACCGACGCCGTCTGGGAGGACCGGCTGGTCTGGGTCGGCGGTCAGGACGAGAGGGTGCGCAGATACCCCCGGATCGCCGCGGTCCTGCCGTACCCGTTCGTGATGGCCGCGATGCCCCTCGACCCCGGACCGCTGCTCGGCATCGGCACCGGCGGCCACTGTCCGGTCACCACCGTCGGCCTTCCCGCGGGCACCGTCCTCGCTCTTTCCACCGACGGCCTGGTGGAGGCCCCGGCACCGACACCACCCACGCCGCCGAGCGGCTCGCCGAACGTCTGGCGGCGGGCGCCGACCTGGACCTGCGCCGGCTCGTCGACCGCCTACTGCACCCCGCGGAGCGCCCCGGCCGGTCCGCCGACGACATCACCGTCCTCCTCCTGCGGGCCACGGAACAGGGCGGGCCGCCCTACGGAACGCCGTGAGCAGCGGCGCCACGTCGTCCGGCCGGTCCTCGGCCCTGCGGACCGCGTGCGACGGCGGACTCCGCGTCGTGGAGCCGGCCCGCCTCCCGGCTCCGTCCCCTGCGACGGCCTCTTCCATCTCGTGTCCTTCCGGTGCAACCTTTGGTCCAACTCGGTCGTCTCACCCGATATCAGCAGGAGGCGACCCTTGGGGGCTGAAATAATGAAAAGAAGAACAATTTGCGTGACTCTGGCACTCGTGGGCGGCACGCTGGGAACGGCGGCGGTCCCCGCCGCGGCCACGCCCGCCGTATCCGTCCAGGCCGTCTACAACCAGGCCGCCGCGTGCCCCACCGGCTGGGGCAGCCTGGTCAAAACCGCCCCCACGACGGCCGCGACGACACCGGTCCGGGACGTCAGGACCGGACACCACACCTGCTACGACCGGATGGTCGTCGACCTGCCGGGAGCGGGCGGCAGCGGCATCGGGTACACGGTCCGGTACGTCGACCGGCTGTACCAGGACGGCTCCGGCCGGCCCGTCCCCGTCGCCGGCGGCGCCGTCCTGGAAGTACGGGTGGCCGCTCCGCCGTACGACCCCGAGACCGGCCGGCCCACCTACCCCGCGCGCGCCGGACAGCCCCTGCCGGGGGTGGACCTGACCGGGTACCGCACCTTCAGGGACGCGCGGTTCGCAGCCGGCTTCGAGGGCGACACCCAGATCGGGCTCGGGGTGCGCGCCCGGTTGCCGTTCAGGGTGCTGCAACTCCCGGACCGTCTCGTGATCGACGTCGCCCACAGCTGGACGGACGCGAGCTGACCGCGATTGTCAGTGGTGGATGCCACCCTGCCGGTATGGACGAGCTGGAGTTCATGCGCGGCAGGGTCTACGGAGCGGACCACGACGATCCGGGGCCGCGCGACGGGCGGTCGTACGCGGAGCTGGCGGGAGGGCCGCTGGACGGTCTCCTACTGGACATCACGGACCGTTCCGAGACGGAACTGCGAGGCGGCGTCGGGCTGCCCACCGAGATAGGCCGCTACGGCGCGGGTGGCCGCGCCCTGTACGTGCCCCGCGGCAGGGGCGGGCGTGTGTTCGACTGGAAGGGCGACGTTCCCTGAACACGTGGCCCGCGCCGGCCGGCCGGCGCGGGCGCGAGGAGGTGGGAGTGAGCCATGGGACTCCTTTCGGGCGGCGGCCGGGTGGTGCGCGACCGGGTCGGTGACGCGATCTTCTCCCGGGTGGCGGGACCGGACGGCCGCGACAACCGCGCCCGTATCCACGGCACGCCCGGCCCGCGCTGGTTCGGTCCCGAGCGGCCCGTCAGGCGGGTGCACGGGGATGCCTCGATGTTCATCGGCGGACTGTCGGCCCTGCTGCTCCAGTCGCTCCATCCGCTGGCCATGGCCGCCGTCGCCGGGCACTCCGGGTTCCGCGGGGACCCGTGGGGCCGCCTGCAGCGGACCAGCACCTTCCTCGCCATGACCACCTACGGTCCGGCCGACGGCGCCCAGCAGGCCGTCGACCGGGTACGGGCCGTGCACGAGACGGTGCGCGGCACGACCGCCGACGGCCATGAGTACCACGCCGCCGATCCCCACCTGCTGTGCTGGGTGCACATCGCGGAGGTCGACATGTTCCTGCGCGCCCACCAGCACTACGGCGCCCGCCCGCTGGACGACGAGGGCTGCGACGGTTACGTGGCGGACATGGCGCACATCGCCACCGCGCTCGGCGTGCCCGACCCGCCGAGGAGCCGAGCCGAACTCGCCGACCGGCTGGAGGACTACCGCGGGGAGCTGCGGTCGACCCCCGAGGCACGCGGCGCGGCGCGTTTCCTGCTGCTCAATCCGCCCGTTCCGGTCCTCGCCCGGCTGCCCTACGGAGCCCTGGCCGGCGGTGCCGTGTCCCTGCTGCCGAACTGGGCGTCCCGCGCGTTGTGGCTGCCCCGGGCGGCACCGGCCGAAGGCATGCTCGTCCGCCCGTTCGGCACCGCCGTCACCGCGGGCATCCGCTGGGCGCTGGCTCCGCCCGGAGGCCGGGCGGAGCACGGACAGCGTGGCCGTCCGCCCGGGCCGGGACAGGGTGCCGCCGGTTGACACATCCGATTCGGGGCACTCAGTGCTGGCTGGTGCCGTTCGGACACGGGAGGTCGAAGTGGCGGTTCGTCATCGTCTGATCAGCACGAGTCCGCAGACGGTCTGGGCCGTCCTCGCCGACGGCCGTCGCTACGCACAGTGGGTGGTGGGGACCTCGTCCTCGGAGCCGGCCCGGGGCCGGTGGCCCCAGCTCGGCGCGGCGATCCGCTATGAGGTGCGGCTGGGACCCCTCCGCCTGTCCAACGAGACGATCGTCCGACGTTGTGAGCAGGGCGAGATCCTGGAACTCGAGGCCAAGGCGGGTCCTCTCGGCACGGCGCGCATCGCCATCGAGCTGCGGCCGTGGGGAGACCAGTGCCTGGTGCTCGTGGACGAGCATCCACTGCGCGGAATCGGCGGTCGCCTGCACAACGTGGCCGTGGAGCCCCTGTTCCAGGTGCGTCACCGCGCCATGCTCGCCAGGCTGGCGAAGCTCTGCGAGGCCGAGGCCGCCGAGGAGGAGCGTCGCCGCCCCCTCGGTCAGGTCGTGTCGCCGAAGCCCGGCCGGGGAGGCGCTCGTGCCTGACGCCGTGGTGATCGGGGCCGGCCCCAACGGACTCGTGGCGGCGAACCTCCTGGCCGACGCGGGCTGGAGTGTGGAAGTGCTGGAAGAGCAGCCGGAACCCGGCGGCGCGGTACGGCACGACCGGGGCGTCGACCCGGACTTCGTCAGCGACCTCTTCAGCTCCTTCTATCCGCTCGCCGCCGCTTCCCCGGTGCTCCACGGGCTCGGTCTGGAGGACCACGGGCTGCGCTGGAGCCATGCCCCACACGTCCTGGCCCACCCGCTGAGCGACGGCAGGTGTGCGGTGCTCGACCGCCGGATCGATGTCACCGCCGACTCCCTGGAGGACTTCGCGCCGGGCGACGGAGCCGCCTGGCGGCGGCTGCACGACGCGTGGCAGAACCTTCGCCCAAGCCTCCTGAACTCCCTGTTCACCCCGTTCCCGCCGATCCGCTCCGCCGTCCGGTCCGTCGTCCGGCTGCGCGGCGCGGGCGGCCTGCGGATGGCCCGCACCCTGGTACTGCCCGTTCGCCGCCTGGGAGAGGAGGAGTTCCGGGGTGAGGGCGGCGGGCTGCTGCTGGCCGGCAACGCGCTCCACGCCGACCTGGCACCGGAGGCCGCGGGCAGCGGGGGCTTCGGCTGGCTGATGTCGATGCTCGGACAGACCTACGGCTTCCCCGTGCCGGCCGGCGGCTCCGGCGCCCTCACCGAGGCACTCTCCCGTCGGCTGGCCGCACGCGGTGGCCTGCTGCACTGCGGCCGGCGGGTCGACCGCATCGTCGTGCGCGAGGGCCGGGCGGTGGGGGTGCGCACCGCGGACGGCGAGACGATCGGCGCCGGACGGGCCGTCCTCGCGGACGTGTCCGTACCGGCTCTGTACGGCGAACTCGTCGACGCCGTGCACCTTCCCGCCCAGCTGGTGTCCGATCTGCGGCGCTTCCAGTGGGACTTCGCCACCTTCAAGGTGGACTGGGCACTCGACGGCCCGGTGCCCTGGCAGGCCGAGCAGGCCGCGGGCGCCGGCACCGTCCACCTCGCGGACGGCGTCGACGAACTGACCCGGTTCGCGGCCCAGCTCGCCATGCGCCAGGTCCCCGATCGCCCCTTCTCCCTGTTCGGGCAGATGACGACATCCGACCCCACTCGCTCTCCCCGGGGCACCGAGTCCGCGTGGGCCTACACCCATGTGCCCCACGCCGTCGCCGGCGACGCGGGCGACGAGGGACTCACCGGTACCTGGGACGCCGAGGAGCAGGAGATCATGGCCGACCGCGTCGAGCGCCAGGTCGAACGGTTCGCACCCGGGTTCCGCTCCCGGATCCGGGCCCGGCGCGTGCTCGCCCCGCCGACGCTCCAGTCCCTCGACCGGAATCTGCACGGCGGCGCCATCAACGGCGGCACCACGGCCATGCACCAGCAGCTCTTCTTCCGCCCGATGCCCGGCACCGGACGACCGGAGACGCCCGTGAAGGGACTGTATCTGGCGTCCGCGGGAGCACATCCGGGCGGCGGCGTCCACGGCGCACCGGGCGCCAACGCCGCCCGCGTGGCCCTGCGCCGGCACCTGACGCCGGGTCTGGCACGGGCGCAACGCCTGCTGGCGCGCCGAGACCGCACCGGCCGCAGGCAACCCGATCCGGGCGCCCGAGCCGACGGCGGATGACCGGAACACCGACGACCACAGGCGGAGGCGAGACGATGACCAGCCACGACGGTCCCGACCGCGCGCATCAGCGCCCCGAAGGCGTCAGCCGCATCACCGTGGAAGCCCTGGGGTCGCTGTCGAAGGCACTGGAGACCACCGAGCGAGCCCGGGGCCACCTCTACAGCTTCCACCAGCTCACCGGCACCGCCGACCTCGAACTGGACCGGGCGGTCGAACTTCTTCGCGAGGCCGGGCACCCGGAATGGGCCGAGACGGTGCGCACACAGGTCCTGGGCCGGAACGTGATTCCCGGCCACTGGACGTTCCAGATCGTCGAGGCCTACGACCACACGTACTACGAGCCGTTCAGGGAATTCGAACGCGCCGCCGTCGAGGAACTCGCCGAGGGACACGACCACCTCTACGAAGCGGAGATGAAGGAAGCTCGTCGTACCGTCGGTCATCCCGACCACATTGCCCGTCCCGACACCACCCCGGAGCCCGGGGCACGGGCGGAGGAGCGCAACCGCGCGGACCGCACCCGAGCATCCCGAAGGGAAAGGCCATGAAGGCCAACCCGCTCCACGGCCGCACCGCCGTGGTGACCGGCGCCGCGCGGGGAGTCGGAGCGGCCCTGGCCCGCGACCTGTCCCGGCGAGGGGTTCGGCTCGCCCTGCTCGGCCACGAGAAGGCGGCACTGACGGCGGTGGCGGACGGCCTGCCCACGGCGACGCTGGTCTGCGAGGTCGACATCACCGACGAGGCCGCCCTCGGCGATGCCGCCGCACTGGTGCGGACGCGTCTCGGCACACCGTCCGTCGTCGTGGCGAACGCGGGTGTCGCGGAAGGCGGTCCGTTCGCCACCTCGGACCCCGCCGACTGGCGCCGGGTCATCGACGTCAACCTGACGGGAAGTGCGGCGACCGCCCGCGCCTTCCTGCCCGATCTGCTGGCGACACGGGGCTACTACCACCAGGTCGCCTCGCTCGCCTCGATCGGAGCCGCCCCCATGATGAGCGCCTACTGCGCCTCCAAGTCCGGGGTGGAGGCCTTCGCCCACGCGCTGCGGGCCGAAGTGGCGCACCACGGCGTGGCCGTGGGCATCGGATACCTGAACTGGACCGACACCGACATGATCCGCGACGCCGACCGGTACCCCGTGCTGCGGGAACTGCGCGCCCGGATGCCGCCGCCCGCCCGGCGCGTGTACCCGGTGGACCAGGTCGCCGCCCGGCTGGCAGCGGCAGTGGAGCAGCGCAGTACGGCCGTGTACGTGCCCCGCTGGCTGCGCCTGGCTCAGGCGGCGCGTGCCGCGCTGCCGCCGGTGGTGCTGCGGGTCGCCCGCCGAGAGCTGGCCCGCCTGGAGGCCGAGGACCCGATGCGGCACACGGGTCTGCTGGGCGCCGGTGGGGAGGCCGACCGGGTGGCCGCCCGGAGGAACGGGTGACTCCTGGATCGGTCGCGACATCGGCCTCAGGGCGCGGGCGTGGCCTCCCGCACGGCGCGGTGGACGGCCCGCGCCAACCGGGCGCCCCACAGGGAGCGGGGCCCGGCGAAGGCCTGCGGCTCCTCGCCGGGGCAGGGGACGCGGGCGGCGACACACACCGCGTCGGTGGGGGTCCCGGAGCAGTCGTGACCCGCTTCCAGGAGGGCCTGCACCTTTGCCTCCGTGGCCGTGGCCACCGCGTTGACCAGGGCGGCGTCGCTGAGCGGCACCGGCACGGCGACGACGATGTTGATCGTGCCCGGAACACCTGTGCGGTCTGTGCCGCCTGTGCCGTCCGTACCCACTGCCGGAGCAGCGGCCCAGCCGCGTACCTTGATGCCCGACGTGACGACCGCCTCCGCGCCGCCGTCGTGCGCGTGGGCGTACGCCGAGACGTCTGCGGCCGTCATCAGTCCCACCCCCGGACCGCGTGCGCCCGCCCCGGAAGCGAGGGCGGCGAGGTGCCGGTCGGGGTCGGTGCGCCGATAACCGTGGGAGACCTGGGCGTTGAGGACCCAGGCCCGCTCGCCGATGCCTCCGCCCAGTACCGCGCTGCTGATCATTCGCAGGCCCGGCCCCGGAATCCACAGCAAGGCGTGCAGTCGTTCGCCGTCCTCGACACGGGTCAGGCAGCGTGGGCGCAGCAGCCCGACGGGGGTGCGGGGCGGCGGGAGGACGGCGGTCACCGGGCAGAACTCCTTGCGGGATCGGGGTCGGCCGATCGTATGCCGGACCGGCCGTCCCGGCACGCACGGGTCCCGCTCGGCCCTCCGCCGCCGCCACTGCTCCCGCCGGCCGGGCGTCGCCGTGGGCGCGTGTCGACGGGCGGGGGACACGGTCAACGGCGACGGCCGCGGAGCTTGCTCAGCAGGCGCTGCGCCTGTGCGCGGCGCCGGGGGTCGGCCGCGGCACGTCGTACCTGCTCGGTCGCGCGTTGCCCCTGGGGGCTCCTGGCGAACCGCTTGATGCGCTCCACGATGCCGGGCATGAGGGCTCCTTTCCACGGGCCTGCGCCCTTGCCGTTCTCGGCGTTCCTGTTCTCCTCGCCTACCCCCGGAGGACGGACTCAGCCCTGCGGACGCCCGTACGGGCTCACGTCTGCCTCAGCGGCTCGTACACCTCGGGGGCCACCCCGAAGGTCCAGGCCACCCCCTCCCGGGCGGTCCGCGTCGTCGGCGGCACCCGGAGCCAGTACGTGCGCCGGGTACCGTCGGGCTCCGGAGTGGAGTTGACGACCTCCACCATCACGACCGCCTCGTCGCCGACGAGTTCGACACGCCAGAGCGTGCCCGTCTCGTCCTGGTGCACGGGCTCGGCCCCGGAGTCGGTCAGATAGCGGTCGTAGCCGTAGTACTCGAGCATCACCCGGCGCAGTTCGGCGTTCTCCTCGGCCCGGATCCGCTCCGGCGTGAGGGTGCGCAGCTCCTTCAGGAAGGCACGCGGCACCGGCATGCCGCGCCAGGCGCACAGGGCGAAGCCGTCGGGGAACTCCAGCGCCGGGCCGTCGCCGTGGTCCAGCCGGCCCGCCTCGTCACGGTGCAGGGCGACCGGACGCTCGCACACCACCGCCACCTTCTCGAACGGCCACCACCAGCCGGCGCTGCGGCACACCTGGGCCAGTCCGTCGAGCGGGGACCCGGCACCGTCCAGGGCGGCCAGCCACGGCGCGTCGTGCTGCCCGAGCAGCGCGTCCAGGAGGACCAGCCGTATCGCGGTACGGGCGCCGGCGTCGTCGGCCGCGAGATCGTCGAGCACCCCGGTGCGGATCCGGTCGACCAGCGCCTGCGTGGAGTCCCAGAGCGCACCGCCGGTCGCCGACCAGTGCCGTGACCAGCCCGCCGCGCCCAACTCCTCGTGCAGGCGCCCGCGCTCGGCCGCCCAGGGTGCCGTGCGTACCGCCTCACGCACGCTCACCCCGAAGTCCGCCCCCTGCCGCACCAGCGTCACGCCCTCGCGCGGCGAACCGGCCCAGACCACCCGCTCCGGCTCCGGCAGCCCGGCACGCCGGTACGCCAGCCGGATGCCTTCCTCGGCCGCCGCCCGGTCGGCGGGCACGGCGCTCGCGGCCCACGCACGCCAGTGCCCCAGCCCGTCCGCGTGCCCGCCGCCCGCCTCGCCCGTCCCCCGCGCAAGGCCGTCGGCCCCGGCCGCCGCTCCGCTCGCCCGCTGCGTCATCGTCATCGTCAACGTCCCCTGTCCGCGCCGCTCGTACGGCCCGTACCGTCCGTACCGTTCGTGTTGTCCGTGCTGCTCGTGCTGCTCGTGCTGCTCGTACCGCTCAGTCGGCGACGAGCCGTACCGAACCGGGGACGTACTCACGCTGCCGGATCACGCGGTACCACCCCTTGGGCAGCGGGATGGCCGCGTGCTCCTCGTGCACGACCCGGCCGCCCTCGGGCAGATGCAGCAGCAGCGGTCCGAAAGGACCGGGCTCACTGACCAGTTCGCCCTTGCCGACGACCGCGTGCGCATGCCCGGTGACCTCCCCCAGAGCCAGCACGAGCCGCCCGCGGGCGTCGCGCGGTGCCCTGGGCGCGTTCGGGACGTGCGAGGGCACCGCCTCGCCCGCGACGGGCACGATCAGCACGTCTCCCTGCCGGTACATGGAACTCCCCTCCACTCCGGCGCACGGTGCTCCGGAGTCCATGCGAGGACCGTAGGGGCCACCACTGACAACGCCTCCTCGCCGGGGCCGCCGCCGGGCGCTGTCAGTCGCTGTTGGTAGAACTGCCGTACGCACCGTCGGACGGCTCCCAGCCGGGGTTTTGTGACGGCGCCGGACCTCGCACCACCCACCCGTCGGACACACGTCAGGAGCAGCCCGCATGACCATCGGTGGCCACCTCGAGAAGCTGTACGGACTTCCCGCCTTCTCCTTCCCGGGACCGTCCGAGACGACGACGGAGCTGCCCGAGCCCGACGCCGTGGCCTGGCGGGTCGCCACCGGCTCGTACGACGCCGAGGAGACGTGGAAGGCGGCCTTCGCCCGGTTCTGCGACCAGGTCGACACGACGAGGGTGCGCGCCCTGATCGTCGGCGCCTGGGAGGACGCGTACGACTCGGACCCGTCCGAGGTCATCGAGGCGCTGCTGGCCGCACACGACCGCCTGCCCGCCCTGCGGGCGCTGTTCCTCGGGGACATCACGTTCGAGGAGTGCGAGATCTCCTGGATCAACCAGACCGATGTCACCCCCCTGCTGGCCGGCTTCCCGGCCCTGGAGGAGTTCGCGGTGCGCGGCGGACAGGGGCTCCGCTTCCCCGCCCTGCGCCATGACGCACTGCGCACGCTGACCATGGAGACCGGCGGTCTCCCGGTGGACGTCGTCCGGGGCGTCGGGGCCAGCGAACTGCCCTCGCTGGAACACCTCGACCTGTGGCTCGGCACCTCGTGGTACGGCGCCGACAGCGAGGCCGCGGACCTGGAACCGATCCTGTCCGGCGCCCGGCTGCCGCGCCTGCGCCACCTCGCCCTGCGCAACAGCGAGATCCAGGACGAGGTCGCCGCCGCCGTGGCGTCCGCCCCGGTGGTCGCCCGTCTCGAGGTGCTCGACCTGTCCATGGGCACCCTCGGCGACGAGGGCGCCGTCGCCCTCCTCGGCGGCCAGCCGCTGACGCATCTCGAGAAGCTCGACCTGCACCACAACTACCTGAGCGAGCCCCTGCGGCAGCGCCTGCGCGAAATCCTCGAGCCCGCGGGTGTCGAGGTGGATCTCGACCAGGACGACGCCGACCGGGACGAGGACGACGACGGCACCGTCCACCGCTACGTGTCCGTGGGGGAGTGAGCACCGCGTGGGCCACTACCCCTCCCACCTGACGCGCTTCCACGGCCTGCCCGTGCACGTCTTCGCCGACGACGACGCCGAACGGGGCCCGCGCCTCCCCGCTCCCGACTCGGTCGCCTGGCGGCTGACGGCCGAACGGGACGAACGGGAGGTCCCGTTCGAGCAGCGGTGGAACCGGTTCCTGGGCCGGGTCCGTACCGACGAGGTCGTGGCCCTGGTCATCGGCGCCTGGTGGCAGGAGTGGGACGAGGACGGGATCGGTCCCGTCCTCGACCTGCTCACGGCCGAGGCACACCGGTTCCCCGGACTGCGGGCGGTGTTCCTCGCGGACGTCGAGTCCGAGGAGACGGAGATCTCCTGGATCAAACAGGGCGACGTCAGCCGGGTGCTGCGCGCCTGGCCCGGCCTGCGCGAGCTGGGCCTGCGCGGCTCCGAGGACCTGGTGATCGAACCGCTGCGGCACGCGGCGCTGCGCAGGCTGCGCGTCGAGTCCGGCGGCCTGGCCCCCGAGCCGGTGCGTGCCCTGGCGGCCTGCGACCTGCCCGCCCTGCACCATCTGGAGCTGTGGCTGGGCACCAGTTGGTACGGCGGTGACTGCACCGCCGCCGACGTCCAGGCACTGCTGACCGGGCTGAGCCGCAGCCCCGGGCTGCGCCACCTGGGCCTGTGCAACAGCGACATCCAGGACGAGATCGCCGCGGCGGTGGCCGCCGCGCCCGCCGTCGCGGGCCTGGCCTCCCTGGACCTGAGCATGGGCACTCTCGGCGACGAGGGAGCAACCGCGCTGCTCTCCGGCCAGCCGCTGACCCATCTGCGGGTGCTCGACCTCGGACACCACTTCATGAGCGACGAGATGACCCACCGCGTGCGCGAGGCCCTGGCACCGCACGTCCCGGACCTCGGCCTCACTCCCGCCCGGCGCGACCAGCACAGCCCGGAGAGCCGTTATGTCGCCGTCGGGGAATGACCCGGGCCCGGCCGGCCCCGCGCCGCGCTTCGCCGTCGTCGGCAACCCGGAGAACCGCAGAGTCACCCTTTTCGCCGACGCCGTCCGCGTGGCCGGACTGCCCGCACCGCGCGTCGTGCCCTGGGCAGCGGTCCTGCGCTCGGACGGAGCGCACTTCGCGGCCGACGAGATCGTCCGGCTCGACTCGCCCGGTGAGAACCCGGAAGTCGACCGGCTGCTGCGGGACGCCCAGGACCCGACGAGGGTCGAGGGCTCGGCACGCTGGTACACGCGGTTCACCCGGGCCGTGCGCGCACTGCGCGGCGGTGTCCGCCTCGACGATCCCGGCGAACTGGCCGTCCTCTTCGACAAGCGGCGCTGCCACACCACCCTCGCCGCGGCGGACGTGCCCGTACCCTGGTCGCCCACGTCGGGAGCCGCCGCGGCACCCGTCCGGGGCTGGGACGACGTCCGCGCGCTCATGCGCCGGCACCGGATGCCGAGGCTCTTCGTCAAACTCGCGCACGGATCCTCGGCCTCCGGCGTACTCGCCGTCGAGTCGTCGGCCGACGGCCGTGTCCGGGCCACCACCTCCGTCGAACTCACCCCGGACGGAGCCCTGTTCAACTCCCTGAAGGTACGCCGCTATGAACGGGAGCGGGACATCGCCGCCATCGTGGACGCGCTGGCCCCCGACGGTCTGCACCTCGAACGCTGGCTGCCCAAGGCCTCGTTGCGGGGCCGCGTCACCGACCTGCGGATCGTGGTGGTGGCCGGACGCGCGACCCACGCCGTGGTGCGCACCAGCGGCACACCGCTGACCAACCTCCACCTCGGAGGCGGCCGCGGCGATCTCGACGCGGTCCGGGACGCCGTACGGGCGGCGGGCGGGCGATGGACCGACGCCCTCGCCCTGTGCGAACGGGCGGCGGCCTGCTTCCCGCGCACCCTGTGCGTGGGCGTCGACCTGCTCCCGGCCGCCGGATGGCGCCGGTTCGCGGTCGGCGAGGTCAACGCCTTCGGCGACCTGCTGCCCCGCCTCACGGGTCTGCCGGGCAGCGGAGCGGAGGGCCTGGACACCTACGCGGCCCAGGTCGCCGCGGTCCTGCGCCGCACCGGCCCCGGACCCCTGAATCCCCCGTACTTCCCGCATGACGCGCACAACGCGCACAACGCGCACAACGCGCACAACGCGCACGACACGCACCACCGGCACCAGCACCAGCACAGAACGGGAACCACCCATGCCAGCGCCTGACATGAACGAGCCCGACATGAACGCGCCGGACATGAACGCGATCGTCGGCAGCCACGACATCCTGCTCGTGACGCTCGACACCCTCCGTTACGACGTCGCCGCCGAACTCGCCGCCGCCGGCCGCACCCCGAACCTGGCCCGCCTGCTGCCCGGCGGACGGTGGGAGGAGCGACACGCCCCGGGCAGCTTCACCTACGCCTCGCATCAGGCGATCTTCGCCGGCTTCCTGCCGACGCCCGCCACCCCCGGCCCGCACCCCCGCCTGTTCGCGGCACGCTTCGCCGGCAGCGAGACCACCGCCGACGGCACCTTCGTGTACGACACCCCGGACCTGGTGTCGGGCCTGGCGAAGGAGGGCTACCGCACGGTGTGCATCGGCGGAGTCGGCTTCTTCAACCGGCGGGGACCCCTCGGATCGGTACTGCCCGGCCTGTTCCAGGAGTCCCACTGGGAACCGGAGTTCGGGGTCACCTCACCCATGTCCTTCGAGGCCCAGGTGGCCCGCGCGGAAGAAGTCGTACGGGAACTGCCCGACGAACAGCGTCTGTTCCTCTTCGTCAACGTGGCCGCCCTGCACCAGCCCAACTGGTTCCACCTGCCCGGCGCGACCCGGGAGGACGGCGACACACGCGCGACGCACGCCGCCGCCCTCGAGTACGTCGACCGGCACATCGGCCGCCTCTTCGCCGCCGCGAGCAGCAGACGTCCCTGCTTCGCCGTCGTCTGCTCCGACCACGGCACCGCGTACGGCGACGACGGGTACACCGGCCACCGCATCGGCCACCCCTCCGTGTGGACCGTTCCCTACGCCCACTTCCTCCTGGACCACACCCCCGCCGAGGCCGCCCGATGACCACCGCCACCAACACCCACCCCCGTACCGACGGCACGCTCCCGGCGAGCCCGTACCAGAGCTACGTCTACGCCTACCCGCACAAGACCGCCTACCGCAGGCTCCCCGACCGTCCGCGGTTGAGCACCCTGTGGGCCGCCGAACCCAAGGACGCCCTCTCCCTCTACCTGCACATCCCGTTCTGCGAGGTCCGCTGCGGTTTCTGCAACCTGTTCACCCGCATCGGCGCCCCGGACGGCCTGACCGGTGCCTATCTGGACGCCCTGGACCGGCAGGCGACCGCCGTGCGGGAGGCCCTCGGAGAGCGGGACGGCGTGCGGTTCGCCACGGCGGCCTTCGGCGGCGGCACCCCCACCTTCCTCACCGCCGCCGAACTCCAGCGGCTGTGCGACATCGCCGAACACCGGATGGGCGCCGACCTGCGTGCCGTCCCCCTGTCGGTGGAGGCCTCACCCGCCACGGCCACCGCCGACCGGCTGGAGGTCCTGGCCGCGCGCGGCACCACCCGTCTGAGCCTCGGCGTCCAGAGCTTCGACGACAGCGAGGCCCGCGCCGCGGTACGGCCACAGCGCCGCGCCGACGTCGAAGCGGCCCTCGGCCGCATCCGCGACGCCCGCATCCCCGTCCTCAACATCGACCTGATCTACGGCATCGACGGCCAGACCGAGCGGACCTGGCTGCGCTCCCTGGACGCGGCCCTGGCCTGGAATCCCGAGGAGCTCTACCTCTACCCGCTCTACATACGCCCCCTGACCGGCCTGGGCCGCCGTGCCGAGGGAGCCGACCCGGCCTGGGACGAGCAGCGGCTGCGCCTCTACCGCCTGGGCCGTGACCATCTCCTCGCCCACGGCTACACCCAGCACTCCATGCGCATGTTCCGCCGTGCCGACGCCCCGCCGCAGGGCGCCGACGACTACGCCTGCCAGACCGACGGCATGATCGGTCTCGGCTGCGGCGCCCGCTCCTACACCGCCGGCCTGCACTACTCCTTCGACTACGCCGTCGGCATGCACGAGATCCGCGGCATCATCGACGACTACGTCTCCCGCCCGGCCACCGACCTGGCCCGCGCCGAGTACGGCAGGCGCATCGACACCGACGAGGCCCGCCGGCGTCACCTCATCCAGTCACTGCTCCAGGCGGACGGCCTGCACACCGCCGACTACCGGGCCCGGTTCGGCACCACGCCCCAGGACGACTTCGGCACCGAACTGTCCCGGCTCGCCGACCGCGGCTGGCTGACGGACGACGACCCACGCACCCCGGTGCTGCGCCTGACCCCGGGAGGGCTGGCCCACTCCGACGCCATCGGCCCGGAGCTGTTCTCCCCGGCCGTACGGGCCGCCATGGCCGCCTACGAACGGAAGTGAGACCCCGCCCATGGACTTGACCGTGCTCTACCGGGGCCCGCTCGCCTCGTGCGACTACGACTGCCCGTACTGCCCCTTCGCCAAGCGCCGTGACAGCCGGGAGCAACTGCGTGCCGACCGCGCCGCCCTGGAGCGGTTCACCCACTGGGCCACCGCGCAGACCGGCGACCGCCTCTCCCTCCTCTTCACCCCCTGGGGAGAGGGCCTGGTCCGCTCCTGGTACCGGCGCGCCCTGACGGAACTCTCCCACCGGCCGCACATCCGCCGGGTCGCCATCCAGACCAACCTCAGCTGCCGCACCGACTGGCTCGCCGACGCCGACCTCGCCACCCTCGCCCTGTGGTGCACCTACCACCCGGGGCAGACGCCGTACGACCGCTTCCTGGCCAAGTGCCACCGACTGGCCCGCCTCGGCGTCCGGTTCAGCGTCGGCATCGTCGGCCTGCCCGAGCACCTGGAACCCGCCCGGCGGTTGCGCGCCGAACTCCCGGAACAGGTGTACCTCTGGGTCAACGCCGCCGAGGGCCGCACGTACGACGACGCCGAGGCGGAGGTGTGGACGGCACTGGATCCGCTGTTCGGCTACAGCCGCCGCCCCCACGCCAGCGCGGGCCGGTCCTGCCGCACCGGGGAGTCGGTGATCTCCGTCGACGGCGAGGGCACGGTCCGCCGCTGTCACTTCGTCCGCACCGAGCTCGGCAACCTCTACGACGACACCTACCGGCAGGCACTGAGCCCCCGGGCCTGTCCCCTCACCAGCTGCGACTGCCACATCGGCTACGTCCACCTGGAGACACTGCCGCTCTACGACGTGTTCGCGGGCGGTGTCCTGGAACGCATCCCGGCGTCGCCCGCGCAGACCGGTCCGGGCGACCGGGCGGGTTTGCCGCGGGACTCAGCGGCAAGTCGGTTTCCATGAGTGAACAGAACAAGAGCCCGAATCAGAAGACCACCTCCACCCGGACCGCCGCGTCCAAGGCACGGAACGCCACGGAGAAGGCGACCGCCCCTGCCGAGCGGGCGGCCTCCGGCGCCGTCGGCAAGGCCGGTGACGCGGCGTCAGCGGCCAAGTCGGGCGCGGAGCGCGCGGCCGAAGCGGCGAACGGCGCCGTGCAGAGCGCGGCCAGGGGAGTCGAGGCGGGCCGCAGGGCGGTCGTCGCCACCTCCGGTCAGGTCGCCGCCACCGCGGTGACCGCCTGGACGGTCCTGTCGAACCGCAAGCTCGTCGCCGCCGGTGTCGGCGCCGGCCTGACCGTACTGAGCGCCGCTTCCTACGCGGTGGGCCGCCGTGTGGAACGCCACACCCAGGGGCCTCTCACGCGGATGACCGGCGGACGCATCTGACCCGGGGCGGTGCCCGGGCGGGCGGTTCCACTCGCGTGGTGCGGCCCCGAAGAGGAAGGATGTGTCCACAAGCGCACATTCAACCCCTGCCAAGGAGTGGGCACATGCAGAACGAGAGAGCGGGCGGTCCGGCCGGCCCCGAGGATCTCGTCGACGTCGCTCGGCTGGTCACGGCGTACTTCGCCGTGCGCCCGGACCCGGAGGAGGCCGGGCAGCGCGTCGCGTTCGGGACGTCCGGGCACCGCGGCTCGTCCCTGGCGGGCGCGTTCAACGAGGACCACATCGCCGCGACCAGCCAGGCCATCTGCGAGTACCGTGCGGGGCAGGGCACCGACGGCCCGCTCTTCCTGGGCGCCGACACCCACGCGCTCTCCGAGCCGGCCAGGGTCACCGCCCTGGAGGTGTTCGCGGCCAACGGCGTCACCGTGCTCATCGACAGCGCCGACGGATACACGCCGACCCCCGCGGTCTCGCACGCGATCCTCACCCACAACCGGGGCCGCACCGCGGGCCTCGCCGACGGCGTCGTCGTCACCCCGTCCCACAACCCGCCCGCCGACGGCGGTTTCAAGTACAACCCGCCCAGCGGCGGCCCCGCCGGCTCCGAGGCGACCACCTGGATCCAGGACCGGGCGAACGCCCTGATCGGCGGCGGCCTGAAGGACGTCCGGCGCATCCCCTACGCCCGTGCCCTGGCCGCCCCCGGTACCGGTCGCCACGACTTCCTGGGTACGTACGTCGCCGATCTGCCCAGCGTGCTGGACCTGGACGCGATCCGGGCGGCCGGCGTCCGGATCGGCGCCGACCCGCTGGGCGGGGCGTCCGTCGCCTACTGGGGCCGCATCGCAGAACAGCACGGCCTGGACCTCACCGTGGTCAACCCGCTCACCGATCCCACCTGGCGGTTCATGACCCTGGACTGGGACGGCAGGATCCGCATGGACTGCTCCTCGCCGCACGCCATGGCCTCCCTCATCGCGCAGCGGGACCGCTTCGACATCGCGACCGGCAACGACGCGGACGCCGACCGGCACGGCATCGTCACCCCGGACGCCGGCCTGATGAACCCCAACCACTACCTCGCCACCGCCATCCACTACCTCTACGCACACCGCGAGCAGTGGCCGTCCGGGGCCGGTGTGGGCAAGACGCTGGTGTCGTCCGCGATGATCGACCGCGTCGCCGCCGACCTGAAGCGCGAACTGGTCGAGGTGCCCGTCGGCTTCAAGTGGTTCGTCGACGGACTGGCGGACGGCACCCTCGGCTTCGGCGGGGAGGAGTCAGCCGGAGCCTCCTTCCTGCGCCGCGACGGTTCGGTGTGGACCACCGACAAGGACGGCATCCTCCTCGCGCTGCTCGCCTCCGAGATCACGGCGGTCACCGGAAAGACCCCCTCCGAGCACTACGCCGCTCTCACCGCGCGCTTCGGCGAGCCCGCCTACGAGCGGATCGACGCCCCGGCGACCAGGGAGGAGAAGGCCCGTCTGGCGAAGCTCTCCCCGGCACAGGTCACCGCCGACACCCTCGCCGGGGAGACGGTCACCGCGGTGCTCACCGAGGCCCCCGGCAACGGCGCGTCCATCGGAGGGATCAAGGTGACCACGGCCAACGCCTGGTTCGCGGCCCGCCCTTCGGGCACCGAGGACGTGTACAAGATCTACGCCGAGTCCTTCCAGGGCCCCGACCACCTCCGCCGGGTGCAGGAGGAGGCCAGGACGGTGGTCCTGTCGGCGCTGGGCGGCTGAGCGGTTCCGCGTGGCCGGCCCCTCGTGCCGAGGAGCCGGCCACGCGTCAGCCCGCTTGGACCGCCGACGTGGTCGGGGAGGGAGAGGCGATTCCGGTCGGCGGCGACGTCGCCGTGGGCAGCTCCGCGGGGAGGTCCTCCGACTGCTGCAGCACGGTGTCGCCAGGCCCCTGGCGCGGTGTGCCCGCTCCGGGGGACAGCAGGGACCAGGCGCCCACGGCCACCGCGATCGCGGCGGCCGTGCCGATCACCCGGCAGACCCGGCGCACTCTGGCCCTGCCGTCCAGATTCCGCCACGACGGCCCCTCCCACGGGTCCTCGGGGTGCCACAGGTCACCGACGAAGGCCGTGGTGTCGTCCGCCTGTCGCTCCGCGTCGCAGCGGGCGGCGGCGCGCGCGGGCTGCGGCTGCCACCCCGCCGCCCGCTGCGACGCGGAGGGCTCGACGGGGGCGGAGGCGCGAATGGCACGCTCGTTGTCCGTGAGGAACCGCTGCCAGACCTCGTCCGGCGGGGACGGGGTGCCGTCCCCGCCCTCCGGCGTCTCGCCGTTCTCCGGTCGCTGCGCGGTCACGTCCGTTCGTTCCTCTCCGGTGCGGGAGCCCGCCGACGACACCACAGCCGACTCGCACCAGGACCCCGGCAGGATCATTGCACAGTACAAAATCCGAAGACCAGGGGCCCGACGGCCGACGTTTTCGCACTTTCCTTCCTCCCTTCGCCCCACCGGACGCACACGTCGCACCCGTGACGCGAGCCGCCTCCGGCAGGCTTCGGACGCGGTGGGGCCCGATGGGACAAAGGTCCGGTGCGAGGGCCGGGACGGACCCGTGACCCTTGCATGGTCTGAAGGCGGGGGAGGGGGCGTCCACGGAGGGAACTGACGGTTCTCGAGCGCCTCGGCACCGCTGGAGCGGCTCATGACCGATGAGAAGCCGCCATCGCCCCAGACGGCCCTGCTCCGGACGCCGATCGTGGTGAGGGCGGTGATCGCGTTCGTGGACAGGGCGGTCGGACCGGGTGTGGGCATGCTGCCCCTCGTGTCACGGGGCCCCGCCTTCGCCGGACTCGTCGGTGGCCGGCGCCGTACCGCGGTGATCGGCGTCACGGCCCTGCTGCTGGGCGGGGGGCCGGGCCCGTGCAACGGACTGTTCGCGGAGCGCCGCGGGTACACCGCCACGGCGTCCGTGGCCGGAGTCACCGGCGTCGGCGTCGCGGCCTCGGTGATGCGTTCCCGCCGGGAGGCGGAACCGGCCAGTGCGCGGTTGATCGCGGAGGTCGCGCAGCGGGTGCTGCTGCGGCCGGTGCCGCTGACGGCGGGCCCGCTCCGGGCGGCGGTGTCCCGCACGTCCGCGGTCGCGGAGGCCCGCATCGGCGGAGATCTGTACGGGGTGGTGGCCTCACCGCACGGGGTCCGGGTGATCGTGGCCGATGTCCAGGGCAAGGGTCTCGCCGCGGTGGAGACGGCCGCCGTGGTGCTCGGCGCCTTTCGGGAGGCCGCCCATGACGAGACGGACCTGACCGGGCCCGGCGAACGGGTGGAACGCAGCGTGGCCCGGGAACCGGAGGGCGAGCGGCTCGTCACCACGATCCTCGCCGAGATCGGCGCCGGCCAGGACCTCGTCCTCCTGAACTACGGTCACCCCGCCCCCCTTCTCGTACGGCGCGACGGCAGCGCCGACTTCCCCGAGCCGCCGTCATACGCCCTGCCGTTGGGCCTGTCCGCGCACGGCACCGACGGACCGGAACCCTTCCACCTGGAGTTCGCGCCCGGTGATCAGTCGCTGCTCCACACCGAAGACGTCACCGAGGCCCGCGACCAGGACGGCCGTTTCCATCCACTGGGCGAGCGAACGCATCTGCTCAAGGGGCCCGACACGCACCGGGCCCTGGAGGCACTGCGCGAGGATCTGGTCCAGCACGCCGGCGGGCCGCCGGACGACGACGCGGCGATGCTCCTACTGCGCTGCCACCGGCACGGGTGTGGCGTTCCACCCGCGTGAAGCGCGCGAGCGGGCGGACGGCCTCGCGACCGCTCATGGCGGTCTGTGCGGACCGGATCGCCGCGCCGTCCTCCTGACGCGTCAAATATGCATGTTAGGTTCCTATTTGAGAGATCCCCCGCGCACAGGACGGTGAGACCCGATGACGGCAGACGGCGGCGACGACGCCACCGAGCACGACGGCGACCTCCCACTGCCGCGGACGCTGTGCGACACGGCGGCGCTGGCGGCGCTCGAGGACGCGCCGGCCGGCGCCCTGTGGCGGCTCGCGGAGCCGGGACGGCAGCTCGACGCCAATGTCGTACGCATCCCGCCCGGCCGGCGGGTCGACACCCACCGCGAGCCCGAACTCGACGTCCTCCTGCTCGTCCTGGCGGGCGAGGGCTCGCTGACCGCGCCCGACGGCACGCAGTCCCTGCGCGCGGGCACCCTGATCTGGCTGCCGCACGGCTCCACGCGGAGCCTCGCCGCCGGCGACGCGGGACTGACCTATCTGACCGTGCACCGGCGCCGCCCCGGCCTGCGGATCACGTCACCGGGCGCCACGAGTCCTTCGGACGGTTCTTCCCGGCAGCGGTGATGAGGTGAAACCGGCACCAAGAAAGTAATAACAACAGACAACTTCTGGGCACTTCCGGCGGTCTAGTCCGCCATGAAGATCTCTTTCCTGATCCACAACGCTTACGGGATCGGAGGCACGATCACCACCACGTTCAACCTCGCGGCGGCACTGGCCGAGCGTCACGACGTGGAGATCGTCTCCGTGTTACGGCACCGGGAGCACCCCCACCTCACCCCGCACCCCGCAGTGAGGCTGCGGGCCCTGGTGGATCTCAGGCGGGAACGGGACGATCCCCGGTACCGCAGACCGGCGAAGGTGTTCCCCTCGGCCGAGTACCGCTACCACCAGTACAGCGAGTTGACCGACCAGCGGATCGCCGAGTGCCTGGAGGACATCGACGCCGACGTGGTCATCGGGACCCGGCCGGGACTCAATGTGCACCTCGCGCTCCAGGCCCCGCGGCACGTCGTACGCATCGGTCAGGAACACCTCACCCTCGACAACCACCCGCCGAAACTGCGCACCGCCCTGCGCCGCGCCTAC
The DNA here is from genome assembly GCF_054061295.1 of Streptomyces sp. TE5632. NCBI lineage: Bacteria > Bacillati > Actinomycetota > Actinomycetes > Kitasatosporales > Streptomycetaceae > Streptomyces > Streptomyces sp. TE5632. The sequence continues at coordinate 211,142 of NZ_JBSSEA010000002.1, read as the reverse complement.
CGGCGGCTCGACGTGCTCACCACCGTCACGGAGGCGGACGCCGACACCTACCGGCGCAAGATGCGGCTGCCCGGGGTACGGGTGGAGGCCCTCCCGAACAGCGTCCCCGACCCCGGGCTGCCCGCCGCGGACGGCACCGCCAAGCTGGTGATCGCGGCCGGCCGGCTGGTCCCCGTGAAGCGGTACGACCTGATCATCGAGGCGTTCGCCCGGATCGCGGCCGAGTACCCGGACTGGCAGCTGCGCATCTACGGAAAGGGCGAGGAGCAGGCCGGGCTGCGGCGCCTGATCGAGTCGCTCGGCCTGTGGAACAACGTTTTCCTCATGGGCGCGGCGACCTCCATGGAGGCGGAGTGGGTCAAGGGCTCGATCGGCGTGGCCGCGTCCGACTCCGAGTCGTTCGGCATGACGATCGTCGAGGCGATGCGGTGCGGACTGCCCGTCGTCAGCACCGACTGCCCCTACGGGCCAGGTGAGATCATCAAGGACGGAGTCGACGGCAGACTGGTGCCGGTCGGGGACGCCACCGCCCTCGGCGCGGCCCTGCTGGACCTGGTCCGCGACGACGAACTGCGCCGCCGCATGGGCAGGGCGGCCCTCGACAACGCCCGCCGTTACGCACCCGGCCCCGTGGTGGCGCAGGCGGAACGCCTGGCCCGGGAAGCCGTGGTGGCCCGAAGCGCCGGACAGCGCCTCGCACCGGAGGACGACCGCAGACACCGGGCCCTGGCCGGCCGGGGCCACGCCGCCGCCGACCTCGCCCGTGCCGCCGCGTCCGACGCGCTGCGCACCCTTCGGAAGGGACACCGATGAGCACCCGGCGGGACACGGACGACCTGCGCGCCCACTGCACCGTCGACACCGACGGCCGGATCACCTTCCGCCTCCGGCTCCGATCGTCCGGCCGCCCTCGACTGGCACTGGTACCACGGCCGAAGAAGAACCGGCCGGAGCGGCCGGCGCACCTCCTCGACCTCGAACCCCACGGCGACGACGGAGACGTCCGGGCGGTGCTCGCACCGCGACCGGAACTCACGGAGGGCCGCTGGGACGCGTATCTGCTGAGGGAGCCGGACGCCGGACGGGAACGGCTGCGCCCCGGTCTGCGGGACCTGCGCGCGCTCGCCCAGGGAACACTTCGGGTCGGGCCGTCCCCGGTGGCGGTCCGGGTGCCCTATGCCACGAAGGACGGCTTTCTCGCGGTCCGGGCCTGGCTGCGTACCGCACACGCGGAGGCCGGTCGGCTCGACATCACCGACGGTGCGATGACGGTCCGTGTGCGCCTGTACGGCGTCGAACTCGCCGACGGCGCCGAGGTGTTGCTCCGGCTACGGGGCGACAGGACCACCGCGCGCGGCTACCGGCCGCGGGCCGAGGGCAACACGTTCGACTTCTCCGTGCCCTTCGCGGAATTGGCGGCCGCGGCAGCCGGCAACCAGGTCTGGGACGCCTTCCTGCGGCCCGCCGCCGACGCCCCGTTGGTCCGGATCGGCCGGCTCCTCGACGACATGGCCGACCGCAAGACGGTGTGCGTGTACCCGCAGTCCGCGGTCGGCGGAGCCGTCCTGCGTCCCTACTACACCGTCGACAACGACCTCGCCGTCGAGGTGACCGCGACGGACCGACCGCGGTGACCGAGCGATCGTTATGGTGACCGGCATCGTTCAAACGAACATCCGGGCTCGGGGGCGGGCTCATGCGGGAGCCGGTCGGTCTGCGCGGGCAGCGGACCCTCGCCACGGTCGAAGCCAGGGGGTCCGCCCGGGTGACCGGCCTCGCCGCCGAACTGCAGGTGTCGGTGGTGACGGTCCGGCGGGACGCCGAGGAACTGGCCCGCGAGGGCCGGCTGCGCCGTGGCCACGGTGTCGTCCGCTCCACGTTGCCGGCCCAGGAGTTCCCGGCCCGCGGCCTGCCGGGCGGCGAACCGGACCCGGCGGACCCGCCGGACGGGAACGCGGTGGCCGTGGTCGTCCCGGAGCGGCACTCGTATCTGTACGAGGTCCTGCACGGCGCACGCAGCGTGCGCGAAGCGGCCGGCCGGCGCATCGCGCTGCACATCGCGCCCCAGGAGCGGGCGCCGAAAGGCCGTTGGGGGGGGCGGGCGCTCGCGGACGGCGCCGCCGGCCTCCTGCCGGCCCCGCGCCGGCGCACCCGCGCCGACGAGGAGGCCGACCGGGACCGGCCGGCCGCGTCGGGCGTGCCCACGGTGCTGATGGAGCGGCGGCCGCGGCCGGGCAGCGCCCTGCACGCGATGGACCCGCTCTGCTCCGGCCACGAGTGCGGCGCCCGCCTCGCCGTGGAGCACCTGGTGGGCCTCGGTCACCGGCGCATCGTGTTCGCCACCAGGGAGGACAGCCCCACCACCCGCACCCTGCGGTCCGCCTTCGCCCGGATCGCCGAGGAACATCCGCTGGTGGAGGCCGCGGCGTGGACGCCGAGCGCCCCGGACGCCGGCCCCGGGGACCGCACCCCGCCGACAAGCCCGACAGGCCCGGGGGCCTGTACGCGCGGCTGCGCGCTGGCGGCCACGCCTTCCGGAGGGACCGCGAGGAGCCCGCGCCGGTGGAGGAGCGCGACCGCGTGCTCGCCCTGCCCGCGCCCGGACTGCTCGTCCGGGCGACCCGGGCAGACGGAGTCGTCCGGCTGCACAGTCACGGCAGCCGCCATGTGAGCCCGTACCAGGCGGAGTCGGCGGCCGAGGACGACCCGCACTACGGGCGCCAGTCCTGCTCGACCCGCACCGGCCCGACCGCGACCGGGAACATCGCCGACAACCGTCTGTCCGTGGTGGTCGGCGGCCGTCCCGGTGTCCGCCGCCGCCTCCACCCGCTGGGCGCCGGACACGGCGAGGGGTGGGGCTGGGCGGCCTCCTGGCACCGGCCGGTGTTCGTCGACGGCCCGCCGATGGTGCCGGGCCTGCGGGTGGAGAGCGTCACGGTGGCCCACGGCCGCCACGAGCTGCGGGTGCACCGGGTGGTGGGGGCACCGGTGGACTCCCGTGTCACCCACACCGGCTGGACCACCGGCCCCGACGAGCCGCTGGTCTCGTCCCTGCACGGCCTGTGCGGCTGGGACGGTCCCGCCCCGGTCCTGGTCCGCGCTCCCCAGGGCACGGCCTTCACCCGCTGGGCGCGGGCACCACGGCTGACCGGCCGGGCCTGCGGCACGTCCGTCCACGTCAGCCTGGCGAGCCTGACCGCCGCGTCGGACCCCGGGCCCTTGTCGGAGGCGGCCCGGGAGATCCGGGTGGACGAGGCAGCGATCGAGGTCGGGTGGGCCGACGGCGGAGCCCGCACCCGGATCACGTTCGACCCGGTGGAGGCCGGCCACCCGCAGCAGTGACGCCCGCTGCGCCGAACGGCCCCGTCACCTGGCGGCTCGTCCCGGAGTCCTGGAGAGTCGTCCCGACCGGTGCGTGGGCCGCCGACCGGCCGGCACACACCGCGACGCGCCGGGCCGAGCACGGGTCTTACAACTATGGCCGCGATTGCGGAATCCTGCCGGAGGGATTCTGAGCCCATGAGCAAGGAGCGGAACAGTGGCGGTGCACAGTGCGTCGGACTCACTCGAGTCGGACACTTACGAGGACGAACTACCGGTCCGGCGGAGGCGCCCCGGAAAAGTCGTCGTCTCATGGCTGACCACAACTGATCATAAGACCATCGGCACGCTATATCTCACGACAGCATTCGGATTCTTTATTCTCGGTGGCATTCTCGCGCTGGTCATCCGCGCCGAACTCGCCCGGCCGGGCCTGCAGATCGTGTCGAACGAGCAATACAACCAGGCATTCACGATGCACGGCACGCTCATGCTGCTGATGTTCGCGACGCCACTGTTCGTCGGCTTCGCGAACTGGATCATGCCGCTGCAGATCGGCGCGCCCGATGTCGCCTTTCCGCGGCTGAACATGCTCGCCTACTGGCTCTTCCTGTTCGGCTCGCTGATCGCGATCAGCGGTTTCCTCACCCCGGACGGAGCGGCCAGCTTCGGCTGGACCGGCTACAGCCCGCTGTCGAACGCGGTCCGCTCGCCGGGCCTCGGCTCCGACCTGTGGATCATGGGCCTGGCCTTCCAGGGCTTCGGCACCATCCTGGGCTCGGTCAACTTCATCACCACGATCATCTGCATGCGCGCCCCGGGCATGACGATGTTCCGCATGCCGATCTTCACCTGGAACGTGCTGCTGACCGGTGTCCTGGTCCTGCTCGCCTTCCCGGTGCTGGCCGCCGCGCTCCTGACGCTCGAGTACGACCGGAAGTTCGGCGCAACGGTCTTCGAGGCGTCCAACGGCGGGGCGGTGCTGTGGCAGCACCTGTTCTGGTTCTTCGGCCACCCCGAGGTGTACATCATCGCGCTGCCGTTCTTCGGCATCGTCAGTGAGGTCATCCCGGTCTTCAGCCGCAAGCCGATCTTCGGCTATCTGGGCCTGGTCGGCGCGACGATCGCCATCGCGGGTCTGTCGGTGACGGTGTGGGCGCACCACATGTTCGCCACCGGCGCGGTGCTGCTGCCGTTCTTCTCCTTCATGACCTTCCTGATCGCCATCCCCACCGGGGTGAAGTTCTTCAACTGGATCGGCACCATGTGGAAGGGCAGTCTCTCGTTCGAGACGCCGATGCTCTGGTCCATCGGCTTCCTGGTCACCTTCCTGTTCGGTGGCCTGACCGGTGTCATCCTGGCCTCGCCGCCGCTGGACTTCCACGTCACCGACTCGTACTTCGTCGTGGCGCACTTCCACTACGTGGTGTTCGGCACCGTCGTCTTCGCGATGTTCGCCGGCTTCCACTTCTGGTGGCCGAAGTTCACCGGCAAGATGCTCGACGAGCGGCTCGGCAAGGTCACCTTCTGGACGCTGTTCATCGGCTTCCACGGCACCTTCCTGATCCAGCACTGGCTGGGTGCGGAGGGCATGCCGCGCCGCTATGTGGACTACCTGGCGGCCGACGGCTTCACCGCGCTGAACACGGTCTCCACGATCTCCTCGTTCCTGCTCGGCATGTCGCTGCTGCCGTTCTTCTACAACGTCTGGAAGACGGCCAAGTACGGCGAGAAGATCGAGGTCGACGACCCGTGGGGCTACGGCCGTTCCCTGGAGTGGGCCACCTCCTGCCCGCCGCCGCGGCACAACTTCCTCACCCTGCCCCGCGTCCGCAGTGAATCCCCGGCCTTCGACCTGCACCACCCGGCGGTCGCCGCGTACGACCGGGAGGTCAACCGTCCGGAGACCTCCGCCATCCAGGCCCCCGGGGACATGCAGGAGTGATCGCACAGCCCAGCGTGTGGAGGAGCATGTGAACCCCATCCAGGACAGCGCCCGAGGCCTCAACCAACTCGAGGGGTACCTGCTGTGGGCGGCCGAGGTCGAGGACGCCCGGCGGCAGGCCGGCCGATTCACCGAGCAACTGCCGTGGCTGACGACCGCGCAGCGCGAGGACGTGGAACACCTCTACACCGCCGAGCGGATCGCGGCCTCCCGCGCCTCACTCACCCGGATCTGCGACCGTGCGGCCGAGCTCCGGGGCGAGTACGAGGACCGCTACCGGCAGCTGCGGGTGCGCTGCGTGGCCGCGGCGGTGGTGGGCGCGGCCAGTGGCGTGGGCGCGGCGATCATCGCGGTCCTCACCGGGTCATGACCGGTCGCAACGACGCAGACGGGGGACGTTGCCCGGACTCGCGCGGGGTGCGAGGCGTTTTGACGAAGTCGAAGTCAGGCTGAGCCCCATGGCTTCATCGATCCCCATGGCTTCACCGATCGAAGGTCCGGACCACGGACGTTCCCGAGTTCCGTCCCGGGGCGGCCGACGGTCCGCCGGCCCCGTCCGGGTGCGCGGACGGCTGCCGATGTCGGCCGTCGCGCTCCTGGTGACGGCGGTCCTCACCGGCTGCGGAGCGATCAGTGGCAGCACGGCGCGGGAGTCCCCGACGGCCGCCGCACCCACGGCCGCCACCTCTCCGGCCGCCACGCCCAAGGCCGCGCCACCGGTGGCCGGGCCGCCCGCGGCCGGGCCACCGGAGACTGGATCGCCGGAGACTGGATCGCCGGAGACTGGATCGCCGGAGCACGGAGCCCCCGGTGCCGGGAGCACCACACAGGGCAGGTCCGAGGCCGGCGCGGAGACGGGGCCACCCGCCCCGCTCGGCGGTCTCGGCCCGCAGACGCTGGCGCTGATCCCCGAGAACACCCGCCAGGCCGTCGTCGTCACCGGCACGGGCAGGGACGCGAACCGCTCCGAGGCCGTGCTGTACCGGCGTACCGCCTCGGGGTGGAAGGCGGGCACCCCGTGGCCCGCCCGCAACGCCCTCAACGGCTGGACCGACGACCACCGGGTGGGCGACCTCCGCTCGCCGATCGGCGTGTTCACCCTCAGTGACGCGGGAGGCCTGCTGCCCGATCCGGGCACCCTGCTGCCGTACGACGAGTCATCGGGGTTCGCCATCGGCGGTACGGGCTTCATGGGGGAGCCGCTCGCCGGCTCCTTCGACTACGTCATCGCGATCGACTACAACCGCGTCCCGGGCACCTCACCGCTCGACCGGACACGGCCGCTCGGCGCCGACCGGGGCGGTGGCATCTGGCTGCACGTGGACCACCAAGGGCCCACCCAGGGCTGTGTGAGCCTGGAGGAACCGCACATGAGGCAACTCCTGCGGGCGCTCGACCCCGCGCAACACCCGGTGATCGTCATGGGGGACGCCGGGGCACTGCGCAGGTGAACGCGATGCCGGCGAGGCGGTGCCGTACACATCTCGGACTCGGCCAGATCTTCACCGCCTTCGTCACCGGCGCCGTGAGATCGGCACCCTGCTGCTGCGGGGAGCATGACCCGCACCCCGCACCCCGCAGTCGGGCCACGGCCCGCTCGACTAGCCGGCGCCGCGCTCTCCCGTGCTCTGCTCTTCCGCGCCGCGTCGCGTGGTCCACTCGTCCGTACCGCGTTCGTCCCGGTCCGGGTCGACCTCGGCCCGCTGTGTTCCGCCCTTCTCCAGGACTGGCCGGCCAGAGGCGCTCTCGCCCGCGGTGAGGTGCTCCAGCACCTCGACCAGCTCCTGGCGCGCGCGTTCCACGGAACGCCTGGTGGTGAGCTGCCCGGTGATCACCGCGGACAGGAGGAGGGAGGTCAGGGCCACCAGACCTGTGGCCTTTTTCCACCGCGACCAGCGCAACGGACCGCGGAGGTGGTGGATCGCGAGCAGGACCGGGGTGACGATCAGCACCCCCGTGGCGTCACCCACCCACCAGGCCGGCCACACCCCCCAGGAACCGGACACCGGAAGCTCGCCGGTGGCGACGAACAGGACTGCGGCGGTGGACGAGCTGATCAGCATCGAGGCGGAGGCGCCGGGGAACACCAGTGCCACACCGTCCCGTGGGCGTGCGGGCCACATTGAGCCCCTGGTGGACGGGCGAGTGGCGCACGCCGGGGGCGGCGGGCGGATTCCGGGGGAGCATGCCGCGTTGCAGTGCGACGGCCAGTTCGACCCGGGAGCGCTGCACCTCGGCCTGCGCCCGCGCCTGAGCCGCCAGCGTCCTGAACCCGGCCAGCAGCTCGTCGCCGTCGTCCGTGGAGGCGGTACGGGACATGGATCACTCACTCGGGCGAGGGCGGTGACGCTCGGTGTCTCCCTTGGGGTTCAATGCTCACATGTGGCTGTGACAGACGATCATCGGAACTCGAATGCACGGGCCAGTTCCGCGGAGCCGGGCGCGGACGGGTGGAACGCGAGTACCGGAGCGCGCCGGGAAAGACCCTAGGCTGTGCCCATGGAGCAGCGCGAGATCATGCAGCGGGGCGTCGGCATCCTCACCGAGGCCCTCGAGATGCGGCGGCAACTCCGAGAGAACCCGGACGCCGAGGTGATGAGGAGCGGGGCCGTCTCCAAGCTTCTCGAAGAGATGCTGCCGCACATCCAGTTGCCGGCCGACGCCAACGCCCGCGAGGTGGCGGAGATCGTCACCGAGAAGCTGGGGCCCGCCATCGTGCACATCACCTCCGCACTCACCTTCGCCTTCGTGCAACTCGCCGAAGTGCACGACGCGGGTCGCACGGACGTGTCCTCCGCGGACGTCCTGCGCTCCATCTCGCTGCGCTACGAATCCGGGACCGAGCGGTAACCGGCGGGGGCGTTCGCCGCACCGGGCACAGGCGACGGGCGGCTGTGCCCGGTGCGGCGCCCGGGGAAACGGGATCTCTGGTCCGCTTCACCGCCGTTCGTCCCGGACTCTTGACTCCCTACGCGCCAGTAGCCATGCTCGGCGTACACCTTGTACCGGTCATGACAATCGGATGAGCCCGGGTCATCGGCCCGGGCCGCCCGGTGGGCCGGCCGTGCCGCTGACGGAGGGACGTGGGCCGTGATCACCGCTCGACGCCGGTACGGCGGTGGACGCCGCCAAGTCGCCCTCGTGGCGCTGCTTCTGCTCGTGCTCACCGTGATGTCCCTCGGCCCCACACCCAGTTCCGCGGCCGACGGCGACTGGTGGGAGCCGACCGCGCGGCCGGCGCCGGACTCCGGGATCGGCGTCACCGGCGAGCCGTTCACCGGTACCGGCGCGCGCGGTGAGGTCCGCGGGTTCGTCGACGCGCACAACCACATCATGTCCAATGAGGCCTTCGGCGGCCGGCTCATCTGCGGCAAGCCCTTCTCCGAGAAAGGGATCGCCGACGCGCTCAAGGACTGCCCCGAGCACTACCCCGACGGCTCGCTCGCGATCTTCGACTTCATCACCAACGGCGGTGACGGCAGGCACGATCCCGTCGGCTGGCCCAGCTTCGAGGACTGGCCGGCCCACGACTCGCTGACCCACCAGCAGAACTACTACGCCTGGATCGAGCGGGCCTGGCGCGGCGGGCAGCGGGTCCTGGTGAACGACCTCGTCACCAACGGCGTGATCTGCTCCGTGTACTTCTTCAAGGACCGCGGCTGCGACGAGATGACGTCGATCCGGCTGCAGGCGAAGCTGACCTACGACATGCAGGCCTACATCGACAGGATGTACGGCGGCACGGGCAAGGGCTGGTTCCGGATCGTCACCGACAGCACCCAGGCCCGTCAGGTCGTCGAGCAGGGCAAGCTCGCGGTCGTCCTGGGTGTGGAGACCTCCGAGCCGTTCGGCTGCAAGCAGGTCCTGGACATCGCCCAGTGCGACAAGGCCGACATCGACGCCGGGCTGGACGAGTTGTACGACCTCGGCGTGCGCAGCATGTTCCTGTGCCACAAGTTCGACAACGCACTGTGCGGGGTGCGCTTCGACGAGGGCGCGCTCGGCACCGCGATCAACGTCGGGCAGTTCCTGTCGACCGGCACCTTCTGGCGGACCGAGAAGTGCGCGGGCCCCCACCACGACAACCCCATCGGCCTGGCCGCCGCGCCCGGAGCCGAGGAGGAACTGCCGGCGGGCGTCGAGGTCCCGGCCTACGACGAGGACGCTCAGTGCAATACAAGGGGTCTCACGGATCTCGGCGAGTACGCGGTGCGCGGCATGATGAAACGCAACATGATGCTCGAGATCGACCACATGAGCGTCAAGGCCACCGGCAGGGTGCTCGACCTCTTCGAGGCCGAGTCGTACCCCGGCGTGCTCTCCTCGCACAGCTGGATGGACCTGAACTGGACCGAGCGCGTCTACGGCCTCGGCGGCTTCGTCGCCCAGTACATGCACGGCTCCGAGGACTTCGTCGGGGAGGCGCGGCGCACGGAGGCGGTGCGCGACAAGTACGGTGCGGGCTACGGCTACGGCACCGACATGAACGGCGTCGGAGGCTGGCCCGCCCCGCGCGGCGCCGACGCGCCCCACCCCGTCACATATCCCTTCCGCAGCGTGGACGGCGGGTCCGTCATCGACCGGCAGACCACCGGCGAGCGCACCTGGGACCTGAACACCGACGGAGCCGCGCACCACGGGCTCGTCCCCGACTGGATCGAGGACATCCGGCGCGTCGGCGGCCAGGACGTGGTGGACGACCTCTTCCGGGGCGCCGAGTCCTACCTCGGCACCTGGGGCGCCTCCGAGCAGCACCGGGCGGGTGTCAATCTCGCCAAGGACGCCCCGGCGACCGCCAGTTCGTCCGAGTGGAACCCGTTCACCAGCTACGCTCCCGGCCGGGCGGTGGACGGCGACCGGGGCACCCGGTGGGCCAGCGACTGGAGCGACGACCAGTGGCTCCGGATCGACCTCGGTGCCACCCGGGAGGTCGGGCGCGTCACGCTCGACTGGGAGCGCGCGTACGGGACTTCGTACCGCGTCGAGCTCTCCGTCGACGGCTCGGACTGGCGGACCGCCTGGTCCACGGTCTCGGGGGACGGCGGCCTGGACACGGCCCGCTTCGCCCCGGAACCGGCCCGCCACGTCCGCCTCCGGTTCCTGGACCGGGGGACCGACTGGGGGTACTCCCTGCGTGAGGTCGGCGTCCACAGGAGTTGACGGTGGCCCCCGCCCGCCTGGGTGGGGCGCTTCTCAACTCCTTTGCGGCAGTGCGCCGTCCAGGATTTCGCGTACGGCGGGGAGCGCCGCCGCGCGGTCGGCGGGGACGAGACCGATGCGGGTGCGGCGGTCGAGCAGGTCGCTCTCGTCGAGCGCTCCCTCGTGGCGCAGGGCCCACAGCAGTTCGGCCCCGGTGACCGGGTGCCCGGGCAGCAAGGGCTCGCCCAGCCGGGTGTCCCGCGCGCCGAGGGCGTGGACGGCCGGTGCCTCCGTTCCGTAGCGCCGCACCAGGCGGCGGGGTGCGGGCAGGGCGGTGAGGACGTGCGGCGGTGCGGCGCCCACGAGCGGGAGGGAAGCGGTGCGGGACGGGCCGGCCGGAAGCCGGCGGGCGCGGACGGCGGTGTCGACGGCGTCCTCGGCCATGCGCCGGTACGTGGTGAGCTTGCCGCCGACGACGGTGACGACACCCTCGGACGAGGTCAGGACCGCGTGCCGTCGTGAGACGTCGGCGGTCCTCGTCGCCGCACCGGCGCCGGCCGCCGTGGTGTCCAGCAGGGGGCGCAGTCCGGCGAACGCCCCGACGACGTCGTCCCGGTGCAGCGGGACGTCCAGGACGGAGCACAGGACGTCGAGGAGGAAGCCGATGTCCGTCTCGGGTGCCTCGGGGACCTCGGGGATGTCGCCGTCCACGGGTTCGTCGGTGAGTCCGACGTAGACCCGGCCGTCGTCCTGGGGCAGCACGAGGACGAAGCGGTTGTTCTCCCCGGGGATCGGGATGTGCAGGCCGGCCGGGAGCGGGCCGAGGCTGTCCGGGCGCAGCACGAGGTGGGTTCCGCGGGAGGGGCGGATCCGGATGCCGTCGACGAGACCGCCGGCCCAGACGCCGGACGCGTTGATCACCGCGCGGGCGCGGATCTCGCCCTCCTCGCCGGTGAGTTCGTCGCGGACCCGGGCGCCGGACGCGGTCAGCTCCAGGGCCCGGAGCCGGGTGAGGACGCGCGTCCCGTGTGCGGCGGCGGTGCGGGCGAGGGCGGTCACCAGGCGGGCGTCGTCGGTGAGCCGGCCGTCCCACGACAGCAGGCCGCCCCGCAGCCCGTCGCCCCGTACGGCGGGGGCCAGGTGACGGGTCTCGGTCACCGAGATCCGGCGCGGCGCGGGCAGGGTCGCCCGCGCGGTGCGGGCGGCCAGCCGCAGGGCGTCCCCGGCCCGGAAACCGGCGCGGGCCAGGGCGGCCTGACCGCGGGAGACCAGGGGAGTGAGGGGCAGGACGAACGGCTGGGCGTGCACCAGATGGGGGGCGGTGCGCTGCATCAGCACCCCGCGTTCGACCGCGCTCTCGTGGGCGACGTCCAGCTGGGCGGAGGCGAGGTAGCGCAGCCCGCCGTGGATGAGTTTGCTGCTGAAGCGGGAGGTGCCGAAGGCCAGGTCGTGGGTGTCGACGGCCACCACGCTCAGACCGCGGGCCGCGGCGTCCAGAGCGGTCCCGGCGCCGGTGGCGCCGAGACCGACGACCAGGACGTCGACGGCCGGGCCGCCCACGGTCTCGGTCAGTTCGCGGGTGCGGCGCCCGGCGGACAGGGACGAGACGGAGGCCGGTCCGGTGAGGGCGTTCATGGTGTGAGGGTCCTCTCCAGGATGTCGCGCAGTTCCGAGAGGAGCGCCTCGGAGGTGAGGTCGGGGTCGTCCTCGTCGGTCATGGTGCGCAGGGACAGGGTGAAGGACTGGACGATCAGGAGTACCGACCGCGCCTGCCGTTCGGGATGGCCGGTACGCACCGATCCGTCGGTGTGCCCCTCGCGCACGTTGTCGGCCAGCAGTTCCAGCAGCGCCACCTGGCTCGCTCCGCGACGGTCCAGCACGTAGGGCAGGAGCAGTTCGGGATCCACGTCGACGATCTTGCGGAAGAGCGGGTGCTCGCCGAAGGCGCGTACCCCCGCCACCAGCCCGTCGACCATGCGGTCCCGGCTGGTGACGTTCGGAGAGCGCTCGGGGACCGCGCCGGTGGCCACGTCGATCCATTCCCGGGTCATGAGGTCCCCGACCAGCGAGCGCACATCGGGCCATCGTCGGTACAGCGTCATCCGGGAGACCCCGGCGCGGCGGGCCACGTCGGTCAGCGTGGTGCGGCGGACCCCGACGGCCAGAACGCAGTCGCGCACCGCGTCGAGCACGGCGTCGTTGTCCGAACGGTTGTGACGAGTAGGCGTCATATGTAACAGTGTAACCACTAGTGGGGCCGTCGGCGACGGCATCGCTCATATCGACGCTCGAACCGACCGGTGAGGACGACAGTCATGGACATGCTGTGGAGCGGCTGGGGCGACCCGGCGAGGGCGACGCCGCTGCCCGACACGGTGATCGGGCTGTTGCGCGATCTGCTCGGCGTCGAGCCGTGCGCGGCCGGGCCGGTGGCCCTCGGGGAAGTGGCCGTGCCCGAGCCCCGGTTGGCGCCCGCCGCGCACCGCGCGCTGGTCGAGGCGCTGGGCGGCGAGGACCATGTGCGTACCGACCCGGAGACGCGGATCCGGCACACGCGCGGCAAGTCCACCCCCGACCTGCTGCGGATCCGGCACGGTGACGTCACCGACATCCCGGCGGCCGTCCTGTTCCCCGCCGGCCACGACGAGGTGCTCGCCGCCCTGCGTGTCTGTACCGAACAGCGCCTGCCCATGGTGCCGTTCGGCGGCGGCACCTCCGTGGTCGGCGGTCTCGCCCCCGGTCGGCAGGGCACCTTCGTCGCCCTGGACCTGCGGCGTATGGACGCCCTGCTCGACCTCGACCCGGTCTCCCGCACCGCCACCCTGCAACCCGGCCTGCGCGCCCCGCAGGCCGAGGCGCTGCTCGCCGAACACGGTTTCACCCTCGGTCACTTCCCACAGTCCTACGAGTGGGCGACCATCGGCGGCTTCGCCGCGACACGCTCCAGCGGCCAGGCGTCCGCCGGGTACGGCCGCTTCGACGAGATGGTGCTCTCCCTCACCCTCGCCACCCCCGAAGGCACCCTCGACACCGGCCGGGCCCCGCGCTCGGCGGCCGGGCCCGACCTGCGCCAGCTCGTCCTGGGGTCCGAGGGGGCCTTCGGCGTCATCACGTCGGTGACCGTCCGGATCCGTCCTCTCCCACAGGCCCGCGTCTACGAGGGCTGGCGGTTCGACTCCTTCGAGGAGGGCGCCGCCGCGCTGCGCCGCCTCGCCCAGGACGGGCCGCGCCCCCACCGTGCTCCGGCTGTCCGACGAGACCGAGACGCTGATCGGCCTTGCCCAGCCGGACGCGATCGGCTCCGGCACCCCGCAGTCCGCCGGATGCACGGCGGTCGCGGGCTACGAGGGCACGGAGGAGGACACCGCGTACCGCAGGGAAAAGGCCGCGGCCGTCCTGCGCGCGTGCGGTGGAACACCGCTGGGGGAGGAGCCCGGCCGCCGCTGGGCCCACGGCCGCTACTCGGCCCCTTACCTGCGCGACTCCCTGCTCGACGCCGGGGCCCTGGCCGAGACGCTGGAGACCGCGACGTTCTGGTCCCGGATCCCCGGGCTGTACACCGCGGTCCGTGACGCGCTCACCGCCACGCTCACCGAGGCCGGCACCCCGCCCCTGGTGATGTGCCACATCTCCCACGTCTACGAGAACGGCGCCTCCCTGTACTTCACCGTGGTGTCGGCGCAAGGCGACGGCGACCCGGTGGCGCACTGGACGCGCGCCAAGCACGCCGCGAACGAGGCGATCCTCGCCGCCGGCGGCACGATCAGCCACCACCACGGTGTCGGCACCGACCACCGGGACTGGTACGTCCGCGAGGCCGGCCCGCTGGGCGCCGACGCCCTGCGCGCGGTGAAGCGGCGCCTGGACCCGGCCGGAGTGCTCAACCCCGGCGTCCTCCTGCCCGCCGACTGAACCGAAGCGCCGTCATCCGTCAGAGGACCATCCCGCTCCATCCCGTCGGCCCGCCCGGAGGCAACCCGATGCGACAGTTCACCGCCGTCGTCAACCCCACTGCGGGCGGCTCCACCGGAGCGGCCGCGCTGCTCGCCCTCGCGCGACAGCTCCGGGGGGCCGGGGCCGAACTGCACACGGAGTACAGCCGCAGTCTGGCCCACGCGAAGGAGCTGGCCCGGGACGCCGGGCAGCGGGGGCGGGTGGTGCTGGCCGTCGGTGGGGACGGCATCGCCGGAGGCATCGGCGGCGCCCTCAGCGGGACCGGTGCCATGCTCGGCCTCGTGCCGGCCGGCCGGGGCAACGACTTCGCGCGGGCCCTGGAACTGCCCACCGAACCGTCGGCCCTGGCCCGGATACTGCTGGAGAGCGAACCGCGGCACGTCGACACCATCGAGGTCGAGTCGGCCGTCCACGACCGCACCGTCGTCCTCGGCAGCGTGTACGCCGGAGTGGACGCGCTCGCCAACCGTCACGCCAACCGCAGCAGACTGCTGCGGGGCGCCGCCTCCTACTACGCCGGCGGACTGCGGGCGGCCACCACCTGGCGGCCGGTCCGCTACCGGGTCACGATCGACGGCGAGGAGCACGCGCACACCGGCTACACCGTGGTGGCCGCCAACTCCGGCTACTACGGCTCCGGCCGTGTCATCGCGCCCGACGCCCGGGTGGACGACGGGCTGCTGGACATCGTGATGATCGAGGACGCGCCCCGGCGCCTGTTCTTCACCCTGATGAACGACCTGAGGACGGGCGCCCACGTCCACCGGCCCCAGGTGCGGGTGGAGCGGGGCCGGGAGATCCGTGTCGCCGCCGACCGTGAAGTCCCCTACGGTGCGGACGGCGAGGTCGACGCCCTTCTCCCCGTGACGCTCAGAGTCCTGCCCGGAGCACTGCGCGTGCTGTGCTGACCTCAGGCCCGGGCGCCGTGGTAGCGCTGGGCGAGCCGGGCGAGTGCGACCGCGCCGAGAAGCAGGCCGAAGTCGCGCAGGGCGATGTCGTAGTAGCCGGGGATGGTGAGAAGGCTGACGATGATCCCGGCCAGCCAGCCGGCGACCAGCCAACCCCCGAAGCGCGGCGCGAGCGCCACCACGACGCCGGCCACGATCTCGATGACTCCCACGGCGTACATGGCCGACTGAGCGCTGCCCGGGACGAGGTCGTTGATCCACGGCGCGAGGTAGGCGGGCCAGTCGACGAGCAGGTTGGCGAACTTGTCCAGGCCGAACAGGATCGGGGCCACGGTGAAACCGGTGCGCAGGATCACGAAGGCCTGGTAGCCGGGGTCGGCGAGCGAGGCCCGCCGAGGTGCGGCCGAGGCACTGCTGGAACTGGAGGTACTGGGGGCGGCCATGGCCCCTCCTTCTGTCGTCCTGTCGAGCTTCTATAAACAACTCTCATTGTCGATAGAAGCTCCGTTTCCTTCTTTAGTCAATGCCTGTGGGTTTTACACTGGTGTTCGTGGACGACACGGACGAAGTACGGGACCAGCCGGACGAGGCGCGTGACCAGGACGTCTCGGCCATCGCCGCCCTCGATGAACCCACCCGTCGGAGGCTCTACGACTACGTGGTGCGCGAGCCGGAACCGGTGGGCCGGGACGATGCCGCCGCGGCTCTGGGCCTGGCCCGGCAGACCGCCGCCTTCCACCTGGACCGGCTGGCCGACGAGTCCCTGCTCGACGTGGTCCGTGCGCGGCGCAGCGGACGCACCGGCCCGGGCGCGGGCAGACCGGCCAAGCTCTACCGCCGCTCGACGAAGCAGATCGCCGTCAGCCTCCCGGACCGGCGCTACGAACTCGCCGGGCAGCTTCTCGCCCACGCCGTGGAGAAGTCCGACGCCACCGGCGAGCCGGTGCGTGACGTCCTGCACCGCACGGCACGGGAATGCGGCGCGCAGGTGGGCGCCGACGGCCACGAAGAGGTCTTCCCCCTGTTGGAGCGGTACGGCTTCGAGCCGCGGTACGAGGGCGACGCCGTGGTCCTGGGCAACTGCCCCTTCCACACGCTGGCCCGCACGCACACCCGGACGGTCTGCGGGATGAACCTCCACCTGCTGCGCGGTGTCCTCGACGGCCTCGGCGACACCGGCTTCGAAGCACGCCTGGCGCCGGAACCCGGCCGCTGCTGCGTCCGCCTGGAGCCCGCGGTCTGAAGGTCACTCACCTCACTTGGCGAGGAAGGACAGAAGCGCCCGGTTGACGTCCTCGGCGTGCGTCCACAGCAGGCCGTGCGGAGCGTCCTCGATCTCCACGTACTCCGCGTTCGGCAGCGCCTGCTGGAACGGGCGCCCGGTCGAGTCGATGGGCAGGATGTTGTCCGCCGTTCCGTGCAGGATCAGGGCGGGCACGTCGATGGCGGCGATGTCCCCCCGGAAGTCGGTGAACCACGTCATCGGCGAGGCAGCCGCGGCGAAGGATCCACCCGACGCCGCCGTGTGCCAGCTGTTGCGGACGGATTCCGGGCTGATCCGGCTGCCGAGGTTCTCGTCGAGGTTGTAGAAGTCCTTGAAGAACGACGTGTAGTACGCGTACCGGTCGGCCTTCACCGCCGCGGAGATGCCCTCGAAGAACTCGCGGGGCGCCGCGCCGGCCGGGTTGTCGTCGGTCTTCAGCAGGCAGGGCTCCAGCGAGGCGAGGAAGGCCACCTTCGCGACGCGCTCCGTGCCGAACCTGCTGACATAGCGGGCCACTTCACCGGTGCCCATGGAGAACCCGACGAGCGCGGTGTCCGAGACGTCGAGGGTCTCCAGGACCGTGTTCAGATCGGAGGCGAAGGTGTCGTAGTCGTATCCCGTCGTGGGCTGGCTCGACTGTCCGAATCCGCGCCGGTCGTAGGTGATCACGCGGTACCCCGCGTCGAGCAGCGCGGCGGACTGCTTCTCCCAGGAGCGGCCGTCGAGGGGGTACCCATGGATGAGGATCACGGCCTGTCCGGCCCCGTGGTCCTCGTAGTAGAGCTCGATGTCGGTGGAGTTCTCGCGTCCCACGGTGATGTAAGGCATTGCGGTTCCGTCTCTCCTCGGCTCGATGGCGGGCAACCCGGGTCGCACGACCGTGCCGGGGCGGAACCGGGCGATGTCTCCAGGTTCCCGCGACATGCGCGAACCCGCATCCGGTCGGCGGCGCGCGTGCGAGATCGCCGAGGAGAGCCTGCCGCAGCACCCTTCTCCGTGATCTTGGGCATGCGCGGGGCGTTCGACGGCCCCCACGAGGAGTGATCCGCTCGATGAGCACCACGACGAGACCGTCCGCCCCGACCGCTCCCGGCAGCCTGCCGCTGATCGGTCACGCCCACCGGCCCGGCCGATCCGGCCGTGAACGGCGAAGAACGGCGAAGAACGGCCAAGTGCGGCTAGAAAACAGCACCTTCAGTCACCGGCGACGGGTTAATGTCAGTGTCAGGGAGCAGAATGATCAATGAAAGAGATCAACACCGGCGCCGTGCTGGGTAGACGGTCTCGAGTCCCGGCTCCGGAAAGGCCCCAGCGATGCTCTTCACCATCAACCAGACGCAGGACCGTCCACGCGCCGGACGGGTGACCGCCGGGCTCCGGGAGGCCCCCGCGAGTTCGTTCGCCCCGGCCGGCACCAGTGGTGTCGACGCGCTGCGCATCATCTCCGACCCGCGTACCCCCACCTTCGTCACGGTGTACGCGAACGGCCGCCGCAGATACAGCTACTGGCGTCCGCTCGACTCCACCACGGGCCAGGGCGGTTGCTATGCGGCCCTGCCCACCTCGGACTGCGACGAGCTGCACGCGGCCGGGAAGATCGAGCTCGGGGACCCCGTCGAGGACCTGAACCGGACGACATACCGGGTCAGCGCGTCCCCCCGGCTCGCGCCCGCGCCGATACGCTCGGCGCGGGAGCGCCCCCGTGTGGTGCGAACCGCCCGCGTGGCCTGAACCGGCCGCCGGGGTGCGCTCCCGTGCCGCGCGAGGTCTGCGAGACGCGGCACGGGCAAGGCCGAACGGCGACGTCGAAAGCCGGGCAGAGTTCCGGGGATGCGCGGGAACAGCATGAGCATGGAGGCGACGGCACACCGGGCGGGAACGACGCGGATGCGAGGGACGGTCGCGCTCCGGGTGCTCGCTGCGCTGACGGTCGGCGCGCTGGCCGGCTGCGGAGGCTCGGGCGGCGTGGGCGCACAGTCCCCGGACGGCGACCGGACGTCGGAGTCCCGCTCCGCCTCGGCACAGCCGTCGGTGTCGGCCGTGGACGGGCACGACACGGCCGCCTGCTCGGACGGGAACTGCGAGATCGCGGTCTTCGAACCGGTGACCATCCGCTTCGACGGGCCGGCCGGCGCAACGACCCTGTCCGTGACCGAGGTCGGCCCGGACCGGATCGAGTACGCGCTGAAGTCCGGCAACGGCCAGGTCAAGGGCGGGGTCGAAGGCCCCGGGCAGGTCTGCCTCACCGTGCTGCGTTCCAGCGGCTCCAGCACCTCGTGCGGCGGACCGGGCGACGGGCGGCCGCCCGTCGCCCGGTCCGCCGCCGTCGTCATCCAGGCGGCGACGGGGGAGGACGGCACGGCTCTGCTCCACGTCGTGTCGGACTGACGACCCGTCAGTCGATGGAGGCCGAAATGACGGCGGACACCGCGAGGTTGCAGGACGCCGTCATCCGGACCGCGGGGTGCGGCTCCGGCTCGACCAGGATGGCGCCCAGACGCCCCGGCGTGACGAGGTCCACCGCCAGGAACGCCACGGCCGTCATCACCAGCCCCAGCAGACCGAACGCCGCGGTCGACACCAGCCCCTTGCCGAAGTCCTCGTACGTCGTCTCGACCAGGACGATCCCGAGGACCAGCAGGACGAGACCGAGCGCGCCGTAGGCGGTGGTCCGGCCTAGTCCGTTGACGATGCCGCTCATGAGGGGGCGCCGGCTCCGTAGCGTGGGGGATCGTGAGTGATCGCGGTCAGGGGTGAGCAAAATGCAGCGCACCCCTTCGCCGTTCTGGAGCGTGCGGGGGTGCGTGCGCGACGGCGGCGGGGCACCGTCAGGTTTCCCCGCCCGCTTCCTCGCCGATGTCGTCCCAGCGGGCCACGAAGCGGGCGGATCCGCCGGTGACGCGGTAGAGGAACGCGCCGCCGTCGTCGTTCGGCTCGAAGAAGTGACCGTCGGGATCGAAGGCGACTCTGCGGGTGATCCCCTGCCAGGGACGGCGCAGCAGTTCGGCGCGCAGGGCGCTCCGGCCGTCGCCGCCGGTGGCGGCCAGGCCATGGGCGGCGAACCGGACGGCTCCGTACGCCTCGGCCGCCCAGGGCCCGAGCGCTCCGCACGGGCAGGGGGCCCGTGCGCGGCGACGGCCTCGGCCAGCGACGGTCCCGGCGCGAACGAGGTGGCCAGCCACGGCGTGGCCGCCTCGGCGTCGGCGCCGAGCGCCGGTACCACCCAGGGGCTCTCCACCCGCCGGGCCAGCTCCGTCTCCCGCGCGAACCGGGCCCGGAAACCGTCCTCGGCGCCCGGTCCTCCGCCACGGTGTACGCCTCGTCCGTCGGTGAGGCGCTCGGGGAGGGCGACCGGCTCGCGGACGCCTCGCCGCTCCTGCCCGTCCGCTCCTCGGATGCCGTCGGGGAGGCGGAACTCCCGCCCGTCCCCTCGGTACATGCGGCCAGCAGAAGCGCCCCCGCCACTGCGGCCACGACTGGTCTGTGCGCGGCCATGCCCGGTCCCCGCCCCCTGCTTCGAACGGTCGGTTCCGTCGTTGTAGGCAGTGTGGCGCATGGGGAGCGCATCGGGTGGCAACTGAGCTTGACGCATTGCTACTTGATGTTCAAACGGATCGGCGGCGTCTGCGGGCGACGGGTGGGCGACTGTGGATCGCTGGTCCGTACCAGGGTGTTGACGCCCTCTTGGCTCAGGCCTTAAATCAAGGAGCGACGCACCTGTCCCCCCACACCCTCGGTCGGCGCGCCCGTGGACGCGGGCCGCCGCACGGAAGGGAGAGCCATGTCCTCTCCGCGTACGCTCCGCAGATGGCTGACAGCCGCCCTGTCCGCGGCTCTGGTGGCCTCCGCCGCCGTCGGGACCGCCCAGGCGGAACCGGTGGACAGCACCGCCGCCGCGGCTCCCGCGGCCGTGACGTTCTCGGACAACTTCGACGGGCCCGCCGGCGCGGCGGTCGACTCCTCGAAGTGGCACATCGAGACCGGCGACAACGTCAACAACCACGAGCGGCAGTACTACACGTCCGGCAACAAGAACGCCGCCCTGGACGGCCAGGGCCATCTGGTGATCACCGCCCGCAAGGAGAACCCGGCCAACTACCAGTGCTGGTACGGCACGTGCCAGTACACCTCGGCCCGCCTGAACACCTCCGGAAAGTTCACCGCGCAGTACGGGCACGTCGAGGCGCGGATGAAGGTTCCACGCGGTCAGGGCATGTGGCCCGCCTTCTGGATGCTGGGCACGCCGGTCAACTGGCCGGACTCGGGCGAGATCGACATCATGGAGAACGTCGGCTTCGAGCCCTCCACCGTCCACGGCACCCTCCACGGTCCTGGTTACTCCGGCTCGGGCGGCATCGGCGCCGGCTACACACTGCCCGGCGGCCAGGCCTTCGCGGACGGCTTCCACACCTTCGCCGTCGACTGGGCGCCCGACTCGATCACCTGGTCCGTGGACGGAAACGTCTACCAGCGGCGGACCCCCGCCGACCTGGGCGGGAAGCAGTGGGTGTTCAACAAGCCCTACTTCCTGATCCTCAATCTGGCGGTGGGCGGCTACTGGCCCGGGGACCCGGACGGCTCGACCGTCCTCCCGCAGCAACTCGTGGTCGACCACGTGTCGGTGACGACGAGTGACGCACCGGCCGGCGGCGCGATCCGCGGCCTGGCGGGCAAGTGCGTCGACGTCGCCGGGGCGAACACGGCCAACGGCACCCCGGTGCAGCTCTACGACTGCAACGGCACCTCCGCCCAGCGGTGGTCGGTGGGCGGTGACGGCACGATCCGGGCGCTCGGCAAGTGCCTGGACGTCGCTTCGGGCGGCACGGCGGACGGCACCCCCGTCCAGCTGTGGGACTGCAACGGCACCGCGGCCCAGAGGTGGGTCGTCACCGGCGCCCGCGACATCGTCAACCCCCAAGCCGACAAGTGCCTGGACGTGACCGGCAACAACGCGGCCAACGCCACCCGGCTGCAGATCTGGACCTGCACGGGTGCCGCGAACCAGAAGTGGACGGTGGGCTGAGGCCGGCAGTCTCCGGCGGGAGACCCGCGCCGCTCCCGCCGGCCGTTACGATCGCCGCGTGCGCTCTCCCCGCTCAGCCTCGGGCTGGACCATGGCCGTCTTCGGAGCACTCGCCGCCGTTCTGGGGGCGGTGGGGCTGATCGCGCCGGCCGCGCAGTTGTCGCTGCTGGGCCTCGCGGCCCCGGGCAGGCGGGGCGGTGGCGACCTCACGCCGGCCTTCGTGACGGCGTCCTCGATGGCGGCGCTGAACATGGGCGTGTACTACGTACTGGCGGCGCTCGCCGACTGGCGGGCCTTCTTCCGGTGGACGGTGCCGTTCCGGCTGCTGACGTGCACGGTGTTCACGGTCGCCGTGCTCACCGGACGGGCCCCCGGGGCGTTCATCGGCGTCGGCGTGTGGGAGGGCCTCGGCGCGGTCGCGACCGGTGCGGCGCTGCGGTACGAACGGCGCACCGCCGCAGCGGGCAACCCCGACGAGGGTGCGGTGACCCCCGGGCCCGCGGACCGTGCCGAAGCCTGAACCAGAGGCGTCGGGCTGCCATAAGTGTTTTTACCTTTCTTTTGCTGTCGGGGAACACGGTCGCCATCGCGTCCGTTGACCGGTCGGACCGCGAGATCCGGGACTGACGACCGGTACCGGAAAGACAGCAACAGAAACCGAGGTGGAACCAGTGGCGATGTGGGACCGTGTCAAGGACCAGGCCAGGGCGTTGCAACAGTCCCAGGGCGCGCGGGCGGGAGGCGGGCAGTACGGGAACCCCGGACCGGCACCGGCCGGCGGCCCCGCGCGCGGTTCGTCCTCCGGCGGCTCCAAGGCCCAGCTGATGGGCTTGCTGAAGTCCCAGCTCGCCTCGGCGAAGGCGGAGCTCAAGAGCGGCGCCTACCGGGACGCCAGCATGGCGATGTGCGCGCTGGTCGCGGCCGCCGACGGGCGGGTGGACCCGGCGGAGCGGCAGCGGGTGGAGGAGCTGATCGTCTCCAACGACGTCCTGCAGAACTTCCCGCCGGACCAGCTCCGCAAGCGGTTCAACGACCACGTGGACCAGCTCGTGGCCAATTTCGAGGTGGGCAGGGCGCGGGCGTTGCAGGACATCGCCAAGGCGGCGAAGAAACCCGTCGAGGCACGCGCGGTCGTCCAGACCGGCATGGTCATCGCCGGTGCCGACGGCACCTTCGAGGCGTCCGAGCAGTACGCCATCCGTGAGGCCTGCGCGGCCCTGAACATCTCACCGACGGAATTCGGGGTCTGAGGGCCGCGCAGGTCTCTTCGGTCACACCGCCGGAGCGCCGCCGACGGTGTGACCGAGCAGGTGCAGCGGGGCGGCCGACACCCCGGCCCGTTCCACGGCGTCCCAGTAGGCCAGGGACACTCCGGCGTCCACCAGACCGTGCACCAGCGGCAGTTCGTGACCGGCCGCGTGCAGCAGGGACTCGGCGCGGCAGGACGCCAGGGTGCCCTCGATCCAGGGCTGGGCGAGATAGCCGGCCGCGGCCACGGCCGGCAGATCCTCGGCGACCTCCCGGTCGGTGCGGCCGACATGCAGCAGCCCGCCACCCAGCACCAGCACGTCGTCGTGTTCCCGCATGCGTGCGAGGGCCCGTTCGGTGTCGAAGCAGTGCGGGAAGGAGTCGTCGACCACGACGGCCCCCGGCCGCAGCCGGTCGACGTCGAGCACCGCGGTGGCGCCGCTCACCGCCGTCACCAGCAGGTCCGCGCCGTGGACCGCGTCCGGCAGCACCCGCTTTGACTCCGCCACCTCGACGCCGCCCGCACCGACCAGACCGCGTTCCCGCAACCGCCGTCCCAGCGCGGCCAGTCGTGGTCCGCTGCCCCGCACGTCGCACAGCAGCAGACGCCGGGGAGGCCGGGCGGCCAGGGACAGCAGCAACTCCAGGGAGGAGGCACCGATCGAACCCAGTCCGGCGAACGCCACGTCGAGATCCGAGAGATCCCGGCCCGTGGCCCTGAGCGCCGCGTGCACCGTCCTGACCACCGCCACCACCGTCGCCGCGTGCCCCGTCGTCAGGGCCGCCGGATGACTCCCGGACCGCAGCACGTCGAAGCCGTATCCGGTCAGCGACGGAATCATCCCCGCCAGGGACACACAGCGCGCTCCCCGTGCGGCGGCGAGCGACACGGCACGGGCGGTGTGCCCCACCAGCTCGCTGCCCGCAGCGAGTTCGTCGGCGAAGAGCGGAACGCAGACGAAACCGGACCGGCCCAGCGGCGTACGGACCGTCTCCAGCAGACGCGGGGCGCCGTCGGGGAACAGCAGGTCGCGCAGCTCGGCCCGCGGCAGTGCCGACCCGGGCAGACCCGCCAGGCGCGCCAGATGGCCGGGTGCGGGCAAGTAGCCGACCAGGGCCGCGTCCATCGTGTCCCGGGCCCCGGGCCCATGGCGGCCGCCCGAACCGGAGGGACGCGGCGCGGGCCGGTGTGTTCCGGGCTGGTCCGGCACGCCACCGCCACCTGACGCGGCCCGGGTGAGACGCCGGCGGACCGAGTCGGCGAAACGGTCGAGCGTGCCCGGTGCGAACGCCGCCGCCGAGCCCCGGACCGTGACCCGCACCCCGCCCGCGTCGGGCCGTACCGCCATGAACACGTCCGTTGTGGCAGCGGGCGGCAGGAAGGTACTGTCGCCCGACTCCCACGACAACCGCAGGGTCCCGCCGTCCGCGGGGGCCAGCGCGGAGAAGTCGAGGAAGGTGAAGAAGAACTGCGAGGTCAGGGGAAGCCCGTCGGCGCTCCGGGGGATCACGTCCTCATGGGCGCGTGCCTCCTCCGCCTCCGCCGCGACGCGGCGGAGCGCACCGTCGAAGTCCCCTTCGGAGAGGGGCCCGTCGGAGGCGGGGTCGGAGGCCGGCCGTACGGGTACGGCCGTGGCGAACGGGCCGAAGACCCGGTGCGCGTCGGGCAGCGTTCCGTCCCGGCCGCTCACCGCCAGCCCCACGATCAGGTCCGGTCGGCCGGTCAGTGCCGTGAGCTCCTGGTGGTAGGCGGTCAGCAACGGCGCGTAGAGGGTGGTCCGCGCGCGTGCGGCGAGCGCGCGCAACGCCGCCGTCGGGGAGGCTCCGAGGGTGAACTCCGCGGAGTGGAACATGACGTCGCTGTGGGTCCCGGTCCGTTCCTCCTCGCCGTTGCCGCTGACGGTGGTCCGCAGCACCGGGGGGCGGTACGGTGCGCACACCTGGGCTCGGCGTCGCGCCCGCCCGGCGACACCGGCCTGGTGTCCGGCCTGCGTCGAGGACCGGACATGGTCACGGAAGTCGCCGCGCAGTGGCGGGAGCGGGGGTGCGTCGCTGCCGCCGGTCAACCGGTCGTACACCTCGGTCAGTTCCTGCATCAGCAGCGCCGCACTGTATCCGTCGCCGATGACGTGATGCGCGTGCACCAGCAGGACGTGTTCCTGTGGGGCCAGGCTCAGCACCTGAAGCCGTAGCAGGGGCCAGGCCCAGGGTTCGAGGCGCCGTGCCGCTTCGGCCGCGGCCCGTTCGTCCACTTCGGCAGGGGTCGCGACCGTCGTGAAGGCGACCGGCAGACGCAGCGACGGCGGCAGTTCCTGCTGCACGGGCGGACGGGCACCGGCCGGGAAGACGGTGCGCAGCATGCCGTGACGTTCCACCAGCAGGTCGACCGCGGCCTGGAAGACCTCGGGGTCCAGCGGTCCGGACAGCCGAAGCCGCGCCAGCCAGGTACCGCCGCCCGGCGAGAGAGCCTCCGCGAGGAGGAAGCCGCGCTGACCGGGTGTGACGGGGAACGGGGCCGTGCGGTCGTCCGCGGCCGGGGAAGAAGAAGGGGAGAGGAAAGGGGAGAGAGAAGGGGAGAGGGAAGGGGAGGGGGAAGCAGAACGCGACTTCCTCGCGTCGGCATCGACCGCGTCGACGGCCGCGGAGAGTGCCGCGAGGGTGCGATGACGGTAGATCACGGTCGGCCGGGGCAGGGGCGCTTCGAGCTCCGCGAGCCGGGAGAACACCCTCAGGACGAGCAGCGAGTCACCGCCCAGGTCGAAGAAGTCGTCCTCCCGGCGTACCGAGGCCACCTGGAGCACGTCGGACCAGATCTCCGCCATACGTCGTTCGGTCGCTGTGGCCGGGGGAGTCCCGTCACCGTCCGGCAACGCCGAATCGGCGGGGACAACGTCCTGGACCGCCGTCGCGCCGGAGCCGGGGGCCGGGCCGGCCAGTGCGAGGCGGTCGACCTTGCCGGTGCCGGTGAGGGGCAGTGCGTCGAGGCAGGTGATCCGGGCCGGGACCATGTACGACGGCAGGAGACCGGCCAGATACCGGCGCACCCCCCGGGTGTCCGGCCGGTCCGTCGCGGACCGGGGGGTGACGAAGGCGAGCAACCGCCCCTCCTGTGCGATCACCGCCGCCCGTGCGACGCCGGGACAGCCCTGGAGCGCCGCCTCGACCTCTCCCGGCTCCACCCGGTTCCCACGGATCTTCACCTGGTCGTCGACCCGGCCCAGGAACTCCACGGTGCCGTCGGCCGACCGGCGGACCCGGTCTCCGCTGCGGTACCAGCGCTGCCCCGCCCGCAGGGTGAACGCCCGCCCGGACAACTCCGGTTCACCCAGGTAACCGGGGGTCAGACCGGTGCCCGCGATGAGCAGTTCCCCCGGCTCGTCCGGCTCGCAGGGGGTGCCGTCGGCGCGGACCACCTCCAGGTCGGTGCCGGCCACGGGACGTCCGATCGGCAGCTGCCGCACCTCGTCGCCGGGGCGGGAGTCGATGACGTGGCAGGTGGCGTTGATGGTCGACTCGGTGGGCCCGTACAGATTGGCGATGCGCGCGCCGTTCCCGAACAGGTCGAACCAGCGGCGCACGTGATCCACGGGCAGTGCCTCCCCGCCGACGTGGACCCACCGCAGCGCGGTCAGGTCCGGCAGACACGCTCCGCTTCGCGCTCTCGCCTCGGCGGCGGACAGCAACTGCTCCCACAGCGTCGGCACGGAACTCCACACGGTCACCCGCGCCCGCTCCACGTGCGTGAGCAGCAGTTCGGGATCCCGCAGCAGGGCCCGCGGCACCGTCACCACGGTGCCGCCGACCAGGAGAGGGGCGAGCAACTGGCGTACCGAGGCGTCGAAGCAGGGCGACGCGGTCTGCGCGAGGCGGTCGCCGGCACCGTACCCGAAGGTGGCGACGGCCCAGTCGAGGTAGTTCTCCATCGCCCGGTGAGTGATCGGTACCGCCTTGGGCCGTCCCGTGGAACCGGAGGTGAAGATGACATACGCGATCGCCTCGGCACCGGGCGGCGCGGCGGGAGCGGCAGGGGGTTCCGGCGCGGTCACCGGAACGTCGCCGTCCACCGGTGCGTGCCCGAGGACGGGAACCGCCCGTACGGCTGTGAGAGCGTCGGCGGTCTGCCGGGTGGGGGCGTGGCACACCACGGTGGTGGTGCCCGTGCGGACCAGTTGGTCGGTCAGGCGTGCGACGGGGTGCTCCGGGTCGAGCGGGACCCAGCCGGCCCCGGCGCGCAGGATGCCCACCACACCGACGACGGTGTCGGCCCCCGGCTCGGTGAGCAGACCCACCAGATCACCAGGCCGTACGCCGAGGGCACGCAGGCGCGCGGCGAGCAGAGCGGAGGCACGATCGAGCGCCCCGTAGCTGAGCGGCGCACCCGCGGCGTCCCCGGTGGCAGTGGCGTCCACCGCGACCGCGTCGGGCCGCTCCCGGAACCTGTCGAGCAGCCGCGCGACCAGCGGGGACGGCACGGGGGACGGCACCGAGCGAACGGCGCCGGCATCCGGCGACGATGCTGCCGGGCCGGGCGACGGCGGTGTGCCCAGCACCGCGGTCAGTTCGGCGCGGAACTCCCGGTCCAGTCGTGCCACGGTGGTCCGCCGGAACAGTGGCTCCGGGAAGTTCCACGACCATCGCAGGAGCGGGCCGTCCGCCCAGCACAGCAGACTCAGCCGGGTCGCGGCCGACCCGGTGCCGGCCGCGGTCGCCCGTACCTCCACCGGGCGGTCCGCGGCCGCGCTCACCGGGAAACGGGCGAAGCTGAAGCCCGCCGGACTCACCGTCCGGGGGCCGAATCCGGCACCGGGCGCGGCACCGGGAAGCAGCGCGGCCAGGTCCAGACTGCTCAGCCCCGCGTGCCGTTCACTCTGCAGCCAGGTCCGGCGCAACCGATCCGCCAGGGGCAGAACTCCCTCGTCGTCAGCCGTCCGGCACAGCAGGGGAAGGGTGTCGGCGAGCGGGCCGACCAGCCGGTCCACACCCTCGAAGCGGTCCTCGCGACGGGCCCTGGCCACGTTCACGGCGACGTCCCGGGCCTTTGACCACCGGGCCAGGCAGCGCACATACGTGGCGAGCAGCAGGTGGAACAGGGAGATGCCGTGCGCGGCGGCCAACTTCTCCAGGCCGGCGGTGAGTTCCGCGTCGAGCTCGCCGTAGTGCTGCACGATCGGGCCGGACGGGCCGGACACGGGCGCGTCGGGATCACTGTCGTACGGCAGCCGCAGCGGTTCGCCACGTGCGGCGAGGCGCTCGGACCAGTAGCGCCGGTCGGCACGCCGCTCAGCGGAGTCGGACGGCGGCAGACTCGACGCGTACTGCGCGAAGTCCGGTGCCGCGAGCACCTGTTGCGGACGGTCTCCGTGGCACAGAGCGGTGTACGTGTTCCACAGTTCCTCGGCGAGGAGGTTCAGGCTGTAGCCGTCCACCGCCACGTGGTGCACCACCAGCAGCAGATGGGCGAGCGCCGGCTCCCGGCGGAGCAGTACGGCCCGGACCGGTGGCAGCGCCGCCAGGTCGAACGGCTGGTTGCACACGGCCGTTTCGGCAGCGTCCACCTCGTCGGCGGCGCAGTCGCGCACCTCGTACCAGTCCGACAGCGGCACCGGCGGCGCCGTGCGCTGCGTCGGCAGCCCGGCCGGTTCACGTGCGTCGTCCACCCGCAGCCGCAGCATGCCGTGCCGTTCGGCCAGCGCCGCCAGCGCCCGGCCGAGCAGACCGGTGTCGAGCGGGCCGCGGACCGTCAGTCGCAGATGACCCCGTGCCGGGACGTCCGGATGAAGCCCGCTGCTGGTGTACAGCGCGAGTTGCACGGGCGTCAGGGCGAAGGGCAGCCCGTTCCCGGCACCGGACCCGTCACCCGGCCCGGCCCCACCCGTGGCAGGTACGGAGGTCTCGCCGGTGTGATCCCCCAGGTGGGCGGCGAGTTCGCGCACCGTCCGGTGCTCGAAGAAGAGCGTGGTGGGCAGTCGCCGCCCCAGCCTCCGCTCCAGCCGCTTGACCAGGTCGACGGCGCCCAGCGAGTCCAGGCCGAGCCGCAGGAACGGCGTGTCGTCGTCGACGGCGGACGCCGGGACACCGAGCGACTGCGCCAGCAGTTCCCGCAGCACGACAGCGGTGTCCGAGGGCACCGCGGGCCGGCGTCCGCCGGCGTCGTCCGTGTCGCCGGACCTCTCGACGGCCGTGGGCCGCGCGGGATGCCGCGGCACGGCGGCAGGCCGTGGCGCCGGCGCCAGGTCGGCGAGGACCAGCTGAGCGGCGTCGGTGCCGCACGCCGTGCGCAACGCTGCCAGCGCGGGCGCGGTGGCCAGGGGCCGGCCTCCGCCGGCCGCGCCGGCCGTGCGGCTCCCGGCACCGTCGAGTGCTCCGAGGCCCGCGGCGACCGCGAGGCCCGTCCCGGCGAACGGACCCAGGTTCACCGACAGCCAGGGCCGGCCCGCCAGGCGCTCGGCTCCGGCGAAGGAGTCGAGGAAGGCGTTGGCCGCCGCGTAACCGCCCAGCGCGCCGGCCAGGCCGGGCAGCACCGACGAGACCGACGAGAACGCGACACACACCCCCGGACGCTGCCCGTGCCGCCGCAACGCACCGGCCAGCAGGACCGTGCCCAGGGTCTTCGCCCCCAGTGCGTCCACCGTCTCCCGCACGTCCGTCCCGCGCAGGCTGCCGGGCCGTACCACGCCCGCCGCGTGGAACACGGCGTCCAGCGGCGGCAGCCCGCGAACGAGCCGCTCCACGTCGTCGGGCGCCGTGAGGTCGGCCATGACATAGCGCGCGTCGGCACCGAGGCCGGTGAGCTCCTCCAGCAGACCCGAGGGCGGGTTCGGGGACCGTCCCGCCAGCACCAGGACCGGCCGGCCCCGACCCGCCAGGTCCCGGGCCAGTGCGGACCCGATGCCGCCGGCGCCCCCCGTGACGAGGTACGCGCCGTCGACCGGCAGCCGGCCCGCGCCGGCCGGCTTGCCCGCCGCTCCCGCCGCTCCCGCCGTTCCCGGCTCTCCGGCCGCCCCCGGCTCTCCGGCCGCCCCCGGCGCGACGGTGCGTACGAGGCGCTGTCCTTTCCTCCAGGCCACGGCTCCCGCCGCCTGCGGAGCCGTCAACTCGGCTACCAGGGAACGTATTTGTCCCTCGCCGTCGGGGAAGCCGGGTGAGCCGTGGGAGGAGAGGTCGACCCAGTTCGCGACCACCCCGGCCGACTCCTCCGGTACGGCGAGTGCCAGACCGCCCAGGACCGCCCGCCCCGGTACCGCGTGCTCCACGCCGTGCCCGGTGACGTGTGCGTCCTCGGTCACGACCAGCAGGCGGCGGGCTCCGGACCGGTCGAGCAGGGTGAGGGCGTCCTGGAACGCCGCGACGGCCTGCCGCAGGTCCCCTTCGAGGCCCTCCGCCGGGTTCGGCCGGTCCGGCCCACCGAGGAGGACCACCGTCTGCGGACGGACCTCACCGTCGTCGGCCGTGACGGCCCGCACGCCGACGGCGGCGAACCCGTCCGCCAGGCGGCGCACCGCCACCGGGTCCGTTCCGGTCACCAGCACGGAGCCGGGGAGACCGTCGCCGGGCAGGGGCGCGGGTTGCCAGCCGATGCGGTGCAGCAATCCGCGCGCGTCGGGTTCGGGCCAGTACCTGCGCCGCCGGTACGGGTAGGGCGGCAGCTGCACCCTGCGGTGGCCCGCGTCGAGCGCCGTACGGTCCAGCGGCACCCCGCGCACCCACAGCCGTGCCACCGTCTCCATCAACTCCCGCGCCCCGCCCGGCGCGGCCCCGGTGCCGGGCGGCTGCACGGGGGCGGACACCACAAGGGCGCCGTCATGAGTGCCGTCACGGGCGCCGCCGAGGTGCCTCCGGCGGGCGGCCACCGCACGGATGGGACCCGCGAGGTTCTCCCCCGGGCCGAGTTCCACGAAGGTGTCGTAGCCCTCGTCCAGCAGACGGTCCACGGCCCGGCCGAACAGGACCGGCCGCAGCGCGTGTTCGCGCAGGTGGTCAGGGTCCAGGCGCGGCTGCCACTCGGCGGTGAGCGTACTCATCACCGCGAGCGCGGGCACCGAGGGACTCAGCAGCCTGCGCGCCGCATCGCTCACCCCGGGTGCGACCGGTGCCATCAGCGGCGAGTGGAAGGCGCGCGGCACCCGCAGCGCACGGACCGTCGCGCCCTGCGCGGTGAGCAGCTCCGACGCCTGCCGCACCGCGTCGGGGGTGCCGGAGATCACCAGTCGGCCGGGACCGTTGTACGCCGCCACCGCGAGATCACCGGGGGAGACCGCCACCAGGTCCTCCACCGCCCGTTCGTCGGCGCCCCGCACCGCCGCCATGGCACCCGGCGCGGTCGACCCACCCATCAGCCGCCCTCGTTCCGCGGCGAACAGCACCGCCTCGGACAACGACAGCATGCCGCCGACGCAGGCGGCCGCCAGTTCACCGACGCTGTGCCCGACCACCGCGTCGTGCCGCACCCCCCAGGCCGTCAACTGCCGGGCGAGCGCGACGCCGTGCGCCACCAGCAGCGGCTGCGCCACCTCGGTCGCGGCCAGCGAGGAGGCGTCGACTCCGCCGTCGACGCACCAGGCCGTCAGCTCCCGCCCGTGCACGGCTCCCACCAGCGCCGACGCCTCGTCGAGCGTCGCACGGTACACGGGTGCCGTGTCGTACAGCTCCCGCCCCTGCTCCGGTCGCAGGCCGCCCTGACCGGGCAGGACGAAGACGGTCCGGGGCCGGTGCGTCACCGCCCCGGCGACCGCGCCCGGCACGGGTGCCCCGCCGGCGGCGCGCACCGAGGAGAGCCGCTCACGCAGGTCGCCGTCGGCCACGACGGCGAGCCGGTGCGGCCGTTCGTCGCGTGCGGCGCCCGCCGTCAGACAGACGTCACCCTCCGTGAACTCCGGGTGGTCGCGCAACTGCTCCGAGACCCGTGCCGTCCACGCGTCGAGCCCGGCGGCGCTGCCCGCCGACAGGGTGAGCAGGTTCGGGCCGCGGGCGCCTCCGCGCGGTGCGGTGTCGTCCCCGCCCGGTGGCAGGACACGGGAGGGCGGCGCCTGCTCCAGTACGGCGTGCGCGTTGGTGCCGCCGAAGCCGAAGGCGTTGATCCCCGCCCTGCGCGGCCCGGACGACTCCCAGGCCGTCACCTCGGTGACCAGGGCGAACCCGGACCGCTCGACCGCGGGGGAGACCGGTGCGTGATGCAGGGAGGCCGGCAGCCGCCCGTGCCCGAGGGCCAGGACCACCTTCACCAGGGAGGGCAGCGCCGCCGCGTTCAGCAGGTGCCCGACGTTGGTCTTCACCGAGCCGAGCAGCCGGGGCCGGCCGTCCGGGCGGGCCGGGAAGGCATGGGCGAGGGACCGCAGTTCGATCGGATCCCCCACGGCGGTACCCGTCCCGTGGGCCTCGACGTACGAGACCGACGCCGGGTCGACACCGCAGTACGCGTAGGCCCGGCCGATCACCTCGCGTTGCCGCAGCGGGTTGGGTGCCATCAGACTCAGCGACGTACCGTCGTTGTTCACCGCGGTACCGCGGACGAGGGCCAGGACCACGTCGTCGTCCCGCTGGGCCTCCTCGAGGCGCCGCAGGACGAGGACAGCGCCGCCCTCACCCGGTACGAACCCGTCGGCCGCGGTGCTGAAGGCACGGCTGCGCCCGGTCGGTGACAGGGCCTTGGCCGCCTCCAGAGCCTGGTGTGCGGAGGGGGTGAGGTGCAGGTTGACCCCGCCGACGACGGCCACGTCGCACTCGCCGTCCGCGAGACTGCGCCGGGCCAGATGCAGCGCCACCAGGCCCGAGGAGCACGCGGTGTCCACGGCCAGCGCCGGGCCGTCCAGGTCGAGGCAGTGTGCCACGCGCGCGGCGACCAGGTTGGGGAGATTGCCGGTCAGGGCCGTCGCGTCCGCAGAAGCACCCGCGGAGCCCGTCTCGGCGAGGAGTTGCCGGTAGCCGCTGTCGCCGACGGCGGCGAAGACCCCGGTCCGCACACCCCGCCGCCGGGGCCCCGCGTAACCGGCGCGTTCCAGTGCCTCGTGGGCGAGTTCGAGGAAGACACGCGCCTGCGGGTCCAGCGTGCGCGCCTCCTCGTCGCCGATGCCGAAGTGGCCGGCGTCGAAGGCGGCGGGGTCGTCGAGGAAGGCTCCCCAACGTGCCGGCTGCTCAGGCCCCGTGCGGCCGTCCGCGCTCCAGCGGCCCGGAGGCACCGCGGACACGGCGTCGCGCCCGTCAGTGAGCAGGTCCCAGAACTCCTCCGGCGTGTCGGCCCCGGGGAACCGGCAGGCCAGCCCCACCACGGCAGTCGCGGACGCACGGCCCGCGGCGTACGCACCCTCCTGTCCGTACGCCGCCGAGGCGGCCGCCTCCCCCTCGGCGGACGTGCCCTCCACGGCATCCGTCCCGACGACGCCCATGAGGTGGTCGGTGAGCGTGGCGACCGTGTCGTTGCGCATCACCGCCGGCCCCAGAGCGACACCGAGGGACCGTTCCAGCCCGGCGAGCGCCTCCATGGCCCTGATCGAGGTACCGCCCAGCTCGGCGAACCGCTCCCGGTCCCCGAACGAGGCCTGCGGCAGCCCCAGAACCCCGGACCACGCCTCACGCACCGCACGCCGGACCTCCCCGCGGGAACGGGGCGCCGACCCCGGCCCCGCGGACGACGGCCGCGGCCGTTCCACCGGATCGCCGGGCACCGCACCGGAACGCGCCGACGGCCGGTACGCCCCCGCCTCGAACCGGGAACGCATGCGCTGCCGCCGCACCTTTCCGCTCGTCGTCCGGGGGAAGGCGGACGGCGGCAGCGCGAGCACCCGTACGTCGTCGTGGCCCAGCGCCGCGCGGACCCGACGCGCGACCCGGTCCAGCACCTCGGCCGCGGTGCGGGGCGGTCGCGCCCAGGCGACGAACACCACCACCCGCTCCCCGCCGCTCACCGGGTCGGTCGACCCGACCACCACCGTCGTACCGGCCGGCACCCCCGGCGTACCGGCCGCCACCTCCTCCAGGTCCGGGGCGTGGAACGTACGGCCGTTGACGAACAGGACGTCCTTGTGCCGGCCGCTGACGCACAACCGGCCGTCCCGGAGGAAGCCCAGGTCGCCGGTGCGCAGCCAGCCGCCCGCGAAGGCCCGCTCCGTCGCGTCCGGCAGACCGTGGTAGCCGCGTGCGATCTGCGGACCGCTCACCTCGACGTGCCCCACCCGCCGGTCACCCAGCACCCGGCCCCCGCCGTCGGTGATACGCACCGAGCACCCCGGCACCGGTACGCCGACGTCCATCAACTCCACGGCGTCACCACCGGGTTCCCGTTCCACCACGCGGCCCCGGCTGAGCGCGGCGCGCTCCACGGCCACCGGCACGGCCACCTCGCCCAACGGCGGGAACGCGACGGCCAACGTCGCCTCGGCCAGCCCGTACACCGGCGTCGCCGCCCGCGGATCCAGCCCCGCCGCCCGGGCCCTGGCGGTGAAGTCCCGCCACACCGTCGCCGATATCGGTTCGGCCCCCACCAGGATCAGCCGCACCGCGCTCAGGTCCAGCCCGGCGAACACCTCGGCGGGAACCCGGCGGAGGGTCAGGGCCAGTGCGAAGTTGGCCGCCGACAGGATCGTGGCGCGATGCGCGGCGGCCACGTCGAACCACAGCCGGGGATTCTTCGCGAACGACAGAGGACCGATCTTCACCTGCTTGGCCCGCGCGGCCAGCGGTGCCAGATGAGTGCCGATCAGGCCCATGTCGTGGAAGTACGGCATCCAGCTGACCACCACGTCGTGTTCCGTGAGGGCGGAGGCCTCGGTCAGCTGCCGCAGGTTCGCCAGGACGGCCGCGTGGGTCAGCTCCACGCCCTTGGGCGCACCCGTGCTGCCCGACGAGAACTGCAGGAAGGCCAGCCCGTCCGGGGCCACTTCGGCGGGAGCGGCCAGGGGCGGGCACGCCCGCAGTGCGTCCAGCCGCAGGATCTCGGCGTCCTCGGGGAGTTCGGCGGCCACCGGCGCGCAGGCCGCGTCCACGACGACCGGGGGACGGCCGAGGTGCTCCCACACCGGCCGGACCCGCCGCGCGTCCGGCGCCAGCGGCACCGGTACCGAACCGGCCGCGAGCACGCCCCAGAACAGGGGCTGGAAGTCCGCGCTGTTCTCCGCGAGCACCGGAACGCAGGTGCCCCGCGCGACGTCTGCCGCACGCAGACCGCCCGCGACGCGCAGCGCCCGGTCCACCAGTTCCCGGAAGGTGACGGCCACCTCGCCGCCGTCCCCCCGGACATGGACGATCACCTGGTCGGGGGACCGGCGGGCGGCATCGAGCAGGACGTCCAGCAGCGTCGCGGCGTTCATCGGTCCGTTCGTTCGTCGGTGAGGCAAGCGGTGTGGTGAGGCATGCGTTGTGTGGGACGGTCCGGAACCGGGACAGGTTGCTTTTGCCGTGCTGCCTCTCGCGGGGCGTACCTCCGGTGCGCACGGTGCATGCGTGAGCCCTGTACGCGCCCCCGTGGCCGTACGGAGAATGCAGTGTCCGTGATCATGAGCGGAGTGCCCGGTTCCTTCCGCCGAAGCAGAGGAAAGCAGGTCGACTGCCGTGCTGTTGCGTCTGCCCACATCCCTGTCCGAAGCACAGAACTGTATGGCCGAGGGAGCGGTGCCCATCGGCGGAGCCACCCTCGTGTGGGCACTCTGGCAGCGGGACGGCTTCCCCGAGCAGGCGATGTCCCTGCGCAGCCTCCCGGAGGCCAATGTGCTCGAGCGTGAGGCCCTGGGCGCGGCCGTTCTGCTGCACCGGATCGACGACCGGGTGCCGGAGGTCCTGCGCGGCGCGGCCGCCACCGTGGGCACCGGCGCCGTGCGCCGGACGGCCACGGTCGGCGGCAACATCGTGGGCAGCACCCTGCGCTGCCTGCTGCCGGCGGCGCTCGTCCTGGACGCGCGCGCCACCGTGCTGGACCGGGACGGAACCTACGAGACCGATCTGGCCGAGGTGGTGGCCAAGCGCCACCTGCTGCTCAGTTTGCGCTGGCGCGACCCCGTGACGAGCGGATACCACAAGGCGCCCGGCGAGGTGGGCGGACCGCCGCCGCTCGTCGTCGCCACCGCCGTGCACGCCGAGGGCGACGGACAGCGCCGTGTCCGCGTCGCCGTCCGTGACGGCCACGAGGTGATCGGCGGGAGCACGGAGTACGTGACCGGCACGGACGAGGTGCTGGACGCCCTGGCCCGTACGGATCTCGGTTCGCTCCCACCGGCGGCCCGGGACGTGATGCGCCGGGAGGTGTCCGGGGTCCTCGTCCGGGCCACCGACGGCTGACGACGCCGACGGCTCACCGCTTCAGCCGGCCACGGGGGCGTGCCGGGACCGCGTCAGTCGACGGGCCAGGTGTGCACCGGGGCGTTGAGATGCATGTAGTCGATGTACACCTGCGTCATCCGCCGCAGGGCCTCATGGCGGCCGCACTGAGCCGAGGCGTCGATGTGGTGGAACATCTCCTTCTGCCACACCGCCCCGTTGCGCCCGGTGACGCACCGCTGCTCGATGATGCCGAGCAGCGGCTCCCGCCAGACCTCGTCCATTCCGGAGAGCTCCAGCCCGCGGTGTGCCAGCGGCAGCAGCCGCCGCAGCACGAGCTCGGGCACCGGCACCTCGCCCATCCCGGGCCAGTACAGCCGTGCCTCGATGCCGTGCCGTGCCGCCGTGTGCAGGTTCTCCTCGGCGGCCGAGAACGACATCCGCGACCACACGGGCCGTTCCTCCTCCACCAGGGCACGGGTGAGGCCGTAGTAGAAGGCGCCGTTGGCCAGCGTGTCGGCCACGGTGGGACCGGCCGGCAGCACCCGGTTCTCCACCCGGACATGCGGCTTGTCGTGCGCGATGGCGTAGACCGGGCGGTTCCAGCGGTAGATGGTGCCGTTGTGCAGGGTCAGCTCGCCCAGTTCGGGGATGTCGCCGCGGTCCAGCGTCTCGGCGGGATCCTGCTCGTCGCACAGGGGGAGCAGCGCCGGGAAGTACCGCAGGTTCTCCTCGAAGAGGTCGAAGACGCTGTTGATCCACCGCTCCCCGAACCAGACCCGGGGACGCACCCCCTGCACCTTGATCTCCTGCGGGCGGGTGTCGGTGGCCTGCTCGAACAGCGGGACACGGGTCTCGTGCCACAGCTCCTTGCCGAACAGGAACGGCGAGTTGGCCGCCAGGGCGATCTGCACCCCCGCGATCGACTGCGCCGCGTTCCAGTAGTCGGCGAACTGCTCCGGATACACCTGGAGGTGGAACTGCGTGCTGGTGCACGCGGCCTCGGGAGTGATCGTGTCCGCGTAGGTGCGCAGCCGGTCGAGGCCGTCCACCTCGATGTGCAGGTCCTCGCCCCGGGCCGCGAAGATCTGGTCGTTGAGCAGCCGGTAGCGCGGGTTCTCCGACAGCGCCGACTCACCCACGTCCTCCTGCCGCAGGGTCGGCAGAATACCGGTCATGATCAGATGGGTGCCGACCGACTTCGCGCGTCGCTCCGCGTGATTCAGCGCGGCGCGGATCTCGGACTCCCAGGAGTCCGGGCCGCCCGCCGTCAGCCGTCGGGGCGGCACGTTGATCTCGAGGTTGAACCGGCCCAGCTCCGTGGACCAGGCGGGGTCCGCGATCACTTCGAGCGCGTCGCTGTTGCGCATCACCGGCTCCGCCCGGTCGTCGACCAGGTTCAGCTCGATCTCCAGCCCCACCTGGGGCCGCTCGGACTCGAACCGTTCCTCGCGCAGCATCTGCGCGAACGTGTCGAGGCACTCCTGCATCTTGATCCGGTACCGGCGGCGGTCCTCACGGGTGAACACCAACGCCGGGACGTCGCGTCCCATCGCTTCGCCTCCCGGCTTCCCGTCCTCGGACACCTCTCCACCCCAGCGTCGCACCACCGGGCGACTCCGACCAGACGGGACGGGACGCACCGTGAAATTCAGGTACCCGGTACCTGTACGGGGTACCCCTGGCGCTTGACCTCCGGCTCCTCGCCCTTCGTGCCCCGGCGTATCCGCTGTCCATCGGCCACCGTGCCGCCCCGCGGTCGTCGCGGGGTCCGCCGGGCAGTGGGCCGGCGGGGTGGCGCAGATCTCTCCGGCGCGTACGGCCGGGGTGGGATTCCCCTCCAGCGGCAGCGAGCGGCGGAACTCGCCGACCGTGAGCCGAACCGGGCGGACCGTCCGCAGAAGGAACTCGGCGCGACACTCCCGACGGATACCCGCGAGATCTGCGGAAGCAGGGGCGACGTGCGAGTGCACCACGTCCGCGCTCTCCCCGACCTCGCACATGCCGGACGGCAGCCCTCCGACCGGGCGTGCCTCATGCTCCACCGACAACGCAAAACGGTGGTGGCCTGCGACACCTGCCATGACCGCATCCACTCGGAACGGCCGGCCGGACCACTCACGCAGCAGTCACTGGAGAGCCGGATGACCGGGAAACCGTCATGTCCGGTTCGGCGGGAGGCCGCGTGGAACAGGAATCGCCCTCACCGCGAGCACCTCACCGCGCGGCCGACCCGACGTCGTCGACCTGTCGGCGACGCCGGTGCGTCCGCGACCACGAGTTCGGGCCGGGGCACCGCGGGGCCACGGTTCGTCGGCCGATGATCCTCTTGATGCGACGCCACCTCGCTCGCACCGTCAACCCATTGACGCCAAAACGTTCAGTCCCGGGGCAGGCACTCAGGAACATCGGCCGAGCCGGGTACGGCGAGTGCCCGAAGACCGAGGGCGCCCGACGCCTGCCCGCGGGCCCTGGCACTGTGCGGTCGCAGGTTCGCACCTGGCGCCGCGCTCTGCGCTGACGGTGCTGCCGAGGAGCCGGCGGCACCATGTGTACGCCGTTCGCTTCGGTCGCCGTGCGTCGGTCGAAGGCCTCGGTGAGCATCTCCGGTACGACCCTCGGCAATGGGATGGGTCGGCGTCCAGGGCTCTCGAATGGAGAAACGCGAACATGATGCACCGGATGGTCGTCCTCGCCCTGATGAGCGTGCTGACCGCGGCGCTCTCGGCCGGGGCCGCTCTCGCAGGGGCCACACCCCCTGGTGGAGGGCCGAAGCCACCCCCTCCACCAGGGTCCGGGCCCAGTAGCGAGGCATGGGCATGGACCCAACTGACCAGTCGCGGCACCCAGATCCGCTACGTGACCACCGACACCACCCTCACGTGCCCCACCGTGCGGTACACCATGGGCACGACCAGGGGTTCCTTCCCGATGCACCGGGTGAGCACCCCGGTGTTGCCGCAGTTCCTCACCACCGTGTGCGAGTTGGGCGTGCCCCTCGGAGCCTTTGACGCGGTGCTCCAGCAGTCGACGGTCCGGGCGACCGTGGTACACCCCGCAAACCGCCGGCTCCCCTTGCCGAACTGGACCGACACCACACGCCCCGGCACCATCGGCGTCATCGGCGACACCGGCTGCCGGGTCACGACGGCGGGTCCCGGCCAGGACTGCGCGAACCATCAAACCGGCTGGCCGTTCCCGCAGATCGCGAACAGCGCCGCCACGGTGACGCGACCGGACCTCGTGATCCATGTCGGCGACTACCTCTACCGTGAGGACCCGAGCCAGGCGAACGACACGGCGGCCAATCCGGGCTGCACGACGAGGGCGGACAGATTCAGCTGGCCGTGCGTCGTCGCCGACTTCTTCAGACCGGCGGAAACGCTGCTGGCCACGGCACCGGTCGCACTGACCCGAGGAAACCACGAGGACTGCAACCCTGCGCAGCAGGGCGGCGCGGGCGGCGCGTGGTTCCGCTACCTCGCCGACGACCTCCGCGCCGACGGATCGTGCAGTCCCTACACCGCGCCCGTGGAGATCCGCGCAGGCACTCTGAACCTCGTCTCCGTGGACTCCTCGTTCGCCGACCCGGCCGACGACGGAAGCACGACGCAGCGGGCGCTCTACACCGCGCAGTTCGAAACCGTGAACCAGGCCGCGCGGCAGCATCCCACCCACGATTACTTCGTGTTCACCCACAAGCCGCTGTGGATGGTGAGATCGGCGGGCCCTCCGGCTCGATGGGTGACCCGTGTCCTCGACGAAGCCGTCGCCGACACGACCCTGGGCCGGCTGGAGGACAACATCCGCATGGTGCTGTCGGGCCACGTCCACCTCTACCAGATGATCGATTTCGACACCGCCCGCCCGCCCCAGGTGACCGTGGGCCTCTCGGGCGGAGCACCACTGGACCAGGGCCCGAACGACGCCAACGTCGTCGGAAAACCGGTCGGTACGCCGCCGCAGCCCGTCCACCAGTCGATCACTCAGGGAGGGGTCTTCGGGTACGGGCTCCTGCGCGACAACGGCGCGACCTGGGACCTCACCTCTCACGACACGACCGGTGCTGTCCGCGGTCAGACCTGCACGCTGAGCGCGAGCACCGCCAACAAGGCATTCACCTGCCACTGAGGGCGTGTCGGAAGGCCGTCGGCGCTCCACTCCGGCAGCCGCCCCCGACTGTGGACGGAGTCCGGGAACCGCAGCGCGTCCCCGACCGGCTCGCAAGCACGCATGGTCCCACCACAGGTCATAGGACCGACGGCCCCATGTGAACGATGGCGGAGATGTCTCACGGCATCTCCGCCATCGGTGCGACATCCCGTATCGGTCAGCAGCGTCTTCCTGCCGGAGGACGAGCCGGGGAGCGGGTTTTCCCGGACAGTGGTTCCCCGGCGCCGCGCTCACCCGCACGATCCATCTGACGCCATTCCGGCCTCGGCCCGGCCGGGTTCGTGGTGAGGAAGTACACGGCCCTTCCGCCGAGCAGCACCGGCACGAGTGAGCAGCACCGGCACGAGCCCGACCGAAGCCACCGCCGCCCCGGCGATCGGCCCACCCGGTGGCATGTCGGCCCAGGCCCGTGACGCGGTGAGCGCTTTGACCCTGCCCGGCATCCGGCGGAGGAGCCGTTCGAAGAGCACGGCTCTTCCGGAGGTACCGGTGAGTGGCCCGGCTCACATGGCGTAGTGGGCGCGACACCGACACCATGGTCTTCGTCACCCGGCAGGCTGAAGGGATCGAGAATGTTCCGCAAGGTGCTGGTAGCCAACCGTGGTGAGATCGCGATTCGGGCGTTTCGTGCGGGCTACGAACTGGGCGCCCGAACCGTCGCGGTCTTTCCGCACGAGGACCGCAACTCGCTGCACCGGCTCAAGGCGGACGAGGCGTACGAGATCGGGCAGCCGGGGCATCCGGTGCGCGCCTACCTCTCCGTCGAGGAGATCATCGGCGCGGCGCGCCGGGCGGGAGCCGACGCCGTCTACCCGGGATACGGATTCCTGTCCGAGAATCCCGAGCTGGCCCTCGCCTGCGAGGACGCGGGCATCACGTTCGTCGGACCGGACGCACAGATCCTGGAACTCACCGGGAACAAGGCCCGCGCGGTGGCCGCGGCCCGTGAGGCGGGCGTGCCGGTGCTGGGGTCCTCGGCGCCCTCCACCGACGTGGAGGAACTCGTCCGTGCCGCCGACGACATCGGCTTCCCCGTGTTCGTCAAGGCGGTCGCCGGTGGCGGCGGGCGCGGAATGCGCCGCGTGGAGGGCCCCGCCCAGCTGCGGGAGGCCGTCGAGGCCGCCTCCAGGGAGGCCGAGTCCGCGTTCGGCGACCCCACGGTCTTCCTGGAGAAGGCCGTCGTCGAGCCCCGCCACATCGAGGTGCAGATCCTCGCCGACGGCGAGGGCAACGTCATTCACCTGTTCGAGCGCGACTGCTCGCTGCAGCGCCGCCACCAGAAGGTGATCGAACTCGCGCCCGCGCCGAACCTCGACCCGGAGCTGCGGGACCGGATCTGCGCCGACGCCGTGCGCTTCGCCCGCCGGATCGGCTACCGCAACGCCGGGACCGTGGAGTTCCTCGTCGACCGTGACGGGAACCACGTCTTCATCGAGATGAACCCGCGCATCCAGGTCGAACACACCGTGACCGAAGAGGTCACCGACGTCGACCTCGTGCAGGCGCAACTGCGCATCGCCGCCGGTGAGACGCTGGCCGACCTCGGTCTCGCCCAGGAGAACATCACTCTGCGGGGCGCCGCGCTGCAGTGCCGCATCACCACCGAGGACCCGGCCAACGGCTTCCGCCCCGACACCGGGCGGATCAGCGCCTACCGCTCGCCCGGCGGCTCCGGCATCCGCCTGGACGGCGGCACCACCCACGCCGGCACGGAGATCAGCGCCCACTTCGACTCGATGCTGGTGAAACTGACCTGCCGGGGCCGGGACTTCACCACCGCGGTCAATCGGGCCCGGCGCGCCGTGGCCGAGTTCCGCATCC
The DNA here is from genome assembly GCF_054061295.1 of Streptomyces sp. TE5632. Classification (NCBI taxonomy): domain Bacteria; kingdom Bacillati; phylum Actinomycetota; class Actinomycetes; order Kitasatosporales; family Streptomycetaceae; genus Streptomyces; species Streptomyces sp. TE5632. The sequence goes on along the minus strand of NZ_JBSSEA010000002.1, from coordinate 169,101 downwards.
GCGGCGTCGCCACGAACATCCCCTTCCTGCAGGCCGTGCTGGACGATCCGGAGTTCCAGGCCGGACAGGTCACCACGTCGTTCATCGAGCAGCGTCCGCACCTGCTCACCGCACGCCACTCCGCCGACCGAGGCACGAAGCTGCTGACCTACCTCGCCGACGTCACGGTGAACAAGCCGCACGGCGAGCGGCCCGAACTGATCGACCCGCTGACCAAGCTGCCCCGGCTGCTCCCTGGCGAGCCGGCGGCGGGGTCCCGGCAGCGGCTCGCCGAACTCGGCCCCGAGGGCTTCGCCCGCTGGCTGCGCGCGTCACCGACCGTCGGCGTCACCGACACCACCTTCCGTGACGCCCACCAGTCGCTGCTCGCCACCCGGGTCCGCACCAAGGACCTGCTCGCCGTCGCCCCGGTGGTGGCGCGCACCCTGCCCGAACTGCTCTCCCTGGAGTGCTGGGGCGGTGCCACCTACGACGTCGCCCTGCGTTTCCTCGCCGAGGACCCGTGGGAGCGCCTGGCCGCCCTGCGGGAAGCCGTACCGAACATCTGCCTGCAGATGCTGCTGCGCGGCCGCAACACCGTGGGCTACACGCCGTACCCGACCGAGGTGACCGACGCCTTCGTCCAGGAGGCGGCGGCCACCGGCATCGACGTCTTCCGCATCTTCGACGCGCTGAACGACGTCGCCCAGATGCGGCCCGCCATCGACGCCGTACGCGGGACCGGGACGGCCGTCGCGGAGGTCGCCCTGTGCTACACCGCCGACCTGTCCGACCCGTCCGAGCGGCTCTACACCCTGGACTACTACCTGCGCCTGGCCGAGCAGATCGTCGACGCGGGCGCGCACGTCCTGGCCGTCAAGGACATGGCCGGCCTGCTCCGGGCACCCGCCGCGGCGACCCTGGTGTCGGCCCTGCGCCGGGAGTTCGACCTGCCGGTCCACCTGCACACCCACGACACCTCCGGCGGTCAGCTCGCCACCTACCTCGCCGCGATCCAGGCCGGAGCGGACGCGGTCGACGGGGCGGTGGCGTCCATGGCGGGCACCACCTCGCAGCCGTCCCTGTCGGCGATCGTCGCGGCGACCGACCACTCGGAGCGGCCCACCGGCCTCGACCTCCAGGCCGTCGGCGATCTGGAGCCGTACTGGGAGAGCGTCCGCAAGGTCTACGCCCCCTTCGAGGCGGGCCTGGCCTCACCCACCGGCCGGGTCTACCACCACGAGATCCCCGGCGGGCAGCTCTCCAACCTGCGCACCCAGGCCATCGCCCTGGGCCTGGGCGACCGCTTCGAGGACATCGAGGCGATGTACGCCGCCGCAGACCGGATGCTCGGCCGCCTGGTGAAGGTCACCCCCTCCTCGAAGGTGGTCGGTGACCTGGCACTGCACCTGGTGGGCGCCGGGGTGTCCCCGCAGGACTTCGAGCAGGATCCGGACCGGTTCGACATCCCCGACTCCGTCATCGGCTTCCTGCGCGGCGAACTGGGCACCCCGCCCGGCGGTTGGCCGGAGCCCTTCCGGACCAAGGCACTGCGGGGCCGCGCCGACGCCAAACCCGTGCGGGAACTGACCGCCGACGACCGTGCCGGACTGGCGAAGGACCGTCGGGCCACGCTCAACCGGCTGCTGTTCGCCGGTCCGGCCCGCGAGTTCGAGACCCACCGCCAGAGCTTCGGCGACACCAGCGTCCTGGACAGCAAGGACTTCTTCTACGGGCTGCGCCCCGGCAAGGAGTACACCGTCGACCTCGACCCCGGGGTGCGGCTGCTCATCGAACTCCAGGCCGTGGGCGACGCCGACGAGCGCGGCATGCGCACGGTGATGTCCACCCTGAACGGTCAGCTGCGGCCGATCCAGGTCCGCGACCGGGCGGCGGCCTCCGACGTCCCGGTCACCGAGAAGGCCGACCGGACCGACCCCGGCCATGTCGCGGCGCCGTTCGCCGGAGTGGTGACCCTCGCGGTCGCCGAGGGCGACGAGGTGGAGACGGGGGCCACGGTGGCCACCATCGAGGCGATGAAGATGGAAGCCGCGATCACCGCCCCGAAGTCCGGCACGGTGAGCCGGCTGGCCATCAACCGCATCCAACAGGTGGAAGGCGGCGATCTCCTCGTGGAACTCGCCTGACCCGACCGCAGACCGTGGACGCCCTCCTGTGTGCACCGGGCCGCGGCGAGCACGGGCCGGCCCCGCGCTGGACGCCGAGTTCGTCGGCCGTGCACCAGGGGGGCCGGTCGGGCACCCGGAACTCATCCAAGGCCCGGAGGCTCGCTCAGGTCGACGGCGCGCAGGGCCGCCGCCAGAGCCGGTTCGTCGCCGACGTCGAGGGCGGTGTCGGTGAGTTTGATGACGTGTTCGTCGCCGTGCGCCAACGCCCGTTCGAAGACCTCCTCGGGGGTGAGAGGCCCCGGCGGGGTGTACGCGACGGGGGAGCGCGGCGCGTACATCGCGGTCACCGCCGCGGACGCCGTCCAGGCGGCCCGCAGACTCGGTACCCACAGGGCACGCGGCAGCGCGGGCAAACTGCGCAGTACGGCGTTGGGGGCCGTGGCCGCGTGGACCAGCATGGTCTCCTCGCCGTGGCCGTGGGTGGCGTAGCGGTGGGTGGCGGCCCGCACCAGTTCGCAGAGGCGGCGGCGGGCCTCGTCCGGGTCCGTGACCGTGGCCGCCCACACCGGCAGGCCCGCGACACGGGGGAGCCGGTCGGCGAAGCCGCCGTCCTGTGCGGCGAGCGGCGTCACCGTGTCCAGGGCGGCGGCCGCGCTGCCGGAGCCGGGCAGCGGTGACGGGTCCGCGATGGGGTGGTGGCGGGCGGCCCAGTAGCCGAGGCCGTGCCCGAGTTCGGACAGGCGCGGCCCGGTGGCCTCGCCGGCCAGGAGCGTACGCACGGCGTGTCCCACCCGGATGACCGGATGGGTGGAACCGCCGTACAGGCCGGGCAGGAGCCGGGGCCACCACTCGGCGAGCACCTCACGCCAGGGACGTTCGGCCAGCTCGCGGCCGAAGTAGCCGATCCAGTCGGCGGCGCGGCGGGAATCACCCAGCGCGGAGGGCCAGTTGACGGCCGTGACCGGCTCGCTCCCGGCCGGGAAGTCCTCGAGCTTGCGCGCGTACAGGTCGAGCCACCGGTGGACCGCACCGGCCCGCCCGTGCGTGGTCAGGGCTTCCACGGCCATCGGCGCGTGATTGGTGAGCCGGCCGAGCCGCTCCGGTCCGAAGGCGTGCAGCCGCTGGAGCGCCTCGTCGAGTGTGCCTGTCGTGTCCATGGACGGAACGTTAGGCGCGGCGCCACGGCGGCGTAACGGGCCGCAGACCTAGGACCGATGAGACCGGCCGAGACCGGCCCCGCCCGACTACGTTTCCGGTGTCGCGGTGCGGCTGCGCACCGGGTGCTTGCTCAGGACGGAGACCCGGTTGAAGGCGTTCATGGTGATCGCCACCCAGATCACGGCGGAGATCTCGTCCTCCGACAGCACGGAGCGCGCGAGCGCGTACGCGGTGCTCTGCGCGTCGGCGTCCGTGGGCAGGGTGGTGACCTCGGCGAGTGCCAGCGCGGCGCGCTCGCGCGGAGGGAACAGTTCGGTGTCGCGCCAGACGGCCAGCACGCCCAGGCGCTGTGCGGTCTCGCCGGCGCGCAGCGCCCGCGTGGTGTGCAGACTGAGGCAGAACGCGCAGGCGTTGAGCTGGGAGACCCGGATGTTGATCAGCTCGACGAGGACGCGGTCCAGACCGGCGTCGGCCGCGACCTCGCGTACCGCCTCGGCCGTGGCCGCCAGCGCGCGATAGGCGGCCGGGCTCTGCTTGTCGACGAACACCCGCTGGTCCGTGGTCTCCGCTGCCGCCTGGGTCACGTGAACTCCTTCATCGCGCGGTGTCTGAACCTCTGTTCCCATCATCCATGATTGTTGAAAAATGTAGTTTCATCGGCCGGCTGGACGCGGTCCCGCGCCCATCGCCGTGAGCTGCAGCCGCAGCGCCAGCCGCACCCGGGGCGAGGACAGGTCCACCGGGGCCACCTCGTCGAGCTTGCGCAGCCGGTAGCGCAGCGTGTTGGGATGGATCCGCAACAGCCGCGCGGCGCTCTGCGGGTCGTCGAAGTGGTCCAGCCAGGCCGCGAGCGTCGCGCGATACGGCGTGCCGTGCTCCTCGTCGTGCGCGCGCAGCGCGGCGAGCGGCCCGCCGAGCAGGCCCGTGTCGATCCCGACGGCCGCCGTGGCACGCTCCACGACGACGGTGTCCCAGGCGTCCTCCATCAGGACGATCCCCGTCCGGTCGGGGAGCGGGAGCCGGCCGGCGCCGATCAGCCGGTGGAGCTCGCCGGCCTCCGCGGTGGCACGGGGCAACTGGTCGGGGGAGCGGGCGGGGCAGCCCACCGCGGCGTACATACCCGGGTCATGGGCGTGGACCTCACGCAGCACATGCCGAAGCCAGTCCAGGGTGCCCGCACCGGCGTCGGCCATACCCCCGGCGGTGACGGGGCGCCTGCCCCGCGGCCGCTCGACGACCAGGCCGAACAGCAGCCCGTCGAGGTCGGTCAGCAGGGGCTGGTGCCAGCCGAAGCGGAGTGCGACCGATTCCCACAGATCCAGTTGCCTGCGTACGTCGGTCCCCTCGGGGGATCCGAAGGCCACCACCCGCCAAGGACCCGCAGGCAGCGCGGGTGCCGTGCCCGGCCCGGGACCGCCCGGTCCGGGCACGGCACCCGGACCGGGGCCGGAGGCTGCGCCCTCGCGCAGGGTCACCCGCAGCTGACCCGTCGAGACCCGCCGTGCGATACCGGCCTCGGCACGCAGCCGCAGCAGGTGCAGGGCGAGGACCGAGGCCACGTCGCTGAGCTCCCGGATGCGTTCCGGGGGGACCGGAGAGCGGACCACCGCCCAGATCGAGCCGAGCCACTCGCCGCCGGCCCGTACCGGGATGATCAGCCGGGGCAGGGTGCCGTCGGGGCCGGCCGGGGTCCAGATGGGGTCGCTGGAGCGGGCGAGCCTGCGGAAGACACCGCCGGCCCGGAAATGGGTGAGGGTCTCCGGGGGCACACGCCGGCCCACAATGGTGGAGACGCGCGCCGGATCGGTCGTGTCCTGCCGCGCGGAGTAGGCGAGAACCCGGGACTGCGCGTCCTCCACCGTCACCGGCGCGTCGATGATCTCGGCCGCCGCGTCGGCCAGCGCGAACAGGTCGACGTGCGGTCCGGGACTGCCGAGGCGACTGGTGTCGGGCGCGGAGGCCCGGTCGATGACGCCCCGCAGCAGCCAGACGACATGCGCCCACGACGTGTGCGGCTGCAGCTCCACCAGCGCGGGGCCCGCCAGCTCGCGGGCGGCACGGGCCACCTGCGGATCACCGGCGAAGGGGCCCTTGAGCACGACGCCCCCGGCCGCCGCCCGGGCGGCCCGCTCCAGCAGGGCGACGGCCCCGGCCCGGTCGGCCACGCCCACCCCCAGGACGAGCTCTCCCGGCTGCCCCACGGCATCCCCGGGTTCGGCCAGGGCGACGTCGTGCACTTCGGCGTTTCCGGCCGCCACGACGGTACGGAGAAACCCGGCGCCCAGGGAATCCACCAGATCGGTGACCGTGATCATCATCGGCCTCCCACGGCGCGACGGCAGCAGCTCATGAGCAGGGTCATGCCCCCATTGTGACCCGGGGACATGGTTCCCGGTGCACCACGTGTACGGCCTCCATTGGCCGTACAGCACAAAGACAACGGCACGCCCCGGGCTCACCATCGAAGACACCACCGCATTGGAGAAGAGGTTCCACATGACCCGACCCGCCTCGCCCGCGCACTCCGGCCCCCGCTCCGTCGCCGTCGTCGGTGCCGGCATGGTCGGACTGTCCACCGCCTGGTTCCTTCAGGAGCGAGGCGTCGACGTCACCGTGTACGACCGCGACGGGGTGGCCGCCGGCTCCTCCTGGGGCAACGCCGGATGGCTGACCCCCGGCCTGGCGACGCCGCTGCCCGAGCCCGCGGTCCTCAGCTACGGCGTACGCGCGGTCCTCAGCCCGTCCTCTCCGGTCTACGTGCCGCCCAGCGCCAACCCCAACCTGCTCAGGTTCCTCGCGGGGTTCGCCCGGAACAGCACCGCGACACGGTGGCTGCGGGCCATGCGCGCGCTCGTCCCCATCAACAGCCTGGCGCTGCCCAGTTTCGACGCGCTGGCCGAAGGCGGCGTCGAGGCGCGGACGCTCGACGCCAAGTCCTTCCTCGCGGCCTACCGCACGGCCGGGGAACGCCGGGTCCTGCTGGAGGAGCTCGAACAGATCCACGCCGCAGGACAGCGCATGGAGTTCGACATCCTCGACGGCGACGAGGCCCGGGAGGTCGAGCCGTCCCTCTCGAACGAGATCGGCGCGGCGATCCGTCTGCGCGGCCAGCGCTACATCGACCCCGGACACTTCACGCACGCCCTGGGCGACGCGGTCCGCGCCCGGGGCGGCGAGATCCGGGAGCGGACGGAGGTCACCGATGTGCGGGACGAGGCCACCGGTGTCATCGTCCGGACCGGTGACGGCCGGAGCCGGCGCTTCGACGCGGTGGTCCTGGCCACCGGAGCCTGGCTCGGCCGCCACGCCAAGAAGTTCGGGGTCCGCTCCCTCGTACAGGCCGGCCGGGGGTACAGCTTCAGCGTCCCGGTCGAGCGCGTGCCGTCCGACCCCGTGTACTTCCCCGCCCAGCGCGTCGCCTGCACACCGCTCGGCGACCGGCTGCGCGTCGCCGGAATGATGGAGTTCCGCAAGCCGGACGCACCCCTGGACGCGCGCCGGATCAACGCCATCGCCGAGGCGGCCCGCCCGCTGCTGCGCGGCGCCGACCTGGACGCCCGCAAGGACGAGTGGGTCGGCTCGCGCCCCTGCACGACCGACGGACTGCCGCTGATCGGGGCCACCCGCTCACCCCGGGTCTTCGCCGCCGGCGGACACGGCATGTGGGGCATCACCCTCGGCCCGGCCACCGGACAGCTGCTCGCCGAGATGATGGTCACCGGCGCACGCCCCGCGCAGCTCGCGCCGTTCGACCCGCTGCGCTGACCGGCCACCGGCGGCGGGGCGGGGACACCCGCCCCGCCGACCCGTCCGTTACTTGGGCGGGGTCGGTGTGTCGTGGGTCCGGTACATGGCCTGTACGTCGAGCGCCAGCTGGACCGTCGGCCCGACGACGGCGATGCCGCGGGCGAGCATGGAACGCCAGTTGAGGGTGAAGTCCTCGCGATGCAGTTCGGCCTTCGCGAGGGCGGCGCAGCGCAGCTCCTGCTCGTAGCCGCCGTTCACGGTGCCGAGATACTCGGTGTCGAGGCCCGCCGAGCGACTGGTGCCGTGCATCGTGAGGGTGCCGTGCACAGTCCACTTGGAGCCGCCGTGGTAGGCGAACCGCGTGCTGGTGAAATCGATGTACGGGTAGTTCTCGACGTCGAGGAAGTCGGCCGACCGCAGGTGGTTGTCGCGGGTCTGGTTGCCCGTCGAGATGCTGGAGGCGTCGATGCGCACCGAGACCTGGGAGTCGCCCATGTTCTCCGCGACCCGGATGCCGCCCTCGAACCGTGTGAAGCGGCCGTGGACATGAGCCATGCCCACGTGCTTGGCGATGAACCGGATCGCGGTGTGCGGAGGGTCGAACACCCAGGTGCCGGCGGGCGGCAGCTCCAGCCGGCGTCCGGGCTCCAGCACGACGCGTGCGGGGGCGAGAGCCACCCCGGCGACTATGTCGACGCTCTCGCGGGCGGGTGACAGGCCCTCCGCCGCCAGCATCACGCTGTACCTGCCCGGGGGCAGGGCCGCCATGTAGTAGCCGTACGGGTCGGTGATGCCGCGGGCCGCGACGCGGTGGCTGTCCAGCGCAGTCACCGTGACCTCGGCTGCGCCCAGCGGCTGCCCCAGGGCGTCGACGGCCTCACAGCCGAACGCCCCCGCGCCCGCCGGCAGGGGGACCGAGAGGCCCGACGCGGCGCCGGAGGCGCCCTGCGGGCGCAGGCGCCGCAGCAGTCCGAGGACCATGGTGTTCACCTTTCTTCACGCATGTTTCCGTCTGGCCCGCACGGCCCACCGTGTTCGCGGCTGCCAAGAGCCAGGGGATGGGGACATCAGTACGAGGGGGGCGGCCTGCCATCGATCCTAAAGCCGTCGGAAGAGGAGAGTGACTGCTCCCGGCGTCGGCGCGGGCGCAGGGCGGCGCCGGGTGAGCCACCGGGGAAGCGGTGCTGTGAGAGCAATGCGCTGATTTGTGGGGATGCTTCTTTGCAGTGGCGCTCCGGCAAATGGTGGGAACGTGTCGGGGTGTCCATACGCCACTCGCGATTTCGGTGCACATTGCACACGATCCGCGCGCACACCGCCGGAGTAGCCCGGACCGATGAGTCCTCGCGCGTTCCGCGGTCCAGGGAAGAGGCGAGGGGAAAGGCGTTCCCCCGCCCGGGACAGGAGTGCGGACGATGAAGCTCACGCTGACGCAGTTTCTGACACTGGACGGCCCCTACCAGGGCCCGGGGTCCCCGGACGAGGACACCAGTGACGGATTCACCCGGGGCGGCTGGTTCGTGCCGTATCTGGACGAGGCGTTCGAACAGCTGGCCGCCACCTGGCTCGGCCAGGCGGACGGGTTGCTGCTGGGCCGCCGCACCTGTGTGAGTTTCGCGCGGGACTGGCCGAAGACGACCGAGCCCTCCTTCGGCCCGCTCATGAACGGCCTGCCGAAGTACGTGGCCTCCCACAGCCTGGCCGAGGCCGGGTGGAATCCGACCACGGTCCTCTCCGGCGCCGTCCCCGCCCAGGTCGCCGACCTGAAACGGCAGCCCGGCCGCTAGCTGCAACTCCACGGCAGCGCCCGGCTGGCCCGGTCCCTGCCGGCCGTCGGCCTGATCGACGAACTGCGCCTGGTCATCGCCCCCGTGGTGCTGGGTGCCGGCCGCCGCCTCTTCCCGGCCGGCCTGCGCCTCGTCCGCCACGAGGTGACACCGCGCGGACTGGCGGTCCACGTCTACGAATCAACCGGACGACCCGAGTACGGCACCCACGGAACCCAGGGAGCCGATGCGCAGGGACCGACGGAGGCACGACACGGCGAAGGTCCTCGCCCCGGGCCTGGCCTGTGAGGGGGTGTGACCGGGCGGGGCGAGGACGGCCGAGTGCCGCAGGACGTACCGGGCAGGCCGGGGCGCCGGTTCAGCCCTGCAGGCGGTACTCGATGATCGCGCCCGGGTTCTCCAGGGGGTCGGACACCGGACTGCCCTGCGCGTCACGGACGGGGCCCGCGGAGTCGGTCGCGACGAAGAGGGACCTGCCGTCGGCGCTGAACTCCGTGTCACGGAAGCGGTTGTGCTCCATGAAGAGCTCGGTGACCTTGCCGACGCCCTGGCCTCCCGGTGTGAGGTCGACGCGGTAGACGGTGCCGTCCTTGAGGGTGGTCATCACCAGGGAGTTGTTCCAGCCCGGGATGCCCCTACCGGTGGCTTCGGCGGACTTCCTGGACGTCCCGTAGTGCTCGAAGCTGGAGGGCGCGATGGTCGGCCAGCACAGCGACCACATCTCGCCCTGTGCGCACCTGGGATCCTGGAAGCCGAAGTCCGAGCCCACGGTGCCGAAGGTGTGGACCGGCCGCACGAAGGGCTGCTTGAAGTCGGTCTCCTGCTGGACGGGGACCGTCTTGGGGATCTCGAAGTTGCTGAAGGTCAGCTCGTCGCACGGCGTCGGCCACGAGGCGGACCAGTTGGCGTAGGCGTAGGCCTTGTCGTCGCGGTAGCCCGAGACGTTCGGCCAGCCGTAGTTGCCGCCCTTCTTCAGGATGTTGATCTCGTCGTCGGTCTTCGGGCCCTGCTCGTTCGAGTAGAGCGTGCCGTCGGGGCCGAAGGCCAGGCCCTGCGCGTTGCGGTGCCCGTAGGTGTAGACGTGGCTGCGCACGCCGCCCAGGACCGGGTTGTCCGAGGGGATCGAACCGTCGGTGTTCAGCCGCAGGGTCTTCCCCTGGTAGGCGATCCAGTCCCTGCCCTCGACCTCGTGAGCGGTGGGCAGCCGCATGGCGTAGCTGGGCTTGCAGGTGTTCCCGAACTGGTTCACACCCTGGTCACCGATGGTGTAGTACAGCTTGCCGTCCGGGCCCAGGCGCAGCCGCGCCGACTGGTGGTCGTTGCCGGACGGCATGCCGGCGATGACGGCCTCCGGGCTGTGCAGCCGCTTCCGGTCGGGGTCGTAGGTGTACCGCTCGATCTTGGTGCGGGCCTGTACGACCGGGGTGCTGTCGATGTCGTTGCTGTAGGAGATGTACGCGTACACCTCGCCGGTCCCGCGCCGTTCCTCGATGGCGAGGCCGAGCACACCGTCCTGCCCGCCCTCGCTGTGGACGGCCTGCGGCAGGCTGAGCAGGGTGGTCTTGGCGCCGGTCTTCGGGTCGACCCGGGTGACCTTCTTGCCGGTCTTCTCGGTGGCCCACAGGGACCCGTCGGGAGCCCGTACGATCTCGTAGGGGTTGTTCAGCCCGGTGGCCACGACGCGCTTGGCGAACATGCCCGAGGCGGGCGGTGTGCTCGTACGGGCGGGAGGGGAGACGGCGTCGGAGTCGGAGTTCCCAAAGGGGTCCCCGCCGGTGACGGCGGCGCCGGTGAGGGAGGCGCCGAGGGCCAGGACGAGTGCGGTCGTCACCGGCCCGCGCAGTATGTGGTGCATGTGGTTCCTTCCAGTGAGGTTGCCCCGTCCGAGCATCGCGTGGAGTAATCGATTCAGCACTCCGGGTGCTGCGGCGTTCTGCCGTTCAGGTGACGGGGCGCCGTGGCCGGGAGGCGGGACATGCGCGAGAACCCGACCGGGCGGCGTCCGGGCAGGGCTGAAGGGCCGCTCCACCCCGACGAGTTGAGTGCCGATGTGGCGGGCGGCGGCCGGCCCGGCGGTGGGCCCACGGCTTCGGCGGCGTCCCAGGGGCGTGCCACCGGTGTTCACCCGATCGAAGTGCAAGGAGCGCCCCGCATCGTGGCTCACCCGGATGGCTAGACTGCACCGGCAGTGCCGTACCGCCGCGCCGACCGTCCAGGAGTGTCCCGTGACGCACCGCTTCTTCTTGTGAGCCAGGTACTCCGCATGGCAACGAACCGTACGGCCAAGAGCATCGCCACCCGTCAGCGATTCGTCGACGAGGCCCTGCGCCTCTTCAAGGAACAGGGCTACGAACGCACGTCCATGGCCCAGATCGCGTCCGCGGCCGGCAGCAGCCGGGCCAATCTGTACCTGTACTTCAACAGCAAGTCCCAGATCATCAGGGCCCGCATGGCCGAGATCGAGGCCGAGGTGGCCGAGCTCTACGCCGTACTGGACGGGATGCCGAGGTACACACCCGAGGTCATGCGGGAATGGCTTGGCACCGCCCGTGAGATGTGGCTGCGCTACGCCACCGAGTTCGAGGCCGTCAACCAGGCCATGGCCATCGATCCGGACGTACTCGAGGAATGGCTGGGCCTGGTCCGGCGTGTCTCGTCGGCCCACGCGTCGCTCCACCTGGACGGTGCGACGGAGGACGAGCGGGTGGAACGCGAAGTGCACATGACCACGCTGATGATGAGCCTGGAACGCAACTTCTACTTCCTGTACATCCGCGGCCACAAGGAGCGGGAGGAGCTGATCCTCACCTCACTGGCCCGGCAGTGGGCCCAGTTGTTCGACGACTGACCGGACACAGGACTCCGCCGGGAAACCCGGCGAACGGGCTTCCCGACGGAGTGGGGGAGTGGGTGAACGGCCCGGCGTCAGCCGCCCAGCACCAGTCGCGGACAGTCGGCCGCGGCCCGGGACACACAGATCAGCATGGTCCTGTCGGCCTCCTGCTCCGACGGGGTGAGGATCGAGTCCCGGTGGTCGGCCCGGCCGGAGACGATGGGCGTCTCGCAGGTGCCGCACGTACCGGTCCTGCACGAGGAGACCACCGGGAGCCCGGCCTCCTGGGCGGCCTCCAGGATCGTCTCGTCCGCGCCGACCTCGACGACCGTCCCGGACTCGGCGAACTCCACCTGGAACGGTGTGTCGGGAACGGACCGCACCACGGGCCTCGGGGCGAACCGCTCCAGGCGCAGCGAGTTCTTCGGCCAGTGGGCGGTGTTCTCCTCCACGGCCCGCAGCAGCGGCTCGGGGCCGCACGCGTAGACGAGAGTCCCCTCGCGCACCTCACCGAGCAGGCCGGGCAGGTCGATCAGCCCGAGCTCGTCCTGGGGGACCACCGTGACGCGGTCGCCGTGGACGGCCAGCTCGTCGCGGAAGGCCATCGACGCGTGCGTGCGCCCGCCGTAGACGAGATCCCACTCGGCGCCGGCCCGCTCGGCCTCCCGGATCATGGGCAGGATCGGGGTGACACCGATGCCGCCCGCGATGAACAGGTAGCGGGGCGATGGCAGGAGCCGGAAGTTGTTGCGCGGCCAGGACACGGTGACCCGGGACCCGACCGTCAGCGCGTCGTGCACCGCCGCCGACCCGCCCCGGCCGGACTGCTCCCGCAGCACGCCGATGCGGTAGGAGGTACGGTCCTCCGGATCGGAGGACAGCGAGTACTGACGTACCCACGGCTCACCGTCCCCGCTTGGCACATGGACGTCGACATGGGCTCCGGCCTTCCACGGCGGCAGTTCCCCGCCGTCCGGGTGGCTCAGAGTCAGGGCGACGACGCCCTCCGACGCCTCGGTGCGCTCCGTCACCTCCAGGGCGAGCGTGCGCACGGTCCGCGTCCGGGAACGCTCGACGTCCGCGACGTCCCAGCGCACCTGCAGCGAGCGGCGCACCGGGAGCAGGGCCATGCGCAGGAAGTCGAGCTCGTCCGTGTCGTCCGGGCGCAGCGACGGCAGCCGCTCGAAGAGCACCCGCAGCCCCGTGGCGCCCTGGACACGGGCCAGGGGGTTGCCCAGGCAGGTGTGCCGTCCGGCCGTGAAGGCCAGGTGATCGGTGGGGTCGGGGCGGTGGATGTCGAACTCGAAGGGCCGCTCGACGTGCTCGGGATCGGTGTTGGCCGAGGCCAGCGCGACCCACACCATGTCACCGGCGGAGATGCGCACACCGGACAGTTCCACGTCCCGCGTAACCCGGCGCGAGGTGAACGTCGAGGACGGGCGTCGCCGCAGCGTCTCCTCGAAGACCCGGGGCCAGAGCTCCGGTTCGGCGAGCGCGTCCTCGAGCGCCTGCGGGTTCTGGGACAGGAAGAGCACCGCGTTGGTCATGGCCTGGGCCGTGGTGTCCGTGCCGGCCGCGGCGAACTCGGAGACGTGCAGGGCGATCTGGGGCGTGGGCAGCGCGTACGAGCCGTCCTTCGCCCGGGCCGACGCCATCACGGAGATGATGTCGTCGGCATCGGAGTCGCGCCGCGCGTCGACGATGGCACGCAGCTTCAGGTTGGCCTCGACGAAGCGGTCCCACACCTGAGACCGCGCCGGCTCGGGCAGCGGCTCGTGCGCGGACGACAGCACGGCGAACAGGTCGTCGCGCAACTGCCTCAGCATCGCCTCGTGTTCGTAGCCGAGACCCAGCAGCGCCATGATGGTCTGGGTGGTCAGCTCCAGCGAGTACTCCTCGAGCAGGTTCGCGCAGCCGTTGTTCTCGAACCGGTCGATGATGCGGTGCGCCCTGGCCTCGATCTCGGGCTGCAGCCGGTCCATGCGCTCCTTGACGAAGCCCCGCTGCGCCACGGACCGCGTTTCGGTGTGTCCGGGCGGGTCCTGCCCCACGATCATCTTCGCCACGAGATCCGGCGGGTAGACCTCCCGGTGCTTCGCCGGCACGTCCGCGGCCGAGTTGGCGGCCGAGGAGTAGGTCTGCCAGTCCGACAGGACGGTGAGGCAGTCCTCCCGCCGCGTGACGATCCACGCGTTCAGGTGCGGATACCAGAACACCGGCGAGGTGTCGCGGACCGTGGCCAGATGAGCGGCCGGGTCCCGGTAGTAGTCGTCACCCATCGCGTCGAAACCGTGGGCGACGGGGCAGCGGCCCACGGGACGGGCCTCTTCCTGCAGTGACGTCATGGCCTGGTCCTTTCGCGGGTCAGACGCTGGTTGCCGCGGAGGCGGCGATCGAGGAGAGCTTCTGGAAGCGGGCGACGTTGTCGCCCTCGTCCATCACCCCGGAGGAGAGGAAACAGAAGGACATCCCCGAGACCGGGTCCACCCACAGCAGGGACGAACCGGCGCCGTAGGAGCCGAAGGTGCGCGGCGAGACGAACGGGCCGAAGAAACGGGCGTGCGTCCCGGTCCCGGCGAGGGCCATGCCCAGGCCCATGTTGCCCGGCGGAAGGTTCCACTTGCGGGCGGCGGCGACCATGCCGTAGAGGTCGTTGATCCGGTCGCCGGTCTGGTTGGTCGTGGCGAAGTCCAGCACCGACTCACCGATGAGCTGTTCCCCGGAGCCGGTGCGCCCCTTGTTCCGCAGCATCTCGGTGAACGCGAAGACGTCGTCGATGGTGGACACCGCGCCGACCCAGGGCATCTCCGCGTCCTCGCGGTCGATGACCTCGTTGAGGCACTCGATGTCCTCGGGCTTGAGCCAGGAGTCGTTGGCGACGATGACCTTCAGCGGAACGCCCAGGTCACGCCATTCGACGGGCATCCCGAACCTGGTGTGCGTCATGCCGACGGGGCCGAAGACCTTCTCCTGCATGAGCTCCCGGAACGAGTCGGCACCGTAGGCGCGGCGGGCCATCTCGCCCATCAGCGCGTGGTTGATGGCCGCCGAGTAGTTCAGGTTCGTGCCCGGTTCGTGCACGACGTCGACGCCGGCCAGCGCCTCGACGACATCGGCGAGTACGGCGAAACCCTCCGGGCCCAGCCCCGGGTTGGGCGTCGCGGGCATGCCGGCCCGATGCGTGAGCAGGTGGGCGAGGTTGATCCGGTCCTTGCGCGCCGCGCGGAACGGCTCGGTGCCGAAGAACTCGGGAATGAGGTCGACGACGCGGGTCGACAGCATCAGCCTGCCCTCGCTGAGGGCCCGGAAGACCAGGGCGTTGGTGAAGCCCTTGGACATGGACAGGATGCGGTAGACGTCGTCGCGCCGGGTCGGGCGGCCGGTCCGGGCGTCGGCCAGTCCGTAGCTGCCGCGCAGGGCGATCTCGCCGTGGCGGGCCACGATGACGTTCGCCCCGTGGTAGGCGCCGCTCTCGATGTCCGCGCGGATGGTGTCGTCCAGGACCTCGAGGAAGCGGCGCTCGACGCCGGGTGTCTCGGTGAGGGCGACCGTGGGCCTCGGGGCCTCGGTGTGCTGCACTGGATCTTCTCCGTCCGGTTGTCGATGGGGGGTCAGAGCATGAGGGCGCCGCCGGAGGGCGCCAGCGTCTGACCGGTGTAGTGGCCCGCCGCGTCGGAGGCGAGGAAGAGGACCGTCCGGCCGATCTCGTCGGGTTCGGCCAGACGCTTCAGCGGCTGGAGGGAGAGCAGCGCCTGGACGTGGTCGTCGCCGGACGCCGTGAGCATGGCCGTCCTGATGCCGGCCGGGGCCAGCGCGTTGACCCGGATGTCGAAGGGGGCGAGCTCCGCCGCCACCGCCTTGGTGAGGCCCACGACCGCGGCCTTGGACGCCGGGTAGTAGGCGGGCATCGGCAGGCCGATGAGCCCCGCGACGGAGGCGAAGTTGATGATCGAGCCGCTGCCGCTCTCCTTCATCAGCGGTACGGCGGCACGGATCGTGTAGAAGGTGCCGTTGAGATTGATCGCGACGACGCGGTCGAAGTCCTCGTCGGAGATGCCGTCCAGGAACTCGGGGTGGTAGGGCTCGCCGTTCTTGAAGGACTCGGTCATCTTCTGGTTGATCCCGTCCACCCACGCCTGCTTGGCCTTGTTCGGCGTGGCGACACCGGCGGCGTTCACGAGGATGTGCAGGCGGCCGTGGTCCTCCCGGACCCGGTCGAAGACGCGGTTCACGGCGGCGGAGTCGGAGACGTCCGCGGCATGACCCCGGACCCGCTCCAGACCGGCGAACTCGCGGTCGAGGTCCTCCTGCCGCAGATCCATGCCGTACACCGTGGCACCGGCTCCCACCAGTGCCTTCACAGCGGCCAGGCCCATGCCCGAAGCCGCACCGGTGACGACCGCGATCCTGCCGTCGAGTTCCATAGTCGATCCCCTCGTCGTTGAGGTGTGACCTGCCGCTTCAGGGCAAGTCCTGCCTGCCTGCGGTGAAGTCCGGTCAACCTAATCAAGAATTTGACACCTGTCTAGGTTTACTTCCCGGGAATGTCCGGGAGCCGGAATCCGGCGGTCCGGACTGGAGAGGTGCGCTGGTCCGATTCCACTGGACGGAAGAGGGGCCTGGCCGGGTGGTTCGGACGGACGCAGAATGTCGCCCATGTCCTCCTCGCGCATTCACAGCCGTACGCAGATCGGCATCGTCGGGGCCGGCCCCGCCGGCCTGATGCTCTCCCACCTGCTCGCCCGGGCCGGGATCGATTCCGTCGCGATCGATCTGCGCGGCCGCCGGGAGATCGAGGAGACCCACCGCGCCGGGATCCTCGAGCAGGACTCGGTCGACCTGCTGGTCGGCACCGGCGTCTCCGACCGGGTGCACCGCGACGGTTACCGCCACGACGGCATCGAGCTGGCGTTCGGCGGGGGCGGCCACCGCATCGACTTCCAGGGGCTGGTCGGCGCCTCGACCCAGCTCTACCCCCAGACCGACGTCTTCATCGATCTCGCCGACGCCCGCGAGCGCGACGGCGGCGACGTCCGGTTCGGCGTCACCGACGTCGCGGTCGACGGCCTCACCTCCGACTCCCCGGTCATGCGGTTCACCGACGCGGACGGCACCCCCCACGAGGTGCGCGCCGACTTCCTCGTGGGCGCCGACGGATCACGCAGCCTGTGCCGCCGCGAGGTGCCGGAGGCACGGCGCACGCAGTACTTCCGGGAGTATCCCTTCGCCTGGTTCGGCATCCTGACCGAGGCGGCGCCCAGCGCGCCGGAGCTGATCTACAACCACTCGCCGCGGGGTTTCGCGCTGATCAGCCAGCGCACCGAGACCCTCCAGCGGATGTACTTCCAGTGCGACCCCGCGGAGGACGCCGCCACCTGGTCCGACGACCGGATCTGGGAGGAGCTCCAGTCACGGGTCGGGGCCAACGGCCACACACTCAAGGAGGGGCCCATCACCTCCAGGACCGTGCTGCCGTTCCGCAGCTTCGTCCAGGAGCCGATGCACCACGGTCGGCTGGTGCTCGCCGGCGACGCCGCGCACACCGTGCCGCCGACCGGCGCCAAGGGCCTCAACCTGGCCCTTGCCGACGTACGGGTGCTGGCCGAGGAGCTCGAGCGGGCGGTCGCGAGCGGTGACACCGCCCCGCTGGCGACCTACAGCGAGCGGGCCCTCGGCCGGGTCTGGAAGGCCCAGCACTTCTCCTACTGGATGACCACGATGCTGCACACGCTGCCGGGGGCCAGTCCGTTCGACGTCCGGCGCCAGGAGGGCGAACTGTCCGCGGTGACCGGCTCGACCGCGGGCTCGACCTACCTCGCCGAGGCCTACACCGGTTGGCCGGAAGGGCGATGAACGTGGCGCTGCCCCGTCAGAGCCCGACCGCCGACCAACTCGGCACGGACGTCACCGGCCACCTGCCCGACCGCGCCGGCGTGCCCCGCGCTGCGGGCTTTTGGCCGAGGACGACGCCGTATGGCGCCTGGCCGTCGGCCACCTCCACGTGCGGAGCGACGACGGCCACACCGCCTGCTCCTACGGCCTCGCCGCGGCCCTGTGCGACCTGCATCCCGAGGCCGGCCGCGACTTCATGTACCGCGCCGCCGCGGCACGCCACGGTTCTCCGTGGCCCGCCCCGGCGGCACGGTTCCTGACGATCAGCCGGCCGTGCGCGAGGTCTGGACAGCCGTCGGCCGACGTGTTGTCATTCCGCTGCACGGTGAATTTCCAACGTTGAAATGGCTCCTGGCCATCGCAGCGCCGGTGCCGTGCCGTACCGGCGGACCCGCGTCGGCCGCAGGTGAACACCCCTCGCCTGCCCGGCCGTTCACCTGACGCAGTCCCGTTTCGTCCTGTCCCCATGCCCCCTGCGCGAGGAAAGGTTCGATGACAAGACAACACACCCGCCCGAGAGCCCGGTGGTGGGCGCTGCTGACCGCTGCGGCCCTGCTCCTGCCCACGAGCGCGGCAGTTCCCGCCGCGGCGGCCGCGGAGCCCGTGAGCAGCAGCATGTCCGCGCGTACCGCCGGTGCGGCAGCCGATGCCGTCGTCGAGCAGCACGGCCTCAAGGGCGAGTACTTCAGCATGTCGGCGCCGGGAGCCCGGGATTTCGCCGAGCTCGGCGGCACCCTGCTGGAGCCGCAGATCAACTTCTCCGGCCTGACGAGCACGTTCGAGGAGCTGACCGGGAAGACGGAGCACACGACCGCCCGCTGGACCGGGCAGATCGAGGCGCCGACGACCGGCGACTACACGTTCTACGCCATCGGTGACAACGGATTCCGGCTCTTCATCGACGACAAGCCGGTCATCGACCACTGGGAGCCGGACTGGGACAGGGAACAGACCAGCAAGCCGATCAGGCTCACCGCCGGTGAACGGCTCACCTTCCGGCTGGAGATGTTCCAGGACCTCGGCGGGGCGAACATGTTCCTGCGCTGGTCGAGCCCGACGACGCCCAAGCAGCTCGTCCCCGAATCGGCGTTCACACCGCCCGCCGGCTTCGAGGTCTTTCCGGTGGACCTGTCGGTCGCCGAGGACGGGAAGCGGCTGCGCGCCCGCTTCGAGGGCAGGGTCGGCGACCTCGACGAGGTCACGGAGCACCTGAAGATCGAGGCCGACACCACCGCCATGCCGGTCACGTCGGTGAAGGCGGCACCCGGCGACCGCAGCTCCCTCCTCGTCACGCTCGCGAAGCCGATCCAGAAGAACCAGCAGGTCCGGTTCACCTACGACGGCGAGGGCGGTCTGACGACCGGCGGCAAGACCGTGCCCCGGATCGTCCGCTACGCGCAGAACGCTTCCAGCCGGCGCCTCACCACACCGTGGGGCGACAAGCTGGACAAGAAGAACCCGCTGCCGGAGCACCCCCGTCCGCAGCAGGTGCGGTCCCAGTGGAAGAACCTCAACGGAACCTGGCAGTTCAGCGGTGCCGAGGCGGGCGAGCAGCCGGTCTTCGGCAAGAACCTGGACGAGCGGATCACCGTGCCGTTCCCCGTCGAGTCCCAGCTGTCCGGGCTCGAGCGGCACGAGGACCACATGTTCTACCGCAGGCTCGTCGAGGTGCCGAAGAACTGGAAGATCGGTGCGGGAAAGCGGCTGAAGCTCCACTTCGGCGCCGTGGACTACCAGGCACGCGTCTGGGTCAACGGCAAGAAGGTCGCCGAACACACCGGCGGCTACACCGCGTTCAGCGCCGACATCACCGACGCGCTCAAGGGCAGGGGAGCGCAGGAGGTCGTGGTCGCGGTCACCGACACCGGCGGCGCCGACCAGCCGACGGGCAAGCAGCACACCCGTCCCAGCGGCATCTTCTACACCCAGTCGTCAGGCATCTGGCAGACGGTCTGGATGGAGCCCGTCGCCGAGCGGGCCGTTGACAACGTCGTCACCACACCGGACATCGACACCGGCAGCCTGGCGGTGACCGTCGAGTCCGAGAGCGCCTCCTCGAAGGCGCGCGTGGAGGCCGTCGCCCGTGACGCCCGCGGCAAGGTCGTCGGCAGGGTCAGCGGTCCGGCCAACCGTGAACTCCGGCTCCCCGTGGCGAAGCAGCATCTGTGGAGCCCCGACGATCCCTACCTCTACGACCTCGACGTCAGGCTGACCGACGGCCGGTCGGTGGACGAGGTCGGCAGCTACTTCGGCATGCGCGAGATCGGGATCGAGGAGGTCGGCGGCTACCGGAAGCTGGTGCTCAACGGAGAGCCCGTCTTCTCCCTCGCCACCCTCGACCAGGGTTTCTGGCCCGACGGCCTCTACACCGCCCCCAGCGACAAGGCGCTGGCCTTCGACCTCGAGGCGCACAAGAAGCTCGGCTTCAACGCCGTCCGCAAGCACATCAAGGTGGAGCCGGCGCGCTGGTTCTACCACGCGGACAAGCTCGGCCTGCTGGTCTGGCAGGACTTCGTCTCCGGGAACATCACCGACGAGACCGGGCAGAAGGCCTTCGTCGACCAGGGCCGCGAGATGATGCGCCAGCACCACAACTCGCCCTCGGTCATCGGCTGGATCGTCTTCAACGAGGGCTGGGGAGAGTGGGACCGCGAGGAGAGCGGTCGCATCGCCGAGTCGGTCAAGGCCGCCGACCCCTCCCGCGTCGTCAACGCCCACAGCGGTGTCAACTGCTGCAACTCCAAGGGCGACTCGGGCAAGGGCGACATCATCGACCACCACGACTACAACAACGAGGACCCGCCCTTCCCCGACCACCGGGCGGCCATGGACGGGGAGCACGGCGGCTTCACCCTGCGCACCCCGGGCCACATGTGGCCGGGCACGCCGACGGTGATCTACAGCGGTGTCGCCGACAAGGAGGCGCTGACCCGCAAGTACGTGCAGAACACCGAGCAGTTCTACCTCGACCAGGCCGCCGCCGAACTCTCCGGTTCGGTGTACACACAGATCACCGACCTGGAGAACGAACTGAACGGCCTCTACACCTACGACCGCCGGGAGATCAAGGTCGACCCGGTCAGGGTGCGCGAGGCCAACCGCAAGGTCATCGCGGCCGGCGCCGCCGCGGGCGAGCGGGCGCAGCTGAAGGGCGGCGGCCACTGGACCCTCGACGAGGGCACCGGCACCACCGCGAAGGACGACGGCCCGAACGGCAGGCCCCTGACCCTCACCGACGGCACCGCCTGGACCCCCGGTGTCAGCGGCAGCGCGCTGAAGTTCGACGGACGGGGGCAGCACGCGCGAACCGAGGGCCCCGTGCTCGACACGACCGGCAGCTACTCGGTCTCCGCCTGGGTCAGGCTCGACTCGCTGCCCGGCAACTACGCCACCGCGGTGAGCCAGGACGGGCGGCGCCAGGCGAGTCCCTTCTACCTGCAGTACGGGCAGGGGGCCTTCGCCTTCAGCACACCCGACGGGAAGCGCGCACGGCTGGAGACGAAGCCGGACACGGGCCGCTGGTACCACCTCGTCGGTGTGCGTGACGCCGCGCGGGGCGAGATCGACCTCTACGTCGACGGCGTTCCGGCGGCGACCGCCACCGCCGGCCCCGCCTACGTCGGCTCGGGGCCGCTCGCCGTGGGCCGTGCCCAGTGGAACGGCACCGACACGGACTTCTGGGACGGCGCGGTGGACGAGGTCCACGCGTTCGACAGGGCCCTCACCGCCGAGGAGGTGAAAGCCCTGCACGATCGGGAGAAGCCGTGACCGGCCGGGCCGGCACGGTCGCCTGTGCCTGTCGGCAGTAGCGGGAAGGTGCGGGTGCCGGACGGCACCCGCACCTTCCCGCACGCCTGGGAGCGCCGGCCCGGGAAGGCGGTGGCGGCCCCGCGGCCGTCACCGCCTCTCACCCGGGGGACCGCACACCGCTCACGGTGCCCAGGGCGCCGCCACGGTCCAGGTGGTGTCCTCCGCGAACAGAGCGGGGTTGTCCCAGGTGTGCGTACCGCCAGGGGTGGCCAGCCACAACTGGGCGTCGTAGTGGCGCAGATACTGCTCGGGGAAGTTGTGGGCGGACAGCCGCACCGCTCCGTTCGCGCCGCGCACGGGGCAGAAGGTGGCGTCCGCCCGGAACAGGCCACCGCTGCCGGCCTCCTTGTACACGCGGTAGTCGCGGTGGCGCAGATACTCGCCGGGGTAGTTCCGCGACTCGAACGAGTAGCAGGAGCCGTCGGCGAGGCCCGGCACGATCCTCCAGGTGGCGTCGTTCTTCAGCAGCGTGCTGCTGCCGCCGTCCACGGCCTCGGTGAACACCGCGCCGTCCCGGTGCCGCACGTAGCGGTTCGTCAGCCCCGGGGTCGTCACACCGAGAGACCGGTACTGGCCGGTCGGCAGGGTGACGGGGGCCGACGGCGAGCGGGACGCGCCGATCAGGGCACGGTTGGCGGCCCTCACCCGTGCCTCGTCGACCTTGACGACCTGACGGTCGTAGGTGAGCAGGCCGTTGGCCTCGTTCTCCACATCGGTGATCTCGGTGTAGACCGCGCCGGACAGGCCCCGCGGAAGCCGCACCTCGCGGATCGCGTCCAGCAGACCGACGAACCGGTTGCCGAGACGGGCCGCGTCCGGCTGGTCCTCGTAGCTGAACCCGCCGCCGGGGTACCACTCGTGACCGGACACCTTCAGACCCAGGCCGCCGTACTCGCCGAGGACGGCCGCGCGGGTGGCGTCGGGCACCGTGGTGCCGGGACCGACGTAGACGTGGTGGTCGACGACGTCCCCGTTGCCGCCGTCCACGCTTCCGCAGCAGTTGACGCCGCTCATGTTGTTCACCAGACGGGACGGGTCGTACGCCTTGACCTCGTTCGCGATGCGGGCCTGGTCGTACTGGCCCCAGCCCTCGTTCTGGTTGACCCACATCACCACCGAGGGCGAACTGCGGTGCTGGTCGATGACGCGGTCGTACTCGGCCTCCCACTGGGTGCGGGCGGCCGCGTCCGGCGTGCGCAGGTCCATGGACGGCATGTCCTGCCAGACCAGCAGACCGAGCCGGTCCGCGTGGTAGAACCAGCGCTGCGGCTCCACCTTGATGTGCTTGCGGACCATGTTGAAGCCGAGGTCCTTGTGCTTCTGCAGGTCGTACCGAAGGGCGGCGTCGCTGGGCGCGGTGTAGATGCCGTCCGGCCAGTAGCCCTGGTCCAGGGTGCCGGTCTGGAAGACGAACTCGCCGTTGAGGACGGGGCGCAGGATCCCGTCGACGCGGGCGACGCCGACGGAGCGCATTCCGGTGTAGCTGCCGACGGAGTCGGCGATCGTGCCGCCGGAGAGCAGATCCGCCCGTACGTCGTAGAGGAAGGGGTCGTCCGGGGTCCACCGCCGGGCGGAGGGCACCGGCACGGTGAACTCGCTGCCGACGGGGCCGGTGGCGGTGCCCACCGCGGTACCGCCGGCGGAGACCGTGACCCGGGCCTGGTGGCCGTTCGTGCCGGCGCCCCGCACCGTGACCCTGAGCCGGTTGTTCACCAGGTCGGGAACCATGTCGAGGCGGGTGATGTGCGCGGGCGCCGTGGGTTCGAGCCACACCGTCTGCCAGATGCCGGACGCGGCGGTGTAGAAGATGCCGCCGCCCGGATGCGGTGTCACGTCGTTGATCCGCTGCTTGCCGACGGCCTGGCCGCCGGTCTGGGTCGGGTCCCACACGGAGACGACGACGGTGTTGGTGCCGCTGCCGAGCAGATCGGTGATGTCGTAGGAGAACGCGTCGAAGCCGCCGCTGTGCGGTGCGCCGGCCTGCCGGTCGTTGACCCACACGGTCGTGCGCCAGTCACTGGCGCCGAAGTGGAGCTGCACACGCCGGCCGTTCCAGCCGGACGGCACGGTGAAGGTGCGCTTGTACCAGAGCTTGTCGTTCTGCGTGATCCGGCGCTGGATGCCGGACAGCGCGGACTCGGCCACGAACGGCACCCGGATCTGCTCGGGGAACGACGCGGGCCGGCCGGCGTCGGCCGAGGTGACGGCGAAGTCCCAGATGCCATTGAGATTGGCCCAGTCGGGGCGGGTGAGCTGGGGGCGGGGATACTCGGGCAGGGGCGTGTCGACGGGGACCTGGTCGGTCCAGGGGGTGGTCATCGGCGCGGGTTTGGGCGTCCACGCCCGGGGTGCGGCGGCAGCGGTGGCGGACCCGGTGAGGGCCGTACCGCCGAGCAGGGCCAGCACCATCAGCGCGGTGGTGACCCACCGCCGCCGGTGTCCGATCCCGTGAACCGGTGAACGCGGTGCGGGTGGTCGACGCATCGTGCCTCCTCGGAGAGTGGGGGGCGGTACACGTGCGCGTGCGCGGGACGGCCGGCCTCCGCTCCCGTACGGGAACCGGGAGCCGGCTGCCCCGAAAGCCGGACGCGGCAGCCGGTCCGGGGAGGGAGGGCTGCCGCGTCCGGAGCTTCACAGCAACTGGCGTCTGCGGCCCAGCCAGGTCTGGGCGACGACCACGACGGCCAGGAAGGCACCGCTGACGACCTGCTGGTAGGAGGAGTCCAGGGAGCCGATCTGGTTGATGACGTTCTGGATCACCTTGAGCAGGAGGACACCGACCAGCGAGCCGCTGACATGACCGAGGCCGCCGGTGAGCAGCGTGCCGCCGATCACGACGGCGGAAATGGCCTCCAGTTCCATGCCGTTGCCGAGGATGGTCACACCGGACGCGAGCCAGGCCGCGTTGAGCGCGCCGGCCAGCCCGGCCAGCACCCCGGACAACGTGTAGACGAGGATCTTGGTCCGGGCCACCGGAGCACCCATCAGGGCCGCCGCGTCCTCATTGCCGCCGACCGCGTACACATGCTGTCCGAAGCGGGTGCGGCGCAGGACGACCGCTCCGGCGACGAACAGCGCCAGGGTGACCCACACGGGGTTGCCGATGCCGAGAGTGGTGCCCTGGCCGAGTTCGGAGAGGAAGGAGCCCTTGCCGATCAGGTAGGTCTCGGCGCCCTCGTCGGTGAGGGCCAGCATCAGACCGCGCGCCCCCAGCATGGCCGCCAGGGTGACGATGAACGGCGCCAGCCGGGAACGCGCCACCAGCAGGCCGTTGACGACACCGATCCCGCCGCACACCACGAGGGGCAGCAGCAGCGCCACCAGGGTCCCGTGCCGAGAGCCCCAGGCCGCCAGGACACCCCCCAGGGCGAACAGGGAACCGACCGACAGATCGATGCCCCCGGTGATGATGACGAAGGTCATCCCGAGGGCGACGATCGCCAGGAACGCCGAACTCGTCGCCATGTTGCCGACGTTGTCCCCGGTGGCGAAGGAGTCGAAGCTGAACGACGCCACCAGCGAGACGATCACCAGTACGGCCAGCGCCCCGTGCTGCTGGACCAGGGCACTGAGGCGCTCCGAGCGCACGGGGCCCTCGGGTCCCGTGGCCTTCGGTGGTCGCCCGCCCGCGGTGGTCACGGGCACGTCCGTCTTCGTGGCGGTCATCGCTTCCCCCGTCCCCGTGCCGCGTAGACCGCGCACACGATCACTATGGCCTGCGCGATCTGGGTCCACGACGGCGGCAGATCGTGCTTGATGAGGGTGGCGGTGAGCAACTGGATGAGGACCGCCCCCGCCACGGTGCCGGCGATGTTGACGCGGCCGCCGGTCAGCGGGGTCCCGCCGACCACGACGGCGGTGATGGCGGACAGCTCCATCAGATTGCCCAGCGAGGTCGGGTCGCTGGCCTGGAGCCGGGCGGTGGCCAGCACGCCCGCCACGGCCGCCAGCAGCGCGCACAGTACGTACACGGTGATCAGCACGCGCCGCACCGGCAGGCCCGCCAGCTGCGCCGCGGGGCGGCTGTCCCCGATGGCCAGCAGCTGGCGCCCGAACGTGGTGCGGCGGACCACGAGCGCGGCCAGCAGCGCCAGGACGGCGGCGATGAGGATCAGATACGGGACGCCCAGGACGTCGCCGGATCCCAGGGAGGCGAGTGCGGGGTTGCGCAGATCCTCCAGCTGCGGCAGCAGGACCAGGGCGAGGCCCCGGCCGCCGACCATGAGCGCCAGGGTGGCCACGATCGGCTGCACTCCGACGAAGAAGGCGACCAGCGCGCCGCCCGCCAACCCGACCGCGGCGGCGAACACCGCCACCACCAGCAGCGCCGGCAGCAGACCGTAGCCGAGGTACAGGGCGGTCACGGAGGCTGCCAGGGCCATCACGGCGCCGACCGACAGATCGATGCCCTCGGTGCCGATGACCAGGGCCATGCCGAGCGCGACGATGATGACGGGGGCGACCTGCACGGCCTGGGTGCGGAAGTTCTCCGCGGACAGGAAGTGCGGGGTGATGACGATGTTGACGACCAGCAGCAGTGCCACGCCGGCGTAGACGCCGTACGTCTGCAGCCACTGCAGGACGCGGGCCCGGTCCAGCGGCACGGTGCGCAGAGCGGCTTCAGCCATCGCCGGCCTCCTCCGCGGCCGTGACGCCGGCCGTGTTCCCGGCCGGGGCGTGCCCGGCGATGGTCCGCATCAGTGTGTCCTCGGTGACCTCCTCGCCGGCCAGTTCGCCGACGACCGCACCGTCCTTCAGCACGACCACGCGGTCGGACCCTTCGATCAGTTCCTCCAGATCGGAGGAGATGAGCAGGACGGCCAGGCCGTCCGCGGCCAGTTCGTCCACGAGTTTCTGCACCTCGGCCTTGGCCCCGACATCGATGCCCCGGGTGGGTTCGTCCAGCAGCAGCACCTTGGGGTTCATCGCCAGCCAGCGGGCGAGCAGCACCTTCTGCTGGTTGCCGCCGGACAGTTCACCGACCTTCTGGTGCGGCGAGGACGCCTTGATGCGCAGCCGTTCGACGAAGGTGTCCACGACGCTGTCGACGCGTGCCTCGGAGACCAGCCCGAAACGGGAGAGCCGGGGCAGCACGGCCAGTGAGATGTTCTCGCGGACCGAGAGCCCGGGAACGATGCCCTCGCTCTTGCGGTCCTCGGGCAGCAGACTGATGCCCGCCCGGATGGCGGCGGGGGTGGAGCCGCCGCGCAACGGGACACCGGCCACCAGGACCTGCCCGGAACTCGTCGCCAGCGCACCGGAGATGGCTTTGGCCGTCTCGGTCCGCCCGGACCCGAGGAGTCCGCCGAGTCCCACGACCTCGCCGGGCCGGATCGCCACGGACACCTCGTGCAGCTTGTGCGGGGCCGTCAGTTCCCGTGCTTCCAGCACGGGTTGGGCGCTGACTGCATGGTGGTCGCCGGTGAACCTGGTCAGGCCCTCCGTACGGACCTCGCCCAGCTCCCGGCCCAGCATGGTCGACACCAGGGACAGACGGTCGAGGTCGGCGAGGCGGCCGTGATGGACGCGCCGTCCGTCGCGCAGCACGGTGACCGTGTCGCACACGGCGTACAGCTCGTCCAGCCGGTGACTGACGTAGACGACCGCGATGCCCTCGTCACGCAGCCGCCGGATCACCGAGAACAGCGTCTCGACCTCCCGCGGCTCGAGCGAGGAGGTCGGTTCGTCCATGACGACGACGCGTGCCTCGGTCGCCACCGCGCGGGCCAGGGCGACCATCTGCTGAGCGCCGACGCCGAGGGCGCGCAGCGGCAGACGGACGTCCACCCGGACGCCGTAGGCGCGCAGGGTCTCCTCGGCCTCCTTGTGCATACGGGCGAAGTCCAGCAGGCCGAAACGGGTGCGCGGCTCGCGGCCCAGGAAGAGATTGCGGGCCACGCTCAGCAGCGGGATGAGGTTGACCTCTTGGTAGATGGTCGAGATCCCGGCCTTCTGCGCCTCCAGCGGTGTGGCGAAGGAGACGTCACGGCCCTGGAAGACGATGTCACCCGCGTCGGGCCGGTGGACACCGGTGAGGAGCTTGATGAGGGTCGACTTGCCGGCGCCGTTCTCGCCGATCAGGGCGTGGACCTCGCCCGGATGCAGGGTCAGGTCCACGTCGTCCAGGGCCCGGACGCCCGGAAAGGTCTTGCTCAGTCCGCGGACGGCGAGGACTTCGGCGGGGGGAGCCACCTGTGCCTCCAGGAAGTGAGTGGTGACGGGACGGCGGGGCCCAAAGGGAGCGGGCCCCGCGGGGATCAGTAGGCCTTGCCGAGGTCCTGCTCGGCGTTGTCGGTGTCGTAGGCGCTGTCCTGGATGACGATGTCCTGGGGCACTTCCTTGCCCTGGGTGAAGGCGTCCAGCGTCTCGAACGCCAGCGGACCGAACCGCGGGTTGGACTCGATGACGCCGGTGATCCAGCCGTCGACGATGCCCTGTACGGCGTTGCGCG
This sequence comes from Streptomyces sp. TE5632, assembly GCF_054061295.1. Taxonomy (NCBI): domain Bacteria; kingdom Bacillati; phylum Actinomycetota; class Actinomycetes; order Kitasatosporales; family Streptomycetaceae; genus Streptomyces; species Streptomyces sp. TE5632. The sequence continues at coordinate 141,315 of NZ_JBSSEA010000002.1, read as the reverse complement.
TGCCGTCGACCGTGACGATCTCGACGTTGCCGGCCTTCTTGCCCGCGCCCTTGAGCGCGGCCACCGCGCCCAGGCCCATCTCGTCGTTCTCCGCGTAGATGCCCTTGATGCCCGGCTTGGACTGGATGAGCTGCTCGGTGACCTGCTGCCCCTTCTCACGGGTGAAGTCACCGGTCTGCTCGAAGACGACCTTCAGCCCTGGGGCCTTCTCCGCGACCCGCTCCTTGAAGCCCTGGGTGCGTTCGGTGGTGACGTTGTTCCCGGCCGCGCCCAGCAGGATCGCGACCTCGCCCTTGCCGCCCGTGGCCTCGATCATCTGGTCGGCGGCCCGCCGGCCCTGCTCGACGAAGTCCGAGGCGATGAAGGAGACGTAGTCCTTGCAGGCGGTGGCGTTGATCTTGCGGTCGATCGTGACGATCGGGACCTTCTTGGCGGCGGCGGCCTGCAGCACCGGGTCCCAGCCGTCGGAGTTGAGCGGCGCGATGACCAGCAGGTCGGCGCCCTTGGCGAGCAGGTCCTGGACGTCGCTGATCTGCTTGGAGAACTGCGACTGGGCGTTGGCCGTCAGCAGTTTGACGCCCCGCTTCGCCGCCTCGTCCTTGATGGACTGCGTTTCGGCGATGCGGAACGGGTTGGCCTCCTTCTCCGACTGCGAGAAGCCGACGGTGGCGCCCTTGAGGTCGAGCTCCTTGCCGCCGTACGCGTCGATGGTGCAGGTCTTGCTGCCCGGCTTCGGCGTGACGACCTTCTGGCCGGCGTCGGCCGCGGCTGCCGGGGACTTCTTGCCGTCCGACGCGTCGTCCTCCGACTTCGCGCAGGAGGTGGCGGTCAGGGCCACCGCGGCGGCCAAGGCCACGAGCACGGGACGGGCGAGGAGGTGAGGACGATGAGTGGTGCGCTGCATGGTGACCCCGATCCGGGTGACGCTGAAAGGGAACTGGGGAGCTGGAGAGCGCGGAACCGGTGCTGCTCCCGGTGTGCGATACGGCGTCCGGTTCGCCGCCAACAGGTTTTTACATCGTTGGAAGAACGCTGTAAACCCCCTGTGCGCAAGGTGCGAGCGGAGCGCGGCGGGGGAGAGGGCGAGCGGGGCGAGCAAGCTCTGCCCTCGGCGGTGACGGCACGCGGGCGCGGGGCGGGTCCGGCAAGCGCTTGCCGGACGGGGCCGGTCCAGGGCCCGGAGAGGTGTCCGCACGGCCGGTGAGCCAGGGGCCGAAACCCTTGGTCAGGTGTCCGCGGCACCGGTGTCGGCGGGCCGGCCCAGGGTGCTCTCCCGTTCGACCAGGCGGTAGTCGGCCCGGATGCGACGCGGCTCAGGAGCCGCGTCGTGCAGCCGGGCCAGCACCGACTCCACCGCGAGCCTGCCGATGGCGGCCTTGTCTGGCGACACGGAGGTGAGGGTCACCGCGCCGAACCGCCCTTCGAGCACGTCGTCGAATCCGACGACGGCGATGTCGTCGGGGATCCGCAGGCCACGCTCGTGCAGGACCCGCATCGCCCCGATGGCCATCGGGTCGTTGTAGGCGAACACCGCGTCGGGCCGCTGCCCGCTGTCCAGGATGTGGGCCATCGCCGCCGCACCGTCCGCGTGGCCCCAGCCGTCGGTGGCGGCGACGAGGCCCTCGTCGGCGGGGAGCCCGACGGCGGTGAGCTCCTCACGCCAGCCCCGTACGCGCAGTTGGGCGGGTTCGCTGCGGGCGCGCCGGGCCCCGATGAACGCCACCGTGCGGCGTCCCAGGGAGACCAGGTGCCGGACGGCGGCGCGGGCCGCGGCGACGTTGTCGATGGCGATGTGGTCGTACGGCAGGTCGTATTCCCGCTCACCGAGCAGCACCAGCGGTACCTGCTCCGTGCGCTCGCGGAAGTCCTTGGCCTCCAGCTCGATGGGGCTGAGGATGAGTCCGTCGATGACCCTGGCCCGGAACCCCTGGCTGACCAGGATCTCCTGCTCGCGACGGCCCCCGGTGTGGTCCAGCAGCACGATGTAGTCGTGCTCGGCCGCGGTGTCGATGACGGCGGCGGCGAGTTCGGCGAAGTAGGGGTTGCCGAGTTCGGGCAGGGCGAGCGCGATGATGCCGGTGCGCCCTTTGCGCAGGTGCCGGGCGGTCAGGTTGGGCCGGTAGCCGAGAGCGTCGATTGATCTCTGGACGCGCTCGCGCATGGCGGGGGTGACGTGCTGATAGTTGTTCACCACGTTGGAGACGGTCTTGATGGAGACCCCCGCGTGCGCGGCGACGTCCTTGAGGCTGACCCGCACGGCAATCCCTTCGTGGACGGCCCGGCCGGGGACCGGTGCCGAGACGGGTGCCGTCACCGTGAGCCGGGCGCCGAGCCGCCGGATGAGAGTTTTACAACGTTATACATGCGCTTCCGCGACACTGACAAGGCCAGGAGCAGGACGAGGGAGGCGGACCCGGACCGGCCGCCCCGGCCGCCCCTCCCGGACCGGGCCGTTGCCCCGGGTTCAGGCGCCTGCCGTGGGGTGGCGATGTGCAGGGGGCAGATCACCGGGGTGCCGTGGACCGGGTCGGTGAGGATGGCGCTCTCGACGCCGTAGAGCTCTCGGACGAGGTCGGGGGAGATGATGGCCGACGGGGCGCCCTGGGCGACGACCGCCCCGTCCTTGAGGGCGATCATGTGGTCGGCGTAGCGGCACGCGGTGGTCAGGTCGTGGAGGACCAGGACCAGGACCAGGACCGGGGTGCGGCCCTGCGCGGCCAGCGAGCGGACCAGTTCGAGCACTTCGAGGGCGTGGCCCGTGTCGAGGGCCGAGGTGGGTTCGTCGAGGAGGAGGATCTCGGTCTCCTGGGCGACGGCCATGGCGATCCAGGCACGCCGGCGCTGACCGCCGGAGAGCGTCTCGAGCGGACGGTCGGCGAGGCTGTGCAGGTCGGCGGCGGTGAGCGCCTCCTCGACCGCGTGGGCGTCGGCGGCGGACCACTGACGCAGCAGGCCCTGGTGGGGCTGGCGGCCGTAGCGGACGAGGTCGCGGACGGTGAGGCCGTCGGGGGCGATCGCGGACTGGGGGAGCATGCCGATGGTGCGTGCGATCTCCCGGGTGGGGATCCTGGTGAGTTCCCGGCCGTCGAGGAGGACGGCGCCGCCACGCGCGCGCAGTGTGCGGGCCAGCCCGCCGAGGAGCGTGGACTTGCCGTACCCGTTGGGGCCGACGATGACAGTGACCCGGCGTTCCGGCAGAGCGAGGTCCAGACCGTCGATGACGAGATCGGGGCCGTGCCCCAGAGACAGGGCCCGGGTGCGCAGGCGGCTGTCGGTGGCGACCGGGTTCACGGGGACCTCCTGATCCTGTTGCCGACTCACCAGCGGCGGGGGTCTCGGACATGCGTACGCTCCAGGTCCAACGGCCGGTCAGGAAGCAGCAACCTGTCCACAGAAGTCGGGCCGAGAGAGAATGGCGCGGTTGTGACACGGGTCCTGACGTCTACTCAGTTCGGAGAAGGCATGCAGCACAGCTCCCGACGCCCCGTCCGCGGTGCCCGTAAGGCCGCCCTGCTGACCGCCGTCGTAGCCGTCGGACTCGCCACGGCGACACCGGCGACAGCCGTGGCGGCCGGCCCCTCCGGGGCGCAGGCCCCGGCCGTGCCGCTGCGGGTGGCGACCTACAACATCCACGCCGGAGCCGGCCAGGACGGGGTCTTCGACCTCGATCGCACCGCGGAGGCCATACGTGATCTGGACGCCGACGTGATCGGTCTCCAGGAGGTCGACGTGCACTGGGGCACCCGGAGCGGCTTCGTCGACGAGGCCCGCGCGCTCGCCGACGCGCTGGACATGCGGGTGTTCTTCGCACCGATCTACGATCTGGACCCGGCCACCGCGGACGGGGAGCGCCGGCAGTACGGTGTCGCCGTGCTGAGCCGCCACCCGGTGCTCGAGGCCGAGAACCACGAGATCACCCGGCTCTCCACCCAGACGTCCGATCCGGTGCCCGCCCCGGCGCCCGGCTTCGCCGAGGTGACGGTCGACGTCAAGGGCGCGTTCGTACACGTCTACAGCACGCACCTGGACCACCGGGCCGACCCGTCGATCCGTGCGGCCCAGGTGGCGGACATGCTCGAGGTGCTGGCTGCCGACCGTGGACCGAAGATCCTGGTCGGCGACTTCAACGCCGAAGCGAAGGCTCCGGAGTTGGCACCGCTGTGGCAGCGGTTGCGGGACGCCGCCCCGGACGGCGGTGGGACGTACCCGGCGGTCGACCCCGTCAAGCGCATCGACCTGGTGACGGTTTCCCCCGGCATCACCGTGACCGGCGCCCACGAGGTCGCGACGGACGCGTCGGACCACCGCCCCGTGGTCACGGACCTGAAGCTGCACCGGCGCGGCCGCTGAATCGCCAGGGCCAGGGACGGCACCTCACGGGAGTCGTCCCCGGACATCTGCCTTGACGGGGTGTCAGTCCTGTCCGGGGACGCTCATCTCGCCCAGCAGCGACCAGTCGTCCTGCGGCACCGTCGCGTTCACGATCCGCGGGGTCTCGGCGAGGTGCGGCGGCAGGGTCCGCTGTGCGGCCCTGAAGTGCTCGGACTGCACATGGGCCGCCCCCGCCGCGTCGTCACGGAAGGCCTCGACCAGGACGTACTCCGTCGGGTCCTCGATGCTGCGGGACCAGTCGAACCACAGGCAGCCGGGCTCACCGCGGGTCGCCGCGGTGAAGTCGGCGGCGATGTCCGGCCACTGGTCCGCGTACTCGGGGCGGATACGGAATTTGGCGGTGATGAAGATCATCGGTCGGTCTCCCTCATCGGTTCTCTGCGCGCCGTCGCACCACCCGGAGCGTCGTCCGACGGGCGAACACCGGCCCGGGGAGTGCCCGCTCCGCCAGTCGGGACGGTCACCGGCTGGATGGATCCGGCAGTGCACGGTCGTGGCCGTGACACAGGTCGAACACGGCCGACTGCGAAGATCGTAGCCGACACGGGGCGGGCGGGCCTCGGCGGTGACCTCCCGCACAGGGACGTCAGACCGGTACCGTGCGCAGGCGCAAGGGGACGGCCGTGGCGGATTCCGGCAGGCGCAGCCTCCGGCTGCCGGGCGTGATCGAGCCCAGGATGCCGGGACGGCGGGCGCCGGTGCGGGCCGGGACCGTGCCGGCCGGTCCGTGCGCGGTCAGGTATCCGTAGACGCCGAACTCGTACCGTTCGATGAAGCTGCCCACCGACCCTGTCGGCAGGGTCCGGGGCTGCGTCCGGCGGTGGCCCTGGGAGCGGCCGAACCGGCGCAGAGCGCGGAGCGGGCACGCGTCGCGGACCTGCGCGGGCGGTGAGCGCACGGCCGCCCGTCCGTACGCGGTGGCCCGCGGGCGCGTCACCAGTCGGCACGCCGGCGCGGGGCGCCCGGCGGACCTGGCGGGTCCGCCGGCCGCCCCAAGGCGTGCCGCGGGCCAATGCCGTACGGGTCAGTCCTTGATCTCGCAGATGACCGCGCCGGAGGTGATGGACGCGCCCACCTCCGCGGCCAGTGCCTTGACGGTGCCCGAGCGGTGGGCGTTCAGCGGCTGCTCCATCTTCATCGCCTCCAGCACCACCACCAGGTCGCCCTCGGCGACCTGCTGGCCCTCCTCCACCGCGACCTTGACGATGGTGCCCTGCATCGGCGAGGCCAGCGTGTCGCCGGAGGCCACCGGCCCGGACCGCTTCGCCGCCCGGCGCTTGGGCCGGGCGCCGGCCGCCAGCCCGGTGCGGGCCAGCGACATGCCCAGCGAGGCGGGCAGCGACACCTCCAGGCGCTTGCCGCCCACCTCCACCACCACCGTCTCCCGGTCCGCCTCGGCGTCCGCCTCGGCGTCCGCAGCGGCCGCGAACGGGGGGATCTGGTTGACGAACTCGGTCTCGATCCAGCGGGTGTGCACGGTGAACGGGCCGTCCTGGCCGTGCACCTCGGGGGCGAACGCCGGATCGGCGACCACCGCGCGGTGGAACGGCAGGGCGGTGGCCATGCCCTCCACCCGGAACTCGGCCAGCGCGCGGGCGGCGCGCTGCAGCGCCTCGGCGCGGGTGCGGCCGGTGACGATCAGCTTGGCCAGCAGCGAGTCCCAGGCCGGGCCGATCACGCTGCCGGACTCCACCCCGGCGTCCAGCCGCACCCCGGGGCCGGCGGGCGGGGCGAAGGCGGTGACGGTGCCGGGGGCGGGCAGGAAGTTGCGGCCGGGGTCCTCGCCGTTGATGCGGAACTCGAAGGAGTGCCCGCGCAGCACCGGGTCGTCGTAGCCCAGCGGTTCGCCGTCGGCGATGCGGAACATCTCGCGCACCAGGTCCAGGCCGGCCACCTCCTCGGTGACCGGGTGCTCGACCTGCAGCCGGGTGTTGACCTCCAGGAAGGAGATGGTGCCGTCGGAGCCGACCAAAAACTCCACGGTGCCGGCGCCGACGTAGCCGGCCTCCCTCAGGATGGCCTTGGAGGAGGCGTACAGCTGGGCGGTCTGCTCCTCGGACAGGAACGGGGCGGGGGCCTCCTCGACCAGTTTCTGGTGGCGGCGCTGCAGCGAGCAGTCCCGGGTGGAGACGACCACCACGTGGCCGTGCGCGTCGGCCAGGCACTGGGTCTCCACGTGCCGGGGCTTGTCCAGGTAGCGCTCGACGAAGCACTCGCCGCGGCCGAAGGCGGCGGTGGCCTCGCGCACCGCGGACTCGTACAGCTCGGGGATCTCCTCCAGGGTGCGGGCGACCTTCAGGCCGCGGCCGCCGCCGCCGAAGGCGGCCTTGATGGCGATCGGCAGGCCGTGCTGCCGGGCGAAGGCGAGCACCTCCCCGGCGCCGGTGACCGGGTCGGGGGTGCCGGCCACCAGCGGGGCGCCGGCGCGCTGGGCGATGTGCCGGGCGGCGACCTTGTCGCCCAGGTCGCGGATGGCCTGCGGGGGCGGGCCGATCCAGGTCAGCCCGGCGTCCAGGACCGCCTGGGCGAAGTCGGCGTTCTCCGAGAGGAAGCCGTAGCCGGGGTGGATGGCGTCCGCGCCGGACTCGTGGGCGGCCTTGAGGACCTTGTCGATGTCCAGGTAGCTGGTGGCCGGGGTGTCACCGCCCAGGGCGAACGCCTCGTCCGCGGCGCGGACGTGCGGGGCGTCCCGGTCCGGGTCGGCGTAGACGGCGACGCTGGCGATGCCGGCGTCCTGGCAGGCCCGGGCCACGCGGACAGCGATTTCGCCACGGTTGGCGATGAGCACCTTGGTCAGCATGCCGTCTCCTGTACGTCCGTCCGGTGGGCGCTGAGCGCATCGACGGTCTCGACGATGCGGCGGATGTTCGCACCGGGGGTGAACACCGCGGCGACGCCCATGACTTCGAGGGCGCGGACATCGGCGTCCGGGATGATGCCACCGACCAGGATGTGGACGTCGCCCGCGTCTTCCCGCGCCAGCAGTTCGATCACGCGCTCCACGATCGTCAGATGGGCGCCCGAGAGGACGGAAAGGCCCAGGACGGGTGCGTCCTCGGCGATGACGGTGGCGACGATCTGCTCCGGGGTCTGGTGCAGTCCGGTGTAGATCACCTCGTGCCCGGCGTCGCGCAGTGCGCGGGCGATCACCTTGGCGCCGCGGTCGTGACCGTCGAGTCCGGGCTTGGCGATCACCACACGCAGTCGAGGCGGCGCCGCACCACCGAGGTCTGCGCGTTGTCGCAGGACGTTCATCTGAGTCCTTTCGTGGAGACCCCCGCCTTCAGGCGGGGGTGGGGGTACCGCCCGCTTGTGGGGGAGAAACGAAACCCCCGCGGATCGGGACATCGAGCGGTTTTCCGCCGTCAAGGCGGAGAACTATGCCCTGACCGGCAGATTTGATGCTCACAGGCAGTCGCACTAGTTTGTGAGCGTGACCACGGCGTGCGTGAAGCGGGCGTTCAAGTACCGCTTTTACCCGACCGACGCGCAGGCGGCCGAGCTGTCGCGCACGTTCGGCTGCGTGCGGAAGGTCTACGACCTGGCCCTCGCGGCCCACACCGAGGCCTGGGCACGCCAGGAACGGGTCAACTGCAACCAGACGTCGGCGCTGCTGACAACCTGGAAGAAGACCGAGGAACTCGCCTAGCTCAACGAGGTCTCCTCGGTCCCGCTCCAGCAGTGCCTGCGCCACCTGCAGGCGGCGTTCACCGGCTTCTTCGGCAAGCGGGCGAAGTATCCGCGCTTCAAGTCGAAGAAGTCGAAAAAGTCCGCCGAGTGCACCACCAGCGGGTTCCGCTACCGACACGGGAAGCTGACCCTGGCCAAGATGGGCGAGCCGCTGGACATCGTCTGGTCCCGGCCGCTGCCAAAGGGCGCGCAGCCGTCCACGGTGACCGTCTCGCAGGACGCGGCCGGCCGCTGGTTCGTGTCCCTGCTGTGCGAGGACCCCGCCGTGCGGCCGCTGCCCGCCACCGGTACGGCGGTCGGGATCGACGCGGGCCTCACCCACCTGCTGACCCTCTCCACCGGGGCGAAGGTCACCAATCCCCGGCACCAGCGCCGCGACCGCGCCCGGCTGGCCCGGGCCCAGCGGGAGCTGTCGCGCAAGACGCAGGGCTCGGCCAACCGGGCCAAGGCCCGGCGCAGGGGCGCCCGCGTCCATGCCCGCATCGCCGACCGCAGGCGGGACGTGCTGCACCAGCTGACCACCCGACTCGTGCGTGAGAACCAAACGCTCGTGATCGAGGACCTGGCCGTGCGCATCATGGTCAAGAACCGGAGCCTGGCCCGCGCCATCAGTGATGCCGCGTGGTCGCAGTTCCGGAGCCTGCCGGAGTGCAAGGCCGCCTGGTACGGGCGGGAAGTGATCGCGGTCGACCGCTTCTTTCCCTCCTCCCGGCTGTGCTCCGCCTGCGGCACCCTCGCAAAGAGGATGCCGCTCGGCGTCCGCGCCTGGACGTGTGAGAGCTGCGGCACGGTCCATGACCGGGACGTGAACGCGGCGCAGAACCTGCTGGCCGTCGGACTGGCGGTGTCGGCCTGTGGAGCCGGTGTAAGACCTCAACGGAGAACTCCGGGCGGGCGGTCGGCAGTGAAGCAGGAAACCCCACGGCGCGAGCCGTAGGACTCCCCCTCCTTCGGGAGGGGAGGAAGTCAAGGTCTCTCCGTTCGGAAATTCACTGGGGGAGGGCTGAGGCGCGCCAGCCGACAGGGCCGTATCCCTGCGGCGTGCGCAAGAGCAGGCGAGGGGAGGCCCAGGCATCGGCACGGCGGGGGGCAGGTCCGGGACCCGGTGCACGGACGGCGGAGATCAGCGCAACCACGGCGGCGAGTTCCTCCGGGGTGGGGTTGCCCCGTACGACCTTGATCACAACGGCTCCTGGGGGTCAGAGGGGGGATGTCCGGGTTTCCCGGGGGTTTCCGGCGGGCGGGGGGTCAAAGGGGGATGTTGCCGTGCTTCTTGGGCGGCAGCACGGCCCGCTTGGTGCGCAGCTGGCGCAGCCCGCGCACGATGTGCCGGCGGGTCTCGGACGGCATGATCACCGCGTCCACGTAGCCGCGCTCGGCGGCGGTGTACGGATTGAGCAGCGCGTCCTCGTACTCCCGCACCAGCCGGGCCCGGGTCGCCTCGGCGGCCTCGGCGTCCTGGGCCCCGGCCAGGGTGCGCCGGTGCAGGATGCTGACCGCGCCCTGCGCGCCCATCACCGCGATCTGCGCGGTCGGCCAGGCCAGGTTCACATCGGCGCCCAGGTGCTTGGAGCCCATCACGTCGTAGGCGCCGCCGAACGCCTTGCGGGTGATCACCGTGATCAGCGGCACCGTGGCCTCCGCATAGGCGAAGATCAGCTTGGCGCCGCGGCGGATGATGCCCTCGTGCTCCTGGTCCACCCCGGGCAAAAAGCCGGGCACGTCCACGAAGGTGAGCACCGGGACGTTGAAGGCGTCGCAGGTGCGCACGAACCGGGCCGCCTTCTCGCTGGCGGCGATGTCCAGGCAGCCGGCGAACTGCAGCGGCTGGTTGGCCACCACGCCCACCGGCCGGCCCTCCACCCGGCCGAAGCCGGTGAGGATGTTCGGCGCGAACAGCGGCTGGGTCTCCAAAAACTCGCCGTCGTCCAGCACGTGCTCGAGCACCGTGTGCATGTCGTAGGGCTGGTTGGCCGAGTCCGGCACCAGCGCGTCCAGCTCCCGGTCCTGCGCGGTGGGCGTCAGGTCGGCCTGCTCCAAGAAGGCGGGCGGCTCGGCGAGGTTGTTGGACGGCAGGTAGGACAGCAGCTGCTTGACGTAGTCGAGGGCGTCCTTCTCGTCGCCGGCCAGGTGGTGGGCCACCCCGGAGGCGGTGTTGTGGGTGCGGGCCCCGCCCAGCTCCTCGAAGCCGACGTCCTCGCCGGTGACCGTCTTGATCACGTCCGGGCCGGTGATGAACATGTGGCTGGTCTGGTCCACCATCACGGTGAAGTCGGTGATCGCCGGGGAGTAGACCGCGCCGCCCGCGCACGGGCCCAGCACCAGGGAGATCTGCGGGATCACCCCGGAGGCGTGGGTGTTGCGGCGGAAGATCTCGCCGTAGGCGCCCAGCGCGGCCACCCCCTCCTGGATGCGGGCGCCGCCGGAGTCGTTGATGCCGATGACCGGGCAGCCGGTCTTCAGCGCGAAGTCCATCACCTTGACGATCTTCTGTCCGTAGACCTCGCCCAGCGCGCCGCCGAAGACGGTGAAGTCCTGGGAGAAGACCGCCACCGGGCGGCCGTCGACGGTGCCGTAGCCGGTGATGACGCCGTCGCCGTAGGGGCGGTTTTCCTCCAGGCCGAAGCCGGTGGAGCGGTGCCGGGCGAACTCGTCCAGCTCCACGAAGGAGTCCTCGTCCAGCAGCAGGGCGATCCGTTCCCGGGCGGTCAGCTTGCCCTTGGCGTGCTGTTTCTCCACGGCGCGTCGGGAGCCGGCGTGCGTGGCCTCGTGGATGCGCCGCTGCAGGTCCGCGAGCTTCCCCGCGGTCGTACGAATGTCGATGTCGTTCACTGGTTCTTCCACTCCGGGGCTCACTGGTCAGAAGGTGTCGTGGGGGACGTGTACGCCCCAGACGTCGCGCAGCGCGTGGGAGACCTCACCGACCGTGGCGTGTCCCCGCAGGGCCTCCCGTATCGCGGGGAGCACGTTCTCGGTGCCCTGGGCGGCGGTGCGCAGGGCGTCGAGGGCGCGTTCGAGGGCGTCGTCGTCGCGGTCCCTGCGCAGGGCGGCGAGGCGTTCTCGCTGGTCGAACTCGATCCGGGGGTCCACGCGCAGCGGCTCGTACGGTTCTTCCTCGTCCAGGACGAACGTGTTGACGCCGACCACGGTGCGTTCCTTGTTGTCGATCTCCTGAGCGATCAGGTAGGCGGAGCGTTCGATCTCGGACTTCTGGAATCCCTGCTCGATGGCCGCGACGGCGCCGCCGCGGTCCTCGACGGCCCCCATCAACTCCAGTACTGCCGCCTCGATTTCGTCGGTCATCGACTCCATGAAGTAGGAACCTGCGAAGGGGTCGACGGTCTTGGTCACATCGGTTTCGTAAGCGATGACCTGCTGGGTGCGCAGGGCCAGTCGTGCTGCCTTCTGGGTGGGCAGGGCGATGGCCTCGTCGTAGGAGTTGGTGTGCAGGGACTGAGTCCCGCCCAGGACCGCTCCCAGGCCCTGCAGTGCGACCCGGACCAGATTGACTTCCGGCTGTTGGGCCGTCAGCTGCACACCGGCGGTCTGCGTGTGGAAGCGCAGCATCTGTGACTTCGGATTCCGGGCGCCGAACTCCTCGCGCATGACGCGGGCCCAGATGCGGCGGGCGGCGCGGAACTTCGCGATCTCCTCCAGCAGCGTGGTGCGGGCGACGAAGAAGAAGGACAGGCGCGGAGCGAAGTCGTCGACGTCCAGGCCTGCGGCGAGCGCGGCGCGCACGTACTCCTTGGCGTTGGCGAGGGTGAACGCGATCTCCTGCGCGGGCGTGGCCCCGGCCTCGGCCATGTGGTAGCCGGAGATGGAGATCGTGTTCCAGCGCGGCAGCTCTCGGTGGCAGTAGGCGAAGATGTCACTGATCAGCCGCAGCGACTGTTTCGGCGGGAAGATGTAGGTGCCGCGGGCGATGTACTCCTTGAGCACGTCGTTCTGGATCGTCCCGGTCAACAGGTTGCCCGGGACGCCCTGCTCGGCGGCGACCAACTGGTACAGCAGGAGGAGTGTCGAGGCCGGTGCGTTGATCGTCATCGACGTCGACACCTTGTCGAGCGGCAGACCCCGGAACAGCGTGCGCATGTCCTGGATCGAGTCGATCGCCACACCGACCTTGCCGACCTCGCCCTGGGCGATGGCCTCGTCGGAGTCGTAGCCCATCTGGGTCGGCAGGTCGAAGGCCACGCTCAGGCCCCCGGTGCCGGCGCCGACCAGCTCGTGATAGCGCTCGTTGGACTCCTTCGCGGTGCCGAAGCCGGCGTACTGCCGCATCGTCCACGGCCGGCCGGTGTACATCGACGGGTACACGCCCCGGGTGAACGGGAACCGCCCCGGCGCGCCCAGCTTGGCGTCCGCGTCGAAGTCCGCCGGTGTCCTGGCGTCGTAGACCGGCTGGATCGGCAGCCCGGACTCGCTGCGTGCGAGAGAACCCACGGTGACCTCCTGTGGTACTCCATCTCTTTTGAACGGTACGCAGTACCATTCCATTGGGCAAGTGGCCACCGAAGGACGCGACAGGGAAAGATGGGTGATCATGAGCAAGCCAGCCGCGCGGATCCGGCTCTCGGAGGCCGCCTTCGCCCTGTTCGACGAGCGCGGATACGAGCAGACCACCGTCGATGACATCGCCGAACGCGCCGGTGTGGGTCGCACCACCTTCTTCCGGTACTACCCGGCGAAGGAAGACGTCATCTTCCCCGACCACGACCGGATGCTCGAGCAGATCAAGGACCGCCTGGCCACCTCCAGCCACGAGACCGCCCTGGCCGCCGTCTCCGACGCGGTCCGCCTGGTGCTGCTGCACTACCTCGACGAAGGCGACCTCGCCCGCCGGCGGTACCGGCTCACCAGTAAGGTCGCCGCGCTCCGCGACCGCGAGATCGCCAGTGTGGCCCGCTATCAGCGCCTGTTCCGCGAGTTCATCTCGAACTGGCTGGGAGACTCCAGCGAGTCGGCCTCACTCAGGTCCGAGCTCATGGCCGCGTCCGTGGTCGCGGCCCACAACCACGTGCTGCGCCGATGGCTCCGGGGTGAGTCCCCCGACCCTGTCGGAGAGGTCGACGCCGCGATGCGCGAGGTGCTCGCCCTGTTCCCGGGCCCGCAGTCCCGCTCGGAGACGGACGCCGACGGCACCACGGTCGTCGCCTTCCGGAGCGGACAGGACATCGACGCGTTGCTCCCCTCGCTGCGACGCCTCATCGAGGGCCACTCCGAGCAGTGAAAACGTCCGGAACGCCCCTCGCCCCTCGATGAGGGCGCCTGCTCACGTCGAGGCGACCGCTCTGGCCACGGGGCCGGGCCACATGCAGCGGGAAGATCCGAAAGCGCGGCCCGTCAGGGGGACCGCCGGGTGTTGAGCCGGGCCGCCTGACGTGTCAGGTGGTCGCGCTCGGCGAGGTCGGGTGCCTTTCGGGCCGCCTCGGCGTACAGCCGGGCCGCCGTCGCCAGGTCGCCGTCGCGCTCGTGGAGGTACGCCGCCACCGCGGTGTGGCGGGGCAGTGAGGCGTCCAGTTCCGCGAGCACCGCCAGTCCGGCGCGCGGTCCGTCGGCCTCGCCGACGGCCACCGCTCGGTTGAGCCGGACGACCGGGCTGTCGGTCAGGCGCGTGAGCTCGTCGTACCACTCGACGATCTGCACCCAGTCGGTCTCCTCGGCGGTGGGCGCGTCGGCGTGGAGTGCCGCGATGGCGGCCTGGGCCTGGAACTCGCCCAGCCGGTCGCGGGCGAGAGCCGCCTGAAGGATCTCGACGCCCTCCGCGATCAGCGCGGTGTCCCATCGGCCACGGTCCTGTTCGGTGAGCGGCACCAGGCTGCCGTCGGGCGCGGTCCGGGCGGCGCGCCGGGCGTGGTGGAGCAGCATGAGTGCGAGCAGCCCCGCCGCCTCGGGGTGGTCGATGGCGGCCGCGAGCTGTCGGGTGAGCCGGATGGCCTCGGCGGCGAGGTCGACGTCGCCGGAGTAGCCCTCGTTGAAGACCAGGTAGAGGACGCGCAGCACGGTCGTGACGTCGCCGGGCTGGTCGAACCTTCCCCGAGCTCTCGGCTCCTCCCTCACTCTCGACTCCTCCGCCACTCTCGACTTCGCTCGAGCGGGGGGACCCCCATGAGCGGGGGGACCCCCATGAGCAAGGGAGGCCCCACTGCCGGCCACGGTGCGCTTGGCCCGGCTGATGCGCTGCGCCATGGTCGCCTCGGGCACCAGGTAGGCCTGGGCGATCTGGCGGGTGGTCAGCCCGCCGACGGCGCGCAGCGTGAGCGCGACGGCGGACGACGGCGTCAGCGACGGGTGGGCGCACAGGAAGTAGAGCTGGAGGGTGTCGTCCACCGCGGACACGGGCCCGGGCGCAGGCTCCTCGTCGACGAGGTCCTCACGCCGGCGGCGGGCGGCGTCCGCCCGCCTAGCGTCGAGGAACCGGCGCCAGGCCACGGTGACCAGCCAGCCCTTCGCATCCCGCGGAGGGTCGGCCGGCCAGACGCGGAGCGCCTCGACCAGCGCGTCCTGCACGGCGTCCTCGGCCGCCGCGAAGTCGGCTCCGCGGCGGACGAGGATTCCGAGCACGCTCGGCGTGAGGCTCCGGAGCAGGACCTCGTCCATGGACGAGGTCATTCCGTGATGGTGGGCGGCGCGGCCAGGAACGGGCGTACCTCGAGCCACTCGTGGATCGGCTTCCCGCCCGACCCGGGGGCGGCCGACAGTTCCCCGGCCAGCTCGAGGGCACGTTCGTAGGTGTCGACGTCGATGACCATCCAGCCGGCGATGAGGTCCTTGGTCTCGGCGAACGGGCCGTCGGTGACCGGCGGGCGCCCCTCGCCGTCGTACCGGACGAACGTCCCCTCGGGGGTGAGCGCCTGGCTGTCGACGAACTCACCGGTCTTCTCGAGCCGGGCCGCGAAGTCGTTCATGTACTGCACGTGGGCCGAGATCTCCTGTGGCGTCCACCGGTCCATGGGCACGTCGTTGACCGGAGCCGGAGCGCCGCGGTAGTGCTTGAGCAGCAAATACTTGGCCATCGTGTTTCTCCTCGGTGCTGGTGCGCCCCATTGTGGGCGCGTTCACTGCGGGGACGTAGCCGGCCAGGGGTTCTCGACATCGGCGTCCGGT
This sequence comes from Streptomyces sp. TE5632, assembly GCF_054061295.1. Taxonomy (NCBI): domain Bacteria; kingdom Bacillati; phylum Actinomycetota; class Actinomycetes; order Kitasatosporales; family Streptomycetaceae; genus Streptomyces; species Streptomyces sp. TE5632. The sequence goes on along the minus strand of NZ_JBSSEA010000002.1, from coordinate 126,123 downwards.
TTTTCGGCTCTCGTGGGCGAGCCCGGGGGAGCCCGCCCGATGCGGGGCCCGACCCACCTCGGCAGGCGCGCGTCTACCGTTGTGGTATGCGCAGCGACGTGGTGACGCTGTTCGTGTGCGGCGATGTGATGCTCGGCCGCGGCGTCGACCAGATCCTGGCCCGCCCCGGCGATCCGGTGCTGCGGGAGACCTGCGTCGCGGATGCCCGCACCTACGTCCGTATGGCCGAGTCGGTCAATGGACCGGTCCCGGCCCCCGTACCCCCGTCCTGGCCGTGGGGTGAGGCACTCCGACTGCTGGACGGGACCGCCCCGGACGTACGGATCGTCAACCTCGAGACCTCCATCACGCGCAGTGACGCGTTCGCCCCCGGCAAGGCGGTTCACTACCGCATGCATCCAGCCAACGTGTCCGCCCTGACGGTGGCCCGGCCCGACGTCTGCGTCCTGGCCAACAACCATGTGCTGGACTTCGGCCGGGCGGGCCTGGCGGAGACGCTGGAGACGCTCGACCGCTCGGGCCTGCGGGCGGCGGGTGCCGGGCAAGGCGCCGACGAGGCGTACCGGCCGGTGGCCGTCCCCGTCAGAACGGGCGGCCGTGTCCTCGTCCTCGCGCTGGGGGCGAGTTCCAGCGGTGTTCCGACAGGCTGGGCGGCGACCGCGGCCCGCTCCGGCGTCGCCCGTCTCCCCGACCTGTCGGCCGGCACGGCCGCCGCGGTGGTGGAGCGTATACGGCGGGCGAAACGTGCGGGCGACACCGTGGTCGTGTCCGTGCACTGGGGCTCCAACTGGGGCTACCACGTCCCCCGCGAGCAGATCCGTTTCGCGCACGCCCTGGTGGACGGCGGCGCCGCCCTCGTCCACGGGCACTCCTCGCACCACCCCCGCCCCATCGAGGTGTACCGGCAGAGGCTGGTGCTGTACGGCTGCGGCGACTTCATCGACGACTACGAGGGCATCAGCGGGTACGAGGAGTACCGCGACGACCTCCGGCTCGCCTACTTCGTCACGGTGGCGGCGGACACCGGCCGGTTCCTGGGCCTGCGCATGATGCCCCTGCGTTCCCGGCGTATGCGGCTGGAGCCCGCCTCGCACCAGGACGCCGCCTGGATGCACGCGACCCTCGACCGTGTCAGCGCTCCCGTGCACCCGGTCCTCGAACCGGACGGCACACTCTCACTGGAGCCGAACCGCCAACGCCCGGCGTGCTGACGTCCCGGCTCCCGGTCTCCCCGTCGCCGCACCGCTCGCGCAGGCGGGGCCGGCCGCTTCACGGCCGGCCCCGCCGGTCGGGCCTCGACACAGCCGGCGTTCACCGTGACCTCGTGTGCCCGGAGTTCGTCCGGGTCCGAGCGGAACTTGTAACCGTCCGTCCCGATGTACGAAATCCCCGCGTGAGAGGTTTTCCCACGGTCAGGCTACGGGTGTCTGGACGGCCGTATGAACGCCGGGAGATTTCAGACGCACAACCGTGTGTATCCGATCGCGGCATTGGCCGACTGATGGAAGTACTGGTTTCCCTCCGGATCGGAAATGCGCGCCCCGAACAACACGCAGTCCCGGCCGTCGTACTCCCACGCCGTCTCACGGGACGGGCCGATCGCGTACAGGCTCGGGCCGGACCACGAGTTACCCCTGTCGGCCGTGCCGGACGCCCCCACCGTAGCGACATGCATGTCCGTCGCCACGCCCACCCACCGGGATTTCACCGCGAAACCGCAGAACGAGCGCGTGTACGGATTGTATTCCACATACACGGTTCCCGCCGGCAGGAAACTGCCGGAACGTACCACGGGCTCCGCGTGGACGTATGCGTAACCCGCGCCGCACACGTCACCCACCGTGCTCGGTGCCAATGGTGCGGCCGCCGCAGGTGCCGCAGCGGCACCGAGTGCGAGTGCTCCCAGGGCGACGCAACTCCATAACCGTCGAATACTCATTTCTCTCCCCCTCCTCGGACGACATGTGATCAGAGCCTGTGGCTCCGGTGAGGAGTTTACCGGGGGTCGGTACGCGCAATGGGAATCCAGGGAATGGGCTGCATCACATTCCATTCTCACGAACTGTTCTCGAACTGCACCGCCCCGGATAATTCAATGGTTCCCGTCACCACAATCCGGCTTTTCTGTATGTGGTTGTACGGGATGCGCCGCGGTGAGCGATGGACGACAGGTGCTTCCGGCCCCCGCAGTGCGGCTTCGGCGCACTCGGCCGACGGGTTGCTTGGTGGTTCGTCGTACCGGATGAGGTCTGATCCGAGACGGCACGGGCACCGGGAAGGAGGTTCCGGACCCGCTGGAACGTCTCGCCCGGGTCCCGTACCCGCGTGATCGGCGCGGGGTGCGGCAGGTGGCGTGATCGGCCCGAGTCCCTCCGGGGAAACCGGTTACAGGGCTCATTCAGACTGCGTGTCGAGCCGCTCGGCCAGGAAAGTGATGATCTCGTTCCGAGCCCGCAGGGTGGGGTGACCGTCCTGGTCGACGAGGTGAGCCGTGACGACGCTGTGGGCACAACCGACGACATCCTGGTTGTTCGCGGATCGGTTCGCCGACCGGTACGCCGAGGTGCGCCTGCGCCCGGAGAGCTTGGCCGTGACCGACCGAGGGATGACGACCACGTCAGCACAAGAACCATCGAGCGGGCGAACGGCGCTCCGAGCCCGGTGACACCCACCAGGTCATCGCTTCGCCAGGGCAACAGTCATGCCGGACCCGGAAGCCAGGAGTCCCGTTCCAGTGGTCGGTGCTCCGCCGCGCCGTTCACAGGAGGCCCGGGCCCGCCTGATGCGCTCCCGAAAACCCGACGGAACCGACCCACTCCGTGGAGCCGGTGACGGCGAGGTGGTACTCCGCTGTCGTCTGCTCTTCGTCCCAGGTCGAGTTCAGGGTGACACGCGCCGTCAGCTCCGAGTCGGCGGGCACCTTGATCTGAAGCCAATTGACATACCGGCTCGCCCTCGACTCGGCCACCACGTTGCCGGCACCGTCGAGGAGTTCCACCGTGTAGCGGTCGGCGATCTCCTGCGGCGACTTCCAGCTCGCGGGCAGATGGAAGACGTTGCGAATCAGGATGTCCTCGGTGTCGACGGCCGCTCCGTTCGGGAAGACCGACAGGGCGGGATAGACACCGCACGGGTTGAAACCGTAGGCGTTGAACATGCAGGACAAGTCGGCGAAGCCCCGGTCCGGTACCACCGTGACCGTGACGAACTGATCCTCGGCCGACGTCATGGTGTACTCGGTCGGCCGACCGGGCGTCGTGACGTCGGTGGCCATGAACGATGTGTCGAGAGCGACATCGGCGGCGTGGGCGCGGCCGCGGGGGTACGTCTCGACGAGCTCGTACATGCGCCGCTGCCCGCTGCCCCAGGGCGCCGCACCTTCGACCTTGGTGACCAGCTTCCCGTTGTCGTAGTAGCGGCCGTCGGCCGGATCGAGGAGGACGCCCATGGGCCCGCGGGGCCCGAGTGGACCGAGCGGGCCGTAGACGCCCAGGGGGCCGGCGGGCCCGAGAGGTCCGTACACACCGCCGGCCTGGAGCTGCCCGGAGATCTCGTTGATCGCGGGCAGGTTCTCGCAGTAGGCCTCCTGCCCGACCGGACCGGTCGGGCCGAGCGGTCCGGTCTCGTCCAGGACCGGTTGAGCGAGGATGCCCCATGTGTCGAGCAGCGATGCGAAGAACGGGTGGTGCCGCAGGTGATCGAGTTGCGTCTCCCAGTACGCACTCGCCTCTCCGACGGGCCCGTACCGGCCGAGCGGTCCCCAGGGACCGAGCGGCCCCAGGTGTCCCAGCGGTCCGACGGGACGCAACAGCGCTTCTCCGGGCTCACCGTCCGCGTACGCGGCAGGGTCGATCCGTGGCTGGATCGATGCCATCAGCGGCTCGGCACGGTCGTCCGCGTCGCTGTCCATGGTCAGTTGCCGCTCCACGGTGGTCGCGCTGGTCCATGTCCAGTCGGGCATGGCGGACGCCCCGTCGACGACGCAAGGCCGCTCGTCCGGTGTTCCTGCGGATGACGGCTGAGCCGCTCCCAGCAGCATGCCGAGGCTGCTCAGCACGACAAGAGTCCGACGATGCCGATTGCGGACCATCGATTCCCCCATGAGTCAACTCACTTCGAGTGCAAGCGTGTTCAGTACGGGATCGATGGTGACACGTTGCGGTTGCCGGACAGTGACCGGCCCACTGCTCGGCTTCGCCGTGGCGCGAGACAAGCCGCCGAATGCGCATGCGAACCCCGGCCGTACCGGCACGACTTGGCCGATGACGCGGGTGTGACCGACAGATCACTTCCCCACCCGGAGATCAAGGGGGCGGGTGGCCAGTGCAGTTCGGCTTCGTCGATGGTGAGCCGGACGTCGTGGCGGGCCCATTGCGGTTCCATCCAAGCCGCAAGGCCGACGAGCCGACTCCGCAGCTCACGCGTAGGCCGTTGTCGACCTGGCCCCCCGATTTCATTTGATCGCCCTCTCCGTGATCGGCTGCCTGTGCACCCTGCGGCTGCTGGCCCGCGCCCGTGGCGACCACTTCCCCACCTGGCAGCAGGCCGCCGCCGCACTGCTCTACGCCCTGATCGCCGTCGTCGGTGCTTTCCCCGAACTCGCCCGCCACGTCGGGCTGCGCCCCATCCAGACCGAGGCTCTCATGCTGATCGGCCTGATCATCCTGGCTCACGACCTGGTCTGGCGGTACATGGTGGGAGGGGGCCGCGCCGAGGAGGAGGCCTGACGTCGGTAGTGACTGCATCGGGCTGTTGCCTGGTGGCGTCTGCGCCAGGGGGACCAGTGCAGCAGCCTGGCCGCAGTCACGTCCGGTCGGCTGAAGACGGCGACGAGGCGGCGGCGGACCTCCGGGAGGGTCAGCGTGGTCGGATCGCTGCTGCGGGCGGGTTGACGCGTATCGGCGGATCGCTGGGCTGCCGCGTCGGCGGCGACCGACGGTCAGGAAGACCGGGGTGAGCATCGGCAGGGAGCGGTGGAACTCGCGTGCCCGATGTCTCTGGTGCGTCTGGTGTCCGGCATCGGCGAGGTCCTCCACCGCGGGTCCGTCGGCCAGGAGCTTCGGCTGGCCCAACTGACGAGTTGTGCCGGTCATGCTGAGGTGGTGGAGGGCCTCGGCCAGGGTCCGTAGTCGGACGCCGAGGCTGATGGCGCGCCTCGCCCGGGTGAGGGAGGAGCGGTCCACGTTGAACCGGCAACTTCCGCGGCACGGACGTAAGCCGGACCTGGCCCGGTGCCACCCGTTCCACAACTTTCTTGCCTGGGTCAGGAGTTGATCGATCATCACGGCCGGCAGATTCGCGCCCGTGGTCGCCAGGGAACGCTGCGAGAGTCGCGTTCCCCACCGCACGACCATGATCAACCGTCATGAGTCCGACGCCTCGCCGTCAACCGTGCACGAGTTGGTCAGCCGTCGATCACCGGGGCAGGGGGACCAACCACCGGGGCCGAAGGCCACCCTGTTTCCGGACCCGGCCCAGCTGGGCTTCACCGCGCCCGTGCCGGACCCGCTGTGCCCGTCCCTTCGGCGTCGTGGCATGAAGTTGCCGTGCGATGAGGGTGCGAGGAGACTGACAGAGAGGGGGTGTTCCTCAGGCTGCGGGTCCGAGGGCCATGTCGTCACCGGCCAGGGCTTCCGCACCGATGTGAAGAGGCGAGAGCGATGTCACGTCAGTACTACCAACGTGGCCATCTCGTCGAGGCTGAAGAACTCGACGACGTTATCGCGGTCAAGACGGGCGCGGCTTTCCAGGACAGAGTCGCCGAAAGAGCGACGGATCCGGGAAGCAGTGCTCGTGGGGAGATGCGCGAAGCCGGCATCGACGACGAGACGAACGAAGCCTTCGCCCGAGCGAGCTGGATATTCGTCAGGCCGAACCAGCGGACCCGCGAGGCATTCACCACGGGCGACGAGATCCCCAGTGCGGAGGCGGCCGGCAAGGTCATCCGGCGGCCCAATGGCAGGATCGGTATCGCGACCGACGCGTTGACCGTCCGGTTGGAGCCGACACTGTCGGAGGACGAAGCCGAGCGCGAGCTCGAGACTGCCGGTTTGACCATCGTCAACAGACTCGGCTTCGCGAAGAACCTGTACGAGGTACGGGCCCGGGCGTCGCGGGACGTCCTCGCTGCCTCCGCCGAGCTCCACGGCAACGATCGTTTCGTCTTCGCCGAACCGTCGTTCACCGGGCACGTCCCTGCCCGGTTCAGGCCCACCGGGGCCCGGTATCCGCGGCAGTGGCAATGGAGGAACGCCGGGACCAACGGCGGCACCTCGGACGCCGACGTCCGCATCGGGTCGGCCTGGGACCGCACCTTCGGGGCAGGAATCCGAGTCGCCGTCATCGACAACGGCTTTGACGCGGAGCACCCGGACCTGGCCGCCGGGGTGGACCGGTTGCCGGGATTCTTCACCGACGGGGTGGAAGGCGCGGTCTTCGTCCAGGGCACCTCGGGGACGCCCGACAGCGATCACGGCACCTTCTGTGCGGGCGTGGTCGGGGCCCGGCTCAACAACGGGGCGGGGAGGTACGGGCGCGGCCCCCGAGTGCAGCCTGATGTCGCTGGCGTGCCTGCCGGACCAGGTCGGTACGCAGCCGACGCTCGCCCGCGCCGTGGCCTATGCGACCGATCCTTCGACGGAAGTCCCCGGGACCGGCCCGGGGAGCGGGGTGGACGTCCTGGTCAGCAGCCTGGGCCCGAACGGCGCGGACTGGGATCTGACCAGCACTTTGGAACTCGCTCTCGAATTCGCCGCCACCAACGGCCGTCAGGGCAAGGGAATGCCGATCTTCTGGGCGGCGAGCAACGGCAGGAACGTCGACATCGCCAAGGACGAAGTGGTCTCCCATCCGGATGTGATCGTCGTGGTGCGGTCGACCAACCAGGACCGGGAGGACAACACGGCACGCGGTGCGGGGGCGGCCGGACGACGGCATCGGCGAGTTCATCCCCGAAAGGGACTCGAAGATCGCGGTCGAACTGGCGGAGCGGATGAACGACGCGGTACGCGCGGTGCGCGACGTCGACCACGGGGTCGAGGCGGCGTACGGGCTGTACCCCACCTCGGGGACGAGTGACGACTACGCGTACAGCCGGCACCTCACCGACCCGGCCGCCACGAAGGTGTTCGGTTACACGATCGAGTGCGGTGCCACGTTCCAACCGGTGTTGAGCGAAGCCGAACAGGTCATCCGGGAGGTCTCGGCAGCGTTGCTGGCACTCGCGCTCAACGCTCCCGAGGCCACGGACGGCTCGGTGGGGTGATCGCGGACGGCGGGACTGCCTCTGGCCCAAGGCACGTGTCTAACGCCGCCACTATCGCACACAGAGCGTGAACGATGACCGCTTACCGTAGTTGAAGGTGGTTGTCCGAGGAGCCGCTGCCGGTCACCGACCGGACCATGGGCGTGCCTCACATACGCCGCCTCCTTTGGTGAAGGGATGAGCCTGCCATGGCCACCAAGACCAAGAAGAAGAGCACTTCGCCGGCCAAGAAGCCGGCGTCCTCCGAGGAGGAGCTGATCGCCTCGCTGCGACGTTACATCCGAACCCGTGGACCTGAGCTGCTGGAGGATCCGAACATCAGCTCCGTGGGCATCGGCCGCAAGCTCACCGGCGGGCGGCGCGGCAGGCAGGTCGCGCTGCAGTTCACGGTGGACAGCAAGGCCGAGCCGGAGGTGCTGGAGACGCTGGGCACCACGCTGATACCCGAGACGATCACGGTGGACGGTACCGAGGTGCCCACCGACGTCATCGAGCGCAGCTACAAACCGCAGTTCCGAAGGGTCGCCGAGGCCAAGAGCCCGGTGCGCAAGACCCGCCTGGACCCGATCGAGCCCGGGGTGAGTGTCGGGTCGGTGACGGTCTCGGCGGGCACGATCGGCTGCATCGTCTACGACAAGACCGACGGCACCCCCTATGTGCTGAGCAACTGGCACGTGCTGCAGGGCCCTCGCGGCGAACTGGGTGTGGAGATCGTCCAGCCCGGACCGCACGACGACAACCGCATCCACCGCAATCGCCTGGGCACGCTCAAAAGGTCCCACTTGGGCGTGGCCGGTGACTGCGCGATCGCCACCATCGAGGATCGCGCCTTCATCCAGGAGATCTTCGAACTGGGCGTGGCCCCCAGGGAACTGGGACAGCCGGAGCTCGACGACAAGGTCATCGCCAGCGGACGGACCACCGGCGTCACCCACGGCATAGTCCGCCGCATCGAAACCATCGCCAAGCTCAACTACGGCGGTCAAGTCGGAAACAAGGCCATCGGCTGCTTCGAAATAGGCCCTGACCCCGACCGCCCGCCCGAGACCGGGGAGATCAGCAGCGGTGGTGACTCCGGCGCGGTGTGGCTCTTCAAACAAGGTGGCCGCCCTGGCACGGTCATGGCCGGGCTGCACTTCGGCGGTGAAGCCGCGGGCGACCCGGACGAGCACGCGCTGGCGTGCCTGCCGGCCTCGGTGTTCGAGAAGCTCGAGATCAGCCTGACCCCGCCGGCCCCGGAAGACATCCGGACCGTCGCCGGATATGCCACGGACTTCCTCGACGAGCGGATCGACGTCCCGCAGTTGGACGCGGACCTCACTCGCGACGCGATCCGCCTCAACGGTTCCGAGGTGGTCTCCTACACACACTTCTCGCTCGCCCTGAGCAAGAAGCGGCGCTTCCCCTTCTGGGTGGGCTGGAACATCAACGGTGGCACCTTGAAGAAGCTCAGCCGCAACGGCATCCCGTTCGTCAAGGACCCGAGGCTGCCCGCCACCGCGCAGGTGGGCAACGAACTGTACGAGAACAACCGGCTCGACCGCGGGCACATAGCCCGCCGCGCCGATCTGCTGTGGGGCAGCCTGCCGGAAGCCGAGAGGGCCAACACCGACTCGTTCTTCTACACCAACATCACTCCGCAGATGGACGACTTCAACCAGAGCTCCAAGAACGGGCTGTGGGGCGAACTGGAGGACGCCGTCTTCGCCGACACGGAGGTCGACGACCTCAAGGTCAGTGTGTTCGGCGGGCCGGTGTTCCGGGAGGACGACCGTACCTTCCGCGGGGTGAAGATCCCTCGCGAGTTCTGGAAAGTCATCGCCTTCACCGAGCACGGCAAGCTGAAGACCAAGGGGTTCCTGCTCACCCAGAACCTCGATCAGCTCGAAATCCTGGAACTCGATGAGTTCCGCGTCTTCCAGGTCACCCTCGGCGAGCTCGAGAACCGCACCCGGCTCAGCTTCCCGGCCACCCTGCACAAGGGTGACACTCTTCAGATACCTGAAGCCGTCGCCGACCGGACCCCCTTGGAGACCCTGTCCGACATTCAGTGGGATTGACCGTACGCCCCAGCTGTCCCGCTCGACCGTGTGGAACGGCAAGCCGAGAAGGAACTGCTTGTCGTCGGAGTCAGGAGGGTCGTCGAACGCCGTGAGCGCCTCCGCGTGGAGGGCCCTGGCCCGCGCCCGCTGCGCGGCGGTGCGGCGCCGCATGCATTCGACGAGGACGAGCGTGCGTTTGCCTTCCCGTGGATCCCCGGCGATCTCCTTGCCGTTCCGCGAGCAGAGGCCGGTCAGGTTGAGCAGGTCGTCCTGGATCTGGAACGCCGCACCGAGGCAGCAGCCGTAGCGGTCGAAACGGGCCGTCGCCTGGTGCTTGCCCTCGGCCACGAGGGAACCGACGCGACAGGGGTTGCTCAACGCCTTGAACTCGTTGGGGTCGACCCGTTTGGTCGATGCGCACTTCTCCTGCGTCTTCATCGAAGCCATCGGTGAGTCCGCGCAACGAACCGCCGCCTGCCGGGCTCGGCGTCAGTACCTCGCTCGGAATCCCGGGCGGGGACCGCGGCAGGTTCGCGACCGCCGCCGCACCAGGTGTGGACACGGCGCGAACCCGGAGGGCGGGGCGGATGGATACGCGCGTGCCGGTCCCCTTCGGCAGCGGTACGTACGGCACGTCGACGGCCGGTCGAACTCGGCCGTCGAAGAAAGCCGGGGCCGCCTCGAAGGCCAGGAACGAGGACATCGAGGCCTCCCGGAGCCGTGCGACCAACCCACCGTCGTGCAGCCGGCGAGGTGACTGCCGATCGACCGGGCGACGTCGGCGTGAGCGAGACACTCCGTGATGCTGTGGGCCCGGTCGCGGGCATCGACGACGGCGAGGTCGGTCAGGCCGTCCGCCCAGTCGTCGGCCAGTGGACATCCGATGGCCACCGCGTCGGCCGGGCACCATGCATCGAGCCAGTCCGCCACCTTCTCCGGGCTTTTCGGCCCACCGGACAGGAGCCGGTTGTAGACGCTGTCCATCCCGAGGGGACTGCCCACCGTGGTCAGGTGGACGACCTCCACAGGCCGACTACCGGGTCTTCTGGAGCTCCGACGGCTTCCCCTTCGAACGGCCGGGCCGACACACGGTCACCGTCACGGTCGCCTGGTCCGCCGGTGGCGTGCCGGTCGGCGTGACCGGCAGCTGCGGCATCTGGGTCGACCGCCCCACGACCGACGAGGAGAACCGCGACGCCGCCCTGGTCATACACCCCGAGGTCGGCAAGTGGGTCGTCCTCGGCGGCAACGCTCCCCATCTGGAGGAACCCGTCACCCGCCTGCGCACGCTGGACGACGGCGCCGTTCGCACCACGGAAGCCACCGCTGGCCGATGCTCCCGGGTGGTGGATGCCTTCAGCCGACTCGAACTGGTACCGCGATCCGAGGAGAGCTGAGCCGGGCAGCCGCCACGGCACGCTCATCGCCCGGGTCTCTCGCCTGGCGTGGAGCCCGCGGCAGCAGATCCGAGAATCCGGGCGCCCGCATGGTGCCGGGTTTGCGTGCGGCTTCCATCGGGCGCATGGTGGAACCAGGGGTGACTGTGACGGTAAGCGGCGCGCGGCCCCGGGAGGGGGCGCAACTGCCAGGCAGGTGCGTTGCTGTGCCGACCGACAGGCTCACTCCTTACCGGCCTCCAATGCTCGGGAGGCACGATGGTTGCTCTTTCCAACGTGCGGTTCGGCAAGCGCAACGATGAGGTCAAGGCCACTCAGATGGCGCTCGCCGCAGTCGGAGTACGTATCCCCGCGGGCGCCACCGGATTCTTCGGTGAGCAGACGAGATCGGCCTACGCGGCGTGGCAGCGCATGCTGGGACTCACCGGCTCGGCTGCCGACGGATTCCCCGGCTGCTCCTCACTGACCGAACTCGGTGCCAGATGTGGGTTCGTCGTGGACTGCCGCCACCCCGGGGCCATCATCAAGAGTTCCGTGCGCTTCTCGAAGAACTCGGGAGTGGCCGTCGACGAGGCCACGGCCCGCGCGTTTGCCGAGCAGGCGTGCGACAGAACTGGTGCACCGAGGAGTTGGGTCACGGGGGTCGACAACGGAGCGAACCTGCTGACCCTCACGTTCCGCGAGTCGTCCTTCAAGCCGAGCGCGGTGAACCGGGACGACGTAAACGCGACAGGTCCGGTGCAGTCGGACGGTGCCAAGCTCAACTGCTCGCGCGGTTACGCCCAGGTGGTTCCCGATACCTTCGCCGAGAACCACCAGGCGGGCACGACCGACCGAATCCACGACCCGGTGGCGAACATCGCGGCAGCGATCAACTACATCTGGCGCCGGTACGGTGACATCTCGCGCGTTCAACAGGCGAATCCGCATCGTGATCCGGCCCTTACTGAAAGGAGGGAAGGTCATGCCTGCGTTGACACCGTTCCCAGGAGCGGCATTCTTCCACAAGGGACAACGCAGTCCCGTGATCACCGCGATGGGCAAACGCCTGGTGGCGGAAGGGTGCGGGAAGTACCGGACGGGTCCTGGTCCGGAGTGGACCGACGTCGATCAACAGTCGTACGCCGCCTGGCAGCGCAAGCTCAGGTTCAAGGGTGATGAGGCCAACGGCATTCCGGGCAAGACCTCCTGGGACCGGCTCCGCGTTCCGACGGCGACGACGACCACAACTCCTGGTGCCCGCGTCGCATCTCCCGTACCGGGACACCGCACCACCACCCCCTACCGGAAGGAGGGACCTCACTGGAGCCTGGGTTACCACACCGGCGCGGACTACGCCGCTCCGCGCGGTACGCCGTGTGTCGCGGTGCGCGGCGGTTCCATAGCCCGCAGCGGACACGACTCCAGCTTCGGCGACTTCCTCGTGCTGCGTGCCGGCGGATTCGACTTCTGGTACTGCCACCTCTCCGAGCAGACCGTGAAAGGGGGCTCGGTCAGGGCCGGCCAGAAGATCGGGGAAGTCGGCTCCACCGGGAATGCCACCGGCCCCCATCTCCACTTCGAGAAGCGCCCGGCCGGTGGCCGTTTCACATCCGACGTGCCCCCCAACTGGTAGCCGGCAAGCGGCCCGTCCGGCTCGGAATCAGCGATGGGCGGCGCCAAGGCCGCCCGCGTCGTCGAGTGGGTCGTCAAGCAGGAGCGTTGCTTCAGTGAGGCGTCCGACACGACGCGCTGCCGCTTCCTGACGAGCTTCCTGGCCACGCGCACGCCGTCGCCGGACGGGACGTTCGTCTCCGGTTCGTGCGAGATGCGGCCGGACGGCCTCGGCGAGGTCCTCTTCCGAAAGGGCCCGGACGGGGGCGCCCCTGAGCCGGAGGAGGAGCGACACACGGCGTTCAACGCCTTCGTCCAGCAGTACTGCGGGACGTCCGCGACAACGTCCAGGAAGCGTGCGGGAGAGATGCGATGAACCTGTTGCCGATCGAGATCAAGGTCAACATCGAGGGTGACGTGGCGGCGGCGCTGTCGGCCCTCGGCGGGTCGAGCAGCCCGAGGACGACGCGTCGAATCTGGTTTGCCGAGGACCGGGACGGCGTCGCCGGGGGCCGGATGCCGCTGCTGGACGGCGGCGTGATCGTGCGGCTCAGGATCGGCGGGAACCCGGACGACCTGACCGTCAAATTGCGTCCGTGCACCCGGGAGCAACTGGTCGGCCGGTTCTCCGCCCCGTTCGAAGCGGAGCCGTTCACGTACAAGATCGAGGAGGACTGGTCGGGGAACCGCCGGGTGCTGGCCGCCTCTCTGGTGCACGGTCACCCGCCGGGAGTGTTGTCGGACGCGGTGAAGCCCGGGGCCGATCCCGGCGCGTCGCTCGACGCGGTGCAGGACCAGTTCCTGCACTCCTGCGCGCCCGCTATCCGGCTCGACGGGCTGGTCGCGCTGGGACCGATCCTCTCCACGAAGGTCGACGAGGTTCCACTCGACGGCCTGGAGGCGGACCTGGAGGCGTGGTCGGTTGCCGACCTGGATTTCCTGGAGGTCTCGATCCGGGTGAAGCCCAAGGGCGAGGACGACGTCGAGAAGTTCACGGCGCGGGCCGAGCGCAAGCAGCGGAAGCTGGAGGATGCGGTGCGGGAGCGCGGGGTGGTGCTCTCCGAGCACCCAGAGAGCAAGACCCGACGCGTCCTCACCGCCTTGGCGGTGGCCGGACAGAACTGAGACGGCGGCCCGGCCGCGATTCCGCTACAGGGAACGACCGCGGCCAGGTACGTGTCGAGCCGGGTCCGGGCTGCCGCGGCCGGTTCCATCGGGCCGGCCTCGCTCGTCAGCCCGTCAGCAGTTCTCGCTGATCACCTGCTCGAGGGTGTCGAGAGACAACTCGTCCTGCTTGCGCTGCTCCTCCAGACTCTCCACCCTCTGCTCGAGGGTGGCAATAGCCATCCGGTCCGGGTCCGGCCGCCCCTTGAGGTGGCCGATCTCGCTTTGGAGGCGGAAGACCTCGCCTCTGCGGCGTTCGATCTCTCGGCGGGCGCTCTTTGCCGCGCGGCGCATCATGGCACAGGGACTTTCGGTCCTTACCGCCTCGGCTGCCATCTCAGAACTCCTTGCTCTTCCGGCACTTCTGTGCGGGCTGCGCCGGAACCCGGAACACGTCCCGTGTCTGTGCTCCTCCGTTCGGAGGAAACACAGCGCACCGCATCCGGGAAACGCCCCGGGCCGACGCCGACGCCCAGCTGACGCTCATGTGTCCACCCATAAGGGTCGGTCCGGCAAACCGCCCGCCGGGACGGTGCGGGCGAGTGAGTGAGTGCGCGTGATGCTGCCCCGGCTCGGGTCGCCTCGGCCCGTCGAGGGCTTGGAGAGGGAGCCGGAGGCATGGTCCGCAGAACACGGAAGGGAACCCACTTCGGTGGAACCGCTGATCCAGGACGGTCCCACCGGACGGCGCTTCACCGCCGCCGTCGCCGCTTTGCGGGCGGATGTGGTGGGCGGTCCCCTTGGAGTGTGGGCACGGGGTCGGCTGCCCAGGGGCCGGCGGCCGTTTCATCGGAGTCGAGCAGCTCCTCGCCGTAAAGATCGTGCAGCCAATTGGACTGGTAAATGGTGTCGAGATAGCGCTCGCCGAGATCCGGGGCGATGGCCACCGCGGTGAGTTCACGCGTGTCGTGGTCGTCCAGCCAACGCATCGCGCCACTGACGACCGTGCCGGTGGAGCCGCCGAAGAGGAATCCGCGTCTGGCCAGGCGATGGCACGCACGGATGGTGTCCGTCTCCTCGACGCGTATCACCTCGTCCACGTAGGACTCGTCGAGCAGCGGCGGAGGAATGCTCATGCCGAGCCCGGGAATCATGCGGCGGCCCGGCGCGCCACCGAAGGTCACCGAACCGACGCTGTCCACCGCGACGATCCGTACCGGCCGGTGCCACTGGCGGAAATAGCGTGCGCAGCCCATCAGAGTTCCGGTGGTGCCGGCGCCGACGAACAGTACGTCCAGGTGCGGGAAGTGCTGGGCGATCTCCGGCGCCGTCTTGCGGTAGTGCGCCTTCCAGTTGCCCGGATTGGTGTACTGACTGAGCCACACATACCGCTCATCGGAATCGCACAGCGCACGGACGTAGTCGATCCGCGCGCCCAGAAAACCGCCTTTGGCGTCCGAGCCGGCGATGGTGTGCACCCGGCTGCCCAATGCCTCCATCAGAAGTCTGGTCGACAGGTTGCAGCGTGAGTCCGTCACGCACAGGAACCGGTAGCCCTTGCTCGCCGCGATCATGCTCAGCGCCACGCCGAGGTTGCCGGACGAGGACTCGACCATGATCGAATCCGGTGTGAGCTCTCCCTCCCGCTCGGCGGCCTCCACCATCTCGGTCGCGGCCTTCAGCTTGATCGAGCCGGCGAAGTTGAAGCCCTCACACTTCAGGAGCAGGGGGCGCCCGAAGAGGGGCTCAAGGTCGACATAGAGCTGGGACTCGTTGAAGGCGTGGGGAGCGGATATGACAGGCACGACGGCCTCCTCCTCATCTGCAGCGGGGCGCTCCCGGACGGTTATCCGTAACGGCGCAGTTCGTGGAAGAAGTCGTCGATGACGTGCAGTTCTCCGGAGCGGACCAGTTCGTCGTAGACGTACTTGCCGACCGCGAGGTCGAGCACCCCGAGGCCGAAGGGTGAAAACACCACCGGTCGGCCCGTCGGCACCGTCACCCGCCCGGCCATCACGTCGTCCAACGTGCCCTGCAGGAAGTCCCGGTTGCCCGTGAGCTGTTCGGCCAGATGCGGCGAGGTACCGGCCTTCAGGCAGTGCTCGACGTCATCCACGATATTGGTCGAGGCGAGAACGACCTCCGGCGCGAGGTCGCGCAGCGACACATGCAGAACCACAGGATTGTGCGAGAACCACGCAGGGTCGCTGACGTGCGGCTCACTGGCGACGGTGGCGAAGACCACCAGGTCACTGCCGCGGATCAGTTCCTCGGCGCTGTGGTGCACCGTGATCCGGCCTGTGGTGCCCGACTGCTCGAGGTAGCGGCAAAACCCCGCCGTGCTGTCGGCGGACAGGTCGTACAGGCCTGTCTCGTCGAACGACCAGCCGTTGCCGACCAGGAACGTGTGGATGTAGCGGGCGATCAGGCCCGTCCCGAAGAACCCGACGCGCGTGGGCCGTGGCCGGTCCCGGCTGAGCCGGTCCGCGGCCAGCACCGCGGACGCGGCAGTCCTGGTGGCGCTGATGATGGAACTCTCCAGGCAGGCGAACGGGTAGCCGGTCTCCTGGTCGTTGAGGATCAGCACGGCGGACGCCCTGGGGAGGCCGGACTGCACGTTCTCCGGGAAACTCGAGATCCACTTTACGCCGTCCACCCGTACGTGCCCGCCGATCGAGGCCGGCAGCGCGATGATCCGGGAGGTCGGACGGTCGGGAAACCGCAGGAAGTACGACGGCGGATTCACCGAGTCACCGGCACCGTGCAGCCGGTAGGCGACCTCGGCCAACTCGACGATCTGCTTCTCGCGCCCCTCCAGCACCTGCTGGACCTGGGCACCGGAGATCACCGCGAAGGGCCGCACGGTGTGCGGTTCGCTTGTTGCGGACGCCGTCACGGAGGTGGGGACGCTGGTCATCGGGCGGTCACCTCGAAGGTCGGCGAGCAGTCGGACATTCGCACCGGGTCGGCCATCGCGACGAGCACGTCGCGCGGTCCCTCGAAGGGCTCCCGGCTGTGCGCGGTGCGCAGGTTGTCGACGATCATCAGATCGCCGGCCTGCCACGGCTCGCGTGCGGTGTGGGCCTCGTAGACCTTGTTGAGCAGTTGCACCACGTCCTCGCCGATCGGATCGCCGCTTCCGAAACGGGTGTTGAACGGCAGCCCCTCGGCGCCGTAGACCTCGACGAGGTACTCGCGGACCTCGGGGGCCAACGTCCACTCGTTGAGGAACGCGACCTGGTTGAACCAGCAGCGTCGCCCGGTGACCGGATGACGTATCACGGCACTGCGACGCTGCCTGGTGCGCAGGGCCCCGTCGGGCTGCCATGCGAACTCGATGTCGTTGGCGCGGCAGTAACTCTCGACAGCGCCCCGCTCGTCGGTGCCGAACGCCTCGATGAGGGACGACCCGATCTCGTCGTTGTAGCTGCGGGTGAGCAGCCAGCCCTCCCGCTCGAACCGCTCGGTCAACGCGGTGGGCAGTTCCTCGAGCACGGCCGCCGCGTCGGCCACTCCGGTCGCCCCGTCCTGGTGGGGCGCGGTGAGGCAGGCGAACAGCATCAGGCCGGGGAACTCGAGCGTGTAGCTCTGCTCATGGTGCATGCACATCGGCTGGTTCGGCGGCCACTGCGCCGAGGAGTACACGCCGTCGGCATAGGTCTGCCGAGGTGCGAAGGCCTCCCTCTCGGTCATCAGCCGGGTGCTCAGCCGCTTGAAGACGGCACTGGCCCCGGCCACATCACGCAGCCCGAGGCCGCGGATCAGGACGCAGCCGTGCTCGGCGACGACGGCGCGCAGCGCCTCTCGGTGCTCGGCTGCCCAGCGCGGCGCGTCGCTGGTGATCTCGGCCCGCAGGATCGGAGGCCGGCCGGGTGGGAGATCGACCTCGTCGAGCAGCGACGCCGGGGATATGGAGGACATCCTGATGTTCCTTTCAGTGTGCGGCTGTGTGCGCCGCTCAGGAAGTAGGCAGTAGTTCGGCGGTGCGCAGCACGGTCTGCGCTGCCTCGGACGGACGGCTGCGCAGGAAGTAGTGGCCGCCCTCGGTGAGTTCCTGCAGGTCGACGTGGGCCGCGAAGAGCTCCCAGTCGTGGTGGCGTCGCGGGTGATCAGCCGTGAACGGGTCGTCGGCGGCGACGACCACGGTGACCGGCACGGACAACTTCACCGCCGGGGGAGCGTCGAGGAGATCTGCGAAATAGCGGTGAGCGGACACGCAGTCGTGCCGGTAGGCCGCACCGATGTGCTCGGCACGCTGCGCGTCCAGCTCATGGAGCTCGGCGTAGCCGCTGTCCGCGCTCAGCTTCGCGGCGATCTCGGCGTCGCTCAGCCCGGTCAGTTCGGTGACTGCATCGCGCCGGTCGGCGGCGTTGCCGAGCAACTGCGCTCCGATGAAGACCCGTTGGACTTCCACCCCGCGCTCGTCCAGCTGCCTGGCCGTCTCCACGGCGAAAGCCGCGCCCGACGAGTGACCCCACAGCAGGACTCCGCGCAGGCCACCTTCGGTGATCTCGGCGACGACCTGAGCCACCACATCTGCCATCGACGCGAAAGGCTCGCTCTCGGCGGCCACGTCGTGACCGGGCAGCTCAACGGCGTAGACCGCGATCCCACTGCCCTGCAGGGCCTTGGCCATCGGCTGGAAGTTCACCGCGTTGCCGCCGGCGTAGGGGAAGCACACCAGGGCACCAGTCGGCGCACCGTCCGGTTCGCACAGCGGCTGAAGCAGCCCGGAACGCCGATCGGACCTGCCGTCGACCAGTGCGGCCAGATCGGCGAGGACCGGATGATGGGTCACGTCCTTGAGTGACACCGCACGGTCCAGAGTGATCACCAGCTGTACGGCTGACAGCGATGTGCCGCCTCGGTCGAAGAAATGGGCCCGCCGATCGATCTGGGCCTGCGGGATGCCGAGCACCTCCGACCAAGCGGCCGCCAGCCGCTGCTCGGTCGGCGTACCCGGCATGTGGGAGCCTTCTTCGCGGTCCTCGACGACGTCCGGTTCTTCCACGAGTGCTGCCAGTGCCCTCTTGTCGGTCTTGCCGTTGGCGGTCAGCGGCAGCCTCTCCCGCCAGTGGAAGGCCGACGGCACCATGTACTCCGGCAGCGACTCACCCAGCCGGTCCCGCAGGTCCTCGACGGGGAGCGACGTCGGGCCGGAGTAGAAGGCCACAAGGTGCTTGCCCCGGTCGGGTGGTTCGGCGACCACCACCGCACCGTCGCGGACGCCGGGGACCTGCAGCAGGGTGTTCTCGATCTCGCCGATCTCGATCCTGAAGCCACGGATCTTGACCTGGGTGTCGCGACGTCCGAGGAACTCCAGCTTGCCCTCGGGCAGCCAGCGGCCGTGGTCGCCACTGCGGTAGAGCCGGGCTCCCTCGCGGTGCGAATCGGGCATGAAAGCCTGCTTGGTGCGGTCGGGGTCGTTGACGTATCCGCGGCCGACGCAGACGCCGGAGAAGACGATCTCGCCGGGGGCGCCGAGCGGTACCGGTGACAGCTGTTCGTCGACGACGTAGACGTGCACGTTGCTGACGGGGGGACCGAGCGGGACCCGTTCGCGGTCCGGCACCCGGTCCAGGACCTCGTGGTTGGTGTCGTCGCAGGTCTCGGTCAAGCCGTAGGCGTTGACCAGCTTGATGCCGGGCTTGGCCGCGAACCAGCGCTGCGTGAGCTCCTTCTTCAACGCCTCACCGGTGACGGACACGTACCGCAGGCCGGGCAGCTCGCGTGGGTGCTGCTCCAGATACGTCAGGACGACTTCGAGGTACGACGGCACGACCTGGAGCACGGTGACCCGGCCGCGGGCGATCCTGTCGACGAACCGCTGGACGTCCAGGATCACCTCCTGCTCGACCAGCAGGGTCCGCCCACCCACCAGGAGGGCGGACAACAGTTGCCACAGCGAGATGTCGAAGCACTGCGGAGCGGTCTGGGCGACCACCTGTCCCTCGTCGACGTCGAGCTCCAGGTCCTCGATCTTGGCGTAGAGGTGGTTGAGCATGCCCGCGTGCTCGCACATCGCGCCCTTGGGCTCTCCAGTGGAGCCGGAGGTGAAGTAGATGTAGGCGAGTTGGTCCGGTGCGACGGCGATGCCCAGGTCGTCGTCGCGACCGCCCTCGTCGTACGCCGTGCCGATGAAGAGCTTCTGGACTCCTGGTAGGGAGTCCAGGGCCTGGTCGAGCGAGTCTGCGCTCGTGGGTTCGGTGAGCACGAGTCCGCACTCGGCGCGGGAGAGCATGGCCGCGATGCGATCGGCCGGGAAGCGTGGATCGACGGGCAGGTACACGCCTCCGGCCTTGAAGACCGCGAGGACGGAGGCCATCCAGTCCAGGTTCCTCTCGGTCACCACCGCGACGACATCTTCGCGTCGCAGCCCTCGCGCCAACAGGGCTCGTCCCAGCTGGTTGGCACGTGCGTTGAGCTCCTGGTAGGTCCACTCCCGGTCGCCGTGCACGGCGGCGACGGCCTTCGGGTGCAGCCTCACCCGCTGTTCGAACAGCTCGTGCGCCCGGGCGTCCGGGAGGGTACGGCGCGGTCCGGACAGCCCTTCGAGCTGGAACCGGAACTCCTCGTCGGAGAGCAGGCTCTGCCGCGCGTGCTCGGCATCCGGATCCGCAGCGATGAGCGCGAGCGCGGTGAGGTGGTAACCGGCGATCCTGGCGGCGTGGTCCGCGTCGATCACGTCGGTCCGGTACCGCAGCCGCAGCGTGGGCCGGCCCCTGCGCTCCGAGAAAGCCGTCCACAGCACGGTGTCATCGGCGAGATCGCCGGCGGCGTCCGTCGGACAGGGACCGAGGGCCGGGTTCGGATCGAGGACGGTCTCGGTCGACGGTTCGGCGAGGTCCAGCTCGCGTCTGAGTTCGTCGACCGGAAAGTCCTTGTGCGACAGCAGTTCCGACGCGACGCGATGGGTGTCGGCCAGTAGCGCCCGCCATGATGTCGGTGCGGTCGTCAGCCGGCAGGGCAACGGTCGGCCGCCCTCCTCCACGACGTAGCCGGTCGTGACCTCGTGCTCGCCCGACAGCGCGGCGAGTACCTTGGCGTGCGCGGCGAGCATCACGGAGCCGAGAGGCATCGTGAGATCCTCCGCCAACCGGCGCAAGGCGTTCATGACGTCGTCCGAAATCGTGGCCTCGTGCTCGTCGACACCCGTCACGGGACGGAGCGTCCACCGAGGGATCGTGGTGGATCCGCCGGTGACTAGCACACCGCGCCAGAATTCCCGGTCCGCCACTCGCTTTGCCATCGATCAGTACCTCTCCACTCGCCGTGGCCACCATGTCTGTCGCCGCCGACCGGGCCGGCTCCTCTGTCTTCGTCGCTGTCGGCAGACCGCCGGGCCGGACTGTCCGGCCGGTCGAACCGACTTGACCAAGACGGTGCTGTGCTACCCCTGCCGTGCCAGTGCCGGGGGCTGACCGGGGGCGTCGCTCATCTCCGTGGCCGGGTTGCCACCCCACCGCGCGTGCTGTGGTACTTCCTCGCCCTTCATGAGGAAGGAGTCGGGTGCAAGTACCGAGCCGTCACCCATCGTCACTCCGTAGTGGACGTGGGAGCCGACACCGAGGGTGCATCCGTCCCCTATCGCACTGCGGTCGGACTTGAAGGTGCCGTCCTCCTGCGAGTGGCATTGGATCTTGCTCCCCGCATTGAGAGTGCAGTCGCTCCCGATGGTGGTGAGCATCCGCTCCGTCAGGTAGCAGCCGTCATCGAAGACCCTGCTGCCGAGCCGGACACCCAGGAGCCGCCAGATCATGTTCTTGAAGGGGGTGCCGTTGAAGATGTTGAGGTACTCGTCAGGAACCTTCCACAGACGCTCGTGCCACCAGAAATACGGGTCGTAGATGGAGCACAACTGCGGTCGCAGCCCGCGGAAAGCAACGATGGCACGCTCCACCATTATGAAATAGAGGGGGGTGAATGCCAGGCTGAGCACCAGGAATGCTGCGATTGCTCCGTGACCGAGGGAGTCATACAGCTCGGCATTCGTGAGGGCAAGCACAGTGACGACGAAGAAGAAAAACCACCGCACGAGCAGGAAGAGGGCCATCGACCGAATGTTGAAGCGGTTTTTGGCAGCGAGGTTGCGGGGCAACTCGGCCTCGGTCCGCATGTGGTCGAACCGCAAGTCGCGCTCCACCGAACGGGGAATTTCGAAGCACGGCGAGCCGAGCAGGCCCACCCCTTCACGTACCTCGCCATCGAGTGGAACCATCACCTTCGTCGCGAGGAGGCAGTTGTCGCCCGTCTTCGCCCCGGACGGATACGCGATGTTGTTCCCGAGGAAGTTGTGCCGTCCGATCGACGCACGGGACACCCGGAAAGACGTACTCGAAAAGTCGGCATTGACGATCGACAGACCGTCGGCGACCATCGTGCCGCTGCCGACAGAGCACAGATACGGGGTCTCGTGCTGTACTTCCGTGCCGAAGTTGGACCCGGTCTGCTCCACCTGCGACAGCTCGTATCCAAGGCCGCGCAGATAGCGGACGATGTAGGAGCTGTCGCCGAAGAGCCATGTGAAGAACTTCACGTTGGTGATGCGTGCGATCGCCCGGTGCAATGAGTAATGAAAGCCGTACAGCGGATACACCTTGCCCGGCTCGACCAGCAGATTCAGCAGGCGCGGCACGGTGAACAGAGCGACGATGCCCACGACGACGAAGCTGAAGAACAGAACGCAGGACACGATCAGCGCATCGACATAGAGCTCTGCCGACACGAGTCCTGTTACGCCCGGGGCCAGCCGGTTGTTCAGTGCCGGGACTTCCGTCAACAGCATGTACAGGCCCCCGACGGCCAACGGAACGGTGAGGAAGAACAGCTGACCCACTGTGGCGAGGCCGAAACCGACCCGGCGCAAAGTGCCGCACCTGGCGGGCGGGATCCGCACGTAGTCGAGCTCCGTGCGCTGCGCCGGAGATCCGTGCCACCGCTGGTCGCTGGGGACCGCCTGGCCGCTGTGCAGTGATGACGTATGACCGAGCTGCGCCCCGTCGCCCATCGACGTGGCGATGTCGAGCACGGTCTTCTCACCGATGAACACATTTCGGCCAAGGGTGACGGGACCCGTCTGGATGCGGCCGGCGTGCGCCCGGTAGCACAGGAAGTACGACTCCTTGCGGATCACCGTGCCGGCGCCGATCGTGAGCAGGTCGGTGCAGACCGGAACGTTGCGCGAGAGGATTGTGACACCCGTGCCGATGCGTGCGCCGAGTGCCCGTAGATAGAGCACGTACAGGGGGTTGCCGACGAAGAAGACCATCGGGTTGGCGTGGAGCAGCACTTTGACGGTCCAAAAGCGTAGATACGTCAGACCCCAGACCGGGAACTCGCGTTCTTTCCACCGGCCGATGAGGATCCATTTGGCCACGATCGGGAAAGTGCACATACCGACGAAGCCGACGCCGCCGAAGACGACCGATCGCAGGTAAATATCCATCACATTCGAGCCGGCGGATATCCATGCATAGCCGCGGTCAGCGAGAGTTGCAACGAGGAAAGAATATCCCAGGAAAAGCAGGAACTGCAGCAGTCCGCAGAGGGTGTACTGCAACGTGCCGACCGGAGTCACGGACTCCGAGGATGCTGGGTCCGACGAGCCGGCGGGGGCGGGTGTGGCAGTGATGCCGGTTCCGGTGTCAGTGAGGGCCTTCGCCAGGCTGCGGATCGTCCGGTGAAGGTAGACATCCTTTATCGAAACTGACGGTAGATCCGCCTGTTTCCTGACGCGTGCACAGAATTGCGCCATCACCAATGAATTGGCGCCGAGGTCGTCGAAGAAATTAGCGTCGATCGAAACCTGTTCGACACCCACGACGCCGGCGAGTACCTCGGCAAGATCTCTTTCCGCGTCTGTTGACGGAC
Organism: Streptomyces sp. TE5632; assembly: GCF_054061295.1. Taxonomy (NCBI): domain Bacteria; kingdom Bacillati; phylum Actinomycetota; class Actinomycetes; order Kitasatosporales; family Streptomycetaceae; genus Streptomyces; species Streptomyces sp. TE5632. Next base: position 102,853 of record NZ_JBSSEA010000002.1, on the reverse strand, counting down.
TGTTTCCTTCCGACGGGCCGTGCGTCCCGTGCTTGGCGAATCCAGATTCATCCGGCACGGTCGTCAGGGACTCGGCAGACTTTTCCAGCATGCAAGCTCCTTGAGCGCTCACGGAACCATCACGCTCCAGTCTCTGTCGTCCACCGACGGGGTGCCACTCGAACGATTACGTAGCGCGACACGAGGGGTCGTCGATGCCGGGGGATCCGGTTACAACGGCCTGGCGCCCGGTATTGCAGAGCAGGTGCGTGTTACTGAGACGGAGCTTGCGGTGCCGTGTCTTCGCTCGGCCCAAATCCACCGGACGGGTTCCCGGGGGGTCGTTCGTCGTGCTGTGTGTCTCGGTGCGGTGGCTGGGTGGATCGGGGCATGCGGGAGCCGCTGCGGGGGCAGGTGCAGGACCGTGTGGCGGGTGAAGTGCGTGGACGCGGGCGGAGCGCGTTGATCGGTTGAGCGCGGACCGTGGCGGGGACGGCCCGGGCGTGGAATGTTTCGGCGAGAGCGCCGCCGACGCGCGTGAGGTTGTGGGCCGTGGCGGAGCCCATCGTGGATTCCGTGGTGCACGCCGCGCCGGTAGTCGGTGATGGAGGTGGGTGCCGGTGCCTGGCCGACGTGCGGTGCTAGTGCGGTTGCGCTCCGGGAAACGGCGGTGGAGGCCTGCGAGGCTACGGCTGGCGAGATCGTAAAGGCGGTCGTGAAGACGGGTGGACTCATGCACCCAAACGGCCTCAATCTTGGCCCGCTGTTGAGCGCGTCGCCGTCACCGCCCTTAATGTTTCCGCTGGACGGAGGGTCCGTCATGAATGCATTCGGACGAATTTCGTCACGACCAGAGTGAACATGACGAACTCTCCCGGTAATGCCGCGGGCCTTCTCGTACGTTCTCGCCCACGGTCCCTGGATCTGCTCGGGTGCCTTGCCTTCTGTGAACCGACCCGACGCGCCGCCGTCCGGCGGCGGCGGCGTCGGACGAAGCCCGGGCGGCCCTGACTCTGCCCCTTCCCACAAGCACGGAGGCGACCGTGGGCTTCGCCGGCCGACCCTTCATCTTCCTCGCCGTTGCGGTTCTCGGTGGCTCTGCCGGGCTCGCTCTCATCGGTTCTGCGTCGACCGACGTGGTCCCGCAGAAGACGGCCGAGACTGCGGTAACCCACCCCGCCGACGGCCCCTCGGCGAAAAGCCGCACCCTCCGCGTGGAGGCCCGGCTGCACGTAGGCGAAGAGCTGGATCTGGGTGCCACGGGCCGCAGCGTCGGCGACCAGTTCCTCTTCAGCGGGAACCTGGTGTCGACCGAGGGACCGGAAGAACGCTTCGTCGGACGCTTCGGCGGGTCCTGCGTCCTTGCCGACCTCGAACGCAACGCGGGACAGTGCTCGTCGACCGCGGTGCTGCCGGAAGGGCACATCACCATCCAGGGCGAGCAAGCCGGAATTCCGGCACCGAGCCCGGTCGTCAACGCGATCACCGGAGGCACCGGGGAGTTCCGTAAGGCGCGTGGCCAGGTGACACAGCGGGTGTTGACGCCGGCGACCTGGCAACTCACCTTCGAAGTTTTCGACGTGTGGCCTCAGCGGACCGGGGACGGCCGCAGCCCGTCCGGGGCGCCGACGCCCACACCTCCGCCCTTCCCCGGCAAGTAGCCGCGCCAGGCGGTATCGGCGCCGCCCAGGACGCGGTGGCGAGAGCAGCGGCCGCCGGCCCGCACCCATCACCCCGCAGGGAGACGTCGTGAGCAAGAACTTCCGCACCCTCATGAGCTGGGGCGTCGCCCTGGCCACCGCCACGGCCGCCACCGTCACGATCGGCGCAACCACCGGCGGCCCGCCGAACCCGCTGCCGGCCGACCCGCAGACCCGCCCGACGGCCGGCCAGGGGAAGGAACCGCAGACCGCGGCTCGGGCGACAGAGCGCCGACGGATCGCCACATCGGTCCTGGCCCGGGACGTCAAGTTCACACTCACCGCTCTGCGGTCGCAGACCGATCCGCTCACGGCATCCGTGCGCCTCCAGGTCTTCACCTCCACAGACGGTGCGTGGAGAGAATCGGACCGTGCTCTGGTCGGCGAGGCGGATGCCTGGTTCTGGTTCCCGCTGACCGGTCGCCAAGCGGTGTGCGAGTTCTCCACCGCCGGTACGGAGCCCGCACCGGTTGCCGTCAGCCTGCTGATCACGCCGTCGATCGGCTGCTCACCGACCGAGAACTTTCAAATCGAGAACGGGCAGATCATGCCCGCCTGACAGCGGCCGGTGACTGCGGTACTGGCAGCAGCTCGTCAAATTCTGCCAGGTCCTGGGGAGCTGGAGCCCTCCGGGGTGCGCTCCGATATCGGCTGAAGGAGCACGCCCGGCCTGGCTTCTGCCCCACACGCTCGCCCTGTGGGGGTGGCTCCACCTCGGCCTCCAGGAGGCACGGGCCGCGCACGCGGACCTGTCCGAAGGTCGGCGGCTGGCCGCCCTGCACCTGGGTCGCCCCGCCGCCGACGGCCCCGGCCACCTGCTCCGCCTGCCTGGACGACCTGAATCTCCGGAACCCGCTCTTCCGGGTGCCTGCCCGCCCGCCCAGCGGATTCCGGATGCGGATCGTCTGACGGAGAGCGCCGGTATTGATCGGAAGCAATCTGAAGCATCAGAGCTTCTTGTCGTTCTCCGCCACATGTCGGCCGAAGGTTCATGGACGACGAGGTCCGTCCTGGCGAACTTTCCGGCTCCCCCTGCATGGGCTGAGCCCCCTCCGTTAGTGCTTTGGCGGGAATTGCTGTGGAGGGTATTGTTCAAGGCGGCTCTGTGGTCATATTCACCAGATGGTGCCGATGGTGGGTGCCTCGAAGAGCCTCTCCTGCTGGCGGCGTCGGCCGGCCGGTTGGAACGCTGCCACTTTGTGTCTTCCGGAGCAGTGGTGTCCTCCGGCTGCCCTGGGCTGTAATGTCCCCGACCCGGCAACCGTTCAGCAGCCTGCCTCCAAGTCCCGGGCCGTCGGCGGATGAGTCGAGGCCCCCCTGCCGCCAGCAGCGGGCCCGGCGGTTCCTCCGGGCACTGCGCGTCGTCGCAGGGGGCTCCTGCCTGCCGCGATCCGGGCGGGAGCCGGGACTGGCGAGCAGGAGACAAGGGGCGACGGCGTGCGAAGTGTGGGTGTGGAAGAGGAACTGCTGCTGGTGGACCCGAACAGTGGTGTGCCGGTCGCCGTCTCCGGCGCGGCGCTCGCGGCTGCCGACCGCCGGGCCTGGCAGCACGACAGGGCCGGCGCGAAGAGACACCAGTTCGAGAAGGAACTGCAACAGGAGCAGGTGGAGTTCGCGACTGAGCCGGTGACGGAAATGAGCCGACTCCAGGAGGAGATCACCCGCTGCCGTAGGGAGGCGGCGCGGCACGCGGACACTGCCGGGGCGGTGGTGGTGGCTGTGGCGACGTCGCCGTTGGTCGTCAAGCCGTCGTTGAGTACCGGTACCCGTTATCGGTGGCTGGGTGAACAGTTCGGGTTGATGGCTCAGGAGCAGTTGACCTGTGGCTGCCATGTCCACGTGTCGGTGGACTCCGACGAGGAGGGTGTGGCTGTCCTTGACCGTATACGCCCGTGGCTGGCGGTTCTGACGGCGATGAGCGCGAACTCGCCTTTCTGGCAGGGGCAGGACACCGGCTACGGCAGCTATCGCAGCCGGGTGTGGAACCGCTGGCCGTCCGCCGGCCCGGTCGAGATTTTCGGGTCCGCCGACCGTTACCACGAGCAGGTTACCGCCATGGTCGAGACGGGAGTTCTCCGTGACGAGGGCATGGTCTACTTCGACGCCCGGCTCTCCGCCTCGTATCCCACCGTGGAGATCCGTGTGGCGGACGTGTGCCTGGACGCGTCTGGGCCTGTGCTGATGGCCGCGCTCGCACGCGCCCTGGTGGAGACGTCCGCCCGGGCCTGGCAGGACGGTGTGCCGCCGGACAGGGTCGGGACGGGCCTGCTGCGCCTCGCCTCGTGGCGAGCGGGACGTTCGGGTCTCGACGGTCCCCTCCTGCACCCCGAGACCATGCGCGAGACCTCCGCTGCCGGCGCGGTGCAGGCGATGTACCGGTACGTTCGCGAGGCGCTGGTGGACCACGGCGATGAGGATCTCGTCCGTGAGGGCATCGCCTGCCTCCTCGAACAGGGCAACGGGGCGCGTACGCAACGCCGACTGCTGGCTGAGGAGGGTAGCCTCGCCCGTGTTGTGACCCGCTGCGCCGACTTGACCACGAGCAGCTGACGTCCTTCCGCTGCGCGGGTTCGCTGTCGTCAGGCTGATCGCGGCTGAGAGGACAGGTGGAGGTCTTGCGACTGGCCTCGCCGGCCCGGCGCCACCGCGCCAAGACCAGGGATCGCCGCCAGACTGAAGTGGGCCCTCGGGTTCCGCCGCTTCCGCATCTGCGCGGCCTGTTTGTGATGTGCGGTGTGGCTTTGGTGGTGCGGTTTCCTCGGGGGTGCTTGTTTCCCGGGTGTGGATGTTTCTTGAGGGGTGTCGTTGCCCGGGCCGGGTCGAGTTGTGCTGCGGGGGAAGGGCTGAGGCTGTCCGCGGGGTTTCGTTCGCGGGTGTGAGCCGGGGGTTCTCCTTGCGCGGCGCGGCGGGTTCGGTGCCTGTGTGCTGTCCTGGCGGAGGGTTTCGCCATCGGCCCGTTCGTGAAGAAGATCGCGGTGGCACGTCCGGCCGTGGTCGGCAATCGTCTTGTCTAAATAACGTCGGGTCCTGGGCAGACGGAGGAAGTGATCTTTGCGTCGATTCCGAGGAGGGGGCTCATCCCGTGGCCGCACCTGTGCGTTGTACACCGTCCGTGAACCGTCGGCGTGTGTTCGACCTGCGCTCGACAGCTTTGTTCTTCGTCCTTCTGGCCGTGGTGGTGAGCGTCCTGGGATTCGGGGCCCGCACGGCGGTCGACATCGCCGAGCGGCGTCCCGGCTGGGCGTTCGCCCTGCTCCTGCTGGGTGTTGCGGGCATCGCGGGCCTGGGGCGCCGCCTTCACCCGGCGAGAGCGGCACGACGGGCCGCGGCCGCGCTCGACGAGGCGGCGACGGAGGCGGCCGAGGTGTGGGAGACCATGGCCGTTCCTCGTCAGCGAGTGGCTTTCGGCATTGACATCGACTATGACGCCCTGGATGCCGAGGAGTTCGAGGCAGTGGTCGCCTCCCTCTGCGAGCGTGACGGTTGTTCCGGTGTGGAAGTCGTGGGCGGTGCCGGGGATTTGGGCGCCGACGTTGTGGCGGTGTCCCCCGAGGGGTGGCGGGTCGTCATCCAGTGCAAGCGCTACGGCGACTCCCACCGGGTCGGCTCTCAGGACATGCAGCGTTTCGGCGGCACCTGCTTCGCCATCCACGAGGCCGACGTTGCCGTCCTTGTCACCACCAGCGGCTTCACCGCGCCGGCGGTGGAGTACGCCGAGCAGTGCGGGATCGTGTGTGTGGACCGGCAGGCGTTGGTGTGCTGGGCAGATGGAAGCGGGTCCCGGCCCTGGGAGGCCGTGGAGGCCGTCCGGGACGTCGAGGCCCGCTGACGTCGGTCAGCGCCGGATGGGCTTCGCCCAGCAGGTGGACGGGGCGGGCTTGCCCTCCAGGCGGTCGGTGAGCCAGGAGATGCCGTGGTCCCATCGGCGATGAGCGGGGCGAGGCGGTCGGTGAGGATCCGGTCGCCGGGGTTGGGCAGGTCCACGGTCAGTTGGCGGGCCCGGTGGGTGTGTCGGTGGGTTTCGAGACCGCGTGTCGGTCAGCGGCGAGGACGCCTCGGGTCGCGGTGTACGAGTGTCGGTGAGTTCCGGGTTCCGGGTTCTGGCACGGGCCTCGGGGAGCGGTCGCGGAGGGTTGCCCAAGTCCATCATCGCCAGAAGCAGCGTTCGTCTGGTGGTTTTGGAGCCAAGAGTCACCTGCGAGCCGGACGGCGCATGCCACGATGAGCCCATGAGTGATGAGCCCCGGAGCTCACTTGCTGAGAAGACGCCCTTTCCCGACGACTTCGATGATCGACTGTGTGCCCAGCTCGCCTTTCTCGTTTCTCGTTGAGGTGGACCGTCTCAAGACCATCCTCCGTCAGTCTCCCCTCGCTGCGGCGGACCGCCGCGAGAACGAAGCGGAGCACTCGTGGCATATGGTGATGATGGTGGTGATCCTCGCCGAACACTCCGACCATCCCATCGACGTGGGGTACACCATTCAGCTCGTTCTCCTGCACGCCCTGCGTGAGTTCGAGTCCTTCTCCAACGAGCACACGCCGCACCCGGGCATTGCGAACGCCCGACCGCTCCACCCCTTGCTCGCGGCGATCAACGCTCCGAGGCAGATCGCCCGCTTCGACCTATGCGGGCGCGAACGTCTGGGAGGCATCCTCCACGCGTACGAACATGCCGCGTGACCTGCACGGAGGAGGTTTTCGGCAAGCGCGGCGTCGTCCTCGTGCCGGATCAGCTTCCACGTCTTCTGAAAGGTGAGCCCCGCCACGGTGCCGCTCGTCCAGCCCAACGCGAACCCGATGGGCTTGTAGGCCAGGGGCAGTTTCTTCTTCTTGGTCTTCCCTTTTCGCCACGTAGATCTCCCGGGTCGGTCGCGTCGGTTCCGTACGGATCAGTCGAATCGCTGCGCACCGGTTCGGTGCCTGAGTGGGCCGAAGGGGTCAGGGGCGGCCTCGCGCGGCTGTCTCCTCGTCCGCGCGGACCGCCCCCGGCGGCGTCCCGTCGCCGAACGGCCGGCCGCCCAGTTCCTCGCGGTGATGGGGCGCCGTCCAGCCGGAAAGATCGGGGCCGAGGGGCACGATGCCGGTCGGGTTGATGCCGGTGTGCACCTGGTAGTAGTGCCGTTTGATGTGGTCGAAGTCGACGGTGTCGCCGAAGCCGGGCGTCTGGTAGAGGTCGCGGACATACGCCCACAGCACCCGGTTCTCCGTCAGTTTCCAGCGGTTGCACTTGAAGTGGCCGTGATAGACGGCATCGAACCGCACCAGCGTGGTGAACAGCCGGATGTCCGCCTCCGTGATCGTGTCGCCGACAAGGTACCGTTGCCCCGCCAGCCGCCGCGCCAGGAGTTCGAGCCGCCGGAACACGCCCGCGCACGCCCTCTCGTACTCCTGCTGACCGGTGGCGAAGCCCGCCCGGTACACCCCGTTGTTCACGTCGTCGAACACCTCCGCCATCACCGCGTCGATCTCGTCGCGCCGCTTCTCGGGATACAGGTCGGGCGCGCCTGCGCGGTGCAACGCCGTCCACTCGGTGGCGAAGTCGAGAGTGATCTGCTGGTAGTCGTTGGTGACCAGCTGCCCGCCGGCCACCTCCACGATCGCGGGGACACTCACCCCGCCTGGGTAGTCCGTCTCCCGCCGGTCGTACGCCTCGCTCAGATACCGGATGCCGAGAACCGGATCACGGCCGTCCGGGTCCAGGGTGAAGCGCCAGCTGCGGTCGTCCTGGACCGGGTCGGCGACGGCCAGGGACAGAGCGTCCTCCAGACCGAGCAGCCGCCGGGACACCAGCGCCCGGCTCGCCCATGGACAGGCCCGGCTGACGACGAGCCGGTAGCGTCCGGCTGCCACCGGCCATCCGTCCCTGCCGTCCGCGGTGATCCGGTCCACGAAGTGGGCCCTCGACCGCTTGAACGCCTTCCGTCCGTAGGCGCTGTTGCCGCCGGCCCCCTCGTCGCGGCTCATGATGTCCTCCTCCTCGTCGCTTCGAAGCCACTGTGACCGCGTTCCCCGTTTTCGGCGGTCGGCACGGTGTGACCGGGGTCGCCGGGGCAACCGGCCGGGGTGAGCACCCGATCGGATCGCAGGATCCGGGTCACCGTCCTGGCCGCGCTCGCAGCCAACCTGGTGATCGCGGTCGCCAAGGCCGTCGGCGGCCTCGCCGCCGCGTCACCCGCGCTGCTCTCGGAGGCGGCGCACTCGGCGGCCGACAGCCTGAAGGAAGTCTTCCTGCTGGCGGCGCTGCGGCGCAGCCGCAGGCCACCGGATCGGCGCCACCCCTTCGGCTACGGCAAGGAGCGGTACTTCTGGTCGCTCCTCGCGGCCGTCGGGATCTGCGTGATGGGGGGGGGCTGTTTCTCGTTCTACCAGGGTTTCGAAGCGCGCCGTGGCGGCGGTGCCACCGAGTTCGGAGGCTATGTGGCCGGACCGGTCGTGCTCGGCGAGGCCCTCCTCGACGAGGGCGGCTCGCTGCTGCGGGCCTTGTACCAGGTGCGTGGGCAGGGCGGCTTGGCCGACGGACTGCGCGACCCGGCACCGCCGTCCTCGGCGTCACCCTGGCCATTGTGGGCATGTCACTGCACCTGACCACCGGGCAGGTGGTGTGGGAGACGGCCGCCCCGCTCGCCATCGGGACGCTGCTGGTGTGCGTGGCCTACCGGCTCGGGCGGGACGCCCGTGACCGGCTGATCGGTGAGGCGGCCGATCCGGAGGCGAGTGAGCGGATCCGCGGGCTGCTGGTGGCGCAGCCCGAGATCGGCAGTGTGGAGGCCCTCTCCACGGTGAAGACCGGCCTCGACACCGCCCTGGTGTCCGCCCGGGTCGACCTCGTACCGGGCCTGGACAGCGAACGGGTGGAGGAGGTCGCCGTCCGCATCAAACGGTCCGTCGGCGACGCGGTCCCCGAGACGGCGCAGGTCTTCCTCGATGTCACCGACCGGAACGCCCCGGAGGCGCGGGAGGCACGGGAGAGCCCCGCCGCGACGGGGGAGCGCGGCGGGGCCTGAGGCAGGCGTGCCCGGCTGCCGGGTGGTTCATGCGCACCGGGCCCACGGGAGCGTCCCGGTGCGCGCGAGCGCCCCGCCGGCCGGGTCATCCCCGCGTCACCCCTCCTTCGCCTCCAGCACGAACACGGGGATCTCCCGGTCCGTCTTCTCCTGGTACTCGGCGTAGGGAGGGAAGGCCGCGACGGCTCGCTCCCACCAGTCGGTCTTCTCCGCCCCGGTCACCTCGCGAGCCGTCATGTCCTGCCGCACCGGTCCGTCCCGGAGTTCGACCTGCGGATGGGCCTTGAGGTTGTGGTACCAGACCGGGTGCCTGGGCGCTCCGCCCAGTGAGGCCACCACCGCATAGCGCCCCTCGTGCTCGACCCGCATCAGCGGGGTCTTGCGCAGCTTGCCGCTTCTGGCACCCCGGCTGGTCAGCAGGACGACGGGCAGGCCGGTGTCCCGCAGGGTCGTTCCCTGCGTCCCGCCGGAGTTCTCGTACAGCTCCACCTGCTCGCGCACCCATTGTGTCGGACTGGGTTCGTACTCGCCCTCGAGAGGCATGGCATCCGTCCCATCGTCGTCGCGTTCCGCGGCTGACTCGGTTTCCCGTGCACCACCGAAGCGCACGGGACGCATCCGCTCCGGGACCAGTCTCGGCCGCACCGGCGCAGGACCCCGGTCGTCACGGCGCCGTCGGCGTGTCCACGGCACCGTGATGCGCGCCCGCACCGTCGGACCCCGGCCGGCGAAGCGTATGGGCGGGCGCGGAAAGTGCGCGCACGCATGGCATTGACATCCTTGTGACCGTGCTTTCGGCTGAGCACCCGTCGTCCCGCTTCAGGTGCCGCACGTGGCCGATGTCCCCGCCGACCGGGTGGCCCGGCGCACCCTGCCGCCGACACCCGGCGGTCCGGAGGGGTCCGCTGTCCCGCCGACGGGCGGCGACTGCCCGCCGACTGCAGCCCTTGCCGTCACCGGACAAACCCGGTTTCCGGTAGACGAAGGTCACGCACCGGCCGATCTCTGCCGCCCCCGGGCACCGGGCACCTGGCAGTCGCGCCCCGCGAGGTGCCCCTCGACGGTCGGCGCGCGGGCACCGTACGGTCGGCGATGGTCACAGCGGGCCGGCCGGGCGCGTAACTCCGGCCGCAGGGAAGAGAAGGAAGAAGGGCGGGAAGCTCCGATGGAGGGCAAGGACCCCTGGATCAGACCACTGCGCGGTGCCGTGCCACCTCGCGCGCGCGTGCTCTTCTTTCCGCACGCCGGTGGCGCCGCCTCGTTCTACGCGCCGTTCGCGCGGCGGTTCCCCGAGGGGTACGACGTCGCGGCCGTTCAGTACCCGGGGCGGCAGGAGCGCTTCGGCGAACCGTTCGTGGCGACCCTCGAAGGACTCGCCGACCGGCTGATGCCGTCCCTGCGACGATGGGCGGCGGAGCCCGTGCCGCTCGTGCTCGTCGGCCACAGCATGGGGGCGTCCGTTGCCTTCGAGTCGGTACTCCGGCTCGGGCGCGACCGGTTGACGGCGCACTGCCGTCTCGTCGTTTCCGGCCGGACCGCCCCGTCGGTACCGCGCGAGATCCCGGCTCTCGACTCCGACCAGGAGATCCTCGACCACCTTGCCGGTCTCGGCGGCACCGACCCGGCGATCGTCCGCAGCCCGGATCTCATGGACCTGTTCCTGCCCGTCATGCGCAATGACTACAGGGCGGTGACCCGGTACCGGCCGGTCCCCGACGCCGTGGTGGACACACCCGTCCTCTGTTTGACCGGGGACCGGGACCCGCAGGTCGCGCCGGAGGAGGCCGCAGCCTGGAAAAGCCACACCACGGCCGGTTTCCGGCTGAAAGTGCTCCCCGGGGAGCACTTCTTCCTGGCGGACCATCCGGACACCGTCGTGCGGCTCGTCGCCGAGTGCGCCGACGCCTACGGGCGATGACGGGCGGTGTGTTCGCGGCTCGCGGGGGCTTGCGGTACTACAGAGAGCAGGTTGGTGTACGCCCGCGCGCGCACGGTGGTCGTGAGCGCCGGTGGCTTCCTTCATGCGCCGAGTCGTTTCCCCGTGTGCCGGACGCCCGCCAAGGGGCCCGGCACGGGCGGTGTTCAGACATGCCGTTGCCGAGTCTGGCCGAAACCCACGGGGTGGGTGGCCATGCGTTTGAGGCGGATGGTGCAGGTGGCGGCGGTCATGGCCCGGTTGCCGTGAGGGAAGTCGATTCTCCGTTGATGCAAGGGGTTTGAGTGTGGGTCGACGGGTACACGCCCCTAGCGACGGGCCGCTGACTGGGCATCTCCCCTCCGGTTTCGGGGGGTTGCCATTGTGTGACCCAACGTGAAAACTGTGAGCGCATTCGGCCCGGAGGTATCGGGTCGAAGTGCGTTCTTGGCACGAAAAAAGCACTGGATCGTGGGACAGAAGAGTCCTGCGCGGGGCCCCTGCGCAGGAAAATCGGGGGGATGTGGTGATGTCTGTGGGGTGCCCGTCGCACGTGTCACCAGGCTGCGGGCCTGCGGGCCTGCCGGCCGCACGGCGGGCGCCCAGGCCGCTCGGAGCCGCCGCCCCGTCGTGCGGAACCTGTCCCCAGGTCTGCTGACACCCCGGGGGCCACCGGTATCCCGTGCGGGGGCGGACGGGCGGGTGGCTCCCGAGCGGCGACCGGCCCAGCCCGACCGCGAGTCGGCTACCTGGCGCGGAGCGAGGACTGCCGACCGGTGCCATACCCGTTGACCACGCCCATGACGGCCACGGCTTCCCGCCCCGCCCGGCGAACTCACAGCACCGTCGGTGACCCACCGCCGGGCCCGCGCGCCCTCACCCAAGGAGGAACGGTGACCAGCACACAACTGTCCGGGACCGAATCGCCCCTGGACGCGTCAGCCGACCGGTGGCGGTCCTTACGCGAGGCGGGCCCCGTGACCTACGACGAAGGGCGGAAGCAGTGGCGTGTCGTGGACCACCAAGGGGTCTCCGCCGTTCTCGCCGACCCGGCGACGTACTCGTCCGACCTCATACCGATCACCCCCGCCCAGCAGGACTTCGAGGCCTTCCGGCAGGGAAACCTCGTCGGCACGGACCCGCCGGAACACCGCAAACTCCGCATCTTGGCGAGCCAGGCCTTCACCCCCAGAGTGGTCCACGGGCTCGAACCACGCATCGAGGCCGTGTGCGCGAGCCTGCTCGACGGTGTCGCCGACCGGGACCGGTTCGACCTGGTCGACACCCTCGCCCACCCCCTGCCGATCATCGTGATCGCCGAACTCCTCGGCATCCCCGCCGACGACCACAGACTGTTCGAGGAGTGGGCCGGTACCCGCTTCGGCGGCGACCAGCTCGGCGACAGCCTCGACACGGCCGACCTGGAACGGGCGCCGGAAGCCATCGCCCCGACCGTGCGCGAGATGAACGGTTACGTGCTGGACCACATCCGGCACCGCCGCGCCCACCCCGGGGACGACCTCACCAGCAGACTCCTCACCGCCGAGGTGGACGGAGCGCGCCTGGTGGACGAGGAGATCGTCGGATTCGTCGCCCTGCCGCTGATCGCCGGGCGCGTCACCACCACCGCGCTGCCCGGCAACGCCGTGGTCACCTTCGACCGGCACCCCGGAACCCTCGCCGCGCTGTGCGAGAGCCCCGGCCGGCTGCCGGACGCCGCCGAGGAGGTAGTGCGCTGGCTGCAGCCCTTCCCCGAGCTGGGACGGCGCACCACCCGGCCGGTGGTGCTCGGCGGCCAGGAGGACCCGGCCGACACCCTTCTGATGGTGCACCTGGACGCTGCCAACCGTGACCCCTCCCGCTTCACCGCTCCGGACGTCTTCGACGTGGCCCGCAGTCCGAATCCCCATCCGACCTTCGGCCACGTCATCCACTTCTGCTTCGGCGCACCGCTGGCCCGGCCGGAAGCACGGATCGCGCTGCACATGCTGATGGAACGTTTTCCCGCTCTCGCGGTCCCCTCCTACGGCGACGTCACGTACCAGAACCCGGCCGTCATCGTCGGCGTACGCCACCTGCCGAGCGCCGTCACCAGACCGTGACGCGCGTCGACACGCTCAGGTCCCGCACCGCTCACCCGCGGGCCCGTCCGTGTTCCCTCCCCGCACCCGCTCTCCCCAGGAGTCTCCTGCTCATGCTGTACACCGCCGCCGCTCCGGCCGCCGACCGACCATCGTCCCCGCTGCGCCAGGAGTTGCAGAGCCGCATCGACTCCCTCGCGCGCGTCCACCGCGTGCCCGGCGCCCAACTGGCCGTCCACACCGGAACGCACACCCTCAGCGTGCACGCCGGAACGGCCGACGCCCTGACGGGAACCCTGTTCACCGCCGACACGGCCGTCCCCCTGGGCTCCGTCACCAAGCTCGGCACGGCCGCCGCCGTGCTGCTCCTCGCCGACGACGGAGACCTCGACCTCGACGAGCCCGTCGCCGAACTGCTGCCCGAATTCAGGTTACTGCCCGAGGTGACCGCGCGTCACCTGCTCAGTCACACCGCCGGCCTGCCCACCGGGCCCGACTCCGACAGCGCCGCCGGCACCACCACCACGCGCTACCTCTCGGCGGTCTGCACCACGCAGGGCGCCCTGTTCCCGCCGGGAACCGGCTTCTCCTACTCCAACGCCGGCTACGTCGCCGCCGGCCGGATCATGTCCGAAGTGACGGGCATGACCTGGCAGGAAGCACTGCGAGCGCTCCTCCTCGAACCCCTTGGCATCGTTCCCGCCTTCCTCGGCGACGCCACCCCCGCGCGGCCGGTCGCCACCGGCCACGCCCTCAACACGGCCACGGGCCTGGTGCGCCCGGCCCACCAGAACCTCGCCCCGGTGGAGGCTCCGGCCGGAGCCCTGCTGGCGAGCGCCGAGGACCTGGTGGCCCTGGGAAGGGCCGTCATCGGCAGGTCCACCGTCCTGCCCGCGTCCGCGGCCGCCCGGATGCGCCGTCCCGAACCGGCCGCCGACCCGGGTGCCCTGGCGGACTCCTGGGGCCTGGGCCTCGCCCTCTTCCAGCAGGACGGCCGCGTGTGGTGCGGCCACGACGGCAACGCCCAGGGCACCTCCTGCCATCTGCGGGCCGAGCCGGACAGCGGCGTCGTCGTCGCCTTCACCGGCAACGCCGGCGGTGCCACCGCCCTGTGGCGGGACCTCGCCGCCGACCTCACCCGACTCACCGGCATACGCGTGCCGGCCTCGCCGGCCACCGCCCACCGCTGCCGCGCCGTACCGCTGCCGGAATGCGCCGGCACCTACCGCAACGGGGGCACCGAGTACGCGGTCAAGCTCGACGGGGCCGGCGCACCGACCCTGTCCGTCGACGGCGACTACCCCATACCACTGGTGTGTTACCCGGACCTGTCCTGCGATCTGGTCGACCCGGCAACCGGCCGGCACGAACCCGGCGGCCGCTTCCACCGCGACCCCGCCACCGGGACCATCGACCGCCTGCAGATATCCGGACGCACCGCGCGCCGCACCGGCGCCGTCTGACCGCGCCCGCGTCACGCATCCGCCCCGCACGCCCGGACCCCCGCACCGCTCCGGTGTGCCCGCGGGCTGCCCGAGACCGGCGCGCCGGGTCCACGCGCCGCCCCACGCCTGAAGGACTTCATCCCGATGACGTACCCGCACGCCCAGCGCCCCGCCGCGCCCGTTTCCGCACCGGCCGACACGAGCCCGTCGGCCCGCGCGGACCATGCCACCCGTCCCGTTCCGCTCGGTGAGCTGTTCGCCGGGTGGGTGACGCGCGACCCGCACGCCCCCGCGGTGACCGACGGCCGACGTACCTGGTCGTACGGGGAACTCGCGCGGCGAGCCGGTCGTCTCGCCGCCCACCTCGTCGGCAGCGGCGCCGGACCGGAGCGGACGGTGGCGCTTGTCCTGCCGCGCTCGATGGAACTGATCGCCGCCGAGCTGGCCGTTGCCCTGGCCGGTGCCGCCTTCCTCCCCGTGGACCCCGACTATCCGGCCGAACGGCGTGCCCTGATGCTCGCCGACGCCGCACCGGCCGTCGTCCTGGACGACCCGGACCGAATCCGCGCGCTGATGGGCGCCGGGGACCAGGAGGCGAACCCGGCCGAGAGGCGGGTGCTCCCCGACCACGCGGCGTACGTCATCTTCACCTCCGGCTCCACCGGCACCCCCAAGGGCGTCACCGTCACCCATCGCGGCATCGGTGCCTTCGCCGCGGCCGCCGCCGAGCGGTACGCCGTCGGCCCGGGCGACCGCGTGCTGCAGTTCTCCTCGCCCAGCTTCGACGCCTGCGTACTGGAGCTGTGCATCTCCGTCCTGTCCGGCGCCCTGCTGGTCGTACCACCGGACGGGCCCTGGCTGGGCGACGAACTGGCCGCCGTCCTGGACGAGCACCGCATCACCCACGCCCTCATACCGCCCGCCGCCCTCGCCACCCTGCCCGACCCGGCGGACACCGGCGGCGCACCGCACCTGCGCACCCTGATCGTCGGGGCCGAGGCGTGCCCGGCCGCGCTCGTCGACCGGTGGGCACCCGGCCGCCACATGATCAACTCCTACGGGCCGACCGAGGCCACCGTCGTCGCCACCTGGACCGGACCGCTCACCGCCGGCACCGGCACACCGGCCATCGGCAGCCCGCTGCCCGGCACCGAGGCCCACGTCCTGGACGCGGCACTGCGCCCGGTGCCACCCGGCACCGAGGGCGAGCTGTACGTGGGCGGCGACGGGCTGGCCCGCGGTTACCTCGGCCGCCCCGGCCTGACCGCGACCCGGTTCGTCGCCCACCCCTTCGGACCGCCCGGCGCCCGCCTCTACCGCACCGGCGACCGGGTGCGCCGCAGGTCGGACGGCGAGCTGGAGTTCCTCGGCCGGGTCGACCGGCAGGTCAAGGTGCGCGGCTTCCGCATCGAACCCGGCGAGATCGAGGCCGCCCTGACCCGTTTCCCCGGCGTCCGTGAGGCCGTCGTAGTGGTCCGTGACGAGGACCCCGCCGGCGGCCGGCTCGTCGGCTACGTCACGCCCGCCGACCCGGCCCGCCGACCAGAGCCCGCCCGGCTGCGCGCTGCCCTCGCCGCCGCCCTGCCGGCCCACATGGTGCCCTCCGCCGTCGTCGTCCTGGACGCGCTGCCGCTCACTCCGCAGCACAAGATCGACCTGCGGGCCCTGCCCGCCCCCGGCGGCGCGCGGACCGAGGAGCACGTCGAGCCGCGCACCGGCGACGAGCGGGCCCTGGCCGCGATCTGGGCCGACGTCCTCGGCGTCGACGCCGTCGGAGCCACCGACGACTTCTTCGACCTGGGCGGCGACTCGATCCTCGCCGCCCGCACCCTGACGCGGATCCGGGAAGTCCTCGGCGCCCGGCTCTCCCTGCGCGACGTGTTCACCGCACGGACCGTCGCCGCGCTCGCCCCGCTGGCCGCCGAGCCGTCCGCCGCCGCGCCGCCGGACCCGATCCCCTCCGCCCCGCGCGGAAAGCCCGTCCCGCTCTCCAGCGCCCAGCGACGCCTGTGGTTCCTCGACGACCTCACCGACGGTGGAACCGAGTACAACACCGGCGTGGCGCTGCGGCTGCGCGGCCCGCTCGACACGCCGGCCCTGCGACGCGCCCTGGCCCGGCTCGCCGCCCGCCACGACTCCCTGCGCACCACCTTCGCCACCGTCGACGGCCAGGGCGTCCAGTTGATCGCCCCCGAGGCGGACCTGCCCCTGCGCACCTCCGACGTCGAGCAGCTGCCCGCCGACCGGCAAGACGACGCCGTCGAGCGCCTGCTGACCGAGGAACTGCGCCATCCCCACGACCTGACGACCGGGCCCCTGACCCGGGCGCTGCTCGTCCGCCGTGCACCCGAGGACCATGTCCTGCTGCTGGCCCAGCACCACATCGTCACCGACGGCTGGTCGATCGGCGTCCTGACCCGGGACCTGACGGCGCTCTACCGCGCGGAGGCCTGCGGCGAACCGGACGGCCTCCCCCAGCCGGGCGTGCAGTACCCGGACTTCGCGCTGTGGGAGCGCGAGCGGCGCACCGGCGACGCGGACGCCGACGACCTCGGTTACTGGAAGCGCCACCTGGCCGGCCTGCAGCAACTCGAACTGCCCACCGACCGGCCCCGGCCGGCGGTGCGCACCACCGCGGGCGCGGCACACCGCCACAACCTCCCGAAGCACCTGGTGGACCGGCTGCGGCAACTGGCCCAGGGCCGCGGCACGACCGTCTTCACGCTGTTCGCCGGGGCGGCGGCCGTGCTGTTCTCCCGCTACTCCGGACAGCGGGACGTGGCGTTCGGGACGGTCACCAACGGGCGGGGCCGCCGCGAACTGGAGGACGTGACGGGCTTCTTCGCCAACACCGTCGTGCTGCGCGGTGAAGTCGACGACACCGTCACGGTCGACCGGTTCGTGGAGTCCGTGCGCGCGACCGTGCTGGACGCCTTCGCGCACGACGGCGTGCCGTTCGACCGGGTGGTCGAGGAACTTGCCCCGCCCAGAGACCCCAGTCGCACTCCGCTGGTGCAGGTACTGGTGGTGCAGCAGGCGGCGCCCGTCCGGCCTCCGCTGGCGGCCGGGGCGCGGATCGAGGAGCATCCGCTGCCCCGTCCGGCTGCCCGCTTCGACCTCGTGCTGGAGTTCGCGCCGCGCGCCGAGGGCGGCTGCGAGCTGACGGTCGAGTACAACACCGACCTGTACGAGGCGGCGACCGTGGCCCGGATGAGCCGGCAGCTGCACCGCCTGCTGGAAGGCATGGCGGACGGCCCGCACCGGACTCTGGCCGAACTGCCGCTGCTGTCGGACGACGAGCGGCGCACACTCCTCGACTCCTGGAACCCGCCCGCGCCGGCCGGCGACCACGCCGACGGCGCCACGCTCCCGGCGCTGTTCGAGGCGCAGGTGGCCAAAACCCCCGACCGGACCGCCGTGACCTGCGGCGAGGCCCGACTGGACTACGCCGGATTGAACCGGCGTGCCAACCGGCTCGCCCGGCTGCTGACGACGCACGGCGCGGGTCCGGAGTCCCTGGTGGCGCTGTGCCTGCCGCGCTCCGCCGACCTGCTGCCGGTGCTGTGGGCCGTCCTGAAGTCGGGCGCCGGATACCTGCCCGTCGACCCCGGCTACCCGGCCGAGCGGATCCGCTTCATGCTCGCCGACGCGGCCCCCGCCCTCGTCGTCGCCACCCGTGAGACCGCCCACGCGCTCCCCGACGACTGCGAGCCACTGCTCCTGGAGGACGCGCTGCTCCTGGAGGACGCCGAGCCGTCCGATGCCGGTGCCTCGGACCTGACCGACGCCGACCGGGCCCGGCCACTCGATCCGTCCCACCCCGCCTACGTCATCTACACCTCCGGTTCCACCGGCCGACCCAAGGGCGTGATCGTCACCCACCGCAGCGTGGCCGCGCTGGCCGCCTGGGCCAAGGAGACGTTCGGCCCGCGCGGGCTGGCGCACGTCGTCGCGTCCACCTCCCTCAACTTCGACGTGTCCGTCTTCGAGCTGCTGTGCCCCCTGCTGGCCGGCGGCAGCGTCGAGGTGGTCGCCGACCTCCCGGCCCTCGCCGACAGCCCCGGACCCCGCCGGGCCGGGCTCCTCAGCGGTGTCCCGTCCGTACTCTCCCGTGTGGTCGGCGGCGACAGCGCAGTCGAGGCGGACACCGTCGTCCTGGCAGGCGAGGCCCTGCCCGCCCGGACCGTGCGGGACATCAGGGACGCCATGCCCTCGGCCGAGGTGGCGAACATCTACGGCCCGACCGAAGCCACCGTCTACGCCACCGCCTGGTTCGCCGACGGCACCGTCCCCGACCAGGCCCCGCCCATCGGCCGTCCCGTCGCCCGCACCCGCGCCTACGTGCTGGACCGCCTGCTGCGCCCCCAACCTCCGGGTGTCACCGGTGAGTTGTACCTCGGTGGTGGTGGACTGGCCCGCGGCTACCTGCGACGCCCCGGTCTGACCGCCGCGCGCTTCGTCGCCGACCCCTTCGGCGTCCCCGGCGACCGCATGTACCGCACGGGCGACCTGGTGCGCTGGACCGCCGACGGCCGGCTCGAGTACCTCGGCCGCGTCGACCAGCAGGTCAAGGTGCGCGGCTTCCGCATCGAACTGGGCGAGGTCGAGGAGGCCCTGCGCCGCTGCGCGGGCGTCGCCGAGGCCGCCGCGACCGTCCGCGACGGCGACGGCCACCGCCGCCTGGCCGGATACGTCGTCCCCGCCCCCGCCGCCCGCGTGGAACCGGAGGCGGTACGCCGCGAACTCGGGCGCACCCTGCCCGACTACATGGTCCCCTCGGCCATCGTGGTGCTGCCCGCCCTGCCGCTCAACCCCAACGGCAAACTGGACCGCGACCGGCTCCCCGACCCGGCGCCGGCCGAACCCGTCACACGCCACGTCGCGCCCCGCACCCCCACCGAACGGACCCTCGCCGCCATCTGGGCCGACGTCCTGCACGTGGAGCGGGTCGGAGCGGACGACAACTTCTTCGCGCTGGGCGGCGACTCCATCCTCAGCATCCAGGTCGTGGCCCGGGCCCGGCAGGCGGACCTCACGATCACCTCGCGGGACGTCTACCGGCACCAGACGGTCGCCGCCCTCGCCCGCTGCGCCGACGAGGCGGGAAGCCGGCGGCCCGCCGCCGCGTCCGCACCCGTCGAGGCAACCGGCTCCGCGCCACTGACACCCATCCAGCACTGGCTCTTCGACAGTGCCGCCGAGCGGGCCGGGCACTTCGGCCAGACCCTCTCGGTGAAACTGCACGCCGGCGTCGACGCGAGGACACTCGAAGACGCCCTCAACGACGTGATCGCCCACCACGACGCCCTGCGCTCCCGCTTCCTCACCGACGAGGCGGGCGTACGGTGGCTGATCGACGTCCCGGCCGCCCGCTGCCGCCTCGCGCGCCACACCGGTCCGGACACCGACACCCCGCACCTCGGCCCCCACGACCTGCGCCACGGCCCGCTGCTGCGTGCCGTACTGCACGACCGGGGCCCCGGACGGCCGCACGTGCTGCACCTGGCCGTCCACCACCTCGTCGTCGACGGAGTCTCCTGGCGCCTGCTGCTTGAGGACCTCGACCGGGCCTACCGCGCCCGCCGCGCCGGCCGGGACGGAGCGGCGGCGCTGCCCCGGAAGTCGTCCCCGCTGCGGCACTGGGCCGAGCGCCTCGCCGCGCACGCCGCCGCCGGCGGCTTCGACGACGAGAAGGCCTACTGGACGCGGGCGACCGAAGGCGCCCGGACCGCCCTGCCGTCGGACCGGACGGGCACCAACACCTACGCCTCACAGCGCTCGGTGACGGTACGCCTCGGACCCGAGGACACCGACGTGCTGCTGCGCACACTGCCCGAGACCTACCGCACCCGGGCCAACGACGTCCTGCTCGCCGCCCTCGGCCGGGTGCTGTGCGACTGGACCGGTCACGACCGGGTACTGGTGGACGTCGAAGGCCACGGCCGCGAGGAACTGTTCGCCGATGTCGACACCAGCCGCACCGTCGGCTGGTTCACCACCCGCCACCCCGTCGCCCTCGCCGTCCCGCCCGAGGCGCACTGGGACGCCGTGCTCAAGCAGGTCAAGGAGCACCTGCGCGCGGTGCCCCGGCAGGGCCTCGGCCACGGCGTCCTGGCCCTGCCGGGCCGCGACGCCACACCGCTCCCGGCGACCACCGCGCAGATCAGCTTCAACTACCTGGGCCGCTTCGGGCTCTCCGAGACCTCCGAGGGTCTGTACGGCGGGCCGTTCCGTCCGCTGGAGCTGGACGCCGACCCCTCGGCGTCACGCCCGCACGCCCTGGAGGTCGTGGGGCGGCTGGACGGCGACAGCCTGGAGTTCACCTGGTTCTACTCGGACGAGCTGCACCGGCGGGACACCGTCGCGGACCTCGCCGGACGGTTCGCCGACGCGCTGGCCGGCCTCGCCCACCACGCGGCCCGGCCCGGCGCCGCCGGACGCACCCCCTCGGACTTCCCGCTGGCCCGGCTCGACCAGACGCACGTCGACCGGATCGCGGGCGAGGACCCCGCCGGTGTGGAGGACATCCACCCCCTCACGCCCACCCAGGCCGGCATGCTCTTCCACCGGCTCTCGCAGGACGACCGCGGCGTGTACTTCCAGCAGCTGACGTTCGTCCTGGACGGCGTGGAGGACCCGGCCGTGCTGGCGGGCGCCTGGCAGCGGGTCACGGACCGCACGCCGGTGCTGCGCGCCCGCGTGGTGTGGCAGGACGTGCCCGAGCCGCTTCTCGTGGTGCAGCGCCACGCCGCCGTGCCGGTGGAGCACCTGGACTGGCGCGGCCTGTCCGACGCCGAGCGGGACGAGCGGCTGCGCGAACTGCTCGAGCGCGACCGCGCCCGCGGCGTCGACCTGACGCGCGCGCCGCTCCAGCGCCTGGTGCTGGCCCGGGTCTCCGACCGCGCGGTCCGTGTCGTGTGGTCCTTCGACCACCTGATCCTGGACGGCTGGAGCCTGTTCCAGGTCCTCTCCGACGTCTTCGCGTGCCACGCCGGCCTGGCGGGCGCCGCGGACGTCCCGCCGCCCGACCGCCGCCCCTTCCGCGACTACGTCGCCTGGCTGCAGGACCGCGCAGACCGGGCCGAGGCCGAACGGCACTGGCGGACCCGCCTGAACCGCCTGAGCGAGGCCACCGCGCTGCCCTTCGACCGCGAACCCCGCGAGAGCCACCGCGCGGAGTCGACGCAGGCGGTACGCGTCACGGTGCCCGAGACCACCACCCGGGCACTGGAGGGCCTCGCCAGGACGGCGGGCCTGACCCTGAACACCCTCGTGCAGGGCGCCTGGGCGCTGCTGCTGAGCCGCCTGGCGGCCCGCGACGAGGTGGTCTTCGGCACCACCGTCTCCGGACGGCCGCCCGAGCTGCCCGGGGCCGACGCCATGACCGGCCTGTTCATCGCGACCCTGCCCACCCGCGTGACCGTGCCACGGGACGAGACGCTGCTCACCTGGCTGGGCCGGCTCCAGCACGAGCAGAGCGAGGACCGCCGCCACGACCACGTGCCGCTGCACCACATGAGGGCGTTCACCGAACTGCCCGAACGCGTCGCCCTGTTCGACAGCATCGTGGTGTTCGAGAACTACCCGGTCGACGACGGCCTCGCCGCCGCGCACGGGCTGCGGCTCAGCGGCCTGGACGGCATCGAGACCACCAACTACCCGCTCAGCCTGGTCGCCTACCCCGGCACGGGGCTCGCCCTGCGCCTCGGCTACGACCCGGACCTCTTCGACGCCGCCACCGTCGAGCGGATGGCCGAGTACCTCACCGTCCTGCTGGAGGGCTTCGCCACCGCACCTCAGAGCGTGCCCGCCCGCCTGCCCCTGCTGACGGCCGCCCGGCGTGAGCAGGTGCTCCACGCGTGGAACGACACCGCCACCGGTACCCCTGCGGCGACCGCCGCGGGCCTGTTCGCCGAGCAAGTGCGGCGCACCCCCGACGCCGTCGCGCTGCTGGCCGGCGACGAGCGGCTCACCTACCGCGAACTCGACGACCGGGCCGGGGCACTGGCCGGCCGGCTGGCCGCGCTCGGGGTCCGTCCGGAGGTCCCCGTCGGCGTCCTGATGGACCGCTCGGTCGACCTCGTCGTCACCCAGGTCGCCCTCGCCCGCCTCGGCGGGGTGTACGTCCCGCTCGACGGCAGGGCGCCGCGGGAGCGGCTGCGCACGATGCTCGGTGAAGCCGGTACCGACCTGCTGCTCACGGACAGGGCCTGGGAGGAGACGGCTGCGGCCCTTCTCCCGGAAGGCCGCGTGCTGCGGCCGGACGACGACGCAGCGGTCCCGGCACCCACGGCTGTGCCGCGCGTGCACCCGGACACCGTCCAGTACCTCATGTTCACGTCCGGCTCCACCGGCAACCCCAAGGGCGTGGCGGCGCGGCAGCGGGACGTCGCCGCGCTCGCCCTCGACCGTGCCTTCGCCCGTCACGACCGGGTCCTCGTGCACTCCCCGCACGCCTTCGACGCCTCCACCTACGAGGTGTGGGTGCCGCTGCTGCGCGGCGGCACGGCCGTGCTCGCTCCGCCGGGAGACCTGGAAGCCGCCGCCGTGCGCCACGCGATCACCGAACAGGGTGTGAGCTGCCTGTTCTTGACGGTGGGCCTGTTCCGTCTCCTCGCCCAGGAGGACCCCGCATGTCTGACCGGCGCGCGCGAGGTGTGGACCGGCGGCGAGGCCGTGCCCGGCTCCGCCGTACGGCGCGTGCTGGACGCCTGCCCGGACCTCACCGTCGTCGACGTGTACGGCCCGACCGAGACCACCGCCTTCGCCACCCGGCGGGCCTTCCGCGCCGGTGACGCGCTGCCCGCGACACTGCCCATCGGCCGCCCCCTGGACGACACCCGCGTGTACGTCCTGGACAGCGCGCTCCAGCCGCAACCACCCGGCGTTCCGGGCGAGTTGTACCTCGCAGGCGCCGGAGTGGCCCGTGGCTACACCGGACGCCCCGGCGCGACGGCGGCCCGCTACCTGGCCGATCCGTTCGGCCCGCCCGGCACACGGATGTACCGCACCGGCGACATCGTGTGCTGGAGCGCCGACGGCGAACTGCACTTCGTGGGACGCGCCGACGACCAGATCAAGATCCGCGGCTTCCGCGTCGAACCCGCCGAGATCGAGGCCCGGCTCACCGCACACCCGGCGATCGCCGAGGCGGTGGTGTCGGTGTCGCGGCACGCGGGTCGCAAACGCCTGGTGGCCCACCTGGTACCCGCCCCCGGCGCGGTGGTGCCGCCGGCGGCCGAGCTGCGCGCCCGCCTGTCCGGCGAACTGCCCGACTACATGGTCCCGGCCGCGTTCGTCACCGTGGCGGAGCTGCCCCTGACCGCGAACGGCAAAGTCGACCGGCGACGCCTGCCCGAACCCGACCTGTCGGTGGTGGCCGACACCGCCTACCGCGCGCCGCGCACCGAAGCCGAGCGGGTGCTCGCCGGTGTCTGGGCCGAACTCCTCGGCGTGGAACAGGTCGGCGTCGACGACAACTTCTTCATGCTGGGCGGCGACTCGATCGTCAGCATCCAGGTCGTCTCCCGCGCCCGCACCGCGGGGCTCGCGCTGACCCCGAGGGACCTGTTCCGGCACCCCACGCTCGCCGCCCTGGCCACCGCCGCGACCGGCGCCGCCCAGGCCGTCGCGGGCACCGGCCCGGTGACCGGCGAGGTCGGGCTCACCCCGATCCAGCGCTGGTTCCTCGACGCCGAGCCGCCGCGCCCGGAGTACTTCAACCAGTCCGTGGTCGTCGAGACGGCGGAGGGCGTGGACGCCGACGCGCTGAGCGCCGCCCTGGCCGCGCTGTGGGCCCACCACGACGCCCTGCGCGCCCGCTTCACCCGCGCCGCGGACGGGACCTGGCACCAGGAGTACGCCGCCCCGGACACCGAGGTCCCCCGGCTGCTGCGGATCCACGACCTGAACGGTCTCGAGGCGGAGGCCGCCGAGGAGGCCGAGGCCCGCTTCTCGAAGGAGGCGCACACCGGCTTCCGGCTGGACACCGGCCCGCTGATCGCCGCCCGATTGTTCACCGGCGCGGACCGGGACGCACGCCTGCTGCTGACCGCCCATCACCTGGTCGTCGACGGTGTCTCCTGGCGCGTCCTTCTGGAGGACCTGGAGACCGCCTACCGGCAGGCCCTGGCCGGCGAGCGGATACGGCTGCCGCAGCGCACGACGTCCGTGCGGGAATGGGTGCGGCGGCTCACCGGGCGCACCGGAGAGGCAGATTTCGCCGCTCAGCGCGCCCACTGG
This sequence comes from Streptomyces sp. TE5632, assembly GCF_054061295.1. Classification (NCBI taxonomy): domain Bacteria; kingdom Bacillati; phylum Actinomycetota; class Actinomycetes; order Kitasatosporales; family Streptomycetaceae; genus Streptomyces; species Streptomyces sp. TE5632. Next base: position 78,487 of record NZ_JBSSEA010000002.1, on the reverse strand, counting down.
GAGACCGTGTCGCGGCACTGCGCCGACCCGCTGCCGGTGGACCTCGACGGCGGCAACACCGTCGCCGACCTGCGCGCGGTGACCGTACGCCTCGACCGCCGACGGACCGACGACCTCCTGCGCAGGGTTCCCGGCGTCTACCGCACCCGCATCGACGACGTCCTGCTGACCGCCCTGGGCCGCGTGCTGGCCGACTGGACCGGCCGCGGCACCGTCGCCGTGGGACTGGAGGGACACGGCCGCGAGGACCGGCTCTTCGACGACCTCGACCTGTCCCGCACGGTCGGCTGGTTCACCAGCCTCTTCCCGGTCGCCCTCGAACTGCCCGAGGGGGACTGGGGCGCCGCACTGAAGTCCGTGAAGGAGCAGCTGCGGGCCGTACCCGACCGGGGCGTCGGCTACGGCGCCCTGCGCCACCTGGCGGGCGACGAGCGGCTCGCCGCCGCACCGCTGCCCGGCATCAGCTTCAACTACCTGGGCCGGTTCGACTGGTCGGCCGACGGCGGCGCGCTGGTCCGGGCCGTTCCCGGCGGTCTGGGCGGCGCCGAGGACCCCGGGGCGCCGCGTGCGCACCTGCTGGACGTGGTGGCCCGGGTCGAGGACGACGAACTGGAGATCACCTGGCACTACAGCGGCGGACGCCACCGCGAGGAGACGGTCGCCTCTCTCGCCGAGGGCATGCTGCGGTCACTGGAAGAGATCGTCGCGCACTGCGCCGCCCCGCACGCCGGCGGCCGCACGCCCTCGGACTTCCCGCTGGCCCGGCTCGACCAGGCCGCCGTCGACCGGCTCGCGGGAGACGGACGCACGGTCGAGGACGTGTACCCGCTGACGCCGATGCAGGCGGGCATGCTGTTCCACAGCCTCATGGACCCCCAGGCCCGCACCTACGTGAACCAGGTGCAGGTGGTGCTGTGCGGCGTCACCGACCCGCACGCGCTCGCCGAGGCGTGGCAGCGCACGGCGGACGCGAACCCGATCCTGCGCACCCGCCTGGTGTGGCAGGAGACCGCCGAGCCCCTCCAGGTGGTGGAGCGGCGGGCCGTCGTGCCCGTCACCCACCACGACTGGTCCGGGTGGCCCGCCGAGCGGTGCGCGCGGGAGACTGAGGCGCTGCTCGACGCGGACCGGCGGACCGGGATCGACCTCGGCGCGGCCCCGCTCATGCGGCTCGCGCTGATCCGGCTGGCACCGGGCCGGGTGCGCATGGTGTGGACGTTCCACCACGTCCTGCTCGACGGCTGGAGCGCGGCCCAGGTGTTCGACGAGGTGTGCGAGCGGTACGCGGCCCTGACCGCCGGACACCGCCCGCAGGTGCCCGACCGGGCGCCCTTCGCCGACTACCTGCGGTGGCTGGCCGCCCAGGACACCGGCCGTGCGGAGCGCCACTGGCGCGAGACCCTCGCCGGGTTCGCCGTCCCCACCGAACTGCCGCGCGACCGGCGCCCCGCCGAGGCCCACCGCACGTCCTCGTCGGGAACGGTCCGGGTGGCCCTCGGGCAGGAGGTGTCGGCGCGGCTGAAGGAGACCGCGCAGCGGGCCGGGCTGACCGTCAACACGGTGCTCCAGGGCGCCTGGGGGCTGCTGCTGCACCACTACGGCGGCGGCGTGGACGTCGTCTTCGGCACGACCGTGTCCGGCCGCCCGGCCGAACTGCCCGGCGTGACCTCCATGGTGGGCCTGTTCATCAACACCCTGCCCACCCGGCTGCGGATCGACGGTGGGCGCCCCCTGCTGGAATGGCTGCGCGAGGTGCAGGCCGCCCAGTCGGAGGCCCGGCGCCACGACTTCGTCTCCCTCGCCCAGTTGCAGACCTGGAGCGAGGTGCCCGGCGGCACCAACCTGTTCGACAGCATCGTCGTCTTCGAGAACTACCCGTTCGACGAAGGCGCCCTGGCCCGGCACGGCATCGCCGTCGAGCAGGAACGCGACCTGGAGCCGACCAACTACCCGCTCAGCGTGGTCGTCGCCCCCGGTGACGACGTGACGGTGTCCCTCGACTACGACCCGGCGGCCTTCGACGCCGCCACGGTCGAAGGGCTCGGCGCGAGCCTGCGCACACTGCTGACGCGGATCGCCGCCGACGCCGACCACCGCCTGGCCGACCTGCCGGCGCTCGAACCGGACGACGGACGCCGCCTGCTGGACCGGCTCGCGGGACCGGTGGCGGGGCTGCCGCACCGCACCCTCCCGGACGCCTTCGCGGCACAGGCCGCCCGCACCCCCGACGCCCCGGCCGTGACCGCCGGCGCCGAGCACCTCACGTACCGGCAGCTCGACGAGCGCGCCAACCGGCTGGCCCGCCTCCTGATCGAGGCCGGGGCCGGACCGGAGCGGTTCGTCGCGCTGGCCCTGCCCCGCACCGCCGACCTGATCGTGGCGCTCCTCGCGGTCCTCAAGAGCGGTGCCGCCTACCTTCCGGTCGACCCCGGCCACCCGGCGGAGCGCATCGCTTTCCTCTTCGAGGACGTGCGGCCCGACGCGGTGATCACCTGCGCGGAGACCTCCGCGCGGCTGCCGGACGGTCCGTACACGCGGATCACCCTGGACGACGCGGCCTGCGCCGGGCGTCTGGCCGCCGCGTCCGCCGACCCCGTCGGTGACGGCGAGCGCCGTGGCAGGCTGCTGCCGGACCACCCCGCCTACGTCATCCACACCTCCGGCTCCACCGGCCGGCCCAAGGGCGTCGTCGTCTCCCACGCCTCGGTGGTGGCGCTGACCGACTGGGCCGCCGCCGAGTTCACCGGCCGCGGGCTCTCCCACGTGGTGGCCTCCACGTCGCTCACCTTCGACGTGTCGGTGTTCGAGGTACTCTCGCCGCTGCTGGCGGGCGGCCACGTCGAGGTCGTCCGCGATCTGCTGGCCCTCGCCGAACGGCCCGAGCCGTGGCGTGCGGGACTGCTCAGCGCCGTCCCCTCCGCCCTGGGCCGCCTGCTGGCCGAGGACACCGTGCACGTCACGGCCGACACCGTCGTCCTGGCCGGCGAGGCGCTGCCCGCCCGCGCCGTCCGCCAGGTGCGCGCGACGATCCCCGGCTGCCGGGTCATGAACATCTACGGCCCCACCGAGGCCACCGTCTACGCCACCGCCTTCACCTGCGACCCGGCGGACCCCGACCGGGTCCCGCCCATCGGCCGGCCCGTCGGCGGCGCCCGCGCCTACGTCCTCGACGCCCGCATGCGCCCCGTGCCCGTCGGGGCGCCCGGCGAGCTGTACCTCGCCGGGACCGGCGTGGCCCGCGGCTACCTGAACCGGCCGGGCCTGACCGCGTCCCGTTTCCTCGCCGACCCCTTCGGCCCTCCCGGCAGCCGCATGTACCGCACCGGCGACCTGGTCCGCTGGACGGCCGACGGTGACCTGCTGTACCTCGGCCGGACCGACGACCAGGTGAAGGTGCGCGGCTTCCGCATCGAGCTCGGCGAGGTGGAGGCCGCGCTGGCCCGGCACCCGCAGGTGGCCGCGGCCGCCGCCCGGGTCGTGGAGCACGACGGCCACAAGCGCCTCGTGGGCTACGCCGTGCCCCGCGGCGGCGACGCCCCGGCACCGGTCGACCTTCGTGCCTTCCTCGCCCGGACGCTGCCCGACCACCTGGTCCCGGCGGTCGTGGTGCCGCTGGAGCGACTGCCGCTGGGCGCCACCGGCAAGCTGGACCGGCGGGCCCTGCCCGAACCGGTGTGGTCGGCCGCCACCACTACGGGGGGCACCCGGCCGCCGCGCACCGCCACCGAGCGGACGCTCGCCGCGATCTGGTCCGAGGTGCTGGGCGTGGCCGACGTGGGCGCGACGGACAACTACTTCGCGCTCGGCGGCGACTCCATCCTCGGCATCCAGATCGTCTCCGCCGCCCGCCGGGCCGGACTCGCGCTGACCCCCCGGCACCTCTTCCAGCACCAGACGGTCGCCGAACTGGCCACGGTGGTCGAGGAGTTCCCGGCCGCGACGGTCAGTGCCGAACAGGGCCCGGTCGTCGGAGACGTCCCCCTCACGCCCGTACAGCACTGGCTGTTCGACACCCTCACCGGCGACCCGGCCCGCTTCACCCAGGCGGTCTCCTTCGAGCTGGCGTCCGACACCGACGAGACGCTGTTGCGCGCCGCCCTCGCGGCGGTGCTGGAACAGCACGACGCGCTGCGCATGCGCTACGAATTGGCCGGCGACGGCCGGTGGCGCCAGCACGGCACCCCGCCCGGTGCCGCGCCGTACCTCGAGGTGCACGACACGCCCGAGACGCCGGCCGCCGTGGCCGCAGGCCTGTGCTCCGGATTCGACCTGACACAAGGGCCGCTGCTCAAGGCCGCCCTGTGCCGCCCGGACGACCACCGGCCGCCCGTCCTGCTGCTGGCCGCCCACCACCTGGTCGTCGACGCGGTGTCCTGGCGCGTGATCCTGGAGGACCTCGACGCCGCCCACCGGGCGCTGCGCACCGGCGCCACCCCCGATCCGGGGGCGAAGACGACCTCCTTCCGCACCTGGGCCCGGCGCCTGGCCGCGCACACCGCCGACGGCGGCTTCGACGACGAGATCGCGCACTGGAGCGGCCTGCGCCCCACCGCGCTGCCGACCGACCTCACCGGCTGCAACACCGCCGCCCACGAGGAGACCGTGACGGTGAGCCTGGGCGGCGAGGACACCCGCCGGCTCCTGAAGGACGTGCCGGACGCCTACCGCACCCGCGTCAACGACGTCCTGCTGTGCGCCCTCGGCCGGGTCCTGGCCCGCTGGACGGGACAGGACCGGGTGGTCATCGCGCTGGAGGGCCACGGCCGCGAGGACCTCTTCGACGACGTCGACCTCTCCCGTACCGTCGGCTGGTTCACCACCATGTTCCCCGTGGGCCTCGACGTGCCCCGCGACGCCGACCTCAAGGCCGCGCTGAAGACGGTCAAGGAGAACCTCCGGGCCGTGCCACGCGGGGGAGTGGGCTACGGCGCGCTGCGTCACCTGCACCCCACGGCGGGACGTGAGCTGCCCGGCCTGCCGCAGGTGGGCTTCAACTACCTGGGACAGCAGGACTGGAACGCGGCTGAGGGCGGTCTGCTGCACGCGCCCCACGGCGGGCTGACCGGCGGTATGGACCGCGCGGCGGACCGGCCGCACCTCATCGACGTCCTCGGCCGGGTCACCGACAAGCGGCTGGAGTTCACCTGGTCGTACTCCCGGCAGGTGCACCGGCACGACACCGTCGCACGCCTCGCGGAGGAGACCGTGGAGGAACTGCGGCGGATCGTCCGGCACTGCGCCGAGCCGGGCGCGGGTGGCCGCACCCCCTCGGACTTCCCGCTGGCCGCACTGGACCAGGCGGCCGTCGACCGGCTTGCCGGCGACGGGCGTGACGTGGCGGACGTCTACCCCCTCACCCCCACGCAGACCGGCATGGTCGTGCACGGCATGGACGAGCCCGGCGAGGGCCTGTACGTCGAGCAGATCACCTTCGTCGCGGACGGCGTGCGCGAGCCCCGACTGCTGGCGGCCGCCTGGCAGCACGTCGTGGACCGCACACCCGTGCTGCGGACCGCCGTGGCCCTGGGCGAGGCCCCGGCTCCCCTCCAGACCGTGCACCGCCACGTGACCCTGCCCGTCACCGAACTCGACTGGAGCGGACTGGACCCGGCGCAGCGGGACACCGAACTCGGACGGTTGCTCGACGAGGACCGCGCCCGCGGCATCGCCCTGGACCGTCCCCCACTGCTGCGCGTCACCCTGATCCGGCTCGGCCCCGACGAGGTGCGCGTGGTGTGGACCTTCCACCACCTCCTGCTGGACGGGTGGAGCGTCTTCCACGTGCTGTCGGACGTGATGGCCGCGCACGCCGCGCTCGCCGCCGGCAGCGAGCCGCGGCTGCCGCAGCGGCGGCCCTTCGCGGACTACGCCGCCTGGCTGGCCGGCCGGGACACCGCCGCAGCCGAGGAACACTGGAAGGCCGCCCTCGCCGACTACGCCGCACCCACCCCGCTGCCGTACGACCGCAGGCCCGCCCCGGGCGCCGCCGCCCGGTCGGGGACCTGGCTGTCCCAGCGGCTCGGGGCCGACGGCACGGCCCGGCTGACGGACTTCGCCCGCCGCCACCGGCTCACCCTCAACACGCTGGTGCAGGGCGCCTGGGCGCTGCTGCTGGCGCGTTTCAGCGGCGAGCGGGAGGTGTGCTTCGGCACCACCGTCTCCGGCCGGCCCGCCGACCTGCCGGGCGCCGACACGATCACCGGCCTGTTCATCACCACCCTGCCCGCGCGGGTCACCGTGGACGAGTCCACGCCCTGCGCCGCGTGGCTGAGGGAGCTGCAGGCCGCCCGCGCGGAGGACCGGCGCTTCGACCACGTGCCGCTGACGGACCTCCACCAGTGGAGCGAACTGCCCCCTGGAACATCCCTGTTCGACAGCCTGCTGGTCTTCGAGAACTACCCGGTCGGCGACGCCACGGCCGGCGCGAACGGCGTGCGCATCCGGGACCTCGACGCCCGCGAGGCGACCAACTACCCGCTCACCGTGGTGATCTCGCCCGGCGACGAGCTGAGCGTGGAACTCGGCTACGATCCCCGGTACTTCGAGGAGACCACGGCCCGCGCCCTGGCCGCCCGGCTGATGCACGCCCTGACCGCCCTCGCCGCATCCGGTGACCGGGCGCCGTTGCACGCGGTCGAGGTGCTGCCGCCCGGTGAACGGCACCGGCTGCTGCACGGCCCCGCTCGCCCGCAGCTGCCGCCGGTGACCCCGGCGACGCTGCCCGCGCTGATCGAATCCGCGGTCGACCGGTGGCCCGACCGAACGGCCCTCGACACGGGGGAGTCGCTGCTGACCTTCAGCGAAGCAGAAGCACACGCCAACCGGCTGGCGCACCGGCTCATCGCACGCGGGACGGGGTCCGGCGACATCGTCGCGCTGGTCCTGCCGCGCTCGGCGGACATGGTCCTCGCCCAGCTCGCCGTGGTCAAGGCGGGCGCCGCCTTCCTCCCGGTGGACCCCGGCTACCCGGCCGAACGGGTCGCGCTGATGCTGCGCGACGCGGACCCCGCCGTCACCCTCACCGCCGAGGAGGTCGCCGGCCTGCTCGCCGCGCCACCCGACGGCACACCCGGTCACCGGCCCACCGACACCGACCGTGTCCGCCCCCTCCACCTCGACGACCCGGCGTACGTCATCTACACCTCCGGCTCCACCGGCACCCCCAAGGGCGTCGTCGTCACCCACCGCGGACTGGCCGGCTTCGCCGCCGCCGAGGCCGCGCACTACCAGGTCCGGGCCCAGGACCGCGTCCTGGCCTTCGCCACGCCCAGCTTCGACGCCTCCGTGCTGGAGCTGTGCATGTCCCTGCCGAGCGGCGCGGCCCTCGTCGTACCGCCGCCCGGCCCGCTGCTCGGCGCCGAGCTGGCCGACTTCCTGCGCACCGCGCGCATCACGCACACCCTGCTGCCGCCCGCGGCGCTCACCACCCTCCCGCCGGACACCCCCGGCACCCTGCCGGACCTGCGCACCCTGGTGGTCGGCGCGGACGCCTGCCGGGCCGAACCGGTCACCCGGTGGGCACCGCACCACCGGATGGTCAACTCCTACGGGCCCACCGAGGCGACCGTCGTCGCCACCTGGTCCGACCCGCTGGAACCGGACGGCACCGCGCCGCCCATCGGCCGCGCGCTGCCCGCCACCGGCGCCTACGTCCTCGACGCACGTCTGCGCCCCGTCCCCGACGGCGTGCCCGGCGAACTGTGGCTCGCCGGACCGGCCCTGGCCCGCGGCTACCTGGGCCGCCCCGGCCTGACGGCGACCCGCTTCACCGCCGACCCGTTCGGACCGCCCGGCAGCCGCATGTACCGCACCGGCGACCTGGTCCGGCGCGACACCCGCGGCGAACTGCACTACCTCGGACGCACCGACCACCAGCTCAAGCTGCGCGGCCACCGCATCGAGGCCGGCGAGGTGGAGGCGACCCTGGTACGCCACCCGGCGGTGCTGGACGCCGTGGTGGGCGTGCGAGAGGACGAACCGGGGCTGCCGCGCCTGGTGGCCCACCTGCTCGTCGCGCCCGGCGCCGAGCCGCCCGCCGGCGCGGAACTGCGGGCCTTCGCAGCCCGCACCCTGCCCGGCCCCATGGTGCCCTCGGCGTTCGTGACGCTGGACCGGTTCCCGCTCACGGAGAACGGCAAGACCGACCGGGCCGCGCTGCCCGCGCCAAGCCCTCGGGCGCAGGAGCGGACCGCCGGGCACGTGCCGCCCCGCACCCCCACCGAGGAGGCCGTCGCCGCGCTGTGGGAGGAGGCCCTGCAGACCGCCGTGGGCGCCGAGGACGACTTCTTCGCCCTGGGCGGTGACTCCCTGCGCGCCCTGCTCATCGCCTCCCGCGCGGGCGACGCCTTCGGCGTGACCCTCACGCCCCGCGACGTCCTGGTCCACCGCACCGTCGCCGCCCTGGCGGACCTGGTGGAGGAACAGGTGCTGAGCGAACTCGAAGACGCCGCACGCGGCGACAACGACCACGAAGAACGGTGAGGACCGGACGACCATGACGTCTTCGAAGCGAAACCGTGCCGAGGCCCTGCCGCAGGACCTCCAGGAAGTGCTCCGCCGCCGGCTCGCCGGACGGGCCGCCGGCACCCCCGGCGCCCGGCAGACCATCCCACAGGCGGACCGCAGTCGGCCGCTGCCCCTGTCCTTCGCCCAGCAGCGCCTGTGGTTCCTGGACCGGCTGCGCCCCGGCGACCCGCGCTACAACAGCGCGGTCGCGCTGCGCCTGACCGGAACCCTCGACCACACCGCCCTGTCCGGCGCGCTGGAGCACGCGGTGGGGCGGCACGAGGCGCTGCGCACCACGTTCCAGGAGACCGACGGCACACCCGCGCAGACCGTGCACCCCGCCGGGCCGCTCCCGCTGCCCGTCCGGGACCTGACGGCCGGCGACGGGCCGGCGGACCCGGACGCGCTGCTGCAGGCCGAGTACGAGCGTCCCTTCGACCTGCGGACCGGGCCGCTGCTGCGCGCCCTGCTGCTGCGGGAGTCGCACGACGCGCACGTCCTGCTGCTGACGGCCCATCACATCGTCACCGACGGCTGGTCGATGGGCGTGCTGCTGGAGGAGCTGTGCGCCGCCTACGACGCCCTCGCGCGGGGCGCACGGCCCGCGCTGCCGCCGGTGGCCACGCAGTACCCGGACTTCGCCGCCTGGCAGCGCGAGCAGCTGTCCGGGACCCGGCTGGAGCGTCAACTGACGTACTGGAAGGAGCGGTTGTCCGGGACGGTGGCGCCCGAGCTGCCGCTGGACCGGCCGCGCCGCGGCGAGGAGTCCGGCGCGGGCGCGGTGCACACCTTCACCGTGCCCGCGGCCACCGCGGCCCGGCTGAAGCACCTCGCGGCCGAGCAGCACACCACGCTGTTCACCGCCCTGGTCGCCGCCTGCCAGGCCATGCTGGCCCGCTGGTCCGGGCAGGACGACATCATCGTCGGCTCGCTGACCCCCGGACGCGGGCGCACCGACCTGGAACGGGCCGTCGGGTTCTTCGTCAACACCGTCGTGCTGCGCACCCGCGTCGAGACCGGTGGTTCCTTCCGCGATCTGCTCGCCGCTGCCGCGGACACCGTCAACGGCGCCCTCGCGCACGGCGACACGCCGTTCGAGCGGCTGGTGGAGGCCGTCGGCGCGACCCGGGAGGCGGGCCGCAACCCCCTGTTCGACGTGATGGTCCTGCTGCACCCCGCGCCGCCCGCCGCACCCGACCCGCACGGCCTGGCCACCGCCCCGGTCGCGGTGCCCCGGCAGGCCGCCACGTTCGACCTGAGCGTGGAGTTCGTCCCGGACGGGGACGGGCTGACCGGCCTGCTGGAGTACCGCACCGACCTGTTCGACGCGGCCACCGCCGAGCGCATGGCGGACCAGCTGCTGCGCACGCTGGACGGCGCCGCCGCCGAACCGGACCGGCCGCTCGGCGCCCTGCCCCTGCTCTCGCCCCGGCAGACGCGGCAGGTGACGCGGGACTGGAACGCGACCGCGCGGCCCGTGCCCGAGGAGACCGTGCCCGAGCTGTTCGCGCGGCAGGCCGCCCGGACCCCGCACGCCACCGCCCTGGTCGCGGGGGACGTACGCCTGGACTACGCGACGCTCGACGCGCGGGCCGACCGGCTGGCCCGTCACCTGATCGCGCGCGGCGTGGGCCCCGAGCGGCTGGTCGCCCTCAGGCTGCCGCGCACCGCCGACATGATCGTGGCCGTCCTCGCCGTCTGGAAGGCCGGCGCCGGCTATCTGCCCCTGGAGCCCGCGCTGCCAAAGGACCGGGTGCGGTTCCTGCTGGACGACGCGCGGCCGGCGTTCGTCCTGGACGAAGCCGCGCTGCGGGAAGTCCCCGACACGGCTCCCGACACGGCCCCCGGCCGACTCGCCCCACCGCACCCCGACACCAGCGCCTACGTCATCTACACCTCCGGCTCCACCGGCCGCCCCAAGGGCGTGGCCGTGGCGCACCGATCCCTGGCGAACCTCCTGGCGGGCCATCGCGAGGGCTTCGTCGCCGAGGCGGGCGGCGGGCCGCTGCGGGTGGCGCTGACGGCGTCGTTCTCCTTCGACACCTCACTGGAGGGCGTGCTGCTGATGGCCGACGGCCACCCGCTGCACCTGGTCGACGAGACGACCCGGCTGGACGCCGCCGCGCTGGTCGAGTACGTCGTCGAGCACCGCATCGACTTCCTCGACCTGACCCCCACCCACCTGCGCCAACTGCTGCCCGCCGGACTGCTCACCGACCCGCGCCACCACCCCCGGGTGCTGATGCTCGGCGGCGAGGCCGTCGGGCCCGGCCTGTGGCGGGAGCTGGCCGAGCGGCGGGACGTGGCCGCGTACAACTTCTACGGGCCCACCGAGTGCACGGTCGACGCCCTGGCCTGCCGCATCGAGGGCGACGGCCGTCCGACCGTCGGCAGGCCACTCGCCAATGTGCGCGCCTACGTCCTCGACGACCGGCTGCGGCCCGTGCCGCCCGGAGTCGGCGGCGAGCTGTACCTGGCGGGCGTGCAACTGGCGCGCGGCTACGCGGGCCGGCCGGGGCTCACCGCCGCACGGTTCCTGCCCGACCCGTTCGGACCGCCCGGCGCCCGCATGTACCGCACCGGTGACCTGGCCCGCTGGACCGCCGACGGACGCCTGGACCACCTGGGGCGTGCCGACGACCAGGTCAAGGTGCGCGGCCACCGCATCGAGCCCGGCGAGGTCGAGGCGGCTCTGACGGACCGGCCCGAGGTCGCCGCCGCTGCGGTCGTCGCCGTCACCGACCCGCACGGCCACACCCGGCTCGCCGCCTACCTCGTACCCGCGGGCCGCGACGCGCGGCTCACCGCGGCCGACGTGCGAGCGGCCTGCCGGCGCGTGCTGCCCGACCACATGGTGCCGTCCTTCTTCACCGTGCTCGACGCCCTGCCGATGACCGTCAGCGGCAAGGTCGACCGGCGTGCCCTGCCCGCCCCCGACCTCGACGGCGGCGAGCACGACAAGGAGTTCGTCGCCCCGCGCACCCCGCAGGAGGAGACCCTCGCCCGCATCTGGGCCGAGGTGCTGGGCGCGCGCCGGGTCGGCGTGACGGACAACTTCTTCGAGCTGGGCGGCGACTCCATCCTCAGCATCCAGGCAGTCTCCCGCGCCCGCGCGGCGGGCCTGCACCTGACCTCGCGGGACGTCTTCCGCCACCAGACCGTCGCCGGCCTCGCCGCCGCCGCGTCCTCGCGCACCGCCCCCGTGCCCGCGCCCCGGCGGCCGCGGGAGGAGGGCCCGGCGCCGCTGACGCCGGTCCAGGAGTGGTTCTTCGCCACGCACGGCCCGCTGCGGCACTTCAGCATGTCGATGCTGCTGGACCTGCCGCACGACCTGGACGAGCGGTCCCTGGAGCGCGCCCTGGAGGCACTGGTCGTCCACCACCCCGCGCTGCGCACCCGTTTCGCGCGCTCGGGGGACACCTGGCGCCAGCACCCCGGCGACGGCCCGGTCACCGGCCTGCTCACCCGCCACGACCTCTCCCGCGCCGCCGACGCGACGGCCACCCGCGAAGAGGCCGCCGAGGCCGCCCGCGCCGCCCTCGACCCGGAAACCGGCACCCTGCTGCGCGCCGCCCTGCTGTCCTGCCCCGGTGAACGCCCTCAACTCTTCCTCACCGTGCACCACTTGGCGGTGGACAGCGTCTCCTGGCGTATCCTCCTCGCCGACCTCGAACAGGCCTACCGGCAGGCGGCCCAGGGCGACCCGACCCCACTGGAGCCCGTCTCCACGCCGTTCGCCGACTGGGCCGCGCACCTGTCCCGCCGGACACGTGCCGGTGACCTCGACACCGACCTGCCGCACTGGACGGCCGAGGCCGCCGAACCCCGTACCCCGCTGCCCGTGGACCGCCACGGCACCCCGCTCGCCGGCTCGGTCCGCACCCTCCGCACCCGCGTGGACCGAGCCACCACCGAGGCCCTCCTGCGCCAGGTGCCCGCTGTCTACCGCACGCAGGTCAACGACGTGCTGCTCAGCGCGCTGAGCCGGGTCCTCGCCGACTGGACGGGCACCGAGCGGGTGACCGTCGCCCTGGAGGGCCACGGCCGCGAGGACGACACGCTGGACCTGTCCCGCACGGTGGGCTGGTTCACCACCCAGTACCCCGTCACCCTGGCGCCCGCCGGACCGTCCGACGCGCCCGACTGGGGCACGACCCTCAAGACGGTGAAGGAGCACCTGCGAGTCATACCCCGGCACGGCCTCGGCTACGAGGCCCTGGCACGCCTCGGCTCGCCCGACCCGGCCGCCCGCGCCCTGCGGGACCTGCCGCTGCCGCAGGTCTGCTTCAACTACCACGGCCAGTGGGAGGCCGCCGACGGGCGGGACTTCGCCCCGGCGGACGAGGCGCCCGGCCGTGACATCGCCGCCGACGAGCCGCCGGCCCACCTGCTGGACATCTCCGCCGTGGTCGCCGGCGGCGAACTGGAGATCACCTGGCACTACAGCGACCAGGTGCACGACGAGGACACCGTCCGCACCCTCGCCGACGGCATGACCCGCGCGCTCGCCGCGATCGCCGAGCACTGCTCCCGCCCCGACGCGGGCGGCCGTACCCCGTCCGACTTCCCGCTGGCCCGCCTCGACCAGGACCGCCTGGACCGGCTGGTCGGCGACGGGCGGGACGTGGAGGACGTGCTGCCGCTGACCCCGCTGCAGGAGGGCATGCTCTTCCACCGGCTGGTCGGCGGCCCCGAGGACGTCTACGTCGATCAGGCGGCGCTCCTGCTGGACGGCGTCGCCGACCCGCACGCCTTCGCCGTGGCCTGGCAGCGTGTCACCGAGCGGACGCCCGCCCTGCGCACCTGCGTGGTCTGGGAGGACGTCCCGGTGCCCCTCCAGGTCGTGCGCCGGGACGTTCGGGTGCCGGTGACCCATCTCGACTGGCGGGATCTGGACGAGCCGGAGCGAGCCGAGCGCCTCGCCCGGCTGCGGGCGGACGACCTGGCCCGCGGCATCGACCTCGCCGCCGCGCCGCTGATGCGGCTGACACTGGTCCGGCTGCCCGACGCGAGGCTGCGCCTGCTGTGGACCTCCCACCACCTGATCCTGGACGGCTGGAGCCTGGCGCAGGTGCTGACCGAGGTGTGTGAGGAGTACGCGGCACTCACCGCCGGCGTCGAGTTCCGGCCGCCGGTACGGCGTCCCTTCGGCGACTACGTGCGCCGGCTCGCCGAGCAGGACCCCGACGCCGCCCGCGCGCACTGGCAGGACGTCCTCGCCGGCTTCACCACCCCCACCCCGCTGCCCGCCGACCGTCCCCTGCGCGAGGCCCACCTGGCCCGCTCCGCGGGCGTGCACACGGCCGGCCTGAACGACGAGACGTCGGCCCGGCTGGTGCGCACCGCACGCGACGCCGGACTCACCCTCAACACGGTCGTCCAGGGCGCCTGGGCACTGCTGCTGGCCCGGTACGGCGCCGAGGACGACGTGGTGTTCGGCACCACCGTCTCCGGCCGGCCCGACGACCTGCCCGGCGTCGAGTCGATGGTGGGCATGTTCATCAACACCGTGCCCACCCGGATACGCGTCGACGCGGGGCGCACGGCCACCGCGTGGCTGCGGGAACTGCAGGACACCCAGGCCGAGTCGAGAGGGTTCGCGGCCGTGTCGCTGGCCGAGCTGACCCAGCTGAGCGACGTGCCGTCCGGCAGCCCGCTCTTCCACAGCATGGTCGCCTTCGAGAACTACCCCTTCGACGAGGCCCGCACGGCCGGCTCCGGGGTGCGCCTGGCCGAGGTGGCCTCCCGCGACGCCACCAACTACCCGCTCGTCCTGCGCGCCCACCACGGCGAACGTCTCGGGTTCGACCTCGCCTACGATCCCGCCCTGTTCGACGCGGCGACGGTCCGCTCGCTCGCCGACCGGCTGTGCCTGCTGCTCACGGAGATGGCCGACGGCCCCGACCGGCCGCTGCGCACCCTGGCCCGGCCGACGGCCGAGGAACGGCGGCGGATGCTCACCGACTGGAACGGCACCGAACGGGGCCGCCCCGGCCAGACCCTGGTGGACCTGTTCGAGGCGCAGGCCGCCCGCACGCCCGGCGCCGTCGCCGTCACCTGTGGAACCGAGCGTCTGGACTACGCGACGCTCGACGCCCGCGCCGGCCGGCTCGCCCACCGGCTCGCCGAACTCGGTGCCGCGCCCGAGCGGTTCGTCGCCCTCGCTCTGCCCCGTTCCTGCGACCAGGTCGTCGCGATCCTCGCCGTGCTGAAGACCGGCGCGGCCTACCTGCCGATCGACCCGGCCTCGCCCGCCGAACGCATCGGCCACCTCCTCGCCGACGCCGCCCCGGTGGCGCTGGTGACCACGACCGGCACGGCGGCACGGGCCGACGGCACCGACGTGCCCGTCCTCCTCCTCGACGACCCGGACGTCGAGGCCGACCTCGCCCGCCGCCCGGCCACCGGCCCCGCCCCGGCCCGCCGGCCGCTGCCGGAGAACCCCGCCTACGCCATCTACACCTCCGGCTCCACCGGCCGCCCCAAGGGAGTGGTGATCCCGCACGCCAACGTGGTGCGGCTGTTCACCCGCACGAGCCACTGGTTCGGCTTCGGCGCGGACGACGTGTGGACGATGTTCCACTCCTACGCGTTCGACTTCTCGGTGTGGGAGCTGTGGGGCCCGCTGCTGCACGGCGGCCGGCTCGTGGTCGTGCCCGACGAGACCGCCCGCTCCCCGGAGGACTTCCTGCGCCTGCTGGCGGACGAGCAGGTCACCGTCCTCAACCAGACGCCGTCCGCGTTCTACCCGCTGATCCGCGCGGACGCCGAACACCCCGAAACCGGCGCCCGCCTCGCGCTGCGCACGGTGATCTTCGGCGGCGAAGCCCTGGACGTCGGCCGGCTCGCCGACTGGTGGACGCGCCACCCGGCCACCGCCCCGCGGCTGGTCAACATGTACGGCATCACCGAGACCACGGTGCACGTGACCCACGCCCCGCTCGACCCCGCCACCGACGCGGACGGCCCCGCCGGCCCCATCGGCACGGCCATCCCGGACCTGCGGGTGTACGTGCTCGACGCGGACCTGGTGCCCGTGCCGCCCGGCGCCATCGGCGAACTCCACGTGGCGGGCGAGGGCCTGGCCCGCGGCTACCTGGGCCGCCCCGGCCTCACCGCCGCCCGCTTCCTCGCCGACCCCTTCGGCCCTCCCGGCAGCCGCATGTACCGCACGGGCGACCGGGCGAAGTGGCGGGCCGACGGCACCCTGGAGTACCTGGGCCGCGCGGACGCCCAGGTGAAGATCCGCGGCTACCGCATCGAACCCGGCGAGATCGAGGCGGCCCTGCACACCCGGCCCGGCGTCGCCGAGGCCGCGGTCGGAGTGTTCGAGGACGCTTCCGGCACCCGCCGGCTCGTGGCGCACGTCGTCGGCTCCGGCGGCGAGCCCCCCGCGGCGGCCGAGCTGCGCGCCCACCTGGAGCGCCTGCTGCCCGCCCACATGGTGCCCGCCGCCTATGTGCCGATGGAGGCGCTGCCGCTCACCGTCAACGGCAAACTCGACCGGCGTGCGCTGCCCGCGCCGGGACCGGACGGCTACGCCACCGGCACCGACCGGACACCGCCGCGCACGCCTGCCGAACGGCTGGTCGCCGCCGCCTGGGCGGACGTGCTGGGAGCCGAGGAGGTGAACGCCGGCGACGACTTCTTCGCGCTCGGCGGCGACTCCATCCTCGCCGTCCGCGTCACCGCCCGGCTGCGCGCCGCGTTCGGCCCCGAGGTCTCCCCGAGGCTGCTGTTCACCCGTCCCACGGTGGCCGCCCTGGCCGCCGAGCTCGGCGAACCGGCCGACGACGCGTCCGCCCCGCAGGCCGACGCGATACCGGCGACCGCCCCGCAGACCCCGGCGCCACTGTCGTACGCCCAGCAACGCCTGTGGTTCCTCGACCGGTTCGAGCCCGGCAGTACCGAGTACACGACGCTGTCCGTGCTCCGCCTGCGCGGACCGCTCGACGAGAGCGCCCTGCGCACCGCGCTGGACGGCCTGGTCGCCCGGCACGAGGCGCTGCGCACCACGTTCACCGAACAGGACGGACAGGCGCGGCAGTCGGTGAACCCGTCGCACCGGGTCGACCTGCCCGTGGACGAGCTCACCACGGCCCCGGACGCGCGAGCGGCGCTGGACGCGCTGCTGGAGCGCGAGGCCGCCAAGCCCTTCGACCTGGCGGCCGGGCCGCTGCTGCGCGCCCGGTTGGCCCGCCTGGCCGCCGGCGAGCACGTTCTCGTCCTCGCCGTCCACCACATCGTCACCGACGGCTGGTCGCTCGGCGTCCTCGGCCGGGACCTGGGCGAGCTGTACGCGGCGGCACACGAGGGCCGCCGCCCCCGGCTGCCCGCGCTGCCCGTCCGGTACGCCGACCACGCCGCCTGGCAGCGCGCCCGCGCCGACCGCGTCGAGCAGCAACTCGCCCACTGGCGCGAGACGCTGGACGCAGTGCCCCCGCTGGAGCTGCCGACCGACCGGCCGCGTCCCGCCGTACGGACCCGGGACGGCGCGCTGGTGACCTTCACCCTGCCCGCCGAGCTGACCGACCGGCTGCGCGAGCGGGGCCGGGAGGCCGACGCCACCCTGTACATGACGCTGCTGACCGCCTGCACGGCCCTGCTGTCCCGCTGGGCCGACCAGGACGACTTCGCCGTCGGCACCGTCACCGCGGGCCGTGAGCGCTCCGAGCTGCACGACGTGGTCGGCATGTTCGTGAACACGCTGGTGCTGCGCAACCGGGTGCGCCCCGGCACGTCGTTCCGCGCGCTGCTGAAGCAGGTGCGCGGCACCGTCCTGGAGGCGTTCGCCCACCAGGACGTGCCCTTCGAGCGGCTGGTGGACACCCTCCAGCCCGAGCGGGACACCAGCCGCACCCCCCTGTTCCAGGTCATGGTCGCCCTGCACAACCTGGGCGCCGAGGCTCCCGCGCTCCTGGACCTGGACGTCGAGCCGGTCATGCCGCCGGTCCGGCACGCCACGTTCGACCTGGCCTTCGACTTCGTGGAGGGCGACGGTGGCGTGACCGGCCACCTGGAGTACAACACCGGCCTGTTCGACGAGGACACCGTCCGGCGCCTGGCCGCCCGCCTGCGGCTGCTGCTGGAGGCCGCGGCGCAGGACCCCGACCGGGACGTGCGGGCGCTGGAACTGATGACCGCGGCCGAGCGGCGCCGGGTGCTCCACGACTGGCAGGGGCCGCGGCGCGCGGTTCCAAAGACCACTTTCCCCGCCCTGTTCGAGGCGCAGGCCGCCCGCACCCCGCACGTCACCGCCCTGGTGGCACGGGACGCCACGCTCGACTTCACCGCCCTCAACGAACGCGCCAACCGGCTCGCCCACCACCTCGTCGCCCAGGGCGTCGCCCCCGAGCGGGTGGTCGCCGTACGGCTGCCGCGCACCTCCGACCTGCTGGTGGCGGTGCTCGCCGTCGTCAAGGCGGGCGGCGCCCTCCTCTGCCTCGACCCCGACCTGCCCGAGGAACGCGTCGCCCACCTCCTCGCGGACGCGGCCCCGCACACCGTGCTGACCGCCGACGCACTGCGCGACACGCCGTGGGACCGGCTGCCCGCCCACGACCCCACCGACCGCGACCGCCTGGCCCCGCTGCGCCCGGACCACGCCGCCTACATCGTCTACACCTCCGGCTCCACCGGCCGGCCCAAGGGCGTCGTCGTCGAACACCGCCACCTGGTCAACCTCTGCCACGACCACCGCGAAGGGCTCGTCGCACCGCACACCGCGGACGGGCGCCGGCTGCGCGCCGCGCTGAGTGCCTCGTTCTCCTTCGACACCTCCTGGGAGGGGCCGCTGCTGCTCGCTCTCGGGCAGGAGGTCCACCTCGTCGACGAGGACGCGCGCCTGGACCCGGACGCGTTCTGCGCCCAGGTCACCGAACGCCGCCTGGACCTGGTGAACGTCACCCCGTCCTTCCTGCGCGAACTCACCGCCGCAGGACTCCTCGCACCCGGCCGCCACCACCCGCGCGTCCTCATGGTCGGCGGCGAGGCGACAGGCCCCGACACCTGGCGGGAGCTGTGCGCCGCCGCCGGCCTCGGCGTCACCGCGTACAACATGTACGGGCCCACCGAGTGCACCGTCGACGCCACGTACGGGCGCTGCACCGAACACCCGGACCGACCGGTCATCGGGCGTCCCGGCCGCAACCTGCGCGCCTACGTCCTCGACGGCGCCCTGCGCCCGGTGCCGCCCGGCGTGCCCGGCGAGCTGTACCTCGCCGGCGCCCAGGTGGCCCGAGGCTACCTGGGCCGCCCCGGCCTGACCGCCTCGCGTTTCCTCGCCGACCCGTTCGGCGCGCCGGGGGAGCGGATGTACCGCACCGGCGACCGCGCCCGCTGGGACGAGCGAGGGCTGCTGGAGTTCCTGGGCCGCGCCGACGAGCAGATCAAGATCCGCGGGTTCCGTATCGAACCCGGCGAGGTCGAGGCCGCACTGCTCACCCACCCGGACGTGTCCGAGGCCGTCGTGACGGCACGTGAACACGCGGGCCGGCTCATGCTCGTGGCCCACCTGGTGCCCGCCGGGGACGCCGTCCCGACCGCCGACGAACTGCGCCTCGCGCTCCGGCGCACCCTGCCGGACCACATGGTGCCGACGGCGTTCGTCCCGCTGGCACGGATACCGCGCACCAGCAGCGGCAAGACCGACCGGCGCGCTCTGCCCGCCCCGCCCGCGCAACCGGACCCCGCCACGACGTACGTGGCACCGCGCCCCGGCACCGAGGAGACGCTGGCAGCGATCTGGGCGGACGTCCTGCGGGTGGAACGGGTGGGCGCGCGGGACAACTTCTTCGCGCTCGGCGGCGACTCCATCCTCAGCATCCAGATCGTCTCCCGGGCCCGCCAGGCCGGACTGGCGCTGACCACCAAGGACGTCTTCCGACACCAGACCGTCGCCGAACTCGCCCTCCGCGTCACCGGGGCGGTCCCCGCAGCGGCGGACGCGGCTCCGCCCGCCGAGGCACCGCTCACGCCCATCCAGCGCTGGTACCTCGACGGCCGCCGCCCCGACGACCCGCTGCGCTTCACCATGTCGCAGCGCCTCGAACTGGCCCCCGGAACCGACCGGTCCGCCCTGCGCCCCGCCGTTGACGCCCTCGTCCGCCACCATCCGGCCCTGCGTACCCGCTTCCGCCGCACCGACGACAACTGGCACCAGGACGTCCTGCCGGACGTCCCGGGAGGCATCCTCACCCACCACGACGTGACCGGCCTGGACGGCCCCGCGCTGGAGGCCGAGGTGCGGCGCGCGGCGGACGCGGCCCGGGCGTCTCTCGACCCGACCGAGGGCCGGGTGGTGCGCGTCCTGCTCTTCGACCGCGGCCCGGACCTGCCCGCGCACCTTCTGTTCACCGTCCACCACTTGGTCGTCGACGGCGTCTCCTGGCGGATCCTGCTGGCCGACCTGGAGACCGCCCACCGCTGCGCCGCGGACGGACGCCCCGTCGACCTGCCCCCGGCCACCACCGCGTACGGGCACTGGGCGGCCCGGCTGGAGACGCACACCCGTTCCGGCGCCCTGGACGGCGACCTCGCCCACTGGGAGCGCACCGCGGCGGCCTCCGCCGACCTGCCCGCCGGCCGGCCCGGCCCCAACACCCACGGCACCGCCGCCACGGTCACCGTGCTGCTGGAGCCGGAGACGACCGAGGCCCTGCTGCGCCGGGTCCCGGCGGTCTACCGCACCCAGGTCAACGACGTCCTGCTCAGCGCCCTCGGTCGTACCCTGGCCCGCTGGTGCGGGCGCGACACCGTTCTGGTCGGCGTGGAGGGCCACGGCCGCGAGGACCTCTTCGACGACGTGGACCTCTCCAGGACGGTCGGCTGGTTCACCGCCGAGTTCCCCCTCGCACTGAGCGTCGCCCCCGACGCCGGCTGGCACGACACCCTGCGCTCGGTGAAGGAACAACTGCGCGCGGTGCCACTGCACGGTCTGAGCCACGGCGCGCTGCGCCGCCTGCTGCCCGACAGCCCGCTGGCCGCCGCCCCGGTGCCGCGGGTCGGCTTCAACTACCACGGCCAGTGGGACGCGAACGGGAGCCAGAGCCGCCTCTACGGCGCCGCCCTGCCCCCGGCCGGCTCCGACACGGACCCCGACGCGCCCCGCCCCTACCTGCTGGACATCACGGGCGTGGTCCAGGACGGCAGGCTCGAGCTCGGCTGGACCTATCCACCGGCCGTCTACGACGAGTCCACCGTCCGCGAGCTCGCCGACGAGATGTGCGCGGCGCTGCGCGACATCGTGGCCCACTGCACGCGCCCGGACGCGGGCGGCCGCACCCCGTCGGACTTCCCGCTCGCCGGGCTCGGCCAGACGGAGCTGGACCGCCTGGTGGGCGACGGCCGGCACGTGACGGACGTCCTGCCGCTGACGCCCCTGCAGGCCGGGATGCTCTTCCACGGCCTGGTGGACACGGCGGGCGCCTACTTCGACCGGACGGCCGTACGGCTGTCCGGGGTGGCCGACCCGCAGGCCTTCGCCGTCGCGTGGCAGCAGGTCGCCGACCGCACCGAGGCCCTGCGCACCAGCGTCCACTGGCAGGGCCTGCCGCACCCCGTCCAGGTCGTCCGCCACCGCGTGGAGCTGCCCGTCACCCACCTGGACTGGCGGCACCTGACGCCCGAGCAACGCGAGAGGGAGACCGAGGAACTGCTGGCCGCCGACCGCACGGCGGGCATGGACCTCACCACCGCACCCCTCACCCGCATCACCCTGGCCGCGCTGCCCGGCGACGAGATCTGGCTGCTGTGGTCCTCCCACCACCTGATCCTGGACGGCTGGAGCACCGGGCAGCTGCTCACCGAGGTGTGCGAGCGCTACGCCGCGCTCACCGGCGGCCGCGAAGCCCCCGCGCCGGTCCGGCGCCCGTTCTCCGACTTCCTGCGCTGGCTGAAGGACCAGCACGCCTCGGACGAGCCCGCGGCCGAGGCGTACTGGGCCGGCACCCTCACCGGCTTCCCGGCCCGCACCCCGCTGCCGTACGACCGCACACCGGCCGAGGCACACCGCGCCCGCGCCGCCTCCACGGTGCACCGGCAGCTGGACGAACGGGCCTCGGCGCGGCTGCGGGAGACGGCGGCACGGGCCGGGCTGACGGTGAACACCGTGATCGAGGGGGCCTGGGCGCTGCTGCTGGCCCGCCATGGTGGACGCGACGACGTCGTGTTCGGCACGACCGTCTCCGGGCGTCCGGCCGAACTGCCGGGCGTGGAGGCGATGATCGGCATGTTCATCAACACCGTGCCCACCCGGATCCGCGTCACGGGCGGGGGAGTGGCGTCCTGGCTGCGGGGCGTGCAGGAGCGGCAGAGCGACGCCCGGCGCTTCGACTTCCTCGCGCTGCCCCGCATCCAGACGCTGAGCGAGGTCCCGGCGGGCGAGGCGCTGTTCGACAGCATGGTGGTGTTCGAGAACTACCCCGTCGACGAGTCCGCCACGGCCCGGACGGGCGTGCACGTCGAGGAGGTGCGGGCCGACGACGCGCCGACCTTCCCGCTGTGCCTGCGCGCCCACCTCGGCGACCGGCTCGGCATCGACCTCGCCTACGACGCCGACCTGTTCGACGCGCACACGGCCGAACGCCTCGCGGCCAGGCTCGCGGTCGTCCTGACCGCCCTCGCCGACGGCGTCGAGGCCGACGCGGACGCGACCGGCCTCGAGCTGCTGACCGAGGACGACCGCGCCCTGCTGGAGCGGTGGAACGCCACCGCCCGGCGGACGGCGCCGCGCAGCCCCGTCGAGCTGTTCGCCGAGCAGGCCCGCCGCACCCCCGATGCGCCCGCCCTGCGCGACGGCGACACGGAGCTGACGTACCGCCGCCTCGACGACTGGTCCGACACCGTGGCGTCCCGGCTCCTCGCCGGCGGCCTGCGGGCGGAGGACCGGGTGGCGCTGCTGATGGACCGCTGCGCCGAACTCGTCGTCGCCCAGCTCGCCGTCCTCAAGGCGGGCGGCGCCTACGTACCGGTGGACACCCGCGCCCCCGAGGAGCGGCGCCGCACGCTGATCGAGCGGGCGGGCGCGACGGCCGAGCTGACCGCCGCGGACGTCGACGCCGCACGCACCCCCGTGCCGGGTGCGGCGTCGCTCCTCGGGGGCGTTCCTGCGGACGCCGACCGGCTGGCGTACGTGATGTTCACCTCCGGGTCGACCGGCGAACCCAAGGCGGTCGCGGTACGGCACCGCGACGTGGCCGCCCTCGCCACCGACAGCCGCTTCACCGGCGGGGTGTGCGACCGGGTGCTGCTGCACTCCCCGGTGGCCTTCGACGCCGCCACCTTCGAGGTGTGGGCGCCCCTGCTCACCGGCGGCTGCGTGGTCGTGGCACCGCCCCGGCCCGTGGACGCGGCACTGCTGCGGCACCTGGTCCGCGACGGCGGCCTGAGCGCGCTGTGGCTGACCGCAGGCCTCTTCCGGCTGCTGGCGCAGGACGCGCCGGACTGCTTCGCCGGCCTGCGCCAGGTGTGGACCGGCGGTGACGTGGTGCCCGCCGAGGCCGTACGCCGCGTGCTGTCCGCCTGCCCCGGCCTGACCGTCGTGGACGGCTACGGCCCCACCGAGACGACGACGTTCGCGACGTCCTTCGCGCTCACCGACGCGACGGCCGTCCCCCGCGCCGTACCCATCGGCCACCCGCTCGACGACATGCGGGTCCACGTCCTCGACGGCCGTCTGCGGCCCGTACCACCGGGCTGCGCCGGCGAGCTGTACCTCGCCGGCGAGGGCGTGGCACGCGGCTACCTGGGCCGTCCCGGCGACACCGCCGCCCGCTTCCTCGCCGATCCCGCAGGCCCGCCCGGCACGCGCATGTACCGCACCGGCGACCTGGCCCGCCGCCGTCCCGACGGCACGGTCGAGTTCCTGGGCCGCGCCGACGATCAGGTGAAGATCCGCGGTTTCCGCGTCGAACCCGGAGAGGTGGAGGCAGCCCTCGCGGCGCATCCCGGCGTCGCGGACGTGGCGGTCGTGGCCCGCGAGGACCGGCCCGGCAGCCGGCGCCTGGTGGCCTACGTGGTCGGCCCCGAAGACCTCACGGACGTGCGGGAGTCCGCCCGGCGCTCGCTCCCCGACTACCTCGTCCCCTCAGTGTTCGTCGCCCTGCCCGCGCTGCCGCTCAGCGGCAACGGCAAGGTCGACCGGGCCGCGCTTTTGGCGCCGGAAAACTCCAGCGGGGACCGGCAGGGCGCGCCGACCGCGCCGCGCACCGACGCCGAGCGGCGCACCGCCGACGTCTTCGCGGAGGTCCTCTCCGTGCAACAACCCGGCGTGGAGGACGACTTCTTCCAGCTGGGCGGCGACTCGATCCTCAGCATCCGGCTGGCCGCCCGCCTGTCCGAGGCGTTCGGCACCGACCTGTCACCGCGCGCGGTGTTCACCCACCCCACCCCCGCGGCCCTCGCCGCCCTGCTCACCGCGGAGCCGTCCGGCGACGCCGCGCCCACCGTGATCGTCCCGGTCCCCCGTGACACGCCCGCCCCGATGTCGTACGCCCAGCAACGCCTTTGGTTCCTGGAGGAGTTCGCGCCGGGCAGCGGCGAGTACGTCACCGCGCTGGCCCTGCGCCTGCGCGGCCGGCTCGAGGTGCCCGCTCTCACCGCGGCCCTGCGCGCCCTGGTCGAGCGGCACGAGGCGCTGCGCACCACCTTCGACACGGTGGACGGCCACGGCGTGCAGATCGTCCACCCGGCGCCGGACGTGCCGCTGCCGCTGCACGACCTGTCGGGAACGGACGAGACCGACCGGACGGCCCGGCTGGAGGAACTGCTGGAGGCCGAACGTGCCCGCGCGTTCGACCTGCGGCGCGGCCCGCTGCTGCACGCGGGGCTGATCAGGCTCTCGGACGACGAGCACGTCCTGACGCTGACCCTGCACCACATCGTCACCGACGGCTGGTCCACCGGAGTGCTCACCGGCGACCTCGCTCACTTCTACCGGGTCGAACTGGGCGCGGCTGCCAAGCAGTTGTCGCCGCTGCCGGTCGAGTTACGCCGACTACGCCCACTGGCAGCGCGGCAGCGGCACGGACGAACACCTCGCATACTGGAAGGAGCACCTGGCCGGTCTGGAAACGCTGGACCTACCCATCGACCGGCCGCGTCCGGCGGTGCGCACCCACGACGGCGCCACCGTGCGCCTCGTCCTGCCGCGCGGCACGACCCGCCGCCTCGTCCAGGTGGGCCGGGACCGGCAGGCCACCCTGTTCTCCACACTGGTCGCCGCCGCGCAGACCTATCTGGCCCGCCTGACCGGCGGCCGGGACATCACCGTCGGCACGGTCACCTCGGGCCGCGACCGCGCCGAGACCCAGAACCTCGTCGGGTTCTTCGTCAACACCCTCGTCCTGCGCTCCCGCGTCGAACCCGACCGTCCCTTCCCCGAGTTCCTCACCGAGGTACGCGGGACCGTACTGGACGCCTTCGCCCATCAGGAGGCGCCGTTCGAGCGGGTGGTGGACGAGGTGCAGCCGGTCCGCGACACCAGCCGCACCCCCCTGTTCCAGGTCATGGTGGTGCTGCAGAACGTCCCGGCCGCCGACCTCGACCTGCCCGGCGTCGAGGTCACCGGCGTCGACACGGACCTGCGGCACGCGGCGTTCGACCTCACCCTGGAGTTCGCCGAGACCGACACCGGAGAACTGCACGGCCTGCTCACCTACAACACCGACCTGTTCGACGCGGCCACCGCCGAACGGATGGCCGACCAGCTCGGCACGCTCCTGACCGCCGTCGCCGACGACCCCGACCGGCCCCTGGGCGCCCTGCCCCTCGCCACCGGCGAGACACTCGAGGCCGTCCTCGACCAGGGACGCGGCACCGCCCGTCCGGTACCGGCGGCAACGCTGCCGGAGCTGTTCGAACAGCAGGCCGCCCGCACGCCCGACGCCGTGGCCCTGGCCGACGCCGACGGCCGCGAGCTGACGTACGCGGAGGTCGAGCGCGCCGCCAACCGGCTGGCGCACCGGCTCATCGCCCGGGGCGTGGGACCCGAGCGGGTCGTGGCGCTGGCCCTGCCCCGCGGCGCGGAGACGGTGGTGGCCCAGCTCGCCGTGGCCAAGGCCGGCGGTGCCTTCCTGCCCGTCGACCCGGACTACCCCGAACAGCGGAGGGAGTTCATGCTGCGCGACGCGGACGCCTGGCTCGTCCTGGACGACCCCGCCGCCGTACGGGCTGCCGACGGGCCGGACACCGCGCCCACGGACGTCGACCGCACGGCCGCGCTGACCGTCGCCCACCCGGCGTACGTGATCTACACGTCCGGTTCCAGCGGCACACCCAAGGGCGTGACGGTGACCCACCGCGGCCTGGCCGCCTTCGCCGAGGCCGCCGCCGACCGCTACGACGCGGGCCCCGGCGACCGGGTCCTGCAGTTCGCCTCGCCCAGCTTCGACGCCTCGGTGCTGGAGCTGTGCGTGTCCCTGCTCAGCGGAGCCACCTTCGTCACCGGGGAGGAAGGCCCACTCGTCGGCGAGCGGCTCACCCAGGTCCTCGCCGAGCGGCGCATCAGTCACACGCTGATCCCGCCCGCCGCCCTGGCCACGGTCGCCCCCGAGACCTCCGACGCCCTGCCGCACCTGCGCACCCTCATCGTGGGCGCCGAGGCGTGCCCGGCCCACCTCGTCGAACGGTGGGCACCCGGCCGACGCATGATCAACTCGTACGGCCCGACCGAGGCCACCGTCGTCGCCACCTGGACCGGCCCCCTCGCCCCGGGCACGGGCGCTCCGCCGATCGGCCGGCCGGCCGGCGCCACCCGCGTCCACGTGCTCGACGCCGCGCTGCGCCCCGTCCCGCCCGGTGTCACCGGCGAACTGTACGTGGCCGGACCCGGACTGGCCCGCGGCTATCTGAACCGGCCCGGCCTGACCGCCTCGCGTTTCGTCGCCGACCCGTTCGGCGCGCCGGGGGAGCGGATGTACCGCACCGGTGACCTGGCCCGCTGGGACTCGTCCGGCGAACTGCGTTTCGCCGGACGCGCCGACGACCAGGTGAAGCTGCGCGGCTTCCGCATCGAGCCCGGAGAGATCGAGAGCGCGCTGCGCCGCAGCCCGCGGGTGCGCGACGCGGTGGTCACCGTACGCGGTGGCGGGACCGACCCGGACGGCCGGTCCGGCGGACGACTCGTGGCCTACATAGTGCCCGCCGAGGGCATCACGGAGGAGCTGCCGGTGCCGGAGCTGCGCGACCACCTCGCCGGGCTGCTCCCGCCGCACATGGTGCCGTCGGCGTTCGTCCCGCTGGAACGCCTGCCGCTCACCCCGAACGGCAAGACCGACCGCGGCGCCCTGCCCGAACCCGGACCCACGCACACCGCCGCCGGGCCGCCCACGGCACCGCGCACCGAGACCGAACGCCGTATCGCCCGCATCTGGGCCGACGTCCTCGGCGTGGCGGACGTCGGCGCGCACGACAACTTCTTCCACCTCGGCGGCGACTCCATCCTCAGCATGCAGGTCGTGTCACGGCTGCGGCGGGACGGACTGCACCTGGCCACCCGCGACCTGTTCACCCACCAGACGGTCGCCGAGCTGGCCACCGTCGTCACCGGAGCGCCCCAGCACTCCGGGGACGGCCCGGTGAGCGGAGACGTGCCGCTCACCCCCATCCAGGAGTGGTTCCTGACCAGCCCGCGCGCCGGTCACAGCCACTTCAACCAGTCGCTGCTGCTGGAGCTCGGCACCTCCCCGGACGCCGCCGCCCTGGAAACGGCCCTGAACGCCCTGCTCGACCACCACGACGCCCTGCGCATGCGCTTCACCGAGGGCCACGACGGCTGGCGCCAGTTCAACCCGCCGCCGTCCGACACCGACCGCGACCGGCTCCTGAACCGCCACGACCTGAGCGGGCTGACCTCTGCCGAGGCCGACGCGGCGATGGAGAAGGCCGCCGACGACCTGCACACCGGATTCGACCTGGCGCACGGCCCGCTGTTGCGGGCGGCCCTGTTCACCGGGTGCGCCGGCCGGCCCGCCTTCCTCCTCCTGGTCGCTCATCACCTGGTGGTGGACGCCGTGTCCTGGCGCATCCTGCGCGACGACCTGGAGGCCGCCTACCGGCAGGCCGTCCAGGGCGAGACCGTCGCCCTGGGCGAACGCACCACTTCTTTCCGCGAGTGGGCCCGGAGCCTCGCCGCGCACGTCACGGCTGGAGCCCTCGACGACGAACTGCCCTACTGGGAAAGGGCGGTGAACGCCGATCCCCTGCCGGCCGGGACATCGACCGGGCCGCAGACGGGTGTCGTCGACACGCTCACCGTCGAGCTGGACGAGGCGGACACCGAGGCACTGCTACGCGCCGCGCCCACCGCCTACCGCACCCGCGTCAACGACGTACTGCTCGCCGCCCTCGCCCTGGCCCTGGCCCGCTGGACCGGCCGCGAGGAGGTTCGCCTGGACCTGGAGGGACACGGCCGCGAGGACGTCTTCGAGGACGTGGACCTCTCCCGCACGGTCGGCTGGTTCACCACCGTCCACCCCGTCGCCCTCCAGGTGTCCGAACCCGAAGACCTCGCCCCCGCCCGGGACTGGCGGACCCTGGTGAAGTCGGTGCGCCGCCAGCTGCGCGCCGTGCCCGGCAACGGCCTGGGCTTCGGTGTGCTGCGCACCTTCGGCCCGCCCGAGGTGCGCCGGCGGCTCGGACGGGCCGCGCACGGACAGGTCGTCTTCAACTACCTGGGCCAGTGGGACGCCCGCCCGGAGAACCCCGGCGACGGCCTGGTGCGGGCCGAGCACGGGTCGTTCGGACGCCACCACGACCCGCGCGACAGCGGTTCCCACCCGCTGGAGGTCGTCGGCGCGGTGCAGGGCGGCCGGCTGTCCTTCACCTGGCACCACCGGCCCGCCCTCCACACCACGGACACCGTGCGACGTGTCGCGGACGACTTCGCCGAGGCCCTGCGCCACATCGCCCACTACGCCCGGAACAACCGGTGACGCCCCGCCCCGCGGCCCGCGCCCCACCGCCGGGCACCACACCAGCATCCCGTTGCCTGCCACTCATCCGACCCGAGAGAGCGAGACCGACAGACATGGACGAGAACACCCGCTACCAGGTGCTGCGCAACGACGAGGAGCAGTACTCGCTGTGGCCCGTCGACGTCGAGGTGCCCGCCGGCTGGCAGCCCGTCGGCAAGGAGGGAACGGAGGCGGAGTGCTCCGCCTACGTCGACGAGGTCTGGACCGACATGCGCCCGCGCAGCCTGCGGGAGCGCATGGAGAACGCCGAAGCCTGACGCGTCCCGCACCGCCACGAAGCACAGGCCGGGGTGCGTGCCACCACCGCGCCCCGGCCTCGGCCCTGCCCGCCCATCCGCCCGCCCGCCCGTCCCGAGGAGCCGCCATGACACCGATCCTGCACACCGAACGACTCACGTTCCGGCCCTACCGCCCCGAGGACGAGGACGTCTTCGTGGCCCTGCTGCGCGACGAGGAGGTCTGCCGCTGGATGGGCCAGGAACGCGTGCCGGAGGCCGACGTCCGCACGCTGTTCCGCGCCATCCTCACCGATGTCTACCCGCAGCACAGGTTCGACGTGTGGGGACTGTGGTGCGAGGAGGCCTACGTCGGCCACGCGGAGGTGAAGAAGACCGGCAACGTCGACGGCCACGAACTGATCACCGCCCTCGCCCCCGGGTACTGGGGCCGGGGCCTGGGCACCGAAGTGATCCGCGGCCTGCTCCGCCACGCCGCCGACAACCTGGGCCTGAAGGAGGCCTACGGCATGGTCGGCGCCGACAACACCGCCAGCCTGGCACTGTGCCGCCGACTGGGCTGCCGGCACGTGCGCGACGTGGTCGGCGACGACGGCACCGTGACCAAACTGGTGGTCATCTCGACGACGGACCCGAACTGACACCGGGAGCCGGCCCGGAACGTCACGGTGCCGTCCCGTGCCCTCCCGGTCGTGGCCGGGTCCGGGAGGGCGTCCGGGCCGTGTGGGACGGCTGGTGCCGCGGCTTCGGACGGACAGGTCAGCCCCGACCCCGCCCGAGGTCCGCGACGAACCCGGACCATGCTGTGGGGCTCGTGAAGTCACCGCTGCAGCTCAAGCCGTGTATCGGTACTCGTTGACGGCCCCTGCGCCTGCCGAATGCCTCATCCATGCCGGTCAGGGCTGGTCAGGGCTGGTCGGGCCGCATGGTGGTGCTCGTGGAGGATGCCGCCAAGTCGCGCCCGCCGTCGTATGTCCAGATGGGTGATCCGGTCCGGGTCCTCGATCGGAGCGGGCAGCGGGTGGGTGGGGGAGGGCGTTCGCAAGGCCCTGGTGCGGCCTGTGCTTGTTGCAGAACGTCTCGAACTCGCGCAGGGCGTGCAGAAGATGGCGTTGGTTCCAGATCAATGTGCGGCCCAGCAGCTCTCGCCTGCAGGTCGGCATCCACCGCTCCATGATCGAGTTCGTTCACGGTGTCCGGACGCCGCTGAGCACCACCTCGATACCCGCGTCCTCGAGGTCCGTAACAAGATTTTTGACGGCCTGGACCACCCGGGACGCGGTTGGATGCGCGGTCGCGCCCAGGATCCGGATCCGGCGGTTCGCGTGCTCGATCGCGGCGAACAGTACGAGCGGGCCCCGGACAGGGTGCCGGCTTCGAAGAAGTCGCACGCCAGGAGCGCGTCGGCCTGGGGGCGCCGGAAGCCCGCCCCGGTGCTCGAGGCCCGCTCGGGCGCCGGCTCGTTGCCGGCCTCCTTCAGGATTTCCCAGACCGCGGATGCTGCCGCCTCGCCCAGGACACACCGCTTGAGACATCACTTCACCGATCGACCGCACTTCGTGCGCACTTCGTACGAACAAAGTGCGTGCTTCGTACGGTTCACGGGATAGGGTGCCGGCCAGGAGGTGTTCCATGTCCGAGCTGTTCGACGCGGTCGACGCGCTGGTCGCGTCCCGCTCTGCGCTGCCGCCGACGGAGGAGCGCAAGCGACTGCGTACCGCGCACGGCTTGACACTGGACGAGGTGGCGGCCGCGCTGAAGGTGCGCCGTGCCACGGTGAGTGCCTGGGAGTCCGGCAAGACCGAGCCCCGCCCGCCGGAGCGTGAGGCGTACGCACGGCTGCTCAAGCAGCTCGCGGAGCTCTACCCCGCGCCCAGTGCAACGGAGGAGCGGATCGCCACAGTCCCGGCACCTGCCACGTTCACCGGCACGGCCGCCGCCCCGGCGGAGCAGACTCCGTCCACAGGCCCGGCCCCGAAGGCCGCGGCCATGACTGCACACGAGAACGCGCAGACCGCCCCCGCCTCTGCCGAGCCGGCCGCGCCGCGTCCGGTGCGCACCGGCAGGAGCACGTCGGAGCCGCGCCGCCCGGGTGCGCGGAAGGCGGCCCAGGCCGGTACTCCGGTGGGCGGCGCCGACGCGCGCTTTGAGAACGGGCCGCTCGCCGTCGTCGATGTCGAAGACGGTCAGGTGCTGGCGCACTGCACCGGCGGCCTGGTCCTGGACGTGCCCGCGAAGTCGCTTCCGGCCCTGGTGGAGTGGACGCTGCACGAGGCGAAACTGGGGCAGCCGAAGCTGTCCGGGCCGGGCAAGGACGCCGACCCGCTGCTGGTGCTCACCGAGGCCGCGCTGGAGCGCTACGGTCTGCCGGTCGCCCTCACCGAGGAAGAGCGGCTCGCCGGGCGGCTCCCGGACGGCCACAAGGTCGTCAAGCAGTTGGTCCGCGCCGACTGGAAGCTGACGAAGCGCGGGTTCGGGCCGTGGGCGCGGATCTACCGCCCCGCCACCGGTTCGGAGCGGGCCTGCGTGCAACTGTGCGTCCCGTCCTGGCAGGCGCTCGACTCCCGCCACTGGGGCGGGGCCGCCCAGCTTCCGCCGGCGGACCTCGCCCGGGTGCTGGGCGTGTACGCGTCCCGGGTGATGACGCCGCGTGGCTCCACCGCCGTCACCGGCCTGGAGCTGATGACCGCGCTGCACCCGCCGACCCGGGCCTCCGAGCCCGACACCAACGGCAAGCGGCACTCCGAGCACAACCCCGGCAGCCTGGGCAAGGACCCGGTGGACTGCGCGCCGTGCGAGGCCCCCGACGGGCACCCGCTGCTGGCGGACCTGTCGCGCTTCCATGTGCGCGGCCCGGCGGAGAAGCTGTTCGAGGAGGCGTACGACTGGGCACGTCCGATGACCGACGATGAATGCATGCGCCGCAACCTGGTCGGCATCGACGTGAACATGGCCTTCGCCGCCGGCGCCAACGGTCTGGTCGTCGGCCTCAGCTCGCCGACGCACGTCAAGCAGCCAGTGTTCGACCCGAAGCTGCCCGGCTCGTGGCTGGTCGACCTGTCCCACGTCGACCTGTCCCGCGTGAAGGGCGCCAAGGACAAGTGGGTGGAGCTGGACGCCGGTCTGCTGCCCAGCCCGTTCACGCCGACGGGCGCACGCCCCGGGGGCCCGGCCTGGTACGCGACACCCACCGTCGCCTACGCGGTGGAGCTGGGCTACGAGGTGCGTCCGATCGAGGCGTGGGTCCGCTATGACAACGGCCGCTACCTGGACGGCTGGTACCAGCGGCTGCGCGACGCCTACCTCGCCACGATGGCCGACCTCGGCGTGGACGCGGCCCTGTCGCCGGCAGGCTTCCTGGCGGCCATGGACGGCTACAGGGAGCGCGATCCTCAGCTGGCTGTCGTCGTCTCGGCGATCAAGGCGACGGTGAAGGGCGGCCTGGGCAAGCTGCGCGAGCGGCCCCGCGGGGAGGGCTGGCGACCCGGCGAGCCGTGGCGCGCGCTGTCCCGCCCGACATGGCGGCCGGACATCCGCGCGGCGGTCATCTCCCGCACCCGCATCAACCTGCACCGCAAGATCGTCAAGCATGCGGCGTTCACCGGCGACTACCCGGTCGCGATCCTGTCCGACTGCGTCGTGTACGCGGCCGACGGCACCAGCCCGCTGGACTTCCTGCCCTACCGGGAC
Organism: Streptomyces sp. TE5632; assembly: GCF_054061295.1. Classification (NCBI taxonomy): domain Bacteria; kingdom Bacillati; phylum Actinomycetota; class Actinomycetes; order Kitasatosporales; family Streptomycetaceae; genus Streptomyces; species Streptomyces sp. TE5632. Next base: position 46,083 of record NZ_JBSSEA010000002.1, on the reverse strand, counting down.
GGCAAGCCGCTGCCCGGCGGCTTCAAGCTCGGCATCAACCCGGGCCTGGTGAAATGGGAAGGCACCCAGAGCGTGCTGTGGGGCGAGGCGGTCCGCGAGCGGTTCAACGCGCCGGAGCTCAACCTCGCCCGGTACATCAAGGACGGCACCGTCACCGGCCAGGACAACGGGGAGTAGCAGGCGATGAGCATGTTCGGGGACGGCCTGGACGCCGCAGTGCAAAAGGCGTTCACCCGCCCGACGCCCAAGAGCGCGCCCGCGCAGATGCGCTACCTGGTCAAGCAGCTGGGGGGCACCAAGGCGGTCGCCCAGATGCTGCGGATCTCCCAGCGCACCGTCGAGCGGTACGTGAGGGACCAGATCAAAAAGCCGCGTCCGGAGCTCGCCGCGCGCCTGGAGCGCGAGGTGAAGAAGCGGTGGCAGCCGCAGGTGAGGGCCAAGGCGCGGCAGAAGGCGGCGACCACCGGCGGCATCGTCATCGACACCCGCGCCCGCCTCGGTTACACCGCGCCGATCGGGTCGACGGACCAGGACCGCATCCGGCACCTGACCGTCGCCCTGCCGCCCCGCTACGCCGCCCGCCTCTTCGACGCCCAGCAGGCCGGCGCCGGCGACCAGCAGCTCAAGGAGATCGCTGCCGAAGCCCTCAAGGAGGTCTACTTCCAGGACGGCGGCCGCCGTGCCGGCCAGCTGGAGGAGGTCCGCCTCACGGACATCGAGCACCTGGAGTTCGACCTGTAGCGCGCCATACCGCGGCGAACCCGAAGATCGGGCTGACGATCGCGGCGACCCTGCCGCTGGAGGAGCTCCGCTCGGCCCGTGCCGAGCCCCTCCTGCGCGTACTCCACCACATGATCGACCTCCAGGACTCGATCCCCCTGGAGCCGGGCAAGGTGACACAGGCGCGCCCGGAGAGCCAGGAGCTGACCAGCGCCGTCCCCGGCCTGAACCGTGACTTCGTCATTCGCCTCCCCGACCTGCTGGACCGCGAACCGGCTCACCGGGCCGTGGGGGCCGCAGGTGCCTCCCGCAACGAGAAGGAATGGTCGCGCGGCACCACCCGCACCGTGTTCGCCTTCCGGAAGGCGACCGATCTGCACTCCTACGTGTCGACCACGGCTGTCAGTACACGTCCATCAAGCTCACCACACGCTTGATGCGGGCGGGAATTGAGGCGTCCATGGGGTCGGTGGGCGACTCGTTCGACAATGCCCTGGCGGAGAACCCGTGGATGCTGGTCAAAACCGAGTGCATCCGCGGCCGGATCTTCGCCACCCAGGCCGAGGCCAACCTCGCCCTCTTCGAGGATCTCGACGGGCTGCACCAGCTCCTTGAACTCCTCAGCACCCACGGCGACACCGCGAACTCCCCGGTCCCGGTTGCGATCGAGACCTCCCGCGGCCTTCTCGTCGCCTGCCTCCGCGCCACCGGCCGGCCCGTCTACGCCATCAACCCGACGGCCGCCGCCCGCTACCGCGACCGCTACACCGTCACCCGCAAGAAATCCGACCACCTCGACGCGATGGTGCTCGCGAACATCCTGCGCACGGACAAAGCCGCTCACCGTCCCCTGCCCGACGACAGCGAACTCGCCCAGGCCATCGCTATCCTGGCCCGCGCCCAGTAGGACGCCGTCCGGGACCGCACGCAAGCAGGCAACAAGCTCCGCTCCCACCTGCACGAATACTTCCCCGGCTTCCTCGCAGCCTTCCAGCACACCCGCGAAGGGATCAGCAGCAGCGTCGCCCGCACCGTGCTGGCCGCGGCCCCCACCCCCGAGAAGGCGGCCAAGCTCACCCGCACCCAGCTGCGTTCGCTTCTGAAGAAGGCCTGCCGCCAGCGCTGCATCGAGGCGGAAACCGAACGGCTCCGAGACGCACTGCGCATCCCGCAGATGCGCCAGTCCTCGCAGGTCGAGCAGGCCATGGGCCGGCAGGCCATCGCCCTGCTCAGACAGCTCGATGCCGCCTGCAGCAGCGTCGATGACCTCACCCAAGCGACGGTGGAGTCTTTTGATACGAACCCGGACGCCGAGATCATCTCCAGCTTCCCAGGCCCCGGGTCTCTTACCGGCGCCCGGGTGCTCGCCGAGATCGGTGACGACCGATCCCGCTTCACTGACGCGAAAGGGCTCAAGGCCTTCGCCGGGGCCGCACCGGTCACCCGGGCGTCCGGCAGAAACCTCGCGGTCACGGCCCGCAGGGTCAAGAACCAGCGTCTGGCCTCGGTCGGCCACGTCCGGGCTTTCGCCAGCCTGACCGCCTCACCCGGCGCCCGGGCCCGCTACGACCGGCGACGAGCCGACGGAGACCGCCACACCGCCGCCCAGCGCAACCTCTTCACCCGCATGCTCGGCTGCCTCCACCGCTGTCTCAACAAGCGCACCGTCTACGACGAGGGCACGGCCTTCCCTCTCTCTGCAACTCCTGCGCTGAGGGCCGCCGCTTGAGGCTCTCAGTCCGGCAGAGGATGCAGCCTGCCGCTCCAACGCTCGTCGTCAACGTCGTCGGGTTGCCTCAGGCGGATGTCAAAAGCGTGCTCTGCCAATGCCAGGACGCTGTGCAGAGGCGCAACCTGGCCAGGGATGAGCCCAAGGGGCCTCATGGCGTCATCAAGTCTTGCCGGGTCCTGCCCGGTCGGTTCGATCGCCTGGAGAGTGTGGAAGTCGACGATGATCTCGCCGCCCACCGCGTACCTGAACCAGTGCATCGGCTTCTCGTTGTAGTGGAGCACGACGGCCTCAGTGCCCGCGGAGACGTGACGCAAGATCCTTTCATCGAGTCCGTGCACGCCGCCCTGCTCCCATGCCCACGTCCACGAGCCGTCGATGCCGCTGATGACGACGGGTTCCTCATCGTCGAAGAGGTCGTCACCCAAGTCGTCGGACAGGTCTACGGCGCTGCGAAGCCCCAAGGTCTCCGGATCCACCCCCATGCGGGTGAGCAGATCTGCAGGGTGCAGGTCCCGCACGAAGGTCAGCGTATAAATGGGAAAATCGCCCTCTCGGAACAAGTCCAATCCACGGCCTGTCCCTGTACGCGTCATGCCGTGGATGCTGCCACACACCACCGGCACACTTCCCGCAGGGCGAACGCCGGGCGAGAGGGGGTGATGCGCTTGCCGACCCAGCGGTCCTGCGGGCTTGAGGCCACCAGCTGTTTCTCTGTCTTCACACACCGATGCCCACTGGTGGCCGTACGCACACCCCAGGGCACCCCAGCCAGTAAAGCCATGATCTACGGCTGGATTATTCGGCCCGTCGCGTTGGTGGACCGTCCGAGGAAGTGGTCCTGCATCGGGCCGAACCCGGCGGACGGGACGAGGAGAGGGGCGGCGGGGACTTGGGCCCTTCTCCTCGGGACTGTGCCGGGAGTCACCCCATCTCCTCCAGCGCCTTGCCCTTCGTCTCCTTGACGAACTTCAGGACGAACGGGATGGAGAGCGCCGCGAAGAACGTGTAGATCAGGTAGGTGCCGGAGAGGTTCCAGTCGGCCAGCGACGGGAAGCTCGCGGTGATCATCCAGTTGGCGATCCACTGGGCGGAGGCGGCCACGCCCAGGGCGGCGGCGCGGATCTTGTTCGGGAACATCTCGCCGAGCAGCACCCAGACGACCACACCCCAGGACAGGGCGAAGAAGAGGACGAAGAGGTGGGCGGCGACCAGGGCAACCAGGCCCTGGGTGGCCGGCAGCTTGCCGTCGACCAGCGGGTGCGAGAACGCCCAGGCCTCCAGGGCCAGGCTGACGACCATGCCGGAGGAGCCGATGAGCGCGAGCGGCTTGCGGCCGATGCGGTCCACGAAGATCATCGCGATCACGGTGCCGACGATGTTGATGATCGATGTCGTGAACGAGTAGAGGAACGAGTCCGTCGGGTTGATGCCGACCGACTGCCACAGCGTCGCGGAGTAGTAGAACGCGACGTTGATGCCGACGAACTGCTGGAATGCGGACAGGCCGATGCCGATCCAGACGATCCGCTTGAAGAGGAAGCTGCTGCCGAGCAGGTCCTTGAAGGTGGACTTGTGCTCGCGCTTCATGGCGTGCTCGATCTCGGCCACGCGGGCGTCGAGGTCGACGCCCTTGCCCTCGACCTCGATGAGAATCTCGCGGGCGCGCTCGCGGCGGCCGACGGAGAGCAGGAAGCGCGGGGACTCGGGAATGACGAAGGAGAGCATCCCGTACAGCACGGCCGGGACGACCATCACGCCCAGCATGACCTGCCAGGTCTCCAAGCCGATCAGGTTGCCGCGCTGGTCGCCGCCGGCGGCGTGGAGCAGACCCCAGTTGACCAGTTGGGAAGTGGCGATGCCGACGACGATCGCGGCCTGCTGGAAGGATCCGAGCCGGCCGCGGTAGGCGGGCGGGGCGACCTCGGCGATGTAGGCGGGGCCGATGACCGAGGCCATGCCGATGGCGAAGCCGCCGACGATCCGCCAGAAGGCGAGGTCCCACAGGGCGAAGGGCAGGGCCGAGCCGATGGCGCTGACGGCGAACAGGGTCGCGGCGATCTGCATGCACCGGATGCGGCCGATGCGGTCGGCTATGCGGCCCGCGGTCGCGGCACCGATGGCACAGCCGATCAGGGCGATGGCGATGACCTGGGCCAGCTCCGCGGATCCGATGCCGTAGCGGCTCCGGATGGCCTCGACGGCGCCGTTGATCACGGAGCTGTCGTAGCCGAAGAGGAAACCGCCCATGGCGGCTGCCGCCGCAATGAAGATGACGTGTCCGAGATGTTCGGGATGAGCCGTACCGGATCCTGGCCTGGGGGCCTGCTCTGTGCTGGTCACGTGTACTCCTCGGGCGCACCGGCAACGCTGCCGGGGTGGGGTCAGCCCTTCCAGGTGAAACCTGAAGGCAAAAACAACGCTGCAGAGACCATCTCTTCACATATCGAAGTCAGCATTCCTGCTGCTGCGAAATTTCGCCGCCCGTCGAGCGGGCTTGTTTTCACATGTTGTAGTCAAATATCGGACATGATCCGACTACCCCGAAGTCGCGAAGGCACGCGGGGTCCATGGCACAGGAGTTCCCAGTCAGCGCAGCCCCACCCCGTGGCCCTCACCCACCTCCGGCTGCTCACGGCCATCGGCCTGCTGCGCACCAGCCACGTCGCCGGACGCCGGTACTACCGGCGCGACGAGGTACGGATCGCCGCGGTCGCGGCGGTGTTCGAGAAGGGCTGGCGGCGCACGCCACCGCGCGACGACCACGGCAGCGTGCAGTGACCCCTGGGCGAGTCTTTTTGGGTGCCTGCGGGCACGGAGTGAGGGTGCTCAAGATCCGTTTGTGACGGCGAGCTCGACCACCCCCGTGACCGCGCCGTGTGTGAAGGCCGGCGACGACCGGGCCGGGATCGCCCGGCTGCCGGGCGGGCCACCGCGAGAATCCCTCCGAGTCGCCGTGCCCGGCCGTCATGCGGGCCCTGCCCGGCTTTCGCAGCGGGGCCCGCCGGCTGCGGCAGGCACGCGCCCGCCACCGCGGCATGCTCGCACGCCCCGCAGCACGCCGGCTGCCGCAGGCGCCCACGGGCCGCGCTGCCGCGGGGCGAACGCCTGCTGCGGGGCCTCGCCGGGGACACCGGCTTCCGGCACGACACCGTGTGGCTCGGCGACTTCGCGCCGGTGCCCTGCGGGATGTCACGGCCCACGGTGAAGCGGTCCGAGGCGGCGGCCCGGCGGCGGCTGCTCGCCACCTTCACGGTTCTGCCGGGGGCCGCGGCCGTTTCCGGCGTGCACCCTCGTCGGGCGTGCCGGTCCCTCGGGCCCCGGCCGGCCCGGGGCCCGAGGGGCGTGCGGTCCTGGCGGCGATGCGGGGGGCCGCCCAGTTCGTGCGGGAGCGGCCCGGCCTGCTGCCGGTCACCGGCAGGGGGTGTGCGTCCAGGGTCTTTGCGCGGTCGCTGGGCGAGCAGGGCCGCACGCTCCCGCGGCCGTCGCTGCAACGCGGGGCCGCCCGCCCCGGAGGGCCGGTGCCCCTGGAGGTCCGCCGGCCGATCGAGTCGGTGAACGACAGCCTCAAGGGCCGGCTCGACCTGGAACATTGCGGCGGTCGCGGCTGTGCGGGCGTGGCCGCGCGCGGCGCGCGGCGCGTCCTGGCGCCGGCCGCCGTGCTCTGGCGCGGCTTCCGGACCGGGCAGGCGGTCAGCCGCTCACTGACCGCCTACGACCCCTGAACGCGTTCGGAAAGACTCGTCCAGGAGACGACGACACCGCGCTCGGGCATCAGCTCCTCGACCTCGAGGAAGCTGAGCGGGAAGCGGAAGCACCGCCACACGTAGTGGGAGATGATCTTCATCGGGTACCGGTGCCCTTGGTACGACGACGGCGCGCTGCCCACGGATGACCCACCCAGCGTGACCAACCAGAAGATCATCCCCGGCCGGTCAGCCAACGCGACTCTAAAACTGACGATCATCGTTGACACCTGGGTCTCCGATCACTACGGAGATCCACGTGCCGAATGTCGAAGCTCGAAGGAGATCAGCACGATGACCGCACCCGACAGTGTGCCCCTGCACGCCCTTGCCGAGGAGAACCTTGCCTGGGGGTGCCCCCGCTGGCGGGGGAGAGTCCCGGCGGGGCCGTGCGGGGCGTGGCGGGGTGTGTCCTGGCCGGAGTTCTTTTTCTGGCCGGTGCCGGGATCGGTGCCTGCGGGGTCGTCGATGCGGGTGTGCCCTTCCTGGTCGGCGGTTTCATCGCCGCTGTGGCCGGTGCCGTTGCGGGTGTTCTTCTGCTGACTCGTGGACCGCGGCCGGGCGGGGTCGTGGGAGGGCTGGCCGTGTGGCCGGCCGTCATCGGCTGCGTCGTCATCGGTGCCATGCCGGTTCCCGCCGGCGGGGGCGGCTGCGGCAACTGGCTGGAGCCCCTGGGTGTCTGCTCGTTGGTCATCCGGGGCGTCGTGGTCATGGCCGTCGTGGCGCTGGGCGGGCCCGTCCGGCTGCGGGCGGGCCGCCTTGTTTGGGGGGCGAAGCCGGTGGCACCCGGCTTTTGTCCCGGTGAACCAGGTTCCGGTCCGTCTGGCGAGCCGTCCTCGTCACCATGAACAGAGCCGGTTGCGGGCGGCGGACACGCGTCCGGGACGCTCACGTGGGTTTGCCGGCCGGCCGCAGGTGCACAGTGGTGAGGGTCTGGGCCAGCGTCAGGTCTTCGCCTTCATCGAGATGTTCTGCAGGAACGTCACCCTGCGGACGGCGGCACGTCACGGGCCCGCCCGCGCGCTCGAGCGTCCCACCCGCCGCCCGGCAGTACAGCGGGAGTGCCGGTTTGGCCTGATGTGTCAACGAACGACACGCTGCGGCTGGGGGTGAGCGGGCGCCGGCAAAGTCCCCCGGACAGCGTATCGGGGCTTCAAGTCCACTACAGGAAACCTCATCTGAGTGTCCATCAGAAAACCGTGACACAGCATGCAGGCGCCCGCTGTGACCTGATCGGAGTCAATCCGACCACGTCACTTCATCTCCCGATATGACAGATATGAGAACCGGTCAGTACGTTCATCACGAGTCGGCCGGCCAGCCGACCCCCCGAGACAGGAGAAGCGCGTGATGATTACCCGTCCCACCGTCGTTACCGTGGCCGTCGCGGCCGCCGCGGGCCTGGCCGTCACCGGTATCACCTACGCCTCGGCGTCCGCCTACGAGCCGGCCCGGGCCGTCCCCGCGGTCCGGCAGGCGGCCGCCCCCGCCTCGGCCCCCCTGGACGGGGACTCCGGCCGGGGCGGCGAAGGGCGGGGTGATGAGGGCCGGGGCGGTGAAGGCCGGGGTGATGAAGGGCGGATTCACATCAACGAGCGTTCCTACTCGGACAACCCGGGCGACTGCATCACCGTCGTGAGCGGCCTGGGCTCCCGAAGCCTGAACATCCGCAACGACAGCCGGAGGAGCGTCGAGGTCTTCCGCGGAGTCACCTGCGACAACGGTGCCCCCATCGCCATCGTCGGACCGCACAGCTCCAGCGACGGTGTGTTCCCCTACCACGCCGAGGGCGGCGTGTTCCCCCACCACGTCGAGGGCGGCGTCTTCGTCGAGGACGGCGTGGTGGCCAGCTTCCGGGTCATCGACCGCCACTTCGGCGGACACGGCGGACACGGCGGATACGACGGACGCGGCGGACACGGCGGACACGGCGGACAGGGCGGACAGGGCGGACAGGGCGGACAGGGTGGGCATGGCGGTAACAACGGATTCGGCGGTCAGGGCGGACGCTGACCGAACCGCCACCCCGGCGCAACGTGAAGACCCCGGCCCGCTGGAATCGGGCCGGGGGCCCCCTGTGGCACCCCACCCCGAACGCCCCGCTTTCACATGCCCGCCCGGGCATCCCGCCATGAATCCGGACAACGGAGCCCTGCCGGCCCGGCCCCGCCACGCCGGCGCACCCAGGGCGTTTTCAAAGCCGGAGTGATCATGCAGGTGTGCAGGTCACGGCGGTGTGACGATGCCGGATGGGTACGCGACCGTACGCACCGGAGTTCCGTTGGGGGTGGCCTTCCCAAGTGCCCTTCGCGCACCGGAGCTTCGATGTGCCGTCAGTCTTCCGCCGTCTGTCCGGCCAGGTCGCCCGCTCATCAGCACCGCTCGGCCGGTCCGCCGGCCGAGCGGTGCTGACGCAGCCGATCCGCGGCGCCGGTGCGGGAAGCGTCATCCGTCCGGGGCGGTACTGCTGATCGCGTGCTCCGCTGTCGTCACCGGAGCGAAGACGTTCACGGCGCTCGGTGGGTGGGCGGCAAAGGCCCGGCAGGACGTCCTGGCCCGTCGCGGTGCCCGCACCGCGACGGCCCCGGCCGTACGTATCCCGCCCGGCAGCGCGACCGGGCGGATCGTCGGTGCCGGCGGCGACGGGAAACCGGCGAGGACCCGACCGGCATGGTCGCCTCCTCCTTGTATGCGGGACTGAGCGGGGGCACCCGCCCGGCCCGCGAGCGAGTGCTGGAGCTGGCGTCACCTGAGCTGTCGCGCCAACGGCGGAGACAACGACTTCGGCGGAACACGCCGGAGCCGCCCTTCCGGGAGGTGGCAGGTGAGCGTGCCCCGACCCGGATCAGCCGTACGCAAACCGGCGCCACCCGGCCCGGGGCGGCGGTCTGTGCGGGCGGTGACCTGCCGCTGGGCCGGGCCTGCCTCCAGGCGCAAGAGTCGCTCCGTGATCTACCGGTCCTGCCGCTGGCGCTCGGAGGGAGGGGTGGTTGGTGTGCGGGGTGGCGGCTGAGCTGACCCTGTGAGGTCCGGGCCCCCTTGCCTGCTCAGCCCGGCGGTGCCTGCCGTCCGGGTATGGAACGGGCCCGGGAAGGAGGCCCTCGCTGTCTGTCTGCGTCGGTATCGACGTGCAGCGCAAGCGGTCGCAGATCGCCGTGGTGGATCACGATGGCGCGGTGCGGGTCAACCGGAATGTGCCCAGCGGGGTCACGACGGTGCTGTCGGTGGTCGGGGATCCGCCGATCGGGGCACCGGCCGCGTTCGAGGCCGCCTGCGGCTGGGGCCGGCTGGTTCAGCTGCCGGAGGATCACGGCTTCGAGCCGCACCCGGTGCCTCCGCTGCGGTGCAAGGCGATCGCCTCCGCACGGCTGAAGAACGACAGGGCCGACGCCGCGGCCCTGGCCCGGCTGCTGCGGGCCGACCTTTGCCGGCGTACTCGCGCATGTGGCGCTGGCAAGATTTTCGTGGCCGGAGACCATCCTGCTGCGGCGGTCGCCCCGCCCGCACAGTGGGCAGCCTATGAGTGTCCTCTGGTGAACTTGCCTCGCTCTTACCGCAGTTGGCTGACGTGCTGGTGGTCTCGGCGGATGTTTCCGGTCCTGTCGTCGTAGTCCACGCCCATACGAGATCGGGTGTTCCAGCAGGGTGCACGGGGTGCGGCATGCCGAGCGGGTGGACGCACAGCCGTTACGTTCGGCACCTCGCCGATGTCGCGCCCGGAGGTCGGCCGGTCCAGATCGACTTGATCGTACGCCGTCCGTACCGCGAGAACTCGGACTGCCCGAAGGTGACTTTCGCCGAGCAGGTGCCGGGGCCGACCGTGCGCTATCCGCGTCGCACTTTGCTGCTGCAGCACCTCGTCGAGGCGGTCGGCGTGGTGCCGGCAGGCCGGGGCGGAGCGAGGATGCTGCGCCTCCTCGACAGCGGGCTGTCGCGGTGCACCGTGCTCGCCCAACGGATGCGGGTACCGCTGCCGCCGCTGCTCACCCCCCCCGGGTGCTGGGGGTGGACGACTTCACACTGTACGGCGAGACGTACGGCACGCTCCTGGCCGACGCCGGCACCAGGCCCCCGCTGACGCTCTGGGAAGGCAGAGGCGCCGAACAGCTCAGCCGCTGGCCGCGGGGACATCCGGGAGTGGAGATCGCCTGTTGCGACGGCTCGCGCACCTATCGGCAGGGCATCGCCGCCGGCGCCCCCGGTGCCCTCCAGGTCAGCGACCGCTTCCGTCTGCGGCAGGACCTGTCCCGGCGGGTCCAGGAAGTCGCTGCCGCCCACCGCGGCTGCCCGCCGGCGGCTCTTCCCGCCCCTGGACCGGCCGGGCCCAGGCTCCCGGAGGAACCGGCAAGGAAACCCGCGGCAGCGGACACTCCGGCCGTGCGGCATGCCCGAGGGTTTTCGAGGCCGTGCACGCGCTGACCGACGCCGGCCGCTCCCACAGCTCGGCAGCCCGCGCACTCGGACTCGACCGCCGGACGGTACGCACGTACGCCCGGGCCCGCACCTGGCAGGAGGTGGTCCGCCGGCCACCGCGCCGCCCCTCCACCCTCGACCCGTACCTCGACCACCTGCGCAGGCGCTGTGGCTTCGTTGATCTCCAAGAACAGCGTTTGTCGACGGTTTCCGGAGGCAGTTGGTGATCAACCGGCTCTGGAATGTGGATGAGAAATGGGTTCTGGCACAGATCTTGGGGAGCGGTCGCAGAACGCAACGGCAGCGTTCGATTGCGAGGGTTCGGGTTCGGGTGAGACCGCGCATACCCTGCCACCCTACAAGCGAAGTGACGCTTCCTCAGGTACGTGACAGTCTCCGCCGTAGTCCGCTGTGGCCGGTGACGGTACTGGTCATGCAGGCCGACGCATCATTCTGGGACTCTCTCGTATTCGGCGGGATCGACGACGTGGACGTCGAGGCGGTGACCGCTGCCTTCGGCACGGTCGACGTGACGGCCAGAGGCCGGGCAGCCGACGCGGCATGTCCGGACTGCGGCCGGTTCTCGGACCGGGTGCACGACTCCTACCAGCGCAGGCTGAAGGATCTTCCGCTCGGCGGGCAGAGCGTCGTGATCCGGCTGACGGTCCGGCGCTTCATCTGCGGTGCAGGCGACTGCCCGCGCCGTACCTTCGCCGAGCCGTTCGCCCGGCTGACCACCCCGTACGCGCGCTTCACCACGCGGCTCAACCACGTTCTGGGACGTGTCGGGCTCGCCCTCGCCGGGCGGGCCGGCGCCCGGCTGGCGGGCCAACTGGGCATCAGTGCAGGACGGATGACCTTGCTGCGCAGGGTCATGGCACTGCCGGATCCGCAGTTCAGCACGCCGCGCGTGTTGGGTGTGGACGACTTCGCGATCCGCCGGGGGCAGACCTACTCCACCGTCTTGACCTGCCAAGAAACCCATCGTGTAGTCGATGTGCTCCCGACCCGAGAAGCGGGACCGCTGGCCGCGTGGCTGACCGCCCACCCCGGCGTGGAGATCATCTGCCGGGACCGGGCGGGCGCCTACGCCCAGGGTGCCCGGCTCGGTGCCCCCGGCGCGCTCCAGGTCGCCGACCGGTTCCATCTGTGGCAGGGCCTCGGCCGGGCCGTGGAGACCTGCGTCGCCGCTCACAGGGAGTGCTTCCGAGCATCGGCACCGCTCAAGGCGACGAGCGCCGACACTCCGCCGGGCGGCTCGGAGTGTGCGGTCCGGGAGCCGGTCGGCAGGCGGGCTCAGCGCAAGAAGGCCGCGCACGCCCTGGTCCATGAGTTGCTCGCGCAGGGCCACTCGCGCCGGGCGATCGCCCGCCACCTGGGATGGGGCCTCAACACCGTGCTGCGCTACGCGCGCGCCGCGCACTGGCAGGACACCCTGCGTGAAAACCGCCCCCGGCCCAGCAGGCTGGACCCCTACAAGCCCTACCTGGAGCGGCGATTCACTGAGGGCTGCTCGAACGTCACCCTGCTGCACCGCGAGCTCCTCGCCGAGAACGCCCCCGTCACCTATCAGATGGTCCGCGCCTACATCGCCACCCTGCGCGCCGCACCGCCGCAGGCACCGCACCCTCCGCCGAAGGTGCGGCAGGTGACCGGCTGGCTCACCCGCCACCCCACAGCCCTGAGCGAGGAAGAGCACGCCGCTCTGAAGGACGTCCTGGCCCGCTGCCCCGAGCTGGACGCCGCCGCCGGGCACGTCCGCGACTTCGGCGAGATGATGGCCCACCGCCGCGGTCCCACGCTCCCCGCCTGGATCGACGCCGTTGACGGCAGTCAGCTGCCGGGCCTCACCGGCTTCGCCCTCCACCTGCTCCGCGACCTCGACGCCGTGACGGCCGGACTCACCCTGCACTGGAGCTCCGGCGGCACCGAAGGCGCCGTGAACCGCATCAAAAAGATCAAGAGGCAACTCTACGGACGAGCCGGATTCGACCTGCTCCGCAAGATGATCCTGCTGCAGTGACCCACCCTCGATATTCGAGTGAACGTACGGAAGGGGCTGCGTAGGGTGACGAGCGTGGCTCCAGCTGACTTCTACACCGGCATCGTTGCGGAGCTCTACGGACCGCTGAAGTCCTTCTCCCAGGACCCCGAACCCTACGCAGCCTTCATTCAGCAAGCCGGCATGCCCGCGCTGGAGCTGGGGTGCGGAGACGGTGATCCCCTGCTCGAACTGCGCCGACGCGGCCTGGACGTCGACGGCGTCGACTCCTCCGCCGACATGCTGGAGCGGCTCCGGCGCCGGGCGGACGACCAAGGCATCCGTGCCACCGTGTTCCACCAGCGCATGGAGGCTTTGAACCTGCCCCGCCGCTACCGGGCGATCTTCCTCGCCGGGCCGACCTTCACCCTGCTCCCCGACGACGCCACCGCGCTCGCCGCCCTGCGTGGCATACGTGCGCACCTGGCCGAGGGCGGCACCGCCCTGGTGCCCCTGTTCACCCCCGCACGGACCCCGGCCGAACAGATCGGCCGGGTGCGCACGGCCGCCGCACCCGATGGCGCCGAGCTCCGGGTATCCGTCGTCGCCGAGCAACGCGACGAGACCGCCCGGACACAGACGACGCTTCTACGCTACGAACGGCACCACGGCTCCGACAGCACCATCGAAGAGCGCCCGTGGGTCATGCACTGGTACACCCGGGAGCAGTTCGAGAAGCTGGCCACGACCGTCGGCCTGGCCTTGACCGCGGTCACCGATCCGGACGGCAAGCCAGCCCCTGCCGATGTCACCAACCTGCTGCACTTCCGACTCCGAGCCACCTGACCGCCTACCTCTGAGAAGGTCCGGGAACACCTTCCGTGACCGCTCCCCAAGATCTGTGCCAGAACCCACTACTGCTCGATAAAGCCAGCGCTGGGACGAGCGCGAACGAAATGCCACCATCCTTCATCAGGAACTCCTTGCCAAGGGCTACCGGGGCCACTACCGGCGCGTGAAGACGGTCGTCGCACCTCTACGGCGTGGCCTTCCCCCGGACGAGCCGCGCGAGAGGCCGCCCTCGCCCCGTGAGGCCGCCCGCTGGATCATCACCCCTCCCGACCGGCACGGCCCGCAGACCACCGAACGTCTGCGACGGCTGCCGGGGCACTGCCCGGAGCTTCACCGCACCCACGAGAACCGGTACGGCAGTCTGCCGCCATGCTCGATGCCCGTGATGCCGCACCCTTGCCGGACTGGCTCGACACGCCCGCTGCCAGCGGGCGAGCTCCGCTCGCTGGCGTCGCCACGGCTCTGCGCGAAGACCAGCACACGGTTGCCCAAGGGGATCACCACCCCCTGCAGCGCGGGGGTCAACGAAGGACGCATCACCGACCTGAAACTCCCCAAACGCATCATGGGAGGACGTGCCGGCATCCCACTCCTCCGCCACCGGGTGATCCTGACCGCCCGCTTACTGAGCCGGAACTGATGGGTTTCCTGCCGGACCGCGCATCCGCGGTCGGGCCGCTTCTACGCGAGGGTCCGGGGCGGTGGCGCGGGCGAAGTTCACCGCCCGGTACAGGATCCACTGGTGGTCGGAGAGGAGCCGGAATGCCCGCTTTCTGAGATCGTCGAAGTCGTCGTCGACGGACAGTCGGCTCAGGCGCGCGCTGAGCTTGTGGGAGACGGAGATCTGTTCCCCGCCGGTCTGCGTCACCACGCGGTCGGCGACGGGCTGGGCTGCCCACGGCCTCGTCCACGATCGCCGGCAGCGCGGCCGGCTGCTCCGGCCGGGGCACCGGCCCGCTCGCAGCGCCTCCTCGGCCACCCGTGAGACAGGGCGGCCACGGCCCGCCGCGGCCGCCCCAAAGAGGCGGCGGTGCCCGGTGCAAGATGCCCGCCGCGCACCGCGGCGGGCATCTTGCACCGGCGTGCCCGGGCGGCACACTTCCCGTGTGCCGCCCGGGCGGATCAGCACGCCGCCCGGTCGCTCACCTGACACAGGCAAGCCGGTTCACCCACTGGGACAGCGTGAGCGAGGCGGCCCGGGCCCCCCGGGCCGCGCCGGGCCGGCGGCGTCGGTGCCGCGCGCCGGGGCGGCACCCGGCCGCCCCGGGCAGGTACGACGGCTGCTGCCCGCCCGAACCGTGTGCCAGGGCCTGGCGAAGAGAGGACAGGTGTGCGGCCACGGCCGCGAGACAGTGGTGCTCCTCCCGGCAGCCGGGGCAGGTCGCCAGGTGGGTGCGGACCGCGCTCGCCTCGCCGGGGTCCAGGACGTTGAGGGCGTGTCCTTCGAGCAGGTCGCCGATGGTGCGGCAATCCTGGGCGGGAGTGAACATGGCGAATCCCTTCGTGCCGGGGCGCGAATCGCACCGTCAACGGGGCCGGTGTGCGGCTGGCGCACCGGTACCCGGCTCCGTTTCCTGACCTCACCCTCGCCCAGGAACGGCCCCGTGCGCGTCGTCCCCGGGCAGCAATTCCCGGGTACCACGGCCGCGGTATCCGGCAGGCCGGCCTACCACAGGGCCACAGCGCGCTCCGCGGGCCCGCCGGCACTCACCCGGCCCCCGAGGGGTGTGACCGAGATATGCGTCAAAGGGGCAACGGGGTGATCTTGAAGCCTTGAGCGCCCGTCACCCATTCGGCTCAGTGTCGTTGGTGGTGATGTTGAGCGTCGTCTGGGGCCCGGGGTGGGTTGTGACATCGATTGAACGGACCGCGTATCCGCGGTTCAAGCGGCTGATCACCGCGTACGAGCTGCATCTGTTCTTCTCCCCGAGCCGCGATGAACTGGAGTGGGCGGCCGATGCCACGGACTGCGATGAGCATCTGCTGGCGCTGCTGCTGATGCTGAAGTCGTACCGGCGTATGGGGTGTTTCCCCGCGCTGGAGGACGTCCCGGAAAGGGTGGTGGACTTCGTCCGGCGAGCGGTGGAGCTGCCAGAGGGCACGCTGCCGGTGTACCGGGCGGAGCGGACCGCCAAGCACCACCGGGGCCTGGTCCGCAAGCGGGTCGGCGTGACGTACGACCAGGCCAAGGCCCGGCAGATCGTCGGGCAGTCGATCCGCAAGGAGGCCGCGGCGAAGAACCGCCCGGTGGACCTCATCAACATCGCGCTGGAGAAAGTGGTGGGGGCCGGGCTGGAGCTGCCCGGGTTCTCGACCTTCGACAAGATGGCCTCGAAGATCCGCACCGAGGTGAACGCCTCGATCTGTACGGGTATCCACGACCGCATGAGCGCTGCTCAGCGGGCGGGGCTCATGCGGCTGCTGGAGGACCGTGACAGCGACGGGACGACGCTGTTCAACCGGCTGAAGAAGCCCGCCAAGGGCCCGACCTGGTCGCACTTCAAGAACCTGACCAAGCGTCTGGAATGGCTGGACGAGCTCGGCGACACCGACGTGTGGATGGACGGAGTCATTGCGGGAAAGGTCACCGACTTCGCCGGGGAGGCCGACGCGGCGGACGCCTCGGAGCTGCGGGACTTCGTTCCCGTCAAGCGCATCGCGCTGGTCGCTGCCCTGACACACGAGGCGAGGATGCGGGTGCGGGACGACCTGGCGACGATGTTCTGCAAGCGCGTGGCGACGAAGATCAAGAAGGCCAAGGCGGAGCTGGAAGAGATCCGGCTCGCGGAGCGGGAGATCGTCGAGGCCCTGATCGGGAACTACCGCACGGTGCTCAAGCACATCGACGAGGGCGGCCCGGCCCAGGAGGCGCTCGCGAAGGCTGCGGCCATGACCGCCGAGGCCCGCCAGGCCCTGGAGGGTCTGGACGAGGAGGCGTCGGTGGACGAGGTCACGCGGCGGCTGGAGGGCAGGGTCTCCCCGGCGGTCCTCGCCCTGGTGAAGGCCCAGGTGGTGCAGGCCGACGGGTTCGGCGCGGTCACCCGCGCGGTGGACGGCCTCGGTGGCTTCGCGAAGCAGTACGAGCAGATCGAGAAGGTCTCTGCCCATCACGGCAACTTCTGGGAAGTGCTGCTGTACGGGCAGATCGGCCGGGACCGGGCGGTGATGTTCGACCTGGCCGACAACGACAAGCTGAAGTTCACCGCGACCAGCGAGGACAGCCGGGTACTGGACGCCCTCGCGTACGCCCAGCGGCACCAGGCGGCCCGCGGCGAGTACATCACCGCCTTCAACGCGGAGGGCAAGGAGGTCGACATCTCCTTCGCCACCCAGAACTGGCGCAAGGCCGTGGTCGACAAGACCCGGACTGGGCAGTTCGTGCGCAAGCACTTCGAGGCGATGGCCTTCACCGCGCTCGCCGAGGAACTGCGCACCGGCGGCGTCGCGGTGGTCGGCTCGGAGGAGTACGCCGACTGGTCCGAGCAGCTGCTGGCCTGGGAGGTCGTCCAGGAGACGCTGGGGTCCTACCTGGTGGAGGTCGGTCTCGCCGAGGCGGGCGAGAGCGCCGAGTCCGACGCGACGTTCTTCCGCCGACAGCTGGAGGACAAGCTGCGAGGCGCCGCCGCGGCAGCGGACGCCGGGTACCCGGAGAACGACGGCCTGGTCATCGATCTGGAAACGGGCATCCCCTCGCTGAAGGCGTTCAGGGCGGACGGCCAGCGGCCCTCGGCGAAGCGGCTGGAGCAGGAGATCAAGGCGAGGATGCCGGAGCGTTCCCTGATGGGGATCGTGGCCCGGACCGCGTACTGGGTGGAGTGGTGGCGCCGTTTCGGCCCCCCCGTCGGGCAACGAGCCCAAGCTCACCGACCCCTTGGGCCGCTACGTGATCGTCACGTTCGTCAAGGGCACCGACATGGGCCCGTACGAGGCCGCCCGACACATTCCCGGCGTGAGCGGGCACGAGCTGTCGTACGTCGCCAACAAGCACTTCTCCATCGTGCTGCTGAACGAGGCGATCTCCGACCTGGTGAACGCGCACGCCCGTCTGGACATCTCGCAGGCATGGGGCGACAGGACCGCCGTCGCTGCGGACGGCACCCGCATGGACACCTATCTCGACAACCTGCTCTCCGAGACGAGCGTCAGGTACGGCAAGCCGGGCGGGATCGCCCATCACCACGTCTCGGACACCTACATCGCGCTGTTCACGCACCTCATCCCGTGCGGCGTGTGGGAGGCCGTCTACATCATCGAGGGCCTGCTGAAGAACACCAGTGAGGTGCAGCCGACCACCGTGCACGCGGATACCCAGGGCCAGAGCTTCCCCGTCTTCGCGCTCGCCCACCTCCTGGGCTTCGACTTGATGCCCAGGATCAGGAACTGGAAGGCACTGACCTTCTACCGGCCCTCCAAGCAGACGGAGTATGTGCACATCGACGCCCTGTTCGGCGAGCCGGGCAAGAACGTCATCGACTTCGACCTGATCGAGTCCCAGTTCCGTCACCTGATGCGGGTGGCCGTCTCCGTACGCGAGGGCACCATCTCCTCCTCCACGCTGCTCAAGCGGCTGCGCTCCGGGTCGCGGAAGAACGCCACCTACGCCGCCTTCCGCGAGGTCGGCCGCGTGATCCGCACCGTCCAGCTCCTGCGCTACCTCTCGGACGCGCCGCTTCGCCGGCGGGTGACCGCGGCGACCAACAAGGTAGAGCCGTTCAACCGGTTCTCCCAGTGGATCGGCTTCGGCAACCGCGGCGTCATCGCCGACAACGACCCGGTCGAGCAGGAGAAGGCGATGAAATTCAACGCCCTGCTCACGAACATGGTGATCTTCCACAACGCCCTGGACATCGCCGAGATCATCCGCCAGCTGCTGGAAGAAGGCTGGGAGATCGACCCCGAGGACCTGGCCCACATCTCGCCGTACCTGACCGAGCACGTCAACCGGTTCGGCGAATACAGCACGCACGAACTCGGTATCCAGCCGGAAGCGTACGACCCGAAGCTTGACGTCGACTTCACCCCGCTCCGTGAGCAGAGTCTGATCGCCGCCGGCCCCGGTCAGGCCGCTTGACCCAACGTTCTCGCCCACGCGGCCGCCCCATTTTTTTGGATCGGGATGCGGGTCGGCTATGTGGTGGGCCGCAGGAAGCGGGCGACGGCGTCTTCCTCCACATCGACCTCCCGCTGGATCTGAGGGGGGACAGGTTCGAACGCATCCACCTTGATGGAGCGCGCGCCGGAGCCACGGCTCCAGGTGGCGATGGCCAGGCCGTCGGCGATGACGGTGGGCCGGATGAGGCCGCCTCCTGGCCAGACGCGGGCCTGGTGGAGAGCGGGGACGGACATCTCGCGAGTGCGGTAGCCGATCAGGTAGTTGTCGTAGGCGGGCAGCATGCGAACGTCCGGGGTGTCAGACGGGCCCGGGAGTTCCTCCACCCGTCCGGCGAGCATGGTCGACGCGCCGTATTCGTTGATCGCGCCGTATTCCGCCAGCATTTTCCAGGCCGTGCGGGCCCAGGTGACCGGCAGCCCGGACCAGGCGGCGAAGTCCTCCAGGGTGGCGGGGGCGTGCGCGGCCAGGTAGCGACGGGCCAGCTCGGCGAGGGCAGCGCCTTCCTCCCACTGGGCGCCCACGGTGGTGGGCAGCCAGTCGTCGAGCAGTACATACGTGGCCTCACCGGCGCGCTGCGGACCGTGACAGAGGACGCCGGTGAGTGCCGCGTGGCGGATCAGGTGGAAAGGCGCCTGCCCGTCCGGCGAGATACCGAGGGTGGTGAGGTGCTCGGTCAGCTCGGCCCGGGTAAGCGGGCCGTGCGCGGCGAGAACGCGCCGGATGAGATGGTCGGCGCGCTGGCGCAGATCGTCGTCCAGGCCCAGCTGCTGGTAGCGGCGGTTGGTTGCGGCAAGGATCCGCGGGGACAGCAATCGCAACACCCAGCGGGCGTCGTCGCTGGGGATGGTGTGCAGGGTGCCGCGCATGTACCAGCCGCGGACGAGGCTCCGCTCTTTCTCGTATGCCGTGCGGATGGCCTGGGCGGTGATGTCCCGGCCGCGTACCCGGATGCCCAGGTCGGAGGCTGTGGCGTCCTGGGCCTGGATGGCGAAGACCCGTCGGACGACCGCCTCGGCAGAGTCCTCCCGTGCTCCGCCGGCCAGGGCCTGGGCGTGGGCCCGCAGTCGGCGGACGCTCTCGTGGTCAAGCATCGGGCCGTGCCTCTCGGCCGGCCGCGGTCAGGAGACGGCCTTGTCGAGGATGTCGGCGAGTTCGGCGGGCGCGGACAGCATCGGCCAGTGGCCGGTCGGCAGATCGAAGCGCCGCCATGGCGGCTGGTTCAGGTAGGCCAGCATCGGCACCCCGGCATCCAGCAGTCCCGTGAAGTCATGGCAGGCGACCAGGACACGGTCCACACCGGGACCGGGCTCGGCCGGGCCGGCAAGACGCTGGGTGAAGGCGCCGAATGGCTGAGGGGTGGCACGCGAGCGCAGAGCGTCCCGCTGGCCCTCATCGAGCCCGTCGAGGCTGCTGGACAAGCCCAGGACCTCAAACGGCGGCATCGGCAGCCGCCACCCGTCGCCAGACGCGTCGACCTGCTGGCGCAGCTGGTCCGCTGCCTGCGGTGGCATGAGGTCCAGCATGCACATGCCCGCGGCGAACGGGGCGCTGTCCACATAGACCACGCGCTCCAGCCGGTCACCGAGACGTCCGGCTGCCCCGGTCACCGGAGCAGCCGCATAGCTGTGGGCGACCAGCGTGACGTCGCGCAGATCGTTCCGCTCGACGAATCCGGTGATGTCCGCGATGTGCGCATCCAGGTCCGTCTCGGGTCCGCCCTGGTCTGCGTGCTCGGCCAGGCCCGTCAGTGTCAGCGGCAGCGCCGTGTGACCGCGCTCCCGCAGAGCGCGGGCGGTGTCTTCCCAGGCCCACGCCCCGAGCCAGGCGCCGGGAACGAGTACGAAGGTGGTCATGTGATCTCCCAGAAGTAGGTGCTGCGGGGAGCGTAAGGTCGATACAGGACAGAATCCGCCCTGAAATGCCGAGTGATCCATGTCGCATCCCCTGACCCGTGTGCTGACCCTGCTGGAACTCCTCCAGTCCAACGTCCGGCTCACCGGGGCGGAGCTGGCCGACCGCCTGGACACCGACGTCCGCACGGTGCGCCGCTACACGGCCCACCTTCGCGACTTGGGCATCCCCGTGGAGGCCGAACGCGGCCGCTACGGCGGCTACCGACTGGCCCGCGGCTACCGCATGCCACCTCTGGTCCTCACCAATGACGAGGCCCTCGCCGTCGTTCTTGGCCTGCTCGCGGCAGAACGGCTGGGCATGGGCACTGCCGCGCCGGCCAGTACCGGTGCCTTGGCCAAGATCGAGCGGGTGCTTCCGCACGCCCTGCGCGAACCGCTCGCCGCCATGCGGGAGACCCTGTCCTTCACCGCCAACGCCGTGATCGGGCAGGCACCCGGAACCGGCGTCCTGCTGGCACTGGCCCAGGCCTCCCGCGCCCACACGACCGTCGGTATCAGCCACCAGTCCTGGCGCCAGGAACACACCGAACGCGACATCGACCCATACGGCGTGGTCTTCCACACCGGCCGCTGGTACGTCGTCGGCCACGACCACCTCCGCGACAGCCTGCGTACCTTCCGCATCGACCGCATCGCCTCCGTCACCTCCCGAGCCGACAGCTTCACCGCACCCGACGGCTTCGACCCCGTGGCCCACCTGACCTCGACCCTCGCCCAGGGGCCCTACCGCTGGCAGGTCGAGGTGACGATCCATGGCCCCCTCGATGAGATCGGCCGCCGGCTGCCCCGCTCAGCGGTGACCCTCACCGCCCAGCCCACCGGCGTCCTGATGCACGCACGGGCAGAACGGCTGGACGGCATGGCCCACATGCTCGCCTCCCTGGAGTGGCCCTTCACCATCCACCATCCCGACGAACTACGGCAGGCGCTCAAGAATCTGGCCGCCCAGCTCACCGCAGCCGCCCAGCGGAGACCGGAAGAACTACCGCAGTGAATACCGGATTTACTGCGACGGAGCCCTGGCCGTGATCGTCGCGACCTGCGGCGGACCGTTCCGGCTTCCAGGGCGAGATGTGCGCATTTACTGCGGCGTCACTGTGCTGACCACGCGTAAAGCCGCATCAAGATCTACTCATTGCCCCCTTGACGCGTATCTCGGCTGAACCCCCCCCGAGGGGCGAGTCGCCGGCGTCGGGCTGACCACGCCGCACTGGTAGGCGATGACCACCAGCTGGGCCCGGTCGCGGACGGCCAGCTTGGTCATGGCCCGGTTGACGTGGGTCTTGGCCGTCAGTGGGCTGACGAACAGACGCTCGGCGATCTCGTCGTTCGACAGTCCCAGCGCGACGAGCCCCAGGACATCGCGTTCCCGTCGCGTCAGGCATTCCAGCCGCTCGTGCACGGCTGCCGTGCACGGTTCCGGCTGCGCCAGAAACCGCCTGATCAGCCCCCGGGTCGCCGAGGGGGACAGCAGCGCGTCCCCTGCGGCGACCGTGCGGACGGCGTCGAGCAGCTCCTCGGGCCGGGCGCCCTTGCCGAGAAAGCCGCTCGCACCTGCCCGCAGGGCCTCCGCGACGTACTCGTCGTCCTCGAAGGTGGTCAGGATCAGGACCTTCACCGCCGAGAGGTCCTCGGCCTCGCCGATCAGCCGCGTGGCGACGAGGCCGTCCATCTCAGGCATGCGGATGTCCATCAGGATCACATCCGGTTGCCGTGCCCTCGCCAGGTCCACCGCCTCGCGGCCGTTGGACGCCTCGCCCACGGTCTCCATGTCGTCGGCGGAGTCGAACAGCATCCTGAAGGTGCCCCGCAGCAGGGCCTGGTCATCGGCGAGCAGTACGCGGATCGTCATGCCCATCGCTCCTCGGTGTCCCGCCCGACCGGTGCCACGACTGCCGCGCCCGGCCGCAGCGGCAGTTCGGCGGTCACGGTGAAGCCCCCGCCGGGGCGCGCCGCGGCCTCCAGCTTTCCCCCGACGCTGGCCGCACGCTCGCGCATCCCGATCAGTCCGTGGCCGGTCCCGGGGCGGGGCTTGTGCGGTCGGGCGCGCCCGTCGTCCTCGACCGTGATCGTCAGCCATCGGGGCCGGTAGCGCAGGCAGAGGCGGGCGTGATCGGCCCCGGCGTGCTTGCGCACATTCGTCAGGGCCTCCTGCACGATGCGGTACGCGGCCAGGTCCACCGCCGGCGCCAGCGGCTCGGCCATGCCGTGCCGCATGTGCCTGACGGACAGGCCGACACGCTCGAAGGACGCCAGAAGCTCCGGCACCTGCGCCAGGCCCGGCATCGGATCCCGCGGCGCTTTTGGATCATCGGACTGCCGCAGGAGGCCCACGGTCACCCGGAGCTCCTCCAGCGCGGACCGGCTGGTGTCCCGGATGCCCTCCAGAGCGGTGACCAACTGCTCCGGCCGCCGCTCCACCAGGTGAACAGCAACACCGGCCTGCGCGTTGATCAAGGCGATGTGGTGCGCGACCACATCGTGCAACTCGCGCGCGATCCGGATCCGCTCGGCCGCCACCCGCTGCCGCGCCTCCTGCTCACGGGTCCGCTCCGCGTACTCCGCCCGTTCCTCCACGGCCGCCACATAAGCGCGGCGTGAGCGCACCCCGTCTCCTACGGCGGCGGGCAGGGCCGTCCAGGCCAGCATCGCCACGTTGTCCCCGAGCCATGAGCCGGAGCCGAACACCACGGCCGCCCCGACCAGCAGGGCGGCCGAGGCCGACGCCACCATCCACGTAGTCCGCCGGTCGGTCCGGACGGCCACGGTGTAGACGGACACGATGACCGGACTCGTCACCAGCGGACTCTCCCGGATACCGAGCACCTGGAAGACCACCCCGCAGGCGAGGGCGGTGACCAGGACTCCGAACGGGTGGCGATGACGCCACAGCAACGCGAAACAGCAGACCGCCGCCAGCACCACAGCAGGCGGGCGGACCGAAATCCGGTGCTCCTGCGGGATGACGGAGGCGGCCACGACCGACAGCACGAACAGCACAACCGGCCCCAGCACGTCCAGCGTGCCGACCGGGGCGCCCACTTTCCGCCGCCAACCGTTGATCACCGCCATGCCACCACCGTAGGGCCGACACCCGAGTGCCGCTGGCCTGCCATCGCCGGCCACCACTGCGGAAGCGTCCGATCGGGCGATGACCGACCGCCGCCGCCCGCCGGGCACCAAACCCGCCCTTGCCGAGCCGCCTCGCGCAGACGGCAGCCCGCCCCGGCGCCACGCGCCCGGCTCGCCGCCAAGCGCCTTCCCGCCGCCGTCCCGGCCGCCGCAAAGCCGGCGCCCACGCCCCGCGTCCGGCCGGACGCCGCACCCTGGGCACCGGCCCCTCCCCCCTTCCTTCCCCGCGTTCCGGGCACCTCAGCGGCCGGGTGAGCGCGGCGGCCCGCTGACGCGCAACACCCGAGCCCAAGCGCAACGTGCCGCAACCAGTGCGGCGTCAGTCCCGGCCCGGCTACCAGCGGCGCCGCCTGCCCGAGGCGGCGCCGCGCTCGGCCGCCCGGCCTCCGTCGGCGCCGGGGCCGGCGCGGGGACGACGGGCGCCTCGAACAACGGTGCGGGCCGGGGACGGCCGCGCGGTCAGGAGCCGGGGTCAGGTCCGCCAGGACGCGCTGCAGATCCCCGATGCGGGGCGGCGCGTTCGTCCAGGCTCACCTTGAGGTGCCGGGCCTCAGCCTCGGCGAGTTGACGGGCGGTGCGTTCGCCGGCGAACGCCAGGACGGGCGTTGTCACGTCGGTGGGGTATTGATCGACTGAGGGCGCGTCAGAGCGTGGAGGGGGCAGGCGGGAGCCTGGGGCAGGCTGCGGCAGGCAGGGCACGAAAGCCGAAAGCCGGAACCCGGCCCCACCGCACCCGACACACCATCAGGCACTCCCACACTCAACAACGTGACAGCGCCCCCGCCGGGGCCCACGGGCGGGCGGCCCGTTATGGTCGTGTACATGCAGGCACAGCAGCCGTACCAGGCCCCCGCCCCACCGTCCGCGCCGGCCCGCAGCCGGGGTCCGCTGGTGACCGCTTTGCTGGTCGGCCTGCTGGTGGGCGGCGCAGGCGTAGGCGCGGCCTGGGCGCTGACCGGTGGCACGTCGGACGCAGGCAGCAGCGCCGGGGACGACGCCCGAGGGGCGTGCGAGGCGCTGGCCGGCACGGACGAGTCGAAGCTCTTCACGAAGGGCAAGGCGGGCGAGCAGGCGCTGTACCGCTTCGCGGGCGCCTTCGACCTGGCCACGGCCGCCGCCGCGGGCGACTCCTCGTATGAGCCGCTCGCAAAGGCCATCACCCGGGCACACAACCGCCACCGCCAGGTCTTCGAGGTCGACGCCGAGGTGGAGAAGGAACTGGCCAAGGCCCGCAGGATCTGCGCCGACCTTTGACCCTCCCGCCCAAACGGCAGGGTCCTGGGCGGTTCGTGCGGCAATCCGCGAGTTCCACCGTGCTCCCCGTCGCCTCGGCGTGGGGCCTGAGCAAACACCTCTTCACTCTCGGCCTGTACGTCTATGCAGGGATCATGAGGGTTCTTCAGGAATCCTGAAGGCCCTGTCACATTATTGGGTGCGTAAGTCTCTGACGGTGCGTCGGGGCGTGGTGGGGCCGGGTCCCGGGCCGGTGCTCAGGCCTCGGCGGGCCGGCCGGCGACGCTGGTGATCTGGCCCCAGACGGCGAAGCATGTGGTCATCTCGGCTCGGAAGCCGTGCGCGCTCATCAGGTCGCGGCAGGACCGAAAGTGAGGTGAGATGCCGCTGAACACGGACCAAAACCGCTGCGCCCCGCCGACCGAGCGGAAGCCCTTCACCGCGCGTTCCCGCTGCCGGGTGGGCTGGTGGCTGTTCTCCGCCCGGTTGTTGAAGTATTTCGACTGCCGGTGCTCGGCGCAGGGCATGAGCTCGCGGTGGGCGGCGCCGCAGGAGCGGAGCCTGTCCGTGACGACCACCCGCGGCACCGTGCAAGTCGCCGTGAGCAGGCGGCGGAAGAAGCGCCGGGCCGCGACTTTGTCCCTTCGGTCCTGGGCCAGGACGCCGAGCACGGTGCCGTCGGCGTCGACCGTCCGCCACAGGTACTTCGGCTCTCCGTCGATCTCGACGAACACCTCGTTCAGGTGCCACTTGCCCCGGGCCGGGGCCGGCGGCGGCACAGTCCTGCCCGAACTTCGCGCACCAGCGGCGTACAGCCTCGTGGGAGACGAGCACACCGAGCCAGAGCATCAGCTCCTCGACCTCGCGGAACGACAGCGGGAAGCGGAAGTGTCGCCACACGCAGTGCGCGATGACCTCCACCGGGTGCCGGTGCCCCCTGTACGACGGCGGCGCGGACGACATGAGCAATCCCCCTGTTCGGCACCCCGCGAGCTTTGTCCCGATCAAGGAGAAAGTCGAGAGATCTCTCGCGAAAGGGGTTACGCGCCGGAACCAGGGCCGCTAGCTTCCTTGAATCGAACCGTTCATGCACCTGAAGCCTGGCTCGACGGCGCGACGGCGCGCGCCGGTGCTCCCTTCGACAGGACTGATCATGTCCTGTTGTCTACCCCACACCTCGGGAGACGTCTGTGCGCACAAAACTGCTCAGACCCAGACTCGTCCGCTCGTTAGCACTGGCGGTGGCGTGCGCCACCAGCTGCTTGATACCGGGAACAGCGGCTGCCGCACCGCCGGACCCAGCCGACGGCCCCAGGACGGAGGCCGCGGAGTTCCAGCAGGTCACCCTCGCCAAGGGCGTGGCCGAAACGGGCGAACCCATGACACTGGCCGTGCTGCCGGACCGCTCGGTGCTGCACACCTCGCGCGACGGCACCCTCCGCCGGACCGATGCGGCCGGCACCACCACTGTCGCGGGCACGCTGGACGTCTACAGCCATGACGAGGAAGGCATGCAGGGCGTGGCCGTAGACCCCGCCTTCTCCGCCAACCGCTTCATCTACCTCTACTACGCTCCCCGGTCGGCCACTCCGGCCGGCGACGCACCCGCCGACGGAACGGCATCCGACTTCGCCCCGTTCGACGGCGTCAACCGGCTGTCCCGGTTCGTCCTCAAGGCCGACGGAACCCTGGACACCGGCAGCGAGAAGAAGATTCTCGACGTGCCCGCCTCCCGCGGCCTGTGCTGTCACGTCGGCGGCGACATCGACTTCGACGCGGCAGGCAACCTCTACCTGTCGACGGGCGACGACACCAACCCCTTCGCCTCGGACGGCTACACCCCCATCGACGAGCGCGCCTCGCGCAACCCCGCCTACGACGCCCAGCGTTCCTCGGGCAACACCAACGACCTGCGCGGCAAGATCCTGCGCATCAAGGTGAACCCCGACGCGACCTACAGCATCCCGGCGGGCAACCTCTTCGCACCCGGCACCGCCAGGACCCGGCCCGAGATCTACGCGATGGGCTTTCGCAACCCCTTCCGGATGAGCGTGGACAAGGCCACGGGCACCGTCTACGTCGGTGACTACGGCCCCGACGCGGGCACCGCCAACGCCTCCCGCGGCCCCGCCGGGCAGGTCGAGTTCAACCGGATCACCAAGGCCGGCAACTTCGGCTGGCCCTACTGCACCGGCAAGAACGACGCCTACGTCGACCACGACTTCGCCACCGGAGCCACCGGGGCGGCCTTCAACTGCGCGGCACCGAGGAACACTTCGCCGCGCAACACCGGCCTGACCGAGCTGCCTCCCGCCCAGCCCGCCTGGATTCCCTACGACGGCGGTTCGGTCCCCGAGTTCGGCAACGGCTCCGAGTCGCCCATGGGCGGACCCGTCTACCGGTACGACGCGAACTCCACCTCCGAGGTGAAGTTCCCCGCCGAGTACGACGGCGACTTCTTTGCCGGCGAGTTCGGCCGCCGCTGGATCAAGCGGATCGAAGCCGGCGGCGACGGGACCGTGCAGTCCATCAACTCCTTCCCCTGGAGCGGCACCCAGGTGATGGACATGACCTTCGGCCCGGACGGCGCCCTCTACGTCCTGGACTACGGCACCGGCTATTTCAACGGCGACGCCAACTCGGCCCTGTACCGCATCGAGCACGTGACCGGCGGCCGAGCCCCGGTGGCCCAGGCCAAGGCGAACGTCACCTCCGGCGGAGCACCCCTCGCCGTCGCCTTCTCCTCGGCCGGCAGTTCGGACCCGGACGGCGACGCGCTCGGCTACGCCTGGGCCTTCGGCGACGGCACCACCTCGACGGCCGCCAACCCGTCCCACACCTACACCACCAACGGCCAGTACACCGCGACACTGAAGGTCACCGACTCCACCGGCAAGTCCGCCACGGCCTCCGTCCAGATCACCGTCGGCAACACCGCCCCGACCGTACGGCTCGACACACCCACCGACGGACGGATCTACGACTTCGGCGCCGCCATCCCGTTCAAGGTGACGGTCACCGACCCCGAGGACGGCACGATCGACTGCGCCAGGGTGAAGGTCACCTTCATCATCGGTCACGACAGCCACGGACACCCGCAGACCTCGGCCACCGGCTGCACCGGCACCCTGCAGACCCTGGCGGACGGCGAACACGACCCCAACGCCAACATCTTCGGCGTCATCGACGCCGAATACACCGACAAGGGCGCCAACGGACAGCCCGCGCTCACCGCCCACGACCAGCACATCACCCAGCCCAGCCACCGCCAGGCCGAGCACTACGGTGACTCCGCGGGCGTCCAGGTCATCAACCACACACCCGCGCACGGCGGCAAGACGGTCGGCGAGATCCACAACGGCGACTGGATCTCCTTCACGCCCTACAGCCTCGACAACGCCACCGGCTTCACCGCCCGCGTCTCCTCGGGCGGCAGCGGCGGCACCCTCGAGGTCCGCGCCGGTTCCCCCGCCGGCACCCTGCTCGGCACGGCCACCGTGCCGAGCACCGGCGGCTGGGAGACCTTCCAGGACGTCACTACGTCCCTGACCGACCGACCGGCCGGCTCCACCACCCTGTACCTCGTCTTCAAGGGCGGCAGCGGCGCCCTGTTCGACGTCGACGAGTTCTCCTTCACCACCTCCACCGGCGGCGGCCCCCGTACGGGTGAGGTGAGGGGGGTGAACGGCAAGTGCCTGGACGTGGACAACGCGGGCACGGCGGACGGTACGGGTGTGCAGGTCTGGACGTGCAACACGTCGGCCGCGCAGCGGTGGACGGTGGTGGATGACGGCACGTTGAGGGCGCTGGGCAAGTGTCTGGACGTCTCCGGTGGCGGGAGTGCGGACGGTACCCGGGTCCAGTTGTGGACGTGCAACGGCACGGGCGCGCAGAAGTGGGCGGCCCAGTTGGACGGTACGGTCCGCAATCCGCAGTCGGGCAAGTGCCTGGACGCCTCGGGCGGTACGTGGAACGACGGGACGCCGGTCCATCTGTGGACCTGCCACACCGGACCCAACCAGAAATGGACCCTGCCGTAGAAAGGAGGCGACCCACCATGCGTACCCTGCTCAAGACGGCGCTCAGCCTGTGTGCCGGCGCCCTGCTCTGCCTGACCCCCCAGGCCGCGGCCCTCTCCGGTGCCGCACCCTCCTTTGACCACGCCGCGCACGCCCCGGACCGCACGGTCACCGCCACGGCCGACCCGGCGTACGAGATCCTCGTCTTCTCCCGTACGGCGGGCTTCCGCCACTCCTCGATCGACGAGGGCATCGAGGCCCTGCGCGACCTCGGGGCGGCGAACAACTTCACCGTCACCGCCACCGAGGACCCGACGGCCTTCACCACCGCCCACCTGGCCCGGTACCGGACCGTGGTCTTCCTGTCGACCACGGGCGACGTCCTCGGTCCCACCCAACAGACCGCCTTCGAGCAGTACTTGGGCGCGGGCGGCAGCTACGTCGGTATCCACGCCGCCGCCGACACCGAGTACGACTGGCCCTTCTACGAGGGACTGGCCGGCGCCCTCTTCCAGTCCCACCCCGCCATCCAGCCCGCAACCGTCAAGGTCGAGGACCGGGCGCACGACGCCACCGCGCACCTGGGCCGCACCTGGCAGCGCACCGACGAGTGGTACAACTACCGCACCAACCCCCGCACCACCGCCCACGTCCTGGCATCGCTGGACGAATCCAGCTACTCCGGCGGCACCATGTCCGGCGACCACCCGATCGCCTGGTGCAAGGACTACGCCGGTGGCCGCGCCTTCTACACCGGCGGCGGCCACACCGAGGAGTCCTACGCCGACCCCGCCTTCCGCAGGCATCTGCTCGGAGGGATCCGCTGGGCCGCCGGCACCACCCGGGCCGACTGCCGCCCGGAGACCGGCTACACGCCCCTGTTCGACGGCACCTCCACGACCGGCTGGAAGCAGGCGGGCCCCGGCGGCTTCACCCTGGCCGACGGCACCCTCACCTCGCACGGCGGACTGGGCCTGCTCTGGTACAACGCGAAGGAGTTCACCGGCGACTACTCGCTGAAGCTGGACTGGAAGCTGAGCGGTGACGACAACTCCGGTGTCTTCGTGGGCTTCCCGGCGTCCGACGACCCGTGGTCGGCGGTGGACAACGGCTACGAGATCCAGATCGACGCCACCGACGCGGCCGACCGCACCACGGGAGCGGTGTACGGATTCCGCTCCGCCGACCCGGCCGCACGCGACGCCGCGCTGAACCCGCCGGGGGAGTGGAACACGTACGAGATCCGCGTCACCGGAGAGCGGCTCGAGATCTTCCTCAACGGCCGGAAGATCAACGACTTCACCAACACGGACCCGGCGCGCAGCCTGAAGCAGGGCCACATCGGACTCCAGAACCACGGCGCCGACGACGAGGCGTCCTTCCGCAACATCCGGATCAAACAGTCCGGATCACCGTCCGATCCCCGTACGGGTGAGGTGAGGGGGGTGAACGGCAAGTGCCTGGACGTGGACAACGCGGGCACGGCGGACGGTACGGGTGTGCAGGTCTGGACGTGTAACACGTCGGCCGCGCAGCGGTGGACGGTGGTGGATGACGGCACGTTGAGGGCGCTGGGCAAGTGTCTGGACGTCTCCGGTGGCGGGAGTGCGGACGGTACCCGGGTCCAGTTGTGGACGTGCAACGGCACGGGCGCGCAGAAGTGGGCGGCCCAGTTGGACGGTACGGTCCGCAATCCGCAGTCGGGCAAGTGCCTGGACGCCTCGGGCGGTACGTGGAACGACGGGACGCCGGTCCATCTGTGGACCTGCCACACCGGACCCAACCAGAAATGGACCTTCCCCTGACGCGGGGCTCGTCCGGTGGTGCGTCGGCGTCGGACCGCTGATGCCCACCGGGCGGCACGGAGCCCACGGCTGAGCCCGACAGGCCCGGCGCACCGCCCTTCTCGGCGGTGCGCCGGGCCTGTCGGCCACGCAACGTGAACACGCGCTGTCCATGATCGTAAGGGGACTTCAAGGCGGTGTTCACCCTTACCGACGTCCAGGCTGAGGAGGACGCCGATGTCGTCGATGTCGCCGGTGTCGCCGGTGTCGCCGGTGTCGATTCCGTCCGGGAACCTTCCGGACGCCGCCGTAGCGCCCCTTGAGCACGGCCCGAGCACCACGAGGCAGGCAGCGCTCCGCCTCGTTCACGAGGGAGAGCAATTCAACTGAGAGTGATCGCGTAGACCTGTACCCGAGGATCGTTCTGCAGGCCGAGGGAAAGCACGGTCTTCGAGACGTCGAGCCCCGCGGAGGAACCGAACAGACGCACCGGCGGGCCGTCCACGCCCTGCCCGCGCTTGATCCGGTGCGGCATCTCCAGCGCCACGGAGCTGCCCTGCGGTGCCGCTCCCGCCCAGTCGCCCACGGTGACCGGCACTTCGGCGGTGGTGCCGTCGGTGTAGCGGACTGCGAGCAGGGTCGTCACCGGGCCGTGGTGGGCCGTGGTGACCAGACGCAGCGAACTGTACGACCCGGCCGGGAGCAGCAGGGCCTGACCGCGGGCCTCGACGAAGTTCGAAGCAGTCCCGGACGGATCAGGAGCGTGGTAGGCCACGCCGTCCCAGACGACCGGCCCTGCTGCGGGCAGCAGATCGCCGTCGTAGTTCCATCCCGGTCCGTCGAAGTCGCCCTCGCCGAAAGCCGCGACGGTTGCGGTACCGTCGTGGTTCACCTCCTTGCCGAGGTCCACGGCACACTCCTCACTGACGTCCGCCGCGCAGCGTGCCGCGGCGCGCACCTCGATGGACGCGACGCGTTCCACGCTCTCCACACCGTTCGCGGTCGCCGTGATCCGTACGGTGTACGAACCCGGCGCGGTTCCGGCCGGGACGGTCACGTCCACCGCCGCGGTCCGCTGGACCGGCAGCCGCCGGGACACGAGAGAAAAAGGCCTGGTGGTCTTCACGGTCCAGCCCCGGGGAGCCGTCGCGCCGACGCCCACCCGTAGCGTGCCGGGGGACTGGCCCTGCCCTTGCCGAATACCTCATCCATACAGGTGGGAGCGGGTTTCGGGGTGCCGGCCGCGGCCGATCGAGTCGCCGCTGTCGCACGGCGGCGGTGGGCGCGGCATGATGATCGGTCGTGCTGCTGAGACTGGCGTACCCGGGCGTGACGAACGCGTCCGCGATGCTGCGGCTGCTGCCAACGAGCGACCGTGAGAAGGACATCGAGATCCTGGCCCTGCGCCAGCAGATCGCCGTCCTGGACCGGCAGCTGGACGGGCAGCGAGTCCGGATGCACGCGAGCGACCGGGCTTTTTTGGCGTCGCTGCTCCACGGTCTGCCAAGGGAAGTACTGCGCCGGATGCGGCTGCTGGTGCGGCCGGACACGGTACTGCGCCGGCACCGCGATCTCCTCGCCCGCCGGCACGCTGCCCAGTCCAGGCCGAAGCGCGGAGGCCGGCCCCGCACCGTGCACTCGGTCCGAGCACTCGTACTGCGCCTGGCCGGGGAAAATCCAAGTTGGGGCTACCGGCGCCTGCACGGTGAACTGCTCGTGCTCGGCGTGAAGGCGGCAGCATCCACGGTCTGGGAAGTCTTGAAGGGGGCCGGCATCGAGTCGGCGCCCGAGCGGACCTCGAGCACGAGCCCACCGGTGATCGAGACACGGTGACTGAGTGAACACCGATGGCCACTGCTGCGCGGAACCCGATAGACGGGCGGTCGAGGGACTGCTGCTGTTCTCCCTGGCGTCGGCCGTCGCCGGAGCCGCGTACGCCTTCGACTTCGCCGGCGGGCTCACGGTGCTCAGCCGATCCGCCCCCGCCCCGCACCGGGCGGGCATGGTGTCCGGCGACTACCTCGTCGGATACGCCGCCCAGGGCATCGGGGCACCGGCCCCGGCGCCGTCGTGACCGCGCACGGACTGATGGCCGGTCCGGTGACCGGCGCGGCCGTGCTCGGCGGCTTCTTCGTCCTCGTCGCGGTCGTCGGCCTCGTGATACTGACGCCCCTGCACCGAGCCGACCGCGAGGCCGTCCGCCCTGCCCCCGCACCGGTCCGGGAGCCGACCCGGACGGACTCCGCCTGAACACGGGAGCAACGGTGCCCCGCTTCGCCCCGCGGTGGAGGCGGGGCGAGCGGCGCACCTGGCCGGGGCGGTCGCTACGGATTCACACAACCGATCGTGCCCACCGGGAAGTTGTTGCCCGACGACGTGGCCGTGAAGCCGAACGTCGCACTTCCGTCGGGATTGATCACCCGATTGTGAGCGACGTTCCGTACCGTCACCGTGCCGTCGGATCCGGTGGTGAGGGAGCCGTTCCAGGCACTGCCGATCGTGGTCCCGGGACCGGGCTTCCACTGCACGGCCCAGCCGTTGAGCGGCGAGGTCCCGTGGTTCATCACCTCGACGGAGCCCTGGAAACCGCCGTTCCAGGAGTTCACCACGTTGTAGACGGCCATGCACTCACCCGTGTGGGGCGGGTCGGTCGGGTCCGGGTCCGGGGGCGGCGTGCTGCCCGAGCCCCGGATGCCGGTCACCTCGCCGTTGCCCCCGTCGAAGACGACGTCGGAGCAGGAGAAGAAGTTCTCCTGGCTGTCCGAACGCACCCACTGCATGAAGATCAGCGCGTCACCGGAGCGGCCGGAGGGCAGCTTCAGGTTCCAGTAGTAATGGCCCCCGTTGGCACCCGGGGAGCCCTGCTGGGGCGGGTCGGTGACGGTCTGGATCAGCTCCAGGTCGTTCCAGCCCAGCTGGGACGTGGGCGACCAGCCGGGCTTGGTGACGTAGACCCGGAAGTCGCCCGGGTGCGCAGCCCAGTTGCTGTACTGCACCTTGATCGTCGCTCCGGACGTCAGATGCGTGCGGGGCCAGTCGGAGCGGGCCGCGTTGTAGGCGGAGAAGTCGTACGGCGACCGGTCGCCGGCACTGCACAGCGTACCGTCCGGCACATACCCCGGGCCGCGCCCGGCAGCCCGGGAGTCCAGGACGGCGAACCAGTTGTACAGGGCCGACGCGCCGCTCTGGTTCAGCGCGGCCCGGCAGGCGGGGTTGGTCGGGTCGAGTGAGCCGGTGCCGGTGATGGCGTCCAGCTGACAGAGGTAGGTGCGCGAACCGGGCATCATCGCCACGCCGTGCGCCTGCGCGTCCTTCTGCCAGAGGAAACTGAGACCGAGCCCTCCGAGGAGGGTCGCCAGTACCGCTGCCAGAGAGACCAGTCTGCTTCTCAGAGCCATGGAGTCTCCTGTCCCGATGCTGAGTTCTTCATGAGCGGTGAAGGGGTGGAACCCCCGCCCGGCCGGGGAGGGCGCCAACCGGACGGGCGGGGGGCTTGGAGGGACCGTCCCGAGGCGGAACGGGACCGGCCGGGCGGCCGGTGCGTCGGCACCGGCCCTCGGCGCGGCCGTTCGCGGTGCGGTGCGGCCGGGGCCCGCCCTTCGGCGCAGGGAGGGAAGAACGGGCCC
Source organism: Streptomyces sp. TE5632 (assembly GCF_054061295.1). NCBI lineage: Bacteria > Bacillati > Actinomycetota > Actinomycetes > Kitasatosporales > Streptomycetaceae > Streptomyces > Streptomyces sp. TE5632. The sequence continues at coordinate 11,822 of NZ_JBSSEA010000002.1, read as the reverse complement.
CCGGAGCGAAGGGGCACGGCGGGGCGCGGCCCGCCGTGCGCCTCACGCGGTCCGGCAGGCGGTGCCGTTCAGCCGGAAGGCGTCGGGCCGTGCGAAGGCGCCGCTGTGGCTGCCCTGGAAGCCGAAGCTCTGGCTCCCCCCGGCGGCGATCCGCGTGTTGCCGGCCGGTGCGGTCGCCGTGACCGCACCCGAGGAGGGGGTGACGGACGCGTTCCAGGCGTGGACGATGCTCTGCCCGGAGGGCAGGGTGAAGGCGAGCTGCCAGCCCTCGACGGCGGCCGGGCCGTTGTTGGTGACGGTGACGTTCGCGGTGAAGCCGCCCGGCCAGACGTTCGTGGCGTACGACACCGTGCAGGCGGCCGGGGCGCCGGGGTCCCCCGGATTCGAGCCGCCGCCCGTGTTGACGGTGGACGAGAACGAGTGAACGGCGAGTCCCGCGCCATTCTGCCAGGGCTCGAAACCGGCCTGAATACTCGTCAGGTACCAGTCGTTGCCCGCCAGTCCGCGCGCGACGGTCTCCCGGACGAAGTCCATCACGTCGAAGCTCCAGCTGCTGATCGCCGACGGCGCGACGAACGACAGCACGTCGTTGGTGCCGTTGCCGCCGGACCACACCTGCCAGGTGCGCCCGGCCACGGTGGCCGTGCCGACCTGCGAGCCGATCGGCTGGATCTGCCCCACCTTGTTGAACCAGATCATGATCTCGGTCCGGTTCACCCCGTCGGTCCGGGGCGTCGGGTCCAGCCAGATGTCGTACGAGGCGTTGTACACGGCGTTGTCGACGTAGCCGTACGAGATGCTGGTGGGGGCGTTCGCGATGCCGCTGATGCGCGCAGGGAGGGCGGTGCCCGGCGAGCAGTTGGTGTAGTGGCAGCCGTTGAAGACCGACGGGTAGGACTTCGGCGCGCCGTTGGTCGGCACCGAGCCGTCGGCCTGGGCGACCCGGAAGCCGGTGTCCGTGGCGGTGACGCACTGGGTGGCGCTGGTGCCCCAGCGGTTGTTCTGGACGACGTAGCGCCCCTGGATGACGGTTGATCCGTACTGTTCGCAGACCGTGGTGTCGGCCTGGGCCGGGGCGGTCGCGGTCAGCAGCGCCGCGAGCGCGGCGAGAGCGGTGAGGAGCGCGGCCGACACGGTGCGCAGCGTGCGGGGGTGGTGCCGTAACCGTGGCATGTGGGGGACCTCTCCGGGAGGGTGTGCGGGGTTACCGGCGGGAGCGCTCCCGCCTCCCCGATGATGGGAGCGCTCCCAAAAGTGTTCCGGAAGGGGACTGTAGAAGGCGCCCATGTCCCTGACAACCCTGTGCGCGGCAACCCGTCGAATGCGTTTCGAAGGCGCTGCTCAGAGAGGTGAGCCACTCGAACTCCGAACGCCGGGAGCGCTCCCGAAACATTCGACGTGCACCGAGGGCGCGCCCGGCGGGCCGGGGCGGCGGGTCGTCAGGCGGAGCCGCGCAACACCAGCTCCGTGCGGAGGATGACGTGCCGCCAGGCCACCGCCGGCTCCTCCATCTCCTCCAGGAGCAGCCGCACCATCGTGCGCCCGATCTCCTCCAGCGGCTGACGCACCGTCGTCAGCTTCGGATCGGTGTGCTGCGCGAGCGGAAAGTCGTCGAAACCGATCACCGCGACGTCGTCCGGGACCCGCCGCCCCGCCGCGCGCAGGGCGCCCAGCGCGCCCGCAGCCATGGTGTCCGACGCGGCGAACACCCCGTCGATCTCCGGGGCACGCTCGATGAGTTCGACCATCGCGCGGTGCCCGCTGTCCGCGGAGAAGTCGCCCTCGACGGTCCAGGACGGCCTGCCCTCGGCACCCGCCCGCTCCAGCGCCTCCCGGTAGCCGCGCAGCCGGCACTGGGCCACGTACATGCCGGACGGTCCGGTGATGGTCGCGACCGCGCGGCGGCCGGTATCCAGCAGATGCGCCACGGCGCTGCGGGCCCCGCCGACGTTGTCGGCGTCGACGTAGGTCACACTCTCGTCCCCGGAGCGCCGCCCCAGCAGGACGGTGGGCAGGCCCACTTCGGCCAGCATGTCGGGCAGCGCGTCCTCGGCGTGCACGGACATCAGCATGACGCCGTCGACCCGGCCGCCGCGCGCGTACTCCACGAGACGCTGCCGCTCGGCGTCCGTGCGCACCAGGGTGAGCAGCAACTGCACCTCGGTCTCGGTCAGCGCGTCACCGACGGACCGCACGATCTCCGAGAAGAAGGGCTCACCGAACTGCCGCCAGTCCGGCTCCGTCATGACCAGCGCGACCGCGTCGGCACGCCGGCCCGCCAGCGTACGGGCCGCCAGGTTGGGGACGTACCCCAGTTCCGCGATGGCGCGCTGCACGGCGCGTCGCGTCGTGTCCTTCACGCCCGCCGCGTTGTTGATGACGCGGGAGACGGTGCTTCGCCCCACACCGGCGAGCGCGGCCACCTCCTCGAGCGTCGGTGGGCCCGGACGCCGCCTGAGCATGACCACCCCCACGAGATCACTTGATCCTACGGCCCCAGCCATGCCCGTATCGACCGTTCCCCCAAGCCCCCGCAACGGGTCGGCCCGTACATCATGCTGCCCCGCACAAGGTGCCAAGTACTCGCCGCCACACCCGCGCCTGAGCTTGGCGTTTAACCTCGCCGGTTCACTCGACCCGCTGATCTTGTGTTCTTCGAGGGACGGCAGGACGGCAGTTCTTCGCGCTTCGAGGTGTCGAGCAATGTCGCGTGAAGGAACGGCCGCTGGTGAAGAGTCTCGCTCCTGCACGTCCCGCCGACGCCGCACTGGGCGTCCTGTCCCACTTTCGTGTCGGGTTCTACGACTGCCTGTACAGCCGCGCGGACGTGCTCGTCGAGCTCACCGACGCGGTGCTGTGCGCGGACGGTCCGGTGAAAACCCTGGTCGAGCTCTCCTTGGCGGCCGAGCACCGGCGCGGGCACGGTGCGCCGCAAGCGGCCCTGGACCGTGGCTGGCTGGAGCCGACACGGTTGCGCCGCGCGCTGGCGGGCCTGCCGCTGCCGAAGGCGGCCGAGGGGCGGATCATGCTCGCCGTGGGCGTGTCGCACTGGCTGCGACCCGACACTCCCACCAGCGGCGACCGGCTGTTCTGCCATGTCTAAGGACGCGGCGACCGCAGCTCGAACCAACTGGTGCCCGGCCGGCCCTACTCCTTCGTCGCCGCTCTGGAGTCCGGCCGCACCTCCTGGGTCGCTCTGCTGGACGCGGTCCGCCTGGGCCCGGCCGACGACGCGACCACCGTCACTGCCGCCCAACCCCGCGATGTCGTCGAGTGGTTGACGAGAGCGGGCCACTGGAGGCCGGGCGATCCGGACATCGTGATCGTGAGGGACTCCGGCTACGACGTCGCCTACCTGCCCCACGCTCTCGCCGGCCTGCCCGTCGTGCTGGTCGGACGGCTGCGCTCGGACCGGGTCATGCTCCGAGACCCCGGCCCCGCCCGGTCGGGCCCCCGGGGCGGGCGTCCCCGCCGGCATGGCGGCGTCCTCACGTTCAAGAAGCCCGACAGCCGGCACGAGCCCGACGTCACGACCGCCACGGACACCACCCGCTACGGCACGGCCACCGCGACGGCCTGGGACCGGATGCACCCCCGGCTCACCCACCGCGGGCCCTGGCTGAACCACGCCAAGGAAGAACTCCCCGTCCTGCACGGCACGTTGATCCGCCTGAAGGTCGAGCGTCTGCCCGGTGACCGGGACCCGAAACCGGTCTGGCTGTGGTGCTCGGCCACCGCCGCCGCACCGGCGGACGTGGACCGCTGGTGGCAGTCCTTCCTCCGCCGCTTCGACCTGGAGCACACCTTCCGGCTGATGAAACAGAGCCTGGGCTGGACCGCCCCGAAAATCAGGCATCCCGACACGGCCGACCTGCGGACCTGGCTGATCATCGCCGCCCACACACAACTCCGCCTCGCCCGGCCGCTCGCCGAGGGCCTCCGCCGCCCCTGGGAACGGTTCGCGGAACCCCGCTGCCTCACCCCCGCCCGGGTCCGCCGGGGGTTTCGCAACGTCCGCGCGACAGCAGCCCGCCCGGCAATCGCGCCGAAACCGTCCCGCCCCGGTCCCGGACGGCCCCCCGGCTCGAAGAACAAGCAACGGGATAGGTGTATTGATCACGAGCGTTGTTGACGCGCGTGGGGCTTGATCATGACGAAGACCTCCGGTGTGGTGGAGCTGTCTAGGACTACACCGACCGGAGGTCTTCGTGCCCCACCGTAACGCCCGGCTGACCGTTCACGGCAGACGGCTCCTGGTCGAACGCGTCGCATCGGGCCGTCCGATCGCGCATGTCGCCGCCGAGATGGGCATATCCCGCACCACCGCCCACAAATGGGTCCGCCGGTTCGCCGCCGAGGGCGACGCGGGCCTCCACGACCGGCCCAGCCGGCCGCACACCATCCCGCACCGGACCCCGGCCCCGACAGAGGCCGAGGTCTGCCGGCTGCGGCGGGAGCGCAAGCTTGGCCCTGCCCGGATCGGCCCGGTTCTCGGCATGCCCGCCTTGACCGTCCACCGCGTCCTGACCCGCCACCGCCTGAACCGGCTGGCGTTCCTGGACCGGTCCACCGGACAGGTCATCCGCCGCTACGAACGCGACCGGCCCGGCGAACTGGTCCACATCGACGTCAAGAAACTCGGTCGGATCCCCGATGGGGCGGCCACAAGGCCCTCGGCCGCCAGGCCGGACGCGCCACCCGCTCCAGCATGGGTTTCGATTACATCCACTCTGCCGTCGACGACCACACCCGCCTTGCCCGCAGCGAGATCCACCCCGACGAGAAGTTCGCCACCTGCACGGCGTTCCTCCTGCGCGCCGCCGCGTTCTTCCACGCCCACGACATCACCCGCATCGAACGCGTCCTCACCGACAACGCCTGGGCCTACCTGCAAGAGCCTCGCCTGGAAGCAGGCCCTCGTCCAGCTCGGCGCCACGGGCCAACTCACCCGGGCCTACCGGCCCCAGACCAACGGCAAGGTCGAGCGCTTCAACCGCACCCTCGTCGAGGAGTGGGCCTACGTCCGCCCCTACACCAGCAACGACGAACGCACTGCGGGGCACTGCCACGTTGGGGAGCTCCCGTAGGGTGCTCTTCAGATTGATCGCTCCGGGAAGGGGTTTGCTCGTGGGTGCCGCGCTGCCGTCGCACGAGGGGCACCGGTACCCGGCCGAGATCATCTCCCACTGCGTATGGCTGTACTTCCGCTTTCCGCTGTCGCTCCGGGAAGTCGAGGAGCTCATGCTCGAGCGCGGCGTGATCGTCTCCCACGAGACCGTCCGCCGCTGGTGCGCCACGTTCGGCCAGGCCTACGCCAACGCGCTGCACTGTCGGCGGCCTCGGCCCGGGGACACGTGGCATCTGGACGAGGTCTTCATCAAGATCAACGGAGGGCAGACGTATCTGGGGCGGGCCGTCGACCAGGATGGCAACGTGCTGGACATCCTCGTGCAGAGCCGCCGGGACACCGCCGCGGCCCGGCGGTTCTTCCGCAGGCTGCTCAAGAAGACCTGCTCGGTGCCGCGGGTGGTCGTCACCGACAAGCTGCGTTCCTACGGCGCGGCCCCCCGCGAGGTCATGCCCTCGGTCGAGCACCGCTCGCACAAGGGCCTGAGCAATCGGGCCGAGAACAGCCACCAGCCCACCCGGCAGCGCGAACGCGCGATGAAGGGCTTCCGCTCCACCGGCGGCGCCCAGCGGTTCCTGTCCGCGTTCAGCGGCATCTCATCCCACTTCCGGCCCCGCCGCCACCTGATGACCGCCACCGAGTACCGCACCGAGATGAGCGCCCGATTCACGATCTGGGATCAGATCACCAGCCGCGCCGCCCTGCCCACAACAGCCTGACCCAGGCCGCCGCCCGAGGCCGACCCACACCCCGACGCATCATCAGGCACCCCCACCCTCACCAACGTGGCAGTGCCGATCCACCGGCTGCGCCTGACGGTCGAGGCTTGCGGACGGGCATCCGCAGGCCAGAACGCGAGAAGACCAGTGAGCGACGAGGCGTGGCCGGTCAGGCGCGTGCGAATTCGAGGAGGTCGGCGTTGAACCGTCCCGCGAACTCGGGGACCATCGACAAGCCGTGCGGAGCACCCGGGTAGACCTTGAAGGTCACGTCCTTGACGAGCTTCGACGATTTATTCGCAGATGCCACGATGGGAACGATCTGGTCGTCGTCGCCGTGAATGATCAGCGTGGGGATGTCGAACTTTTTGAGATCCTCAGTGAGGTCGGTCTCGGAGAACGCCTTAATGCAGTCGTGGGCGCCCTTGATGCCCACCGTCATGCTCCAGATCCAGAACTCGTCGCGGATCCCTGGCGAGACGGTCGATCCTTCGCGGTTGGCGCCGTAGAAGGGAGCACTGAGGTCCTTGTAGAACTGAGAACGGTCCGTCAGCACGCCTTTTCGGAGCTCGTCGAAGACGTCGATCGGCAGCCCCTCCGGGTTCGCTTCCGTCTTGAGCATCAACGGGGGGATCGCGCCGAGCAGAACCGCCTTGGTGACACGACTCGAACCATGTCGGCCGATGTAGCGCGTGACCTCTCCCCCACCGGTCGAGTGACCGACCAGGATGACGTTACGAAGGTCGAGGGCCTCGATGACCGAGGCCAGATCCTCAGCGTACGTGTCGAGGTCGTTCCCCTCCCAGGGCTGGCCCGAGCGTCCACCCCCGCGCCGGTCGTGGGCCACAACCCGGAAGCCGTTGTCCGCCATCAGCTTCAGCTGCGGATCCCACGCGTCCGCGATCAGTGGCCAGCCGTGGGAAAAGACCACCGGTGGGCCCGACCCCCAGTCCTTGAAGTAGATCTGTGTGCCGTCCTTGGCAGTGGCAAAGGCCATGGTTGCCTCTCTAGCACTTGTCTGGAACTTCGCACTTCAGGGGAATTCAGTGCCCGAGCCGCACTTGGAATGTCACGCCACGACCAGCAGCGGACGCACAAGGGGCGACGGAGAGGCCTGCAACGGAAGGCGGCCGATGGGCACGTCGTGTGTCCCACCCTACTCGGGAAGCTCCACTTCAGCGCATCGAGCAGGCCACAGCGATCACCCCGCCCGCAGTTCGCATCGAGAGGCGCACCGCGACGTCGAGCGACGAGGAGGAGGAAGGCGTGGCACAGTCTGCGCTGGCCGACATGAAGACCATGCTCGCCACCAAAAACATGGTTTTCATGGAGCCCACCGTCACCTTCAACAAGCGGGCGCAGACGGTGTTGGTCACCGGGGGGCCGATTGCCCAGATCCCCGAGGAGAATCTGGAGGTCTTCCGCAGGGCCGCCGAGAGGGCGGTGTGCTCCGCCTCCGCGCACCGGCTGAAGGACCACCCCAGCACCTGGCTCTACGGCCGTTACTCCGTCCACTGGAGGGGGGCGAAACCGATCCCGAGCCGATCATCCTCGGCTTCGGCCAGGCCACCAGCGGATGCTTCAGCGAGGTCGCCGGACAGTGGCAGGGCGATGATCTTGGCATCGCGACCGCACGCATTCCGAGCGCCGACCAGAACGAGATCCGCGTCGCGGACAACGCGGACAACGCGGGCAAGGTCATCATCGCAGCCTGGGACGCCGCCGTCGGGGAGGGCAACGGCAACGAGTCCTTCGCCACGAACGACGCCATCAACCTCGGCTTCGACCTCGTGGAGAAGGCGGCGTAGGGAGGGGCCTCGGACAGCTCCGGGGTCCTCATCGGCCGTGTCCGGCGCTCCAACTTCCGGGGTGTCACCTCGTCGACCCTGTGCCCCGGGCTGCTCGCCGAGTTCAAGGCCAACAAGAGCTGGAGCTACACCCGTTGGTCGGTGGCGGTGTACCCGGCAGGGGAGGCCGAGCCGGAGATCATCTCCTCGGGCGGCTGTGCACCGTGAGGACGCGGGGCGGCGGTGCTGCGGGATTCAGTTGCCCACCGGGGGCACCATGTCGAAGCCCTCGAACCGGACGAACTCCAGCGCCTGGTCCTCGCCGCCGTCGCCCCGTACAACGACCGCCGGGTACTCGCGCAGCAGATGTGCCTACGAGGAAGAGCAGCGTCGCGCCCTGGCCGACTTTCTGAGCGGCTGGGGCGTGCTGGCGGGGCATAGCTCTACCGCTGCGTCGGGGCGTGGGCAGCTTGGCCCATGGCAAAACCGTCCCCTCGACCGCGTCTACCCCGTTCTGGTCGTGGACAGCGCTTCCCTTCGGCGCGCTCGCCCTCGGTGAGCCGGTCGCGGAAGTCGGCCGGCACGCTGTGGCGGAAGCCGGGCCGTCCAGCTCCAGGGCCAGGGCGTATGTGAAGTCGATGCGGCAGCGCACCGCCTGGGCGGCCTGCCGGTCCGACAGGCCGAGCAGGAACTGCAGCACACACGGTGGCCGGCTGGGCCGGCGAGAGGCCTGGACGGCCGTCGCGCGGGTACCGCGCCGTGAAGTCCTCGGCGCACCACAGCCCGTCGAGGCGGTCTCTCACCCACATCGCCGCCGTCCCGGCCGGGTTGCTCGCCCGCGCGACCTGCGCGGTCAAAGACGGGACCTGCTCACCGGAACGGGAACGGAGCGGCAACGAACACCTCGACCACTGCATCGGCCTACGGAACAGCCCCGAGCATGCCCGGTGATCATGCTGTCGCGCCGCGAAACTCCAAGATCCCCGAGTCAAGCTGAGAAGCGGCAAGACGGACGCGATCGATGCCGCAGCCGCCGCTCAGGCGGTGCTTTCCGGCCGGGCCACCGCAACCGCCAAGACTTCCGTGGGCCGCCACCAAGCTCCGCTGGAACCTGGCCGCCGACAGCACCGAACTCGCCGTCCGTGATGACCTCGCCGGCGCCTGCCCCGGGCAGGCCGTGACGTACGAACCTGCCGGATAGCGCTGCCCTGGCTGCCCGTCCCCGCCGCTGTGGGGGCGGGGCGACGCAGCGGGCCTCTGCCTACGGTTGGTGCAGACTGGGCACAGGGCCGCCTCGTCTTTCCCGTCGAGGCGGCCCGTTGTTTGTCAGCCCCAGTCGCAGCCGGGGCCGTCGCGGTCGAGGCGGCGGCCGTAGCCGGGCTCGCCGCGGTGGACGGGTGCGGCTCCCGCGGCACGGGCTGCCGCACAGTTGGCGCAGCAGACGCTCCCTGCGCCGCTGCCGCTTTCCGCGCTGCTGTCGTCGCTGCCGCCACCGCCGCCCGAGGCGGGCTGGGCGGTGACGGTTTCGGTGACCTCGACGGTCTCGGTGGCCGTGGGCGCAGGCGCAGCCTGCGCGGTGGCGGTCATCGTGGCGCTGACGGCGGCCGTCGGCTGCGGCGTGGCGGAGGCCGGTCTGGCGTCATCGGCCTGGGAGCCGGAGCCGGATCCGGCTCCCAGGCCGATCAGGAAGGCCGGGCCAGGAGCGGGAAGCACATGGCGTTTCCGCGTTCACCGGGGGGCGGGGCGCGGTGGCTGCGGTGCGGTGTATGGGCTGGTCACGTCGTCCCCCTGGGCGGTAACAGGTGCGCTGAGGCCAGCGGTTCGATGGGACGGCTGTGCCAGTATGGGGGAGCAGTCACCGTTTCGTGACGCTCGCTGCCCACGGGGCGGTTTTGCTCCCTTGCCGGCTCGTGGGTCCCGTCTGCCCGGTGCTGGTGCCCCGGCCTGGCCCGTCAACCGGGCGGTGCCGGCCGTGCGCTTGCCCCGTCGCTGTTCGGGTTCGATTACCTCACCGTCGAACACGCGGAAATCTATGGCGGCCGGAGTAGACATTGGGTGGTGGTGTGGTTATGGTTTCTCTCGTAGTCGAGATCAACAGGGCCCGGCAGAGACGAACTGCCGGGCAGCAGTACCCGCAGTTGCAGGACGCAGGACGGTGCGGTGGTGGAGTCCCGAAGCCAGAGCGGTTGCAGGACGGCGACGGGACTGGCGACCGCACCGGGTGGCCCGCAGTGATCAGGGGCCGCCGTGAGCAGGACCCCGCAGCGAAGTCAGTGAGCAGCACCCCGGTGAAGGCGTCGGCTGCGGACGCGCGCACCGGGAAGTTCGGCAGTGGGGTCCCAGGCCAGAGCAGACGCAGGACGGGCGACGGGGCCGGCTGCCGAAGGGTGGCGCTGTCACAGGCCACCAGCAGTTCGCAGTATCAGCAGTACCAGCAGTACCAGCAGTGCGCAGTCCCCCGTTTGGTAAGTAGTTGATCAAGAGGGAAGAACGGAGGAGCCGAGCGCCATCAGGATCGCCCGGGCGGACGTCTTGGGCCCGGGTACCGCAGGACTATCGATAGTGAGGTGGTCTCCGGTCACGCAACCGCGATCCCCGCACCCCCGGCAGCATCTCGGCCGGGTCTGCGGACACAGGAGGCCGGCGCAGTATCAGGGCCGGCAGATGGTGTAGTAGTTCCTTCGGGGCCCTGGTGCCATTGGCACCAGGGCCCCTCCCCGCGTTTTACCGAGAGGTGCAAGTGACAGCAGACGACTCCTTCGGCCGTCTCGATGACGACGACTACCCCGCCTACACCATGGGCCGGGCCGCCGAGATGCTCGGCACCACCCCGGGCTTCCTGCGCGCCCTCGGCGAAGCCCGCCTGATCACCCCGCTGCGCTCCGAGGGCGGCCACCGCCGCTACTCCCGCTACCAGCTGCGCATCGCCGCCCGCGCCCGGGAACTCGTCGACCAGGGCACCGCCATCGAGGCCGCCTGCCGCATCGTCATCCTCGAAGACCAGCTCGAGGAAGCCCAGCGCCTCAACGCCGCATACCGCCACGCCGCCGGATCGGCGACCCCGACGACCGCGCCCTGAGACGGCGGAGACCTGCAACCCCCAGGAGCTTCGCGGCCGCCCGGAAAGGGGCCGTCGACTGTCCGGGCGCCGGCCGGGTCGACCTGTGCCGCCCCCACGGCCTGGCCGTGGAGGACTTCCTCGCGGGCCTTTGGGCGAGTGCTGTCACGGCGGGCCTGTCGCTGCGCGTCGACACGCCGGACGGAGGCTGGTGGTAGCCCCGGCCCTGACCGGCGCTAGGCGGTGTCTTCAAATGGTCTTGGGTGGTGGATCATGGTCGGGTGATACGTCGCCATGAACTGTCGGACGCCGAGTGGGAGTTCGTCCGGCCGCTGCTGCCCGCATCGCTGCGGGGCCGCAAGCGGCTGGACGACCGCACGGTGCTCAACGGGATCGTGTGGAAGTTCCGCACCGGGACCGCCTGGCGGGACGTGCCCGAGCGGTACGGCCCGTGGGCCACGCTGCACACCCGCTTCCGCCGTTGGGCCCTGGATGGCACCTTCGAGCGGATGCTCCAGGCCGCCCAGGCCAGGGCGGACGCGGCCGGGGACATCGACTGGCTGGTGTCGGTCGACTCCACCGTCGTGCGGGCCCACCAGCACGCCGCCGGGGCCCGAAAAGGGGGCTCCGCAGCCCCGCCCTCGGACGCTCCCGAGGCGGCCTGACCAGCAAGATCCACCTGGCCTGCGATGCATGGGGTCGTCCGCTGGCCTTCACCGTCACCGGCGGCAACACCAACGACTGCACCCAGTTCACCGCCGTGATGGAGGCGATCCGGGTGCCCCGCCTCGGCCCGGGACGCCCCCGGGTGCGGCCCGATCACGTGCTGGGCGACAAGGGCTACAGCTCCAAGGCGATCCGGGCCTGGCTCAGGCGGCGGGGCATCGCCCACACCATTCCGGAGCGGGCCGACCAGGTCCGCAACCGGCTCCGCCGGGGCAGCCGCGGCGGGCGCCCGCCGGTCTTCGACCGACAGCTCTACAAGCGGCGCAACGTGGTCGAACGCTGCTTCAGCCGGCTGAAGCAGTGGCGCGGCATCGCCACCCGCTACGACAAGACCGTCGAGTCCTACCGGGCAGCCGTCACCCTTGCCTCGCTCCTGATGTGGGCGTGACATTTGAAGACACCAC
>NZ_JBSSEA010000001.1:0-448156 GCF_054061295.1 Streptomyces sp. TE5632 | reverse complement strand
CTCCGCCGCGGGCACGACGGCCGGGCTCGTGCTCGTCGCCCTCGCCTTCGGCGGCTTCCAGGCGGCTACCGTACTGGCCGACGCGCGGCTCCAACGGCGGATCGCGGACACCGGGCGGGCCACCCTGACCTCGGTCGCGGGACTGGGCACCGAGCTGGCCACGGTCGCGGTGTTCGGCGGCTACGCGGTGATCGCCTCACGCGGCGGACACAGCACGGCCTTCGCCGTGTTCGCGCTGCCGTATCTGGTGACAGCGTTGTTCCTGATGCTCATGAGGCCATTGCGCTCGCCGCGCGGCATTCCGTAGGGCGCGTCTCGCTGCCGGCCGGCAACACCGGTCGGCAGCCACTTCGCCCGCCCAGTCACCCGGGCGTCCTGGGGAGGGAGCCATGCACCGGCTCAGCGGCCGTCCCACCACGGTCCGCGCCCGCGTCGCCGCGCCCGCGTTGCCGCGCCCGCGTTGCCGCGCCCGCGTTGCCGCGCCCGCGTTGCCGCGCCCGCGTTGCCGCGCCCGCGTTGCCGCGCCCGCGTTGCCGCGCCCGCGTTGCCGCGCCCGCGTTGCCGCGCCCGCGTTGCCGCGCCCGCGTTGCCGCGCCCGCGTTGCCGCGCCCGCGTTGCCGCGCCCGCGTTGCCGCGCCCGCGTTGCCGCGCCCGCGTTGCCGCGCCCGCGTTGCCGCGCCCGCGTTGCCGCGCCCGCGTTGCCGCGCCCGCGTTCGCTCCGGCGCCCGCCCTGCCCACGCGGCGGCCCTCGGCATCGCGTCCGCCCCCGACACGGGCGCCGAACCGGGGGCGTGCAACGAATCGCCGCCGACCCCACGGCGGACGCAACAGTTCGCTCATGGGCGCGCAACGGCTCCTTCTTGTCCGGTCGAGCCGACCGGACGTAGCGTCTGTGAGACCCCCGAAACCCCCGCGTACCGATGAGGAAAACGCATGCGCACAGCCCTGCTCCAGAGCTCCGGCCGGCCCGGATCCGTCGCCGAGAACCTCAAGGTCCTCGACGAGGCCGCGGGCCGCGCCGCCGCGGCCGGCGCCGGGCTGCTCGTGACCTCGGAGCTGTTCCTGACGGGGTACGCCATCGGCGACGACGTCACGGTGCTCGCCGAGCCCGCCGACGGCGACGCGGCCGACGCGATCGCACGGACGGCCACCCGGCACGGACTCGCCATCGCCTACAGCTACCCGGAACGCACCGACGACACGGTCCACAACTCCGTCCAGCTCGTCTCCGCAGACGGCACCCGCCTCGCGAACTACCGCAAGACCCACCTCTTCGGCAGCTTCGAGCACGAGCACTTCACCCCGGGCGACCAGCCGGTCGTCCAGGCCGAGCTCAACGGCCTCACCGTCGGCCTGCTGATCTGCTACGACGTCGAGTTCCCGGAGAACGCGCGCGCCCACGCCCTGGCGGGCACCGACCTCCTCCTGGTGCCCACGGCCCTGATGCACCCGTTCCAGTTCGTCGCCGAATCCGTCGTGCCGGTGCGGGCGTTCGAGAACCAGATGTACATCGCGTACGTCAACCGGGTCGGCCAGGAGGGCGAGTTGGAGTTCGCGGGACTGTCCACCCTCGCCGGACCCGACGGAGTCGCCCGTACCCGGGCGGGCCGCGGCGAGGAACTCGTCCTCGCCGACGCGGACCCCGCGCTCCTCGCCGCCTCCCGTGAGAACAACCCGTATCTGCGGGACCGCCGCCCCGGCCTGTACGGGCCCCGCGGCTGAACCCCGCTTCCCCCCACCGACACCTCGAAGACCGTTCGCGCAAGGAGTCCGCACCCCATGACGTCCACGGTGCCCAACGCCGTCGAGCACGCCGACGAGCAGCAGCCGCCGATCACCATGTTCGGCCCGGACTTCCCGTACGCGTACGACGACTTCCTCGCCCACCCCGCGGGCCTCGGCCAGATCCCCGCGACCGAGCACGGCACCGAGGTCGCGGTCGTCGGCGGGGGCCTGTCCGGGATCGTCGCCGCCTACGAGCTGATGAAGATGGGCCTCAAGCCCGTCGTGTACGAGGCCGACCGGATCGGCGGCCGGTTGCGCACCGTCGGCTTCGAGGGCTGCGACCCCTCACTCACCGCCGAGATGGGCGCGATGCGCTTCCCACCGTCCTCCACCGCCCTCCAGCACTACATCGACCTGGTGGGTCTCGAGACCCGCCCCTTCCCCAACCCCCTTGCCGAGGCGACGTCTTCGACCGTCGTCGACCTCAAGGGCGAGTCGCACTACGCCGAGACGCTCGACGACCTGCCGCAGGTCTACCGGGACGTGGCGGACGCCTGGAACCGCTGCCTGGAGGAGGGCGCCGACTTCTCCGACATGAACCGCGCCCTGCGCGAACGGGACGTCCTGCGCATCCGTGAGATCTGGTCGAGGCTGGTGGAGAAGCTCGACAACCAGACCTTCTACGGTTTCCTCTGCGACTCCGAAGCCTTCAAGTCCTTCCGGCACCGCGAGATCTTCGGCCAGGTCGGCTTCGGCACCGGCGGCTGGGACACCGACTTCCCCAACTCCATCCTGGAGATCCTGCGGGTCGTCTACACCGAGGCCGACGACCACCACCGCGGCATCGTCGGCGGCTCCCAGCAGCTGCCGCTGCGCCTGTGGGAGCGCGAGCCGGAGAAGATCGTCCACTGGCCGTACGGCACCTCGCTGAAGTCCCTGCACACCGACGGCGAGCCCCGCCCGGCGGTGACGCGGCTGCACCGCACCGCCGGCCACCACATCACGGTGACGGACGCGAACGGGGACATCCGCACCTACCGGGCGGCCGTCTTCACCGCCCAGTCCTGGATGCTGCTCTCCAAGGTCGCCTGCGACGAATCGCTCTTCCCCATCGACCACTGGACCGCCATCGAGCGCACCCACTACATGGAGAGCTCCAAGCTCTTCGTGCCCGTGGACCGGCCCTTCTGGCTGGACGAGGCCGTCGACGAGAACGGGAACCCGACAGGGCGGGACGTCATGTCGATGACGCTCACCGACCGGATGACCCGCGGCACCTACCTGCTCGACGACGGCCCGGACAGGCCCGCCGTCATCTGCCTCTCGTACACCTGGTGCGACGACAGCCTGAAGTGGCTGCCGCTGTCGCCGAACGAGCGGATGGAAGTCATGCTGAAGTCGCTGGGCGGGATCTACCCGACGGTCGACATCAGGAAGCACATCATCGGCAACCCGGTGACCGTCTCCTGGGAGAACGAGCCCTACTTCATGGGCGCCTTCAAGGCCAACCTGCCCGGCCACTACCGCTATCAGCGGCGCCTGTTCACGCACTTCATGCAGGACCGGCTGCCCGAGGACAAGCGGGGCGTCTTCCTGGCCGGCGACGACATCTCCTGGACGGCCGGCTGGGCCGAGGGCGCCGTCCAGACCGCGCTGAACGCGGTCTGGGGCGTCATGCACCACTTCGGTGGAGCGACCGACGCGACCAACCCCGGTCCCGGTGACGTCTACGACGAGATCGCGCCGGTGGAACTCTCCGACGACTGAGCCCCGGAGCCCCCGGAACTTCCCGGCCCCGAAGCCTCCCCCGGAACTCCCTGGCCCCGGAGCCCGCCCGGCTCGCGGCCGCCGGACCGCCCGGGTCAGTCGGGCAGGGGCGTGAGCAGCATGCGTCCGGCGAAGCCGACCGCCATGTCCAGTCGTGCGGCGAACTCCTCGGCGACGTCCGGCAGTCCGCGCAGCGCCCACAGCGCGCGAGCCGCCGTCCAGGCGGCGTCCCGGGCTCGGTCCAGGCTCCACGCAGCGAGCAGATGGGTCATCGGGTCGGCGAGCTGGAGCAGGTCGGGACCCGGCATCAGGTCCTCGCGGATGCGCTCCTCCAGCGTGGCCAGGAGGTCGCCCACGTGGTCGAACTCGTCCTCCACACGGGCGGGTTCGCAGCCGAGCGTACGGCAGGTGTCCACGACGGCGAGCGCCAGGTCGTGGCCGATGTGCGCGTTGACGCCCGCCAGCGCGAACTGCAGCGGACGTACGCCCGGATGGTGGCGGAACTGGAACAGCGGGCGCCAGCAGGCCGGTGGGCGGCGGCCCTCGGACACCGCCTCGACGGCGGCCAGATAGCGCTCGGCGAACAGCACGTCCAGGGTGACCGCCGCCCGCGTGTCCGCGAGCAGACCGGCGTCGATGCGCCGGTCCACCTCCGTCGTCACCGCGAGGTAGACGCGGTTGAAGACCGCGATCCCGTCCCGGCGGGGCAGGGCGGAGTCGAGGGCGCGCATCCGGGAGACGACGGTGTCTACGGGGGTGCGGACTTGACGGGCTTGTTCGCATTGCGCCATGAGCGCAGAGTCGCACCTTTAGTGTGGTGCCGGTGGCGGCGGGCCCGACGTTTCCCCGGATCGGGGGAACGCGCCCGTCGTGGGGGAGGGGGAGCAGCACTGTGTCAGGCTCGCGTGCCCAACGCCTGGCTGCCCGGCGGGCCGCGCGCAGAGGCGCTGCCCGGCGCGCCGCCATGGTGGCGGTCGCCTCTCTCGTGGTGGCGGTCGGCACCGCCGCCGGGGTGGTCTCTTCGGTGGATGACGGACGGGCCTCGGACGAGGCACGGGCCGAGGTGACCGCGTCGCCGCGGCTGGAGGCACTGCCCGTCGTGCCGTCGGCGTCCCCGTCGCCCGAGGCGCCGTCCTCCTCCGCGCCGGCCTCTCCCGAGCCCCGTGCGAGGAAGACGAGTACCTCGCCGTCCGCGTCGCACAGCGCGCGGGAGCCGCGGTCGGCCCCGGTGTCCCCCCGGCTCTACCGCCACCCCGAGTCCCAGGTCCTGGACTGGGTGCGGGCCCATCCCGGCGATCCGCGCCGCGCGGTCGTAGAGTCCCGCATCGGTGACCGGCCGGCGGCCGTGTGGTTCGCCGATCACTCACCGGACACGGTCACCGCGCGGGTGCGCGCGATCACCTCGGCCGGCGCCGCACGGGGCCGGGTGCCCGTCCTCGTGCCGTACACGATCCCCGACCGCGACTGCGACGGGCACTCCCGGGGCGGGGCGCCCGATCCGGCCGCCTACGACGGCTGGATCGACCGGTTCGCCGCCGGGCTGGGGTCCGGCGAGGTCATCGTGATCCTGGAGCCGGACTCCCTCGCCCAGGTCGAATGCCTCTCCGCGGGGCAGCGCGCCGACCGCTTCGCCTCACTGGCCCGCGCCGGACGGGTACTGAAGAAGGCCAACCCCCGGGCACGCGTCTACTACGACGCCGGGCACTCCGGCTGGAACGCGCCCGCGCGACAGGCCGACTGGCTGCGGCAGGCCGGGGCCGCGTCGGCGGCCTCCTCCGACGGCGTCTTCAGCAACGTCTCCAACTTCCACGACACGGCCGACGAGATCGCTTACGACCGGCAGGTGCTCGACGCGCTCGGCGGCCCGCCCGGCCTGGGTGCGGTGATCGACACCAGCCGCAACGGCAACGGCGCCCCGGCCGACGGCGAATGGTGCGACCCCGCCGGCCGCAAGCTCGGCCGGACCCCGACGCTCAGCACCGGCGAGGCCGGGATCGACGCCTACCTCTGGGTGAAACTGCCGGGGGAGTCGGACGGCTGCAAGGGCGCGCCGGGCACCTTCGTCCCTTCGTACGCCTATGACTTGGCGCGCTGAGTGCCCCCGCCGTCCGCCTCGCCCCCGCCGTTCTCGCCCCCGTTCTCGTCGTAGGCCGAGGTGCCGGCGTCGAGCAGCGGCGGCTGGGTCTTGAGATGGGCCGGCGCGAAGGCGCGCAGCGCGTGGTACCCGGTGATGACGACGAGGGTGCCGAGCGCGATGCCGCTGAGCGAGAAGGTGTCGGTGAACTCCATGGTGACGTTGCCGACGCCGATGATGATGCCCGCGGCGGCCGGTACCAGGTTCAGCGGATTGCGCAGGTCCACCTTGGCGTTGATCCAGATCTGGGCGCCGAGCAGGCCGATCATGCCGTACAGGATGACGGTGATCCCGCCGAGCACACCCCCGGGGATCGCGGCCACGACCGCGCCGAACTTCGGACAGAGACCGAACAGCAGGGCGAAGCACGCGGCGGCCCAGTACGCGGCGGTCGAGTAGACACGGGTCGCCGCCATCACGCCGATGTTCTCGGAGTAGGTGGTGTTGGGCGGGCCGCCGACGGCGGTGGACAGCATGGAGCCGACGCCGTCGGCGGAGATGGCCGTGCCCAGCTTGTCGTCGAGGTTGTCGCCGGTCATCTCGCCGACGGCCTTGACGTGCCCGGCGTTCTCGGCGATCAGCGCGATGACGACCGGCAGGGCCACCAGGATCGCCGACCACTCGAAGGAGGGGCCGTGCAGGTTCGGCAGACCGATCCAGTCGGCCTGGCCCACGCCGGACAGGTCCAGGCGCCAGTGGTCGGTGACCTTGCCGCTCGCGTTTGCGGAGTGGATCTGGCCGAAGACCAGGTCGAGGACCCAGGAGAGCGCGTACCCGAAGACCAGCCCGAGGAAGATCGCGATACGGGACCAGAAGCCCCGCAGGCACACCACCGCCAGGCCGGTGAACAGCATCACGGACAGGGCGGTCCACTGGTCCTGCGGCCAGTACGTGGCGGCGGTCACCGGCGCCAGGTTGAAGCCGATCAGCATCACCACCGCGCCGGTGACGATCGGCGGCATCGTGGCGTGGATGATCCGCGCCCCGAAGCGCCGTACCGCGAGCCCCACCAGGAACAGCGCGGCCCCGACCACGAACACCGCGCCGGTCACGGTGGCGCTCGACCCGCCCTGGGCCCGGATGACCGCGGCGACGCCGACGAAGGAGAGCGAGCAGCCCAGATAGCTGGGCACCCGGCCGCGGGTGGCCAGCAGGAAGACGATGGTCGCGACGCCCGACATCATGATCGCGAGGTTGGGGTCCAGGCCCATCAGTACCGGGGCGACGAAGGACGCCCCGAACATCGCCACGACGTGCTGGGCGCCGAGCCCCGCGGTACGGGGCCAGGAGAGCCGTTCGTCGGGGCGGACCACCGCGCCGGGAGCCGGGGTGCGTCCGTCTCCGTGCAGTGTCCAGCGGACGCCGAGATCCATGGGCTGTCGCTTTCGTCGTTCGTGCAGCGTGTCCGGACCATTGTCGGGGCTGAGCAGGTGTGCTTCGTACACCTGGACGGGCGTACTCCGGCTGTCTGAGCGTCTGCTTAGGATGAGGGCGCGCCGTTGGTTCGTGTAGGCGGCACTCATTCCGTACGCACCAGGAGTTCCGCCCGTGACCGCCGAAGCCCCGACCGCCCCCGCCCTGTCGTACGGCCGGCTGATCCCCGTGACCGTCCACTTCGACGACCTCGACGCGTTGGGGCTGCTGCACAACGCGCGCTATCCGCTGATGGTCGAGCGGGCCTGGACCGAACTGTGGGAGGAACACGGCATCCGCTTCGAGGGCGACTGGACGGCGGCCGGCGACGCCTGCAACGCGGTCAAGGAGCTGCGGATCAGCTACGAGGCCCCGGTGACCCGGACCGGCGCCTATGCCGTCCACCTGTGGCTGGAGCGGCTGGGGACGACCGGGCTGACCTACGGTTTCCGCTTCTGCTCGCGGGACGGGGCGGTGACCTACGCGCGGGGGAGCCGGGTACTGGTACGGCTGGACGCGGAGACCCTGCGCCCGGCGCCCTGGAGCGAGACGTTCAGGGTCGCGGGCCGGGAACTGCTGCGTCCGGGCGGATGACCTTCACGCGGTCCCCGGAGCGCAGCACGCCCGCGAGGCCGGCCAGACCGCACGACAACACCGTGACCAGGACGAACGACACCATCAGACTGGTCGCCTGGGCCAGCAGGCCGATCGCGCTCGGAGCGATCAGGCCCGAGGTGTACGTGATGGTCGCGACGCCCGCGATGGCGAGGCTGGGGTTGGTGCCGCTGCGGCCCGCCGCGGCGAAGCACAGCGGCACCACCACCGCGATGCCGAGACCCATCAGCGCGAACCCGCCCATCGCCGCCGCGGGATGCGGGGCGAGGACGATCAGCAGTCCGCCGGTGACGGCGACGACGCCGCTCGTGCGCACCGTGCGCACCGCGCCGTAGCGGTCCACCACCCGGTCCCCGGCGAGCCGGGCGATCGCCATGGTGAGCGTGAACCCGGTGGTGCAGGCCGCGGCGAGCCCCGCCGAGGTCTCCAGCTGGTCGCGCAGATAGACCGCCGACCAGTCGAGGCTCGCGCCCTCCGCGAAGACCGCGCAGAAGCCGATGGCGCCGATCAGCAGCGCGGAGCGGGGCGGCAGCGCGAACCTCGGCGGCGGCTCCTCGTCCTCGGCGGGCTGCAGATCGAGCACATGGCCCGCGGCGGTGACGCCCACCACCGTCAGGACACCGGCCGCGAGCGTGTGGTGCAGCCGGGCGTCCGTGCCGAGGTGCGCGGCGAGAGTGCCGGCCGCCGAGCCGATCAGGGCACCGACGCTCCACATGCCGTGCAGCCCGGACATGATCGACCGCTCGAGCCGGTTCTCCACCTCCACCCCCAGGGCGTTCATCGCCACGTCGGACATGCCGGCCGTGGCGCCGTAGACGAACAACACCAGACAGAGCGTCAGCAGGTTCGGGGCCACCGCCGGCAGGACCAGCGCGAGCGTCCACAGGGCGATCAGCCCCCGCAGCGCGGTGCGGGCGCCGAAGCGGTGGCTGATCCGCCCCGCCAGCGGCATCGCGAGGGACGCGCCGATCGCGGGGAAGGCGAGCGCGAGCCCCAACTGCCCCGGGCTCACTCCGGCATGGTCCTGGATCCACGGCACGCGCGTGGCGAACGAACCGGTGACGGCGCCGTGCGCGGCGAACACGGCACCCACGGCGTACCGCGCCCTCCGTACCTCGCGCTGCCCGTACACCTCTGCCGTCATGGTCCCGCCCCTCCCGGTCGCCCGTGGCCCTCATGCGCCGCCGTAAACTATCAGGAAGGTTGCCTGATAGATAAGGGGATTTCCGCCAGTCTCCCGGGCCGCGTACCGATCCGGTCCCGCCGTCCACCGCCCGCCGATCACGGGCAGCCGATCTGGAAGGATCACGCCATGGCCGCATCCCCCAGCACCGCCAGAGCCATCAACGACCGGAACGCCCTACGGCTGCTCCAGCAGGAAGGTCCGCTGACGGCGGCGCAGTTGAAGCAGCTGACCGGCCTGTCCCGGCCGACCGTCGCCGACCTCGTCGAGCGGCTGACCGCGGCCGGGCTGATCACGGTGGTCGGGGAGGCCGGGGAGCAGCGGCGCGGGCCGAACGCGAAGGTGTACGGGATCGTCGCCGACCGGGCGCAGCTGGCGGCGCTCGACGTACGCACGGAGGGCGTCGCCGTGGTCGTGTCCGACCTCGTCGGTGCGGTCCTGGCCGAGGCCTACGTGCCGATCGCGGTGGACGTCGGGACCGGGCCGGCCGTGGAGCGGGCGGCGGCGCTGGTCGAGCGGACGGTGAAGGAGGCGGGCGCCGACCGGCTGTGCACCGTCGGCATCGGCATCCCCGGGCTGGTCGACCCCGCGAGCGGCGAACTGCGCGTCTCCGAAGGGCTGCCGGAGTGGCACCGCCGACTGGTGGCCGTGCTTCAGGAGCGGCTGCCCAGGGCGCATGTCAGCCTGGAGAACGAGACCAACCTCGCCGCCCTGGCCGAGCAGCGCGAGGGCGCCGCCCGCGGCCGCGACACCTTCGTCCTGCTCTGGCTGGGCCGCTGCACCGGCGCGGCCGTGATCCTGGACGGCTCCCTGCGCCGGGGCGCCTCCGGCGGTACGGGCGAGATCGGCTTCCTGCCGGTCCCGGGTACTCCCGGGCTGCCGTCGGCCACCGACTGCGTCGGCGGCTTCCACTCCCTCGCGGCCGCGACGGCGATCGTGGAACTGGCGGGGAAGTACGGGATCGTGGCCGAGCCGGACACGGAACCGGCGGCAGGGGCGGTACGGGCCGCCGCCGCGAGGGCGCGCGAGGAGCCGTCCTCGGCGGACGCGCGCTTCCTCGACGCCCTCGCCGACCGCGTCGCCGTGGGGGTCGCGGCGGTGGCGGCGTTGCTGGACCCCGGATGCGTGGTGCTCGGCGGGGAGATCGGCCAGGCCGGCGGTACGGAACTCGCCGCCCGCGTACAGGACCGGACGGCCCGGATGTCACCGCTGTCCACCGAGGTGCGCGCGAGTCTCCTGGGCGGCGGCGCGGTGCTGCGCGGTGCCCTCCTGACGGCCCGGGACCGCGCCCAGGACGAGCTCTTCGGCCCGTCCGCCGCACCTTGACGCCGGGCGCCCGCCCCGCCACCGGGCGCTCGCCCCGGCCCTCCGGCTCGCGCGCCTACTTGCCGACGCGTCCACGCCCCGCCCGTGCCGCCAGGAACTCCTCGAAGGTGCCCCTGCCCACCGCGCGCTCCGGGGCGAGGTGGCCGCCGGCGCGGAAGGCGCGGTAGGCGGCGCCCCGGAGCGGAACCCTGACCACCGCGCGGCGTCGCCCCGTCGCCCGGAGGTAGGAGCGCGCCAGGGAGTCGAGCGTCCTCACCTCCGGGCCGCCCATGTCCTCGACGCGCCCCGCGGGCCCGCCCCGGGCCAGCTCGGCCAGGCGGTCCGCGACCTCGGTCACGTCGATCGGCTGGTCCTTCACATGGGACGGCAGCAGCAGCACCGGGAGCCTGCCCAGCCCTTGGAACACCGTGAGCAGCAGGTCGTGGAACTGGGTCGTGCGCAGTACGGTCCAGTCGATCCCCGACTCCTCGATCAGCCGCTCCACCGCGAACTTGGTCCGGTAGTAGCCGAACGGCACCCGGTCGACACCGACGATCGAGATGTACACGAGGTGCCCCACCCCGGCCCGCCGCGCCGCCGCGAGAAGGTTCTTCGCCGCCTGCTCGTCACCGCCGCGCGGTGTGGTCGCGCAGTGGACGACCGTGTCCACCCCCGTGACGGCCTCGTCCAGCGTGCTGCCGCCCCGGCGCAGGTCGACGGCGTACGGACGGGAGTGCCGGCTGAGCACCCGCACCTGGTGCCCGTCCGTCCGCAACCGTTCGGTCAGGTGCCGGCCGAGGGCTCCGGTGCCGCCGGTCACCAGGATCGTGGTCATGCTGCTCAGCCCCTTGGGAGATACGGGAGCTCCCCGCTGGAGCGCCCTCGTCCACAGGGACGGATCGGCGGCCCCGGATGTGACACGGGATCACGGGCGATCCCGGCGGACGGCATGGTGAGGCCCGGCGGCGGGCAAGGGCCGTCGTCACCGCCGCCGGGCCGGTCTGTGCGGAGGCCGCATCAGACGCTAAAAGGACTAGACCACTGTGGTCAATGGGTGGGCGCCGGTCGGGAGGGCGCGTTCGACGGCGTTCAAGGGGGCAGGCGGGGCGCAGGTCGGGCTGCTGTGCGCCGATTGTGCGCCGGTGGCGCGTGGTGACCGAGGGCTGGCCGTGGGCGGGCGGCGAGTACGACACCTCCACCTGTGAGACACCCCACACTCCTCGCCTGTATGGGTGGCGGCCGGGCATGGCACACTGGGCCCAGTACCAGCAGCAGCGCACTCCGGGGTCGGTGAAAGTCCGAACCGGCGGTTACAGTCCGCGACCCGGCCACTTCCAGTGGCCGGTTGACCAGGTGAAATTCCTGGACCGACGGTTAAAGTCCGGATGGGAGGCAGTGCGCGGCGGGCGGGCATTCGTGCGCGCCGCCGTATCGGTTCGCCCTGGGGGGTGAACTCCGTCCGGCGTCGCCCCGGTGTACCTGCCCGTACTTCTGTCGTCATCGACAGCCCCGGAGTCCGTGCCCGAAGAGGCAGGAGGACCCGGGAAGTGTTCACCGGAATCGTTGAGGAACTGGGCGAGATCACCGCCGTCGAGACTCTCGACGACGCCTGTCGCTTCCGTCTGCGCGGCCCCGTCGTCACCGAGGGCGCAAAGCACGGCGACTCGATCGCCGTCAACGGCGTCTGCCTCACGGTCGTGGACCACGAGGGTGACGAGTTCACCGCCGACGTGATGGCCGAGACCCTGAACCGCTCCAGCCTCGGCGCCCTCGCCGTCGGCTCCCGGGTCAACCTCGAACGCCCCATGGCCCTGGGCGCCCGCCTCGGTGGCCACATCGTGCAGGGGCACGTCGACGGGACCGGCCGGATCCTCGAGCGCGAGCCGTCCGAGAACTGGGAGATCGTGAAGATCTCGCTCCCGGCCGAACTCTCCCGCTACGTCGTGGAGAAGGGCTCCATCACCGTCGACGGCATCAGCCTCACCGTCGTCGACGCCGGACCCGACTTCTTCACCGTCAGCCTGATTCCCACCACGCTCGCCCTGACCACCCTCGGTCTCAAGCGGAGCGGCGACCCGGTCAACCTCGAGGTGGACGTCATCGCCAAGTACGTCGAGCGGATGATCGGCGACCGGGTCATCGGTGAGGGGGCCACGCGGTGAACTGGCTGAACTCCGAGGCGTTCACCCTCTTCGACCAGCACATCAAGTGGTCGGACATGATCGGCAACGTGATCGGTCTGATCGCCCTCGCCCTCGGCTGGCGACGCTCCATCTGGACCTGGCCCGCCCAGTTCGTCTCGGGCCTGATCCTCTTCGCGGCCTTCGCCACCGCCCATCTCTCCGGCAGCGCGGGCAAGCAGATCGTCGTCATGCTGGTCGCCGCCTGGGGCTTCTGGCAGTGGAACCGCGGCCGACGGCAGGCGCAGGACGGCTCCATCGCCGTCCGGTTCGCCACCAATCTCGAACGGGTTCTCCTGGCGGGTGCCGCGGCCGTCGGCACCCTCGCGGTGGGCGGACTGTTCACGCTGTACCCGTCCCTGTCCTGGGACCCCTGGCCGGATGCGTACATCTTCGTCGGCACCGTCGTCGCCATGTACGCCCAGGCCCGCGGCATGGTCGAGTTCTGGTTCGCCTGGCTGCTGGTCGACCTCGTCGGCGTACCGCTGAACTTCGCCAACGGCTTCGCCTTCTCCGGCTTCGTCTACATCATCTACGGCGCGCTGGTCCTGTGGGGGCTGCGCGACTGGTGGCTGCGCTCCCGTGAGGACGCACGGCCCGCCCTGGAAGGAGCGCCGGCATGAGCACGGCACCGATCCTGTACAGCACCGAGGACGCCGAGGACCTGACGCTCGACCCGGTCGAACAGGCCGTCGCCGACATCGCGGCCGGCCGCCCGGTCGTGGTCGTCGACGACGAGGACCGCGAGAACGAGGGCGATCTCGTCATCGCCGCCGAGAAGGTCACCCCCGAGATCGTCGCCTTCATGATGAGTGAGTGCCGCGGACTGATCTGCGCCCCCATGGAGAGCGACGAACTGGACCGGCTCCGGCTCCCGCAGATGGTCGAGGACAACACCGAGTCGATGAAGACCGCGTTCACCGTCTCCGTGGACGCCTCCGCCGCCCACGGCGTGAGCACCGGCATCTCGGCCGCCGACCGCGCCACCACCCTCCGACTGCTCGCGAGCGGCACCGCCCAGCCGGACGACTTGGTCCGCCCCGGTCACATCTTCCCGCTGCGCGCCCGCTCCGGCGGCGTGCTCGTGCGCGACGGCCACACCGAGGCGGCGGTCGACCTGGCCCGCCTCGCCGGACTGCGCCCGGCCGGCGCCATCGTCGAGATCGCCGGCGAGGACGGGCAGATGCTGCGGCTGCCCGAGCTGATCCCGTTCGCCCGCAAGCACGGCCTGACGATCATCTCCATCGAGGACCTGATCGCCTACCGCCGCTCCCCCAAGCTCTCGACTTCTCCCCCACTCTCGGCTTCGCTCGAGCGGGGGGACCCCCATGAGCAGGGGGGACCCCCATCCGAGCCCACCGTCCGCCGCGAGGCCGAGGTCCGGCTGCCCACCTCGCACGGCACCTTCACCGCCTACGGCTACCGTTCCACCGTCGACGGCGTCGAGCATGTCGCCCTCGTCCACGGCGAGATCGGCGACGGCGCGGACGTCCTCGTGCGCGTCCACTCCGAATGCCTCACCGGCGACATCTTCGGCTCCCAGCGCTGCGACTGCGGCCCCCAGCTGGACACCTCCCTGGACCGCATCCAGAAGGAGGGCCGGGGCGTCGTCGTCTACCTGCGCGGACACGAGGGACGCGGCATCGGCCTGATGTCCAAACTGCGCGCCTACGAACTCCAGGAACGCGGGCGTGACACCCTCGACGCCAACCTCGAGCTCGGTCTCCCGGCCGACGCCCGTGACTACGGCGCCGGCGCGCAGATCCTCGTCGACCTCGGGGTGCGCGGCGTCCGCCTGCTGACCAACAACCCCGACAAGTCCGACGCGCTCGTCCGGCACGGAATCGAGGTCACCGGCCGCGAACCGATGCCCGTCACCGCCGGCGAGCACAACATCCACTACCTGCGCACCAAGCGCGACCGGATGGGTCACGACCTGCCCTGGCTGGACACACCTACCGTGCCGACCTGCGGCAACCAGTAAGAGAACCAAAAGAACCACGAGAACCAAGAGAACGCCGAGGAGAGACGTGAGCGGCAAGGGTGCACCGGAACTGTCCGTACGCGACGTGGGGGACCTCCGCGTCGCCGTGGTCGCGGCACAGTGGCACGAGAAGGTGATGGACGGACTGGTCGACGGCGCCCTGCGCGCCCTGCACGACCTCGGCATCGACGAACCGACCCTGCTGAGGGTCCCCGGCAGCTGGGAACTCCCGGTCGTCGCCAAGGTCCTCGCCGGACGCGGTTACGACGCGATCGTCGCCCTCGGCGTCGTCATCCGGGGCGGCACGCCCCACTTCGAGTACGTGTGCCAGGGCGTCACCCAGGGCCTCACCCAGGTCAGCGTCGACACCGGGGTGCCCGTCGGCTTCGGCCTGCTCACCTGCGACACCGAGGAACAGGCCCTGGACCGCGCCGGACTGCCCGGCTCCACCGAGGACAAGGGGCACGAGGCGGTCACGGCGGCGGTGGCGACCGCGGCCACGCTGCGTTCAGTATCCGAACCCTGGCGGTGAGCAGGCCCCGACACCGCGTAGGGTAAGGACCACCATGTCCAAGAAGACGTTCGAGGAGCTCTTCACCGAGCTCCAGCACAAGGCCGCGCACGGCGACCCCGCCACCTCCCGCACCGCCGAACTGGTGGAAAAGGGCGTCCATGCCATCGGCAAGAAAGTCGTCGAAGAGGCCGCCGAGGTCTGGATGGCCGCCGAGCACGAGGGCAAGGAAGCGGCCGCCGAGGAGATCTCGCAGCTGCTCTACCACGTCCAGGTGATGATGGTCGCCCGCGGCATCTCCCTCGACGACGTCTACGCCCACCTGTGATCGCAGGCACCCGCCCCACCACCCACACCGCAAAGGAAGCCGACCTCATGCTGCGCATCGCACTCCCCAACAAGGGTTCACTGGCAGGCCCTGCGGCGGAGATGCTGCATGAGGCCGGCTACCAGCAGCGCCGGGAGTCGAAGGAACTGCGGATCGTCGACCCGGTCAACGAGGTCGAGTTCTTCTACCTCCGCCCCCGTGACATCGCGATCTACGTCTCCTCCGGCCGCCTCGACATCGGCATCACCGGCCGGGACCTCCTGGTGGACTCGGGTGCCGAGGCCGAGGAGATCCTGCCCCTCGGTTTCGCCCGCTCCACCTTCCGCTTCGCCGCCAAGCCCGATGTCGTGCGGAGCGTCACGGACCTCGGCGGCAGGACGGTCGCCACCTCCTACGAGGGGATCGTCGCCCGGCACCTCGCCGAACAGGGCATCGACGCCTCCGTCGTCCACCTCGACGGCGCCGTCGAGACCGCCGTCGAACTGGGCGTCGCCGAGATCATCGCGGACGTCGTCGAGACCGGCACCTCCCTGCGCAACGCGGGCCTGGAAGTGATCGGCGAACCGATCATGACCTCGGAGGCGGTCGTCATCCGCCGCACCGACGCCGCGGCCGAGCCCGACGAGACCGTCGAGCCCAAGGTGGGGCAGTTCCTGAGGCGTCTCCAGGGCGTCCTCGTCGCCCGCACCTACGTGATGATGGACTACGACTGCCGGGTCGAGCAGTTGGAGAAGGCCGTCGCGCTGACCCCGGGGCTGGAGTCTCCGACCGTGTCCCCGCTGCACAACGAGGGCTGGGTCGCCGTCCGCGCCATGGTCCCCTCCAAGGAGGCCCAGCGCATCATGGACGACCTCTACGACATCGGTGCCCGCGCCATCCTCACCACGGCCATCCACGCCTGCCGTCTCTGACCTGGACCGATCCCGGAGCCGCACCATGCCGGACACCCCCTCGGACCAGCCGTCCGACGTACCCGCCCTGCCCGCCCTGCCCGTCACCTTCCGTCCCGGCCGCACCCGCGCGGTGCTGCTCGGCGCGGCCGCCGCGCTTTTCGGGGCCCTCTCCCTGATCGCCCTGCTGCTGGAGCAGGTCGACCCGGGCGAGCGGATCAGTTTCGTGTTCACCGGCGCCCTGCTGGCCGGGGGGCTGGTGCTGCTGGCCCGGCCGAGGGTCGACGCCGACGAGTCCGGCATCACCGTCGTCAACATCGTCGGCAGGCGCCGCCTCGAATGGGCCCAGATCCTTCAGGTGAACCTCCGTCCGGGCGACCCCTGGGTCTTCCTCGACCTCAGCGACGGCACCAGCATGCCCGTGCTCGGCATCCAGCCGGGCATCGCCAGGGAACGCGCCATCGCCGACGCGCAGGCCCTGCGAGCGCTCGCCGTGGCGCGTTCCACGGCCGACCCCGACGTGTCACGGGGCTGACCCGGGGGCATCTCGGGGAGACATCCGGGTCGTCCAACCTGACGCGGTCGCCCATGTCTTGATTAATCTGGTGGGCGGAGGCGCGCCGACAGCGCCTTCGCCCCTGCCGCCCCGCCCGGTGGCCCAGGGGCTCCAGCTAACCGAGGAGTGACCCTCTCCGGCGATGGACGGATCGTCCTGCAGTACCTGCGCCGCCCCCTGTCGACATAGCGCGAACCCGTTCCACGAGGTTCGTGACCGTGCACGAGCGGCGGCACCATGACCACCCCCCTGCTGCTCCTCGCAGCCGCATTCCTGCTGATTCTCGCCAACGGGTTCTTCGTGGCCGCCGAGTTCGGCCTGGTCACCGTCGAACGACCGGACGCCGAACAAGCCGCCGCCGACGGAGACCGACGCGCCCACCGGGTCGTCGAATCACTCAAGGAGCTGTCCTTCCAGCTCTCCGGCACCCAACTCGGCATCACCATCACCTCCCTGGTCGTCGGCATGCTCGCCGAACCGGCGCTCGCCGAGCTGCTGCGCGGCCCCGTCACCGGCACGGGTGTCCCCGAGGGTGCCGTCTCCACCATCGCCGTGGTCGTCGGCATGCTGCTGGCCTCGGCCGTGCAGATGGTGATCGGCGAGCTCGTGCCCAAGAACTGGGCGGTGTCCCGGCCGCTGCAGGTCGCACGGTTCGTCGCCGGCCCGCAGCATGTCTTCGCCCGCCTGTTCCGCCCGGTCATCGCCGGACTGAACGCCGTGGCCAACCGGGTGGTGCGCACCCTGGGCATCGAGCCGGCCGCTGAGCCGGCCTCCGCCCGCACGCCCGGCGAACTGGTCTCCCTGGCCCGGCACTCCGCGCGGGCCGGCGCCCTGGAACAGGACACGGCGGACCTCTTCGTACGGACCCTGTCCCTGGGCGAGCTGACCGCGCAGCACGTCATGACCCCGCGTGTGAAGGTCAGCGCCCTGCAGTCCTCCGCGACCGTCGAGGACGTGGTGAACCTGACCCGGGCCACCGGCCTGTCCCGGTTCCCCGTCCACACGGAGCGGATCGACGAAGTCGTCGGCATGGCCCATCTCAAGGACGCCCTCGCGGTGCCCCCGCGGGACCGGCTGCGTACCCCCGTCGGCGACATCGCCCGCCCGGCGCTGCTCGTCCCAGAGACCCTGTCCGTCCGGCCGCTGCTGACGCGGCTGCGCAGCGAGCAGCCCATCGCGGTCGTCGTCGACGAGTACGGCGGCACGGCCGGAGTCGTCACGCTGGAGGACATCGTCGAGGAGATCGTCGGCGAGATCCTGGACGAGCACGACGAGCACGGCGAGCTCTTCGGCGAGGCCCCCGAGCTCGTCGCCGCCCCGCCGGAGGGCGGCCGTCCCGCCTGGGACGTCGACGGCAGCGTCCGCGTCGACACCCTGCTCCGCATCGGCCTCGACGTGCCCGACGGGCCCTACGAGACCGTCGCCGGCCTGGTCGCCGACCTGCTCGGCCGGATCCCGGCCGTCGGCGACCACGCGGAACTGCCCGGCTGGCGGCTGTCGGTCCGCCGCGTGGGCCACTACCGCGCCGAGCGCGTCCGCCTGGTCGAGGCGGCCCCGCCGCCACTCGTGGAGGCAGCCCGATGAGCGTGCTGCACCTCCTCTTCGCCGCCCTTCTCGTCCTCGCCAACGGATTCTTCGTGGGCGCCGAGTTCGCGCTGGTCTCCGTGCGCCGCAGCCAGATCGAACCGCTCGGCACCACCCGCGCCCGCCAGGTCCTGTACGGGCTCGAGCATCTGCCGCGGATGATGGCGGCGGCCCAGTTCGGCATCACCGTCTGCTCGCTGACCCTCGGAGCGGTCGCCGAACCGACGGTCGCCCACTTGCTGGAGCCGGTGTTCGAGTGGATCCGTCTGCCGCACGGCATGATCCATCCGCTCGGCTACGTCGTCGCACTCGCCGCCGTGGTCTTCTTCCACCTCGTCATCGGCGAGATGGTCCCGAAGAACCTCGCGATGGCCACCCCCGAGAAGGCCGCCTTGTGGCTGGGCCCCGGCCTGGTCTGGTTCGCCCGGCTGTGCCGGCCCGTCACGACCGCGCTCGGCGCCTGCGCCGAGACCGTCCTGCGGGCCTTCCACGTCGAGCCGAAGGACGAGGTCGAGGCCGCCTTCACCAGCGAGCAGCTGAACCGGCTGGTGGAGGACGCCGGGCAGGCGGGCCTCCTCGCTCCCGAGGAGGCCGAGCGTCTGGAGGACGCCCTGGAGCTGGGCTCCCGCCCGGTGACGGACGTCCTGCTGCCCCGTGAGTCACTGGTGACGGTCGGCCCCGAGGCCACCCCGGCACGGATCGTGGAACTCACCACCCGCACCGGGTACTCCCGTTTCCCGGTCGCCGTACAGAGCGGCGCCTTCATGGGCTACCTGCATGTCAAGGACGTGCTCGACCTGGAGGAGACCGACCGGGCCGTGCCGCAGCGGCTCTGGCGGCGCATGCCCACCCTCCGCCCCGACCTTCCGCTGGACGACGCCCTCACCGTGATGCGCCGCGCCGCCACCCACCTGGCCCAGGTGGCCGACGCGTCCGGCCGGACACAGGGCCTGGTGGCCCTGGAGGACGTACTGGAGCTGCTGGTCGGCGAGGTAAGGGACCCGGCACACCGCGAGACACCGGGCGCGCGGCCGGACACCGGGACACATCCGGACTCCGGGATGCTCCCGGGCGCCGGGGCGGACGTCGGACCGGCCGAGTCCAGGAACGGTGCCCCGGCAGGAGCGCTCACCCGCTGACCTGCGGCGTCGCGGGATCCGCCGGTGTCAGGGCGCCGGCGGATCCTGTGGACCCCGCCCGGACAGCACCTCCCCGTACGCCTGCATCAGATCCGGCAGCCGCAGCGTCGCCAGGTCCTCCCGGGTCAGTGTGCCCGGGTACGCCGGGTACGCCGACAGCCGCAGATCCCGGTACGCGCAGCTCTTCTCGTACAGCGTCCGCAGGAACCGCCCGTTGCCCAGCTCGTCGATCCACCCCTGGTCCACCACGTGACCGGCGATGGACCGCAGTTCCTCCAGCGCCTCCTCGTCCCACACGTCGCCGTTCTCCGCGGCCAGCACCTCGCCGATCGCGGTGAGTTCGAGTGGCCGGTAGGACGGGAAGTCGACGCGCGTCGTGAAGCGGGAGGACAACCCCGGGTTGGCGCCGAGCAGACGGTCCATGCCCTCCGGGTAGCCGGCCAGGATGACCACCAGGTGGTCGCGGTTGTCCTCGGCCCGCTTCAGCAGCACCTGGAGCGCCTCGTCGCCGTACGCGTCGCCCTTGCCGTACGCGGAGTTGGAGAGTGCGTAGGCCTCGTCGACGAAGAGGACCCCGCCGAGCGCGGAGTCGATCAGCTCATTGGCCTTCACCGCCGTCTGCCCCAGATACTCGCCGACCAGATCGGCCCGCTGCGCCTCCACGAGATGGTCCCCGCCGAGCAGTCCGAGGGCGTAGAAGACCCGGCCCAGGATGCGGGCCACCGTGGTCTTGCCGGTACCGGAGGGGCCGGAGAAGACGAAGTGCCGTTTCGGCGGTTGCACCGGCAACCCCTGCCCGGCTCGTAGCCGCGCCATGTTCAACTGCGCCGACAGCGCCTTGACCTGGCGCTTCACCGGCTCCAGCCCCACCATGCGCTCCAGCTCGGCGAGCGCTTCCTCCAGTAAGGCGGGGTCGGTGGGGCCCGTGGGCAGTGACGGCACCGGGTCACCGGTCCGTTCGCGCACCGAAGGCCCCGTGGCCGGTCGCGGGGCTGCGGGCTGCGGGTCCGGCTCGGACAGCATCAGATCGCGGCCCTCGGTGCCGAACAGCGGGTCGAGTGTGTCCGGGCCGTCCAGCAGGTCCGGGCCCACCCCGCCGAGCGTGAGCGAACCGAGGTCGGCGGGGTCGTCGTAGCCGTCCCCCTCGGCGATGGCGGCGAGCCGGGCCGAGGTGTCCATGAAGGCCGGGTCGACACGGTGCACGGCCCGGTACAGGGGGACCGCGGCGGCGCTGCGGCCGGTGCCCTCGTGGGCGCGCGCCAGCCAGTACCGCAGCTCCTTGCGCTGCGGCTGCTCGCTGCGGCAGCGCATCAGGGCCGCCGACAGCAGCGGTTCGGCCTGCCCGTACATCTCCAGGCGCACCCGGGCCATACCGCCGAACAGGCCCGTCTCGATGCCGAGCAGCGGATCGCCGTGCAGCGGGTCGGTGTGCCGGACCAACTGCTCCCAGTCCTTGACCAGATAGGCGCGGCAGGCGTGCAGGAAGCGGACCTGCGGGTCGGTGTCCACGGGAGGCAGACCGGCGAGCGCGCGGTCCAGTTCGGGGACGTGGCGGCCGTCCAGCCAGTGGGAGGCGTGCGCGAGCAGCAGATCGCGGGGGCTCTCCAGCACCGGCTGCACCCACCAGCCGAGCCAGTACCAGGAGTTGAGGGTACGGCGGTGGCGGGTGCGCTGTTCGCCGAAGCGGTCCCGGTGCCGGAACATGCGCAGTAGCGAGGCCGTCGTGTCGACGCGCAGCGCGTGCAGCCCGAGCCAGCCGTCCGCCATCCCCGGGTCGATCCGCACCGCGGCCCGGAACTCCTCCTCGGCCTGCGGATAGGCGCCCATGGTGTAGGCGTCCACGCCCCGCAGCCAGGCGAGGTCGGCCGGGGCCTGAGGACCCTGCGTGCCGAAGTTCATCACGTCCCCCCACAAACCGTGCTCCGTCGGTATGCCCCACCGGCCCTCGCCCGCCGGCTGCCGTGAGGCGAACCGCTTTGCTGCGGACCGGAGTTGCACGGTGCGCGAAGCGGCGTCCGTAGGTCGCACCGAAGGCATCGTACCTGCGGCGGCGCCGCCTCCGTAGGGGTGCCGTACCCGCCGAAGAGTCGAGGCGGGCGGGAGAGCCGGAGACATGTCGTGACCGAGAGTGATCGGCATATGCCGCTCGGCGGCGAGAAAAGGCGAAGAGGGCAGAACGAAGCCCCCGATCACGGGGGAACAACCGGGGGCTTCGCGTCTGCGGGCGGCTCCGAACGGCCGCACATTGAGAACGTAAGACCTGTACGGGCCCCTGGTCAAGCGAAGTTGGAGCACTCCGGCGACTTGTCCGACAAGGCCCTTCACATATTCAGCACATTGCGGATGGCCCGTCACCGTGCGTGAGCGGAGAGGGGGGTTCAGTCGTCCCGGCAGGCCCAGCGAGCACCTCGTACCCCTCCTCGCGCTCCCGCACCAGAAGGTCGGCGAAGGGGCGTGAAGGGTCCTCGGCGAAGTGCCGGCGCTCCGCCTCGACCCACCCTTCCCAGAACTCCCGCTGCTCCGCCCCGTCCCGTGCCCGCCCCCGCGACCAGGCGGCCTCCGCGGGCAGTTCCATCCACAGCAACAGCGCCAGATGGGGCCGCAGCGCCCGGCGTCCCGCTCCGACGCCCTCGACGACGATCACCGGGGCGGGCGGCAGCGGGTGCGGCTGCCCGAAGGCGCGGGCCCGCCAGTCGTAGGGGGTGTAGTGCGCCCGCTCACCGCGGCCGAGCGGACCGATCACCTGGCTCAGCAGCCGTCCGGTCCAGCCGAACAGCTCCTGGTGGCTGGCGATGTCGTCGAGTCGCAGCACCGGGGCGCCGCCCAGCGCTCCGGCCAGCCGGCCGGCGAACGTGGACTTCCCGGAACCGGCGTGCCCGTCGACACCGACGAGCCGGACGGGTCCGCAGGAGGGGGGGAGACCGCGGATGCGGGAGGCGAGATCGTGAATGGCTGATTCCTGGGGAGGGACGGGACGGCGTACGGAGGGACGGTGACGTGAGCACTCTAGGACCTGACCGGGACCCGGCGGCCGGCGCCCGCGCCCCGGAACGAGCCGCCGGTCCCTCGATCCGCCGGTGTGTGCCATTGGTCGAGTCCCATATTGGTCGGCGTGGCACGGTTCCGGGTGCTGGCGGGGTCGGCCCCGGTGTGTTCATAGTGGGCGGGCACCCGCTCCATCCGGTGGGCGTACGCCGTACGGCCCGCCGCGCTCCGGACCTGCACCGACTCCGACACCTGGGGGTCCTCCACCCATGAGCAGAGCCGAACAGCCGTCCCGCAGAACCCTTCTGGCCGCAGCGGTCGTCGCCGCCGCCGTGTCGAGTGCCGGCCCGGCGTCCGCCGGTACCGCGACCGGCCGGTCCGCCGCAGGCCCGGCAGGCGGCTCCGCGGACCCCGAACGGGCCGCGGGGGTCCGCCCCGTGGACAACAGGGCCTGGACCTCCTACAGCGACTGGCGCGGCGGCACCGCCGAGGGGACCCGGGCCGTCGCGGGCGTCCGTCCCGGCCTGGTGATCGCCAAGGCCGCGGGCACCACCGACCACACCGACCCGCACACCGGCGACACCGCCGCCTGGGAGTACGCGACCTGGACCTCACCCGTCCACCGGCTCACCGTGCCGGCGACGGAGGCGATCGCCTCCTGGAACGCGCGCACCCCCGGCGGCACCTGGATCCAGGTCGAGTTGAAGGGCACCTACACGGACGGCACCGACACACCCTGGTACGTGATGGGCCGCTGGGCGGCCGGCGACCAGGACATCCGGCGCACCTCGGTGGACGGCCAGAGCGACGGCCGGAGCACGGTGTGGACCGACACCCTCGCCGTCGACGACTCCGCTTCAGGGCTGCGCCTGGTCTCGTACCGGCTGCGGCTGACCCTCCACCGCCGCCCCGGGACAGCACTCACCCCGACCGTGTGGCGGCTCGGCGCGATGGGCTCCGACGTCCCCGACCGTTTCACCGTCCCGGCCTCCACACCCGGCCCGGCCCGGGAGCTGATCGTCCCGCGCTACTCGCAGGAGGTCCACAAGGGCCGGTACCCGGAGTACGACAACGGCGGCGAGGCCTGGTGCAGCCCGACCTCCTCACAGATGATCATCGAGTACTGGGGCGGCCGGCTCACCGAGGGGCAACTGGCCTGGGTCGACCCGTCCTACACCGACCCGCAGGTGTGCCATGCGGCTCGCCACACCTACGACCACCAGTACGCCGGCTGCGGCAACTGGCCGTTCAACGCGGCCTACGCGGCCACCTTCGAGGGCCTTCAGGGCGTCGTCACCCGGCTCGGCTCGCTGAGCGACCTGGAGACCCTGATCGGGGCGGGCATCCCGGCCATCACGTCCCAGTCCTTCCGCGAGGAGGAACTGACCGGAGCGGGGTACGGGACGTCCGGGCACCTGATGACCGTGATCGGGTTCACCGAGGACGGCGATGTGATCGCCAACGACCCGGCCTCCCCGGACAACGAGGCCGTCCGGCGTGTCTACCGGCGGCGCGAGTGGGAGAACATCTGGCTCAGGACCAAGCGGTACAACGCCTCGGGCAAGGTCGTCTCCGGCACCGGCGGCGTCTGTTACCTGTACTTTCCGGCGCGTCCCACCCCGCGCATGCGCAAGGCGCTCGCGGCCGTCGGCGTGCGCTGAACCGGTCCGTGCGGCGGGCTCCGTCCGCCGCACGGGGCCGCCCCCGCCGTGTGACCAAGCTCTCGGCCGCAAAAGCCGCCGACGGTGGCAAGGTGGACAGCGTCGCGTGGAGGTCCAGCGCGCACCACCGAGATCCGAGATCAGCGAGAAGCCATGACCGCGAACGCAGCCACCGTCACCGCTCCTGTCGCCGCCCCCCGGTGTTCGCACCGGCGGCCCCCGGGAGGATGGCCCGGACATCCTCGAGCACATCATGGGATGGGTTCTCGTGGTGGTCGTCGCGATGCTCGTGACCCGGCTCGGAATGCTCTGACCTGACCCGGGAGACGACCTGACATACTGCGGAGGTCCGCCCCCGCAGGAAACCTGGGTCAAGATTGAACATCAGTCAGCAGCCTGCCGTGCGCCCCGGCGCGCGCAGTACCGAGCGTTCGCTGGCACGCCGTGCCGAACTCATCGCCATCGGGCGAAAACTGTTCGCCGACACGTCGTACGACGCGCTCTCGATGGACGACATCGCACGCCAGGCGCATGTCGCCAAGGGGCTGATCTACTACTACTTCCACTCCAAGCGGGGCTACTACCTGTCCATCATCCAGGACTCGGTGGCCGGCCTGGTCACCTTCGCGGCGGGCGGCGTCGAACTGCCGCCCGCGGAGCGGGTGCACCGCACCGTCGACAGCTATCTGCGCTACGCCGAGCACAACCAGGCCGCGTACCGCACGATCGTCAGCGGCGGTGTCGGCTTCGACGCCGAGGTCCATGCCATCCGGGACGGGGTGCGCGAGGCGATCGTCGAGACCATCGCCGAAGGCGCCTACGGGACCAGTGACATCACGCCGCTGGCGCGGATGGGTCTGCTGTCCTGGGTGTGCAGCGTCGAGGGCGCCACTCTCGACTGGATCGACCGTCCCGGACTGCCCCGCGAGACCATGCGCGAACTGCTGGTGAAGATGCTCGGCGGGGCCATGCGCGCCATCGAGGAACTGGACCCCGCGCACCCGGCCCCGGAGCCCGCCCGCCGCGACGGCTGACGCGTCGGCCGGACCCTGCTCGTCCTTGTGGTTTGTCTTGGCCGCGCTGACCGCCGAGGTGTGCGTCTCGGCCTTGGGGATGCCGTCGCGGTCGTGGTGCCCGCCCCGGCGAGCAGTCCGGCGCCGAGCGCGGAGGCGCACGCGGCGGACACGAGTGCCCGCAGGACGCGGCGGCGGTGGGGATGGTATCCGGCGTGTCTCCCCGTGGGGGAGTGGAAGCGGAAGTTGATTGGCATGAACGCGGCGACTTTTCCGGAGCGGAACAGTAGGAGGACTGGGCCGGTGAGGTCAATGGTGCGGACCAATTTCGACGTCCGGAAAATTCTTGTAGTAAGCGGTCGTTAACGAGTGACGTGCTCGGGTTGATCGGGCATACTCACAGCTCACAGCGGCTGGTCAGCAGCTCCCGAGACCCGGGGGCGACAGCATCGGCCAGGCACCGGAACCACCCGGCGGAGCCGCCCCCACCCAAGGCGCACGTCCGCCGATGTGCCCGAACAGGGAGGAGAGCGTCGCCATGTCCGACCACGCCCCGCAGCCGGTGGACCGGCAACTGCCCACGGACGAGGCGCGGGACCTGATCTCGCTCGTCCGCGACATCGCGCAGCGCGAGATCGCCCCGAAGGCCGCCGAGGAGGAGGACGCCGGCCGTTTCCCGCGCGAGGTCTTCACCCTGCTTTCCGAGTCCGGACTGCTCGGACTGCCCTACGACTCGGCGTACGGCGGCGGAGACCAGCCGTACGAGGTCTATCTCCAGGTCCTCGAAGAGCTCGCCATGGCGCGCCTGACCGTCGGCCTCGGCGTCAGCGTGCACACTCTCGCCTCCTACGCGCTCGCCACCCACGGCACCAAGGAGCAGCAGGCCGAGCACCTGCCGGCGATGCTCGGTGGTGGCCTGCTCGGCGCCTACTGCCTCTCCGAGCCGTCCTCCGGGTCGGACGCGGCCTCGCTGCGCACCAAGGCGGTGCGCGAGGCGGGGGGAGGCTGGGCGATCACCGGTACCAAGGCGTGGATCACACACGGCGGCATCGCCGACTTCTACACCGCCATGACCCGCACCGGTGAGGACGGCCCGCGCGGGATCACCGCGTTCCTGGTGCCCGGGGACGCCGAGGGGGTGAGCGCCGCCGCTCCCGAGAGGAAGATGGGCATGAAGGGCTCGCCCACCGCGCAGGTCCACTTCGACGGCGTACGGGTCGGGGACGACCGGCGGATCGGCGAGGAGGGCCAGGGCTTCGCGATCGCCCTGTCCGCGCTGGACGGCGGACGCCTCGGCATCGCGGCCTGCGCGATCGGCCTGGCCCAGGCAGCGCTCGACGAGGCGCTGGGGTACGCGGCCGGGCGGCGGCAGTTCGGGCGGCCCATCGCCGACTTCCAGGGACTGCGGTTCATGCTCGCCGACATGGCCACGCAGATCGAGGCGGGACGCGCGCTGTACCTCGCGGCGGCCCGACTGCGGGACGCCGGGCGGCCGTTCGCCAAGCAGGCGGCCATGGCCAAACTGCACTGCACCGACACGGCGATGCGGGTCACCACCGACGCCGTCCAGATTCTCGGCGGCTACGGCTACACCGCGGACTTCCCGGCCGAGCGCTACATGCGCGAGGCCAAGGTGCTGCAGATCGTCGAGGGGACGAACCAGATTCAGCGCATGGTCATCGCCCGCCATCTCGTGGGGCTGCCGACGAGCTGACCCGGCTTCCTCGCCAGGGTGCCGAGAGCCGGGCCCACTCCGGGTCGTGCAGGCCCGGCAGGGCGCGGCCCTTGTCGGCCCAGGTCCGCATCAGATCGCGGTAGATCGGCGGATCCGGGAGCTGCGGCGGCAGCGGGGAGGTGGTGTGCCCGGCGGGCTGCGGTACGGGCGGCGGAGCGAGAGCACGGCGTTGACGCCCGGTCGTCGAGCGTGTGGGGGTCGTCATGCCTGGGCAACGCGAGAACGACCGGGCAGGTCACCGACCGCCCGAATAGGGCGTGCGTTCGCGGACCTCCGGTCCGGCCGCCCGTGCCGGGTGACGCACCGCGCACGGAATCCCGTCGCGGTGCGCTTGACGGGCCCTGGGCCGGGCCGGGACGCCTCAGGCGGCGTGGCGCCGTATGACGGGCACCCTGATCGGGCGCGAAGCCGGACCGCCGACGTGCGAGAAGGGCTGGGTGCGCCAGTCGAGCCCCTGAGGGAGCGTCAACAGCATGGCGGCGTCCTGCTCCTGGAGCGTGGCGGACTCGTCCGCCGGCCGGGCCTCGTCGGCACTGCGGCCGGTGCCGGTGCAGACCGTGAGCCCGAACGGGTTCCACGGCGAGGTGCACAGCGCGTGCTCCGGCAGGACCTCCTCGTCCGCGAGCAGTGCGATCGGCTGCGCGCAGTCCGGGCAGACGACCCGGTACATCTCGAAGGTGTCGTACGCGTCGAGTTCGTCGTCGAGAGTGTCGGGGTCGACGTACTCGGGGACGAGCTCGACGACGGGCTGCTGCCGCTTGGGCGTGGTGCGACCAGGGCGCTTAAGACTCTGCATGGGTTCTCCCCCTCGGGCTGGGCCGTGAAGGCGCTGCGGCCTCGACCACAGCAAGCACTTCCCGTCCCCCATCGGGGGTAATCACGAGAACATCACGGAGACTGTTCTAAGGGTGTGGTATTCGTCACACAGCCCCCCCGGGGGTGCCGCCCGCGGACGGTTTCGTCCCCCGCCCGACTCGGGTCGGGCGCCCGGCACGTCACGAACCGTGCACGGCCTGGACAGCTCAGGTATCCGAGGAGATCGACGGCACTGTAGGTTCTTGCGCCATGGAGGAGCTGGACCGACAGATCGTGCAGCTGCTCGTCAAGGACGGGCGGATGAGCTACACAGACCTGGGCAAGGCCACGGGCCTGTCCACGTCGGCCGTGCACCAGCGGGTGCGCAGACTGGAACAGCGTGGCGTCATCCGCGGCTATGCCGCGGTCGTCGATCCGGATGCCGTCGGTCTGCCCATGACCGCCTTCATCTCGGTCAAGCCGTTCGACCCCAGCGCCCCCGACGACATCGCGGACCGCCTCGCGGGCGTGCCCGAGATCGAGGCCTGCCACAGCGTCGCGGGCGACGAGAACTACATCCTCAAGGTGCGGGTGGCCACTCCGCGCCAACTGGAGGAACTGCTCGCACGCGTGCGCTCGCTGGCGGGCGTCTCCACCCGGACGACGGTGGTCCTGTCCACGCCGTACGAGGCCCGTCCGCCGCGCGTCTGACCCGCGCCCGCGCGGGGAGTACGCCGCGCGTGCGCGGCGCGACCGGACGTGCGGCGCGCAGGCGCAGCGGTGCGGACGTGACGCGAAGAGCGGCCCTGGGTGCGGGCCCGGCCCCGCGAGGGGCGACACTGTGGGTCATGAGTGAACGCACCGCTCCGCCGCACACCGTCCTGCTCCGCCGCGGCGAGGTCCACAGCCCCGCCGACCCCTTCGCCACCGCGATGGTCGTCGAAGGCGGCCAGATCGCCTGGGTCGGCTCCGAGGGCGCCGCCGACTCCTTCGCGGACGGCGTGGACGAGGTGATCGACCTCGACGGGGCGCTGGTCACCCCGGCGTTCACCGACGCGCACGTGCACACCACGGCCACCGGACTGGCCCTCACCGGCCTCGACCTGTCCGACGCCCCCTCCTTGGAGGCCGCGCTGGCCCGGGTGCGGGAGTTCGCCGCGGCCCGCCCGGCCGACCGGGTCCTGCTCGGCCACGGCTGGGACGCGTCCCGCTGGCCGGACGGCCGCCCCCCGACCCGCGCCGAACTCGACGCGGCCACCGGCGGACGCCCTCTCTACCTCAGCCGGATCGACGTCCACTCCGCGGTCGTCACCACCGCGCTGCTCGACCTCGTCACCGGCGAGACCGCCCGCGAGGCACCCGGCGAGGCCCGGCCGCTCACCGGCGACGCCCACCACGCCGTACGCGCCGCCGCCCTGGGCGCCGTCACGCCCGCCCAGCGCACCGAGGCACAGCGTGCCGCCCTGGCCCACGCCGTCTCACTGGGCATCGGCACCGTCCACGAGTGCGGTGGCCCGGAGATCTCCTCCGAGGACGACTTCACCGGCCTGCTGCGGCTCGCCGCCGAGGGCGGCGGCCCGCGCGTCGTCGGCTACTGGGCCGAGCGGGACGTCGCCAAGGCCCGCGAACTGGGCGCGACCGGCGCCGCGGGCGACCTGTTCGCCGACGGGGCCCTCGGCTCGCACACCGCCTGTCTGTACGAGCCGTACGCCGACGCCGGCCACACGGGTACCGCCCACCTGGACGCCGCCGCCGTCGCCGCCCATGTCGTCGACTGCACCGAGGCGGGCCTCCAGGCGGGCTTCCACGCCATCGGTGACGCAGCCAACGGCGCGGTGGTCGACGGGATGCGCGCCGCCGCCGAGAAGGTGGGCATCGCGCGCGTGCGGGCCGCCCGGCACCGGGTCGAGCACGCCGAGATGCTGACCCCCGAGACCGTCGCCGCGTTCGCCGAACTCGGCCTGACCGCCTCCGTCCAGCCCGCCTTCGACGCCCTGTGGGGCGGCGAGGACGGCATGTACGCCCGGCGCCTGGGCGTGGCGCGGGCCCGCTCCCTGAACCCCTTCGCGGCCCTGCTGCGCGCCGGTGTCCCGCTCGCCTTCGGCTCGGACAGCCCGGTCACGCCTCTCGACCCGTGGGGCACCGTCCGGGCCGCCGCCTTCCACCGCACGCCCGAACACCGGGTCTCCGTGCGAGCCGCGTTCACCGCGCACACGCGGGGCGGCTGGCGGGCGATCGGACGTGACGACGCGGGCGCCCTGGTGCCGGGGGCTCCCGCCGACTACGCCGTGTGGCGCACCGGTGATCTCGTCGTACAGGCACCCGACGACCGGGTGGCGCGCTGGTCCACCGACCCCCGCTCCGGCACCCCCGGGCTGCCGGACCTGACCCCGGGTGGCGACCTGCCCGTCTGTCGGCGCACGGTGGTCGGCGGACGCACGGTCTTCGTACGGCCGGGAGAGTGATCTACGCGGACCGCCCGGTGACGAGCACGTGTCGAGCCCCCGTCTCGCGACCTGCGCATCCTCCCCGCCGAGCAGACACCTGAACCGCATTGCGCAGGTCAAACGTCTGTTGGCAGGAAGCAACGGGGGGAAAGCTAGGTTCGGCGGGGTCCACCATCGGACGCCCGGCCGGGGAAGTTCCGCCCACTCGAGGCAGCGCCGCTGGGTCAGGGACGGTGTGCCGCACCGGGCACCGTCACCGGGAGCCAGGCTCAGCGTCGGCGCGGCGCGAGGGAACGTTCCGGTGGGTCGGGAAGGTGTGGCCCCGGGTGGGGCCGGGCGCTCAGTAGACAACGGCTTCAGGTCGACTCGCAGCCGGCGGGTCCCAGGTCGGACCGAAGGGCGCCGGGCCCCCATCCGCCGTACACCGAGCCCGGGGCCTTCCCTGTAGGGGGGAAGGCCCACTTCTATCCGATCTTCGGAAATTAACACCATCATGTGAACGTCATGCCATGTCGGTGCAGGCTGTGACCACTATGGTGGGACCCCGAACATGACATGAAGGGGCAGTTGTGAACGACGGCGACGGGACCCGCGCGGCGGAAGCCCAGGGTAGGACTTTCGGCCCGCTCGGCAAGGCCTTGGTGATCATCCCGACCTACAACGAGGCGGAGAACATCAAGGCGATCGTCGGCCGGGTGCGCAAGGCCGTTCCCGAGGCTCACGTCCTCGTGGCCGACGACAACAGCCCCGACGGCACCGGCAGGCTCGCCGACGAACTGGCCGCCACGGACGACCACGTCCAGGTCCTGCACCGCAAGGGCAAGGAAGGCCTGGGCGCCGCATACCTCGCGGGCTTCCGCTGGGGCGCGGAGCACGACTACGGCGTACTCGTCGAGATGGACGCCGACGGTTCTCACCAGCCCGAGGAACTGCCCCGTCTGCTGACCGCCCTCAAGGGCGCCGACCTGGTGCTCGGTTCGCGCTGGGTGCCCGGCGGCCGGGTGGTCAACTGGCCCAAGTCCCGTGAGTACATCTCGCGCGGGGGCAGCCTCTACTCGCGGGTGGCGCTCGATCTGCCGCTGCGCGACATCACGGGCGGCTTCCGCGCGTTCCGCCGCGAGACCCTGGAAGGCCTCGGTCTGGACGACGTCGCCTCCCAGGGCTACTGCTTCCAGGTCGACCTCGCCCGTCGCGCGGTCAAGGCCGGCTATCACGTCGTCGAGGTGCCCATCACCTTCGTCGAGCGGGAACTCGGCGACTCGAAGATGAGCCGCGACATCGTCGTCGAGGCGTTGTGGCGGGTCACCGCGTGGGGCGTGGGGGACAGGGTCGGCAAGGTCCTGGGACGTGAGGACGCCAAACGGACCGGGCAGTCGCAGCGGGTCGAGCGGACGAAGCAGGGCGGGTAGGCGGAAGGGGCCGGCTGGGCGGACGGAGCGGGCCGCGCGTGCGTGCACCGCCCCGAGGGTCCCGCCGGTCCCGCTTATCCCGTGCTGAGCAGGGGCCAGGCACACTGGGAGCATGACGACTGGCGCTCAGATCCCGAACCCCGCCCGGCCCCGGCGCTCCCGGCTGCGCACCGTCCTGCCGCTCGGCGTCGCCGCGTGGCTGGTGCTGGAGATCTGGCTGCTCACGGTCCTCGCCGGGGCGGCGAACGGGCTGGTGGTCTTCCTGGTGCTGCTGGTCGGCCTGGTCCTCGGCTCGGTGGTGATCAAGCGAGCCGGCCGACGCGCCTTCAAGAACCTCACCGAGACGCTGCAGCAGCAACAGAGCGGCGTGCTGCCCGAGCCCCGGCCGAACAGCGAGGGCAACGGCCTGATGATGCTGGGCGGGCTGTTGCTGATCATCCCGGGTCTGGTCTCCGACGCGGTCGGTCTGCTCCTGTTGGTGCCCCCGGTCCAGAAGGCCGTGAGCCGCTGTGCCGAGCGCACCTTCGAGCGCAAGCTGCGCGAGGCCGCCCAGGGCTCCCTGGGCGGTGCCTTCCAGCAGGCGCGTATCCACCGGCCCGACGGCAGGGTGGTCCAGGGCGAGGTGATCAGGGACGAGCGCGGTACCCCGCCGGGCGACTTCCCGCAGGAGCCCCGGCCGCCGCTCCCGCGCTGAGGGCCGAGCCGAACGCACACAGGACCGCGGGCGCCGTACCAGCTGGTACGGCGCCCGCGGTCCTGTGTGCTGCTGTGCGCTGTGCTCCCGTCCGATCCTCCGTCGGGATCAAGCCGACTTTCGGCTGTCCCGGGGGTGAATCGCGATGTTCATCGCACCGGAGCGCAGAACGGCGAGACGCTCCTCGAGGACCTCTTCGAGTTCCTCACGGGTACGTCGTTCCATCAGCATGTCCCAATGCGTACGCGCGGGCTTGGCCTTCTTCTCCTCGGGGCCGTCGC
This sequence comes from Streptomyces sp. TE5632, assembly GCF_054061295.1. Taxonomy (NCBI): domain Bacteria; kingdom Bacillati; phylum Actinomycetota; class Actinomycetes; order Kitasatosporales; family Streptomycetaceae; genus Streptomyces; species Streptomyces sp. TE5632. The sequence goes on along the minus strand of NZ_JBSSEA010000001.1, from coordinate 415,822 downwards.
CGTCAACCAGGAGTGCCTGGGCACCGCAGACCTTGCACTCCCACTCCGGCGGGATCTCCGCCTCGACCGAGAAGGGCATCTCGAAGCGGTGCCCCTTCTCGCATGCGTACTCCACGGCCTGGCGTGGTGCCAGGTCGATGCCGCGGTCCGTCTCGTAGCTGGTCACCACGAGGCGCGTGCCGCGAAGAGCTCGCTCACTCATGAATCGTGCCTCCCGGGCTTGTCGCCCACAGGACAGGTGTCGCTGTCGTCGTCATCCGGTCAACGTCCGGTCGGCGGTAAAGATTCCCGTTCCGGGCCATGTGTCGCCGTCGTAGCCGCAGCCTTGTCAACCAGTGCAGTACCCACCGGCGCCCGGTTTGTCACATCTAATGACAGATGCAACACGGCGTTTCGGCATCTTTGACGCGCAGTAACGGTACACCTGGCAGGCCAAACGCGTACACTACAGCCCTTTCGCGCCGAGTGCTAAATCTTCTCCGGAACGGGATTCCCCGCGGCGGTGACCGCCCGGCGCACCGGAACCCGCGCGAGCAGCGCGAAACCGAGGACGAAGAAGGCCACCAGCGAGATGATCGCGTCCCGGTAGCTGCCCGTCAGCTGGTAGGTGAGCCCGAACAGCAGCGGACCGAGCCAGCTCATCCCGCGATCACTCAGCTCGTACGCCGAGAAGTACTCGGCCTCCTTGCCGGGCGGCACGAGGTGGGAGAACAGCGACCGGGACAGGGCCTGGCTGCCGCCGAGGACCAGGCCGATCCCGGCGGCCAGAACGAAGAACCACACCGGCTCCCCGGCGGGCAGGAAGTACCCGGCGGCCAGCGTCAGCGTCCAGGCGACCAGCGAGCCGAGGATCGTGCGCTTGGCCCCGTGGATCCGGGCTAGCCGGCCCAGCGCCAGCGCGCCGACCACCGCCAGCACCTGGACCAGCAGCACGGCGACGATGAGCGTGGACTGCCCGAGCCCCAGCTCCTTCGAGCCGTAGACCGAGGCCTGTGAGATCACCGTCTGGATGCCGTCGTTGTAGACCAGGTACGCCAGCAGGAAGGCGAGCGTGAGCGGGTGGCGCCGCATGTCGCGGACGGTCGCCGCGAGCTGCCGGAAACCGGACAGGGCGGACGACGCCTCCCGCGCGGGGGCACGGCGGTCGCGCAGCCGCCGCAGCGGCACCAGGGTGAAGGCGCCCCACCACAGACCCGCCGACGCCAGGCAGATACGGACCGCCATGCCCTCGGAGAGTCCGAAACCGTCATGGGCGGAGTAGAGGACCAGGTTGGCGACGAGGACCAGGGCTCCCGCCGCGTAGCCGAAGGCCCAGCCCCGCGAGGAGACCGCGTCGCGTTCCTGGGGAGTGGCGATCTGCGGCAGGTAGGAGTTGTAGAGCATCATCGCCACGGACTGCGCCGCGTTCGCCACGACCAGCAGGGCGCCGCCCAGCAGATAGCGCTCGCCGTCGAGGAGGAACATGCACGCCGTGGCGGCGGCGCCCGTGTAGGCGGCGGCCGCGAGGAGCGGTTTCTTGCGGCCGGTGCGGTCGGCGGCGGCGCCCACCAGCGGCATCACGAGCACCGCCAGGATCACCGACAGGGACACCGAGTACGCGAAGAACGACCCGGCGCGCACCGGAACGCCGAACGGATGCACGAACCCGTCCGCGTCCGCCGCGGCCTCGGCGACCGACGTCAGATAGGGACCGAGGAACACCGTGAGAACGCTCGTGGAGTACACGGAGCACGCCCAGTCGTAGAAGTACCAGCCGCGCTGCTCGTACCGTCGGCCGGCCGCCTCGTCCGCTGCCGGTGATCGCACGGCGTCGTTGCCCACCCGTGCCCTCGCTTCCCCGTGAACGCGCTCAGTGGCCGGGCAGGGTCTCAGACCCACAGGCCGCGGTTCTCCATGACCGTGCGCAGTGTGTCGATGTGATCGGTCATGATGCCATCCACCCCCAGGTCCAGGAGCCGGTGCATCCGCTCGGGTTCGTTGACCGTCCACACGTGCACCTGGAGCCCGTGCGCATGGGCGGTGCGCACGAAGCGGTGGTCCACCACCGGGACGCCGGACTGGGCCTCCGGAACCTGGGCGGCGACCGCCGACCCGCGCACCGGGGCCGGCATCCCCCACGAGCGCAGCCGCAGATTCAGCACCCCCCGCGTGCCGTACGACGTCGCGAGGCGGGGCCCGGCCAGCCGCTGGGCGCGTACCACACGGGCCTCGGAGAAGGAGCCGAGACAGACCCGGTCCCAGGCGTCCGTCCGCTCGATCAGGTCCAGGAAGGGCAGGAGAGCCGGCTCGGCCTTGACGTCGACGTTCCACCGCACCTCGGGGAAGGCGGCCAGCAGCTCCTCGAAGAGAGGCACCGGCTCCTGGCCCGCCACGCGCGCGTGCTGCACGTCCCGCCACGGCAGGTCGGCGATCCGGCCCGCCCCGTCCGTCACCCGGTCCAGGGTCGCGTCGTGGAACGCGACGAGCCGGCCGTCCCGCGTGACATGGACGTCCGTCTCGATGTAGCGGTAACCCGCCTCGACGGCGCACCGGAACTGGCGCACGGTGTTCTCCAGGCCGTTCGCCGCCCCGCCGCGGTGGGCGAACGCGATCGGGCCGGGATGGTCGAGGTAGGGGTGGCGTATCCGTGAGGTCACGGACGCAGTATCACCCCGTGCGGTTGACCGGTGGCAACGACCGCGGGGCCGGCGGATGCCGAGGGGACGGCGAACACCCGCAGGAAGAGCTGGGAGAGCGGGCCGATCGTCACCGCGTACAGGAGGGTCGCCACGCCCACGGTGCCGCCGAGGACGAAGCCCGTGGCGACCACCGTGACCTCGATGGCCGTGCGCGCCAGCCGGATCGATACTCCCGTGCGCTGGTTCAGCCCCGTCATCAGCCCGTCGCGCGGGCCCGGTCCGAAGCGCGCCGCGATGTACAGCCCGGTCGCCGCGCCGTTCAGCACGATGCCGGCCACCGTCATCAGCGCGCGGAGGGCCATACCGTGCGCCTCGGGTACCACGGCCAGGGTCGCGTCCATGGCCGCGCCGATCACCAGGACGTTGGAGACCGTGCCGAGCCCCGGGCGCTGGCGCAGTGGGATCCACAGCAGCAGCACCGCCGCGCCCAGGAGGGTCACCACCAGGCCCATCGACAGGCCCGTCCGCTCGGACAGGCCCTGGTGCAGCACGTTCCACGGCTCCAGGCCGAGCCCGGACCTGACCAGCAGGGCCGAACTCGCGCCGTACAACGCCAGTCCGGTGTAGAGCTGGAACAGTCGCCGTGTGAGATGCCCGTGCCGGGGCGATTGGCTGGACAAGGTATGCCCCCCATGGTCGAAGTGGACTGGTCCGTGACACCCTGTGGTGGGAAGGGGAATGCCATCCATGGCCAATTCGAGGAAGGTGGACTGATTCAGATGGCGCAGTGGACCTCGGCAGTGGGCGCGGCGCAGCTCGCCCGGCTGCTCCACTCCCAGCAGGCCCGGCCGGCCGGCTCCGGCACCCGCCGCCCGCCCGCCTACCGGGCCCTGGCCGACGGGATCCGGCTGCTGGTGCTCGAGGGGCGCGTCCCGGTGGCCGCCCGGCTGCCCGCCGAGCGGGAACTGGCCCTGGCCCTGTCCGTCAGCCGCACCACCGTCGCCGCCGCCTACGAGGCGCTGCGCGGCGAGGGCTTCCTGGAGTCGCGACGCGGCGCCGGCAGCTGGACCGCCGTGCCGGCCGGAAACCCGGTGCCCGCGCGGGGACTGGAACCGCTGCCGCCCGAGGCCCTCGGCTCGATGATCGACCTCGGCTGCGCCGCCCTGCCCGCACCCGAACCCTGGCTCACCCGCGCAGTCCAGGGCGCCCTCGAGGAACTGCCGCCCTACGCGCACACCCACGGCGACTACCCGGCCGGACTGCCGGCGCTGCGCTCGACGATCGCCGACCGGTACACCGCGCGGGGCATCCCGACCATGCCCGAGCAGATCATGGTGACGACCGGGGCGATGGGCGCCATCGACGCCATCTGCCACCGCTTCGGAGGCCGTGGCGAGCGCATCGCCGTGGAGTCGCCGTCCTACGCCAACATCCTCCAGCTGATGCGGGAGGCCGGGGCCCGGCTGGTCCCCGTCGCCATGGCGGAGGGGCTGGCCGGCTGGGACCTGGACCACTGGCGGCAGGTGCTGCGGGAGGCGGCGCCGCGCATCGCGTACGTCGTCGCGGACTTCCACAACCCGACCGGTGCGCTCGCCGACGAGGACCAGCGCCGCCGGCTGGTGGACGCGGCGCGCTCGGCGGGGACGGTGCTGGTCGCCGACGAGACCATGAGCGAACTCTGGCTCGATCCGGATGTGGAGATGCCGCGCCCCGTCTGCGCCTTCGACCCGGCCGGATCCACGGTGATCACGGTCGGCTCGGCGAGCAAGGCGTTCTGGGCCGGTCTGCGTATCGGCTGGGTGCGCGCGGCCCCCGACGTGATCCGCGGTCTCGTCGCCGCGCGCGCGTACGCCGATCTGGGCACGCCCGTACTGGAACAGCTCGCGGTGAACTGGCTGTTCGGCACGGACGGTTGGGAGCGGGCCGTGGAGATCCGGCGCGCGCAGGCCCGGGAGAACCGGGACGCGCTGGTCGGCGCGGTGCGCCGGGAGCTGCCCGACTGGGAGTTCGAGGTCCCGCGCGGCGGGCTCACCCTGTGGGTGCGTACCGGTGGGCTCTCGGGGTCGCGGATCGCCGAGGCGGGGGAGCGGGTCGGGGTACGGGCGCCGTCGGGGCCGCGCTTCGGGGTCGACGGGGCGTTCGAGGGATATGTGCGGCTGCCGTTCACCGTGGGCGGCGCGGTGGCCGAGGAAGCGGCGGTACGGCTGGCCGCGGCGGCACGGATCGTCGAGACCGGCGGGACGTCGGGGGCGGAGGTGCCGCGCTCCTTCGTGGCGTAGCCACGGCGGACGGGCGGCGTCTGCGCGCGGTGTCTGAGAGGGGCCGGCGGCAGGCGGCGTGCGGTGTGCGGTCAGGAGGACTCGGCGACGGCCGCCTCCGCGGGCACGTTGTCCTCGGTGTGCTGGTCGGCCGTTGCCGGGGCCGTGTCCACGGAGGTCTCGTCGGCAGGGGCCTTGGACAGGAGGCCGGGCACCGGCCGTGTGCGCTCGGGCGCCCGCGCCTCCGTTTCCGCGTCCGCCGGAGTCGTCCGGGCCGGGAGCAGGTCCAGTACCGCCTGCCGGTGGGCACCGCTGGTCGCGTCGTCGTACGGGTTCGGCGTGGCCGGCACCTGGAGCCGGTGGACCGGGCCCGTGCCCAGACGGGCGTAGCCGCGACCCGGGGGGACGTGTTCGACGGGCGTGGTGTGCGGGGGAGCACCCAGGACGGCCGCCACCTGCTCCGGTGTCGCGGGTCCGAGGACGACACGCGCGCGGGTGTGCTGCCGTACCGCGTCGGTGAGGGTCTCCATGCTGTCGAGCTGATCGGCGACGACCACCGTGACGTTCACCGGGCGGCCGTGCCGCAGCGGGACCTGGAGCAGCGACTGGGGGTCCTCGCGGCCGTCCGCGGCGGCGAGGTGCGTGAACGCGCTCGGGCGGTCCAGCAGAATCCAGAGCGGCCGCCTGGTGTCCGCGGGCGGCGGATCGCCCGCCTGGTGGGCCCGGTTGGTGGCGATCAGGCGGCGCTCCGTCTCGTGCGCGGCCCACTGAAGACTCGCCAGAGCCCCCGCCAGGCCGCACTCGACGGAGAGCACACCCTCCCGGCCGGTGAGGCACGCGTACTCACCGGTGCCGCCGCCGTCGATGATCATCACATCGCCGTGGACCAGCGCCTGCAGGGCGACGGAGCGCAGCAGCGTGGAGGTACCGCTTCCGGGGTGCCCGGCCGCCAGCAGATGGGGCTCGGTGGAGCGGATGCCGGTGCGCCAGACGACGGGGGGAACGTCGCGCTGCTCCTCACCGTGGGTGAGCGGCAGGGTCCGTCGCACCCGGGTGGGATCGGTGAAACCGAGGACCGTCTCGCCGGGGGACGTGACGAAGCGCTGGGCGGCGATGTCGGCGGGCAGCGGGGAGAGGACGCGGACCGTGAGCTGGTTGCCCTCCTCGTCCCAGGCGAAGTGGTATTCGCGGCCGCGCCCCGACTTGGCGGCGAGCAGGTGCTCGATCCGGGCGCGGGACTCCGGTTCGCCGTCGGTGTAGTACGCGGGATAGCTGATCAGCAGGTGGGTGATGCGGCCGGTGCCGTCGAACTCGTACGCGGGGAAGGCGTTCTCCCACGCGCCGCCGTGGGTGTAGAGGGGATCCGGGTCCTCGGCGGACGAGAAGTACGGCACCAGGGCGTGGTACAGCGACCTCAGGCGTTTGATCTGCGACTCGTCGGGTCCGTCGGACGTGGCCGGGGCGCGGTCCCGGCCCCGCCAGGCCGCCGCCGCCATCAGGGTGATGACGGCGAGCAGCGGACCGTACGGGAGGAGCGCCACGACCAGGACCACCGACGCCACCAGGAAGAGCAGCGCTCCGCGCCGGTCCTTGGGGGTGTCGAGCCACCTGCGCCGTCCGGCCGAGGCGAGCCGGCGCAGTCCGCGCGTGATCGTGATGAGCGGATGCAGGACGTCCGTGGCGCTGTCGGCCGCCGTCCGGGCCAGCTCCCGGCTCCGGGCGAGCTGCGTGCCGCCGTTCCTCAGGATGCGGGGGAGGGGGCGCCGGGCCACTGCTGCCTCCAGTGTGTGTACGGGTGGGCGGGTACGTCGGGGAGATGGGGTGCGGTGGGTCAGAACCTGATTCCGCCGAGGAGGCCGGCCAGGCTTTCGCCGCCCGCCTTGATGCTCGGCGCGATGGCCGTACTCGCCAGATAGAAGCCGAACAGCATGGCCACCACGGCGTGCAACGGCTTCAGGCCGTCCTTGCGGCAGAAGATGAAGAGGACGATGCCGAGCAGGACCACGCCTGAGATCGAGAGGATCATGTGAGTTCTCCTGGTTCGCGGGGACAGTCACCATGAGTACTTCCAGGCTCACAGAATGTATCTATACGACAAAAGGTGCAACTGGGTTAATCGGTGCGTGTTTCGCCCGGTCGGCGGACCGTTGCGGACCGTCCCCGACCCGGCGGACGTGGGTTGTCGCATCCGGCTGGGTGCCCCGTGATCTTTACCTCGGACACGTCGGCTCATGTGCCGTGCGAGCCAGTACCCTGGCGATTCACCCGTACGGCTCTGCACCGCTCGCAGACGTACACCCTGTCCCCGATGTGCGGAGTGATCCGTGGTGAGAGGCGGTCCGGCCGATATGACTGAAGCCCCTGACCCCGAGGTCGTGGAGCTGGCGACCAAGATCTTCGATCTGGCCCGGCGCGGCCGGACCGAGGAACTCGTGGCCTACGTCGACGCGGGTGTGCCCGCCGACCTCACCAATGACCGGGGCGACTCGCTCGTGATGCTCGCCGCCTACCACGGTCATGCCGAGGCGGTCCGCGCGCTGCTGGAGCGCGGTGCCGACGCCGACCGGATCAACGACCGGGGACAGACCCCGCTCGCCGGGGCCGCCTTCAAGGGCGAGAGCGAGGTGGTCAAGGCTCTGCTGCACGGTGGTGCCGACCCTGCCGCAGGCACTCCCTCGGCCGTCGACACGGCCCGGATGTTCGGCCGCGCGGAACTGCTCGAACTGTTCGGCGCACACTGAACCGCGCAGGGGGCCGAAGCCGGACCCAGCGCTGAACCGAACGTTGCGCTGAGCGCTCCGACCGGCGAGGACACGGGAAAGCGCGGGAAAGCGCGGGAAAGCGCGGGAAACGGAGTAGGCGGTACGAGGCCGCCGGAATTCGGTCGCGGCAGATGTGACCGCCGGGTCATCATGACGACGTGATTCACGGACGCGATGGCTGGGCAGGTGTTGCCGCACCGCGCGGGCCGTGACGCGGTCCGCACGGGCCACCGACGAGAGGCAGAGGAAGATGGTCTACAGCAAGCAGGAAACGGCGGGCGCCCCGACGTGTTGGCACGCGGCCAGGTAATGCACGTCCCCGGTTGCGTCGACGCTTGATGTGAGGCTGTTTCCCATGTTCGATCCGGTCATAGCGCCCAGCGGTACGCTGCTCGGCCTGCTTCAGCGGGGCCGCGGCGACGGCACGCTGCACGCGCTCACCGCCCCGCGCTCCGAAACGCTCGCGGCGCTGAACCACTGCGTGCTGCACGATCCGCGCCACGACTGGCAGGTGGAGAACCGCTCCCTCTACTACGCCCGCCTCTATCTCGATCTGCACGGCGAACTGGACGCGATCGAGGCGCATCTCTTCGAGGCCGAGGACATCCTCGACACCGAGGAGTCACGCACCGGGCTCGCCCTCGCGGTCCTCGGGCACCTCGCCTCCTACGGCAGGCGGGACGCGCTCGTCCTGCTGCGCAGGTACGCCGCCCAGGGCTCCAACTGGGCCTGGGCCCTGGACGAACTCGCCCTCCGGGACGACGACGCGGGTCTGCGCGCCCTCGCCGTCCCGGTGCTCGCGCGGTTCCCCACCGACGCCGAGGGCGAGGCCGAACTGGCCGCCACCGTCCGCGACGCCTTCGAGCCGCGGCCCTGGCGCCTGTGGGCCGACGATCCACGCGAATCCGTCGCCACGCGCGTGCGCGGCGCCCAGGAAGCCGGCTGCTTCGACCGCTGGCAGCGGCAGATGCGTCCCACCGGTCCCCGCCCCGGGTGGAGCGTGCGGGCCGTCTTCGAATGGGCCCAGCAGGGAATCGAACGCGGCGCCGCCCTGCACGTCCCGGCCGCCCGCTGCCTGAGCGCCGTGGCGGGCCCGGAGGACCGGCCCGAGATCGTCCGGGCCGCCGAGGACGGCACCGAGGGGGCCCGCTGCACCGCCCTGCGCTATCTCGCCGACGGCAATGATCCGGACGCCCTCACCCTGATCGAGGGCGCCGTGGCCACCGGGTCGGCGCCCGTCGTGGAGACCGCCGTCGACGCGTTCGAACGCATGCGCAGTCTCGCCGCCGTCGACCGTGCGCGCCGCTGGGCCTACCGGCCCGACGCCCTGGGCGCCGCCGCCGGCCGTGTCCTCGCCCTCCGGGGCGGCACACAGGACCGAGACCTGGTCCTCGCCGCGCTGCGCGAGGCGGTACGGGGCGAGGGCCCCGACGCGCCGGCCCTGTGGACCCTCGTCGACGGCGCCGGACGCCTGGGCATCGCCTGTGCGGCTCCCGTGCTCCGCCACATCTACCGGGAGACCGCCTCCTCCCACCTGAGAGGCCGGGCCGCCCGCGCTCTCGCGGCCACCGATCCCTCCTTCGGCAGCGGCTTCGCCGTCGAGTGCCTCTGGGACTGCGAGGAGTCCACTCGCGAGATCGCCGCGCGGCACGCCGAGACCGGCGACGCCCGAGTCTTCGAGCGCCTGCGCCGGCTCGCCGTCGACCCGGCCGAGGAGGCCGAGGTGCAGACCGCCGTACGCAGCCGGATCGGTCCCGGGGAGTCCGTCGTGTGACCCGCCCGGCGCGCGCGGTGTGAACGCCGGACGACCCGCGGGACAGGAGCACATGGCCGGCGTTCGACCCCTGCGGGTGTGCGACGCAACGCTCATGGGACGTTCCCCGGCCGGAAAGATCCACGTTGACGTGGCCACGTCCGGCGCGGCGAGAACACCCGTATGCGAGTCGTCATCGTGACCGAATCCTTTCCCCCTGACGTGAACGGCGTGGCTCACTGCGCGCTCCAGACCGCACGGCACCTCGTGGACCGCGGTCACAGTCCTGTTGTCGTCGCCCCCGCCGCCGCGGGCGACGAACCCGACGACCGGGCCCCGTGCCCCGTCGTCCGGATCCCCTCCCTCCCGCTCCCGGGCTACCCCCAGGTCCGCGTCGCTCTCCCCAGCCGGCGTGTCACCGCGGCGATCACCGAGCACCGGGCCGACCTCGTCCATCTGGCCAGCCCCTTCGTGCTCGGTGTGCGCGGCATGGCGGCGGCCTCGCGTCTCGGCCTGCCGGCCGTGGCCGTCTACCAGACCGACCTCGCCGGGTACGCCCGCACGTACATGGGTGCGGGCGAGGCCGCGGCCTGGCGTCGGATCCGGTCCGTGCACTCGGCCGCCGACCTCACCCTCGCCCCGTCCGGCGCCGCGCGGAGCGACCTTCAGAAGCACGGCGTCCCCAGGGTCGAACTGTGGCCGCGCGGCGTGGACACCGTCCGTTTCCGGCCCGAACTGCGGGACGAGGCACTGCGCCGGGAACTCGCCCCGAACGGCGAGTTGATCGTCGGCTACGTCGGCCGGCTCGCCCCCGAGAAGCAGGTCGAGCTGCTGGCCGAAACGAGCGCCCTGCCGGGAGTGCGGGTCGTCGTCGTGGGCGACGGCCCCAGCCGGCCGGGTCTGGAGCAGGCCATGCCCGGCGCGGTCTTCCTGGGACGCCGCACCGGTGACGAACTCGCGAGGATCTTCGCCTCGCTGGACGTCTTCGCCCACACGGGACCGTTCGAGACCTTCTGCCAGACCGTGCAGGAGGCCATGGCGAGCGGCGTGCCCGTGGTCGCGCCCGCCGTGGGCGGCCCGCTGGACCTGGTCGCGCACGGGCGCACCGGGTTTCTGGTGCCGCCGCGCGACGCAGCCGCGGTACGGGACGCGGTGTGGTCCCTGGCCGCCGACCCCCGGCTGCGGGCCGCCTACGGGGCAGCGGGGCGCGCGACGGTCGAGGGCCGTACCTGGGCGGCCGTCGGGGACCGGCTGATCGGCCACTACACGGATGTGCTCGCCGGGCGCAGGACGGCGGTGGCGGCGTGAACGGGCCGGTGGGAACGGGGGCCCCGCCGGCCGGTGTGCCGGGTACCGGCGGCCCGCAGGGCGTCGGGTGTCCGCAGGGCGCCGACGGTTCGCTGCGGATCGTACGGCTCGCGAACTTCGTCGCGCCGGCCTCCGGCGGGCTGCGCACCGCGTTGCGGGAGCTCGGCAGGGGCTACCGGGCGGCGGGGCACGAGTCCGTGCTCATCGTTCCCGGGGAGCGGGAGAGCGACCGGGAGACCGAGCAGGGGCGGGTGATCACCCTGCCGGGCCCGCTCCTGCCCGGCACCGGCGGCTACCGCGTCCTCACCGACAAGCGGCGGATCGCCGCCCTGCTGGAGGAACTCGCTCCCGACCGGCTCGAGGTGTCCGACCGTACGACCCTGCGCTGGACCGGCAGATGGGCGCGGCGGGCCCGGGTACCCGCGGTCATGGTCTCCCACGAGACCGCCGACGGCGTGCTGCGCACCTGGGGGCTGCCGGAGGGGGTCGCGCGGCGCACCGCCGACGCCCTCAACGTCCGTACCGCCCACACCTACGCGCGTGTGGTGTGCACCACCGAGTTCGCCGAGCGGGAGTTCGCCAGGATCGGTGCCCGCAACGTCGTACGGGCACCGCTCGGCGTCGACCTGACGGAGCGGCATCCCTCGCTGCACGACCCCGGGCTGCGGGCCCGCCACGCGCGCGTGGCGGAAACACTGCTGGTGACGTGTACCCGGTTGTCCGTGGAGAAGCGGCCCGGGACGGCGCTGGACGCGTTGGAGGCACTGCTGCGGCGCGGGCGGCGGGCGGTGCTGGTGGTGGCGGGGGACGGACCGCTGCGGCCGCGGCTCGAACAGCGCGCCCGGGAACGCGGACTGCCGGTCGTCTTCCTGGGCCACGTCCTCGACCGGACGCTCCTCGGCGCACTCCAGGCCTCCGCGGACGTGTGCCTGGCGCCGGGGCCCGCGGAGACCTTCGGGCTCGCCGCGCTGGAGGCGATGGCGTGCGGCACCCCCGTGGTGGCGAGCACCTCGTCCGCGCTGCCGGAGGTGATCGGCTCCGCCGGGGCGGTCGCGGGGGACCGGGGGGAGTCGTTCGCGGACGCCGTCGAACTCCTGCTGGGACGGCCGGAGACGGAGCGGCGCGCGGCGGCACGCGCGCGTGCGGAGTGCTTCGGGTGGGGAGCGGCCGTGACGGCGTTCCTCGATGCCCACGAGGCCCCGCGGACGGCCGCGCGGGAGGGTGTGCCGGACGGCGAGCGGGAGGACACGGCGCCGGTCCGGCCCGCGTCCGCGGTACCGGGGGGCCCGAGATGAGACCCGTGCGGTTCGTGGCTCTCGGCGACTCGCTGACCGAGGGCGTCGGGGACCGCGCCGGTGACGGATGGCGGGGCTGGGCCGCGCTGCTCGCCGAGTCGCTGGGCGAGCAGCCCGTACGGTTCACCAACCTGGCGAGGAGCGGGGCGCAGACGCACGACGTGCTCGAAGGCCAACTCCCCGGGGCACTGGTCCTGCGGCCCGACCTCGTGTCGGTCGTCGTCGGGGTCAACGACACCCTGCGCCAGGGCTTCGACATCCACGCCGTGGCCAGGCGGCTGGACCAGGTGTACGCGGCCTGCGCGGCCCAGGGCGCCGTGCTGCTCACCGCGTGCCTGCCCGACCCCGGCGGCACCATGGGGCTGCCCGGAGCGCCGGCCAGGCCGCTCGCCCGCCGACAGCACGCGGTCAACACCGTCGTCCACGCGCTGTCCGACCGGTACGACGCGGTGCACCTGCACGCGAGCGACGGCGACTGGGTCACCGACCGTACGATGTGGAGCGCGGACCGGATGCACCCGGGCGAGCGGGGACACCGCCAACTGGCCGTGAGGTTCCACGCGCTGCTGGCGGAACGCGGTCTCGCCCCCGGGCCCGCGCCCTCGCCCGAGCCGGAGTCCGCGGCACCCACCCTGACGGCGAGCCTGTGGTGGCTGGCCACCGCCGGCACCGGATGGGTGGCCCGTCGGTGCACCGACCTGCTGCCCCAGCTCCTCGCACTCGCCGCCGACGACCTGCGGCACCGCGCACGCGGGACGAGCGTCCGGCTCGACCTGCGGACCTCCGCTGCGGTGTCGGCGGCACTGGCCGCGCTGACGGCGGGGGAACCCCCGGGGTTCAGGGGCGCCGCACGGCAGTGAGGGGCCGCCGTGCGGCGATGAGGTGGGCCGGGTCCTTCCGGTGCGGGTCCGGCCGCGCACGGCCCGACGCGTACCGCGTCCGGAGCGAAGCAGTCGTCAGCGGGCCCCGGCGCTCCCCGTGGGTTCGGAGCGGTGTGACAACCGTGACACCGGGGCGCATCTGCGTCGTTTGGGCTGTTGTCAGACCGAGGACCTAGTCTGTGCACCGTGACTTCACCTGCATCGACGGACAGTGCTCCGCCCCAGCTCAGCGCGGGCCCGCGGCCCGCGCCGGGTCCGGCGGCCGACGAGGGGCTGGCCCGGCGGCTGCGCGCACTCGCCTGTACCGCGCCGCTGCACGACCTGGACGCCCGCAAGGTCAATCTGGCCGGCGAGTACTCGGTGTACGGCATGGCGGAGGTCGCCCTGGCGGCCATCGACCTGGTCACGCTGAACATGGACTTCGACACCGGTGCCGACCACGACCAGATAGTCGCCCGGCTCGTCCCGCGCATCGCCGCCCAGGCTCCCCGCCGACCGGCCGCCGAGCACGAGCGGGTGGCCCGCTGGGTCCTGGAGAACCTGATCAACGTCGGCAGTGTCGACCGCGGCTTCCGCGCGGTGTACGGAGTGTTCGGCGCGGACGGCAGCTATGTCCGCCGCGACTACGACTTCAAGCTGATCGAGGAGGTCCCCGGCCCCGGCGGCACCGTCTACCTGCGGACCACGGACGAGGCGGTCAACGTCCTGGTCGGCGCCCTGGACACCGATGTCACCAGTGCCCAGATCGCCGCCGAGGTCAAACTCGAGGTGCTGATCAGCCGGGGCAGGCTCGCCGACGCCCAGCTCGCCGCCGAGCAGGCCCGCTACCGGACCGTGCAGTACTCCGAATCGCTGCGCCGCGCCCTGGACGCCACCCGGCGCAACGTGCGCGCGGTGGACTGGCTGAGCGCCGTTCCCGACATGATCGCCGAGGCCCTGGACCACGTCGCGGACCGGTACCGCCACGAGAACGCGATCCTCACCAACATCCGCAAGGCCCGTGACGAATCGGAGGACCCCGAGCACAAGCGCAGGGCCGCCGAACTGGTGGACATCGTCAAGGACTGCATCCGTCGGCACACTCAGTTGCAGTCCCGGTTGCTGGAGGCCGGCCCGCTGTTCCGGGCCGAACAGGACCGGCAGGCCTTCGCCACGCCGGCTTCGACCTCGGGCACGGACCTCTACGGACACCTCCTCTCCCCCCTGCTCCCACTGCCCCTGGAGCAGGCGGTCCGGGTCACCGACGCCTTCTTCGCCCGCGGCACCGGGCTGCGTACACCGGTGTCCGTCCGGGTCGCCGACCTCGTCGACATCCTGCTGACCCCGGCGGTGGAGCGGGAGCACCTGGGCGCCGAGATGCCGGAACCCGACCTGATCGCCACCCCCGACGACAGCCGCTTCACCGAGGAGCAGCTGGCGGCCGCGACCACCCTGCTGGAACTGCCGGCCGACGCGCCCCGACGGCTGTCCGGACTGCTCGCCGAGGCCCGCGGCCAGGACCCCGAACTTCCGTACCTGGTGGCCCTGCTGGCCGTCCACGCGGCCAGCCCGCCGGTCGGCACCGCCTACCGCCAGGGCGAGCGGCACCTGCTCTTCGCGGTGGACGACGGTGTGGAACTGGACGACCCCGAGTTCGGCGGGGCCGACCTCATCGTCGGTACGGCCCTGCTGGACGCGGCGGGGATGGCGGCGGACCGGACGGAGGCGGCCTGATGGGCGTTTTGCCGGACCTCGGGGAGCCGGCGGCGGCCGCAGGCTCCGGGCCGGCAGCCAGTACCGTCGTTGCCGCCGTCACCGTCGTTCGCCAGCGCGAGGAGGAACCGTGTCCGTGAGCGAGCATGCCGAGTGGAGCGAGGCGGAGCCCTCCACCGCACCGGCCGGCGCCGCCGTCACACCCGCCGACGCCGCCGACGCGGCGCGGCTCGTCGCCTTCGGCCTCCAGCCCAAGCTGCAGCCGGCCCGCGACCAGGAGTACGCGGACCTGCTGCGCCGCTACCGTGAGGACCCGCCGTTCGCGCGCCTCGCCGACGCCGTGGCCACCGGCCTCGGCCTGATCGTGCTCGAGGTGTCCCCGCGCGCGGGGATGGCCGTGACCGCCGCCGAGGACTCGGTGTTCGCCGTCCGCATGGGCGACTACGCGCGGCGGACCTCCGCCGACGGCGGCGACCGGTTCCTGCACGGGCTCGCACACCTCGCCGTCGCCGTCATGGCGTTCCCGCGTCCCGAGGACCTCGCCGACGACGCCTACATCGGGCGGGTCACCGTCAACGGCGTCGACGCCTTCGTACGCCAGGCCTGCCACCGTCTGGAGGAGCGGGCCGCGGAACAGGGCGAGAACACCGACCCGGCCAGCGACGCCCCGGGGCTGGAGACGGCCTGGCGGATCTGGGCGAGACGCAGCGCGACCGGCGCGACCAAGGACGCACGTCGGCTCGCGGGTTCGACCACCGGCATCGTCGCCAAGGCCGTCACGTTCCTCACCGACTCCGGATTCCTGCAGCGCACCGGCGACGACCACGGCGGCACCTACCGCACGACGGCCCGCTATCAGCTCCAGGTGCGGGACCTGGCGGGCGGTGCGGCCATGGCCGAACTGCTGGAGCTGGGCATCGTCCCGGTCACCGACGGCACCCCGACCCTGCTGCCCGCGGACAGTGGTGAGGACCTGGAACTGGTGGCCGGCGCCGGCCTGCCGTTCCATTCCGCCTGAGCCGTCCCCCGCCGCCGCACCTCCTCGCCTCCGCCCCCGTCCCCATCCCTATTCCTGCCCCCGAACCACCCCGATCTGCCGAAGACTTCGAGAGTCCGCCATGTACGAGCTGTCCCGGGTCCGCCTCTACTCCATCGGGCCCGCCGGCGCGCGCTACGCCGACACCGTGCTTGACCTGCGCGGTGTCGGCGAGACCGTGCCCGAACCCGCGCCGACGCAGGCGGAGTTCTTCGCGGAGGAGCCGGTGGGCCCGCCCCGCCGGCCCGCGCCCGCCGGGGTGCTCTTCCTGGAGAACGGCGGCGGCAAGTCCGTCCTGCTGAAGCTGATCTTCTCCGTGATGCTCCCGGGCCACCGCAACACCCTCGGCGGCGCAAGCTCCGGCGTGCTGCGCAAGTTCCTGCTGGCCGACGACTGCGGACACGTGGCGCTGGAGTGGCAGCACGTACTGACCGGCGAGTGCGTCGTCGTCGGCAAGGCCAGTGAGTGGCGTGGCCGCCAGGTCTCCAACGACCCGAGGAAGTTCGCCGAGGCCTGGTACTCGCTGCGGCCCGGCCCGGGACTCAGCCTGGACAACCTTCCCGTCGCCGAGGCCACCGCCGTACGGCCGCCCGCCGACGGCCAGTCCGGCGCGAGGGGCCGCCGCCGCACCATGAAGGGCTTCCGGGACGCACTCACGGAGGCAGGCAGGACGTATCCGCACCTGGAGGTGCACTGGGAGGAGACCCACGAGCGCTGGACCGAGCACCTCGGCGACCTGGGGCTCGACCCCGAACTCTTCCGCTACCAGCGGGAAATGAACGCCGACGAGGGCGAGGCAGCCGGCCTCTTCGCGGTCAAGAAGGACTCGGACTTCACCGATCTGCTGCTGCGGGCCGTCACGGACACCCGTGACACCGACGGACTCGCCGACCTGGTCGGCGGCTTCGGCAACAAGCTGGGCCGGCGCGCCGAGCTGATCGCCGAACGGGACTTCACCGCCGGTTCCGTCGAACTGCTCGGCAGGATCGTCGAAGCGGCCGGCGCCCGTACCCGGGCGCGGGAGATCCACACCGCGGCCGAGCGTCGCACCCGCACCCTGGCCCGCAGGCTCTCCGCGCGCGGCAACCAGGAACGCGTCCGCGCCGCCGACCTCGCGCAGCGCGTCACCGCCGCCGCCCACGCCGTCACCCAGGCCGGAACGGCACGCGAACACAGCGCACTGATCTCGGCGGAGATCGCCTACCGGCACGCCTCCCTGGCGCTCACCGCGGCCGAGAAGTCCGCCGCCGCCCAGAAACGGGAACTCGCCGACGCGCGCACCCTGTACTCGGCATGGCAGGCCGCCGAGGCGGCGCTGCGCCACCGCGCCGCCGCCGACCGGGCCGCCAGGGTCTCGGCCGCGATCCAGGAGGCCGAGCGGGACGCGGCACCCGCGCTGGCCGCCCGCGCGAAGGCCGCCGTCGACCTCGTACGCGCCCTGCACACCGCCGCGCAGAACGCCGAGAACCTCGCCAACGAGGAGGAGGAGCGGTCCGCCGCCCTCCAGGAGGTCAGCGACGCCGCCCACCGCGACGCCACCGCCGCCGCCACCGAGGCACAGCGGGCCCGCAGCGAGATCGGCCACCTCAGGCAGCGCCTCACCGAGGTCGAGCAGGAGACCACCGAGGCCGTCCGGGCCGGTTGGCTCGACGACAGCGCCCCCGACGCCGACCCGGCCCGCGCCGCCCTCGCGGCCAGCGACGCGGAGAAGACCGCGGTCGCCGCCTGGGACTCGGCCCGCGAGGCGGCCCGCCGGGCGACCGAGCACGCGCGCGAGGCCGCCGCCACCCAGGCGCGAGCGGAACTCACCGCCGCCCGCGCGGCGGACGCGGCCACGGCGGCCGACCGCGCCCACGAGAGCGAACTGCGCACCGCGCAGGCCCTGGCCGCCGAGGAACGGCCGGCCGAGCTGCTGGGCCTGACCGCCGCCGACGCACGCCCCTCGGTCCCGTGGCCCCGCCCCGACACGGATGCCGAACCGGACGGCCGCCCCGCCGAAGGCGCCCTCACCGCCACGGAACTGGACCGCTTCGCCGACGACCTGCGCGAACTGCTCGACGACGCGGTCTCCTCCGCCGAACGCCAGTTGTTCGAACTGCGTACCGCCGCCGCCGACGACGCCCGCATCCTCGGCGCCCTCGGAGACGGCGGGCTGCTGCCGCCCGGCCCGGACGTGCTGGCCACGGTCGAGTACCTCGGTGAGCACGGCATCCCCGCCCTGCCCGGCTGGCGCTATCTCGCCCAGGCCGTCGACCCCGCCGACCACGCACGCGTGCTGGCCGCCCGCCCCGAACTGGTCGACGGTGTCATCATCACCGACCCGGACTCCCACACCCGCGCCCGCGCGGCCCTGAGCGACGCCGCCCTGCTGCCCCGGTCCACGGTCGCCGTCGGCACGGCCGCCGCCCTGCTCGCGCCGGCCCCGGCGCCGGACGCGGACACCGGGGACGTCTTCCTCGTACCGCCGAACCCGGCCATGCACGACGAACACGCCGCCGACGAGGAGCGGCAGGCGCTGCGCGTCCGGGCGGCCGCGCGGGACGAGGAGATCCGTGCGCTGGCGGCGCGGCTCGCCAAGGACCGAGAGCTGACCGCGCGGCTCACCTCCTGGCGTACCGGCTGCCCGCCCGGCCGGCTCGCCGAACTGGCCCGCGCGGCGCACGATGCCCGCGCCTTCGCGGCGGAGTCCGAGGCGGAACTCGCCGAGGCACGCGCCGCACGGGCGGAGGCCGAGGAGGCCGCCGCCGAGGCCGCCCGGGTGCGTGACGAGCGACAGGAGACCGCGCAGAAGGCCCGGCGCGCCGCAGACGCCCTCGCGGGACTCGCCTTCCGGCTGCGCGAGCGGGGTGGCTGGCAGGCCAAGCTGCGGGAGTTGGCCGACGACGCCGCTGAGGCGGAGGCCGGCGCCCATGCCTGCCTGGAGCGCGCGCGGGCCGCCGACGAGGACCGGCGCGGCGCGCAGCGGGCCGCCGACGACGCCCGGCGCACCGCGCGGGCGCTGCGCGCCGAGCGCTCCGAGATCGCCGGCGCCCCCGACGACGTACCGGAGGACGGCACCGAGGCGCCGCAGATCTCCCTGCCCGCCCTGCGCGAGGCGTACCGGGCCGCGTCCCAGGTCTACGAGAAGGTCGGCGTCGGCGCCGACCTGCGTGCCGAGCAGGCCCGTGCCGAGAGCGACGAGAGCGCGGCACGCGCGGAGCTGGACCGGCTGAGCAACAAGGTCCGCACCCGCGCGGAGCAGTTGCTCCAGTCGCCCGACGGTTCGGACGGCCCAAGTCGCCAGGCCGCCGCGGCCCGCGCCGAGGAGCTGGTGCAGCTCCTGGAGACCCGCATGTCGAGCGCGAGCGAGCAACTCGGACGGCTGCGCGGCGAGGCGGAGCGTCTCGCGCCCGAGGAGGGTGAGGAACACACCGGGCTCCCCGAGGAGTTGGTGCCCCGCGACGCCGAACACGCACAGGCGCTGCTGCGGACCGCCACGGCCGAACTGGCCTCCCTGACGGAGGAGCTGGACCGGACCAGGCAGGCGCACGGAGAACTCCTCGACGCGCACCGCGCCGCGGAGGACGCCGCCGGGGGGTTCGACGAGATCGCCGCCATGCTCCGCGACCTGCTGCGTGATCACGCGTCCGAGGAGGAACCGGAGCGGCCCGAGCCCTACCCGGGCAGCTTGGTGGAGGCCCGCAGCTCCGCCGCGGAAGCCCGCCGGTCACTGCGGGGCTGCGCCGCCGATCTGTCCGCCACCGAGTCCGCGGTGCGCGAGGCGAGCGACATCCTCGTCCGGCACGCCAACTCCACCCGCTACGAGCAGGTCCGCACCCCCGCACGGCAGCAGATCCGCGAACTGCCCGCCTCCGCACTGCCCGAGCACGCCCACAAGTGGGCGGACGCCTTCGCGCCCCGGCTCAGGGTCCTCACCGACGAGCTCGAACAACTTGAACGCAACCGCGAATCGATCGTGGACCGGCTCAGAGGACTGGTCGAGTCGGCCCTCGCCACCCTGCGCTCCGCGCAGCGGCTGTCCCGGCTGCCCGAAGGGCTCGGCGAGTGGTCCGGGCAGGAATTCCTGCGCATCCGCTTCGAGGAACCCGACCAGGCGACCCTCACCGAACGGCTCGGTGAGGTCATCGACGAGGCGACCCGCGCGGCCGTGCGCAAGAACTCCGATCTGCGGCGCGACGGCATGTCCCTGCTGCTGCGCGGAGTCGCGGCCGCCCTCCGGCCCAAGGGCGTCGCCGTCGAGATCCTCAAGCCGGACGCCGTACTGCGCGCCGAGCGGGTCCCCGTCGGACAGATGGGCGATGTGTTCTCCGGAGGGCAACTGCTCACCGCGGCCATCGCCCTGTACTGCACGATGGCCGCGCTGCGCTCCAACGACCGGGGCCGGGAGCGGCACCGGCACGCCGGCACCCTGTTCCTCGACAACCCCATCGGCCGCGCCAACGCCACCTACCTGCTGGAGCTCCAGCGGGCCGTCGCCGACGCGCTCGGTGTGCAGCTCCTCTACACCACCGGCCTGTTCGACACGACGGCACTGGCGGAGTTCCCGCTGGTCATCCGCCTGCGCAACGACGCGGACCTGAGGGCGGGCCTGAAGTACATCAGCGTCGAGGAGCACTTGCGGCCGGGCCTGCCCCGGGAGGCCACGGACGGGGAAGCCGTGCACAGCGAGATCACGGCCACCCGGATGTTCAAACGGCCCGCCCCGGCGAACGGTTGATCAGGCCGCCCGGGCGAAGTGTCCGGGTCAGGAGTGGGACAGCTGACCGGCCCCGCCCCGGCGGCGTATTCGTGCCTGCGCACGCTGGGCGGACCTCTCCTTACGACGGGCGCGGCGCCGCTCGCGCCGCAGCGCCCGCGCGGTGCTGCTGGGCGAGGACACCACACCGTTGCGCTGGTTCCAGACCTGGTGCGTCACCCACACGTCGAGGACCCCCCAGGTGGCCAGGATCGTGCTGACGACGCTGCTGATGACCATGGGGAAGGCCAGCCAGGACCCGGCCAGCGTGCACAGAAGGGCCACCATGGCCTGAATCAGTGTCATCGCGACGATGAGCACGGCCCGTACGGACGCCGTACGCACCGGATCCGGCAAGCGGCGCCGCCGCGCGGGCTCCTCGACCCACAGCGGCCGGTAGTAAGGCCGTCGGCGCGTGTCTGTCTCTGCGTGGACGCCCTCACCGGGCGCGCGGGCCGATTCCCCCGGGTCGGTGCCGACCGCCGCGGTTCCGGGTTCCGCCGCGGGGGCGCCGCGTTTCGGCACCTCGGTGTCCGGCCGCGTCGTCATCTGTGCCACCGCGGCGTCCTCGGGCGCCTCGTACCGCTCCGCCGTGCCCATCAATGTGTCACTCCCCACCGCCGGCAGTCCGCCCGCTCGCGTCCGAAGACCCGGTTCCCCAACGACTGCCCGGCTTGCACTGGTTTACGCCGCCCAGATGCGAGGCACGGCTCCTGCGGCCGATTCCGCCCCCATCTCCCACAGAGAAGGACGAACGGCACGTCGCAAAGATTCCCGGACAAGGAAAAAAATCGGCCAACTGTCCCCGCCGGGGCCCGCAGATCGGCGCCCGGCCTCTCCCCCGACCCGGGATGCAATCTCCCGTAATGCGCGGACAACTCGCCATGTCCCGCCGTCGGTACGGAAGTTCGGATTCCGGCGAACTCTTCGAGTTGGCCGCGGCTCGGTAGTAGGCTCGCGCCGTTTGTTGACGCACATGTGTGCCCCCGATCGTCCGGGGGCGAGCTGGGGGAGGCCATGCGCTTTCGCGGGAAGTCCGTCCGCCGGAAGATCGTGGCGCTGCTTCTCGTGCCGCTGGTGTCCCTGACGGCGATCTGGGGTTTCGCCACGGTCTTCACGGGACGGTCGGTCACTCAGCTGTTCCGGGTCTCCGCCGTGGTCGAGGACATCGGCTACCCGATCGAGGAAACCGTCCGCGTCCTCCAGCAGGAACGCCGCCAGACCCTCGTCCATCTCGCCGATCCGCGGGCCTCGGACACGCTCTCTGCGCTCCGCACCACTCGCACGGCCACCGACGGCGCCATCACCGAGGTCCGCAAGAACGCGGACGACCCCGACGTCCGCGACAGGCTGAGCACGGGCGGCGAGGACCGGCTCACCGCTGTCCTGGACGCGTTCGACGGCATCGACTCCCTGCGCGGCAGCGTCGAGCAGGGCACGATGAACCGCGTCGAGGCCCTCAACCAGTACAACCTTCTCGTGGACTCCTGCCATGCCCTCCTGGCCTCCCTCGACGACATCGACAACGTGGAGGTGGACCAGCAGGGCCGAGCCCTGCTCAACCTCAGTCGCGCCCGTGAACTCCTCGCCCGCGAGGACGCCCTGCTCGGCTCGGCCCTCGTCGTCGGCACGCTGTCCCGCGCAGAGGTACGCAACATCTCCGACCTCGTGGCCCAGCGCACGCTGCTGTACGACATCGCTCTGCCACAGTTGCCGGCTGCGGACCGGGACCGCTACGAGAGCTTCTGGAAGAACGCGGCGTCCGCTCCGCTGCGTGTCGCCGAGGAAGCGGCCGTCTCCTCCGGCACCGGGCCGCCTCACGGAGTCACCGCGAAGAGCTGGGACACCGCCGCCGGCCATGTGCTCGAAGAACTCGGTGCCCTCAACGACCAGGCCACCGACCGCTATCAGGAACGCGTCCACCCGGTCGCCATGGGCGTCATCACCCAGGCCGTCGTCGTCGGCGTCCTCGGACTGGTCGCCCTCCTCGTCTCCCTCGTCCTGTCCGTGCGCATCGGCCGCGGCCTCATCCGTGACCTGCGGCAGTTGCGTCTCGAGGCCCATGAGGCGTCCGGCGTGCGACTGCCCAGTGTGATGCGCCGTCTCTCGGCGGGCGAACAGGTCGACATCGAGACCGAGGTCCCCCGCCTGGAGTACGACAGGAACGAGATGGGCGAGGTCGGCCAGGCCCTCAACACCCTGCAGCGCGCGGCCGTGGAGGCGGCCGTCAAACAGGCCGAACTGCGCTCCGGGGTCTCGGAGGTGTTCGTCAACCTCGCCCGCCGCAGCCAGGTCCTGCTGCACAAACAGCTCACCCTGCTGGACAGCATGGAGCGCCGGACCGAGGACACCGAGGAACTCGCCGACCTGTTCCGTCTGGACCATCTGACCACCCGCATGCGCCGGCACGCCGAGGGTCTGGTCATCCTCTCCGGGGCCGCTCCCTCCCGGCAGTGGCGCAAACCCGTTCAGCTCATGGACGTCGTACGTGCCGCCGTCGCCGAGGTCGAGGACTACGAGCGCATCGAGGTCCGCAGGCTGCCACGGGTCGCCGTCACCGGCCCCGCCGTCGCCGACCTCACCCACCTCGTGGCCGAACTCCTGGAGAACGCCACGGTGTTCTCCCCACCGCACACCGCCGTCCAGGTCCTGGGCGAGCGTGTCGCCAACGGCTTCACCCTGGAGATCCACGACCGCGGTCTCGGCATGGCGGCCGAAGCGCTGCTGGACGCCAACCTGAGGCTCGCCGAGACCCCGGAGTTCGAACTCTCCGACACCGACCGGCTCGGACTGTTCGTGGTCAGCCGTCTCGCGCAGCGGCAGAACGTCCGGGTCTCCCTGCAGCCCTCCCCCTACGGCGGCACCACCGCGGTCGTCTTCATCCCGGACGCACTCCTGACGGACGACGTCCCGGACACCAACGGAGTCGGCTTCCGCCTCGACCGGCCCCGACGTGCCAAGGACAAGGAACCGGAGGAAAACCGCCGTCTCGCGCTGTCCCAGGTGCCCGTACAACTGACCGGACTGCCCGCCTCGCTGCTGGACGGGCCGGTCGAACTCGAGGGCCCCGTCGACCTGGACGCCCTCGACGACTATCCGGGGGCCCCGCGGGACGAGGACGACGAGAACAACGAACACGGCGGCCTGTTCCGCCCCCGGCGCTCCCCGACCCGAGCCGAGGCCGAGCGGCCGGGACCTCGGCGTGAGCCGCATCAGCGGGCTCCCGAGAAACGCGACGGACCGGACAGGGACACGGACGGGCAGATGGACGGCCCCGCTCCGCTGCCCCGCAGGGGGGTCCCCAAGCTGGTCAGCTCCCACGGCCGCCCGGTCGGCGACGAGCACGTCCGCCGGGAGCGGACGGGCCACGACACCGGCACCCCCTCCGCCCACCCGGGGCAGGAGCCCGCACCGCCGCCCCTGCCCGCCCGCCGACGGAGCACGGAGTCCCGCCCCGGCAGCACCCCGCAGTACGCGGACGGCCCGCAGGACGCGGACGACCGGCCCGCCCCCGGATCGCTGCCCCGACGTGTACGGCAGGCCAGCCTCGTTCCACAGCTCAGACGGAGCACGCGACCACGGAACGAGGAAAGATCCCACCCCGTCGAACGGGACGCGGAGGAAGTGCGCAGCCGCATGGCCTCGCTCCAGCGCGGCTGGCAGCGCGGCCGCGACGAGAACGCCGAGGCCGACGACGGCCCCGGCGGGACAGCACCACGAGGAATGAACAAGAGTGACTAAGCAAGAGTGACTAAGGGGGACGGTCGATGACCGCACCGAACACGACCGGCCACGCCGAAGGCGGCAAGGGGGAGCTGAACTGGCTCCTCGACGACCTGGTGGGCCGCGTCGCGAGCATCCGGAAAGCCATCGTGCTCTCCGGCGACGGACTCGCCACGGGGGCGTCCGGGGAACTGACCCGCGAGGACAGCGAGCACCTCGCCGCCGTCGCCTCCGGGTTCCACAGCCTAGCCAAGGGGGTGGGCCGCCATTTCGAGGCAGGCGGTGTCCGCCAGACCATCGTCGAACTCGACGAGGCCTTCCTGTTCGTCACGGCCGCCGGAGACGGCAGCTGCCTCGCCGTCCTCGCCGACGCCGACTCGGACGTCGGGCAGGTCGCCTACGAGATGACCCTGCTCGTGAAGCGGGTCGGTCCGCATCTGGACGCCGAACCACGCACCGATCTGCCCCCGGGCGGGTAGTGGGATGACATGAGTGCTGACGGCGAGGGAAGAAGCCACTGGTTCGACGACGAGGCCGGACCGGTCGTCCGTCCGTATGCCATGACGCGGGGCCGCACCACGAGTGCGGCCCAGCACCGCCTCGACCTGATCGCGGTGGTCGTCACCGAACCCGACGCGGACGATCCTGAGGCGGACCCCACCCTCTCCCCGGAACACGTGGACATCGTCGAGCTGTGCCGTGACACGCCACAGACCGTCGCCGAACTCGCCGCGGAACTCGACCTGCCGACCGGAGTGGTACGAGTCCTCGTCGGAGATCTCGTCGACCTCGGATCCGTCCACGTGAACCGGCCGGTTCCCCCCGCCGAACTGCCGGACGAGAGTATCCTGCGCGACGTGATCAACGGCCTCCGAGCGCTGTGAGCGGCGCGGAAGCGGGGTACTGACATGGCAGGCTGGCAGTTCTGGGTAGACCGAGGCGGTACCTTCACCGACATCGTCGCGCGCCGCCCGGACGGGCGACTGCTCACCCGTAAACTCCTCTCGGACAACCCGGCCCTCGCGCCCTCCCGGCGTCGCCCCGGCGGGGCGGCCACCGCCGCCGACGCGGCGGTCGCGGGCATCCGCGAACTGCTGGCCGGCTCCGGTGAACCCGTCGAATCCGTACGCATGGGTACCACGGTCGCCACCAACGCCCTCCTCGAGCGCACGGGCGAACGAACCCTCCTGGTCATCACCCGCGGCTTCCGGGACGCCCTGCGCATCGCCTACCAGAACCGCCCCGCCATCTTCGCCCGCCGCATCGAACTGCCCGAGCTGCTGTACGAACGGGTCGTCGAGGTGGACGAACGCGTCGCCGCCGACGGCACCGTCCTGCGGGCCCCGGACCTGGACTCCCTGAGCGGGCCGCTGCGCCAGGCCCACGCCGACGGCATCCGGGCCGTCGCCGTGGTCTGCATGCACAGCCACCGCCACCCCGCTCACGAGCAGGCGGTCGGTGAACTCGCCGCCCGTATCGGCTTCCCGCAGATCTCGCTGTCCAGCGAGGTCAGCCCCCTGATGAGACTCGTCCCGCGCGGGGACACGGCCGTCGTCGACGCCTACCTCTCGCCCGTGCTGCGCCGCTACGTCCAGCACGTGGCCGACGAACTCGACGGGGTACGGCTGATGTTCATGCAGTCCAACGGCGGCCTCGCCGAAGCGGCGCAGTTCCGCGGCAAGGACGCGATCCTGTCCGGTCCGGCCGGCGGCATCGTCGGGATGGCCCGCATGTCGCAGCTCGCCGGCCACGACCGGGTCATCGGCTTCGACATGGGCGGCACCTCCACCGACGTCTCACACTTCGCGGGGGAGTACGAACGCGTCTTCACCACCCAGATCTCCGGCGTGCGGCTGCGCGCGCCCATGCTGGACATCCACACGGTCGCCGCCGGCGGCGGCTCGGTCCTCCACTTCGACGGCTCCCGCTACCGCGTGGGGCCCGACTCGGCGGGCGCCGACCCCGGCCCCGCCTGCTACCGGGCCGGCGGCCCGCTCGCCGTCACCGATGCCAACGTCATGCTCGGCCGCATCCAGCCCGACCACTTCCCGGCGGTCTTCGGGCCGAACGGCGACCAGCCCCTCGACACCGAACTCGTCCGCGACCGCTTCACCGCCCTCGCGCGCGAGATCCGCGACCGGACCGGCGACGACCGCACCCCGGAACAGGTCGCCGAGGGCTATCTGCGGATCGCCGTCGCCAACATCGCCGCCGCGGTGAAGCGGATCTCCGTCCAGAAGGGCCACGACATCACCCGCTACGCCCTCACCACCTTCGGCGGCGCGGGCGGGCAGCACGCGTGCATGGTCGCCGACTCCCTCGGTATCCGCACCGTCCTCGTGCCACCCGCGGCCGGTGTCCTCTCCGCACTCGGCATCGGCCTCGCCGACACCACGGCCATGCGTGAACGCTCCACCGAAGCACCCCTGGAGCCCGCTGCGATGCCCGGCGTCCACCGGACCGCGGACGACCTCGAAGCGGCGGCCCGCGCCGAACTCCTCGCCGAGGACGTCCCCGAGGACCGGATCGAGGTCACCCGTCGCGCCCAACTCCGCTACGACGGCACCGACACCGCCCTCACCGTCGAACTGACCGACGCCGACACCATGCGCCGCGCCTTCGAAGAACGTCATCGCGCCACGTACTCCTTCACGCTCGACCGCCCGATCGTCGTCGAATCCCTCTCCGTCGAAGCCACCGGCATCACCGACCCCCCCGATCTCTCCACCCTCGCCCCCTACCGGGGCCGCCCCGCCGCTGCGCGACCCGTCCGCCTCCACACCGGCGGCACCTGGCGCGACGCCCCCCTCCACCACCGTGAGGACCTTTCCCCCGGCGAGACCGTCTCCGGCCCGGCGATCGTCACCGAGGCCGGCTCCACGACCGTCGTCGACGAAGGCTGGCGGGCCTCGCCGACCGACGACGGGCATCTGGTCATGGAACGCGCCGCCGTTACGCAGAGTTCCGACCTCGACACGGAAGTCGACCCGGTTCTGCTCGAGGTCTTCAACAACCTCTTCATGTCCATCGCCGAACAGATGGGCGCCCGCCTAGAGTCCACCGCCCAGTCCGTCAACATCAAGGAGCGCCTGGACTTCTCCTGCGCCCTCTTCGACCCGGACGGAAACCTGGTGGCCAACGCCCCCCACATCCCCGTCCACCTGGGATCGATGGGTACCGGCGTCAAGGAGGTCATCCGGCGGCGCGGTACCACCATGCGCCCGGGCGACACCTACGCCGTGAACGACCCGTACCACGGCGGCACCCATCTCCCCGACGTCACCGTGATCACCCCGGTCTTCGGCGCGGCGTCCCCCGGCGCAGCGTCCCCCGGCACCGTGGACGGTGACACCACGGAGGGTGACCGGAGGGTCCTCTTCTACGTCGCCTCGCGCGGCCATCACGCCGAGATCGGTGGCATCGCCCCGGGCTCCATGCCCGCCGACAGCCGCACCATCGACGAGGAGGGCGTCCTCTTCGACAACTGGCTCCTCACCGAGAACGGCCGGTTCCGCGAGCAGGAGACGCTCGGTCTCCTGACCGAAGCGCGGTATCCCTCCCGCAACCCGCAGACCAACCTCGCCGACCTGCGCGCCCAGATCGCCGCCAACCAGAAGGGCGTCGACGAGGTCGGCCGCATGATCGAGAACTTCGGCCTCGACGTGGTCCAGGCGTACATGCGGCACGTCCAGGACAACGCCGAGGACGCGGTACGGCGCGTCATCGACGCCCTCGACGACGGCGAGTACACCTACGAAACCGATTCGGGCGCCGCCATCCGCGTGCGTGTGCGCGTCGACCGCGAGAACCGCTCCGCGACCATCGACTTCACCGGCACCACGGCACAGCTCCCCACCAACTTCAACGCCCCCTTCTCCGTCGTCAACGCGGCCGTCCTGTACGTCTTCCGGACCCTGGTCGCCGACGACATCCCGCTCAACGACGGTTGTCTGCGCCCGCTGCGCATCATCGTGCCGCCCGGCTCCATGCTGGCGCCCCGGCACCCGGCAGCCGTCGTCGCGGGCAATGTGGAGACCTCCCAGAGCATCACCGGCGCCCTCTACGCGGCGCTCGGCATCCAGGCCGAGGGCTCCGGCACCATGAACAACGTCACCTTCGGCAACGCCCGCCACCAGTACTACGAGACCGTAGCCTCCGGCTCGGGTGCGGGAGAGGGCTTCCCCGGAGCCTCCGTCGTGCAGACCCACATGACCAACTCGCGGCTCACCGACCCCGAGGTCCTGGAGTGGCGGCTGCCCGTCCGCCTCGAGGAGTTCGCCGTGCGCGCAGGCAGCGGCGGCGCGGGACGGTGGCGCGGCGGGGACGGAGCGGTCCGCCGCATCCGGTTCCTGGAGCCCATGACCGTCTCCACGCTCTCCCAGCACCGGAGGGTCCCCCCGTACGGCATGGCGGGCGGCGCGCCCGGCGCGCCCGGCGCCAACCGGGTCGACCGCGCGGACGGCAGCGTCACCGAACTCGGCGGAAGCGACTCGGCGGACGTCCGCGCCGGCGACGTACTCGTCATCGAAACCCCCGGCGGTGGAGGATACGGTCCACCGCCCGATCCCCACCGAGCAGGAGAGAAGAACGATGATCTTCGGGCGTTCTGAGCGCGGCAAGCCCCCGGTCGAGCCCGTCACGCTCAAGATCCTGGTGGCCGGTGGCTTCGGCGTGGGCAAGACCACGCTCGTCGGAGCGGTCAGCGAGATCAGGCCGCTGCGCACCGAGGAACTGCTCACCGAGGCCGGACGCCCGGTCGACGACCTCAGCGGTGTGGAGGCGAAGAACACCACCACCGTGGCCATGGACTTCGGCCGCATCACGCTCCGCGAGGATCTGGTGCTGTACCTCTTCGGGACTCCCGGCCAGGAGCGGTTCTGGTTCATGTGGGACGAGCTCGCCGAGGGCGCCCTCGGCGCTGTGGTGCTCGCCGACACCCGGCGGCTGGAGGACTGCTTCGCGGCCGTCGACTACTTCGAGCGGCGCTCCATACCGTTCCTCGTCGGCGTCAACTGCTTCGAGGGAGCCCCGCGTCACCCGGTCGAGGACGTCCGCCGGGCCCTCGACCTCGACGCGCACGTACCGCTCGTGATGGGCGATGCCAGGGACCGCGAGTCGGTCAAGGAGGTGCTTGTCGGTGTCGTCCAGCACGCCATGGCACAGGCGGCCCAGCGCCGCCGGACCGTCACCGTCTGAAGCGCACCCGGACGTGTCCCGTACCCCCGCCGACCGGAATACGGGACACGCGCCCCGGGACGGGCCCGTACCCACGCGGTACGCGTCCTGATCACCGCGCTCGCCGCCCTGACGGCCACGACCGCCGCATCCGCTCCGGAGAAGCCGGAGCCCAAGGCACCCGAGGACTTCGTGGCGCCGAACAGCGTGGACCCGGCGATCATCCAGGAGATGCGCCACTTCGCCCCGCACAACTTCGTGCGCTGTGCCAAGGACCGGCGGTTCCCCGACAACTCGGTCGACATGGACACCGGCTACGACTGCTTCGACACGCTCAGCCACACCCTCGACCCCCGCGTACAGGGCGAACAACGGGCCAACAGGCTGCTCCTCAACGGCACCCTGGAGAGCCTCGGCTTCGTGAACCTGGCCGAGGAGCGGTGGCACTGCGCCTTCAAGCCGGAGGCTCATCCGGACACCTGCTTCGACTTCCCGGTGTCCCGCGGGTCGCCCACCGGTCACCACTGAGCGCTCCCCGAAGCCGCCTGGTGAGCGGCCCCCCGAAGACACCCCCGCCGTGATCGGCTACAGTCCGCGCGTGCCCAGAAACCGCACCCCCGGCCCGGCCCTCGACCCCGTGCCGGACTCCCACTGTTCGAGCTGCGGCACGCCCTTCGGCGCGGGCGTCTCCGGCTGGCCCCGGGACTGCCCGGCATGCGGTGCCGTCGCCTATCGCAACCCGCTGCCGGTCGCGGTCGCCCTCCAGCCCGTGTACGACACGAAGGGCACCGCCCTGGTCGTCATCACCCGGTCCATCGCCCCCGCGCGCGGAGGCACGGCCCTGCCCGGCGGGTACATCGACGACCGGGAGGACTGGCGCCAGGCCGTCGTACGCGAACTCCGGGAGGAGACCGGCATCGACGCGGCGAGCCGGGACGTGCGACTCGCGGACGCCATGAGCTCGCCCGACGGACACCTCCTGCTGTTCGGTCTCCTCCCGGAACGTCCAGCGGAAGGCCTGCCACCCTTCGCCGCCACGGACGAGACGGAAGGCCGGCACCTGCTGCGCCGCGCGGAGGAACTCGCCTTCCCGCTGCACACGCGGGCCGCGCGCGCCTGGTTCGAGGGCCGGTACATCTGACTCCAGGCCCGCCCAGGCCCGGCTCAGCGCGGCCCGAGCCCGCGTACACGCACCGGGTAGGGCAGCTCGCGGGCGCCGTCCGCACCCTCCCGCTCGACGACGATCCGGGCCCCCACCCAGCGGACGCCGTACCGCTCGATCTCCGGCTCCTCCCAGCCGTCGCCGACATCCGCGACGACCGTCCCGCCCCCGGCCCGCCCCCGCACGGGCGCCCACACCTCCAACTCCAGCCCACCGTCCTCCCCGCGCACGGGAATCACGGAGCCCGCGCGGGCGAACACCGGAATGCGGTCCAGGGGCGCGTCGACCAGCACCTGGGCGGGCCCGTCGTACGCCCGTCCCGTGGCCAACTCGTACCAACGCCCGCCGGGCAGCCGCACCGTACGCCGTTCCACCCCCGGGACCAGCACCGGTGCCACCAGCAGACAGTCACCCAGCAGGAAGGCGTCCTCGCAGTCGCGCAACGCGCGCTCCTCCGGCGCCGACCACCACAGCGGCCGCACACAGGGAGCCCCGGTGCGCCGGGCCAGATGTGCCAGCGTCACGAAGTACGGCTGCAGCCGGCGACGCCCGACGAGGGCCACGCGCGCGTGCCGCACCACCTCGGCACCGAACTCCCACAGCTCCTTCCTCCCCGCCCCCGCACCCGCGTGCGTGCGGAACAGCGGCAGATGGGCACCCAGTTGGAGCCACCGCAGATACAGCTCCGCGGACGAGTCCCCGTCGAGCCCGCCGACATCCGGCCCCGCATACGGGACACCGCACAACCCGAGCCCCATCACCAGGGCCAGGGAGGCCCGCAGCCCGGGCCAGCCCGTGGCCACCTCCCCCGACCACGTCCCTCCGTAGCGCTGCATACCGGCCCACCCCGAGCGCGAGTACACGAAAGGACGCTCCTGCGGCACCAGCGTCCGCAGCCCCTCGTAGGCCGCCCTGGCCATGCACAGCGCGTACACGTTGTGCGCCTCGCGGTGATCACCGCCCCGCCCGTCCAGGGCGTGCCGTGCCGAGCGGGGGAGCGTCGGCTCCCCGAACGCGGTGAACGACGTCGGCTCGTTCAGGTCGTGCCAGAAACCCGCGAAACCCTGCTCCAGCAGCTCCGTGTACAGACCGCCCCACCACCGGCGCACGCGCGCGTGTGTGAAGTCCGGGAACACGACGTCTCCGGGCCGGGAGACGCCCTGAACGACCTCTCCCGAAGCGTCCCGCACGAACGCCTCCTGCGCCGCCCCCGAGTCGTGCACGGCGTTGCCGCCCTCGGCAGCGACCGCGGGACCGACGACCGACACCAGCCGGATCCCGTCCCGCCGCAGCTCGTCGGCGAGAGCGGGCAGCTTCGGGAACCGCTCCTGGTCGACGGTGAACACCCGGTGCGCGTCGTGGTGGCCGACGCCCAGATGGACGGCGTCGAGCGGCAGCCCGTGCTCCCGGTAGCAGGCGACGGTCCGCCGCACCTCCTGCTCGCCACCCCGGCCCCACCGCGCGTGATGATGGCCGAAGGCCCACGCGGGCGGCAGCGCGGGCGCACCGGTCAGCGACCCCCAGGCGAGCAGCACCCGCGCGGGAGTGCCCACCATCACCCAGCAGCGCAGTGGGCCCCCGTCCATCCGCAGCGTGCTCGTCCCACCCCGGTCGTGCCCGGAGCCGGCGCCCTCCGCACCCTCCCGCAGTGTCACCGTGCCGTCCCACGAACTGTCGTGGAACGCGAGATGCGTGCCCGCGTCGGCCACCACCAGCTGCACCGGCATCGTGATGGGGGGCGGATCGTCACCGGGCCCGAAAGCGCGACCGGGGCCCGTGTTCCACAGCCGGTAGGTGCCGTCCCGCAGCCCCGGCCCGGAAGCACGCCCCCCGAGCCCGAAGAACCGGGCGTCGGCCCGCACCTCCGACCGCTGCATCCAGCGCGCGGTGCCACCTCCTGCCGGCTCCCACCAGCGCGGCGGCAGATCACGCCGCAGAACCACACCTCCCGGGGTGAGCACCTCCACCGAGCCGAGCCGTGAGACGGCGACCGTCACCCGCTCGGCGACCACACGCCAGCCGCCGTCCTTGTCCGGCTCCAGCACCGCCCGCGGATCCGGATCGGGACAGCGACCGGCCAGCGCGTACGACGGCTCGGGAGCAGCTCCGTCCCAGCCCCAGAAGACGGCGCCGTTCACGGCGACGAGGATCCGCAGCTCGGAGCGGTCGAACCGGACGACACCGCCCCCGGGCCCAGGCTCGACCTCCCGCACCTGTCCGGGCGTCCGTGCGCGCTCCGTCCCCCGGGGTGGCAGCCCGGTGGCGTCGGCCCGTCGCCTGCGCCACGCTGCCCGTACGGTACGCAACCCCCGTGCCGCGCCCACCGAACCGACCGATCTCACCGAACGCACCAGGCCACGACCGTCCATGGGGCTCACCCTGCCATTGCGTGCACCTCACACGAGTGTCGTTCAACTGCCGTTCACCCGTGAACGGACCACATCTTCACGACACGGACTGTGGGGGCACGCCCTGGTTCGGAAGACGATCACATGGCATCGTTCCTGTCAGCCGCGTCACGCGCACACCCCAGCCCGTGCGCGCAGGACGCACACGACGCGCACAGTCCGGGAGCCGCCCATGTCGACCGAGAACCCCCAGCCGCTCTGGCAGCCTGATCCGCAGCGCATCGCCCGGGCCAGGATCACCGCGTTCCAGGCAAGGGCCGCCGAGCGGCACGGCGCCCCCGCCGAAGGCGGTTACGCGGCACTGCACCGCTGGTCCGTGGACGAGCCGGAAACCTTCTGGAAGGCCGTCACGGAGTGGTTCGACGT
The DNA here is from genome assembly GCF_054061295.1 of Streptomyces sp. TE5632. Taxonomy (NCBI): domain Bacteria; kingdom Bacillati; phylum Actinomycetota; class Actinomycetes; order Kitasatosporales; family Streptomycetaceae; genus Streptomyces; species Streptomyces sp. TE5632. The sequence goes on along the minus strand of NZ_JBSSEA010000001.1, from coordinate 382,650 downwards.
CCGCTTCTCGACCCCCTGCACGCGCGTGCTGGGCGACCGTTCGATGCCCGGCGCCCAGTGGTTCCCCGGTGCCACCCTCAACTACGCCGAACACGCCCTCCGCGCGGCGGCGGCCCGCGCGGACGAGCCGGCGCTCCTGTACGTCGACGAGACCCATGACCCCAGGCCCGTCACCTGGGCCGAGCTGCGCCGCCGGGTCGGCTCCCTCGCCGCCGAGCTGCGCGCCCTGGGCGTACGTCCCGGAGACCGCGTCAGCGGCTACCTCCCCAACATCCCGCAGGCCGTTGTCGCCTTCCTGGCCACCGCTGCGGTGGGCGGCGTGTGGACCTCCTGCGCGCCCGATTTCGGCGCCCGCAGCGTGCTCGACCGCTTCCAGCAGGTCGAACCGGTCGTCCTGTTCACCGTCGACGGATACCGCTACGGCGGAAAGGAGCACGACCGCCGCGACGTCGTCGCCGAACTGCGCCGTGAACTGCCCACCCTGCGTGCGGTCGTGCACGTCCCCCTGCTCGGGACCGACGCCCCCGACGGAGCGCTGGACTGGTCGGCCCTGACCTCCGCGGACACCGAACCGGTCTTCGAGCAGGTGCCTTTCGAGCATCCGTTGTGGGTGCTCTACTCGTCCGGCACCACCGGACTGCCGAAGGCGATCGTCCAGTCCCAGGGCGGCATCCTGGTGGAACACCTCAAGCAGCTCGGACTGCACTGCGACCTGGGGCCGGAGGACCGTTTCTTCTGGTACACCTCGACCGGCTGGATGATGTGGAACTTCCTCGTCTCCGGTCTCCTCACCGGAACGACGATCGTCCTGTACGACGGCAGCCCCGGCTACCCGGACACGGGCGCCCAGTGGCGGATCGCCGAACGCACCGGCGCCACCCTCTACGGCACCTCCGCCGCGTACGTCATGGCCTGCCGCAAGGCCGACGTGCACCCCGCCCGCGACTTCGACCTCTCCGCGGTGCAGTGCGTCGCCACCACCGGCTCCCCCCTGCCGCCCGACGGCTTCCGCTGGCTGCACGACGAGTTCGCCGAGAGCGGGGCCGACCTGTGGATCGCCTCCGTCAGCGGCGGTACGGACGTCTGCTCCTGCTTCGCGGGGGCCGTGCCCACCCTCCCCGTGTACATCGGCGAACTGCAGGCACCCGGTCTGGGCACCGACCTGCAGTCCTGGGACCCGAGCGGAAAACCCCTGACCGACGAGGTCGGCGAGCTCGTGGTCACCAATCCGATGCCGTCCATGCCGATCCACTTCTGGAACGACCCCGACGGCAGCCGCTACCACGACAGCTACTTCGACACCTATCCCGGCGTCTGGCGGCACGGCGACTGGATCACCCTCACCTCGCGCGGTTCCGTCGTCATCCACGGCCGCTCCGACTCCACGCTCAACCGCCAGGGCGTCCGCATGGGGTCGGCGGACATCTACGAGGCCGTCGAACGCCTTCCCCAGATCAAGGAATCCCTCGTCATCGGCGTCGAACAGCCCGACGGCGGCTACTGGATGCCCCTGTTCGTGCACCTGGCACCAGGCGTCGTGCTCGACGAGGACCTGAAGGGGCTCATCCAGCGGACCATCCGTGAGCACCTGTCGCCACGCCATGTCCCGGACGAGATCATCGAGGTGCCAGGGGTGCCGCACACCCTGACCGGCAAGCGCATCGAGGTCCCGGTCAAACGCCTTCTCCAGGGCACGCCGCTGGAGAAGGCGGTCAACCCGGGGTCCGTCGACAACCTGGACCTGCTCACGTTCTACGAGGGCCTGGCCCGTCGCCGCACCTGACCCCCCGGACGGCGAGTGAGCGGGGCGCGGTGTCGCTCACTCGCCGTCACCTCCGTACGCCGTTGTCAGTGCCCCCGGTTACCCTGAGTGAGCATTGATCGACTGTACAGGGGGAGACATGACGTACACCGACCACCGAACCCTCCGGCGTGCCCTGCGCCGGGAAATCGCGGGCACCATCGGGGTGCTGACGGACGAGCACGACTTCCGCGCCATGCGGCACTACCGGAGCTTCGTCTTCGCCGACCACGCCACGTACCTCGCACACATGGAGGCTGTCCTCAGGACACGTGCCCTGCAGGGCAACCACACCACACTGGCCCTCTTCGATCCCGAGGAGTACGCGGCATTCTGCGCGCACACGGGCCTCGATCCCGACCACCGCACCAGCCGCACCCGCTTCACCGCCGAACTCGCGGTCACAGGACCCACCGTCCCCTACGAGGGGCAGCCGTTGGCCGACCTCCTGCCCGCCCTCGTCGGCGAGGCGGTCCGCCGGGCGACCTGGGAGTACGCGACCACACTCCTCGCCCGCCTCGGTGCCTGCGCCTCGTGTGGTGAGGACCTGGGCCGCGAGGCCTTCGCCCGCGCCTCCCAGCTGATCGTCCGCATCCTCGACACCGCGGGACCCGGTAACCGGCACCTCGTCTGCAGCGTCTCCGGACCACCCGAGACCCTGGTCGCCGTCCTGCACGCCGACGACAACGACGGACACATGGAACTGGACGACGCCGAGCTCCTCGAATTCACCACGGTGCTGGCAGTCGGCCTCGCCACCGGCAGTCCGGGCGGACTCGTCATGCGGACCACCGCACCAGGCACCGCCGACCGCATCCACGGCTGGCGGCTGCGTGCCCACGGCCTCGAACCCCTCACCGCGGGAGAGGTCTTCGACGCCTACTGCACCGACGTGGAATCCGGAGACCTCATCTCGCCCGAGTCCAATGTCGACTACTGCGAGCCGCCCGACCTCGCGGACGAGGGCCCGAGCCCGACCCACCGCCACTGAACACGAACGAGAAACGCAGAAGGGGAACCGGAGGGTCGGAGGGAAGGAAAAGGGGCGCCCCAGCAAATGGAGCGCCCCTCACGAAGAGCGGCTGGTCGGGCTGACTGCCCTGTCTGCCGACTACTCGCCCGACAGCACTGCCTGAGCGGCCTTACGGGCCTCCTCGGCGCTGTCGGTCGCACGGGCCGCCGCTGCGGCCCGCTCGCACTGCGCCAGCGTGAACTTCGCCAGCGCCGCCCGTACATAAGGAATGGACGCCGCGCCCATGGAGAGGGAGGTGACACCCAGACCGGTCAGCACCGAAGCAAGCAGCGGATCGGAAGCGGCCTCACCACAGACACCGCAGCTCTTGCCCTCGGCCTTCGCCGCCTCGGCGGACAGCGCCACCAGGTCGAGCAGCGCGGGCTGCCACGGATCCTGCAGCCGGGACACCGCGCCCACCTGGCGGTCCGCGGCGAACGTGTACTGCGCGAGGTCATTCGTCCCCAGCGAAAGGAACTCGACCTCCTGCAGGATCGAGCGCGCACGCAACGCAGCCGACGGAATCTCGACCATCGCACCGAACTTCGCACGCAGGCCCGCCTCACGGCACGCGTCGGCGAAAGCCTTGGCATCGGTACGGTCCGCCACCATCGGGGCCATCACCTCAAGCTGGACGGACAACCCCTCCGCGGCCTTGGCCAGCGCCGACAGCTGGGTACGCAGCACCTCCGGGTGGTCGAGCAGTGACCGCAGACCACGTACACCCAGCGCCGGGTTCGGCTCATCGGCCGGAGTGAGGAAGTCCAGCGGTTTGTCCGCGCCCGCGTCCAGCACGCGCACCACCACACGGCCCTCGGGGAAAGCCTCGAGCACCTGACGGTAGGCCGCGACCTGCTTCTCCTCGGAGGGAGCGTTCTTGCTGTCGTCCAGGAAGAGGAACTCGGTGCGGAAGAGACCGACGCCCTCCGCGCCCGCCTCGACCGCGGCCGCCACATCCGCCGGACCGCCGATGTTCGCCAGCAGCGGCACCGTGTGACCGTCGGCGGTCGCACCGGGCCCGGTCGACGCGCTCAGCGATGCCCTGCGCGCGGCCGCCGCAGCCTCGAGCTGCCCCTTCTTCTCCTCGCTCGGGTTCACGAAGATCTCACCGGTGCTGCCGTCCACCGCGATCATCGTCCCCTCGGCGAGCTCACCCGCACCCGGCAGGGCCACCACGGCCGGCACCCCGAGCGCCCGCGCCAGGATCGCGCTGTGGCTGGTGGGCCCCCCTTCCTCGGTCACAAAACCGAGCACCAGGGTGGGGTCCAGCAGCGCCGTGTCGGCCGGCGCCAGGTCCCGAGCCACCAGGACGTACGGCTCGTCGCTGTCCGGGACACCCGGCATCGGTACCCCGAGCAGCCGCGCGACGATCCGATTCCGGACATCGTCGAGGTCGGCCACGCGGCCCGCCAGATACTCACCGGCGGCAGCCAGCAGCTCGCGGTACGCGGCGAACGCGTCGTACACCGCACGCTCGGCGGTGCTGCCCGCGGTGATACGACGTTCCACGTCCGTCATCAGCTCAGGGTCCTGAGCCATCATGGCCTGAGCCTCGAGGACCGCCTGGGCTTCCCCGCCCGCCAGATTGCCGCGCGCCATCAGATCGGCCGCCACAGCCTCCACGGCCTTGCGGGCGCGCCCCTGCTCACGCTCCGCCTCTTCCGCCTGGATCTGCCTGGCCGGCGGTTCGAGCACGGCCGTTCCCATGTGCCGAACCTCGCCGATCGCCACACCGTGGCTCACGCCGACGCCTCGCAGCGTTGTCTCCATCTCACCGTCTCCGATAGTGCGGCGGCCCGCGCCGCCGCGTTGATTGCCCTGCTCGCCGTCCTGGGACGGCGCTGACGTCACTTCCAGAGGAAGAGACTGTCGCCGGCCTTCACTTCGCCGTCGTCGCGCAGCTCGGAGAGAGCCTCCGCAGTGGCTTCCAGGGCCACGACCGGGCACACCGGGGACTTGCCGGCGGCCTCGACGGCGGCAGGGTCCCAGCGCACGATGCTCTGACCACGGGCCACGGTGTCGCCCTTGTTGACGAGCAGCTCGAAGCCCTCACCGTTGAGCTGCACGGTGTCGATACCGAGATGCGTCAGCACACCGTGCCCGCTCTCGTCGACGACGACGAACGCATGCGGGTGGAGAGAGACGATGACACCGTCCACGGGGGAGACGGCTGCGGAGGGCTCCCGTACAGGGTCGATCGCTGTACCCGGGCCGACCATGGCCCCGGAGAAGACGGGATCGGGCACGGACTCCAGTCCGATGGCCCGTCCTGCGAGCGGGGACGTCACGGTGGTCATGGGAAGCCTCCCAGGGGCGGAGATCTATAGGAGCCCGTCACTGCCTGTCTCGGACGGCGCACTGTGATGCAGGGTATGTCATAGGTAGTACCGGTTCCGTGTGAGAGGACCGATTAGAGGTCTAGACCACATCTCACAGTGATTTGCACCCGCTCCGCGGCCCCATGTACAGTCGAGGGCCTGCCTGGGGTTGAGCGGTGCGATCACGCGCGTTCTGTCTCTCGGCAGCCCAACTCATCAGATCTTATCTTGAGATCACCTTCTGCATGCCTGCAGGGCGGTGGTCAGGAGGTCGGAAAAACACTGATAGAGTCGGAAACGCAGAACCGAAGGGAAGCGCCCGGAGGAAAACCCGCGAGGGTGAGTACAAAGGAAGCGACCGTTCCTTGAGAACTCAACAGCGTGCCAAAAATCAACGCCAGATATGTTGATACCCCGTCTCCGGCCCCCAGGGCCGGGACGAGGTTCCTTTGAAAAAACACAGCGAGGACGCTGTGAACCGCCGGATCATTCCTCCGGCGGTTCCGCTCCCGTGTGTGTCACCGGGACACCCCGGAAGCATTCACGGAGAGTTTGATCCTGGCTCAGGACGAACGCTGGCGGCGTGCTTAACACATGCAAGTCGAACGATGAACCACCTCGGTGGGGATTAGTGGCGAACGGGTGAGTAACACGTGGGCAATCTGCCCCTCACTTCGGGACAAGCCCTGGAAACGGGGTCTAATACCGGATGACACCCCCGCCCGCATGGGCGGGGGTTGAAAGCTCCGGCGGTGAGGGATGAGCCCGCGGCCTATCAGCTGGTTGGTGAGGTAACGGCTCACCAAGGCGACGACGGGTAGCCGGCCTGAGAGGGCGACCGGCCACACTGGGACTGAGACACGGCCCAGACTCCTACGGGAGGCAGCAGTGGGGAATATTGCACAATGGGCGCAAGCCTGATGCAGCGACGCCGCGTGAGGGACGACGGCCTTCGGGTTGTAAACCTCTTTCAGCAGGGAAGAAGCGCAAGTGACGGTACCTGCAGAAGAAGCGCCGGCTAACTACGTGCCAGCAGCCGCGGTAATACGTAGGGCGCGAGCGTTGTCCGGAATTATTGGGCGTAAAGAGCTTGTAGGCGGCCTGTCGCGTCAATTGTGAAAGCCCGGGGCTCAACCCCGGGTCTGCAGTCGATACGGGCAGGCTAGAGTTCGGTAGGGGAGATCGGAATTCCTGGTGTAGCGGTGAAATGCGCAGATATCAGGAGGAACACCGGTGGCGAAGGCGGATCTCTGGGCCGACACTGACGCTGAGGAGCGAAAGCGTGGGGAGCGAACAGGATTAGATACCCTGGTAGTCCACGCCGTAAACGGTGGGAACTAGGTGTTGGCGACATTCCACGTCGTCGGTGCCGCAGCTAACGCATTAAGTTCCCCGCCTGGGGAGTACGGCCGCAAGGCTAAAACTCAAAGGAATTGACGGGGGCCCGCACAAGCGGCGGAGCATGTGGCTTAATTCGACGCAACGCGAAGAACCTTACCAAGGCTTGACATACACCGGAAACGCCCGGAGACGGGCGCCCCCTTGTGGTCGGTGTACAGGTGGTGCATGGCTGTCGTCAGCTCGTGTCGTGAGATGTTGGGTTAAGTCCCGCAACGAGCGCAACCCTTGTCCTGTGTTGCCAGCAGGCCCCTCGGGGTGCTGGGGACTCACGGGAGACCGCCGGGGTCAACTCGGAGGAAGGTGGGGACGACGTCAAGTCATCATGCCCCTTATGTCTTGGGCTGCACACGTGCTACAATGGCCGGTACAATGAGCTGCGATACCGCAAGGTGGAGCGAATCTCAAAAAGCCGGTCTCAGTTCGGATTGGGGTCTGCAACTCGACCCCATGAAGTCGGAGTCGCTAGTAATCGCAGATCAGCATCGCTGCGGTGAATACGTTCCCGGGCCTTGTACACACCGCCCGTCACGTCACGAAAGTCGGTAACACCCGAAGCCGGTGGCCCAACCCCTCGTGGGAGGGAGCCGTCGAAGGTGGGACTGGCGATTGGGACGAAGTCGTAACAAGGTAGCCGTACCGGAAGGTGCGGCTGGATCACCTCCTTTCTAAGGAGCATCTAGCTGCCGCAGGCAGCCAGAGCCACTGCGCCGGCATCCGTCCGGCGGTGGTCAGCTCATGGGTGGAACGTTGATTATTCGGCACCTTCAGCCAACTCGGGCTGCCAGTACTGCTCTTCGGAGCGTGGAACGCAGGCCGCGGGGGCGGGGGTGTCGGGCACGCTGTTGGGTGTCTGAGGGCACGGCCGCACGGCCTGTCTCTCGGTGCCGGCCCCGGTACAGCACCGCGCACGCGGTGCGTGACGGGTGGTCGGTCGTTGTTTGAGAACTGCACAGTGGACGCGAGCATCTGTGGCCAAGTTTTTAAGGGCGCACGGTGGATGCCTTGGCACCAGGAACCGATGAAGGACGTGGGAGGCCACGATAGGCCCCGGGGAGCCGTCAACCAGGCTGTGATCCGGGGGTGTCCGAATGGGGAAACCCGGCAGTCGTCATGGGCTGTCACCCACTGCTGAACACATAGGCAGTGCGGAGGGAACGCGGGGAAGTGAAACATCTCAGTACCCGCAGGAAGAGAAAACAACCGTGATTCCGGGAGTAGTGGCGAGCGAAACCGGATGAGGCCAAACCGCATGCGTGCAAGACCCGGCAGGGGTTGCGCATGCGGGGTTGTGGGATCTCTCGGTCATGGTCTGCCGGCCATGAGACGAGTCAGAAACCGCTGGCGTAGACGAAGGACATGCGAAAGGTCCGGCGCAGAGGGTAAGACCCCCGTAGTCGAAACGTCAGCGGCTCGTTGGAGAGACACCCAAGTAGCACGGGGCCCGAGAAATCCCGTGTGAATCCGGCGGGACCACCCGCCAAGCCTAAATATTCCCTGGTGACCGATAGCGGACAGTACCGTGAGGGAATGGTGAAAAGTACCGCGGGAGCGGAGTGAAATAGTACCTGAAACCGTGTGCCTACAAGCCGTGGGAGCGTCGCGCGGGGATTCGTCCCCGCGTCGTGACTGCGTGCCTTTTGAAGAATGAGCCTGCGAGTTTGCGGTGTGTTGCGAGGTTAACCCGGGTGGGGAAGCCGTAGCGAAAGCGAGTCCGAACAGGGCGCCCCAGTAGCACGCTCAAGACCCGAAGCGGAGTGATCTAGCCATGGGCAGGTTGAAGCGGAGGTAAGACTTCGTGGAGGACCGAACCCACCAGGGTTGAAAACCTGGGGGATGACCTGTGGTTAGGGGTGAAAGGCCAATCAAACTCCGTGATAGCTGGTTCTCCCCGAAATGCATTTAGGTGCAGCGTCGCGTGTTTCTTGCCGGAGGTAGAGCACTGGATAGGCGATGGGCCCTACCGGGTTACTGACCTTAGCCAAACTCCGAATGCCGGTAAGTGAGAGCGCGGCAGTGAGACCGTGGGGGATAAGCTCCATGGTCGAGAGGGAAACAGCCCAGAGCATCGACTAAGGCCCCCAAGCGTACGCTAAGTGGGAAAGGATGTGGAGTCGCACAGACAACCAGGAGGTTGGCTTAGAAGCAGCCATCCTTGAAAGAGTGCGTAATAGCTCACTGGTCTAGTGATTCCGCGCCGACAATGTAGCGGGGCTCAAGCGTACCGCCGAAGTCGTGTCATTGCGATATGTGCCCCCAACGGGGATCGTGATGGGTAGGGGAGCGTCGTGTGCCGGGTGAAGCAGCCGCGGAAGCGAGTTGTGGACGGTTCACGAGTGAGAATGCAGGCATGAGTAGCGATACACACGTGAGAAACGTGTGCGCCGATTGACCAAGGGTTCCTGGGTCAAGCTGATCTGCCCAGGGTAAGTCGGGACCTAAGGCGAGGCCGACAGGCGTAGTCGATGGACAACCGGTTGATATTCCGGTACCCGCTGTGAAGCGACAGACATCGAACCAGGCGATGCTAAGTCCGTGAAGCCGCCCCGGATCCTTCGGGTGAAGGGGAGTGGTGGAGCCGACGGACCAGACCTGCAGTAGGTGAGTGATGGGGTGACGCAGGAAGGCAGTCCAGCCCGGGCGGTGGTTGTCCCGGGGTAAGGGTGTAGGACGTCAGGCAGGCAAATCCGCCTGACACGTAGTCTGAGACCCGATGCCGAGCCGATTGTGGTGAAGTGGACGATCCTATGCTGTCGAGAAAAGCCTCTAGCGAGTTTCATGGCGGCCCGTACCCCAAACCGACTCAGGTGGTCAGGTAGAGAATACCGAGGCGTTCGGGTGAACTATGGTTAAGGAACTCGGCAAAATGCCCCCGTAACTTCGGGAGAAGGGGGGCCATCACCGGTGATCCGATTTACTCGGTGAGCTGGGGGTGGCCGCAGAGACCAGCGAGAAGCGACTGTTTACTAAAAACACAGGTCCGTGCGAAGCCGTAAGGCGAGGTATACGGACTGACGCCTGCCCGGTGCTGGAACGTTAAGGGGACCGGTCAGTCACTCTTCGGGGTGGCGAAGCTGAGAACTTAAGCGCCAGTAAACGGCGGTGGTAACTATAACCATCCTAAGGTAGCGAAATTCCTTGTCGGGTAAGTTCCGACCTGCACGAATGGCGTAACGACTTCTCGACTGTCTCAACCATAGGCCCGGTGAAATTGCACTACGAGTAAAGATGCTCGTTTCGCGCAGCAGGACGGAAAGACCCCGGGACCTTTACTACAGTTTGATATTGGTGTTCGGTTCGGCTTGTGTAGGATAGCTGGGAGACCGTGAAGCCGCCACGCCAGTGGTGGTGGAGTCGTCGTTGAAATACCAGTCTGGTCGTGCTGGATGTCTAACCTGGGTCCGTGATCCGGATCAGGGACAGTGTCTGATGGGTAGTTTAACTGGGGCGGTTGCCTCCTAAAGGGTAACGGAGGCGCCCAAAGGTTCCCTCAGCCTGGTTGGCAATCAGGTGGTGAGTGTAAGTGCACAAGGGAGCTTGACTGTGAGACCGACGGGTCGAGCAGGGACGAAAGTCGGGACTAGTGATCCGGCGGTGGCTTGTGGAAGCGCCGTCGCTCAACGGATAAAAGGTACCCCGGGGATAACAGGCTGATCTTCCCCAAGAGTCCATATCGACGGGATGGTTTGGCACCTCGATGTCGGCTCGTCGCATCCTGGGGCTGGAGTCGGTCCCAAGGGTTGGGCTGTTCGCCCATTAAAGCGGTACGCGAGCTGGGTTTAGAACGTCGTGAGACAGTTCGGTCCCTATCCGCTGCGCGCGCAGGAGTCTTGAGAAGGGCTGTCCCTAGTACGAGAGGACCGGGACGGACGAACCTCTGGTGTGCCAGTTGTTCTGCCAAGGGCATGGCTGGTTGGCTACGTTCGGGAGGGATAACCGCTGAAAGCATCTAAGCGGGAAGCCTGCTTCGAGATGAGGGCTCCCACCCACTTGATGGGGTAAGGCTCCCAGTAGACGACTGGGTTGATAGGCCGGATATGGAAGCGCCGTAAGGTGTGGAGTTGACCGGTACTAATAGGCCGAGGGCTTGTCCTCAGTTGCTCGCGTCCACTGTGTTGGTTCTGAAACCACGAACGACCCCACGCCCGTGGTGTGGTGCGGTTGAGTGTTTCATAGTGTTTCGGTGGTCATAGCGTGGGGGAAACGCCCGGTTACATTCCGAACCCGGAAGCTAAGCCCCAGAGCGCCGATGGTACTGCAGGGGGGACCCTGTGGGAGAGTAGGACGCCGCCGAACTTCTTTTAGAGCTCTGGCTCTTGGGCATGCAGCCCAAGAGCCAGAGCTTTTTTGTGTTGAGGTAAGGTCAGTGAGCATCATTGGTACGTTTCCCACAGGAGGCCCCCGGGTGGAGGTCCAGGAGACTCGCGTCCAGACGGACCGTGTCCTCACCATCCCGAACATCCTCAGCATGGCGCGGCTTCTCGGCGTCCCTCTCTTCCTGTGGTTGATCCTCAGGCCTGAGTTCGGCGGCCCGAAGAGTGACGGCTGGGCGCTTCTGGTGCTCGCGCTGAGCGGTGTCAGTGACTACCTGGACGGCAAACTCGCGCGACGGTGGAATCAGGTCAGCAGCCTCGGCCGACTTCTTGATCCCGCGGCCGACCGGCTCTACATCTTGTCGACTCTGCTCGGACTCACCTGGCGCGAGATTCTTCCGCTCTGGTTGACGGCTGTACTACTGGCACGTGAGCTGGTTCTACTGGTGATGGTGGGTGTCCTCCGGCGGCACGGCTATCCGCCGCCGCAGGTGAACTTCCTCGGGAAGGCGGCCACCTTCAACCTGATGTATGCCTTCCCCTTGCTCCTGCTCAGCGACGGTAGCGGCTGGATCTCGTCACTTGCTGCTGTTTTCGGATGGGCGTTCGCTGGATGGGGTACAACGCTGTACTGGTGGGCAGGAGTCCTCTATGTGGTCCAAGTCCGCCGCTTGGTGCGTGCGGACGCCATGGCCGGCTGAACTCGCTGACTGGCACGCGCAGAGTGGCGCGATGGCCCGCAGTGGAAACGTGCGGGACAATCTTGGCGTGTGAAGTCGGCTAGACCGTCGTCTCTTAGAGGAGGGCGCTTCCGACATGAAGGCCGTCGTGATGGCCGGGGGTGAAGGCACACGCCTTCGCCCCATGACCTCAAGCATGCCCAAGCCGCTCCTGCCGGTGGCCAATCAGCCGATCATGCAGCACGTTCTGCGGCTGCTCAAAAAGCATGGGCTCAACGAAACCGTTGTGACCGTCCAGTTTCTGGCGTCGCTCGTCAAGAACTATTTCGGTGACGGCGAAGAGCTCGGAATGGAGCTCACCTATGCCAATGAGGAGAAGCCACTCGGTACCGCAGGAAGCGTCAAGAATGCCGAGGAGGCATTGAAGGACGATACCTTCCTTGTCATCTCCGGCGACGCTCTGACAGATTTCGACCTCACCGAGCTGATCAATTTCCACAAGGAAAAAGGCGCGCTGGTCACGGTCTGTCTGACCCGGGTGCCCAATCCGCTGGAATTCGGTATCACCATCGTCGACGAGCAGGGCAAGGTCGAGCGTTTCCTGGAGAAGCCGACCTGGGGACAGGTCTTCTCCGACACGGTGAACACCGGGATTTACGTCATGGAGCCCGAGGTCTTCGACTATGTCGAGCCGGATGTGTCCGTCGACTGGTCCGGTGACGTCTTCCCACAGTTGATGAAGGAGGGCAAACCCGTCTACGGCTTTGTTGCCGAAGGCTACTGGGAAGATGTCGGCACCCATGAGAGCTATGTGAAGGCCCAGGCTGATGTCCTGGAGGGCAAGGTCGACGTCGACATCGACGGTTTCGAGATCTCGCCGGGCGTATGGGTGGCCGAGGGCGCCGAAGTACATCCCGATGCCGTGTTGCGCGGTCCGCTCTACATCGGTGACTATGCCAAGGTCGAGGCCGGCGCCGAAATCCGTGAGCACACGGTCTTGGGGTCCAATGTCGTCGTGAAGAGCGGGGCCTTCCTGCACAAGGCCGTCGTTCACGACAATGTGTACGTCGGCCCGCACAGCAACCTGCGGGGCTGTGTCCTGGGCAGGAACACCGACGTCATGCGCGCGGCGCGGATCGAGGACGGCGCCGTCATCGGCGACGAATGCCTGATCGGCGAGGAATCGATCGTCCAAGGGAATGTGCGGGTCTACCCGTTCAAGACGATCGAGGCGGGCGCTTTCGTCAACACCTCGGTCATCTGGGAGTCCAGAGGACAGGCGCATCTCTTTGGAGCCCGTGGAGTCTCGGGAATCCTGAACGTCGAGATCACCCCGGAACTCGCCGTGCGGCTGGCCGGCGCCTACGCGACGACGCTGAAGAAGGGATCGACGGTCACCACGGCCCGGGACCACTCCCGTGGTGCCCGTGCCCTGAAGCGTGCGGTCATCTCCGCGTTGCAGGCCAGCGCCATCGACGTACGGGACCTGGAGAACGTACCGTTGCCCGTGGCCCGGCAGCAGACCGCGAGGGGCAGCGCGGGCGGCATCATGATCCGCACCACACTCGGCGTGCCCGACTCGGTCGACATCATGTTCTTCGACGGACAGGGCGCGGATCTCTCGCAAGGCGGCCAGCGCAAACTGGACCGGGTGTTCGCGCGGCAGGAGTACCGGCGTGCGTTCCCGGGAGAGATCGGAGATCTGCACTTCCCGGCGAGTGTCTTCGACTCGTACACCGGGTCACTGCTGCGGAACGTCGACATCACGGGGATCGCGGAGTCCGGGCTGAAGGTCGTCGTGGACGCGTCGAACGGCAGTGCGGGGCTCGTTCTGCCGAGCCTGCTCGGCAAACTCGGTGTCGACTCGCTGACCATCAACCCCGGCCTGAACGAGTCCAGGCCGACCGAGACGGCCGATGCGCGGCGCTCGGGGCTGGTGCGGCTCGGTGAGATGGTGGCATCCTCCGGTGCCGCGTTCGGTGTGCGGTTCGACCCCGTCGGTGAGCGGCTGTCCCTGGTCGACGAGAAGGGGAGGATCGTCGAGGACGACCGGGCGCTACTCGTCCTGCTCGACCTCATCGCGGCCGAGCGGCGCAGCGGCAGGGTTGCGCTTCCCGTGACCACCACCAGGATCGCCGAACAGGTGGCGGCCTACCACGGCACGCAGGTGGAGTGGACGACCACCTCGCCCGACGACCTGACGCGCGTGGGCGGGGAGGAAGGGACGATCTTCGGCGGTGACGGCAAGGGCGGTTTCATCGTCCCGGAGTTCAGCCGGGTCTACGACGGCACCGCGGCCTTCGTCCGGCTCATCGGTCTGGTGGCGAGGACACAGCTCACGCTCAGCCAGATCGACGCGCGGATCCCGCGCGCGCACGTGATCAAGCGCGATCTGGCGACCCCGTGGGCCGTCAAGGGGCTGGTGATGCGGCGGGTCGTCGAGGAGGCCGGTGAACGCTTCGTGGACACCACAGACGGTGTACGCGTGGTGGAGCCCGACGGCCGCTGGGTGATGGTGCTGCCGGACCCGGCCGAGGCGGTCACCCACCTGTGGGCGGAGGGACCCGACGACGCCTCCGCCCAGGCCCTGCTCGACGAGTGGGCGGCCGTCGTGGACAGCGCGGGACGATAGGCGGGACGGCGGAACCAGCGGTACACGTGCGTGCCGGACAAGTGTCCCCAACGGGGCCTGTCCGGCACGCCGGTAGGGCCGTTCGGAGGTAGTGGCCGTGGCGTGCGACGATGTGCGGCATGCCGCAGCAACCCCCCGTTCGGAGCACACCCCAGCGGCCTCCGCGCCCGGACGCGTCCATGTCGTTGCTCACCAACGTGATGGACCACAGCCTCGACGAGGGATACGCCGAGGCCGCCGCGCGGAAGCAGGCCGACGGCAGCGGCGGTATGCCGAAGACCCTCAGGGCGAAACTGGGGCTCGCCGGTGGTCTGGTGCTCGCCGCCCTGGTCGTGACCGTCGGAGCCGCGCAGGCCAGGGTGGCGGCCCCCGGCGTCGCCAAGGAGCGCGAGGAGCTGATCGACAGGATCGACCGCGAGACCGAGGCGGCGGACAAGCTCAAGGACGGCGTCGACGCACTCCGTGACGATGTGGGCGCGCGGCAGCGTGAGGCGCTCAAGCACAGTGGTGAGGGCGACCGTACCGAGCTGGTGGGCGTCCTGGCGGGCGCCGTCGCGGTGCACGGACCCGGGGTGAAGCTCGTGGTGAACGACGCCAAGGACACGAGCGCCGGTGGGGACGGCGACGCGCGGTCGACCTCCGGGTTCTCCGACACCGGGCGGGTCCGCGACCGTGACATGCAACGCGTGGTCAACGGGCTGTGGGAGTCCGGCGCCGAGGCCGTCTCGATCAATGGGCAGCGGCTGACCGCTCTGTCTGCGATCAGGGCCGCGGGAGACGCGATACTGGTCGACAACAGGCCGCTGGTACCGCCGTACACGGTGCTCGCGGTGGGGGACGGCCGACAGCTGAGCAGCCGGTTCCAGAACAGCGCGGACGGGCTGTATCTGCAGGCCCTGGAGGAGAGCTACGACATCCGTACCGAACTTTCGGTGGAGGACGCCCTCCGGCTGCCCGCCGCACCGAGTGTGATCGTACGAACCGCACAACCGATAACCGAGACGACACCTGCAACTGAGAAGGGCATATCGTGATCGCCGTACTGGGCCTCGTCGTGGGAGTCGTGGCCGGCCTGTTGGTCCGGCCCGAGGTTCCGGCGGTCGTCGAGCCTTACCTGCCGATCGCCGTCGTGGCGGCGCTCGACGCCGTCTTCGGCGGGCTGCGGGCCATGCTCGACGGCATCTTCGACGACAAGGTCTTCGTGGTGTCGTTCCTGTCGAACGTGGTGGTGGCCGCGCTGATCGTCTTCCTCGGTGACAAGTTGGGCGTGGGAGCCCAGCTGTCCACCGGGGTCGTGGTCGTCCTCGGCATCCGGATCTTCTCCAACGCCGCGGCTATCCGCCGGCACGTGTTCCGGGCGTGAGGCCGATGAGCGATCACGAGCACGACAGGACGACGCCCGAGTCGGTAGCCGGACCACGCCCGGCAGCCGGTGGCAGCCTCCGCAAGGAGTTGCCCGACGAGGTGTCCGTACCCGCCCCCGCGCCCGCTGTCGAGGACGGGGAGACACCGCCGGAGCCGCCCGGATCCGGCCTGACCGGACGGCAGCGGCTGGTGAAAGGGCTGTGGCCGCCACGGATCACCCGGGCTCAACTCATCGTCGCCGTGCTGCTGTTCGGCCTGGGTTTCGGTCTGGCCGTCCAGGTTGCCTCGAACAGCGAGGGTGACAGTGCCCTGCGCGGGGCCCGCCAGGAAGATCTTGTTCGTATCCTCGATGAACTCGACGACCGCACAGAGCGTCTTGAGGATGAGAAGCAAGGGCTCGAGAAGCAGCGTGACGAGTTGGAGAACAGCTCCGACCAGGCCGAGGAGGCCCGGAGACAGACGGCCGAGAAGGAACGGCAACTCGGCATCCTGGCGGGCACCGTGGCCGCGCAGGGGCCCGGCATCACGTTGGTCATCGAGGACACGAAGGGGATGGTGAAGGCGAACATGCTGCTCGACGCCGTCCAGGAGTTGCGCGCGGCCGGCGCCGAAGCCATCCAGTTGGACGGCGTGCGGGTCGTGGCGGGCACCTACCTGTCCGATTCCGGCAACGGGGTGAGCGTCGACGGGAACAAGATCACTGCTCCCTATCGTTTCAAGGTCATCGGCAAGCCGCAGGATCTCGAACCGGCGCTCAACATCCCAGGAGGTGTGGTGCAGACTCTCGAGAAGGAACAGGCCACCGCTTCCGTGGAGCGGTCGGCCAAGATCGTCGTGGATGCCTTGCGGCCGGCGAAGCAGCCTGACTACGCTCGGTCGTCCTCCCAGTGAACCGGGGGTGCATGGGGGGTGGCCGGCGAGGGCATGAGGTTGCGGGGGGTCGGCGCACCGAATGGGTGGTGCGTGGTGGAAACTGTCTGGTGGATACGGACGTTGTGAGGATGTCCGGGTCGGCCAATGTGTTCAGTCAGGGTTCGTCCTGCCCCACGGGCGGGTCTGTTTCGGTCAAGGGGAATCGCCCGTGAAGTTGTTTGGGAAGTTGTTCGGCAAGAGCGCACGAGAAGGCCGGGACAGCGAGACTGCCCGGCATCGCGCACAGCCGGAGGCGGAAGGTTCACGTCCGCTGTTCCGGGACCAGGTGGGCGGCCAGGGCGCGCCGTCGGTTGACCCTGCGCAGTCGAGCGGCATAGGTTTCGGGCAACCGTCAACCTCAGGTACGGGTGGAGGGTTCTCCGACCCGTACGCGTCCCAAGCCCCCGGTGGGCAGGAGGATCCGTCCATGTCGGTCCTGGTATGTACGAGGTGCGGTAACCGCAACCCGGAGAACAGCCGGTTCTGCTCCAACTGTGGAGCTCCGCTCCGGCCCGGCGTCGCCCCGGAGCGCCCCTCCGAGACGACCTCCACCATCTCCATCTCCGGTCTTGAGGCCTACGACGCGGAGGCCACCGGCCAGACGCAGATGCCGATGCTGTCGCCCGAGGCGCAGGCGGCCGTCGACGCGCTGCCGGTGGGTTCGGCACTCCTGGTCGTGCGCCGCGGGCCGAACTCGGGCAGTCGCTTCCTGCTGGACGGAGACCTGACGACGGCCGGCCGGCACCCGCAGAGCGACATCTTCCTGGACGACGTGACGGTCTCGCGTCGGCACGTGGAGTTCCGCCGCGGCCAGGACGGTTCCTTCACGGTGGCCGACGTGGGCAGTCTGAACGGCACGTACGTCAACCGCGAGCGAATCGACCAGGTCGGTCTGTCGAACGGTGACGAGGTGCAGATCGGCAAGTACCGGCTGGTGTTCTACGCGAGCCAGCGGGGCTACTGACCCTCCCCGGGTTCCGTCCGGGGCACCCTGACCCCAGGGAAGGTCCATGCTTCACACACCGAGCGGCGGTGCCGGGCACGGCACCGCCGCAGCGGAAACCGGGCTGATGAGCATCGGCACGGTGCTGAACGTGCTGCGCGAGGAATTCCCCGAAGTCACCATCTCCAAGATCCGCTTCCTGGAGTCGGAGGGGCTCATCGAGCCGCAGCGGACCCCCTCGGGGTATCGCAAGTTCAGCGCGGCGGACGTCGAGCGGCTCGGTCATGTCCTGAGGATGCAGCGGGACCACTATCTGCCGCTCAAGGTGATCCGTGAGCACTTGGAGGCGATGGAGCGCGGCGAGGCCCTCCCGCTGCCGGTGCTGTCCCGACAGCGGGAGGGGGAAGTCGGCCCCGAGCCGTCCGCCGATCCTGCCTCCACGGCGGCCCGGATCGGGCGGGCGCAGCTGCTGGCGGCCGCCGGCATCGACCAGGAGCAGCTCGCGGAGTGGGAGTCGTACGGGCTGCTCGCTCCCGTCGAGGACGAGGTGTACGACGCCGAGGCGGTCACCGTCGCCGGTCTCATCACCGAGCTGGGGCGGTTCGGGATCGAGCCGAGACACCTGAGGGCGATGAAGGCCGCCGCGGAGCGGGAGGCCGGGCTGGTGGATCAGGTCGTCGCCCCGCTCAAACGCCACCGCAACCCGCAGACCAGGGCTCATGCGCAGGCGCGTGCGAAGGAGCTCGCCGGTCTCACGGTGAAGCTGCACGCCGCGCTGGTGAGCTCGGCGCTCGGGGTGCGGCTGCCCTGAGGGGCACGGGATCGGGGGACCGGATCGGCCACCTGATCCCGGCCCGACTACCCAAACGTCCCGGGCACGGCCTAGGGTTGCTGTGTGAACGAGCTCGATGTCGTAGGTGTCCGGGTCGAAATGCCCTCGAACCAACCGATCGTGCTGCTGCGCGAAGTGGGAGGCGACCGGTACCTCCCCATCTGGATCGGGCCGGGGGAGGCCACGGCCATCGCCTTCGCCCAGCAGGGCATGGCTCCGGCGCGCCCGCTGACCCACGACCTCTTCAAGGACGTGCTGGAAGCCGTCGGCCAAGAGCTCACGGAAGTGCGCATCACGGATTTGCGCGAGGGGGTCTTCTACGCGGAGCTGGTCTTCGCCAGCGGCGTGGAGGTGAGTGCCCGGCCGTCCGACGCCATAGCGCTGGCGCTGCGCACGGGGACGCCGATCTACGGCAGTGACACAGTCCTCGACGACGCGGGGATCGCCATCCCGGACGAGCAGGAGGACGAGGTGGAGAAGTTCCGCGAGTTCCTCGACCAGATCTCGCCGGAGGACTTCGGCTCCAGCAGCCAGTGAGCGGCGGTGACCGTCCCGCCGGATTCCCGCTCGGACCGGTGGTGCGCGAGGGCGTCGCACGCCCCGCGCAGAAGGCATTCGGCTAGCCTTTCCCCGCGGTGGGGCACGGGAAACCACTCTTAGGGTGATTATCACTCGGCGTGCCGAGTGTGGCGATCGTTGACGCACCCTTGGTGACTGCCTACCGTCGAGGAGGCAGGTCGAGGACGGAGGTCGGCGTGAGAAGCACCGGCGACGGTACAGCTGGGGGCGCCCCCGGACACGGTCTCGGGGCGAGCGGTCCGTACCCTCACCCAGGCGCTCAGCTCCGCGCGAGCGGGGCGTATGCCCATCACGGCAGTGCGGCCGATCATGCTCCGCAGCGGCCGGCGGCCGTGCCGAGCAGCGGAGGGGCGACGAGGTCCATGGTGTCCGAGGAGATCGGCTATCGCGGCCCCACGGCCTGCGCGGCCGCCGGCATCACCTACCGGCAACTGGACTACTGGGCTCGCACGGGCCTGGTCGAGCCAAGTGTGCGGCCCGCGCACGGCTCCGGGACACAGCGGCTGTACAGCTTCCGGGACGTCGTCGTCCTGAAGATCGTCAAGCGGTTCCTGGACACGGGCGTGTCGCTGCAGAACATTCGTACCGCCGTCCAGCATCTGCGGGAGCGAGGCTTCCGAGACCTGGAGCGCATGACGCTGATGAGCGACGGCGCCACGGTCTACGAGTGCGACACGCCGGATGAGGTCCATGCCCTGCTCCAGGGCGGCCAGGGGATTTTCGGGATCGCCGTCGGTGTGGTGTGGCGGGATGTCGAGAGCGCGCTGTCCCAGTTGCACGGGGAGCGTGTCGACACCGGGGAGACGCTGATCGGGCCCAACCCGGCGGACGAGCTGGCGCGGCGGAGGAACCGCGCGGTCTGAGCCGTCGGGGCCGGCTGAGCGGCCCGTGTCGTCCGGGGCGGCCGGTGGCCGGCCCGTGCGGCAGGGCATTGTCAGTGGCGTAGGGCAGCATCGGAGATGTGAGATCCGCGCCTACCATCCTGCATCTCGACATGGATGCCTTCTTCGCCTCGGTGGAGCAGGCGTCCAAGCCGAGCCTGCGAGGGAAAGCCGTGGTGGTGGGCGGGCTCGGACCGCGTGGAGTGGTCGCCACCGCCTCGTACGAGGCCCGGCTCTTCGGCGTGCGTTCCGCGCTGCCCATGGCGCAGGCGCGGCGGCTCGCGCCGAACGCGGCGTATCTCGTGCCGCGCTTCGCGTTCTACCGGTCGATCAGCGACCAGGTGATGGGGCTGCTGCGGGCGCTGTCGCCGCTGGTGGAGCCCTTGAGCCTGGACGAGGCGTTCGTGGACCTGGAGGCCGGCGGGGCGGCCTGGGACGAGCGATCGGCCCGGCTGGCCGGGGCAAGACTGCGCGCGGACATACGGGCGGTCACCGGGCTCACAGGGTCCGTCGGGCTCGCCGCCTCCAAGATGCTGGCGAAGATCGCCTCGGAGCAGGCGAAGCCCGACGGGCTGGTGCTCATCGAGCCGGGGAGGGAGCGGGCCCTGCTGGCGCCGCTCCCGGTCAGGACGCTGCCGGGAGTGGGGCCCGCCACCGGTGACCACCTGCGCAGGGCCGGGATCCACACGGTCGACGAGCTCGCCGAGGCCGGGGAGGACGAGCTGGTGCGGTTGCTCGGCAAGGCACACGGACACGCGCTGTACGCCATGGCTCTGGCACGGGACGAACGGCCCGTGGTGGCCGAGCGGGAGACGAAGTCGGTGTCGGTCGAGGACACGTATGACGTGGACATTCACGACCGGGTGCGGGTCGGCACAGAGGTACGACGGCTCGCCGACCGCTGTGTGCGCAGACTGCGGGGAGCGGGGCTGGCGGGACGGACCATCGTGCTGAAGGTGCGGCGCTACGACTTCTCGACGCTCACCCGGTCCGAGACGCTGCGAGGGCCCACGGACGATCTGGCGGTGGTGCGCGAGGCGGCGGCGCGGCTGCTGGACTCGGTCGACACGACAGGCGGAGTACGGCTGCTGGGCGTGGGAGTCAGCGGACTCGCGGACTACACCCAGGAGGACTTGTTCGCACAGGCGGCGGGAGGCAGGGGGGAGGAGTCGCCGGGCGAGGAGGGCCAGATGGCCGCACCCACGGAGGAAGAGCAGCGGACGAGCGCGGAGCGGCGCTGGCCGGCCGGGCACGATGTACGGCACACCGAGTACGGGCACGGGTGGGTCCAGGGCAGCGGCTTGGGGCGGGTCACGGTCCGGTTCGAGACGCCCGACTCGGCGGTGGGACGGGTGAAGACCTTCCGTACCGACGACCCGGCCCTGCAACCGGCGGACCCGCTGCCACTGGTGGATCGAAGTCCCGGGGAGAGCTAGAGGCCGCGGGTCGGCGCGGAGACTAGCGACGGCTCGGGGGCGAGTCCCGGGGGCATGGATCCGGGGCACTCGCAGGTGTGAGGGGGCCGCGGGCTTCGTGCTCCCGACTCCGGGGGCCGTCAGGCCGGGCGGTCGTCGCGGTCGGCGAGTTTGCCGAAGTCGTGGTCCGGAAGCGGGGGAGGCGCGGAGATGTCCAGACCGTAGTGGTGGTAGAGCTGGAGTTCCTGCTCCGGGGAGAGGTGGCGGCCCACGCCGAAGTCGGGGGCGTCCTTGATCAGGGCGCGTTCGAAGGGAATGTGGAGGCTGCCGTCGATCAGCTCGCTCGGCTCCAGGGGGACGAAGGCGTCCCTGCTGAACAAGCCGGTGCGTATCGCCGCCCACTCGGGTACGCCGGTGGCGTCGTCGAGATAGACCTCGTCGATGGTGCCGATCCGGGTTCCGTTGCGGTCGAACGCCTTGCGGCCGATCAGGTTGCGCGGATCGATGTCGGTCTGCACGGGCCCTCCACTGGTCGCAATCCGCAATCATTCGTCAGCACTACGAAACGGCACAATTGGTCCGGCGGCCACTCGAAGGTCCGGGGGTTGCCCTCGCTGGTACGCTGGCAGCGGCTGCTGACCCCGTGCGGGAGAGTCCTCCGGACACCATCGGAGGACGCCGAAGGAGCAAATCCTCCCCGGAAACTCTCAGGCCCACGTACCGCATGGACGAGGTCACTCTGGAAAGCAGAGCGGGTGTCGACGGCTCCCGCTCTCACCGACGGTGAAAGCCGGACGCCCTGCGGCGGTCCGGTGAAGCTCTCAGGTTGAGATGACAGAGGGGGAGGCCGTCCGGGCACCCGTCATGGTGCCCCTCGAAGGTCGTCAGACCAGGAGGCCTCCGCAATGACCGCCCACCGCATTCCCCTCTCCGAGCTCGAACAGGGAACGCCCTTCGAGCAGCGTCACATCGGCCCCGACCACGAGGCCCGCGCCAAAATGCTTGCGCAGGTCGGCTACGGCTCGCTCGACGAGCTGACGGCCGCGGCGGTCCCGGATGTGATCAAGAACGCCGACGCGCTCGACCTGCCGGGCGCCCGGACCGAGCCCGAGGTGCTGGCCGAACTCCGATCGCTGGCCGACCGCAACGAGGTGCTCGGCTCCATGATCGGGCTCGGGTACTACGGGACCTTCACGCCGCCCGTCATCCTGCGCAACGTGATGGAGAACCCCGCCTGGTACACGGCCTACACGCCGTACCAGCCGGAGATCTCGCAGGGACGGCTCGAGGCACTGCTGAACTTCCAGACCATGGTCGCCGAACTGACCGGCCTGCCGACCTCCGGGGCCTCACTGCTCGACGAGGGCACGGCCGCCGCCGAGGCGATGGCGCTGTCGCGGCGCATGGGCAAGAACAAGAACGGCCTGTTCCTGGTCGACGCGGACGCGCTGCCGCAGACGATCGCCGTGATCGAGACCCGTGCCGAGCCGACCGGCGTCGAGGTCGTCGTCGCCGACCTGAGCGAGGGCATCCCCGCCGAGATCGCCGAGCGCGGGATCAACGGCGTGCTGATCCAGTACCCGGGCGCCTCCGGAGCCGTACGCGACATCAAGCCGGTGATCGACCGGGCGCACGAGCTGGGCGCGCTGGTCACCGTCGCCGCCGACCTGCTCGCCCTCACGCTGCTGACGTCGCCCGGCGAACTCGGCGCGGACATCGCGGTCGGCACGACACAGCGCTTCGGTGTGCCCATGGGCTTCGGCGGGCCGCACGCCGGATACATGGCCGTGCACGAGAAGATGGCGCGCAGCCTGCCCGGACGGCTCGTCGGTGTCTCCGTCGACGCGGACGGAAACCAGGCCTACCGGCTCGCGCTCCAGACCCGTGAGCAGCACATCCGCCGTGAGAAGGCCACCAGCAACATCTGTACCGCCCAGGTGCTGCTCGCCGTGATGGCCGGGATGTACGCCGTCTACCACGGTCCCGAAGGATTGCGCACCATCGCGTGGCGCACCCACCGTTACGCGACCGTCCTCGCCGAAGGGCTCCGGGCCGGCGGCGTGGAGATCGTCCACGGCTCCTACTTCGACACGCTGACCGTGCGGGTCCCGGGGCGGGGTGCCGAGGTCGTCGCCGCCGCGCGGGACAACGGCGTCAACCTGCTTCTCGTCGACGCCGACCACGTCTCGATCGCCTGCGACGAGACCACCACACGGGCCCGGCTCGCCGCCGTGTGGAGCGCCTTCGGCGTCGAGGCCGACGTCGAGACCCTGGACGCGGCGGCGCCCGACACCCTGCCGGACGCCCTGCTGCGCACCGACGAGTACCTGACGCACCCCGTCTTCCACCAGCACCGCTCCGAGACCGCGATGCTGCGCTACCTGCGCCGGCTCGCCGACCGTGACTACGCGCTGGACCGCGGGATGATTCCGCTGGGCTCCTGCACCATGAAGCTCAACGCGACCACGGAGATGGAGCCGATCACCTGGCCCGAGTTCGGGCAGCTGCACCCCTTCGCGCCGGCCGAGCAGGCCCAGGGCTACCTCACGCTCATCCACGAACTGGAGGAGCGTCTCGCCGAGGTCACCGGCTACGACAAGGTGAGCCTCCAGCCCAACGCGGGTTCCCAGGGCGAACTGGCCGGGCTGCTCGCCGTGCGCGGCTACCACCGGGCCAACGGCGACGAGCAGCGCACCGTCTGCCTCATCCCGTCCTCCGCGCACGGCACCAACGCCGCCAGTGCCGTCATGGCCGGGATGAAGGTCGTCGTCGTGAAGACCGCCGAGGACGGCGAGGTCGACATCGACGACCTGCGGGCGAAGATCGAGCAGTACCGCGACGAGCTGTCGGTGCTGATGATCACGTACCCGTCGACGCACGGTGTGTTCGAGGAGCACGTCGCCGACATCTGCGCGGCGGTGCACGAGGCCGGCGGCCAGGTGTACGTGGACGGCGCGAACCTCAACGCGCTGGTCGGGCTGGCCAAGCCCGGACACTTCGGCGGCGACGTCTCGCACCTGAACCTGCACAAGACCTTCTGCATCCCGCACGGTGGCGGCGGTCCCGGCATGTCGGCCCGGTCGGCGTGCGGGCGCACCTGGCGCCGTACCTGCCGAACCACCCGCTCCAGCCCGGGGCCGGGCCGGAGACGGGGATCGGGCCGGTCTCGGCCGCCCCGTGGGGCTCCGCGGGCATCCTGCCCATCTCGTGGGCGTACGTCCGGCTCATGGGCGGCGAGGGGCTCAAGCGGGCCACCCAGGTGGCGGTGCTCAGCGCCAACTACATCGCCAAGCGTCTCGAGCCGCACTACCCGGTGCTCTACACCGGCCCCGGTGGGCTGGTCGCGCACGAGTGCATCATCGACCTGCGCCCGCTGACCAAGGCGACCGGCGTGAGCGTGGACGACGTGGCCAAGCGGCTGATCGACTACGGCTTCCACGCGCCGACGATGTCGTTCCCGGTGGCGGGAACGCTGATGATCGAGCCGACCGAGTCCGAGGACCTGGCCGAACTCGACCGGTTCTGCGAGACGATGATCGCGATTCGCGCGGAGATCGAGAAGGTCGGTTCCGGCGAGTGGCCCGCGGACGACAACCCGCTGCGCAACGCCCCGCACACCGCCGCCGCGCTCGGCACGGAGTGGGAGCACCCGTACAGCCGTGAGGAGGCCGTCTTCCCGACCGGTGTGAGCGCGGCCGACAAGTACTGGCCGCCGGTGCGCCGTGTGGACCAGGCCTTCGGCGACCGCAACCTGGTGTGCTCCTGCCCGCCGCTGGACGCGTACGACGACTGACGCCGAGGGCCCGGTCACCGGGACCGAGGAGTGGAAGGGCTCCGCTCCGGCCGTACGGCCGGAGCGGAGCCCTTCGGCGTACCGCTTCCGTCAGGCACGGTCGATATGGACGTTTGTCGACTTCACGCGGGCAGTGGCCTCCATGCCGACCTCCAGGCCGAGCTCCTCGACGGCCTCGCGGGTCAGCAGCGAGACCAGACGGTGCGGGCCCGCCTGGATCTCGACCTGGGCCGCCACGTCGCCGAGTTTGATCGCGGTGACGATGCCGGGGAAGGCGTTGCGGGCCGAGGTGTACGGCGTGCCCTCCTCGGTGGCGCCGGCCTTCGCGAGGTCGACGGAGAACGCGGCCAGGTCCCGCCCGTCGATGAGCCGTCGTCCGCCTTCGTCGCGATGGGTGGTGAGTCGGCCCGCGTCCGCCCAGCGTCGGGCGGTGTCCGGGCTGACGCCGAGCAGCCGCGCTGCCTGGCCGATCGTGTAGGACTGCATGCCGATCACGATAGGCGGCGAGCGGAACCGGACGGGGCGGGGCCGCCAGCGGATGACGTGAGACCGCCGTCCTCGGCGGGCTCCGGCGGGGCTCAGAGGCGCTTCGCGGGAACCGCCGTGCTCGCCCCGTACGGCCAGGCCCGTGCCCGGCTCCGCGCGGGGTGGGTCCGGCTGCTCGTCACCGGGCGAGCGCCGGGCGGGGTTTCCGTTCCGCGGGTGGGCACAGGTCCGCCCGGTGGAGCTCAGGTGGTGGTCATCACCGCGGGACCCCCGGGACGCTGCGGGGCGATGCTCCTGCCGTCGGGCAGGAGTTCACCGGTGTCCTCGAAGAGCACGACACCGTTGCACAGCAGGCTCCAGCCCTGCTCCGGGTGGTGCGCCACGAGACGGGCGGACTCCCGGTTGGCGGATTCGGCTGAGGGGCACGGTGACGGATGCTGGCACATGGATGGGATCTTTCGCTCTGTTGTGACCTGTGGGTTGGCTGTTGTCTCTGTCGCGCGGCGTGAAACCTCGTTCATGGCCGCCCCCCGTTGTCATAGGTCGGTCGGAAACAAGTGTTGCCCTCTGGACGGCGATCCGCAGGGATTTCGCGGCACCGCCCCTCACAGGTCGATGACGTGTCACCCGCGCGGACGGTTCACCTCAACTGCACTGTCACTTCGGGTGGTTCCGCATGGCCGGATGAGGCTAGTCCGAGGGTTCGGAGCGCTCGGGGCCGCTCGGGCCGTGGATGCTCGGGGCGCGCGGGTGCCCCGCCGCGGGGATCGGGCGGCGGGGCACGGGAGTGGTCGTGCGGGAGTGACGGGGCGGGACGCGCGTGTCGGTCAGGCGGGTGAGCCGAGCAGGCGGTTGGGCGTCACCCGGTGGGTCAGCACCGGGAGGAGTTCCGCGACCAGGTGCGGGCGATGGGCCGCGATGCCGGGCGGCGCGGGGGCGAGCGGGACGAGCAGGTCGGTGGCGGCGGGGTGGCCGGTGGCACCGTCCGCGGTGCGGTCGCCGTGCAGCCAGAGGGTCAGCATGTAGAGGCCGGGCACCGACAACAGCCGGGGCTGGTACGGCTGTGACAGGGACTCGGCCTGGCGCAGGGCCAGTTCGGTGGAGGCGATGTACGGACCTTCGAAGAAGCGGGAGAAGGTCCAGCCGTCGGGGGTCAGTACGGTGTCGGCCGCTGCCACCGCCCGGTCGCCGCAGCGGATCAGGAAGCGCCAGCCGGCCAGTCGCGTCGCGGACACGCCCTCGGCGGTGATCCGGTCCAGGACATGCACGGGCAGCGGCAGTTCGGGCGAGACCGGCCCC
This sequence comes from Streptomyces sp. TE5632, assembly GCF_054061295.1. Classification (NCBI taxonomy): domain Bacteria; kingdom Bacillati; phylum Actinomycetota; class Actinomycetes; order Kitasatosporales; family Streptomycetaceae; genus Streptomyces; species Streptomyces sp. TE5632. The sequence continues at coordinate 355,991 of NZ_JBSSEA010000001.1, read as the reverse complement.
TGGGCACCGAGGAGGGAGGGGGTTCGGGCCTCGCTGACCGCGGTGGGGGAGGAGAGCGCGGTCAGGACGGAACGCAGTGCGGGCGCGGGGGCCGGGGGGACATGCAGGGGCATGGTGGGTCGCCTCTCATTCGAAGGCACGGTGGCACGAGGGCGGGGCGGACGACGCTGTCAGCTCACGAAGGGTCGGAAGGCAGGGGCCGGGGGCCTGAGCGCGAGAGGTGGGGGTGAGGACTGCCGCACGTCACCTCGAGGGCTGGATCACTCGACCGTGGGCGCCAACCTTCTGCCCTGTCCACGGAGTTTATACGACGCGTGTTCGGGATGTGTTTCCGCTAGCTGTTTTCGACCCGTTAAACAAGGGTGCTTCTGGTCGATGAAATGGGGGAATCATCCCGATTCCGAACCGGGTGCACGGCGATGACCTCGATAAACGACCGTTAAGTGGTAGGCCTATTGTCGTCGGCGTTTTTCACGAGTCCGTCGTCGCGTTGTTGCGTGCCATGCCGGCCATGCCGCGTGAATGTGCCAGTGGTCACATTCGACCAGCGTAGCGGTCAACAGACCGGTCCGGGGCGTTATCGATCGCATCCACGGGGCATCCTCCCCTGTGGACCGGGACCCCGGCGGCCGATCATCGGGCCGCCCAACCGAGGAAGGACGCTTCGATGGGGGAGAAGGTGGTGGCAGGCGGGTTCGACCTGTCCGATCGCCAGCGCTACCGCGACAAGCTCCGCAGGTGCCTGGCGGGCTTGGAGCGACTCCTGGCGGAGAAGCGGTTCGACCGCCCCAAGAACCTCGTGGGGCTGGAGATCGAATTGAATCTCACGGGCGCTGACGGCATGCCCAAAATGTTGAACGGACAAGTCCTCGAACGGATCGCGAGCCGGGACTTCCAGACGGAACTCGCCATGTTCAACCTGGAAGTCAACATAGCTCCACATCGTTTGGACGGGCGGGTATTCGACCGGCTCGCCGAGGAACTGCGCACCTCACTCGCGTACGCCGACCGGAAAGCCGCCGAGGTGGACGCCGGGATCGTGATGATCGGTATTCTGCCGACGCTGGACCGCGACGACCTCGTCTCCTCGAACCTCTCCGAAGTCGACCGCTACACCCTGCTCAACGACCAGATCGTGGCCGCCCGCGGGGAGGACTTCAGCCTCGACATCGACGGGGTGGAGCGCCTCAGCTGCACCTCCAAGTCCATCGCGCCCGAGGCCGCCTGCACCTCGGTGCAGTTGCACCTCCAGGTCACTCCGGCCCGCTTCGCCGACGTGTGGAACGCGGCCCAGGCGGTCGCCGCCGCCCAGATCGCCGTCGGCGCCAACTCGCCCTTCCTGTTCGGCCGCGAGCTGTGGCGCGAGTCCCGGCCGCCGCTGTTCCAGCAGTCCACCGACACCCGGCCGCCCGAGCTGCAGGCACAGGGCGTACGGCCGCGCACCTGGTTCGGGGAGCGCTGGGTCACCTCGGCGTTCGACCTCTTCGAGGAGAATCTGCGCTACTACCCGGCTCTCCTGCCCATCTGCGACGACGAGGACCCGCTCGAGGTGCTGGACAAGGACGGCACCCCCACGCTCGCCGAACTCGTCCTGCACAACGGCACGGTCTACCGCTGGAACCGCCCGGTCTACGGCGTCGCCGACGGCGTCCCCCACCTGCGGGTGGAGAACCGGGTCCTGCCCGCCGGGCCCACCGTCGTCGACATCGTCGCCAACGCGGCGTTCTACTACGGCCTGGTCCGCGCCCTCGCGGAGGACAGCCGCCCGGTGTGGACCCGGCTGCCCTTCGAGGCCGCCGCCGCCAACTTCGACGCCGCCTGCAGGCACGGCATCGAAGCCCGCCTCACCTGGCCCCGGCGCGGGCGCTACGGAGGTACGGCCGAGGTGGACGCGGTCACCCTCGTACGCGACGAGCTGCTGCCGCTGGCCGAGGCGGGACTGGACGCGTGGGGCATCGAGCCCGCGGACCGGGACCTGTACCTGGGCGTGATCGAGGAGCGCTGCCGGCGCCGGCAGAACGGCGCGAGCTGGCAGGCCGCGACCTTCCACCGGGCCCTGGACGGCGGCCTGACCCGGGAGGCGGCGCTGGCCGCCACCACCCGGCGCTACCGCGAGCTGATGCTGAAGGGCGATCCGGTCCACACCTGGCCCGTCGGCCTCCCGGACCCGGTGCCTGCGACCTGACACCGGGGCGGGCCCGCCGCGGACCGCCCGCCGGGCCGTCGGACGCTGCCCTCATACTGATCGGACGGATCGGTGATGGGGAGGCAGCTGTGCAGGCGGAGGCGGGCCCGCGGGCCGATGAGTATCCTCAGCGGCGGCTCACGCGGACGATGCTCCGCAACGAGACGCTGCTCGTGCTCGCGGTGTCGCTCGGCGCGAGCGGAGTGTCCGCGCTGATCAGTTTCATCGGTTCGGCCACCCGGCCGGGCGGTCTGAAGGACCAGGCGGCCACCCTCAACGCCTCGGCCGCGCCGGGCCGTCCCTGGCTCGACCTGGCCTGGCAGCTCTTCGGGATCACCACCGCGCTCGTTCCCGTCGCGCTCGTCGCCCACTTCCTGCTGCGCGAAGGCGCGGGACTGCGCGTCCTCGGGTTCGACCGCACCCGGCCCTGGTCCGACCTCGGCCGCGGGGCGGCGGTCGCGACGGTCATCGGCAGCAGCGGCATCGCCTTCTACCTGGCCGCGCGTGAGCTCGGCTTCAACCTCACCGTGGTGCCCGAGGCGCTGCCCGAGGTGTGGTGGAAGTTCCCCGTGCTGATCCTCTCGGCACTGCAGAACTCGATTCTCGAGGAGGTCATCGTCCTCGCGTACCTGCTGCGCCGGCTCGAGCAGTTGGGCTGGACACCGGGCGCCGCGATGGCGGCGAGTTCGGTGCTGCGCGGTTCGTACCACCTCTACCAGGGCATCGGCGGTTTCATCGGCAATATGGTCATGGGCGTGGTGTTCGTGTTCCTCTACCGCCGCTGGGGCCGGGTGGGACCCCTGGTGGTCGCGCACACGCTGCTCGACATCGGCGCGTTCGTGGGGTACGCGCTGCTCGCGGGCAAGGTGGGCTGGCTGCCCACGGCCTGAACGACCCGGAGACCGGGAAGGGGCGTACCGGCACGGCCGGTACGCCCCTTCGCCGTGCCGGCGCCCGGTCAGGCCAGGAGCTCGCCCTCGATGACCGTCACCGCCCGTCCGCCCAGCAAGGTGCGCTCGCCGCACAGCTCCGTACGGACGCGGCCGGAGCGGGATGAGGCCTGGAGGCCGGTGAGGCGGGGCCGCCCGAGACGCTCGGACCAGTAGGGGGCCAGCGCGGTGTGGGCGCTGCCGGTGACGGGGTCCTCGTCGATGCCGACGTTCGGGAAGAAGCAGCGGGAGACGAAGTCGTAGTCCCCGGACGGGTCCGCTGCGCGGGCGGTGGCGATGACGCCGCGCTCGGAGTGGGTGCCGAGGGCCTTCAGATCGGGCCGCAGGGCGTGGACGGTCCGCTCGTCGGCGACCTCGACCAGCAGGTCTCCGATGTTCGGGCCGGTGTCGAAGGCCGTGAGCGGTTCGGTGCCCAGTGCGTCGGCGACCCCCTCGGGAATGTCGAGCCGGGTGAGCGGCGCCGTGGGGAAGTCGAGGGTCACGGAGCCGTCCTCGGCCGGCGTCGCGACGAGGACACCACTGAGGGTGGCGAACCGGACGGGGCCCTGGTGGGCGCCGGTGGTGTGCAGGACGTGCGCGGTGGCCAGGGTCGCGTGGCCGCACATCGCGACCTCGGTGGCCGGGGTGAACCAGCGCAGCGCCCAGTCGGCCGTGCCGCCCGCGGGCAGCGGGTGCGCGAAGGCGGTTTCGGCGTGGTTGACCTCCAGGGCGACGTTCTGGAGCCAGGTGTCGTCCGGGAACGCCTCCGTGTCCAGGAGCAGGACCCCGGCGGGATTGCCGGAGAAGGGCCGGTCGGTGAAGGCGTCGACGATTCGAATGCGCATGCCCTGACGGTACGGGCTGAGCAAAGCCGCAGGCCAAGGACAACGCAGGCGCGTTGGGCCGGCCGCAGGGATCCCTCTGCCCGGTAACGGGCAGCCGAGGGGTTGCCCGGCGAGAGTCACCGATATATCGTTGAGATATCGCGACAGATCAACGATGGAATGGAGAGTGGTTGCGATGCGTACCCATGGTTGCGAGCGCGGCCCGGGCGGCCCGCGGGGCGGCCGGAGCGACTTCGACCGGCTGCGGGCCGCGTTCGGGCCCTTCGGTCCCTCGGGGCCCGGTGGTCACGGTGGCCCCGGTTTCGGCCCGGGTTTCGGGCACGGCCCCTGGGGCGGTGGCCGAGGGCGTGGCGGGCCGAGGGGAAGGGCGCGGCGCGGTGACGTGCGGGCCTCGATCCTCGCCCTGCTGAAGGATCGCCCGATGCACGGCTACGAGATGATCCAGGAGATCGCCGAGCGCAGCGGCGGGGCGTGGAAGCCCAGTCCCGGCTCGGTGTACCCCAACCTGCAGCTGCTGGAGGACGAGGGTCTGATCATCAGCGAGTCCGAGGGCGGCAAGAAGCTGTTCGCGCTCACCGACACCGGTCGCACGGCGGCCGAGGAGGGCCCCGAGGCGCCGTGGGAAGAGGCCTCGCGCGGGGTCGACTGGGAGGCGCTGAGCGAGATCCGGCAGGCCGGGTTCGGTCTGATGGAGGCCTTCGGGCAGGTCTGGAAGACCGGCAGCAAGGAGCAGCGGGAGAAGGCGCTCACCGTCATCAACGAAGCCCGCAAGAAGCTGTACCTGATCCTCGCCGACGACGACTGAGGGCGGACGCGCGGCTTGAGGAAACCTGAGGAAACCTGAGGAGAGCTGCCTGATTCTCCTCCTCAAGGAGGAGAGTCGGGCCCGGTGTGTCCACTTCCCGTGGGACAGGAAGATGCTTCCCGCCGGGGACGCCCCGGACCTGCGGGGCTGATGGGGTGGAGGATGTGCAATTCCGTATCCCCCGGCAGCCGGCCCACGAGACCCAGGAGCAGGGTGTTCGCCACGCGGACCACGGCGCCGGACTCGGAGCGGAGCTGGCGGCGGTGGTCACCGGTGCCCGTCGCAGGGCGCTCAGGGACGCGGACCGTCAGATCGACACCGCCCATCTGCTGCACTCGCTGCTGGAGTCCGATGCCGAGGTGCGCGCGGTCTTCGGCGAGGGCCCGCAGACCGCCCGGCTGCTCGGCTATCTGGTCCAGCGCAGCATCGGCTACGGCCTGCGCTGGCAGAGCGCCGTCGAGGGCTCCGGTGCTGTCCCGGTGATGGCGGAGGCCGCCGGTTTCTCGCCGCTCGCCGCGGCCGGCATGGCGTACGCCCGCGAACGCGCGGCACACCGGGACGGGACGCCGTGTGGTGCGGACCTGCTCGCGGCGATCATCGTGGACCCGCAGGCCCGTGCCGTCGAGGTGCTCGAGCACGCCGGAATCGACTCCCGCGCCCTGCTCGCCCGGCTCGAGGCGTGGACCGGCGACCCGGCTCACTGAAAACGAAGGGGGAGCCACCGTCCAGTAAGTGAGACAGGAGCCATGGGGGTGACGCTCCTGTCGACGCCTGACATCATGTGCCAGTGTCTACCTCTGTCAGCACCCGGAACACCCGGGGCACCCGTGGGAAGGGCGTGGGGCTCGGCCTCGCGCTGTTGTCCGCGGTGGCCTTCGGCGGGTCCGGTGTCGCCGCCAAGCCGCTGATCGAGGCGGGACTGGACCCGCTGCACGTGGTCTGGCTGCGGGTGACGGGCGCGGCCCTGGTCCTGCTGCCGCTGGCGGTGCGCCACCGAGGGCTGCTGCGCAGCCATCCGGCGCTGCTCGCGGGGTTCGGACTGTTCGCCGTCGCCGGCGTCCAGGCCTGCTACTTCGCGGCCATCTCCCGTATCCCCGTCGGCGTCGCACTGCTCGTCGAGTATCTGGCGCCCGCGCTCGTCCTCGGCTGGGTGCGGTTCGTCCAGCGGCGGCCGGTGACCCGGGCGGCGGCGGTCGGTGTGGTCCTGGCGGTGGGCGGGCTGGCCTGCGTCGTGGAGGTGTGGTCGGGTCTCGGCTTCGACGTCCTCGGACTGGCACTCGCGCTCGGCGCCGCCTGCTGTCAGGTCGGGTACTTCGTCCTGTCGGACCAGGGCAGCGACCACGGCGACCGGGCGCCGGACCCGCTCGGGGTGATCGCCTACGGTCTGCTCGTCGGCGCCGGCGTACTCACCCTCGTCGCTCGTCCGTGGTCCATGGACTGGTCGGTGCTCGGCGGCAACGCGAGCATGGACGGCACCCCGGTCGCGGCCTTCGTGCTGCTGGCCTGGATCGTCCTCGTCGCCACGGTCGTCGCGTACGGCACCGGAGTGCTCTCGGTGCGGCGGCTCTCGCCGCAGGTCGCGGGGGTCGTGGCCTGCCTCGAAGCGGTCATCGCCACCGTGCTGGCCTGGGTGCTCCTCGGCGAGCACCTGTCGGCGCCGCAGCTCGTGGGCGGTGCGGTGGTGCTGGCGGGCGCGTTCATCGCCCAGTCCTCCGCGCCGGCCAGGAACTCCGAGGGGCCGGTGGCGAGCGGAGGGCCCGAAAGGGAGTTGTCCACGCCCGGAACTGCCGCCTAAGGTGCTGATCATGCATGCGCGCGCACTCGTTCTTCCGCCTCCCGCCGCCTGAGGCGGGTCCACAGCTCCCTTCGCCCGGCGCGCCGCCGGGCCTTGCGGTGCTGCCCGCAGACGCAGTCCGCGGACCCCGTCGGGCCGGCTCGACCCGGTCCTGATCCGGGACTTCCCACCTTCCCTTCGCGCAGCGCGCGCACCGCCGTGAGTGGTGCGTACCCGCGCGTATCTGTGTGCACCTGCGGAGAGAACACGTGTCGAACGCCGTATCCGGCCTGCCCGTCGGGCGAGGCCTGCTCTATCTGATCGTCGCCGGTGTCGCCTGGGGCACCGCCGGCGCTGCCGCGTCGCTGGTCTACCGGGCCAGTGACATGGGCCCGGTCGCCCTCTCCTTCTGGCGCTGTGCGGCCGGACTCGTCCTGCTGCTCGGGGCCCGGGCGCTGCTCCCGCGCACCCGGACCGTGCCCGAGCCCCTGGGCCGCAGGGTGTGGCGGGCCGTGGCCACCGGGGTCGCGCTCGGCGTGTTCCAGACGGCCTACTTCGCCGCCGTCGCCGCCACCGGACTAGCCGTGGCCACCGTCGTCACCCTCGGCGCGGGACCCGTTCTGATGGCGCTCGGCGCACGGTTGCTCCTGGGGGAGCGGCTCGGCCGGGGCGGGGGCGCCGCCGTCGCCGGGGCGCTCGCCGGACTCGTCGTCCTCGTCCTCGGCGGCGGGGAGGCGGTCGTGGACCTGTGGGGCGTGCTGCTCGCGCTCCTGGCCGCGGCGGGCTACTCGGCGATGACGCTGCTCACCCGCTGGTGGGGGCGGGACGGCGGGCTGGACGCCTCCGGCACGACGGTCGGGGCGTTCGCCGTCACGAGTGTGCTGCTGCTGCCGTTCGCCGCGGTCGAAGGGCTGGTCCCGCACACGGGCGACCCCGGTCTCCTGCTGTGCCTCGTGGCGTACGTCGCAGCGGTCCCGACCGCTCTCGCCTACGGCCTGTACTTCGCGGGCGCGGCCGTCGTACGGTCGGCCACCGTCTCCGTGATCATGCTGTTGGAGCCGGTGAGCGCGGCGGTGCTCGCCGTCGCCCTGCTCGGGGAGCGGCTCACCTCGGCCACGCTGGTCGGCACCCTGCTGATGCTGGGCGCGGTCGCGGGGCTCGCGGTGGGCGAGGCACGGCTCGCGCGGGCCCGCAGGGCGGAGGGCGACGCGGTACCGGCGTGACGGCGGGGGCCCTGGTCCCCATGCGGCGCGGTCGCAGGGCGGGGCCGGGTCACAGGACCGCCAGGTACTCCGGCAGCTCCGTGTCGGGGGCCAGACCGGGGTCGGCGAGCGGGGTGCCGTAACCGCGGCTCAGGGGGACGACGCCCGCCCAGTGGGGGAGAGCGAGGTCCTCGGGCTCGTCGTTGACGCCGCCGGTGCGGAGCTTGGCGGAGACCTCGGTCAGGTCGAGACGGATCACCGCGGTGGCGGCCAGCTCCTTCTTGCTGGCCGGGCGGGAGTCGGCGGCGCGGCCGGGGACGACCTGATCGACCAGGGCGCCCAGCGACTGCCGCTTCTCCTCGGGGTCGGTCACGTCGTGCGCGAGACCGTGCACCACCACGGAGCGGTAGTTGAGCGAGTGGTGGAAGGCGGAGCGGGCCAGCACCAGCCCGTCCACATGGGTGACGGTCAGACAGACCGGGAGGCCGGACTCGGCCCCGCCCGCCGCGCGCAGCGGGCGCGAGCCCGTCGAACCGTGCACGTAGAGACGCTCGCCGACCCGGGCATACAGCGTGGGCAGCACCACCGGCGCGCCGTCGCGGACGAAACCGAGGTGGCAGACGTACCCCTCGTCGAGTATCGCGTGCACCAGCTCCTTGTCGTACGCGGCGCGGTGGGGAGAGCGGGTGGGGACGGTGCGCTCGGTGGGCGGATAGCTGGTGGCGGGCTGCTGCTGCGGCGGCCGGGTCCCCTGCATGGCGTTCTCCATTGCACTAGTGCATAATCGGCTTTGTGCTAGGAGAATATCGGATCAGTGGGCGGCGCGCAGCGGAGATTTCGGCGAGCATTGAGCGGGCGGTGGGTGAAGGAGATCTCAGGCCGGGTGAACTTCTGCCCTCCATGCGGGAGTTGGCGGAACGGCTCGGTGTGAATCCCAATACCGTCGCGTCCGCGTACCGGACCCTGCGCGAGCGCGGGGTGATCGAGACCGCGGGCCGACGGGGGAGCCGGGTGCGGCCCAGACCGGCCACGACGGCGCGCGACTTCGTCCGGGTGGAGGTCCCGCCGGGCGTACGGGACGTGTCCGACGGAAACCCGGATCCCGCGCTGCTGCCCCCGCTGGCCGAGGCGTTCGCGGCCGCGGCCGGGCAGGGGGACCGGGAACCGGTGCTCTACGGGCACGCTCCCGTGGAGCCCGGACTGGCGCGGCACGCACGCGCCTGGCTGGACGCCGACGGCGTTCCCGACGGCCCCGTCGCCGTCGCCTCCAGTGCCCTGGACGCCGTGGAGCGGGTGCTCGCGGCCCACCTCAAACAGGGGGACGCGGTCGCCGTGGAGGACCCGGGATGGGGAAGCGTGCTGGACCTCGTCCCGGCGCTCGGGCTGCGGACCGTCCCGGTCGGTGTCGACGACGAGGGGCCGCTCCCCGATGACGTACGACGTGCGCTGGCGGGCGGGGCACGTGCGCTGATCGTGACGGACCGGGCGCAGAACCCGACCGGGGCCGCACTGAGCGCAACGCGCACGCGTGCCCTGCGGGCGGTGCTCGCGGACCACCCGGAGACGCTGCTGATCGAGGACGACCACGGGCACCACATCGTCGACCTGCCCCTGCACCCCCTCGCGGGCCCCACCCGCAGCTGGGCCTTCGTGCGTTCGGCGGCCAAGGCGTACGGCCCCGACCTACGGCTCGCCGTGCTCACCGGGGACTCGGTCACCCTCGACCGGGTGCGTGGGCGGCAGCGGCTCGGGCCGGGCTGGGTCAGCCGCACCGTCCAACGCGCGGTGCTCCGGCTGTGGACCGACGGGGCGGTGGACCCGGGCGCGGTGGCGGCGGAGTACGGGCGGCGCCGGGACGCCCTGATCGGGGCGTTGGCCCGGCAGGGGGTCACGGCGCACGGGCGCAGCGGTATGAACGTGTGGGTGCCGGTGCCGGACGAGACCGGCACCGTCGCACGGCTGCTGCACGCGGGCTGGGCGGTGGCCCCCGGCGCACGCTTCCGGATGAGCGCACCGCCGGGCATCCGCATCACCGTGTCGACGCTCACGGGGGACGAGATCGGCCCCCTGAGCAAGGCGATCACCGCGGCGATCGGACCGGACACCCCGGAGTCCAGGACGTACGCATAGGACCTCTCGTGCGGACGACCCCTCAGGCCGACCCGCCTAGCGAGCGCCCAGCTTGCGGAAGTCCCAGGACACGATCTTCTCCGGGGTCAGCCGCATCCAGGCGTGCCGGCCGTCGTGCGGCATCTCGTCCAGGCCGAAGTTCTTGCGCGCGAACAGGGTCTCGGGGACGTCGAGTTCGGCGCGGAGTTCGCCGGTGCGCGGTATCTCGCCCACGAACTCCATCCGCCCGGCCAGCTCCGCACCGCGCAGTTCGTCGTACTCCTCGCCGGTGTCCACCACGATCGCCACCCGCGGGTCCCGGCGCAGGTCGGCCCAGCGCTTGGAGCGCACCACGGAGTACAGCCACAGCGAGGTGCCGTCCCAGGCGAACCAGAGCGTGCTCACATGCGGCGCGCCGTCGGCCGACACCGTGGCGACCCGACAGGTGCGCTGAACGGTGAGGAAGTCGTCCAGTTCGCCCGGCGTCATCATGATCTTCCGGCCCCGGCGCTGCGTGGCGGTCATGCGGTCCCTCTTTTCTCACAGGAAACCGGGCTCACGCGAGCCTGATCGAGTCCCCGCTGACGGTGATCTCCACGGGCGGCAGCGGCGCGGTCGCCGGACCGCCCTGCACACTGCCGTCGGTGATCGAGAAATTACTGTTGTGACAAGGGCAGTTGATGACTCCGTCGGCGACGCTCTTCACCGCACACCCCTGGTGGGTGCAGGTCGCCGAGAACGCCTTGAACTCGCCCGCCGTCGGCTGGGTCACCACCACCTTGCTGTCGGGGAAGACCTTCCCGCCGCCCTCGGGGATGTCGGCGACCGCGGCGAGCTCGGCCCCGGCCGCGTTGTCGCCGCTGCCCGAACCTCCGCTGCTCGCGTCGTTGTTGTCCTGCGGGCCGCTGGACGCGCCGGAGTCCGCGGACGAGCCGGAGGCGTCGTCGGAGCCTCCGCAGGCGGTCAGCGCGGCGGCGAGGCCCGCCGCTCCGGCCGCCGCCACGACGGTACGACGGGCCGGTCCCGATGCGAGCTGATGCGATGCGCTGGTCATGCGGGTGTGTCCCTTCCGGGGAGGTTGCGTGATCTGGCAGGAGGTACGGTCAGCGGGCCCACGTCGTTCAGGCCGTGCAGAGAGCTTGACCCGCGCCCGGTCGGAGGGGCGTAAGGCACAGCTGTCGTTTCGCTGTCGGCGTGACGCGGTGTACCGCCGTACCGCCGTACTGCCGCACGGAGACGAGCGCCCCCCGCGCCGGCTGTCACGCTCGGTTACTATGCTCACTCCATGCCGGAGACCACAAGCGAGGGGCGCGCCACCATTGACGGGATGCTCGGAGGGCAGCGGGACCGGCACGCCGGTCAAAACGCCCCGGCTCCACCTGGTCAGGTGGGGAAGACGCTGACCGGGGTCACCGCCACCCGCTACATCACGCCGCTGCGCGAGGGCGGCTCGCTGCCGGGACTGGTCGAGGCCGACGACCTCGGCACCTACGTCCTCAAATTCACCGGTGCGGGTCAGGGGCGCAAGACCCTGGTCGCGGAGGTCGTCTGCGGGGAACTCGCCCGTCGGCTGGGGTTCCGGGTGCCGCGCCTGGTGACGGTCGAGCTCGACCCGGTGCTGGGGCTGGGTGAGCCCGACGAACAGGTTCAGGACCTGCTCAAGTCCAGCGGGGGCACCAATCTGGGCATGGACTTCCTCTCCGGCGCGCTCGGTTTCGACCCGCTCGCCTTCGAGGTGAGCCCCGAGGAGGCCGGGCGGGTCGTCTGGTTCGACGCGCTGGTGAACAACGTCGACCGGTCCTGGCGCAACCCCAACCTGCTGCGCCGGCACGGCGAGCTCTGGCTGATCGACCACGGCGCCACCATGATCTGGCACCACAACTGGCCCGGCGTCGAAGCGTCCGCCGCCCGTCCCTACGACGCCTCCGACCACGCCCTGAAGACGTTCGCGCCCGATGTGGCCGCCGCGGCGGCGGACCTCGCGCCCCGCGTCACCGAGGACCTGCTCGGCGAGGTCACCGCACAGATTCCCGACGCATGGCTGGTGGACGAGCCGGGATTCGACACCCCGGACGAGCTCCGGCGGGCCTACGCACGGCCCCTGCTCGCCCGCGCGGCCACCGTCCACCAGCGCGTCCACGGCCTAGGGGGGGACGAGTGAGCGACCGGCACGTCTTCGAGTACGCGCTGCTGCGGGTCGTACCGCGCGTCGAGCGCGGCGAGTGCGTCAACGCGGGGGTACTCGTGTACTGCCGCCACGAGGCGTTCGTCGGGGCACGCACCCATCTCGACGCGTCCCGGCTGCTGGCCCTCGACCCGCACGTGGACCTGGCCGGGGTACGGGCCGCGCTGCGTGCCGTCGAGGGGATGTGCGCCGGTGGGGAGGCGGCGGGCCAGGCCGCCGGGGACGACGCCGGGCGGCGCTTCCGCTGGCTGGTCGCGCCCCGCTCCACCGTCGTCCAGCCCGGGCCCGTGCACACCGGGCTCACCGCCGATCCGGCGGCCGAGGTGGAGCGGCTGCTCGACCTGCTCGTGCGCTGAACCGGCAACACCCTTGTGGTGAGGGCCGGTCCGGGGTCAGCGCCGACGGCGCCTCACCACGTAGCCGGCCGCGGCGGCGGCACCCGCCGCGAACGCCAGGCCGATTCCGATGTCCCAGTCGCTCGGCCCGGTGTCCGACGAGCCGCCCAGCCCGCCCTCCACACCCCGCGTGGGCGCGACCGAGGCGGGAGCGGTGGGAGCCGGAGGTGTCACCGCGGGGGCCGTGGGTGTCACGGGGATGGTGGGGGCCGCGACGGGAGTTGCGGTGGTGGGCGCGGGCCGGGGAGAGCTGGTGGAGGAAGTGACGGGGGCGCCCCGGCGGGGAAGCGCCTCGCAGGCGATGTCGTCGTCCGGGCCCTGTTCCTCGTCGAGTCCGTTGGGATCGCTCCGGTCCAGGTTGAACAGGGCCTGCGCCTCCTCCTGGTAGGTGAAGTCCCGGCAGTTCAGATCCTGTGCGTGAGCGGTGTGGGCCGGCGGCACGGTCGCGGCGAGCGCGATCAGCATGCCGAGAGCACCGGTGCGACGGCACATGGAGCGCCTCCTTTCCGGCCGCGAGTGGTTGCTCCGGCCGTGAGTGGCTCGCGCTTCGACGCTAGGGCCTGTCCGGCGGATCAACCCGCAGACGCGGTGGCAGGCACGCTCGTCTGCGGCGTTGTCGTCACTCACCGGCGCCCCGCGCCGACGCCCTCCTCCGCCGTGCGGCTGGACGCATCAGCCCTTGCTCACCTGCGCTGATGGGTGCCGCCGGTTTCCTGCGACCTGACCCTCCGGACAGGCCCCGGGACGCCCCCGCGCCGGGGCGCGCAGCCGTAGGCCGATCGGGTGGCGCGGGCGTGGTCGCGGGCCGGTCCGGGCGGGGTCCCGAGGGGCGGGACGGCGCCGACCGGGGCGCGGTCCGCTCGGAGGTGGCGGCCCGGGGAATGGATCACACAGCAGGGTGTGCCGTTGACACCGGGTGCCAGGGCTTCTAGCGTCACGTCTGCTGAAGGTACTAAGCGGTCGCTCACTGACGGGGCGGGCCGCAGGAGCCGCATCCCAAGGGCGAGGAGAAGCAGCAATGTCCACCATTGAGCAGCAGCGGGTCGCGGTCGTCACCGGTGCCGCGCGCGGTATCGGCGCCGCCACCGCCGTACGGCTGGCCGCCGAGGGCCACGCGGTCGCCGTGATCGACCTCGACGAGGGCGCGTGCAAGGACACCGTCGAGAAGATCACCGCCGCCGGTGGCAAGGCTCTCGCGGTCGGCTGCGACGTCTCGGACGAGGCGCAGGTCGAGGCCGCCGTCGCGCGCATCGCCGGGGAACTCGGCGCGCCGACCATCCTGGTCAACAACGCGGGTGTGCTGCGCGACAACCTGCTGTTCAAGATGAGCGTCGCCGACTGGGACACCGTCATGAACGTGCATCTGCGGGGCGCCTTCCTGATGTCGAAGGCCTGTCAGAAGCACATGGTGGACGCCGGCTTCGGCCGCATCGTCAACCTGTCCTCCTCCTCCGCGCTCGGCAACCGCGGCCAGGTCAACTACTCCGCCGCCAAGGCGGGTCTGCAGGGATTCACCAAGACCCTCGCCAAGGAACTCGGCAAGTTCGGTGTGACGGCCAACGCCGTCGCCCCCGGCTTCATCGCCACCGAGATGACCAAGGCCACCGCCGACCGCGTCGGCATGGGCTTCGACGACTTCAAGGCCGCCGCCGCCACCCAGATCCCGGTCGCCCGCGTCGGCGAGCCGGAGGACATCGCCAACGCCATCGCCTTCTTCACCGGCGAGGCCGCCGGATTCGTCTCGGGCCAGGTGCTGTACGTGGCCGGCGGACCGCTCGACTAGGGAATACGGGACATGACTTCAGTGGAACTCTCGGGCAAGGTCGCCCTGGTCACCGGCGCCAGCCGCGGCATCGGGCGCGGCGTCGCCGAGGCGCTGGTCGCACGCGGCGACCGCGTCTGCATCACCGGCCGCAACGAGGACACCCTCAAGGAGGCAGTCGAGCAGCTGGGCGCCGACCGGGTCATCGGCGTGGCCGGCAAGGCGCACGACGAGGCGCACCAGGCCCTCGCCGTCGAGCGGACGATGGAGGCCTTCGGCCGGATCGACTACCTCGTCAACAACGCGGGCACCAACCCGGTGTTCGGGCCGATCGCCGACCTCGACCTGAACGTGGCGCGCAAGGTCTTCGAGACCAACGTGATCTCGGCGCTCGGCTTCGCCCAGCGCACCTGGCACGCCTGGCAGAAGGACCACGGCGGAGCGATCGTCAACATCGCCTCCGTCGCGGGCATCGCGCCCTCGCCCTTCATCGCCGCCTACGGCGTCAGCAAGGCGGCACTGATCAACCTGACCGCGCAGCTGGCCCACGAGTTCGCGCCCGGGGTACGGGTCAACGCGATCGCCCCGGCCGTGGTGAAGACCAAGTTCGCCCAGGCACTGTACGAGGGCAGGGAGGAGGAGGCCGCCGCGTCCTACCCGCTGGGCCGGCTCGGCGTGCCCTCCGACATCGGCGGGGCCGCCGCGTTCCTCACCTCGGACCAGGCGGACTGGGTCACTGGCCAGACGCTGGTGGTCGACGGCGGCATCTTCCTGAACGCCGGCGTGGGCTGAGACCGCGTCGGCCGCGTCGCCGGCACGGTCCGCGGGGCAGGTTCCGGGGCTGAGTCGACGAGGCTGAGCCATAGGGACTCCGGTACGGGCGTTCGTTGACGAAACGGCGCCCGTACCGGCGTTTTCGAAGACATCTGGACCGATGACAACGTAGTCAACGCAGAGTGACAACATCGTCTACAACGAGTTGATCTCAACGAGCGTACAAGGGAGGGTCACGGAGCGGAATACCGCGGTATCGTCTGCCGACTCTTGGGACGGCAGATCGAGGAGTGTGCACGTGTTCAAGCGGAATCGATGCCTGCGAGGGGTGGCGGCTCTCGCGTCCATCGCGTCGATATCGTCCTTGGCCGGATGCGGTGTGCTGGCGTCCGACACCCCGGACGACCAAGGGCCGATCGTCATGGGGACCACCAGCTCACCCAGAACGCTGGACCCGGCAGCCTCCTGGGACAACTCCTGGGAACTGTTCCGCAACGTCTACCAGACATTGCTGAGCTACCCCGTCGGCGCGAGCACGCCCCAGCCGGACGCAGCCGAGAGCTGCGAATTCTCCGACGAGTCCCACCAGGTGTTCCGCTGCGAACTGCGTGAGGGCCTGAAGTTCTCCGACGGCAGCGCCCTCGACGCCAGGGCGGTCAAGCACTCCATCGACCGGATCCGCAAGATCAACGTCAACGGCGGCCCGGCCGGGCTGCTGGGCAGCCTCGAACGGGTGCAGGCATCGGGCGACCGCGAAGTGGTCTTCCACCTCAACAAGCCCGACGCGACGTTCCCGTTCGTGCTCGCCACGCCGGCCATGTCGATCGTCGCCCCGGACGCCTACCCGGCCGACGCCCTGCGCGAGCAGTCCGGCATCGTCGGCTCGGGGCCGTACACCCTCCAGTCGTACGACGAGGGCAAGGAGGCCCGGCTCGTCCGCAACGACCGCTACAAGGGCTTCGCCGACCTCAAGAACAGTGCGGTGACGGTCCGCTACTTCCAGGACTCCGCCACCATGGTCAAGTCGCTGCGCGAGGGGCAGATCGACCTGACCTACCGCGGTCTCGCCGCGGACGACGTCGTCGAACTCCAGAGCCATGCTTCCAAGAAGGAGGAGCTCCAACTGGTGGAAGGCGCCGGGAACAGCATCAACTACCTGGTGTTCAACCCGAAGGACCCGTGGGCCGGCAAGAAACCGGTGCGCCAGGCGATCGCCCAGATCATCGACCGCGGGGCGATCGCGCACATGATCTACAAGGACACCGTCGACCCGCTGTACTCGATGGTCCCCAAGGGACTCACCGGCCACACCACCGGCTTCTTCGACGACTACGGTGAGCCCAGTGTCGACAAGGCCCGGAAGATCCTCGCCGAGGCGGGCATCAACGAGCCGGTGCCGCTCACCTTCTGGTACACCACGGACCGCTACGGCTCCGAGACCAAGCTGGAGTTCAAGGAGCTGGAGCGCCAGCTGGAGGCCTCCGGGCTGTTCGAGATCACCCTCAAGAGCCGTCCCTGGAAGACGTACGTCACGGGCTACCAGAAGGGCGAGTATCCGGTCTTCGGGCGCGGCTGGTCCCCCGACTTCCCGGACGCCGACAACTTCATCGCCCCGTTCGTCGGCAAGCAGAACGCGCTCGGCACCCCCTACGAGGCGAATGAGATCAGCAACGTGCTGCTGCCGCGGTCCCGCCGGGAGAGCGACCGGGGCAACGTCGTGAAGGACTTCGAGGAGGCCCAGCAGATCCTCCTGGACGACGCCCGGCTGCTGCCCCTGTGGCAGGGCCGGCAGTACGTGGCGGCGAGCCGCGACATCTCGGGCGCCGAGCGGGCGCTGGATCCGTCGACGATCATGATGGTGTGGCAGCTCTCCCGCAAGACCAGCTGGTAGGAACCGTCGGCGGTGGTCCTCGCGAGGGCCGACCGGGGACGGTCGGGGAAGGCGGTTGTCAGTGGTCACCTGTAGGTTTCGAGGCCTGGAAGTGACCACGATCGTGAGGACGTTGACGTGACCGACATCGCCATGCTGCCCGAGTCCTGGCGCGGGGTTCTGGGTGACGAACTGCAGCAGCCCTACTTCGAGCAGCTGACCGAGTTCGTCGAGGAGGAGCGGGCGAAGGGTCCCGTTCACCCGCCCCGCGAGGAGGTCTTCGCGGCACTGGACGCGACGCCGTACGACAAGGTGAAGGTCCTGATCCTCGGTCAGGACCCCTACCACGGCGAAGGCCAGGGACACGGTCTGTGCTTCTCGGTGCGGCCCGGGGTGCGGATCCCGCCGTCGCTGCGGAACATCTACAAGGAGATGCACGCCGAGCTGGGCACGCCCGTCCCGGACAACGGCTATCTGATGCCGTGGGCCGAGCAGGGCGTGCTGCTGCTCAACGCGGTGCTCACGGTGCGCGGCGGCGAAGCCAACTCGCACAAGGGGCGGGGCTGGGAGCGGTTCACCGACGCGGTCATCCGCGCGGTGGCCGACCGGCCCGATCCGGCGGTCTTCGTGCTGTGGGGCAACTACGCGCAGAAGAAGCTGCCGCTGATCGACGAGAGCCGGCATGTGGTGGTCAAGGGGGCGCACCCGTCGCCGCTGTCGGCGAAGAAGTTCTTCGGATCCCGTCCGTTCACGCAGATCAACGAGGCGGTGGCCGCGCAGGGCCACGAGCCGATCGACTGGACCATCCCGAACCTGGGCTGACGTCCTTCGGGGGCGAGGTGTCACGGGGCGTCGCGGAGCGGCTTGATCTGGATCGTCCCTGCCTGCCGTAGCGTCGGCAGGGACAGCCGGCGAGCGGTGCGGAGGGCGTGGTGGCGGAGCGGCAGGGACAGGCGGCGCCGGACGCGGTGCTGACGCGGATCGGGCAGGGTGTGATGCTGCACCACGCGGGGGACCGGGTGGAGGCTCGGCACCGTTTCCTCGTTCTGTGGGCGGAGCTCGGCGAGCACGGCGACCCCCTGCACCGCTGCACACTGGCCCACTACCTGGCCGACACCCAGGACGACCCCGGGGACGAACTGGCCTGGGACCTGAGGGCGTTGGCGGCGGCGGAAGAGGTCGCCGACGCCCACCCCGCCGGGTACGAGGGCGCCCCCGCCCTGCGGGCCCTCTACCCGTCCCTGCATCTGAACCTCGCCGCCGACTACGCCCGTCTCGCCCACCCCGACGCTGCCCGCACCCACCTCAGCCGGGCCCGCGGAGCAGCCCGTGCCCTCGCCGCCGACCCCTACGGCGACAAGGTCCGGGCCGCCATCCGGAACATGGAACTCCTCCTGGGCGAGGCGGGTGCGGCGGGCGAGGAGGGGGAGACCGGAGGGTGGGGACCGCCGAGGGGGCACTTCTAGGGCGCCCGGCGGTCCGGTGCCCCGTCGGCCGTAGGGGGTGGCGACGAGCAGGTCAACGCCCGTACGCCTCCTCGCAGATGGCCGACTGCGGGCTGTCCGCCTGCCAACGGCCGTACTTCCTGCCCAGCGCGCAGACATCCGCCCGCTCCCGCACGTGGCGGCGCACCTTCTCCGAGGCCTCGGAGGCATTGGGGGCGGGCCTTCTGGGTGGTGCGGTCCTCCCGGCGGCCGGGTGGGCGGGGACGGCCCGCCGGTCGCCGACGTCGGACGGCGCGGTCCGTTCCGGTGCGGGCGCGGGTGCGGTGGGGGTGGCGCGGTGCGAGGGGGACGCGGGCGGCTCCGTCGGCCGGGACGGAGCGATCATTTCCAGGGCCTCGCGCGCCGGCGCCTGAACGACCTGTGGCCGTGCCCTGCCGTCCAGGTGTGGCACCGCCGGATGGGACACGCCTGCCGGCGGGCCGGCCACAGGGGGACGCTGGACCGTCACACAGCCCGCGAGAGCCGTGACCGCCACGGTCACCAGAAGCGTTGCAGTGGTCGTCTTTCGATGCACTCGCGCCACTCTGCTGGCTTTGACCGTCCGGGGGACGATGGACTGGCGGAGGATCCCCCGCACGGGTGATCTCCGCCCCCTTTCGGGGGGTCGCGGGCGTGCCGGAGGTGACGTCAGTCGCCGGTGGCGCCGTCGAGACGCTCGCGGATCAGATCGGCGTGGCCGTTGTGACGGGCGTACTCCTCGATCATGTGGGTGTGGATCCAGCGCAGGTTGAACTGCTCGCCGCTGCGGTGCCTGCCCTTGGCCAGATCGTCCAGTGAGACGTCGGCCGCGTTGCGCCGGGCGATGTCGATCTCGGCCTGCCAGGTGGCGTAAGCCTCCTGCCAGGTGTCCGCCTCGGTGGGGTGGAAATCGCCGTCCGGGTCGGCCTCGCTGTAGTAGATCGGGCCGGGGTCGTCCGCCGCGAGCACCTTGCGGTACCAGCCGCGCTCCACCTCCGCCATGTGCCGCACCAGCCCCATCAGGGACAGGTCGGACGGCGGCACCGAGGCGGTGCGCAGCTGCTCGTCGGTCAGGCCCTCGCACTTGTGGGCGAGGGTCTGGCGGTGGTAGTCGAGCCAGTCCTCCAGCATGGTGCGTTCGTCGGCGGTGGTGGCGGGTTCACGGCGCTCGATTGTCATGGGCGCATCCTTTCCGGTGGGCGGCGCCCCATGCCACACGTTTTCAGACGGCGAGCATCCCGTGCAGCAGTTCCCGCAGGTCCGCCCGTACCTCGTCCAGGGTCGGCACACGCGCGCTGAAGGACCCGGCCACGCAGGAGAACATCAGCCCGTCGGCCCAGGCGATCAGCGACAGCGCGTGGCGGTCGGGGGAGGTGGAACCTAGCCCGACGACCAGGCCGGTGAGCTGCTCGCGGAACCGGGCGCCGGCCGCGTCGAAGTGGGCTCGCAGCTCGGGACGGCGGGTCGCTTCCAGGGCCAGTTCGTAGCGGGCGAGAGTCAGTTCGCGATGGTGCGTCAGGGCGCGGTGGGTGGCCAGCGCCATCGCGTCCAGCAACGAGTCGGTCCCGGTCCGCGGGTCCGGCATCTCGTGGAGTGCGAGGACGCGCGCCTCCCGCTCGGCGAGCCGCCGTACCGCCAGCTCCAGCAGCGCCTGCCGGGTGCGTGCCACGTTCGAGGTGGAGCCCTGGGGGAGCCCGGCCGCCTGGTCGACCGCACGGTGGGTGAGGCCGCGCATCCCACGCTCGGCGAGCAGGGTGAGAGCGGCGTCGGCGACGAGGTCGGCGCGGGAGGCGCCTGCGGTGCGTACGGACATGAGGGTCAAACTACCCGCAGCACTACAGCCGTAGTACAGTCGACCCCGGGATGACTACAGCTGTAGTCATCCCGGGGTCTTGAAGCCGACAGGCCGACAGGCCGACAGGCCGAGAAGCAGCGGAACCGAGGAGGAGCCGTGGCACAGGTGCTGGGGAAAGCCGCAGTGATCGGCGGTGGGATCGGCGGCCTGACCGCGGCGGCCGCCCTGCACCGGCGCGGAGTGAAGGTGACGGTGCTGGAGCGGGCCGGCTCCCTCGAGCCTGCCGGTGCGGCCATCTCCCTCGCCCCCAACGCGCTGCGCGGGCTGGACGTCATCGGACTCGGCGACGGCGTCCGGGCGCTGTCCGCCTGGCAGGGCGACGGGGGACTGCGCGCACCCGGCGGGCGCTGGCTCTCCCGGTCCAGCGCGGCGGCCGCCACCGAGCGCTTCGGCGGACCCCTCGTCCTGCTCCACCGCGCCACCCTCATCGACCGGCTGGCCGGGCTGCTCCCACCGGACACCGTCCGCACAGCCACCGCCGCGCACCTCATCGATCCGGGAGACCCCGGCGACCCCGCCCGGCCCGCCCGCGTGAGCACTCCCGAAGGCGAGCTGGAGGCCGACCTGGTGGTGGCCGCCGACGGCGTCCACTCCGCCGTACGCCACCTGCTCTTCCCGGACCATCCCGGGGCCGTGTACGCCGGCTTCACCACCTGGCGGACGGTGATCCCGCTGCCCGGCGTGCGGTTCGCCTCTCACGAGACCTGGGGCCGGGGCCGCCTGTGGGGCACCCATCCGCTCAAGGACGGCCGCGCCTACGCGTACGCCGCCGCCCTGGCCCCCGCCGGGCAGCACGCCCCCGACGACGAGCGCGCCGAACTGCTGCGCCGCTACGGTGACTGGCACGACCCGATCCCCGCCGTACTGGCCGCCGTCCGCCCCGAGGACGTGCTGCGGCACGACGTCCACCACATCACCGAGCCGCTGCCCGCCTACCACCACGGCCGGGTCGCCCTGGTCGGCGACGCCGCGCACGCCATGCCCCCCACCCTCGGCCAGGGCGGCAACCAGGCCGTCGAGGACGCGATCACCCTCGCTCACTACTTCGGTGACCTGCCCGCCTACACCGCCGCCCGGCTGCCCCGTACGACCGCCATCGCCCGCCGGGCGGTGCGGGCGGCCCGCCTGAACATGATGACCAACCGCGCCGGGATCGCCGTACGCGACACCGCGATCGCCGCGCTGTCGAAGGCCGGACCGACGCTGCTCCTGCGGAGCTTCGACGACATCGCCGCCTGGCGGCCCCCGGCGGCGGACGCCGTATCCTTTCCGGCGTCCTTTTCGACAGGCGAGGACAGAGCCCGCGCCGCGGACGACAACCGAGACCGAGATCGGACCGCGGACCGGACCCGTGACGGACAACCGCTGGAGGAGAACACCCCGTGAAGGTCGGCTGCATCGGACTCGGCGACATCGCGCAGAAGGCGTACCTCCCGGTGCTCGCCACCCGGCCCGGCGTGGAACTGCACCTGCAGACCCGCACACCCGCGACACTCACCCGGGTCGCCGACAGCCTCCACCTCCCGCACGGACAGCGGCACGCCGACCTCGACGCCCTGCTCGCCCAGGATCTCGACGCCGCCTTCGTGCACGCCCCGACCCAGGCCCACCCGGAGATCGTGGCCCGGCTGCTCGAGGCGGGCGTACCGACCTACGTCGACAAGCCACTCGCCTACGAACTCGCCGACTCCGCCCGGCTCGTGGCCCTCGCCGAGGAGCGGGACACCAGCCTTGCCGTCGGCTTCAACCGGCGCTTCGCCCCGGGCTACGCGCAGTGCGCCGACCACCCGCGTGAGCTGATCCTGCTGCAGAAGAACCGGACCGGGTTGCCGGAGGAGCCGCGCACGATGATCCTCGACGACTTCATCCACGTCGTCGACACCCTGCGCTTCCTCGTCCCCGGGCCGATCGACGACGTGACCGTGCGGGCCCGCACCGAGGGCGGACTGCTGCACCACGTGGTGCTCCAGCTCGCCGGGGACGGATTCACCGCACTCGGCGTGATGAACCGGCTCAGCGGCTCGGCCGAGGAGATCCTCGAGGTCTCCGGCCAGGACAGCAAGCGGCAGGTGGTCAACCTCGCCGAGGTGATCGACCACAAGGGCCGGCCCACCGTCCGGCGGCGCGGGGACTGGGTGCCGGTGGCCCGGCAGCGCGGCATCGAACAGGTGGTGCTCGCCTTCCTCGACGCGGTGGGCGAGGGCAGGACGCTCAGTGCCCGGGACGCGCTGGCGACCCATGAGCTGTGCGAGCGTGTGGTGCGTGCGGCGCGGGAGCGGGCCGCCGCCTGAGCCGCAGGGCCCGTATGCCCTCGGCCGCCCCCCAGACGGCCAGCACCAGCAGCGCCGCCTGCGGCGGCCAGTCGCCGAAGCGGACGTAGGGCGTGGTGCCGTGGGCGAGCGGGACGTCGTACACCTGCGCCGCGCTCGCGTCCGTGCCGAGCCGCGGGCCCACGCGCTCGCCGCCCGGGCCGTGGACGGCGGACACACCGGTCAGCGTCGCGTGCACCATCGGGCGGCCGGTCTCGGCGGCGCGCAGCGCGGCGAGCGAGGCGTGCTGCTCGGGTGCCCAGCTCTGCTGGAAGGTCGACGTCGACGACTGGGCGAGCAGCACATCGGCGCCGTCCCCGGCCAGATGCCTGCTCATGTCCGGGAACGCGGACTCGAAGCAGACCATGGGGCCGATCCGCAGGCCGCTCCCCGCGTCCATCAGCACCTGCTTCGAACCGCGCCTGCGGTCCTCGCCCGCCGCCTCGCCGACGGAGGTGGCCCAGCCCAGCAGGGAACGGGCCGGGATGTACTCCCCGAACGGAACCAACCGCATCTTGTCGTACCGGTCACCGGTGAGCCCGTCCGGGCCGACCAGCACCGAACTCTTGTAGATGCCGGGCTGGTCGGAGCGCCGCGCATCCACGTTGACCAGGAGCTCGGCGCCCGTCGCGCGCGACAGCGCCGCAAGACGCCGCGCCAGGTCGGGCCGGGCACCGAGGTCGAAACCGACGCTGCTCTCACCCCAGACGACCAGGTCGACGTCCCGGTCGGCGAGCTCCCGGGTGAGCCGCTCCTCGCGGTCGAAGCGCCGGTCCGCACTGTCCGGCCCGGAGACGACCCCCGGCTGGACGACCGCGATCCTGGTCCGTCCGTCGGCGTCCGGGAGGGGCACCCCCGCCCACGCGGCGGAGGTGACCACGCCCGTGGCGACCAGACCGGCCACGGCCGGCACCCGGGCCTGCCGCACCACGAGGAGCACGGCCACGGCCACGTTCAGCACCACCAGCAGAAAACTGAGCAGCCATGTCCCGCCGACCGACGCCAGCCGCAGCGCCGCGCCCACCTGCCACTGACTCGCACCGAGCACGCCCCAGGGGCCGCCCAGCGCCTCCCAGGAACGCACCAGCTCGACGGCCAGCCAGCCCGAGGGCAGCACGACCAGCGCGGCCCCGATCCTCCCCCGCGACGGCACCCCGCCCAGCAGCCGTCGCACCAGCCACCCCCAGGGCGCCCACAGCACGCCCAGCAGGGCCGCGAGGACGAACGTGAACACATGCAGGTTCGGCAGCAGCCAGTGGTGCATCGCGAACATGAAACCGAACCCGCCCCACCAGCCGTCGTACGCGGCGCGGCGGCCCGTGGGCGCGGAACGCGCCAGCAGAATCCAGGGCACCAACGCGACGTAGGCGAACCACCACAGGGACGGAGCGGGGAAGGCGAGGACGGGCAGGGCTCCCGCGCCCGTGGCGACGGCCGAGCGCCGCCACGGGGAGACGAGCCAGTGGCCGGACGACTTCAACGGCGCCTCCCTACCCCGCTTGTGCCTCCAGTGTGCGCCCCGGGCAAGATCCGGGACAGGGTGCGTCGGGCTCAGTGGACCACAGGCGCCGTCGGCCGGCCGGGTGGGCGTCGCCGTTTCTCCCGCACGACCACCTCGTGCAACCGCCGGCCGTCATCCGTGCGCAGCGTCGCGAACGCGTATCGCCCCCCGCACACGAAGTCCGGCGCGGCCGGTCCGCCGTCGGTCCCCGCCGGGCCCATCGGACTGACGTAGTCGGCCTGTACCCGAGCCGTGCCGCCGGTGTCCGCTCCCGGACCCCGAAGCGCACCCGCCGGTTCACGATCAGGTAGCTGCCGCACCGGAAACACCCGCAGGCTCTCCGCGAGCCACGCCGCCACCTTCCCGGCGTCGCCCTCGATGCCGCCGGCCGAGGGGTGGTCGGCCCGCCCGTCCGCCGTGAACAGCCCTCGGTACGCCTCCCGGTCCCCGGCGTCGACCGCCCCCGCGTACTCGGTGACCACCCCGCCGACGGCCGGTCGGCCGGTCCCTCACGGTCGCAAGATCCGCACGCTGCGTCAGTGGCCAGGTCTTGGCCGAGACCCGCCCGGAACCAAGGGGTGTGCGCGGATGTTCGCATCCCCGTGATGAGGTTCCCGCGGGTCTGGGAGCCTGGGGATCTTCGGTTCGGGCTCCAGGCCAGGAGGACTTCATGAAACGTCTCGTCACCGTGGTCACCGGTGGTAGCCGGGGGATCGGAGCCGCGACCTGTCTGCGGCTCGCGGGGGAGGGGCACGACGTGGTGGTGGGTTATGTGCGGGACGCCTCGGCCGCACAGAGCGTGGCCGACGGGGTGCGGGCGGCCGGCGCACGGGCCGTCACCGTGCGGGGGGACACCGCCGACGAGGGGGACGTCGACCGCCTCTTCGACGTGGCGGAGCGGGAACTGGGGCCGGTCACGGGGCTGGTGAACAACGCCGCGGTGACCGGGCCGCTGGGGCGGTTCACCGACGTCGACACCCCGACCATGCGCCGGGTCGTCGACGTCAACCTCATGGGGACGCTGCTGTGTTCGCGTCGCGCCGCACAGCTGATGACGCCCCGGGGCGAGGGGGCGATCGTGAACATCTCGTCGGGGGCCGCCACCCTCGGCAGCCCCGGCGAGTACGTCCACTACGCGGCGACCAAGGCCGCCGTCGACGCCCTCACGGTCGGGCTGGCGAAGGAACTCGGTCCGGTCGGCATCCGCGTCAACGCGGTCGCTCCGGGCGTGATCGACACGGACATGCACGCCGCCATGGGCGCTCCGGACCGGGCGTGGGAGGTGGCCGCCGCGGTCCCGCTGCGCCGCCCGGGGCAGGCCGAGGAGATCGCCGCGGCGGTCGCCTGGCTGATGTCGCCGGACGCCTCATACACGACGGGGGCGGTGCTGCGGGTGGCGGGCGGGCGCTGAAGCGCTCGTTCCGGGGCGTGGACGGGGTGCCGGTACGAGGTGGCGGCGGGGCTCAGGCCGCCTTGACGACCTCGCCTCGGATCGCCGCCGCCCACTCGACCACCAGGAGCTCGTACTCCGCGCGCTCATGGGCCGACAGGGATCCGCCCGCGCGCAGCCACAGTGCTCGGATGCGCTCGTTGACCTCAGCGGCGGACCGCACGGAACCAGGGGTCACGGAATCGGGGGACATGCCGACCAGCCTAGGGCCACGCACTGACAGTGCGCTACCGGACGGCTACCCGCCCCGTATGGGTTCGGTCACGTCCCCCGTGAGGACCCTCAGCCCGACGACTCCGCCGCGTGCGGACTCAGCACTCCCGTGGTCACCAGGACGATGATGACGATGCCGAGCGCGATGCGGTACCAGACGAACGGCATGAAGCTCTTGGTGGAGATGAACTTCATGAACCACGCGATCACCGCGTACCCGACCGCGAAGGCGACGACCGTCGCGAAGATCGTGGGGCCCCAGGTGACGTGACCGCCCTCGGTGGCGTCCTTGAGTTCGTAGAGTCCGGAGGCGAGTACCGCGGGAATCGCGAGCAGGAAGGAGTAGCGGGCCGCGGCCTCACGCCGGTACCCCATGAACAGACCGCCGCTGATGGTGGCGCCGGAGCGGGAGACACCCGGGATGAGCGCCAGGGCCTGGCAGAATCCGTAGATCAGGCCGTCCTTGACGGACAGGTCCTGGAGTTCCTTGCCCTGCTTGGGCGTGCGGTGCCGGCCGCCGCTCTCGTCCCGCGCCGCCAGCCGGTCGGCGACACCGAGGACGATGCCCATGACGATCAGCATGGTCGCGGTGAGCCGCAGATCGCGGAACGGCCCCTCGATCTGGTCCTTCAGCGTCAGGCCGAGAACACCGATCGGGAGCGAGCCGACGATGACCAGCCAGCCCATTCGCGCGTCGTGGTCCCGACGCATCTCCTTGTCGGTGAGCGAGCGGGTCCAGGCCGACAGGATCCGCCCGATGTCCTTGCGGAAGTAGATGAGCACGGCTGCTTCCGTACCGATCTGGGTGATCGCGGTGAAGGCCGCACCCGGGTCCTCCCAGCCGGAGAAGGCCGCGGTCAGCCGCAGATGCGCGCTGGAGGAGATGGGCAGGAACTCGGTCAGCCCCTGGACGAGTCCGAGGATGAGAGATTCAAACCAAGACATGAGGCAGCGGTGTCCAAGTGCCGATCGCGGAAAGGGGTGAAAGGCACGCCGAAGCACGGTGTGCGGTGATCAGGCGCGCCGGGGTCGAAGCGTAGCGCCCCAAGATGACGAACCCGACGCCAGGTGCCAGGCGGGCCTTCGGCCCCTGAAGCCGACGCGATGGTGCCAAAACGGCCATGACGTGGCGACGGCGGATCTTCCCGGAGTGCCGGAGGCGTCAACGGCCGCGCAGCCCGCGCCGCTTGCGCCACGCGATCACCGCGCCCAGCAGGCCCGGCACGGTGATGCAGGCCAGCGCGATCAGGAAGGCGGGGGACGTCGGTGTCGAGGCGCGGGCGCCGGCGACGGCATAGGCGGCGGTGTTCGGGATCGAGCCGAGCCCCGTCGCCAGCAGGAACGGCAGCAGGCCCATCCGGGAGACGGCGGCGCAGTAGTTCGACGCGGCGAACGGCACCCCCGGGAAGAGCCGCGCCGCCAGCATCGAGCGGAAGCCGTGCCGGCTCAGCTGCTTGTCGGCCGCCTTCAGCCAGCGCCCCCGCAGGAGCGGACGCAGTGCGTCCTGGCCGAGTGCCCGGCCGAGGCAGAAAGCCATCCCGGCGCCGAGCACCGTGCCGGACAGGGCGGCACCGAGCCCCAACTGGCTGCCGAACAGCGCGCCCGCGGCGAGGTTCAGCAGCGGGCGCGGCACGAACGCCACCGTGCACACCCCGTAGGCCGCCGCGTACGCCATGACCGCCGCGGCTCCGCCGAGCTGCGGCGGCCAGCCGTCGGTCAGCAGCTTCTGCGGCTCCAGGAGCAGCATCGCCGAGGCCGCGGAGGCGAGCAGCACGACCAGCAGGGACAGCCGCGACCAGGGCGACAGCAGGGCTCTGGCGCAGCGGGCGGGGAGCCCCGTGGCGGGCACGGGTGGGAGCACGGACGCCGGTGCGGGGGCGGCCGTGGGGACGGAGACGGCGGCAGCGGTGAGTTCCGTGGCGACGGCCCGGGGAGAGGCCGTCGCGGTGCCCCCAGAGCGGTTGGTGGCATCGAGCATCCGGTGACATTAACCGACGGATGTGTCCGGTCGCCGTAGTGTGCGTCTCATGAGCGTCACAGGGGCCGGAACACCCGGGGTGCCGGGGAGCAGGCTCGCCGACACCGTGCTGGATCGGCTCACCGCCACCTACGGGGCGGCGGCCGACCCGGAACGGGCCGTCGCCATGCGGGCGTACATGAAGGACGTGGCCCCCTTCCTGGGCCTGGCCACCCCGGTCCGCCGCACCCTGTCCCGCACCGTGCTGGAGGGCCTGCCCCGACCCGACGAGGCCGACTGCGCCGCCATCGCCCTGCGCTGCTGGGAACTGCCCGAGCGCGAGTACCAGTACTTCGCCGTGGACCTGCTGCGCCGACATGTGCGCCGCTGCTCCTCCGGGTTCCTGCCCGTCGCCCGGCATCTCGTCACCACCGTCCCGTGGTGGGACACCGTCGACCTGCTCGCCGCGCACGTCGTCGGCGCGCTGGTCGCGGCCGACCCCGGGCTCGCGACGGACATGGACGACTGGATCGGCGACGACGACCTGTGGCTCGCCCGCACCGCCCTGCTCCACCAGCTGCGCTTCAGGGAACGCACCGACACCGGGCGCCTCTTCGGGTACTGCCTGCGCCGGTCCGGCCACCAGGACTTCTTCGTCCGCAAGGCGATCGGCTGGTGCCTGCGCGAGTACGCCAAGACCGACCCGGACGCCGTACGGGCCTTCCTGGCGCGCGAGCAGGGGCGGTTCGCGCCGCTGTCGGTACGCGAGGCGCTGAAGAACATCGGCGCGTGACCGCCCGACTTCCGTGACCTCGCGGAAAACCATTCGACGCGGGGCGGGCCGTCGGCAATGATCGACGCCATGTTCCGGTACGCCTTCCACCTCGCAGCATCCGCGGTCGCGGATGCCCCGAAGGCTGCCGTTCCCGCTTTCCTCGCCGCTGTCGACGGCGCCCGAAGCTGACCCTCCCCGGATCGTCCGGCGGACCCCCCAGGGGGAGGGTCGGCCAGGTTCCCGGGGTCCCCGTCCCTGCCGCGCGCCGATCCGCCGCGCGGCCGGTGCCGATCACGCATCACCATCGAGAGGCTTCGAGGTACCGCCATGTCCAAGACGGCGTACGTCCGCACCAAACCGCATCTGAACATCGGCACGATGGGCCATGTCGACCACGGCAAGACCACCCTGACCGCCGCCATCACCAAGGTCCTCGCCGCGCGCGGCTCCGGCGGTTTCGTCCCGTTCGACCGCATCGACCGGGCGCCGGAGGAGGCCGCGCGCGGCATCACCATCAACATCGCGCACGTCGAGTACGAGACCGACACCCGGCACTACGCGCACGTCGACATGCCCGGCCACGCCGACTACGTCAAGAACATGGTCACCGGAGCCGCGCAGCTCGACGGGGCGATCCTCGTCGTCTCCGCGCTCGACGGGATCATGCCGCAGACCGCCGAACACGTCCTGCTCGCCCGCCAGGTGGGCGTCGACCACATCGTGGTGGCCCTCAACAAGGCCGACACCGGCGACGAGGAATTGACCGACCTGGTCGAGCTGGAGATCCGCGAGCTGCTCTCCGCGCACGGCTACGGCGGTGACTCCGTACCCGTCGTACGGGTTTCGGGACTCAGGGCGCTGGAGGGCGACCCGCGCTGGACGGCGTCGATCGACGCGCTGCTCGACGCGGTGGACACCTATGTGCCCCTGCCCGAGCGGTACGTGGACGCGCCGTTCCTGCTGCCGGTGGAGAACGTGCTCACCATCACCGGCCGGGGGACCGTGGTCACCGGCGCGGTGGAGCGCGGCACGGTCCGCCTCGGCGACCGCGTCGAGGTGCTCGGCGCCGGGCTGGAGTCGGTGGTCACCGGCCTGGAGACCTTCGGCAAGCCGATGGAGGAGGCGCAGGCCGGGGACAACGTGGCGCTGCTGCTGCGCGGGGTGCCGCGGGACGCGGTGCGACGCGGGCACGTGGTGGCCGCACCGGGCAGCGTGGTGCCCAGCGGGAGCTTCACGGCGCGGGTGTATGTGCTGTCGGCCCGGGAGGGCGGCCGTACGACACCGGTGGCGACCGGGTACCGGCCGCAGTTCTACATCCGCACCGCGGACGTCGTCGGCGACGTCGACCTCGGCGAGGCGGCGGTCGCCCGGCCCGGCGACACGGTGACGATGACCGTGCGGCTGGGACGCGAGGTGCCGCTGGAGCCGGGGCTCGGATTCGCGATCCGCGAGGGCGGTCGCACGGTCGGCGCCGGGACGGTGACGACCGTCGGCTGAACGGCGGGTGACGACGGCCGTCCGAGAGGCGGTGCCGGGTGCCTGCCCCACCCCGTACACGGGGTGGGGCAGGCACCCGGCCGGTGTCACGACGGCACAATGGGGACTGTGAACGAGCCGATACCCGTGACCCGCGCCGTCGGTCACGGCACCGCGAAGCTGATGCCCGACGTCGACCGTGAGCGGGCCTGGCTGCTGACGGTCGACGGGGCGCCGCAGTCGTACGTCGACCTGGACGAGCCGGCTCATCTGGAGTTCGAGTACATCCGGCGGCTCGGACACGTCCTGGACACCCTCGCCGAGCCGGGGCACCCGCTGGACGCGATCCACCTCGGTGGCGGCGGGCTCACCCTGCCCCGCTACCTGGCCGCGACCCGCCCCGGCTCCCGGCAGGACGTCGTCGAGTTCGACGGGGAACTGCTGGACCTGGTCGCCGAGCAGCTGCCGCTGCCCGAGGGAGCGAACGTCACGCTGCACGCGGCGGACGCCCGCGCCTGGCTGGAGGCCGCCCCCGACGCCTCCGCGGACGTCCTCGTCGCCGACGTCTTCGGCGGCTCACGGGTGCCGGCGCACCTGACCTCCGTCGCCTACGCCCGTGAGGCCGCGCGCGTCCTGCGGGACGGCGGCGTCTACCTCGGCAACCTCGCCGACGCGGACCCGTTCGCCTTTCTGCGCTCCCAACTGGCCACGCTCGGCACGGTCTTCGAGGAGCTGGTGCTGATCGCCGAGCCGGGAGTCCTGCGCGGGCGCCGCTTCGGCAACGCCGTACTGGCCGCCGCGCACCGCCCTCTCGACATCGCCGCCCTGACCCGGCGCACCGCCGCCGACGTCTTCCCCGCCCGCGTCGAGCACGGGGCGGCCCTGCGGGACTTCACCGGCGGTGCGAGGCCGGTGCGGGACGAGGACGCCGTACCGTCACCCGAGCCCCCCGACGGGGCGTTCGGCATCGGCTGAGCCGTTCGCGCTTTGACCTGCCGATATGGCTCCGCTCTGGCTGGATCGCAACCGGTCGTGGGAACACGGTGGGAACACGAGGGGCTACTGTCCGTCCATGGCGAGTGTCATTGGGCGGAGAAACAAGACCGGGGAGATCGTCAGCTACCAGGTCAAGTGGCGGGCCGGTGGCAAGCGGACCGGCGACTGGCAGACCGAGCGCTTCACTGACGAGGTGTCGGCCGAGGTCTTCAAAGATGCCGTCGACGAGGCCGGTCAGAACTGGCCCCCCGGCTGGGTGAAGGGCAAGGGCTATGTTGACCCGGAGGCCGCCGACGAGTCGAGTTACCGATTCGAGAACTGGGCCCGGCGGTCCATCGCGAACCGCACGGCAGGCGACTACTACAAGCGCCAGCGCCTCAGGTCCCTGGAGATGTACATCTTCCCCACCTTCGGCCACTGCGACATTCGGTCCACCGAGCACTTCAGCAAGGCGACGGTCGGCGCGTGGATCAACACGATGCGGCAGACGAAGGTCCGGCGCGGGGGCGGCAAGCCGAAGGACATGTCCCCGGAAACCCTGCGGGGACTGCACAAACTGCTTTCGTCGGTCCTGAAAGAGGCCGTGGTCGCCGAGCCGCCCCTCCGAAACCGCAACCCCTGTGATCTGACACGGCTCCCGAAGGACGACGATCACGGCATCGGGGACGCTGACGGCGATGACCAGATGGAGTTCATGACCCCCAACGAGGTCGCCGGCCTGGTCGCTTGCTTCCCCCGCGCCTCGGACCGGATGCTTGTACGGGCCGCGTACGGCACCGGGCTCCGGTGGGGCGAGATCACGGCCCTGGCTACCCGGCATGTACGCAGCCCGGTACGGGACAAGTATGAGGTGCGCGTGACCCGGGCGTGGAAGCGGAGGACGCCGTCGGACTTCTACCTCGGTCCGCCGAAGACGAGGTCAAGTCGGCGAACGGTCGAGATCACGGCCGGCCTGTGGCGGGAACTCCAAGAGTTCGGGCTTGCCGAGGCGGAGAAGGACGAGCTCGTGTTCTGCGGCCAGGACGGCGAGCGGATCAAGTACGCGACTTTCTGGGAGCGTTGGAACCGGGCGGTCGCCAAGGCCAAGAAGCAGGGTCTGTTGCCCGAGTGGAAGTTCCCGACCTTCCACGATCTGCGGCACTCGCATGTCGCTGTGCTGTTGTCGGACGGACACAGCTTGACCTACGTGCAGCGACGCCTGGGCCATGAGTCGATCAAGACGACCAGCGACCGATACGGGCACCTGCTGGAGACGGCGCACACGGCTGCTCTGTTGACCCTCGACCGGGTCATGGGGATTACGTCTCCGGTCGGCGCTCAATCGGCGGAGACCGACCGTGGGGCCGAAGGGCGGCGGGCTGTGTATGTCGCGCACGTCGGACTCCGACAGCTCGGGTTCTGGCAGGCCGAGCACGCCGAGGAGCTGGCGGAGCGGTGGGCGCGCGAGCGTGGCGGCGCCGTCCGCGTCGAGCGGATGAGCGCGGACTGGTGGATTCGGTCCACGGGCGGGCAGGTCGGCTCCGACAACGGGCTCAAGGCCGTGCGGGAGGAGCTGCCGGGGCGGGCGTTCGTGTGGTCAGTGGGGCTGGCGCTGTACGACGTGGACGGTACGGAGTGCACGCGGAACCCGGGGGCGCACCAGCCGGCCGGGCGGTGGGTGTGGGAGTTCGAGGAGGACTACACCGATGAGCCGTCTCATTCCGTGACCGAGTGGCGGCCGGGCCGGGAGGCGCTGACGGAGGCGCGGGCGTGGGGCTTGGACCAGGAGGCCGTCCAGGCGGCCTACGCGGTTGCTCGGGCGGACGCGGTGCGTACGTGCGGGTTCCATCCGGAGCGCGGTGTGGGGGAGAAACAGACGGTGTCCTGAAGGCAGTTACGCGTAAGGCCCAGGCGATTTCTCGCCGGGGCCTTTCCGTTCGCCGGGCCGGTGCTAGTCGCCCAGGAGGCAGAGGTCCACGAGCTTGGGCGCGTTGAGACAGATGAGTCCGCCGGAGTCCTGGTTGTCGTCCGGTACCGACGGCTGCGGATCGGGAGCCGGGACGGCCGAGGTCGGGTCCGGGTCCGGGGCGACCGGAGGCGGGGTGGCTGCGCTGCTCGTCGGCGCTGCGTCTGGCGTGGCCCCGCTGTCCGAGGCGCTGGCCGTCGGTGTTGTGTCTGCGTCGGGGGACGTCTCTGGGCTGGGAGCGTGGTCGGTGGTCGGGCTACTCGTGTCAGTCAGCGGCCTGTCGTCTGTGGTGTTGGTGTACGCCAGGTTGTCGTCCGTCTCCGCGTCGGTGCCGTCGGCGGCGTCCTGGACAGCGTTGTCGGGCGCGGTGGTCGGGTGCGTGGGGCCGGGGCCTTCCGGGGCGGGGCCGTTGTCGCTAGCGCCCATGATCAATGCCGTAGCGGTACCTGCTAGGGCGGCAACGGTCGCGGTGGCTGCGACGACATTGCGGGGGGACCGGGTGACTGCGCTGCGCAGTCGCCTGCCGAACGAGGCGATGACTGCGACGACACCGCCACCGATGTATAGCCCCAGATGCCGCTTGCGCCGAACCGGCTCCGGCGCCTCGCTCTCCTCGGGCAGCGGTTGCTGTCGCTGTGTGAGAGCGGCGATCTTCTGGGCGGTGGCCTCCGCCCGCATCTGGGTGATCATCGCGCCTTGCTTCTGCTGGGCCCGGTAGATCAGGACGATCGCCAGGACCGCCGCGCCGAGGAGCCCAGCGAGGCCGAGAAGCCCAAGAAATAAAACGTCATGCACGTATGCCCCCTGGGAAACTGCGTTCTGTCTGCTGGGGCAGCATGTGACGCTTTGTCAAGGTTTGTGTGCGTTGCGTGAAAACGTAACTATCTCGTAACATGCGTCAACTCGCGTGACGGCGCTGAATGTCCGGGTCTTGTGGCGCCCGGGAGGGTCCAGTGCGGCTGACCCGGCGAAGGACTTCTTCGTACGCATCGGGCGGCAGATCCTCGAGGAGTGCCGCAATGGCGTTGATGCGGGCGTCGCTCGCGTGCCCCGTGGCGGCCGGGGCTGGGCTCTCGGTGGTCTCCAGCTCCGCCAGGATCCCGGCAGCCTCGGCGCGGCCGGTCTCGGCGAGCTCTGTCGAGGTGACGCCAACGGCCAGACACATGCGGGCCAGGGTCTCGTCCGGCGCTCTCACCTCGATCCGCTGCCCGCCGACCGACTGGTAGCCGGCAATGATCTGACTCCAGCGGGACTTGCTGATACCTGCCTGTCTGGCCGCGTCTTCGACGCGGATCCGCTTCCGCTTCAAGGCTGCCTTGATGAGCGCGGCCTCAGGCGGAGGAGTGGGGCTCGGGCTCTTCTTCATGCTGGGAGCTTCCCACGAGTGGACTCCACTCCGCCATCCAAGACGGCGTGAATCCGTAGTGAAGTTCGTCAAGTGGACGCGCACTAGCCCACCTGGTTTACGCGTCGTGCGCCCCCTGGGGCCTACTACACACCACTACGCGACCACTACACGCCACTACGTCTAGTGGTTGCACTAGCCTCCAGTGGAGGCTAGTTTGGTCGGTATGACCCAACCGCCTGGAGGGCGCCGTAGGCGTCCGCTGAACCATGCGCCGCCTGCCGTGATCTACGCCCGCGAGAAGGCGGGCCTGACGCAGCTGGAACTCGCCGAGCGGTGCGGCGTCAGCCAACAGCTCGTGAGCAAGATCGAATCGGGAGTGCGCAACGCCACCCCGCGAGTTCTGAACAAATTCGCTGCGGCGCTCAACTGCCCCGTCGTCGTCCTTGAGGCGAAGCGTGAAGCGGCAGAGGCGGGTGCCTTGTGACCGCCTGGACGCGCAAGCACTGCGTCTGTACCGAGGTCCGGAATCTCGACTACGACGAGGCCGCCGCCGCCCTCAAGATCAAACGCCGATGGCTGGAGGACAACATCAGCCGCCTGCCGCACCAGAAGTTCGGCGCCAACCCCGCCGTCTTCTGCGACTGCGACCTCCGGCTGATCCAGGCCATGAACACCGTCATGCCGGCCGAGGCCGACGCAGTCCTTAACCCGCCTGCGGCCGAGCCCGCAAAGCCCACCATCCCCGCCGTTCCGGCCTACGCCGCCCTCCGCCCCTCGCAGGGCCGGAAGCGGCAGACCGCGGGGGTGTGACGGCGACAGGGCCGCCCAGACCCTTGCCCGGTCCGGACGACCCCGAACACCAGGAAACCTCAACAACTCAGCCAATTTGAGGCCACCTTGAACCAGAACCTTACCTCCGAGCAGGCCGCCGCCACGGTCCTCGCTCGCCTGCTCATCGACCACCCCGAGCTTTGCTCGGTCGTCTGGTCGGTGGGCGAGAAGCCGGGGGTCCTGACCGGCCACCAGATGTCCGACAGCGGCCAGGGAGAGATCATCGACGCCTGCGCCGCCGCGATGGGCGGCACCGTCGCCCGTTCCACGCACAGGCGTAACAGCGACGGCCACGGCCTCGCCCAGCTCGCCGCCATCGTCGACGGCGTGCCCGTCCACGTGTGGGCCAGCTACCCCCTGCCCGGCGCCGACGGGCTCACCAGCACCCAGCTGGCGGCCCTCCTCTCCGGCCGTCAGCTCGGCACCCTCGCGATCGTCCCGGGCGGTGCCCAGTGACCGACATCGTGTCGACGATCATCCTCGGCCTTATCGCCGTCTGCCTCGTGCTCCTCCCGGCGTCGGTCACCGTGCGCCGCGCCGAGGAGCCCCGCCCGACGGGCTCCGGTACGACCGTCCCGCAGCAGCGTGACCGGTGGACGGGCGATGCCGGAACAAAGCACGACCCGAGCCGCTGCCACCTGTGCAGCCCCTTGGTCCACGGCCCGGTCCAGCTGTCCCTCCGCAAGGCGCTGACCCGCCAGACCCGCAGCAACGGCGAGAACACGGAGGTGGGCAAGTGAACACCCTCGTCGATCACCAGGCTGCCGCCTGGCGGCTGGAGCTCCAGCCCGGTGTCGAGGGCCTCGTGAAGGTGTACGCGAGCAAGCAGGGCGGGGAGGCCGTCGCCCGGGGCATCCGCAACGGCACGATCGCCGCGTACGGGCCGGCGGGCACATTCGATGCCGTTGCCGCCATGCACTCGACCGGCACGGCTGTCTGGGCCCGGTACGTGAAGGGCCTGGACCTGTCGCCGCTGCCGGAGACCATGACCGTGAGCGTGCCCGACTACGGACCCCAGGCCGGATACGAGGGCGTGTGGGTCGTCGAGGTCGAGATCTCCGCGCGCTGCCAGCTCTGCGGCTGCCTGCGCGGGCCCGTCCTGAAGGACACGTTCATCCGCGACGGTGCGCGCCATGTCCGGGACACGTGGACGAATGTTTGCGGCCACAAGGACAACTACCAGACGGTTCTGGAGGAAGCCCAGCGCCGCAAGGACCGCGCGGGCTACCGGCTGAGGCAGCACGTCGCGATCAAGGGCGTGCAGGGCGGCAAGTTCACGGCCGCCGTCGACGTCATCGCCGAGGGCATCGCAGAGACGCAGTGGCTGAGCGCGAAGAAGGCCGCGCACCTCGTCGAGGACGCCGGACACGGCAAGGCCGCTGACCTCATCTGGGAGTTCATCCGCTCCAACCGCAGCAAGACGCCGTCCGCTCGGGCTGCCGCGCTCTACCTCATGCAGCGCGACACCGAAGCGCTCGCCGCCGCCGACCGCAACCAGACCACGGGGGTAACGAAGTGACGACCACGCCTGAGCTGCTGTTCGACGTTGAAGACCTGCCGCCCATCGGGCTGCCGGAGGCGCCGACCGCTCGTCTCCTCCTGGCGAACGGCGACCTCGACGACCCGGAGTTCCGCACCGTGTGGGAGCTGGAGCGGCGCAACGGAATCGGCGGGTCCGACGTCGCCGGGATCCTCGGCCTGGCCGGGAAGTACAACAGCCCGCGCCGCGTCTTCGAGGAGAAGCACGGCCGGTCGACGTTCCAGGAGACCGAGCCCGCCGAGATCGGGCGGGAGATCGAGGACTTCATCGCGATGATGTTCTCGAAGCGTTCCGGCCTGGACGTCGCGATGCCGCCGGGCACGCTGCAGAACCTCGAACGCCCATGGATGCGGGCGAACGTCGACCGGTACGTCCTCGGCAGCGACGGCTGCCCGGTGGTGCCGCTGGAGTGCAAGAACCGGTCTGAGTACCAGATCGACGAGTGGGAGGACGGCGTCCCGGACGCCCCCGCCATCCAGTGCTACTGGTACATGGCCGTCGGCGGCTGGACGCACGGCTACGTGGCCGCGCTGGTCGGCGGTAACAAGCTCCGCTGGCACCGCCTTGAGCGGGACGAAGACATCATCGGCGAGCTCGTCGAGCACTGCGAGGACTGGTACGAGCGGCACATCGTCGAAGGGTTCCCGCCGCCCGCTGACGGCCTGGAGGACACCACGAACCTCCTCGCGCGACTGTGGGAGGTCAAGGCCGACGCCGTCGCCACCGTCGAGGTCGAGAAGGCCAAGCAGCTCTTGGCCGACCACGCGAGCCTGACGGAGAAGGTGAAGGCGGCTCAGGACGAGGTCCGCCTCGTCGAGAACGAGATGCGGCTGATCGCCGGCGAGAACGAAATCGTCAAGGCGGACGGCAAGGTCGCCTGGACGAACAAGCAGAACTCGGCATTCGCGCCGAAGAGGTTCCGCGAGGCGCGGCCCGATCTGGCCGCCCGGTTCACCCACCAGGTCGACGCGCTCGACATGGACCGGCTCAAGGCCGAGGAGCCCGACGTCTACCGCCAGTTCCGGGCCCGTCAGCTGCGCCCGTCCAAGAAGGGGCTGTGACCATGGTGACCACTCTCAAGGACCGGATCCACGCCGCCCGCAGGGGCGGCCCGGCCGCCGTCGAGCAGCACGACCAGGCGCCGGACGCTCCCGCCGAGCTGGCCGACGTCAAGGGCCACGAGCAGGTCGAGCCGCCCATGAACAAGACGGTCATGGCCTGGCTCAAGAGGTACGAGAAGGACTTCGAGGAGGCGCTGCCCGCGCACATCGACCGGACGGCATTCTTCGCCGCGGTGCGGGCGATCCTGCCGAAGCTGGCCCGGTGCACCCCGGCGAGCACTCTGCAGGCGCTCCTGACGTGCGCCCGGTTCGGCCTCGTCCCGGACGGCAAGCACGCCGTCATCAAGCGCGAGGGCACCACCGCGGTGTTCGTGCCGATGGCGCAGGGCTACATCGAGCTGATGGGCCGCGCCGGTGCGGTCGTCCACGTCGGTGAGATCCGCGAGCACGACGAGTTCAGCTACGAGCCGACTGCCCCGACTCCGATGGACTTCGTGCACCGGCCCGACCTGCTCAAGCCGAAGAAGGAGCGCGGCGAGGTCGTGCTCTGCTACGCCTTCGCCTGGCTCGCGGACGGTCGCCGCTCGCAGGTCGTCCTCCTCACCCGTGAGGACGCGGAGGAGATCCGCGACGAGTACAGCCAGGCGTACCAGCAGGCCAAGGCCGAGGGCCGCGAAGACAGCTTCTGGCACACGCACTTCCTGCACATGTGGCGGAAGTCCTGTGTGCGCCGCCTGGCGAAGGTCGTGCCGATGTCGGCCGAGCTGGTCGCGCTGGTGAAGGCCGACGACGCCGGTGAGGCCGGTCAGGTGCAGGTGCTGCATGCGCCGGACCCCGAGGACGCCCGCCTCCTCGCCGAGGCGGAGGCCGCCTCCGTGGCCGCCGAGGCGTCCCAGGACGACCCCGCTCCCACGCTCACCCGTCGGCTGCCCGTGAAGCGGTCGCAGCCCCGCCGGAAGGCCTCCCGCCGGGCCCGCCGAGGAAGGAAGTACGCGGCATGACTTGGACCCGGAAGCCGCTGGTCGGCTTCGATGTCGAGACGTCCGGCCTGGATGTCGACGAGGACCGGATCGTGACCGGCAGCGTCGTCCGCTGGGGCGGCGGCCTGCCCACCACGGCCCGTACCTGGTACTCGGACCTCGGTGGCGCGGAGATCTCCGCCGACGCCACCGCGGTGCACGGCATCACCACGGAGCAGGCCCGCGCTGCGGGCCGCCCGGCCGCCGAGGTGGTCTCGGAGATCACCTCGGCCCTGTCGGAGTACACGGCCAAGGGCTGGCCGATCGTCGTGATGAACGCACCGTTCGACCTGGCGATGCTGGACCGCGAGGGTGCCCGGTACGGGGTGCGGCGGATGTGGGACGCGCCCCCTGTGGTCCTCGACCCGTGCGTCCTGGACAAGCAGTTCGACCGCTACCGGAAGGGCCGGCGCACGCTCGTCGACCTATGCACGCACTACGGCGTGCGCATGGAGGGCGGCGCCCACAACAGCGAGGTCGACGCGAAGGCCGCGTGCGGTGTGGTGTGGAAGCTCGGGCGGCGGTTCCCGCAGATCGGCCGCGAAGACCTGGGCAAGCTGCACGAGTTGCAGGCCGCTTGGGCGCGCGAGCAGAACGAGGACTTCCGCGCGTACCAGCTGCGGTCCTCCGGTGCGTGCGACGAGTCGCCGTTCGACTGGCCGTTCCTGTCCGTGCCCGACTGGGCTGGGGCGTGATGGCGGACTGGATGTATGTCGCCGGGGCCTGCTTCGCGGGCTCCGGCGCCCTCGCCCTGGCCGTCATGAGGTACGGCCGCCGTGCGGCGGCGCTCGAGGCCGCCGGGCCCGCGCGGCTCCACGTCGGCGACGGCCAGCACGGTTCCGCCTCGCCGGACACCGGCGGCCTCGAGGCCGACCCGTTCTCGCCGTACGAGGACGGTGACGCCGACACCGCCGAATTCCACTACTGCCCGTACGAGTCGCAGGTCACCGCGCATGCCGTGCACACGGACGGCGTCCGCCACTGCTGGAACTGCGCGGCCGACCAGGAGGAAGCATGAGCTACGACGAAGAGGGGCCGCTCCACGAGCCGTTCGGCCCGAAGTACGTACGGCCCGCGAACGCGGACTGCCCTGACTGCGACTGCTGCACGGCCGTGCTGTGCGCGAGGGGCCGGGCGAGCGTCCTGGAGTGCGCCGGCCACGCCGGGGACGAGGCGGCCGAGCGGGTGAGGGGCTGCCCGTGCTCGGCGGAGTCCACGAAGGGCACGCTGTCGTGGCGGGCCGCGATGATCCGGGCGGTCACGTTCGCCACGGAGAAGCCGCTTCGGGAGGAGCTGGAGGCGCTCCTGGCCCGGATTGCCGACGGTGACCCGTACGCGGACCTCGCGCCGCTGCTGCCGAAGCTGGCGGTGCGCCGGTACGTGAACCAGGTGAGTCACGAGCTGACGGACTTCGGATGGGCGTACCTGAACGCCCGCCGGGGCGGCCCGCGCGCGACGTCGGCCGTCATGATCCGGTCCGTGGACGTGGCGGCGCGTACCGCGCGGGTCCTCGCCCCCGCGTTCAGCGCCGAGCAGCTGGTGACGGTGCCGATGGACCAGGTGGTGAACACCCGGACCGGGCTCACGGTGGACACGGCCAGCACGGTGGCGCTGCACGCGGAGATCAACACGGACGCCCGCCAGGCCGACGACGTGATCCTGACGAAGGTCCGCAACCCGGCCCTGGCGGTGACCGCGCGGCCGGAAGTGCCGGGCGGTGACCGGTGACCGAGAGGTCGGATCGCGAGTGGGGCGAGTGGCTGATGCAGATGCTCGCCCCCGGGGCGGCTGAGTCGTGGGGCACGGTCATCGAGGGGGAGCCGCGCAGCAAGGCCCGGCCCCGCTTCAACCGGGACGGGCACGCGTACAAGGACCCGGCGGACGCCGAGGCGGAGGAGGCCACGAAGTGGCGGCTGCGCCGGTGGTTCCGGCGCGGCCCGCTCACCGGGAACGTTGCGCTCGGCTGCATCTTCTTCCGGTCGTCCCGGCAGGAGATCGACGACGACAACATGCTCAAGCACGTCTGCGACGCCGGGAACGGCATTCTGTGGCTGGACGACTCGCAGATCACCGCGAAGTACGGCGGGATCGAGCTGGACCGCCACAGTCCCCGGACGATCCTCGTCCTCGCCCCGCACGTCTCGACGATGCAGCGGGGCACGGACTACGTCCGGGACTGCGCCGGCTGCGGGAAGCCGTTCACGCCGTCCCGCGAGACGCAGAAGTGCTGTTCCCGGGACTGCGTGTCCGAGGCCCGCCGGGCGAGGGCGGTGGGGGCGTGAAGGCGTCGTGGGAGAACATCGCGCGGGTCCTGGAGCACGAGACGGTGTCGGATACCGAGCTGGCGCACCGGCTCGGCTGCTCGCGCGGGTTCGTCGCCCGGGTCCGTCACGACCTTGGCCTGGAACCCATGCCGCTGCCCCTGACCAGCGAGAAGGCGACGCCTGAGCAGCGGCTGATGATGATGGCAGCCTTCGTCCCGGGCGGCCACCGGCGGTGGACCGGCCGCAGGTCCAGTGACGGGGTGCCGCTGATCGACAACGTCACCACGGCGTGCCGTGTCGCTTTCCGGATGGTGCACGGCCGCGAGCCCGAGGGCCAGGTCCGGGTGAGCTGCGTGATGAAGCACTGCGTGGAGGGCTCGCACCTGACAGACCGCCTGATGCGTGAGACGGCTCGGGCGGTGGATGCCGCGTGACGGCGCCGGTGCCGGAGCTGCGGGCCCGGGTGGTGGCGCCGTGAGCCCGGAGAAGTGGGAGCGGATCGCCCGCCTGCTGAAAGAGGGCCCCATCTCGGACGGTGAGGCGGCACGTCGGCTGCACGTACGGAAGCGGGCGATCGCCGAGGTCCGCGCGGACCTCGGCATCCCGAAGTACTTCGTGCGGCGCGGCAAGCAGTGGACGCGCGAGGACTACGAGGAGCTGTCGGTCCCGCTGAGGGGCGGTCACCGCCGCTGGCGGGGTCGCATCAACCGGGACGGCGTCCCGATGGCGGGGAAGGACATGACGGCGTACCGGCTGGCGTTCCGGCTGCACCACGGCCGTGAGCCGGAGGGCCGCATGGTCGGCACGTGCCGCATCAAGCGGTGCGTCGCCGGCGCGCACCTGGAGGACAACGTCCTGCGGGCCGCGAAGACCGACTGGTCCATGCCGAGCGAGCTGCCTGTCGGGGCGACGTTCCGGGGCATGGACCTGGTGGCGATCCGCCGGTGCCTGTACGGGCCGGCCCCGTGGCCGCCGCTGGCCCTGCTGGAGGCCCGGTTCGCGTTCCGCTTCGCCAACCCGGACATGTCGGCCACCGAACTGGCCCGGCGTCTCGGGCTGTGCGCGGACACGGTCCAGCGGTACCGGAAAGACGGGGTGCCGTCGTGACCCTGCACGTCGTGCTCCTGGAGGCGGGCCTGGCCGTGGAGGAGGTCCTGGCCGCCCGGGAGGAATGGGGGCCGCCGCTCGCGGTCCTGGCCATGGCCCGCACGGACACCGTCCGGACGCGCGTCCGGACGGCCGTCCGGGCAGTGTCCGCACTCCGCACGGCCTGGCCTTGCATGTGGCCGCTGACCTGCCCGGACACGCGTCCGGACACGTCTACGGACAGCCGTCCGGACGCTTCCGGACGTAACTCGGAGGGAGGCCCCTGAATGCGAACCAGCTACGACGCCCCGCGCACCCTTGCCCGCGACCCGCACTGGGACGACGAAGCGGCCTGCAAGTCCAGCCTCACACCCGACTACTGGTTCGCCGACGGCCAGGACCCGCCGGCGATCGCCGAGCGCCTGGAGGCGAAGAAGGTGTGCGGCCGCTGCCCGGCCCGCGTCCCGTGCCTGCACGCGGCGCTGGCGCGGCGGGAACCGACCGGAGTGTGGGGCGGCCTGGACACCGACGAACGGGCCGCGCTCACCCTCCTCCCCGCGACCGCCCCGCCGGCCCCGAGTGAGGAGACCGTCGATGGCAAGCCGCCGACGGAACAAGCCCAGACGGCCTGAGCCGCCTCCGACCGGAGTCCTCGACTGGACGGAAGGCCACTGGGCCCGCACACAGATGCCGTGCCGCTACGACTGCGGCGGCCTGCCGACCCAGCTCCGGGACGGCAAAGGGCGCCCGGCGCACAAGGTGTGCGCCGAGGCGGCCATCGCTCAGCAAATCCAGGAGTACGCGGAGGCGTACAAGAACGAGAGGTTGCGTCTGACATGAAGAAGGGCACGCGGAAGCCCCGGCTGACGGGGGAAAAGCGGACGGCCAAGGCCATGGAACTGAAGGGCCTGTACTACGCCGGCTCCTCGATCCGGAACCTGGTCGACGAGACCGGCTACTCGTACGGCACGGTCCGCAACCTGCTGCGGGAAGCCAAGACGAAGTTCCGCAGGCGCGGCGGCGGGCGCCCCGCCCCGACCGACTCGGAGAACGAGTGAAGCCCGGACGCACGGACCGGCGGCTCCTCGCGGGAGCCGCCGCGCTCGCCGTGCTCCTCGGCGTGGCCTTCTGCGAGCACCAGGACGAGGACCCGCCAGCGCCGAGCTGCGCAGCCATCGCCCCCGCCGCCCAGGCCGGCCCGACCCAGCGCTCCGGGTCGTCCAGCCGCGACAAGAACACCGACCGGCCCCCGGCCCGCTTCAGCAAGGAACCGCGGCCCGAGGCGCCGGTGAAACGTCCCGCCCACCCGTCGAAGTCCAGGACAGCGCACGGCCACCGGCCGCACGTGGACATCGACCTCGAACTCGACGGCTGCTGACCCCCACTACCCCGAAGGCGAATCCGCTCATGAACCCCCCACCGCTCCCGCACACGCGCGACGTCATGCCGGCGAACCCCGTCAACGTTCCCGTCCCGCCGAGGCTGGCCCGACTGCCGCGAGACCGGCACCACCGGATCGTGCCCTGGTTCGTCGGCACCGTCGACGGCGAGCCCGACCACCGCCTGGTCCGGCCCGGCGGCATCCGGGACGCCGTCCGCTTCAACCAGTGCTTCCTGTGCGGCTGCGCCCTCGGCGCCTACAAGAGCTTCTGCATTGGCGGGATGTGCGTGATCAACCGGGTCAGTGCCGAGCCGCCCTCGCACCGGGACTGCGCCGAATACGCGGCCCGCGCCTGCCCGTTCCTGACGCACCCGCACATGCGGCGCCGGGGAGGCCTGCCCGAGAGCACCGTCGAGCCGGACGGCATCATGTGCCCCCGCAACCCGGGCGTCTGCGTCGTGTGGACGACCCGCTCATGGACCAAGAAACCCGGCCTCCAGCTGTTCAGCCTCGGCGACCCCACCGAGGTCACCTGGTGGCGCGAAGGCCGGCCCGCGAGATACAGCGAGGCCCTCGACGCCCTCGTGTCCGGCATGGACGTCCTGAAGGACGAGGCCGACAAGGACCCACGCCCGCTACAGGCCGCTGCAAGCCTCGAAGAGCAGTACTGGCAGGCAACGAACTACCTCCCCGGGAACTTCTCGTGATGCCCTCAGGGGAAGCCGCCCAGCTCATCGCCAAGGCGATTGCCGCGGCGGTCGCCGGCGACACCGAAACCGCCACCGACCTCGTCGCACGACTTGGCACAGACAGCGACGCGGCCCGCATGTACAGCGTGTGCTGCACGGCCGCCACGGCAAGCAAGCAAGCCCTGCACCTCCTCTTCGACGGCAAGACGCCCGCCCTCGACCGCGGCGAGTACTGGACCCACCACGACCTCCGCCCCGTCCTCGACCGCGCCCGGAACCAGACCCTCGGCGACAACCCGGCCCGACAGTTCGCGAGCCGGTTCCTCGTCGCGTACTGCAACGACGACCAAGAGACCGACGTGGCCCTGTTTGGCGCGGCGGCCCGAATCGGCGGCGAACACTTCGTGCGCTGCGTCACCCAGCTGTTCGCCGACACCGCCGGCCTGGCCCGCGCGGCCATGCAGAAGACCGAGGCGGAGGGCGGATGAGGCGGTGTGCGGTGCCGTCAGTCCTTGGCCGGGGCAGCTACGGGCACGCCCGGCGCCCTGA
Organism: Streptomyces sp. TE5632; assembly: GCF_054061295.1. Taxonomy (NCBI): domain Bacteria; kingdom Bacillati; phylum Actinomycetota; class Actinomycetes; order Kitasatosporales; family Streptomycetaceae; genus Streptomyces; species Streptomyces sp. TE5632. The sequence continues at coordinate 311,448 of NZ_JBSSEA010000001.1, read as the reverse complement.
CCTTCGGTGCGCGCACGTCCTCTACCGGCTGACTTGCGACGAGTGCGAAGCGATGAGGGACCGCGCACAGGACAGGTGCGAGCTGTGCGGCATTCCTGACCACGAGACGCCCCGCGGTCAGCTCGTCATCGACCACTTCGAGGCACAGCGCGTCGCGTTCTTCGTGCGAGGGCTCCTCTGCGACCGCTGCAACTCGGTGATGCAGCGCCATGACGGCAGCGCCCCCTGGGGACCGGCCTCGCGCCCCTTCGCCGAGAAAGCACGCGCGTACCACCTCAACGCCTTCAGCCAGCCCGGGGACGAGAAGTTCCGGCTCGCCGACGAGGCGATCCGCCGGAGGGTCGAGCGCCGAGAGCGGCTCAAGCCGATCCGGCGAAGGCGCACGGCGGAACTGGGCACCGACCGCGACTCCGAGAGCTGAGGCGCTGTGAAGGCTCGACCAATCGGTTTGAGAGGAGGTGTTTAGTGAGCACCTGCTACCCGCGTGCGACACGTCGCGGCGTGGCCCTGGACTGGGTGAAGTTCGATGCCGAGTTGGCGCGTGACGGCAGCGTGGACCCTGTCGACAAGGCGCTGTACGCGGCGATCGGTTCGTTCGTGGACGCGGAGACCCGCGAGTCGCCCTCGATGGAGGATCTCGATCCGAACCATGTTCCGCCGTGGGTGCCGACGAGGAAGCGGCTGGCGGAGTGCATCGGGAAGTCCGTGGACACCGTCGACCGCGCCACGAAGCGGCTGGAGAGCCGTGGGCTGCTGAGGGTGCACCGGCAGCCGGATCCGACCAATCCGCGCCGGATGCTTCCGAGCGAGTACGAGTTGCTGGATCACCACGTGTGGGACGAGCGTGCCGCTCAGCGGGCTGCGGACCGTGCCGCCGAACGGGTTAATCGCAGGTCGGGGGGTGGCCGCACCGGTGCGGCCACCCCTGGCCGCAGGGATGCGGCTACCCCTGGCCGCACCGGTGCGGCGGTAAAAGATCTACAAGAAGGTGTTGAAGAAGAAGAGCAAGAACCAGCGCCTTCGGCGCGTAGCGCCGCTGACGCCCGTAGGGCTACTGCAGGTAGTAGCGCGCGTGAGGTTGACAGCGGCTGCGCCGCGACGGGAAAGACCGATCGTGCTGCTGAGGGTGGGAAGGGCCTCGAGGCCGCCGGGGCGTCCGGCAAGGTGCCGGGGCAGCGTGGGGGCGGGGGCGGCAAGAGCCCGTTCCCGCCGGAGGTCCGCCAGCGGGTCTACGCGGCGGAGGCCCGGCTCCCGGGGCCGCTGAGGGGCCTCCTCGCCGAGATGTTCCCGTACGGCCACCTGCCGAACGCGAACCGGAAGGTGACCGCTCAGGCGCTGGAGTCCCGGACCCCGGAGCAGCTCGGGGAGCGGGCGGCCCGCCGGTGGGTCTCGTACGGGTACGAGCGGGACTTCTACGACGGCGGCATCAGGAAGCCGCTCGGCGTCGTCGAGGAGCTGTTGCGGCCGACGCCGTACTGCCCGGACCCGGCGTGCGAGGACGGCGAGAGCATCCACACCGGTGAGCAGTGCGCGCCGTGTGCGGAGCGCATCGCCCGGAGGGTGCGGGACCGCAAGGCCGGACGCTCCGTCCCCACGCATCGGCCGCCGCGCCTGTACCGCGACCGCGAGGAGTGCGACGTCTGCCAGCGCCCGTTGCCGGGCGATGTCCCCGAGGACCTGCTGTGCACCGGGTGCCGCGCCGAGATCGAGCGGTCCGTCGCGCGCCACCTCGGCACCGCCGCCGACCACGACCACGAGAACGACCAGGACGAGCCCTCGGACGCCGCGTACGCGCCCGCTCCGCCCAGTGCCGAGTACCGGCAGTGGCGCGAGCAGCAGGCCGCCGCCAAAGGCGCCCCGTTCTAGCCCAGGAGCCACGATGAAACGCCAGAAGACCTACCGCGTTCCCCCCGGCCGTGTCGTCGGCCTCCGCGACCTGCGTGCCCGCATGGCGACCGCGAAAGATCGCGCCTACCACCTGGAACTCACCTCCGGTCAGGAGGACTTCCAGGGGGTCATGGAAGCCCTCCACGAGGCGTACTGGATTGCCGCGGCGCTCGCCGCGAGCACCTCCCGCACCGGATGCGCGGAACACCCCCCAGGGGCCCGTGGACCCCGAAGCGCCCGAGGGGTGGGGCCGGTGCCTGCTGTGCAACTCCCGCCGCCGCTCTGGCCTCGTCAGGCAGCGGGACGTCAACGGCCAGAACCTGCCCGGCGCGACGTCCGGCCTGAACCGGCCGCAGCGGAACCTGGAAGCCGCCCGCCAGCCCTCGCCGCCCGAGTCCGCCGCCTGGCGCGAGCCGGCTGGCCTGCACGCCGCGCAGCTCACGTACGACAGCCCGATCCTGGCCCGCCGCCGTGAACGAGCTGACCCCACCCGCGCGGCTGCGCTCGCCCGTGCCCGCAAGGAGAAGGCAGCCCGCCAGCAGGAAGCGAGTGACTGATGACGAATGCGACGACCGAGCTGGGGCGCGCACTGCGCGACCTGGGTGAGCACGGCGACCGGCTCACCGCCTTCGCCGCCTCGCCCGAGCAGCTCGACGAGATCGGGGCAGACCTCGACCGTGTGCGCCGGCTCCTCGCCGACGCCCGTGCCGAGCTGGACCCCTCCGGCTGCCGGGTCCATCCGGGCGCCCCGCCGGACCCGGAAGCCGGAGGCGCGTGCCTGTTCTGCGCGACGAACCGGCGCCGCGGCCAGACCCCCGGCGGGGCGCCGGTCACCGCGGCGGTGCGGATGGACCAGGTGTGCCAGGTCGTGGCCGAGTTCGGCCAGGACGAGGCGATGCGCCGGTACGGCGCCCGCACGGTGACCCGCGCGCTCGTCCACTGCCGTTTCGACCCGATGCTGACCGAGGAGTCTGCATGACCGACAACCAGACGCCCCTGGAGGAGGCGGCCCGCGCCGTGGCCGACTTCGAGCGGGCGATGCACGACCCGGCCCGCCGCCACGACGCCGTCGGCTCCCTGTTCCAGTCGCTGGGGGCCGCGGCGGCCCAGCACGCGCAGGAAGCGAGGGCGGCCCGTACCCGGTGGCGGAACCGGCCGGAGGCGAAGGCGCGCCGGTCTGCGGCGGCGAAGAAGGCCGCCGCGACCCGGGCGGAGAGGAAGGCCGCCGAGCGGGCCGTCGAACTCGCCGAGCGCGAGCGCGACGCGCGGATGCCGGCCGTGCACTGCCCCCACATCGACTTCACCCCGTTCGGCGAGCAGGAGTGCTCACTGGCCCCGGCCCATGGCGGTGAGGACCACGTGGACATCGATGGCCACACCTGGCCGAACGAGTGCGACGAGGGCTGTGGGGAGATCTGTGGTTACTGAACCGCCCGCGCTGCCTCCGCTGATCGTCGAGGAAGCTTTGCGCCGGGCCGCGACCGGTGATGTGTCCGGCGGCGGGATGCTCCTCGCCCCGCTCGTCAGCGAGAGCCGCCGGGAGTGCTTCGCGCTGTGCGTGATGCTCGCGACGGCCGCCCTCGCCGGCAGGCAGCCGAACGGGCCCGGCGGCAGGTACGTGCTGGAGGTCGAGGACACGTGGACCGGCCGACCCGGTCGGCTCGAGGACCTGTCGCCCGACGTGCGGTTCGCGGCCCGGTTCACCGCCGCGCTCGCCAACAAGAACCGGCCCGTCGTGCGAGCCCTGTTCGACGAGATCACCGCCGAGGCGCACACCGAGGCCGGAGTGGACCGGCTCGTCGACGGCGTGCTCGCCCTGTTCGGCATGGCCGTCGCCACCACCCGCGCGCTCATCGATGAGCAGCGGACCCATCCCACCCAGCGGAAGGACCAACCATGACCGTCACCCCCCCTGCTCCCGCACTCCCAGGCCGACGGCGTGAAGGCCAGGGAACGCACCGTCGTCGACTGCCTCATGGACGGCTTCGGGCCCGACACCTACCTCGGCGTCGCCTTCGTCCAGCCCGACGGCGGATGCCACATGTGGAACGCCTGGACCGAAGGCGCCAAGTACCTCGGCGACCAGATCGACGGCCAGGCGCTCGCCGCCGACCTCGACACGGCGGACTGGCTGCACATCGGAGACCGGCACAGCTCGCTCACGCACCTCGGCACGATCCGCATCGAGGCGTACCAGCTCCGGGCGATCCTCGCCGACGTCCAGGCCGGCGAACGCGGCCCGGACGAGCGGCGCACGGAGCTGCGCCGCGTCATCGACTGCGCCGCCGAACTCACCGGACAGACCCCCCGCCCCGGCCTGCCCCGCTGGCCCGGCTTCGGCCCCACCCTCCTCGCCAACCGAAAGGGCATCAACTCGTGAACCTCACCGACGAGAACTCCGTCCGCGACTTCCTTCGCCTGTGCCTCGACCCAGGCCACGGCATCAAGCGGACCCCGGAGAAGCTCACCGAGGTCATGCCCGACCCGCTGTACCAGGCCATGGTGCTTTACGCGCCGCACCTCGGCCGGCTGCGCGCCGACGCCGACCGGCAGGACAAGAAGGCCCGTACGGCCCGCAGGGCGTACGCCGACGCCGTCGCCGCGTGGATCCACGACAAGCCCTCCCCGGCCGAGGACGAGCAGTCCACCGACCGGCGCGAGAAGTACGCGCAAGCCCTGTACGCGACGCTGGAGGAGTTCTCGCAAGAGCGCCCCTGGGCCGGCCTGAGCCCGCTCCGGCGGGCCGTCTGGTACAAGCGCGCCGACGAGGCCATCGCCCTCGCAGACGCCGAGCTCCGCGAAGCGGCCCTGACCTCGGCCCCGGAGCGCATCGACCGGCTCCGCCCGGAGTACCAGGAACACGCGAGCCCCGAATCAATCGACGTACAGCTCCGGCGCGCAAAGAGGCAGTGCGGCATGTGGGAGAACCGCGTGGCGAAGCTGGCGGCACTGAAGACGGCCCGGCTCGCACAGATCGAGGCCGGGACCTGGCCCGCCTCGGCCGGGGAGGACACCAGCCCGGTGCTGTGCCCGCAGAACCGCAGGGGCGACAGGGCCGTGCAGGAAGAGCACTTCTACGCGCCCGACGACGCCGGTGTGCAGCGCTGCGTGTTCTGCAAGACGGCACCCCACCGGAGCGGCGAGTCGGCGCGGGCGTACCGCACTCCGGACGGCCGTGTGTGGACGCTCGCCTCCGAGGCCGATGAGCACGGAGTGGCGCTGTACGAGGCGCCGTTCGTCCCCGCCCGGTACACCGCCCTCGCCCTGGAGACGCTGCACGGCGAGATCGCCCCGGCCGTGGACGACCCGCTTCCGCAGTACGTCTACAACGCGCGGTCGGTGAACTGCACGACGAAGCACATCGCGGACGGGGAGGGCCACACGCTGTGCCCCTCCTCCTTCCACGCCAGCAAGCCCATGCCGGAGAAGGAAGCCGCCGAACTCCCCCTGTGCAACGGCTGCCGCAGGGCGCTCGTCGAGGCTTCCGGCGCCCGGCCCGGCTCCGACGAGACCGGCACCCACGCCCACGCATGACCCGTACGACGCTGCCGCCCCTGAGGTGAATTCAGGGGCGGCAGCCCTCCCAGCAAAGCAGGAGCGACCCATGAGCGCCAGCATTGTGCTCCACTGCCAGACGACCCGCGGTTTCTCGACGTGCGCGACGTCGCTGATCACTGACAGCCTCACCGTCGACGAGGCCCGCGTGATCGGCGCCGGGCACGGCTGGCGGCACGTCAACGGCTGCGACTACTGCGCGGCCTGCTCGGGCAGCACCATCAAGCCCCGCGTCATCGTGGCCGCCGCCCCGGCCGCCGACGCCCGGGTGCGCGCGGACCTTCGCCTGCAGACCGCCGAGTCGACCCTGCTCGCCCTCGTCAACGGCGCCACCGGCGGCAGCTGGAGGTACCGGCCCGAGAACCAGTGGACCGACCCCGGCCTCCGCTACGGCGAGGAGTTCGTGGCCGCCGGGCCCGCCGGCCGGCCGGTGTGCGTCGCCTCCACCGGCCCGGCCGGTGACCCGCAGTCCATGGCCGACGCCTCCTACATCGCCACCGTCGACCCGGACGTCGGCCGCGCCGTCACCGCGGTCCTCCACGAGGCGTTCGAGACCGTCCACCAGGAACACGGCCTCGTCGACACCTCGCTGGCGCAGGCCGCCGTCGACCTCGCCGACGCCATCCTGCGGCCGAAGGACCGTGATCACTGAGATGGCCGCACTCCGAGCCGCGCCCACCGCGGCGGCCCACACACCACGTCGCCCGCATGAAGGAGCTGCTCATGAACCCGCTGACGCTGGCGATCCTCGCCGCGCCGCTCGTCAGCACCCTGACCGCCATCGGCTGCCGGCGCGCACTCCACAGGTGGCGGAGGTGGGCCGGGTGACCCGCACCGCCAAGACCCTCGTCGTCATCTTCGGCCTGGCCCTCTTCGCCAGCGTGTCGAAGGGCGGCCAGTTCATCGGCGAAGCCCGCTGGGGGCACGCCGCCGCCGCGTACGCGACCGCCGGCCTGTGCCTGGCGGGCCTGCTGCGCGAAGTCGGCCATGTGTGGCCCGACGACACACAGGACCAGCCTCCGGCCGTCCGTAAGCCCGGCGTGTGCGCCCGCATCAACGCCGCCCGCCAAGCCCGCCAGGCGGCCCGCAGCATGCGATGCGGCTGCGACCGCTACTGGTCGTCGGTCGGCACCGAACACGACCGCTGGTGCCCGAAGTTCCGGCGGGACAGCACATGAGCGGCCCGGCCGGAACCATCCACGAGTGCCCGCCCCCGGGCGGTTCGTTCACGCCGTGCTGCCTGGCCCTCACCAGCGACCTGCCGCGCACCGACCTGCTCACCACCGACCCGGGCCGCGCCACCTGCACCCTGCGCCGGACCGCCGAGCTGAACGTCGACACCGACGACGGCGAGTCACCGTTCGGCTGGCGCGAACCACTCACCTGACCCCGGCAGCCGGACTCCCGGCCGCCCCTCCTGGAAGGAGCCACACACCGGTGACGCCCGAACAAGCCCGCGCCGCACTGCTGCTGACCGGCCGCCTCATCCAACGGCACGGCCTGACCGTCGAGGAGGCCGTCACCGCCGTCGCCCAGAAGCAACGCAAGGAGACCGGCCCGCACACCCACCTCGTCGCCGCCGAGGCCGCCGCAGTCATGAGCGAAGCGACCGCCACGCTGCGTGCCTTCACGGACGCCCTCCGGCCCGCCGTCGAAGCCGCCGCAGCCGCGATAGCCGCACTCGTCCGCACCCTGCAGACCGCACCCCAGCCGGCCGCCCGGACACGGAGGGACCGGCCCGCCTGGGCCTCCCCGTACGGGCCGCCGCGCCGCCGCTGACCCACCCACCCAGGAACCCGCCCGACAGGAGACCACTCATGCAGCACCACCCCGCACCGATCCTCGACGAACGCTGGCAGGGCTTCGAGCTCGCCCGCGACGACGAGTTCCGCTACGTCTGGATCTGGCAGGGCTTCAACATCCGCCTGATCGCCGTCCCCCACGGCCCGGACAGTGATTGGCGCTACGAACACGGCTGGTGCTACCCGCGCGACCCCGAGCTCGTCGCGAAGGCGGTCGCCGACTGGGACCCGGCCACCCAGGACGAACCGGCCGGCTGGCACAAGCGGCCCACCGGGCCCGCCCGGCAGGCCCCCAACCGCGACGCCAACCCCACCTACAACCGGGCCCGTTGCGTCCACGGCTGCTACCTCGGCGAAGGCTGCCGCACCGTGAACTGCCGCGAAGCCCTCGACCACCGGGACCACGCCCGGCCCACCACGGAAGGAACACAGTGAGCACAACCGACGCAGTCGGCTACCTCGACTGCCACGAGCCCCCCGCACAACCCGGCCAACACGAAGGAACCGACCCGATGACCATCAAACTGCTCGAGGAACTGGAAACCACCAGCAAACGGTTCTCCATCGCACCCAACCAGGCCGCCGACCTCGACAGCGGCCGGACCGCCGAGGAGATCACCATCACCTGGCAGCGGACCACCGGCCAGGCCCCGGCCATCCTCGTCACCGCCCCGGCCGGCCCGGACGGTTGGGCCACACCCATCCCGCACCGGCCCTCCTGGCTCATGAACCTGATCGTGAAGGAGGCACCCGCCTGGTGGCTGAGGTGATCCACCTCGCCAGCCAGCCCACGACAAACCAAACAGCAGACGGCCCCCGCCGGAACACCTCCGGCGGGGGCCGCCCCCTTCACCAGGCGCACGGCCAGAACACCGACCCGCACCCTTCGGAAACTAGTAGTCCAGGTTCACACGGAGCCCGAGGAACCTCCCCAGCGCGTAATCCACCTCGGCCATGTCCGTACCCGTCAGATGATCAACTGGATCACCGAACACCCACGCCGTATCGATCGTGCGAATCTGGTCGACCAGGACCACCGTGGACCGGCCCGCGATAGTCAGCCGCGGCCTGAACACCGCCCCCTGCGCACTGGTCGACGTCGGCGCAATCACCGCCGTCGACCAGCCGTCAGGAGCGCTGCTGAGACAGACACCCAGCCGCTTCCCCCGCTGCTCATGACCGCGTTTCGCGTCACCGAGATCGACGCGGTACACCGCCCCCCGGATCACCGCTTGTTGGCCCGACGAGCAGCAGCACGCAGACGTGCCAGCTTGGGCGGCGTAGAAGGCTGACGCCCCTCGGCCAGTCGACGGACAGCGGCCCCGGCCGCGACAGACAGTCCCTTCAACGCGCCCGTCTCGACGCCACCGACGTACTTGCACTCGTAGAACACGCCAGCGCCGTCATCCGACGAGGTGAAGAACGTGTTCGTGACAGCAGCATCGCGACGACTGGGCCGCACCTCGGAGGCCCGCGTCGCATCCCGCGCCGACCGGCCCCTCTGCTCCAGCAAGGGCCCCATGCGGGACAGATCACCCCGGGTATGGCCCGGCATGTGGCTCATATTCACCAGGTGGACGTCCTGGGGCAGCCCCTCCACAGCGACAGACGCGTCCAGAACCGTCCAGGTTTCAACGTCCTCGCGCCCCTGGAAGCTGGACCCCTGAAAGACACGACCCTCTCCGTGCGGCCGGTGCTCGCCAGAGTCCTCCATCTCCCGGAACGTGACAACCCTCGGACGAGACTCGGCCTCGCCACGGCGATCCTCGAGCTGGCCGTCCTCGTCGAACCCCCAGTCATCCGACTCGTCGGACAGATCCTCACCGCTCGCCGCGATCCGCTCCATGTCCTCACGGGCCTGCTGCTCCCACCGGTCCCGATCAAGAGCACGCAACGCACGACGCAGGACATCAGAGGTCGATTCATCAGGGCGTTTGTGGGCTTGGATTATCTCGTTGTCCTCTGGTGTAGGACGGAATCCAATGCTCATAAACCGAGCGTACAACAAATGTAAAACACGGGCAGGTCCCAGCGGCCGACTACCCGAAACAGCCCCCCTCCCGAGCCACAGCGGCCCCCGCCGGAACACCACCGGCGGGGGCCGCCCCTCCCCGGGACACGCGGTCAGGACGCGTACCGAGTCACCTTCGTCACCTTGCACTTCAGCTCGGCCGGCACACCCGACGACAGACCAACGGCCTTCTCCTCCGCCGCCTGCCCCGACGCCAGGTTGTTCAACGCCGCCGTCCCCTCAGCCTTCCGCGTCCCCGACCCATCGACGAACTCCACGCTGATCACGTAATTCGACGACTTCGAGCTGTGATTCGTCACCGTCAACTCAGCCTGCGGGAACGTCCCCGTGCCGTCCATCCCGCACCGCGTCACCTCGACGTCATCCTCCGGCCGACGCTCCTTCGGAGCCTCAGCCTCCGACTTCCCCGCGGACACCGCCGAGCCCTTCCCACTGTCCGCGGCCCCTCCGCCGTCGCACGCCACCACCAGCGACCCCGCCGCCAGCGTCAGCCCCGCAACCAGCAACCCCATCCTGCGCATCCTGCTTCACCCTCCGTTAATGATCGGAAGCCGAACGTAGCCCTCCCCGCCGTCGCCACGCCAAGCCGGACCACCCCCACGGGGAAGCGCTCGACCACCAGAACGGGCCCACCCAGGGAACGCGACAGCCCCCTCGCCATCCGGCGAGGGGGCCGCCACGCACCCGCTACGCTCCGCCCCGGCCGGGCGGACGTCCACACCGCCCGGCCGTCACTCGAAGTAGACGGGCCCGGTCCGGCGGCCGTACGACTTCACCTCGCCCCGCAGGATGGCGTCGACCACGTACCGGGGCGCACCGTTCGCCGCGGCGGCGCCCGACATGATGCGGGCCCGGTGCATCGGGTCCTCGCGTGCTCGCCGCCGACACTCCTCCCGGTAGGCCGCCGACCCCATGACGTTGTGGGCGGGCGCCTCATCCTCGATCGCCGCCATCTCGGCGTGGTAGGCGTGGGCCCGAGACGGGCGCCAGTCATCCGTGCGCCGAGCGACCAAAGGCCACCACGGCTTGTCACGGTGGCGCTTGCAGCGCTCCTCCGGGTCGTACGCGGACCCGACGTAGAGCAGCGTGCCGTCCGCCGCCCATAGTCGGTAGACAGCGGCTGGCCGTTCCTCTGTGGACCTGTTCGCTACGCTCACCGCAGCGCCTTTCTTGCTCTTGTGTGCTAGGGCCGGGCGACCTCGCTCGCCGCTCGGCCCTCCCTATTCGCTCGCCGGGGGGTCGGGTTTCGCGGCCGAGGTCCGGCCCTTACGACCGGTCTCGCCCGCCTCGATCTGCTGCACGCGGGCGACGGAAATTTTCAGCCGCTTTGCGATGTCGCGGTACGTCACCTTGTTCGCACGCATCTGGCGCACCGCGTTCTGCCGCAGCTTCCTCAAGGCCGGCTGCTCGTCTGACCAACTGGACAAGAGCAAGCCGGCGCCCTCGGCCTGGCTCGCCGGGTCGTCCAGCTCTTCGAGCCGGGCAACGGCGGCCTTGATGGCGTCGACCAACTGCGTCACCTCCTCCACGACTGGCTGTTCGCCCTGGTCGGACACAAAGGCTCCCCTCAACACCCGGGAGCGTCGTTGCCCCAATGTACAGGGACCCTGTACAGTCCCGCTATGTAGGGCCAACGTTCCCGGTCCTGCCTACAAGTCGGCCCCCGGTCGGGGCCTGAGAAACGCCGACCGGGGGCCACGTCAGATGGAGCTGACGCATGGCACATCGTAGTGATCGACGTCCCGGAGTGAACCGGGACGTCTCCGACGAACACAGGTCCAAGGCTGCTGAGGCTCTCGCGTTGGCTGCGGGGCACCTGGCGACGGTGGACCCGGACGCCCGCTTGTGCGGCATGAGCTTTGCCGTGCTGGTGGGGGCGAAGGTGTACGACGTCGGTGGCCGGAGCGGTACGGGCGGCGGGGTGCGTATCTCGCGCTTGGCGCTGGAGGCCATCGGTGAGGTGCCGGCGGGTGTGACCCGTGTGGAGTTCGCGGTGCAGGTCGCGGAGGCTGCGGGGGCGCTGGGTTACGACTGGTCGGCCGATGACAACCGTCGGGTGATTCCCCGGCATCCGGTGCCCGGTCCGCGTGAGAGCGACGAGAACGGCCGTGTGCCGGCTCCGCGTCGCGAGCAGAGGGCGCAGGTGGCCCGGTGAGTGCGCGGAGCGAGCAGGAGCGGGCGCGTCAGGCGTACGCCGACAACCGCGAGAAGCGGCAGAGCGGCGACGTCCGCAGGGTCCAGGACAACGCCCGGATCGACGGCAGCAACACGTCCGGCAGGAACCCGGGGGGTGCCCGGTGACCTGTTGCGGAAAGCAGATGGTCCGCGAGGGCGGGCAGTTGGTGTGCAAGGGCTGCGGGAGCTGGTTCGACGGGTTCCTCCGGCTGCTTGGGGGTGCCTGGTGAGCGGCGTCGACTTCAAGAGCGTGGCCCGGCTGCTGGCCGCTGCCGCGAACGCGATGGAGCGGAACTCCAGGCTGAATCTGGACCAGGCTCTGCGGCGGGTTCTCTGGGGCGATGCGCGGGCGCCGTACCCGGGCGACGGTGAGCCGGGTGCGGCCCTGTACGACGAGGCCCACACGGCGATCGAGGCCAAGACCGGACGGCAGGGCTGCGGCATTGACCGCATCCCGGTGGAGGAGGCGATCTCGGCCGCCCGCGAGGAGGCCATCCGCTTCCACCGGTTGGGAGGTGGCTGCTGATGGGCGCCGGTAAGTTCCTCCGCTCCCTCGTGCCCGGTGACGACGTGGCCCTGGCCAAACGGGACTACAAGGGCCAGCCGTCCGCGAGCGATACGGCCGCCGCTGCCCGCCGCAAGGGGCACCGCAAGAAGGTCGCCAAGGAGGCGGCCAAGACCCGCAAGGACGCCGGCCGGGACATCCGCGGCAGGTGACCTGACAGACCGGGCGGGCCGCCCTCCACTTCTCCGGGGCGGCCCGCCCATTCCCCTGTCGACCCCACGAACCCGAAGGGCACAACGATGACCGACACCCCACACGAGCAGCAGCCGCGCGAGCCCGGCGTGCGCTACCGCCAAGAGACACGGTGGCGGACCGTCACCACCGTCATCGACGGGGTGCCGTCGACCCACGAAGAGCCCTACTTCGTCGACGTGCCGATCCCCCCGAAGGACTGGGAGACGCTCGTTGAGCGCGGCCTGTTCGTGTGGGCCGTCGTCCTGGTCGCTGTCGCGTTCGCGGGGACCTGCGCCAGTGTCGGCGGTCTGTTCTCGGAGCTGCTGCACCCCGGCGTGGCCTACGCGCTGGGTGTGGTGTTCACCGGGTCCTGGCTCGGCTGCATGGGCCTGGAGTGGCTGGACGGCCGTATCGACTCCACCCGCGTGATCGCTGCCCGGGTGGGCGGCTGGGTTGCGCTCCTCCTCGGCATGGGCGCTGTGTTCGTCTACGGCTACAGCCGTGGCCTGCCCTGGGTCGGGGCGGCCGGCGCGTGCCTGGATCTGCTGGCCAAGGGGTTCTGCACGCTGCTGCTGCGCCGTTCCCAAGTGGAGCTCCCTCGGGGCGTGGCCACTTGGGTGCGCCACCAGGAGGAGCGGGAGGCCGGCCGCGCGGTCCTGGCCGGGAAGATCGGCAGGCTCAACCGGTACGCGGCGTACCGGCGTGCCGTGGGTGGCCAGGAGGACCGGGCTGCTCAGGCCATCCTCGCTGCGGCGGAGGGCCTGGCTCGCGCGCTGCCGGATGCGTCCGAACGGCGTCCGGACATGTCCGCGATGCCGTCCGCGCCTGTCCAGCAGTCTGCCCCGGCTCCGGCCGCTCCGGTCGCGCCTCCGGCCCCGGCTTCGTCGCCCGTATCGGCTGCGCCGGTCCCTTCGGTCCCTCCAGTCCCTCCGGTGGAACCGTCCGCGCCGACGTCCGGACCGCGTCCGGACGCGTCCGGACAGGACCCGGAGGAGGCCGAGCAGGAGCCGCCGCTGCCGTCTGTTTTGCCGATGGTGCCGTCGATCCGGCAGATCGTCATCAAGGCCCTCGACGAGGACGAGGAAATCTCGGACGAGGACCTCGTGGCCCGTGTCCGTGAGGTGCACGGTGACCGGCCCAAGCTCGCCGAGACCGTCGCCACCTACCGCCGCAAGGAGATGAAGAAGCGGAGGGCCTCGTGATCCGCACTGTCCGGGGCGCCCGGTGGCCTGGCCCCGCTGGGTGAAGGCCGGGGCCGGTCACGTCGTGGCCGGTCTCGCCTTCGCCGCCCTCCTGCTCCTGGTCGTCTCCCTCGTTCAGATCCTCGTGCAAGGAAGCCCCTGATGTCCCTCCTGCTGGCCGCGGCCCTCATCGGCGCTGCGATCTATGCCTGGAACCGCCTGGGACAGCCCGGCCGCCGACCCAGGCCGGGCACACCCGGCGCTTCGGCGCTGGCTCGCGCGCAGGAACTGCGCACGCCGCTGGTCCGCCTGGCGACCGCGCTGGGCATCCAGACCCGGGCCGCTCGCCTCGCCGACCGCTACGAGGCCGGGGGCAGGGGAGAGCAGTACGTTGCCGGGCTCCTCGCCGAGCTCGTCGACGAGGGATGGGTGTTCCTGTACGACCGCCGCCTGCCGTCCGGCTCGACGAACATCGACATCCTCGCCATCAGTCCGCGCGGCCACGTCTACGTCCTCGACCCGAAGAAGATGTCCACCCGCTGGACGGTCGAGGTCGACGGCGGCCGGCTCTGGCACGGCAGCCAGGACGTCACCGGCCGGCTCGACGGCCTGCACCGCGGAGCCCGCGCCGTTCGCAGTCTCCTCAGCGTCCAGCCGGTGCCGATCGCCATCGTCGACGGCCGCCTGGCCAACGGCCGCGAGTACCGCCTGAACGGCGTCCGCATCGTCCCGGCCACCCGCGCCTGCGCTGTGCTGCGCCGCCTCGACGCCGAGCGCCTGTCGCGTCGGCGCCCCGCCAACTTCCCCGACATTGCGGCCCGACTCCTGCCGCCCTACACCGGAAGGTGACCCCGTGGTCGACCTTGCCCTGATCATGCTCGCCGTCCTCGCCGGCCTCTGCCTGATCGTCATCGTGTCCATGCGTGGCGGCTGGCGTATCGCCGGGCGCATGGCCGTGCTCGGCATCGCTGTGATCTGCGTCCATCTGGCCGTCATCCGGCTCGCCCCCACCGTTGGTGACTGGCTCGCGGGGGTGCTCACGTGACCGCCGGGCCCGACGAGCGCACCCTCCAGGCCATCCCGGGCGGCGCAGGCATCGACCAGCCCGCCCCGGACGACCGTGACGGCGAGGAGCGGGTGCGGCAGGACCTGCTGCGGCTCATGGGCGTGGGCCCGTACGCCGCTGCAGGACCGCCGCCGCCCTACCCGCCGACCGTGCCCGCGCCCTCGGCCCCCGTCGACGTCGACCAGGAGCTGGAGGAGGGCGCGGACCATGAGGGTTTCTCGGGCTGGCTGCGCGCCAAGCGGGCCGCCCGCCAGGAGCCGCAGGACCCGGAGGCGGACGACGACGGCGAGGACGAGCCCGCCGCCCCGGCCCGCGCGGCCAACCGGCTGCCCGAGTGGTGGCGGACGGACAAACCGCACCTGGGCGACGCGGACGAGCTGGGCGACGTCGCCGCCCCGGACGACGCGGACGAGCCGGGCGACGTCGCCGAGAAGGGCGGCCAGGGCGAGCCCGCCGAGCCCAAGGAGCAGGAACCTGGGCCGACCGAGCCGGTGAAGGCGGCTCCGGTACTCAGTGGACTGGTGCAGAAGGTCACCGGTGGCCCGAAGCGGACTCCGGTCCGAAAGTCAGGGGAGGGGGCGGCCGGTGACCGGCGCCTGCGGATCCTGGCGTTCAACGGGACCGCGGCGGGCCTCGGCTGGTTCTTCGGCCTCGTCGACGCCATCGCCATCTACCTGCCCGCCGCCGAGCAGGCCGCTGTCGGCGTCTTCGAGCTCGTCCTCGCCGCAGTTGGCGGCTGGACCGCGTGGAAGTTCGGCGGGACATCCGTCGTGCACGCCGTCTTCAAGGAGAAGACGGTGCTGTTCCGGGTGATCGTCACCGCGGGCACCGCCGAGATCGGCCGCCGCCTCGCCCCGGTCCCCGTGGCCTACCTGAACGCTTACGGCGAGGAATGGGGCCTGGGCCCGTCGGCGGTGAGCCTCCTCATCACCACGGTCGGCATCTGCGGCTGCCTGTGGTGGTTCATCGACCGCCGTATCCGTCACTGGCACTGGGGCTACCGCTGGCTGTTCCGCGTCCCCCTCTCCTCGGCCCTCCTCGCCTGCCTCCCGTACTCGAACGGCCCCGTCGTCTGAAAGGCACACCCGTGCACGCCACCGTCGTACTCGCCGCCGCGCACGCGGCCCCCGGCATCAACGGCATGCAGTTCCTCGGCCCGATCACCGTCACCGGGTTCGCGGCAGCGTCTGGTGTCTGCCTCATCGCAGGCCTCCGGGGCAGCGACCGCATCGAGATCCGGAACAAGGACCAGGCCCTCATCTGGGGGTTCATCACCGGCACGCTGTGGGTCGCCGCCGGTGGGACGTGGGCCGACTTCGCCAACGGCCTCGGCGACGTCGGCAAGAGCATGACGACCGACACCGGCCTGGGTGACCCGGGCCTCGGCGGCTCCGCAGTTCTCATGCTGCTGATCGCCTGGGCGTGGCCGTGGAAGAAGCGCATGATCTGGCCCGCGCTCCTCGGCCTCATGGGCGCGGTGCTCGCCGGACAGGCCGGCGGGCTGCCCGGTATCGCCGTCAGCCTCATCCGCTCGATCGTCGCGAAGATGTCGGGAGGCTGACATGGCCGTCGACCTGACCAAGCCGCCGCCCCCCGAGCCCGAGCCTGGCCCCGAGCCTGAGCCCGGCCTCGAGCCTGCGGCGGTCGAGGAGGAGTGCGCGCGGCTTACCGCACGCGAGGAGCTGATGGTGCCGCTGAAGGCCTTCGTCGGGGCGGTGGTGGCCGGCAGTCCGCTGCTGGTCCGCCGGATCGCCGGGGCCGTGTGGCGGGGCGTACGGGAGGCGTCGCAGACCCAGAGCAGCACTGCGAAGGGCGGCGAGGCCGCCGACGACGAGGGGAAGACGCCGCCCGCGAAGAAGGGTGACGAGCTGGGCGACATGATCGAGCGGCTCGTCCTCGGCGCCTTCGCGGTCGCCGGCGCGTGCATCGTCGCGACCGGCGTCCTGGGAGTGGCGTGGCGCTACCTCGCCCCCTACAGGGGATGGGTCGTCCTCGCGCTGATCGTCGGCTGGTGCCTGACCGCAGCAGCCATCGCCCCGGCACCCGAGGACGAGGACACCACCGAGAACGATCATGAAGAAACGGCGGGGGAGGAGCCCCAGGAAGAGGAGCCGGAGGACGACGAGGGAAACGCCTCGGAAAGCGACGAAGAAGCAAGAGAAGCCCGCTGGATTACCGCACAGGAGAACCTCCTCCTATTCGTCGAGCAGCAGGTAGCCGCAGGCGCGGCAGGCCATACCGAAGGCGTGAAGGGAAGGGGTGCCCGTGTCGATGACCTGCTCGCCGAGTTGCAGGCGAAGGGCGCCCTTCCGGGCCTGGAACGGAAAGGCATGATCGAGCTGCTCGAAAAGGCCGGAATCACAGTCCGTGAGCAGATGAAATTCCGTGTGCTGGAGGAGACCGTGGCGGGCTGGAAATGGAAGCAGAGGAACGTCCCCGGCGTCCACGTCGACGACCTCACTCAAACCCTCGGACGGCCCCCTCGATTGCCCATCCGATTGGTGCCCGATCTCACCCCCGGCGCACCCCCCTTTCTGGCCCCGGATTCGGGCCAGGAATCAGCCTCGATCCCGACCCCCCGGGCGGCCGGAGAATAGGCCCGCCCGGGGCCGCCGTCCCGGCCGGCGCCGGGGCCACGCAGGGGAGCGGCGCAGGGTTGCCCCTCCCCCGCCCCGAGAGGGGCCCCGGTCGGCTACTACCTACCTGGTAGAGGCGGCCTACTACCAGGACCTACCAACCCATACCGAGACGAAGTGGGCACACCTTCCCGGATGGTCACGCAGCGCGCTACCCTCGTGACGCGCCGCGAGCAGACTCTGCGGCGGAGGCGTAGATCAGTCCAGGGGGCCGCAGATGCACCGCTACGAATGCGGGAACTGCAATCTTGTTTCCGACCCGTTCGTCCTTCGGTATGGCGCCGAGCGGTACGGCCAGAAGCACCGCGACAAGCTGCATCACGGAATGCACCCGCGGAACGAGGCGATCCTGACCGGCGGCGGCCAAATGCCGCAGGCTGGCGAGTGGAGGGTCGTCGCGATCTTCGCCGTCATGGTTCTCGCCGGGCTCGTCTCGAAGATGCTGTAACCGCCTCCTCCCAGAAACACCGGAAGGGCCGCGCACCCCCGTCGCGGCCCTTCCGGCTTTTCCCGTCAGGTGGGCTACTTCTCCACGATGGCCGGATCGGCGCCCGGCTGCTGGATGTACCAGGCGTAAGGGACGACGACCCTCGTCGGGCGGCCCTTCTCCTTGATGACGACGTGCTCGCCTCGCCTGCGGAGGCGGGGCACGTCGTGTGCACGGGCAATGAGCCGAACCTGTTCCTGGGCCCACGGAACGTGCTCGGCCATCTCGGCATTCGTCAGGGACGGGTTCGCCCTCAGGTCGTCGGCGATGGCCTTCTCCAGCTCCTCGCGGGCCTTTTTCTCGCCGTCGACGGTCAGGTGCCAGGCGGCGAGGAGGTCGCGGAGCCGCTCGCTGGGCGTGTAGACCGGCGGGTCGCCCTCGCTCTTGCGGTGCCGCTCGCGCGGCGGCACGTTCCGACCCTGCATGAGGAGACGGAGCATCTCGGCGGTCCAGGGGACATGCTCGGCGAGCGTCGGCAGGCTCAGCTGTCGGTTCTCCGTCAGCTCGAGCGCCAGGCCCGCGTTCAGGGCCTCGCGGGCCTGCGGCTCCGTCTCGTGGAAGGCCTTCTCCCACGCAGCGAGGCGCGTCAGGAGGTTCTCGCTGGGCTGGTAGCGGCTTGAGGGCGGGCTGTCGGTGGTCGCCATATCGCGAGTCTTACACAAGACGTCCGGGATAAACGTGGGACGTAGATTAAAAGTCAGGAAAAACCCGCTGTGACCTGCGCCTTTGATGTCCAAACGAGGTTGGACAGAGGTGGGCCGGGGAGGGATGAGCTACGACAAACCACCACAAGACCCCAGGGAGAAACCGATGAGCGTTCCCACCATCGCGGCCACCGTCACCGTCCCGGCCGTGCGGATCACCCAGCCGCTGCCGGAGCTGCCCGCCCTCGGCGTCTGCGACTGCGGGCGCGAGCTGGTGTGCCTCACCGACAGCAGCGACGCCGTCTTCTGCGAGTGCTGCGACTTGGGAATCTCGTCGGCCGGCCGCCGCTGACCGGCCCCGCCCCGACCCGCCCGTCCGAAGGAGAGGCAACCGCCATGTACCAGGTCACCATCGAGCACCCCGCCATCGACGACCGCGCCTACACCGCCAACGGTCCCGGCGAGCTGCGAGACATCGTCTGGGGCGTCGCCCGCGCGCAGGGCAAGCCCGTCACCGACGACCTCGCGATGATCGCCGAGGTCGGCGCCCTCCGCTCCGCCTGCGACATCAAGGGTGAGGGCGTGCTCAAGGTCCACGCCATCACCGTGACGGTCACGGACGCCGACCCCGCCGCCTTCGAGTGTGAGGGGCACCAGGGCGAGGACAGCGTGCTCCTCGGCGGCCCGGAGCGCTGTGACGGCCGGTGCCGCACCCCCCGCCCTCGGTTCCTCAAGGCGCAGCTGTTCGACCTGGCCTGTGCGCTCGACGACGCCGAGCTGGAGGAGGCGGGCGGCTGCGGCGCCTGCGGCCTGGAGGCCGGCCAGATGTGCGCGGCCTGCGGGAAGTGCAACTGCGACCGCCACGACGCGTGCGTCCGCCCCGCCGAGGGCGAGCCCGCCCAGGGCTGACGGTCGACGAAGGCCCCGCCTGCGACTAGGGGCGGGCCCTCTCTTGACCCCACCTTGACCAAATCAACCGGGATAACGCGGATAACTCCGAGCTATTTGGTCAACGATGAATGCACGACACACCACCTCCCACCAGCAAGGAGTCGCCATGGACGCCACGCCGGACACCCGGTGCACGAAATGCGGCAGGCGGCTCCGCAACTACTCGCCCGACGGCATGGGTCCGAAGTGCCGGGCCAAGGTCCGCAGGGCGGGCCGCTCCGGGCAGCTCGCCCAGTACAAGCCGTACCTGGTCGACAAGGCCGTCGAGCTGCTGGAGCAGGGCGGCGTTATCCCTCTCCGCGACACCCGCAAGAACCTCGTCTACCTGACCGTCAGCAGCGACGGCCTGCAGGCGTACCGGACGGCGCGGGCGGCGTGCACGTGCCCCGCCGGCCTGCGGGCCACCTACATGTGCGCCCACCGCATCGCCGTCCACATCCTCGCCCTCGCCAGCTGAAAGGAGCCCCACATGGCCACACGCATCACCCGCTGCGAGGACTGCGGCGACCAGATCGAGATCGACGACGACGGCTTCCGCACCCTCTGCGGATGCGACGTCGCCGAATAGCCCACCGACCCACAGAAGGGACCGTCATGACCACCACCGCACCCGGCATGGACCTGCTGCACCACCTGCACCTGGTCGCGCCCGACTGGCCGAACCTGCCCGCCGAGACCGAGTTCGTGCCCGACCGCATCCCGGTCCCGGCCGACGAATGGCCGGACCTCGACCTGACCTGGCAGGACATCCGGCCGACCATCCTGCACCCCGACCGCTACCTCGGCGCCCGCACCGACAGCCTCCTCCACGCCGACGGCGCCCCCGCGCCGGTCGCGCTTGTGAGCTGGGCGCCCACCCCGGGAGCCCGCTACGGCCACGGCTGGCTGTGGCGCTGCGAGGTCCACGTCATCACCGCCGCGGTTGGTGAGGACGGCTTCAACTACGACTGCCCGGCCACCAGCCGGTCCACCACCCGCGACGGCGCCCGGGACGCGGCCGCCGCGCACATCAAGACCGACCACCCCGACGCGGCCGTGCCCTACCTCGGCCGCCGCCAGCACGCCTACCGGCGCTGGATCTGACCCCCCTCCCCACCCACCCACCGAAGGGACAGTCATGACCGAGAGCACCGCCACCGAGGCCACCGCCACCGAGGCCGTCGCCCGCCGCCTGCGCCTCCTCGCCGACATCGTCGAGCGGAAGGCCGTTCACCCCGAGCCCTCGTACATCGACCACCTGGCCGCCGACCTCCGCTTCGCGGCCCTCACCGCGACGACCCACCCGATCGAGGACGGCCGCCGGCTGCCCGCCGAGACGCTGGAGGTTCTGCAGGGGGCCCGCGACCTGATGACCGCCCGCGACTTCCACCTCTCGCCCGAGGTCCTCGGATACGCCACAGCCCCGGCCCTGGGCGGCATGCCGGGCATGAAGCCGCTGGGCGCCGTCAGTAAGAAGCTCGCCAGCGACGACTTCGAGCTCCAGAAGTGGCGAAACACGGTGCTGTACCGGCCGCACCTCGACGACCCCAGCGACGAGCGGGTCACCTGGGCGCTCGCCGCACTCGCCGAGATCCACTACAAGCACGAGCGCCTGGCCGTCGCCGTCGCCGCCAGCAACGACCTCCCCCACAACCGGGGCAAGACGCCGTACCACCTGACCGTCCTGCACGGCTACGCCCGCAGGGCCGCAGCCCGCGCCCGCACCCACGAGGGCGGCAAGCTCATCGCCGCGCTCGCCGAGTTCGGCATCCCCGCCTTCCTCGCCCAGGACCGCGGCGTCACCCACCTCCTGGTCGCCGTCGACTGCACCACCGACGAGGCCAAGGCGCACGCCAGCCCGCGCGTCCTCATCTCCTCCGGCGAGCACGCCACGCGGCCCGCCGACGAGCACGACGAGCCCTGGGCGGGCTACCTGTACGACAGCGACGGCGAGCACACCGACCCGGTGTTCACCGCCCCCTCCGGGCTCGGCCTCGACGAG
Source organism: Streptomyces sp. TE5632 (assembly GCF_054061295.1). NCBI lineage: Bacteria > Bacillati > Actinomycetota > Actinomycetes > Kitasatosporales > Streptomycetaceae > Streptomyces > Streptomyces sp. TE5632. The sequence continues at coordinate 290,312 of NZ_JBSSEA010000001.1, read as the reverse complement.
GAGTGCGCCGAGGCCGCGCTGCGCCTGGCCCGCTGGCTGGACGCCCACGGCGACCGCCACGCCCGCATCTGACCTGCGCACACTTGCCGAATCCTTGACCAAATAAGCCGGTATAGCGAGGTTAACCGGGTGGCATAGGTCAAGGATGAAGGTACGGCACACCACCACACAGGGCCCGGCCACAGACCGGGCCGGGCCCGCCCCCGAAGGAGTCGCCACCGTGTTCACCGAGACCGTCGAGAGTCCCGACAGCACCAGCACCGGCACCGTCAGCGAGCCCCGCGCCCTGCTCCTCCTGCGCCGGGCCAACAGGCGCGGATACGCGATCCAGCCCCTGCGCGACGGAGGGGCCGCCGTCCGGTACCGCATGGCATCCTCCGGGCGGCCCAAGCTGTTCGTGCACACCTTCACCCCGACCGTCCCGGCCGGCGACCTCACCGACGCGGACAGGCTCAACCTCCACACGATCGACGAGGTGAAGGCCGCCCGCTTCACCGGCACCGACGGCGCCCGCGCCATCGCGGCCGGCATGTACGAGATCCCGCCGGCCCGAGCCGGACAGCTCGCCGGCCGGGGCCTCCTCGCCGCAGAGCAGGATGGCAGTCTCCGCCTGACCCTCCCGGCCCGCCTCGCCCTCGTGGCGGCCGCGCACGGGCGCGTGGACTCCAGCGACCGCACCACCGTGCGGTGCTCGTGCGGGCTCACCGTCCAATGCAAGAACGCCGAGCGGGCCGATGTCCGCCGGCTCAGCCACCTCGCGGCGGTCGCCGCCGACTTCCTCGACTCCCTCAGCACCGCCTTCACCGCCGCGGTCGCCGCCGTCTGACCAGGGGCTTTCCTGGCGCCCTCTTGACCAAATTTATCGGGGTAACGAGGTTACCCTGATAGGTTCGGACAATGAATGAAGGTGTCACCACCTCCCACACCCCCACAGGACAGGAGCAGCAGCGTGAACGCCGACATCTTCAACCGGATCGCCATCGAGGGCACCGGCGGCTACAACTACCCCATCCGGCTCGCCAGCGACCAGATCATCACCGTCACGGCCGTGGCCTCCGCCGAGACCGTCGGGGTCTACCTGCCCGACACCATCCAGACCCCCAACAGCGGCGGCTGGGGACTGGAGGACCCCGTGGAGCTGTGGCTCACCTCCGACGACCAGCCCATGGCGGGACGCCTCTTCTGCGACGTCCCCGCGACCGACGTCCTCACCCTCATCCGGGCGCACGGCGGCGAGCACGCCGACCAGAACATCGACTGACCCACCCCCGGCCGGGCGCCCCCGACGGGCGCCCGGCCCCCCTCCCACACCACCCCAGAAGAAGGAGCAGAACCCCATGCGTAACTACGCCATCGCCCAGAACATCGGCGGCCGTGGAGAGCAGTGCGACGCGGCCGTCGTGCGCACCGCCCCCGACGGCACCCGGGCCTACGTGCTGCTGGACGGCATCGGCACCTCCCAGGAGGTGCGCGAGTGGACCAGCCGGGCGGCCGTACGGCTCGCCGGGCGGGCCGCCCGCGCCGGCGACGCCGAGACCGCGCTGCGCTCCCTCTACCGGGAGTTCGCCGCCGACCCGGACCGTCAGGACCCCTACCTGCGGCGCTACATGCCGGGCGCCGCCGCCATCGTCGCCGTCACCGCTCCCGGCAAGCCGCTCGCCATCGCGTGGGCCGGTGACTCCCGCGCCTACATCCTGCGGCGCGGCATCGCATGGCGGCTGACCGACGACCACAACAAGCGCCGCGTCTACCCGCCGACCGCGTTCTCCAGGGGCGGCAACCGTCACGAGATCACCTCCTACCTCGGTAGCGCGGCCACCGACGAGAAGCGGCTGGCCTACTACGACCACCCGGCGATCGAGGCGGTAACGAGGCGGCTCCAGGAAGGTGACCGGCTCGTCCTCGCCTCCGACGGCGCCTACGAGCCGCACGAGGACGCAGGGCACGACCTGGTCGTCGAACTCGGCTACGAGCCCCCGGCGACCCTCGTGTGCGACTTCGTGCGCCTGGCGGTGAACACCGCCCGCGCGGCCCTCCCGCAGAGCGAGCACTGCTACGTGGACAACGCCACGGTGCTCGTCGCCGACCTGACCCCCTGACCGCACCGCCCGGACGCCGTCCGGGCATCCCGCTCGACGGCGGCTGACCTGGGCATACTTGCCGATTCATTGACCAAATCCACCTGCGTAACGAGGTTATCCCGGATGAATTTGGTCAATGAAGAGGATGTCACCACCTACCAACCCCCACGGAACGGAGCGCCAGCATGGCCACCAACCTCCTCACCCAGTACGTCAGCAACGGCACGGACGGCGCCCCCCGGCGGATCCGCCTGACCGACGGCCACCGCATCAACATCGTGGCCGTGCCCACCTCCCCGTTCCGCATCGACGAGGTCTACCTCTTCCCCGGCCTGGAGGTGCCCGCAGACGGCACCTGGGAGGAGTGCGCCAGCCTGGAGATCGCGGACCCCACGGGCGACAGCGGCGGCAAGGGCTGGCTCTACTTCGACGTCCCCGTGGCCGACGTCCACACGCTCATCGAGGCGCACGGCGGCGAGCACCCCGACCAGAACACCCGCTGACACCCCATCCGGACGGCGTCCGGACGGTGTCCGCCCAGCTCGGCGGCCACCGTCCGGACGCCCCCTCACCCACCCGGAAAGGCAGCCATGCACACCACCGAGACCGTCATCCGGGCCGTATACGCCACCGCGGCCACCTACCTCCCCGACACCGGCCAGCAGGCCGCGCCCCGCCACCTCTTCCGCGCGCTCGACGACGCGATCGAACGCCGGTACGCGGACGAGATGCTGAGCCCCCGCGAGATCCGCAAGCTCCGCGAGGCCTGCGCCGAGCGGCTCGGCTGGTCGACCAGGTGGACGCAGCGCACCCTCGCCGACGAGTTGCGGGACCTTTCCCTCGAAGGGCTCGACCTCGCCGAGCTGATCGGTATCCGCTACGCCAACGCCGCCGGCCGGATCTGGTGCCACGGCGCCTACAGCGCGTCCCACGTCCTCTCCTGGCTCCCGAGGCCGATCGCGACCGGACTGTCCCACTCCGGGCGGCCCTGGGTGAACCTCTGGACGGTGGACGACTGGCGGCTGAACCCCACCATCCTGCGCGCCAGGGGCGGCGGCGCGGACACCATCCGGACGCCTCGTCCGGACGATGTCCGCGCAGCTCAGGCCGCGCTCATCAGCTAGCGCGAGCCCGCCGTGCGGACAGCGTCCGGACACCGTCCGGACGCACCCTTACCTCACCTCCCCACGGAAGGACCAGCATGATCCGCAAGCACCTGGAGACGCCGGAGCGCTACGGCGGCGAGCCCCTCTACGGCAACCTGCCCGCTGACTACAGCCAGAGGGAGCGGCCGTTCACCGTGACCGTCATCGGGCCCGAGCGGCACGACTGCACCGGCCGCAGCGGCAGCGCCACCCGGTACGTGCTCGACGCCTGCTCGACCGAGAAAGCGTGGGCGGCAGCGCTCGCCTGGCACATCGCGGCCGAGGAGACGCCCGACTGCATGGTGGTCGCCGACGAGTCGTACGAGGGCATGCCCCGGGGCCGCCACGAACTCAGCTGCACCGACCTGGGCCCCGAGCACAACCGGCGGCGCGGCCTCGACGACCTCGCCGACGAAGCCACCGAACTGGTCAAGCGGTTCGACGACGAGACCGCCGCATACATGGACGACAACGGCGAGACGCGGCCCGAGAAGCGGCCGGCGTACGAGACGGCCGTATCCAACCGCCGGTTCGAAGGCTGGGGCCTGGTGCGCAGGCTGTCCGCTCTCGACGGCCGCGACTGAAAGGGGGCAGCGTTCATGAGCGCCACCCGTCTCGTCGTCATCATTGGAGTATGCGCGGGTTCCGAGAGGGGTCTGCTGCGAACATCGGCGCATCTCAGCAGGTCAACGGCCTACCTAGCGGCCTCTTGGTGATCTTCAGGAATCTGCGAACAACTCATGGAATCTGCTCGTGACTCCAGTGATCTGCGTGCTCGTGGCAGATTCTGAAACCCGCGTCCGGTCGCTTGTCCAGCGATAAACTCTAAGCGCGCTGCAAGTCCTGACGTCGATCACGCAAACTGACCACTTCACCGCTATGCGGACTGTCAGAACGCATGGAAATTTCGGGCGTAAGCGACCGCATAAGAACGGGATGCAGACCGAGCTCTTCTGCAGCGTGACGCAGCGACGGCGATGCGCCGAATCGGCGCTTCATCATCATGCGCATGAGAGCCGGTTGCTCCGGATGGACGGTAACGGGTTCCCGAGACCTCCACTGGTTGGTGGCCATCTGCCGGTAGAGGCTGGAACGACGAGTGCTGTCAATGAGACCTAGCCCAAACGCCCTCTCGATCAACGCCTGCATGGAAATGCCCCAGTTGGACTTCAGGACAGCCAGGTTCCGAAGAGTGAAGTTCCCGCTAAGGGCCTCACGGGCTTGCTCTTCAGGGATGAGGAAGGCGCCAGCAAACCTGTGCGCTTCTGCCTCTGCTTGCTTTGTCGAGATAGTGCGACGAGCCGGATGCAGCACAAGGTGACCCAACTCGTGGGCGACAGTGAAGCGTTGACGATCTCCTGCATCCGAGCCGAAATAGGCGATCAGCTGCGGATCGGATACCCCTCGCCAGCATGAGACGCCGGAATGCCCGATGGCCACGTCCTCCTGTTCGCCAGTGCCGTCAACGAGCACCAGGGGAACGACGGGGATCCCGGCGCGTTCGCAGGTCCGAATGACGTGCTTCAGGATGCCATCGCGGGCAACGCCGAGAGCATCCCGGGTCTCCGCTGCCAGCGTTTCGATAGTCGCTTCGTCAATCTCACCTTCCGCACGTGGCAGCGGGAGGCGCCGCATGCGCGTCTCTACGATGAGTTGGGAGGCTACGCGATACGCCTCTCGCGCTGTCGCTTTGACTCGATCAACCTCCTTGGCTGACGCACTGGCCTTCTTGCGGAAGTGAAGTGTGTCCGTTGGGAGATCGTCTGGGTCCACCAGGAAGAAGCTATACGGAGTGCCTGTGGCGCGTGCGACTGCCAGTAGAGTCTCCTCACTGGCAGTCTTGTCCCCCCTTTCGATCCCGGAGATCATCGACTGCGTCACTCCGGCGATGCTCTCAAGTTCCTTCTGGGTCAAGCCCATAAGCATGCGAAGCGTGCGCAGTCGCGCACCGGTATCAAGCACTTTTTTCTCTACTTTCTTCTTGCGCTTCGTCGTCTTCGAACAGGAAACCCAGGTCGATCTCTTCGTCGCTTGAGATGAACTCAAGGTTGGAAAGATCCTCCGCGCTGCGTGGCAGGAGCAAGTCGTAGTCCGACGTTGAGACCGCGCCAGCTTTGAACGACCTTGTCGGGCGGACGACGCGGATGATTACCTCACCCTTCGCGTCGACGTCCCACACCGCCAGGAGTTGACTCGCCTCTACTCCGATGAGATCAGGCGCCGGGTTTCGATAGAAGTTTATGCGAGCTCGGTTTTTTCCCGGTGGTGGCACGGAATCACCGAACGGTGAACGGTGGAGCAGGCGAATAGACATCGCATTTCGCGACAAATGGATACGCCCGCTTCCTCGACGGGAAGGGGTCCAGCCGGCGAGGTCCTGTCTCAGTAGGTGGGCCAGTGCGTGGTCTCGCGTCAGATCTGTGCGGCCCTTGAGGAAGCGCCGGCCTGTCATCTGGTGTCGATCGTAGTGATCGTCCGCGTTCAACCGGCCCTGCGTCAAGGCCTCGTGAAGCGGTGCGGCGAGAGGCGTGATGGCCTCCGTGATTAACCGTGCGTCCTCAGGTCTGAGCATGGCTGTGATTTTATTACCAAGATTCTCAGACTTGCAAGCTTGCGGTGCCGCGGCCATCCCTGGCGGTGCGTCAACGGTCAGGTCGGCGTGGCGAACATGGTGGTCAGCACTGTCGGATCAGCTTGGCCGAGTAGTGAACGAACGACCGGACCTGCAGGAGGACCTCGTCGCATTGATCTCTAACGTCAGCCATCTTGCGGCCCCGGCGTGTGGTCATCCCCCTGCCGCTGGGGTCGACGAGGTCCAGCTCGTGGGCGACCTCGTTCCGGGCGGCGAAGAACGGTCCTAGCTTCGCGATCACGGTATCCGTTATGTCGGTGGGGGCGATCCCCAGGGCGTCCCTGACTTTTCGCAGGTCTGATACCTGTTGCAGGCTCGATCCGGTCAACGCGTCAACGTAGGACTCGATCAGCCGGCTTCTCGGGTCTCGGTCGATCAGAGCGCTTCTGATGTGCTTCGGGGTCTTTACCCCGTTCAGCTGTTCGTTCACGAATGCCTTGAACCTGCCCTCGGCGTCCGTGTTGCCGTTGACGAGCACGGGAAGCGCGTCGCGCAGGAGTCGGCGGAGACACGCGTCCAGTCCCGAGGAGCTGAAGACGAGCGCTGCCCGCAGCTGATCGGTCTGATCGTGGGACAGTCGACCTCGCGGGCCACTTTCCTCCGCGGACTTCAGTCGGAGGATATGGAGGGTGTCGAACAGTCCCGAAACGCTTGCATGAGCACCAACCAGGTAGTTCCAGGCTCCCTGCGCCTCAGGCGGGCAGCTTCGCGGACGGTTGCCGAGAGGAGTCAGTTCCAACTTGACGATCTTGCTGTTACCTGATGCCACCTGGCTCCCCCTCGAATCACACCTCACCCAGCAGGGCATTCCTAACACGGCGCAACCCGAACGGCGTCAGCTCCTATAGACGACGAAACGCGTGGGTTCCCGCGCGAGCGCGCCTCAGAATCTGCGAACCCGTGCGCTTCCCCGTGGGCGGCCCGCAAGCTGGGGCACCCGGCGCCGGCTGGTGAGCTGTATGTCGGCAGCTACCCCCTGGCCTGCCGGGCAGCGGCCGACCAGCTCACGACCAGCGGCGGCACCGTCCTCATCCTCTCCGGCCGGTACGGCTTGGTCCCTCCCTCGAGGGTCCTCCAGCCGTACGACACCCGCATCGGCGACGCCCGCAGCGTCAGCCCCGACAAGCTGCGCGAGCAGGCCGGTGAGCTCGGCGTCGATCAGGCGCAGGACGTCACCGTCCTCGCCGGTCGCGTGTACGCCGAAGCCTGCCGGGTCGTTTGGCCTCACGCGCGGACGCCGCTGGTCGGCATGGGCATCGGCCGCCAGCTTCAGCGGCTGGCCGGCATCCGTGACGGCCGAGGCTGACCCCCGGGCTCCGTCGCTGACCTGGGCATACTTGCCGATTCATTGACCAAATCAATCGGTACTTCGAGGTTAACCGGGGTGGTTTGGTCAATGAAGAGGATGTCACCAACCACTCCAACCCCAGGGAGTCAGCATGGACCAGGCCACCATCACCGCCATCTTCGCCGCGGCCGCCGGCGCCACCGGCTGGAAGCGCAACAGCCTCGGCCTCCAGGCCAAGGTCAGCCACGGCGGCTTCACCTGGACCGTCCGCGCTCCCCAGGACGCAGGCAAGGCCTACATCGCGGGCAGCAGCGGCTACGGCGGCGAGACCAGCGAGTACATCGAGGCCACCTGGCCCGAGACGATCCGGATCGTGGACGCCGCGATGGCCGCCACCCGCATCCACTGACCACCCGGCCCGGCCCCCTCGGGGGCCGGGCCGCCCGCATTCCCGAAGGAGGCTTCATGGCCGTCACCAAGACCGCCCACACCCCCACCATCGCCATCGCCCGCGCACTGCGCCGGCTCGACCTCAGCCAGGGCCGCGGCAAGGACTTCCGTGTTGAGGGCGAGTACAAGAACGGCGAGCGCGTCTGTACGTACGTGCTCGTCCTCACCCGGCACGCGAACGAAGTAGTCGCCGCGCACGCCGACGACATCGAGCGCTGGGTCGGCGAAGACGGCGGCTGGTCGTTCACCGTGAACGTCCGCTACAGCGACAAGGGCCACCCGCACTGCACGATCAGCAACGGGGCCATCGAGCGGGTCCGGGAGGAGCCGCCCGCCCCGCCCGCCGCCGAGCCCGAGCCGCAGCCGGAGGAGCCGGCCGGTGAGACGGCGGTCCTCGAGGAAACGGCGCAGCCGGAAGAGGGCGAGGAGCCCCCGGCCTCGAAGGGCTCGCTCACCATCAGCCACACCCGGGCGGAGGGCACGCTGCTCGACGGCTCCACCAAGGGCGACGGCGTGTACGAGATCGTTCGCCCGATCGGCTTCCGGTCGTTCCGCTCGCTCGGCATGCTCGGCATCCAGCGCTCCCGCGACCGGGAGGCCGACCGCTGGCGCATCGACCGCGCGGCTGCCGCACTGCGCGAGGCCGGGTGGGAGGTGACCATCGAGATCAACGAGGGCCGCCGGCGCAGCTTCGCGGAGGCTGAGGCGGAGCGGCTGGAGCGGGCCGACGGCCGCGCCGAGCGGTTCGGCGACCGCGCCGCCCGGGCCGCCAGCAACTCCGACGCCCGCCACAAGGCGGCGTTGAGCGCGCTGGACGGCATCGAGCCCGGCCAGCCGATCCTCGTCGGCCACCACAGCGAGCGCGGCCACCGCCGCGCCATCGCCCGCAGCGACAGCAATATGCGGAAGTCGATCGAGGAGCGCGGGAAGGCCGCCCACTACTCCCACCGCGCGGAGGCCGCCGAGAAGTACGAGGGGCGCCGCTACGACCCCAACCGCACCCGGCGGCGGCTGGAGAAGCTCGGCGCGGAGCTGCGCGAGCAGGAGCGCTACCGGGACGAGGAGAAGGCCGCGGGCCGGGACGCGGGCCGGTACGAGCGCCGGATCGAGGACCTGAACGAAGAGATCGCCGCCTGGGAGGAAGTGGTCGAGAAGGCCCGCCAGGACGGCGTGAAGCTGTGGGAGGCCGACGACTTCGCCCCCGGCGACTTCGCGATGTACGACAGGACGTGGTACCAGGCGCAGCGGGTCAACCCCAAGACGCTGTCGATCGCGTGGAACCTGCGGATCATGCCCAAGCAGGTGATGACGCTGGAGGACGCCACCGACGGCGGCAGCACCTGGACCATCGGCCTCGACTACACGAAGGTGGAGGCGCGGTGCCCGGAGGCGGCGATGCTCGCCTTCCTCGCCGACGGCAAGGTGCCCGGCACGAAGTCGGCATGGCAGGCCCACGAGGCGCAGCCCGCGAGCGAGGTCCGCGCAGCTCAGGCGGCGAAGCGGAAGCCGAAGAAGCGCAGCGACCCGAAGGTCCCGAAGAAGGTCAAGGTGGAGTGCCGGTGGGATGCCACCGAGGCGCGGCTGACGTTCCTCGACGGCAAGGGCCAGCCGCACAAGCTGCGCCAGCCGGTCACCATCCAGGCGCCCGAGGGGAAGAAGTACACCGAGGCGGTGTGGTCGCGGCCGCTGCTGGAGGAGGTCACCCGCTATCTGGCGGGGGAGGGCTTCCAGTACCGGGGGAGCAGGTGGAGCGGCGGCGTGGCTCACGGCATCGTCCACGCCATCGAGCCCGCCGAGGCCGCGCCCGAGCAACTGCAGCCGGACCAGGCCGAGCCGGCCGGTGAGCAGCCCGCACCCGAGCCGGAGCCCCCGGCCGAGGAGCCCGCGGCGGCCGACGCCGAGCAGGCGGCCGACGAGCAGCCGGAGGAGGCCGGGCCGGTCGACGAGCCCGCCCCGCCCGCCGAGGACCCGCAGGAGGAGCGGCTCCAGCGTCGGCAGGCCAAGGCGCTCCACTGGTCGGCCGGACACGCCGACCTCGCCGTCGCCGCGGCGGCCGGGCGGCTGTACTGGCGCACGGACGGCGAGCTGCGGGTGCAGGACCTCCCCGGCACCGCTGGCCGCGCCGTCTCGATCCACCGCCTGAGCCCGCTGGTGAAGGCCGGGTTCCTGACGGTCGGCAACGCCGACCAGCTCGGTCGGCGGCCCGTCCGGGTCACCGCCGACGGCCGCCGGGCGGTCATGGTGTGGAAGCGGTGGCGGCCGAAGCCGGTGGAGATGAACCGCGAGGAGGAATGCCAGAAGCTGCCGCCTCTCCTCGGAGGCGAGCAGGCCCGGCGGCTCGCCGAGCAGGCCGCCGCAGAGGAGGCGAAGCGGAAAGCGGCCAGCAAGGAGTTCCAGGAGGCGCACGCTCGGCTGATGGCCTGGGAAGACAGCCAGGATCGGATGTGGGCGGCCTGGGCCAAGGTCCACGACGTCCACTACCGGCTCCAGCGGCGGCCGGCCGGCTGGGTTCCGACGGAGGAAGAGATCGAGCGGCACCGCCTGGACCCGGAGGTGGTGGCCGAGCTGCGGGCGGACGCGGCCAGCCCGCAGCCGAAGCCGGTACTGCCGGACCTCAGGCAGCGGCCGCTGGAGGAGCTGCCGCCGCTGGCGGCAGACGAGAAGACGCCGGAGCAGCTTGGCCTGTTCGCCACCGCCTGACCGGCACACTTGACGATCTATTGACCAAATCAATCTGGATACCGAGGTTAACCGAGGCGGTTTGGTCAATGAAGAAGATGTCACCAACCACCACCAACCCCCACGGAGGGCACCATGCAGGACAAGATCATCGGCATCCTCACCACCCTCGCCGGAGAGCGCATCGAGAGCGAGATCAAGGCCCGCGAAGCCCTCGCCAGCGAGGCGGGCAACGCGGCTCAGGCCCTCACCCCCCAGGCCATCCGCAGGGCCATGAGGGCAGCGGCGGACGCCATGCCTTGGCGGATGCTGATGGAGGACCAGGAGTCCGAGAGCGAGGAGCAGGCATTCCTCCAGCTCCGCCAGCGCCTCACCAGCCAGCTCGTCAACACCATGTCCCCCTCGTCGAGCTGCGCCATCGTCAACGAAGAGGACCGGCTCAAGTGGGACGGCGTCCGCCGGTTCCTCCGAGACACCGAATACCTGGTCGAAGCCTTGAACGCCCCCCAGGGGCCCGCCGCGACCCCCGAGCCGCCGACCCCGGCCCGCCGCGCCACCCCCACCCCCGCGCAGCGCAAGGCCATGGAGCTGATCGCCAAGGGCGGCGTCCGGCGCACCCAGTTCGGCATGAAGGACCCGATCCGCATCTCCAGCGAGCACGGCCGGATCTACGCCGACACGCTCGACGTGCTGGAGCGCGAGGGCTGGGCCGAGGTCGACCCCTCCACGAGCCTCTTCCATGGCCAGGCGGTCAACCTGACCGACCTCGGCGCCTCCCACCTGCCCGCCTGACAGCGGCCGCCCCCGGCCCGGCCGCCAGCCGGGCCGGGGGGCCGGTTCCCTTGCCGATCCCTTGACCAAATCAATCTGCATTCCGAGGTTAACCAGGGTGGTTTGGTCAATGAAGAGGATGTTACCAACCACCCCAACCCCAGGGAGCCCGACATGGCCAGCATCCCCGAGACCACCCTGACCGCCATCTTCACCGCGGCCGCCGGCGCCACCAGCTGGAAGCGCACGACCCTCGGCCTCACCACCGAGATCACCCGCGGCTGCGACACCTGGGTCGTCCGCCTCCCCCCGGAGGGCGAGGGCGGGGCGTTCATTGATGGCTGCTACGGGTACGGCGGCAGCGAGAGCGCGTACGCCGAGGCCACCTGGTCCGAGACCATCCGGATCGTGGACGCCGCGCTGGCCGCCACCCGCCTCCACTGAACGCTCCCGGCCCGACCCTCTCGGGGCCGGGCCGCTTGCTCACGCCGTAGGGAGCCCTTCCGGCCGTCGCCCGGTCGCCCGCACCCCTCCCATTGCCCGTGCCCGCCCGCGCCGCCTGGGTCCCGCTGGTGACCTGGGCATACTTGCCGATCCCTTGACCAAATCAATCGGCAGTACGAGGTTACCCGAGGTGGTTTGGTCAATGAAGAAGATGTCACCAACCACCACAACCCCCAGGGAGCCCGACATGGCCACCATCACCCCCACCCTCCTCTCCGCCACCGAGCTGGCCGACGAGCTGGCCGGGCAGGCCATCGCCCTTCGCCCCCTCTTCGAGAGCGGCAACCCTGACACGGCCACCGGCTCCCTGGTCGTCCACGACGGCGTGTTCGCCATCGTCCGCGCCCTCCGCGCCGGCGAGATCGCCCCGGTGGTCGCGCAGGTGCGGCTCCTGGGTGTCAACCGGCGGGCCCGCCACTACTACATCCGCACCATCGTGGTTCCCCACTGCGTGGCCTGACAGCGGCCGGCTCCCCGGCCCGGCTGGCGGCCGGGCCGGGGGGCCGGAACCCCTGACGATCCTTTGACCAAATCCACCTGGATAGGGAGGGTAACCCGAGGGATCCGGAGCATGAAGAAGATGTCACCAACCACCACAAACCCCACGGAGGCAGCCATGAACGCCAACCTCGCCCAGATCCTCACCCACCGCGCCGACCTCGTCATCAACGCCGAGAAGGCCGCCCGCGCCACCCTCGCCGAGACGCTGGCCGACTTCACTCGGGAGGTCAGCCCCAGCGCGATGCGCAAGGTCGCGGAGGTCGCGGCGCGGGCGCTGCCCTACCGGGTGCTCCTCGAAGACGCCGAGACCGTCGGCTTCGAGAAGGCGCTCACCACCCTCCGCAAGCGGCTCATCAGCCAGCTCCTCACCCGCACCCCCGGCTCCAGCACCTGCCAGTTCACCAACGAGACCAACCGCCTGGAGGTCGAGGGCGTCCAGTCCTTCCTGGGTGACACCAGCGGCCTGGTCGAGGACTGACCGAACCGCCCCCGGCCCGGCCGCCAGCCGGGCCGGGGGCCGGTTCCCCTGACGATCCTTTGACCAAATCCGCCTGGATAGGGAGGGTAACCCAGAGAGTTCGGAGCATGAAGAAGATGTCACCAACCACCACAAACCCCGCGGAGGCAGCAATGAACGCCACCCCCACCACCCTCACCGCCGAAGACCTCGGCGAGGCCATCGGCAAGGTCGCAGCCTTCGCCGCCCTCTCCCTCCACGAGTCGTTCCCGCACCTCGGCCTCGGCGAGCTGGTCGAGACGTTCACCCGGCCCAGCGCGACCCGCATGATCGCCGCCCGCTTCACCGCCGGACTCGCTGAGGGCAAGGCCCCCGGCGAAGCGGCAGCCGCCGCCGGAACGGCCCTCATCCGGGAGTGGGCCGACGCCCGCCTCGCCGCCCGCGCCGAGCTCGACCAGCAGGGCCCGACGCCCCGCGACTGGGAGGTCTACTACCGGGACGCCGACAGCAGCCCGCAGGTCTCCAAGGGGCACACCACCCAGGCCGCCGCAGACGATGCGGCCGCCGGCCTGCGAGCCCGCGGCCTCACCGGCGTGAAGGTCGTCCCGGCCTTCGCCTCCCCGCGGGAAGCGCTCGGCTACCGCAACCGCCACGCGGCCCGCCGCGCCACCGCGAACGCCGGCCTGACCTCCTGACCCCCCCCGCTCACCGGCCCGGCGCCCGCCGGGCCGGTTCCCTCTCAACCCGGCAAGGAGACCCATGCCCGCCCGCTCGCCTGCCCGCCCCCCGGTCGGCTGCCCCGGCCCGAGCCGCGCCCACTGCGCCTACTGCGGCCGCCACAGCGTCCGCCCCGCCGGCCTCCTCACCAACGGAGACACCTACTGCTGCGGCGCGCCCGTCTGCCAGGGGGACCGCGGGGACTGCGTGGCCGACCTCGACGGCCACGAGAAGAGCTTCACCGCCTGACGACGCCCGCCGACCACACACCCAGGAGGAAACCCGGCATGGCAGACATCACGATCGAACACACGAGGGCCGAGGGGACGCTGATCCGCGGCTCGGAGCCCGGCGACGGCGTCTTGGAGCTGCTGAACCCGCACGGCTTCCGTTACGCCCGCACCGTCGGCCACATCTACCTGCGCGGCTCCCGGGACAGAGCGGCCGACATGCGCCGGATCCGAGGCGCACAGGCCGCTCTGGAGGCCCAACAGCACGCGGTCACCCTCTCCATCGACGAGACCGTACGGCGCCCCTTCCGGGAAGCCGAGCAGGAGCGCTACCAGCGGGCCGGCACGCGCGCCGAGCGGCTGGGCGCGCGAGCCGAACGCCTGCAGGAGTCCTCGGACGCGAAGTGGGCGAAGGGCCGACGCATCGCGGCGAGCTACATGGGCGAGCCGGTGAAGGTCGACCACTACTCGGCGAGCAGGCACCTGCGGGACCTGGAGCGGTCGCGGAAGATGTGCGGCCAGGCCGTGGCCGAGGAGGAAGAGGCCAACCGCTGCCGGGGCCTCGCGGACGCGGCCGCCACCTTCGAGGAAGGCCGCAAGGACGTCGGCACGACGCTGCGCCGGCTGGAGCGGCTGCGGGCCGACCGGGGCCGCATCGAGCGGCAGATGGAGGCCGCCGTCCAGCGGGCCGCGAGGAGCGAGCCGGTGGACCCCGAGGCGCTCGTCGACAGCCTCACCCGGCTGGACGCCGACCACCTCGACGTCTGCGAGCAGATCCGCGAGTGGGAGGCCCACATCGAGCAGGCCGAAGCCGAAGGCGCGAAGGTCTGGCAGCCGGAAGACTTCACACCGGGTGACTACTGCCAGACCGGAGGCCGCCTGTACCTGGTCCTCCGGGTCAACCCGAAGACGCTGACCGTCCCGAAGTCGGTGGACTTCCGGGCCCAGGTGTACAACCGCGAGAACCAGCTCGGCAACCGCACGAGCACCCTCCCGTACGACAAGGTCACCGGCCGGATGAGCGGCGAGGAGATGGCCGCCAAGCTGGCGGCGGAGGCCGTCACCGAGTAGCGGGCGCAAGGGGCCTGCCGACGCGGGCCCCTTGCCCCACCCTTGACCAAACTTCTCAGGTTATCGAGGTTACCCAGGTGGGTTTGGTCAATGAAGAAGGTGTAACCAACCACCTCACCGGAAGGGGCCGGCAATGACCGCCACCACCAACTTCACCCAGCAGGCCGGAGCCCGCGACCTCCCCCACGGCTTCGCCAGGGAGGTCGCCCGACTCAGCCCGGAGAACCGGGACCTCCTGACCGCCCGCTGGGCCCGCGGCGGCTTCAAGGACGCGGGCCACGCCGAGCGCTACGCCAAGGCCATCCGGAGGGACGAGGCCACCGGCTTCTGACCCGCCGGCCTCGAGCGCCCCGCCCGCCGGGCGGGGCGCCCCGCCCCCCTGGCCGACAAGATGCCCGCCCGACCTGCGGCCCCCTTGCCGATCCTTTGACCAAATCAGCCGGTGAAGCGAGGTTATCCCGGCCGGTGGGGTCAATGAAGAAGGTGTCACACCCCACCACCCACCCCGGAGGGACCGAATGACCGCCACCGCCAAGCTCCTCCCCGCCCGCCTCGCCCAGCAGATCGCCGACCAGATCAACCAGCCCGGCGTCACCCCGACGACCGCGGCCCGGATCTTCGGCCTCCTCATCGACGCCGGATACACCGCCGAGGAGATCGGCCCCATGGCCGGAGTCCACTGGGCCCGGGTCTTCAACCGCCTCGCCTTGCGCAACCTCTCCAGCGACGGCCAGAGCATGGTCGACAGCGGAGCCCTCTCCTGCGAAAGCGGCTACTACGTCGCCCAGCTCAGCCCGCAGGGCCAGGCCGACATGCTCACCCGCATCCGCAACGGCGAGTTCGCCACCGAGAACTACATCCAGTGCGCCGCGCTCGACGTCCAGGACGCCGAAGAGGCCGCCGCAGCCACCGCCTGACCCACCCCACCACCCACAGCGCCCCGCCTCGGCGGGCGGGGCGCCCCCAGTCATGCCCGCACGCACGAAGGAGAGCCCGATGCAGATCCCCACCGACGTCCACGCCGTCCTCGCAGACCCCCGCACCGTCATCCGAGGCGACCGCGTACAGATCCCCTTCGAGCTCGCGCCCGTCCTGTACAAGCGGGTGAACGTGATGCTCCAAGACATCGGCGGCCGGTGGAACGGCCGCAAGGCGGTCCGCGCGCACGTCTTCCCCTTCCCGGTGGAGGACTTCCTGCGGGCCTGCCTCGCCGCCGGCCAGTGGCCCAGCAAGTTCGAACAGGGCTGGTACCCGACACCGCCCGCCGTCGTGTTCGACATGCTGGAGCACGCCTCCATCCGGGTCGGTCACACCGTCCTCGAGCCGTCGGCCGGAATCGGCTCGCTCGCCAAGCCCGCCGCCGAGCAGATGGGCCTCGTCGACTGCGTCGAGATCGACCCCCGCCGCGCCCACGTCCTCCGCGAGCTGGGCATTGCCCGCCAGGTCATCCAGGGCGACTTCCTCGACCTCGACCCGCTCGCCATCGACGAGCCGTACGACCGCATCCTGATGAACCCGCCGTTCTCCAACGCCATCGGGCACGTCATGCACGCTCTCGGCTTCCTGCGCGACGGCGGCACCCTCGTGGCCGTCATGCCCGAGTCGATCACCTGGCACCAGGACCGGGCCGCAGCCGACTTCCGCAAGCTGATCGCCGACGCCGAAGGCGAGACCGTCAAGCTCCCCGAGGACGCGTTCGCCCCGTCCGGAACGAACGTCCGCACCGTCCTCCTGCGCCTGGACGCCGAGCCCGGCGGCCCCCTCCCCACCCACGGCTGGCACCAGCGCCAGCCGCTCCAGCTCGACCTGTTCGCAGCGGCCTGACCTGCGGCTTCCTTGACGCTTCATTGACCAAATCCAACAGCTCATCGAGGTTACCCGGGTGGGTTTGGTCAATGAAGAAGGTGTCACCACTCACCCCCAACCAAGGGAGCCCGACATGGCCACCATCACCACCATCACCACCGCCACCGCCCAGACCGCCGCCCGCCTCACCGGCTACGGCACGGTCGCCGGAGCCCGCGCCGACCTCATGCCCTTCGGACACGAGAAGGAGGCGATGAGGGAGGCAGCCATCAAGGCCCACTCCCTGGCCCAGGCGCTGGAGCGGGGCGAGGACTTCACCCCGGAGCGGTTCGAGCTGCTCGCCCGCCAGATCGACGACGAGATGGCCTTCGCGGGCGAGAAGCGGCTCCCCGCCCGCACCGACGAGTGGCTCGCCCTCTTCACCGCCTGACCCGCACAGCCCACGGCGCCCCGCCCGCCGGGCGGGGCGCCCCCTCACCCACCTCACGAGAGGCAAGCACCATGACCAGCACGACCCCGGAAGTCAGCAAGTCCGAACTGGCAGGCGCGCTCGGCCTCGTCGCCCAGATCGTCCAGGCCCGAGTCGACGAGCTCGGCACCCCCAACGAAGGCCGCGCCCTCCTGGACCGCAGGGCCTGCCTTCAGGTGGCGGCCGGCCTGCCGCCCACGGCCCGCTTCGACAGGCACGCCTGGGACAAGGCATGGCGGGCCAGCCGCCTGGACGGCAGCAGGCCCTACCGCAAGGCGCTGTACGAGCAGATGTGCCAGACGCTGGCCGACGAGCTCGAAGACGAAGACGGCCGGTGGGAGGGCCGCCGCGACCCTGCCGAGATCCGCAGGGTGGCCTGTCGGCTCCGGAGCATCGAGACCAGGGTCTGCATCGACGACACGCTCGGCCCGTTCGACGCCAGGGTCGACCCGCACAACCTGTGGAACGGCTTCGTCTCACCCAGCTTCACCCTGGACGCCGTCCGCGAGCTGGCCGCCCAGACCCAGCGGCAGGCCGAGGAGTGCGGCGCCACCTCCGTCGAAACCGTGCACGTCACGGAGGTCGACGAAACGGACCGCGACGGCAACCCGCTGGCGGTCGTCATGCGCGTCTCATGGGCGTACCTGAAAGAGGCAGGCGCCCAGGCGGCCACCCTCATCATCGAGCCCGACGAGGAGGGCCGGTACAGCATCGGCGGCTGGGAATGGGCGTGGGACTACGCGTCTTGGTGGTGCCTGTGCGGCGAGGGCTGCAACTGGCACGTCCCCCGGTGCGAGGACTGCGGAATGCTCCGCGAGCAGTCCTTGGCGCTCAAGGAAGCCGCGCCCGGCATCGGCGAGATCCTGCGCAGGCTGGCCCCCGAGGCGACCGCGGTCCTCTTCGAGGCCAACGGCGCACCCCGCATCGTCGGTGTGACGGCCGGCAGCACCGAGCTGCACCTCGGCGACGGCGGCCCGTTCGACACCGAAACGCTCGGCGAGGCCGACGCCGCCCTGCAGGCCGCACTCGGCAGCGACCTGACCGCCAGCGGCCCCCACTGGCTCGGCATCGCGGCCTGACCTGCGGCTTCCTTGCCGATTTTTCGACCAAATCAATCGGTTTAACGAGGTTACCCCGGTGGGTGGGGTCAATGAAGAAGGTGTCACCACCCACCACAACCAAGGGAGCCCGACATGGCCACCAACACCGCCATCGAGGAGAAGGCCCAGGCCGGAGACACCTTCCCTCTCACCCGTGAGGCGATGGAACTCCTCGCCCCCTGGCTCCACGAGACGCTCACCGCCCAGGACCGGCACGACGACAACGCGGACCGGTGCCAACTCCTCACCGAGATCCTCCGCCTCTCCCACGACCTCTACGGCACCCCGGCCCCCTCCCGCGACACCTGTATCTGCCGCGGATGACCCCCCCGGGGGGGCGGGGGCCGCACCGGCGGCCCCCGCCCCCACCCACACGAGACAAGGACGTCACATGACCGACCAGACCCCCACCCGCTCCGCCTACCGGCTCCCCGCCGCCAAGACGCTCGGCGAGGCCGTCGACCAGGCCCTGAACGGCGCCCGGGACGCGCACGAGCAGCTCGGCCGCGTCATGGTCGTCGTCACCGCCGCAGGCGTCCGTGACATCCTCACCGGCCACCAGCCCGACGCCCCGTTCGATGCGAGCGCGGTCGAGCTCGTCGAGGGCGCGGACAGCTCGCTGTTCCCCACCGGCCGGTACTGGACGATGGCCGGTGAGGAGCGCGACTTCGTCCAGGCCGTCGGCATGACCGAGGCCGCGAACGCCGTGCACGACATGAGCGGGTGGACGGCGTACCTGAACGACAACACCCGCGACGTCTGGCGCCCGCTGTGCGGCGAGCTGGACGACCGCGACGGGCGGCCGGCCTTCGCCCTCGACCTCCTCCGCGCGGCAGCCCTCACCCTCGACGAGCCGCGCCCCGCCGAGGCGGCCCACGAGCCGCGCCCGCTGGTGGAGGTCATGGTCTGCGCGAACGACCGCGATCGCTACCCGGCCCTCGTGGACCCCGACGACCAGCGTGACGGGTTCGTGAAGCCGTGGTTCGACCTCGACACCGTCCACCGGATCGCCGCCGACACCCAGGCGGAGGCCGCCCGCTACGGGCACGGCTCGACCGACACCGTGCACGTCATCGATGGCACCGTCGACCAGACCGGGCACGCGGTCGTGCTGGTCGTCTCGTGGATGTACCTCGGCAGCGAGTGGCGGGAGGGCGCGATCCAGGTCCTCCAGCCGAAGGCCGGACGGTACGCGGTCGGCGGCCACGACTGGTGCTGGTACGCGCTCTCGAACGACCTGATGCCGCTCATCCCGTTCCAGCCCGAGGCGCTCTGAGCAGCGGCTTCCTGACGATTCTTTGACCAAACCCGCCGGGATAACGAGGTTGCCCCGGCGGGTCGGGTCAATGATCGAGGACGTAACACCCACCCACTCGGAACGGAGCGGCCGATGCCCTACATCTCCACCACCACCCGCACGATGGCCTCGGCCGACAGCGGCGCCCAGACGTACGCCCGCCGCCGGCGAGCCAAGACGTACAAGCATGACGGCACCGAGCTGAGCGTCATGGACTGGTTCTGCGGCGCCGGCGGCTCCACCCAGGGCGCGGACGCCGTCCCGAACGTCAAGGTCACCCGGGCCGCCAACCACTGGCGCAAGGCCATCGAGAGCCACGAGCGGAACTTCCCCGGCGTCGCCCACTACATCGGCGACATCCGCAAGGCCCCGGTCTGGGCCTGGCCGATCACAGACATCCACTGGGGCTCGCCCGAGTGCACTCGATGGAGTATCGCCCAGGGGAAAAAGCGGAACTTCGCGAAGGCCGTCCAGGGCGACCTCCTCGACCTGTACGCGGAGCTGGAGGAGGAGAAGTTCCAGACGGCCGACGAGCGTGACAGCGGCCCCACCGCGGAGGAGGAGGCCAGCCGGGCGCTGATGGAGGAGATCCCGCTCTACCTGCGGGGCGTCATCGAGCGCGGTGGGTTGGTCAAGGCGGGGGTCGTCGAGAACGTGGTCGACGTCCGGCAGTGGGCCGAGTGGGACCGCTGGATCGCGGAGTTCCACAAGATGGGCTACCGGACCAGGCTGGTCGCGCTGAACTCGATGCACGCCGACCCGCGCAGCGTCCACCGCGCCCCGCAGTCCCGTGACCGCCTGTACCTCGTCTACTGGCACAAGAGCCTCGGCCGGAACCCGAACTTCGAGAAGTGGCTGGCGCCCTCGGCGTTCTGCACCAGCTGCGACCAGATGGTCAAGGCGCGGCAGGTGTTCCGGAAGCCGGGCGTCGACATGGGCCGGTACAAGAGCCAGTACGACTACCGGTGCCCGAACACGAAGTGCGGCCACCAGATCGTGGAGCCCGAGACGGTCCCGGCCGCGGCGGCCATCGACTGGTCGATCGCGGGCGGCCGGATCGGCGACCGTGACAAGCCGCTGGCGGAGAAGACGATGCGGCGCATCCAGGCCGGGCTGGACAAGTTCGCCCGCCCGCTGATGGTGCCCACCGGCGGCACCTGGCGGGACGCGGCCACCGACCTGCTGGAGCCGATGCCGACCCGCACCACCCGCGAGAACGACGCGCTGGCGGTCCCGCCGCTCCTGGTCCCCTGCGACGGCCGGGAGGGCAAGAACGCCCGCACGATCTACGGGCCGATGCAGACCCAGACCGCCAGGGCCGAGGCAGGGCTCGCGTGGCTGCCGTTCATCACCGAGATCCGAGGCGGCTCCAGCGACGTCCGCGCGGTCACCGACCCGCTCGCGACGGTCTGCGCCTCCGGCAACCATCACGGCCTGGCCGCCGCCCCGATGCCGGGCATGATGATGCGGAACAACGGCTCCACCGGCGACGGCGGCGAGCACTGCACCAGCCTGGCCGACCCGATGCGGACCCTCACCACCACCGGCCACCAGTCCCTCGTCACCTGGGAACCGTTCCTGGCCCCGTACTACGGCAACGGGACGCCGCGCCCGGTCAGCGAGCCCGTCGGCGCCCTCTCCACCCGCGACCGCTTCGCGCTCGTCCAGGGCGACGTGAAGATCGAGGACGTCCTGTTCAGGATGTTGCAGCCTCACGAGATCCAGAGGGCGATGGCCTTCGCCGACGACTACGTGGTGCTCGGCTCGAAGCGGGACCGCGTCCGTCAGCTCGGGAACGCGGTCACCCCGAACGCCTCGGAGGTGCTGATCTGCCTGCTCGCCGAGTGCATCACCGGCGAGGAGATCAGCCGCTACGACCTGGCCGCCTGACCTGCGGCTTCACTGACGATTCCTTGACCAAACCCACCCGGATAACGAGGTTATCCGGGTGGGCTTGCGGAAGGATGAATGCGCGACACACCACCAACCACCAGGGAGCCAGCCATGACCGCCACCCAGGCCCGCGACTTCATCATCATCGGCCGCCTCGACGCCGCCAGCTACACCCTGTGGGACATCGCGCCCGCCCCGACCGACCTCTCCCGTCGGCAGAGGGTGGTCGAGGAGCTGGGCGTCGAGACCGGCGACGCCTTCGGCCAGGTGGACATCGTCCAGGGCGCCACCGCGACCGAGGCCCTCGACAGCTTCCTCGGCGGCCTGCGGTGGGCGTCCGGCAACCCCGACTTCGCTCTGGCCCCGAACAGCAACACCGACGGCCTGGCCCTCGTCTCCGTCTCCGCGTACGGCGCCGCCAAGGGCGGGGTGGTGCCGGTCGACGTGTCACTGACGCCCGGCCCGGACAGCTTCCAGATCATCGGCTGGCACCCGTACGACAGCACGGCCCACGCGCGGATCCGGGGGGCGATGGAGGCCGGAGGCTTCACCTTCCCCAGCGGCATGCTGGTCGCCCGGATCGCCGACCACCACAACGTGGCCGGCACGCTCGACCTCGCGACCGCCTGCGCCATCCTCGGCGCCGGCGGCCAGCTCGACCCGCGCGTGCTCAGCCAGATCGTCCTCCTCGGCGAACTGAACGGCTTCAGCGGGGCGGTCGAAACCCTGCCCGGCGTCACCGATGCGGCCCGCACCGCGCACCTCAACGGCTACCGCACCGTCTTCGTCCCCGCCCGCCAGGCCCAGGACGTGCGGGCTCTCGGCCTCGGCCTCAACGTCATCGGCGTCCGCGACCTCACCGAGGCGGTTGCCACCCTCCGGGCCTTGGCGGACCTGGTCTGACCGACGGCTTCACTGACGATTCCTTGACCAAACCCACCCGGATAACGAGGTTATCCGGGTGGGCTTGCGGAAGGATGAATGCGCGACACACCACCAACCACCAGGGAGCCAGCCATGACCGCCACCCAGGCCCGCGACTTCATGCGGCGCTGCAACGCCGAGTTCGTCAAGGCCGTCACCCCGGCCACCAACCAAGAGAACCTTGCCCTCCAGATCGCCCCGATGACCGCGGCCCTCTCCCACGCCACCGAGGTCGCCCGGCAGCGCACCACCGACGCCCGCCAGTGCTTCCACCTC
Source organism: Streptomyces sp. TE5632 (assembly GCF_054061295.1). Taxonomy (NCBI): domain Bacteria; kingdom Bacillati; phylum Actinomycetota; class Actinomycetes; order Kitasatosporales; family Streptomycetaceae; genus Streptomyces; species Streptomyces sp. TE5632. Next base: position 268,021 of record NZ_JBSSEA010000001.1, on the reverse strand, counting down.
GTCACCCTCGACTACGCCGCCCGCCTCATCCGCGAGGCCCTCCCCGACGCCGCCGCCATCACCGTCGACACCAGCGACGGCGAGCTGCACGAGGTCCGCGACAACAGCGGCAAGGCCCTGTACCGCGCCCCCTTCACCCCGGCCAGCCCCCTGTGCGACAGCCTCGCCGACGACATCGAGGGCCTGTTCCGGCAGCTGCTCCCGTTCGGCGGGCTGGAAGAGACCGGCTGGGAGACCGCAGCCGAGGGCGAGCCGTACCGGTCGATCCTCCTCCCTCCCGGCGCCCAGCCCGGCACCGCGGCCGCCGAGTTCCCCGCAAGCCGGGCGCACGGCTCGATCCACGCCGAGTACACCCCCGGCGTCACCCCGGCATTCGAACTCGACGGCCTCGACGACGCGTGCATCCGGGAGACCCGCGACCGGATCCGCGCGGCCATCGCGAACAGCAACCTGGAGTGGCAGCCGGGCCGCATGAAGGTCGTCGCCCACTGGACGGTCGCCTCCGGCTACAGCGCCGATCTGGCGATCGCCTGCACCGCGCTCGCCGCAGCCGGCGCCATCGACCCGGCCGCACTGAACGGCGTAGCCCTCATCGGTGAGCTGGGGCTCGACGGCCGGGTCCGCTCCGTCCACGACGTCACCAGCGCCGTCCGCATGGCCCAGGACGCCGGATGCCGGAAGTGCATCGTGGCCACCGACGACTTCGACGAGGCCAGCAAGAACATCGACGTCACCGTGGTCGGCGTCCAGACGCTGGACTCGGTCCTCGCGTTCCTCGAGGAGATGCACGAGAAGCCCACCACCACCACCACCGCGCCCGACACCCCACGGCACGGGACGCCGGGGGAGGACGCCGGACAGTGCGCCCAGTGCGACCGGCTGCTCGTCTGGGACGCCAGCGGCCGGGGCGTGAACGACCGGATGGGCGAGAAGCTCTGCTCCCGGCCCAACGGCACCGGCTACTTCGTCCACGTCCTGGCTGATTGAGAAGCAGCCGACGGGCCGGGGAGCAGGCAGCGCTCCCTGGCCCCGGCACCCCCTCCACCCCGACACGCCGAAAGGGCACCCCATGACCGTCCCCCGCAGGTTCCTGGCCGAATGGTTCGAAGACGCCTACCAGGACGCCGCCAAGCAACGGCGCCAGCTCCTCGACCGCGGCGTCTTCTGCATCGCCTGCCTCATCCGCGAGGAACTGCCCACCGCCACCGCCATCACCGTCCACGCCGGCGTCCTGGTCGCCGTCCACGACGGCGAGGGAACGATCTGGCGCTTCAACGACGAGACCACGCGCGGCAAGCTGGGCGACCGGGACCGCGCGACCATCCGGAACACGCTCCTGGACATGAGCACCTTCGCGAGCATCAGCATCCCCCTCGTGGACGCCGGCTGGAAACAGGTCCGGGACCAGCCCGACGTCTACCGCATCGACCTGCCCGAGACCACCGGCCAGGACGCCACCCCGGCCGTCAGTGACCGGCCGCAAGGGACGCCGGGGGAGGACGCCGGGAAGCGCGGCCAGTGCGACCGGCCGCTGATCTGTGACGGCAGCGGCAAGCGGGTGAACGACGAGGGGGGCGAGTACTTCTGCTTCGGCCCCTGCTGCGAGGGCGGCAAAGCCGTCCACGTCCTGCAGGGCTGACCGCACAGACCGTGGGCCGGGGAACAGGCAGCGCTCCCCGGCCCCGCCCTCATCCTCCACCCACCCGAGAAAGGGCACCCCGATGGACTGGAAGCCGCGCCCCATCCGCCTCCCCGACGACCACCTTCCCCACGGCCTGGACAGCGGCCGGCCCACCTGCCGCCCGTGCGGCATTGCCTGGCCCTGCGGCACCGCGGGGGAGCACCTGCGGGAAAGCCGCTGTTTGTGCGGCGCGGCCAGCTGGTGGGAGAAGAACGGCCCCCGCAACTGGCACGTCGGCCCCCGCTGCTACACCGACCGCGACGTCGTCCTCGCCCAGGCCGCCGACCTCCGCGCGGCCCGCGAGGCGCACCCGCACTACCCGCCGAGCCACTACTACCCGCCGAAGCCCGCCCGGCCGGTGCGGCAGCGCCCGCCCTACAGGAAGCACACCCCGGCCGGGCCCGGCGACGTGAACCTCGGCACGTGGGTCTGGGTCCGCCCAGGTGCACTGCACCCCGGATGGGGGGACATCCACCAGCTGGCCATGGTCGCCGCCCTCGGCCTCTCCATGTGCGAGGTCTGGCTGATCCTCGACGGCACCGTGCACACCGCCCGCGCCGACCTCCTCATCCCCGCCGTGTCCGGCAGCCGACGCCGCGAGCGGGTGCCCGAGTGGACCAGGTGGACGGTCGCCGAGCACCTCGTCCACGGGCAGCCCGCCGCACCCCCGGCGCCCGAGCCGGTACAAGCCGAGCTGTTCGCGTCCTGACCTGCGATTTCCCTGACGATTCCTTGACCAAACCCGCCGGGTTAACGGGGTTGGCCAGGAGGGTTGGCGGAAGGATGAATGCAGATCAACCACCCACCCACCGGGGAGCGAGCGATGGACCTCACCACCCTCACCAAGGAAATCGAGCTGATCGCAGGCGCGGGCGACGCGGGCGACGCGCTCGACCTGATGCGCCGGCTGGTCCGAGGCGGCAGGACCGAATGGGCCGTGGCCGTCCGCCGGTCGGTCACCCGCGGCGAGCTCGACAGTGAGGCGCTGCTGAAGGCCGGAGAGACCCTCCGTCAGCAGGCGGCCGAGCGCCACGAGAAGGCCCGCCGTGAGCTGATGAAGGCCACCCGCGACCTGATCCGCCACGGCGGCGACAACGTCATCACCCGCGCGGCCCGCCAGCTGGCCCCCCACATCTGACGGATGGCCGCCACGCCCGCGCCCCACCTCGGGGCGCGGGCGGCGGCATGTGGCCTGACCTGCGGGTTCCTTGCCGATCCCTTGGCCAAACTCATTGGTTTAACGAGGTTACCCCGGCGGGTTGGCGGAATGATGAATGCACGAACACCAACCACTACCCAGGGAGCGCACGATGGCCCGCATGCTCGCCAAGACCAACCCCGGCTACCGCCGGGCCTGCCGGTACGCCCGCCGCGGCTGCACCTGCTACTACTTCCCCGGCCAGTACGGCGGCAAGGCCCGCCGGGCCCGCAAGCGCTCGGCCCGCCAGGCCGAGAAGCGCGAGCTGCGCCGCGCCGAGCACTGACGGCCGGGCGGCCGGCCGCCCCTGAGCGGACGGCGTGACGGGCCCCGGCCCGGTGCGCGCCGCCCGCCCAAGAGCCGTCATCGAGGCTGTGACCTGCGGATACTTGCCGATTCCTTGACCAAATCAATCGTGATAACGAGGTTATCCCGGAGGGTTGGCGGAATGATGAATGCGCGACACACCACCCACCCACCCAGGAGGACGCCATGACCGCCACCACCACCAAGGCCACCAAGAAGGCGACGGACAAGAAGGCGGCACCGGCGAAGAAGCCGACCGCCCGCAAGACCCCCGCCCAGAAGGCGGCCCCGGTGGCGCCGGCGGCGCCGGCCGAACTCAAGACCGGCCTCAAGACGATCCCCACCGACCGCATCGACCGCGACGAGAACCAGCCCCGCGAGGTCTTCGACGAGGAGAAGCTGCAGGAGCTGGCCGACAGCCTGAAAGAGGTCGGCCAGCAGCAGGCCATCACCGTCCGCTACGTGCCCGCCACCAAGCGGTACGCGATCATCTCGGGCGAGCGGCGCTGGCGGGCGGCCCAGATGGCCGGACTCACCGAGATGCACGCCATGATCGTCCACGGCCTGGAGGGCGGCGCCGAAACCCTGGAGACCTTCTCCCGGTCGGTGGCCGAGAACCTCGGCCGCGCGGACATGACCCCCCTCGAGGAAGCGCGGGCGTTCCAGAGGCTGGTGGACTTCGGCCTCACCCCCGAAGAGGTCGCCAAGCGGGTCGGCAAGAGCTTCAACTTCGTCGACCTCCGGCTCGCACTCCTGAAGCTCGTGCCCGCCGTCCAGGAAGCACTCCTCAAGGGCCACGTCCCGGTCGGCCTCGCCTGGTACGCGGCCCAGATCAGCCCCGCCAACCAGAACGCGTTCATCGCCCGCTGGAGCCGAGGCCAGTTCTCCACCATCAGGGACGCTGAGGGCTTCTGCCAGCGGGTGCGGTCCGAGGAGCAGGAGGCGGCCAGCCAGAGCGTGATGTTCGTCCTGGCCGAAGAGGCGCCCGACCCGGGCAAGGTCGACGACAGCATGTTCCCCGAGCTGGCCGAGGCCGACATCGACCGGCGGGAGCGGATCGTGAGCGACCGCAACAAGCTGGTCAGCAAGATCGGCAAGCTCGGCGCGGCCGGCGAGATCCTGCTGGAGATCGCCAGCATGGACCCGGACGAGCTGGCGCTCCTCCTCGCTGGTGCGCACGGCGGGATCCCCGGCAACCGGATGCGCATCGACCACCTGCGGCAGGTCGCCACGAAGGCCAGTCAGAACCTCGCCAAGGCCGCCACCGCGGCTACCGTCCGCGCCGGCGCCCTCCGCATCGCCCCCGACGCCGAGGCCACCCAGACCACCGACACCGCCTGACCCGGGCGGCACCACGGGGCCCCGGACAGGCCGGGGCCCCTACCTCTCAGGAAGGACACAGCCAGAATGCTCGACCTCAGCAAGCTCGACCTCGAAGCACCCGAACCGCCCGTGGAACGAAGGAGGGTGGTGCAACCGCTGGAGCTGGCGACCACCCGCTACCAGAACTGGCGCCCCGACAGCGGCTACCTGCCGGTGGGCATCACCGTCGGAAAGCCGCGGTTCGTGCGCTTCAGCTACCTCAGCATCAAGGCCCTCGCCCCGTACGAGCTGATGCAGGGACCGCTCAAGGGCGTGAACAACATCCCGCTAGAGCGCAGGGTGTACCGCGAGCGGCTGCGGATGTACGAGCACGAGATCCTGACCGCGCTCCAGGACATCGCCCGCGCGCACCCGGGCACCCCGGCGTGCCTGATGTGCTTCGAGGACGTCAACGGCAAGGACGGCCCGGACGGCTGCCACCGCCGCTGGTACGCCCAGTGGGCGGACGAGCGATACGGCTGGGACATCCCGGAACTCCCCAACCCGGCCGACGCGGCACCGGCCCAGCCCCGCAGGCCCAAGCCGCCCGCCCCGCCGACGCTGTTCTGACCGCAGACCGCCAGCCGTGGCCGGGGAGCCCCAGCTCCCCGGCCACGGGCCGCTCTCAAGCCCGATGGAAGGAACCGTGACCACCACCTCCCGCCCGCTCTCCCCGCAGTCCCAGGCCGCACGGGACGTGTTCCTGGCCCGGCTCGCCGAGCTGGGTGCAACCCTCCTCGAATCGGAATGGCTGGGCGCCAAGACGGGGCATCGTGCGCGCTGCGCCCAGGGGCACGACTGCAAGCCGCGCCCGTCCGACGTCAAGAAGGGCGGCGGCATCTGCCCGACCTGCTCCGGATGCGATCCCAAGGCGGCTGAGGCGGCGTTCCTGACTCGACTCGCCGAACTCGACGCAACCTTCCTCGAGGAACGGTGGCTTGGAACGAACAAGCCGCACCGAGTGCGCTGCGCCCAGGGGCACGACTGCAAGCCGCGCCCGTCCGACGTCCGGCAGGGGGAAGGCATCTGTCGGGTCTGCGCCGGATGTGATCGCAAGGCGGCCGAGGCGGCGTTCCTGGCCCGGCTCGCCGAGCTTGACGCGACGCTCCTGGAGCCGAGGTACCTGGGTTCCAACGTGCCGCACCGAGTGCGCTGCGCTCAGGGCCACGAATGCAGGCCGTATCCCAACAACCTCCAGAAGGGCGATGGCCTCTGCAGGGCCTGCGCGGGCAAGGCATGGGACGTCCTGTACGTGGTCGCCGACGAGTGGGGTGAGCTGGTAAAGGTCGGCATCACCTCGGGCGACCCCCGGCCCCGGCTGGCCGACCATCGGCGGGAAATCGGCCTGGACCGGGTGCTGCGCCTCTTCACCGGCCTGCCGGACGGCGTGGCCCGCGAGGTGGAGCAGCAGGTGCTGGCGGAACTCGAGGTCGCTGGCGTCTTCCCGGTGTGGGGGAGGGAGTGCTTCTACGGCCCCAGGGCCACCACACGCATGCTCGACCTCATCGACCGTCACCCGGCCGTACGCCAGGCAAGTTAGGGTGAACCGGGGCAACTGCTACCATCCTGACTCGGCGTCATAGCCACAACCGCGAGCAGCTCGATTGGATGGAGCACCGGTTCTCGTAGCCGGAGGTTGGAGGTTCGAGTCCTCCCTCGCGGTCCCAGCCCCGGCCCCGCTCACCCCCCCCGAGCGGGGCCGGCGCGCATCGCGGTGATCAGCCCAGCGGCTACCCTGTGCCCCCGAACGCTGCTGGTTGTGGGCCGAGCGACTCCCCTCCTTCCCCCTGGGAGCGCTATGCCCGCGGGATTCGCCCAGCCCGGCGTGCTGTTCGCCGGGAACTCCTCGGCCCCCGACCGTGCCTTCTACCGGCAGGTGTTCAACAAGCTCGACCGCAAGCAGTACACCCGGTACGTCGAGGTGGGGGTCGGCTCGTTCGCCGCCGCCCTCGTCGCCGCCAACGCCGGCATCCCGCCGACGTGCATGGAGACGAGCGACGTCACGCTCTACACGGCCATCGTCGGCACGTACGTGTCCGGCGGCGACCTGCTGTCGATCGGCATGACCCTCGACGGCGAGCCGGTCGAGCTGCCCGACGCGCCGCCTCACGAGCAGGCCGCGCACATGCTGTACGTCCACTGGCTCGCGCGCATGCAGGCCAAGGGCGAGGCCCAGTACTGGGCTGACCTCGTCACCGACATGGTGGAGCGGGAGGGCGAGCACAAGGCCCGCCTCGCCAGCTCCCTCCAGTCGATCGGCGAACGGCTCCCCGGCGTCTCCTTCACCCCGAAGTGCATGTGGGACCACATCGCCGAGGTGGAAGACGACCCCCACACGATCATCATCGCGGCCCCACCCACGTACAAAGCTGGCTTCGAGAAGTTCTTCGACACCGGCGGGCGGGTGGAGTGGTCGGAGCCCAGATACGCGGTTTTCGACCCCGAGGTCGACATGAAGCGGCTCGCCGACCACATGCGCGACAAGGCGGCGCTGCTGATGTTCCTTCAGGAAGAGCGCAGCGGGATCGCGGCCCACGAGATGCCGGTGTTCGCGCATCCGCTCGGCGACGTCGCCCGCGCCTTCGTCATCAGCAACCGGCCCGAGGAGATTTTCAAGCTCACGGGAGGCCCCAAGGTCGCCCTGGGCATGTCCCGGTCCACCGGACCTACCTCCCTACCGATCATCCCCCCGGACCACCAGGTCACCGACCAGTCCCGCGTAGAGGTCATCGCCGCCAAGGGCACCGAGGTGGACTACTACCGAGACCTGTGGATGCACCGCCTGGCCGCCGCCCCCGGCTCGTACAACATGCTCGTCGTCGTCGACGGCTACGTGGCCGGCGTCATCGGCTACGGCGCCGAGACGATGACCCGCCCGTACCCGGGCGCGACGAAGTACACGACGCACCTGCTGATGCGGTTCGCGTTCGGCGCCCCGCACTACGAGCTGCGCCTGACCCGCCTCGCGACGATGCTCGCGCTGCGCCGCGACACCGCGAAGCTCGTGTTCACCGGCGCCTCCGAGATCCTCCTGGCCGCGTCGAACGGCCTGGTCACCGTCGAGTACACCCGGCACCCCGAGGCCAAGGGGCTGCGCGGCCTTATGCAGCTCGAATCGCGGGCCAAGCACCCGGACGGCTACAAGCTGTCGTACCGCGCCGACTGGGTCCTGGACGACATCCCCACCACCCTCAGCACGTTCACGGCGAAGGAGAAGTCATGGCGGGCAAGCCGCAGCAAGGCGAAGAAGAAGTGACCACCCCGGCCCCCCAGGACCAGGAGCCGGCCCCGGCCCCAGAGTCCGCCCCGACAGGCATGTCCTGGGACATCAGCAACCCGCCGCAGGACACCATGCAGATCGGCGAGGACCTGTACATCAAGTGGGTCGACGTCACCTCGCTCCGCGAGCAGGACATCAACGCCCAGGTCATGCAGCCCCGCCACTTCGAGCGGCTCGCCGGCAACATCCGCAAGCGCGGCATGGTCGAGTCCCTCCCGTACTGCCACCAGCCCGGCGGCACCGGCCCCATCGAGGTGGTCTCCGGGCACCACCGCTCCCGGGCGGCACGCGCCGCGGGCCTCCAGCGCATCCCGGCCATCATTGACACCCGCACGATGCGCCGCTCCGAGGTCATCGCCAAGCAGATCGCCCACAACGAACTCCACGGCGACCCCGACAAGGACGTCCTCGCCCAGCTCGTCGCGATGATCGACAACGTGGACGACCTGATCGCCACCGGCCTCGACGAGGAGCACCTCCCCACCGTCGAACCCGACGACACGAAGCTCGCCATCCCGCACGGAGAGTTCGACTGGCGGGCCGCGACGCTCATGTTCCTCCCGCACCAGATGGAGGACTTCAAGGAGGCGTGCACGGCCATCGCCAGCGGCACGGACCTCGTCGGCGTCGCCCCTGCGGAGGTGTTCGAGGAGTTCGCTTCCGCGGTGTATGCCTTCGGCCGCTGCAAGGACGTCCGGAACTTCACCACGATGATCGCCCTGCTCACGGACATCGCCCGCCGAGAGGTCGAGCAGCACGCCCAGGAAGCCGCCGAGCAGGACGAGCCGGCCACCGCCTGACCCCCGCCCCACCACGCCCGCGAGGACCCCCTGTACAGGCTTCGCGGGCACCCTCCTCACCCCCAGGAACCGTGAGCACCATGAGTGACCGCATCACCCTCGACCCCACGCTGGACCCCTGGGAGCGACAGCCCGGCGAGACAGCCAAGAAGCATGGCCAGTTCCTCACGTTCCGCGATCAAGGTGTTGCACGTACGTTGAGCGCCGTTGCAGAGGCGTTGAATTTCACGCACCGTAGCGCCCAGGTCATCGCCACCCGCTTCCGCTGGCAGGAACGGGCCGCCGCATACGACGCCCACCTGTCCCGCCAGTACGCCGCCGAGATGGAAGAAGAGCGCCGACGGGCGGCCCGCGAGGACGTCAAGATCATGCGGATCATGACCGGCATGATCGGCCAGGCCCTGCCCCAGGTGCAGCAGCTCGCCCCTGAGATGACCCTCGCCGAGTTCACCCGGTTCGTGGACACGACGATGAAGTGGCGGCGGACCCTCCTCGGCGACCCGACAGAGACGATCGCGGTCACCGGCCCCGGAGGCGACCCGCTTGCCGTCCAGATCCAGGAGTTCGCGGCCCTGCCGATGGAGCAGCGACGGGTACGCCTCGCCGAGCTGGCCGCGACCGTCGCTCAGCGCGCCAAGGCCATGGACGACGCCGACGACGAGGACGACGACGAGACGTATCCGCTCGACGACGAGGACCAGGACGAGGACGCCGAGGAGGACGCGCCCGACCCGGCCGTGGACGAGCGCAGCGGTGACGAATGACGGCGCAGCCTGCATTCGGCGAGCTGGGCCACCTCGACGACGCGGAGGTGTACCGGCGGCTCCAGGCTGCCAAGCAGGCCACCGCCAAGGACCTGCTGCGCGATCCGGCGACGCTCGCGCGGGGCCTCGATCCCGGCTACCGGATGCGCCCGCACCTGAAGGTCATCAGCGACGCACTCGTGGGTTTGGAGCACGGCGAGTACAACCGGCTGCTCGTCATCACCCCGGCCCAGGTCGGCAAGTCGACGACCGTCGCGGAGTGGTTCCCGTTCTGGTGGCTGCTGCTTCACGGCGAGGACCGTGTGGCCGTCGCCTCGTACTCGGATGACCTGGCCCTGCGGCGCGGCAAGGCCATCCGGCAGTACGTCACAGAGCACGGCGGCGAGTACGACCTGTCGCTGCTGCCCGGCTCCGAGGCCGCGCAGGACTACGACACGAACCAGGGCGGCGGTGTCCGCTCCGTGAGTCTCGGAGCCGGCCTGACCGGCTTCCCGGTCAACCTGCTCGTGGTCGACGACCCGCACAAGGACCGCGCTGAGGCCGAGTCGAAGAAGATGCGCGACCGTGTGCACGACTGGTGGTCGTCGGCCGCGCTGAAGCGACTGCAGCCGGACCGTAACGCGGTGGTGGCCATTCAGACCCGCTGGCATCCGGATGATTTCGCGGGCCGCCGGCTCGAAGAGGACGGCCGGCTCGAGGACGGCGGGAAGTGGAAGGTCGTCCACCTCCCGGCGATCGCCAACCCCAGCAAGTTCGGCCCCGACCCGCTCGGCCGCAGGGACGGCGACCCGCTGACGCACCCGAAGATCCCCACCCGCAACCGGAGGGCCCTCAAGGTGTGGTGGAAGGCCGACAAGGACGGTTCCAGTGTCCGGGACTGGCACGCCCTGTCGCAGGGCGATCCGCAGCCGTCTGAGGGCGCGCTCGTCTCCCGGGATCTGCTGCGCAGCATCCGTGACGGTGTCACCGTGGTGGAGCCGCAGAGGATCGCCGTGGCGATCGACCCGTCCGGCGGGGGCCGGGACACCGCGGGCGTCATCGGCGGGTTCCTCGGCGCCGACAACCGTGTGTGGATCACGCACGACAAGACGAAGGCCATGTCGTCGGCCGAGTGGTCCCGCACCGCGTGCCTGCTCGCTCACGAGACGAACGCGGGCGTGATCTACGTCGAGTGGAACTACGGCCGCGACATGTGCCTCCTCGCGATCGGTACCGCGTGGAAGGCTCTGCAGGACGAGGGGCATATCCCCGAGGGCAAGCTGATGCCGGGCATCGACCCGATCAACGCCAAGCAGGGCAAGCTGCTGCGCGCGGAGCCGATCGCCCAGCAGATGGTGGAGGACCGTATCCGGCTGCGTGGGGCGTTCGTCGACCTGGAGAACGAGTGGGCGACCTGGCAGCCCAGCGACCAGGACTCGCCGGGCCGTATCGACGCCTCGTGCATCCTCGTGTACGGCCTGATCCCCGAGGTCAACCAGGGCGCCATCGTCCACGCCCCGCTGCCGACCGCACCCATGCCTGGCCAGTTCGGGCGGGGAGGGCTGGTGAGTGGAGCGGCGGCACCGTACGGGCGGAGGATCGGCAAGTGAGGCCCGACTGCTGACGACCCGCCTTGGTGCCCGGGCCCACCGCCGACCTATTCGTCGCCCATGTCGTCCAGGGTCGGGAACGGCTCCGGTCGGAACAGCGTGCTCTGCTGGGGGTAGGAGTGAAGGCGGCGGCGGCTGCGGCGGGGGCGCAGCGTTCGGGTGATGGCTGCCCTGGCCGCCAGCGTTTCCGCTTCTACGGAGGTGGCGTCGGCTGGAGCGACGTCGAGTTTTCGCAGCACGTCTGCGGATACCGGCCGGGGGACGTGGCTGCGAAGGAGAGTCGGGTGCGCGTTGGCGGGATCCAGGCGGAACAGGATGACCGTCGGCCAGCAGAGGGCGCCCGCTACCACTCCGAAGAGGTGGCTGTCGGCCATCCCGACGAGGTTCCAGTCGACGGAGGCGGTACACCACACCTGGGTACCGATGCGGTAGGCCTGAACGTCCTCGATCAGGTCGAGGTGCACTCTCGTGGTGACCCACCGGTCAGCCGTCGCGGAGGCCGCGCTGCCGTCCAGCGTGGGCACGCTGAAGTTGACTACCGGGGACGAGAGACGTGCGAGAAGTCCCGACACCGTGGTGATGTACTCCCAGATGTCTTCCGAGACGAGGATCTCCTCGACGAGCCTCGGGTCCGCGTCGGCCGGCTCGGTGAACCGGGCCGCTACATCATCCATGCTGGTCATCAAGGTGAATCGGTCGGCCAGGCCGGCGATGTCCTCGTTCATCGGGTACGGGAACGAGGACCCGTCACCGAAGTCCTTGGTGTTGGCGCTGACGAAGTACACGCGTTCGGTCGGGTTCTTGCGCGCGTACTCGACCGCGGACAGCCAGATCGCGGCGTCCCGGGCGCCTGTCTTCTGGTTCTTCGACTCCCTGCACGGCGCCAGGAGGTTCGCCTCCCGGAACAGGGCCTGCCGCAGCGCTTTCTCGCTGGTGGGGATAACCTCGACGAGATTGCCCCAGGTGGACCGCCAGTGCTCCCGCGCCTGCTCGGGCTGGGCCGGCCCGAGTTCCACGTTCAGGTTGTGCCACGGTGCGGCGTGCCGCAGCGCGTCGAGGGCGTCAGCTGCCCGCTGGTGCTGCTCCTCGTACTTGATGGCCTGTTGAGCGGCCAGTTCCTCCAGCACCATCCATGGAGCGCCGATTCGGTCCAGGCCCACGACGCTGATGGTGCGCAGAAGATCAGCGATGCTGCTCTGCGGGCCGAACGAGCGGAGAATGCTGGTGTCCAGGATGATCAAAGCCGGGCTCCCGTCCCCCTAGTTGAGGTGATCAGACTCTCAAGGGGGTATGCGCGCGTGCATCCGGTTTGAGTGAGGCAGGCGCGGCAGGCCGGCCTCCGGCAGACTGGTTCGCGTGAAAATGCCCCGAGTTGAGTGCGGATGCTGCGGCCGGATGATCGCCGCCGGCCACGTCGCCGGTGCGCCCGCGAAGGGCCGGCTGTGGAGGCATGACCCCGCTGAGCGGCCCAGCGGGTTCGGTGACGCCCTGGTGTCCTGTACCGGCTCGCTGGAGATCGTGAACCTGCCGAGGCCCGGCGAGCAGCTAGAGATTGACCTCAGCCTGGAGCCCGACGCCGACGAGCTGGAGCCCGACCCGCAGTTGGAGACGATCGCCCTGTTCTGAGCCGACCTGACGGCGGGCCGCAGATCCGGGCCCCCGCGCCCGGGGGGAGGAGGCGGGGGCCCGGAAGCCGATAAGGGGTGGCGCCGGCGGCCGGGGATGCGCGACCCCTGCCGTCCGGACGCTGTAGCGGCATAACCGCCGGCGCCTCTCCCGGCCGCGCGCTCGCTCAAGACACGCGGGCGCGGACTGTAGCAGAAGCGGCTTTCCCGACGAGTTGGCCGTCGGGCTACTCCAGGATGTCCAGTGCCGGAAGAGCATCCACGATCTTCATCGTCTCCAGGCTGACCGTGACGATGCGCTTGAGCAGGTCGATGATGTACCTCGGATCGTCGGACCAGTCGTTGGGGTCGTTGACGATCTCCGACGCCTTGTCGACCTTGACCTGGTAGCGGTCGATGATCCACTCGATCGCGGAGCGAGCGCCCAGCTGGTAGCGGTACGCCTCCTCGGGGATGTTGGTCAGCTTGACCCGGGTGTTGTAGCCGATCGTCGACCGGTCGGCCTGCCCCTTGATCTTCGGGATCTTCATCTTGGCGACCCGATACAGCTCGGTCGCAGGCGTGGCAGTCGCGTCACCGGTCACCGTCTCGACGATGCCCTTGTACGGCTCGGCCTGCTCGTAGTTGATGTGCAGGTCGGCGAGCTTACGACCGGCCTCGGCGAAGCCGTGGAAGTCACGCACCTTGGGGATGCGCGGCAGGGACTTCTTCAGGTCCGCGGCGAAGCGCTCGCGGTACTCCGGGGAATGGAGCAAGCCGTAGGTGTAGTAAAAGACGTCATCCTTGGTGATGGCTAGGTCGGGGTACGCCTTGCGGTAGCCGGCCAGGGCAGCGTCGGTGATGTTGTCGATGCGCTCGTAGCCTTCGTCCTCCCCGAGGTCGAAGCCTCCCTCGACGGCGAGTTCGCGGTAGGTGTAGCGAGGGAAGAAGAATCCTCCCTTTCCAAATACGTCAAGGCAGGGCAGGGCGTCGGTTGCGAGCAAGGTGAACTCGCTCGTCGCGTGGAAGCCGTTGACGTAGAAGCCGAAGTTCTCGCGGTCTGGCGTCGGGAACATCTGTGGCAGCTTGCCGGGACGGTCATTAAGGCTCTGCTCGAAGTAGACATGCTGTCGGCAGAAGGGGCGGTAAAGGCTAGAAACCAAACGGTTCGAATCGAACTCAACCCTTTGGCCCCGCGCAACCTTGGGAATTAGAGTAGAGGACCAGCTGATCTTCTTTTGGTCGAAATCAATGAATCTCTCCACATCTGCAACGCTCGGGGTTGCGTTTGCCCGAATCTTGCAGTGGTCAGCGAATTCCTCAACCTGGCCATTATAGAATTCGATCATGGATTCCACATTTTCGCCAAGCTTCCGCTCGGAGAAGTTGTAGACCCACGCGTCACGGTTGGTTTTGAGTCCGCCAGAGTGCAGTGCGAAAATGGGCGTCGCCGCCGCGCTCTTATCCTTGTCGCCGATCGCCTGGAAATTTGCGTAGCGTTCGTCACGCTGGTTGATCCAGTCGCCGTCGGCGTTTGGCTGGATTTGCTTCCACTTCACGGTGTCCAGGTCCTGGTTACGAAGCTCGCTCAGCTTCTCCTCGCGGGTGAGGTAGTCCTCGACCTCGTGGTAGTACAACTCGCAGTCGGATGCGGGGGTGCCGTTCCTGTCGCTTTTGACGAGCATCAGGATGGCGACAGTGTTCCGGCTGCCCGAGCCGAAGATCTTGCCGCCTTCCTTCTTGGCCTGCTCTCCGGCAGTGCGCTGGTTGCCGCGCAGGTTGTAGCAGTAGATCGCATCGAACTCCTCGCCCAGCGACTTGCGCAAGCCGTCGGCCGTGTTGCCGTCGATGTAGCCGCCGTTGGAGACGAAGGCAACTACGCCTTCGTCCTCGATGCGGTCGGAGGCCCAGCGGATGGCGCGGATGTAGGAGTCGTAGAGCGAGTTTTTGAGGGTCGCCGTCGACTTAGCGGCGTATGTCTCCTGGATGCGGCTGTCCAGGATCTCGTATTTGAGGTTCTTGTTGTCGTCGTTCTGGCTATCCTGCCCCACCGAGTAGGGCGGGTTGCCGATGACGACCGTGATTGGCTGGGCCTTCTGCTTCTTCGCTCGTTCGCTGTTGCCTTCCAGGACGTCCATGCCGTCGAGCTGTGCCGTGCCTTCCGCGAGCTGGAAGGTGTCAGCAAGGACGATGCCCTCAAACGGTCGGTAGTTGCCGCCGGCGAGGTCGTGGAAGGCTGCCTCGATGTTGACTGCCGCGATGTAGTACGCGAGCAACACGATCTCGTTGGCGTGTAGTTCGCTGGTGTACTTGCGCAGGAGGTCGTCGGGCTTGATGAGCCCGGACTGGAGGAGCCGCACGGGGAACGTGCCGGTGCCGACGAAGGGGTCGATGACATGAACACCCTCGTCGGACAGGGACTTGCCGAGGTGCTTGTTCAGCGCCTGTTCGGTGGAGCGGATGATGAAGTCGACGACCTCGATCGGGGTGTAGACGATGCCGAGGGCTTCAGCAGTCTTCTTCAGGGCGGTCTTGAAGAACTTGTCGTACAGCTCGACGATGACGCGCTGGCGGCCTTCGTGGTTGTCGATGCCCTCCGCGCGTACCCGTACCGACTCGTAGAAGCCCTCTAGGGTTTTGGTCTCGGCGTCTAGGCCGGTGTCGTCGAGGATGTCGAGCATGTGCTGCATGGCCTTGGAGACCGGGTTGTGCTCGGCGAAGCCGTAGTCCTTGAACAGAGCGTCGAAGACGGGCTTGGTGACGATGTGCTGGGCGAGCATGTCGACAGCCGCGTCATCGGTCACGCCTGGGTTTATGGTCGCGCGCAGCTCGGCGACGAACTCCTCGAACGCAGCCTGCTTGTCGGGGAGGGCGAGCGCAGCCTTGATCCGTGTGACGTGGCGGTCGGCGATCTGGGCGATGTCCTTGGCCCAGTCCTCCCAGTAGTGACGTTCGCCGACCTTGTCGACGATGCGGGCGTAGATGGCATCGCGCCAGTCGCTTATGGAGAACAGGGCGTCCTGGACGTGCTGGGCGCTCTGGGCTTCCTTCTCCTTGGCATCCTTGGCGCTGTCCGCGGTGCTGGAGCCGTCTTTGTCGCCGACCGTCTCGTCACCGGCACCGACGTGCCCGATGCCGATGGTGTCGGGCTTCTTCTTGTTCAGCTCGATCTGGTTGACGGTGGCGTTGAACCGGTCGTCGTGGGCGCGCAGGGCCTGGAGGACCTGCCAGACGGTCTTGAAGCGCTGGTTGTCCGCGAGTGCCTTCTCCGGGGTCATCCCGGCAGGGACTGCGACGGGCAGGATGATGTAGCCGTAGTTCTTGCCGGGCGCGATGCGCATGACGCGGCCGACCGACTGGACCACGTCCACCACGGAGTTGCGCGGATGCAGGAACAGCACCGCGTCCAAGCTTGGTACGTCCACGCCTTCGGACAGACAGCGGGCGTTAGACAGGATGCGCGCGTTGGCCGGCCCGGGGTCCTGCTTGAGCCAGTCGAGGAGCCGGTTGCGCTGGAGGGTGTTGAAGGTGCCGTCGACGTGGTCGACCTCGCAGTGCAGCACGTCATCGTCGGCGTCGTCGTAGGCGTCGACGACCTCGTTGAAGCGCTCCATGATGGCCTTGGAGTCGGCGATCGAGCGGGCGAAGGCGACGGCTCGCTTCATCGGGGCTTCGTCCTTGCCGAAGCCGGAGCCGTCGGCGAAGGTGCCGGTGCGTTTGGCCATCGCGTTCCAGCAGCCGATGATTTTCGCGGCGTCGTCGATGTTCAGTTCGGAGGTGCCGCCGGCGAAGCCCTCCTGGAGGGTCTTGGCGACCACATCTTCGTCGATGGTGAGGATGAGGACCTTGTAGTCGGTGAGTAGGCCTTGCTCTACGGCCTTGCCGAAGCCGAGGCGGTGGAACTCGGGGCCGTACTTCGACTCGTCGTCCATTGAGGCGACGGCTGCGTCGGCGGTCTTGGCGTCCTGCTTGGTGTCGTCGTTGTAGACCCGCGGGGTCGCGGTCATGTATAGGCGGTGGTCTGCGCCGATGAAGCTGTCGTCATGGACGCGGACGAACGCGGACTCGTCGTGGCCGGACAGGGTGACGCCGGTGGTGCGGTGGGCCTCGTCGCACAGGATGAGGTCGAACCGCGGCAGGCCCTTCTTCTGGGCGGCCGAGACAGTCGCGATGGACTGGTAGGTGGAGAACACCACCGTCAGTCCTGGCGTGGCCTCGACGCTGGCCATCTGCGCGACCAGTTGGTCCGGGTCCGTGGTGGCGGGCAGGGCCAGGTCGTGGGTGGACATGTCCTTGTCGTCGCCCTGGGCCTTCTGCTTACCGACCTTGGTGTCCGAGCAGACGGCGAAGGCGCGCAGCGGTGCCTCAGCCTCGTACGACCACTCGCGCAGCGTCTGCGAGAGAAGGGCGATGGAGGGGACCAGGAACAGGACGGTGGTGTGGTCGCCCTGCCCTGCCTCGACCCGTTCACGCTGGAGACGCTCAGCGATCTTCAGGCTGGTGAAGGTCTTGCCGGTGCCGCAGGCCATGATGAGCTTGCCTCGGTCGTGCTCGGCGAAGCCGGCGAAGACGTCGGTGATCGCATCACGCTGGTGGGGGCGTGGCGTCTTCTTCTCCCGCAGCGTCATCGCGAACTCGGCGTGCGGCCCCGGAGCAGGCACGCGCCATTCCACCGGGCTGTTGGCGATGTCCGACAGTCCGAGCCGGGTGACGGGGATCTGCTGGTCGTCCAGGGCCGACTCGGCGTGCTCGCTCCACTTGTCCGTGGTGGAGATGATCATCCGGCGGGTGAAGGCGCCCTTGCCGGACGCCGTGAAGAAGGAGTCGATGTCCTCCTTGTGGATCGTGTGGTGCGGCTCGTAGAACTTGCACTGGATGGCGCAGAAGCCACCCGTCTCCCGGTCCTGCGCGACCAGGTCGATGCCCGTATCCCGTTTGTCGTGCTCGGCCCCGGGCCAGTCGGCCCACATCCACACGCGGCTGAACTGCTCAGTCCACTGCGGGTCGGTGCTGAGGTACTGGACCATGAACTCCTCGAAGCGGGTCCCCCGGTCCCGGTTCCCGGTGGAGCCATCACGGATCGCCTTGAGAACGTCGTGCACCGACGCTGTGGTCGCAGTCAACGCGCTTCCCACCCCATTGCCCTCGGTGGCGCGCCTATCCGCGCGCCGCATAGCTCACACCAGAACCTTCACAACCCTAATGGCGGAGCCCAGGGAGAGAGACCAGGTCGCCCCTGACCGTTACGTGATCTCGGCCGGTAAGGCTGGCGGCCAGGTTCAAGGCGCGTGGCGCGGACTTTAGTGGAACCGGCTATCCAAAGGTTCCTTGCGAACCGCATGAGAGTGCACACGAGATCAAAAGCGTCTCGCCAGAGATCACTTCCGGCGCAGTATTTGCGGAGAATGCCCTATAGTGCCCGGTCGCCATCGCAAGATCCTCTGCAAGGGGCCGGACATGATCAGCATCCCCGAGCTCGTCGTCCTTGCCGCCGCCGGCTACCGGGCAACGCAACTCCTCGTCCACGACTCGATCCTGGACGTCCCCCGCGACCGGCTGTTCGCCTGGCACAGCCGGAACACCGATAGCACGACTCGCACCGCCCTGGTCACGCTCATCAGCTGCGTGTACTGCACCGGATGGTGGGTGGCCGGTGCGCTCCTCGCCACGTGGCTCCTCGCCTCCGGCCAGTGGCACGACGCCCCGCTCCTCGTCCACGGCATCGAGTGGTTCGCCGTCGCGGGCGCCTCCGTCGTCATCAACCGGGCCGACGACACGCTCGGCCGGGTCGCCCCATGACGCGCCAGCTCACCGCCGCCGCGTCCCGGTACGTCCAACGCAAGGTCCGCGTCAAAGGCGGCACCGACAGCGGATGGCAGAAGCGCGCCTGGGAGCTGTTCCACGCCGTCCCCGAAGTCCGCTTCGCTGCGACCTACATGGCCAACGGCATGGCCGGCGCCACCCTCTTCGCGGGCCGGCGAGCCGACGACGGCACGATCGACCCGGCCCCGCAGAACCACCGCGCGGCCGAGATCGTGCAGCAGATCGCGGGCGGCCCGGACGGGCGGGCCAAGATGCTCAGCGCCTTCGGCAAGCACCTCACGGTGGCCGGCGAAGGATGGATCGTCATCCGGCCCAACGGCGAGGTACTCAGCCCGGACGTACCTGAGGAAGGACACGACTGGCGGGTGCTGTCCACCCGCGAGGTGAGCCAGAAGTCCGGCAAGCTCAACGCCGAGATCGACGGCGAAGACGTCGAGATCCCCGCCGGTGACGAGGAGGCCCTCGACCCGGACTCGCCCGTCGCCCTGCGCGTGTGGGAACCCGACCCCGAGCGGGCCATCGAAGCCGACTCCCCGGTGCGCGCCAGCATCGACTTGCTCGAGGAACTGCTCCTGCTGAACTCGGCCGTCAAGGCCATCGCCCGGTCCCGGCTCACCGGCCGCGGCATCCTCCTTGTCCCCAAGGGCGTCCGCTTCCCCACCCGGCCAGGCCAGGGCGACGCCGAGGACGACCTGATCGAGCTGCTGATGATGATCGCCGAGACGGCGATCCGGGAGCCCGAGAGTGCCGCTGCCACAGTGCCGATCGTGCTGGAAGTCCCTGCTGACACCATCTCCGACTTCAAGCTGCTCACGTTCGAGTCGAACTTCGACGAACTGGCGTTGAAGCTGCGCGAGGAAGCGATCAAACGCTTCGCCACCGGCCTGGAGATCCCGGGTGAACTGCTCCTCGGCATGGCCGACACCAATCACTGGGGTGCCTGGATGCTCACCTCGGAGGCCATTCGCATGGGCATCGAACCCAAACTCCAGACTGTCTCGTACGCCCTCACACAGCAGTGGCTGCGCCCCCTCCTCCAGGCCGAGGGCATCGACGACTGGCACAGGTGGCTCGTCTGGTACGACACGTCCAGCCTGCGCGTACGCACCAACCGCTCCGAGACCGCTCTGCAGGCGTACGACCGAGGAGTCATCTCCGCCGAAGCCTTGCGCCGTGAGACCGGCTTCGACGAGTCCGACGCCCCCACCGCAGAGGAGGAAGCCGCCCGCAAGAAGCCGTCCACCGACGGCGAAGAGGACGGCGAGCAGAACGACGACCAGGAGCCGGACGCGCCCCGCCCAGACCTCCCGGTCGACGAGACGCAGGACGAACCCGACACCCTGCCCGCCTCCGCCCGGCCGGCCCCCGGCGACGGCCTCCTCGCAGCCGCCGACGGACTGATCTGGGCCGCACTGTCCTCAGCCGGCGACAAGTTGCTCAGGACGCCCGCATGCCCGCGCAGCGAGCGCGCCAAGGCCCGCGAAATCCAGGCCGCCGCCCTCCACACCGAGCTGAAGGTGGAACCCGGGCAGGTCGAGCAGTACCGCCTCCTCGATGGCGCCTGGACCCGCGTCCCCGAGATCGCCGAACGGTACGGCCTCGACGCGCCCTGCCTCACCGCGGCCCTGGACGGCTACGCCCGCGAGCTGATCGCCGCGGGCATCCCGCACTCCTACGACGTCGTGCCCGCCATCGTCACCTCCTGCGTTGGGCTGGCGGCATGACCGGCCAGCGAAGGAGCACCGTTGTGGCCGACCCGCCGCCGCCCTTGACCGTGCACATCACCCCCGGCCCGGCCCGCGAGGACTGGTGCCCCACCTGCAAGGCCTGGACCCGGCTCCTCGGCGACGTCCTCATGCTCACCCCCGACGGGGTGTCCGTCGTCGGTACCTGGACGGCGTGCGAGATCTGCGACGACCCGGAGGGGTCCGGCCTTGCCTGACTGCCGTCACGAACTCGACCTGTGCCCGGGCTGCGACGGGCTGCGCGTGGTGGAGATGACCCGCCTCGACGCCGCCAGCATCCGCTTCGACGGCCCGGCCGGCTCCCTCGTCCCGGCCGGGCCGGCCATCGTCCACATCGGCCCCGCCCCCGGGCCGTGCCCCAACGTGAGGAGCGAGGAGACCGACCGTGTGCGACGCGACTGACACGCTGACGATCGAGGAGCCGCCGAAGCTGCACGTGGCCCCGCCCGGTCACTCCCGGGCCGCGCACCGCGCGTTCGGCTGGTGTTCCAGGTGCCCTGGCCGTGAGCTGTGGGAGGAACTCCTCGCCTGGCGGCGGCGGGACAACGAGGCCGTCGACGGCACCCCCACGCCGGACCGTGCGGCGCATCCCAGCCGTGAGGGAGAGGAGGCAGGCGCCCGTGGATGAGGAGCTGCTGACGCTCTTGGAGCAGGCCGAAGACGACGTCGCCGAGGAAGTCGCGGCCGTACTGCAGGAGATTGCCGACGAGTTCGCCCGCGAGCTGGCCGACGCCACCGAGATCGTCGCCGCCCGCTTCTCCGTGTCCCGCATCGCCCGCATGTTCACCGACCGGATGCCGCGCATCGTGCGGCGCCTGCTGCGCGTCTCGGAGCAGGCCGCCGAACACACGGAGCAGGCGACCGGCGGCGAACTGCCCCCGGAGTGGGACGACCTGCCGGAGCGGCACGAGGACGGCCGCGACCTGCCGCCCCCCATGAGCGAGTACGTCACCGTCACCGAACACCTGCTGCGGGCGGTCGGTGACCGGCTCGCCGAGGTGGCCCGTGACGAACTCGCCGCCGGTGTCGACGCCGGGGAGGACATGGAGCAGCTCCGCGCCCGTCTGCGGGAGGCGTTCGCCCGCGAGGGCGCCCAGCTCGGCGAGGTCCGCGAGGAACGCATCGCCCGCACCGAAGCCGGCCGGGCCTGGAACAGTGCGGTCCTGGGCGCGGCGAGGGACGCCACCGGCACCCCGGCGCCGATCGTGAAGCAGTGGCTCACCCGCCGCGACACACGCGTACGGGACGACCACGCCAACGCGAACGGGCAGATCCGCCTCCTGGACGAGGACTTCACCGTCGGCGGCGTGCAGATGACCGCCCCACACGACCCGGCCGCCCCAGCCTCACAAGTCGTCAACTGCCGGTGTGTCCTTTCGGTCCACCCCGAAACCCAGGCCGCAGCCTTCGTTTCTCAAGCGCCCTCGCCGAGGCCGCTTGAGAATGCCAGGCAGCAGACGGCCGCCGCTGATGGGAGTCACCTCATGGGCGGAATGATCGCCCTCATGCCCACCGCTGAGGACGCGGCCCGCCTCGCCCTCGATGGCGGCGAAGCAGCCGAGGAGCTGCACCTGACGCTGTACTTCCTCGGCGACGACGGCGCCGCCTGGACCGAGGAGCAGCGCACCGAGCTGGTCGACGGCGTACGCGCGGCCGTGGCCGAATTCGAGGGCCCCTTCACAGCCCGCGCGTTCGGCGCCAACCACTGGAACCCGGGCACCGACAGCCCGTCGTGGGTGTGGGCCGTCGGCGATGACCGCGACCGCCCCGACACCGCCCCGACCCTGGAACACGTCCGCCAGCTCGTCACCAGCGCGCTCGAGGGAACCCACGACCGGCCCGAGCTGCCCGTGCAGCACTCGCCCTGGGTGCCGCATGTGTGTGCCCAGTACGGCGACGACCCGGCCGTGCTGCCCGACCTCGTCGACCGCCTCGGCGGCATCACCTTCGACCGGGTCCGCCTTGCCTTCGGCGGCGACCACACCGACGTCCCCCTCGGCCCCCAGCAGGAGGAAGAGCCCATGCCCGAAGATGTCCAGGCCGCCGCAGCGTTCACGGTCCGCACCTGGTCCACCCCCGGCGACACCGCGATCGCCTTCGAGGACGAGGAGACCGGTGACGGCCGGATCTTTAAGAAGGGCGCCCTGAAGTGGGACCGCAGCCCGATGCCGCTCCAGTACGCCGACGAGATGCTGATGGGCCACCAGGGTGCTGAACTCGCCGGCGCCATCCTGAAGGTGCGGCGGGACGGACGGCGGATCACCGCCTCCGGCCCGCTGTACACGAACCGGCCGGCCGGAGCCGACGCGATCGAACTCCTCGACGAAGGCGCGCCGCTCGGCGTCAGCGTCGACCTGGACGACGTCGACATCCAGCTGGTGGACAAGACCCTCAGCGAGGAAGACGCCGACTGGCTGTTCGCCTCCGCGTCCCTGCCGCAGGCCAGCGTGATGAGCATGGAAGACGGCTCGGTGATGCTGTCCGCCACGACCCGCGCCGAATGGACGGCGTCCGGCGGTGCGTTCTCCCGCAGTCGCTACGACCTCCAGCTCATCACCGGCCCCGGCGGCACCCTCACCGCCTCGGCGATCCGTGACGCCTTCGCAGGGAGCGGCGTCCTCACCGCGGCGGCCGGCGACCCCGACGACCCCGACAGCGGCCTGGTCGTCCACGAGCAGCACGCCGGTGAGTTCCTGCTGCGGATCACCCGCGCCCGGCTCCGGGGGGCCACGCTGGTGGCGATGCCCGCGTTCAAGGACGCGCGGATCGTCCTCGACCCTGTCGACGAGACCGCCGCCGCGCCGGTGCCGACGATTACCGCGGCGGGGGAGACCCGGGACCGCGTAGTCGGCTACGTGTGCACGTCCCCGGTCGCCGTCGGCGCCCGCGATGTGTCCCGCGCGCTCGGTATCGCGATGAGCACCGCACGCGGGCACCTCAACGGCGCGGCGAAGGACGGCCGGATCGTCCGCCTCGCGCCCGGCCTGTACTGCGGGCCCTCCTCGATGCCCGAGGGTGAGATCAGCGCCGCCATGTCCGGAGACCTCGACCTGCCCGTGCACCAGGACCCCGAAGCCTCACGGGACGGCGACAGCGAGGACGGTGACGAGACCGCGGCGGCAGGCCTGCGTGAGCTGGAGGCGTCCGCGTGGACAGCGATGCAGGACCTGCCGCCGATGCCTGCCGCCTGGTTCGCGGAACCGACCGAAGAGGAGTTGCCGCCCGGCAGCGGGGGCGTCCACTACAAGGACGGCCGCGTGTACGGGTGGGTCGCGCAGGTCGGTGAGCCGCACGCCGGCTTCCCCAAGAAGAAGCTGACGATCGAGTCGCTCGGCACGCTCGACCTGACGCACTTCCTGCGCGCCCGGTTCGCCCTGGACGACGGCTCGACCATCAAGGCCGGGGCGATGACCATGAACGTGGGCCACCACCGCGATGGCGCCGAGTGCGAGACCGCGGCCTGCCAGTTCGACGACACCAGGACGGTCGGTGCGATCGTCACGGTCGGCATGAACGATAGGGGGCTGTGGTTCAGCGGTGCGGCGGCGCCCTGGTTGAGCGAGTGGGACCGTTCCAAGTTCCAGGCGTGCCAGCCCTCCTACCACATGCGGCAGGGCCGGGACGGGCGTTGGCAGCTCCGCGCGGTCCTCACGGTGCCGGTGCCGGCCCACTCGTCGCCGCTGTACGCGAGCATGGCCGCCTTCCACGCCATGGTGGAGCGTTCCAACCTGGCCTTGGCCGCGTCCGCCGCTGGCCTCCTCGCCGCACCGGACGCACAGTCCGGACCGGATCCGGACGAGCGTCCGGACGACGTCCGGACGGTATCCGCGCGCCCCAAGAGCACCACTGTTGACCTGCTCGGACAGCGTCCGGACACGGTGTCCGGACAGGCTCCGCCGGTCGACGTCGAAGCCCTCGCCGCAGCCCTTGCCGACGGCCCCTTCGTCGACCTCATCGCCGACGCCGTGACCCGACGCCAGGACGAACGCCGCGCCGAGATCGAAGCCATGGCTGCCCTCGTCGCCGCGCAGCCCGTCACCGTGGCCGCACAGAACGGAGTGATCTGAAATGGCATGCAGCTGCCAGAAGGGCAACAAGTCCAAGTGGGAGGTCGTCGTCACCACCGACGGCAAGGAGAAGGTGGTGTTCTCCTCCACGAACAAGCCGACCGCCGAGGCCGTCGGTAAGCGCTACGCCGGGAGCACCCTTCGAGAGATCCCGCCGAAGACTGCCGCCGGGAAGACCGGCCAGTAGAGCAACCGCGAGACCAGCAAGGACGGGGCCAGGCCAACCGCCTGGCCCCGCCTCAGCCGTCTCGCCCGCACATGCCGCCCGCCCGCCAGGGGGTGGAGGCTAATATTCCGACAGAAGACCGCTGCTGGTTGTGGGCCGAGCGACTCCAAGATCGATCTTTTGGAGCTCGGCCCATGGAGAAGTTCTCCCTTCCCGAGGACATCACAGCCCTCAACGACGAAGAGCTTGACGATCTCCTCGACGGCGCGGTCAAGGCATTCGATGCGAAGGCCGGCAGTAGCACCGTCACCACCGACGACATCACCCAGCTCCGTGAGCTGGCCACCGCGGTCGAGAACATCCGCGCGGAGAAGGCGGAGCGGATCGAGGCCGCGCGGAAGGCCGCCGCCGAGATCGAGCAGCTCGCCGCCACCGTGCGCGGCGACGACCCCGAGCAGACAGCCGCGACGGCCGACACGCCCGAACCGGCCGCGGAGGAGCCGCCGGCCGAGGCCGAGCCCGCCGCAGAGCCCGTCACCGCAGCCGCGACCGTCCGGCAGCGCGCCCTCGACCTGTCCCGCGTCCGCGTCCACCAGCCGCGCGTACTGCCCCCGGACCCGAACCCCCGCCCGGAGATCACCGCCTCCGTCGACGTCCCCGGCTACCAGCCGGGCCAGCCCCTCGACATGGACGGCGTCACCGAGGGCATCATCCGCCGCGCGAACGCCCTCAAGACGGCGGGCGGAGGCGTTGGCCTCACGGCCTCGTACCGGCTGCCGTTCCCGAACGAGCTGATCGTCAACGACAGTTCCTCGGGCACCGAGGGCACCCGCGCGGTCGTCCTCGCCGGCGACCAGGCCCGCCTCAACGGCGGCGATCTCGTCGCGAGCGGCGGATGGTGTGCGCCCAGCGAAACGGTGTACGAGCTGACCGGCATGTCCTGCCCGGAAATGCTGTGGGACCTCCCCGAGATCCAGCTCGCCCGTGGCGGGCTCAGGTACTTCCCGATGCCGTCGCTCGACGTCGCGGCCATGACGTTCGTGCACACCGAAGCGGACGACATCAGCGGTGCGGTCAAGCCTTGTTTTCGCATCCCGTGCCCCGAGCCGGTCGAGGTCCGCTGCGACGCCATCGGCGCGTGCCTCGAGAGCGGGATCCTGACGCAGAGGCACTTCCCGGAGCTGGTGGCGTACTACCAGTCCCTGGCGATGGTCGCCCACGAGATCCGCATCCGGCAGGAACTCTTCACGCAGGCCGTGGCCGCCTCCACCCCGGTCACGCTCGCGGCGACGTTCGGTGCGTTTTCCGCGATCTTCGCGGCGATCGCCTTGCAGGCCGCCGACATGACGGAAAAGCTGTCCCTCTGCGCGAGCATCAACATCGAGGTCGTGCTGCCGTGGTGGTCGAGGAACCTGTTCCTCGCCGACATCGCCCGTCAGAACGGTGTGTCCTGCGATGCGATCAGCACGGCGTGCGTCGTCAACGCGTTCGCGCAGCTCGGCATCTCCGTCCAGTGGGCGCGCGGCCTCAACCCCGCCGTCCCCGACGAGATCGGCGGGCCGGACCCGGCCACCGTGTGGCCGGCCAGCATTCCGTTCCTGATCTACCCGGCGGGCACCTTCGAGGCCGGCCGAGGCGGAGAGATCAGCCTCGGGGTAATTCATGATTCAACCAAGTTCAGTGTCAACGATTACACAGCGTTGTTCACTGAGGAATGCACCGCGCTGATCGCGCGGAACAGCGAGGCCCGCCTCGTCACCGTGCCGGTCTGCCCCGACGGCCGCACCGGCGAGCAGCTCGGCATCGACTGCCCGATCGCCTGACTCTGCCCGCATCCAGCGCCGAGACCCCTCCACGGTCTCGGCGCGCCCCCTATGAGGAGGTGTGCAGGTGGCATCCGCCGGCATGCGACGCCGCGTCGAGGCAATCCCCGGGAGACCGCTCCCGTACGGGATCCTCGGCGGCTGCACCGACGTCAGAGACGTCACCGACGAGCACGAGCTGCTGGGCGTGGAGTGGCTGGCGCTCGGCTGCTGCCCGGTCAACGTGTGGAACGACCCCTGCGTGGGCGCCGAGGAGAGCCCCGGCGCCCCCATGCAGAAGGAGTTCTGCAGGCCGGTCGCCGAGCATGCCGACCCGATCACGGTGTACGCGGGCGCCGAGTGTTCCGCCATGGGCTGGAGCTACACCGAGGCCCGTGAGCACGCCGAGGCGTCTCTTGAGCTCGGCGAGCAGGAGGCCGTCGAGCTCGGTTTCTGGACGAACTACCTTGCCGTGAACGCCGAGGACCTCACCCCGGCCGCAGGGCCGGTGAACATCGCGCAGGGCGTCGCCGCCTTGGAGGGCTGTCTGGCCGAGCAGTACGGCGGCGCCGGTGTCCTCCACGTCCCGGCGGGCGCTGCGGCGCTCCTCGGATGCTGCAACCTCGTCCACCGCGAGCCCGGCGGCAACCCGACCACCCTCGCCGGGAACTGCGCCGTCATCGGCTCCGGCTACAGCACCGCGAACACCGGGCCCGGCAACATCCCCGCCGACCCGGGCACCGCCTGGCTGTACATCACCGGGCCCGTCGTCGTACGGCGTGGCCCGGCCATGACCATCCCGCACAGGCCCGGCCCATCCGTCAACATCCGCACCAACGACCGGCGCGTTCTGGTTGAGAGGACGGTGGTTGTGGCCACCACCTGTACGGTCTGCGCCATCCAGGTGGTGACCTGTCCATGACAGATTTTGTGAAGGTTCAGCCGACCCGGGAACTCCGCGTCGACTTCGCACGCTGGGCGACCGCCCAGAAGCCGAAGGTCCGCACCGTGAGCACCCAGGCATTCGCAGTGCCCGCCGACATGTTCACCGGCATGCCCGAGAAGCTGCTGATCGGCTCCATCGTGGCGGGACACCGCTACGTCAGCCCCGAGGAGGACCAGCAGCCCACCGAGCCCGCCACCGGCCCGGAACTCCTCGGCGTCGACCTGCCGGAGAGGGAGGGGATCCCCGGCCAGCCGCTCCCCGAGGTGCCTGACGAGGCGTACCCGCCGGACGCCAAGCCGATCCCGCCGCCGGACTTCGCACCGCTCGAGGGCGCCCCCGCCGACGACGACGGCTTCACCTGCGACGTCTGCAATCGCCCCTTCAAGTCCGAACGCGGCCGGGACACCCACCGCCGCCAGGCACACCCAGAGGACTGACGATGCCGGTCGAGCCTGTCCCGTGCGCTGCTCCCGAACCGGAGCCGCCCACACCGCCATGCTGCGCCCCCTCGATCACCTCCGCCCCGCTGTGCCGGTCAGACGGCAGCACCGTCCTGGCCGTGGTCCGGTCCGGGTGCGTGGAATGCGGCCAAGAGGCGGAGGACCCGGCGGTCGTCGGCTGGCTCGACATCGCCGGCACCTTCACCCCGGGCGCGCTCCCGACCGATGCCGGGCCGTGTGACGCCGGATGCGTGGACACCGTCTGTCGCACCCTGTGCGACGACACCGACGGCGACGGCCAGGCCGACACCACCTACAGCGAGCTGTGGTGCATCCGCGCCAACGGCGTCGCCGAGCTCGTCCTCACCTACCAGGACGACCCGTCCCAGGAATACGCCCCCATCGCCCCGGTGGACTGCGAGTACGGGTGCCCGGAGTCCGAGACCGTCCCCCTGTGCGACACCGCCCCCGACGGGACGGTGACGCCATTCCTGCGCCGATACCGGTTCATTGACGGGACAGCGACGTACGAGGATGTCGCCCTGGACGGGCAGACCGCCTACATCGTCACCGGCACGGTCGGCTCCTGCGACAGCACCTCGGCATGCGCGGAGCAGACCACCCCCGCGGCAACGCTCGGCCTGTGCCTGGCCGACGGCACGCCGATCGCCGTGGTGGTCACCCGCGACTGCGACGGCACGATCACCCGTGACGGCTGGCTCGACCTGACCAGCGGCGCCTGGTCGGCGGGAGCGCCACCGGCCGGAACGATCGCCTGCGGCGACAGCCGGTCCATCACGGTGGCGGGGACGTTCTGCGACGTCGACCCCGACGGTGACGTCCTCGGCCTGGTCCTCGTCGAGTACAGCTACGCGCCGGACGGCTCGATCGCCTCCGTGCGCCTGGTCGACGCCGTCACCGGTGACACCTACACCCCGCAGGGCGAGGTGACGACGTGCCCGGCCGGCGTCGAGCAGCCCGAGCGCGACCTGGTGCAACTGTGTGACACCGCCACCGACGGCACCGTGACCGTGTTCCTACGGGACTTCGCCCGCGACGAGAACGGCGCGATCGCCGGACACAGCGACTACACGCTCGACGGCGCCCCGTACGCCCCGGCCGGGACGGTCGGCGTGTGCCCCGCGGAGTCGACGTGCCTGAACTGCACGACGCACGTCCTGTGTGACACCGACGCCAACCCCCCGGCCACCATCGCCGGCACCGGCGCGTCCGGAACGCTGCCCAACGGCGTCGGCTGGACGTCCACGGGCCCCTCCGCCCTCCCGGCGAGTCGGCAGGGCGACGGCGCGGCCTGGTGGGGCGTGGCCCTCTTCCCCAACCCGAGCGTGCCCACCAACCTGTGGACGTTCGACCAGATCGTCACGGTCGAGTTCAGCGTCCTTATGGTCTGGTCACCCGGCACCGGCGCCGGAGAGAACACCATCCAACTCCCGGTCGGGGCGGTCCCGGTCAGCCTGCCTCCCGGCTACACCTACAACCGGGCCACCGGCGTCCTGAGCGCGGACAACACCCTCACCGGCTGCACCCTCAGCACCCCGACCCGGGCGGCGAGCGCCCGCTTCCGCGTGACCGGGGTGTCCTCCCTCTCGCTGCGGTACCTGGGCACCAGGGCCGTCAACGCCGAATGCCGGACGTTCGGGCACTGGCTGTTCGGCGCCCTGGACGTCTCCCTGGGTGGCGAGTTCCTGCGCACGGTGTGCCGGGACTGCACAGGGGAGGTCGTCAGCAGCACCGACACCCTCCTCGACGGGACCACGCCGTACACGCCGGTCGGGCTGGTCGGCGTCTGCCAGCCCGAGGCGGAGCAGGCGGAGCCGTGCCGCGACTCGTCCTCGACGCTCCTGTGCGACACCGCCGCACAGGAGGCCATCATCGTGTTCGATCCGGCCAACCGGCCGGGCTCGGACGGCTGGCAGGTCGTCTCCTTCACCGGCGCGAACCCCGGCTACCCCCCGGAGGCGGCGCTCCCGTACGACGCTCCGCACCCGCCGGGCGCGTTCATGGGCGCCCGCACCGACCTGTCCGCGGGCCCTGGCCCGGCCTGGCCCGGCTACGACGCCGCCCCGCACCGGTGGGTGCTCCGTAAGACGTTCACGGCCCCCGAGGACGGCATCGCGTCCGTCTCGTCCGTGGGCTTCCGTGGGGACGGCGGCGCCCGCGTCCGCGTCAACGGCGTCGACGCCGGCATGTACGGGCAGTGGAACCAGCCCGCCACCGCTGGCACGGCGCAGATCCCCGTTACCGCCGGACCGAACACGGTCGAGATCGAGGTCCGCGACGGCGGCGGCAACAACTGGGTACAGGGCCGCCTGGACATCGTCATGACCCGCACGCAGCAGTTCATGCGGCGCACGGTCGTGGACTGCGAGACCGGCGAGACCGTCAGCGTCACAGACACCACCCTCGACGGCGAGCCGTACACCGTCACCGGCGAGGTAGGTCAGTGCGAGCCCGTCGCCGAGTGCTGCGAGCAGCCGCCCCCGGAAACCCGTCTCGACGTCGAGACAGGTGAGCTGTGCCTCGTCGACGACGACAGCGGGGACGTCCTCGGCCGCGTCCTGGTCGAGCGGATCTATGACGACCAGTCCGGGGAGCGCATCGCCCAGCGGTACGTCGACCCGGTCACCGGTGACCCGGTCGACATCCCGGCCGGGGCGAGCGTCGCCGTGTGCCCGCCCGAGCCGTGCCAGGACACGTACACCACGCAGGTCTGTGACCTCCCGACCGGCGACCCAGCCGGCGCCCCGACGGCGACGGACACCAGTGCCACGCCGTACCCGTGGGACGCGGACCCGCTCCGCTGCATCAACGCGCACCCGGGCGGCGGTCAGGCCCTGTGGGACGGCGGGACGGTCGCCATCCCGGCCCGCTCCAGCGGGGCCGGGAGCTGTACCCCGAACCAGTGGCTGACGGGCCTGGCCGCCCGTCTCCAGGCCGACCGGCCGTCCTGCGACTCGGGCACCGTCACCGTCACCGTCGCCATCGCAGCGCGCAACAACGGGCCTTCGGCGACGGCTGCGAACTACGCCGGCAGCATCCGCCTCCACCGCACCGACACCGGGGCACGTCTCGCGGATAGCGGGAACACCACCCTGGCCAGCATGCCGGCGAACACGGCCCGCACGATGACCGTGACGGCCGTCAACGTCCCGGCCGCTCTCCTGGCGGCCGGTCAGATCGTCGTCGCCCTGGACGTCGAGGCGTGGGACCAGACCGGCAACACTGGCGCGGCCTGGCTGCTGTCCAACTTCGTGGCCGCCTACGAGTTTCAGCAGGAGGGCTGCGAGACCCAGTTCATCCGGAAGATCGTCACGGACTGCGAGACCGGGGCAACGGTCTCCGTCACGGACACCACCCTGGACGGCGAGCCGTACGAGGTGACGGGCGAGGTCGGCCAGTGCACGGCGGCCGGCGGCGGGGAGTGCTGCCCGTCGGAGCCGTGCCGTAACACGTCCACGCTCCTGGTCTGCGACATCCCCCAGGACGGCAGCCCGGACAGCACCGTCACGGACACGAGCGGAGCGCCGTACTACCCGTACACCACGGGCGTGCCTGCGGCCGGTGCGCAAGCTCTGTGGGACGGCGGCACGCTGACCCTCCCGGACGCGGCGGGCCCGCAGCCGGGCACGACCGGCACCGTGCGCACCGCTGCGGCGATCATCCAGGCGCCGCGGCCGGTCTGCGACGCCGGCACCGCACGCGTGACGGTGCAGGTCGACGTCACCCAGCTCGGCCCGGATGCCGGCTGCCGATCGACGGGTTTCCTCGGCCTCTACAACGGAACCGGCGAAGCGAACCGGGTAGCCCTGGCGCTCGCCCCGCCCGACACGCCTGCCGGGTGGAGCGGAACGCTCACCGCCGAGGCAGACGTACCGGCCGACGACCTCGCCGCCGGAAACATCGCCGTCCTGCTCGCCTTCGACGCGTACGACGACAGCGGCGCCACCTGCCCGCCGCCGCGCCGCACCGGCTGGCAGCTGTCGGAGCTTGGCGCCACCGTGGTCTACGACCAGGCCGGATGTGAGACGCAGATCCTCCGCACGGTCGTCACCGACTGTGAGTCCGGCGAGATCGTCACCGTCACCGACACCACCCTGGACGGCCAGCCGTACACCGTCACCGGAGAGGTCGGCCAGTGCACGGCGGCCGGCGGCGGGGAGTGCTGCCCGCCCCCGCCCCCGGAGCCGCGCATCGACGTCGAGACGACGTTCCTGTGCATCCGCGACGCCGGCGGGGAGATCACCGGCCAGGTCCTCGTGGAGCACGTCTACGACGACCAGACCGGGGAGCGTACGGAGCAACGCCTCACCGACCCCACGACCGGGGACCCGGTGACGCTCCCGGCCGGTGCCGAACTCGTCGTGTGCAACGAGCCCGCGTGCCCGGTCGCGTTCGCCACGGAGTGCGTGGGCGTCGTCGAGCGCACGGAGGCCAGTTACGACAACACCAGCCTGATCGGTGGCGAGCCGGGCCAGTGCGGCGGCGTCCAGGGCCCGAACGGGCAGTTCCCGTGCCAGCCGACCGTGGGCGCCTTCACGATCACGAGCTGGATCGTCGACGGTGTTGAGGTCATTGGCGAGGGCGGCGGCCGGACCTTCGCCGGCGGTCCGTGCGGTGATGGGACCGCCGCCAGCCCGGGGATGCATCGCAACTGGTCGCAGGCCTTGACCAACCTGGACCCGTCCGGGGCCGTCTGGTCCGCGCAGAACCAGCCGGGCTGTGCCTGGTTCGTCGGCTCTACGGGCGGCACCCGCACCACGTACGGGCCCATGACGATCGAGGACGCTGCAGGCCAGCGGTGGATCCTCAGCACGGCGCAGGCCTGCGAGGAGACCCAGTTCACGAAGGTCTACACGCAGGAGTGCGACGGCACGGTGTCCGTGTCGTGGCTCGACGCCAACGGCGTGGCCACGGACGCCCCCGACGGCGAGCAGGTGCCGTGCGGTACCGGCTGCTCCGCCGGCGGCGGCCGGGGCCTGGACGTCGAGCCGCTGGTCCTGTGCGACGTCCAGGCGGACGGCACCAGCACGCCGTTCCTGCGGCACATCTCCTACGGCACCGGCGGCGTGGTCTCCGTCGTCATCGATACCGGCCTGGACGGGTTCACGCCCTATACCCCCGCCGGAACGGTCGGCGTGTGCTCGACCGCCCCGGAGGAGGAGCCGTGCGGGGACACCGAGGTCGCGCAGCTTTGTGACCTGACCTACGACCCGCAGGCCCCCATCCCGACACCGGCGAGCGCCTTCACACTGACCGGGAACGTGGTGGCCGCCAACAACGGCACCACCCTGTGGTTCGCCCAAGCCAACCAGCCCGCCAACGGCGTAGCTGAGTTGACCGTGAGCGGGCTGCTCCCCGCCACGCTGTACGAGTTCCGGTTCGCGTCCGCGTGGATCGGCGCGGGAGGCCCCGACCCGGCCAACAACAACGCGATCTACCGGCTGGACGTCCTCGACGGCGCCACGGTGCTGGCCACGAGGACCCGGAACGTCTCCAACGGGTCCAACGTGTTCCCGGGCGGTGTGCTGTCCGAGGACCTGCCGCCGCTCGCGTTCATCGCCCCCGCTACCGGCGCGGTCACGATCCGGTTCACCGACCAGACCACCGGCGGCCCGGTCAACGACCGTGACCTGTTCCTGATGCCGCTGGAGGTGCGGACGGCGGCGCTGACCCTCAAGAGCACCCCGTTCCTGCGGCGCTTCACCTTCGACTGCAACGGCGGCCTCACGTCGACCCAGGACCTCGGCCTGGACGGCACCACGCCGTACGTCGTGCAGGGTGAGGCAGGCCAGTGCACCGCTGACGGCGCGACAGCCGGGACGGTAACGCCGTGCGACGGGCAGAACGTGATCGAGGCATGCCGGTGCGACGACACCGACGGCGACGGCCTCCCCGACACCGGCTATGTCGAGCTGCTGGCCGTCGACTGTGAAGGGACCCTGAGCAGTCTCGGCACCTACACCGAAGGCCTCACCGAGCCGTACACGCCGGTCGCTCCGGTCGACTGCAGCACCCTCGACGAGGCCGAGGGCGCCGAGCCCGCGTTCGGCGTCCAGGCCCGCCGCGTCGAGCTCGCGGCCGGCGCTTCCTGGAACGCGGCCACCCGGCCGACGCTCCAGTCGGTCACAGCGGTCGCGCACGGCGGTAACGGGACCATCACGACCACCGACGGCGCGAGTCGGCTGCACGCGGGTGAGTCAGCCACCTGGAGCGTTGCCCGGGACTCCGATGCCGCCCTTACCGGTCCGCTCACCATCCGCGCGGACACCGGCACCGTCACGATCACTTGGACCGAAGGAGTGCAACTGTGAGCGGATGCTGCGGGCAGAGCCCCATCATTCAGGCACCCACGCCCGCCCGCGTGGACGTCGAGACCGTGCTCCTGTGTGACGTCCTCGAGGACGGCACGGTCGCCGGGGTCGCCCTCGTCGAGCCGATCTACGACACGAACAGCGGCGACCGCGTGGGCACGCGCACGGTGGACCCGATCACGGGCGCCGTGTACACCCCGACGGGCACGCTCCAGTCGTGTCAGCCGGACGGCTGCAACGCCACCACGTCCGCCCTGGTGCTGTGCGACACGGCCGGCGACGGCACCCTCACGCACTTCGTGCGGACCACCACGTACGACTGTGAGGGCGCGCTCCTCGGCACCCTAGACCGCACCCTGGACGGCGCCGACTACACCGTCACCGGCACGGTCGGCGTCTGCCCCGCCGTGCCGGACTGCGAGTCGCCGACCACGCCCACCGCGACGATCGGCCTGTGTCTCCCGGACGGCACGCCGATCGCCGTCACGGTCATCCGGGACTGTGAGGGCGTCGTCACCTCGGAGGGCTGGATCAACCTCCGCACCGGAGCGTTCAGCACGGGCGCGCCTCCAGTCGGCACGGTCGCGTGCGGTGACAGCCAGTCCGTACAGGTGTCAGGGACGTTCTGCGACATCGACGGGGACGACGAGGTCGTCGGCCTGGTCCTGATCGAGTACAGCTACGCCGCGGACGGCACGATCGCCTCCGTCCGCCTGGTCGACGCCACCACCGGCACCACCTACACCCCGACCGGCACCATCACGACGTGCCCGGCCGGCGTCGAGCAGCCGGAGCAGGACGTTGTCCAGCTCTGCGACGTCGCCGCCGACGGCACCAGCACGCCGATCATCCGCGACTACCGGCGTGACGAGCTTGGCGCGATCAGCGGCCACTCGGACTACCTCCTCGACGGCACGCCCTACGTCCCGACCGGGACCGTCGGCGTCTGCCACGCGGAGTGCCGCAACTCCTCCACGGTGCTGGTGTGCGACGTCCCCGACGACTCCTCCACGGCCATCACGCCAACGATGGTGGACGGCGTCACCGCCGACACCGGGCAGACGCAGTTCCAGAACCACCCCGGCCCCTACGGGCCGTTGTGGTCGGGCGGCACGTTCGTCTACCCGGCCGGGACCGGGCCGGCGCAGCACTTGACGGCCACCGGGCAGGTCACGGCGGACCTGGACGGCTGCGACGGCGCCTCTGGCACGCTGACGATCTCCGTACGCGTCCGCAACGATGGCCCCGACACCGGCCAGGCGTGGGACGGCGCCCTCCGGTTGTTCCGCGGGACCACGCTCCTCGCCGGTCACAACGCGCTGGAGTGGGCGCCGCCCGGCTGGCGGGGGACGCTCACCGTCTCCGCGCCCGTCACGGCCGCCGAGATCGCCGCCGGGGACATCCGCGTGGCCCTCACCCTGGAGACGTACCACCTCGGCGCGAAGGCGTGGACGGCCGACCAGTTCACCGCCGCGATTGAGCTGGAGGGCTGCGAGGTCACCAGCGCAGTCCAGTTCCTACGGACCCTCGTCACCGACTGCGTGACCGGTGACATCGTCTCGACCACCGACACCACGCTGGACGGCGACCCGTACACCGTCACCGGCACTGTCGGCGAGTGCACGCCGGCCAGCCCTCCCGACGACTGCCGGGACTGCGAGCAGCTCGTGCTGTGCGACGTCACCGCCGACGGCACGAGCACCTTTCTTCGCACCGTGTGCCGGGGATGCGACGGGACGCTCATCAGCACTCTGGACACCGCCCTCGACGGGGCCAGCCCGTACGCGGTGACCGGCACCGTCGGTATCTGCGCGACCCCGCCGGCGGAGTGCGAAGCCGCGGCCGTCCAGGCTTTCCGGCTATGCGACCTCAACCCGGAGGTGGAGCCGGACGCGTCCGGCCTGCGCTGTGCCACGCCGTTCCTGCGGCACTTCGTATACGCCTGTGACGGCACCAGCACTTTCCACGACACGGAGATGGACGGGGTCACCCCGTACACCCCGGTCAGCGTGGTCGAGTGCGGGGACAGCCCGCCGAGCCTGCGCGAGCAGGTGTGGAACACGCTCAGCATCGCGCAGGACCCCGTCAACCCCCTCGTCTTCACGTACACCGTGGCCAACAGCGAGGACCCGACGCAGACCGGCACGGTCAAGATGACCGCCAACAAGGCATCCGGCGGCGCCTGCGGCGGCACCCCAACGGCCCCCGTGTGGAACGCGGCCGTGACGTTCACGTTCGAACCGGACGCGACCGTGCTCGCGAAGGCGGACGTCCTCCGCGTGGACGCGATCGACTGGGACACCTGGGAAGACGTCGTCATCCCCTCCGGCAGCCCGCTCCCGGACAAGGTTGAGTCTGACACCGGCCACACCCTGGTCAGCCCTGGTCGCTGGCACAGCACCCTCAGCAACAACACCGGGCACTTCTACTTCAACGGGCCGCCCTCCCTGGTCCGCATGTCCCACCGCAACGATGGCGGCGGCAACGCGTGCGTGGCCCCCGCGTTCGGGTTCATCAGCCTGGTCCCCGGGCCGCCGTGCGGCGTCGTCCCGGAGGTGGACCACATCGTCCAGCCGCTGTGTGACGTGGCCGCGGCCGGCACCGTCACGCCGTTCCTGCGGCACTGGACCGTCAACAACGCCACGGGCCTGCTGACGCCACTTCAGGACACCACGCTCAACGGCACGAGCGTCTACGCGCCGACCGGCACGGTCACCGTCTGCGGCCAGCAGCCCGACCAGCCGCTCCTGACCGGCGTCCGCCGCGTCACCGGCACCACCACGCTCCAGAACCTCAAGACGGAATTTCCGGGCCTCCAGTCAGTGAGCCTCACCGTGATCACGGGCACGGTCAACGTGGCGATGAGCAGCGGGGCCAGCCAACCCGTCCCGGCCGGGGCCTCCCTCACCTGGTCCGTCGCCGACACCGATGATTCCTCGCTCGCCGCCGCGATGTTCGCCGGTACCGCGGCGGCGGCGGACTACCTCTTGAACTGGACGTATAAGGCAGGGGTGGCAGGCTGATGACCGGAACGGATTCCTCCTACAGGCCCGCCCTGCCGTCTGGGTTCAAGAACGCGGAGGCGGCACACATCAACCTCCTCGCCTCTGTAGGGCAAACGCTGCCGGTGCCGGCATCGGACGTCGTCCTGCCCGAGCCCGGCGTGTACCACCTGGACACCGACGTCCGGTATGCGCTGGGGACCCCGACCACGGGCGGGAGCGGCTACATCGTCGGCCACCTGCGGGACATCACCACCGGCACCCTGCTGACCTCCTTCACGCAGATCGCGTCGATCAACGCGTCCGGACAGGAGCACCAAGGGGGCACCACGCACCTCATGGCCGAATACGTCGTCACCACTGCCCCCCGGACGATCCGGATCTTCCTGATGCTCGTCCGGACCGGCGGCACGCTCGCCGCGGGCGAGGCCGGCGGCTCGGACAGCAACGGTGCCACCCGGACCAGGTGGCACAAGATCCGGAATTGACCCCTCACCGTCTCACCCAAGGGAGACAGACATGTCCGGCACCAGCGGCAGCGTGGCAGCGGCCACGCCCGATGACGAGTACGAGATCCTGTGTGACGACGTGGGGAGCTTCCTGCGCCGGTACAGCACCGAGGGCGGCGCGACAGTCGTCACGGATACCGAGCTGGACGGGACGACGGCCTACGTGCCGACCGGCACCGTCGTGCGCTGCGACGCCGAGCAGGCCCCGGCCGCGAACCCGGTGATCGACTCGACGATCCAGCGGCAGACCGGTGCGGGCACGGTGACGATCGCAGCCGGGGCCCGCTCGGTCACCCTCGTCGTCTACGCCGGATCTCCGACCGTTGCGATCGGGGGCGGTGCGGCCGTCACCCTTGCCCCGGGGACCTCCCTGACCTGGAGCGTGGACCGAGGCGGCGACGCCGGGGAGACGCTGCAGGACGAGTTCGTGTTCACCGGCGTCGCCGGCAGCGACTTTCTGGTGAGTTCGACCAGGGAGGTCTGATGGGTACGGCCGGGGACTACGAGGCGCCGCAGCGGCGGGAGGAGCGGGCGACCGCCGTCACCGACGGCAACGGGAACGCCGTCTTCAACTGGCCGGTTGGCGCGTTCTCGGCGCCCCCGGTCGTCACGGTCGGCCTCCAGGCAGGGAGCGCGTTCCGCTCACACTCCATCGCCGCCAACTCTGCGACGTCGACGACGGTCAACGTGCTCGCCGCGGCCGGGGTCACCCTGCTCGGGATCGGTGTCCTGGCGGTCGGCGCCCCGGCCGCCGGGGTCACCGTCCATGTCCAAGCCGTCGCCCCGTAGCGGCGACCTGACCAACCTCTTCAGGATGCCGCTGGTTGTGGGCCGGGCACGACTCCTTCCCTCGGGAGCTTCACATGGCTAAGTGCTGCGGCCCTGCGCCCTGCAACTGCCGCGTCGTCGCCGGGACCGGGACCACGGTCACCGGCAACGGGAGCGCGGCCACCCCGTACACCATCAGCGCCGACGCGGGCACGCCCACCGAGCTGGAGGTCACCGACACCTCGACCGTCGACCTCACCCTGACCGGCACCGGTACGCCCGGGAGCCCGTACAACGTGAGTGCCGCGGTGGTCCTTGACCCGGCTCCGCCCGGCGGCGGCAGCAACCTCGTCCATGCGGGCCCTGACGGCCTGTACGTCGAGTGCGCCGACGTCCGCTCGTGCCTGTCTGCGGGGGACGGGATCGCGTACGACCCGGCCACCGGGGAGATCGCCGCCGAGCCCGCCGCGCCGCTGGTGACGGAGGACAGCGACTGCATCGCGCTGACCGGCGACGGCACCACTGGCGCCCCGCTCACCGCGGCCCCGGTCATCGACCCAGCCCCGGGCAACGCCCTCACCTGCGGCCCTGGCGGGCTCATGGTCACCCCGGGTGCGATCTCCTGCGACGACGTCCGCCCGTGTCTGTCGGCCGGGGATGGCATCGACTACGACCCGGACACCGGCGTCATCGCCGCCCGTCCGTCGACCGACGCGGGGAACACGCTGGAGTTCGGTAGCGACGGCGGTCTCCTGGTCCCCGGCCCGGAGCCGCTGGAGACCGGTTGCGGCCTCACCGGGGACGGCACCACGAGCGCGCCGCTCGCGGTCAGGACCGCGACGTGGCCGTACGCGTGCGATCCGGACGTCAACGGCACGGCGGTGGTGTGTGACTCCACGGGTGTCCTGCGAGGCGAGCCGCGCTCCTCGGTGTACTGGGACCAGCTGTCCGAGGCACGGGACTACCCCAACCCCGTGGTGCCCGCCGGGTTCGATGTGGTGGCGGATACGTTCACGTTCCAGGTGACCAACCCGAACCCGTGCCGGCCGGTCATGGTCGTGGTCGAGCGGGAGGCCGACGTCGACTTCGACCTCCCGGCGGGCGCCGGAGCAGCGGCCGGCCAGGACACGGACGAGATGTCGTATTTCCGGAACTCGGGCACGACGGCGATCATCGACCAGCACGTCCAGAGCACGAAGGTCTTCCGGCACACCGCGGCCCTCGCGCCGGGCGCCACCGCGACGATCAACTTCCCCGTCACCATCGGCCGGGGCAGCGGGGGCGCCACCTACAACCGGATCCAAGTTTTCATCCGAGCCCTGATGATCACTATCTGACCGTCTGAGGAGCCGACATGCTTGCAGCCCTTGCCGACCCCGGCGACGTCGACACCGACGCCTACTACGTGATCTATGACGACGGCTCAGTGGGCCGTTTCGCTACGACCGGTGGTGAGCCGGTGCTCGCCAAACCCGGCCGCCTGGTGACCGAGGAGGAGTACCAGGAGCGCGCCGACGAGCTCGCCGCGGAGCGGGAGGAGCACCTCGCCCGCATCGCGGCGGAGGACGAGGCCCGCACCCGGGCCGCTTACCAGGCGTTTCTGACCGCCGGGTTCCCGGAGGAGGTCGCGCGGCAGATGTCTGGCTACATGGGACCTGCCGACGAGAGTTGACGACTCCTCGACAACCTCGTAACACCCGCCGTGGCCTGCGGATTTACACCCCGGTGAGCGGCGCATTCCGGAAGAATGGGGACCGGAAACACTTCACCCTCGGGGTACGGCGGTGGGCGCCAATTCCCGAGGGCTAGCCGACTGATAGGAAGTCGACTTGACCGACGTTACGGCATCTCCGCCGTCACACGAAGGGATCCCGCGCCCTCGACGCGTGAGCGCGATCCAGGCCGAAGCGAAGTTCCGGGCCGCCGTAGAGGCGCAAGGCGGAACAGTGGTCGGCGAGTACGCCAACGCCCGTACGAAGGTTCATTGCAGGTGTCGGCACGGGCATGACTGCTATCCGATGCCGACCAGCACTACGCGAGGCGTTGGCATCTGCCGGACGTGCGCCGGGCAGGACCCAAAGGCGTCAGAAGCGAAGTTTCGGGCAGCCGTTGAGGCGCAGGGCGGCACGGTCCTCGGCGATTACGTCACCGCCCTCACACCTGTCCGTGTCCTGTGCGCCAAGGGCCACGAGTGCCGCCCGTGGCCCAGCTACGTCAACTCGGGCGGAGGCTTCTGCGCCATCTGTGCGGGCAGGGCGCCAGGCCTCTCCGCGGCGGCATTCCGACAGCGCGTGGCCGAGCTGGGCGGGACTTTGCTCGGTGACCATGTCAGCAGGCACACCCCGGTTCTCGTCCGCTGCCCCAAGGGCCACGAGAACCGCGTCACCCCGGGGCACGTATTGAGAGGCACTGGCATCTGCCGGACGTGTGCCGGTCAGGATCCCCGGGTCGCTGAGGCCACCTTCTTGATGCTCGTCGAGCAGTACGGCGGAGAAGCGCTCGGCTCCTACGTCAACTCGGACACGAAGGTGCTCGTGCGATGCATCGAGGGCCATGAGGTAGCGGTGAGGCCGCACAACCTCGTGGCCGGGCAGGGCCTGTGCCGCATCTGTCGCGGCCGGGCCTGGGATGTCTTCTACACGGTGGTCGACGACGTCTTCGACGTGCTGAAATTCGGAGTCACCTCCGGCAACCCTCGCCCCCGCCTCAGCCGCCACAAGAAGGACGGATTCGAGCAGGTAGTGCGTCTGCACGAGAAGCTGCCCGGCGGGGTCGCCCCAGAACTGGAGGGCTGTATCAAGGCGGCCCTGCGAGACGCTGGGGAGAAGCCGGTGCGCGGCTTCGAGTACTTCCCAGGGCGCGTATTGCCCGTGGTCCTCGACATCGTGGACAACCATCCGACCCTACGGGCCTGACGACACGTGACGCCCCAGCCTGTGGCGCTATGTCCTAGTTATGCTAGCGATGTAGCGCCGCTGGTTCTGGGCCGGGCCTTCCTGCTTCAAGGGAGGTTTGACGCCCATGTCGTGTCCATTGATCGCAAACCTGGACGTGGTCAGGATCACGAGGGTCGATGCCTGTGGCCGCCCGGTCTGCGGCGACGACAACGCCTTCGTCTTTGACTGCCTGGCGAGCATCTCGACAAACCCCAACGTAGAGGAAGGCGAGGACGTCACCTACAAGGCCGCGAACGGCCGGCAGTGTGGCTACCGCAGAGGGTGCAGCTCGCTAAACGGGTACGACGTGGAGATCAACTTCTTCTCCGTATCGCCCGAGTTCCTGGAGATCACGACGGGTAACCCGGTGGTCTACGACTACGCGGGCAACCCGATCGGCTACGACGACTGCTCGCTGCAGTGCAACAGCGGTTTCGCGCTGGAGTTCTGGGCGGAGGTTCTCAATACGGACGCATGCGCGGCCGATGGACAGGGCGAGGGCGCGTGGATCTACTTCCTGTTGCCCTGGGTGACGAACGGCATGCTGGGTGATTTGGAGGTCGGCTCCGAGGCGGTTGAGCTGCAGATGACCGGCGCGACCCGGGCGGGCGGCGGCTGGGGTACCGGACCGTACGA
The DNA here is from genome assembly GCF_054061295.1 of Streptomyces sp. TE5632. NCBI lineage: Bacteria > Bacillati > Actinomycetota > Actinomycetes > Kitasatosporales > Streptomycetaceae > Streptomyces > Streptomyces sp. TE5632. The sequence goes on along the minus strand of NZ_JBSSEA010000001.1, from coordinate 226,265 downwards.
CGTCATGGCGCAGGACGCGGCCAACACGGCGGGCCCGCTGCTCACCCCGCTCGGCCCGACCTGCCACCGGCGCATGTTCGTGACGACAGTTCAGCCGCCCGAGCCGACCTGTGAGTACGTGCCGGTCACCGGTGGTCTCTGCCTGGCGTCCTGACCGTGACCGACCTCGACCTGGTCGTGCCGGTGCGCGAAGGTCCCGTCAACCAGCAGCTCCGCTACGCGCTGCGCTCCTGGTCGGCGAACCTCCCGCACCGGCACGTGTGGATCATCGGGTACAAGCCGGTCTGGCTGGCCGGGGTGCGTCACGTCCCGACCCGGCAGACGGGCACGAAGTACGCCAACACCACGGCGGCGATGTGGCTGGCCTGCGAGCACCCGGAGATCAGCGACCCGTTCCTGTACGCCAACGACGACATGTTCGTCATGGAGCGGGTCGACGAGATGCCCGTGCTGCATCGGGGGCCCGTGCGCGACGTCGAGACGTACTACGCGGCGCGCGCTTCCGGCCAGTACCTGCGCGGCATGCAGGAGACCCGAGACCTCCTCATCCAGCACGGGCACCCGGACCCGCTGTCGTACGAACTGCACGTGCCGCTCGAAGTTCATAAAGAGGGCATGCTGCGTGCCCTGGGCGTCGGCCGGTATCTCTCGGTGCTGCACAAGCGGACAGCTTTCGGAGTGCTGAACGAGATCGGGGGCGAGCGGATCGAGGACGTGAAGGTGTTGCACCGCGGGCCACGCTTCGACCGCTCCACCCCGTTCCTGTCGACGATGCCCGACAGCTTCGCCAACGGCGAGGTCGGCCGGGTCATCCGAAGCCAGTTTCCCCAGGCGTCCCAATACGAGCTGCGGAGGCGCTGATGTCGCTCCAGACAGGCCCGTGTGAGGCGTGGCCCACCAGGTTGTGTTGCGATGTTGAGAACGTCGCGGAGGAGGACCTCGAGCGCTGGACGCTCGTCGCCTCGCGGATCCTTTTTGCCTTGTCCGGCCGGCGGATCGGCCCGTGCCCGGTCACCGTGCGGCCGTGCAGGCGGGCCTGCCTGGATTCCACAGGGTTCGTATCGTTTCAGGCGAGTTCGGGCGCGGGGCCGTGGATTCCGTACATCGGCATGGATGGGCTGTGGCGGAACGCGAGTGTGTGCGGGTGCCGGTCGGACTGCTCGTGCGGGGAGCTGTGCGAGGTGTACCTGCCGGGCCCGGTGTACGACGTGGTGTCCGTCGACATCGGCGGCCAGGTCCTCGGGCCGGAGCAGTACCGGGTCGATGCGGCGGGCCGGTTGGTGCGTGTTGGTGGCGGCTGTTGGCCGGACTGCCAGGACATGGCGGCCGCGTCGGGGGAGCCCGACACGTTCACCGTGACGTACCGGGTCGGCCTGCCGGTCGACGAGGCCGCGGTCGCGGCGGTGTCCGAACTGACCTGCCATCTCCTCAAGGGCTGCGGCGGTAACGGCGCGTGCGGCTGCAAGGCGAACAGGAACATCGTCCGGTACAGCCGTCAGGGCGTTGATCTGGAGATGCCCGACCTGCAGATCATCTACAGCCAGGGCCGTACCGGGCTGCCGCTCGTCGACCTGTGGCTGATGACCGTGAACCCGTACCGGCTCGACTCGCCGTCCCGGGTGTACTCGCCGGACTTCAAGCGGCCGAGGACGACGACATGGCCCTGAACCTCCTCGTGATCCACGAGACGGCCGAGAAGCTGCTTGCGTGCGTGTGCGCGACCCTCGCGGAGACCGCGGCGGCGGTCGAGGGGCAGCCTGGTTGCCCTGATTGCACGTCGTGCGTCGTGCCGGGCACGCCAGCTTGGGACAACTGCGACGGTGGCGAGACTCCTGGCCAGCTCACGGTCAACTTCGCCGGCATGGTGCCGACGTCGAGCTTCCCGCAGGAGACGCGCGACGTCCTCGGTGCGAAGAACTGCCTGCCCGTCAGGACCGCGGCGGAGTACGTCATCACGCTGCTGAGGTGTGCGCCCACCTTCAGCGAGAATGGGTGCCCGCCGACCTGTGAGGAGCAGTCGACTGCTGCACGGATTCTCGCGGTGGACGCGGCGGCGATCTGGAACGCGCTCCTCTGCTGTTTCCCGTCGACCAGCGGGGCCCGGCGCGGCCAAACGTTCGTGATCGGGGCGCAGCGCACCCTCGGCCCCGAAGGCGGGTGCGTTGGCGTCGAGCAGCGGGTTACCGTCGCGTTGCCGTCCTGTCTGTGCCCGGAAGGAGATTCGTCGTGAGTGTTGACGTACGGCTCGAGCAGGGCCGCCTAGCCCGGTTCCTGCGGCTGCGCGGCGGGATCGCCGAGCGGCGGCTCGCCGCGCGCACCAGCCGGACAGCTGGCATCGCGCGAGGCCTGGCACCCGGCAGCATGGGGAACTACATCGACTGGCACATCGAGAGCGGGCCCCGAGGCCTGGAGGGCGTCATCACGTGCGACCACCCGGCCACGCACTTCGTCCTCAACGGGACGCGGCCGCACGTCATCCGCCCTCGCCGCGCCAAGGCGCTGAGGTTCGAAGGGGGCGGCGAAGTCGTCTTCGCCGCATACGCCCGGCATCCGGGTACGAGGCCGAACAACTTCATGGCAAAGGCGCTGCGCCTCGGCCGGTGAGGGCCTGGCCGGTGCGATAGTTGAGGCGGTCTGACCTGGGTGGGTTGGGACCGTGCGGCGAGGCCCTGAGGCTAGTGCCACGGGGCCCCTCTGCTTGCCCGAAGTCATCGAAGCGGGCCTACGTACTCCGGGCGCTCCTCGTTCCAGGCAACGTGCCTTGTGGGGATAGATGTGATGTGCGGATGCAGGGCAGTTTCAGGAATGTACGCAGCCTTGTAGTAGGACTCGTAGGTGTGATCCTCGGGTGGAGGCGAGACGTGGAATGTGTAGCTGGTGGGCTCTTCTTCGTATCCCCAGAGTGAGGGCAATTTGACTTTATGGGTCTTCCCGTTCGAGGAAATTTTCAGGGCAGCCTGGAAAGTGCAGGTGCGCTTTGCCGAGAAGAAGGAGATTTGGATTGTGCGCTGATCGCCCTGCTCCAGGGTCAGGTTTTCTGCCAAGTCCCCTGGCCGGTTGTTTACGAGTTTCCGCAGTGCAGGTTTCGGGGCCTCGATGTCCACGGCGTATTCAGCCGGGGGTGTGAGATCTCCGCCGCTTCCGACTCCGGGGGAAGCCAGGATGGTCCGAGAGATGGGTTTCTCGCACTTGAGGTTACTGATTTCGATTCCCTGCACCAGCGTAGTTTTCTCGTGCACGCTCAAGGTATTGACGGAAGCGCTTGCCCAGTTGAGAGGCGTCCAGTGTTTGAACAGCCATGCGTATGACGGCTTCTCGAAGTCGTACACTGTCGTGTCGAATACGTCCCCTGTGCGCTCGTTGCCCAGGTCTTTGTCGGTGACCCACCATCCTGAGTAATTGAAACTCTCTCCAGGGGAGAGCTTTACAGGTGAGCCGGCTTCGACGCTTTTCTTGTCATCGGCTTCGTCTTGATCTCTGCTATTGGTCTGGAACTGTGGGTAGAGGGCCATCCCAGCCAGTACGGCTGTCGCGACACAAGAGGCGATGGCGATGCGATTCGACCGTCGGCTTGACCGGTTAGCCTCGCGCGCGACAGCGAGCGCGTCACGCGCCAGTTGAGACTGTTCGCGTGCGTACCGATCTGGGTCAGGAGGCGACACCCATACGGTGGGGTTCCCCGGCTGGGGGCCGAAGACTGGACCGGCATCTGGCGCCGGCTGTGGCACACCCGAGGGTTGGTTCTGGGCGTCCGGGTTCTGTCCCCCGGGCTGCCCGGTGGGTTGGGTGGGGGATGTTGGCGGCTCAGTAGACATCGGGCTCTCCCGGGGCCGTGAGTGGAACGCAGCTGCGACAGTGAGAAGTTGTGGCAGACGCAACCTGTGGTGTCCAGCCGCACAGGACGGGTTGGCGGAGTGTCGTGTCCTTTGGCCTGCATGAGACGCATGGATGGCCGAACACGCTACGGGGTGAGGTGGCGTACGAGGCTTGACGACAGGGCCGTTGGCCAAGTCGCTACTCTTGCCCGGCACGCCGCTGGTTTTGGGCCGGGCGATCGCGCGGGAGACAAGGGCATACCCGTGGCTACAAGAGATTTCGCTGTCCGTACCGAGCCGCATGTTGCGACCCTCGGTGATCTGGGCACGCTGGAGTTCGTCCCGGAGGTGTTCGGGGACGAGTTCCTCGACGGCTATCAGAAGGTGCAGGACGCGCAGGCCTCCCTCGGCGGCGAGGAGGAGCTGGCCAAGATGGATCCGGGCACGCTGCGCAAGGTCTACGGCGGGATGCGTGAGTTCCTTGCGGGGCTGATGACCCCGGAGTCCGCCGAACGGTTCCTGCGGTTCGAGGTCGTCAAGGGCGGCAAGGTGGTGGCGCACTTCCGCACGAGGGTGGCGGCCGAAGAGAAGGCTGCCGAACTCGGGGGCACGGCCCATGCGCGGGATGCGTCGATGCGGGTCCCGGACCGGGTCCTGATGGACCTGATGGAGTGGACGACCGAGCTGTACGGAGGCGGTAACGACCGCCCTACTACACCGTCCAGCGGATCCTCGCGAGCGTCGCGGAAGGCTGGGACGCCTGGGAAGGCCACCTCGCGCTCCAAGGGATCGACCCGCACCGCTGGACGCTCCGCACGCTGATCAACGCCGCAGAGCAGGCGATGTACGCGAGCGCGGAGGACGATGCGGAGCGCAGGCGTATTGAGGCCAAGCTGTACGCGCCACCGAAGGCGTTGCGGCGCTCTCGCGGGCAGCGGGCGCAGCAGCAGCCGCAGCGCGGGGAGCTGACGCTCCAGGGGGCGCAGGCCCTGATGGCGCAGATGGCGGCCCAGGACGCCCAGCTCAGATCGGGTCGAAGCGGATAATCTGGACTTGCCGCTGGTGGTAGGCCGGGCAACCGCACTCCTCTGTGAGGTTGCCCGATGGCCGGCGAGGACGATGTTGATTATGGTCGCGCGACCATTCGGATCGACCTCGACGGCTCCGATGCAGATGCCGAGTCCCGTGCCACTGGTCTGCGTATCCAGCGGGCGCTGCTGCGGGCCACTCGCCGGATCGGCGAGCAGATGCGCCGCCAGATCCAGCGGGGCCTGTCCGCCGCGGCGGTCACGGTCCGGGTGGAGCCGGACCTGCGGCGTTTCGACGCCCAGCTCCTGGACGGGCTGCGGTCGCTGGACTCCCTCAACATCCCGGTCGCGCCGGACGTCACCGGTTTCGAGGAGCGGCTGCGGGCGCTCCTGGCGGGCATCGAAATCCCGATCCGGGTCGTGCCCGACCTGGACGGCTTCGACGCCCGTATCCGGGCGCACCGGGCGCCTGATGTCACAGCCCGTGTCGAGCCCGACGTCAACCGGTTCCGGCAGGCGCTCGCGGGTCTCTCGCGCATCGCGGCCACTGTCGGCAAGGGTCTCGTCGGCCTGTTGAAGTTCGGCGCGGTCGGTATCGCGGCGGCCGGGGCGGCGAGCGCTGTCGGATCCTTCACCGCGGCTATTGCCCCGGCCGGCGGGATCGTCGCTGCCCTGCCTGCCGCGCTCCTCGGAGCGGCGGCAGCGATGAACGTGCTGAAGCTCGGGCTCCAGGGCGTCAGTGACGTGTTGGGTGCGGCGCTCGAGGGCGACATGGAGAAGTTCTCCGAAGGGCTGGAGGAACTCGCCCCGGCCGCGCAGAAGGCGATCCGCCCCCTCGGTCAGCAGCTCCGGAATCTGCAGCAGTCCCTTCAGCAGTCCCTGTTCAAAAAGTTCGCTGACGACATCCAGCCGGCTGTCAAGAACCTCTCGCCTCTGGGCAAGCAACTCGACGGGATTGCCGGGGCGTTCGGTAAGGCGGCGTCGGCCGGGCTGAAGTGGGCCGCTACGCCTTTCGCGAAGACCAACCTGACGGCCATCCTCACCGGTACACAGAAGGCCCTCGGCGGCCTTTCGGGGGCCATGGCGCCGGTTCTCCAGGGGCTCACCGACGTCGCCGCCGCGGTGTCCCTGGCGTTCGGGGAGAAGGCCGGGAGCGCGATCGAACGCACAGGAAAGCGGTTCGGCGCCTACCTCAGCGGGCTCGCCGAGTCCGGAGAGGCCGTCAAGAAGGTGTCCGCCGCGGTCGCCGTCTTCAAGCAGCTCAAGGAGATCGCGGGCAACGTCAAGGGTGCTCTGTCCGGCATCTTCCAGGCCGGGGAGGAGTCGGGGGCGGGACTCCTCGACCGGCTGACGGCGGTCACTCAGAAGATCGAGGAGTTCACCAACAGCAAGGACGGCCAGGCGGCTATCGGAAACATCTTCGCGACGGTCGGGACGATCGCCGCGCAGCTGATGCCGATCCTTCAGGCCCTCGTCACTCAAGTCGGGGCTATCGCGCCAGCGTTGCAGCCGATTTTCACGGCCCTCGGACCGGCGATCACCAACTTGGTCAACAGCCTGGGCCCTGCCGTGGCTGCGATCGCCCCGAGCCTGGCGACCCTCGGCAGCGCGCTGGCGGAAGGGCTTGCCGCCCTAGGCCCCGCCCTCGGGCCACTCGGTGCGTCCATCGGGCAGGTCATCACTGCCCTGGCGCCGCTGTTGCCGATCATCGGTCAGCTCGCCGGTACGGTCGGGTCGCTGCTCGCGCCGGCCTTCACGACTATCGCGGCCGTCCTCCAGCCGGTCATCGCGCAGCTGGCCGCCGCGCTGCTGCCGATCCTGCCGCCGCTCACCCAGGCCTTCACCGGGCTGCTGCAGGCGCTGATCCCGCTCGGCGTCGCGATCGGCCAGGCCCTCGGTCAGGCCATCCAGGGCCTCGCTCCGCTGCTTGCGCAGCTTGCCCAGGTGATCGTGCAGGTCGTCGTCGCGATCACCCCGCTGGTCGCTCAGATCATCGCTGCTCTGCTGCCGGCGCTGCCGCCGCTGATCGCCGCCTTCAACGCCATCGTCGCGGCGATCATCCCGCTCCTGCAGCCCATCCTCGGCCTGGTCCAGGCGCTCGTCCCGCTCGCGTCGACGATCGTCAGCCTCGCCGGGCCGATCCTCCAGGTTGCCGCGGCCTTCCTCGGCTGGTCGGTCATCAACCTCGTCGTGCCGCTGATCAGCGGGATCGTCGCCGGGCTCAGCGGCCTGATCAATGCCCTGACCGGCGTCGTCACGTTCATCACGGGGTTCGTGGACGCCGCGATCGCTGGCTTCAAGTACCTGTACAACGTTCTCGTCGGGAACAGCATCATCCCCGACCTGGTCAACGGGATCATCAGCTGGATTCGGCAGCTCCCCGGCAGAGCCCTGGCGGCCCTGTCGTCGCTCGTCAGCTCGATCGTCACACCGATCCGTAACGCTGCTTCCTCGGCCCTGACCGCGGCCCGGACCTTCGTCAGTGACGTCGTCACCCAGGTGCGCGCACTGCCCGGCAAGGCGAGGGCGGCCCTGTCTGGCGCGAAGGACGCGCTCGTCTCGGCCGGACGTGACCTGATCCAGGGCATGATCAACGGCGTCCGGGAGATGGCGGGGAACATCGCCTCGGCCGCGAGGGAGGTTGTATCCAATGCGGTCAGCAGCGCCAAGAGTGCCCTCGGTATCTCCTCGCCGTCGAAGGTTTTCGCACAGATCGGCCGGGACACGGGACGTGGCTTCATCGAGGGCCTGACGGGCACGGTGGCGCAGATCAAGGCGACGGCGGAAAAGGTCGCGAAGAGCATCACCAAGGCGTTCGAGGGCAAGAAGACCAAACTCGACGACCGGCTTGTCGCGATGATCGACAGGGGAAACCGGCGTCTGCAGACGCTCGCAAAGCAGCGCGAAGCCCTGGCGAAGCGGATCGATGAAGCCATCGAATTCGCGAACCGTACGTACGACTCGACCATTGGCGCGTTCAGTCTCCAGAACCTCACCCAGGGGGAGGAGGGTTTCAACGCGAAGACGATCGCCGTCGGGCTTGAGGACGCCCTGAAGAGGGTGAAGAAGTTCAACGCGGACATCTCGAAGCTCGCGAAGCTGGGACTCCGCAAGGACCTCCTGCGGGACATCATCGGGATGGGGCCCGAAAAGGGCGCCGAAATGGCCCGCATGCTGGCCTCGTCGAGCCGGGAATCCCTGAAGCGGATCAACCGCCTGCAGCGCGACCTTTCGAATGCCACCAACACGTTCAGTGAAACGAGCGCTGACGTCCTGTACGACCTCGGTAAAGACGCAGGGAAGGGCTTCCTCGCGGGGCTCGCGGGGCAGAAAAAGGAAATCGAAAAGCTGATGCTCCAGATCGCGAAAGCGATGCAGAAGAGCATTCGGCAGGCCCTGCAGATTCGTAGCCCCTCGCACGTGATGAGGCGCATCGGTGAGATGACGGGGGCCGGGCTGCACGTCGGTCTGGTGCGGCGGATGGCCGCGCTGGCGGCGGCTGCTCAGTCGGCCGCGCGGGATATGGTGCGCGGCGTGTCTTCGGAGCTGTCCGATATGCCCGAGCTGGGGGCGGCTCTCGACGGTGCGAACGTGGTGCCTCTCACCCGGAGCCAGCGGATGCGTCGCGACGTGGTCGACGGTGCCGTTCCTGCCGCGCTCGCGCGCGGTAGGAACGGTGGCGGCGACGTGATCCATAACCACCATTGGGAGATCCGGGAAGTCGGCGACGCGCGCGTCACGGCACAGCGGGTCCTCAACCGGTTCGTGCTCGCGGCAGGAGTGGGTGGCTGATGGCGACCGAGTGGTACCTGGGGTACGGCGGCGTGGAGGTCGTCAACCACAGCCGGCTGACGACGTATCTCGACACCGTCGGCTCGCCATTGACCAGCTACAGCGGCTGCGGCTGCCCGACGTTCGGCCCGGAGATCGTGGGTGACCTGCCGTACACGACGCCGGACGACGAGAACAGTCCCGCGCCGTGGTACGACCCGGACGTCCCGGAGAGCGCCGAGTTCGCCGGCATCATGGTCCTGAACGTCGAGGGCCTGGACGACCATCCGGTGCAGCGCACGGTCACGGGCGGGCTCGCCGGGGGAGGCGCGATCGGTCCGGCGCGGGCGTTGCCCCGCACGATCACGGTCACCGCGCTCGTCCTCGGTTCGACCTGCTGCGGTGTGGACTACGGGCTGCACTGGCTCGGCCAGGTCCTCCAGGGCTGCACGAGCGGCGATTGCGACGGCGACTGCCTGACGGTCTACAACTGCTGCCCCGGCGCGGAGTTGGAAGCGGACACCTTCAACGAGCGGCACCGGCGCACGCTGCGCCGGGTCGCCCTGGTGGACGGCCCTCGGGTGACGGCCCGCGCTGGCGACGGCTGCGCCGTGGGTGAGTGCCAGGCCGGCGCGGACATCCTGACCGTGGAGTGGGTCATGACGGCCGCGGTGCCGTGGCTGTGGACCGATCCCGTGCCGGTGCTGGAGGTCACCCCGCCCGTGGACCTTGACGGCTCCTGTGTCGACTGGTGCGTGCACCCGACGGGCGAGGACTGTCCCGGCGGCTGCCGGTTCGCGGCCTGTGTCGATCCGACGGCCGCGTGCGCGGATCCGCTGTGCAGGGCGGGCACGCCGCCGCTGCCCGGCACGCCCCTGAACACCTGCTTCTGCGTGCCGCTCGCGGCGGAACGAGCCTGCTACGAACTGGATCTGACGAGCCGCCCGAACTGGAGCTCCGATGTTCCGATCGTCACGATCCGAGCCGGGTCGAGCGACCTGCGGAACCTGACGGTCGAGATCTACGAGCAGGGCGAGGACGGCATGACCTGTGACGAGGTCGCCGACTTCAACCGGTGCAACCCGCACTCGTACTTCCATGTTTCGTTTGTCCCCGCGGGCGGCGCTGTGACGCTGGACGGACAGACGGGGCGCGCCCTGGTCGAGTGCGGCGGCGTGTGCGAGTCCAGCCCGGACGTCTACGGCCGTGACGGCATGCCTCCGACGTACCAGCCGCTGGAATGCGCCTCGTTCTGTTTGTGCATTTCGAGTGACATCGAGAACCCGCCGGCGCTCGATGCGACGGTGACCCTGAGCGTCTCGGGGCGGGGGCGGTGAATAGTGGTCAGAAACCCATCTGACCAGCAAAATTGGAGTTGGCCGCCGAGTTCGGCGTCACGGAGCGGACCATCCGGAAGATCGTGCGCGGGCAGAGCCGCAGGTTCTCTTGCATGATCGCGTTCTGTCCGGGTTCATCCGGTGAGGCCGCCTCCCCCTCGCACGGCTTCAGCGGCTGTTCGGGTGCGATGGGTTTGTCTCAGATTCTGAGATTCCCCGCTGCGTGGCGTGGATTTTCCTCCGATGCGCGGAGATGAATTTCGCCTCACGGATATGCGGTTACGCAGGGTTATTTCTCATGGGAGAAGTTGGGGGTTGCCAGTCGCCGGTTGGATGCGGTAGGGGAGTGATTCCGTCCGACTGGAGCAGAGGCGTCCGAAGGGTTCCACGTGAATCGAGTCAAAGGATTCTGGCTGTGCTGGCCCTGGCAGCCGCCAAGATGGTTACGTCACGCTACCCTCCTGTAACTTGCTGCGGGGGTGTCAAACCAGGCAACTGGGTTGATCTGGGCAGGTCAGAGGGTTTTCGTGAGCCGAACCCCCTTGACCCCGTCGAGTGATCATCGTTAACTCTCGGCACTTGTAAGACTTTTGTAACTCTGGGGTGGGGACTGTGGAGCTCGGGGTGGGTGGCGAAGCCATGCCCAAAACGCGCCGAAGAGGCTGGGCGTCTCGAAGAACGTCGGGTGTGAGCGGTGCCGTGGTGGCGGCGTTGTTGACGGTGCTGGTGCAACCGTCGGTCGCCGCTGCGGTCACCCCAGCCGCGGAGCCCGCAGAACTTTCGGAGGGGCAGAAGGCGCTTGCCGAGGCTCAGGAAACGGGCAAGCGCGTGGAGGTGGTGGGCCAGCGCTCCGAGCGCACGACGGTCTACGCCAACCCCGATGGCTATACCTTCACGCTGCAGGAGTCATCGGTTCCCGTTCGTGTGGCCAAACGGGGTGGCGGTTGGCAGGCCCCGGATCCGGCCCTGGAAATGCGTAAGGACGGTTCGGTTGCTCCCAAGGGTGCAGCACCCGAGATCGTGTTTTCCGGTGGTGGTGAGGAGGATCCACTGGCCCGGATTGCCCACCGGGGCCGGTCGATTGAGCTGAGCTGGCCGGGGAAGCTGCCGGAGCCGAAACTGGACGGTGCCAGCGCCGTGTATGCGAACGTGCTGCCGGATGTGGACCTGAGGGTTACCGCGACAGTGGAGAGCTTCCAGCACGTCCTGGTTGTCAAGACCCCTGAGGCTGCAGTCAGCGGGAAGCTGCAGAAGCTCACCTTCGGTCTGAAGACGACCGGGCTTGAGGTGCAGGAAGGCGCATCAGGGAGCCTGGCTGCGGTCGACCCGAATGGCCAGACGGTGTTCAAGGCCCCGCCCGCGCGTATGTGGAACTCGGCCGGTAAGGCACTTGCTCAGTCGCCTGTTCCCATGGCAGCACGCGCGACGGCGAGTGAGGCGGCCCCGTCCGATCCGGCCGAGGCTGCTCCGTCGGGTAAGGGCCTGGAGCCGGGGCAGGGGGATCAGGTTGCGAAGATGGACGTCGAGGTCGCCAAGGACGCACTGTCGATCGTCCCGGACACGAAGCTGCTTGCTGCCAAGGACACCGCGGTCTATCCGTTGTTCATCGACCCGTCGGTGACGTGGGGCGAGGCTGAGCGCACACTGCTGCGGAGCGACGGCTACGAGGACTACGCCTGGGGCAACGGTAGCGACGACATGGGCAAAGGTGCCGGCAAGTGCGGCACCTGGAACGGCTACTACTGCGGGCCCGGGTACGTGCAGCGGCTGTACTACGAGTTCTCGCCGGCGAACTTGAAGGGCAAGCACGTCCTGGATGCCACGTTCCGAGTGACGGAGCCGTGGGCGTTCCAGTGCGAGCCGCGCTGGGTGGACCTGGTGCGTACCAATAACATCTCGTCGTCCACGACCTGGTCCTCACGGCCCAAGAGGCTGGACCTGATGGGCGACCGGCATGTGTCGGCCGGCCGGGGTGACCTGTGCAGCCCGGGATTGCCGGATGCGGCGATCGAGTTCAACGACAACCCTGAGGAGACAGACGAGAACCTCACCCCGACCGTGAAGAATTTCGCGGCGGGCAAGTTCTCCCGCCTCACCCTGGAGATCCGCGCGCACGACGAGTCGGACACCTCCGCGTGGAAGCGGTTCCGCAACGACGCCGTCCTCGAAGTCTCCTTCGTGGGGATCCCGGACAAGCCGAGCGGGATCGGCCTGGTGACCGGCTCCGGCACTGTGTGCTCGACCACCGAGTCGAATCCGTCGATCGTCTCCGACCCCACCCCGTCGCTGACCGCGACCACCCAGACCAAGCCGGGCGGCGAGAAGGAAGCCCAGCTGCGCGTCTACTTCGACATCGACCACAAGAACAGCGACGGCACCTGGTCGGACACCCCGGCCGGCAACGGCGACCTGCGGCCCTCCACCGGGTATGCGGGCGACGGGAAGAAGCAGACGATCTCCTGGTCGACCCTGACCGAGGGCAAGCTGTACCGGTACCGGGCGTGGGTCCGCTCGTACTACAACAGCGGCAGCAGTCATCTGTCGGGGCCGTCGAACGGTTCCACCACCGGCTTCTGCTACTTCAAGGTCGACCCGACCGCACCCAAGGCACCCAAGATCAGCATCGGTACTCCGTATGCGGAATGTCTGCCCAACGCCTGTTTGGCACAGGGCGGTCCGGGGCAAGCGGCCACGTTTAAATTCGCCCCCGCGAACGGTGATACAGGCATCGTGTCCTACCAGTACACCCTGTCTGGCATGTCGAGTTGGCCGACGGCTACCGGCGCCACAGTGAGTGTCCCGCTCACCCCGGAGCGGTCCGGCACGTACACGCTGTGGGCCCGGGCCAAGGACACCGTGGGGCGCTACGGGGCCTGGAACGCGGTCGACTTCCTCGTCGCAGCTGGCCAAGGATCGGTGGGGCGCTGGCACTTCGACGAGGCAAGCGGTGTCGCCAAGGACACTGCCACGGCGCAGGGGGTCCCCAAGCATGAGGTCACATTGGCCGGGGGCGCGGTTCGCGACGATCGCGGCCGACGCGGCGTGATCACCCACGACGCGCAGGGGGTGCCACTGGAGACTCCCCTCACGGACCGCGGCTTGGTACTGGATGGGCAGAGCGCGTACGCCACGACCAGCACTGCGGTGCTGGAACCACGCTCAAGCTACACCGTCGCTTCTTGGGTGCGCCTCGACGACCTCAGCAAGAGTCAGGCGATCCTCGCACAGGACGGTAAGGACAACGCCGCATTCATGCTGTCGTACCAGATTGCCCAGGGCTACAGTGGCTGGTTCTTCGGCGTGAAGAGCACCGACGGCCTATACCAAGGCGAAATTTCCGAGGAGAAGGCTCCTCAAGGCGTCTGGACACACGTGGCCGGAACGTATGACGCTCCGACGAAAACACTCAAACTCTACGTCAACGGTGTTTTGAAGGGCGTCCGTACGGGATTCGAAGTGGCCATCGAAGAATCGGGGCCACTGAGGATCGGTCTCGTGCAGTCCAACGGAAAGTGGTATCAACCGTTTCACGGCTCCATCGACGAGCCGGCCGTATGGCAGCGCGCACTGACCCCGCAGGAAGTGCACGATGAGGCCAGGCTCATGCTCTCGGACCGGTTTGCCGGCACGGAGCTGATCGCGGACTGGAACCCGACCCGAGGCGTTGACGGCGCCTCGATCACGGACACCACATCCGGCTACGGCGGGAGCCTCACCCTCGCTGGCGGCGCGACGGTCATCAACGAGGAGATCGTGCTGGACGGCGTGGACGACGCCGCCACGGTCGCGGGTCCGCTGGTGGACGGCACCGGTTCGTTCACCGCCACGACGCAGGTGCAGTTGGATGCGGCGAAGCTGGTGGCCAAGGATGTCGGCTATGTCGGGCAGGTCATGGGCCAGCGCACCGCTGATGGCTCGGCATGGGGGCTGTGGTTCGAGTTGACCGGGAAGAAGACCGTCCTGGACGAGGAAACGCTGGAGGAGGTCACGGTGCCGGAAGGGCTGTGGCGCTTCGGCCGCCTCAAGGCCGATGGCACGTTCTCCTCAGTAGCCTCGGAGGAGACCGCGAGTATCGACAGTGCGGCCCGGCTGACGGGAGTGCACGACTCGGTGGACGGCACGATCAGTCTCTACGTCGGCTACAGCCAGAACGGCGACACCAAGGCGTACACGGCGCAGATCGGCAGTGGCGAGTTCGCTGTTGGCAAGGCATACGCGAGCGGTGGCTGGAAGCACTTCCTGCCCGCTCGGATCTCCGACGTGCGCCTGTGGGCCGGCGCGATGGCCAGTGCCGAGCAGGTCGATGCCACGGTGGGCGACTGACCTGCAGTAGGTGGTCGGGCAGCCCCAATGGCTGCCCGACCGCCGTGCGGCCGCATTCTCCGGCCGCTGCCACAACTTGATCGATCTTCTAACTCTCGTGAACCGGGTGGGGACGAAACACATGGCGTTTGGCATAGGCACCTCAAGGCGAGGTGCGGGGAATGCGCGGCGGTGGGGGCGACGCCTCGTCGTGCCCGCGGTGGCGTTGGCGCTGCTGGCCCCGGTCGGTCAGCTGCCGACCGCCATGGCAGACGAGCAGGGCCTGGGGCGCCCTGATGTGCCCAAGCCCCGCGTGAGCAAGGTCGAAGAAGTCAAGAGCCTGGGCGCGAAGAAGGCGCGCCAGAAGGTCTCCGAGAGCAAGAAGGCCGGCGAACAGCGAGCGCGCAAGGCCAAGGAAGAGCAGACCGCTGCCTGGCCCAAGCCCGACACGGCCACCACGAAACTCTCCGCGAACAAAGCGGCCGAGGTGGATCTTGCGGGAACACCTGTTGCCGCGCAGCCGGTGAAGAGTCGGAGCATGTCGGCGGCCGCAGGCTCTGTGGACTTCGCGGTCCTCGACCAGAAGGCCGCCCGCAAGTCGGGCATCACCGGTGTGCTCTTCACGGCCAGCGCCGACACCGCCGGTACGGCGGAAGTAAGCGTCGACTACGGCGCTTTCGCGTCCATGATCGGTGGCGGCTGGTCGGAGCGTCTGCGTCTCGTGCAGCTCCCTGCCTGCACGCTGACGACTCCGTCAAAGACGGAGTGCCGTAAGCAGACCCCGCTCTCCTCAGCCAACGACTCCGCACAGCAGACCGTGTCTGCACAGGTCCCGCTCGCCGAGACCAAGTCCGGCGCCTCCACGCAGCTTGCCTCGGAGAGCGAACTCACCGGTGTCACCGTGTTCGCGGTGACCGCGATGGCTGCCGGAGCGGGAGAGTCGCCCAAGGGGACCGGCGACTACTCCGCAACCGAACTCGCGCCGTCGTCTTCATGGGCGGCGGGCGGCAGTTCGGGTTCGTTCACCTGGAACTACGGCCTCACCCTGCCCCCGGCCGCGGCCGGCCCGACACCGAGCCTGGGCCTGTCGTACGACTCGGGCAGCATCGACGGACGCACCGCCTCCACCAACAACCAGGGAACCTCGGTCGGCGAAGGATTCGCCCTCACCGAGTCCTACATCGAGCGCACTTACGGCAGCTGCGATGACGACGGCCATGACAAGGTCTTCGACCGCTGCTGGAAGTACGACAACGCCCTCCTCGTCCTGAACGGCAAGTCCAGCCGCATCATCAAGGACAACACCACCGGCGCCCATCGTCTGGAGAACGATGACGCCTCCACGGTGAAGCGCTCCAGTGGCGCGGACAACGGGGACGACAACGGTGAGTACTGGACCGTCATCACCGGCGACGGCACGAAGTACGTGTTCGGCCTGAACAAGCTCGAGGGGGCCGCTGACCAGCGCACCAACTCCACCTGGACGGCACCGGTCTTCGGAGACGACTCCGGCGAGCCCGGCTACGACAAGGGCAGCACCTTCGCCGACCGTTCGCTGACCCAGGCGTGGCGGTGGAACCTCGACTACGTCGAGGACACCCGCGGCAACGCCTCGACCTACTGGTACACGAAGGAATCCAACTACTACCCGAAGAACAAGGCCGCTACCGCCAACGCCTCCTACGTCCGCGGTGGTTACCTGAAGGAGATCAAGTACGGACTGCGCAAGGGCGCGCTGTTCACGGATGACGCCGATGCGAAGGTGACCTTCTCGCACGCCGAACGCTGCACCGTCACGGACTGCGCGGAGCTGACCGAGGACACGGCCAAGCACTGGCCCGACGTCCCCTTCGACAGCATCTGCACCAGTGGTGACACCGACTGCAATGCCGCAGGCCCGACCTTCTTCTCCCGTAAGCGCCTCACCGGCATCCACACCTTCTCGTGGAACGCCACTACCAGTAAGCACGACCCGGTCGACTCGTGGGCGCTGACCCAGGAGTACCAGGACGCCGGCGACATCGGGGACACCACCGACCATGTCCTGGTCCTCAAGTCGATCAAGCGGACGGGCAAGGCCGGCACCGCGATCGACGTCAACCCGGTCACCTTCACCTACCAGCTGCGCCCCAACCGGGTCGACGGTACGGATGACATCCTGCCGCTCAAGCGTCATCGCATCGAGACGATCACCTCGGAGACGGGGGCGATCACGAGGGTGACGCTGTCGGAGCCGGAGTGCAAGCGCAGTGAGGTCCTCGGGGCCGCGCAGGACTCCAACACCCGTTCCTGCTACCCGCAGTTCTGGAACGTCAACGGCGCTACGGAGGCGTCGGTGGACTGGTTCCACAAGTACCGTGTACTCGCGGTCGGTGTCGCCGATCCGACCGGGCAGAACGAGACGGTCGAGAACGCCTACGACTACTCGGGCGCCGCGTGGCACTACGCCGATGATCCGTTCACGCCGAAGGCTGAGCGGACCTGGTCCGAGTGGCGTGGTTACCGTGATGTCACCGTGCATGCGGGCGCGCTGGACACCACTCGTTCCAAGACGGTCTCCCGCTACCTGCAGGGCATGCACGGGGACAAGAAGAAGGACGGCACCACCAAGACCGTCAGCGTCGAGCCGTTGATGGATACCGATGTCGACTTCACCGCCCTGACCGACAGTGACCAGTACTCGGGCCAGATGCTGCAGAAGGTCGCCTACAACGGCAGCCAGCCCATCTCGACCTCGTACACGAACTACACGTCCAAGAACACCGCCACGCAGACGGTGCCCGACGCGGCCGCTCACATCGCGCGCTGGACAGGTCCCAGCAGCTCCTATGCGAGCACCTACCTGACCGTCTCGAAGTCCTGGCGCACCCACGTCGTCACCAACCGTTACGACGACCTGGGCATGGTCAGAGAGGTCGACGACTACGGGCAGAAGGGCCTGGGCGGTGACGAGACCTGCACCCGCACCTGGTACGCCCGCAACCCGGATGCCGGCATCAACAGCCTGGTCTCGCGCACCCGGACCGTCGGCAAGGAATGCTCCACCGCCGACACCGCACTCGACCTGCCTGCCGATGACAAGCAGCGCGGTGACGTCCTCGCGGACACAGCGGTCGGCTATGACGGTGCAAGCACGTGGTCGGAGTCGATGAAGCCGACCAAGGGCCTGGTCACCTGGACCGGCCGCGCCAAGGGCTATGCCTCCGGCAGCCCGAGCTGGCAGACGATCACCAGCAGCGCCCCTACGGACTTCGACACTCTCGGCCGCCTCACCAAGGTGACCGACGCGGACGGCCAACCGACCACCACCGCCTACACCCCGGCCGCCGCCGGGCCGCTCACCAAGACCATCACCACCAATCCACTGGGACACAAGGCCACCAGCTTCCTCGACCCACGCCGGGGCCAGGCGCTGCGCACGTACGACGCGAACCTGAAAAAGACCGAACTCGCCTACGACGCACTCGGCCGACTCACCTCTGTGTGGCTCCCCAACCGCTCGAGCGCCAGCCAGAGCCCCAGCTCCAAATTCGCCTACCACATGGACAACAAGAAACAGTCCTGGGTGTCCTCCTCAACTCTGAAGAAGGACGGCGAGACCTACACCACCAGCTACGCCATCTTCGACGCGCTGCTGCGCCCCCTGCAGACCCAGTCGGAGACACCGCAGGGTGGCCGTCTGCTGACCGACACCCGCTACGACACCCGTGGCCTCCCGTACGAGTCCCACGCGGACATCTTCGACACCACCCGCACCCCCAACGGCACCTACACCCGCGCCGAATACGGCCAGGCGCCCACGCAGACCGGAACGGTCTTCGACGGGGCCGGCCGGGCCACCAAGACCACCCTGCATGTCTTCGGCGTTGAGAAGTGGTCCACCACCACCAGCTACACCGGTGACTCCACCGCCACCACCGCCCTGGACGGTGGCACCGCTGCCCGCACCATCACCGACATCCGCGGCCGCGCCCTCGAAACCCGTGAATACGCTGGTGGCGCCCCGGCCGACGCCCAGTACGGCGACGGTCCCGGCACCAGCTACGCGTCCACGAAGTTCCACTACACCCGGGACGGTCTGCAGACGCAGATCACCGGCCCGGACGACGCCAAGTGGTCCTACACCTACGACCTGTTCGGCCGCCAGATCACAGCCGCAGACCCGGACCAGGGGAAGAGCACCACCGAGTACGACGTGCTCGACCAGGCCATCAAGTCCACCGACTCCCGCGGCAAGGCGATCCTGGCCGCCTACGACGTCCTCGGTCGTCCGACCGGGACCTGGGCCGGGTCCAAGAGTGACGCCAACCAGCTCACCGCCACTGGCTACGACGCCCTGCTCAAGGGCCTGCCGGACAGCAGCACCCGCTACGTGGGTGGAAAGAGCGGCCAGGCGTACACCGACACGATCACCGAATACGACACGCTGTCCCGCCCGGTGGCCAGCAAGCTGGAACTCCCCTCCAGCGATCCGTTCGTGAAGGCCGGTGTGCCGGCGACGCTGGAGTTCGAGAGCGCCTACAACCTCGATGGCACCCTCAAGTACACCAAGGAGCCGGCTCTGGGGGGCCTGCCCTCCGAGATCGTCGACTACGGCTACAACAAGCTCGGGCAGGTCACCTCGGTCGGCGGCTCCACCGGTTACCTCCTCGAAACGGACTACTCCGCCCTCGGGCAGCCCCTGCAGCTGACACTTGGCACCGCCAACACCGAAGAGCACAAGAAGGCATACATCAACAACCGGTACGAAGAAGGCACCGGCCGCCTGACCCGCAGCTTCGTCACCGACCAGACCCACCCCTACATGCTGCAGGACCTCAACTACACCTACGACCAGGCCGGCAACGTCACCTCCATCAGCGACCCCACCACCTTGGGAGGCACCAGCAGCGCTGAGACCCAGTGCTTCGCCTACGACGGCCACCGCCGACTCATCGAAGCCTGGACACCCAGCTCCCAGAAGTGCTCCGACGCCCGCAGCACCAGCAGCCTGTCCGGCCCGGCTCCGTACTGGACCAGCTACACCTACAACAAGGCGGGCCAGCGCACCACGGAAACCAACCACAAGACCGCCGGTGACGCCAAGACCACCTACTGCTACACCAAGACCGATCAGCCGCACTTCCTGACCGGCACCACCACCAAGAACGACTGCGCCAGTCCCGAGAAGACCTACACCCCCGACGCAACCGGGAACACCACCAAGCGCCCTGGCGTGAAGGCGATCCAAGACCTCGCGTGGTCCGAGGAGGGCAAGCTCGCCAAGCTCACCGAGAACGGCAAAGCCACCGACTACCTCTACGACGCCTCAGGTGAACTCCTGATCCGCAGCACCGCCGGAGGCGAGAGGGTGCTGTACACCGGCGCCACCGAACTCCACCTGCGCGCCGACGGCACCACCTGGGCCCAGCGCTACTACACCGCCGGTGGCCAGACCATCGCCACCCGCTCCAACGAAACCCTCAGCAACAAGCTCACCTACCTGGCCGGCGACCACCACGGCACGATGTCCCTGGCGATCAACGCCGACGCCACCCAAACCTACAGCAAGCGCTACACAAGCCCCTTCGGCGCCGAACGCGGCAAGCCCACCGGCACACCCTGGCCCGACGACAAGGGATTCCTCGGCAAAACCAACGACGAAACCACCGGCCTCACCCACATCGGCGCCCGCGAATACGACCCGGCCATCGGCCAGTTCATTAGCGTCGACCCCCTCCTCAGCCTCGACCAGCCGCAGTCCCTCAACGGCTACAGCTACGCCAACCAACACCCCGCCACGACCTCGGACCCGACCGGCCTCCGAGAAGGCTGCGGCGCCACCTACCCCACCAGTACTTGCAGCACATCCTCCGGGAAGTCAGGAGTCAACAGCGCGGTCAGCGGCGGCAACCCCGGCAGCCCCGGAAACTCCGGCAGTAAGAAGCCCTACGGCGGCGCGATCGGCGGATACCACGACGTCGGATACAGCAGCGTCGGATACAAAAAGGGCGGATACGGCTCTTCACAGGTGCGTCATTCTCCGCCACCGTCCTACTTTGAAATCGTTGCCGCACCGGGGCCCGAACCCGACCAGTTCGAGGAAGCGTTCTCCACAGCCCTCGCACATCTGCGGGCTGACCGGATGCACAGTTACCTGCCGACCACTGAACTCATGGCACTAGCCGGCGCGGCGGCCTGCTACGAATACGTCGAATGCTCTGAAGAGCTGTACAGCTATTTCGTCTTCGACCTTCGCTACTCGGAGGAATCCATCGATTCGATGGGTCCCATGGTCGGAAGTATGGGAGGAACCCCGTACAGCCTTCGGGGCAAGGGGAACCCTCCGGCGAGCGGGCCCTGGAAGGAATCACGCGGCTTCTCATGCAAGTGCTTCCTCGCCGGGACTGATGTCCTCATGGCGGACGGCTCCACAAAGGACATCGAGGATGTGGAGTTGGGTGATGAGGTACTGGCGGCCGACCCGCAAACCGGCGAGCTGGGCCCCCGCAAGGTAACTCGCCTCATCCGCACCGAAGACGACAAGCACTTCAACACGCTCTCCATCGCCACCGATGACGGTATAGAAGAGCTCACGGCGACACACGAGCACCCGTTCTGGTCGCCTTCAGAGAAGAGCTGGATAGAAGCCGGCGACCTCACGTCGGGTATGACCCTGCTCACCGACGAAGGCCGCACCGTCATCGTCACGGCCAACGAGCCCTTCACGCAGCACGCTCGCACGTACAACCTCACCGTCGATGACCTCCACACGTACTATGTACTCGCGGGCGAGACTCCGATACTCGTCCACAATGCCAACTGTGGAATTGGAGACGCCCTAAAGGGTTGGAATACGCGCTACTACCAGATGGGTGACCAGCACCTCCGGCTCACCAAAGAGCGAATGCGGCACATCCTGGAGCGCCACCACCCCGCCTATCGAAAAGGACCGGACAAAGCAACTCAGACCAACTTCCGGAAGACCATGTCGATTCAGGATGTTGAAGGCGCAATCCGCAGCGTTGCTCAGCAGAATCGAGGTCTGATTTCCAGCAGGGGAACCCATGACACCTACCAAGTGGAAGGCGTTTATGGTGGCGTTCGTTACACCATGGGGATCAGTGGCGGTAGAATCGGACAGTTCTATCCCATGGGGTGACACATGATCGTCGTGGAGAGTTTCATCAAAACCGCTTCGGGTGAGTTCGTTCCATTCGGAATGGCCGATGATGTGGCGTCCGATCTCGATCTCGTTGAAGGAGCGATCGCGATCACGATCGGTGATGCTCCACTCCTGGGAACTCGCAATTGGGACTACGTGTTTCCCCTCTGGGCGTACATGGCCGCCGCATTGGGCGAACTTCGGGCAACGGGTGAGGGGGCATTGCGATTCCCGGACCAGCCTGTGGGGCTCGACCTGTGCCGTGTGGCCGGAGGGGTTCGATTGCGGGTCTGGGGTGATGGTCCTGACCGGGAAGCTATCGTGAGTGAGCTGCAATTCGTGCAAGCAGTCCGTGCGCGAGGGAAGGAATTCTTTGGCATCGCAATTGCGCGATTCCCGGAAGAGCGGAGCCTCGTCGAGCGAAGCTTGAGTTGCCTTTTGGGCGACCCTCCGGGAATGGTTCTGTCGGATGTTCGCTGGGAAGAGCGCCTTGACCGCCGACAGGTCGCTGCATTTCGTCACGTGGAACGGGTGAGTCGGTATCAATTCAGCCCGGCAGAGCGTGAGAGGATCATCTCCAGAGTGGCTGGAACGCGCGCTACCTTTGAAGAGTGTGTGGCGCTCATAATGACGGAATCATGAGAGCCTTGCATTCTGTCAGGGGCCGAGCGCGCAGCGGCTAACCTAACGTACGGATAGCCGCTGGTTCTGGGCCGGGCTCACCTCCATCGAGAGGGGAGCCCGGCCTTGGCCATTGCAGGCTGCGGCAGCCATACCGCGCGGATCGTCGATAGGGGCGGCGCCACGGTGGTGGCTGCCGAGGTGCTGACCGAGTGCGAGTGGGGTCGCGTACTGGACGGCACGAGTTCGGCGCGGGCCGTCATCCAACCCTCGTTCGACTGCTGTGCACAGTTCGGCCGTATCGGCTCGTGGAGACACCGGCTGATGATTTTCCGTGACGGGAAGTACGTGTGGGACGGGCCTGTCACTGACGTCACCTGGTCCCTGGGGGAAGTCGAGGTCGCCGCCGAGGATGTGAGTGTGTGGCTCGACAACCGGGTGCCGCACGGGAACCGGACGTTCACGAGCGTCGACCTGGCGGAGATCGCCGAGTGGCTGATCACTGACGGGTTCGCGCCCGACGACCCGGGGCACACCGTCGAGATCGTCGGGAAGGCGGGCATCACCGGGTCCCGTTCGTACAGTGCGGGCATCGGGCAGACCGGCGACCACCTCCGCCAGCTCGCGGAGGCGGGCATCGACTACACGGTGATCGGGTCGAAGATCCTGCTGCTGCCGGAGAACCACATGGCCAGTGTGGGCCGGCTGTCGGACACTGACTTGCCTGACGGCCTAGCGGTGAGCGAGGACGGCAAGTCGCTCGTCACGCGGTGGATTGTTGCGGGCAGTGAGGAATCCGGGGTCGTCGGCACGGACGGCGGGCCCGACCGGTGGTACGGGCTGCACGAGCGGTACATCGAGATGTCGGAGATCACGGACCTCGCCTCGGCGACGCAGGCCGCGCAGGCACGCCGCCGGGTGTCATCGGCGGTGCCGGTGTTCGTCGACACCCGGGAGGTCACCATCTCGCCCCAGGCCAACATCGACGTGCCGAGCCTCGTCCCGGGCTGGGCGCTCGACGTCACCAGTGCCGGGACATGCCGCCAGGTCACCCAGCGGTTGAAGATCGTCGGCGTGAAGGTGACCGAGCGGGGCGGCGACGATGACACCCCGGGCTCGGAGAGCGTGCAGGTGCAGGTGGCGGCGACAGCGGCGGAGGCGGCATAGATGGCCATGCGTGGAACTCCGGCTCGGCGCCTGGTCGGCAACCCGCTCGGCGGGGTGCTGCGGAGCCTCGATCAGCGCACGCGGATCGCGGGCCAGACTCGTGTGAGCGGCGCCCCGCTCGAGGAGGACCCGGCGCCGCATGTCCCCGGCCCCGTGGCGCAGCCTGGCGGGCTCGCGGCGGCCGTCGTGGCAACCGGCGACGACGGCCGGGCCCAGTGGGTGTTCCCCGCCCCGTACGGGACGGCCCCCGCGGTGTCGGCGGTCGCCGTCGACCCCGAGCCGGGCGACGACGAGCGGACCGTGTGGGCGGCGCTGGAGGAGGTCACCGCCTGGTGCGTGGTGCTGCGAGTGTGGCGGTCTCGGCCGCGCCGGGGTGCTGGTGTCGCCGAGCCGGCCGGGCCAGGCGTGCGCATTCACCTGATGTCGGTTGAAACCGTCACAAATGGTGGCTCTGGCCTGTGAGAATAGGGCAGAACTGCACAACCCCCGTGAAGGCGGGCACCTGGCACGGGGGTTGCATTGCCGACCGAATGGAGACCGGCTTTGTCATCCAAGCGTAAGGTGCCCTGCGCCGACAACTGCGGGAACCTGGTGTATGTCGAGGGCACCGTGTGCCGGACGTGCTACCTCGTGAAGGCCCAAGCCAACCGGGCGAAGCCCTGCTCTGTAGTGGAAGACGGGAAGCCATGCGGCATTCCTCGTTACCGGGGCTACCTGATGTGCTGGACGCACTACTACCGGAAGACCGCCCACGGGAACGCTCTCGCTCCCCTCAAGCAGAGGGCGAAGGGCACACTCGTCACGGACCTCGTCGCCGCGAGCACAGCAGATACCAACGAGTGCACGTTCCTGGCTGGTTGGGGGACGCGGCCGAATGTGGGGATCGGCAGTGTGGAGACGCCCGCCTCGCGCGCAGCGTGGATCCTGGCGCACGGTGACCCCGGCGACGCGGACGTCCGGCACACCTGCAACGGGGGGTCTGGCGAGCACGGCTGTGTCAACCTCAGGCACCTCACGTTGGGGACCCACGCCGAGAACATGCGAGACATGGTCGAGGCGGGAAGGTCCGCGCGAGGAGAGCGACACGGCTCCAGCAAGCTGACGGCGGAGCAGGTGAGGGCGATCCGCCGCAGGCGCGCTGGGGGTGTCAGCACGGCGCAGCTCGCGGCCGAGTACGGAGTCAAGGACCAGGCGATCTACAAGATCGTCCGCCGTGAACGCTGGGCGTGGTTGGACGACTAACTCGCTAATCTCTCCATAGCTGCTGGTTGTGGGCCGAGCTGAACGCATTTCCAAGAGGTGGCCTCGGTGGCAGCAGTTTGCGTAGACGATAGCTACTTCGACGTCGGTGACGACGGTCGACTGACGATGGTCCCGGGCAGCCTCGGCCTCCGGAGGGTCGTCTACTTCAAGGACCCGGGCACCCACGAGTTCAGCAAGGCTGATTATGAGTGGCTGGCCAGGGTGTTGGTGAAGGTTCAGGCTGCTGGTGGTGGTGCGGCCGGGGCGCGGGCGAGCGCGAACCATCTGGTGTCGTCGCCGGGCGGCGCGGGCGGTGGCTACTCGGAGCGGCTGATCCAGGTGTCGGCGCTGGGCGCGACGGAGACGATCGTCGTCGGTGCGGGCGGCACCGCGGGTACGCCGACGGTCGATGGCGGTCCCGGTGGCAACTCCAGCTTCGGCGGGGTGTGCACGGCCAACGGCGGTAACGGCGGCCAGGTCGTCATGACGAGCGGGGACACCCCGATCTGCTACTCCGGCACGGCGGGTCCCCTCTCCGGGATCGGCGGCATCACGCAGGGCGGCGGCGCCGGCGGGGGCTGCTTCCGCCTGACGGGCAACCAGGGGCACTCGGGCACGGGCGGTGAAAGCCGGCTGGGGCACGGTGGCTTTCAGCGTGCTTCGACGGGCGGCGGTGGTGCCGGGCGAGGCTGGGGTGGCGGCGCGGCGGGGGCCCTCGCGCGGGACGGTGACACCACCAACGGGACTGCCGGCCAGGACGGGGTGGTGATCCTGTACCTGTTCGGCTGACGCCCCGTCCGGACACCGTGTCCGGACGGTATCCGGGCTGGTCAGACGAGCGCGGGGTGTGGTGTCCGGACGGTTTCCGTGGACGCGTCCGGACGGTGTCCGGATAGGCGTCGATAGACTCGGCGGTGCGCCGCTGGTGGTAGGCCGGGCCGCAGCACGACCCCGCGAGGACGGTGGGCGCTGTGGCGCGATGTGGCTGTGGTGGCGGTCAGTGCACCTGCACGGTGCAGGCCGGTGAGGGTGTCAACGTGAGCGGCTCCGGCTCCGCTGCCAATCCGTACGTCGTCAGTGCCGACGTTCCGTGCGAAACGGTGCGCGGCTGCGTCTCGGCCGGGCCAGGTCTCGCATACGACCAGGGGAGCGGCACGTTCAGCGCGGCTGTCTCCAACCAGCCCGGCAACAACCTGGCCGTCGGCCCTAACGGCCTGTTCGTGCCGACAGGTTCAGCGACGGTCAGCACAGGGTGCGGCCTCACGGGCAATGGCGCCGGAGGGAACCCGCTCAGAGTCGCGGTTGGCACGTGGCCGTACCCGTGCAGCCCGGACACCGCCGGTGGTGTCGTCGTGTGCGGCTCGGACGGTGTACTGCGTGGAGAGCCCCGCGGCCGGATCAGCTTCACGCAGATCAGCGAGACCAGGAGCTACGCGAACTTGGCCGTGCCGAACACCCTGACGGTGGCGGACACGTTCCAGCTCGACGTCACCAACCCGGACCCGTGCCGGTCGGCCATCGTCCTGGTGGAGCGCGAGGTCGACGTGGACTTCGTGCTCCCTGCCGGGGCGGGCGCAGGCTACGGCCACGACACGGACCAGATGTACTACATGCGGAACACCGGCAGTTCGACGATGACCGACGTGCACACCCAGACGACGAAGCTGTACCAGGCCGTCGCCTCGCTCGCCCCGGGCGGTGCGGCAGTGGTGCAGCTGCCCGTCAGCCTGGACCGCGGATCGGGCGGCGCGACGTACAACCGCATCCAGGTTTTCATCCGCGCCATCCTCATCAGCCTCTAAGGAGCGGCATGGACGCTATGACGATCGCCGGAGCCCGCCCCATCGGGGAGCTGGCTGACCTGTACGTCCTCTACGAGGACGGCACGGCAGGGCATCTGCAGGTCCTCGCGGGCAGCGAGCCGACGCTGAGCCGGCCGGGCCGCTTCGTCACCCTCGACGAGTACAGCGAGCGGCTCCAGGAGCTGCACGACGGGACGGCCGCTCACGTCACCGAGCTGGAGGCCGAGGACGAAGCCCGCCGCGCGGCCGACTACGAGGCGCTGATCGCCGCCGGGGTGGCGCACGGGAGCGCGCGGCGCATGGCGGGCTACCACGACGGGCAGCGCTGACCCATGCCAGGAACGAATGGAAGTGCCGCGCCCGGAGTTCAGGTCTGCTCGCTCAAGGTGGAGACCCCGCAGCTCATCGCGCCAGGCACCACGTACAAGATCGTCAGGTTCCCATTCGGGGCGGCGGAGCCGACGGACCGCTTCCAAATGCACCAGACCGTGCAGCCCGACGGGTACGTGGTGAGCAACTGGGCGGCCGACGACCGTAGCGGGCTGATCTGGCCGTCCGTGGCAGGTTGGGGCCATCTGCACGCCATGATCCAGTGGGAGGCCGCCAGCGGCACGGGCGGCTACACCGAGCTGCGCGACCAGTACGTTCGCGATCCGCTCGGCCTGACTCCCAGCCCCAACAACACCACGGCGACGGAGCACCGCACGCCGACGCCGGGCGGCCAGTTCTACGTCAAGGGGCACGGAATCTTCGTCGACCCGGGGATGCCGCTCGCGCTGCGCGTCACGCACAACGACGCGCAGCCGCGCCTGCTGACCCTCGCCGAGTTCAAACTCGTCATCCATCACGCCGAATAGCGGCCGAACGCGGGCGGATAGACTCCAGACTGCTGCTGGTTGTGGGCCGGGCGAGAACTCCTCCGAACGGAGTGACCCCATGGCCGTCACCTTCCAGCCGAGCATCAGCCGCGCTGTTCGCCGCCACTGGCCGGAGCGGGTCTGATGGCGCCCCCACTGACGGCGGCTCAGTTCGCCGCAGCGCTGAGGGCGGAGGGCCTGGTCGTCGTCGAGCACGACGGCTGGGAGGAGCACAGCCGCAACCATGCAGGCCCGTGGGGCCCGCTCCATGGCGTGATGATCCATCACACCGTGACGCGGGGCCCCCAGCTCACCGTCGATCTCTGCCGGGACGGGTACACGGGCCTGCCCGGACCGCTGTGCCACGGCGTGATCACGAAGGACGGGCGGGTGCACCTGATCGGGTATGGGCGCACCAACCATGCCGGACTGGGCGACGGCGACGTGCTGCGCGCGGTCATCGCCGAGACGAGCCTGCCAGCCGACGACGAGAGCAACACCGACGGGAACCGGCATTTCTACGGGTTCGAGTGCGAGAACCTGGGCGATGGCCTGGACCCTTGGCCGGCCGTCCAGCTGGAGGCGATCGAGCGGGCCGCCGCCGCGGTGTGCCGACAGCACGGCTGGAACGAAAGATCGGTGGTCGGGCATCTGGAGTGGCAGCCCGGCAAGAGTGATCCGCGCGGCTTCACCATGGCGGACATGCGGTCGCGGATCGGCGTCCGCCTCGGAGGCGCCACGCCCGGCGCTTCGCTGCCTGCGCCGAGGCGCCCCAAGGTGAGCTTGTCCCGGCTGAGGGAGGCGGCGCGCACCAACCCGGGCATGCCTGGCACGCCGGTCACTTACGACGGGGTGCGGGTCTGGGAGGCGGCCCTGGTCGACGAGGGTTTGCTGGCCAAGGTGCGGTTGGACGGCCACTTCGGTACGGACACCCAGGAGGCCACCTCCCGGTGGCAGGAGCGGTGTGGGTTCCGTGGCCGCAAGCCAGGACAGCCGGCCGACGGCATCCCCGGCTCGGCCTCGGCCGGGCTGCTCGCGGCCAAGCACGGTTTCGACGTCATCGCGTGAAAGGGACTCATCATGGCTAACGGCCCGATCGAGACGAAGGTCAAGGCTGCGACGGCTGCGGCGTACCTCGGGGCGTCCGGTCTCCTCGGCGCCCTCGCGGCACTGCAGGACAACGTACGGCTGGTGGAATGGATGCCGGACAGTCTCGCCCCGTTCGTGCTCGCCCTGGTCCCCGCCGCGATCGCCGCGGGGACCGGCTGGAAGGCCCGGCACACACCGCGCCCGGACCTCGACCAGAGCGGCAGGTGACCGGATGGATGTGAGCACGGGCGTCCCGGCACTCGACGCGGCCCTGCTGTGGGGCGGCGCCGTCTCGATCATCGTGGGCGGTGGCGCTGCCCTGTGGCGGGCGGCGCGGGCGATAACGCACCTGCTGCGGCGCACCTCCCAGTTCCTCGATGACTGGTACGGGGAAGCGGCTCGCCCAGGAGTTCCGGAGCGGCCGGGCATGATGGAGCGGGTTGCCGGGATGGAGGAACGCCTCGGCCACGTCTGGCACGAGGTCTACCCGAACAACGGCGACTCGCTGAGGGACGCTGTCGACCGGGCGAACGAGCGACTGGTCCGGCTCTGCCCCGACGTCGACCAGGTCTTCCCGCAGACGCCCGCCCCGCCTGACCCGCTGGACGGGCCAGCCGGCCCGTGATCGGACGCCCGCCCTCCCACGCTAGGGCGGGCGTTTCTGGTTTGTGGCATTCTGTCCCGTCGCACGAGACGGAGGGCCTGTGACTGTCGACACCGACCTGGATGCTTTGGTCGCTGAACTGCGGCGGTCGCCGCGCGAGGACTTCGAGGGGATGGAGGCAGCCCGCCGCGCGGCCGAGGCCGCGCCGCCGCCGGAGCCGACGATCATTCCGGTGCCGGAGCTCCCGCCCCTGTGGCCGCACCCGCGCAGCGGCATCGTCCGCTTCTCGTGCGCCTTCGGCTGCGGGTGGGCGCACGAGGAGAACGCCTACGAGTGCGACCGGGAACCGATCCGTCTCCCGCTGGGCGGCAGCATGGACGACGTCGACCGGGTCCTCACCGAGCGCGCGGAGCGGCAGGGGGTCGCGCTGCGGGAACGGGTCGAGGCCGGGATCCGGGGGCACTTCGCCGAGGCGCATCCCGGGCAGGAGCCGCCGGAGAGGAGTGCATGGTGAGGCCCTACAGCCAGGCGAACCGGCGGCCGTACCCGTGTCCGGTGCGCGCCCTGCACCAGGTCGAGCGGGCGTTGCGGGTGCCGGAGTGCCCGGCGTGCGGGCATCCGGTGCGCGTCCACGCCGTCGAGGGCGGGCAGCGGGTGTGCACGCGCGGCTACGGGCTGGTGTCGTGCAGCTCCTGCGCGCACAACCAGGCGGCCCTGTCGAGGCTCGGGCAGGTGGCGATGGAAGGCGTGCTGGCCGGCATGCGGCAGGCGTCCCGCTACGTTCCCCACGACTTGCAGTCCGCTCAGCCTGTCGTCCTCCCGCCGGACGGGTAGGGCGGTACGGTAAAGGCGTCCACGTGATGGTGTCTTACTCGAACGCCCCGCCCAGTTTCCGGGTGGGGCGTCCGTGTTCATGCGGCCGGTTCGACGTCGTCTGGGGTTGCCTCCGCCCATAGGGCAAGGAGTCGCTCGTACTCGGCAGTGCGGTTCCGGTCGGCGGGCATGGCCATGAGGCGCCGGATGGCGTCGTTGAGGTCGCCCCTCGTCGGGCAGCATGCAGCGCCCGTCTGGCGGGGGAGGTCGGACATGCTGCAACGGTATGTGACGGGACGGACACCGATCGCACAACGTTCTAATCTTTGTTCGAGGTGGTGAGAAGTTGCTGCCGGAACAGGAAGATCATGACGATTGCACCCCCACCCACCGAGGACGACCCGTCGGTGGCGATGTGCTCCAGCGACCAGGTAGGCCGATGCACGGTGTGCCATCGACGCACGCACCGGTACGGGCGCGGCGGGAACCCACTGTGCTCGTACTGCTTCACCGCCCAGGCGGCCAAATGGGGTTCCATCGTGAAGCACACGCGACTGTAGGCGCCCTGCCTGTGGCCGGCGGGTCAGCCCCGTGGGTACTGCCCACCGGGGGCCGCTACCGGGACTGATCAGCCCGGCGACGTATGGTCGGTGGTGTCCATTGCTGAATGCTGCTCAGCAGTGGAGGACCTTGAGCGGGCGCCCCGCCGGACGGAACCCACCGGCGGGGCGCCCGTGCGTCAGGCGGCGGCCTGGCGGTCGCGCTCCTGGCAGTTCGGGCCGACGTCGACAGCCGGACACGTCAACGCCCCGTGTGCTCGGGGGAGTCACGGGGCGTCAACACGAGTACCGTTTTGAGTGTCGAGGTCAAAACGGAGGCTCCAGTATGGCGCACAACTCCAGCCCGTTGGCAGAGGCCGTTCGTGCCCACCGCCGGACGGCCGGTATGAGTCAGGAACAACTTGCGGCGGAGTCCGATCTCTCGGTCGGCACTATCAGGAAGATTGAGCAGGGCGGTCAGGCCCGGGTGGACACCTTGCACCAGATCGCCCGCGCACTGGGCATTGAGACATCCAGCCTCTTCGCGCCGGGATCACCGCTCCCGGTGGAGGAGGACAGCACCAATCGTCAGGTCCTCGCGCAGCTTAGGCGGGCGCTCATGCCGCCGGTGGGGATCTCCTCGGAGACGCTGGCCGACCCCGGCCAAGCCGAGGGCCTGCCGGAGATCCGTCGGCGGATTGAGGACTCCCTAGAGCTCTACAACGCGGACCGGTATGAGTCCGTGGCCCGGGCGCTGCCCGGGCTCCTGCGCACGGCGGAGGCGGCGACGGTGGCGGCCGAGGAGGAGGAGCGTCGGGAGGCCGTCCTCGTGCGGGCTCACGCCCTCCTCCTGGCCGGGAAGTACCTCACGCAGGTGAGGCAGTACGACATGGCGTATCAGGCCCTCGTGGACGGTATCCGCCTGGCGCGGGAGCTGGACGAGACGCTGACCGCGACCACCGGTGTAACCGGGCTCTGCTGGCTGTTCCTCCGTCAGGACCGGTTCGACGAGGCCGCCAACCTGGCAGCCACGACGGCGGAGCAGATCGAACCACGGTTCTCCACCGCGTCCGCAGGGCAGTTGGCGGCGTGGGGGGAGCTCTGCCTCCGTATCGCGTCCGCTGCGGTGCGCAACAACCGGCCGGACGACGCCGCGGAGGCCAGGAGGATGGCGGCCACCGCGGCGTCCGCCGTGGGCCATGAGCACGCGGACTACCGCACCCACTGGGGCCGGTTCGGGCCCGTCACGGCGGAGCTCAAGACGGTGGAGGACCTGTCCCTGGCCGGGGACGCCCACGGTGTGCTCCGGCGCGCGGACGACGGCCTCCTCTCCCGGCAGGCGCTGCGGAAGGTCGGCCGGCCCTCCAATATCAACTGGAACAGGCACCGGCTGGACGTCGCCCGGGCGCACGTCCTCCTCGGCTCCACGCAGGACGCCATGGACGAGCTGGTCCGTATCAAGGGGACCACCGGGACGTGGATGCAGCACCAGCCCATGGCCCGGTACGTCATGGAAAGCATCCTCAAAACGCGGAAGCGCACGCTCACCAGGGAGATGCGGGGGATGGCGGTCCACCTCAACGTCCACGCCTGACGCACCGCCAGAAGTGCTACGGAGCGTGGTAGTTCGCTGACAGTCTGCGGCGAACTGCCACGCTCCTTGTGTGGTCCGCGCCACACCCCGGCCGTACGGTCCAGGTACCCATTACGAGACCTACGCCAGGGACACGAGTCATGCGTAGAACTACCGCCGACCGGCAACGGCGCCGCGCGCTGGTGGACACCTCGGTGACCGCCACCACGCCCGTGACGGGGCCCGGCCCGATCCTTCCGTATCCGCTCACTCCGCCCCGCCTCCCCGTCCTCCAGGGCCAGGCCGAGACCAGGCGCCCGGCGCCGGAGCTGGAGGTGGGCGCATGAGCACACACGAGGTGAACGCCCCGGCCGTGAAGGAGACCGCGGTGGTGGCGCTCCTGGAGCGACAACTTGCGGCCGCCCGCTGGCTCCTCGGCGCCGCCGAGGACCGGGACCTGGCCCGCACGCAGTGGGAGAAGGCCGACGGCGTGGCGCTCCTGGCGTGCGGCGGCACCCTCGGCGCCGTACGGGTTCCGGCCTGCCTGGTGTGGGCGGCGGCCGGGACGGAGGACCTGGAGGAGGTGGACGCCTTCCTCCGCCGGTGGTTCATCCGCGGCGCGGTGTTCATGGACCTCCACTCCCTCCTGTACTACGTCCTGGTGCCCGGGGTGACCGCCGCGGAGTGGACGGACGGGGGGTTCCCTGGGGTCGAATGCCTCGGCCGGGACCACTACCTGGGCGTGCCTGCGGTCCGTCTCACGGAGGCGCGCGGGCGCTCGTACTGGTGCGTCCCCATGGACGGCCCCGGTGACCTCTGTTACGTGGGCGAGGTCCTGCAGCTCCTCAAGCAAGGGCAGGCGGCCCGCCAGAAGACGCCGTGAGGCCGGACAGCCCGGTGGGGCAGGTCCTCTACGCCGTGGCCCTGGCCGCCCTCATGGGCGCCCTGGTGGTCGGCATCGCCTCCCGGTAGCCCGACCCCGCATCAGGACCGGCACGGCCGCCCTGTACCCCGGCGGCCGTGCCCTCCAGCCCGCCCCCGACCCGATGCCCCTCCCGGGCCGCGGGTGGCCCCATGGCCCGGCACACCCACCCCTCAACTCCGGGTGTGCCGGGTCTCCAACCCCGTCCACGCACAGGAAGGCTCATCGTGCTCCCTTCGGCCCCGCCTGGCGTCGTCCCGTACGTCACCGCGCGCAGCGAGGAACGGCTCCTGCCGTGCCCGCTCATCCGCCGCCGCGTGGGGGACGGGATCGCGTACACGGACGAGACAGCGCACGACCGGGACAGCTTCGGTGTCCCGTGGGTGAGGCCCCAGCTCCTCCCCAAGCGCCGGCGCGGGGAGCCGCGACTCAAGGACATCCACCCGTACCGGCAGCGCCGGGCGATGGATCACATGCTGTGCCAGGTCTGCGCCCGCGCGCCAGAGGACCCGGACGGGCCGCAACTCTTCCTCTTGCGGGACACCAACGGCCCGATCCGGGAGGAGGAGCGGACCGCGTCCCCACCCGTGTGCGTGCCGTGTGCGGGTATCGCCGTCCAGGAGTGCCACGCCCTCCGGGGCGGCCGGTGGGTGGCGGCGTGGGCGAGGCACGCACCGGCGTGGGGCGTGTACGGCACGATCCATGACCCGGTGTCCCTCCAGCCGCTCCCCGGCCGGTACATGGAGCTGGTGGAGTACGGCTCCCCCCTGGCGGCCTGGACGATGGCGGCGCGCCTGGTGGTCGAGCTCCACGGTGTGACGCCGGCCGACCTGGAGCAGGAGTGGGCGGCCCTCGGGCGGGACCGCCTGGAGGAGGAATTCGCGCGGGTCGCGGAGCGAATAGCCGCCTGACCCTATAGACCCCCGCCCCGGGGTCGGCTTCACGCCGAGACCGGAGGTTCAAGGCGGGCCGGACGTCCTCACCTATCAGGGGCGCCCATGCTGGCCCTGGGGCGGGTTTTTGGAGGCCGGACAGCGCGGCAGGCCAGCCCTGTACGTGACCGTCCTCCGTGTCCTATCACTCATCCCCATCGGGAGGAATCCATGCAGTCCAACACTCCGAACACCTCGGCGGCGCCGCAGGACGGCGACGAGCTCACCAGGCCCGTGGTGGTCGCCGTGGACGTGGAGGACGAGGAGTAACCGCTCCTCAAGTGTGACCGGGCGTCCCTCCCCTCGGGCCTTGAAGGGGCCGAGGGGAGGGACGCCACCCTCGCTCCAGTGACCTCTAAGGGGCTTCATGATTCACGTGTTCGTCGGGCCGACGCTGCCACGGTCCGAACCGGTGCTGACCGCGCCGGGTGTCCGGGTGTGGCCGCCGGTGGCGCATGGCGATCTTTTCCAGGCGGCCATCCGTAAGGGCGACACGGCGGTGATCATCGACGGGGTGTATCACCAGGCGCCTGCGCTGCGGCATAAGGAGATTCTGGCCGCGATGGGCCGGGGAGTCCGGGTGATCGGGGCGGCGAGCATCGGCGCGCTACGGGCGGCCGAGCTGGCGCCGTTCGGGATGCTCGGGGTCGGCAGCGTCTTCACGGCCTACGCCCGTGGAGACATCGACGGTGACGACGAGGTGGCGGTCGGGCAGGCACCTGACGGCGAGTGGGCCGCGCTGTCCTGGCCGTTGGTCAACCTCCGGCACGTCGTGCAGCTTGCCCAGTTGGCCGGGCTGCTCGACGGCGAGAGGGCCTCCGCCCTGCTGGCTGATCTCCGCGCGGTCTACTACCCGCAGCGCACCACGGGCGCTGTGCACGCCGTCTGCCGCCACCGTGGTGAGCACGAGTTCGCCGGGTGGCTGGCCGAGCAACGGGAGCGCGATCCGGGCTTTGGCGACGTCAAGCGCGCCGATGCTCTCGCCGCTGTGCGCACCGCCCTGGACGGCTGGACGCCCCGGGCAGGGGCCCGGCTTGCGCCTGGCACCTGGGAGTCGCCCTACTTCTGGCAGTGGTCCAACGCGTTCGCCTGCAGCCGTATCGACGGGCGAACGCTGTTCACACGGGATCGCCTCCTCTATCAGCAGGTGTGCGGCCCGGCGTTCCCGGAGACGTGGATGGCCTACCTGACGTGTCGCTCCCTGCTTCCGCCTGGCGGAGGCCGCGGCCGGCCGCTGGAGGAGCGACTGGCCGAGATCACCGGGGACCTGGCCGCTCATCAGGTGTTCCACCCGACGCTGGATTTACGGGATGAGACGGCCGTGAGCCTGCTGTTGGCCGACGAGACCCGCGAGGACCAGCAAGCGGTCGCCCGGTACGCCGATGCCCTCACTGCCGCCAGCCGGAGCCGGCCCGGGTTCTCCACCGCGGCGGTACGTGACGACCTCACGCTCCGGATGCTCCTGGAAGCGTGGCGGTGCCCTGAGGACCGTCTCGACGAGGAGGCATCCGCCCGTGGGCTGGTCTGCGCGGCGCGCGCCGTGCAGGCGGCGAAACGGATGGTGCCCGGATTCCTAGCCGAGCAGAAGGAGGCGGCCCACAGTGTGCGGTGACGGCTTGGTGGAGCTGCCGGGCACGGTACGCGCTCGGTCCCCTGAGGAGACGTGGCAATTAGTGGCCGGGCGGCTGCCCGCGTTCGGTATCACCCGGGTCGCCCGGCTGACCGGCCTGGACTGCATCGGGTTGCCGGTGTGGACGGCGATCCGGCCCGCCTCCCGGACCCTGAGCACATCCCAGGGCAAGGGCGCCACAGACCTCCTTGCGCGGCTGTCGGCCGTGCTGGAGGCGATCGAGTTGTGGCACGTGGAACAGCCACTCCCCATCGTGGCGTACGGCCCGGCGGAGGAGGTGGCCCCCGGCTGCCCGGTGGCCGCGCTGCCGCTGACCGTCCCCTACGAGGAGCGCGCCCTTGCCCGGGTGGTGTGGGAATGGACACCCGGCACCGGCCTGGTGAGCGGGGCGAAAACGCTCCTGCCCGTGGACCTGGTCCGCCGGCGGGCGCAGCGCCCCGAGTGGTGCCCGGATCTCCTGCGCGCGACCAGTACCGGCCTGGCCTGCGGCAACACGAGGGGCGAGGCACTGTTGCACGCCTTGCTCGAGGTCGTGGAGCGGGACGTCCTCTACCGGGACGGGCAGTCCGGCGGGCAGCAGCGGACGCTGATCGACCCCAGGACGGTCGAGGACCCCTACGGCCGGGAGATCGTCGACCGGCTGACGGCCGCGGGGATGGCGGTGGAACTGGCCCTCGTTGACGGCCCGTACGGGCTGCCGGTGTGCCTGGCCTACCTGTGGTCGGAGGACCTCCCGGTCGTGTTCGCTGGTGGAGGCTGCCACATCACCCCGGTCATCGCGATGACCCGGGCGGTGACCGAGGCCGCCCAGTCGCGGCTGACGGCCATCGCCGGGACCCGGGACGACCTCGCCAGCGATCCCGCCCCGCTCGACGCCCTGTCCTTCCGCCCGGCACGGGCCGAGGGGCTTGCCCCGTGGCCGGAGGCGACGGCCCGGTTCTCCTCGGTACGAGGAGGCTTCGCCGACCAAGCCGGGCAGGTGGCGCGGCTGGTCGAGGACGTCACCGGTCATGAGCCGGTGGCCCTGGACCTGTCCGACGAGGGCGATCCCATCCACGCCGTCCAGGTGATTTGTCCCGGCACCCACTCGCGGATCAGGAGGGCGATGCCCCGATGACACACCCCACCACCACACACGACACCGCGCCGCCTGTGTCCACGGCCGCCGCCCAGTTCGACGCGTTCCACGCCGCACGGGCGCGCACCACGCTGGTCGCCAGCCTCTACGCCGCGGCGCTCGGGGAGGACTACCCGGCAGAGGTCGCCGCCTCCAGCTCCTGTGACTGGCCCCTCCTCGGGCTGATGACGGCCCGGCTGCGGATGCGGCCCGGTCAGCTCCT
Organism: Streptomyces sp. TE5632; assembly: GCF_054061295.1. Classification (NCBI taxonomy): domain Bacteria; kingdom Bacillati; phylum Actinomycetota; class Actinomycetes; order Kitasatosporales; family Streptomycetaceae; genus Streptomyces; species Streptomyces sp. TE5632. The sequence goes on along the minus strand of NZ_JBSSEA010000001.1, from coordinate 189,737 downwards.
CGTGGACGCGGGATGTGGCACCGGCGGCATCGGGCTGTGGCTGGCCCGGGCCCTCTCCGCCCGCCTGCTCGGCTTCGACCTCTCGAGCGTCGCCGTCGCTCAGGCCAGCGGCCGCAGCGGGCAGTTCCTCCCCACCGGGCGGGCCGCCTTCCGCGTCGCTGGGCTGGAGGCCACTGGGCTACCGGACGGCTGCGCTCACGGCGTGGTCTGCGTGGATGCCCTCAGCCGCGCTGCGGACCGGGGCCAGGCCGTGCGTGAACTCGGCCGGATCCTGGCGCCCGGCGCCCGGCTGGTCCTCACCCGGGCCCTGCGGCGCGGGGCCGAACCCGTCTGGGAGGAGCAGGCCCGCGCCGCCGGGCTCATCGTGGAACACGTCGACGAGCGGCCCGACGAGCCCGAGATGTGGGGACGGCTCTACCGGCAGTGGATCAGCCACGCCGACGAGCTACGGCGCGACCTCGGCGACGTCCAGGCGGAGCGCATGCTCGGCGAGGCCCACCGGATACTGCCCGCGCTCCCCGGCCGCCGCGCGGTCCTCCTGACCCTCCGACGGCCCGCAACCTCACCGGCCGAGCCCGGCGCGATCGATATGATGACCCGGCCCGGTCGGCGCCCCGACGACGGCCCCGCCCCCAGTGAGAGGACCACCCGATGAGCCAGCCCCGCGCCCGTGCGGCGGTGTTCTCGGCCGGCTCCTGGGGCACCGCCGTCGCCAAGATCATGGCCGACGCCGGCACCGACGTGATCGTGCACGCCCGCCGCAGCGAGATCGCCGACGCGATCAACACCCGCCGCCGCAACCCGGGCTACTTCCCAGATGTCGACCTGCCCGCCTGCCTGACCGCGACGACCGATCCGGCTGCAGCGCTGGAGGGCGCCGACTACGTCGTGCTGTCCATCCCCGCCCAGTCCCTGCGGGCCAACCTTGCTGACTGGGCACCGCACATCCCCAGCCATGCCGTGATCGTGTCGCTGATGAAGGGCATCGAGACGGACACCGGGCGGCGAGCGAGCCAGGTCATCGCGCAGGTGACCGGCGTTCCCGCCGACCGGATCGCGGTGCTGTCCGGGCCGAACCTCGCACGCGAGATCATGGAAGGCCAGCCCGCCGCCGCGACCATCGCCTGCCCCGACGAGGACGCCGCGCGCCGCTTCCAGAAGGCCTGTCACGCCTCGTACTTCCGCCCGTACACCAGCACCGACGTGATCGGCTGCGAGATGGGTGGTGCGGTGAAGAACGTCATCGCCCTCGCGGTCGGTATCGCCGTCGGCATGGGCTTGGGCGACAACGCCACCGCGGTGCTCATCACCCGCGGCCTGGCGGAGACCACCCGCCTCGCGGTCCGCATGGGCGCCCACCCCGCAACGCTGGCCGGGCTCTCCGGCCTGGGCGACCTGGTGGCCACCTGCTCGTCCCCGCTGTCCCGGAACCGCACCTTCGGCACCCGCCTCGGTCAGGGCATGACCATCGCGGAGGCGACGGCCGCCACCCGGCAGACCACCGAGGGCGTGAAGTCCGCCACCGCGATCCTCGACCTGGCCCACGTCCACGATGTGGAGATGCCGATCACCGAGGTGATGGCCGCCCTGCTGCAAGAGAAGATCAGCCTCGACGAGGCGGCGGCCGCGCTGATGCAGCGGCCTCCCAAGCCTGAGCGCTGACCCCGGAGCGGCCCCGCCTGCGGGCCACTCGCCCACACCTTCACCCTCCCTGTTCTCGGAGGCTTCCTCATGCACGGTTTCGTGCTGCCCGCTGTCCAGGCCGCCGTCACGGTCGCCCTGGTCGTGTGGATGGTCACCGGCTTTACACCTCTACCCGGCCGCTGGATGCGCTGGAAGATGTTCTGCCGGGCCACGTTCACGATCATCACGCTCACCGGTACCACCAAGGACGGCCGTACCGAGCCGGTGAACGTCTACGACTGGTTGTCTCCGGGCTCGTTCATCCTCGGCCCGCCGCAGCTCCAGACGATCGTCAACCACCTAGTGGCGTCCGGCCGTTACGCCAGGGTCGACGGCCACGGCCGCGTGCTGTCCGCGCACGGCGAGCAGTCCGTCGAGGTCAGGAACAGCCGTGTGGTTCTTTGACGCCCTCGCCTCCGGGTTTCAGCACCCCACCGACCCCGCGCGCTTGCAGGCCTTCCGGATCGTGTTCGGGGCCGTGATCACCGCGAGGTTCGCGCTCTCCTTCAGTCAAGGCGGCTGGGACCGCCTCGCCCCCGGCTCGCTCAGTGCCCACGTGGCCGAACAGCGCTTCGGCCCGGCGCGTGCCCGGCTGCTGGTCGCGGTCTACCGGCCTGCGCTGATCGTCCGCACCGCCGCGGCTGTCGCCCTGGCCGTCGGCGTCGCCCCCCGCCTGGCGCTGCTGCTGGTCCTGGCCGGGGCCGCGATGGAGTTGCTCTACCTCAAGAGCCCGAACGCCGTCCGTTACACCCTGCTCACGGGTGCCTGCCTGCTGCTCGCCGGGGACCTCGGCACCGGCCTGCACATCGCGCATGGCTCCAGCACGGCGAACACGTGGGCGCAGGTCCTCATGGTCGTGGTCACCACGGACATCTATTGGAACTCTGCTTGGCAGAAACTCCGGTCCCCGCAGTTCCGCAGCGGGCTGTACCTCGCGCAGTGGGTGCACGTCTACAGCCAGGTGCGCGAGCGGCTCCCCTACCGCCGCCAGTACGCCGTCCCCGGCATCGTCCGCCGCTACATGGGCAACCTCACCGACCGCGACGTCCGCCTGTGGCGGCTCGTCTCGGCCGTCGTCATCGCCTTGGAGATCGCACTACCGCCGGCGCTGCTCGTTGAGCAGACGATGCCGTACGCCGTCGCCGCCGGCATCGGGATGCACGTCGCCTTTACGTGCCTGAAGCCTCGTCAACTCATCACGTTCTCAGGCCTCACAGTCGGCACGTACCTGGGCTTCGCTGCATGAGGCGCGGCACCCGTGAGTGAACGGCAGTGGCCCCGGCTTCCGCGGGTGGGAAGAGACCCGGCAGTGGGAGGCCGCCCATGCCAAGCTGCGCGCCGCGTATCCGGCGGTGCGTGGCGTCCCGTTGCAACCGATTCCCGGAAGGAATGGATCATGGCTGCTCACGCCGTACGCCTGGAGAGCGCCGGCACGTCCGTGACCGTCGTCTCGCCCGAGCGGGCCGTCACCGACTGGTCGGCCCGGTACTTCGGCTCGTGGTGGAAGGCGGCCGAGGTGCCGGCGGAGGGTGTCTGCGCCGGGCCCCTGGTCACCGCGACCGTGGACGGCGACCGGTACGACGACGTGTCGTTCGCGGTGACGCAGGCCCCCCACACGAGCACCGCCTACGCGCGGGCTCAGCTCCTCGTCGCCCGTGATGTTTCCTCGGGTGTCATCCGGGCCGTCGGGCCGGAGCAGGGCCTCGCCTACCGGTCCGAGCCGGGCACGGGACGGCTGGACGTCATCGGTCGCGACACCGAGGGCGTCGCCACGGCGACCGCGCGCCTGGCCCGCGAGGTGATGCGCGGTCAGCTACTGAGGGACGGGTGGGCGGTGCTGCACGCCTCGGCTGTCGTTACCGAGGACGGCCGCACCGTGTTGACGTTCGGCAGCAAGGGCGCGGGGAAGACGACCACGGCGCTCGCCCTGGTGGCCCGTCACGGGCTCGGGCTGCTCGCGAACGACCGCGTGTTCGTCCGGTCCAACGACCGCGGCGGGGTGGATGTCCTGCCGTGGCCGGCGGCCGCCGCGGTCGGTCTCGGGCTGCTGGAGGAACTCGGCTGGTTCGGGATCGCCCGCGCAGGGCTGGAGTGCGGCGACGCGCTCCACCCGACGCAGGATGAGCGAGTAACTCAGGCGCTCCTCGCGGGGGACCGCACGCCGTTGTGGGAGCGCGGTAAGGAGCTGAAGGCGCAGGTGTTCCCGCACCAGTTCACGAGCTGGTTCGAGGTGCCCCTGGCGACCGAGGGCGAGGCCGCGGCCCTGGTGTTCCCCCGCATCGAGGCCGACGCGGTCCCGGCCGAGGAGGACACCGGCCGCACCCTGGGCGAGGCGGACTTCATGAGCGGGGCGACCGAGGACCGGTACCCGGACGTGTTCGGTCTGGTGGGGGTGGACGGGGGCGGGGCCGAGGCGTCCCGCCGGGAGGTCGCCCGGCGGCTGGCCGCGCTGCCTCACCACGGTGTGGTCCTCGGCCACGACATCGGCGCAAATGCCGAGTTCCTGGCCAAGATGCTCGGGCTCTGACCCGCTGAAGGGGAGGGCCCGCCCGCCGGGCCCTCCCGAGGCGGGCAGCCGCCTTCCGGTTCCTGACGGGCGGGTGACACCGCAGGCCCCGGCGAGTTCGCGCCGGGGCCTGCGGCGTGTGCGCGGCGTGGGTAGCGTGCGGCCATGCACTTCCGCTGGGACTGGATCGAGCCCGTGATGCCCGTGCCGTACGTGCCGACCCTCGGCCCCGTCTACCCGGACAGCCCGCTCCCCGACCTCTTCCATGCGGCGCTGGAGGCCGCCGGCACGGGCGGCTTCCTCCCGTACGACAAGGACCGCCGCTGGTCGTCCAGGAAGGAGGAGCGCGTCCTGGTTGACGCCGTCGAGCACGGCCCGGACCGGACCCTTGTCCCCACGCTGGTGGAGCGCGGCGCCGGCATGGTCAAGGTCCACGTGTACGGGGCGGCCCGCGGCAGTCTGTCCGCGGGCGCGGACCTGGCGCGGAAGCTCGCGGCCACGCACGGCGCAGGGAGGGTGCGGATCGTGTGGTTCCTCGACGCGGAGCAGCCGGAGGCGTACGTCCGGGGCGGGACCCGCGTCCAGCTCAAGGAGTTCACCGGGCCGGAGGCAGGGCCGGAGGTGCCGGTCCAGGAGTACGCGCACCTGCCCGAGGATGCCGGGTTCGCCGTGTTCGCGGAGACGATGGCCGCGGGCGGCTTCCTGTTCCTGTACGGGCACCTGCGGGCCGGGACGGTAGGGCCCGTGCTCACCGTGCTGCATGACGGCCGGGTGGCCGGCGCTATCGGCCCCATGGAGAAAATGCCCGACCACGGGGGTCGGGCGCGGCTGCTGCCGCAGTACTTCGGCGTGCTGCCGGAGCACCGCGGGCACGGCTATGGGCGGGCCCTGTGGCGCGCGGCGATGCGGTGGGGGCATGAGCACGGCGCGGCGTACCAACTCCTGCAGACCGAGGTGGGAGGAGCCTCGGATCGGCTGTGCATCGCGGAAGGACTGTCGTCTCTGGGGTTCGTCAACCAGGCCGACGTGTGAGCCCGGGTGATCATTTGGAAGACGTCGGGCGGGCTTCCCGGGCCCGGCCGCCCCCCTGACGAAAGGACCCCGCAGTGAGCCAGCACCATTCCGTCCGTGCGGCAGTGTTCTCGGCCGGGTCCTGGGGCACCGCCGTGGGGAAGATCATGGCGGACGCCGGCACGAGCGTGATCATCATGCCCGGCGCCGTGAGATCGCAGACGCGATCAACTCGACGCACGTGAATCCTGGGTACTTCCCGGACGTCGAGCTGCCCGCCGCCGACGTTATCTAGTGTTGTCAAGTATCTACGCAGATGAGCGAGCTGAAGAGCTGTAAGGCAAGTTAGGCATGTGCGAGAGGTCGGTGCGCCGCCACCTCACCCAGCCGCCCCGCACGCGACCCCATCTCGTCGAACCCGGCACGAAGGCCATCAAGACCTCACCTATACGCCTACGTTCCAGCAGCCGCAGACCATCCGTCTCGCCCCGTCGCCCTGCGTTGACACCTACTGCGGCAGAGCGTGGCTGCGCGCGACTACAGGCAGCACCCAGGGCTTCGGCGTAGTCGATAGATGCCAGTCTCGTGATCATGTGAGGCCGAGGAGCGTGAGGGGGCGTTCGGGCCGGCGTGCGTTGCGGCGCAGGTCGGCGGCAATGTTCGTGGTTCCGGTCAGCCGGAGCGCGCCGATGGCGAGGTTGCGGAAGCCGGCCATGGCCCAGGGCGCGTTGCCGGTCCGCAGATGGAAGGCGTCCTCGGCGAACGTGGTGTCCCTGACGTGGTGCAGGGCCTCGACTGCCCAGTGGTCACGTACGAGTTGGGCGATCTCGCGGGGTCCGGCCTGCTCGGCGCCGAGGCTCGTGGCGGCGGTCACGGTCTTGATCGTGATCTTCCCGGTCTTGCGGTCGGTACGTCGACGCCGGATCTGAATGGCCTGCCGGGCGCCGGGGAGGAGCAGGTTGCTCACGGTGGCGACCTTGATGCGGCGAATCTCGCCGCGTCCGTGCCCCTGCTCCTTCGTCCGCCCTTGCAGCGGGATCTCCTTCCACCGCAGGGACTTCACCTGCTTGCGGAGAGCCTTCCGGTTGCCCTTGACGATCACGATGTAGTGGGCGTCGCGTCCGAGGAGGTAGGTGGCGTGGTCGACCTGCGTGTGCAGGGCATCGCTGGTGACCACGACTCCCGCGAGATCGGTGACCGTGTCCAGCCGCGGCTGGAAGCAGGTGATCTCGTTCGTCTTCTCACCCACGTCTCGCTGGGCCAGGACCAAGACGGTGGTGTGGTCGCGGGCGGCCAGCAGATGGATCTTCCTGCCCTTGGCCTTCGCCGCACCCCGCAGGCTCTTTCCGTCCACGGCCAGCCTCTCAACTGCGACTTCTTCGCTGGTGGTGGGCGGCGGTCGGTGAGCCAGCGCCCCAGTGCGGCGTCGAGTGCGTCGCCGTCGACGCGGGCCAGCAGGCGTCGCACCGTGGATTCCGCGGGCAGAGATCGGCGTGGATTGAGTGGATCGGAGCGGACTCCGAGTCGTTCCAGTAGTGAGGCGGGGAGTCCGTGATCCACTCGCCGACGGTCAGGAGCGAGGTCGCGCCGGTCAGCACCGCGCACGCGGTCAGCGAGAGCACCACCGCAAGGCCGTGGTGGAGACGGCGAGGATCCCGCGGGTCCGGGACGCCGGCCAGGCGTTCCAGGAGGCCCGGAACCTCCGCAGGAGTGATCGCATCCTGCTGTCTCAGCTCAACTGGTCAAGGGCGGGCGGGATCGGCGGGCGGGATCGGCGATGATGCGTCGGCAGGCACGGTCTTCCTGGTGGATCGCGGAACGTGGAGAACTCCATGATCTTGGATGGCCGTGCCTGTCCTGCTGTCGACTCCGCGACGAGGTGTCGAACCGCCGTAAACCAGACGGTAGTCGACTACGCCGAAGCCCTGCCCGGGGCCTGTTTATCGACTGCGCCCAGCAGATCAAGCCATTGGCTCGAAATGGAACACCGGTCAGCCGGTTTTGCGTTCTGCTGGAAATCGCTATCGAGAAACCTCAGATCTTCCTCAAGTGTGAACGCGAACACTGTACAGGTGGGCATGATTCTTCGTACGATCACATCGCTCCCGAAGAGAGCAATACCCATTCGGGAGAGATTCATGGTGCGACCAATTGTCGGTTACTATACCCGGGGGGGTCTGTGAAATTCTCGATTCGAGGTTCGCTCGTCTCATCCGCTGCGCTTTCACTAGTCGTGGCAGGCATGTCCGCAGGTACGTCAGCTCAGGCGGCCGAGGTGGAACCGATGGCCGGCGAGGTTTTGATTTCGGCGGAAAACTCTACCGACCTAACAATGACCGTCGCCGCAGAGGCGGAGCTGACACAGTTCATCGACCGGAACAGCGCCGACCTGGCTGCCACAACGGCTCGAAGCACCACTGACGAACTCAAGAAGAAGTATCGCGTATACAGGGTGGATCTGGAGAAAATCGAGCAGGCATTGGGGGGTTCCGGCGCTTGCGAAAACGACACCGAAACGCTCGTCCTGCCGGGAAATGCGATGAAGATTAGATATGCCGCAAATGAAGATCTGGATCAGCAGCCCGCGGACCCAGAGGTCGCGAAAACACAAGTGACTGCGGAGGCGGATTGCGAACCGAACCTCCTATGGGACGAGCCGACGTACGGGACCGATGCCGAGCAGGACGACCCGCCCCAGGAAGGGGCATCCGTCCGAGCCGCCACTCGCCCGTACGCACAGATGATCGCGGGTGATTGCTTCACCCGAAAGAAGCAGTACAAGGACTTCGCTGGCAACTCCTACTATACCAGCTGGAACGACAGCTGCTACAAGAATTACGTAGAAAGATACGACGGAAATCCGGATTGGAATTACTACTCCAAGTTCGCGAAGAGTACCTGCGACGGACGTGGGTCGTGGCGCCTCCAGTCCTGTGGGCATGGAGTGAAGAGAAACACGAGCGGCCCTACCGTGCGTTGGCTAGACTGGGCACCAAATGCAAGTCAGGATCGAAACGACTGCCGCGCACGGAGTGCCTCTGTGTCGCTAAAAAATGTCTCGGTTAGTCAAAGCTTTGACGTGTGCGAGAAGCAGCTCATTTACAAGTATGCCGAAGCCGGTAAGATGAGCAGTTACTGGAAGGGGACCGCAACGTCCACCCGTGGAACTGCGCACCAGGTTTCTGTATATGTGGGTCAGAATTCTGGGCGCCCGAAGTGGACTCACTGGATCAACTCTAACGCAAACCCGGTTTAAACCCCGTCGGCCTAGCCGCCAATCTGAGGTGAGGGATGATTCGACCCAGGTACAAAACGGCAGCGGTTGCCGCGCTTCTAGCCTTTCTTGCAGTCGGGTGCTCAGGTTCAAACGGCTCGCCGTCGGCAGCTAAAAAGAGTGCTGGATCGCGAGTGGTCACTGAAGAACAGGCGCGGCAGGTGCTCCAGAGCGTTTCTGCCCAAGCCCCAGCGAGCAGTGCTCACGAGTTCTGTGGGAAGTTCTCGCTGCAGCGTCAGGCGTGTGAAGACGCGTGGGAAGAGTCGGTCCGGGGTCGCTGCCTTGAGCCACAAGGTGCGCCACGAGTTGTCCGCAGTGCTGTTGTTCCGCACACCAAGACTACGGATGGTGGGCGCGTTCTCCTGGTTAAAGGGAAAACGGCCGGCGGGCAAAAGTACGTATCAGAGTTCCTCGTGACTGCACCGAGCGGTAAGCCGGTGGCCTCCCTGGGGGTCTTCTGGTCCGGTTGGGGTCTTGGTGACTCGCCGCTGGGCGAGGGCAATAAGCTGCTGCCCAAGTCTGAGTGCAGGTAGCTCTCCCCGCGGTGCTGTCCCGTGAGCGCGGGTTTGAGCCCAAGTACCCAAACCCGCGCTACCACGACCCGGTGCGCACCGTCCTGTAGAGCCTGGGCGCAGGGCCCCGGGGAGAATCCCGTTCGCCCGTTTTGATCATGGAATGCCGTGCAGGTTGAGGGTGGCGTTGGGGCTGGTGTGAGCGCGTCGGCCGCTGGCGATGTTGGTCCAGCCGGCCCGGTCGAGGGCCGCGGGTCAGGTCGCGCAAGGCGCTCATGACGGCCGGGGTGTGGTGACGTCGGACCTGGCTGGCGTCCTCGGCGAAGGTGACGTTCTTGGTCCACTGGACGGTGCTCTCGATGATCCAGTGGCCGCGGGCCCAGGAAGCGATCCCGGCGGCCGGATGCGGGTGAGCGCGTCGCAGGCGGCCACACCGCACCGGTAGACGGCCGTGCCCGCGTGATCGACATCGCCGCTGAACAGGTGTACCTCGGCGTCCCATTCGCCCATTCGCCAGGCCGGCTCGATCCGCTCGCGCAGCCAGGCCGTCCACTCGATCAGGACCTTCGGCGGCAGACCGTCTGCCGCACGTTCAGCGTCCCGTCGCGGCTGGTGGAGCGGGACGACGTTGTCGGACACCGTCACTGACGGGCTTCCTTCCTCTTGGCGGCCACCCGCTTGACGGCGTCGCGCTTGTCCTAGTCGGTTGCGTGGGTGTAGGGGTCCATTGACTGCGGTGACTGATGCCCGGCCATGTTCTGGCACACGTCCCGGGGCACCTTGTTGCGGACCCACCGCGTGATCGCCGAGTGCCGCAGCATGTGCGGGCGGGCACGGAACCCGGCGCGGGCCGCGAGCCGTTTGAACAGCTCATACGTGCTCGGGTACTTCATCGGCTCGCCCAGCGGGGCGCGGAACAGGTTCACGAACACCATGTCGCAGCCCTCCGCCTCCGGTACCGCGTCGCGCTCGTAGCGGTAGGCGGCGTACAGCTCCACGGTCTCGGCCTCCACCGGAATCCACCGCGGGTAATGCGACTTGGCATAGGCGTTGTTGCTGTTCAGGCGGCGCCGCACATGCACGTGCGGACCCTCGACGCGGCAGCCCAGCGAGGTCGAGTCGGGCAGGAAGTGCATGTCCTCGCGCCGCAGGCCCAGCCCCTCGCCGATCCGCATGCCGGTTACCGCCAGCAGGGCCACCAGGAACCGGTCGCGGGCGTGCGTCGTGCAGTCGAGGACCTTCTCGATCTGCTCGTCGGACAGCCACTCGTAACCCGGCACCGCCACGCGGTACTTGATCCTCCGGGCCTGGATCGTACGGTGCTGCCCGTCCTCGTCCTGATCGAACCCGGGCGGGGTGTAGTGCAGGAACTTAGGCTGCACGAGCGTGCTCACCACGGTCTGCGGCACCCAGCCCTGAAGCGCGGACCACGTCAGGAACTCCCCGACCGTGCCCATGATCTTGTTGGCCGTGCCCTTGTCGCGAAAGCGTGGCTCGGGGTTCGGGCGGCGTCCCTTCGGCGGCAGCTGCTCATCCACCAACCACCGCATGGTCGCCATGAGTTGAGCCAGGCTAGGGCTAGCCCAGTCGACCCCGTTCTCGGTGCAGTACGACAGGTACAGGGCGATCTGGCCCGCGTACGTGCGCTGGGTGTTGTACGCGCGGTCGTCGCTCCTGAGCCCCGCCAGCCACGCGCACGCCTCGGTGTGCAGTTCGAAGGACTCGTCGACCACGACCCAGTACGTAGAACCATCCCCCGATATGGCCCGCTCGGCTCGGTAGTGCCGGTACAGGACAGCAGACGTAGCCAACGTGCCTAACCTCGCGCTTTCACGAGGTGGCGTGTCCGAGGCTTGATCAAATAAGCGGAGAGTGCTCCTGACCTGTAACGATGGGACTTGTCTAGGGTCCTTTTGGCTGCACGGGAAGAAGCACTCTCCAGGTGAGGAAGCGTATCGGGTCCTACCCGCGTGTCCGTATCGAGGGCGGCGGCCGGGCGGTGATCTCCCTGGCTGGGGGCGTGCTGCTGGTCGAGACCGTCCGCAAGGCCGGTTTGGACACCGCGATATCGGCGGCGCTGACGCCGTGGCGGAAGCCGCGGGCCGTCCACGATCCGGGGAAGATGCTGCTGGACGTCGCGCTGGCGGTCGCGCTGGGCGGGGACTGCCTTGCCGATGTGGGCATGCTGCGGGCCGAGCCGGCCGTGTTCGGGCCGGTGGCCTCCGACCCGACGGTCTCCCGCCTGATCGACACCCTCGCCTCTTCCGGCGACCGAGCTCTGCAGGCCGTCCGGGCCGCGCGGGCCGAAGCACGCGAACGAGTCTGGCGGTTGGCCGAGCGGGAAGCGCCCGATGCCGACGGGACGGTGACCGTCGATCTCGGCGGGGTGCTGGTGATCGCGCACTCCGACAAGGAGGATGCGGCCCCGACCTGGAAGCGGACCTGGGGCCACCACCCGCTGATGGGGTTCGTCGATCACGGGCCGGGCGGCACCGGAGAGCCGATGGCAGCCCTGCTCAGGCCCGGGAACGCGGGCTCGAACACCGCCACCGACCACATCACCGCCGCCCAACTGGCCCTGGCACAACTGCCGAAGAAGTACCGTCGCGGACGTCAGACCCTGATCCGCACCGATTCCGCGGGTGGCACCCACGACTTCGTCGCCTGGCTCGCCCGGCGGGGACGGTGGCTGTCCTACTCGGTCGGCATGGTGATCACCGACGCGATCCACCAGCATGTGCTGCAGGTTCCTGGATTGGCCTGGACGCCGGCCGCCGAGGCGGACGGCGAGATCCGCGACGGCGCCTGGGTGGCCGAACTCACCGGCGACGTCCTTCACGGCTGGCCCAAGGGGATGCGGCTGATCGTCAGGAAGGAAAGACCGCATCCCGGGGCCCAGTTGCGGCTCACGGACGCGGACGGCATGCGTCTGACCTGCTTCGCCACCAACACATCGGGCCGGCCGATCGCCGAACTCGAGCTGCGTCACCGGCTGCGGGCGAGGGCCGAGGACCGCATCCGGGCCGCCCGGGCCACCGGCCTGCGCAACCTGCCCCTGCACCGCACCGCCCAGAACCGGATCTGGCTGGAGATCGTGCAGATCGCGCTCGACCTGCTGGCCTGGATGCCGATGCTCGCCCTGACCGGCAAGGCCCGGCTCTGGGAACCCCGCCGACTACGGCTCCGGCTGTTCAGCGCGGCCGGACAGCTCGTCACCACCGGCCGCCGGCGAATCCTCCGCCTGGCCCGGCACTGGCCCTTCACCAGCCACATCACCACCGCACTCAACCGGCTCGCACTCCTGCTGGACCCCGGCTGACCAGCGGACCTTCACCCGTCCCGACGAGAGAACCCTCCAGCCGGAGCAGTGGAACCCGGCGTCCACCCGAGACGACACTCGGGCCCTCAACCTGCCCCGCCTCAGTCCACGGCACGAAGACGAGCCACCGACTTCGTCGGCGGCTCGTCACGAAACTTCGAGGCTAACATCCCTTGGATACCTGTGAGGCAAGTACAGAACTACCCTACTTGCCTTACATGCCTGACGTCATTTAGGAACCCAAGATAATCCTGGCCGCGACGACCGACCCGGCCGCCGCGCTCGCGGGCGTGGACTTCCTGGTGCTGTCCATCCCTGCGCAAACCCTGCGCACCAACCTTGCCACGTGGGCACCGCACATCGGGCCCGACACCGTGATCGTGTCGCTGATGAAGGGCATCGAGCAGGGCAGCCACCTGCGGGTGAGCCAGATCATCACCGAGGCGACCGGAGTGAGCGCGGGCCGGATCGCGGTGCTGTCCCCGGATCCGAGCAGACGCCCGAGCGCCGCAAGTCTGGCAGCAGCGTTGCACGAGGACCCTGAGAGGTGAGGTTCCCTGCCCCGGCCGTCCGTTCACTGGCGGAAAGCCGGGGCCGTTGGCGTGTTGGTGCAACAGCCGGGGGCCCGGGGGGCCTTCTTCTGGTCAACTTGGCGGCCGGTGCTGGCTCGCAGCGCCCGGAGGGGGTAGCCGCAGGTCAGGCAGCTACGAGTTCACCGTTCCCAGGTGGTGTTCCCGCGGGAACACCACGCCGCGCCGGAACGGCCGAACGCGGCCCGGAACGGGCCGATCCGGGTTGAAGCGGGTGACGTCTGCGCAGGTCGGAGGAAAAGCGCAGGTCAGAGGCCCGTGTCGAACTCCCCGACGGGGCGTTCGGCATCGGCTGACTCGGTGCCCCGGACCGCCCCGGCGACGGGCACGGTCCGGCGGCGCAGGTTGCGCACGTCCGGCACGCACAGCACCGCCGCCGTGACCACGACGACCAGCGCGGCGCAGCCCCACAGCGCCTCCGTGCGGCCGAACGCCGACTCGGCGGGGCCCGCCAGCGCCATCGTGGCCGGCACCAGCGCCACCGAGCCGAACCAGTCGTAGGCCGACACCCGGGAGAGTTTCTCCTCCGGTATCTCCTGGTGCAGGGCCGTCATCCAGGAGACGCCGAACACCTCCACACTCACGCCGGTCACGAACATCACCACGCACAGCACCGCCACCGGTACCGGAACGGCGAGCGCGGCGGACGGCAGGGCCAGCGGGAACACGCACAGGGTGCCGACGAACAGCAGGCGGCGCGGTTTCCAGCGCGTCATCAGCAGCGCTCCCAGCACCGTGCCCCCGCCGAAGAAGGCCAGGGCCAGGCCCCACGGCGCGGCACCGCCCAGATGGTCCCGGGCCACGAGCGGACCGTAGACCGCGTCGGCGGCACCGACGACCGCGTTGGCGATGGAGAACTGGATGACGATGCCCCACAGCCAGGGTCGGCCGGAGAACTCCCGCCACCCGTCCCGGAGGTCGGCGAGCAGACCGCCGCCCGGCGCGCGCGGCGGGATGTGCTTCACGTCGAGGAAGGTGCGCAGCGCCGCCGCGACCGCGAAGGCGGCCGCGTCCGCCGCGAGCACCCAGCCCGGCCCCATCACGGCGATCATGAGGCCGCCCAGGGCGGCGCCGCCGAGCGTCGCGCCCTGCATCGCCATCCGGAACACCGCGAACGCCCGGCCGGCCTGTTCGCCCTCGACCGAGGAGAGCAGCATGCCCTCGGCGGCGGGGCCGAAGAACGCCTGGCCGACTCCGCCCAGGCCGCTGAGCAGCATCATCTGCCACAGCTGGGCCTCACCGGCCAGCACGAGGGCCGCGAACGCGGCCTGCGAGAGGCAGTTCAGGACATTGGCCGCGACCATCACATGGTGGCGCGGCAGCCGGTCCGCGACGACACCGCCGATCAGCAGGAACAGCACCAGCGGCAAGGTGCGGGCGGCGGCCACCAGGCCCACGTCGCCGGCGTCCCCGCCCGCGGCCAGCACCGCGAACGCGGAGGCGATCAGCGCACCGTGACTGCCCAGGCTCGTCACCACCGCGGACGCGGTCAGCAGCGTGTAGTTGCGGCCCGCCCAGGCGGGACGGCGACGGGAATCGATGGTCGGCACACCGTGACTATCGCCGGGAGGTGGCCGACTTGCCAAATGTGCCGAGGGCTGCTTCGTCCGTTTCCCGCGGTCCGTCGTCCGCTACGGCTCCGTCACGACTCGGTCGGCGGTTCCTCGGTGAGCCGTACCGTGCTGAGGATCTTCTGCACGGTCGCCTCCGGGATCTCGTCCTTGACGCCCTTGGCGCCGTACAGGTTCCAGGTGACGAAGTCCCCGGCGCCGTTCTTGAACGCGAAGGTGATCGCCTTGCCCTCGCTGTCGCACTTGCCCTTCTGCGGCGTGCCCTCTGAGTGCGCGGTGGCGACGCTGCCCTTGAGGCCCGAGGCGGTCGTGTACGCCTTCGGCTTCTCCGCCTTCACGCTCTTCTTGTCGGGCTGCGTGTAACCGCCGAAGATCCACCACGGCACACGGGTCTCCGCCGCCATGTCAGTGGTCTTGGCGCCGTTCTCACCACGGGTTCCGGCGGTGACGAGGGAGGTGTCCTCCTCGCGGCCGTCCTTGTCGTCGTCGCTCGTGCACCACTTGGACTTCAGATAGGCCGGGGCGGTGACGCTGGTGCGGTCCATCTCACCGTCCTCCTTCTCCCACTCGAAGCCCACGCTGGTGTCGGGGGTCTCGATCTCCCAGTCGGCCGGGACGTCGAACTTGGTGCCGAAACGGGTGTTCGTGACGACCTGCCAGCCCGGAACGGTCGCCTTCTCCGCCTCACCGCCCCGCGGGTTGTCCTCGGAGCCGGAGCCGGATTCGGATGTGCTCGGCTCCGGGGACGGGTCCTCGGACGCGCTCACGGACGGCTTTCCGTCCTTCTTGTCGGCCGTGTCGTCCTTGTCGCCGCCCAGTACCAGGAAACCGGTGACACCGGCGGCCACGACCACAGCCGTCGCCGCCACGACGGCCACCAGCTTCGTCCGGTTCCCGCCGCCCCCGCCCTGCGGCTGCTGGGGCATGCCCACGGTGGGCGGCGTCCCCCACTGCTGTTGCTGCTGTGCGTAGGGGTTGGGCTGCTGGGCACCGGGCTGCTGATACGGATTCGGCTGCTGGTACCCCGGCTGCTGATACGGATTGTTCGACTGCGGGTTCTGCTCGCCCCCGGGCGGCTGGTTTCCTGGCCACATGGTCAGCCACCCTAGTCCTGCCAGTGAAACGATTAGGTCACTGCCCTTTGACAGGGACGTAGCAACCAGGGGTGAGCGCCGTGCGGCGGGCCGTCGGAGGGTGGACCCGGAGCCTGGCCAGCATGTTCTACTCGTGGGTAACATGCGGTCATGAGCCAAGACCAGATGACCATCGGCGAGATGCTCGCCGCCACGGTGCCCATGGCCCGGACCCTCAACCTCGAGTTCCTGGAGACCACTTCGGAGCGGGCCGTGGTGTCCCTGCCGGATCAGGGCGACTACCACAACCACGTGGGCGGTCCGCACGCCGGTGCCATGTTCACCCTCGGTGAGTCGGCGAGCGGCGCCATCGTGCTCGCCGCCTTCGGGGACCAGCTCGCGCGGGCCGTACCGCTGGCGGTCCGCGCCGAGATCGCCTACAAGAAGCTGGCGATGGGCCCGGTCACCGCCACCGCGACCCTCGGCCGCCCGGCCGCCGAGGTCGTGGCGGAACTGGACGAGGGCCGGCGTCCCGAGTTCCCGGTGTCGATCGCCATCCGGCGCGAGGACGGCGCCGTGACCGGGGAGATGACGGTCGTCTGGACCCTCCGCCCCAACGGCTGACCAAGAGGATGGGCCGGCGGCGGGCGGCGGTGGCGGGTTCGGTTCAGACGCCGCTGCCCGCCCCGTAAGGGCCGTACAGGTCCAGCAGCCGGACCCGGGCGGCGTGCAGCCGGTGGGAGACCACGTTGCCCACCCACTGGGAGAGGTCCCGCCCGAGGGCCGGCTCCTCCTTGCCCAGCGCGTGCACCGCCGCGACGTCGAACTCGTAGGCCCGCACCGGAGTGGCGGCCTCGGCGCCCAGATGCCAGACGTGCGGGCTGTACAGCCAGGACCAGCCGACGAGTTCGTTGTGGCCGAGACGTTCGATGACGGCGGCCCGGCAGCCGGGCACGTGCATGTCGAGTTCGATGGTGCCGGTACGGATCACCCAGAACCGGTCCGCGTGGCCACCCTCCTCGAACAGCCGGGCCCCCTGCGGGAAGGACACCTCCCGAGCGGTCTGCAGGAGTTTCACCCGGTGCTCGGCGGGCAGAGCGCGCGGCATGCTGGGGGACGGGGGAGCGAACATCGCGGACCTCCCATACGGGGTGCGGGAACTGCCGTTGTGATCTCAGCCTCCTGCGGAACCCCGTCCGTGGCCATGGGCCGTACGGCCCTGATGCCGCACGTCCGTCCCGTGCGAGGCCGGTCCCGCACGCCGGTGGGACCCGGTGGCCCGGGCGCTCCCTTCTCCACGGGGCGGGACCTTCGGCACCCGTGGGGGACCTGCGGTCCCTGTCGTCAGGCTATTCTCCCGCCGGACGCTGTGGATGATCCCACCGACAACAGGAGGCGCACTTCATGTCCCGCACCATCACGGTCGGCTTCGACGGTTCGGCCGAGAGCCGGGCCGCGGCCGAATGGGCGGCCCGCGAGGCGAAACTCCGTGGTCTGCCACTGCGGCTGCTCGAGATCCGCGAGCCCCTTCCGGAGCCTGTGGCCCAGGCACTGTTCCTCGGCGCGGAGAGCTCCTCCGCCGATGACTGGGACAGTGCGCGGAGTGAGGCCGCCGAGGGGCTGCGGCTGCGCCACCCCGGCATCGAGGTCGCCGCGGAGCAGGTCGCCGGCCGGCCCCACGAGGTTCTCACCAAGGCGGCCGAGGACGCCGAACTGCTCGTGCTGGGCTCCCGGGGGATGGGCGCCTTCGCCGGATTCCTGGTCGGCTCCGTCGGTCTCGCCGTCGTGGCCCGTGCCGAGCGGCCCGTCGTCCTGGTCCGCGCCGGGGAGCAGGCCGCCGACGAGCACGAGCCGGACTCCACGGGCATCCCGTCCGCCGCGACCCGCTACCGGCCCGTCCTCCTCGGCGTGGACGCCGACCGGCCCGACGACGCGGTGATCCGGTTCGCGTTCGCCGAGGCGGCCCGGCGGGGCACCGGCCTGCGCGTCGTGCACGGCTGGAACCTGCCGCCGTACTACGTCCACGGGCTGCCGGCCGACCCGGACATGTACCAGAAGGTCAGCGCGGAGCAGGCCGCGACGCTGACGAAGGTACTCGTCCCCTGGCGGGCGGAGTTCGGGGACGTCGAGGTGACGGAGGAGTCCTTCGGTGGCAGCCCGTCCATCCGGCTGATCGAGGCGTCCCGGGAGTCCTCGCTCGTCGTGGTCGGCCGCCGCGTCCGCCGAAACCCGTTCGGCATCCGCGTCGGACCCATCGCCCACGCCGTGCTGCACCACTCCGCGGCACCCGTCGCCGTCGTCGCGCACGACTGATCCGGCAGAAGGCGGCACCGGGGCGCCGGAGGGTGCCCCGGTCCCGTCCTAGGCCGTGCCGTGCGCGTCGCGGTGCGCCTTCGCCAGTTCCGCGTACCTCGTCCCGTTGAGCGTCAGTCCCGCACGCTCCTCCTCCGTGAGCTCCCGCCGGACCTTCGCCGGGACCCCCGCGACGAGGGAGCCCGGCGGCACCTCCATGCCCTGCGGCACCAGCGCCTGTGCGGCCACCAGGGAACCGGCGCCGATCACCGCGCCGTTGAGCACCGTGGCACCCATGCCGATCAGGCAGTCGTCCCCGACCGTCGCCCCGTGCACCACGGCGTTGTGCCCGATGGAGACCCGCTCGCCGACGGTGACGGGGAAGCCGGGGTCGGCGTGCAGCGTGCAGTTGTCCTGGACGTTGCTGCTCGCGCCGACGGAGATGCTCTCCACGTCACCGCGCAGGACCGCGCCGTACCAGACACTGGTGCCCGCCCGCAGTGTCACGTCCCCGATCACCGTGGCGGTGGGTGCCACGAAGGCCTCCCGGTCCACCTGCGGCTGCCTGCCGCCGATACCTGTGATCAGTGCCCTGTGCGTCATCGTCGCCTCCTGGTCGGGTGATGTCAGGCACCGTACGCCGACACGGTGGGGTGAAGATCACAGGGCGTCCGGCGCTTCGGCGGCACGCCCGCCGACTACGGTGAGCGGGTGCCGAAGAGCAGGAACGCGTTCTCGTCCTGGCTGCGCCGCCTCGCGCAGCGCGCCGTCCACGCGGGCTGGGCGTGGGCGCAGCGCACGGGCTCGGTGACCGCCGAGCACCCCGGCCGCTTCCGCTTCGGCGCGATGGGAACGGGCACCAGGCTGGCCTTCCCGCTCGGCACCGTCTTCGGTGAGCCCTGGATCCATCTCGGCGCCCACTGCATCATCGGCGAACAGGTCACCCTCACCGCCGGCCTGATGCCCGGTCTGGAGCTGGGCCCCGCCCCGATCCTGCGCCTCGGTGACGGCGTCGTCCTGGGCCGCGGCAGCCATGTCATCGCCGACACCAGCGTCACCATCGGCAGCGACTGCTACTTCGGGCCGTACGTCTACGTCACGTCCACCAACCACTCCTACGACGATCCACACGAGCCCATCGGCAAGCAGTGGCCGCGGATGGACCCGGTGGAGATCGGTCCCGGCTGCTGGATCGGCACCGGGGCGGTGATCCTGCCGGGCGCGCGGATCGGGCGGAACGTGGTGGTGGCCGCGGGCGCGGTGGTCCGGGGCACGGTGCCCGACCACGCCGTGGTCGCGGGCGCCCCGGCCCGCGTCGTACGCCGCTGGACCCCGGCCGACGGATGGCAGCCGCCGCTGCGCACTCCGGCACCGGTGCCGATCCCGGAGGGCGTCACCCCGGAGCAACTGCGGGCGCTGGCGACGCTGGGCACCGAGGGCACCGAGGGCACCGAGGACGCCAAGGAACCGGTCCGGCTGGTCGAGCTGGAGCCCGAGAGCTGACCCCCGCTCCCAACAGGCCGGTGGCCAGGGCGAAGGCCGCTGCCACGGCGGGGCGCGCAGTACAGTTCGGTGGACGATCGGGTGCACCGCACCGCAGTCGAACGAGTTGAACGCTGTCATCCGGAATATTGGACGGAACGTGTCGGATCTCGACCTGCTGACCCAGTCGCTGGCGCGCAACGTCAAGCGCTGGCGCACCGAGCGGGCCTTCACCCTGGACGCGCTCGCGGCGCGGGCCGGAGTGAGCCGCGGCATGCTCATCCAGATCGAGCAGGCCCGCACCAACCCGAGCATCGGCACCGTCGTCAAGATCGGCGACGCGCTCGGCGTCAGCATCACCACCCTGCTCGACTACGAGCGGGGCCCCAGGGTCCGTATCGTCCCCGCCGACCGGGCCGTACGGCTCTGGCACACCGAGGCCGGCAGCTGGAACCGGCTGCTCGCGGGCACCGAGGCCCCCGGACCGGTGGAGATGTGGGACTGGCGTCTCATGCCGGGCGAGAGCAGCGACTCCGACCCGCACCCGGCCGGCACGGTCGAGCTGCTCCACGTCACGGCCGGGGAGCTGACGCTCACCGTCGACGGCACGGAGCACCGCGTCCCGGCCGGCGCCAGCGCCTCCTTCGAGGCCGACACCCCGCACACCTACGGCAACCAGGGTGCCGAACCCATGGAGATGGTCATGGCGGTCTCGGTCCCGCCCGTGCGCTGAGACGCCCCACCGGCGCCCGCCGAGCGGCTGTTACGGTGCCGCCATGCGCGCACCCATCGGCTCCTTCGACCACGCCATCCCCGCCCGCGACTGCCTCGACGAGCTCATTGCGCCGGTCGCCGCGGCCGTCCGTGCCTGGACCGGCAGCGTCCCCGCCGAGCAGATCCTCTACGTCGACACGGACCCGCGCTGGGCCGACACCGCCGTCTTCGTGGAGCACTACGGCCAGGACCTGCTGGAGCGGTCGGCGAACTGCGTGGTGGTGGCGGGCAGGCGCGGCGGCGAGACCACCCTCGCCGCGTGCCTCGTCCTGTCCACCACCCGGGCCGACGTCAACGGGGTCGTGCGCCGCCGGCTCGGCGCACGCAAGGCGTCGTTCGCCCCGATGGACACGGCCACGGGGGAGAGCGGTATGGAGTACGGGGGCATCACCCCGATCGGGCTCCCGGCCGACTGGCCGGTGCTGGTGGACGCGGCCGTCGTCGACCTGCCGTACGTGCTGGTCGGCAGCGGGCGCCGCCAGGGCAAACTCCTCGTGCCGGGCAAGGCCTTCGCCGAACTGCCGGGTGCGGTCGTGCTGGAAGGCCTGGGAGTGGCCTGAGCGGGGCGTCGCGCCCGGCTCAGGCGGCGCTCTACCTTCTTGATCGGGTTGATCGAGCCATTCGTAGGGTTGGGTCGCCCAGGGGTGCTGGGTGTGGCTATCAGGCGGCTGCCGTCTCGTGGCTTCCCTTGCTTCGCCGCCCGGCGCCCCACGACGACTCGGCCGCCGATTAGGAAGTGCGAACAAG
This sequence comes from Streptomyces sp. TE5632, assembly GCF_054061295.1. Classification (NCBI taxonomy): domain Bacteria; kingdom Bacillati; phylum Actinomycetota; class Actinomycetes; order Kitasatosporales; family Streptomycetaceae; genus Streptomyces; species Streptomyces sp. TE5632. Next base: position 168,903 of record NZ_JBSSEA010000001.1, on the reverse strand, counting down.
TCGCTGTGTAGAGCAATGCCAGCGAAGTCGTCCGTGGCACGAGCAGTACGAACACGCACGTCAGGAGCACGATGAGCCGGATATGGGCGGGGATCGACAGCGGCAAGGGCCATCACCACGGCCTTGTTCTGGACGCGGACGGCAAGACCCTGTTGTCGCGGCGGGTGGCCAACGACGAGCCCGAGCTGCTGAAGCTGATCGGTGACGTCCTGGACCTGGCCGACGGCCGTGAGGTCACCTGGGCCATCGACATGACCGGCGGAGAGCCGGCACTGCTGCTGGCCTTGCTGGTCAACCACGGCCAGGAGGTCCTCTACATGCCCGGCCGGCTGGTCAACCGGGCATCCGACGGCTACCGCGGCGAGGGCAAGACCGACGCCCGCGACGCCTACGTGATCGCCGACCAGGCCAGAATGCGCCGCGACCTGCGGCCCATCCGCCCCGGTGACGAGACGGCCGTCGAGCTCAAGCTGCTGACCGGGCGCCGGGCCGACCTGGTCGAGGACCGCACCCGCGTGGTGAACCGCCTGCGCGGCACCCTGCTGAGCATGTTCCCGGCCCTGGAGCGGGCCCTGGATGTGACCAACACCGGCCCGCTCAGGCTGCTGACGGGTTACCAGACGCCGGCCGCGATCCGCCGGGCCGGCATCGCGCGGCTTGCGAAGTGGCTGGCCAACCGCAAGGTCCGCAACGCCAGAGCCCTGGCCGAGGCGGCGGTCGAGGCCGCCGAGCGCCAGCACACCGCCGTCCCCGGGGAGAAGACCATCGCCAGGCTGGTCCACACCCTGGCCGAGGAGGTGATGGCCCTCAACGAGCAGATCCGTGAGCTGGACAAGCTCATCGAGGGCCGGTTTCGCGAGCACGAGCTCGCCGACATCCTTCTGAGCGTCCCGGGCATCGGCACGGTTCTGGGAGCGGAGTTCCTCGCCGCCGTCCGCGGCGGCCTGGACGAGTTCGACTCCCCGGACGCCCTGGCGGCCTTCGCCGGCGTCGCCCCAGACCGCGCGACTCGGGCAAGGTCAGCGGCAACCTTCACCGGCCGCTCGTCTATCACCGAAAACTTCAGCGCGTTTTTTACACCTCCGCGCTGGTCAGCGTCCGCTATGACCCGAACTCGCGGAAGTTCTACGACCGTAAACGCGCCGAGGGGAAGAAGCACGTCCAGGCCGTGCTCGCCCTTGCCCGCCGGCGCGTCAACGTCATCTGGGCCCTGATCCGCGACCGACGGTGCTACGAAGTGGCGCCACCGGTGACTACGGCAGCTTGACAACAGCATTAGGAAGCAGGGGCGTGCCGGTCACGCCGTCGCGTGGTGGGCCAGGGGCAGGTGCGGGTCCCGCTCGCCGGGGACGGGTTCCGGGTCGGCGTGGACCAGGGCCGCGGTCAGCCGGGGCACGGCGTGCAGCAGGGCGTGCTCGGCGTCGACCGTGATGCGATGGGCCTCCCGCACCGTCGCCCCGCCGTCCACCACGACCGCCACCTCGGCGCGCAGCCGGTGCCCGATCCAGCGCAGCCTCAGCTCGCCCACGCCGCGTACCCCGGGGACCCGGGTCAGTGCCTGCTCCGCCCGGTCCACGAGCGCAGGGTCGACGGCGTCCATCACCCGCCGGACCACCTCCCGCGCGGCGTCCCGCAGCACCAGGGTGATCGCCGCGGTGATCACCAGTCCCACGACCGGGTCCGCGAGCTGCCACCCCAGAGCCGATCCGCCGGCCCCCAGCAGCACGGCGAGTGAGGTGAACCCGTCCGTCCGGGCGTGCAGTCCGTCGGCGACCAACGCGGCCGAGCCGATGGCACGGCCGACCCGGATGCGGTAGCGGGCCACCCACTCGTTGCCCGCGAACCCGACGAGTGCGGCCACGGCGACCGCCGGGACATGGTCCACGGGACGCGGATCGAGCAGCCGGTCCACCGCCGTCCAGCCGGCGAACGCCGCGGAGGCGGCGATCGTCAGCACGATCGCGATGCCGGCCAGGTCCTCGGCCCGGCCGTAGCCGTAGGTGAAACGGCGGGTTGCGGCGCGCCGGCCCAGCACGAAGGCGAGGGCGAGCGGTACGGCGGTCAGCGCGTCCGCGGCGTTGTGCACCGTGTCGCCGAGCAGCGCGACCGAGCCCGAGGCGACCACCACGACCGCCTGCGCCAGCGCCGTCACGCCGAGCACCGCCAGCGAGATCCACAGCGCCCGCAGGCCGCGGGCCGAGGACTCGAGGGCGGAGTCGAGCTTGTCCGCGGTCTCGTGGGAGTGCGGGGCGAGCAGGTGGCGGAGGCGATGGCGCGGGGACACTCCGGGGTGCGGGTGCGGGTGCGGGTGCTCGTGCCGGACGCTCACGTGGATCCCCTTCCGGTGGGCGGGGTGGACGGGGTGCCGCCCAGGGGACCATTATGTGCGTATGAGCGCACGCATGCACCTGTCACCTGCGCACGATGCGCACCCGCGCACTCCCGGCGACCAGCAGTTCGCGCTCGCGGCGGAACTCCTCGCCCTGCTCGGTGACCGCACCCGGCTGACCCTGCTGCACGCCCTGACCGGCGGCGAGGCCGACGTCAGCACCCTCACCGAGGCGTGCGGGGCGGCGCGACCCGCGGTCAGCCAGCACCTGGCACGGTTGCGCCTCGCGGGGCTGGTGGACACGCGGAAGGAGGGCCGCAGGGTGATCTACTCACTGCGCGACGGACATCTGCGCCGACTGGTGGACGAGGCGCTGAACGTGGCCGACCACCGGATCGGCGGCCGTCCCCCGCACCACTGACGGCAGCAACGGGTGAGACGTCTCGTGCCGTGCGCATCGGCCCGGTCCGGCGGTTTTTGCGCCGGGCCCCGCCGTGCGCGGAAGGAGCACACTGGCAGGAGAGGAATGTGCAGTGTGGCAGTGCACGTTCACTGGAGGTGATCCGGATGCCCAAGACCCGGTCGCGTTCGCGGTACGCCCCGGACCGGGGCCTCACCACCCGCATGGTGACGACGATGTTCCTGATCGGACTGCTCTATGTCGTCTTCGTCGGCGTTCTGCTGGCCCTCCTGAAGAACGCGTGGCCCGTCATCCTGCTGATCGCGGGCATCCTGTTCGTCGCGCAGTTCTGGTTCAGTGACCGGATCGCGGCCTTCAGCATGGGGGCGCGCGAGGTGCCCCCCGAGCAGGCTCCCGGGCTGCACGGCTCCGTGGACCGCATCTGCGCCCTCGCCGACATACCCAAGCCGCGGGTGGCGATCGCCGACAGCGACATACCGAACGCCTTCGCCACCGGCCGCAACGAGAGAACGGCCCTGGTATGCGTCACCACGGGTCTGCTCCGCCGCCTGGAACCGGAGGAGCTGGAGGGCGTCCTCGCCCATGAGCTCTCCCATGTCGCCCATCGGGACGTCGCCGTGATGACCATCGCCTCGTTCCTGGGCGTCCTGGCCGGCTTCATGACCCGCGCCGCGCTCTACACCGGACTCGGCCGCACCAGCCGCGACAGCACCACCGCCGTCGTGGCACTCCTGATCCCCCTGGTCAGTGCCGTCGTGTACGTGATCAGCTTCCTGCTGACCCGGCTGCTGTCCCGCTACCGCGAACTGTCCGCCGACCGCTCCGCCGCGTTGCTCACCGGCCGTCCGTCCGCACTCGCGTCCGCGCTCACCAAGGTGACCGGCGAGATGGCGAGGATTCCGACCAAGGACCTTCGCCGGGCAGAGCCGTTCAACGCCTTCTGGTTCGCACCGGCCTTCTCCTCCCGGGAGAGCCTGAGCCGGCTGCTCTCCTCCCACCCCACCCTCGAACAGCGCCTCGACCAGCTCGGCCGGATCTCGGCCCAGCTCGGCCGGGCATGACGATTCACGGAGGTGCCGTGCCGTGGGACTCCTCGACACCATCCTCGGCCGCAGCAAGCCGGTGCGCCCGGACCTCGACCAGCTCTTCAGCCTGCCCTCGGCCGCGATCACCGTGCAGGCGGGGGCGGGGTTCACCCCGACCGGGACCGGATCGGTCTGCTTCGCGAGCGTGGAGGGCGGCGCGTTCGACCGGCTCCAGCAGGAGGTACGGGACCTGCTCGACGCCGACACCGGCCGGGGCGGCACACCCGTCGAGTACACCAAGGACGCGTACGGGTACACATGGCTCCTTGTCCGTCTCCCCGCCGACGACACCGCCTCACTGGTCAACGATCTGCACGCCGTCAACACGCTCCTCCAGGACGCGGGCTTCGGCCCGCAACTCCTCTGCTCCCTGATCGGGTTCCGGTCCACGTCGGACCACCGGGCCCTGGCGCTGGTCTACCTCTACAAGCGCGGTACCTTCTACCCCTTCGCGCCGCTCCCCGACGGCACGGAGCGGCGTGACAACGCGTTGGAACTCCAGATCAGGGCGCTCCTCGCGGACGACCTGCGCATCGAGGACGATCTGGCCCGCTGGTTCCCGGTGTGGGGCGCCCCGGGTCTCACGGGGCCCCGCCCCTGAGGCCTGCCGCCGACCCGGCCCCGGTTAGCCCAGCCGCGGTATCTCGATCGCCGGGCAGCGGTCCATCACCATGTCCAGACCCGCCGCGCGGGTCCGCTCGTAGGCCGCCTCGTCGATGACGTCCAGCTGGAACCACACCGCCTTGGCGCCCTTGGCGACCGCCTCGTCCGCGACCGCTCCGGCCAGTTCGCCGTTCACGAACACGTCGACGACGTCCACCTCGAAGGGGATGTCCGCGAGCGAGGCGTACCCCTGCTCGCCGTGCACCGTCTCGGCCTTCGGATGCACCGGCACCACTCGCTTGCCGAAGCGCTGCAACACCTGGGCGACGCCGTACGCCGCGCGCTGCCGGTTCGACGACAGGCCCACCACGGCCCAGGTGTCGCCCAGCCCGGTGAGGATCCTGCGAACCGTTGCCTCGTCGCCGTACACCGTCGGCCTCCTGAAGGGTCGTGGAAGAACTGCTGCTCCGACAACGGCCGGGTGTGTGCGGAGATTCCCGGGGGCGAGGGTACGTTCCGGAGCCGCGGCGGGCCCGAAAAGCGTGCGAGAGCCTGCGCGGGCCCGCTTGTGCGCCTACGCTCGCCTCGTGCTGCGCATCACCGACGCCCGGACCGGCGAACCCGTGGACGCCACCCCCGCCCGGCGGGGCCTCACCCGCGTCGAGGCCCACACGCGCGGATTCGATCCGACGAACCTGCGGGTGCTGCTCGTCGCCGACCTGCTCGTGCGTGCCCTGGAACTCGGCGGTACCCCGGTGTGGGCGCTGCTCGTGGGCGAACGGGACCTGCCCGAACTGCGCGCGGCGGGCGCGGCCCTGGGCGTACGGCCCTTCGAGGACAGCCGGGACGCCGGCACGGGGCTGGGCGAGGCCCAGGTCCTGCACGTCGTGAGCGAGGGCGGCGAGACACCCGACGGAGTCCGGGTCGCCGTCGCGCCCGTCCGTCCGGAAGGCCCCGGCGCAACGGACGGCACCGACCCGACCGTTCTGCGTCTCGCCCTGCTCGCGCACCCCAGGAGCAGCCCGCTGCGGCTCGACCCGGCCGCCCTGGACGACGCCGCCGGCACCCTCGCGCGCTGGCGCGGCGCGGTCGCCGCCTGGGCGCACCGGCCCTCGCGACCCATCCCCGACGCGGTGCGCGCGGACCTGCGCACCGCCTGGGAGGACGACCTGGACGCGGTCGGCGTCCTCCGCGTGCTGCGGGACGTGGAGACCGCACCGGACCTGCCGGACGGTGCCCGCTTCGAGACGTACGTCTACGCGGACCGGCTGCTCGGCCTCGACCTCGCCCGAGACCTGGGATCCCCGGCGTGAGCGGGGCGGCGGGGACGACCGGGCGCACCGGTGTGGGGCGGACGCGACGGCTGGTCGTCCTGCGGCACGCCAAGTCCGCCTGGCCCGACGGCGTCGCCGATCGGGACCGCCCGCTGGCCGGGCGCGGCCGCCGGGACGCGCCCGCCGCCGGACGCGCGATCGCCGAGACCATCGGCCTGCCAGGTCTCGTGCTGTGCTCCACCGCCGCCCGCACCCGCGAGACCTGGGAGCTGGCGGCGGCGCAGTGGGACACGTCCGTGCCGGTCCGGCACGAACCGCGGCTGTACGCCGCCGACGTCCCCGCACTCCTGGCCGTGCTGCACGAGGTGCCCACCGATGTCGGCACCCTGCTGCTGATCGGCCACAACCCGGGCCTGGCCGACCTCGTCGTGACACTGGCCGGCGACGGCGTGGACGACACGCTCGACCGGGTCCGCACCAAGTTCCCGACCTCCGCGATCGCCGTACTGTCCTGGCGCGGCGCCGGCTGGCCGGACCTCGTCCCCGGCACCGCCCTGCTGACCGCCATGACCGTGCCCCGGGGCGCCGCATAAGCTGGCCGGATGCAGGACGAGTACCGCACCGTCGCCCGCGCGGGTGTGCACGAGACCGAGATCAACCGCTCCCGCTTCCTGTGCGCCCTCGCCCCGGCGGCCACCGAGCAGGAGGCGCAGGAGTTCATCGCCGGCGTCCGCAAGGAGCACGCCGACGCCACCCACAACTGCTGGGCGTACGTCATCGGCGCGGACGCCTCCGTCCAGAAGGCCAGCGACGACGGGGAACCCGGCGGCACCGCGGGCGTCCCCATGCTCCAGATGCTGCTGCGCCGTGACATGCGGTACGTCGTCGCGGTCGTCACCCGCTACTACGGCGGCGTCAAGCTCGGCGCGGGCGGGCTGATCCGCGCGTACGGCGGCGCCGTCGGCGAGGCACTGGACACCGTCGGCACGCTCACCCGCCGCCGGTTCCGGCTGGCCACGGTGACGGTCGACCACCAGCGGGCCGGCAAGATCCAGAACGACCTGCGCTCCACGGGGCGCGTGGTGCGGGACGTGCGCTACGCCGAGGCGGTCACGATCGAGATCGGCCTCCCCGACTCCGACGTGGACGCCTTCCGGTCCTGGCTCGCGGACGCGACCGCCGGGACCGCTCGCTTCGAACTGGGCGGCGAGGCATACGGGGACGCGTGACCACGCCACGCCGCGTTGCGGTTATCGGGGGCATGACGGATGTTTCGAGGCACTACTTTCCGTAAGTGCACTGATTCGGCAAAGGCGCAGGCCATGAAAGTGGCTTTGTCGAGCAGCAGTGGTTCCGGCACACATTCCGTGAAGCGGTGACTGGTCGTCACCCAGCAGACGTCTTCGAGGCGGCCCAGGCGCCTGCTGCTCCTCCCAGGGCCGGCCCGGCCCATGCATTGGTGCAGCCCTGGTTCCAGCGGTCGTCGAGACAGGGCTTGTACTCGTCCAGGGTGGAGGTCCGGTTGTACTGCCGCTGCCCGTGGAAGAGGTCTTCCGGCCTGGCAGCGTCGGCAAGGCTCTTGACCGTGCGGTGGGTCATACGGAGCTGACGGCCGATCGAGCGGCGGCTGTGGTCGGCTTCCAGCAGGGCGTGGACGGTGGCGTGTCTGGCCCGGATGCGATTGGCGAACCGGTCGCTCTTCCACGTGACGTCGGCGGGTCCTCGGGCGGCGTGGACTCGGCGTCCTCATTCCCGGCCGGTTCGGGGACCAGGACGCGCAGGCACTGGCGGTGCCGGGCGGCGGCCCGCTCGGCGGCCCCGCCGAGGTTGTTCCACAGATGCCGGCGGTCGGCGACCCGCACCGCGTCGGGCAGGGCGCGGCGGACGGCCTCGGCACAGGTGGCTGAGCCGTCGCGGCACACGGCCTCGGCGCCCGGGTGGGCACGCAGTCAGGCTTCCAGGGTGTCGGCCGTGCGGTCGGGCGGCACGTCGATCCGCTCATGGGTCTGGGCGTCGGTCACCACGGTGGCACAGCGGTGCCGCCGGCGCAGGACGAGGTCGTCGACGCCGATCACGCGGGGCACCCGCCCGGTGGGCAACGGGATGCGCAACAGGGCACGCAGGGCAGTGTGACGGGACAGGCCCGCGGCGAGTATCACCAGCCCTGTCTCACAACGGTGGTGACGGCAAGTAGTTGCCGTGGCCGGCAGTAACACACCCGGACCAGCACGGGTGACGCGACCGTCGATACTGTGTCTGTCCCGCTCGATGGCGCGTCTGCGACTGCTCTCCTTGGAGCTCGGACCAGACACGTCATTGATGACGCTCTGTCACCACCGGACTCAGAAGCCCTCCCCGAGGACCCTCTCGACCAGCTGGAGCTGACCCTCGGTCAGCCCGGGGTCGGTGAACTCGACCGGGGGCTGGTCGTCCACGGTCAGCGTGTAGTGGTACGCGTCGGGCACGCCCGGCCTGGCCGGGGGCCGGTTGTCCGGCTCGGCCAGGAGTTGGTGCGCGAGCCGTTCCAGCTCCGCCCCGTCGGACCGGCCGGAAGTGTCCACATCGGCCCGGCGGGGCGTGCCGAGCAGGCCACCGCTTCTGATCAGCCGGATGCGCATGGCGTGAGGGCTCACAGGACGCCGACGGTCCGCCACGCGTCTTCCACCGCGGTCAGCTCACTCCCCGAGTTGTAGAGCCGCTTCGCGGTGTTCGTCGTGGCATCCGCGAACTCCCGGAAGGTGCAGTTCTGGGAGAGCTGCCCGGAAGTCATCGTCTCGTACCAGATGCGTCCCGCCTTCGCCCAGGCGAAGCCGCCGATGGCGGTCGCGGTCAGGTAGAAGGCGCGGTTGGGGATGCCGGAGTTGTCGTGTACGCCGCCGTTGTCGAGCGGGGTGTGGATATAGCCGCTCATGTGGTTCGGCTGTGAGTCCTTGCCGCCCAGCAGCGGGTCGTCGAACGCCGAACCCGGGTCCTTCATGGACCGCAGGGCCTGGCCGCGCACCGCCGGGGTGAACAGGCCCGCCCCGATCAGCCAGTCGGCCTGATCGGCGGTCTGCTGCCGCGCGTACTGCTTCACGAGCGAGCCGAAGACGTCCGAGACCGACTCGTTGAGGGCGCCGGACTCGTCCTGGTATACGAGGCCGGCGGTGTACTGCGTGACCCCGTGGCCGAGTTCGTGGCTGATGATGTCGTGGGAGATGGTGAAGTCGTTGAAAATGCGACCGTCACCGTCCCCGAAAATCATCTGGCTGCCGTCCCAGAGGGCGTTGTTGAACCGGCGACGATAGTGGACCGTCGCGTCCAGCGGCAGGTTGGCGTCGTCGATGGAGTGGCGCCCGTAGACGTTCTGGAAGAACGTGAAGGTGAGACCAAGGCTTTCGTAGGCACGGTTGACAGTGCCGTCCAGCGTGGGGGCGTCACCTTCTCCCCTGACCTTGTTGCCGGGCAACGCCATGCTGTTGTTGGTGTCGTAGACCGTCCGCGTCAGGACGAACTGTGTGGGTGGGGCGGGTGCCACCAGGCTCGGTGTGTTGATCCGGTTCTGCCGGAAGTCGGCGGCGACGGAGAGTGTTTCCCGGGCGGCCTCGCGGACGTCGGGGTGGTCCGCCTCGGCCAGCTTTTCGAGGATGCGCGGCGGGAGGATGCCGCAGACGGGACGCATGGGGGTCCCTCCCTGGAAGAGGGCTGTTTGAGGAGAGTCACGAGTCCCCTGCGATGGGGACTCGGAGCGGGGGGCCGCGTGTTCACGCAGGCCGAACGAGTCCCATACCTCTTATTCTGCGCCGGTGGGCAGAGTTGCGCATGCGGAGCGTGGCTTCGCGGGGTCAGTACCGCACCGCCCGCGCCACCTTCGTCCTCACCTCACCCGAGAGGTCGCGGTTGCTGCGGGCCGTCGCCGTGCTCTTCTCGCCGCCCGCTACATCGGAGACGGTGACGGCGACCGTGTCGAGGCGGTTGCCGGCGAAGTCGGTGAAGTCGACCTGGACGGCGAAGGCCTCGTGGAGTCGGTGGTGTTGTCGACGGTGACCTCGACCGTGGTGCGGCCGTTGCCGACGCCCGGGGTGCCGAGATCGACGTCGGACGTCATGCCGACGCCGTTGTTGATCTCGTCCAGTTGACGGCCGGCTTCGGCGGTCGCCGAGGCGAGCGAGGACGCGGCGGCGGAGTCCTCGCAGCCTGGTTACTCCGCCGCGGAGGCGACCTTGACGGCGGCGGACGACACGGACGAGGGGGTGTCGTTGTCGTCCGAGCAGCCGATGAGAGCGGCGGCGCAGCAGACCTCCGCCGTCAGTAGCGCGCCCTCGGTACGCGGCACCGTGCCTCCTGGTGTTTCCCGCGAGCCCCCGATGAAGGCCCGCGAGCCCCCCCTTCCGTAGGCCGGGTCACCCAGAAGGGTCAGCTCCGGGCCTGGGCGGCGAGTGCGGCCAGTGGCTCGCCGGCGAGGTGGCGGATCCTCCTGTCGTCGATGATCCGGACGCCGGGCGACTTGTAGAAGGTGATCGTCGGCTCGTTCCAGGCCGCCAGCACGCCCTGGCCGACCGGCCGCCCCGACCGACGCCGCGCGGCCGGCCGTGCAGGCGACCGGAGACGCCGCCGACGCGGCGAGCGCCGACAACCCGCAGACGCACGGCGGCATGGCTTCACCTGGGAGGCGGGCGCGCATGTCCTGCTCAAGCGGGCACGGGCCTGGCGCGCGCTGCTCCGCACCTCCGCCCGGCCGCCCGCCCACCCGGGCGGCCGGCCGGGCCGGGGTCAGTGCGCGGCCGTTGTCGGCCGCCCCGGCTCGTCCAGCTTGAACCGCCGTCGGATGTCCGGACGCCCGAGCAGCTTCTGCGGGTAGCCGGGGCCAGGGCGCGGGGTGACGTCCTCCCAGGCCAGCGGCTCCTTGCAGTGCGAGCAGACCACCTCGCCGTGGGCGTCGTGGCCACAGGTCTCGTGGCGGGTGACCACCGGTGGCCCGGCCTCGTCCGCCAGCCACCGGTCGCCCCAACTGGTCATGGCGAGGATGACGCCGTAGAAGTCGCGGCCGGACTCGGTCAGCAGGTACTCGTGGCGGAGAGGCTGCGTCTCGTAGACGCGCTTCTCGACCAGCCCCGCCTCCACCAGCCTGCGCAGCCGTTCGGACAGCGTGTTGCGGGCGATACCCAGCTCCTGCTGGAACTCGTCGAACCGGCGGATCCCGTAGAACGCCTCCCGCAGCACCAGCGGGGTCCACCAGTCCCCGAGCAGGTCCATGGTCCGGGCCACCGAGCAGGGCCAGTTCGCGAACGACGTACGCCTCATGTGCCCCGATGATACGAGTCTTTCTACGAAACTCAGCAGAAAGCGCAGGCGTTTGGCCTTGCGTAAGTGAGTCTTAATACGCAACTATGCAGGTCATTGAGGGAGAGGAGCCAGGTGCCATGGAGTGGACGGGACAGGTCTACGCCGACACCCCGACGGTGTCCGTCAGGACCTACATCGACGCACCCCCCGAGCGGCTGTGGAGGTACGTGAGCGACATCCACCTGATGCCCGAGCTCAGCGCCGAGCTCCAGCACGTCGAATGGCTCGACGGCGCGACCGGTCCCCGCACGGGCAACCGGTTCCGCGGGCGCAATGCCCACCACGCTCTGGGCGACTGGGAGACGGTCAGCACCGTCGTCGACTGCGAGGAGCCGCGCCGGTTCGCCTGGGCGGTGGGCGACCCCGCCCACCCGATGAGCGTGTGGCGGTTCACGCTGCACCCGCAGGACGCCGGCACCGTGCTGGAGCAGTGGGCTCAGCTCGGACCGGCCCCGTCCGGGCTGAGCGTCGCGATCGAGGCCATGCCCGACAAGGAGCAGAAGATCGTGTTCGTCCGGCTGCGCGAGTTCGAGACCGGCATCAAGTCCAACCTCGCGGCCATGAAGAACTTCGCCGAACGGGGGAAATGATGCGCACCGCGACCACCATCGAGGGCTCCGGAGGAAACTGGCGCGAGACCGCCGAGTTCGTCCTGGAGGCCGAGAAGCTCGGCCTGGACATCTGCTGGGTGGCCGAGGCCTGGGGCAGCGACGCCCCTTCGCCGCTGGGCTACCTGGCGGCCCGTACCGAGACACTCCTGCTCGGCTCCGGGGTCATCCAGCTCGGCACCCGCTCCCCGGTCACCATCGCGCAGACCGCGATGACCCTCGCGCACCTGTCCGACGGCCGGTTCCGCCTCGGCCTCGGCGTCTCCGGGCCGCAGGTCATCGAAGGCCTGCACGGTATCCCGTTCGCGCGCCCGCTGACCCGGATGCGGGAGACCGTCGAGATCATCCGCGCGGCCTTCACCGGCGAGAAGATCACCTTCCGGGGCCGCCAGTACACCATCCCCCTCCCCGACGGCGAGGGCCGCCCGATGCGGCTCAGCCTGGAGCCGGTGCAGGTGCCGATCCACCTGGCCGCACTGTCGCCCAGGATGCTCGAACTCACCGGCGAGATCGCCGACGGCTGGCTGGGCACCAGCTTCGTCCCCGAAGGTGCCGACGCCTACTTCACCCACCTCGACACCGGGCTGGCCCGAAACGGCCGTACCCGCACCGACCTCGACATCTGCCAGGGCGCCGAGATCAACATCGTCCCGGACGAGGGCAAGCTGACCGGCGTCGTCGGCAGCCGCAAGAAAGAACTGGCGTTCTCACTGGGCGGGATGGGCTCCGGCTCGACCAACTTCTACAACAACGCCTACAGCCGCCAGGGCTGGGCCGATGTCGCCGCCCAGGTCCGCGAGCGCTGGCAGGCCGGGGACCGCGACGGCGCCACCGGCCTCATCACCGACGAGATGGTCCTGGCCACCACTCTGATCGGGACCGAGGAAATGGTCCGCGCCCGGCTCGAGGACTGGCGCGCCGTGGGCGTGGACACCGTCCGCCTCTACCCGGCGGGCGACACCCTCGCAGCGCGTCTGGGCAACCTCGGACACGGCATCGACCTCATCCGCGCCCTCGACCCCCGGTAGGGGGCCCGGTTCCCGGGCGGCGGACCGGGCCGCGCCGGCTCGGGCGCCCGCGGCCTCGACGGCTCGACGCTCGGTGGCTTGCCGGCTCGATCGTCCGTCGGCCCGTTCGGTTACGGCGTGCGCTTGCCGCAGGCGCACAGAGGGCAGGCCGCAGCACATTTGTCCGGGGTGATCCGAGGTGAGTGGTGGATCAGGGGGCGACATGCGTTAGCGTGGCGAGCGTTGACGGCGAGCCCCGTGCTGGTTCTAGAGGCGCAGTAGGGGTAAACGTGCAGGTCAGAGTGGTTTCATGAAATTGCTGCACAAATTTTCGAGGCGCCACTTATCGTAAATGGGCTGATGTGGCAAAGGTGCAGGTCGGAAGGGTGTTGCTCCGTCCGTGAGGGGCTCGTCGGTGGTGCCGGTGCTGGCTCGGTGCTGACCTGTGGGCACCCCTCGTCATCCCTGGTGACCTGTCCCGTGCTGGTTCCGTGCTGGGCGGGGAGGGCCTCGAGTTTCGGGCGGTGAGCGAGGTCCGGCAGCCGCCCGGTTCGCAGTCGTCGAGCTGGTGGGTTCGGCGAGGCGGCTTCTGATGGACCGGTTTTCCTGTGCCTGCGTCGGCAACGCCCACACCACGGCAGTTGTCCCCGGCAAGCGGAGCTGTGGGCGGCGTTCCGATCCGCGTCGATCGTGCCGGACACGATGCGTCAGTGTCAGACTCCCGGGCTCCGCGGTGGCGGCGATCCGGGATGCGACTGACATGACGGGCCGTCAATAAGCCGACCGTCACCGATCGGTAAATCCTGGACGCGACCTGCAGCTTTCCACGTGGATCCCCTACACCACTCGGCGGGACACGACCAGGGCGGATTCAATCGGTCGTTGCAACACCTCGTCCTCGGAGGTGTTGATGGGCAGGCCAGCAGGGTGGATGGCGGCGTTGACTGGACGGTCGCCGATGAAGTCCCCGGGTGCGCCGGTGCTTCGGCGGGAAGTGGCACGTCAGTTCTGGCGGGAGATCGCGAAGGGGTTGCTCGCCGAGGAGGCGGCAGCTGCGGTTGGCGTATCCCAGGCGGCGGGTTGCAGGTGGTTCCGTCACGGTGGCGGCATGCCACCAATGGATCTTGCTCCGCAGTCCGGCCGGTACCTGTCCTTTCACGAGCGTGAAGAGATCGCGATCCTCAAAGCGCAGGGCATCGGAGTCCGGGAGGCCGCGCGACGTCTCGGCCGCGATCCATCGACGGTATCCCGGGAGCTGCGGCGCAACGCCGCGACCCGTGGCGGCCGGCTGGACTACCGGGCTTCGGTCGCGCAGTGGAAGGCCGACCTCGTGGCCCGGCGCCCGAAGACAGCGAAGCTGGCCGCGAACGACCGGCTGCGGGACTACGTGCAGGAAAGGCTGTCCGGCCAGGTCAGCCGGCCGGACGGGACAGAACTGGGGCCGAAGGGCCCGCGGTGGAAGGGGAAGAACAAGCCGCACCGCGGCGACCGCAAATGGGTCATGGCGTGGAGTCCGGAGCAGATCGCGAACCGGCTGAAGGTCGACTTCCCCGATGATGAGTCCATGCGGATCAGCCATGAGGCGATCTACCAGGCCCTGTTCATCGAAGGCCGTGGAGCGCTCAAGCGTGAGCTCGTTGCCTGCCTGCGCACCGGCAGAGCCCTGCGGGTGCCTCGTGCCCGGTCCAAGCGGAAGGCGTGGGCCCACGTCACGCCCGAGGTGTTGATCAGCGAACGGCCGGCCGAAGCCGACGACCGCGCCGTACCGGGACACTGGGAGGGCGACCTCCTGATCGGACTTGAACGATCGGCAATCGGCACGCTGGTCGAGCGCACGACCCGGTACACGGTGCTTGTCCACCTGCCCCGCCAGGACGGCTACGGCATCGTTCCCCGTACCAAGAACGGGCCGCCGTTGGCCGGTTACGGCGCGGTGACGATGAAAGATGCGCTTGCGGCGACGATCGGCACCCTGCCCGAGCAACTATGGCGGTCGCTTACCTGGGACCGGGGCAAGGAGCTCTCGGCGCACGCCCAGTTCACGATCGAGACCGGCGTCCCGGTCTACTTCGCCGATCCGCACAGCCCCTGGCAGCGCGGCACGAATGAGAACACGAACGGCCTGCTGCGCCAGTACTTCCCGAAGGGAACCGACCTTTCTCGATGGGCGGCGGAGGATATCGAGGCGGTCGCAGCCACGCTCAACAGTCGCCCCCGCAAGAGCCTCGGTTGGAAGACACCCGCCGAAGCCCTCAACGACCGTCTACTATCGATGAAATAAGCCGGTGTTGCATCCACTGGTTGAACCTGGTCAGTTCCCCTATCACTGGGCGGCTCGGCAGGCGCTGAAGCTGCTGCTGCCTGTTTGGATCTCACTGCGATCGCCATCGAGGGCGACGTCTCCGACCAGGCCAGATAACGAAACGCTGCCGGAGGACCAGTCGGCGCAGTGCGCTCAGCGGGACCAGGCGGGACGACCGTCGATCACGGTCATCCGCACTGCCTCTGAGCAAGGCGCGGCGAGCTGCTCGCGGTAGGACACCGAGAGCAGGCAGAGGCTGGCCGGTGCGCCCGGCGCCACGCGGCGCGGTGCACCGCCCGGGTTTTCGAGGGGGGTGAGCAGCGTATCCAGGGCCAGCGCCGAGTCGATTCGCTCACCGGCGCCGATCGCCGCTCCGGAGCGGGTGGTGCGATCCCGTGCCGACCTGATGACCTGCCATGGGTCCGGGTCGCCGAAGGGTGCGTCGGAGGAGCCGGCCACGCGGATGCCGACCCGGCACAGGCTCGCCCAGCGGTAGAGATGCGGTAGATCGTCGACGTCGACCTCGGCGAGGTAGGTGTCGCCGCGGCTGCGCAGGAAGTCGGGCTGCGTCACGACGGTGAGCCCGAGCCGCCGTAGGTCGTCGTCGAGCTCCGGCGGGATGATCGCACCGTGCTCGATGCGATCGCCGGGGCAGGCGCCCAGGTCGGCGAGTACCGCAACGGTCAGGATGAGCGACTCCCGCGAGACGCAGTGAACGGCGACGGCGCGCCGCCGACCGTCGGCGCCTACCTGGTCGATGAGGGCGCGCAGCGTGTCGTAGTCGGGCAGATCGTGGTCTCGCAGCAACAACTTACGTGGTCCGCGGCTCACGTTCGCCGGAAGGTCGAGCGTGTCACCGACACCGAGCGTCTGTACGTGGAGTGGTGCCACCAGGGCCAGTTCGCGGACGCCCGCCTCGTCCAGGTCCGGCGTCGCGTCGGTGACGCCGGTGATGCCGGACCCGAGCAGCTGGTCGCGGACCTCGCGCAGCGCCACGCGGTGGGAGTCGTCGACGCCGGCGAGGTGCTCTCGCAGGCGGCGGTCGTAGCGCCACAGCCGGCCGTTGGGACGCTCCTGTGCATCTCGCTCGATGTCGGGGGAGCCGGGGTCGAGCGTCCCGGCGACCAGGTCGAGCGCCTTCGAGTTCAGCATCCACAGCGCCCCGCTGCGGTGCTGAACCCGCAAGGGCCGGTCCGGAAGCAGCCGGTCGAGCACGTGGCGGTCCAGCTCGCCGGCGACGGACTCGTGGTAGCCGACGGCGCGAAGCCAGCCGTCGCCCTGCGGAGCGGTCTGCAGCGCGCGGGCCAGATCCGGCAGGCCGCTCACCCGATCGGGTCCGACGTCGAGCGAGTGCCGCGCGGCGGCGAGTGCGTGCAGATGGAGATGGTGGTCGTGGAGCCCGGGGAGCAGTGCACCCCCTCGGCCGGCGATCACCAGCTCGCCGGCGGGCCGCAGCCCGGGAGCGACCTCGGTGATCCGCGGACCACGGGTGCGTACGTCGACGAGCGTCCCGCCCAGGTCCACCTCGGTGAGGAGCAGGCCGAGGGCTTCCGGGCCCGTCACCAGAGCACCTCTTGGGTGTGCGCACCGGCTGCGGCGGCTGGCCCGGCAGGCCGGCGGGCTTGAGGAGGGGCGACCTCCACGATGTCTTCGCCGGTGTCGAGCTGCCATCGGCCCGACCTGTCCATCGTGACGCGCAGCCGGTGCCGGTCGTCGACACCCGCGGCGGCGACGTGGCGGCAGACATCGTGCATGGAGACGTCGACGAGCACCGCCCGCTCCTGCTCCAGGGCCTCTGCGGCGGCCCTGGACGCGACCACGCCGGTGAGCGGATCCGCGAGGGCGTCGCCGCAGGGGAGGACGTCGTCCCGGTCGAGGAGGTACAGCCCTGCGCCGACGGACACGTCGTCACCGAAGCCGACGCGCTGGCTGCCCCTGCCCCGAGCCGAGACGGAGAGCCAGCTGACGCCGTCCGCGACGAGCTCGTCGGCGTGCAGGCCCCAGGACGCGAGTGCGCGTGGGCGTGAGGACTCCAGCACGAGGTCCGCGGATCGGACCAGTCGGAGCAGGGCGTCCCGCGAGGCCGGGTCGTTCTGGTCGATCACGACGGAGCGGTGCCCGCCGTGCAGCAGGTCGAAGAAGGCGCGAGGACCGTGACGGGCACCGTCGAGGCGGGTGCTGCTCTCGACCTTGACGACCTCCGCGCCCGTCAACCCGAGCAGGTGTGCGCACAGCGGGCCCGCCCACAGCGCGGTGAAGTCGATGATCAGCGGGCGCTCACGGACGCGTGGCCGGATTCCGCCCGGCGTCAGCTCGACAGGGTCCCGGACACCTGGTGGAGGCCCGTGGCGGTGCACGGCCGTCCCGGGCAGACCCAGCAGCTCCATCCGGTCGGCGGCATCCGAGGTCGAGGTGCCCCGCGCCCAAGTCGACACCGCCTGCCACGGGTCGGTGATCTCGTCGGTCATCACCAGAGCGGGCACCATGTCGAGGTCGCTGTCGCGCGCGAGGGACAGTCCGATACGGCCGTCGAGGGTGGGCAGCGTCCGGAACGTGCCGGAGCACGAGAGCGGGCCGCGACGCCCCAGGCGGGCGATGGCGGCGCGTTCCGAGAGCAGGCGAACGCCCGGGAGCGCCGGAGCGTGTCCGGTGCGCCTGCTCGCGGACAGTGACAGCCGGGTCAGCTCCTCGGCGACGGTGGTCGCGGGGAGTCCTGGCGCCAGCCGAGGTGGCCCGCCCGCCCGCCCGGTCAGCGACATCGCTCCCGACGCGGCCCAGAGTCGTGCCTCCGCGGAGGCCGCGTCCTCAGTGCCGTTCATCGACCAGGCCCCAGTCCAAGGCCGTGGCCACGTCGATCCGCTGCCCGGTGAGGGCCAGGAACGCCGTGCGCCAGCGGCCGATGCGTCGCGGGATGCCGACGGTTCCGCCGGCACCCGGGATGAGTCCCATCGACAGCTCGGGGAGCTGGAACCAGCTCCCCTCGACCGCGCGCACGCGGCTTGCGAACGCCGGGATCTCGATGCCCGCCCCGATGCAGGCACCGTGGAGCGTCGGCACGACCCGCTCCCGGAGGAGATGGACGACGTGTCCCACGCTCTGCTCCAGCCTGACCAGATGGGCAGCCGCGGGGGAGTCGCACGAGCCGAACTCGTCGAGGTCGCCGCCGCTGCAGTACGAGGGTCCGCGACCGCGCAGAAGGATCTCGGCGATGGAGTCGTCGGCCAGCGCGATCGAGAGCGCCTCCAGCACTCCGTCGCGCATCGCGTGGTTGAAGGCGTTGTGACGAGCAGGTCGGTTCAGCTCGACCACGAGCGACGGCCCGTCGCGCTCGACGACGACGGCCGCGGGCTCGGAACCCGATGTACCGCGCGGGGTTCGCCGCCGCCAGTCGGCGAACTCGGGGGAGGCCAGCAGCATCGAGTAGGCGGCGGACTCCAGCTCGAGCGCGGTGACGACCGGGAGGTTCTCGCTCGCGCGCAGGGTCCGGTCCAGCACACTCGACGCGACCGGTGCGCGCGAGAAGGTGGACGCGACCGCCTCGACTGTCTCGTCGACCGGGGCGTCGACCCAGGAGCGCCCGACCCCTCCCGGCGCGATGGTGAAGGTCAGCGACCTCGACAGCGCAGCGATGGCCGGCCCCGGGACCGCGGTGGAGACGCCCACCAGGATCGGGTCGAGGCCAGGGCGGACCTGCGGTGGCTCGGGGGCCCCTTCGCGCACGGCGTCGTCGAGGTCGACGAGCACGGGGTGACGCGGCATCGGGCCTTCGGCGTACCGGAGCGACGTCAGGAACTCGGCGAGTTGACCGGCGCCGACCCGCTGCATGGTGCACACCCGCGACGGGCGTGCTGCGGCCGTGGCCGCGCGACGGGGTTCGGCGGTCATGACTCTCCTGCCTTCTGTGACGCACCGCACATTATTCGTCATGAGGAATAGATCCGTCAAGGGTTCAATCAGGAGTCGCAATGCTCATGAGGAATATTCATCATGAGTATTGACGGATGGCTCCAGTGCTGGTGAGACTCCTCGCGGCGCCAGTCATACCGCGAATCGCCTTCGCGGCGGGCGGACAGACGGGAGTGAGAACGTGGAATTGCTTCGCATGGCGGTGCTGGGTCTGGGCTTGGGAGGCGCGTACGCCCTCCTGGCTCTGGGGGTAGTCGCGATCTACCGCGGGACCGGCGTGCCGAACTTCGCCCAGGGGGCCGTCGGCATGTTCAGCGCCTATGTCTTCTTCGGGCTCCGCGATGACGGGGGTGTCCCGGCCGCGCTGGCGGTCGCCATCACCATCGCGACTGCCTCCCTGGCGGGCGTGGCGTTCTACCTCCTCGTGATGCGCCAGCTCCGGAACGCGCCGATCCTGGCCAGGATCACCGCGACGCTGGGACTGCTGCTGGTCCTGCGCGGACTGGCGATGGCGCTGTTCGACGTCGCCTCCCGCACCCCCAGGGGCGAGCTGCCCTCCCACGTGCTCCAGTTGGGCAGTGTCGCCCTGCCGGTCGACCGCCTGCTGATCGCGTGCCTGGCGGTCCTGCTCGGGATCGTGCTCAGCGTGGTGTCCGTGCGGACCCGGCTCGGTCTCGCCGTCCGCGCCGTGGCCGACAACGAGAAGGGCGTCCAACTCGTCGGGCTGTCCCCCCAGTTGCTGGGGGCCCTGACCTGGGCGATCGGATTCGCGCTCGCCGCCGTGGCGGGCATCGTCCTCAGCCCGATCTCCGGCCTCGACGCGGACGCGCTGACCATGCTCATCGTCCCGGTGTTCGGCGCGGCGCTCCTGGCGAGGTTCAACTCGTTCATGCTCGCCGTCGCGGGCGGCCTCGGCATCGGCATCGCCCAGTCGATGCTCGCCCTCGTCCAGGACCACCAGGGCTGGTACTCCATCCTGTGGGCCGGGATCGGCCGCTCCCAGGCATTCCCGGCCCTCGTGGTCATCCTCCTCATCGTCGCGTCGGGCCGGCTGCTCCCCGCACGGGGCGACGCCGCCACGGGCCGGCTGCCGGTCGCCCCCCTTCCGCGCTACCGGAAGTCGGGCCCTGTCATCGCACTCGCGGTGGGGCTGCTCCTCATCTACACGTCGTCGACCCCGTGGCTGTCGGCCGGCATCGTGACCCTCTGCGGCATCCTCATCGGCCTCTCGGTGGTCGTGGTCACGGGATATCTGGGCCAGATCTCGCTCGCGCAGTGCGCGACCGCGGGCATCGGTGGGCTGGTCACGGCGCGCCTCGCCGCCGGCCTGCCGCTGCCCCTGGTCATGCTGATCGCCGCCGCCGTGGCGGGTGTCATCGGGATCATCCTGGGGCTGCCGTCGGTGCGGGTGCGCGGACAGAGCCTCGCTCTCGTCACCCTCAGCGCCGCGTACATCTGCGAGCAGGTGGTCTTCCAGGACCCGCGGTTCACCGATGCGGAGTACGGCTACCCGCTGATCCCCGCTGCGGCACTGTTCGGCAGACAGCTGGACATGACCTCGTTCGCCGTGCTGGTCCTCGTCGTCGTGATCGCCGTGGCCTCCGTCGTCGGAGCCCTGCGGGCGTCGAGCCTGGGCCGACGTGCCCTGGCGATCCGCGAGAACGAGGCGGCGGCGATCGCGGCGGGCACCAACGTCCCTCGCTACAAGCTGGCGGGCTTCGCACTGGCCTCGGCGATCGCCGGCCTCGCGGGATGCCTCCTCGGCTACCACGCCCTGGTCTTCGCTCCGAACGGCTTCACCACGTTCGCCTCGCTGAACATCGTGGTCATGGCCTACATCGGCGGCATCGCGATGATCGGAGGCGCGATCTTCGCCGGTATCGGCGCCGCCGGCGGCCTCTTCGCCCAACTCCTCGCCGTCAACGGCTGGGCCAGCTATCACGACCTGATCGGTGGACTCGGCTTGCTGATCGCGATCCAGCTCCACCCCAACGGGATCGCATCTCTTGGACACGATCTGCGCCACCGTCTGCGATCGCGTTCAGGCAACTCGAAGGTGCCTCCGCCACCCCCGGCGGAACGCAGCACCAGTGTCGCTACCGATTCAGAAATCGAAGGGCTCGTCCGATGAAGCACAAGACTTTCAGAACCCGTGTCGCCCTCGCCGCGGCGGGACTGCTGACCATGAGCGCGCTCACCGCCTGCGGAGGCGGCGCGGCCTCCGCGAGCGGCTCCGGACCGATCGTCCTCGGATCGCTGCTGACGATCGACAACCCGTTCTGGAGCAACGCGGACGTCAAGGCGACGAACGAGGCGTGGGAGAAGTACATCAACAAGGAGCTCGGCGGGATCGACGGCCGCGAGGTCAAGGTCGTCACCTGTGACGACAAGGGTGACAGCGCCGCCGGAACCACCTGCGCCAACAACCTCCTGGCGGAGGAGCCCGTCGCCTTCGTGAACAACGCCTCCCTCGTGGTCGGCCAGGTGGTCCTTCCCCAGTTCACGCAGGCGGAGGTCGCCACGCTCGGCGCTTGGCCGATCTCGCAGCAGGAGAACGAGAACCCACTGCTCTTCCCGACCACCTCCGGAGCCTCCGGGACCTACCCCGGGCTCGCGGTCTACCTCCGCTCGATCGGCGTCGAGAACGTGGCGCTGGTGTTCGAGGACAACGGTGCCGCGAACGCGGTCGCCAAGTCGCTGGCCGGCCTGTGGGAGACGCTCGGCGGCAAGAAGTCGAGCATTTTCTCCTACGGCCTGCGCACGCCGGACTTCACGCCGCTCGCCTCGCAGGTGGCCGCGTCGAAGCCGGATGCCGTGATCGCGGGGATTGGGGCGGGGGACGCGGTTCGTGTGCTCAAGGCGTTCAAGGCCGCGGGCGTCGACGTTCCGATCACGACCACCCAGACTCCCGCGGTGAAGACAGTGCTGGAGAGTTCCGAAGGGGCCGCCGAAGGGGTCTACTTCTCGTTCGTCTGCTCGCCCACCAGCGGCAACAGCAAGGACGCCGAGCTGTACGAGCACGTGATGAAGACGTACGCGCCGGACAGGGAGCTGACCGGTCAGACCTGTGCCGCGTCCTCGGGGATGCAGTACACCCTGTCGGTGCTCCAGGGCATCAAGGGCGACATCACCAAGGAGTCCGTCCTCGCCCAGGCCCAGAAGTCGACCGACTGGCCCGGCTTCATGACTCACCCGATGGAATCGGACGCGGCGGCGAAGGAGGCCCCGGCGATCCGTAACCCCTACGTCACGGTCGCGCAGTACAAGAAGGGCGAGTTCGTGCCGGTCACCGTCGACGGCGTCCCCGCGAATCTGAAGCCCTACGTGAACGTCCGCGACGGCATCCCGTGGTTCCGCGGCACGCTGCCGGCGTCCTGAGCACCGTGCGGCAGTCTGTCGGAACGAGAATCGGAGTTGACGATGGCGATCATCGAGCTTGACCAGGTCGGTGTCCGGTACGGCGGTGTGCAGGCGCTCACGGACGTCTCCTTCACGGTCGAGGAGGGCAGCATCACCGGCCTGATCGGCCCGAACGGAGCCGGCAAGACGACACTGATCGACACACTCACGGGCATGACCTCGTACACCGGCTCGATCAGGTACGAGGGGGAGGCCATCGACAAGTGGGCGGCGCACAAGCGCAGCCGGCACGGCTTGGTCCGCAGCTTCCAGTCGGTGGAACTCTTCCACGATCTCACCGTCCGCGAGAACATGCAGGTCTACGCCGACCGGCATGGGATCCGCAATCGGATCCGGGACCTCCGCAAGGGCGCGGGGACGGACGAGTCGATCGAGGAGGCACTCGATCTGTTCGGCGTGGGCTGGACCGTCGATCGCTTTCCCGGCGACCTGCCGCACGGAATCCAGCGCGTGGTCTCGATCGCCCGCGCGCTGGTCTCCCGGCCGAAGGTGCTGCTGCTCGACGAGCCCGCCGCAGGCCTCGAAGCCGGCGAGACGCGTGAGTTGGCGGAGCACCTTCGGGCCGCCGTCGAGAAACTGGGCGTCACCGTGTTCCTGATCGACCACGACATGGACCTCGTCCTCGGGCACTGCGAAACGGTCCATGTCATCAACTTCGGCCGCTGGATCGCGTCCGGCACCCCCCAGATGATTCGGGAGGACCCGGCCGTTCTGCAGGCTTACCTGGGCGCGCCGGCGACTGTTCCGGCGGGCAGCGAGGAGGGTGCGCGATGACCGGAAAGAGCCTGACCGTGAGCGGACTCAGCGCTGGGTACGGCGGCGTTCCGGTCGTGCACGGCGTCGACCTCTCCGTCGCCCCCGGCGAAGTCGTGGCGCTGATCGGTCCCAACGGCGGCGGCAAGTCGACGATCATGCTGACCTGCTCCGGACTGGTGAAGCCCCTCGGCGGGCAGATCCGGCTGGGCGACGAGGTCCTCAACGGGAAGTCGCCGAACGAACTCGTGGGCAAGGGCATCGTGCAGGTGCCCGAGGACCGGTCGCTGTTCCACAGCCTCACCGTCGAGGAGAACCTCCGCGTGGCGTCGTCGGCACCCCCTCGGGTCGACGCCTACGACCTGTTCCCCGAGCTGAAACGTTTGCGCAAGCGTCGCAGCGCACTGCTCTCCGGCGGAGAGCAGCAGATGCTGGCGATGGCCCGGGCGCTCTACTGCAATCCCTCGATCCTGCTGGTGGACGAGATGTCGCTGGGGCTGGCGCCGCTGATCGTCGAGCGGCTGTTCGATGCCCTGCGGTCGCTGTCCGCCGAGTTCGGCATCGGTGTGCTGGTGGTCGAGCAGCACGTCCACCTGGCGTTGCAGCACGTGGAACGCGGCTACGTCATGTCCGGCGGCCGGATCACGGCTGAGGGCAGTGCCGCGGATCTCGAACGCCGCTGGCCGGAGATCGAGGCGTCCTACCTGGGCGTCAGTGCCTGAGAAAGGAATCCACATGACCGCGGCGGACACGACGAGTGTCGCAGAGGAAGCACTGGCGCTCGAGGAGCGGCGATGGCAGGCGCTGATCGCGCAGGACATCGACACGCTTCGATCGCTCTTCGACGACGAGCTGTCGTACACCCACTCCAACGGGCTGGTCGACACGGCTGCGTCGTACCTCGGATCGCTGGAGGCCGGCACGGTCCGCTACGTCGCCGTGGACCGCAGCGACACCCGGGTCACGGTCTACGGGCCGACCTCCATCGTGACCGGCGAGGCGAGGATCTCCGCCCAGCTCAACGGCAATGTGATCGAGGTCCGTTCGAGGTACTCCGCGGTCTGGACGACGGTGAACGGCACCCGGCGATTCGTCTGCTGGCACGCGTCGCCGGTGCTCGCCTCGTAAGAAGAAAGGGACGGAAAGTGACCACCACCCCGTATTCCGGCGAGGTCGAGTTCGACGGTGCCAGGATCTCCGCCGAGGCACACCGGCTCCTCTCCGCGGGAACCGTGCCTCATCTCATCGGGGGACGCGAGGTTCTCTCCGAGTCCGGGGCGACGCGTGACATCGTCAACCCGTCGACGGGGAGCGTGCTGGGACATGTGGCCGCGGGCGGTGCGGCCGAGCTGGATCGCGCGGTCCTCGCCGCACGCGAAGCCTTCGACGACGGCCGGTGGCGCAACCTCGTCCCGCGCGAGCGGGAGCGCCGGCTCGTGCGGCTGGCCGAGCTCATCGAGCAGAACGCGAGCGTCGTCGGAGACCTCGACACGCTGGACGCGGGCATTCTCCGGCGCTACGCGGACTACATCGCGACCTACTCGGCCAACGCGCTGCGCTACTTCGCCGGCTGGCCGACCAAGATGGCGGGCTCGCTTCCGCCGGTCGGCCCGGACTACGTCGTCCAGGAGCGGATCGAGCCGGTCGGCGTCATGGGCGTCATCAAGCCGTGGAACGGGCCGGCCGCCGTCTTCGCGCAGTGCGCCCCCGCGCTGGCGGCGGGCAACTCCGTGGTGCTCAAGCCGGCCGAGCACACCCCGCTCAGCGCTGCGTATCTCGGGACGCTCGCGCTCGAGGCGGGCATCCCCGACGGGGTCTTCAACATCGTGCACGGCGATGCGGCCGTCGGCCGCGCGATGGTCGAGCACCCGGGCGTGAACCGGATCTCGTTCACGGGATCGGTCGGGACCGGACGGGCGATCGCCGCGAGCGCGGCGCACACCTTCAAGAAGGTCAACCTCGAACTGGGCGGCAAGAGTCCCGTGCTGGTGTTCGCCGACGCCGACCTCGCCACCGCGGCGCAGATGGCGACGCACTCGGTGTGGAACAACTCGGGCCAGGTCTGCACGGCCGGAACCCGCACCTTCGTGCAACGGTCGATCTACGAGGATTTCCTCGACGAGGCCGTCCGCTACTCGAGCGACAAGAAGGTGGGCAACGCCTTCGACCCGCAGACCGACCTGGGGCCACTGATCACGCCCGAGCAGCAGGCCAAGGTGCAGCGCTACATCCAGGTCGGACAGGAGGAGGGCGCCAGCCTGAGGTACCTGGGCGCGGCCGGCTCAGCGACCGGAGGCAACTACGTGCCTCCGGTGATCTTCGCGGACGTCCGCAACGACATGACGATCGCCCGCGAGGAGATCTTCGGGCCGGTGATGTCGGTGATCCCCTTCGAGGACGAGGACGAGGCCTACCGGCTGGCCAACGACAGTCAGTTCGGTCTCGCCGCCGGTGTCTTCACCCGGGACATCGCCAGGGCACACCGGGCCGCCGATGCCCTCGACGTCGGCACTGTGTGGATCAACTGCTACCAGGTCACGGACGCCGCCGTGTCGTACGGCGGCGCCAAGAGCTCCGGCTACGGGCGGAGTCTGGGCCGACCGGCGCTCGACGAGTACACGCGGTGCAAGAGCGTCTGGTCGCGGAACTACTGAGCCCGGCTCCTCGCGTGAGGAGTGGCGGAATGGAGAGCAGGTCATTGGAACGCTTTGCGGACCGTGTGGTCCTCGTCATCGGGGCAGGGTCGGGCATGGGGCGCTCGGCCGCCCTCCGGATCGCGTCCGAAGGCGGCCATGTGTGGGTCGCGGACATCGACGAGGACAGTGCGAAGAAGGTGGCAGCAGAGATCGGTGAGGCGGGCGGCCGTGCGGTGGGCGTCAGGCTCGACGCGGCAGACGTCCCCGCGCTCACCGACCTCTACGCCAGGATCGACAGGGAGCACGGAGTCCTCCATGCCGTGCACTACCAGGTGGGAATCCCCGGTCCGGCCGGCCTCGCGGTGTCCGAGGACGAGTGGCAGCGGACCATGGACGTCAACATGAAGTCGGCGTACTACGCGACCACCCTCTGCTTCGACCTGCTCGAGAGGGCGGCAGGCAAGGGCAGCATCACGATGACCAGCACCGCTGCCGCGATCATCGGCTCACCGCGCAGCCCCCTCTACTCCATGACCAAGGGGGCGATCCTGCCGTTCGCCCGCTCCTTGGCCCTGATCGGGGCCAAGCGCGGGATCCGCGTCAACGTCGTCGCGCCGGGAATGGTCGAGACCCCCATGCTGTCCTCGTTCTTCCCGGGCGCGGGGAACAAGGACACCGCCGAGCTGATGGCGTCGTTCCGGTCCTCGGTGCCGCTCGGTCGCGGGGCGCAGCCGGAGGAGATCGGCAACGTCATCGCGTTCCTCAACAGCGACGACGCCAGCTACCTCACCGGCGTGACGATCCCGGTCGATGGTGGCGCAACCATCGCCTGAGCGCGCGTCGAACCGAACTAGAGAAGGATCCCAGTCGCAATGCTCTTCCACGAAGCAATCGCCCGGTCGCTCGCCGACCAGGGTGTCACCGAGATCTTCGGTCTGCTCGGTGACGCCAACCTGTACATGATGGACAGTTTCGTCAAGGTGACCGGTGGCACGTTCTACTCGGTCTCGAACGAGGCCGGCGGCGTTCTCGCGGCCAACGGCTACGCCCGCGCTACGGGGAGACTCGGCGTCGCCACGGTCACGCACGGACCCGCGCTGACCAACACCGTGACGGCACTGGTCGAGTCCGTGCGCGAGCGGACGCCGCTCCTGCTGGTGGCAGGCGACACGGCAGTCGTGGACAAGGAGAACTTCCAGAGCATCTCCCAGCGCGACGTCGTCCTCCCGACGGGCGCCGGATTCGAGCAGGTCCGTTCCGTCGACACGGCGTGCGAGGACGTCGCCGTCGCGGTGCGCCGTGCGTTCACCGAGCAACGGCCCATCGTCCTCAACGTCCCGGTGGAATTCCAGTGGCAGGAGGCGACGTACACCCCGGCGTCCGGCCGGCGTTGGCACGCACCGCAGCCGTTCGTGCCTTCTCTGGGGTCGCTCGACGCGGCCCTCGGGATCGTGGCTTCGGCGAAGCGGCCGGTGGTGCTGGCCGGTCGCGGTGTCTGGGACGAGGAGGCCCGCGCTGCCGTGCTGCGCTTCGCGCGTCGCATCGGCGCCCCGGTGGCGACGACGCTTCGCGCTCGTGACCTCTTCCGCGGCGATCCCCACAACCTCGGCGTGCACGGAACCCTGTCCCACCAGATCGCTCTCGACACGATCGACAAGGCCGACTGCCTGATCGCCTTCGGTGCGTCGTTGAACAAGTGGACGACGTCCGAGGGTGCGCTGCTCGGCGGCAAGGCGGTCGTGCAGGTCGACTCCGACCTGGCGGCGCTCGGGCGCCACCAGCCGGTCGATGCAGCCGTCCACGGAGACAGCGGGGCGGTTGCCGACCTCCTGATCGAGCAACTGGACGAAGCGGAGATCAAGCCGACGGGCTTCGCCACTCCAGAGCTCGCCCAGCGGCTCAGCGAGCGGAGCGATGCGGATTTCAAGGACCTCGGCACCGACACCACGGTCGACATCCGGTCTGCGATCCTCCGGATCGATGCCGCCTTCCCCCAGGACCGTTCGCTCGTGTTCGACGCGGGCCGCTTCATCTTCAACTGCTTCACGATGTTCCACGTGGAGCATCCGCGCGACTACCACCACACCATCAACTTCGGTTCGATCGGCCTCGGCATGGGCAACGCGATCGGAGCCGCGGCCGGAGGCGGCAAGCCGACGCTGCTGGTCACCGGCGACGGCGGGTTCATGCTGGGTGGCCTCGCGGAGTTCAACACCGCCGTACGCCACCGCCTGGATCTCGTCGTGGTGATGTTCAACGACAGTGCCTACGGCGCCGAGCACATCCAGTTCCGGAACAAGGAGATGGACCCCACCCCGTCGATGTTCGACTGGCCGGAGTTCGCCCCGGTGGCCGACGCGCTCGGCGGCAAGGGCTACACCGTCCGCAACCTGGCGGAGCTCGACGCAGTCCTGGCGGAGCTTCCCCACCGTGACCGTCCGGTGCTGATCGACATCAAGGTCGACCCCGACCGGGTCGCCTGAGGCGGGGCCGGCAGGCCCGGGAAACATCCCGGGCTCCCCGCCGCCGTGGGCGGTTACCAGCGGTCGTCGCAGCACGGTTGTGCTGATCAGGCTGCGAGCAGTGTGTGCAGGCGCTCGGCCGGGTTTTCCCGGCCGAGCGTTCTGCGTGGGCGGTCGTTGAGTCCGGCGGCGAAGGCTGGATGCCCGGGGCTGTGGACGGACGGGTCGGTTCCCTGGGGGAAGCAACGCCGCAGCAAGCTGCTGGAGCATGGCGTGGCGAGTGGCGCGCTCGACCGGTGCGCCGATCGCAGGCTTCCCGTCCTCGCCGATGACGAGGTCGTCCTACCGGTGGCAGGAAGGCACGGTTCGGAGGCTGCCGCGGGTCGTTCACTGATCACGACCATGGGCGCCTGGTGAACCGTGGCCGGCGGGAGGCGGCCTGACCGGGGTGTGCGGTGTGCGCGGCCTGAGCTCAGAGCCCGGGCGTGCCGGTCGGCGATGTGGATACGGTCCGCCTCGCACGGATACCGGGACGGCGCAGAAGGCGCCGCCACCGCGTCGAGCGGTGCCGGCGCCTTCCTCTGTGTGTCAGTGGACTGACGTCCGTAAAGCCACTTCCCGCCCGTGCGGGTGTCGATGCCGACGGTCCGGCACGCTTCCCGAGTGCCGTGGCCCTGTCGCATGAGCCGGGAGTGTGCCTCCCGCCCCCGGCCCGGCTTTCCGGGCCCTTGCGGGGCCCGAAGTCCGTCGCCACCCCTGTGAACCGCAGGGTGTTGCGACAACCACTGGAACCCGGGCGGGCCGGGCGGCGGCCCCTCGGAGCGGGTCAAAGAACTGCGTCACCGCAGGGATGAGTCCGGCCTCGGCCTTGATGCCGGGTCGTTCGCATCCGGCTGTCCCCGGTGGGAGACAGCGCGTCGGCCGTCAGCTGAGGCGCTGAACGATCATTGCCATGCCCTGCCCGCCTCCGACGCACATGCTGAGCATCCCGATCTCGCGGTCCTTCCACCGCAGCGCGTTGAGCAGCGTCGTGGTGAGTCGCGCTCCGGTCATGCCGAACGGATGCCCGACGGCGATCGCCCCGCCGTGCACGTTGACCCGTTCCTCGTCGAGGCCGAGCTCCCGGACCGAGGGCACGACCTGGGCCGCGAAGGCCTCGTTGAGCTCGACCAGGTCGACGTCGGAGACCTTCATGCCGGCCCGCCCCAGGGCCTGGTGGCACGACTCCACGGGACCGAGCCCCATGATCTCGGGCGACAGGGCGCTCAGCCCGGTGCTGAGGATCCTGGCCAGCGGGGTGATGCCCAGGTCGCGCGCTCGCTGCGCGGACGTGAGCACGAGCGCGGCGGCGCCGTCGTTGAGGGCACAGCAGTTGCCGGCCGTCACGGTGCCGTCCGGACGGAACACCGGCTCCAGCGAGGCCAGGGACTCGGCGGTGACGCCGGACCGGGGTCCGTCGTCGGCCGACACCACCACGCCGTCGGGGAGGGTGACGGGGGTGATGTCATCGGCCCAGAACCCGCTCGCGATCGAGGCCTGCGCGCGTTGCTGGCTGCGGGCGGCGAAGGCGTCCTGGTCCGCGCGTGAGACACCCATGACCCGGGCCACGTTCTCCGCCGTGTGGCCCATCGCGAGATAGAGGTCCGGAAGGTCGCCGGCTTCGCGAGGATCGGTCCAGGTGCCGCCGTTCCCGGCCAGCCGCTCGGACCTGGCGGCCGCTTCGGCGAACCGCGGATTGCGGGTCTGCGGCAGCCCGTCGGCCTTCCCGTACTGGTAGCGACTGACCATCTCGACACCGGCGGAGACGAAGACGTCACCTTCGCCGCCCCGGATGGCGTGGAGTGCCATCCGGGTGGTCTGCACGCTGGAGGAGCAGTAGCGGTTGACGGTGGTGCCCGGCACGCCGTCGAGGCCTGCCAGCACGGCGACCGCGCGGCCCATGTTGTAGCCGTGCTCACCGGCCGGCTGCGCGCAGCCGAGCATGAGATCGTCCACCTCGGCCGGGTCGAGGGCCGGCACCTGCGCGAGCGCGGCCGTCACCATCTCGGCGGCGAGGTCGTCGGGGCGGAGGTCGCGCAGGGACCCCTTGTGGGCCCGCCCGATGGGCGAGCGGGCGGCCGCGACGATGACAGCGTCCTGCATGATGCTCCTTTTCGGTTGGGCGGCCGACGGCTCAGGGGACGAGCACGCGCACCGTCTCGGCGACGCAGGCCGGTTTGTCGGCGCCCTCGATCTCGATCGTGTAGCGGACGACCGCCTGCACACCGGCAGGCACATCGGTGACCTCGACGAGCGTGGCGACCGCGCGAACCCGGGAGCCGGCGATCACCGGGTGGGGAAAACGCACCTTGTTGAGGCCGTAGTTGATCGCCATCCTCGGCCCGTCGACGCGGAAGATGTCGCCGCCGAGGCGAGGGATCAGCGAGAGGGTGAGGAAGCCGTGCGCGATCGGTGCGCCGTAGGGGCCCGCCTTGCTCCGCTCGACGTCGACGTGGATCCATTGCCAGTCCTCGGTCACTTCGGCGAAGCCGTCGACCCTCTGCTGGGCGACCTCGAACCAGTCGCCCACTCCGAGGAGTTCGCCCTCGGCGGCCCGGAACGCCGCGATGTCCTCGAAGACCCTGGTTGCGGGAGCGACGTCGTTACTCACGGTCGCGGACTCCCGTCGATCCGGCTGTTCGGCCGTGCCCGGTCGACCAGTTGGTGGAGCATGCCGCCGATCTCGGCGACCTCCCAGCGCTCTTCCTTCTCGGCGCGCGGACCCTTGACCCAGGTCTCCGCCACGGCGATCTCGCCACCCTTGACCGTGAAGACCCGGCCCGTGATGCCCTCCGATTCGGGGCTGCCCAGGTAGACGACCAACGGTGCGATGTTCGCCGGTGAGCCGGAGTCGAAGCCGGTGCGCTCGAAGGTCTCGCGCACCTGCGCGACGTACGCGTCGAGCCCCGCCGTCATGTCGGTCAACGCGGTCGGGGCGATCGCGTTGACGCCCACGGAAAGCCGGGCGAGCTCGTCGGCGGCGATGAGGGTGAAGGCGGCGACCGCTGCCTTGGCGGCGCCGTAGTTCGCCTGCCCGATGTTGCCGAACAGCCCCGAGGGGGAGGAGGTGTTCACGATGCGCGGCGCGGTGACGGGGTCTCCCGCCTTGTGCCGCTGACGCCAGTGGTCGATTGCGTGCCTGGTGACGCAGAAGGTGCCCCGCAGGTGCACCTTGACGACCGCGTCCCACTGGGCGACGTCCATGTTGACCAGCATCTTGTCGCGCAGGATGCCGGCGTTGTTCACCACGGTGTGCACCGTGCCGAAGGCGTCGAGGGCCGTTCTGATCAGGCGTCCCGCGTCGTCCCAGTCGGAGACGTCGTGGGTGCTCGGCACCGCCTGACCCCCCATGTCGAGGATCTCCTGTACGACGGGCTCGGGGTCGGCCACGTCGTTGACCACCACCCGGGCTCCCTGCCGCGCGAACTCGAGCGCGTGCTCGCGGCCGAGGCCGGCGCCCGCGCCGGTCACCACGGCGACGCGGCCCTCACAGATTCCCATCAGCTCACTGTCTCCTTCACCTGCGCTGCGGCTGGCGACGAAACTAATTTCTCATGATGAATTAGTCAAGGGTTTTCGGGGCCCGGCGACCGGGGGGCCGGCGAGGTCGCAGGAACGGCCTGGCCCGGCGGTGGGGGTGAGCGGTGGCCTGCACCGGAGTCGGAGGCGGAACCCGGCGATGGCGAGGCCGGTGATCGTGACGACGCCGTTCGCGCCTGGCCCCCGCCACAACCGCCGGGCAACAGACCGCCTGTGGGGACGAGCCCGTCGTGACACACCTGGTGAAGGCTCATCACGCGCTCATCACTCGCCCGCGAGGGTTCCCCTCGTTCTCCTCTCGGCCCGGCGAGATGCGGGAAGGGTGCTTCCAGGGCAGGGCCATGACGCCCCGTGCGCGTCGGTGGACGGCCGGCCGAAGGCCTGCTCGAGTCCTCCGGCCCGTGCACGGGGCGCTGAACGACCCGTCACTGCACCAGGTGCCCGCCGTCGACCGCGAGGCAGTGTCCGGTGACGTAGGACGACCTCCCGGAGCTCAGCCACAGGTTGGCCTGTGCGACCTCCTCCGGAGTGCCGAGCCGGCCGAACACGCTGAGCGAGAACTCGTCCACGGGCGTGCGACCCGCCCGCGAGGCGCGGATCATCGGGGTGTCGACGCCACCGGGCAGGACGGCGTTCACCCGAATCCCCTCCGCGCCGTGCTCCAGCGCGGCGACCTTGGTCAGGCCGACGACGGCGTGCTTCGCGGCGACGTACGCCGCGTTGCCGACGCGTGCGCGCACCGAGCTCACCGATCCGATGTTGACGATCGTCCGCGGCCCCTCACCCTGTCGGACGAACTGGCGCAGCTCGTGCTTCAGGCAGAGCGCGACAGCCCGGAGGTTCACCGAGACGATGCGGTCGAAGGCCGACAGGTCGAGGTCCACGAGGCGGGCCGCGTCGGGGGCGACCGCCGCGTTGTTCACGGCGCAGTCGAGCCGGCCCCAGCGTTCCACTGCGGTGGCCACCGCACGTTCGACGTCTTCCTCGACCGAGACGTCCGTGCGCAGGAAGACGGCGTCGCCGCCTCGGTCGCGGATGGTCCGCGCGGTCGCCTCCCCGAGTTCCCGGTCGATGTCGGCGACGAGAACGCGTGCGCCCTGCTCGGCGAACAGCAGGGCCGTGGCCGCGCCCATGCCCGACCCGGCCCCCGTCACCAGGGCGCAGCGATCTTCGAGTTCGCGATGCATGTCCACCTCTCATCGGTGCTGAGGACGGCTTGGCGCCGTTCGGCCCGGCCGCGATCACACGGCTACAGATCTGCGGGCGGCGCGTGGCCGACCGCCTCCGGCGAGGCGGCCGGCCACAGCCCGTGCCGTGAGAGCCTGAGGGCTCGCCTCAGCGCGCGGCGGCGTCCTCTCCTGCGAGGTATCCGAAGGCGACACCGAGGACGATCGTGCCGCCGGCCCCGCCGTAGAAGCCTTGCGTCGTCGCACCTCCGACGTTGCCCGCCGCGTACAGCCCGGGGACGACCTTCCCCCCGGTGCCTACGACACGGCCCTTGGCGTCCGTGCGCGGCCCGCCGATGGTGCCGATGGCGCTGGCCTCGACCTTCACCGCGTAGTACGGCGCGGTGTCGACGGGCCCGATGGCGCCCGTGGCGGGGTTCTTCAACGCGGGACGCATGACCATGGCCAGGGGGCCGACCAGCTGCTTGCGCATCCGCTCCGGGTTCCGGGCCGTGGCGATGTTCCCCATGATCCGGCCGGCGATCGGCCCGATCAACTTCGCGATCAGGGCACGTCCGCGCTCGGCCGCGGCGGGGGCCCAGGCGTTGATGGAGAAACGTCCCAGGAAGGGGTTGTGGTCGCCGAAGAAGCGCTCGAACGTGGTGGTGCCGCGTCCGAACCAGGGGTCGCGGCCCTTGGCGGCCTCCGGGTTGAACTCCCGGACCGTCCGGGCGAGACCGTCGGGGTCGATCCCGCACTTGTGGGCGAGCTCCTTCAGGGTGGCGGCCTTCTGGACAACGGCCGGGTAGTCGCCGCCGGGTGGGGTGCTCAGGAAGCCGTAGCGCCGGTGGTAGTACTCGTCGAAGATCATCCAGGCGGTGGCGTTCGGCATCTCGCCGTTTGCGGGGTCCACCTCGCGCATCACGGCACCGAGGTCGTTGTACGACGCCGCCTCGTTGCCGAAGCGCTTGCCCTTGGCGTTCACCATGATCGTGTGGGGCAGCGCCCGTTCGCCCTGGACGAGGCGGCTGATCGGCGCACCGTCGAGCTCCTCTCCCGGGATGCTGATCCCGGGCATCCACCACGCCTGGTCGGTGCCGACCATGTCGGCCCCGACCTCCTCCGCCATGCGCATGGCGTCGCCGACGTGACCGCGGGCGCTGGTCTGGATCGGGAAGGGCGCACCGAGGTGCTTCGCGGTGAGATCGTCGTCGCCCTCGAAGCCGCCGCTGGCGAGGATGACGCCCTTCGAGGCCCGGACCGTCTCCCGGCCCGCGCCGGTGTCGACGACCACGCCGGTGATGCCGGTGGAATCCTGCAGGAGCTGCGTCGCGCGAGCCCCGGTGCGGACCGCGACCCCGTGGTGCAGGCAGCCTTCGAGGAGTGCGCCGATCATCGCGTACCCGGCCATCCACACGCCCTGGATCCCGTTGATGAGCCACAGGGGCAGGGGGTTGCGGGCCATGCCGGATTTCTTGGGCGGTCGC
The DNA here is from genome assembly GCF_054061295.1 of Streptomyces sp. TE5632. NCBI lineage: Bacteria > Bacillati > Actinomycetota > Actinomycetes > Kitasatosporales > Streptomycetaceae > Streptomyces > Streptomyces sp. TE5632. The sequence continues at coordinate 134,540 of NZ_JBSSEA010000001.1, read as the reverse complement.
ACGAGGCCGGCCGCATCCCCCAGGACGGACGGGGAGAACGGGCCGGGGAAGAGCGAGCGGAAGTTCGACGCGCCCGGGATGTCGGACGTGTAGTCGGGCCACGCCACAGGAATCCAGCTCAGGTACGTCTGCTCCTCGATGAAGCGGGCGGCCTTCGGCGCGGTCTCGATGAACGTGTCGACGATGTCGTGGTCGAGGACCTGGTCGCGGCCCTGGCCCAGCAGATAGGTCCGCGCCTGTTCCGGGGAGTCGTCCGCCTTGAGGGCGTCGTAGGAGAGGCGGTGATGGGGAACCCATATCGCTCCGCCGGAGATCGCCGACGTCCCGCCGACCAGGTGCTCGGACTCCAGGACGAGCACGTCGGCGCCGTTCACCGCGGCGCTCAGTGCGGCTGTGAGTCCGGACGCGCCCGACCCGACGACGACGACGTCGACCTGCTCCGGCAGGCCGGACTCCGTCGCCTTGCCGACAACGCCTCTGAGTTTGCGCGCAGTTGATGCCATCGAGACCTCGCTTGACCTGCCGTCCGATTGTGTCCTGTGCCACACCCTAGCTTATTCATCATAAGGAATTAAGGGTCCGGCGGCGGCTTCCGGGTGGGCCGGGGCGGGTCGCGCCGGGCGTCTCGCGGGTCGAGCGATCTCGACCTTGCGAGTAATACATCATGAGGAATATGCTGCGCCGGTCGTCACGCGGGGTGGTCGGCGTCCCGGCGTGCCCGCGCTCGATGGGTGCGAGGGGTGGGGGTCGCCTGGTCGAAGGGTGGCTCACGCGGGCGGCGTGCCGCAGGGGGCTCGCCCCCCTTGACCTAATTATCATGACGAATTAGCGTGCGCTGTGTCACACCGTGAGCCGAAAGGAGCCAGCGTGGACACCACCGAGCACCTCGTGGAGCGACTCGCGCGGGCCGTCGACGACCTCGAGATCCGTCGCGTCATCACTGACTACGCGGCCCTCGTGGACGCTCGCGAGTGGGAGGGGCTCACCGGGATCCTCGCGGACGAGGTCGTGGCCGACTACCACAACGGCCGGACGGTCGTGACGGGTGCGCGGGCGATGGTCGACTACATCCGCGACAACACGGCCCACCTGGCGTGGCAGCACCACATGATCGCGCCGTACGGCGTCGACGTCGCCGTTGCCGGTGACCGGGCCACCGCCCAGGCATACCTCGTGTCCCACCAGATGCTGAAGGACGACCCGTCGCACGTCCTGATGATGGCGGCGACCTACGACCTGGAGTTCGACCGCGGGGAGCGCGGCTGGGTCCTGTCGCGCATGATCCACACGATCAAGGTCGCCAACCACCTCCCGATCACCACAGCGCCGCCGAACGGCGCCGCAGTCCCCCCAGCCGTCAGTCACTGAGACCGTCCACCGAGCGAGGAGCGCCGATGCACACCACGACCAGCGGGCAGTACGACGAGGCCGCCGAAGCCGCCGAGCGGCTCGAGCGAGCGAAGGCCGCGGGATGCCCGGTCGTCCACTTCGACTACACGAACCCGAAGCCGGCGCTGAGCTACTTCGAGGAGTTCGACAAGCTCCGCCACCAGGGTCCGACGGCCTACTCGACGTACGGCCCCGGCTTCTGGATGCTGCTGACCTCCGATCTCGTCGGTGAGGCCTACCAGACGCCGGAGATCTTCAGCAGCAGCGCCACCATCCCGACCGTCCCGCACCCGGACTGGACCTGGATCCCGACGATGATCGATCCGCCGCTGCACAGCGAGTACCGGCGCTTCGTCAGCATCGCCTTCTCCCCGCGTTTCGTGAAGGCCATCGAGGATTCCATCCGTCAGGACTGCATCGACACGATCGAGTCGTTCCTGGCCGACGGCCAGTGCGACTTCCTCGAGCAGTTCGCGAAGGTGTTCCCGACCAAGGTCTTCCTGCGCATCCTCGGGCTCCCGCTGGAGCACACCGACATGTTCATGGGGTGGGTCGAGACGATCTTCGAGGGTCTCGGCCACTTCGGCGAGGAGGCCGAGGACCAGCTGCAGGCGCAGCGGGACATCCACACCTACTTCGCGGGCGTCCTCAAGGACCGCCGGGAGAACCCGCCGGCGAACGCCGAGGACGACTTCTTCACGATCCTCGCGAACGCCCGGATCGAGGGTCGGCCGATCCGCGACGACGAGTTCCTGAACATGTCGGAGGTGATGCTCCTGGCCGGCCTCGACACGGTGAAGAGCCAGCTGAGCTACATCTTCTACTGGCTGGCCACACACGACTCGGATCGTGAGTGGATCACGCGTGAGCCGGAGATCATCCCGAACGCGGTCGAGGAGTTCCTGCGCGCGCACAACATCGTGATGACCGCCCGTCAGGTCGCCGAGGACGTCGACTTCCACGGCTGCCCGATGAAGAAGGGCGACATGGTGATGGTCGCCAACCCGTCGGCCTCGCGCGACGAGGCCGTGTACGACGACCCGACCGAGATCCGCCTCGACCGCCAGGTCAACCGCCACTTCTCGTTCGCGGGCGGCCCGCACCGCTGCGCCGGCGCACACCTCGCCCGGACCGAGCTCGCCATCACCCTCGAGGAGTGGCACAAGCGGATCCCGAACTACCGCGTCACGAACACTGAGGGCCTGGTCGAGAGCGGCCCGCAGGTCGGCATCGAGAAGCTGCAGCTTGCCTGGGAGGCCTGAGATGAAGCGCATCACCGTCGACACCTCGAAGTGCAGCGGCCACGGTCGTTGCTACACGCTCGCGTCGGCCTTCTTCGACTACGACGACGAGGGCTTCCCGGTCATCCTCGAAGAGCGTGTTCCCGACGACCGGGAGGGTATCGCGGACCTGCTGTCGGCCGTCGACAACTGCCCCGAGCGCGCGATCTCGGTGAGTGACGAGGCGTGACGATGACGATCGACATGGCCGTCGGGACTCCGGCGATCGAGGAGTTCCGCGAGCGGGCCCGGGCCTGGCTGAGGCAGAACGCTCCTGCCCGATCGGCCGTGCGGGACGAGCACGACGTCTCGGTCTTCCACAATCTCGACCACGACGCCGAACTCGAGGTCCTGCGCGAGCTGCGGGAGTGGCAGCGACTCAAGTTCGACGCCGGCTACGCGGCACTCTCGTGGCCGACGGAGCTGCACGGTGCCGGCCTGCCCACGGAGTACGCCGACGCCTTCAAGGACGAGGAGACCGCCACGGTCGCTCCGACCCGACACGAGCTCTTCTCGGTGACCGTCAACCTGATCGCCCCCACCGTGCGGATCTACGGGTCGGACGAGCTCAGGTCCCTGCTGCTCCCGGGGCTGCTCGACGGCTCACTGCTCGCGTGCCAGCTGTTCTCGGAGCCGGGGGCCGGCTCCGACCTCGCGGACATCTCCACCCGGGCCGTGCGCGAAGGCGACGAGTGGGTCGTCAACGGGCAGAAGGTGTGGACGTCCGGCGCACAGTTCGCCGACTGGGGGCAGGCGATCGTCCGGACCGAGGCCGGCTCGAGCCGCAACCGCGGTCTGACCACCCTCATGATCCCCATGGACGCGCCGGGTGTCGAGGTGCGCCAGATCCGGCAGATGTCGGGTGGGACGAGCTTCAACGAGGTGTTCCTGACCGACGTGCGCGTTCCGGACGCGTACCGGATGGGCGACGTCGGCGACGGGTGGGGCGTCACCCGGGCGACCTTGGGCTTCGAGCGCGCCAACGCCTCCAACAAGGCCGGCGTCGGCGGGTCGTTCGAGCAGTTGGTCGACCTCGCGCGACGAACCCGCTCCCTGTCCCACCGCGACGTCAGGATCGCACTGGCCGATGTCCGGATGCGGGAGGTCGCCGCCGAGATCGCCCTCCGGCGCGACAAGCGCGCACGCGACGCCGGCGAGGCGCCCGGCGCCGCCGGCTCCATGCGCAAGCTGCAGTGGGTCGCGAAGCTCAACCAGGTCTCCGGCCTGGCGCGCACCCTGCTGGCCGACCGGGCGGTCGCCGACCTCGGCGAGCCGGGCACGTTCTCGTGGAACGCCCACGTCCTCGGTGCTCCCGGCTACCGCATCGCAGGCGGAACCGACCAGATCCAGCGGTCGATCGTCGCCGAGCGGCACCTGAACCTGCCGCCCGAGCCCAAGGTGTCCAAGTCCCGGTCGGAGAAGGAGAAGCCATGAGCGTGTCGATCGACCTGACCGGCCGGGTCGTGATGGTGACCGGCGGCAGCCGTGGCCTCGGCCTGGAGATGTGCCAGGCGTTCGCCCGGGCGGGAGCCAATGTCGTGGTCGCGAGCCGCAAGGCCGACGCGTGCCGGGAGGTGGCGGAGAAGCTGACCCGCGACAGCGGTGTCCGCTCCGTCGGGGTCGGCGCCCATGTCGGCGACTGGGCCGGTGGCGAGGAGCTCGTCGACACCGTCTTCGAGGAGTTCGGCCGTCTCGACGTACTGGTGAACAACGCCGGCATCGCCCCGATGTACGAGAGCCTCGAGACCGCGACGGAGCAGCTGTTCGACAAGACCTTCGACGTCAACCTCAAGGGTCCGTTCCGGCTCAGTACCCTCGCGGCTCCACGGATGTCCGACGGCGGGTCGATCGTCAACGTGAGCTCGATCGCCTCGGTCCGTCCGAAGACGTCCGACCTCGTCTACGCCGCGGCGAAGGCGGGGTTGAACACCCTGACCAAGGGCCTCGCCCAGGCTTATGGTCCGCGGATCCGCTGCAACACGATCATGGCCGGGCCCTTCCTGACGGACCTGAGCGACGTCTGGTACACGGACGAGTGGCGCGAGCGTGCGAAGTCGTTCCCCCTCGGTCGCGCCGGGGAACCGCGCGAGATCGTCGGAGCCGCCCTCTACTACGCCTCCGACTTGTCCTCCTTCACGACCGGAACGGTGCTGCCGGTCGACGGTGGACGCACCGCGATGTCCTGAGCCACCCCGATCCACGCACAGAGAGCGAGCAACCTGCATGACGTCGGTGAACGAGTCTCCAGCACGTCCCGCCCACCGCACGCCGGTGCCGCGGGTCGGACCGCTGGCGGGTGTCCGCGTGGCGGACTTCTGCTGGATGGGTGTCGGCTCCGTGGCCACGCGCATGCTCGCGGACTTCGGGGCCGAGGTGATCAAGATCGAGAACAGGCGCCGGATCGACCGGCCCCGCCTGCTCCCGATCTACAAGGGCGAGTCGCGCAACTACGGTGAGGAGGTACCGGACGCCGACCCGAACCGCGGAGGACTCCACAACAACTACAGTCGCAACAAGCTCGGCATCACGGTCGACATGAAGTCACCGAAGGGGCGCGATCTGGTCGACCGTCTGATCGCGGCGAGCAGCGTCGTGACGGAGAACTTCGCCCCGGGTGTGATGGAGCGCTGGGGACTCACCTACGAGCGGCTGGACGAACTGTCACCGAACGTCGTCTACGGACGCATGAGCGGGTTCGGGCACTCGGGCCCGCACGCGCACTTCAAGTCCTACGGACCGATCGTCCAGGCGGTCAGCGGCCTGTCCTTCATCAGCGGACTTCCCGGCCGCGAGCCGTCCGGATGGGGACTGTCCTACATGGACAACCAGGCGGCGTACTACAACTCGGCCGCGCTCATGATGGCGATCCTGCGACGGAACAAGACAGGGCGCGGAGCCGAGGTCGACGTCTCCGCCGTCGAGGTCGGCATCTCGATGATCGGGCCCGACATGCTCGACGTGACCGTGAACGGCCACCACACCCGGCGTCCCGACTTCCCCCGCGGGAACCGGCTCGACCATCCGCCCGCAGCGCCCCACGGGGTGTATCCGAGCGACAGCGACGACCGCTGGATCGCGATCGCCGTCTTCGGGGACGACGACTGGACGCGGTTCGTCGAGGCGATCGGGCGGCCGGCCTGGACCGAGGATCCGCGGTTCGCGACCGAGGAGTCGCGCCGTGCCCACCAGGACGCGCTGGACGAGCACGTCGCGACCTGGACCCGGCAGCGCAGTCCCCGCGACGCCATGCTGCTCCTGCAGTCGGCGGGAGTGGCCGCCGGTGCGGCGCAGACAGCCGAGGAGATCAACGAGTGGGACCCGCAACTGCGGGAGCGCGGAATCTTCTTCGAGCTCGACCACCCGGTGATCGGCGAGGCCCGGTTCGAGGGAACGCCCATCACGTTCTCGCGGACGCGCCGGCACACCTGGCGCTCCGCGCCACTGCTCGGTGAGGACAACCACCACGTGTTCGGCGACGTGCTCGGGCTGACCGGCGACGAGATCGCAGAGCTCGAGTCGGAAGGGGTGATCTGACATGTGGGACGGCCCCACGTCGGAACTGACGTACAGCGGTCTGCGAGTCGTCGAACTCGCTCAGGACCCCCAGGGCGAGATCGTCGGCAAGCTGCTCGCCGACCAGGGCGCCGACGTCGTCAAGGTCGAGCCCCCCGGCGGATCGGCCGGCCGCAGGATCGGCCCGTGGGCACAGGGCCACGAGGGCGACCCCGACCACAGCCTGCACTTCTGGACGTACAACACGGGCAAGCGCAGTGTCGTTGTGGACACGTCCACAGCCGAGGGGCGTCAGGAGCGCGGGGCGCTCATCGCCGACGCAGACGTGCTCATCACGTCGGCCGGCCCGCGCGACCTGGAGGCTGACGGACTCGATCTGCCCGCGCTCGTCGACGAGTTGCCGCACCTGATCGTCCTGTCGGTCTCTCCGTTCGGGTTGACGGGCCCCTGGGCCGAGTGGCGTTCGAGCGACCTCGTGGCACTCGCCGCCGGCGGGATCCTTATGAGCTGCGGCTACGACGACCACACGATCCCGCCGATCAGGCCGGGTGGGAACCAGGCCTTCCAGATCGCGGCGAGCTTCGGCCACTGCGGGGTACTCCTCGCCCTGCTCGAACGGCAGGCCACCGGACTGGGGCAGCTGGTCGACGTCTCGATGCATGAGGCCGTGGCGGTCAGCGGAGAGCTGGCGAACCCGTACTGGTTCTACCCCCGGGTCCTGCTCGAACGACAGACGTGCCGGCACGCGCAGCCGTCGCCGACGCAGCCGGCCCTGTTCGAGTGCGCCGACGGCGTCCAGGTGTACTTCGCGCTGATCCTCAGCGACGACCGGACGTGGACGACGCTGGTCGAGTGGCTCACCACGCTGGGTCTCGACCTCGACCTGGGAGGTGAGGAGTACCTCTCGCTGGCGTACCGGCAGGAGCACTTCTCCCACATCCAGACGATCATGGAGTCGTTCTTCCTGATGCAGGACTCGGTCACGGTCTACGAGGAGGCCCAGCGCCGTGGCCTGCCGATCGGTCCGGTCTTCGCGCCCGAGCAGCTCCTCGACGATCCGCACCTGCGGGAGCGCGGCTTCTTCGTCCCGGTCGCGGCCGGTGACGGTCAGCCGGCTCTGTTCCCGGGGGCGCCGTTCCGGTTCTCGTACGGAACCGGCGAGCCGAAGGCGCCCCCGCGCCTCGGAGCGGACACCGACGCGGTGGTGAGCGGCCTCGTCGCCGGCGAGGTGGCGTCGTGACCGACACCTGGGTGCCGGACCGGTGCGCGGTCGTCGGCATCGGCACGACCGCGTACTCGAAGGCGTCCGGCGGCAGCGTCACCTCGCTCGCCGCCGAGGCGTCGCTGGCCGCCATCGCGGACGCCGGGCTGGTCCCCGCCGACATCGACGGCCTGATCCGCAGCGACTATGACGAGACGTCCCAGGTGGCGCTGGCAGACGCGCTCGGCATCGACGACATCGCCTACTGGGGCCAGAACGGTCCCGGCGGGTCCGGCCCGGCGGCGATGGTCGGGCAGGCGGTGGCGGCGATCGTGTCCGGGCAGGCCACGAACGTCCTCGTCTACCGGGCGCTCAACGGCAGGTCGGGACGGCGGCTGGGCAAGGGCGTGTCGGCCGACAGCGGCGTCGGGGGGAACTCGAGCTACCTCGAGCTGTTCTCACCGTACGGCGTCACCTCGCCCGGCCAGTTCTTCGCCATGATCGCCCGGCGCTACCAGGAGGAGTGGGGCCTGACGTCAAAGGCGCTCGCCGAGATCGCCATGGTGTGCCGCCGGCGAGCCAACGCGAACCCGGCGGCGCAGATGTACGACCGTCCGTTGACGCTCGACGACTACTACGCGTCGAGGATGATCTCCGACCCGCTGCGCCTCTACGACTTCTGCCTGGAGACGGACGGCGCGGCGGCGCTGGTCGTCACCTCGGCGGAGCGGGCGCGCGACTGCGCGCAGCCGCCGGCGATGATCCGTTCCGTCGCCCAGGGCACGGGGACGCGGGTCGGGCCGGGACAGATGTATCCGGTGCTGATGGGGGAGAGCCTCGACAACCTCACCTCCCGGCGCGTCGCCGAGCGGCTCTACGCGCGGGCCGGCCTGGCGGCGAGCGACGTCGATGTGGCGCAGCTCTACGACTGCTTCACCATCACGGTCTTCCTCCAACTGCCGGACTACGGATTCTGCGACCGGCTCGACACGTCGGCCTTCGTCGAGAGCGGCGCGCTCGACGTCGGCGGACGGATCCCGATCAACACGGCAGGAGGCCAGTTGTCCGAGGCGTACATCCATGGCATGAACCACATCGTCGAGGGCGTCCGCCAGATCCGCGGAACGTCGACCGCTCAAGTCCCCGGGGCCGAGGTCTCGCTGGTCACCTCGGCGCCTCCGCCGGGGGCGAGCGCCCTGCTGCTGGTGTCGGCATGAGCGGGCTGGGAGGAGGCATCGGACTGCGTCCGATCACGGATGACCCCGACACGGCGGGATTCTTCGCCGCGGCCCGGGAGCACCGGCTCGTGGTCCAGACGTGCCGCGCCTGCGCGCACCAGCAACAGCCGCCCCGCCCGCGGTGCCGTTCCTGCCGCGGTGACGACCTCGGGTGGGAGGAGGTGCCCGGCGAGGGCAGGGTCCACACGTGGACCGTCGTCGAGCACCAGATCAACCCCCACTTCCCGGTTCCGTACACGTCGGTCCTGGTCGATGTCGAACCGCGCCCCGGGGACCCGACCGTCCGTTTCCTCGGTCACCTGCCCGGCCGCCCGCACCTGCGCGTGGGCACGCCCGTGACCGTCGAGTTCATCGACCTCGGAGAGGACGTCGTCCTGCCCAACTGGGCGATCGGCGCATCCGAGCCGTCCGCCACCTGAAGGAGAACACCATGGCGTGGGACTTCCAGACCGATCCGGAGTACCAGGCGAAGCTGGACTGGGTCGAGCAGTTCGTCCGCGAGGAGGTCGAACCGGCCGATCGCATGTACGAGCACCCGCTCGACATGACCGACCCCGTCCGAAACGCGATCATCAAGCCCCTGCAGCAGAAGGTGCGCGAGAAGGAGCTGTGGGCCTGTCACCTGGCCCCGGAGCTCGGTGGCCCCGGCTACGGGCAGCTCAAGCTGGCGCTGCTCAACGAGCTGATCGGCACGACCCTCAGCGGCCCTGTCGTCTTCGGCACCCAGGCACCGGACTCGGGCAACTCGGAGGTGCTGGCGCACTTCGGCTCCGAGGAGCTCAAGCGTCGCTACCTGACCCCGCTGCTCGAGGGCGAGATCGCGTCGTGCTTCTCGATGACGGAGCCGACCGGAGGATCGGACCCGACGTCGTTCCGGTGCCGAGCCGTGCGCGACGGCGACCACTACGTCGTGAACGGCGAGAAGTGGTTCTCGTCGAACGCCCGGTTCGCCAGCTTCCTCGTCCTCATGGCGGTGACCGACCCGGACGCACCGCGCCACCGTCGCGCGTCGATGTTCATCGTGCCGTCGGACACGCCGGGCATCGAGATCGTCCGCAACGTCGGCGTCACCGGCCACGCCGGTCACGAGGGGACGCACGCCTACGTCCGGTACAACGACGTGCGCATCCCCGCGGACCACCTGCTCGGCGAGGAGGGCGACGGCTTCGAGGTCGCGCAGGTGCGCCTGGGAGGCGGGCGCATCCACCACGCGATGCGCACCGTCGCGCTGGTGCGCCGCTCGCTGGACCTGATGCTCGAGCGGGCGGTCTCGCGCGAGACCCGTGGCCGGCGGCTCGGAGACCTGCAGTTGGTCCAGGAGATGATCGCGGACTCGTGGATCCAGCTCGAGCAGTTCCGGCTGTTCGTGCTGCGCACGGCGTGGAAGATCGACCAGGCCAAGGACTACAAGCAGGTCATCAAGGACATCGCGGGCGTGAAGGTCGCGATGCCGAGGGTGCTGCAGGACGTCGCGGGCCGGGCCCTGCAACTGCACGGATCGCTGGGGGTCTCGACCGAGATGCCGTTCGGCAAGTACGTCCTGGAGAGCTTCCACATGGCGATCGCCGACGGTGCGACGGAGGTGCACAAGCAGTCCGTGGCCAAGCAGCTGCTGCGCGACGTGACTCCCGCCCCCGACCTCTTCCCGTCGATGCACGTGCCGCGGCTCCAGGCCCGGGCCGAGGAGAAGTACGCCGGCCTCCTCGCGTCACTGCGGACGGACGCCCCGACCTCCGTGGAGGTGTGACGGATGATTCTGCAGGATGTCGAGGCGGCCGAGATGCGGTCGGAACTCACCAAGGGCGTTGCGCAGCTGGCCGACCGGGTCGCGCCCCGCAGCGACGCGGTCGCCCGGGCCGATGCTGCGGCCGGCGGAGCGTTCGACCGTGAGCTGTGGGAACGCCTGATCCGCGAGGTCGGCATCCTCGGACTCGCGGTCCCGGAGGAGCAGGGCGGCGCCGGCGCGACCCACGCCGAGCTGGGCGCGGTCGTCGAGGTGCTGGGCCGGCGCACCGCGGCGGTCCCGCTGTTCGGCGCGGCACTGGCCATCGAGGCGCTCGTGGCCGCGCTCGAGTCGCCGGCGGCCGGCGTGTGGCTGCCCGCACTGATCGACGGCAGCGCTCACGGTGCCGTCGCCTTCGCCGGAGACCTCCGCGCGGTCGAGGTCGACGGCGCCTGGCGGGTCACGGGATCGGCTCCGGCCGTCGTCGACGGATCCGTGGCAGACGTCCTCATCGCCGAGGCGTCGACCCCGGCCGGAGCGCGCTGGTTCGGGATTGACGTCGCGGACGCGACCCGGGACCGGCACGAGACCCTGGACCTCGTCCGGGACATCACCACGCTGACCGTCGACGGTGCCCCCGCGACAGACCTCGGCGACGCCGTCACGGAAGGGCTGCGCAACAGGATCGAGGCGGTCGCCCATCTCCTGCTCGCCTGCGAACAGCTCGGCGTCGCCGAGCAGTCGCTGGAGGACGCGGTCGAGTACGCCAAGGTCCGCGAGCAGTTCGGCCGGGTCATCGGCTCCTTCCAGGCCGTCAAGCACGTGCTCGCCGACGTGGCGGTGGAAGCCGACCTGGCCCGGTCGCTCGTGGAGCACGCGGTGTGGGCGGCGGTCCAGAGCCCGCGGGACCTCCCGGAGACCTCGGCCATGGCCCTGCTGGCGGCGTCCCGCGCCGCCGTCCTCGCCAGCAGCGAGAACGTCCAGGTCCACGGTGGCATCGGGTTCAGCTGGGAGCACTCCGCTCATCTGCTGTTCCGGAAGGCGCGCAGCAACGAGATGATCCTGCACCCGCCGGCCGCCCTGGCCGATCGGGTGCTCCGTGCGGAGGGAGTTCTCGCATGACGTACGCCGGAGCGGCTCCGCAGAGGGCCGTCGTCGTCGGTGGTGGAATCGGCGGCGGACGGACCTGTGCGGCGCTCCGATCGGCAGGCTTCGACGGCGAGATCGTACTGATCGGCGACGAGCTCCACGAGCCGTACGACCGACCGCCGTTGGCGAAGGCGTTCCTGCACGGCGACATCGACCTCGGCCTGGGCCTGGACCTGGCGGAGCTGGGGGTGGACTTCGCCCGCGGCGAGCGCGCCACGGGCCTGGACCTGGCACGGCGGCGTGTGACGACCGACCGGTCGGCACACGACTACGATTTCCTGGTGATCGCCACCGGGGCGCGCCCGGTCACCCTGCCCGGTGACGGGCCGCAGGTGACCCTGCGCACCCGTGAGGACGCCGAGCGCCTCCGCGAGTCCCTGGTGCCCGGCGCCCGGCTCGTCGTCATCGGCGCGGGCTGGATCGGTGCCGAGGTCAGCACCGCCGCGCTGACGCGCGGATGCCGGGTGACGTGCGTGGAGCTCGGCGCGACGCCGCTCGAGGGGCCGCTGGGCCCGGAGGTCGGGCGTCGGTTCCTGCCGTGGTGGCAGGAGGTGGACCTGCGCACGTCGACCAGGGTTCGCGAGGTCTCGGCGGACGGGGTGGTGCTCGCCGACGGCGAGCTCATCCCTGCGGACATCGTGGTGACGGGTGTGGGCGTGCGCGCCGAGACCGACTGGCTGGCCCGCGCCGGTCTCGCCGTCGAGGCAGGGGGAGTCGCCGTCGACGCGGACCGTCGGACCAGTGACCCCCACGTGTTCGCGGTGGGTGACGTGGCCGCGCGGTGGAGCGACCTGCTCGGTCGGCGGGTTCACTCCGGGCACTGGGACGAGGCGGTGAACGGTGCGCCGGCCGCGGCCGGCGCGATCATGGGCACGCCGAAGTCGACCGACGACGTCCCTTACTTCTGGTCGGACCAGTTCGGCAGGAAGCTGCAGTACGTGGGTCAGCATCGCCCTGGCGATCGCGTGTTCTTGAGGGAGCACGACGACCCGGAGCGGTGGGGCGCCGCCTGGATCGACGCCGAAGGGCGGCTCTCCGCACATCTCTCGGTGGGATTCCCGCGCTCGATGGTGCAGGCCCGGGGCGCGATCGCCGAGCGCAGGATCGTCGACCTGAGCCGGGTCGGATCGCTGACGGAGTCGTTCTGACATGATCCGTCCCCCGGCTCCTTCGCTCCGCCCGTGGTGGGGCGGCATGAGGGGTGTCCGACTGAGCCCGAGCGCGTGGGCCATTCCGGGTGGGGCACTCGTCGAGCCGGTCCGGGACGGCGAGTTCGCCGGATTCGGCGCGCGGCGGGCCGGTGACCGGGTGGTGCGTCCCGTCGGCCGCGGATCCGCGCACCCGAACCCGGGTGGACCGCAGCTCTCGGACAGGCCGGGTACGGCCGTCCTCGACGAGCGGACGCCCCTGGCCGACCCGTTGGCCGCCCTGGCCGCCGTCGCAGGGGCGACCAGCACGACCGGGCTGGGGGCGGCTGTGCTCGTCGCCGTGCTCCGGCACCTACTTCTGGCCGCACGGGCCGTCGCGACGCCGCATGAGGTCTCGGGCGGGCGCTTACGACCAAGGGCCGGCGCAGGCCGGCCACAGGGGGAGTTCGCGGCGCTCGGTGCGCCGTTCGCCACGCGTGGCCGCGACGTCGACGATGAGATCGCCGTGCTCCGCCGGGTTTTCGCCGGCGGCCCCTTGGGCGACCGGCCGGACCGATGGGCGTTCGATCCTGTCCGAGTGAGCGCTGAGGCGCCCGGTGGGGCAGCGCTCGGCAGCTCAGTGATCGTGGGCGGCACCTTCCCGGCGGCCCTGTGCCGGGCCGCCGCTGCCGGCGACGGCTGGATCGTCTCCGGCGCGCCGCCTCCGACGGAGGCGGCGCGGGCCAAGGCGGACATCAGCGAGATCCGCCAAGTTCCGGAACGGACCGGCCCGTTCATGTACATCGAGAGAGTCGACACCGTGGACCGCGGACTGGTGGCGGAGCACGCCGCCGACGGGTTCGACGAGGCGATCGTGCGGGCCGACCGGATCCGGCGCGCCGGAGCAGTCGATGAGCGCCGACAGATCCTCAGGGAAGCTCTCTCGCCCATCAGTTGCGCACGGGATCATCCGCATGCGGGCGTGGCGTCAATTTATGTGAATGAATTCTTACGGAGTGTCCTCGTCGCGCCAGTGGTCCCGGCGGAGGCACGAGCGACAAGGTGCAAGCGAACTCCGAAGGGGGAGTGGTCATGAGCAGCAAGGTGACGTCCGGAGACGGTAGGCGTGCGGGAATCCCCATCGCGGCCGGTGGATCGGTTCTCCGTCCGCTCAAGGCGGCCGAAGTTGTCGCCCGCAACGTGGTGCGCACGGTCCGGTCGCACGGACTGTGCACGGGAGACAGTCTTCCCTCCGAGGCGGAGATGCTGAAGTTGTACGGCGTGGGCCGGGAGTCGCTTCGTGAGGGACTTCGGCTTCTCGAGGTCCAGGGCATGATCTCGATCCGGCGCGGTCCCGGCGGGGGCCCACTGGTCGGCACGGTCGATTCGGCGAACCTGGGCCGGCTGCAGGCCCTGTACTTCCATCTGGCGGGCGCCTCCTACGACGAGCTGTTCGAGGCGTGGATCTTCGCCGAGTCGACCCTGGCGCGTCTGGCCGCCGCCAACCCCGACGCAGCGGCACGGGAGGCGGCGATGACTCCGTACCTGTCCGGTGACGTCGACGACGTGGCACACGACGATCTTGACGTGTACATGTCCGGGCATGAGGGCTTTCACGGCGCGTTGGCGGCCCTGGCCGGCAATCGGGTCATCCAGGTGACGTTCCGGGCGTACGGCCAGCTGGTCGCGCACCACTTCGCGACCGTCGGCGACGTTCGGACGATCCACACCGCACTCGTCGACGACCACCTCAAGTTGGCCCAGGTGGTGCTGGACGGTGACGAGTCGACTGCCGAGTCCTTGATGGAGTCGCACCTCGCCAACGTGCTGAACCTGCACAGGGAGCAGCTGGGCGATCTCCTCGACGGGGACGTCGAGTGGCTGTGACTCCTCGGCGCGTGCCCGGCGGCTGTGGGAGCCGTGAACCGCGCCACGATGCGCCTTGACCTATTCATCATGATGAATTAGCTTGTGGTGACGTTCACGCGCCACCGCAGGAGGGACTCCGTCCATGGCCACCGTCCACGAGCCCGCCCCGACGCACGACGTCGCCGCCATCCGGGCCGGCGACGAGCTCGACGAGCCGGCGCTTCGTTCCTGGCTGGTCGAGCACCTGCCGGGCCTGGGCGGCGACATGACGGTGATGCAGTTCCCGCGGGGCTCGGCGAACCTGACGTACCGGGTGTCCTTCGGCGACCGGCACCTCGTCGTGCGGCGCCCGCCGCTCGGCACCGTGGCCGCCGGGGCTCACGACATGGCACGCGAGCACCGGGTGCTGTCGCGTCTGCACGAGGCGTACGACCGCGCGCCCCGGGCGTTCCTCCACTGTTCGGACCCCGCGGTGATCGGGGCCGAGTTCTTCGTCTCGGAGTACCGCTCGGGATACGTGGTCTGGGAGCGCGTGCCTTCCGAGGTCAGCACCGACGTCGACGCGACCCGTCGCATCGGCCTTGCGGTGATCGACGCCCTGGCCGAGCTGCACGAGGTCGATCCCGCCTCCTGCGGACTCCAGGACCTCGGTCGGCCCGACGGATTCCTCGAGCGCCAGGTCGCCGGCTGGACCAAGCGCTGGCAGGCGGTCGCCGAGCAGTCGAACCTCCCGGACGCGGCCTCGACGAAGGCACTGGTCGACGAGGTCGGGGACCGACTGGCCCGCACCATGCCCAGGAGCCAGACGGCTGGGATCGTCCACAACGACTTCAAGATCGACAACTGTCAGTTCGCGGCAGGCGACCCCGACAGGGTCGCGTCGGTCTTCGACTGGGACATGGCCACCCTCGGCGACACGCTGGCGGACTTCGGGACCCTGCTCAACTACTGGCCCGACCACACGCTCCCCGCGGGAGACGTGGGTGCCTTCGTCGCCGCGTCCGCGACCCGCGAGCTCGACCTGCCCAGCCGTGGCGAGGTGATCGAAAGGTACGCCGGCACCAGCTCGTACGACCTGTCGGACATCGGCTGGTACGAGGCGTTCGGGTGCTGGCGGACCGTGGTCATCCTCCAGCAGCTCTACGCACGCCACGTGCGCGGCGAGAGCCCGGATCCGCGGATGGCACAGCGAGGAAAAATGGTCCGGCCCCTCGCGCGCCGGGCGTTGGCCCTGCTGGGCGGTGCGGTGTGAGTGACCGACGAGCTTGATGCGAACACGAGAACTCCCTCCCGAAAGACGAACGAGGAGCAGGACGATGAAGACAGGGACCCGAGTGGTCAGCGCCGTGTGCGAGACGGAGGTGGTGGTCATCAAGGGCGCGGACGTCGTGCTGGAGTGCGGGGGCGTCGCCATGGTGGCCACCCGGGATGGCGTCCGGGGCGAACCCGCCACCGGGCACGATCGCGGCACCCTTCTGGGCAAGCGCTACACGCAGGAGAGCTCCGGACTCCAGGTCCTCTGCGTGAAGCCCGGCGCCGGAAGCCTGAGCGTCGACGGTGAGGCGCTGACCGAGCTCGCCGCCAAGAAGCTGCCCTCCTCGGACTGAGGCCGCAGATGAACGTGACAATGATCCTCGAGATGGTCTCGCAGGCAGCCGGCGACCGCGCGGCCGTCGTGTCGGGTGACCTGTGCTGGAACTACAACGAGCTGGCCGACCGCGCCCGCGCGCACGCCGCTGCCATCCGGGAGCGGGCCGTCACGTCGGTCGCCTACCTCGGTGAGAACTCGCCGGAGACGATCGCGCTGTTCTTCGGTTGCGCGATGGCAGGGGTCTCCTACGTCCCGGTGAACTATCGATGGACCGATGGGCAACTGGCGGAGGCGCTGCAGCGCATCGCCCCCGTCGCGGTGGTCACCGACGAGCGGTCCGCCTCCCGGGTGCCGGGCCTGCCCGGCGTCGAGCCGCTCCACCTCCCCGGCGATGGGGCGCCGACCGAACCCCAGGACACCGATGGCGAGTTCCCCGCCGTGCTGCTGTTCACCAGCGGCACCAGCGGGACGCCGAAGGCGGCCGTCCTGCGGAACCGGCACTTGGTGCCGTACGTCGTCACGACCGTCGAGTTCCTCAACGCATCCGAGGACGAGGCGATCCTCGTGTCCGTTCCGCCGTACCACATCGCAGCGGTGAGCTCGCTCCTCACCTCGGTCTACGCCGGCCGCCGGATCGTCCTCATGCCCGCGTTCGATCCGGCCGCCTGGGTGGAGGCCGCGCGCCGCCACAAGGTGACACAGGCCATGGTCGTCCCCACGATGCTGAACCGGATCCTCGACGAGGTCGAGCGTGACGGCCGGGGCCTGCCGGCACTGCGTCACCTGTCGTACGGCGGTGGCCGCATGCCCGTCGAGGTCATCGAGCGGGCCATGAGCCTGCTCCCGTCGCTGGACCTGGTGAACGCCTACGGGCTGACCGAGACGAGCTCGACCATCACGTTGCTGAGCCCGGACGATCACCGCGAGGCCGCGGCGAGCGACGATCCGTCGGTTCGCGCTCGCCTGGGTTCGGTCGGCCGGGCCCTGCCCACCGTCGAGATCGAGATCCGCGACGAGGACGGCCGGGTGCTCGGCCCCCACGAGACCGGTGAGATCTGGGTCCGGGGCGACCAGGTCTCGGGCGAGTACCTCTCGCACTCGGCGGTCGGCGACGACGGCTGGTACCCGACCCGCGACCATGGCCATCTCGACGTGGACGGCTTCCTCTTCCTCCACGGCCGTGCCGACGACGTGATCGTCCGCGGCGGCGAGAACATCGCTCCCGGTGAGATCGAGGAGCGACTCCGGTCGCACGCCTCGATCAAGGACGTCGCGGTGATCGGCGTCCCCGACACGGAGTGGGGGGAACGGATCGAGGCCTTCGTCGTGCCGGCCGCCGGTGCCGCCGTCGTCGAGGACGACCTGCGCGAGTGGGTGCGAGAAGGGCTGCGGTCGACCCGGGTCCCGCAGAGCTTCCACGTGCGCGACGAGCTGCCCTACAACGAGATGGGCAAGCTGCTGCGGCGGGTGCTGAGGGCCGAGAGGGTCGCGGCCCTGGCGACGTCGCCGTGACGACCGGCTTTCCGATGACGGGACGCGTGGAGCGGGGCCGGGAGACGCCGACGGGGATCGGATCGGTCTCCGTCGCCGGCGCCCGATTGCCGGCAACGTGGACCGGGGTCACGATTGATCATGAGGATTTGAGAATGCCATGACATATGTCATCACCCAGAACTGCTGCAACGATGCGTCCTGCGTGCCTGTGTGTCCGGTCAACTGCATCCACCCGACTCCCGAGGAGCCGGGGTACGGCACGACCGAGATGCTCTACATCGATCCGGACGGCTGCATCGACTGCGGGGCCTGTCTCGACGCCTGCCCGGTCAGCGCGATCGAGCCCGATTACGACCTTCCCGCGGAGTCGCTGCCGTTCCTCGAACTGAATGCGGCGTACTACCGGGATCCCGCCCGTCGGGACTACGACCCGACGCCGTACAAGGAGCCCGCGCCGCGCACCTGGACGGGCGCGCCGGCCGGCCCCCTGAAGGTGGCCGTCGTCGGCACCGGGCCCGCGGCGAGCTACGCCGTCCAGCACCTGCTGTCGCAACGCGGCGTCGACATCGCGATCGACGTCTTCGAGCGGCTGCTCACGCCATGGGGGCTCGTCCGGTTCGGCGTGGCGCCCGACCACCTGTCGACGAAGAACGCAGACGAGCCGTTCGGCAGGGCGCTGCGAGGCAAGAACGTGCGGGTGTTCCTCGACGTCACGGTCGGTGAGGACGTGACGCACGAGCAGCTCGCCGAGCGCTACCACGCCGTCGTCTACGGGGTGGGTGCGTCCCGCGACCGCCGGCTGGGAGTCGAGGGCGAGGACCTGTCGGGGAGCCACGCCGCGACGGACTTCGTCGGTTGGTACAACGGCCATCCCGACCATGCGGCCTCCGAGTTCGACCTCGGTGTCGAGCGGGCGGTGATCGTCGGCAACGGGAACGTCGCGCTCGACGTCGCCAGGGTGCTCGCGAAGGATCCGGAGGCGCTCGTCGCGACCGATATCGCCGAGCACGCTCTCGAGGCACTGAGAGCGTCGTCGATCAAGGAGATCCGCGTGGTCGCCAGGCGTGGCGCGGATGCCTCGGCCTTCACGACCCCCGAACTGATCGGTCTCAAGGAGGCGTTGGGGCCGCGGCTGATCCGGTCGGCCGACCTCGGGGCGTTCGGCGCCGGCGGGACGCCACTCGACCAGTACAAGCGCGATCTCATCGAAGGACTGCCGACCGAGGTCCCGGACGGCGACCGACCGGTGGTCGTCCTGGACTACTGCAAGACGCCGGTCGCCATCGTCGGCGACGAGCGAGTCGAGGCGGTCCGGTTCGCGCGGACGCAGATCGATCCCGAGACCGGCCCGACCTCGGTGACCGACGAGACGGACGACGTGTCCGCCGGCCTGGTCATCCGCTCCGTGGGCTACCGGGCGCAGCCGATCAAGGACCTGCCCTTCGACGAGGAGCGAGCGGTCGTGCCGAACGAGCACGGGCGGGTCGTCGACCCGTCCACGGGCACGACGGTCCCGGGCGCCTTCGTCACGGGCTGGGTCAAGCGCGGGCCCTCGGGCGTCATCGGAACCAACAGGCGATGTGCGCGTGAGACGGTCGACGCCCTGCTCGAGGACTGGGAAGCGGGACGACTCGGCGCACCGGCCGATGCCACCGACGTCGCATCGATCCTGCCGCGCGTCACCGACCTGGAGGCGTGGAAGGCCCTGGACGCCCACGAGAGGACGAGCGGCCGAGCCGCGGGCCGCCCGCGCGTCAAGGTAGTGGACAGGGACGCCCAACTGGCCGTGATCGCGGCAGCGCTTTCGACCGACTGAACGAACCAGGAGACGGACGTGGACGAACGCATCGTCGTCATCAACGGGGCGCGGACCCCGATCGGCAGCTTCGGCGGCCAGTTCAAGGACGTGCCGGCGCACGAGCTCGGTGCGGCGGCGGTCACCGAGGCGATCAAGCGCTCGAGTGTGACCGTCGACGACCCCGCCGAGGTCGTGATGGGCTGCATCGGCCAGGTCGGCCCGGATGCCTACAACGCGCGGAGGGTGGCGATCGAAGCCGGCCTGCCGAAGTCGGTGCCGGCCTTCACCGTGAACAGGTTGTGCGGCAGCGGTCTGCAGGCGATCTGGTCCGCGGCGCAGGAGATGGTCTGGAACGGCCTGGACTTCACCGTCGCGGGCGGCGACGAGTCGATGACGCGGATGCCGTTCTACGACTTCGGCGCCCGGTCGGGCTACAGGCTGGGCAACCGGCCGCTGGTCGACGGAACCGTGGCGATACTGACCGACCCGTTCGGCGGCGTGCACATGGGCGTGACCGCCGAGGCGGTCGCCGAGAAGTACGGTGTCTCGCGCGAGGAGCAGGACGCGTTCGCGCTGCGGTCACAACAGCGTGCGGCGTCGGACGCCGCGAAGGCGGCGTTCGAGGAGGAGATCGTCGCCGTCGAGGTGCGCGGCCGCCGTGGGGTGACCGTGGTCGACACGGACGAGCACCCCAAGCCCGGGACGACGCTGGAGGGTCTGGCCGGCCTGCGCCCGGCCTTCACCGAGGGCGGCACGGTGACAGCGGGCAACGCCTCGGGCATCAACGACGGTGCCGCCGCGGTCGTGTTGGCCAGGGAGTCCGTGGCGCGCGATCGTGGTGCGACCGGCCTGGTGGCGCTGGAGCAGGTCGCGACGGCGGCGATGGAGCCGGGTCTGATGGGGTATGCGCCCACGTTCGCGCTGCGCTCTCTGTTCGAGAAGACCGGTCTCACGCCGGCCGACATCGACATCGTCGAGCTGAACGAGGCCTTCGCGTCGCAGGCCGTCGCCGTGGCACGCGACGCGGGCCTGGATCCGGAGCGCACGAACCCGTACGGCGGCGCGATCGCGCTGGGTCACCCGGTCGGTGCGACCGGCGCGATCCTGTCGCTGCGGGTGGTGAAGCACCTGCGCCGCACCGGCGGTGAGTTCGGCATCGTCACGATGTGCATCGGCGGCGGTCAGGCCCTCGCCGCACTCTTCCGCCGCCTCGACTGAGGTGGGACGCCGAGGCGTTCGGCGTCCCCGCCGCCAGGAGTGCGGTGGGGACGCCCACCCCCGTGGAGTCGCGATGCCGCACGCGGGAGGGGCCGACCACATCGGGGAGCGCCGCTGGCGCCTTCGAACCGGTCGGCGATGACGTCCAAGATGCGCCCGTCGGCCCAGTCGGTCAGCCACCCCTGGCTGACCGACTGGGCCGACGGGCGTGCGCGTTCTCCCCTCCGCGGCACGGGCCCGGGGGACGGTGTCGTCCTCCGGGCGGGAAGAGCGGATCCGGCCGCTGGAGGCCCGGGGCCGACCTCGAGTCGGGCTGTGCGCTGGCCGGCGGTGCTGCTCACCCACTGCCGACGTGAGTGCCGGCGTTCTGGCGGGCTGGGGCAGTCATGCCGCGGGACTGTCGAGGCCGGCTGCCGCGGTCCATGCCTGCTGGACGGTGCGGATCTCCGGACCGGTGGGCCGGCCTCAGACGTCGTAGGTGTAGAAGCCGCGGCCGTTCTTGCGGCCGAGGTGGCCCGCGGCGACCATGCGGCGCAGGAGGGCGGGCGGTGCGTACAGCGGTTCTTTGAACTCTTCGTACATCGACTCGGCCACCGCTTGGGCGGTGTCGAGACCGATGAGGTCGAGCAGGCGCAGCGGCCCCATGGGATGGGCGCAGCCGAGTTCCATGCCCCGGTCGATGTCGTCCGGAACTGCGGCGCCCGACTCCAGCATCCGCACCGCGCTGAGCAGGTAGGGCACGAGCAGGGCGTTGACCACGAAGCCGGAGCGGTCGGGTGCCTGGATGGCCTGCTTGCCCAGTTGCCCGGCGAGGTCGCGGGTGCGCCGCACGGTCTCCTGGCTGGTGGTGAGGGCCGGGATGAGCTCGACCAGCTGCTGCACGGGCACCGGGTTGAAGAAGTGCATGCCGATGACCTGTGCGGGGCGCTCGGTGGCGACGGCGAGGTCGACGATGGGGATCGAGGAGGTGTTGGTGGCCAGGATCGCCGCGGGGTCTTCGACCGCCTTGTCCAGGGCGCGGATGACGTCGGTCTTGATGTCGCGGTTCTCGGCGACGGCCTCGATGACGAACTGGCGGTCGGCCATGTCGCCGAGGTCGTGGGTGAACGAGAGCCCGGCGAGGGCCTGGTCGCGCTGCTCCTCGCTGAGCTTGCCGTGCCGTACGCCCCGGTCGAGGGAGGCGGTGATACGGCGGCGGCCTGCCTCGGCGGCGTCATGGGTGGACTCGGCGACGCGGACGTCGAGGCCGTTGCGGGCGGCGACTTCGGCGATGCCGGAGCCCATCAGGCCGCAGCCGATGACGCCGAGACGGGTAACGGGATCCATCTGAGGTCCTATCTGATGAAGAGCGCGGTCTTGCTTCCGGCCGGGTGAGGCACGGACGTTGCGGCGGTACCGGCCTCCGGCAACGGCCTTCGGCGGTCGGATGATGGGAAGGGACGCGGGCGGTGTCCTCGAGGCCGGCGCCCGTGGGACCGGGTACAGGTGGCGCGGAAGGCAGACTCCGGAGCGGCTGCCTGCCGAATCGAGCACGTCAAGGCCGAGGTCCGGCGGCACCCCGCTCGTGTGCGGCGGGGTGCGGACCGCAGCCGTTGGCCCGGCGTTGTCAGACGTTGCGGCGGTACTGGCCGCCGACCTCGAAGAACGCCTCGGTGACCTGCTGCAGCGAGCAGACACGGGCGGCATCCATGAGGACCTCGAAGACGTTGTCACCGTTGATCGCGGCTTCCTTGAGCCGGGCGATCGCCTTCGCGGCCTCCTCGCCGTGCGTGGTCTGGAAGTCGTGGACCCGCTTGAGCTGGGACTCCTTCTCCTCCTTGGTGGCGCGGGCGAGTTCGAGTTCCTGGGGCTCGGTGTCGCCGCCGGGCCGGCGGAAGGTGTTCACGCCGATGATGGGCAGCGTGCCGTCGTGCTTGCGCTGCTCGTAGAGCATGGACTCGTCCTGGATGCGGCCACGCTGGTAGCCGGTCTCCATGGCGCCGAGCACGCCACCGCGTTCGTTGATCCGGTCGAACTCGGCGAGCACCGCTTCCTCGACCAGATCGGTGAGCCGGTCGATGACGAACGAGCCCTGCAGCGGGTTCTCGTTCATCGCCAGGCCCCACTCCCGGTTGATGATCAGCTGGATCGCCAGCGCCCGGCGCACCGACTCCTCCGACGGGGTGGTGACGGCCTCGTCGTAGGCGTTGGTGTGCAGCGAGTTGGCGTTGTCGTAGATGGCGATGAGTGCCTGCAGGGTGGTGCGGATGTCGTTGAAGTCCATCTCCTGCGCGTGCAGGGAACGGCCGGAGGTCTGGACGTGGTACTTCAGCTTCTGGGAGCGTTCGTTGGCGCCGTACTTCTCCCGCATCGCGACGGCCCAGATCCGGCGGGCGACCCGGCCCAGGACGGAGTACTCCGGGTCCATGCCGTTGGAGAAGAAGAACGACAGGTTCGGCGCGAAGTCGTCGATGTGCATGCCCCGGGCCAGGTAGGCCTCGACGTAGGTGAAGCCGTTGGCCAGGGTGAAGGCGAGCTGGCTGATCGGGTTCGCGCCGGCCTCGGCGATGTGGTAGCCGGAGATGGACACCGAGTAGAAGTTGCGCACCTGGTGGTCGATGAACCACTCCTGGATGTCGGCCATCATCCGCAGGGAGAACTCGGTGGAGAACAGGCAGGTGTTCTGTCCCTGGTCCTCCTTGAGGATGTCGGCCTGCACGGTGCCGCGCACGTTCGCCAACGCGTGCGCGCGCAGCCCGGCCGCCTCTTCGGGCGAGGGATCGCGGCCCTCGGCGGCGCGGAACTTCTCGACCTGCTGGTCGATGACGGTGTTGAGGAAGAACGCCAGCACGGTGGGTGCCGGACCGTTGATCGTCATCGACACCGAGGTCGTCGGCGCGACCAGGTCGAAGCCGTCGTAGAGCGCCTTCATGTCCTCCAGGGTCGCGACCGACACCCCTGAGGTGCCGACCTTGCCGTAGATGTCGGGACGCTCGTCGGGGTCACGGCCGTACAGGGTGACCGAGTCGAACGCGGTGGACAGCCGGGTGGCCGGCTGGTCCTCGGAGAGCAGCTTGAACCGCCGGTTGGTGCGGAACGGATCACCCTCGCCGGCGAACATCCGGGCCGGGTCCTCGCCGTCGCGCTTGAACGGGAACACCCCGGCGGTGAACGGGAAGTAGCCGGGCAGGTTCTCCCGACGCCAGAACCCCACCAGCTCCCCGTGGTCGGTGAACGTGGGCAGCGCCACGCGGGGGACCTTGTTGCCCGACAGGGACTCGCGGGTCAGCTTGGTGCGGATCTCCCTGTCCCGGACCTTCACGACCTGCTCGTCGCCGGAGTAGGACGCCACGACGGCGGGCCAGTTCGCGATCTGCTCCGTGACCTGGTGGGGGAGCTGCTTGCGGGCCTCTTCCAGCAGCGAGGCCACGTTCCCGGCGTCGGACCCGGCCGCGACGAGCTCGCCCTGGACCAGGTCCAGGCGCTGCACCCGCCGGGCCGCCTCGGCGAGGCGTTCGGTCTCGGCGTGGTAGGTGCGGACCGTGTCGGTGATCTCGGCGAGGTAGCGCACCCGGTCCGCGGGCACCACCTGGCGGATGCCGGAGGAGTGGCGCACGGCGACCGGGGGCAGTGTGCCCTCGGACAGCGGGAGCCCCTTCTCGGCCAGGGCGGTCCTCAGGTGCTGGTAGAGCGCGGTCACCCCGTCGTCATGGAACGTGGCCGCCGAGCTGCCGAACACCGGCATGTCCTCGGGCTTCTTGCCGAACGCCTCCCGGTTGCGGACCAGCTGGCGGGCCACGTCGCGCAGCGCGTCCTTGGCACCGCGCCGCTCGAACTTGTTGATCGCGACGACGTCGGCGAAGTCGAGCATGTCGATCTTCTCCAGCTGCGAGGCGGCGCCGAACTCCGGCGTCATCACATACATCGGGATGTCGACGAACGGCACGATCGCCGCGTCGCCCTGGCCGATGCCCGGCGTCTCCACGATCACCAGGTCGAACCCGGCGGCCTTGACCACGTCGACCACATCGGACAGGTGCTCGGGCAGCTCGCGACTGCCGCGGGTGGCCAGGCTCCGGAAGAAGACCCGCTCCCCGTCCAGGGCGTTCATCCGGATCCGGTCACCGAGCAGTGCGCCGCCGCCGCGGCGGCGGGTCGGGTCGACCGCGATCACCGCGATCCGCAGTTTTTCCTGCTGGTCGACACGGAACCGGCGCACCAACTCGTCGGTCAGTGACGATTTCCCCGAGCCGCCGGTGCCGGTGATGCCGAGAACGGGCGTGACCCGTTCCGCCGCCGCGGCACGCAGCTGTGCCAGGAAGTCCGTGGGCAGCTTGCCCAGTTCCGCACCGGTGATGGCACGAGCGACCGCGAACCGGTCGCCGGCGAGCACGGCGGCGGCGTCGGCCGGCTTGCCGTCCCAGAGGTCGAAGTCGCAATCCCGGATCACCGAGTTGACCATCCCGGCCAGGCCCATCCGCTGGCCGTCCTCCGGGGAGAAGATGGTCACTCCGCTGGTGCGCAGTCGGGTGATCTCCTCGGGCACGATCACGCCGCCGCCGCCGCCCACCACGCGGATGTGCTCCGCTCCCCGCTCGCGCAGCGAGGCGACCAGGTACTCGAAGTACTCCACGTGCCCGCCCTGGTAGGACGAGACCGCCACGCCGTGTACGTCCTCCTCCAGCGCCGCGTCCACGACCTCCCGCACTGACCGGTTGTGTCCGAGGTGGATCACCTCGGCGCCCTGGGACTGGAAGATCCGTCGCATGATGTTGATCGACGCGTCGTGCCCGTCGAACAGGGCCGAGGCGGTGACCAGGCGGACCGGGTGCAGGGGACGGTGCAGATCGCTCATGGAGGCCTTCCCGGACAGGACGGGGGAGTGTGGGCTGGAGGGATACTAGGACGCCCTAGTAAATTGCAGCAGGTGATGGTGGTGTGACTGCAAGCACAGAGAGGTGGCTGGCCACTCCGGCTGTTTCGAGGGATCCCGCTGGAGTGGGTGGCTGGTGGTCCGTGAGGCCGTCACGGGCCGGAGGGCGGTTGGGACCTGGTGATAGCCGTCCGCCGCAAGGGAGTTCCTGATGACCGGGACCGTGCAGACGCACCTCGTCGAGCAGCGTCACGGAGCTGGTCGGTCCTCGCGCGGCAACGGTCCGTTCAGCGGGCCCTCATGGCCCGGGCGTCGAACCCGCCGAGCGCGTCGGCGCCGACCTCGGCGTTGTGGGCGTGCGCCATGTGGTGCAGACCGAAGACGGAGTCCATGCCGGCGCGCATGCCCTGGAGGTCCTCGGCCTGGTTGACTGCCTTCTTGGTCAGGGCCAGGCCGAAGGCCGGCATCTGCGCCATCCGCCCGGCGATGGCGAGAACCGTGCCCTCGAGCTGTTCGCGCGGCACAACGTGGTTCACCATGCCGAGCTCATGCGCCCGCGCGGCGGAGAACCGATCGCCGGTGAAGAGGAACTCCTTGGCTGCCCGGGGGTTCATCATCCAAGGGTGGGCGAAGTACTCCACCCCGGGGATGCCCATCCGGACCACGGGATCGGAGAAGAAGGCGTCGTCGGAGGCGACGATGAAGTCGCACGACCAGGCGAGCATCAGCCCGCCGGCGATGCAGGCCCCGTGAACCATGGCGATGACGGGCTTGGGAATCTCGCGCCAGCGTCGGCACATGCCGAGATAGACCTCGGACTCGCGGGCGTACCTCGCGTCGACGCCCTCGCGGTCGACGTGGTCCCAGTGGATGATGGCGCGACGGTCGAACGACTGGTGGGTATCGCGCCCCGGCGTGCCGATGTCGTGGCCGGCGCAGAAGTGCTGTCCGGCCCCGCGGAGGACGATGACTCGCGCCGAGTCGTCATTCACCGCCCGGGTGAACGCGTCGTCCAGGGCGTACGTCATCGCGGAGTTCTGGGCGTTGCGGTACTCGGGCCTGTTCAAGGTGATCAGCGCGACGGAGTCGCGTTGTTCGTACGTGATCGGGTCGGAGTCGGGGATAGCGTCTGCCATATGTGGACGCTAGCACGAGATCGCTAATTCGTCATGAGGAATAGAGGATGCCGGGGAGGGTTCCGTGTCAACGGCCCGAACTTGTGCTCGCGAGTGGTTTCAGTATGAGGTTGGGGCGAGACCCAGTCGGAAGGATGCGCCAGGTGAGTAGCAGGAACGGGAGTGGCTCGGCGGCGATCCCGATCGCCACAGGTGGGTCGGTCCTCAGGCCCCTCAAGGCCGCAGAGGTGGTTGCTCGCAACGTCGTGCGCGCGATCCGGGCGCAAGGGCTGCAGCCGGGAGACGGCCTGCCCTCGGAGGCCGAGATGGTGAAGCAGTACGGCGTGAGCCGCGAGTCGTTGCGGGAGGGGTTGAGACTCCTCGAGGTCCAGGGAATGATCACCATCCGCCGTGGGCCGGGTGGCGGGCCGCTCGTGGGAACCGTCGACTCCGCCAACCTGGGCCGGATGGAGGCGCTCTACTTCCATCTGGCGGGAGCGACCTACGGCGAGCTGTTCGATGCGTGGCTGTTCGCGGAGCCGACGCTCGCGCGCATGGCTGCCGCGAATCCGGACGCCGCTCTGCGTGAGTCCACGATGGCGCCCTACCTCTCGGGCGACGTCGAGGAGGAGGCGCACGACGATCTTGACATCTACGTGTCCGGGCACGAGGGGTTCCACGGTGCCGTCGCGGCGCTGACGGGGAACAAGGTCTTCCAGTTGACCTTCCGCGCCTACGGGCAGTTGGTGGCTCACCACCTCGCCACCGTCGCGGATGTGCGGACCATCCATCAGGCGCTGGCGCACGACCACGTCAAGCTGGCCCGGGTCATCGTCGACGGCGACACCAAGAAGGCGGAAACCATGATGCGCGCGCACCTGACGAACATCGCCAACCTGCACCGGGCCAATCTGGGCGACCTGCTCGAAGGCGACGTGGAGTGGCTCTAGCCTCCGCGTTTCAGTTGGGCCCCTCGCCAGGGCCTGCGCTCCTTGTCCTCACCGGTCGGTGAAGGAGGCGAGGAGCGCGATGGCCTCCTCACGCCCGACCGCCTCCCCTATCACGCGGGCCTCCTCCCGCCCCATCTGCTCGCGCGGCATGTGCCAGGCGCGCAACAGGCGCTTGGCCTGACCGAGGGCGAACGCCGGTCCGGACGCGAGCCTTTGACCGAGCTCGAGAGCCCGCTCCTGGAGAACCTCGTCGTCCACCACCTCGGTGACCAGCCCCCACAGGTGTGCTTCGGCAGCAGTGAGCGTACGGCCCGTCAGAGCCATCTCGAGGGCACGGACCTGACCGATGGCCCGCGGCAGGAGGTAGGAGGTGCCGCAGTCGGGGGTCAGACCGACCCCCGCGTAGGCCATGAGGAATTTCGTCGAGGCGGCTGAGACGATCACATCGCAGCTGAGCATCAGGGCCAGCCCGGCTCCCGCCACGGACCCCTGCACCGCGGCAACGACGGGCGTGGGCAGGGCGGCCAGGCGCTGCAGGGCTTGGTCAAGGGTCTCGGCCAGCTCCTCCAGGTAGCCCGATCGGTCTGCCGCGGCTGCCATCGCCGCCACATCCCCTCCGGCGCAGAACCGCCGGCCCTCGCCACAGATGAGCACTGCCCGCACGGCGGGATCGTCGGCCGCCCGGTCCACCGCCGCGCCCAAGGCGCGAGCAGTGGGCAGGTCCACCGCGTTCGCCCGGTTCGGCCGGGCCAGCGTGATGCGGGCCAGACCGTCCTGGCATGCGTAGCGGACGAGGTCCTCGGTCCGGTCGTGGTTCTGCGTCATCTGTGTGCTCCTTCCTGGTCGAGGGGGTGCGGACTGGGCGGGCAGTACCGCAGGGGTAGAAGTGGGGGAGAGCGCGGCCGAGGCATGGCCGCCGCCACGCATGGTCACCACGCCCGGCTCCGGGTAACGCCGGACGAGGTCCTTGGCGGGCCGGTCACCGCCAGGGGGCGACTGTGCTCGGTAAGGGCGCCCACGTCAACATCGGACTGATCGTCCCGCACGCACATGGCCCGGACGACGTCTACTGGAGGGCGAGGAGGAGGACCACGCTGCCCACCGCAAGGATCGCGCGTCCGCGCCGGACACTCGTTGCGGTCCGTGCGCATCCTATGGTGCTGAGTTCCCTATGTAAAGGAACTGAGTTTCATTCCTCGAGGTGGTGGTCAGCTCTCGTGGAGAGTGGATTCGATCTTGCGAACCACGTGCCATATCGGCGTCTTGCGCGTGGTGATCAGGACGACGACGTCGTCGCTCTCTCCGCTGTCGCCCGCGGTCGCGGCCCGGCCTTCCGGGCCCCAGGAGTTCTGCACGAACGCGAGAGCGGCGTCCATGCGCGCCGAGACGTCTCCCTGACCTCCGGAACGGAGCCATGCCCGAAGTGCGTTGTTGTGGGCAGCCACCACCGAGGCGGCGATGACATCGGCCCGCAGAGTTCCGTCGGATCGGCTCGCGAAGCGTCGACGCAAGTAGTCGGCGAGGGTGCGCTCGTATCGCCGCACCACGGACAACTCACGGTTGCGAAGCGCCGGCACGCTCTTGGTCAGGCGATACCGCTGGATGGCGAAGGTGGGATTGCCGGCGTACATCCGCATGACGAGGCGAGCGGCGTCACAGACCCGGGCCGCCGGTTCCACTTTCTCGCCGCTGCTGTCCTGGAGGAAGGTGGTCATCTCGGCCAGGCAGCCCTCATGATCGGGGAAGACCACGTCCTCCTTGGACGGGAAGTACCGGAAAAAAGAGCTGCGGCCCACGCCGGCGAGCCGGACGATGTCGTCGATCGTGGTCCGCTCGAAGCCGCGCTCGAGGAACAGTTGGAACGCCGCCGCGATCAGGGCGTCCCGCTTCGATCGCTTCACGGAGTTGCCGACGGCTGCCCTGCCGTGTCCCTGTGCCTCGTCCATGGGGGGAACATAACACCCGCTTGAGTCGATCCCGGCGGGCGCGCTCGGGTGTGCGCGATCGCAGAGAAGGGCTGGAAAGAATGGAACTCAGTGTGCATAATTTCGATACCGAGTTCCATCACTAGGTCATCGCCGGTTTCTGTACGCTCCGGCCGTTTTCACGGCTGGAGCAGAGTTGGGGCGTCCCTGTCATGAGTCAGGACTTCGACCTGTACCGCCCGTCCGAGGAGCACGACATGCTCCGCGACGCCGTCCGCTCGCTGGCCGAGGCGAAGATCGCGCCGTACGCCGCCGCGGTGGACGAGGACGCCCGCTTCCCGCAGGAGGCGCTCGACGCGCTGGTCGCGAACGACCTGCACGCCGTGCACGTGCCCGAACAGTACGGCGGCGCGGGCGCCGACGCGCTCGCCACGGTCATCGTGATCGAGGAGGTGGCCCGGGTCTGCGCGTCCTCCTCGCTCATCCCCGCCGTGAACAAGCTCGGCTCGCTGCCGGTGCTCCTCTCCGGTTCCGAGGCGCTGAAGAAGCAGTACCTGACCCCGCTCGCCCAGGGCGACGGCATGTTCTCCTACTGCCTCTCCGAGCCGGAGGCCGGCTCGGACGCGGCCGGCATGAAGACCCGGGCGGTCCGCGACGGCGACACCTACGTCCTGAACGGCGTCAAGCGCTGGATCACCAACGCCGGCGAGTCGGAGTACTACACGGTGATGGCGGTCACCGACCCCACCAAGCGCTCCAGGGGCATCTCCGCCTTCGTCGTGGAGAGGTCCGACGCGGGCGTCTCCTTCGGCGCCCCGGAGAGGAAGCTCGGCATCAAGGGCTCGCCCACCCGCGAGGTCTACCTCGACGACGTCCGCATCCCCGCCGACCGGATGATCGGCGAGGAGGGCACCGGCTTCGCCACCGCGATGCGGACCCTGGACCACACCCGCATCACCATCGCCGCCCAGGCCCTGGGCATCGCCCAGGGCGCCCTGGACTACGCCCAGGGCTACGTCAAGGAGCGCAAGCAGTTCGGCAAGCCGATCGCCGACTTCCAGGGCGTGCAGTTCATGCTCGCCGACATGGCCATGAAGATCGAGGCCGCCCGCCAGCTGACCTACGCGGCCGCGGCCAGGTCCGAGCGCGGTGATGCGGACCTCACCTTCCAGGGCGCCGCCGCCAAGTGCTTCGCCTCCGACGTCGCCATGGAGGTCACCACGGACGCCGTCCAGCTCCTCGGCGGCTACGGCTACACCCGCGACTACCCGGTGGAGCGGATGATGCGCGACGCGAAGATCACGCAGATCTACGAGGGCACCAACCAGGTCCAGCGGATCGTCATGGCCCGCAACCTGCCGTAGAGGCAAGGCGGCATGCCGGCCGCCTCTCGAGCCCGGCCCGCCGGGAATGACGCAGAAGTGAAGGAGAGATGTTGTGAGCTTGAGGATCGTTGTCACCGTGAAGTATGTGCCCGACGCCACCGGCGACCGGCACTTCGCCGATGACCTGACCGTCGACCGGGACGACGTGGACGGTCTGCTCTCCGAGCTGGACGAGTACGCGGTCGAGCAGGCGCTGCAGATCGCGGAGAACTCCGACGACGACGTGGAGATCACCGTGCTGACGGTGGGCCCGGAGGATGCCAAGGACGCGCTGCGCAAGGCGCTGTCCATGGGCGCGGACAAGGCGATCCACGTCGAGGACGACGACCTGCACGGCACCGACGCGATCGGCACCTCGCTGGTGCTGGCCAGGGCGATCGAGAAGGCCGGCTACGACCTGGTGATCTCCGGCATGGCCTCCACCGACGGCGTCATGGGGGTGGTGCCGGCGCTGCTCGCCGAGCGCCTGGGCGTGCCGCAGGTCACGCTGCTGTCGGAGGTGGCCCTCGAGGACGGCACCGTCAGGGGCCGCCGGGACGGCGACGCCGCGACCGAGCAGCTTCAGGCGTCCCTGCCGGCCATCGTGTCGGTCACCGACCAGTCGGGCGAGGCGCGCTACCCGTCGTTCAAGGGCATCATGGCGGCGAAGAAGAAGCCGGTGACCTCCTGGGACCTGTCCGACCTCGACCTCGAGGCCGACGAGGTCGGCCTGGCCGGCGCCTACACCGTGGTCGAGTCGGCGACCGAGCGCCCGGCCCGCAGCGCGGGCACGATCGTCAAGGACGAGGGCGAGGGCGGCAAGCAGCTCGCCGAGTTCCTCGCGAGCCAGAAGTTCGTCTGAGCCACGCGGCTCGAGCTCGCTTTTCGCCCCTCATCTTTCGCAAGCAGGAGAGAAGAAGTCCCATGGCTGAAGTTCTCGTCTACGTCGACCACGCCGGCGGCGCGGTCCGCAAGCCGACCCTGGAACTGCTGACGCTGGCCCGCCGGATCGGTGAGCCGGTCGCCGTCGCGCTGGGCGCCGGCGCCGCCGACACCGCCGCCGTGCTGGCCGAGCACGGCGCGGCGCGGGTCCTCACCCACGAGGCCGCCGAGTACGCCGACTACCTGGTGGTGCCGCAGGTGGACGCGCTGCAGGCCGCGGCCGCGCAGATCTCCCCGGCCGCCGTGCTGGTCTCCTCGTCCGCCGAGGGCAAGGAGATCGCCGCCCGCCTGGCGCTGCGCCTGGGCTCGGGCGTGATCACCGACGCCGTCGACCTGGAGGCCGGCGAGGCGGGTCCGGTGGCCGTGCAGTCGGTGTTCGCCGCCGCGTTCACCACCCGCTCCCGGGTCTCCCGGGGCACCCCGGTCATCACGGTCAAGCCGAACAGCGCGGCCGTGGAGCCGGCCCCGGCCGCCGGTGCGGTCGAGGCGCTGAACGTCACGTTCTCCGCGCAGGCCACCGGCACCAAGGTCGTCGCGCGGACGCCGCGGGAGTCGACGGGCCGTCCGGAGCTGACCGAGGCGGCGATCGTGGTCTCCGGTGGCCGCGGGGTGGGCGGCGCGGAGAACTTCGCGGTCATCGAGGCGCTGGCCGACTCGCTCGGCGCGGCGGTGGGTGCCTCGCGGGCCGCGGTGGACGCGGGCTGGTACCCGCACACCAGCCAGGTCGGCCAGACCGGCAAGAGTGTCTCGCCGCAGCTGTACGTGGCCGCCGGGATCTCCGGTGCGATCCAGCACCGGGCGGGCATGCAGACCTCGAAGACGATCGTGGCGGTCAACAAGGACGCCGAGGCCCCGATCTTCGACCTGGTCGACTACGGCGTGGTCGGCGACCTGTTCGACGTCGTCCCGCAGCTCACCGAGGAGATCAAGGCCCGCAAGGGCTGAATCCCCCCGGAGGGTCTGTTTTTCGAACGGCCCTGTCTCACATTCGGTGGTAGCGGAGGGTGATGCTCTCCGACCTCGCGTTCCGGTGCCCTTCAGCGTCCTCCCCCCCCACGCGCCGACGGGGGATTGCGTCGTGCGCTCATCGCCGGCGCACAGAGGGCAGGCCGCAGCGCATTTGCCCAGGGTGATTTAAGGTCAGTGATGGATCAGGGGGCGACAGGCGATAGCGTGGCGGGGGTTGACGGCGAGCCCGGGCTGGTTCGTGCTGGTTTTAGAGGCATAGTAGGGGTAAACGTGCAGGTCAGAGCGATTTCATGAAATTGCTGCACACTTCAGACTGGCACCTCGGCCGGTCGTTCCACCGGGTCGGCATGCTCGGTGCCCAGGCCGAGTTCATCGGCCACCTGGTGGCGACCGTGCGCGAGCACGCCGTCGACGCGGTGGTCGTGTCGGGAGACGTGTACGACCGTGCGGTGCCGCCGCTCGCCGCGGTGGAGCTGTTCGACGACGCCCTGCACCGCCTCGCCGAGCTCGGTGTGCCGACGGTGATGATCTCCGGGAACCACGACTCGGCCCGCCGTCTCGGCGTCGGCGCCGGACTCATCGGACGCGCGGGCATCCATCTGCGGACCGACCCCGCGGCGAGCGGCACCCCCGTGCTGCTGTCCGACGCGTACGGGGAGGTCGCCTTCTACGGGCTGCCCTATCTGGAACCGGCACTGGTGAAGGACGAGTTCGGAGTGGAGAAGGCAGGCCACGAGGCGGTGCTCGCGGCCGCCATGGACCGGGTCCGCGCCGACCTCGCCGCCCGCCCGCACGGCACCCGGTCCGTAGTCCTCGCGCATGCCTTCGTCACCGGCGGCGCACCGAGCGACAGTGAGCGGGACATCACCGTCGGCGGGGTCGCCGCCGTGCCCGCCGGAGTGTTCGACGGCGTCGACTACGTGGCGCTCGGCCATCTGCACGGCTGTCAGACCATCACCGAGCGGGTGCGCTACTCCGGCTCTCCGCTGCCGTACTCCTTCTCGGAGGCGGATCACCGCAAGAGCATGTGGCTCGTCGACCTGGCCGCCGACGGAACGGTCACCGCCGAGCGGCTCGACTGCCCGGTGCCGCGTGCCCTCGCCCGGATCCGCGGCACCCTGGAGGAACTGCTCGCCGACCCCGCCCTCGCGCGGCACCGGGAGGCGTGGGTCGAGGCCACGCTCACCGACCCGGTCCGCCCCGCCGACCCCATGGCCCGGCTCATCGAACGCTTCCCGCACACCCTGAGCCTCGTCTTCGCACCCGAACGCGCACCCGACGACCCGTCGGTGTCCTACGCCCGGCGTCTCGCCGGCCGCGACGACCAGCAGATCGCTGAGGACTTCGTCGCCCATGTGCGCGGCACCGGCCCCGACGAGCACGAGCGGGCCGTCCTGCGGGACACCGTCGACGCGGTCCGCGCCGCCGAGGCCGTGAACGAGGTGGCGCGATGAGGCTGCACCGGCTCGACGTCACCGCCTTCGGTCCCTTCGGCGGTTCACTGACCGTCGACTTCGACGAACTCTCCGCCGCAGGCCTCTTCCTGCTGCACGGCCCCACCGGCGCCGGCAAGACCTCGATACTCGACGCCGTCTGCTACGCGCTGTACGGCTCCGTCCCCGGGGCCCGGCAGAGCGGGCAGGGCATGGCGCTGCGCAGCGACCACGCCGCCCCCACCACCCGCACGGGGGTCACCCTCGAACTCACCGTCGCCGGCCGTCGGCTGGAAGTCACCCGGCAGCCGCCCTGGCAGCGCCCGAAGAAGCGCGGCACCGGCACGACCCTGGACAAGGCGCAGAGCCGGCTGCGCGAACACGACCCGGCGAGCCGGTCCTGGAAGGACCTCAGCCGCTCCCACCAGGAGATCGGCGAGGAGATC
The DNA here is from genome assembly GCF_054061295.1 of Streptomyces sp. TE5632. NCBI lineage: Bacteria > Bacillati > Actinomycetota > Actinomycetes > Kitasatosporales > Streptomycetaceae > Streptomyces > Streptomyces sp. TE5632. The sequence continues at coordinate 99,954 of NZ_JBSSEA010000001.1, read as the reverse complement.
ACCCAGCTCCTCGGCATGAGCCGGGAGCAGTTCTGCCAGGTCGTCCTGCTGCCCCAGGGCGACTTCGCACGTTTCCTGCGCGCCGACGCGGAGGCGCGCGGCAGACTGCTCGGCCGGCTCTTCGACACCCGCCGCTTCGCCGACATGGAGAAGCGCCTCGCCGAACGCCGCCGTGCCACCGAGTCCCGGGTACGGGACGGCGACGCCGAACTGCTCGCCGACGCGCACCGGATGCAGCAGGCCGCGGGCGGGGCCATGGAACCGGCAGACCTCGTGCCGGGCGAACCGGGGCTGGCCGAGAGCGTGCTGAGCGCGGCCGCCGTGGCCCGCAGCACCGCCCGCGAACAGCTCACCGTCGCTCACTGCCGCCTTGCCGCGGCCGAGTCCGCCCAGGCCGCCGCCGACCGGTCACTGGACGAGGTACGCGAACGGGACCGGCTGCAGCGGCGGTTCGCCGAGGCACGGCAGCGTGCGGCACGGCTGGCGGAGCGGGCCGACGCCAGGCAGGAGGCGCAGGCGCGCCTGGACCGGTCCCGGAAGGCCGAGACGGTCGCCCCCGCCCTGGAACTGCGGGAGTCCGCCGACGCCGAACACCGGCGGGCGGCCGACGCCGAGGCGCGTACCCGCGCCCTGCTCCCCTTGGCCCTCGGGGACGCGGGTGCGGCCGGGCTCGCGGCCGCTGCACGCCGGGCCACCGAGGAACTGGGCGGGCTGGAGGCGGCCCGCCGCGCCGAGCGGCGGCTCACGGAACTCCTCGGGGAACGGGCCGACCTGGACCGCCAGGAGCGTGCCGACGACGACGTGCTCGACGAGTCCGAGGCGTGGCTCACCGGCTGGGAGGAGACCCGCACCGGCCTCCAGACCCGTATCGAGTCCGCGCAGGAGGCCGCGACCCGGGCCGGTGAGCTCGCCGTGCAACGCGACCCCGCGCACAAGCGGTTGACCGCCGCCCGGCTGCGGGACCGGCTGGCCGAGGACACCAGGAACGCCGCCGAGCAGGCCCGCGCGGCCCGGGAACGGGCACTCGAGGCCAAACAGCACTGGCTCGACCTCAAGGAACAGCGGTTGACCGGCATCGCCGCCGAACTCGCCGCGGGCCTCACCGACGGCGACCCCTGCGCCGTCTGCGGGGCCACCGAACACCCCGCCCCCGCCCGCAAGGTCGTCGGCCATGTCGATCGCGAGGCGGAGGAGCGGGCCCTGGCCGCCCACCAGAGCGCCGAGGAGCACCGGGCCGACCAGGAAGGCCGCCTCGGTGCCGTACGTGAGGCACTGGCCGCCGCCGGAGCGGAGGCGGGGGATACACCGACCGCCCACATCGCCCAAGAAGTCGAGGAGTTGGAGCGGCGGTACGCGCAGGCCCGGGATGCCGCCTCCGTTCTGCACTCCGTCCGGGAACAGCTGCGACAGGCGGAACACGAGCGTGAACGACGCGTCGCCGCCCAGCGGGAGGCGGCGGTCCGGACCGCCGCCCGGGCGGGCCACCGGGAGCGGTTGGACCATGAACAGGCCGCGCTGGAGAAGGAGTTGACGCAGGCACGGGGCGACGCGGACAGTGTGGCCGCGCGCGCCGCGCAACTGGAGCGGCTCGCCGCACAGTTCACCGACGCCGCCGACGCCGCCCGCGTCGCCGACGACACCGCACAGCGGCTCAAGGAGGCCGACGGCCGGCTCGCCGACGCCGCCTTCCGGGCAGGCTTCGCCACCCCGCGGGCGGCGGCCGAGGCACTCCTCGACGCGGCCGCCCACCGCGAACTGCAGGACCGGCTGGAGGCCTGGCAGCAGGAGGAGGTCACCGTACGCGCGGTGCTCGCCGAACCGGGCACCGCGGCCGCCGCCCAGCAGCCCCCCGCCGACCTCACCGCCGCACAGCGCACCGCCGAGGAAGCGGACCGCGGAACGCGCGAGGCGGCCTCAGCACGCGATGCCGCCGCCCGCCGCTGCGCCGAACTCGACCGGCTCTCCGCGCGGGCCACCGCCTCGGCGCGCAGGCTGGCGCCGCTGCGCGAGGAGTACGACCGGGTGGCCCGCCTGGCAGGTCTCACCGCGGGCACCTCGGCCGACAACGAACGCAGGATGCGCCTGGAGTCCTACGTCCTGGCCGCCCGCCTGGAACAGGTCGCCGCCGCGGCGACCGCCCGGCTGCACCGCATGTCCTCCGGCCGCTACACCCTGGTGCACTCCGACGACCGCACCGGGCGCGGGCGCAGCGGCCTCGGACTGCATGTCGTGGACGCGTGGACCGGCCGGGAGCGGGACACCGCGACCCTCTCGGGCGGCGAGACCTTCTTCGCCTCGCTGGCCCTCGCGCTCGGACTCGCCGACGTCGTCACCGACGAGGCCGGCGGGGTCCGGCTGGACACCCTCTTCATCGACGAGGGCTTCGGCAGCCTCGACGACCAGACGCTCGACGAGGTCCTGGACGTCCTGGACTCCCTGCGGGAACGCGACCGCAGCGTGGGCATCGTCAGCCACGTCGCCGACCTGCGCCGCCGGATCCACGCCCAACTCGAAGTGGTGAAGGGCCGGTCGGGCTCGACGCTGCGGCAGCACGGCGTCACCTGAGCCGAACCCGCGGGTACCCCACCGGAGTCGGCCCTGTCACGTTTCACACATGCCGCGATACACGAAGCCGGGCACGGTGAAGCGGTCGGAACCGGACGGCGACCGTCATCCGTGTGCGCCGCGTCCCACAGCCGCCCATCAGGCGCCGCGCGCTTCCCCGGCGGGCGGTGGGGGATGCCCGACGACCCCGCCCGCCTCATCGCGTGGCTGGCCACGGACGAGGCGATTGGGGTCTCCCCTGCTCGAACGGAGTTGAGAGCTTGGGGAAGGATCACCGGTCAGGTCGTCAACTCCGAAGGGGGTTTCACGCGCTGACCGGGGCCGCCTACAGCGCCGACAGTTCGTCCACCAGGTCGTCCAGGCCCAACGAGCCCTGGGACAGCGCCGCCATGTGCCACGCCTTGGGGTCGAAGGCGTCGCCGTGCCGCTTGCGGGCGTTCTCCCGGCCGAGCAACCAGGCCCGCTCGCCGAGCTTGTAGCCGATGGCCTGGCCGGGGATCGTCAGATAGCGGGTCAGCTCGCTCTCCACGTAGTCCGCGGGACGGCTGCTGTGCGCCCCGAAGAACTCCTCGGCCAGCTCCGGCGTCCAGCGCTCGCCCGGGTGGAACGGCGAGTCCGCCGGGATCTCGAGCTCCAGGTGCATGCCGATGTCCACGATGACCCGGGCGGCCCGCATCATCTGCGCGTCCAGGTAGCCCAGCCGCTCCTCCGCGTCCGCGAGGAACCCGAGCTCGTCCATCAGCCGCTCCGCATACAGCGCCCAGCCCTCCGCGTTGGCGCTCACCATGCCCACGGAGGCCTGGTAGCGGGACAGGTCCTCGGCCACGTGTGCCCACTGCGCCAGCTGGAGGTGATGGCCCGGGACGCCCTCGTGGTACCAGGTCGACACCAGGTCGTAGACCGGGAAGCGGGTCAGTCCCATGGTCGGCAGCCAGGTGCGGCCCGGCCGTGAGAAGTCCTCCGACGGAGGCGTGTAGTACGGTGCCGCCGCGCTGCCCGGCGGGGCGATCCGTGACTCCACCTTCCTTACCCGCTCGGCGAGTTCGAAGTGGGTGCCGTCCAGGGACTCGATCGCCCGGTCCATCACGCCCTGGAGCCACTCGCGGACCTCGTCGACGCCCTCGATGTGCCGGCCGTGCTCGTCGAGGTGCGCGAGCGCCACCCACGGCGTCTCGGCGCCCGGCAGGACCTTCTCGGCCTCCTTCCTCATCTCGCCGAGCAGGCGGTGGTACTCGGCCCAGCCGTAGGCGTACGCCTCGTCCAGGTCGAGGTCTGTGCCGTTGAAGTACCGGGCCCAGCGGGCGTAGCGCTCCCGGCCCACTGTGTCGGGGGAGCCCTCGATCGTCGGCGCGTACACGTCGCGCATCCAGTCCCGCAGCTCCACCACGGCCGCGGTCGCGGTGCGGGCGGCCTCGTCCAGCTCGGCGCGCAGCGCGTCCGGTCCCGCCGAGGCGAAGTCCTCGAACCAGCCGCGGCCCTCGCCGGTGTCCGCCCATTCGGTGAGCTGCCCGACGAACGCGGCGGTCGGACGCGGAGCCGCGTACAGCTTGCGCTCCAGGCCGAGCGTGAGGGACTCCCGGTAGCCCGCCAGCGCGGCCGGCACCGCGCGCAGCCGCTCGGCGACCGCGGCCCAGTCCTCCTCGGTCTGCGTCGGTGTCACGGTGAACACCTCGCGCACCGAGTGGGCGACCGTGCCCAGGTTGCCGACCGAACGCAACCCCTCGTCGGCCTCGTACACGGCGATCTCCGCGGTGAGCCGCTCCCGCAGCAGCCGGGCGCAGCGGCGCTCGATGCCGCTGTCCGCGCCGGGCCGGGCCTCGGCCTCGTCGAGCCGGGCGAGCGTGGCCCGCTGGAGTTCCGCGAGCGCCGCCTGGCCCGCGGGCGAGAGATCGGGCAGACGACTGGAACTCTCCTGCACGCCGAGATACGTACCGGTGACCGGGTCGAGGGCGATGAGCTCGTCGACGTAGGCGTCGGCGACCTCGCGGGGCAGCGGGCTGTTGGTCTGTGACATGCGGACCATCCTGGTACGCGGCCCGCCGCCCGTCACCCTGTTTGAGCCGAGGGCGAAGACGGCAGCAGCGGGCCGCAGTCCCACTGCTGGAAGATCAGCCGGGTCTCCACGCGCGCGACCTCCCGCCGCGATGTGAACCCGTCCAGCACCAGCCGCTGCAGATCCGCCATGTCCGCGACCGCGACATGGATCAGATAGTCGTCCGGTCCGGTCAGATGAAAGACGGTCAGCGACTCCGGCAGCGCCCTGATCCGCTCCACGAACGGTCCCACCAGCTCCCGCCGGTGCGGTCTGACCTGCACCGACAGCAGTGCCTGGAGTCCCCGCCCCAGCTTGGCCGGGTCCAGTTTCAGCCGGTGCCCGAGGATCACGCCGGAGCGGCGCAGCCGGGTCACCCGGTCCAGGCAGGTCGACGGCGCGACCCCGACCTGCGCGGCGAGGTCCCGGTACGTCGTCCGGGCGTCGTTCTGCAGCAACCCCAGCAGACGCAGATCCACCGGATCCAGTACGACGGATTCAGCCATGGGCCGAACGTAACACGGAGATCGCCGCCGACAACCCCTCCTGTGTTCACCCTTCGGTCCATGGACTGGGACAAGGACGTACGCGCGGACACGCGCAGCACCACGAGAGCACTCGCCACCGAGGCCGTGCACGCCGGCCGGGACGACCTCGCCCGGCAGGGACTGCACGCCCCGCCGATCGACCTGTCCACCACCTATCCCTCGTACGACAGCCGCGGCGAGGCCGCCCGCATCGACGCCTTCGCCGCCACCGGCGCGGAACCGGACGGCCCGCCCGTCTACGGACGGCTCGGCAACCCGACCGTCGCCCGTTTCGAAACCGCCCTGGCCCGCCTGGAGGGCACCGAGGCCGCGGTCGCGTTCGCCAGCGGAATGGCCGCGCTCAGCGCCGTCCTGCTGGTGCGCGGCTCCATGGGGCTGCGCCACGTCGTCGCCGTGCGCCCCCTGTACGGGTGCAGCGACCACCTGCTGACCGCCGGGCTGCTCGGCTCCGAGGTGACGTGGACCGACCCGGCCGGGGTCGCCGACGCGCTGCGCCCGGACACCGGTCTGGTCCTGGTGGAGTCGCCGGCCAACCCGACCCTCGCCGAGGTCGATCTGCGGGCCGTCGCCCATGCCTGCGGCTCGGTGCCGCTGCTCGTCGACAACACCTTCGCCACCCCGGTCCTCCAGTGTCCGGCCGGGCACGGGGCGCGACTGGTGCTGCACAGCGCCACCAAGTACCTCGGCGGACACGGCGACGTACTGGCCGGCGTGGTGGCCTGCGACGAGGAGTTCGCGGGGCGGCTGCGGCAGATACGGTTCGCGACCGGCGGCGTGCTGCATCCGCTGGCGGGCTATCTGCTGCTGCGGGGCCTGTCGACGCTTCCGGTACGGGTCCGGGCCGCGTCGGCCAACGCCGCCGAACTCGCCCGCCGGCTCGCCGCCGATCCGCGCGTGGCCCGTGTGCACTACCCGCGCATCGGCGGGGCGATGGTCTCCTTCGAGGTGCACGGGGACCCGCACGAGGTGATCGGCGGGGTACGGCTGATCACCCCGGCGGTGAGCCTCGGCAGCGTGGACACCCTCATCCAGCACCCGGCGTCCATCAGCCACCGCATCGTCGACGCCGACGACCGCAGGGACGCGGGAGTGAGCGACCGGCTGCTGCGGCTGTCGGTCGGCCTGGAGGACGTCGACGACCTGTGGGCGGACCTGAACGAGGCGCTGGGGGAGCGGACCGGGGCACCGGAGGACGGCCGCACGAGTGGGGCGGCCGACCGGCCGGAGGCGCCGGCCCGGAACTGAGGCGCGGGCTGTGCCCCGCGCGGATGCCGAACGGCCCGGCGGACACCGTCGGACTGTTTTGCCCCGTGTCCCGTGCCCCGTGCCCCGTGCTCCGTGCCCCGAGCCCCGTGCCCCGTGCCCCGTGTCGCGGGGCCGGTGGCGCGGTGGTCCGCTACCGGCGGCCGGTCCGTGAGCCGTGCTCCCGCTCCTCCTGCGCGTGGCGGGCCCGTGCCGGGTCCAGGCGCGCGGTGACGACGAGGGTGCTCTCCTCGACCTGGTAGTCGAGGGGCAGGCCCAGCCCGCGCATCGCGGCGACCATCCCGGTGTTGGACGCCTGCGTCACGGCGTAGACGTGGCCGCACCCCGCCTCGGTGGCCATCGACACCAGCCGGGCCAGGAGCTCGGTGCCGATGCCCCGGCGCTGCCAGGCGTCCTCGACGAGCAGTGCCACCTCGGTCTCGTCGCCGTCCCACAGCAGATGACCGAGGCCGACGATGCGGCCGGAGGCGGTCCGTACGGCGAGCGTACGGCCGAAGCGGGGGCCGAGCAGGTGATTCAGGTAGCGGTCCGCGTCGCCGACCGGTCCGTGGTACCGCCGGCGCAGGGTCTCGGGCGAGCACCGCTCGTGCATCGCCCGCGCGGCCTCCAGGTCGCCGGTGTCCGCCCGGCCCACGGTGATGTCGCTGCCCTCGGGCAGGGTGAGGACGTCCTGGCCGCGCGGGACCCGGGGGCCGAGCCGGGCGTCCAGTTCCACCAGGGCCCGTGCTCGGGCGAACTCGGTGGGCGTGAAGGGCGGATGCGGCCGCTCCACGGTGAGCACGCCGCCCTCCGGGGCGCGCAGCCGCATCACGGTGTCCTCCAGGGTCCCCTCCACCGGGACGCCCTCCGGCGCCGGCCGCCCGCCGCCCGGGGCGGCGGGCAGTGAACGGATCGTGCACCGCCCCAGCAACTGCCTTATTGCCAAAGGAAGTTCCGCGCCGTCCAGGGCCGTGCGTGCGGCGAGTTCCAGCACCCGGGTCGGGGCGTCCACCAGATCGTGGGCGTCGGCCCGCTCAATCCAGGTGTCCGCGCCCCCGGCGCCCGTCACCGCCGTCGTGAGGCCGGTGGCGGTCAGGTCGGCCGGGGCACGCAGCAGGAACTCGTCGACCGTGGCCTCGCCCAGCGGGTGCGTCTGCAGGCTCAGGATGTCGACCCGGTGCTCGGCCAGCGCCGTGCACAGTGCGGCCAGCGCGCCCGGCGCGTCCCGTACCGTCGTCCGCATCCGCCACAGGGTGCTCTCCGGCGGCCGGCTTTCCGCGGCCCCGTCGGTATCGGGTGCGGGCGGTGCGTGACCGTGGCGGCGTGCCCACCAACTGTGGAACGCCGCCGTGAAGCGCGTGGTCGGTCCTCCCTCCGGCTGTCCCTGCGCGGGACGGCCGTGCCGGGTGTGCGTCACATCGGACATGTCTCGGCTCATGCGACCACTGTGAAGGAATCGTGTTTCGTGGCCGCCAACACGCCATGACTGACGAGTAAAGAGTTCTCATGGGGCTTATAGCCCGTTTATCGCTTCACTGGCCGACCAGTCCCGGCCGCAGTCGCTTGGTGTGGAGCACGGTGCCGTCCTGCTCCCGCAGCCGTACGGTCAGTTCTCCGCTGCCGCCGTCGATGTCGACCTCGCCGAAGAACTGGTACCCGCCGGCGGGCGAGACGTTCGACGAGGTCGGCGCCTTCACGAACACCCGCTCCGGGCCGAAGGTGCCGTCGAGAGCGCTCGCCGGGAAGGCACCCGCGTTGAGCGGGCCGGAGGCGAACTCCCAGAACGGCTCGAAATCGTCGAACGCGGCTCGTGCGGGCTGGTAGTGCTGGGCAGAGGTGTGGTGCACGTCGGCCGTCAGCCACACCGTGCCGGTGATCCGCCGGTGCTTGATGAACCGCAGCAGCTCCGCGATCTGCAGCTCGCGCCCCAGTGGAGCCCCCGGGTCGCCCTGGGCCACCGCCTCGACGTGCTGCTCGCCCTCGGTGGTGTCGGACACGATCAGGCCGAGCGGCATGTCCGCGGCGATCACCTTCCACACCGCCCGCGACCGCGCCAGTTCCCGCTTGAGCCATTGCAACTGCTCGCGCCCGAGGATGCCCTGCGGGTCCACGGTCTGGTCGCCGGGGGAGTTGGCGTTGCGGTACGTCCGCATGTCCAGCACGAACACGTCCAGCAGCGGCCCCTGCCGCAGCACCCGGTACACCCGTCCCTCGCGGGCGCCCGGTCGCGGCGTGGACATCGGGAAGTACTCACCGAACGCGCGGCGCGCCCGTGCCGCCAGTACGTCGACGCTCTTCTCCGTGTAGCGGGTGTCCGTGATCCGCTGGCCCGGGTACCAGTTGTTGCGCACCTCGTGGTCGTCCCACTGCACGACGGACGGGACCTGGGCGTTGAACCGGCGGAAGTGCTCGTCGAGCAGGTTGTGGCGGAAGTTGCCGCGGAACTCGGCCAGGGTCTCGGCGACCTTGGACTTCTCCTCCGTGGTGATGTTCCGCCAGATGCTGCCGTCCGGCAGCACCGCGGTCGCCGGGATCGGCCCGTCGGCGTAGACGGTGTCGCCGCTGAACAGGAAGAAGTCGGGGTCGAGCCGGGCCATCGACTCGAAGATCCGGTAGCCGCCGAAGTCGGGGTTGATGCCCCAGCCCTGGCCCGCCAGGTCGCCCGACCACAGGAACCGCACGCCGTCGCGCCGCCGCGCGGGCGCCGTCCTGAACGTACCGGTGACCGGCTCGCCGAAGCGGCGCGGGTCGTCGGGGTCGGCGAGCCGCACCCGGTAGTGGATCTGCTCGCCGGCCGGCAGTCCGCGCAGCCGGACTGTCCCGGTGAAGTCCGTGCCGGGTCCGAGCAGCGGGCCGTGCAGGCGGCGCGGGTGCCGGAACGACTCGGTCGCCGACGTCTCGACGATCATCCGGGCCGGGCGGTCGGAGCGCACCCACACCAGCCCGGAGTCGCGCGTCACGTCGCCGGTCTGCACGCCCCACTTCGCCTCCGGGCGCCCGGACCGGGCGAACGCGGGCGCCGCCCCGACGGCGGCGGGCAGGGCCAGGGCGGCCGGGGCCGCGAGCGAGCCGCGCAGAACGGCGCGGCGGCCGGGGAGCGAGGGAGGGGACATGGATGCGCCTCCAGGGGAAGGGAGTTCCGGCCGGTGTGCGCTGCCACACGTACTCGTGCGGCGCGGCTCGCACGCAAACCCCAAGTGAACAACTCACCGCCGCACCGCGCGGGTCGACGCACCGTCAGCACCGCGTCCCGGCACATCCCGTCACCTCACCGCCCCGGTCCGCCCGGCGCGGGGCCGGGCCGGGCGGACAGCGCCGCGCCGTTCAGCGGCTGCCGTCGAGGAGGACGCGGGCGACCAGTGCCGGGTCGTCGTTCATGGGGACGTGACCGCAGCCGGGCAGCCGGATCAGCCGCGCCCGGGGGATCACCCGCTTGGCGCGGACCCCCTGACGGGGGATGAGCAGCCGGTCGCGGGCACCCCAGGCGACGGTGACCGGGACGCCGGGCACGTCGTCGGTGAACCGCACCGCGGTGCCCGCCCGGAGCGTCTCGGTGAAGCCGGTGGCACCGGCCAGCGCGAGCGTCTCGGCGACCACCGCCTCGGGCGAACGGCGTCCCGGGCGGGCGTAGATGGTGCTGGTCAGCGCCGCTCGCCCGGCCGTCGAGCGGGCGAGCCGCTCGACCAGCGGCAGCGGCATCCGCTCCGCGACGCGCCGCATCCCGATCAGTACGCCGAAGGCGTAGCGCCGCTCGGCCTGCGTCCAGAACCCGGCGGGGGACAGCGCGGTGACGGACCGTACGAGGTTCTGGCGGCCGAGCTCCAGCGCCAGAAGTCCGCCGAGCGAGTTGCCCGCGACATGCGGCCGGTCGAGCCCCAGCTCCTCGCACAGGGCGCCCAGGGCGCCGTTGATGGTGGGCAGGTCGTGGGTGAGGCCGTCCGGCAGCGCCGGGGAGGCGCCGAAGCCGGGCAGGTCCACGGCGATCACCTCGCGCTCGGTGGCGAGGATGTCCACGACCGGGTCCCAGGCCTGACGGTGGTGACCGATGCCGTGCAGCAGGAGCAGCGGTTCGCCGCGGCCCACGCGCGCGTAGGACAGGGTCACGGTCTGCGGGCCGTGCGGAGAGGTGACCTCGAACGAGACGGTCGCGGACATGAAGGTGCTCCTCGTCTGGGACTCGCGGTGGGACGCCGCCTGACGCCGTAGACAGCTTGTCAGCAATTACTACCGACGGGTAGCCCTCGGTGGCCAGAACAGGGTTCCGGCTCCGCGACGCGCCCTGATCCGCCTGGACACGGACCGTACGGGTCGGTTGGGATGGAGAGGTGAGCACCGACACCGTGACCGATGCCTTCGAAGAGCACCGTCCCGTCCTCCAGGGGGTCGCCTACCGCATGCTCGGCCGGGTGGCCGACGCCGAGGACGTGGTTCAGGAGGCGTGGCTGCGCTGGGCGGGCGGGGACCGGTCCGATGTCCGCGAGCCGCGCGCCTACCTGGTGCGTGTCACCACCCGCCTCGCCATCGACCGGCTGCGTCAGATCAAGGCGCGGGGCGAGACGTACGTCGGCCCGTGGCTGCCCGAGCCCTGTGCCACCGATTTCGGCGACACCGCCCCGGACACCGCCGAGCAGGCGGTGCTCGCCGACTCGGTCTCGCTCGCCGTCCTGGTCGTCATGGAGTCCCTGTCCCCGCTGGAGCGCGCGGTGTTCGTCCTGCGCGAGGCGTTCGGCTACCCCTACACCGACATCGCCGCCATGCTCGACCGCGGCGAACCTGCGGTGCGCCAGCTCGCCACGCGGGCCCGCAAGCACGTCGAGGACCGGCGTCCGCGCTACGACGTCGACCCCGTCCGGCGCCGCGAACTGACCGAGCGGTTCCTGGCGGCGGCGGCCGGCGGTGATCTGGAGGAACTCCTGGAACTGCTCGCCCCCGACGTGCGTCTCGTCGGCGACAGCGGCGGCAAGGTCCCCGCCACGCTGCGCGTCCTGGAGACCGCCGACAAGGTGGGCCGCTTCGTGCTCGGCGTCGCCCGCAAGAGCCTCCGGGGCGACTTCTCGGCCCGCTTCCTGGAACTCAACGGGGGCCCCGCGGCACTGCTCCTCGCCGGCGGCACGCCCGACTCCGTCGTCCAGCTGGATGTCGCCGACGGGCGCGTCCAGGCGGTCTACATCATCCGCAACCCCGACAAACTGCGTTCGCTGGTGTCGGCCCGGTAGGGGTTCGGCCACCCGGCAACGGGGTCCGCGTCGTCCGGCGTGGCCCCCCTCGTTATGTCCGATTGGTATTGACCAAGGGTGGAGGCCGCCATATGGTCGCAGATAAGTGAAACAACCTTTAATAAACAAGGGCGCGAAAACGCCACCGGACCTGACGATCGCGGAGGACAGGGTGGGGACCACGCAGTTGGACACGGTGCCGGAACCGAAGTACTGGCACCTCAGGACCGTGCTCAGCGAGGCGCTGGACTCGGAGTTCTCCGTAGGCGAGATCCTGCCCAACGAGCGCGACCTCGCCGCCCGCTTCGGCGTGGCCCGTGCCACGCTGCGCCAGGCACTGGAGCAGCTGGAACTGGAAGGCAGGCTGGAGCGCCGCCGCGGTGTGGGCACCACCGTCGCCCCGCCGCGCATGGGTGTGGCCGTCGGTACGGCGCGGCAGGCCTGGCCGGGCGGGCCCGACGACGCCTGGCAGACCCTGGACTGCGCGCTCGAGGCGCCGCCCGCGGCCGTCGCCGAGGCCCTGGTGACCGGCCGGGACGAGCCCGTGCACACCGTTCGGCGGTCCCGAGTGTCCGAGGGCCGGCCCGTCGCCGCCGAACTGCTCCACGTCCCCGCGGCCTCGGTGCCCGGCCTCTCCGCCATCGACGCCCCCTCCGGGGCGGCACGCGCGCGTGCGGTACTGCGGGAACTGCGCCACCTGGAGCTCGAGCGGCACGAGAACGCGGTGGAGCTCGGCTCCGCCCGCGCGGACGAGGCCAGGGAGCTGGACCGCCTGCCGGGCGCGCCCGTCCTCGTCGTCACCACCCGCTTCATCGCCCGGGGCCGGGTCTCCGCGCTCTCCGTGGCCACCTACCGCGCGGACACCTGTCGGCTGACCTTCGGCGACTCCGGAGGCGTGGAGATCGACCACGGCCCCGAACGCCGCGCTTCCTGAGCACAGCGCTTCCCGGACGTTTTGGGCGCGGGGCGGGGCCGGCAGGCGAGACCCGTGGCGGGGCCGCCCGCCCGCCGCCTACCGGCGGGCCGTCACCGTGCCTTCCACGGCGAAGAGTTGCTCTTCCACATGGTCCAGAGCGAGCCGCACCGCGCCCGTCGCCACCGCCGCCTCCCCGAGACGGGACAGAGCGACCTTCGGCGGACGCAGGCAGTAGCGGGCCAGTTCACGCCGCAGCGGCTCCAGGACCCCGTCCAGCCCCGCCGCCCAGCCGCCGATCACGACGAGTTCCGGGTCGAGGGCCAGCACCAGCGCCGCCACGTCGTGGACCAGCCGCTGGATGAAACGGTCCATGGCCGCGAGGGCCCGCTTGTCGCCCTCGCGGGCCTGGGCGAAGACCTCGGCCACCGCCTGCTCGTCGAGCGGGTGCAGCGGCTCGTCCGTGGTGGACAGCAGCTTCTCGGGGGTCGCCCCGCGGCCCAGCAGATGCAGCGCCCCGATCTCGCCGGCTGCCCCGCCGTACCCCCGGTGCAGCCGCCCCCCGATCAGTGAACCGGCGCCGGGACTCAGCCCGGCCAGCACGAACACCACGTCGTCGGTCCCGGTGGCGACGCCCTTCCAGTGTTCGGCCACGACCGCCGCGTTGGCATCGTTCTCGACCAGCACCGGGCACGTGAAGGACCGGCTCAGCCGCTCGCCCAGCCCCAGCCCCGTCCACCCGGGCAGCGCCGTGCCCAGCCGTACCGTGCCGTCCGCCTCGACGATCCCGGGCGTACCCACGCCCACGGCCCGCAGCGAGTCGCGCGGCACCCCGGCCCGGCGCAGCAACTCGGCGACGGCGGCGCGCAGCCGCTCCAACCGCCCGTCGGCGTCGACCCGCTCGCCGACCTCCTTGGCCTGGGCGCCGATCACCCGGCCGTCCAGATCGGCCAGCAGTGCGGCCACCCGGTGCGGCCCGATCTCCAGGCCCAGGAGATGCCCGGCCTCGGCCCGGAACCGGAACCTCCGGGCCGGCCGCCCCTGCCGCCGCGTCGCCCCCTCCTCGGCCGCCGCCTCCACGACGAGACCCGCCGCGATCAGGCCCTCCACGACGCCCTCGACGGTGGGCCGTGACAACCCCGTCACCCTGGTGACCTCGGTCAGCGTCGCGCAGTCCGTGGCCCGCAACGCGTGCAGCACCACCGCGGAGTTGATCCTCCGCAACAGCGAGGGATCCCCGCCGGTCAGCCGACTCACCGTCCGTCCTCCCAGCTCGTGCGCGTGTGGGGCGGATCGTACTCGGCACGACCGCCCCCGGCGACCGACCGGGCGCGATACCCGACCCAGAACCGGAACCCGCCGCTCCCCGGCCCGACTTCGGTGGACCGACCTGCGCACACCCGGCTCACCCGAGCCCCACGAACCCCGACTCGTACGCCACGATCACCGCCTGCGTACGGTCCCGCGCCCCCAACTTCGCCAGCACGGCGCTCACATGCGACTTCACCGTCTCCACCCCCACCACCAGCCGACCGGCGATCTCCGCGTTCGACAGACCCCGCGCCATCAGCCGCAGCACCTCCGCCTCCCGCCCGGTCAGTCCCGCCCGGTCCAGCACGGCCCGTGCCGCACGGTTGCCGCCGCTCTCGCCGTACTCCGCGGCCAACTGCCGGGCCGACGCGGGGAACAGCAGCGACTCGCCCTCGGCGACCAGCCGCACCGCGTGCACGATCTCGGCGGGCCGCGCCCGCTTCAGTAAGAACCCGTCGGCACCCACGCGCAGCGCCTCGTACACGTACTCGTCCTGCTCGAACGTCGTCACCACGATGATCTTCGGCGGGTCCTCGACCGTCCGCAGCACGGCGCGGGTGGCCTCGATGCCGTCCATGAGCGGCATGCGCACGTCCATGGCGACCACATCCGGACGCAGTTGCCGAACCAGCGGAATCACCGCCGCCCCGTCGGCCGCCTCCCCGACCACCTCGATGTCCGGCTGAGCCTCCAACACGGCCCGCAGGCCCGCGCGTACGAGGGGTTCGTCGTCGACGAGCAGAACGGTGATCGGCATCCGGTCAGCCTAGATCAGCACGCCCCTGTGCAGCCCGCACGCCCCTGTTCAGCCCAGCGGCAGCTCGACCCGAACCCGCCAGTCGCCCTCGTCCGGGCCGGTCCGTGCCCGGCCGCCCAACAGCGCGGCGCGCTCGTGCATGCCGCGCAGCCCGCTGCCGCGGCCGGGGCCCGGTACCGCCTCGGCCAGCGGATTGCGGACCTCCAGCAGCAGTGTGCCGTCGGCGACGCACATCCTCGCCCGCACCGGAACCGGCCCCGCGTGCCGCAGCGCGTTGGTCAGGGCCTCCTGGAGGATGCGGTACCCCTCGCGCGAGACCGGACCCGGCACGGTGTCCAGGGGGCCGGTCACCTCGGCGTCGAGCTTCATCCCGGAGGCACGGGCGGACTCCAGCAGACGGTCGGCGTCCACGAGCGTCGGCAGGCTGCTCACGGGTCTCTCCGGCTCGCGCAGGATGCCGAGGACCCGGTCCAGGTCCTCCAGGGCGGTCCGGCCGGTCTCCTCGATGGCCTCCAGCGCCCGGCCGGTGAAGGCGGGGTCACCCGCGGCCCGCGCGGCGCCGGCCTGGACCACGGCGATCGTCAGGGCGTGACCGATGGAGTCGTGCAGCTCGCGCGCGATGCGGGTGCGCTCCAGGAGCTGTTCGGTCCTGGCCTCCAGGGCGGCCAGGCGTTCGGCGGGGGAGGGGCCGAGCAGACGGCGCGCGGCGGCGGTGACCAGCTTGCCGAGCCCCACCATCAGCGGCCCCGCCGCGAGCAGAGGGAGCGGCACCAGCAGGGCGTAGGCCCAGTGCGGCTGCGCATCCTCCAGAAAGGGCAATTCCTCGGGCATGTGTCCCGTGGCGCTCTCACCCAAGAGGTACGCCAGATAGAACGGCCAGACCGTGGCGTACCCCACCAGCCCCATCAGAACCATCCGCACCGCCAACCACAGCACGGTCCGCAGCCGGTCCTGCCACGTGGCCGACGGCTTCTGGGAGATCCCCGGCTCCCGTTCGCCGGGCGTCAGCATCAACTGGGCCTGCGCACCCTCGACTTTGCGCACCGAGGGAATCAGACCCAGCGGGAGCAGCACGAGCGCGGGCGCCCACGGCGCATCCGGGGAGATGAATATCCATATGCTGAACGGCAGCCAGGGCACCCACATGTGCAGCAGGCGCGAGTACGTCTCCGTCCCTGCTGATCCCGTTCATCGTCGTGTCCTTCGTGATCGGCGACGCGGCCGGTCCCGTCGTCGACTTCCTGCCCGACCGGGCCGGACAGTTGGTCTTCCAGCAGACCCACGAGGGACCGCTGGGTCCCTGGTCGGGGCTCGCGGTGACCGCGCTGTGGACCGCGGCCGCCCTGCTGGCGGGGATGTGGAGCCTGCGGCGCCGGGACGCCTGACGACCAGTGGGATGACGCGTCGTCAAGCTCCGGCGGCGGGTTCACTGGATCCACGAGCATCGCACAGCACATCGCCGTCACCGACGGGCCGTGCTCCGCCCCTCCCCGGCGGAGCGCGGCCCGTCGGGCGACGGCGATCACGGAGACGCCACCGCCCTGACGCACGACCGGCCGTGCAACCCGCGTCACATATCAGGCAGGCGGTGAGGAAGCCGGTAGCCCGTCGCAGTTGTGACTTGTAAAGAAAGAGCTGCAAAGAGGGTGATGTGATCCCTGTGAAGTTGGACAGAATGAGCATTCAAGTGTAAACATCTGTTATCTGCCTGGCAGGGCTTGAGGGCGGCCAACCGCGAATCTCGGGTATGACCGAAGATCGCCGCCGCCAGTAGAAGTTGTCGCCCTGCGGCTGGTTTGCGGGCCCAAAGGGCCCGCAGTTTTGTGAGCGCCCCCGGCTCGCGCGATGACGCGTCGGGTGGCGGGGATGGAGCACGCTCTGCGCCCACGGCGCGCGGATGTGTTTGGCATGCCCCGAGCGAGTCTTCGGGTGCCGTCGCCGGCGCCGGGCTCCGCGAGACAAAGGAGGTACGTCTGTTGGACGGCATGGAAACGGCCCAGTTCAGCGCCGTGATTGTCGTTGGCCTACTGGTCCTCTTCTACGGGGGGACCTTTCTCATCTCGACCCGGATCGGCAAGAAGGAAGAGAACGCCGACGGGTACATGACTGCTGGTAACAACATCGGATTCGGCATCTCGGCCGCCAGTATGACGGCGACGTGGATCTGGGCGGCCTCGATGTACGCCTCCGCCACGTCGGGTTACACCTACGGCATCTCGGGCCCCATCCACTACGGGCTCTGGGGCGCCCTGATGATCCTTTTCATCTACCCCTTCGGCAAGCGCATCCGCGCCGTCGCCCCCAAGGCGCACACCCTGGCGGAAGTCATGTACGCCCGCCACGGCCGTTCCAGCCAGCTGATGCTCGCGGGCTCCAATGTCGTCGGCAGCCTCATCAGCCTGATGTCGAACTTCATCGCCGGCGGTGTGCTGATCTCGCTCCTGTCGCCGTTCAACTTCATCCAGGGCGTCCTCTGCGTCGCCGCGGGCGTCCTGCTCTACACCCTGTGGTCCGGGTTCCGCGCCTCCGTCATGACCGACTTCGTGCAGGTCGTGGCGATGCTCGGCGCCGTCGCCGTGATCGTCCCGTTCATCTTCTTCGCGGCCGGCTTCCCGGCGGTCTTCGAGACCGGCGCGGCGAACCTGACCCCGCAGCAGGGGAGCTTCTTCTCCAGCGAGGCCTTCATGGGGCAGGGCGCCCCCTACATCGCCGCGGTGCTGGCCTACGCGATCGGCAACCAGACCATCGCCCAGCGCCTGTTCGCGGTGAAGGAGAGCCTGATCAAGCCCACCTTCATCACCGCGACCATCGGCTACGGCGGCATGGTGATCGGCGTCGGCATGCTCGGCGTGCTCGCCCTCTACCTGGGCTTCGAGCCGACCGGCGGCGACCTGAACAACCTCATCCCCGAGATGGCCGCCACCTATCTGCCGCCCGCGCTGCTGGCCCTCTTCTTCATCATGATCGTCGGCGCGCTGTCCTCCACCGCCGACGCCGACCTCGCCGCCCTCGCGTCGATCACGATGGCCGACATCTACGGCCGGGGCGTGGCCGGCAAGAGGAAGGCCGACCCGAAGACGATGCTGCTGGTCGGCCGGCTCACCATGGTGGTGGCCACCGCACTGGCCGTGACGTTCGCCAGTCTGCGGCTGAGCATCCTCGATCTGCTCGTCTTCGTCGGTGCGCTGTGGGGCGCGCTCGTCTTCCCGGTGCTGGCCAGCTTCTACTGGGAGAAGGTCACCAGCAAGGCGTTCACCACCTCGGTGCTCGCGGCGCTCGCGGTGTTCCTGCCCGTGCGCTTCAGCTGGATCCCCGTGGACGGTGCCTTCGGCATCGTCGTGGACGTGCTGGCCGTCCTCGGCATCGGTGTCGTGCTCGGCCTGATGGTGTTCGGCTTCCTGGGCCTCAAGGCGGCGAAGACCACCGCTGTGCTGGCCGTGCTGGTCTCCGCGCCGTTCGCGATCGGATCCCTGCACGAGTACGCGACGCTGTGCGGTTCGCTCGTCGCCTACTCGGTGAGCACCGTCATCTGCTGGGCCATGTCCGCGCGCCAGGGGAAGAGCTTCGACTTCTCCGTCATCGCGGAACGCACCGGCAACTTCGACGACGGGGGCGCCGCGGCGGTCGCCGGCGGGAACGGTGAGGGGCCCGGTGTCCCGATCCCGGCGCCGGCCCCCTCGGGTGCACCGGGCACACGCGTGCCCGAGCCCGTCGCACACACCAAGTAAGTCACACCGAGCAAGTCAAGAGGAGGCACAGTGACCGCCGCCCTGAGCGTCTACGTCCTGATGTGGCCCGTCGTCGTGGCCGTCATCCTGTTCGTGATCAGCCGTGGGTTCTTCCGGGAGTGGGCCGACGCCCGCCGCAACGGCCGTGACATGATCTGACCTCCGGTCGCGCGCGAGCCGCGTCCTTCGGCACCCCGACGGGGTGCCGAAGGACGCGGCTCGCGTGTCCCGGGCCCGCAGCCCTGGACCGGGCGGGTCAGAGGATCGCCCCCGGGGTGTAACCGGCGGCCTCCGGGTGCTGCTTGACGAGGTCGTCGACACGGCCGACGACGGCGGCGACCTGGGCGCTCGCCGCGCCCGTGAAGGACAGCTTGTCCGCCATCAGCGCGTCGAGTTCGGACCGGTCGAGCGGGAGACGCTCGTCGGCCGCGAGCTTGTCCAGCAGGTCGTTGCGCTCGGCGCCCTGCTCACGCATCGCGAGGGCCGTCGCGACGGCGTTCTCCTTGATCGCCTCGTGCGCGACCTCGCGGCCGACCCCCGCGCGCACCGCGCCCATCAGCACCTTGGTGGTGGCCAGGAACGGCAGGTAGCGGTCCAGCTCCCGGGCGACGACCGCCGGGAACGCGCCGAACTCGTCGAGCACCGTCAGGAACGTCTCCAGCAGACCGTCGAGCGCGAAGAACGCGTCGGGGAGCGCCACCCGGCGCACCACCGAGCAGGACACGTCGCCCTCGTTCCACTGGTCACCCGCCAGCTCCCCGGTCATCGAGGCGTAGCCGCGCAGGATCACCATCAGGCCGTTGACGCGCTCGCAGGAGCGGGTGTTCATCTTGTGCGGCATGGCGGACGAACCGACCTGGCCCGGCTTGAACCCCTCGGTGACCAGCTCGTGCCCGGCCATCAGCCGGATCGTCTTCGCCAGTGACGACGGCGCCGCCGCCAGCTGCACCAGCGCGGTCACCACCTCGTAGTCCAGCGACCGCGGGTAGACCTGACCGACCGAGGTGAACGCCTCCGCGAAACCCAGGTGGCCGGCGGTCCGCCGCTCCAGTTCCTCGAGCTTCGCCGCGTCGCCGCCCAGCAGGTCCAGCATGTCCTGCGCCGTACCGACAGGGCCCTTGACGCCCCGCAGCGGGTAACGGCCCAGCAGCTCCTCCAGCCGGCCGTACGCGACGAGGAGCTCGTCGGCGGCGGTGGCGAACCGCTTGCCGAGGGTGGTGGCCTGCGCCGCCACGTTGTGCGAACGGCCGGCCATGACCAGCTCGCCGTACTCACCGGCCAGCCTGCCGAGCCGGGCCAGCACCGCCACCGTACGGTCGCGCATCAGCTCCAGCGAGAGCCGGATCTGCAACTGCTCGACGTTCTCGGTCAGGTCGCGGGAGGTCATCCCCTTGTGCACGTGCTCGTGCCCGGCGAGGTCGTTGAACTCCTCGATCCGTGCCTTCACGTCATGCCGGGTGACCTTCTCGCGCTCGGCGACGGAGTCCAGGTCGACCTGGTCGAGGACACGCTCGTAGTCGGCGATCGCCGCGTCCGGCACTTCGATGCCGAGGTCCTTCTGGGCCCGCAGCACGGCGAGCCAGAGCTGCCGCTCCAGCCTCACCTTCTGTTCGGGCGACCAGAGCGTGGCGAGCTCGGCGGAGGCGTAACGTCCGGCGAGGACGTTCGGGATACGGGGCTTGGCGGGCGCAGCAGTCACGTGTACGGAGTTTACCCGGCGTCCAAGGAGACACCGAACCGTCCGCGCAGTCCGGAAAGCCCAGGTCGGACGCCTTCCGGCCTGGGCTCTCCACCGGTTCCGTGAGATGTGTGTGAGACGACGGAGGCCCGCCGGAGCACCTTCCGTTCCGGCGGAGGACGCTGATCGCGAGGTTGCGCGGGGCGGGCCGCCGGTGTCGATGACGTACCAGCCGCGCAGCCCCCGCCCGCACCCGCTGATCCAGGGGGAAGCCGGTCGGCCGCAGCACCAGCCAGGTCCACACCACGCGTCGTGTCCGGGCCCATGTGTGCACATGGGCCCGGAATGTCGCATCTTTTCGGCGCCGGCCTTTCCGGATGCCAGCCGGGGCCGGAGCGGAGGCGGCTCACGGGTCTTCCGGCTCTGTTGTCATAGCCGACCGGCATGAGTTTCTAGCCGAGCAGCCGCAGCATCGCGAATGCGGTGAGTCCCACGAGCAGGGTGGACAGCAGACCGAGCAGCAGCGCCCGGGGCCCGGTGCGCAGCAGGGCGCCGATCCGAACCGAGCACCCCAGTCCGAACAGCGCGCCCGCCAGCAGCAGTGTGGTGACGGTTCGCGATGCGTCGAGCACCGGTTCGGGCAGCACGCCCAGCGTACGCACCGCGACCATGGCCAGGAAACCCAGCACGAACAGCGGGACCAGGGGCGGGCGCCGGTCCCGCCGGGGCGGCGCGTTGCGCCGTTCCGCCAGGCTCACCCCGGCCACCATGGGCGCGAGCAGCACCACCCGGCTGAGCTTCACCACCGCGGCGGTGGCCACCGCCGCGGCTCCTGCCGGCGACGCGGCCGCGACGACCTGGGCTACCTCGTGAACGGACAGCCCCGCCCACGCGCCCTGTTCGACGCCGGTCAGTCCGAGGAGCGGCCCGCACAGCGGCACGGCCACGATCGCCAGTCCGCCGTACACGGTCACGAGTGCGATCGCCGTGGCGACGTCTTCGTCCTCACGGCGCACCACGCTCTCCATCGCCGCGATCGCCGAGGCCCCGCATATGGAGAACCCGGTGGCCACCAACACCGCGAGGCCGCGCGACACACCGAGCAGCCTGCCGAGGCCGAGCGTGCCGAGGAAGCCGATCGCCACGGTGAGCGCGACCGCGAGCACGGTGCCTGTGCCCAGGTCGAGCACGTGGTCGACGGCCAGTTGCAGGCCGAGCAGCACCACGCCTGCGCGCAGCAGCCCGCGGGTGGCCCACTGCAGGCCGGGACGCATCGCGGCGGGCAGCACCGGGAGGTTTCCGACACCGGCGCCGAGTACGACAGCCGCGGTCAGCGCACTGAGCCCGGGCAGGAGCAGGGTGACCGCGTATGCCGCGCCGGTGCCTGCGACGGCGCAGGTCAGACCGGGTAGCAGTCTGTGTGCGGCAGATGCCGGTGAGGTCGCGGTCGTCCCGCCGGGGTTCGTCATGATCCCCACCGTCGGCGATGCCCCGGATCGGCGGTAGCCGCGCACTCGGCATGACGTCATACCCTGTGGCTATGAGTGCGGTACCCGATCTGGAGTCCTTGCGACTGCTCGTGCTGATCGGTGAGCGGGGCAGTCTGGGCAAGGCGGCGGCCGAGCTGGGGATGGCCCAGCCCTCGGCGAGCAAGCGTCTGTCCACGTTGGAACGGCGGCTCGGCCTCACCCTTGTCGACCGGACCCCGCGTGGTTCCGCGCTCACCCCGGCGGGCCGGGTCGTGTGGGGGTGGGCACAGCGGGTGCTCGAGGAACTGGACGGCTTGCTGACCGGGGTCGAGGCTCTGCGCAGCGAGCGCGACGCCAAGCTGCGGGTGGGCGCGAGCATGACCATCGCCGAGCACCTGGTGCCGATGTGGATCGGCGAACTGCGCCGGTTTGAGCCGGAGCTCTACGTCGGCCTGCAGGTGACCAACTCGGAGCGGGTGGGAGAGCTGGTGCGTGACGGAGAGATCGATATCGGGTTCGTCGAGTCGCCGAACGCGCCTGCCGGGTTGTCCACCCGCAGGGTCGCGGCGGACCGGCTGCTGGTCGTGGTCGCCCCGGCTCATCCATGGGCGCGCAGACGGCGTTCACTGACCACGGCGGAGCTGGTGACCGTGCCGTTGGTGGTCAGGGAACGGGGATCGGGCACCAGGGAGACCCTGGAACGCGCGCTTCGCCGCGCCGGGGCGGGCGAGGTCATGCCGCTGGTCGAACTCGGGTCGGCGGCCGCGGTCCGGGGCGCGGTGATCGCCGGTACCGGTCCCGCCGTGATGAGCGAGCTCGCCGTGGCCGCGGACCTCGCCGAGGGCAGACTGATCGAGGTGGCGGTGGCCGGGCTGGACCTGCGCCGGATGCTGCGCGCGGTGTGGCCGGCGGGGCGCAAGCTCGTCGGCCCTGCCGCCTCCTTGCTCGCCACCGCGACCAGGGGCCGGTGAGACACGCTGAGCGCCGGTGCGGTCCGGTCGCCGGCGCAGGGGCTCCGCCCGGAAGAGAACCTGACCCGGCGTCCGTTGGGGCGTGTGCCGGCATCGTTCCCGCAGTGAAGCGGAGAAAATCACAGAAGCCGGCTCCCGAATGCCGGGCTGCCGAGGCGGATCAGGAGGTCGGTGCCTCCTGCGGAAACTCCGCTGCAGCACCGACCGCGTCACCGACATCGTGAAGACCGTTCTCGTTCTTCACCACGCGTCGGCGTGAGGTTGGAAAGCGCTCAGTCTGCTGGCGATTCGTGCAGGCCAGCGCCACGGGGTGATGCGGAGGAAGCCACGAGGCGAACCGCGGGGAACGGTGAGTGCCCCCGGTACCCCCGATGTCCTCAGGCCTTCGGTGCCCTCGGTGTCACCGGTCGGAGTACGGCAGCAGTTCGGGGCGCTTCGGCGGCAGGCCGTCGCCCGAGGAGCGGCCGGTGAGGCGGCGGCCGATCCACGGAAGCAGGTGCTGCCGTGCGAACCGGGCGTCCGCCACCCGGCGCGCCGGCCAGCTCGGCGGCAACGCGGCCTCCGGGGGCAACTGCCACTCGGGGTCCTCGGGCGGATACCCCAGCGTCTGCCACACCGCCTCGGCGACCCGGCGGTGCCCGTCGGCGGTCAGGTGCAGCCGGTCCACGTCCCACAGCCGCGGGTCGCCGAGCGAGGGTGCCCCGTACAGGTCGACGACCAGGGCGCCGTGCCGTTCGGCGAGCTCGTCGACGCAGGCGAACAGCGCCTCCATGCGAGGGCGGAAACGCTCCTGCACGGGCCCCTGGCGGGCCGGGCTGCGCATCAGTACCAGTTGCCCGCAGTGCGGGGCCAGCCGCTCCACCGCCTCGGTCAGCAGATCCCGTACCAGGCCCATGTCGCACTTGGGCCGCAAGGTGTCGTTGAGCCCGCCGACCAGGGTGACCACGTCGGCCCGCATGGCCGCCGCCGTGTCCACCTGTTCCTCGACGATCTGCCGGATCAGCTTGCCGCGCACCGCGAGGTTGGCGTACCGGAACCCGGGCGTGACGGCCGCCATCCGCGCGGCGAGGACATCGGCCCAGCCCCGGTACGTGCCGTCGGACAGCAGGTCCGACATGCCCTCGGTGAAGGAGTCGCCGACCGCGACCAGGCTGGTGTGAGTGGGGTTCGTCTGCATGGCGACAGAGATGATATCCCGTGCACATACCCGCCGGTCGGTCGGTGTCCCGCCCCGTTCCACGGTCCGTCGGGGCGGTCCGCCCGGCCCCTCCCGCTCAGGCCCGCTGTCCGAACAGCTCCTGCAGTACGTCCTCCATCGTCACCAGCCCGGCCAGCCGCCCGTCCGCCCCGAGGACGGCCGCCAGATGCGTACGGCTGCCCCGCATGGCGGTGAGGACGTCGTCCATCGTCGTGTTCTCCCGCACCCGGGCGATGGGGCGCATGTCCCGCAGCAGGAACGGCATGTCGCGCGGTGAGGCGTCCAGGGCGTCCTTCACATGCAGATAGCCGACGATCCGCCGTCCCTCGTCCACCACCGGGAAACGGGAGTACCCGGACTGTGCCGACAGCTCCTCCAGTCCCTCCGGGGTGACGCCCACGCGTGCGTAGACCACGCTCTCCAGCGGCAGCGCCACGTCCCGCACCGGTCGGCGGCCCAGCTCCAGCGCGTCGTTCAGACGCTCCTGCGCGCGGTCGTCGATCAGGCCCGCCTCGCCGGAGTCCTTCACCATCTGCGCCAGCTCCGCGTCGGAGAAGGACGCCACGACCTCGTCGCGCACCTCGACCCGCAGCAGCCTCAGCAGCGTGTTGGCGAAGGTGTTGACCGTGAAGATCACCGGGCGCAGCCCCCGGGACAGCGCCACCAGCGGCGGACCCAGTACCAGCGCACTGCGCACCGGCTCCGCGAGCGCGATGTTCTTCGGCACCATCTCGCCGAGCAGCATGTGCAGATACGTCGCGAGCGCCAGAGCGATCACGAAGGACACCGCGTGGCCCGCGCCCTGAGGCACGCCCACCGCGTGGAACACCGGCTCCAGCAGATGTGCGATGGCGGGTTCGGCGACCACGCCGAGGACCAGGGTGCACAGCGTGATGCCGAGCTGCGCCGCCGCCATCAGCGCGGACACGTGCTCGAGGCCCCACAGCACGCTCCTGGCGCGCCGCTCACCCTGTTCGGCGTACGGCTCGATCTGGCTGCGGCGCACCGAGATCAGCGCGAACTCGGCGCCCACGAAGAAGGCGTTGACGACCAGCGTCGCCAGACCGATCAGCAGCTGTACGACCGTCATCGCCGTGCCCCCTTCTCGCGCGCCTTGCCGTTAGACCGGCCGCTCACCCGGCCGTCCGGCGCGCCGGCAGCCTTCTTGTCGTCCTTGCCGATCTTGTCGGCCTTGCCGTCCTCACCGTCCGCCCTCCCGTCCGGCGGGCGCGGGTCGGCGAGTGGCGCGTGCAGCAGGACGCGCGCCGCGCGGCGGCCGCTCGCGTCCAGGACCTTCATCCGCCAGCCGACGACCTCGAGGGTGTCGCCGACGGTGGGGATCCGGCCCAGCTCGGTGGCGACCAGCCCGGCCAGGGTTTCGTACGGCCCGTCCGGCGCGCGCAGGCCGACCCGCGCGAGCTGGTCCACGCGCGCGGAGCCGTCGGCCGAGAACAGGGCGTGGCCCTCCTCGTCCGAACCGGTCTGGGCCAGGTCGG
Source organism: Streptomyces sp. TE5632 (assembly GCF_054061295.1). NCBI lineage: Bacteria > Bacillati > Actinomycetota > Actinomycetes > Kitasatosporales > Streptomycetaceae > Streptomyces > Streptomyces sp. TE5632. Next base: position 74,830 of record NZ_JBSSEA010000001.1, on the reverse strand, counting down.
GCGTCTCGTGCGGATCGTGCTCGTCGCGGACCTCGCCGACGACCTCCTCGACGATGTCCTCCAGCGTGGCCACGCCCGCCGTACCGCCGTACTCGTCGATCACCACGGCCATGGTGCGCCCCCCGGAGAGCCGGTCCAGCAGCCGGTCGACGGTGAGCGACTCCGGGACCAGCAGCGGCTCACGCATCATCTCCGACACGGGGACCCGGGCCCGGCGCTCGGCCGGCACCGTCAGCACGTCCTTGATGTGCGCGGTCCCGACCACCGAGTCGAGGGTGCCGCGGTACACCGGGAACCGGGACAGCCCGGTCGCCCGGGTCGCGTTCGCCACGTCCTCGCAGGTCGCCTGGACCTCCAGTGCGACGACCTGCACGCGGGGGGTCATCACGTTCTCCGCGCTGAGGTCGGCGAGGTTCAGGGTGCGGACGAACAGCTCCGCGGTGTCGGCCTCCAGGGCACCCTGCTTGGCGGAGTGCCGGGCGAGAGCCGCCAGTTCCTGGGGGCCGCGCGCGGACGCAAGCTCCTCGGCGGGTTCCACACCGAAGCGGCGCACGATGCGGTTGGCCGTGTTGTTGAGGTGCGTGATGAAGGGGCGGAAGGCGGCGCTGAACCAGCGCTGCGCGTTGCCCACGTTCTTGGCGACGGCCAGCGGAGACGAGATCGCCCAGTTCTTGGGCACCAGTTCGCCGACCACCATCAGGAAGACGGTCGACAGAGCCGTGCCGATCACCAGCGCCAGGGAGCTCGCCACCGAGGCGGAGACACCGATGTCCCTCAACGGGCCGGAGATCAGCGCGGCGATCGACGGTTCGGAGAGCATACCGACCACCAGGTTGGTGACCGTGATGCCGAGCTGTGCCCCGGAGAGCTGGAAGGTCAGGTTCCGTACGGCCTTGAGCGCGCCGGCGGCGCCCCGCTCGCCGCGCTCGACCGCCCGTTCCAGCTCCGCCCGCTCGACCGTGGTGAGGGAGAACTCGGCCGCGACGAACGCGCCGCAGGCGAGGGAGAGCAGGATCGCCACCAGGAGAAGGAGCACTTCTGTCATCGGGCCGCCCCCGTCCCGTGGCCGGGCGGGAAGTGGACTACCGCGCGACGTCGCGTACGGCTCTGTCGGGGACCGCGTTGTCGCGTACTACTGGGAGGCTCGCCCATGGGCGGACGCACACAACCTTTCATGAATGACCGAGTGACCCTCCTAGCGTAAAGGGTCAGCAAAGGTGTCCCGCGGGGTCACCCGATGTCCGCCGTCATACCCGGTCCCTGCCTCCGGCCGTTTTCCTGGAGCGGTTTGACCCAGCGCCGCCAGCGTTCCTCCGGCGCGTATCCGGCGGCGTCCCACGCGCGGTGGGCGGTCTCGTTGCGCTGCAGCACCATCGCGTCCGCGCGGCGCCCGCCGAGCCGCGCGAACCGTTCCTCGGCGGCGGCCAGCAACGCGGACCCTATGCCCTGCCTGCGGTGGTCCGGATGCACCGCGAGCCGGTACAGATGGCAGCGCCAGCCGTCGAAGCCCGCGATCACGGTGCCGACCGGCTCCGTGCCCTTCTCGGCGAGGATCAGCGCCTCGGGGTCGCGCGCGACCAGCCGCTCCACGCCGGCCCGGTCGTCGCTGATGCTCGTACCTTCGGCGGCGGTCTTCCAGAAGGCCAGTACGGTGTCCAGGTCCTCGGGCGTCGCGGCCCGTATGCGCAGCTCGGTCATATGCCGATCCCAGCACGCGGCGCCGCCCGCGACACGGAATTCCACGATCCGGACGCCCGGCACGAAAGTCCCCCCGCGTGTCACTCGTGCGCGATCGCCTCCAGGACGTTCATCCGCGACGCGCGGAGGGCGGGCAGCAGCGCCGCGGCGACGCCGATCACCGCCGCACCGATGACGACCGCCACGATCGTGCCCCAGGGGATCGCGAGCGCGGTCATGCCCTGCAGTGCCAGCACCTGATGCATGCAGACGCCCCACACCAGCCCCAGCACGAGGCCCAGCACCGCGCCGAACACCGCGATCACCATCGACTCCAGCCGGATCATGCGCCGCAGCTGCCGCCGGGCCAGTCCGATGGCCCGCAGCAGCCCGATCTCCCGGGTGCGCTCCACCACCGACAGCGCCAGGGTGTTGACCACGCCGAGCACCGCGATGATGATCGCCAGCCCCAGGAGGGCGTAGACGAGGTACAGCAGGACCGCGATCTGGTCGTGCACCAAGTCCTTGTAGTCGGCCTGGTCACGTGCTTGGACCTGCGGATACGGGGCGAGAGTGGTCTCCAGCCGGTGACGGAGTTCATCCGCGCTCGTGCCGTCGGCGGCGTTCACGTACAGCGCGGAGTCCTGCCCGCCGGGCACGTACTTCTCGACCGCCGCGATACCGAGGAACAGTCCGCCCTGCACGCCGAAGCCCTCGCCGTTCTCCATGTCGGTGAGGGCGCCCACGGTCAGCTCGGTGCGCTGCCTGCCCGGGAACTCGACAGGGATCGTGCTGCCCGTCCGGACGCCGTGGTCCGCGGCGAATCCGGCGTCCATGGCGATACCGCGGTCGGCCAGTGCCGCCGCCGTGTCGCCGCTCGCGTAGGTGAGCCGGGCGACGTCGTCGATCCGGTGGTCGTACCCGGCGGCGGTCGTCTCGATCCTCTCCCCGTCCGGCAGCCGCACCGCCACCGGCGCGAACCGCTGCCGTACGACGACGCCCACGCCCTCCGTGTGCCGCACCTTGTCGGTGACCTCCTGGGAGAACGGCTGGAAGTTGGCGTTCTGGACGACGAAGTCGGCGCCCAGCGTCCTGTCGATCTGCTCGTCGAAGGACCGGGACATGGAGGTGCCGGCCACCGACATGCCGCCGACCAGGGCGATTCCCACCATCAGCGCGGCGGCGGTGGCACCCGTACGGCGGGGATTGCGCAGGGCGTTGCGCTGGCTCATCCTCCCGACCGGTCCGAACAGGGCGGGGAAGGCCCCGCCCAGCACCCGGATCACCGGCCGCACCAGCAACGGACCGGCGACGACGGCCGCGATCAGGGTCAGCACGACACCCAGCCCCAGCAGGGACGCCGCCGACCTCGTTTCGGCGGAGACGGCGCAGCCCGCCAGAGCGGCCGCGCCGAGCGCCCCGACGACGGAACCCACCACCGCGCGGGTCCGCAACGGCCGGCCCACCCCGGCGACCTCGGCGTCGGCGAGGGCGGCCATCGGGGACACCTCTGCCGCGCGGCGGGCCGGAAGGTACGCCGCCACGAAGGTGACCCCGACCCCGACCACATACGCCGTGACGGGCGTGTCCCACCCGATGACCATCTCCGCGGTGTTCAGGTTCATGCCGAAGACGCTCATCAGCCGGATCAGCCCGTGGGCGAGCCCGATACCGGCCGCCATGCCCAGCGTCGAGCCGAACAGGCCGAGCAGCACCGCCTCGGTGAGCACCGACCGGCGCACCTGGCGCCGGTCGGCGCCGATCGCCCGCAGCAGCCCGAGTTCGCGGGTGCGCTGCGCGATCAGCATCGAGAAAGTGTTGACGATCAGGAAGGTGCCGACGAGCACGGCGATTCCGGCGAAGCCGAGCATCACGTACTTGATCACGGAGAGAAACTGGCCCAGCTCGTCGGTGGCCGTCGCGGCCTGTTCGTCGGCCGTCTCCACCCGGTAGGTGCCGGCGCCGAGCGCCTCGGTGACACGGCGGTCGACCTCCTCGGCGGTCGTGCCCGGCCCCGCCTCGACGGCGATGCTCGTGGCCCGGTCCGCCGAGCCCAGCAGTTCGACGGCGGCGACCTCGGGATCGAGGAAGACGAGGGCCGAGCCCGGGTTGGGGGTGGTGAAGGCGGCGATCCCCACGATCTCGACGCGGAAGGTGCCCGGCTGAGCCTGCACCGACAGGGTGTCGCCGATCGCCAGGTCCTCGGCGTCGGCGGTGTCCGCGTCCAGCACGGCCTCTCCGGCACCGCGCGGGGCGCGTCCGGAGGCCAGCTCCACGACGCTGTGTTCGTCGGCGTACCAGGTCACCGCGCGCGCCGGTGCGCCGCTCGTCGGTCCCACCGGCGCGTTGTCGCTGTCGACGACCGTGACGTTCCCGGCCCTGACGACCGGGCGGGCGGACTCGATCCCCTCGATCCCGGCCAGCCGCTCGGCGAGCGAGGCCGGCACGGTCCGGATCTGGCCGGTGGGCACAGCCGCTTTCAGGTCGTCCGGGGGCGACACGGTCACGTCGGCGGAGGTGGAGGCGAAGAGCCGGTCGAAGGTGCGGGCGACGGTGTCGGAGAAGATCAGGCTGCCCGCGACGAACGCCACGGACAGGACGACGGCCAGCGCGGACAGCAGCAGCCGCCCCTTGTGCGAGAGGAAACTCCTGAGCGTCGCCTTCAGCACGGTCTCAGCCCTTGCCGGGGACCGACTCGTCGGACCGCACGGCCCCGTCGCCGACGAGGCCGGAGGCGAGGCCGGGAGCGGGGCCGCCGTCGTCGCTCTGGGCGCGGAGCACGTCGAACCGCTTCATCCGCTCCAGCACCGCCTCCGCCGTGGGCCGCCGCATCTCGTCGACGATCCGGCCGTCCGCCAGGAACAGCACCAGATCGGAGTGGGAGGCGGCGCCCGGGTCGTGCGTGACCATCACCACGGTCTGGTTCAGCCGGTCGACGGCCTCGCGCAGGAAGCCGAGCACCTCCAGACCGGCGCGCGAGTCGAGGTTGCCGGTCGGCTCGTCCGCGAAGATCAGCTCGGGCCGGGAGGCCAGCGCCCGCGCACAGGCCACGCGCTGCTGCTGGCCGCCGGAGAGCTGGGCCGGCCGGTGCTTCAGCCGGTTCCGCAGGCCGAGTGTGTCGATGACCTGGTCCAGCCACTTCTCGTCGGGCTTCTGGCCCGCGATGTCCATCGGGAGGGTGATGTTCTCCAGCGCGTTCAGAGTCGGGATGAGATTGAACGACTGGAACATGAACCCGACCCGGTCCCGGCGCAGACGGGTCAGCTCACGGTCCTTCAATCCGGTGATCTCGGTGTCGCCGAGCCACACCTGTCCGGCCGAAACGGTGTCGAGTCCGGCCAGACAGTGCATCAGTGTCGACTTCCCGGACCCCGAGGGCCCCATCACCGCGGTGAACCGGCCGCGCGCGATGGCCACGTCCACCGCGTCCAGGGCGAGCACGGTCGTCTCGCCGGATCCGTACGCCTTGGTCAGGCCGCGCGCGCGGGCCGCGATTCCGTCCGCCGACGCGAGGCCGGGGGAGTGCTCCGCAGCAGGTGTGGACAAGGCCGCCTCCTCCGTCTGGAGATACAGAGATGTAGAGGTGTGGAGGTGTGGAGGTGTAGAGGTGTAGAGGTGTGGAGATATGAATATGCCGATATATGGGCAGGTGGGGATCTGCTCATGCGGGCGTCGGGCCGCGCCGAGGTGCCTGCCGCGCCCGAGGCTAGTGTGACCCGCTCCACACCAAATATCCCCCGCAGGTGCAAAACCGCCCCATATCGCTGTAAGGGGCACGCTCCATGGCGGCACTTGCCGGTGCTAGCACCTCGGCGCTAGCTTCAAGACATGGCGAAGACCCAGCTGAACGTACGCGTGGACGAGGGCACCGCCCGAGCGGCGCGGGAGCGCGCACTGGCCCGCGGGATGAGCGTGAACCGCTACATCGAGGAACTGGTCCGGCAGGACGCCGGTGAGGTCGGCCACACCTTCGTGGAGGCCGCCGCCGACTTCATGAAGCAGTACGAGAGCGTCTTCGCCGAGGAGTTCGACGGGGCGTCGCCCGCGCGGGCGACGCCGAGAGCGGGGGAGAAGAACCCCGAGGGCCCGCACGAAGGTCACCGCTGATCCCTTGGACGGTCTGCGCATCGACCTCGCCTGGCTGCTGATGCTCGCCGAACAGCAGACTCCGGGGGACCCCCAGGTCACCGACTGGGGAGCCCTCGTCGCCGCCGTCGCCCGTCACGAGGCCGAGATATTCGACGTCCCCGTCTACGGCAGCCCGCAGGCCCGTGCCGCCGCGCTGCTCCAGCTGCTGCTCCACGTGCCCGCGCTGGAGCGCTCCAACGCCCTGTTCGCCTCCGCCGTCGCGTATGCCTATCTCGTCGCCAGCGGTCTGAAGGTCGTCACCTCACCGGAGCAGGTGCGCGATCTGGCCCGGCTGGTCAAGAACGGTGAGGCGTCCGTGGACGACATCGCCGCCGAGCTGCGCCGCTGGAGCGAGTGATCAGCTCCGGCCGGTCGGCGCACCGGACACCGCATCGGTCGCCGGCCGCCACGCGGTGCCCAGCACGCAGTACGACGTCGGCAGCTTCGGGCCGCGCTCCGGCATCAGCGTCCTTTGGTACGGGCCGAGTTCGAACCCCGCCTCCCGCAACGCGCCCACCGGGTCGCGCGCCACATGGCAGCCACCGGCGAGCGGCGGCCACACCGTCCGGTCCAGGGCACGCTGGGTGAGGCGCATGACCCGGCCGCCGCCCCGGCCGTGTTCGAAGAACCGCACCTCGCCGCCCGGCCGCAGCACCCGCCGGAGTTCCGCGAGCGCCCGCGGCAGGTCCCGCACACTGCACAGCACCAGGGAGACCACCGCCGCGTCGAACGCCTCGCTCTTGACCGGCAGCGCCTCCGCCGCACCCGGCGCGACATCCACCGGGACGCGGGCGCGCAGGGCGGCCTCCACGGCCAGCCGGCGCAGCACCCGTTCCGGCTCGATGGCGACGACCTCCGAGACGGTGCCCGGATAGTGCGCGAAGTTGAGGCCGTTGCCGGCACCGACCTCGATCACCCGGCCCGACAGCCCGCCGAGCAGCCTCCGGCGCACCGCGGCCATGCCCCCGCGGGTCTCCGCGGTGACACTGAGCCGGGCGTAGCAGCGGGCGAACAACGGATGGTGGACGGGATCCCGCACCACCTTCGCGGAGCCGGCGGACATGGGGCACCTCCCTGCCGTGAGGAAACCGAGAAGCCGGGGCCGGGGGCCGGGGGCCGAGGACTGTGCCCCCGGACCGGCCTTACCGCGATTCTCCCCCGCGAAGACACCTCGCATCCCTCGACCGGGGGCTCCGCTACGTCCTCCGCCCCCGGCGCGCCTCCCGCACCTGGAACGCCTCCGCGTCCCAGGTGCCGTCCAGCCGGGGTGCCAGCCAGTGCGGTGCCGAGGCCCGGAAGCCGGCCGGGGCGAGGGCGGCCGCCCCGGCCGGCACCGCGCCCAGCAGCGGGACCCCCGTCACGTCCGGCAGGTCCTGCAGGTTGCAGCGCGAGGCCAGATCGGGCTCGGCGGGCCAGCTGCCGATCACCACACCCGCCGGGGCGAGCCCGCGCGAGCGCAGGTGGCAGGCCGTCAGCTCCGCGACGTTCAGGGTGCCCAGGCCCGCCGACACCACCACCAGCACCGGCGCCGCCAGCAGTGCCGCCGCGTCCGCGAGCGTCCCGCCGGCCGCGTCGAACCGTACGAGCAGTCCGCCGGCGCCCTCCACCAGCACCAGGTCGTGCTCGGTGGCCAGCTTGGCGGCCGCCTCGGCCACGTCGTGCGGATGCACCGGCGCCCGGCCGGCCCGGCGGGCGGCGGTGGCGGGCGCCAACGGGTCCGGGTACCGGGCGATCTCGGTGGCCGCGACGGCGCCGGCGAGCCGTGTGATCTCCTCGGCGTCTCCTGGTTCGTCCGGCGCCACACCCGTCTGCGCCGCCTTCAGCACGGCCACCGACCGGCCCGCCGCCAGCGCTGTCGCGGCGACCGCCGCCGTCACCACCGTCTTGCCGACCTCGGTGCCCGTGCCCGTGATCACCAGTACCGGCATGTCATCCTTCCTGAGTGGCCGCAGCCGCAGCGCACACCGCGCGTGCGATCCGGGCCACGTCCGTGTCGCCGGTGACGTACGGCGGCATGGTGTAGATCAGATCGCGGAACGGCCGCAACCACACGCCCTCGCGCACCGCGGCCCGCGTGGCCGCCTCCATGTCCACGGCGTGATCGAGCTGGACGACGCCGATGGCGCCGAGGACCCGCACGTCACGGACGCCCGGCAGGTCCGCCGCCGGGCTCAGCCCGTCCCGCAGGCCCGACTCGATGCGCTTGACCTCCGCGCGCCAGTCCTGTCCGAGCAGCAGCTCGATCGAGGCGCAGGCCACGGCCGCCGCCAGCGGATTGCCCATGAAGGTCGGACCGTGCGCCAGCACCGGTACCTCGCCGCGCGAGATGCCGTCGGCCACCCGTGCGGTGCACAGCGTTGCCGCCATGGTCAGATAGCCGCCGGTCAGCGCCTTGCCGACACACATCACATCCGGGGTCACGGCCGCGTGCTCCGCCGCGAACAGCGCGCCGGTGCGCCCGAACCCGGTCGCGATCTCGTCGAACACCAGCAGCACGTCGTGCGCGTCACACGCCTCGCGCAGCACCCGCAGATACGCGGGGGAGTGGAAGCGCATCCCGCCCGCGCCCTGCACCACCGGCTCCACGATCACCGCGGCCAGTTCCCCGGCGTGCCGCTCGATCAGCTCCCGCAGACGGTCGGCGTAGGCCTCCTCGTACTCGGCGGGCGGGGCCTCGGCGAACACCTGCTCCGGCAGGACCCCGGTCCACAGCTCGTGCATCCCGCCCTCGGGATCGCAGACCGACATCGGCTGCCAGGTGTCGCCGTGGTAGCCGCCCCGCCAGGTCAGCAGCCGACGCTTCTCGGGCCGCCCGAGCGAACGCCAGTACTGCAGGCACATCTTGACGGCGACCTCGACGGAGACCGAGCCGGAGTCGGCGAGGAAGACATGCTCCAGCCCGTCGGGCGACATGTCGACGAGGAGCTTCGCCAGCCGGACGGCGGGTTCGTGCGTGAGCCCGCCGAACATCACATGGCTCATCCGCCCGAGCTGGTCGGTCGCGGCCTCGTTCAGCACCGGGTGGTTGTAGCCGTGGATCGCCGACCACCAGGACGCCATCCCGTCGACCAGCTCGCCCGAGCCGTCGGCGAGCCTGAGCCGCACCCCGGTCGCCGACTCCACGACCAGCGGCTCCCCGCGCCCCGGCATGGGCCCGTACGGATGCCAGACGTGCCGCCGGTCCAGCTCGAGCAACTCGGGGACGGACCGCTCAGGCATTGGGAGCGAGATCCGTTCCGGCGCCCCGGCGGCGGACCGCGACGAGATCGGTACGCGGCCCGTCGGCCCGGCCGGCCCCCTCCGCGGCCGTCTCGGCACCCGCGGGCGCCCCCGTCTCCGCACACCCGCCGGAGGACGACGTCCCCGCGCAGGCACCCGCACCCGCGGGTGCCGTGCCGCAGACCCCGCCGCCGTCGTGCGACCCGCACCCGCCCGCCCGGTGCTCGGGCAGGGTCACCTGGTCGGTGCCCTCCACCTCGAACCCGGCGTCCGCGATCATCTCCAGGTCGGCCCGTCCCGCCTGGCCCTCGCTGGTGAGGTAGTCGCCGAGGAAGATCGAGTTGGCCAGGTGCAGCGCGAGCGGCTGCATCGTGCGCAGGTGCACCTCCCGGCCGCCCGCGATCCGCACCTCGACGTCCGGGCACACGAACCGCACCATCGCCAGGATCCTGAGGCACCGCTGCGGGGTGAGGTTCCACTCCTCGGCGAGCGGCGTGCCCTCGAACGGGATCAGGAAGTTCACCGGCACCGAGTCGGGGTCCAGCTCGCGCAGCGAGAACACCACGTCGACCAGATCCGTGTCGCTCTCACCCATACCGGCGATCAGCCCGGAGCAGGCGGACAGGCCGGCCGCGTGCGCCTTGTGCACGGTGTCCACCCGGTCGGCGTACGTGTGCGTCGTGGTGATGTCCCCGTAGGTGGCCTCGGAGGTGTTCAGGTTGTGGTTGTAGGCGTCCGCCCCCGCCTCGCGCAGCCGCTCCGCCTGGCCGTCGGAGAGCAGACCGAGACAGGCGCACACCTCGACGCCCTCGTTGCCCTCCTTGATCGCCTTGATGGTGTCGGAGACCCGGTCCACGTCACGGTCGGTCGGGCCCCGGCCACTGGCCACCAGGCACACCCGCTTGGCGCCGCCCGCCAGCCCGGCCGCGGCCGCCTCCGACGCCTGCTCCGGCTTGAGCCAGGTGTACTTGAGGATGTCGGCCTTGGAACCGAGCCGCTGGGAACAGTAGGAGCAGTCCTCCGGGCACAGGCCCGACTTGAGGTTGACCAGATAGTTGAGTTTCACCCGTCGGCCGAACCAGTGCCGCCGCACCTTCCCGGCCGCGGTCACCACGTCGAGCAGGTCGTCGTCGGACGTCCCGAGGACGGCCAGCGCTTCCTCGCGGGTCGGCGTCTCGCGCCGAAGCCCCTTGTCCACCAGCGTGTTCAGCAGGTCCATCGGTCTCCTAGCGAGGGAACCACCAGCGTTGGCCGGTGGGAGAATTACTTCCTGAGTCGGTGGTAGGTTCCGTTCGTCCCGCAGGGGGGCGGTTCGGGCTGGACCGCAACCCTCCGGTCGGAAGCCCCCTCCTCAGGTGGGGAGCGGAGTCACGAGAGCCGATCCTGTCCCACGGAGTGTCCCGGGCCAAGGAGAGTCTCCACAAATCCACACGCACTGACGTGTGGATATTGCCACACCATGGGCGGTTGCCTCTGGGGCTAGGGTCTGGGCATTGCCTACGAAGCCCCGGAGGACCCATGGCGTTCGGCTGGATCGATGAGCAGGCGGAGCTGCGGCGCCGGGCCGGACTCGTGCGGGCCCTGCGCCCGCGGGCCGCCGACGCGCCGCTCCTCGATCTGGCGAGCAACGACTACCTGGGCCTGGCCCGCCATCCGGAGGTCACCGAGGGCGCGGCACGGGCCGCGCGGACCTGGGGCGGCGGGGCGACCGGGTCCCGGCTCGTCACCGGCACCACCGAACTGCACACCGCGCTGGAACGTGAACTGGCGGACTTCTGCGGCTTCGAGGCGGCCCTCGTCTTCTCCTCCGGCTACGCGGCCAACCTGGCCGCCGTCACCGCGCTGGCCCCGCACGGCTCACTGATCGTGTCCGACGCGGGCAACCACGCCTCGCTGATCGACGGCTGCCGACTGGCCCGTGGCGGGACGCGGGTCGCGGCGCACGCCGACCCGGACGCCGTGCGCAAGACGCTGGACGGGCACGACGGACCGGCCGTCGTGGTGTCCGACACGGTCTTCTCGGTCGACGGGGACGCCGCCCCGCTCACCGCGCTGGCCGAGGCGTGCCGGGAGCACGGCGCGGGACTGGTGCTCGACGACGCCCACGGCCTCGGGGTGCTCGGCGACGGTGGACGCGGCGCCCCGCAGGCGGCCGGACTCGCCGGCGCCGACGACGTCGTCGCGACGGTCACGCTGTCCAAGTCGCTCGGCAGTCAGGGCGGAGCGGTGCTCGGCCCGGCACGGGTCGTCGAACATCTCGTCAACGTGGCCCGGACGTTCATCTTCGACACGGGCCTCGCCCCCGCGGCCGCCGGTGCCGCACTGTCGGCGCTCCGGCTGCTGCGCCGGGAACCCGGGCGTGCCGCACGGGCGGGCGAGGTGGCGCGCGAACTGCACGGACGTCTGACGGCCGCGGGTCTTCGGGCGGTGCGTCCCGACGCCGCGGTCGTCTCCGTGCGTGTCCCGTCCCCGGAGCAGGCCGTGCGATGGGCGGCCGACTGCCGGGCGGCCGGCCTGTCCGTGGGCTGCTTCCGTCCTCCTTCCGTGCCCGACGGCATCTCACGGCTCAGACTGACCGCCCGCGCGGACCTGTCCGGGGCCGAGGTCGAACGCGCTGTACTGGTGGTCGGCGAGACGCGGCCGTGAGTCGGCGGGGCACGGTCGTGGGTCGCTCGACGACGGACGGTTCGGTCGGTGGTGCCGGACGGGTGGTCGGGCCGGTGGTGCTGCCGGTCAGCGGACCGCGGCCACGAACTTCGTCCAGCTCCCGGGGGAGATGAGCAGCGCGGGTCCGGACGGGTTCTTGGAATCGCGTACGGCGAGCAGCCCGGCACCTGGGCCGGTGGCCGGCCGGGCCGTCTCGACGCAGTTGTTCGCGCCAGTGCTGTAGCTGCTGCGCAGCCACCGCACACCGCGCAGGTCGGTGCTGGAGGGAAGGGTCCGAGGCGGTACGGGCATCGTGCCTCCTTACGCGCCGGCAGCTGTCCCGGCGATGAAATCCAACGAGTCCTCGGGCGAAAGGGCGTGGATCGAAAGGGCGTTGAAAGCCTCCGAGTACACCCGGAGGTCTTCTTTCCGCTCGAGATAGAGGCTACTCGTCAAGTGGTCGAGAACCACAACATCCAGATCGGAAGTGCGCGAAAATGAGAAGATTACGAAAGGGCCGGTGACGCCGATGTGCGCCCCTGCCGTGAACGGCAGGATCTGGAGCCGCACGTGGGGAAGGCGTGCCGCCTCCACGAGCCGGTTCAGCTGCCGGGTCATCACGCCGGGGCCGCCGACCTCCCGGCGCAGCACCGCCTCGTCCAGGACGGCGGCCAGCTCCAGGGGCGGCTCCGTCCGCAGCACGTCCTGCCGGGCCAGCCGCACTTCCACCAGCGTGTCCAGCCGCTCCTTCGAGGCGCCCTCCAGCGCGGCCTCGGTCACCGCCCGCGCGTACTCGGGTGTCTGCAACAGCCCGGGAACCACCGTGGTCTCCAGGGTGCGCATCGCACTGGCCTGGGACTCCAGGCTGATGAAGTCCCGGTAGGTGGGCGGCAGTACCCCCCGGTACGCGTGCCACCAGTGATGCCGTCCACCGCTGTCGTCGGACCCCGCCAACACCATCAGCAACTCACGCAACTGACGATCCGCCAGGCCGTAGGCGTCGAGCAGTAACCGCACATCGGCCGGTTTCACCCCGCTCGTGCCCGTCTCGATCCGGCTCACCTTCGACTGGTGCCAGCCCACCAGGCGGGCGGCCTCACCACTCGTGAACCCCGCCGACGTGCGCAGCGAGCGCAGTTCGGCGCCCAGTTTCCGGCGGCGTACCGCGGGACCGTGTTGCACCGTTTCCCCCTTACTCCCTATGAGCCACCCACATGCGGTCTCTCGTCGCAGAGTTCACCGATTTGAGCGACAGATATATGCATATCCTGGCCGTATCGTCGCCCGCATTCTGCGGTGATGGCAGTCTGGCGACGAAGCACCAGTGCGGGACCGTACTCGAATCAGCCGCTCCGTGCCGGACCGTGGACCCGTGGGAAAGGGAGGACGTCGCCATGGCAGACCATCTGGAAGCATCCATCACTCTGCCGAGCGATCCAGCCTCGGTTCCCGCCGCGCGCACCCATGTGGTGGACACGCTGGCGGAGTGGGGCATGCCGGCGGACACGGAAGTGTCCGACACCGTGCGGCTGATCGTGTCCGAACTGGCCACCAACGCCGTGCAGCACACCCTCGGGCAGTCACCCACGTTCACGGTGTACATCGCCCTCGACCACGACGAGCGGTTGCGCATCGGAGTCACCGACAGTCATCCGAGGTTCCCCAAGCGGCTCCCCGCCGCGGTCCAGCAGGACAACGGCCGGGGGTTGGTCATCATCCGCTGGCTGACCGCGGAACGCGGCGGCAGGATGAGGATCCGCCCCACCAGGGAGGGCGGCAAGACCGTCTTCGTCGTGCTCCCGTGGGCCGTCCCGGCCGAGCCGGTCACGGCGGTGGGACAGCAGGAGCCGTAGGGGCCACGACGGAACAGCGCAGCCCCAGCCGCGTCGGTGACTGTCCGACGGAGTGGCGGGGGCGGCGACAGGGGGGGAATGCCGCCGCCCCCGCGGATCAGCCGACCCGGCCGTACCAGACGCTGCGGGTCCAGATCTTCTGCAGGCGCACCACGTCCCCGGTCTTCGGGGCGTGCCAGATCTTGTTCTGACCCGCGTAGATGCCGACGTGGTAGATGTTTTGGCCCGAGTGGAAGAACACCAGGTCGCCCGCCTTGCGGTTGGAGGCCGCGACCTTGTTTGTCTTGTTGTACTGCTGGGCGGCGGTGCGCGGCAGCTGCTTGCCCGCTTTCTTGAACGAGTAGAGGGTCAGGCCGGAGCAGTCGAAGCGGGACGGTCCGGTGGCGCCCCACCGGTAGGGCGAACCCTTCTTGGATTCCGCGACCTGGAGAGCCTTGGCGGCCGTGCTCGCGGCCGCCGCCTCCGGGGCGGCACCGGGAACCACGAGTGAGCCGCCCACGGCGGCGAGAGTGAGGGCCGAGGCCGTGCCGGCCCGGGCCATGAGAGACGGGACACGATTGAGCGCGGACATGCGCAACCCTTCGTCAGCCGCCTGTGAAGGATGACCTGTCGGATTCGGGCTGGCGAAGTTGCCCGGCCGCACACGTGCGGCTTCACCCCAAGGGATGCTCGGAACGGGAATCCCCGCTCCGGCGACCCGTCGTGCTCGGGTCCTCCACTCCTGCCGATCCACTCCTGTCGACCGGTCATCCGGGCGGCGGCAGGACTCGGCGTCCGCCCGGATCGCCCCGCCGCGGTGGCGGGGGCTTGTCGTCAGTGAGCGATCTTGGCAATGGTTGGCCCGAAATCCCACCGGAGCCGGGGGTTTGTGTTGTTACTCACCACTCATCCGTTCGGGTGGACAGCGCTGTGTTCGGGCTGCCGTCCAGAGCGCCGAGGAGCCCCGGACCAGCATCGGAATACTTGATTCCGAAAGGGGGCGCGCGCGGTGCGCAACCTTGGCGGCCCGAAAAGAAGTCGTGCGTCTACGCCGCTTGGGGGTAAGCCATTTGGTCCGTTTCAACTCCGGTGCGGACGTGTCACCGGCGCACGCCCCGCCCGGGCCGGTAGGGGTGTCAACTGCCGCAGCCCGGCGGCAGGATGACGCGGGCCGTGCGCCGCTCGCCGTCCAGCACCCGCAACGCACGGGCCAGGGTGGCGGTGTGCAGTTCGGTCTCGCCGCGTCTGTGCATCAGGGCCAGCGCGTCGCGCAGGGCGACGGCCTTGCCGACCAGTGCCTGCGCGGCACGCAGTCCCCGGTAGGTGTCGCCGTCGCGGGCCGGGTTGATCCGGCCGAGCAGGTCGACGGCCTCGAGGTAACGGTCGATCAGCTCGGCCTCGGCGCGGGTCAGCGCGGGCAGCGGCGGCAGCTCGGGTGGCAGCATCGGCGGCTCACCCCGTGCCGGAAGTGGGCCGCCGGCCCTCGCGGACGGTCACGATCCGGTCCGCGAGGCCGTAGTCCACCGCCGCCCGGGCGTCGAGGACCGTGTTCCGCTCGATGTCCGACCGTGCCTGCTCCGGGGTGCGGCGGGTGCACCGGACCAGCATCTCCTCGATCCGGGCCCGAACGCGTGTCAGCTCCTCGGCCTGGACGGCTAGGTCGCTCGCCCTGCCCTCCACCGGCTCCGTCAGCGCGGGCTGATGAAGCACCAGTCGCGCCCCGGGCAGGACGTACCGCTTGCCCGGCGTCCCGGCGGCCAGCAGCAGCGCGGCTGTGCCTGCCGCCTGGCCCAGGCAGACCGTCTCCACCTCGCAGGCGATGTAGCGCAGGGTGTCGTGGATCGCCGACATGGCGTGGAAGGAGCCGCCGGGCGAGTTGACGTAGAGGGAGATGTCCCGGTCGGGGTCCCGGTGCTCCAGGTACATGAACTGGGCGATCACGTCGTTCGCGGAGGTCTCGTCGATCGGTGTCCCGAGGAGGACGATCCGCTCCTCCATCAGCTTCGAGTACGGATCCGTGCTCCGGCGCCCGGACACCGTGTGTTCGGTGAACTCGGGCAGGACGTGGCGGACGGACGGTCGGGTCATGGGCCCCTCCTCGTGGCGGCTGTCTGTAAAAAATGTACAGGATGTACGTGACGTTATGATGGGGGCATGGCCTACGAGATTCCGGTGACGCAAGCCAGGGCTGAACTCGCCGACCTGATCAACCGCGTGGTGTACGGCGGTGAGCGCGTTGTCGTGACCCGGCACGGAAAGCCCCTCGTCGCCCTTGTGTCCGCCGATGACCTGCGACGACTCGAGCAGCTCCAGGAACTCGACGCACGACGGGAAGCCACCGGGGATCAGGTGGTCAGCACGGTTTCCGGCGTCCACGAGGCGGCGTCCGCTTCACGCGAACAGCAGCGCTTCGGCATCGCCGCGGAACACCGCGGGACGGCCACTTTGTAAGTCGCCGAGAAGGCCCCGAAAACGGAACCGTGCACCCCGCGGCAGCGGCGGGGTGCACGGTTCCGTTTTCGGACGGGGCCGGTCAGCTCAGCGGCATCCGCGGCAGCCGGCGCTTCTCCGCCGCCTTGCGCTCGGCGTCCTCCGCCTTGGCGACGGCCGCGTACTGGTCGACGTACTCCTGCTCGGACAGGCTCAGGATGGTGTACATGATCTCGTCGGTGACGGCGCGCAGTATCGCCTTCCCGTCCTCCATGCCGGCGTAGCGCGAGAAGTCGAGGGGCTTGCCGAAGCGGATCACCACCGGGTGGATGCGGGGGACGACCTTCCCGGGCGGCTGCGCCTCGAAGGTGCCGATCATCGCGCAGGGAATCACCGGGACGCCGGCCTTGAGGGCCATCACCGCGACTCCGACCTTGCCCTTGTAGAGACGCCCGTCGTGCGACCGGGTGCCCTCCGGGTAGATACCGAGCAGTTCCCCCTTGCTCAGCACTCCGAGGCCCTCCCGGATCGCGGCCTGGCCGGCGTCCTTGCCGGAGCGGTCGACCGGGATCTGCCCCGCGCTGCGGAAGAAGAACGCCGTCAGCCGGCCCTTGATGCCGGGGCCGGTGAAGTATTCGGCCTTGGCGAGGAAGGTGATGCGCCGTTTGAGTATCGAGGGCATCAGGAAGTGGTCCGAGAACGACAGATGATTGCCGGCGACGATGGCGGCACCGGACGACGGCACATGCTCCAGGCCCTCTATTCGAGGCCGGAAGACCAGTCGCAGCAGCGGGCCCAGCAGCACGTATTTGAGCAGGTAGTAGAACAAGGGCGCGCTCCTCGACTCTGGCGGACGGATCAGCGGCGTGCTGCAGCAGGTCGACCGGCACGTCGTGGGGGTGCCAGTCTAGGTCCGGGCGAGGGCGCCCGGCACCCCGTCCGGCGGGACGGGGGCGGGGCCGGACCGGGCGGCTGAGCGCCCGTCAGCGGGGGTACCGGCGGGGACGCGTGCGACGCCCGGCCGCCGCCGGCCGCCGCACGCGCGAGTGGGCTCGCCCATGCGGATCTCCGTCTCCTCCGACATGGACGAACCCGTCGCCCGGGCCCTGCTCGCGGAACTGCGCGAGCGCGGCCACGAGGTGCGCGTACACGGTGCCCTGAGCTCCGGAGGCGAATCGCGGTGGGCGTTCTGCTCCGAGGCGGCCGCCCGCGACGTCGCCGAGGGGACCGCCGACTAGGCGGTGGTGTGCTGCTGGACCGGCACGGGTGCCTCGATCGCGGCCAACAAGGTGCCGGGCGTACGGGCCGCCCTGTGCGCGGACGCCTACACGGCGCGCGCTGCTGGAACGAAGCGAACGTGCTGGCGCTCGGCCTGCGGCTGACGGCCGAGCCGCTGCTGAAGGAGATCCTCGACGCCTGGTTCGCCGGGGGACCGGACAGGCCGCGGACGACCGGCAGAACGTGGACCGGGTGGACCGGCTCGACGACGCCCGGTCCACCGGCCGAGCCGTACCGCCGCCCCGCGGCGGATCACAGCCGGACGACGACCGGCGCGGTGTCGTCGGTGACGCCGCCGGGCGGCAGCAACTCCCGCAGCACGATGTCGGCCGGCGACTCGGGACCCCGTGTCCGGTGGCGGCGCAGCGAATAGGCGAGCCGCAGCAGCCCGGTGTCGATGTCCTCCCGGCGGCGTTCGACCAGACCGTCGGTGGAGAGCACGAGAGTCGCCCCGGGCGTGGACGTGGTCGTCGTCCCGGGTCTGCGCACCGGTTCGAGGCGGGCGTCGAGCGGAGGGCCGGTGGCCCGGCCGAGGAACTCCACCCGCCCGTCCGGGTGGACCGGCACCGGCGGGGGATGACCGGCGCTGCTGTGATCGATGGTGTGCCGGTCGAAGCCGACGACGAAGGTGGTGACCACGGTCGCCGACTCGGCGCCGTCGACCACGAGGGCGTAGCGCGCCACGACGTCCAGCGCCTCGGCGGGTCCCGCCGCGACCCGGGAGGCGGCGGTGAGCGCGCTGCGCAGCCGGCCCATGACGCCGGCCGCCTCCAGTCCGTGCCCGACCGCGTCGCCCACGGACACGCCGGTACGGTGGCCGCGCACCAGGTCGACCAGGTCGTCCCAGTCTCCGCAGACGTCGGGCGCGCCCACCGCCGGCCGACAGCGCACGGCGGCCAGGTGACCCACCTGCCGCGGTGCGGGCAGCATGGACCTCTGCGGTGCCGGTGCCACCTGACGCTCCCGGGCGGGCGCCTGGCGCAGGCGGTTGTTGAGCTCCTGCAGCTCGCGGGCGCGTGTGCGGTTCGGCCTCCAGGCCCCGGTTCTGGTCGACGCCCGCGCGGTGGCGGGCCCGCATCGGCTCGGTGACCTCCTCGACCCGGTGCACGATCAGGACCACGGAGCCGTCGCTGCCCGGCACCGGTGTGTTCACCGGGTTCCAGTAGCGCGCCTCCCACGTGCCGGGCTGTTCCGGGCTCTCGACGTCGGAGCGTTGCAGGGCCATGGTGTCGCGCTCGTCGGCCGACACGACCCGCAGCAGGGAGGCGTGCAGGTTGTGCGCGCCCGAGGTGTTCGGATCGTTCGGGTTGTCCGGGAAGACATCGAACAGGTGGCGGCCCGGCAGTTCCTCCCGGGCCTCCCGGTCCCGTGGACGAACGCCTCGTTGACATCCGCGTACACCGGATCGGGGGTGAGGAGCGCCACCATGCCGGGCAGGACCTGGTACACCACCGCGTAGTCGATCGCCGTCTGTGTCATGGCCACCGCCTCCTGACAGGAGCGTCACTCCAGAGGGAAGGCCATCTCAAGGGGAAGATCACCCGGTCCGGTCAGCGACTGCTCGGCCCAGATGACCTTCCCGTCGGGAACGAAACGGGTGCCCCACCGCTGAGCGAGCTGCGAGACCAGCAGCAGCCCGCGTCCGCCCTCGTCCATGGCGCGGGGATGGCGCAGGTGCGGTGTGGTGGCGCCGCCGTCGAACACCTCGCAGACCAGCGCGCGCTCCCGGATCAGCCGCAGGCGGACGGGGCCGACGGCGTGCCGGATGGCGTTGGTGACCAGTTCGCTGACGATCAGCTCCGTGGTGAAGACCAACTCGTCCAGCCCCCAGTGGGACAGCTGCCGGGTGGCCGTCCTGCGGGCCTCGGCCACCACGGCCGGATCCGGCGGCAGGTCCCAGGCCGCCACCTGGTCGGAGTCCAGGAGCCGGGTACGGGCCATCAGCAGTGCCACGTCGTCGTACGGGCGGACCGGTACCAGGGCGTCCACCACGGTCCGGCACCGCGTTTCCAGTGAGGGCGCGGCCCCCTGCAGTACCTGTCGCAACCGGTCCTGGCCGCCCGCGGTCGAACCGGTCGTGGTGTCGGTCAGCAGACCGTCGGTGTACAGGGCGAGTGTGCTGCTCTCGGCCAGGGACAGTTCCATCGCCTCGAACGGCGGGCCGCCCACGCCGAGCAGGGGCCCCGGCAGCAGATCGACGAAGCCGACCGTGCCGTCGGGCGCCACCAGGGCGGGCACGGGATGGCCCGCGGCGGCCATCGTGCACCGGCCGTCGACCGGGTCGTAGACGACGTACAGGCAGCCGGAGCCCACGGCCTGGCCGTAGGTCCGCTCCGGCTCGTCCGGCTCGGCGCCCTCCTCCCGCGCCGACCGCGACACCAGGTCGTCGAGATGGGCGAGCACCTCCTCGGGCGGCAGATCCTGCGCGGCCAGGGTCCGTACGGCGGTACGCAGCCGGCCCATCGCCGCGGCGGCGGCGATGCCGTGACCGGGGACCTCTCCGACGACGAGGGCGACGCGGGCACCCGACAGCGGGATCAGGTCGTACCAGTCGCCGCCCAGGCCGGTCAGCTCGTCGGCCGGGCGGTAACAGGCCGACACCTCGACGGCGTCCAGCTCCGGGAGCCGGCGGGGCAGCAGGCTGCGCTGCAGCACGAGCGTCGCGTCGCGCTCCCTGGCGTAGCGCCGGGCGTTGTCCACACAGACGGCGGCGCGGGAGACGAGGTCCTCGGCCAGGCTCAGGTCGTCCTCGCTGAAGGGGTCCCGGCGGCGCCGGAAGAACCCGGTGACACCCAGGGTGGTGCCCCGGGCGCGGATCGGCACGATCATCGCACTCTGCAGACCGAGCTCGAGGAAGGTGGCCTTCCGGCCGTCCGGGGTGCCGTCGATCCACTCCGTGGCGAGCGGGTCGAGCTGCTCCTGGCGCCAGGAGCGGCCCGTGGTCAGACAGCGGACCGGCGGTGAACCGGCCAGAAAGCTCGTCACCGCGCCCGTCTCCCGGACCTTCCGCGGCAGGTCCTCGTACAGCGACCGGTAGCCCGCGCGGCGCAGCGGCACCCCGTCCGTCTCCGCGAGCGGTCCGGGCGGCAGCTCGGCGCCCCGTACCACCGTCTCCAGCAGGTCCACGACCACGAAGTCCGCGAGTTCCGGGACGGCGACGTCCGCCAGCTCCTGGGCGGTGCGCATGACGTCCAGTGTGCGGCCGATGCGTTCGCCGGCCCGGTCGAGCAGGGCGAGCCGCTGACGGGCACGGTGCCGCTCGGTGATGTCCACGACGCTGTAGTAGACGCCCATCGGGCGGCCCCGGTCGTCGTCGAGCCGGGTGAACGACAGCATGTGCGCGGTGTCGCGCAGCGGCGCCGAACGGACCTGGCCGACGTACTCGTGGCCGACCACCGGCTCGCCGGTCTCCAGCACGTGGCGCATCTGCGCCTCGACGGACTCGGCGTCCAGGCCGGGCTGGACGTCGGCGAACCGCAGGCCCAGCCGCCGCTGGGCCGGGCCGCCGCCGAACTGCTCCAGGGCGGTGTTCGACCACACGTACCGCAGGTCCGTGTCCACGATCGCGAGCCCGATCGACGATCCGGCGACCATCTGCTCGAGCACCGCGCGGCTCAGGTCCCAGCCGGCGGAGCGGCTCATGCGCCGGCCGACGGGACCGGCCAGCTCCGACAGCAGCACCAGCAGGGACGAGCGGCCCCGCGGCTCCATGGTCCGCATGAGCCGGACCATGACGGGGACCGGCCGTCCGTCCCGGTGACGGGCCGTCATCGGACCCGCCCAGCCGTCGTCCGCCCGGCAGCGCCCGACCAGGTCCGGCACCCGCTCGGCGTCCTCGGCGGTGAGCAGCTCGGCCAGCTTCCTGCCCACCGCCTCGACCGCCGGATACCCCAGCAGCCGCTCGGCCGGACCGGTCCAGTTCGTCACGACGCCCTGCGGATCGAGCAGCAGGGGAGCGGCGTCGGCCACGTCGAACCCCTGCCGGGCAACCTCCGGCTCCTCGTGTCCGTCCTCGTGTCCGCCCACGGCCGACCTCTCTGTCGCTGAGAGTGGTCTACCACCTCTTGTTCCCATCTTCACCCGGGAACCGGGCAGGGGGCTTCCCGGGCGCCGTCCGAAAACGCCCGTTCCCACCCCCGGACAGCGGTCACGCAGGTCAGGCAGGTGGGAACGGGCCGGTGGCCGGGGTTCGGGCGGGTCAGCCGCCCTGGCCCAGCACCTTCCCCAGCGTCTCCAGGGCCTCCCGGAGCTCCTCGCCCCGGATGGTGAGCGGCGGGGCCAGCCGGATGGTGGACCCGTGGGTGTCCTTGACCAGGATTCCCTCCCGCATCAGACGCTCGCTCACCTCCCGGCCGGTACCCAGCACGGGGTCCACGTCGACGCCCGCCCACAGTCCGCGCGAGCGGAAGCCGACGACGCCCTTGCCGACCAGGGCCTCCAGCCCGCCGCGCAGCACCACGCCCAGTTCCGCCGCCCGGCGCTGGAACTCGCCCGTCTCCAGCAACTCCACCACCGCCGTACCGACGGCCGCGGCCAGCGGATTGCCGCCGAAGGTCGACCCGTGCTCCCCGGGGTGCAGCACCCCGAGCACCTCACGCCGGGCCACCACCGCCGACACCGGGACGATGCCGCCGCCCAGCGCCTTGCCGAGCAGCACCATGTCCGGGACGACCGCCTCGTGCTCCACGGCCAGCGTGCGGCCCGTACGACCGAGCCCCGACTGGATCTCGTCCGCGACGAACAGGCACCCGGCGCGGCGCGTCAGCTCCCGCACGCCCGCCAGATAGCCGTCGTCGGGGATGTTCACCCCCGCCTCGCCCTGGATCGGCTCGATCAGCACCGCGGCCGTCGTCTCGTCGACCGCCGCCTCCAGCGCCGCGAGGTCGTTGTACGGCACGATCCGGAAGCCGGGCGTGAAGGGACCGAAACCGGCGCGCGCGGTCTCGTCCGTGGAGAAACTGACGATGGTCGTCGTCCGGCCGTGGAAGTTGTCCGCCGCGACCACGATCGTCGCCCGGTCGGCCGGGACGCCCTTCACGTCGTAGGCCCACTTGCGGGCCACCTTCACCGCGCTCTCGACCGCCTCCGCGCCGGTGTTCATGGGCAGCACCATGTCCAGCCCGGTCAGCGCCGCCAGCCGCTCCGCGAACTCGGCGAGCCGGTCGTTGTGGAAGGCGCGCGAGGTGAGCGTGAGCCGGTCCAGCTGGCGGTGCGCCGCCTCGATCAGCGCGGGATGCCGGTGGCCGAAGTTGAGCGCCGAGTAGCCGGCCAGCATGTCGAGGTAGCGGCGGCCCTCCACGTCCTCCACCCACGCGCCCCGGGCGCTCGCGACGACCACGGGCAGCGGGTGGTAGTTGTGCGCGAGGACCGGCTCCTCCGCACCGATCAGCTCGGCGGACGAACGGGTGCGGATGGCAGAGGTCATGAGCGGATCTCCTGAGTGCAGCACTTGATCCCGCCGCCTGCCTTGTGGAACTCGGACAGGTCGACGGGGACGGGAACGTAGCCGCGGTCGGTGAGCCGGGCGGCGAGGCCTGTCGCCTCGGGGGAGATGAACACGTGGCGCCCGTCGGAGACGGAGTTCAGGCCGAACGCCGTCGCGTCCTCGCGGGTCGCGGTCACCGCGTCCGGATACAGCCGGGCCAGCACCTCGCGGCTCCCCGGCGAGAACGCCTCCGGGTAGTACGCGATGTTCTCCTCGTCCAGTGTGAACAGGGCCGTGTCCAGATGGTAGAAGTACGGATCCACCAGCGTCAGGCTGATCACGGGCACGCCGAAGAACTCCTGTGCCTCCCGATGCGCCTCACGGGTGGTGCGGAACCCGGTGCCGGCGAGGATCCAGCGTCCGGCGGGAACCAGGTCGCCCTCGCCCTCGCACACCGACTCGGGACGATGGACGTCGAAGCCCTCCGCCTTGAACCAGCTCTCGTACGGCACGGACTCGGGGCGCCGCTCGGGCGCCAGGAACAGGGAGCCGAGGACGCGGCCCTCGACGACGACCGCCGCGTTCGCGGCGAACACCATGTCGGGCAGGCCGGGCACGGGCCGCACGGTCTCCACGGTGTGACCGTGCGCGCGGTAGACGTCGACCAGCGTCCGCCACTGCCGCTGGGCCAGGGGGACGTCGACGGGACGGTCGGGACGCATCCAGGGGTTGATCGCGTACCGCACGGCGAAGTGCCCGGGGTCGCAGACGAGATAGCGCCGTGGGGACGGCACACGGGGACCGGTCACAGAGGGGTGCCTCCGCTTCCACGCGGTGTCATCAGGGGTGAGTCCACGGTAGAAAGCGACCGGGGCGGGCGACAAGGAACGAGAGTTGCGTGTTCACGCAGGAATACTGCGTGTTCCCACTGCTCGGCGCACGTCCGCTGCGTCCTACCCCGGGCCCTGGGGAGCCGGCTGGCTCGCCCCCGCCTCCGGACTCTCCGGGATGAGATGGGACAGCACCATCACGCTGATCGTCTTCCGGATGAACGGCTCCGCACGGATCCGCTCCAGCACCTCCTCGAAGTGCTCCACATCCCGCGCCCGCAGATGCAGCAGGGCGTCCGCGCCACCGGTCACCGTCATCGCCGCGGCGATCTCCGGGTGGTTGCGCACCACTTCCGCCAGCCGCCGGGGCGGCGCCGCCCCCTCGCAGTACACCTCGACGTACGCCTCCGTGCGCCAGCCCAGCGCCGACGGCTGCACCGTCGCCGTGAAACCGGTGATCACCCCCGTCTCGCGGAGCCGGTCCACCCGGCGCTTGACCGCCGTGGACGACAGCCCGACGGCCACGCCGATCTCGGCGAAGGACGACCGGGCGTTCGCCATCAGAGCGGTGACGATCTTCCGGTCGAGCTCGTCGAACGGTGCGGGCCTGCTGTTCATACCGGCACCGTAACGGCAGAACCGGGGCACCATGGAGGGAAACCGAACACCAGGACCATGAGGAGGGTGTCGCGATGCCCGGTTCCCACAACGGTTCGAACTCGACGAAGACCATGGGAGTGCTCACCATCGGCGGCCTCGTCGCCGTGACGGCCTACACGGTGGCGCTCGGCAGCAACGGATGGCTGTGGTTCGGCTGGGTCGTCCTGGGGCTGATCACCCTCGGAATGGTCGCCACGCGCAGCGCCTGAGCCGCCCGTGGCGTCCGGCGCTCACTTCGGCGTGAGCCGCCCCGCCAGGTGCACGCCCGGCTGGTACTTCGGCAGCCGGACGGTGACCCTCATGCCCGCGCCCACCGCGGTCTCGATGACGAGGCCGTAGTCGTCGCCGTAGACCTGGCGGAGCCGGTCGTCGACGTTGGACAGGCCGATGCCGCCCGTGTGGTCGACCTCGCGGGCGAGAACGCGCCGCAGCAGGCCGGGGTCCATTCCGGCGCCGTCGTCCTCGATCACCACGAGGGCTTCGGCGCCGGCGTCCTGCGCGGTGATCTGGATGCGGCACTTGTCGGCCTTGCCCTCGAGGCCGTGTTTGACGGCGTTCTCGACGAGCGGTTGCAGGCAGAGGAAGGGCAGCGCGACCGGCAGCACCTCGGGGGCGATCTGCAGGGTGACGGAGAGGCGGTCGCCGAAGCGGGCGCGGACCAGCGCCAGATAGTGGTCGATGGCGTGGAGTTCGTCGGCGAGGGTGGTGAAGTCGCCGTGCCGGCGGAACGAGTAACGGGTGAAGTCGGCGAACTCCAGGAGCAGTTCGCGGGCGCGCTCGGGATCGGTGCGGACGAACGAGGCGATCACGGCGAGCGAGTTGAAGATGAAGTGCGGGGAGATCTGGGCCCGCAGCGCCCTGAGTTCGGCCTCGATGAGGCGGGTGCGGGACTGGTCGAGGTCGGCCAGTTCGAGCTGGACGGAGACCCAGCGGGCCACCTCCCCGGCCGCCCGGACCAGGACCGCGGACTCACGGGGTGCGCAGGCGACGAGCGCGCCGTGCACCCGGTCGTCGACGGTGAGCGGGGCGACGACGGCCCACCGCACCGCGCAGTCGGGGGTGTCGCAGCTGAGCGGGAACGCCTCACCGCGGCCGGAATCGAGGGGCCCGGCCAGTCGTTCCATGATCTCGGTACGGTGATGGGCGCCGGCGCCGTCCCAGACGAGGACCTGCTCGCGGTCCGTGAGGCACAGGGCGTCGGTGCCGAGCAGGGAGCGCAGCTTGCGGGCGGATCTGCCGGCGGTCTCCTCGGTCAGGCCCGCCCGGAGCGGGGGCGTGGCCAGGGAGGCGGTGTGCAGGGTCTCGAAGGTGGCGTGCTCGACGGGCGTGCCGAGTCCGGCGAGACTGGCGGGCCGGGCGGTGCGCCGGCCGAGCCAGAAGCCCGCGGCCAGCAGGGGCAGCACGGCGACGCACAGGCCCGCCAGGAATCCGCTCACTTGGACACCTCCGTCCGCAGTTCCTCCGGCAGGTGGAACCGGGCGAGCACCGCCGCCGTGCCGGGCGGCACCCGGCCGGGGGTGGCCAGGGAGACCAGGACCATGGTGAGGAAGCCCAGCGGCACCGACCACAGGGCGGGCCAGGCGAGCAGCGCGTGCAGTGCGCCCCGGCCCGGGAAGCCGGCCATGGTCGCGGCGACGGCGACGAAGGCGGAGCCGCCCCCGACCAGCATGCCGGCCGCCGCCCCGGGCGGGGTGAGCCGGCGCCACCAGATACCGAGGACGAGCAGCGGGCAGAACGAGGACGCCGACACGGCGAAGGCGAGCCCGACCGCGTCGGCCACCGGCAGCCCGCCGACCAGGATGCTCGCCCCGAGCGGGACGGCCATGGCGAGCAGCGTGCCGAGCCGGAAGTGCCGTACGCCGCGTGCGGGCAGGACGTCCTGGGTGATGACGCCGGCCACGGCCATGGTCAGCCCGGACGCCGTGGACAGGAACGCGGCGAAGGCACCCCCGGCGACCAGCGCGCCGAGCAGGTCGCCGCCCACTCCTCCGATCATGCGGCCGGGCAGCAGAAGCACGGCGGCGTCCGCGCTGCCGGTGAGGGTGAGGTCGGGGGCGTACAGCCGACCGAGGGCTCCGTAGACCGGGGGCAGCAGGTAGAAGGCGCCGATCAGGCCGAGGACGGCGACGGTGGTGCGGCGGGCGGCGACGCCGTGCGGGCTGGTGTAGTAGCGGACCACCACGTGCGGCAGGCCCATGGTGCCGAGGAAGGTGGCGAGGATCAGGCCGTACGTGGCGTACAACGGGCGTTCCTCGCGGGACTCGGCCCGCGAGGGCGACAGGGCGTCGTCGGCGCCCCGCCCGGCGGCCGGGACCTCGGCTCCCTCGGCGAAGGTCAGCCGGGTGCCGCCGTCGATGCGGTGGGTGCCGGCGGGCAGGCGGAGTTCGGCGCCGGTGTGTTCGCGGCCGTCGACGGTGCCGTCCACGGTCACGGTCAGCGGCTCGGCGAGCCGCAGGTCGAGGGTGTCGTCGATGCGGACGGCACGCTGTTCGCGGAAGGCGGCGGGTTCGTCGAAGGCGTGGCTGGGCGCCCCGTCGCTCTGCCAGGCGAGGACCAGGAACAGTGCGGGCACGAGCAGGGCGGTGAGCTTGAGCCAGTACTGGAAGGCCTGCACGAAGGTGATGCTGCGCATGCCGCCGGCGGCGACGATGACGGTGACCACGACGGCGACGATCACTCCGCCGAGCCAGCCGGGGGTGCCGGTGAGCACGGTCAGGGTGAGTCCCGCGCCCTGGAGCTGGGGCAG
This sequence comes from Streptomyces sp. TE5632, assembly GCF_054061295.1. Lineage (NCBI taxonomy): Bacteria > Bacillati > Actinomycetota > Actinomycetes > Kitasatosporales > Streptomycetaceae > Streptomyces > Streptomyces sp. TE5632. The sequence goes on along the minus strand of NZ_JBSSEA010000001.1, from coordinate 47,959 downwards.
CAGGTACAGCCAGCCGACGCCGACGACGAAGGCGCCCGCGAGCCGCCGCACCGTCTGCGAGGCGAGGCGGGCCTCGGCGAAGTCGGGCAGCGTGTAGGCGCCGGAGCGGCGCAGCGGGGCGGCGACGAACAGCAGCAGGACCAGGTAGCCGGCGGTGTAGCCGACCGGGTACCAGAGCATGTCCGGGCCCTGCACCAGGACGAGGCCCGCGATGCCCAGGAAGGAGGCGGCGGAGAGGTACTCGCCGCTGATGGCGGCGGCGTTCAGACGGGGGCCCACGGTGCGGGAGGCGACGTAGAAGTCGGAGGTGGTGCGGGAGATGCGCAGGCCGAAGGCGCCGACGAGGACGGTCGCCAGGACGACGAGCGCGACGGCGGGGACGGCGTAACTGGAGTTCACGGTGCCGGCGTTCCGTTCCCCGCCCTCAGCGGTCCTCGACGAGCCGCACGAAGTCGCGTTCGTTGCGTTCGGCGCGGCGCACGTACCAGCGGGCGAGCAGGACCAGTGGGGGGTACAGCCCGAAGCCGAGGACCGCCCACTCCAGCCGCCGGGCGTCCGGGGCCGCGGCGAAGACCAGCGGGAGCGGACCGATGAGCAGCATCAGGATCGCGAACACGATGAGACCGGTGCGCAGCTGGATGCGCATCAGGGAGCGGACGTAGGTGTGGCCGAGGGTGGTCTGCTCGTCGATCTCGGTCCGCGGGCGGTAGTAGCCGAAGGCGCGGCGGGCGCGGCGGGGCGGGCCGGTGACGACCACGCGGCGTTCGGTCGGGTCCTGGGGCACGCCGTCCCCCTAGCCCGTGGTCCGGCGCATCAGCAGGTCCCGCAGTTCACGGGTGTGCCGTCGGCTGACCTGGAGCTCCTCCGAGCCGATCAGGACGCTCACGGTACCCGCGTCGAGCCGGAGCTCCCCGATGTGGCGCAGGGCCACCAGGTGGCGGCGGTGGATACGGACGAAGCCGCGCGAGCGCCAGCGTTCCTCCAGGGTGGACAGCGGTATCCGTACGAGGTGGCTGCCGCGGTCGGTGTGCAGCCGGGCGTAGTCGCCCTGGGCCTCCACATGCGTGATGTCCTCGACGGCGACGAAGCGGGTCACACCGCCGAGCTCGACGGCTATGTGGTCCGGGTCGGGCTCGTGCACGGGGATGCGCGGGGTGCTGCCGTGCTGTGCCGCGGGCTGTGCCGCGGCGCGCGGTTCGGCGACGCGGCGGACCGCTTCGGCCAGCCGCTCCTTGCGGACGGGCTTGAGGACGTAGTCGACGGCCTTGAGGTCGAACGCCTGCACGGCGAAGTCCTCGTGGGCGGTGACGAACACGACGAGCGGCGGCCGGGCGAACCCGCCGAGCAGCCGGGCGAGGTCGAGTCCGTCGAGGCCGGGCATCTGGATGTCGAGGAAGACGACGTCGATGGCCTCGGGACCGTCGGGCCCGGACTCCAGGGCGCGGTTGATGCGGCGCAGCGCCTCGGTCGCGTCACCGGCGCCCTCGGCACTGCCGATGCGGGGGTCCGCGTTCAACAGGTAGAGCAGCTCCTCCAGCGAGGGGCGTTCGTCGTCGACGGCCAGAGCGCGCAGCATGAAGGTGGAGTCTAGGCGGGAATCCCACGTCTGGACATGTGCCGGACGTGGGCGTTCCCGCAAGATCCGGTGGTGGGGAAGCGAGGGAAGCGGAGACCGGGGACTCAGTTCCCGCGTGCGTGCAGGGAGGCCAGATAGGCGTTGTACGCCTGGAGCTCCTTGTCGCCGTCACGGTCCGCGGCGCGGTCGGTGCGCTTGGCGTGCCGCTTCTCCGAGGCGTACCACTGGAAGAGCAGCGCGATCAGCACCAGCACGGACGGGACCTCGCTGAACGCCCAGGCGATACCGCCGGCCGCGTTCTGGTCGGCGAGCGCGTCGATGCCGAGCGAGGCCGGCGGGTTCTGGAACGTGGTGACCATCGGCGTGGACGCCATCATCACCGCGATGCCGAAGAACGCGTGGAACGGCATGCCCGCGAACAGCTCCAGCATCCGCATGAGGTAGCCCGGCCGGTGCGGACCCGGGTCCACGCCCATGATCGGCCAGAAGAAGATCAGGCCGACGGCGAGGAAGTGCACCATCATCGCGATGTGCCCCACCTGGGAGCCCATCAGGAAGTCGAACAGCGGGGTGAAGTACAGCCCGTACAGGCTCGCGATGAACATCGGGATGGTGAACACCGGGTGGGTGACGATCTGGATGTAGCGGCTGTGCAGCAGCATCAGCAGCAGCTCGCGCGGCCCCTTGCGCCCGCGCCCCGCCGGCGGCAGCGCGCGCAGCGCGAGCGTGATCGGGGCGCCGAGCAGGATCAGGATGGGCGACACCATGCTGATCATCATGTGCTGCACCATGTGCACGCTGAAGATGACCATGCCGTAGTCGTTCAGCTTGGTGCACATCATGAGCATGATGCTCAGCACACCGAGGACGAACGAGACGGTCCGTCCCACCGGCCACTTGTCGCCGCGCCGCGTCAGGCGCACCACCGCCCAGCCGTACAGCGCCAGCCCCAGTAGGCAGGCGACGAGGAAGAACGGGTCCGCCGACCAGCCGAGTCCTCGCCCCAGCGTGAACGGCGGCAGATCCATGGTCATGCCGTGCCCGCTGTGATCCATCCGCCGGCTCCTGATTCGTGGGGGTTGTGCGCTGTCTGTCCGCACCAGAGTAGAACCGCCCCCCGCCGCGACTGCGACCGGGGGCGGTTCTGTTCACGGGTGTTGCGGGAGTCACCGGCCCAGGACGGCCCGGACACCGCGGGACGTCACGGGTCTACAGGACGAACTCCGCCTCCGCGTAGCGGTCCTCGGGCACCGTCTTCAACGTCTCGACGGCCTCCGCCAGCGACACCGTCACGATGTCCGTTCCGCGCAGCGCCGTCATCATCCCGAACTCCCCGCGGTGCACGGCCTCCACGGCGTGCCAGCCGAAGCGGGTGGCCAGCACCCTGTCGTACGCCGTCGGCGTCCCGCCGCGCTGGGTGTGCCCGAGGATCACCGGACGCGCCTCCTTGCCGAGTCGCGACTCCAGTTCCACGGAGAGCTGCCGCGCGATCCCGGCGAACCGCTCATGGCCGTAGACGTCCTTGCCGCCCTCGTCGAAGGCCATGGTCCCGGCCTTCGGCTTGGCACCCTCCGCGGCGACCACGATGGCGAACCGCTTGCCCGCCGAGAACCGCGCGCCGACCGTCGCGGTCAGCTCCTCGATGTCGAAGGGCCGCTCGGGCACCACGATCGCGTGGGCACCGGCCGCCATGCCGGAGTGCAGGGCGATCCAGCCGGTGTGCCGGCCCATGACCTCCACGATGAGCACCCGCTGGTGGGACTCGGCGGTCGTCTTCAGCCGGTCCAGCGCCTCGGTCGCCACCCCGACGGCCGTGTCGAAGCCGAAGGTGACGTCCGTGACGGCGATGTCGTTGTCGATGGTCTTCGGGACGCCCACTATCGGCAGCCCGTGGTCCGACAGCAGCCGGGCCGCCTTCAGCGTGCCCTCACCGCCGATCGGGATGATCGCGTCGAGGCCGAGTTCCTGGACATGGCCCCTGGCCCGCTCCACACCGTCCCGCAGATGCTCGGGACGCACCCGGGAGGAGCCGAGGATGGTGCCGCCGCGGGAGAGGATGCCGCCCACCGCGTCGAGGTCGAGCTTGAGGTAGTCGCACTCCAGGAGGCCCTTCCAGCCGTCCCGGAAACCGATGACCTCGTCGCCGTGGTCGACGACCGCGCGGTGCACTACGGACCGGATGACGGCGTTCAGACCGGGGCAGTCTCCGCCGGACGTGAGGACACCAATACGCATAGCCCGAAACAACCTTCTCGCCGTGGGCCGGGACCGGACCGCGTCGTCCGGCTCGATCCCCGCCACCCTAGCGGCATCCGGGGGTGGGTCCGCAGCGCGCGTCCGCCTACTGGACGAGCCCGCTCACCTGTGCGGACCAGCCGTCAGACGGGCCGGGGGCGCCCCTTCGGGCCCCGGCCCGCGCCCCGGTGTCCACGGGCTCGCGGACACCGGGGCGCAGGCCGGGGCGGACGTCGTGGCGTCGGCTTTACGCGGGCTGCTGCGAGGCCGCGATGCGCTCGTTGCGCAGCGCCTCGTACCAGTGGTCGTCGGTCGGCGGCAGCGCGTTGACGTCGAGCGCCAGCTTCAGCAGCAGGTCCGCGATCTGCGGGTTGCGGGCCAGTACCGGACCGTGCATGTACGTGCCGAACACGGTGTCGTTGTAGGCGCCCTCGGTACCGTCCCCCGCGCCGTTGCCGTTGCCGAAGCGCACCCGGGCGAGCGGGCGGGCCGTCGGGCCGAGGTGGGTGACGCCCTGGTGGTTCTCGAAGCCGGTCAGCGGCGGCAGGCCGAGCGGCGCGTCGATGTCCCCCAGCACGTCGCCGACGCACCGGGCGCCCTCGCCGCGCACCGAGACGACGTCGAGCAGGCCGAGGCCGGGCTCCCGCTGGCCGAGGTCGTTGATGAACTCGTGGCCGAGGATCTGGTAGCCGGCGCACACCGAGAACACGATCGCGCCGTTCTCCACCGCCCGCTGCAGTCCGCCGTCCCGGCGCAGCCGCTCGGCCGCGAGCCGCTGTGGGCGGTCCTCGCCGCCGCCGATCAGATAGATGTCGCCGGAGGTCGGGATCGGCTGGTCGCTGCGCACGTCGAGCCGGGCCACGTCGAGGCCGCGCTGCCGGGCCCGGCGCTCCACGACGAGCACGTTGCCCTGGTCGCCGTAGGTGCTGAGCAGGTCGGGGTAGATCCACACGATCCGCAGACCGTTGTCGCTCATGAAGTCACTGTCCTTGTGAGTACGTCGCGATACGTCGCCCGCGTCAGTTGCCGACGCGGCGGCGCAGGTCCTGGAACGCGGTGTAGTTGGCGATGACCTCGATCCGGCCCGGCGGGCACTGCTGCAGTGCCTGATCGAGGTCGTCGCAGACCTGGAACTGCTGGTTCGCGACCTCGAGCCGCACCGCGAGGTCCAGCTTCCGGTCGCCGAGGACGACGATCGGGTGACCGGTCAGCCGGGTGTAGTCGACGTCCCACAGCCAGGAGGTGTCGGTGCCGTCGGCGGAGCGGGCGTTCACCGAGAGGATCACCGGGGTGGGCGGCGGGTCGATGAGGGAGAACGTCTCCAGCCAGCCCGCGGGGTTCTTGGCGAGCAGCAGCCGCAGGTCACGGCCCTGGTGCTGGACGACGTCGTAGCGGCCGGCCACGGCCTGCACCTGGTACATGCGCTCCAGGGCGACCTGCGGCGGCACCCCGAACACGGCGGCGACGGCAGCGGAGCTCGCGGCGTTGGCCTTGTTGGCGCGGCCCGGCAGCTGGAGGTGGATCGGCCAGGCGGAACCGTGCGGGTCGAGGACGTGGTCGCCGGAGAGCGCCCAGGACGGGGTGGGCCGGCGGAAGCCGCACTCGCCGCAGAACCAGTCGTCGCCGGGGCGCTGCATCACACCGCCGCAGGACGGGCACGACCAGGCGTCGTCCTTCCACATCTGGCCCGCGGCGACCCAGATCACATTGGGGGAGGAGGAGGCGGCCCACACCACCAGCGGGTCGTCGCAGTTGGCGACGAGGACCGCCTTGGAACCGGCCAGGCCCTCGCGCCAGTTCTCCGCGAGCATACGGGTCTCACCGGCCCGGTCGAGCTGGTCGCGGGAGAGGTTGAGCAGGGCGATGCACTTGGGGTCGGTGTCCCGGGCGACACCGGCGAGGTACTTCTCGTCGACCTCGATGACGCCGAACTTCGACTCCGAGCCGCCCGCGAGTGCCGAGGTGATGCCGGCGGGCATGTTGGCGCCGAGGGCGTTGGACACGACCGGTCCCGCGGCGCGCAGGGCCTCCGCGATGAGCCGGGTGGTGGTGGTCTTGCCGTTGGTCGCGGAGACCAGGACGCAGTCCAGGTTCTGCGCGAGCCGGGCGAGGAGATCGGGGTCGAGTTTGAGCGCCACCCGGCCGCCGATCACCGAACCGCTGCCGCGTCCCGCGGCACGTGATGCCGCTGCGACCGCCTTGCCCGCGGTCACGGCCAGCTTGGCCCGCGGCGAGAGCGGGTCCGAGTTGCCTGCCATCAGTTCTCGATCCTCCTTGCGTACGCGCCGCGCCTGTGGCTGGCGGCCACGTGGTGTGGACCTCAGCCTATCGAGGTCCATTCGCACTCCAGAACCATGGCACCACCGATGAGACGGGCGTTGTTGAGAGGACCGTACTCTGAGGGCCATGCGACACGGTTCCATCCCGGGCGTCCACGGACGCGTCCGGCCCCTCACCCTGCTCGGCGACCCGGTGCTGCACGCACCCTGCGCGGAGGTCACCGACTTTGGTCCGGAACTGGCCCGCCTCGTGGAGGACTTGTTCGCCACGATGTACGCCGCGCAGGGTGTGGGCCTGGCCGCCAACCAGATCGGTGTGCCGCTGCGGGTGTTCGTGTACGACTGTCCGGACGACGAGGACGTCCGTCACCTGGGCCATGTGGTCAACCCGCGGCTGGTCGAGACGGACGGTGTGGTGGTGCGCGGCCCGGAGGGCTGTCTGTCCCTGCCCGGCCTGGAGGCGGGGACGGAACGTCACGACCACGCGGTCGTCGAGGGCCGCACGGTGACCGGGGAACCGGTCACCGTGCACGGCACCGGGTTCTTCGCCCGGTGCCTGCAGCACGAGTGCGACCACCTGGAGGGCCGCGTCTACGCCGACCGACTGACGGGCTGGCGCCGGCGCAGGCTCACCCGCCAGGCACGGCGGGCTTCCTGGAGCGGGCGCGGCTGAGGTTCAGAAACCGGGGCCGCCGACCCGGTCGTCGGCCGCTGCCAGCCGGCCCCACAGCAGATCGGCCAGGCTGCGCACCAACTCGGCCCGGGAGCAGGGGCGTTCGCCGAGCCACCAGTCGCCGGCCGCGTGCATCATGCCGACGATCCCGTGCCCCCAGACGCGGGCCAGCTGCTGGCTGCCCGGTCCGAGGTCCAGCCGCTCCTCGATGACCTGGGCCAGTTCCTCGCCCATGCGCCGCAGCAGCGGTGCCGAGTGCTTGCCGACGTCGAAACCCTGGTCGCCCGGTGAGCCCTCGGCCGGGTGCATCAGGAACCGGTAGACCTGAGGGCGCAGCTCGATGGCCGCGAGGTAGGTGTCGAGGGTGTTCTCGACCCGCTCGCGCCGGTCCGCCGGGGCGTCCAGTGCCTCCCGCAGTGAGGCCAGGAGAGCGTCGGTGTGCCGCTGGGCCAGGGCGGCGTACAGTCCTCCCTTGTCACCGAAGTGCCGGTAGAGGATCGGCTTGGTGATGCCGGCCTCGGCGGCGATCGCGTTCATGGAGGCGTGAGGGCCCTCGCGGAGCACCACCCGGTCGGCGGCCTCCAGCAGCTCGCGCCGGCGGCGGTCGGCGGACCGTTGCTGATCGGTCCGCTGCGTGGTGTCCATGATCTCTCCCCACCCGTGCTGATTCGGTGACGCCTGCGCAAACTAACACTGACGGCGCGCCGGGTATCGGACGGGATCCGAGGGGGCCGGGGGAGTTGACTTTCCCTACCGGCCGGTAACAGACTGCGGGTTACCGTAAGTAACATGCGCGTGCGCCGCCGCTGGAGGGGACATGGCCGAGTTCACCATGGAGCTCAACGAGGAACAGAAGGAAGTCCGTGACTGGCTCCACGGCTTCGCAGCCGATGTGATCCGCCCCGCGGCCGCCGAGTGGGACGAGCGCGAGGAGACCCCCTGGCCGGTGATCCAGGAGGCCGCCAAGGTCGGCATCTACTCCCTCGACTTCTACGCCCAGCAGTACTTCGACCCCACCGGCCTCGGCATCCCCACCGCCATGGAGGAACTGTTCTGGGGCGACGCCGGCATCGCCCTGTCGATCGTCGGCACCGGTCTCGCCGCCGTCGGCGTCCTCGCCAACGGCACCGAGGAGCAGATCGGCACCTGGATCCCGCAGATGTACGGCGACGCCGACGACGTCAAGCTCGCCGCCTTCTGCTCCTCCGAGCCCGACGCCGGCTCCGACGTGGCCTCCATGCGCACCCGCGCGGTGTACGACGAGGCCAAGGACGAGTGGGTGATCAACGGCACCAAGACCTGGGCGACCAACGGCGGCATCGCCAACGTGCACGTCGTCGTCGCGGTCGTCGACCCGGAACTCGGCTCCAAGGGGCACGCCTCGTTCATCATCCCGCCGGACACCCCCGGCTGCTCCCAGGGGCAGAAGTTCCAGAAGCACGGTATCCGCGCCTCGCACACCGCCGAGGTGATCCTGGACGACGTGCGCGTCCCCGGCTCCTGCCTGCTCGGCGGCAAGGAGAAGCTCGACGAGCGCCTCGCCCGTGCCCGGGAGCGTGCCGGGCGGAGCCGAGAGGGGGAAAGGGTGAAGAACGCCGCGATGGCCACCTTCGAGGCGTCCCGCCCGGCGGTCGGCGCCATGGCGGTGGGCACCGCCCGCGCCGCCTACGAGGTCGCCCTGGAGTACGCGCAGACCCGCGAGCAGTTCGGCCGCCCGATCATCGACAACCAGGGCGTCGCCTTCCAGCTGGCCGACATGCGCACCCGGATCGACGCCGCCCGCCTCCTGGTGTGGCGTGCCTCCTGGATGGCGGTCAACGGCAAGCAGTTCACGGCGGCCGAGGGATCGATGTCGAAGCTGTACGCCAGTGAGACGGCCAAGAAGGTCACGGCCCAGGCGATACAGATCCTCGGCGGCAACGGCTACACGCGCGAGTACCCGGTGGAGCGGATGCACCGGGACGCCGCGATCTACACCATTTTCGAGGGCACGAGCGAGATCCAGCGTCTGGTCATCGCCCGTACCCTGTCGGGCATGCCCATCCGCTGAGTCCCGGCCGCGAGGAAGGACGACGCCGGCCCGGCGGTGTGGGTCACACCGCCGGGCCGCCGTACGGCGGGGCCGTCACACCGCCGGGGCACGCCGGCTTACACGGCCCCCGTTCCTGGGAGACGATGGTGGGGGAGCCGGCCGCACGACCGACCGGCCGACCGACGCGACGGAGGCCGCGATGACGCGCACGGCCGGGGAACTGCTGGAGACGATCACGCGGGAACTGGCCCCGGACCCGCGGTCCAACCCTCTCGTGCCGCTGATCGCCCGTGGTGAGGCCGACCGGGACACCCTGGCCGCGCTCGCCCTCGAGCAGCACCGGGTGATCCCCGCGGACCGCCGGGCGTTCCGGCACCTGGCGGACAGGTCCGCGGACCAGCCGCGGGCCGCCGCGTACTTCACCGCCCTCGCCGAGGGCGAGGCGCTGGCGGCACGGCGGCTGGACGCCTTCGCCGCGGCGTGCGGCGTGGGCGGCGACCGGGCAGGGACGTACGACCCCCTGCCGGGCTGCCAGGCGTACCCCGCCTACATCGCCTGGCTGGCCCTCAACGCCGCGCCCGCCGACGCCGTACTGGCGGTGACCGCCAACTTCTCGGCGTGGGGCGGCTACTGCGCCACCATCGCCGAGGCGCTGCGCACCCACTACGGCTTCACCGACGAGGCCTGCGCGTTCTTCGACTTCTTCGCCGAACCGGCCCCGGACCTGGACCGGACGGCCACGGAAGCGGTCCAGGCCGCCCTGGACGCGGGCCGCCTCGACGAGAACCGTGCCCGGGGATACGGTCATCTGCTGCAGAGCTACGAGGCGTTGTTCTGGAGGACGCTGCTGCGACCCGTCTGACCCCGTCCGACGGGGAGCGACGGCCTCACACCGCCGTACCGTTCAGGGCGCGCTCCCGCTGCTGTGGGCGATGCAGGCCACGTCGATCCGGTCGGCCAGCTTCGCCAGCTCGATCGTGAGCGCGGCCACCGTGTCCTCGTCGAGCCGGTCCTCCCCGGCCTCCACGAGTCGCAGCCACCGCCCGCCCACCGTGCGCAGCAATTTGCTCACGTCCGCCGCGGAGACCTGCAGGGTACCGCGGTCGTCGACGATCAGAGGCAGAGTCACTTCGCGGTTCACAGTCGGGATCGTAGTCGTGGGAACGTCACGCACCGTGCCAAACCGTGGTGATGTTGCAGAACTCGCGGATTCCGTGCCCGGACAGCTCACGCCCGTACCCGGACCGCTTGACCCCGCCGAACGGGAACGCCGGATGGGACGCCGTCATCCCGTTCACGAAGACGCTGCCCGCCTCCAGATCCCGGACGAACCGGTCGACCTCGGCCTCGTCACGCGTCCAGACGTTCGAACTCAGGCCGAACAGCGAGTCATTGGCGATCAGTACCGCCTCGTCCAGGTCCGCCGCCCGGTACAGCGTGGCGACCGGGCCGAAGGCCTCCTCCCGGTGGACGCGCATCTCCCGGGTGATCCCGGTCAGAACGGTCGGCGGGTAGTACCAGCCGGGCCCGTCGGGCCGCTCACCGCCGCACAGCACGCCGGCCCCGGAACGTACGGCGTCGTCGACCAGTTCCTCCAGGTCGGCGCGGCCCTGCTCGCTGGAGAGGGGGCCGACATCCGTCTCCTCGTCCATCGGGTCGCCGGTCCGCAGGGCCCGCATGCCCGCGGTGAAGCGCTCGGCGAAGGCGTCGTAGACGTCCGTGTGCACGATGAAGCGTTTGGCGGCGATGCAGGACTGCCCGGTGTTCTGCACCCGCGCGGTGACCGCGACCTCGGCGGCCCGGTCCAGGTCTGCGGAGGGCATGACGACGAACGGGTCGCTACCGCCCAGTTCCAGCACCGTCTTCTTGATCATCTCCCCGGCGGTGGAGGCGACCGCCCGCCCCGCGGGTTCGCTGCCCGTGAGGGTGGCCGCCTTGACCCGCTCGTCCCGCAGGATCTCGTCGACCGCGGCGGAACCGATGAGCAGCGTCTGGAAGCAGCCCTCGGTGAAGCCCGCCCGGTGGAACAGGTCCTCCAGGTACAGAGCCGTCTGCGGCACGTTCGAGGCGTGCTTGAGCAGGCCCACGTTGCCGGCCATCAGCGTGGGCGCCGCGAACCGTACGACCTGCCACAGCGGGAAGTTCCACGGCATCACGGCGAGCACCGGGCCGAGCGGCCGGTAGCGCACCAGGACCCGGGAGGCGCCGGAGTCCTTCACGTCGGAGGCGTCGGGTTCCTCGTCGGCGAGGAGTTCCGCCGCGTGATCGGCGTACCAGCGCATCGCCTTGGCGCACTTGGCGGCCTCGGCGCGGGCCTGCTTGACCGGCTTGCCCATCTCGGTGGTCATCACCCGGGCGATGTTCTGCCGGTCCTCGTCGAGGAGGTCGGCGGCCCGGTGCACCAGGCGGGCACGCTCCTCGAAGGACGTCGTCCGATACGTGCGGAACGTGGCCTCCGCGAGCTGGAGCCGGCGCTCGATCTCCTCCTCATCCATGGCCTGGTACGTCTTGAGCGTCTCGCCGTTCGCCGGATTCACCGTTGCGATGGGCATGGCTGGCCTCCTCGGGACGGGCTGTGCTTCTCGACCTTCCCGCGCGGCGATGGGCGTCGCAACGCGGAAGGGCTCCTCAGGGCGAGTGCTCCGCCAAGCGGTCGAGAAACGCCGTCTGTGCCGTGACGACCAGCTCCCGGGCCCGGTCCAGGGCGAACCACTCCACCCGGTCCAGCTCGGGGAACTCCTGGATCCGCCCCGACCTCGGCGGCCACTCCATCTCGAACGTGCCGGGCACAGCAGCCGCCGGGTCGAGGTCGGCCTCGACCGCCCAGACCGTGACGGTCTTGCCGCCGGACTGCCGGACCTCACCGAGCGGTACGGCCTCCCCGTCCGGGGGCGGCAGCCCCAGCTCCTCCTGGAACTCGCGGCGGGCCGCGTCCCAGGCAGGCTCACCGGGGTCGTACTCGCCCTTCGGGACGGTCCAGGCGCCGGCCTCCCGGCGGGCGAAGAACGGGCCGCCCATATGGCCGAGCAACACCTCGAGCCCGTGATCGGTGTGTCGGAACACCAGCAGACCGGCGCTCCGGGCACCCTTCACGGCCGTACCTCGGGGTGCGCGGCGAGCAGCGTCTCCACCGTGTCCGCCTCCCGGGGAAGCTTGTCCTCGCGATAGCGGACCACGCGGGCGAAGCGGAGGGTGACACCGGCGGGGTAGCGGGGGGAACGCTGGAGTCCGTCGTAGGCGATCTCCACGACGAGTTCCGGGCGTACGGTGACGACGTACCCGCTCTCGTTCACGGCCAGCTCTCGCAGCCGCTCGGTCTGCCAGGTCAGCATCGCGTCGGTCAAGCCCTTGAACGTCTTGCCGAGCATGGCGAAACCGCCGTCGGCGGTGCGCGCGCCCAGATGCAGGTTCGACAGCTTGCCGGTGCGGCGGCCGTGGCCCCACTCGGCCGCCAGCACCACCAGGTCGAGCGTGTGCACGGGTTTGACCTTCAGCCAGGAGGTGCCGCGCCGGCCCGCACTGTAGGGGGCGTCCAGGTCCTTGATCACGACGCCCTCGTGGCCGCGCGCCAGCGTTTCGGCGAGGAACTCCTCCGCCGCGCTCAGGTCCTCGGGGCCCGACACCAGAGTGCGGCGGACCCGCATCGGCTCCGGGACCAGCCGGGCCAGCTCCGCGTGCCGCTCGGTGAACGGCAGGTCCAGCAGGTCGCGGCCGTCGACGGACAGCGCGTCGAAGAAGACGGGGGAGACGGGCACCTCCCGGGCGGCCGTCGCCACGTCCACCCGCGAGCCGACCCGCCCGGCGGTCTCCTGGAACGAGCGGGGGTGTCCGTTCTCGTCGAAGGAGATGACCTCCCCGTCCAGGATGAACCGCTCGCCCCGCAACTCCAGGGCCGCCGCCGTCACTTCCGGCAGCCGGTCCGTGATGTCGTCGCGGGTGCGGGTGTGCAGGCGCACGGTGCCGCCGTCGCGGTGGACCTGGACGCGGATGCCGTCGAGCTTCTCCTCGACCGCGCAGGCCCCCAGCTTCTCGACCGCCTCGGCGACGGAGGAGGCACTGTGCGCCAGCATGGGCAGCACCGGGCGGCCGACGGTGAGCCGGAACCGCTCCAGCGCCCCGGGGCCGTCCGCGAGCAGCGCCCCGGCCACCGACTGGAGCGAACCGGCCAGCATCACCGCCCGCCGCACATCGGCCGACGGCGCCCCCGTCGCCCGCGCCAGTCCCTCCGCCGCGACCGCGTCCAGGGCACCCTGCCGGACCTCGCCGGTGAGCAGCCCGAGCAGGAACCGCTGCTCGTCCTCGGTGGACGCGCCCAGCAGCTCGCCGACCAGCAGGGCCCGCTCGGCCTGGGAGCCCGGACCGGACACCTCGCCCAGCGTGGTGAGCAGCGCGTCGACCTCGCGCACGGTCAGGGTCGGCTCGGCGGCGGGGGCGACCGGACGGCTCAGCACCTTCCAGCCGACCCCGATGCGGCCCTGGGGCAGCCGACCCGCCAGATACGGGATGACGATCGGCACGTCGTCCGCCTCCGCCTCCCGGAACAGCTCGGCGAGCAGAGCGATTTTCCGGGACCGCGCCGAGGTGGCCGCGACCTCCTGGGACACACGGGCCAGCCGGGACAGCAGCATGCGGCCATGGTGCTACGGAGGTGGGCACTTCACACCCCGGCCGTTCGGCGGTCACTCGTGCACGGTGGCGTCCAGGCGGGACATCAGCAGGTCCCCGACGATCGCGGCCGCCGCGCGGTAGCCGCCGCTCGCCGCGTGCACCACCTGCTCGGAGAAGCCGATCGCGTTGCCCGCCGCCCAGACCCCGGGAACCGAGGTCAGACCGGTCGGGTCGACGACCGGGTACGCGCCGAACGGGGTCTCGTCCAGTTCGGCGCCCAGCCGCTCCGGCAGACCCGTCCGCGGCACCGGGCGCGGCCCGACGAAGAGCACGGAGCGGGCGTGCGTGGTGCCGTCGGCCAGCCGGACCCCGGTGAGCCGCTCGTCCTCGACCACCAGCCCCGCGACCTCACCGGGCACCACGTCGACCCCGGCGGCGGACAGTCGGCGCAGGTCCTGGTCGGACAGCTCCGCCTCGGCGACCCGGTGCAGGAAGAAGGCGACGTCCTTCGACCACTGGGACACCATCAGCGCCTGGTGCACGCTCGTCGCGCTCGACGCGAGCACCCCGAACGGCTCGTCGCGCACCTCCCAGCCGTGGCAGAACGGGCAGTGCAGCACGTCCCGCCCGAACCGCTCGGCGACCCCGGGGACGTCGGGCAGCTCGTCCTTCAGCCCGGTCGCCACGACCAGCCGCCGGGCACGCACGGCGCGCCCCGCCTCGAGTACGACGGTGAAGTGCCCCTTTGCCCCGGTGACGTCCGTGACCCGGTCCCGGCCGAGCTCCACGCCGTAGCGGGCGATCTCCTCCCGGCCGAGCGCCAGGAAATCGGCCGGTGGGATCCCGTCCCGGGACAGATAGCCCTGCATGTGGGACGAGGGCGCGTTGCGCGGCTCACCCGCGTCGACGACCAGCGTCCGCAGACGCGCCCGGCCCAGTACCAGCGCGGCGGACAGGCCCGCCGCACCGCCGCCCACGACGACCACGTCGTATTTCTCGTGGTGCTCGTGGTTCTTGTGGGTCTTGTGGTTCTCGTTCCCGTGCGTCTCGTTCATCGCGACCACCTCCACGACGACGGTCACCCAGCAGCTGCCGGATTGACAAACGAGTTTGCCGATCCTGCAATACCGGTATGACCACGGATGACGTTCTCGCGGATGTGGGCCCCCGGCTGCGGCGGATCAGGAAGGAACGGGAGGTGACGCTCGCCGCGCTGTCCGAGGCGACCGGCATCTCCGTGAGCACTCTCTCGCGGCTGGAGTCCGGACTGCGCAAACCCAGCCTGGAGCTGCTGCTGCCGATCGCCCAGGCTCATCAGGTGCCGTTGGACGAACTGGTCGGTGCGCCGCCGGTCGGTGATCCGCGCATCCGCTCCAAGCCGATCCGGCACCACGGCCGCACCCACTGGCCGCTCACCCGCCAGCCCGGCGGGCTCCAGGCGTACAAGGTGCTCGAACCGCAGCGCAGGCTCGAGCCGGAACCCCGCACCCACGAGGGCTACGAGTGGCTGTACGTGCTGTCCGGCAGGCTGCGGGTGGTGCTCGGCGAGCACGACGTGGTGCTGACGGCGGGGGAGGCGGCGGAGTTCGACACGCGCGTGCCGCACTGGTTCGGGTCGACGGGGGAGGGGCCGGTGGAGTTCCTCAGCCTGTTCGGCCCGCAGGGGGAGCGGATGCACGTACGGGCACGTCCCAGGCGGCCGTGACGTACGCGACGGTTCCCTGTAGGCAAGCGACCGCTTAGTATGCGAGGGACCCGGTCAGGCGAACACGACGTTCACAGTCCCGTGGAGGCTCCGCATGCAGGCATGGCAAGTGCACGAGATCGGCGAGCCGGGCGAGGTCATGCGCCTCGCGGACGTGGCGCGGCCGGCGCCCGGCGACGGTCAGGTCCTGCTGAAGGTGCGCGCCGCGAACATCAACTTCCCGGACGCGCTGATGTGCCGGGGCCAGTACCAGGTCAGGCCGCCGCTGCCGTTCACCCCGGGCCTGGAGATCTGCGGTGAGACCGAGGACGGACGCCGGGTGATCGCCAACCCCGCGCTGCCCTACGGCGGGTTCGCCGAGTACGCCGTCGCGGACGCCGCCGCGCTGCGGGACGCCCCGGACGCGCTGGACGACGCCGAGGCCGCCGCCCTGCACATCGGCTACCAGACCGGCTGGTTCGGGCTGCACCGCAGGGCCGGGCTGGAGGCCGGTGAGACCCTGCTCGTGCACGCCGCGGCGGGCGGTGTCGGCAGCGCGGCCGTGCAACTGGGCAAGGCTGCGGGCGCCACCGTCATCGGCGTGGTCGGCGGCGCCGCGAAGGCGGCCGTCGCCCGGGAACTGGGCTGTGACGTGGTGATCGACCGGCGTGAGCAGGACGTCATCGCCGCGGTGAAGGACGCCACCGGCGGCAGGGGCGCCGACGTGATCTACGACCCGGTCGGCGGTCAGGCCTACGCCCAGTCCGCCAAGGTCGTCGCCTTCGAGGGCCGCATCGTGATCGTCGGCTTCGCCAGTGGCACGATTCCCAGCCCGGCGCTGAACCACGCCCTGGTGAAGAACTACTCGATCCTCGGCCTGCACTGGGGCCTGTACAACACCAAGAACCCCGAGCTGGTCCAGCACTGCCACGAACAGCTCACCGACCTGGCCGCACGCGGTGCCGTCAAGCCGCTGGTGAGCGAGCGTGTGCCGCTCGCCGGCGCCGCCGAGGCCGTGCAGCGGGTCGCGGACGGCGTCACCACCGGACGCGTCGCCGTGCTGCCCGTACCGCAGAACGGAGCCGCGGCATGACCGACGCCATTGAACTGAGGCGCCGCACAAGGGAGTTGCTGGCCGCGCAGCCGCCCACCGGCACCGACCGCCTCGACTTCCTGCGCGCCCGCTTCGACGCGGGTCTCGCCTGGGTGCACTACCCCGAGGGGCTCGGCGGACTCGGCGCTCCCCGTTCCCTCCAGGCCGTGGTGGACGCCGAGCTGGAGGCCGCCGGGGCACCCGACAACGATCCGCGGCGCATCGGCATCGGCCTGGGCATGGCGGCGCCGACGATTCTCCGGTTCGGGACGGAGGAGCAGAAGCGGCGCTTCCTCCGTCCGCTGTGGACCGGCGAGGAGGTCTGGTGCCAGCTGTTCAGCGAGCCGGGCGCCGGATCCGACCTGGCCGCCCTCGGCACCCGGGCGGTCCGCACGGACGAGGGCGACTGGGTGGTCGACGGGCAGAAGGTGTGGACCTCCAGCGCCCATGTCGCCCGCTGGGCCATCCTCATCGCCCGCACCGACCCCAAGGTGCCCAAGCACCAGGGCATCACCTACTTCGTCTGCGACATGACCGACCCCGGTGTCGAGGTGCGGCCGCTGCGCCAGATCACCGGTGAGGCCGAGTTCAACGAGGTCTTCCTCACCGGTGTCCGCATCCCCGACTCCCGCCGCCTCGGCGAGGTCGGCGACGGCTGGCGGGTCGCGCAGACCACGCTCAACAACGAACGCGTCGCCATCGGCGGCACCCGGCTGCCCCGCGAGGGCGGCATGATCGGCCCGGTCGCGAGGACCTGGCGTGAACACCCCGAACTGCGCACCCACGACCTGCATCAGCGCCTGCTGGGGCTCTGGGTGGAGGCCGAGGTCGCCCGGCTCACCGGCGAACGCCTCCGTCAGCGGCTCGCTGTCGGCCAGCCCGGTCCCGAAGGCGCCGGGATGAAGCTGGGCTTCGCCCGCCTCAACCAGCAGATCAGCGGCCTGGAAGTGGAACTCCTCGGTGCAGAGGGCCTGTTGTACGACGACTGGACCATGCGCCGCCCCGAACTGGTCGACTTCACCGGCCGTGGGGCCGGCTACCGCTATCTCCGCTCCAAGGGCAACAGCATCGAGGGCGGGACGAGCGAGGTCCTGCTGAACATCGTCGCCGAACGCGTCCTGGGGCTGCCGTCCGAGCCGCGTACCGACAAGGACGTCGCGTGGAAGGACCTGACCCGATGAGCACGGCGAACACGACGCCCCTGGAGAACCCGCAGCCCGACCTGCTCTACTCGGAGGAGGAAGAGGCGCTGCGCGCCGCCGTCCGGGACCTGCTCACCGACCACTGCGACGCGGCCGGGGTGATCTCCCGCGCCGAGTCGGACACCCCGCACGACCTGGCACTGTGGAAGTCGCTCGCCGACGGCATGGGCCTGGCCGGTCTGCTGGTGCCCGAGGCCCGCGGCGGCCAGGGCGCCACCCACCGGGAGGCCGCCGTCGTACTGGAGGAGCTGGGGCGGGCCGTCGCCCCCGTGCCCTACCTGACCAGCGCCGTCGTGGCCACCGAGGCGCTGCTGGCCTGCGCGGGCGGGGAGGACGTGCTGGCCTCCCTGGCGTCCGCGCGCCGGATCGGCGCGCTCGCCGTCGGGCTGCACACCGCCCCCGGCGCGGCCTTCACCACCGCACGCGTGGCGGACGGCGTACTGCACGGCGAGCTGACCGGCATCGCCGACGCCGCCGTGGCCGACGTGCTGCTCGTACCGGCGGACGACGGCGGGCTGTACGCCGTCGAGGCCGACGCGGTCACCGTCACCATCGCCGGGCAGACGTCCCTGGACCTCACCCGTCCCGTCGCCACGGTCGTCCTCGACGGCGCCCCGGGGCGCCGGCTGGGCGACGCCGAACCCGCCGTGCGGCGGGCTCTGCGAGCCGGCGCCGGACTGCTGGCGTCGGAACAACTCGGGCTCGCCGAATGGGCGTTGACGGAGACCGTCCGCTATCTGAAGGACCGCAGGCAGTTCAACCGGCCCGTCGGCGGTTTCCAGGCGCTCAAGCACCGGCTCGCCCAGCTGTGGCTGGAGGTCGTCAACCTCCGTGCGGCGGCCCGCAACGCCGCTGCCGCCCTGTCCGCCGGCCAGGACACCGAGGTGGCTGTCGCCGTCGCGCAGGCCTACGCGGGACAGGTCGCCGTCCATGCCGCCGAGGAGGCACTGCAACTGCACGCCGGCATCGGTATGACCTGGGAACACCCGGTCCACCTGTACCTGAAGCGGGCCAAGGCCGACTCCATCGCCTACGGCACGGCGGGCGCCCATCGCGAGGCACTGGCCGAACTGGTCGACCTCCGGGCACCCTGAGGCATCGTCACAAGTCCGGTCCTGGTCGAAGGAGCCCGCCCCGCACGGGGCGGGCTCCTTCGCGTGCCCGGTCCCGGTGAGGTGAACGCGCGACGGCGGACCGGCCAACTCCCCGCACAGCACTGCTCTTCGGGTGGGTGCCGACCCCATACTCCAGTGGTCCCGTACGGCACTTCCAGGGAGGCAGAGCATGGCCCGCACCACCCGTCGCAGAGCCCTCACCACCCTCGGCGCCGCCTTCGCGGGCTCGGTGGCCCTGCCCGCCGCCGAGGCGCTGGCCGGTGAACAGAGGCACCACCCGCGCCCGTTGTGGCGCGCCCACGCCCACAACGACTACGAACACCCGCGTCCCCTCCTCGACGCACTCGACCACCGATTCGGCAGCGTCGAGGCCGACATCTTCCTCGTGGGCGGCCAACTCCTCGTCGCCCACGACCCCGAGGACCTCGACCCGTCCCGCACTCTCGAATCCCTCTACCTCGACCCGCTCACCGCCCGCGTGCGGGCCCATCGCGGCTCGGTGTACCGGGGAGACCGGGGGCCGTTCCAACTCCTCGTCGACATCAAGACCGAAGGTGCGTCCACCTACCTCGAACTCGACCGCCGCCTGCGCCGGTACCGGCATCTGTTCACCACCTGTGCCAATGGCCGAGTGCTGCCCGGACCGGTCACCGCCGTCGTCTCCGGAGATCGCGCGGCCCGCGCGCCCATGGAGGCCCAGCGGGTGCGGCGCGCCTTCTACGACGGCCGGCTGACCGACCTCGGCGGGCCGGCCCGGTCCTCTCTCATCCCGCTGATCAGCGACAACTGGACGCTCCACTTCACCTGGCGGGGTGTCGGCGCGTTCCCCGCCGCCGAGCGCCGGAAACTGCGGGACATCGTGGGCACCGCGCACGCGCGCGGCCGGCGAGTGCGCTTCTGGGCCACCCCGGACCAGCCGGGCCCCGCCCGGGACGCACTGTGGGGCGAACTGGCCGCCGCCGACGTCGACCACCTCAACACCGACGACCTCGCGGGACTGGAATCCTTCCTCGACGCGTACCGCCCGCTGTAGACACCACACGTTCGGAGGACAGGTCAGCCGCCCGGACGAACCCTCCGCTACGCCACACTTGCGGCCGAACGCCGCGAAGCGGACGTGGCGGAGGAGGTTGACGATGGCCGTTTCCATCTCTGTGGTGCTGCTGCTCGCGGTCCTGGCGGTGATCTTCCTGCGCAACGGCGGACTGAAGCTCTCCCACGCTCTGGTCTGTCTGCTGCTCGGGTTCTATCTGGCCAGTACGAGCCTCGCCCCCACCATCCACAGCGGTCTGACCGCGACGGCGGACATCGTCAGCGGCCTGCGGCCGTAAGGCCCGGGGCCCACCGGGTGATTCGGCGTTCCCAGTGTTCTCGGCGTTCCCAGTGTTCCCAGTGTTCTCGGTGTTCTCGGTGTTCTCAGTGTTCTGTCACCACGTCGCGCGGCAGCACCGTGACCCGGTGGAAATTGCACCCGGCGGTCGTCGGTGCGCAGGAGGGGAGCGGTGGGGCCTGGTGGGCTTTGAGCGCGACGCTCACCAGACTCAGCAGCAGGTCGACGTCGGTGGCGCAGTCCAGATGCACCGTCACCCAACTCGACCCCGGGGTCAGCTGGATCGCGGTCGAGGCGTTCAGGTCGTAGTGGAAGCGCTGAATGGCGCGGCGGGTCAGGTGGAGGTCGACGTCCCGTTCGGAGTGGAAGTGGACGATTTCTTCGCGAGCGGAGCGGAGGGCCGGTCCGGTACCGCAACCTGCCTTGCAGGCGGTGAGGTCGGGCCAGGTCCGAAGTAGCTCCATGGCTCGCTGCGCCGGTTTCATGGCCTCATAGTGACCCGCTCACCGTGCGGCAACCAGTGGTTGGGCGTTTCGTAATCGATCGGTGAGGCGGCGCACCCCTTACCCATGATCACATGATGACAGTCGGCCACCTCGTGACCTCACACGGCAACCGGCTCCGGTTCGTGCCCGACCACGAGACCCTCGACGAGCGGCCGGCGCGGAGCCGGCCGGCCAGGTCTGCGGGGCAGGTGGGCTCAGGATCTTCCGGCGACCGCAGCCGGGTCGTCCAGGACTCCCCGGACCACCGAGTGCGCCGCGCCCAGCAGGGGACCCTCGGGGCCCAGGGCCGATACCGAGACGGGGCAGGCCGGGCCCGCCGTGCGCCGGGCCAGTTCGGAGCGGAGCGAGGGCAGCAGCCAGGGCGCGAGCCCGGACAGCGCGCCCCCCAGCACGACACTCTCCGGGTCCAGGAGATTGACCGCCCCGGTCAGTGCGATGCCGAGCGCCGTTCCCGCGTCGTGCAGGGCACGCCGTACGGCGGGGTCGCCCTGTTCGGCGCGGCCGGCGAGCAGGCCCACGCGGTCCTCGCCCGGCTCCACACCGGCGGCGCGCAGCACCGCCCTCTCACCGGCGTACTGCTCCAGGCAGCCGCGTCCGCCGCAGCCGCACTCCGGGCCGTCGGGCCGTACCGGCACATGCCCCAACTCGCCCGCGAAGCCCCGGGTTCCGCGCAGCAGCCGCCCGTCCACGACCACGGCGGCGCCGATGCCGATCTCGGCCGACACATGGAGGAAGTCGCGTGGTGTGCCCTCACCGAGCCAGAGTTCGGCCAGCGCGCCGCAGTTGGCCTCGTTGGCCACGGTCAGCGGGAACCGTGCCGGGAGCAGGGCGCCGAGGTCGGTGTCGCGCCAGCCGAGGTTCGGCGCGCGTACGACGGTCCGCGTGTCCCGTGCCACCAGGCCCGGCACGGCCACGGTGAGTCCCGCCGGCCACAGCCCTTCGTCCTCGGCCTCGGCGACGACCCGGAGCAGGAGTCCGGTCAGCTCTTCGATCACCGGTTCGGGGGAGCGGCCGCGGTTCGGGACGTGCCGTACCGCCCGCGCCCGGACCCGTCCCCGCAGATCGACCGCGCACACCGCGAGATGGTCGACGCCGACCTCGGCACCGATTCCGGCCGGACCGCGCCCGCTGACGGCGAGCGCCGATCCCGGCCGGCCCACGCGTCCCGGTCGCTCGGGGCCCAGTTCCTCCAGCAGGCCCGAGCGGATGAGCTCGTCGACCAGGGTGGACACCGCCGCCCGGGTCAGGCCGATGCGTGAGGCGACGGCGGCCCGGGACAGCGGCCCCTCGGCGCTGACGGTGTGCATCACCCGCGAGAGGTTGCGGCGGCGCATCCCCTGCTGGGTGTCGGGCAGTGCGTGTCCCGGACCGGGCGAGGGCAGCACCCGCCCCGAGCCGGCCGGGCGGGCCTCGTGCAGCGGTGCGCTCATGCCTCCGTCAGTCCTCGGTCGGTTCTGTCATGGTGTGGCCGGGGCCGGTGTTCGCCGGCGAAGGCCTCAGTCGGTGTCCGCACCCCGCTCCAGGAGCGGGGCCGCGTCGGAGAGTACCCCGGCGATCCTGGCCAGCGTCTCCTCGTCCCGCTCCACCGGCTCCAGCACCCGCCCCGCCGCCGTGTCCCAGCGGCGGGCGACCGCGGCCGGGTCCTCCCCGGTGAGCAGGCCGGCCGCCTGCGCCGCCGCGCCGAGCGCCACCAGTTCCCGCGCCTCGGGCACCTGCACGGCCCGGCCCGAGAGCCGTCGTACGGTCTGCTGCCAGGCCGTGCCCCGGGCGCCGCCGCCGATCAGCAACAGGGGCGCCGACGGGTCTGTGCCCTCGCCGGTCTCGCCGTCCTTGTCGACGACGCGGTCGAGTGCGCCGAGCAGGGAGTGCACGGCACCGTCGTAGGCGGCCTGGAGCAGCTGACCGCCGGTCGTGTCATGGCGCAGCCCGTGCAGCAGGCCGGACGCGTTCGGGAGGTTGGGGGTGCGCTCGCCGTCGAGGAAGGGCAGGAGCGTGATGCCGTGGCCCGGTTCGACGGCCTCGCGGTCCAGGCCCAGCAGGGTCGCGACCCGGTCCACGGCGAGCGTGCAGTTGAGCGTGCAGGCGAGCGGCAGCCAGTCGCCGCGTGCGTCGGCGAAGCCCGCCACGGTACCGGTCGGATCGGCCGGCCGGCGCCGCGAGACCGCGTACACCGTGCCCGAGGTGCCGAGGCTCATCACCGGCGTGCCGGGCCGCACCCCCAGGCCGAGTGCGGCGGCCGCGTTGTCCCCGGTGCCGCACGCCACCAGGGTGCCCTTGGAGAACGGCAGCTCAGGGTGGGCGCGCACGGTCCCGGCCACCTCTTTGGGCCGCACGACACGGGGCAGCAGCGCCGGGTCGAGCCCCACATGCGCGAGGATCTCCTCGTCGTACGACTCGGTCCCGGAGGCCCACCATCCGGTGCCGGAGGCGTCGCCGCGGTCGGTGGTGCCCTGACCGGTGAGCCGCTCGGTGAGGTAGTCGTGGGGGAGCCGGACGGCCTTGGTGGCGCGGACCGCGTCCGGCTCGTGCTCCGCCAGCCAGGCCCACTTGGTGACCGTGAACGAGGCGGCCGGCACGCTTCCGGTGCGCTCGGCCCAGAACTTCGCGCCGCCCAGTTCCTCGGTCAGCCGGCGAGCCTGCGGTGCGGAGCGCACGTCGTTCCACAGCAGCGCCGGACGCACCGGCTCGCCCCGCTCGTCCAGGGCGACCAGCCCGTGCTGCTGGCCGCCGATCGACACCGCGGCGGCCTCGTGCGCCGCCTGCCCGCACTGGCGCAGCGCCTCGCACAGGGCGTCCCACCACTGACGCGGATCGCTCTCCCGGCCCGCCCCCGAGGTCACCGTGTGCGGTGCCTGGCCGCTCGCGACGACCCGTCCGGTGGCCACGTCGACGACCAGCGCCTTGGTGGACTGGGTGGATGTGTCCACGCCGACGACGAGCGGACCCTCGGCTGCTGACATCGGTTTCTCCCTCTTCCGCGGTTCAGCGGGGTGACTCTCTTCCCAGAGATGCTCCTGCATACTAATTTGTAAATCGCCATGACGAAATAGCCTCAGCGAGCAAGGAGCCACGGCATGAACTACCGGCCCACCCCCGAGGACAAGTTCACCTTCGGCCTGTGGACCGTCGGCTGGCAGGGACGCGACCCGTTCGGTGACGCCACCCGACGTGCCCTCGACCCGGTCGAGTCGGTGCGGCGCCTGGCCGAGCTGGGGGCTCACGGCGTCACCTTCCACGACGACGACCTGATCCCCTTCGGCTCGAGCGACAGCGAGCGCGAGGGACACATCAAGCGGTTCCGGCAGGCGCTGGACGCCACCGGCATGAAGGTGCCGATGGCGACGACCAACCTCTTCACCCACCCGGTGTTCAAGGACGGCGCGTTCACGGCCAACGACCGCGACGTGCGCCGGTACGCGCTGCGCAAGACCATCCGCAACATCGACCTCGCGGTCGAACTCGGTGCCCAGGTGTACGTGGCCTGGGGCGGCCGTGAAGGCGCCGAGTCCGGCGCCGCCAAGGACGTACGGGTCGCCCTGGACCGCATGAAGGAGGCCTTCGACCTGCTCGGCGAGTACGTCACCTCCCAGGGCTACGACCTCCGCTTCGCCATCGAGCCGAAGCCGAACGAGCCGCGCGGCGACATCCTGCTGCCCACCGTCGGCCACGCCCTCGCGTTCATCGAGCGCCTGGAACGCCCCGAGCTGTACGGCGTCAACCCCGAGGTCGGCCACGAGCAGATGGCCGGGCTGAACTTCCCGCACGGCATCGCACAGGCGCTGTGGGCGGACAAGCTGTTCCACATCGACCTCAACGGCCAGTCCGGCATCAAGTACGACCAGGACCTCCGGTTCGGTGCCGGTGACCTGCGTGCCGCGTTCTGGCTGGTGGACCTGCTGGAGTCGGCCGGCTACAGCGGCCCGAAGCACTTCGACTTCAAGCCGCCGCGGACCGAGGACCTCGACGGGGTGTGGGCCTCGGCGGCGGGCTGCATGCGCAACTACCTGATCCTCAAGGACCGTGCGGCGGCCTTCCGTTCCGACCCCGAGGTGCAGGAGGCGCTGCGCGCGGCCCGCCTGGACCAGCTGGCCCAGCCCACGGCGGCCGACGGCCTCCAGGCACTGCTCGGCGACCGGTCGGCCTTCGAGGACTTCGACGCCGACACCGCCGCCGCGCGCGGCATGGCCTTCGAGCACCTCGACCAGCTGGCGATGGACCACCTGCTGGGTGCCCGGGGCTGAGCCCCGGACTCCCCGGGGCTCAGGGACCCGGGACGGTGTGGGCGTGGTCGGCGCGCTGCTCCGCGCGGCGGCCACGCCCACACGGGAGCGCACGGCTCGGCCTCCGCGCGGAGCAGGCCGCGGGCCTGGGCCCGTGCCCCGGCTCCGTGTCGAATTCCGTGCGGGACGCTCGCGCCAGGAGCGCGTCCGAGGCGACCATGGCCGGTATGGCCAAGCCACCGGTACCGCCTCAGCCGCCCGGCCCGCCGGGTGACACGCCGCCCCCGGGCGGCGGCTTCGGACCACCCTCTTACGGCGGCGCACCTCCGCCGCCGAACCTGCCCCCGCCGTCCCCTCCGCCTCCGCCCTCCGATCCGCCGCAGGGTCCGCCCGGCGACGGAGGCGGAGGGGGACGAGGTCCCGGCGGGCGCCGGAACCTCCTGCTCATCGTGCTCGCGGCGATCGTGGCCGTGGCGGCCGTTTCCGTGATCGTGCTGATGGCGTCGGGAGGCGACGACGACTCGCCGGACAGAGAACCCGCAGGGAGCAGTACGGGCACCCGAGGCTCGCCCGACCCGTCCCCGGGCATCCCGTCCGAGCCGCCCAGCGGTCTGGAGAGCCTGCTGCCGTCCGGTTTCCCCACCGAGCTGCCGTCGGACTTCCCGAGCGAACTGCCCAGCGGTCTGCCGACCGAGCTGCCGAGCGGCGTGCCCAGCAATCTGCCGAGCGGGCTCGAATCGCTCCTTCCGTCCCTGGACGAGGCCGGGTTGCGCTGACCCGGGCCGGGCGCGTACGCGGCGTCTTCCGGGGAGGCTGTTTCAGGCCGTTCTCCCCGTGTGGAGCTCCGCCCTCGCCGACGCCAGGGCCGTCGCCGGGTCCTGGGCGGCGCCTCCCGCCGGGACCCAACGGCCGCGCTCCTTGCGGTACGGCCACCAGCGGCCGTCACGTCCCAGCCGCAACTGGACCGGCGCACCGACGACGGTCCAGCGGTTGGCACGGGCCCGGAACACCGGCCGTTCGTCCTCGTCGCCCTCGGCCCAGGCCGACTCGAGGGCCGCACGCGCGCGTGCGAGCGCTTCGGCGTCCACCGTCCACTCCTCGTCGAGCACGGCCAGCGCCGCCGTACCACCCTGGCGCCAGGCCCGTACGGCCACGGTCAGCCCCTCCCGGCCACGCCCCGAACCGGCGGCGAGCCGGTCCGCCACGGCGCGCGCCGGGTCACCGGCGGCCAGCCGCACCGCGTCCTGAGCCACCGTCGGATCCGGCTCCACCGACTGCCGTTCATGCCCGTCCCGGAGCGCCTCCGCGAGCAGGTGACGGGCCTGCGCGGAGGTCCGCGCGGCGAGGAACTCCAGGGCGGACGGGTCGATCCCGGCGGGTGGCGGCCCGTCCGTGTCCAGCGACGGCGGCACCCCCGGGGCCGCGGGGAGCGGGGGAGCGCCGGGCAGCCCCGGCCGGATGCCGCCCGCCGCGAACGCCTCGGCCGCGTCCACGCCCTCCGGGCGGGGCCGCTTTTCCGCGCGTGTCCCGGCATGCGACTGGAGCGCGTCCAGCAGGGCCCGTTCACCGCGCCCCCGTACCAGGAACAGGACGAACGGGTCCTGGTCCAGCAGCAGGGCCACCTGGTAGCAGAGCGCCGCCGTGTGACCGCAGTGGTCCCAGGCCCCGCAGTCGCACTCCGGCTCCAGATCGCCCAGGCCCGGCAGCAGTTCGACCCCGGCCAGCTCCGCGTCCTCCACCAGATGCGGTGGCATCTCCCGGTCGAGCAGTGCCGCCACATGTCCGGCCCGTTCGACGGCCATGTCCAGAAAACGGTCCCACTGCTCGTCGGACAGCTCCTGGAGCAGGACGTCCGCCCGGTGCGCTGTGCGGTCGCGGTCCTGCACGACGGCCGTGATGCGTCCCGGACGCACGGACACCGCGCCGACCGCTCCCGCGCGGGCGAGCCTGCGACCCGCCTTGAGCTGCTGGACGTCCAGGGCCGTGCCCTCCAGCGCCGTCAGCCAGGCCCGGCCCCACCAGGTCTGCGCGAAACCACGCCCCCGCGCGGGAGGCAGTGCGGCGAACGTCCGCTCCGTCCCGGCGGCTCCACTGCCGGCCGTACCACCGTCGGCCGCGTGACCGTCGGCGTCGTGGCCGTCGGTCTCCGCACCGTCGTACCGGTTCATCGTGCTCCCCCTCGCAGTTCCACCAGATCCGCCAGTTCGGCGTCCGTCAGTTCGGTGAGCGCCGCCTCCCCGGAGCCGAGCACCGCGTCCGCCAGTTCGCGCTTGCGGACCAGCAGTTCGGCGATGCGGTCCTCGATCGTGCCCTCGGCGATCAGCCGGTGCACCTGTACCGGCCGGGTCTGGCCGATGCGGTACGCGCGGTCCGTCGCCTGCGCCTCGACGGCGGGGTTCCACCAGCGGTCGTAGTGCACGACATGCTCGGCACGGGTGAGGTTCAGCCCCGTGCCCGCCGCCTTCAACGACAGCAGGAAGACCGGCACCTCGCCGTCCTGGAAACGCCGCACCATCGCCTCGCGCTCGGCCACCGGCGTGCCGCCGTGCAGGAACTGCGACGGCACGCCCCGCGCGGTGAGGTGGCGCTCCAGGAGACGGGCCATCCGCACGTACTGCGTGAAGACCAGCACCCCGGCCTCTTCGGCGAGCACCGTGTCGAGGAGCTCGTCCAGCAATTCCAGTTTCCCGGACCGTCCGGTGAGCACCGGACGGTCCTCCTTGAGGAACTGCGCCGGGTGGTTGCAGATCTGCTTGAGCCCGGTCAGCAGCTTCACGATCATTCCCCGTCGCGCCATGCTGTCGGTGCCGGAGATCTCGGCGAGGGCCTCCCGTACCACG
This sequence comes from Streptomyces sp. TE5632, assembly GCF_054061295.1. NCBI lineage: Bacteria > Bacillati > Actinomycetota > Actinomycetes > Kitasatosporales > Streptomycetaceae > Streptomyces > Streptomyces sp. TE5632. Next base: position 20,566 of record NZ_JBSSEA010000001.1, on the reverse strand, counting down.
GCCTCGTACAGTCCCGCCTGCTCCTGGGAGAGCGACACCGGGTGATCCGTCTCCGTCTTCGGTGGCAGCTCGGGCGCGATCCCCGGGTCCGACTTGCGGCGGCGCAGCAGGAACGGCCGTACCAGCCGGGCCAGCCGTTCCGCCGCGGCCGGGTCCTGCCCGCCCTCCACGGCGTCCGCGTACCGCCTGCGGAAGGTGCCGAGCCGACCGAGCAGGCCGGGCGTCGTCCAGTCCAGGATGGCCCACAGCTCCGAGAGGTTGTTCTCCACGGGTGTGCCGGTGAGCGCCACGCGCGCGCGTGCGCCGATGGAGCGCAGCTGCCGGGCCGTCGCCGCGTACGGGTTCTTCACGTGCTGGGCCTCGTCGGCGACGACCATTCCCCAGGACACCTCGGCGAGCCGGGGAGCGTCCAGGCGCATGGTGCCGTACGTGGTGAGGACGAACTCGCCCTCGGCCAGGTCGTCCAGCGAGCGCCGCGCACCGTGGAAGCGGCGTACCGGCGTACCGGGCGCGAACCGTTCGATCTCCCGCTGCCAGTTGCCCATCAGGGAGGTCGGGCACACCACGAGGGTGGGCCCGGCGGACGCGGGGTCGGACTGCCGGTGGAGATGCAGGGCGATCAGGGTGATGGTCTTGCCGAGGCCCATGTCGTCGGCGAGGCAGCAGCCCAGGCCCACGGACGTCATGTGGGCCAGCCAGTTCAGCCCGCGCCGCTGGTAGTCCCGCAGTGTGGCGGCGAGGGCCGCCGGCTGTGCGACGGGCTCCTGTGCCTCGGGGTCGGCGAGCCGGTCCCGCAGGGCCGCCGGCCAGCCGGTGGGCCGTACCTCGATCCGGTGGCCGTCCACCTCCACCGAGCCGGTCAGGGCGGCCCCGAGCGCGTCGATGGGCTTCACCTCGTGGTCCTGGCGTGCGCGGGCGCGGAGCACCTCCTGAGGGTCGAGCAGCACCCACTGGTCGCGCAGCCGCACGACGGGACGCTTGGTCTCCGCGAGCCGGTCCAGCTCCGCGCGGGTGAGCTGCCGGTCGCCCAGGGCGAACGACCAGTCGAAGGCGAGCAGCGCGTCGGCCGAGAGGAAGGACGGTCCCTGAGAGGCGCCCGCGACGTCGGGCCGCCCGGGGCCCCGCTCGTCGGCAGCGGGGCCGATCTCCGCGCGGGTGGTCAGTTCGCGGGTCAGCTCCCTCGGCCAGTGCACGTCGACGCCCGCGCCGGCGAGCGCCCTGGTGCCCTCTCCGAGGAGCTCGGTGACCTCCTCGTCGGCGAGTTCGACCGCGTTCGGCACGGTCGCCGACAGCAGGGGGGTGAGCGGGGCCCAGGCGCGGGCGGCGCGGCGGAGCGCGAGCAGCGTGTCCGTCCGGGCGCGCGGTCCGAAGCCGTCGTTCGAGCCGTCAGCGCCGTCTGTGCGGTCAGCGGATCCGGCCCACACGTCGGTGGCGTCCGCGACGAGCGCGGGGTCGCTCACACTGTGCACCTGGAGCACCACTCGGAACGCGGCGTTCGCGCCGTCGTCGTCCATGGTGTCGTCGTCCCAGGTGTCCGTGAGCCCCGTCAGGTCCGTGAGGCCGTGCACCTCGACGCGCAGCGACAGACGTACGCCGGCGTCGTGGCCCGCGGCGACGTCAGCGGCCCAGCCGCGCAGTTCGGGCAGGTGCCGGCGCTGCGGTACCGCATAGGCGGGGGTGCCGGTGACGAGGGGTGCGGCGGGGGAGCGGGGCAAGGTGTCGGCGACCGCGTCGAGGAAGGCGCGCAGCAGCCGTTCGGGATCGGGCAGGCGCAGCGGCCCCGGGCCTTCCACCGGCAGGGCGTGCGCCTCGGGCGGCATCGCGGCGGCCAGCCGGCGCACCGCCTCGATGTCCTCCGAGTCCAGCGGCCCCGTGCGCCAGGCGTCATGGCCGGCCGGGGACAGCCCCGGCAGCAGCAGACCACGAGCCACCAGACCCAGGGCGTGCACGGCGGCAGCGCCCCAGAACACGGCGGCAGGGTGCCCTTCGTCGCGCGTCCGTGCCCGGGTGAGGACGGGCAGCGCGGCGCGCACCGGCAGCAGCGCCGCCGGGACGCTCACCGTCTCCACCCCGGTCTCGCCGGGAACGACGACGGTCAGCTCCTCGACCGACGCAGCGTCCACGGCAGGGGGAGCCGACCCGTCGGGCCGCCAGAAGGCGACCCGGCCGGTGCGGGCCGGGTCACCGGGTACGAATACGGCTGAACAGCGGGCCAGTTCGGCGTACTGAGCGGGAGCGTGCGGCGAGGGAGGCGTCTGCGCCACGATGACGGATTCCTTGCTTCATCGATTCATCAAACTTGACTAGTGGCATCGGAGTCGCCGAGAGTACAGCACGGCCGGGGGCGACCGGGTATGCCTGGGTGGTGAACCGGGTCACCATGGATGCGCGGTCGTGCTTCGTTCCGGAACATCACTGAGTCGCCGAGTCGCCGAGTCGCCGAGCCGATGAGTCGACGCTGGCCCTCAGGGAAGCCTAGGGGTCGAACCTCAGGGACGTCTCAGGGTCGCGGTCGGAACCGCCAAAGGCGCGGGTCCGTTTTCACGACAGAGAGCGGCAACGGCCGCGAAGGAGGCGACACTCATGTCGAAGAACGCCAAGATCGCCGCAGGGGGTGTGGCGGCCGGGCTCATCCTGCTCATCTGGCTGCCCTGGTGGGCGGCGCTGCTGATAGTCCTGGGAGTTCCGGCCGCCGCGTACCTCGCCCTGGACCCTTCACAGCGGAGCCGACTGCGCCGTGTCTCGCGCAAGGAGCTGGGTCGCTGAGACCGGTGGGGCGCGTCCGGCGGGCCGGGGTGGGGTCAGGCCCCGGCCCGGCCCCGACCCTGCGCCGACCGCCTCGGGGCGCCGCCCGCGCGGCTCAGAGCGGCCGGACGGCGATCTTGTCGAGGCCCTCCAGGAGGCCCGGCAGTTCCGGCCCCCTGCCCACCGGGAGGACCTCGCCGGGTTCGTCGTCGAGCAGGACGAACGCGATGTCGTCGGTCCTGGCCACGAGCGACCAGCCGGGCCCGTCGGCACGCAGTGTGCGTGCCTCGCCCGGGGCGAAGGACGAGCGGACCCGGCCGAGCGGCGGCGGTGAGGTGAGGTAGGAGCGGGCTTCCGCCAGAACGCGCCGGACACCGCTGTGGCCCGGCCGGCCGGCCGGCGCATCGGACCCGGTGCCGTCCTTGGGCAGGTCATCCCCGGCCGGGCCGTCCCCGTCGGCCTCTCCGGCGTCGTCGGGTGTTTCTCCGGAGCCGCCCGCAGCCGGGAACTCCGTGTCGCCGACCTGCTCCCGCCAGACCGCCCACTGGAGCGCGATCTCGTCGGCGCCCAGGCGCCGCTGCGCCGGTCCCCAGGCCTCGGAATCGGGAGGCGTCAGCGCGGGCCCGCCGGTCGTGTCCGGGTCCGGATCGTGCGGCGCGGGTACGTTCGGCGCCGCGACGGCGACCGCGAGGGGCCAGCCCGGCAGCGCGGCAGCGCGGCGACGACCGTGCGCTCGTCCGGCGACAGATCGTGCTCCATGCCGCAGTCCCAGGAAGCGATCGCGACGGCGACCAGCGACACGTCGTCGACGACGACGGTCCACCGGGCGCCCTCGCCGTCCTGCCCGAGCACCAGCCCGTACCCGTCGGCGAGCGGGGCGAGGCCGAGCACCGCGCACGCCTCCGGATAGTCGTCGCCCAGCACACTCGGGAACTTCGCCGGCGTCAGCAACGCCGCCGTGAGCACGTAGAGCGCGTCGTCCGCGGCGGCGGCTTCCTCGTCCGTTCCGGCCATGGCGGCCTCCCCGTCGTCTCGTTCACCGGCGCGCACCCTAATCCGACCCCGAGCCCCTTGTCACGACCTCGACTCCCTGCCCGAAGTGGCGGCTTTCCGTCCGGACGGGGCGAATCGGCCACCCGCTGCCGCGCGGGCGCGCCCTCGGACGCCCCGGCGGACCGCCGCGACTCTCACCAGCAGTACGGAGCCCGCCACGCACAGTAGAGTTGGAGTCCGGCGGCAGAAGGGGGCGGCGCGGTGAAGCGCTTCGAGCGACTGGAACGCATCCGGCGGATGGACCCGCACCGGGACGCCGCGGAGATCTACCGCCTCAGCGCGGCCTACGAATTCCCCTGGGACTTCACCCGGTCACTCGAACTCGCCCTGTACCGCACGTACGCCGTCCCCCGCATCGGCCGTCTGCTCGCCGAGACCGCGGAGCTCACGGACCGCTCCCAGAAGCGCTACGACGACACCTCGCTCCTCCTGGACGCCGTCGTCGAGCACGGATTCGGCAGCGACCGGGGCCGGACCGCGATCCGCCGCATCAACCGGATGCACCGCAGTTACGACATCCCCAACGACGACATGCGATACGTCCTGTGCACATTCGTCGTGATGCCCAAACGGTGGATCGACGCCTACGGGTGGCGAAGGATGTCGCGGCACGAGACCGTCGCCAGTGCCGTCCACTACCGGACACTCGGGCGGCACATGGGCATCCAGGGCATCCCCGGCTCCTATGAGGAGTTCGAGAGCTGCCTCGACTCCTACGAGCAGGCCCACTTCGGCTGGGACGAGGACGCGCGCCGGGTCTCGGACGCCACGCTCGGTCTCATGACCTCCTGGTACCCGCGCCCGCTCGCCCCGCTGCTGCGCACCGCCACACTCGCCCTGCTCGACGACCCCCTCCTGCGGGCCTTCCGGTACACCCCGCCGAGCGCCGCCACACGCGCGTGCGTACGCCGCGCGGTGCGGCTGCGCGGCCGAGCGGTCCGGCTGCTGCCGCCCCGGCGCGCCCCGCACTTCGCCCGGCAGAACCGGGAGATCAAGAGCTACCCGAACGGCTACCGGCTGGAGGACCTGGGCACCCACCCGGTGCCGGGCCTCGGCGGCTGCCCGGTGCGGCACCCGGACACCACGCCCGCCGACTGAGCACCGGGCGGCCGAAGAGGTCAGTCCTCCCGGACGGCCAGCGCCAGGAACCGCGCGTCCTCGTCGGCGTACGACGTCATGCGCCAGCCCGCACCGGCCAGCAGCGGACGGAGATTGTGCTCCGCGCGGAGATCGTCCGGTGTGAGCGAGCGGCCCTGGCGGGCGGCGAGCGCGGCCCTGCCGATCGGGTGGAACAACGCGAGCATCCCACCGGGACGCACCACCCGCGCCAACTCACGGAGATTTTCGGCCGGATGGGGCAGGTGCGCGATGAGGCCCGCCGCGAACACGGCGTCGAGCGACCTCGAGCGCAGGGGCAGTGCGGCGACGTCGGTGAGCAGCAGCGTGCCGTCGCCGTCCCGCCCGGCGGCCGCGGCCTCCCGCAGCATGGCCGGCGTCAGATCCGCCCCGAGGACCGTTCCCGAGGAGCCCACCGCGGCACGCAGCGGCGGCAGGGCCCGTCCGGTGCCACAGCCCGCGTCGAGCACCCGGTCGCCCTCGCGCAGCCCGAGGTCGGCGACCGCGGCCGCGTAGGCCGGACCGTCGTCGGGGAAACGGCGGTCCCAGCCGGCGGCACGCGCGGTGAAGAACTCCTGGACGTGTGTGTGGTCGTCCGTGTGGTCGTCGCTCATGTCCCGCATGATCCCCCACCGAACGGCCCGGACCGCACCGTCCGGCGGCGGAGAGCTCGCCGGTGCGGGGTCCGTGCGAGACGAACTCGCACCGCTCTTCGTCGGTCATCTTCTGTCCCATTGGCTCCTAACCTCCTTGTCCGGAGCCCGGTCGTGGGGAAGGCTGGCCACGGCGATCTCTCCGCCAGGGGATGCACCGCACGGGGGAAGCGAACAGAAAGGCTCACGGACAGGACCACGGGAACCATCACGGGGAAGAGCAAGGGGGAGATTCGCGAAATGACGCAAAATCAGGGACTCGACTGGCTGCTGGACGACCTGACCCAGCGTGTCGAGCAGGTGCGGCACGTTCTGGTCCTGTCCAACGACGGACTGGTGACCGGTACGAGCACGGGACTGCGCCGCGAGGACGCGGAGTACTTGGCGGCCGTGTCGTCCGGACTGCACAGCCTCGCCAAGGGGTCCGGACAGCACTTCGGTGCGGGCGGAATGCGCCAGACGATGATCGAGTTCGACGACGCCATGCTCTTCGTCACCGCGGCAGGCGCCGGCAGCTGCCTGTGCGTGCTCAGTGGGGCCGAGGCCGACGTCGGACGAGTCGCCTACGAGATGACCCTGCTGGTCAACCGGGTCGGGGAGCATCTGGACGTGGACGCCCGCCGACCGGGCTCCAACGGTCTCGCAGGGAACTGACCCGCACGTTCGTCAACCCCCGCGGAGTTGTCCACAGGGCTGTCGCAGAGAGCGACGGCGTGGATACGGTTTTCTCCGGGTCGGCGCACACCGCGCCGACCGTGCACATTCCGCGGGGGAGACGAGCATGTCCGCGAACACCGCCACACACACCATCACGACGACCACGCCCGCCATGCCCGCCGCGCCCGGACCGCCCGCCGGGCCGGGCGTCGGCGGGAATCGCGCGGCAGGAACCGGTGACCGGCCCGCTGATCTACAACGCCCGGAACAGCCCCTCCTGGACGACGGACACCAGCATCCGCCCCGCACGGTCGTAGATCCGTCCGCGGGCCAGCCCCCGCCCGCCCGTGGCGATCGGTGACTCCTGGTCGTACAGGAACCACTCGTCAGCACGGAACGGGCGGTGGAACCACATGGCGTGGTCCAGCGACGCCATGTCGAAGCCCCGCGGACCCCACAGCGGTTCCACCGGGATCCGGACGGCGTCCAGCAAGGTCATGTCGCTGGCGTAGGTCAGGGCGCACGTGTGCACCAGCGGATCGTCACCGAGCGGGCCGACCGCACGCATCCACACCGCGCTGCGCGGCTCGGCGTCCTTGACGTCGTCCCGGTTCCAGCGCAGCCGGTCCACGTAGCGGATGTCGAAGGGCTGACGGCGGGCCATCAGCTCCAACTGCTCCGGCAGCGCGCCCAGATGTTCGCGGATCTCGTCCGTGACCGTCGGCAGCGACTCGGGGTCCGGGACCGCGCGGGCCGGCGGCAACTGGTGCTCGAAACTCCCCTGTTCGGGTTTGTGGAAGGAAGCGGTGAGATTGAAGATCGTGCGCCCCTGCTGCACGGCGGTGACCCGGCGGGTCGTGAACGACCGCCCGTCCCGCACCCGCTCCACCTCGTACACGATCGGCACCCCGGGGCGCCCCGGGCGCAGGAAGTACGCGTGCAGAGAGTGCACGGGGCGGTCGCCCTCGGTGGTGCGGCCCGCGGAGACCAGGGCCTGGCCGGCCACCTGGCCGCCGAAGACCCGCTGCAGCGACTCCTGCGGACTGCGGCCCCGGAAGATGTTGACCTCGATCTGCTCCAGGTCGAGCAGGTCGACGAGGCTCTCGGTCGGATTCGTCATGGGAGGAACGCTCCTGTGCTCACAGCTGGCCGACATCGGTGACCCGGACGACCGCGCGGCCCTCCGCGTCGGAGGCGGTGAGGTCGACCTGCGCGCTGATGCCCCAGTCGTGGTCGCCGTTCGGATCGTCGAAGATCTGCCGGACCCGCCACAGCCCGTCGGCCGGCACCTCCTCGATCAGCAGCAGCTTGGGACCGCGGGCGTCGGGGCCGGTGCCGAGTTCCTCGTACTCGTCCCAGTACTTGTCCATCGCCTCGCCCCAGGCATCCGCGTCCCAGCCGGCCTCGGCGTCCAGCTCGCCCAGCGCGTCGACCTGGTCCAGAGCGGCGAGCTCGACCCGGCGGAACATGGCGTTGCGGACCAGGACGCGGAAGGCACGCGCGTTCGCGGTGACCGGCTTGACCTGGTCGGCCTTCTCCTGGGCCTCCTCGGCGGTCATCTCCGCGGGGTTGGCCAGCTGCTCCCACTCGTCCAGCAGACTGGAGTCGACCTGACGCACCATCTCGCCCAGCCAGGCGATCAGGTCCTGGAGATCCTCGGACTTCAGGTCGTCCGGGACCGTGTGCTCCAGGGCCTTGTAGGCGCTGGCGAGGTACCGCAGCACGATGCCCTCGGTGCGGGCCAACTCGTAGTGGGACACCAACTCCGTGAAGGACATCGCCCGTTCGTACATGTCCCGCACCACGGACTTCGGCGACAGCGGATGGTCGCCGACCCAGGGATGGCTCTTGCGGTAGGTGTTGTACGCGTGGAAGAGCAGTTCCTCCAACGGCTTCGGGTACGTGATGTCCTGGAGGCGCTCCATGCGCTCCTCGTACTCGACGCCGTCCGCCTTCATCGCGGCGACCGCCTCGCCGCGTGCCTTGTTCTGCTGGGCGGCGAGGATCTGGCGCGGGTCGTCCAGCGTGGACTCCACCACGGACACCATGTCGAGCGCGTACGACGGAGAGTCGGGGTCCAGCAGCTCGAACGCGGCCAGCGCGAAGGTGGACAGCGGCTGGTTCAGCGCGAAGTCCTGCTGAAGATCCACGGTCAGCCGGACGATGCGGCCCTCGGCGTCCGGCGCGTCCAGCTTCTCGACGATGCCGCCGTCCAGCAGCGAGCGGTAGATGGCGATCGCCCGCCGGATGTGCCGCAACTGCTGCTTGCGTGGCTCGTGGTTGTCCTCGAGAAGGTGCCGCATCGCCGCGAAGGCGTTGCCGGGCCGGGCGATCACCGACAGCAGCATCGTGTGCGTCACCCGGAAACGGGAGGTCAGCGGCTCGGGATCGGAGCCGATGAGCTTCTCGAAGCTCTGCTCCGACCAGGCGACGAACCCCTCGGGCGCCTTCTTGCGGACGACCTTGCGACGCTTCTTCGGGTCGTCGCCCGCCTTGGCCAGCGCCTTCTCGTTCTCGACGACATGCTCGGGGGCCTGGGCGACGACGAACCCCTCGGTGTCGAAGCCGGCCCGTCCGGCGCGGCCCGCGATCTGATGGAACTCACGGGCCCGCAGCGTGCGCACCCGGTTCCCGTCGTACTTGGTCAGGGCGGTGAACAGCACCGTGCGGATCGGGACGTTGACGCCCACGCCCAGCGTGTCCGTACCGCAGATGACCTTCAGCAGACCGGCCTGCGCGAGCTTCTCCACCAGCCGCCGGTACTTGGGCAGCATGCCGGCGTGGTGCACACCGATGCCGTGCCGGACGTAGCGGGAGAGGTTGCGGCCGAACTTGGTGGTGAAGCGGAAGTTGCCGATCAGATCGGCGATCCGGTCCTTCTCCTCGCGCGTGCACATGTTGATGCTCATCAGCGCCTGGGCCCGCTCCACCGCCTGCGCCTGCGTGAAGTGCACGATGTAGACCGGAGCCTGCCGGGCCGTCAGCAGATCCGTGAGCGTCTCGGTGAGCGGCGTGTAGCGGTATTCGTAGGACAGTGGTACCGGACGGGTCGCCGAGCGGACCACCGAGGTGGGGCGGCCGGTGCGGCGGGCGAGGTCCTTCTCGAAGAAGGAGACGTCACCGAGCGTCGCCGACATCAGGACGAACTGCGCCTGCGGCAGTTCCAGCAGCGGGATCTGCCAGGCCCAGCCGCGGTCCGGCTCCGCGTAGAAGTGGAACTCGTCCATGACGACCTGGCCGACGTCGGCGTACCTGCCGTCGCGCAGCGCGATCGACGCCAGCACCTCGGCGGTGCAGCAGATGACCGGGGCGTCGGCGTTGACGGACGCGTCGCCGGTCAGCATGCCGACGTTCTCCGTGCCGAAGATCTTGCACAGCTCGAAGAACTTCTCCGACACCAGGGCTTTGATGGGGGCCGTGTAGAAGGTGACCTCGTCCCGCGCCAGCGCGGCGAAGTGGGCGGCCGCCGCGATCATGCTCTTGCCCGAGCCGGTGGGCGTCGAGACGATCACGTTCGCCCCGGAGACCACCTCGATCAGCGCCTCCTCCTGGTGGGGGTAGAGCGTGAGACCGCGTTCCTCGGCCCACGACTCGAAGGCTTCGTACAGGGCGTCGGGGTCGGCGGTCGGCGGCAGCTGATCGATAAGGGTCACACCCCCCATCTTGCCTGCCGTTCGGCCCCGGGTGGGAATCGGATTCGGGAACGAAGATCGCGAAGGCTACGCTGTGGCGCCGAGGAGCGTCAGCGCACCTGGTCAACCGGACAGCTGTACAAGAACGATGGGGCGGGCAACGGGGATGATGGGACCAGCACACTCACTGTCGGGCGCCGCGGCCTGGCTCGGTGTCGGAGCGGCGACGGCCGTCGCAGGAAAACCGATGCCCTGGCCGGTGCTCCTGGTCGGCGCTCTCATCTGTGCCGGTGCGGCCCTCGCCCCGGACCTGGACCACAAGGCGGCGACGATATCCCGCGCCTTCGGGCCCGTCTCCCGGAGACTGTGCGAGATCGTCGACAAGCTGTCGTACGCCGTCTACAAGGCCACCAAGAAGCCGGGCGACCCGCGCCGTTCCGGCGGTCACCGCACCCTCACCCACACCTGGCTGTGGGCGGTCCTGATCGGTGGGGGCGCCTCCGTTCTGGCGATCACCGGCGGCCGGTGGGCGGTGCTGGCCATCCTCTTCGTCCACATGGTGCTGGCCATCGAGGGCCTGCTGTGGCGGGCGGCCCGGGGCGCCAGCAGCGATGTACTGGTGTGGCTGCTCGCCGCGACCAGCGCGTGGATCCTCGCGGGCATTCTGGACCAGCCGGGCAACGGCGCCGCCTGGCTGTTCACGGCACCGGGCCAGGAGTACCTGTGGCTGGGGCTGCCGATCGTCCTGGGCGCGCTGGTCCACGACATCGGAGACGCACTGACCGTCTCCGGCTGCCCGATCCTGTGGCCCATACCGGTGGGCCGCAAGCGCTGGTACCCCATAGGCCCGCCGAAGGCGATGCGGTTCAGGGCGGGCAGCTGGGTGGAGCTCAAGGTGTTGATGCCGGCGTTCATGCTGCTCGGCGGAGTGGGTGGCGCGGTGGCGCTCAACGTGATCTGAGTCGGTGGTCCCCGGCCCGCCCGGGGACCTCACCCGGAGCCCTCACCGCCGTACCGGCGCTCGAAGCGGGCGACGCGCCCTTCCGTGTCCACGGTGCGGGCCTTGCCCGTGTAGAAGGGGTGGCTCTCCGAGGAGATCTCCACCTCCACCACCGGGTAGGTCTCGCCGTCGTCCCATTCGATGGTCTGCTCGCTGGTCGCGGTGGACCGGGTGAGGAAGGCGTAACCGGCGGACCGGTCGCGGAAGACGACGGGGTGGTAGTCGGGGTGCTTGTCCTGCTGCATGAAAGCTCCTCGTGCGACTCGTGCTACGTGCTCCGCCCGGGGACGGCGGACAGGGGAACGGCGGGATCACCCGGGCAGGGTGTCCTCGTCGACGACATGCATGGCGGCCTCCTCGGCCGAGGCCGCCGCGCCGTCGATACCGACGTCCGTGGCCACCAGGGCGGTCTCCTCGTCCTCGTGCGCCCCCTCGTCGGGAGCGACGAGCCGGCCGGAGCGCGCGGCACCGACCTCGTCGTCCAGGAGCTCGCCGTCGGTGCCCTCGCTGTCGCCGAGACCGTCGCCGTCGAAAGCCGCGGATTCGGGCAGCTCCTCGGCGAGCCGCTGGTCCAGCGTCTCGCCCGCGTGGCCCTCCGCCGCCGTCACACCGCGGTGCTCCACGGCCCACGGCCGCTCGGGAGGGGACCAGCCCCGGTCCAGGGGGTCGCCCACACCGTCGTCCATGAGGGTGTCCTCGGCATCGAGCAGTCCGGCGTCGTCCTGAACCTCGGACTCGTCGGGCTGGTAGACATCGTCTCCCCAACCGCCGGCACTGTTCACGGGTACCTCCCGGGGTGGCGACGGGCCCGTTCCCGCCGTGGCCCGCTGCGGGCCGCACCTGCACGGAGCACCGGCCTCACCCGCACCCCGGTCCTCCGGAGCCCCCGGATGTTCCCCGAGCCGGTGCCTGACTCCAGCCTTCCACCCAGGTTCGACTCCGCGCAACGGCAACAGGCGTCCCCCCGGGTGGGCCGCCGTGGCCTCACCCGTGCCAGGAACGCCACAGCGCCGCGTACGCGCCGTCCGCGGCGACCAGCTCGTCGTGGCTGCCCAGCTCGCTGATGCGGCCGTTCTCGACGACGGCGATGACATCCGCGTCATGGGCGGTGTGCAGGCGGTGGGCGATGGCGACGACGGTGCGACCGTCGAGGACGCGGGCCAGGGAGCGTTCCAGATGCCGCGCCGCGCGGGGATCGAGCAGCGAGGTCGCCTCGTCCAGGACCAGCGTGTGCGGGTCGGCCAGCACCAGGCGGGCCAGCGCGATCTGCTGGGCCTGGGCCGGGGTGAGCGCGAGCCCTCCCGAGCCGACCTCACTGTCGAGACCGTCGTCGAGCGCACGGGCCCAGCCGTCCGCGTCGACCGCGCCGAGCGCCGCCCACAGCCGGGCGTCCTCGGCGTCCGTACGGGCGAGCCGCAGGTTGTCGCGCAGTGAACCCACGAAGACGTGGTGCTCCTGGTTGACGAGGGCCACATGGCTACGGACCCGTTCCGCGGTCATCCGGGACAGCTCGGCACTGCCCAGGGTCACCGTGCCGTCCCGGGGCGCGTAGATCCCGGCGAGCAGCCGGCCCAGAGTGGACTTGCCGGCGCCGGAGGGGCCGACCAGCGCCAGCCGGGTGCCGGGGGCGACTTCGAGTGACACCTTGCGCAGCACGTCGACACCCTCGTGGTAGCCGAAGCGCACCTGCTCCGCGCGCACATGGCATCCGTCGGGGGCCAGGGCGGTGTCACCGGCGCCGGGCTCGATCTCCCGGACCCCGACCAGCCGGGCCAGCGACACCTGGGCCACCTGCAACTCGTCGTACCAGCGCAGGATCAGCCCGACCGGGTCGACGAGCATCTGGGCGAGCAGCGTCCCGGTCGTCAGCTGGCCGACACCGATCCAGCCCTGCAGGACGAAAACACCACCGATCATCAGCACCGAACCGAGCACGGTCACGTGAGTGATGTTGACGACCGGGAAGAGCACCGACCGAAGCCAGAGCGTGTAACGCTCCCAGGCAGTCCACTCCCGCACCCGTTGGTCCGACAGCGCCACGCGGCGTTCGCCGAGACGGTGGGCCTCCACCGTCCGTCCCGCGTCCACGGTCTCGGCGAGCGCCGCGGCCACGGCGGCGTACCCGGCGGCCTCCGAGCGGTACGCCGCCGGCGCCCGCCGGAAGTACCAGCGGCAGCCGGCCACCAGCAGCGGAACGGCCACCAGCACGGCCGGCGCCAGTTCGGGTGCCGTGACGACCAGCCCGCCCAGCAGCAACGCCGCCCACACCACACCGATGGCCAGCTGGGGCACGGCCTCGCGCATCGCGTTGCCGAGCCGGTCGATGTCGGTGGTGATCCGGGAGAGCAGATCACCGGTTCCGGCGCGTTCCAGCACTCCCGGGGGCAGTCCGACCGACCGCACCAGGAAGTCCTCGCGCAGATCGGCCAGCATCCGCTCGCCGAGTACGGCCCCGCGCAGGTTGACCTGCCGGACGAACACCGCCTGGACGATCAGTGCGAGCACGAACAGCCCGGCGGTGAGCCCCAGATGGAGCTCCCGCGTCCGGTCGGACACCCGCTCCACCAGACCGCCCAGCAGATACGGGCCGACCATCGAGGAGACCACCGCGACGGTGTTCACCGTGATCAGCAGTACGAAGGCCCGGCGGTGCCTGCGGAGCAGCTCGGCCACGTAGGCGCGGACGGTGGCGGGAGCACCCACGGGCAGGGTGCCGGCCGTGGTGGGGGCCGCCGGGTCGTAGGCCGGTGGCGCCACGCCGATCATGCCGTCTCCTCGATCTCTTCGATTTCTTCCAGACCGTTCAGACCGTTCAGACCGTTCAGGTCGTTCAGGTCGTTCAGGCTTTTCAGGTCTTCGACGTCCTTCAGGTCGTCGCGGTCCTCCCGGGCCACCACGGCCCGGTACCGGGGCTCGGTCCGCACCAGTTCGCGGTGGCCGCCCACCGCCACGACCGCCCCGTCGTGCAGGAAGACCACCTGGTCGGCCCGGTCGAGCAGCAGTGGCGACGAGGCGAAAACCACGGTGGTGCGGCCTGCCCGCAGTTCGCACAGGCCCTGTGCGACACGGGCCTCGGTGTGCGAGTCGACGGCGGAGGTCGGCTCGTCCAGTACGAGCACTTCCGGGTCGGTGACCAGCGACCGGGCCAGTGCGAGCCGCTGGCGCTGACCGCCGGAGAGGGACCGCCCGCGTTCGGTGATCAGTGTGTCCATCGGGTCCGATGCGGCGGGTGAACCCTGCACGAGTGCCGCCAGCACGTCCCCGCACTGCGCGGCCTCCAGGGCCTCGCGCGCTCCGACGGCACCGGACGCGGGTACGTCGAGCAGTTCGCGCAGCGTGCCGGACAGCAGCACCGGGTCCTTGTCCTGCACGAGGACGGCGCCGCGGGCGGAGTCCAGCGGCAGCTCGTCGAGCGGCACCCCGCCGAGCAGCACCGAACCGTCCCGCGCGGCAGGTGTCGCGTGCCCGCCGAGCCGTTCGGCCAGCCGCCCCGCCGCGTCCGGATCCCCGCACACCACGGCGGTGAGCCGACCCGCCGGGGCGAGCAGACCGGTCACCGGGTCGTACAGGTCACCGGTGGGTGTCCCGGCGGGCCGCGCGCCCGAGGTGTCCGTGGTCCGCTCCAGCGACAGCACACGCGCCGCGCGAGTGGCCGAAGGCCGTGAGAAGGAGTACGCCATGGCAATCTCCACGAAGTGCCGCAGCGGGTAGGCGAGCAGCATGACCGAGCTGTAGACGGTGATCAGTTCGCCCACCGCGATGCGCCCCTCACGGGCCAGATGGACGCCGTAGCAGACCACGGTGATCAGCAGGATTCCCTGAAGCAGCACCTGGACCGCCGCGATGAGGGACCACATCCGGGCACTGTGCACGGCCGCGTGGCGGAGGTCCTGGGACGCGCGCCGGTAGCGCTCGAGGAACAGTTCCTCGCCGCCGATGCCGCGCAGCACACGCAGTCCGGCGACGGTGTCCGAGGCGAGTTCCGTGGCCCGGCCGGCCTTCTCACGCTGGGCGTCGGCCCTCCGGGTGGCGTGCGGCAGCAGAGGCAGTACCGCGATCGCCAGCAGGGGCACCCCCACGACGACGATCACGCCGAGCGCGGGCTGGAGGACGAGCAGTCCGACACAGACCGCCACGATGGTGACCACCGCCGCGGTGAACCGCGACAGGACCTCCACGAACCAGCCGATCTTCTCGACGTCACCGGTGGATACGGCCATCACCTCGCCGGCCGCGACACGCCGGGTCAGCACGGATCCCAGGGCCGTGGTCCTGCGGGCGAGCAACTGCTGGACGCGGGCGGCCGCGGTGATCCAGTTGGTGACGGCGGCCCGGTGCAGGAAGGTGTCACCGACGGCGTTTCCCGCGCACGCCAGCGCCATGAGTCCGCCGGCCAGCGCCAGCCGGGCGCCGGAGCGGTCGACGGCGGCCTGGACCCCGACGCCCACACAGAACGGCAGCGAGGCGACGGCGATGAAATGCAGCAGTCCCCAGGCCAGGGATCTGAGCTGGCCGGAGAGTTGATTCCGGAAGAGCCACCACAGGAATCGGGGGCCCGAGCGGGCATCGGGCACGCCCGGGTCGGGATACGGAAGATCTTGGATCTGCATGACGTCCCAGTGACTCGCAAAGGCGGGGCCGTGCGTCGTCCGCGGACGACTGCGGCAGCAAACCGTGACAGGTTGACCCCGCTGAGTGTGGGAAGGCAAACGGTTTTCCACGAGACCGCACGGAACCGGCTGTCCGCGTCGCAGGGGCACGGTGCGACGGATCGGACGAGTGCCGTGCGGCCCGTCGGACGGTCACGGTGCGAGGCTCCGGACGATCGCGGCGCGCTGCCTCAGCAGGAGGCGCGCTGCCTCAGCAGGGCGGGTCGCCCTGCTGAGGTGCGGCCGCCGTTCCGTCGATCAGGGTGTCCAGCAACCCGCCGAGAGCCTCACGCTGCTCGTCCGTCAGCGGAGCCAGGATCTCCTCGGCGGCGGCCCGGCGCGCGGCGTGCAGCTCCTGCAGGGCGGTGTGCCCGTCGTCGGTGAGCTCGATCCGGATCACCCGCCGATTGGCCGGATCGGGCACCCGCCGCACCTTGCCGTTCGCCTCCAGTCCGTCGACCAGCGTCGTCACCGCTCGGGGCACCACTTCCAGCCGCTCGGCCAGGTCGGCCATGCGCGGCGGCGAGGCATAGTGGGCGAGGGTGCGCAGCAACCGGGACTGGGCCGGGGTGATGCCCAGTTCGCGCCGCACCAGATGACGCTTCTGGATGCGGTGCACCCGGCGGGTCAGCCGAAGCAGCTGCTCGGCCAGCAGGCCGTCGGGGTCGGGGGTGGTCATGCGCGGAACAATATCAGGACGCCGTTCATTGTGAGTATAGGTAACAATGAGCTAGGCTCCGCTGACCCCGGCGTGCCCGGTACCGGGCGGTTGTTCCCGGCTCCTTGTCGCTCCTTGTTGACCTTCGTCCCCTCCCGTTCCCTGCTGTCAGTTCCCGAAGGAGACCATGCATCCCGACCGCGAACCCGTCTGGAGCGCACCCGCGGGCGCCGGGGAACAGCCCCGGCAGGTGCGCCGCATCCTGAAGCTGTTCCGTCCCTACCGGGGCCGTCTCGCGATCGTCGGCCTGCTCGTCGGGGCGGCGTCCCTCGTCTCGGTCGCCACCCCGTTCCTGCTGAGGGCGATCCTCGACGTCGCGCTCCCCGAGGGCCGGACCGGACTGCTCAGCCTGCTCGCCCTCGGCATGATCCTCAGCGCCGTCCTCACCAGCGTCTTCGGAGTGCTCCAGACGCTGATCTCCACGACCGTCGGTCAACGTGTCATGCACGATCTGCGCACCGCGGTCTACGACCGGCTCCAGCGCATGTCGCTCGCCTTCTTCACGCGCACCCGCACCGGCGAGGTCCAGTCCCGCATCGCCAACGACATCGGCGGTATGCAGGCCACCGTGACCTCGACGGCGACCTCGCTGGTCTCCAACCTCACCAGCGTCGTCGCCACCGTCGTCGCGATGCTCGTCCTCGACTGGCGGCTGACCGTCGTCTCGCTGGTCCTGTTGCCGGTGTTCGTGTGGATCAGCCGCCGCGTCGGCAACGAACGCAAGAAGATCACCACCCAACGCCAGAAGCAGATGGCCTCGATGGCCGCCACGGTCACCGAGTCGCTGTCGGTCAGCGGCATCCTGCTCGGCCGCACCATGGGCCGCTCCGACTCTCTGACCAGCGCCTTCGCCGACGAGTCCGAACGTCTGGTGGACCTGGAGGTGCGGTCGAACATGGCCGGCCGCTGGCGCATGGCCGTCATCACGATCGTCATGGCCGCCATGCCCGCCGTCATCTACTGGACCGCGGGCATCGTCCTGCGGACGGGCGGGCCCGGAGTCTCCCTCGGGACGATCGTCGCCTTCGTCTCGCTTCAGCAGGGTCTGTTCCGGCCGGCGGTGAGCCTGCTGTCGACCGGTGTCCAGGTCCAGGCGTCGCTCGCACTGTTCCAGCGCATCTTCGAGTACCTCGACCTCCCCGTCGACATCACCGAACGCGCGGAGCCGGTCCGTCTCGCCCGGGTCGGCGGCGAGGTCCGGTTCGAGAACGTCACCTTCGGCTACGACGGCAAGGGTGGTCCCGTCCTCGACGGCATCGACATCACCGTCCCCGCCGGCACCAGTCTCGCCGTGGTCGGTTCGACCGGCGCCGGCAAGTCCACGCTCGGGCACCTCGTGCCACGGCTGTACGACGTCACTTCCGGCCGGGTCGCCCTCGACGGGGTGGATGTGCGCGACCTCGACTTCGACACCCTGGCGCGCGCGGTCGGCGTCGTCTCCCAGGAGACGTATCTCTTCCATGCCTCCGTCGCCGACAACCTGCGCTTCGCCAAGCCCGACGCCACTGACGAGGAACTCCACGCGGCGGCCCGCGCGGCGCAGATCCACGACCACATCGCGGCCCTGCCCGACGGGTACGACACGATCGTGGGAGAGCGCGGTCACCGATTCTCCGGTGGCGAGAAGCAGCGTCTGGCGCTCGCCCGGACCATCCTGCGCGACCCGCCGGTCCTCGTCCTCGACGAGGCGACCAGTGCGCTCGACACCCGCACCGAGGCCGCCGTCCAGCAGGCCATCGACGCGCTGTCGGCCAACCGCACCACGCTCACCATCGCCCACCGGCTGTCCACCGTCCGCGGCGCCGACCAGATCGTGGTGCTCGACGCGGGCCGGGTGGTCGAACGCGGCACGCACGAGGAGCTGCTGGAGCTGGACGGGCGCTACGCGGGTCTTGTCCGCAGGGACGCCCGACTGGAGCCGACAAGATGAAAATATGCCGGGTTTGTGGCGCCATGGGCGTTACCGTGCCCGCATGCAGAAGAACACTCCGTCACGGAACACGATCCGACTGACGCGCCGGGGCCGGCTCGCCCTTGCCGCGACCGGGGCCGTCGTGGCCGGTACCGCCGTGGCGGTGCCCCTGCTGACCCTGGGCGGCGACGACGATCCCCGCCCCACCACCCTGGTGATCCCGGAGGGCCACCGGGCGAGCCAGGTGTACGCGGCCGTCGACAAGGCCCTCCGACTGCCCGCGGGGAGCACGAAGAAGTCCCTCGCGAAGGCCGCCCGCAAACTGCCGGGCGATGCCGAGGGGAACCCGGAGGGTTATCTCTTCCCGGCGACCTATCCGCTGAAGGAGAGGACGACGCCGGAGCAACTGCTGTCGCTGATGGTCGACACCGCCAACAAGAAGTTCAACGGCGCCCCGGTCGCAGCCGGTGCGCAGCGCAACGCGATGAACGTCTACCAGGCCGTCACCATCGCGAGCATCGTCCAGGCGGAGGCGTCCACCAAGGCCGACAGGGGCAAGGTGGCCCGGGTGATCTTCAATCGGCTGGAGCGGGGGATGCCGCTGCAGATGGACTCGACGGTCGACTACGCCCTGGGCCGTTCGGCGTCGCGCACCACCGAGGCGGACCCCGAGGTCGACAGTCCCTACAACTCGTATACGCGTATGGGACTGCCGCCCACCCCGATCGGCAACCCCGGCGAGGACGCGATGCGGGCGGCGATCAACCCGACGCCGGGCGACTGGCTGTACTTCGTCACGGTCACACCGGGCGACACCCGCTTCACCGCCGACTACAAGGAACACCAGGGCAACGTCGCCGAGTTCAACGCGCAGCAGAAGAAGGAGAAGGCAGGAAAGGCAAAGGAGAAGGAGGAGGGGGAGCAGGAGGCGAGCGGCCGGCCCGGGAAATGAGCCGGCCGGCACCGGTCACCGGCACCGCCACCCGGGAGCGGCGTCAGGCTGCGACGCGCTCCTCCGCCAGCAGACGCCTGATGTCCCGTACGGCCGAGCGCCCGGCGCGGTTGGCCCCGACGGTGCTGGCCGAGGGGCCGTAGCCGACGAGGTGGACGCGGGGGTCGGCGACCGCCCGGGTGCCCTCGACGCGGATGCCGCCGCCCGGCTCCCGCAGGCGCAGCGGAGCGAGGTGGTCGATGGCGGGACGGAACCCGGTGGCCCACAGGATGACGTCGGCCGCCACTCGCCGACCTCCCCCAAGTTTTCGGCTTCTCTCGAACAGGGGAGACCCCCATGTCCACTCCACCCCCTCCGGTGTGATCCGGTCGAACATCGGCTGCCGGTCCAGGACGCCGGTGGCGAGACCCCGGCGTATCGCGTCGTTCATCGGCAGTCCCGTCACCGAGACCACGCTGCGCGGCGGCAGCCCCTGCCGCACCCGCTCCTCCACCAGCGCCACGGCCGCTCGCCCCGCCTCCTCGTCGAAGGGGCCCTCGTGGAAGACCGGGGGCCGCCGGGTCACCCAGGTGGTGGCCGCCGCGTGCGGGGCGATCTCCAGCAGATGCTGGGTGGCCGAGGCGCCTCCCCCCACCACGACCACCCGCTGACCGGCGAACGCCTCGGGGCCCGGGTACTGAGCGGTGTGCAACTGCCGTCCCAGGAAGGTCTCCTGACCCTCGTAGCGCGGCCAGAACGGCCGGTTCCAGGTGCCGGTGGCATTGATCAGCGTCCGCGTCGACCAGGTGCCCGCCGAGGTCTCCAGGAGCAGCCGCCCGCCGGTTCCCTCC
The DNA here is from genome assembly GCF_054061295.1 of Streptomyces sp. TE5632. Classification (NCBI taxonomy): domain Bacteria; kingdom Bacillati; phylum Actinomycetota; class Actinomycetes; order Kitasatosporales; family Streptomycetaceae; genus Streptomyces; species Streptomyces sp. TE5632. Next base: position 649 of record NZ_JBSSEA010000001.1, on the reverse strand, counting down.
CGCACCGCCCGGACCTGTACCGGCCGACGTACCCGCAGGTCGAACGTCCGCTCGTAGCGGTCGAAGTACTCCGTGATGACCTCGGAGGACGGCCGGGCCGGATCGGCGTCCGTGAGTTCCATGCCGGGCAGCGAGTGCATCCCGTGCACCTTGCCGTACGTGAGTGAGGGCCAGCGGTACCGCCAGGCGCCGCCGGGGCCGGGGTTGTGGTCGAGCACCACGAAGTCGCGGTCCGGCTCGAAGCCGGTGCGCCGCAGGTGGTGGGCGCTGGACAGTCCCGCCTGCCCGGCCCCTATGACGACTGCCTGGACCTCGGCCACCTCGGCCTCACTCATGTAGTTCATATTTCTACTAACGCCGCTAGGGGGACACATCTTCCCGCGAGCCGTTGCCGCCACTCGGAGGCCTCCTGCCTCGAAGACCCCGGCACATGGGCCAGGATGGAAGCCATGTCAGATGCCTTCACCACCCGGACCCTGAACGTCGCCACCGGCTCCGCGGAGCGGGTCGTCGACATCACCGGCGACTGCGAGTCCTTCCTGCGGGAGGTGGCAGCCGGCCGCGACGGACTGCTCAACCTCTTCGTGCCGCACGCCACGTCGTGTGACTTGCAACTGTCACGTTCCCCAGTGAACACACCCAGCGGCCC